>NZ_AP042431.1:0-2485000 GCF_055383815.1 Tindallia texcoconensis
TAAAAGATTAGGCGACTTGCTAGTAGAAGTCGGCGTGATTTCACAGGAACAATTGATGTTGGCATTAAAAAAACAAAAAGATTCCAATAAAAAAATTGGTGAAGTACTGGTAGAGGAGGGTATTATCACCAATAAACAGATCGTAGAAGTTCTGGAATTTCAATTGGGTATTCCTCATTTGGATTTGGAAAAGACCTCTATTTCACCAGAGATCCCTAGGCTTTTGCCAGAAAAATTAGCCCGTAGACACACCCTTATCCCCATAAAAAAAGATAAGAATGTGTTGACCGTGGCTATGGCAGATCCTCTTAATATCTTTGCCATTGATGATGTGAAACTAGCTACAGCCATGGAAGTAGAACCAGTTATTTCCACGATATCCGATATCCTCAATGCGATTAGTATTTTTTACGAAAAAGAAACTGCAGAAAAAGCACTGGAAGCATTCGACGAATCCTATACATCCGATAGTGCAGAAGAACTGAATGAAGTAGAATTAGCAAATATTCAAAAGGCACCAGTGGTCCAATTATTAAACTCTATTATTCGCCAAGCGATTAAACTACAGGCCAGCGACATTCATATTGAGCCCACAGAACAAGACATTCGAGTACGCTTTCGACTAGATGGAGAGTTGCAGGAAATCATGCGACCTAATAAAGCAAGTCATAGCGCTGTTGTTACACGAATTAAAATTATGGGAAAAATGAATATTGCAGAAAAGCGACTGCCCCAAGATGGACGAGTAGAAATGGAATTCGATGGGAAAGATGTCGACTTACGAATCGCCATTATGCCTACGGTTCATGGGGAGAAAGTGGTTATTCGTTTACTGGACCGCAGTAGCATTTTGCTTAGCAAAGAACAATTGGGATTTAGCAAAGAAAACTTAAATACCTTCGAATCCATTATCCAACATCCAAACGGCATACTCTTGGTTACGGGACCTACAGGAAGTGGTAAAACCACCACTCTATATACGGTGCTTCAGGAGTTGAATCAGGTTAACAAGAACATTATTACTGTAGAAGATCCGGTAGAATACCGAATCAATGGAATAAACCAATCTCAGGTAAATGTCAAAGCTGGTCTTACCTTTGCCAGTGGCCTTCGATCCATCTTACGACAAGATCCAGATATCATTATGATAGGAGAAATTCGGGATGCTGAAACGGCTCAAATTGCAGTGAGAGCTGCTATTACTGGCCACTTAGTGCTATCTACCTTGCATACCAACGATACGGTATCCACCATTAGTCGTCTAGCGGATATGGGGATCGAGCCCTATCTCTTGTCTAGTTCCATTGTAGGCATTATGGCCCAACGTTTGGTAAAAAAGCTTTGCACAAGTTGTCGAGAAAGCTACCATCCCACGGATCAAGAAAAAGCACTTTTACACCTAGAAGAAGCCCTGCCATTATATAGAGAAGTAGGCTGTAATGCCTGCAATCATTCAGGCTTCAAAGGACGAACTGGAATTCATGAAATCTTACCCATCTATGGAGACATAAAAAAATTAATCGAAACCAAAAGTCCGGCCAATCAAATCAAAGAAAAAGCCATGGAACGCGGCATGATTACCCTTCGGGAAAGTTGCCGAGATTTGGTGTTACAAGGCGTCACATCCATCAATGAACTGATGCGCATCACCTACTCACTGGAATAGGAGGCACCCTATGAATATTCGTGACATTTTAATGAAGGCCCTTGAAACCAGAGCATCCGATGTTCATATAACCGTAATGAATCCTCCCATTATTCGAGTGGACGGATCTTTACAACCCATCGATCATCCTGTTCTAAAACCAGAGGACACTAAATATCTAGTCCACGAAGTCCTTAGTGAACAACAGCAGATTTTTCTTAAAGAAAAAGGTGAGATAGATGTGTCATTTGCCATACCACAACTTGGTAGATTTCGTGTCAATGCCTATCTGCAGCGAGGAACGTATAGCATGGCCCTTAGGGTTGTCAATATTCGAATTCCCTCTATGGATGAACTGGGCATTCCTTCATATATTTCTACCCTTACCCGAAAACAGCGAGGTCTTATATTGGTAACCGGCCCCACCGGATCAGGTAAATCAACGACATTGGCTTCCATGATTGATCTAATCAACAAAGAACGGAACTGCCATGTATTAACGCTGGAAGATCCTATCGAATACCTGCATAAGCATCAGAAGAGTATCGTTAATCAGCGAGAAGTAGGGCTGGATACTAATTCTTTTGAAAATGGCCTACGATCTGCTTTAAGACAAGATCCAGATGTTATTCTAGTCGGAGAAATGAGAGACCTTGAAACCATGGCCATTGCCATTACCGCAGCAGAAACTGGCCATTTGGTATTAAGTACCCTTCATACCGTAGGGGCTGCCAAAACCGTTGATAGAATATTAGATGTATTTCCGCCTCATCAGCAACAACAAGTACGAACTCAGTTGTCTTCCGTACTCGAAGGCATAATCTCTCAACAGATCATGCCCAAAAAAGAAGGAACAGGAAGAGTAGCCGCCTTTGAAATTATGACAGCAACCCCAGCCATTCGAAACCTTATTAGAGAAGGAAAAACCCATCAAATACAAACTTCGGTGCAAACAGGTTCCAAATTCGGAATGATTACCATGGACGATGCATTACTCAATCTAGTCAAGAAAGGTGTCATCTCAAAAGAAACCTGTGCCACCTTTGCACAAGACAGCGACTTTATTCAGCGTAATCTTATCAATATGCTGTAACCATGAGGAGGAATAGAGATGCCACAGTTTCGGTATGAAGCCATCAGTCCCAGTGGAGAAGTCTTAACCGGAAATGAAACCGCCGACAACAAAGAAGAAATAATACGTCGATTACGGGAACAGCAACATTATCCCACCACTATCGAAGAAGTAACCCAAAAAGATATTCGGGATATTCAATTAACCTCTCGGGTAAGCATCAAGTACATTGCTGTATTTTGCCGCCAGTTTTATACCATGCAAAATGCTGGTGTCACCATTGTAAGTGCCTTGGATATTATGCGACAACAAATGCCCCATAAAGGATTTCGGAAAATCATAAGTGACGTATACGAGGATGTTCAAAAAGGATCTACTTTCTCAGAGGCTTTAGGAAAACATCCCAAAACCTTTCCTGAATTGATGACCTACATGGTGGCGGCTGGAGAAGTATCTGGTAATTTAGATGTCGTTATGTTGCGAATGTCTACCCATTATGAAAAAGAATATAAAATTAACAGTAAAATCAAGAGTGCCATGGTTTACCCTATGATCTTAAGCGTAGTGGCCATTGCCGTTGTTGTATTTCTTTTAACCGTTGTTATGCCTACCTTTGTTGGAATGTTTGAAGGAAGCGGCGTCCCATTACCCCTTCCCACTCAGATTCTGCTAGCCACCAGCGAGTTTCTTCAAGCCAGTTGGTATATGGTAACAGCAGCCATTCTAGCCATCGTTGTTTTATTCCGATATGCAGTATCAAAGCCTGCCGGCAAGCGAACCGTAGATATGTGGAAATTCTATATGCCGGTGGTCCGAGATCTAACAACCAAGGTAGCCGCAGCTCGTTTTACCAGAACCCTCTCAACATTACTTAATAGTGGTATTCCACTGCTTCAAGCATTAGAAAATGTTGCTGGAGCAGTAGGCAATAAAGTGGTAGCCGATGGCATTATGGCTGCCCGAGAAGATATACGAAAAGGAGTGGCCTTATCCATCCCTATTCGTAAATCCAGGCTATTTCCTCCCATGGTCCACAATATGATAAAAATTGGAGAAGAGTCTGGAACGCTGGACGAAATTCTAGAGAAAACAGCCAATATTTTTGATGAGGAGGTGGAAACAGAAATCCAGCGAATGCTTACCTTTGTAGAACCCATGATGATTTTGATTATGGGACTGGTTATTGGATTTATCGTGATCAGTATGGTATTGCCAATGTTTGATATGATGCAGACGATTTAAAAAGTGGAAAATGGGAAAGGCAAAGAAAAAGCAGTTATGAGTTAAAAGTGGAAAAATGAATATAGGAAAAGGAGGAATTATAATGATTCAATGGTTTAATAAGAAATTAAAAAACAGAAAAGGCTTCACGTTGATTGAACTGATTGTGGTAATTGCGATTTTAGGGATTTTGGTTGCGATTGCTGTTCCAAGGTTAGGAGCATTTAGAGGAGATGCAGCTAATAATGCAAGTGAAGCTAATATTCGAACTCTCGAAAGTGCAGCAATGATGGCTATTGCAGAGCATGGAAATCCAGCTGATAACGTAACTTGGTCAACTTCTGCGGCAGGGACAGCTCCACATGTTTGGGCTGATTACGTTCAGGCACCCTTTCCATCACCACCCACAGGTGCAACCAATGAAAATGGTTATTTAGTTACAATAGGTTCGGATGGGTCAGTTGTAGTTACTCAACCTTAACCTTAAGCTGATACGAGAGATTGATGGGGACGGAGGTAATGTGCAACTGAATGGTGCCAGGCACTTAACTTATTAACTTATCAAAAAGGAAGAGTCAATCACACAACTCTACCAGAGGATCGATGAGGACGGAGGCAACTCGTCCTTTTTGAACCAACCCACAGCACTACTACGAGAGTCAGCCTTCTGGGCTGGCTCTTTTTCAAGAAAATCTTTCAAGGGGCATATCGTAAATGAAGAAAAAATACTCATCATTTATAAAAACTTATAAATCGATCCCAATTCTAAGCGCAATCTACGTGTTGACAGCTCTCCTTCTATCATTTCTGGTAGATATTAGAGGGTTCAGTCTGTTTGGATTGAAAGAATGGCTAGAGCTAAATGAAACCCAGACACCACTTCTTTGGCTATACATATTTAGAGAAGGCTCCATAACGGAAAAGCTTCAATGGGTTCTGTTGGCTTCATCAATAACGATTACAGGGCTTTTAATGGCGAGGCAGTTCCAGAATCAAAGGAAAATTTCTATAGGAGGCTCGATGGGGACGGAGGCAACTCGTCCTTTTTGAACCACCCCACAGCACCACCACGAGAGTCAGCCTTTGCCTGGAGTCACAGTGAGGACGTGAGGCGATTTTCCCCGAAAACCACGGAGTAAATCACCTCACGTCCCCACATGCGCCTCTTGCAGATATTGCCTTTAGAGGTTCAGGACGGAGGCAACTCGTCCTTTTTTGAAGCCTCCACAGGAATACAACAGGAGTCAATCTATTTGGTTGGCTCTTTTTTTGTGCGTATTAGAAGGAAAATACAAATAATTGTCGAATATGAATTAAATGACAATACAATTGCCTTGAAGGAGAAGATCAGAAAAAGTTTTTGGAAATTCTGGCAGAAACAAAAGAGAAGACTAAGTATGAAATTGATTTATACGCTTATTGCCTAATGGGAAATCATGTGCACTTACTGATCAAAGAAAACAACATGGAGCTTGGGGATTTTATGCGCAGAGCGACTGCACAATATGCCCTATGGAGGAATTACAAATATGAGCGAAAAGGCCACGTTTTTCAAGATCGTTTTAAAAGTGAACCAGTGGAAGATGAAGGGTATTTATTAACCGTTTTCAGATACATATTGCAAAATCCTTTGAAAGCTGAACTATCCAAAGGAGTATTTGACTATAAATGGAGCAGTTGGAAATCCTATGAACATAATCATGAATACCCGGTAAGGTTGACGGATGTTACCTATATCATGAACATATTTGGCAAAACAAGGAAAGAAGCCATCCAAGGAATGAAACGTTTTGTCCAGAAGCAGAATAATGACAACTGCCTGGACATTGACACAGGAGTTCGGCTGACAGATGATGAACTCCGTGACCAGATAAAAAGAGAATTTCCTGAAATTGAGTATCAGTCTTTGAAACAATTATCCAGAGAAGAACGTAATCAAGCTTTAAGGAAAATTAAATCCATTGAAGGAGCAGCAAAACTACAGATTGCAAGAATTACTGGTCTTGGAGCAAAAATTGTTCAAAATGCTTAAGACTCTCTTGAGACTCTAAGGAATAGAGGCAATACTTAGGAATGGAGTATTCCCACCTCAAGGATAGAAATGTAGCTATAAGTGATGCTTTTTATGCCCACATTGGGAATCTTTAAATCTTGTGAGGACTTTATATGTCATGGCAACCCATGGTGCTTTTATGTTATTGGTGGTTATTAGGATGGTTACTTAATCAGTTTTGGGATCCTTATAGATGGTTGGAATATAAAAAACCATGGAGATAATAAATTTCCTAATAAATGGGCTGAATTTAGGAGTTTAATAAGAAAAGATATGGTAAAATGAGAAAAAATAAAGGGTAGGGTGCATTATGATCCATAAAAAAGTAAGGGATATTTTTAGAATGCCGTTTGATTCACAACAAAGAGTGGCTTTTATGGAAAAAATGTTTTTTCATAACAACGCTGCTATTTTATTGTTTGCTTCTTTCTTGGCCATTGAGCAATTATTCTACGGTGTTTTTGTGACGAGCCCACATTCATCTAACGGGAGAATTCATTTGGTAACTGCCTTCCTAATGGTTATTTTTGCCGTGATTTCTTATATGATTCGAAAAAATCCCCCTAAACATATTACATGGATCTTAAAATGCTATGTATTGAGTTTTGGTGCATTAGGATTTTATATTGCTATTATGCGATCGCTAACGAAAACTCATAGTTTTTTCTCCATCCCAACGGTTTACATTGCTGTGATTTACGGGTTCGCCGTTATTTTTTATTTTACACCTAAAACCACTTTTGGGGTATATTTTGTCTCTTCTGGCGTGTTTCTCTATTTAATGCCTATTTATCAACCAGAGGTTGTTAAAATCAGTTATATTCAAGATATTATTGCTAATAATATCATCGCTTGGTTGGCTTCTGTATTGAACTTTTACAGGTATGTTCATATCTTTAAAAGTCAGTTAGAAGTTCAGAAAGCCAATAAACGCCTTCATTATTTATCTTCGATAGATGTTTTAACAAAAGTTTATAATCGGCGAAAATTAGAAGAGATATTACATGATTTTCACAAAGAAGCTCTAAGGCATCATAAGCCCTATTCATTAATTTTAATGGATATTGATCATTTTAAGGCTATTAACGACACTTATGGTCATTCTAAAGGAGACGAAGTTTTGTTTCATTTGGCAACCCTTATTAGTCGTCATCTACGAAAGCAAGATGTTATTGGAAGATGGGGAGGCGAAGAATTTTTAATTATTTGTCCAGAAACGAATATGGAAGAGGCAGGAAATGTAGCCGAAAAAATAAGGTGCCTTATAGCAAAACACTCCTTTAAGATCTCCAGACCCATTACAGGTAGTTTTGGAGTATCAACTTATGTTACTGGTGACACCGTTCAACAGTTAATCCATCGGGCGGATCAAGGGATGTACCAGGCCAAAGAAACAGGGAGAAACAATGTGAAAAAATTTGCATAAAAAAATTATGTCCCTAAAAGGTCTTTTATAAATTTCTTTGGATGAATTCACATTATTTGGGTATAATAGACTATATTATTGCATTTATACATGCAAATGAAACTAGGTAGGGAGTGATGACATCGTGTCTAAAAAAAAGCTAGATCATTTTCGTGAAGAATTATTTAGTGGGAAAAAGTATCGACTGGTAACCAGAAGTGATTTCGATGGATTGGTTTGTGCTGTGTTATTAAAAGAGCTGGACCTATTGGGGGATATAAAGTTTGTTCATCCCAAAGATGTGCAGGATGGCCTCATTCAATTGGACCAACAGGATATCACGACAAATCTTCCGTATTCTGAAGGCGTTTTTCTTGCCTTTGACCATCATTTTAGCGAGACGCTTCGGATTACAACCCAACCTCATAATCATATAATTGATGCAGATGCCAAGTCAGCAGCTCGTGTAGTATATGATTTCTTTGGTGGAAAAGATGCGTATCCAATGGTTTCTGATGATATGATGCTCGCAGTGGATAAAGCAGATGCAGCACTTTTTGAAAAAGAAGAGGTTCTTAACCCAAAGGGATGGAACTTAATGAATTTCATAATGGATGCTCGCACAGGCTTAGGTCGATTTCGGAATTTTACGATCTCCAATTATGATCTTATGATGAAATTAATTGACCACTGTAGGGGATACAATGTGGATGAAATTATCCAGCTACCAGATGTGCAAGAAAGAGTTGAATTATACGTTGAACAACAGGAGCTTTTTAAGGATATGATTCGTCGCTGCACACGTGTAGAAGATAATGTGATTATTACCAACCTAAAAGATGAAGAAACTATTTATGCAGGAAATCGGTTTATTGTTTACGCCATGTACCCTGAATGCAATATTTCCATTCAGGTGATGTGGGGATTCCAAAAACAAAATACTGTCTTAACCGTTGGCAAGAGCATTTTCAACCGAAGCAGTAAGGTCAACATTGGTGAACTGATGCTGAAGCATGGTGGCGGTGGTCATGCCAACGCAGGAACCTGCCAAGTTCCACACGAAGAAGCAGATCGGGTATTACAGCATATTATAGAAGCCATCCGCGACTAAGTTTTGTATTCGATTAAAGGGTCTATCCAATAGGATAGACCCTTTTTCATGAGACTAGTTGGTATAAAGTTAAGCATTGATCATCTGAATAAAATATAATAATAAATGGTAAAAAATTATCTGAAAAATGATCAAAATCGTCTGATTTGTGGTATAATATAGACATATACTTTAATCTGTTTCTCTATAAATGAGGAAATGATCTGCAGCTAGAGATGGACGCCTTACGCTGTAGTAATCCAGTGGCGTAACCGACTATTCTGTAGTCGGTTTTTTATTCCCAAAGGTAATGTTATAAATAGCTATCCTTTGCTTAAAAAAATGAATACTTAAAGAATAGCTTTGAAAAATCAAACAATATTTTTTATGATATAGGAATGTAATCTTAAGAAAAGTAAAGAAGGTGATAGGATGAAACAAATAAAAAAGCACTTAAAAAACCATCAAGGGATCGCACTAGTGTATGTTCTTATGGCTTTTTTAGTACTGATGATCCTTATGTCATCTATTGTTTTTATTTTTAGTGCTAATCATAAGCAGGCCATAAGGCAGGATGATCATATGAAGGCGTATTATTTAGCATTATCTGGGATTGATATAACAAAATCAACGTTATTAATGCCTCTATATGTTGAAGATGAAGAAGAAAAAAATATGTTGGACAGAATGAAGAGTAATGGACCAACTGAAATCGAAGATTCTTTTGAACTAGAGGGTGAAGAAGTGGACGTTTCAGTGACCTATGATGATGACAGAAATACGTTTGTTATAACGTCAGAAGTTGTTACAGAAAAGGGCATTAGAAGATCGCTGACATTAGAACTTGAATTATCGGGAAATAGATATCAGGAAAGATGGATAAGATAACAATCTTACCCAAAAGGAAGGTGAGAATAATGAATAATCGTAGAGGATATACATTATTAGAAGTGATTCTAGTAATCTCATTGCTTCTCGTTGTAATCACAGCAAGTTTTAATTTTTTGAGTTTTGGAACCACGGTTCATGAAAAAGCAGTAACAGAAGCAGATATTCAAGCGTCTATGCGGCTTACCGCAGAACATGTAAACCAATCTGTTAGATATACAAGTGCTGCATTTACAGTTCCAAAGTCTAGCTTTCAAGACTCAGGGTTTAGAGATCCGGGTTGGGTTTATCTAGGCGTTACTGCAGAAGGGCACGTTGTTCTAGATGAGCCTCCAGAAAATGAAGGCGACCCCAGAAACGTTACTGTTCTGGCTGAAGCTCACGATGATATTCATTATGAAATTGAGTTTGTACCAAGTCATGATAGCGACGGAAATCTTCAGAATAATATAATGGGTTTTATAATCAAAGGGTATATTGATGGTCGATTGGTTTCGGAAATGGAATCAAGTACAAGCATTAAAAATGCTCATCAAATAGAGCATAGAGGAAGTGCTTTGGATCCTTCTGTAGCTTTGGCTTTTTCAATGCATGATCGAGGGAGTCCAGAATTTGTTCAGGTAAGCCCGGATGCTTACGTTACTATGGTTATTGACTTATCGGGGAGTATGAATTGGAACATGGCGGGAACGCAAACCAGTAATGTTCCCCTGAGTGAACAAAGACTAACAATTCTTAGAGCCTCTGCGTTGGATTTGATTGACAAATTGGCCTCTTTGGGATTTGATGTATACGTGTCTCTAGTTCCCTTTGGGACTAATGCAAATAATCCTGAGCCGTTTTACAATGTAAACGATGATGATGAATTAGTTGACGTGGTTAATTACATTAATAATATGCAGACTAATCAAGAAGGAAGAGGAGGCTGGACTAATACTGGCGATGGCATTAGAAGAGCATATCATAGAATGAAACAAGCAGAAGAAGATTTTTTAAATAATAATCCTGAAAAAGATCTAAACGATTTTACCAGACATATGATGGTGTTAGTGGATGGTCAAACTAATAGAGAAACTAGAAGAGTTGATTCTACGGATTATAGAAACCTTGGTATTTGGATTATTTTCCCCAGATGGAGATATGTAATTACATCCCATTCATTATATTATGGCGATGGTAACGTTGATATTAATAACGCAAGTATTCCAGGAGAGTATACCAGTAATGTCATTAATTCTATTATCTCCAGAGATGTTCCTTCTAATGACAACACCTATATCGAAGCTTTTGCAAGTCAGCGAATTAGGAATGACACGTATATAGATAACGAAGGGGAAGAAAAGCAAAATATCGATACTTTTGTAATAGGTTTTTCTGCCAACTCTGACGATCTTCTTAGTTTAGAAGCGATAGGGAATTCTTTAAAAGGCAAAAGATTTGAGGAAAATGAAAATAAGCGATATATCATTGCAGCGGATGCCGACGAGCTGGACTTTGCATTCGGAAATTTTATTGAAGAAGTATCTTCAAGTTTATGGAGTATATCTGGACCTCAGTTTCATGAGTAAGATATAAGGTGGTGATCTCAATGAATAACAAAGGATTTACTCTTATTGAAATAATTATAGCCATTGCGCTTATTGGCATCATTTCTGTTTCGTTTCTTACGCTATTAACCAGTCACTTTACTTGGATAGTAAATACTAAATCAGAAGTTACTCAAACAGCGTTTGATAACCAAAGTGATATGGAAGATAAAATAAGTGCGATTAATCAAATTCTATTGGAGGGTGATTCGCCTTCAGCTGATCTTTATGATTCTACAATTGATTTAATGTTGTTTAGTGATGCTTTTTCTGAAGCAGATTTTCCGATTCGTAATCATCTTTTAGTATATAAGATTATTGAGGAAACAGGTGGGAGAAAAGGATTCACCACTTTGCTGGGAGAAACGAGGCTAGCTCCTTTGCCAGTACCGAAGGTCGATATCACCTCCATAAACATGGTTAGAAACGGAGTAGTAAGTTCTGACCCCAATGATTTTGCGGAATACTATAACAATAACCTAAGCATTAAAACCAATGTTCTATTGGTCGATAACCCGAATAATTGTTTCTATAGAAACAAGCATGAGTGGTTTGTATCGAATCCGGGTTTTTTGATTCCAGTTCCAGATGAAAGTGCTATTGATATTGACGAGGATTGGAGTAGAATATACCCATTATTTCCAAGAGACTTCTCGCCTGTTCCAATCAACGACCCTTCTATCAATGCTTTTATGACAAACACGCTATCTAGTACGCGGATTTTATCAAATCCTGGGAGACATATGGTGTATCGTGTAACTCCATATTCTAAAGACTTAAAGAAAGGCGATGAATTGTTTTCTAGGCCCGTATTTGTATCTGGGCCTGTCTATACTGAAGGTCTTATTTGGCACTTAGAGGCTTCACTGTTGGATAAAACGGACAATAACATCTTCCAAGAGATAGACAATTATTTCTACCTTCAAGAATGGAACAATTTAAGATACTCCTTTATTGCTCCGACAGGAAGCAAAGGAATTCCTGTTGACGGACGGCGTCCTGTGCTTGCCAGTGTGCCAGAACCAGAGAATGAGTTTTATATTGGCCCTGAAATACCATTTCAGGGAGAAGATCTGGCTTCCGGTAAGGTATGGGGAAGAGCCTTAAGAAATTATGATGACAGTTCTATGGCATCTATGACTTTTAATGATTTTCCAACTGGTAATACTGGATTCACATTATATGCTGTGATTAGAAAAGTGGTTGATCCCATGGCTCCGGATACAAGCAGCTATATTTTTAAAGGAATAAGCGGTGATGAAAAATCATGGGAATTGGGCTGGACAGATGATTATAAACTACAATGGAGTGCTGAATATAAGCCTGAAGACGAAGAGTCACCTAATGAAGGTGAACCGCCATTTGAATACAGCCTTCCGGAAAAAGCTAACGTGGATATGGGTAGTGATGAATGGTATGTATTGGAATTGTTAGTTGAGGAATCTATAGATGATAAAGCTCTTGGAACTGCCAGAGTAAAGCTTCACAATTTGAACCTTGATAACGTTGCGAACATTGTCGAAGACTCAGGAGAATATTATTCTATTGATTCGAATGAATTGAATATTATTTGGAATGGAATCGAACTGGCTGAAGTGCTGTTATACAACAAAGCTCTGGGTGGAGAGAGCGATACAGTTTATGATTATCTGATGAATAAATACCGAGGACTATAAACGTGGTAACAAGATGGAAACACTACTATCTTATGCTAACTAGATTTTTCACCAAATTAAAACAGATAGAAAAAGGAGGGCTTTTATGAAAACAAGATTTATGCTTACTCTGGTTCTTTTCTTAGTTTTATCATCTTTTTCACAGGTGTATGCCAGTGAGAATGAGCTGCAAATGATTGTGAAAGATGGAGAAACCTATGAAATTCCCGTAACAGTAGTGGATGGAGAGTCCTATTATTCTATGGATGCCTTAAGCACTATTTTCGGATGGAGTTTTGAAGAAAAAGAAGGGGCTATTCATATTACTTCAGTTGATGAGGCTGAACCGGTATCTTTAGCCATAGATAGCGGAAATCATGGATTAAAATCTGAAGCTCATATTGGAACCGTAGACCTTGCATATCCAAATGGAGCAACCTATAGAGGTGGTGTTCGAAATGGGAAATTTCACGGTGATGGAGAATTAACACTGCTAAGCGGAGCAAAGTATAAGGGTGATTTTGTAGATGGTAAAAAACATGGATCTGGTACATACACCTCTTCATCAGGCGATGAATTTAATGGTACCTTCCAAGATAATCGAATTGAGGGAACTGGTACCTATACCTACGCCAATGGAGATCGAGTAACCGGAAGATTTAGTGGAACCATGGCCATGGGGCGAGTGGATGTTCGTTATGGCAGTGGTGGTTCTGATGATAATATTTTATGGGGAAAACCATTACTTCCTTTAGAAACTAGGTCCTTCAACTTAGAGGTTTTACATGGTAATGGAAGTGTGAAACTTTCCTATACCAACGGTGTATCCTATGATGGTGAGGTAAGGGCTGGCAGCTTCCATGGTACTGGCACACTAGCATCACCAGAGGGTGGTTCTTACCGTGGGGATTGGGAAAACGATAAAATGGCAAGAAAAGGGGTAATGAAGTTAGCTAATGGAGATGAATACGATGGCTATTTTCAAAACAACAAATTTCATGGTGATGGACGATACACCTTTGCCAACGGGGATGTTTACAATGGAGACTTTGAAAATGGTTTGAAACATGGAGAAGGAACCTTTGATTATGTAAATAAAAATAAATTTGAAGGATATTGGGTCGAAGGAAAGAAACATACAGTTAATTATGAAAGCGATAGCAGTAATGTTCCGAGAGGCTATGGGGTCTTAACTATTGATGGATCAAGAACGGCTAGTGGAAATAATTTAAGGCAATATGTGATGTATCGAAATGGTGAAAGAGTGGGACGCATTCAACCTTAGAAACAAAAAACCTTGCTGCCAGAAGGAGAGCTTCTTCAGCAAGGTTTTTTTCTACTCACAGGATATACGTGTAACACAGATGTAACACAAATGTCCGTAGTATGTAACGGTCTTGGGTTATAAATAAACTAGTAGCTCTAGTTTATCTGTGAGGGGGTTGAGAAATGAATAATCATTACCGTAGCGGTATGGTTAAGACTGAAAGAGGCATTCAGTTTATAATCGATATCAAATTTCAACAGCATAATAGTTGGCAAGGAAGTGTTCAACGAATGGATACTGGTGAAAGGATTTTTTTTAGAAGCGAACTAGAGCTGTTGATGTTAATGAATTCCGCAACTCAAAATCTCAATTCCACCACGGAACAAGACAATCAATTGAGAAAATGGAACACTAGAAAGGAGAATGTCGAGCAAAAATATGTCAATGAATAACAGGATTTAAATGGATTTAAATGGGTAACCACGTCCCATCCAGAAAAATGAGGCACTCCTGCACTACTGGGTAACCACGTCCCGCTGAAAAAACGAGGCTGAAAAAAGAGGATCTGGCTCCAGAAAACCAGAAAAAAATCAGTTAATTTTCAGGAAGAGGAGTGAAAAAAATGCGAATGAAAAGAAGAAGACTTCGACAGCTTAGAACCAGCATAGCTATTTTCTTAGTACTATTGTTAACTTTTGGAAGTATATTGCCTGCCACTGCAGTCGGAGAAGCTTCCGAAAACACCAAGATAACTGAATCATCAAAACCACAACGGATTGAATTTGACAGAGAAGTTGCTCTAACACTGGAAAATGAACAGATCGGGACTGTTCGTTTTGAGTTAACAGACAAGGCCTTTAAAACCCAAGTAAATTTAACAGACAGAGCAGCTTCACAATGGCTTGTTGGGGAAACAAAATTGATGGGTCAATTGGGTGGAAGGCCATTACCTTATTTGAGAGAAACAGCAATAGGTTCTGGATTATTTCTCATAGAACCATGGACCTCCGAAGATGGAAAAGGTGCTCTTTCTATAGCAGCGGAAGTTAAATTATTATCAAGCCAAGGAGATGAATCTTTATCTCTGGTTTCTTTTATGGATACAGGTGATACCAGTTCCGGTACAAACGGTGGTGAAGGTAGTCAATCATCAGATAACAATGACTCTAATACTAACAATGATTCCAATGACAAGGCTGGGTCTGAAGGAACTGATGACAGTGACAATGATTCAAAAGATTCAGCTACGGAGTCAGGTAGTGAGAATCATGACAACGATCAGGATGACGAAACATCAAGTTCGGAGACAAATGGATCGGAAGATGCTGATAAGGATGAAACAGAAGAAGATTCAAGCAAAACTGATGCCAGCCAGTCAGATGAAGATGATTCTGATGATGAATCCAAAGATACTGACTCCACAGAAAATGAATCAAATAAGGATGAAGTGACCGAATCTGAAGACAATGAAGAGGAAAGAGAAGAAAAAGAGTCGGAAGAGCAGAAACATGAAGATGAAAAAGATTTAGAAGATACTAAAGAAGAGCAGGATGCTGAAAAACAAGAAGGTTCAGCTGAAGGAGAAGATAAGGATCAATTAGAAGCAGAACTCGAAGAAGAAAAGAAGAATGAAGAGATGGATGATGAAGAATCTGAGTTGGATAAGATTATTCCAGAACCAGAACTACTGGAAGAACAAGAAAACCAGTTAAAAGAAGCAACTGCATATACAACTTATGTAACAGTAGGTCCAGAAGAGGATGTTGGTGTCCGCCAGATGGGTATGATGGGTAGTTCTACCCAATATGGTTATACCGGTGATGGAATAGACGGTGAAAGATCCAGTCAGATTTTTACTGTAAGAGAAGGAACTAGAAGTTATCACTGGTTATGGGGTTGGCAATGGACTTACGAAGGCCCCATTTATTATGTGTATTGCATTGACATCACAACACCTCTAAGTACGACGGAACCATATACACGACCAAGTCTTGCCAGTTATAGCGAACTAACAGAGAATGAAAAAAGACGTATTGTTAACATGATCAGCCATGGGTATCAGGTTTATGGAACTGCTAATAATAACTTGGAAGAATTACGAATTACTTCAGGCATTCACAATTTAACTGAAAGACAAGCCATCGCAGGAACTCAATATGCCATTTGGAGAGTAACCAATGGCACGCAAGAAAATCGATTCAGTCAAAATGCAAGAGATCTTAGAGATTACCTGCTAGGGCTAGAAACTCCTAAGGATATTACACCAAGCTTTAGGACAAATCCTTCTTATGACGTAGAAAACGGTAATCTTATCATTGAATTTTCATATGAAGGAAATAATCATGATTACGAGCTGAATAGTGGTGCATTTGGTTCTGATTTAGAAAGTATAATGGGTTCAGGTGTGAACGAAGTGCAACAGGAAGAAAATGGAGAGATTAGCGTAAGGATTACACAGGCTATTACTGACTTACCAACAAATTTCGAAACATTAAACGTTCGGGTGAAAGGTGTTCATTACACCAGTCAAGGTTTTGTATTTGAACCTGTCAATAGAAATTGGTCTGGCAAATATAGAACTCAACCACTAATCGACAGTAATATTAATTATCCTAGTGTAAACGAAAGCATCAGCATTGGAGACTTAGAATACCGCATCGAAGTAGAGAAGCATTGGTCCGAAGACGGAGAAAGTTATTCAACAGAAATTGAATCTTTTGATGGACGAAGCTTTAGGTTTGGACTGTTCGATGGTGAAGGGGAAAAAATCAATAAAGATGGATCTCATTGGACAATTACCATTGGAGAAGAAGCTGGAGACTCAGAAAACCCAGCCGTATTTGAACCAGTATTCCCTGGCGATTACGTTGTAAAAGAATGGATTCCAGCAGGTGCAGATTATGACATGAGAGACAGCTTTACTGATAACGGTGGTCTGTGGGTTGAAGTAGAAAATGTTAAGTTCGATGAACAAGGTACAGGAAAAGTAGAAGCTAAAAATCATCAGCTTTTTGCTAACTTGTTGGTCCGAAAAGAGTTTGCACCACAATATGCTGACGAATTTGGCAGTAGACCTGTGGATTCTCCTGGTCTTCGGAGCATGGGATTGATGGAAGTGGATGAAGGAGAACCAGAAGGCTTTAGCTTCCAACTGTTAGACGCTGACGATAATCCTGTTGTGGTGGATGGGGATCACACATTCATATTAGGAGACCATAATAATCATCGCATGACTTTCGAAAATCTTCCTTTAGGACATTATCGAGCGATTGAACAAGAGGATATGCCAGATAACTATCGGTGGATAAGCAATGGAGAAGTAACACTCACTAGAAGTCATGTGGGAGCGTCTAACCCGCCAGAAGCGATTATAACCAACCAAGAATTGTATGAACTCGAAGTAGAAAAAGAGTGGGTAGGTACATGGTTAACCATAGAAGATGCTGGACCATTCCACTTTAGGGTAGTGCGACAGATTACAGGTAGCGAAGAATCCAGTAGGATTGTAGAAAAATGGTTAGATCCACGTGAGGAAAGCTTTATTACTTTTGATGGATTGCTACCGGGAACCTATCATATTTATGAAGAGGTCCCAGAAGGTAAGCCTTATGGTTTTAGTAGTTCCCACTGGGATGAGGAGACAGAGGGCGGCAGGATTGACCATATACAAGATGGGGATTGGATTTTAGTCGGTACTGTTCGATTGCATGACGGTCAAAAACCAATGGGACCAGCTGTTGCTGTAGTGCCAGCCTCTGAGTACTCTACACCAAAACTTATCGTAACCAATGAAGAACAACGAGATATTTCCCTGGAAATTCTAAAAACTGTTACAGGTGAAGGAAAACCGATTGAGGAAGAAAGACCAGAAACACCATTTATGGTGGAGGTAACGGTTGATAATGAAATTGAACCACCTGAAAATGGAATTGTGGCTCCGCCTGTAGCCTTTATGATGCCTCCATTACCAACTTTAGAAGGGGATTATGAAGTAAGAGACGGAGATGTAGCGAGAACAATCAAGCCAATCAGCGGATCTTCTGAACCACCAGAATCATATGGGCTACAAGAGATCATTCCAGATGAGTTGCAAGGCAACTACCGATTAACTGGTTATCTTGTCACTTATGACTTACTCAATGAAGAAGAATCCATTCGTGTTGAGTATCCAGCGGAAGGTGAAGCATTCGATCCAGATACGATGATTGAATTGTTGATGGTGATGGATGGAAAACCCGTAGAGAAGATCACAGTAGAAGTATTCAACGAATTCTTTATTCCGACATTAGAAGTAACCAAAGAATATATTGGAGACAATGAAGAGCAAGAAGAAGTTGAAATTGTTTTATACCGTGTTTCTGAAGAGTTTGAGAATGAAATCGCAAGAGAAATTACAGAAGAACTGAAGGTTGTTTTTGATGTTGAAATGGGAGAGACCTACCGTATTGAAGAAGTTGTGCCAGATGGATATACAGAAACTTATCCTGATGGGGATACACTGACCCTTGAAGATAGTAGCAGTGCCTTAAGGGTTCTCAATACAAAAATTCCGATTATAGAAGTAAGCAAGCTCTATACGGATGACAACGAAGAAGAAGTAGAAGTAAATCTCTATCGTGTTTCTGAATCTGACGTTCCTGAGGAAGTAGAAGAGACATTAATTTCTACGGATACCACCATGGGATTAAGCCTTGTCTTCCAAGTAGAGGTAGGAGAAACCTATCGTATTGAAGAAGTCGTACCAACTGGGTATACAGCAACTTATCCAGAAGGGGACCTAGTGAGCGTCACAGAGGAAACCTTAGTGTTTACAAGAATTATTGTTAATACGCCGATTCCCGCTGGAGGAGGTGGTGGTGGCGGTGGCGGTGGTGGAACCATCACGCCAGAGATTATTGATCCAGAAGAAATTGAAACCGATGATCCTGGTGAAGTAATTGTTGATGATGATCCCACTCCTTTAGGCGATCCTGATGAAATTATTCTTGATGAAGAACCGACACCATTGGGAGTGCCAGAGGAACCAGAAGAAGTTATTCTCCTTGATGAAGAAATTCCTTTAGGCGTCCCAGTATTACCACAAACGGGAGAGAATCATCCTCTTAGGTTCTACCTTACTGGACTGTTTTTACTAGCCATGGGGTATGTCACCAAAAAAAGAGTTTTTTCCTAAAAATCCAAAGGTAACAATGGTATAAGATGAAAGCTCTGGATAAAATTATCTAGGGCTTTCTTTTAAGCCTAGAAAAATAGTTTTTAATTCAATAAAATCAAGAAATAAGATGCACGTAATACCATAAATGTGGTATAATAGCGACATATAGTGAGTGTTGCTTAATCATTTCGATACAATTAGAGGAAACGATCTGCAGATAGAGATGGACGCCTTAGGCTGCAGTAATCCAGTGGCGTAACCGGCTTATTCTGCCGGTTTTTTTAGTATAAAGAATAATAGACGCCATTATTTCGTAAACATTGGAGGGATTCCTATGAACATTAACGAAATACTTATGCAGGCGGTGGAAAAAAACGCCTCTGATGTTCATATTGGCGTTGGCCATGTCCCAATCCTGCGGATAGATGGAGAGCTAGAACCCCTAACAAATCGTGAAACATCTGCCCAAGATACCCTTAGTTATGTTCAAATCATACTCAATGGACTCCAGACAAAAATATTATCAGAAAAAGGCCAAGTGGATTTTGCATATCAAACACCAAGTGGGCATACTTTTCGAATGAATACATTTCGATACAAAGGATCCTATGGATTTGCCTGCCGCTTGGTGCATGAACAAATCCCAACCATCCGTGAACTTGAACTGCCACAACAAATAGAAAAAATAGCTTCCATGCAATCTGGCCTCGTAGTGGTGGCAGGACCTACTGGCTGTGGAAAAACAACTACCATTGCTTCTTTAGTGGATCTTATCAATAAAAGTCGAAGGGTTCATATTCTTACAATAGAAGATCCTATTGAATATATTCATCATGATAAAAAAAGTATGATTACACAGCGTGAAGTTGGTAGAGATTGCAATAATTTTCATGAGGCACTTCACGCAGGTTTACGACAAGATCCAGACGTGATTATTGTTGGAGAGTTAAGGGATTTGGATACCATGCAAACGGCTATTACGGCTGCCGAAACTGGTCATTTGGTGCTGGTAACTTTACATACTCGAAATGCACAACAAACCATCGAAAGAATGATTGATGTATTTCCTTCAGCTCAACAACAGCAAGTTAGATTCCAACTGGCTAGTTCTCTTAACGCAGTTATTTCTCAAAGACTCGTACCTAAAAATGAAACTGGTGGCCGAATCCCTGTGGTGGAATTGTTGTTTGTAACACCAGCTGTTCGAACTCTTATAAGAGAAAGTAAAGCACATCAGATTTACTCTTTTATTCAAACAGGGAAAAAGAATGGTATGCAAACCATGGACGATCATTTGGCGTATTTGTTTAAGAATAGCCTGATTTCTTCGCAAACTTTAAAGCAATATACAACAGATGAAGAGTTTGTTTTAAATAAAGTTGGTTTTACTCGATTAGAAAGAAAAGAAAGGTAGACATTTTGGGAGGGGGCATTATCTTGAAAAAAAATAAGTTAAAACTCATAGGGAAAGAAGTCATTGTTTTTGATTTTGGTCATCATTCTATTAAAGTAGTGGTGGGCAAAGCAATGAAAGATCGAATACAGGTAAGCCAGTGTTTTCTTGTAAAAATGCCAGAAGAAAGCTTTAAAGATGGACGTCTTCTTGAGGCAGAACCAATTCGACAAGCCTTGCAGCAAGCAATTGATGACCGAAATATTAAAACACGAAATGCTATTTGTACTCTTGAAAGTGGCGAAATAATTACAAGAGAGATGAATCTCCCAAAAGTTTCAGAAGAAAAGATGCAACAGGTTCTCTCTTATGAAGTTGATCAAACCCTTCCTATTCAAATCGATGATTACATCATTCAGTCTAAATTCTTGAGCGAAGTTGTTGAGGATGGAGCTGATAAAAATAAGGTCCTTGTTACGGCAGTTCCTAAACAAATGGCAAGGGGTTACTTTGAACTCATTAGCAGTATTGGTTTGCGTCCTTTAATTATGGATCTTCATTTTAACGAAATGGATAAACTCTTGGAGTCCCAATACTTTCTTAATAATTTAAAAGACATTAACGATAAAACCATTGCTATGATCGATATTGGGTATCAAGGAATTAATATTGTTTTAGTAGAAGCAGGAGTTCATAAGCTTAATCGGTTGATACATCATGGTGCTAACGCTATAGATCAGAACATTATGAATTTTATGAATGTTTCTTGTGAACAGGCAGAAGAAATGAAGTTTCATATTTCCTCCATAAACCAAGCCCCTAGTGCAGTAGATTCAGATCAGGAGAATATGGATATGCGAGTCCTGAACATTGTTCAGAATATTATAGATGGTTGGTTAGCAGAAATAGAGCGGATCTTTAAATTTTATTTGAATCAAGATACTACCAATAAAATCCATAAGATTCTTCTATACGGAGGAACGGCTCACATGTCAGACATAGATCAGTATTTCCAGAATTATTTCAATATCCCTACGATGGTGATTCGTTCTTTGTCGAATATCGACTTTGCATCATCAGAGGATGAAATCATTACTTTGTACGTCAATGCCTTAGGATCCATGATAAGGAAATAGAAAAGGGGGGATCATATGCAAGATTTTAATTTTTTTGAAACCTATACCACAGAACCTGAAAAAAAGAAGAGCAGAGGCATTTGGGGAGTTTTAGCCGTTGTTTTCTTTTTATTTGCATTAGTTGTATGGTCAGTCTTTGGATATGTGGAAATTCGAAACTTGGAAAACGAAATAGCTTCTGCTGAAAATAGCATCTCTTATTTACAGGAAGAAAACGATTTTAACCGCATTGATCGTTTAGAAGAGGAAGTAAATAGATTACAGAGTGAACTGAATGCTTTGAAGGAAATTGAAAGTACATTACAAAAGAGAAGTATCATTACACCACATTTAATCGACCTTATTGCTAGAAGTACAACTGAAGGGATGGCCTTCGATGCATTAAATATTGCTGAAGACCAGATCCAAATTCAAGGGAATAGCACCCATCCCACCTCTATTGCTCAGATGGAACATAATATTCGTAATTCCAATTACTTTGAAGATGTCTTTGTCCCTCATATTACTGAAACAAATGGACTTTACAGCTTTTCAATTTCCTTTCAGCTAAAGGGAGGTATGCATGATGAGGTTGAATAAAAGAGAGAAGTTCCTTTTGACCATTTTAGTAGGAACCATTACGATCATTGGTTTTTATCAGTTTATCATCACACCAATTAATCTGACCGTGGATGAATTGCGATTGACTTTAGAAGAAAAAGATCTTGAGTTTCATAGGAAGCAAAGGAGAGCACAGCAAGAACCTGTTCTTCAGGAAGATAAGCAAAAAATCACTAGTGAGATCTTAAGTACAGCCAGTAGGTTTTATGGTGTACTAGAACAAGAAGATGTGATCATTATTCTAAATGATTTGTTAATCCAAAATGCTTTTGAAATGAATACCATGAATTTTACGCAGCCAACCACGGAGTCCTTTGGATTTTCTGGTAAGGAAGAAGAGGAAGCAACCGAGGATAATTTCCATTCTGTTGAATTAAATAAACTGGTGGCACAGACAAATTATACCGCTAGTTACGGGGGAATTATGGATGCCCTTAGGCTACTTGAATCCTACGAGCATAATGTAATGTTAAATAGCTTATCTATGACGGGAACTCCAGATGGAAGCATCACTGGAACTGCTACCTATCATTTCTTTAATATTCCAAGTATTAAGCGGTATTATCCAGGCAGACCTGAAACGGTTACATATTCATTGCTAAAGGATGGACTGCTAGAGTACCCAGAAAATCCTTTTGATACTTCTGGGATGCCGATGCCAACAACAACAACAACAACAACTATAACGGGTGAAGATGGAGAAAACTTTGATGAAGATAGGGATACCGAATCTAGCATAATTGATCGAGAATTAACGGATGAAGAGCTTATTCAAATGATTGATCAGAATAAGACCACTAGTACAACGATAAAGAATGACATTCCTTTGTCAGAAACCCAAAGTGCTTCTTTCTATCAACAGATCAGAAACCGAAGCATTGAAAAAGAGAGTGAGTGGCTTTTGACCGTAGTAAAAGGGGATACTTTATATCATATCACAATGGCTTTTTATGGAGAAAGAGGGAAGATCCATTATATTATTGAGGCCAATAATATTCATGATCCTAGTCTTATTTATATTGGCGATGTTTTAAGAATCCCTAAGCTATAATATTTCTTAACCGGCTTTTGAAGGGCCGGTTTTTCTTTACTTGACTACTGAAAGGAGACCCCTATGAAAATTCTTGTTATTGAAGACTCTCCACTATATCAGAAAATCCATGTTAAATTATTAAAAAAATATTTTCCAGATGCTGAATACTATACAGCAGGAAATGGGTGGGAAGGTTATCAAGCTTACGAAAAGGAAAAACCAGACTACATATTATTGGATCTGTTGATGCCAATCATGAATGGGATAGAATTCTTGAGATTATTTCGAGATAAAAATCCGGACACTTCGACTCGTGTGATTGTTTTGTCCGCAGACGTTCAGCGTATGGTTAAAGAAGAAGTGTTGGAACTTGGTGTGTTAGATTTTGTCCCGAAACCATTTACGGATGATAAAGCTCAGGAACTTGCTGTGCTCATAAGGGGGGAGCAAGATGCTTAATGCCCTTCAACAAGAGGCTTTGCGGGAGCATATGAATGTATACATTGGACAAGCAGCTAGTTTGCTTTCTGATATGCTTCAGAAAAAAATCACATTAACTACTCCAGAACTCTTTATTCTATCCAAATCGGAAGAAGATAAGGCGATTTATGATGGGATGAAACCGACTTTTTTTAATAGCCATGTGGTGGTATCTACCTTGCGTTTTGGTTCGGATTTTTCTGGGAATGCTCAATTGGTCTTTCCACGGGAAAAATCTCAATGGCTCGTTAAACTCATTCTGGGAGAAGCCGATTCTATGGAGGATATGAATGATGGTGTCAATTCTGATGAGCTGACAGATACAGACTTTGATGCTATTCGAGAAATTGGTAATGTCATTCTTAATTCGATTGTAGGTGCCATGGGAAATTTATTAGATGTAAAATTAGAATACTCTTTGCCTGAAGTACAGGCTTTTTATTATCCGGAACAGGAAGAATCCCTGTTTAAAGCCTCTGATTCTCATGCTATGGTAATCAGTAATTCGTTTTCCATGGAAGAGTTTCAAATTGATGGTGCCATCCTCATTGTACTGGGCCTTGAGTCGGTGATGGAACTGGTAGACAAAATCAATAAAATCTTATTGGATCTGGAGGAAGATTAAGTGTTAAGAAAGATGTTGGATAAAGTAAATGTTGGGATTATACTTGTTGATGAACAGTATCAAATCCAGTTCTGGAATAGTTGGTTAGAAGAGTATAGTGGCATTGCTGAGGAAGAGGTAATGGGAGAAAATTTACTGAAGGTTTTTCCAGTGTTTGATAAACCCTATTATCGGGCAATGTTTCAAAATGTATTAACTAATCACCAGAATATGTTTTTTTCTGGTGCGTTTCATCCGATTTTTGTGGACCCAAATCATCGGGAGAATCGTTTTGTAAAACAGAATCTTCAAGTTGAGCCCTTGTTGGAAAACGGTCTGTTATGGATGATGTTACAGATTGAAGATACAACAAATCAATATCAGCGTGTCCAAAAATTAAATGAAAAAATTGAATACATTCGACAAACCCAGAGAGCCTTGAAGTCTAGTGAAGAAAAATCTCAACAATTAGCCATACAAGCCAAGGAAGCTAATGAAGCAAAGAGTCGTTTTCTGGCCCATATGAGCCATGAAATACGAACGCCTTTAAATGGTATTATCGGCTTTATTGAGTTGTTACAGTCTACTCCATTAACAAATCAACAGCAAAAATATATAAAGAATGCTAATTTAGCGGCTACTTCTTTGCTTTCCATCGTAAATGACATTTTGGATTTTTCTAAAATAGAAGCGAAAAAAATGGAACTTTATCCAGTAGCGTCGAATATAAGGATGATCTGTCAAGAGGCTTTGGATATGTTGATATATATGGCTGAAGAAAAGGGATTACAGCTTTCTTTACAAATCGAATCTACCTTATGGAATCATGTTCTGGTGGATTCGATTCGGTTAAAACAAATTCTATTAAATCTGCTGGGTAATGCTATTAAGTTTACCAAGGAAGGTTCGGTAACGTTAAAAGTCAGCAGTGAAATTAAATGCCCAGAAGAAGGTATCTTTTATTTTGAAATGATTGATACTGGTATTGGTATACCAGAGGAACAGCAAAATCGATTGTTTCAGGCTTTTTCTCAGGCGGATAACTCTACTACCCGCCAGTATGGCGGTACTGGTTTAGGCTTAGTTATTTCTAATGTATTAGCAAATTTAATGAACAGTGAGATAAAGTTTAACAGTGAGTTTGGAAGTGGATCTACTTTTTATTTTCAATTAAGGCTACCATTAGTGGACGCTCCCTCTATAGAAGATTCAGTTTACACGATTCAGCCATCTACAATAGAGGTTTTAAACGCCCTTGCGGAACCTAAAATTTTGGTTGTTGATGATGTCCCTATGAACTTACAACTTGTAAAGGAAATGATTCGTAAGGTTCTACCTAAAGCCAAAGTAGTACAGGCTTTTGATGGCCAATTGGCATTGGAGGTCCTTGAGCGGGAAACCATAGATCTTGTTTTAATGGATATACAAATGCCTTTGATGGATGGTGTTGAAGCAACGCGTCGATTTCGATTAATCGAAAATGATCCTAACCATCAAGTACCAATTATTGCTCTAAGTGCTGGGGTCACACCACAAGAACGGATAGAAAGCCAAGGAGCAGGAATGAACGATTTTCTTGGAAAACCGATACAACAAAAACAATTGTTGATAATTCTGAAAAAATACCTTAAACTAGATTCTAACCATCACTTTAATCAGGAACGATTAATGAAGCAATTAAACCACAGTGAGGAATCTTATGAAATCATTAAAGAAACAGCCATTAACCACTTTCCGGAGACTATAGAGGAGTTGGGAATCGCTATTCGAAATAAAGATATAAAAAATGTGATGCTAGTAGCCCATTCCTTAAAAGGTGCTTCTATGAATATGGCTATGGATGGTTTGGTTGGTATTTGTCAAGAAATAGAAAAGCTGGCTTTGTCTCAGCACACTGAAGATTGGGATCAATTTGAAGAAATGTATCAGGAAGCGGTCATGGAATGGAAAATAATCCTTAGGGAACTAGATCAATAAAATAGCCCTTAGGTCGATATTATTATTTAGCTGGAGGTACTGTATGGGGATATTGGTTTTTGTTATCGGCTTGTTAATTGGTTCTTTTTTAAATGTTTGCATTTATCGAATTCCTAAAGAGGAATCCATCGTTTTTCCTGGATCAAATTGTCCTTCCTGTCATCAACCTTTAAAAGCAAAAGAACTGATTCCAGTTTTTAGTTGGTTATGGTTGCGAGGCCAGTGCCGTACTTGCAAAACAGCTATTTCTGGTCGTTATCCATTGGTTGAAACATTGACTGGTGCTATGTTGGTTTTGATATACCTGGAAATGGGTCTAAGTACCAATTTTTTTCTTTGCTCCCTATTAACCATGTTATTACTCATGATTACTTTTATTGACCTTGACCATCAAATTATACCAGATGGCCTAAGTACTCTAGTAGCCTTTATGGGTATAGTATCGCTTGTCTATGGATATATCAATAATACTGGCATTATCTTTTGGGAAGCTATTGCTGGGATTTTTCTCGGGGGTGGGTTCTTTTTGTTCATTGCCATTGTCTCGAAGGGTGGCATGGGTGGTGGTGATATTAAGCTTATGGCAGCCCTTGGAATATGGTTTGGATGGCAAGGGATTTTAATGGTTATGTTTCTTTCTTTTACGCTTGGTGGGATCTATGCAGTAGGCTTACTGGTTATGAAGCGAAAAGGTCGTAAGGAGATGGTTCCTTTTGGCCCCTTTATCGCACTAGGTGGGTACATAACGGCTTTATATGGTTCTTATCTATGGGAGTGGTACATGACCGGATTTTTTATTGGATATTAAAGTGAATTGCATTCATCGAAAAGAATATCTACGAAACTGGTGGAGGGCTTTTTGTCATGAGAAAAAAAACAAGTTGTTGCTTGAAGGATGCAAAAGGGTTTACTTTATTAGAATTAATGATTGTGTTGGCTATTATGGGACTAATGGCAGGAATTGCCTTACCAAATGCTGAAGCCATGTATCAGCGGACCCTATTACAAACCACAGCTCATGAAATTGAAAGCGCCTTATTGATGGCACGTCAGTTGAGTATGGATGAATCTAAACAATATGAAGTTTTGCTATCTTGCTGCTTTTTTAGTATCCGGAATACTTTATCGAAAGGGAAGCGCATTTATAGAGGGGAGTATCCTCAAGGCATTTCAAAAGCTGCTACGTCTCATACGAGCATCTATTTTAATCGAAAAGGTGTTACTGGGTATGGAAAGTTTATATTGGAAAACCAGTATGGCCAACAGATAATCATAGAAATTCATATTGGTACCGGCAATGTGGTGGTATCGGATATTATATAAGAGCTTTTTTTTAACATTAGAAAGGAGTTAAGCATTGGACGAACTCAGCTTACTAAGAAATGAAATTGATGAACTGGATCGTAAATTGGTAGAAGTACTGGAAAAACGAATGTATGTAGTAATGAACATTATGAAAGCAAAAAAACGCATGGGAATCCCTGTTATGAATCAAGACAGAGAATGCGAGGTTATCACTAAAATTAGTTCTTATGTTCAAAACCAGCGGTTTCGGAATGAAATTCAATTCATTCAAAAAAAAGTAATGGAAAGCTCACGAAGAATTCAGTCAGAGCAGCTATTCCCTTACCATATTGTGCTGGTTGGTTTTATGGGAACGGGAAAATCAACAGTAGCAAGAGAAATAGGAGAAATGGTGGGGAAGCATTCAATAGACATAGACCAATTCATTGAGGAACAAGAGGCTGCTCGCATTAGTGATATCTTTCAACTACAAGGCGAAAATACCTTTCGTGAAATAGAAAAAAAGGTGATAAAAAAAATTACATCTCAACTGGAAACCACAGTCATTAGCACTGGTGGTGGAGTGGTGTTGAATGAGGAAAATATACGTAATTTAAAGCAAACAGGTGTTGTAATCTGGCTAAAAGCTAGCCCAGAGGAAATCTATCAGCGAATTAAAGAGAGTACCGAAAGGCCTTTGTTAAAAGAGGATATGTCTGTGAACAAAATCGCATCCCTTCTTCAGCAGAGGATCCCTTTCTATGGAAAGGCAGCTGATTTTATAGTGGAAACGGATGAAAAATCTGTGAAGGAAATTTGCTTGGAAATAGTGAAAAAACTGGGGAGTGTCCAGCATGACAGAAGGTATTAGTGGAACAACAAAATTGATTGCTCTTTTAGGGAACCCTGTTGCGCATAGTAAATCGCCTAAAATGCATAATACGGCATTAAAATATTTGAATCTTGATTATACCTATCTGGCTTTTGAAGTAGAATCAGATCAGTTTAAAAATGCAGTTTATGGATTGAAAAGTCTGGGAGTGGTTGGTTTTAATGTCACCATGCCCTATAAACAAAGTATTATTCCGTTTTTAGATGAATTATCAGAGGAAGCAGAATTATGTGAAGCCGTTAACACAGTGAAAAATCATCATGGGAGGCTGATTGGATATAATACAGATGGCATGGGTTTTATTATGTCCCTAAAGGAACAGGGAATACAAGTTGAACATAATAAGTTTTCTGTGATCGGTGCTGGTGGAGCTGCTAAGAGTATTGTTATACAATTGGCTATGCAAGGTGCATCGGAAATTGTTCTGTTTAATCGAAGTGAACAAAGGGCAAAGCATCTTGTTCGGATTATAAGAAGCCGATTTCCTGAGTGTAGCATTCACTGGCGTGAAATCGATCCTTTAACCATGGCGGTAGAATGCAAAGAATCAGAGGCTTTAATTCATACTACCAACGTAGGGATGGGATCAGAGAAAGAGAGATCCTTGATTACAGATTCAACTGTTTTTCATAAAGATCTTTTCGTTGCAGATCTTATTTACGCACCATCCAAAACGAAATTTTTGAAGTTAGCAGAACAAAATGGCTGTCGGATTATGAATGGCCTTGGAATGATTATCGGACAAGGTGCCTTGGCTTTTCAAATCTGGACTGGCAAGGAAATGCCTATTTCCTTAGTCAAGAAAACATTAGCTCAAAAATAACGGGATGCTTCATCTGCGGGAGGCGACTTGTGTGATAAAGATAAATAGCCTTAAGGGATTTACCTTGGTTGAAGTCTTGGTATCGCTGTTTATTATCAGTCTATTCACATTAGGATATAGTAAAGCCATGACCCTTACGTTATCCGCTAAACAACAAGCAGCCATGCATCATCAATGGATGATGCACTCGAAAAACCAGATGGATTACTATCTAGCAGGAGAAAAATCGGTTGCTGATGTTACGGTAACTCCACTAAATCCAGAGCAAACCCTGCATCGAATTTACGTAAAGTCACCATGTAAAGACATGGAAAGTCTTTCGATCCTGATTCGTGTCACGTACACAAAAGAAAAACCTTGGGATCACATTTCTTATTATCGGATAGAAGATTGGGTATCTGATGATGGGTAGGAAAACATTTTTTAATCTACAGGGACTGACTTTAATAGAAGTGATGATTTCTTTTCTATTACTATCTTTATTACTAATGACCATGGCAACGAGCAGCTCTTTTATCCAGAAGAGTAGTCAACAACAAATGCAACAGCTTCGGTGTGAACAAAATATTCGACATGGGATTATTGCCATCGAAAAACGATTTCAACAAAGCAATCAGCAACGTATTGCATATCGTAAAGATCAACAACTGTTTATTAGTGAATTATATGATGAAGACAAAGATGAATGGTACAGGGTGTTTTTTCGATTCGACGGATATCATACCACACGTAAAAATACCTGGTTATATTTTCATCGTGCTTCTGGAACACTTCGAGTAAATTTAAATGGAGAACATAATGTTTTGCTTTCTGGTATAGGACTTATTGAAACAGATGTGCTCCTGCCAGATCGTTTGGTTCGCATTACTGTCCATTGCAAAGAAACCGATTATCAAGCCTCAACTACTATTAAACTTCATTGGTCAGGGGAGGATTCCTGATGATATACCCTAAGGGCTTTATAAGTATTGTGTGTCTTTTGGTGGGTATGAGTATTAGTGCACTTGGGCTATCGGTAATGACATTGCACATGAATGATCTAGTACTTCAACAGTCTTCAACTCATCGAATTCGCGCCCAATACTTGGCAGAATCAGGTATGGAAATGACTTTATATCACTTACACCAATGGTCAGAAAACGCTATTAGTGCATATTTTCACAGTTCTATTGAGTCATCGGATAAGATACTAGCATTAGAGCCTTATCTAGAAGCCTATATGCTCCATCCGCTATACGCCAAGCCTGATGAGATCTCTGTAACGTCTCTTTATCCAGAGTATTTACACGAACATGGCATTCACCTTAGTGTCGATCCATCTACGGATGGTAAAACGCTTAAAATAAAGATTCAGGGGTATTATTCAAATGCAAGGGTCTTCTTAGATGCCACTGTCCGAATGCCTTCATTGGTGATTGAAACAGATGACTTAGGAAATACAGAAATACGAGTAAAGTCTTTGTACCTTGAATCTCTGGTACAGGGATATCCAGATATTTAATTGCCACCATTACAAAGGAGGATCACCATGGAACTTAAAAACCATATGGAAATCGTCGTTGATCGAATGTTGCAACGTTTTTTAGAAAAGGATCCAGATCTTTGTCCCTGTGAAAACTGCATATTAGATGTAAAAGCGTTTGCGTTGAACAATCTGCCGCCACAATATTTTGTGACAGAAAAAGGTGAAGTTTTTACTAAGGCAAAAGACCTTACCATACAATTTGAAGCAGATGTTGTACGTGCCCTGGTGGAAGGAATCGATCGGGTTAAGCTACATCCTCGTCACTGAAGCTCTAGAATAATGCTGTTCACACCAGGGTAAATGTGGTATACTTTATAAGGACTTTAGGAGCTCAACGAATAGAAACTGGGAGGATTTTTATGACAGAAGGAATTACTAGGATTCAGCAATGGATGGAAGAGCAATGTGTGGATGGTGTTTTAATTACTAGTGATGCTAATCGCTACTATCTTTCTGGTTTCACAGGTTCGGCAGCATCGCTTTTGTTCACAAAGACCAACCAGTATATTCTTTCTGATTTCCGCTATCAAGAACAAATAGCGGAAGAATCTCCAGATTTTATGTTTCTAAAAATCGATCAAAAAAATACGCTGACCCACCATCTAAGTAAGTTAGGTCTTCGTAATCTAGGGGTAGAAGAAGGCAAATTTACTTATGGGCAATTCCTAGATTTTCAGAAACATCTCAGTCCAATAAAACTCCTATCTATGGATGGATTGGTGGAAAAAATTCGTTCGGTGAAAACAAAAGAAGAAATAGATAGTCTTCGAAAGGCAGCTGCTCTGACAGATCTTGGTTGGAATTATATAAAAGAACAGATATGCCCAGGTAAGCAAGAAAAAGAACTGGCTTTGAATCTGGAATTTTATATGAGAAATCAAGGTGCAGATCATATTAGTTTTCCAATAATTGCTGCGTCAGGTCTTAGGAGTGCATTGCCTCATGGCATTGCTTCTGATAAAATCATTGAGATGGGTGACTTTCTAACAATGGATTTTGGTTGCCGTGTCAATAGATATTGCTCTGATATGACTCGCTCTCTTATGGTTGGAAAAGCTACAGATCTGCAAAAAAGAGTATACCAAACAGTGTTAGAAGCACAACAAAGAGCACTAGAAGCAGTGAAACCTGGTATTACTGGTGCGGAATTGGATCATATTGCCAGAGAAATAATTGAAAACGCTGGATATGGGGATGCTTTTGGCCATGGTTTGGGTCACGGAGTAGGCTTAGAAGTCCACGAACAACCTCTTATCAACTATAAAGGAACAGATCCTATCCAAGCTGGCATGGTAATTACCATTGAACCTGGAATTTATCTGCCAGATCTTGGCGGTGTTAGAATTGAAGATTTAGTACTCGTAACAAAGGATGGATATGAAGTGCTCTCTAATGCTTCCAAGGAACTAGAGGTACTCATTTAACCTCATAAAGAATTCATCGAATAAGGAGGAACCGCATGATACAGGCAGGAGATTTTCGAAAAGGGGTCACATTCCAAAAGAATGGCGAACCATGTGTTATTATGGATTTTCAGCATGTTAAGCCGGGAAAAGGCGCTGCATTTGTTAGGACCAAGTATAAGAATCTTATGACGGGTGCTATTCGAGAAGAAGCATTTAACCCTAGTGATAAATTCGAGAGAGCATTAATCGAAACTAGGGAAATGCAGTATTTGTATAGTGATGGAGAATTCTATTATTTTATGGATAACGAAACCTTTGAGCAGGTCCCTTTAACAATGGATATTGTTTCAGATTCTATTGGTTATATGAAGGAGAATGATTCTGCGACCGTACGGTTTTATCAAGGAAAGGCGTTTCAACTGGAGGCTCCTAATTTTGTGGAGTTAACAGTTATAGAAACAGAGCCGGGTATTAAGGGTGACACAGCGTCTAATGTAACCAAAAATGCCAAAGTGGAAACTGGCGCTATGGTACATGTTCCTTTGTTTATTAACGAGGGAGACGTAGTGCGAATTGATACCAGATCCGGCGAATATATGTCGAGGGTGTAAAAAAAAGGAGGAGTAAAATGAATCATTTATTTGAAAACGTCGCTTATCTTAAAGGACTGGCAGAAGGGTTAAACATTAAGGAATCCTCCAAAGAAGGAAAACTTCTATTAGGAATTCTGGACACCCTGGAGGAAATGGCCGAGTCAATTGTAGAAATTCAGGAAGATCAAGAAGACCTAGAAGAGTATGTAGAAGCACTAGATGAGGATTTAGCTGATGTTGAGGAAGATCTTGATCTGGATGAAGATGATTTTGATTCCGAAGAGGATGATATTGACTTCATGGAAGTGGAGTGTCCTAAATGCACTGAAGTAATTTACCTTGATGAGGACATCCTTTACGATGACGATGCTGAGGTACTTTGCCCACAATGCCATGAAATCATTGAATTTGAAGAAGAAGATGGATGCGGTGATGGTTGCTGCTGCAGTCATGAAAATGAGGGTCCCGAAACGACTTAATCGGTACCCATGGTTTTGCAAAGAAAATCCTCTGAGTAATCATTGGATTTTCTTTTTCTCTTTTTTAAACGATAAAGGGAGGGATTTAGATGCAATCAGATATGAAATACGCCACTGGTGAAGTTCATATTGCAGAGGATGTAATTGCTACTATTGCCAGTATTAGCGCTACTTCTGTAAAGGGAGTTGCGGGAATGAGTAGTGGTATCACAAGTGGTTTTGCTGAGGCCCTTGGCAAAAAAAATCTATCCAAAGGCGTAAAAGTAGAGGTAAAGGATAAAACCATTACACTTCATCTCAATCTTATTGTAGAATATGGATGTAAAATTCCGGATATATCCTGGAAAATTCAAGATCGTGTAAAATCTATGGTAGAAAATATGACGGCCATGAAAGTCCGTGAGGTTAATGTTCATGTTCAGGCGGTTAAATTTCCGGAGGAATCCGATGGCAGTCTAACAGAAGAAGAGTAAGAAGAAATTATGAGCTGGAGGAAACGCTATGAAACGAACACAGGCTAGAGAACTGTGTATGCAACTTGTATATGAGATGATTATTAAAGGAGAGTATACTCTAACTGGTCTACTTCGCCATTTAGAAGAGAATCCAGATAATAAGAATCAAGATCAGGAAAGGTATATGAAAGATGTTTTAAGCCATGTCATAGAAGAAAGAGATGGGATGGATGAAATGATTCGATCTTATTCGGTTGATTGGGACTTTGATCGAATTGCACGAGTAGATCTATCCATTCTTAAAATGGGCTTTTCAGAACTTATTTATATGCCGGATATTCCTAATCATGTAACGTTAAACGAAATGGTAGAATTAGCTAAAAAATTCGGGACGGAGCACTCTCCATCTTTTATTAATGGTGTTCTTGGTAAATATCATCGAGAGCATCAAGAAAAGGACGAAATCGGCCATGAAGGATAGAATTCCTGGGGTCCTAGGGTTTGACACCAGTAATTACACCACATCCATTGCTTTAATGGGTCTAGATGGGACTTTACTGGCTGAAAAGAGACAGCTTTTATCTGTACCTGAGGGGAAGCGAGGGTTACGTCAATCAGATGCTTTTTTTCAGCATGTTAAAGTGTTACCCAAACTGATGGAGTCCATCCAATCTGTATTGACTCAAACAGAACTAATGGCTATTGGGTCTAGTGTTACCCCCAGAACCGTTGATGGTTCTTATATGCCGGTTTTTTTAGCTGGGGAATCCTTGGCACGTTCCATAGCTGCTCGTGAAGGGATTCCTTTTTATTCTTTTAGCCATCAAGAAAACCATATAGCGGCTGGATTATGGTCTACTGGGAAAGTACTGCATGAACCATTTTATGCGTTGCATCTTTCTGGCGGAACCACTGAACTCCTAAAAATTCTGCCTTCTGAAACAGCTGGCTATGAAATATCTCAGATAGGTTTTACGAAGGATATCAGTGTAGGTCAGTTAGTAGATCGAATAGGTGTTTCTTTAGGCTGTTCATTTCCCGCTGGCCCTATGCTGGAAAAAATGGCAGTATCTTGGGAGAAAGAATTGATCCAAATTCCAGGTGGAGTGCGGATGCTTAACCTTAATCTTTCGGGACCAGAAACCTACCTTCAAAATAAAATACAAGATTCTATGGAGCCTAGACAAATTGCATGTTCTTTGTTTCACTTTTTGGGCAACACCTTAGGAAAGTGGCTATTAAACTATCACAAAAAAGAACCTATTCCTTTTTTATTGGTAGTAGGTGGAGTTGCCTCTAACACGATCATCAGAAAAAAAATCAATGAGCAGCTCTGTGGCAACATAGAAGTTGCATATGCAGACCCTTTCTATTGTAGTGACCATGCCTACGGAATATGTGCCCTTTCTCTAAACCAACTATCCAATCGTTAAAGGATGATAATCATGCGTATTAAAACGCTTTCTGTTTCTGAATTGAATCGATATGTTAAGCGCCTGATTGATGCAGACCCAATTCTACACCGAGTTTCTGTAGCTGGTGAAATAACAGGGTTTAAAGCCCATAGCAGCGGGCATCTCTATTTCACATTAAAGGATGAACTTTCTCGTTTAAGATGTGTGATGTTTCGGCAACATGCAATGCATGTAGACATAAACCTTAAAGAAGGTATGAAAGTTAACGTAAAGGGTGGTATTTCGGTTTATGAACGTGATGGCCAATATCAGCTTTATGCAGAACATATTGAAGAAACGGGTTTAGGGGATTACTACGTTGCTTTTCAGAAACGTAAAGAAAAATTGGAGAAACAAGGATTGTTTCTATCCTCACGAAAAAAACCAATCCCTTCTTATCCAGAAAGAATTGGAATCGTTACTTCTTCGACGGCTGCAGCATTGCAGGATATACTGAAAGTACTGAATAAAAGGTGGCCTATAGCCAAGCTTTTTCTTTTTCCAGCTCAGGTTCAAGGAGAAGCAGCTCCTTCTTCTTTGGTAAATGCTATTAATTTGGCGCAGGGGTATGAATTGGATGTCCTTTTATTAGGACGGGGCGGTGGTGCCGTGGAAGAATTATGGGCCTTTAATGATGAGGCCTTAGCTTATGCTATTGCAGCTTCAACTACTCCAGTGATCACAGGTATTGGACATGAGACGGACCTTACCATTGCGGATTTTGTTGCTGATTACCGTGCTCATACACCAACGGCAGCTGCTGAAATGGCAGTTCCAAGTATAGAAGAACAGATTCAAAAGCTTGAAAAATGCCTTCTCCATATGAAAAGAACTACGGGTCAAATGATGCACTATCGAAAAGAAGCTTTAAAATCCATTAATCAACGTATGCCCTTTCGATTTCCTCAACGAATGTTCGAAGCTGATGAACGGACCCTAGAGCAATATAAAAAGAACCTACTTCGCTCCATAACGGAAAAAATGAACCAGGAAACCTTATTATTAGAAGGAACAGGTGAAAAACTCCATCATCTAAGTCCTTTGTCTGTAATGAAAAGAGGATATGGTGTAGTAGAGAATCTAGATAGTCGACCCATCACTAGTATTAAAGAACTGGAAATCAACGATTCGTTCAGTGTTAGAATTCAAGATGGTAAGTTACTTGCTTGTTTAATGGATATCGAGGAAGGTGGATTTGACTTATGAAAAAAGGACAATACGAAAAAAACTTCAATAAATTGGAAGAAATAGTAGAAAAACTAGAAAGTCAGCAACTGTCTCTGGAAGAATCTTTGGATCTATTCCAACAGGGTATTGAAATGTATCGTAAATGTCATGAAAAGCTAAGAGATACAGAAAAAAAACTGACAATCATTATGGAAGACAATGGAATGATATCAGAAAAGGAGGAGTAATTCTATGGAGTGGAAAGAGAGCATGGATCAATATATTGAAATGATTAACAACGCTTTAGAAGAATATGTTCAAATTGAAGAAGGACCAAATGCAAAAGTAATGGAATCTATGCGATATAGCCTTTTTGCTGGTGGTAAACGATTAAGACCGGTTCTGACCCTAGCTGTGAGTGAACTGTTAGGGAAACCAGCAGAAGATGCTTTGCCCTACGCCTGTGCATTAGAAATGATTCATACATATTCTTTGATCCACGACGATTTACCAGCTATGGATGATGATGACATACGTCGTGGAAAACCAACTAATCATAAAGTATTTGGTGAAGGCGTTGCCATTTTAGCTGGAGATGGTCTTTTAAACCTTGCCTTTGAATCTATGATTAACGATGCGTTAACTTTAGAGGAACCTATGAGTGGCATAAAAGCCATGCAAGCCATTGCCGACGCTTCTGGCGTTGATGGAATGATCGGTGGACAGATAGCCGATTTACTGAATGAAGGGAAAGTAGTAGATGAACATATATTGGACTATATACACCGGCATAAAACCGGTGCATTGATTACAGCTTCTGTTAAGGCTGGAGCCTACATAGCTTCGGTGAAGGAGGAAGAAGCTATACGTTGGGAAGAGATAGGTCATGCTCTAGGGATGGCGTTTCAGATACAAGATGACTTACTCGATATTGTAGGCAATGCTGCAGAAATGGGAAAGCCAGTTGGTAGCGATGAGCGTAATCATAAAGCCACCTACCCGTCGCTTTATGGAATAGAGAAATCTCAAGCTAAAGTAGATGAGTTAACACATGTTGTGTTAGAGTATTTGGAACCATATGGCAAAAGAGCAGATTTTCTAAGATCTTTAACCGAAGCCTTAGTAAATCGACGATCTTAAGCAGGGGGGCTGCAGATGGATTTTTTTCAGGGAATTGGTGAAAATAGACTTTTATGGGTAACTTTATTGGCTTGGTTTATTGCACAAGCACTAAAAGTACTCTTTACACTAATCGTTGATAAGCGATTTAATGTCCTGCGTTTTGTAGGGTCTGGTGGTATGCCCAGTTCTCATTCTGCTTTTGTCATGAGTTTAGCAACGGGCATGGGGAAAATTTATGGATGGGATTCGCCTTTTTTTACGTTTGCATTGGTGTTTGCTTTTGTAGTCATGTATGATGCTGCTGGTGTTCGTTATGCTGTAGGAAAGCAAGCTATTATTCTAAATGAAATCATGAAAGACTACCAAAAAGATCGCAAAATGTCGGAAGCCCAGCTAAAAGAACTTGTAGGGCATACACCAATAGAGGTATTTGCAGGTGCTGTCCTAGGTGTTTTGGTGACGCTATGGATGATTTGATGTATGGCTCCGCCTCTCTGATTGAGTTTCCATCTTATCTATGCTATACTATATTTACAGAATGCAGTGGTGCAGTATTCTAGTCAGGATTACCGATTTCTGAAGGCGGGCCTAAAAATCCGTCGAAGGGCATATCGATGAAGTTTCTGGTTTCGGCTTGTGACGCCCAGTTGTGGGTCGATTCTGGGAGTAAAGAAGATGGGGGCGATCCGCAATGGCATGCGGGCGTTGACCCTCGCTTCGTGGAGGCTTTTCCGACAATCCGGTCGGAGAGGTGAAACCTGTGCAGGCGTCCTTTTGAGGCAGCGTAGCGCACAGTGTAGCCTGCCTTGAGTGATGTGGGCAGATAAGTAGATCAGATTTTTGAAGCCAGGGCCCGGCTAAAAAAATTATTGCTGCTTGAAACCCTCATTGCAAAAGAGGCTAAGAATCGGTTTACCTGTTGAGGAAATCTCCTAGACTGTTCAAATAGAGATGAGTCAGGGATTACAGTGCGGACTAAGTGGCAATCCAGTTCTGCGTATGGCGACATAGCAGAGACTTTTTTAAAGGGAAACCGCTGTGATGGCGACACGCAGTAGAAGTCTGGGAAAACTTACTGGACCTAAGCCGTAAAATTTACCTGTCTTGTTACCACTGCAGCTTTAGCTGATAGCCCACAAAGGCTATCAGCTTTTCTGGTTTACCATTAGATAAAATTTATCATGGAGGATTATCACTTTGACCAAATGGAAGAGAATCATAAAAAACGGAAACTCTCGTCCCCAACAAAATCACATTGAAGAGCTATTTAAAAAATATAACTTAAAATGGGTGGTATTAGTTTCTTTCTGGACTTTTTTTTTAGCAGCTGGGTTTCACTACCTTTCAGAACAGATTTTGATTCGATCCAGTGTTATACCTGCTTTCATCATGCTCATTGTGATTGTTTTATTAGGTGTTTTTTTTGATATGATCGGTATCGCTGTGGCCGTCGCATCTGAAAAGCCATTTCATGCGATGGCTGCAGATCGGGTTCCTTCAGCTAGAAAAGCCGTTGTGCTTTTAAAAAATGCAGGCGTTGTTTCAAATATCTGTAACGATGTTGTCGGTGATATTTGTGGAATTATCAGTGGGGTTGCATCCGCTACTATTTTATTAAAACTTTCTCCACAATTAACTCCTACTCAACAAGTCGTTGCAACCTTAGTTTTGGGTGGGTTTGTAGCTTCTTTAACCGTAGGGGGCAAGGCTATCGGAAAGAATATAGCCTTAGAGAAATCACACCAACTAGTTCATGCAGTCTCTAAAATAATTACTTTCACATAACTTTGAAAAAAATATGCATATGATGTAGAATTATAGGTAAGAAACACATATAATGATGGGTAGCAGGGTAAGAAACGTAATGGCTGGTAGAAGGAGGTAAGGCATGAGTTCGTTTTTATATCAGATTCAATCCCCAACGGATCTAAAAGCCTTAAATAATCGAGAAAAGAAACAGTTAGCCACTGAAATACGTGGTTTTTTACTGGATAAAGTGTCTAAGACGGGTGGTCACTTAGCCTCCAATCTTGGTGTTGTTGAATTGACTATTGCTTTGCATAGTGCATTGAATTCATTTCAAGACAAAATCATATGGGATGTAGGCCACCAAAGTTATGTACATAAAATGCTAACAGGCCGCAGAGACGAATTTGATACTTTGCGTCAATTTGGTGGATTAAGTGGTTTTCCCAAAAGACATGAAAGCATTCATGATCATTTCAATACAGGTCACAGTGCCACTTCCCTTTCTGCGGCACTGGGAATGGCTACTGCTCGGGATTTGAAAAAAGAATCCTATCAAGTGGCTGCTATCATTGGTGATGGAGCTCTAACTGGTGGTATGGCTTTTGAAGCACTCAATCATGCAGGACAAAACAGAACTGACTTAACTGTAATACTCAATGATAACAAAATGTCTATAGCGGAAAATGTAGGTGGTCTATCCAATTATCTTACGAGAATTCGCAGTTTTCCAGTTTATTCTCGTCTAAAGGAAGACTTAGAAAGTTTTATCCATCATTTACCCGCTTTAGGTAAAACTGTATATCGAACAGCAGAAAAAGCTAAGGATTCCATTAAGTATTTTTTTGTTCCTGGTGTTCTTTTTGAAGAACTTGGATTTACTTATATTGGCCCAATAGATGGTCATAATATTGAAGACGTTACGGAAGCCTTAAATCTTTCAAAACGCATTAAAGGACCAAAAGTGGTTCATGTTTTGACGGTGAAAGGTAAAGGGTATGAAATGGCAGAAAAATATCCAGCTAAATTCCATGGCATTGGTCCTTTTGATGTGGAGTCGGGGAAAAAGCGCAATTCCTCAGGAAAGGATTTTTCTGCCGTAGCTGGTGCCGCATTAGAATCTTTAGCCGAACAGGATGATCGCATTGTTGCTATTACGGCTGCAATGCCTGATGGTACAGGTTTGAATAATTTTAAAGATCGTTTTCCAAATCGTCTTTTCGATGTGGGGATTGCTGAGCAACATGCGGTTACATTTGCTGCTGGACAGGCAGCTGCAGGGTTACGACCGTTTTTTGCTGTGTATTCATCTTTTTTACAACGAGGCTATGATCAATTAATCCATGACGTAGCGCTACAAAAACTACCCGTTACTTTTATGGTGGATCGAGCTGGTTTGGTAGGCAATGATGGTGAAACCCATCACGGAGTTTTCGATATCTCCTGTCTGTCTGCTGTTCCTGGTCTAACCATGATGTCACCATCTGATGAAAAAGATTTAGAAGCAATGGTGCAACATACGATGAAACTTTCAGGTCCTTCTCTTATTCGATACCCTAGAGGAAAAGCTTTTCAGCTACCTGTAAAAGAAACGCCTGTTGAGACTGGTAAAGGAAGAGTTCTAAAAGAATATGGATGTGACTTTTTACTCGTTGCCCTTGGTAGTCTTAATAAAGTGGCTCTGGATGTTTTGGAGCTAGCAAAAGAAATGGGTATTATGGGAACCTTAATTGATCCTAGGTTCATTAAGCCGATGGATCAGGAATTGCTGATAAAGTATGGCAAAACCACTGACGCCATTTTTGTCATGGAAGAAAATCAAAAAATTGGTGGTTTTGGGTCTTTAGTTCAACATATGTTCCAAGAACAAGGATTAATGAAAAAAGTGGAGATTTTCGCATTGCCAGATGAATTTACGGAGCAGGGTGATATGGATTCTTTGTACCGTCAAGTTGGTCTTACGGCAGAGTGTGTTCTTGAAAAAATCCAGCACCGCCAGGGGATGAACCCTAATAAACTTGTTTCCATTAAGACTGCAGAAAGGAAACGTCATGAAAAAACAGCGAATTGATTTGCTGCTGGTTGAAAAAGGCTACTTCAATAGTCGAGAAAAAGCTAGAAGTTCTCTGATGGCAGGCTTGATTGAAGTAGATGATGTTCCAGTAGATAAAGCCGGTACCAAAGTAAACGAAGATGCAAGAATTGTTATCAAAGGAAACAGTATTCCTTATGTTAGTCGGGGTGGATTAAAGCTTGAGAAAGCACTCCATAAATTTCCACTATCCTTAGAAAATAAAGTCTGCCTAGATGTAGGGGCTTCAACCGGTGGATTTACGGACTGCATGCTTCAGAATGGAGCCAGTAAAGTATATGCCATTGATGTGGGATATGGTCAATTAGATTGGTCTTTACGTCAAGATCAACGGGTTGTAGTCATGGAGAGGACAAATATAAGATATGTGAAACCTGAGGAATTATGTGAGCTAGCTGATTTTGCATCTATCGATGTATCCTTTATTTCTCTTCGGATTGTACTGCCTGTGGTAGTAAACTTGTTAAGTCCTGGTGCTATGATAGTAGCACTGATCAAACCACAATTTGAGGCTGGTAGAAATTTGGTCGGGAAGAATGGCGTGGTACGTGATGCCTCTGTTCACAAGCAGGTTATTGAAAAAATTCTTGCAGGCTGTTCTGAATGGGGTTTGAAAGCACTTGATTTAACATTTTCTCCAATTAAAGGACCAAAAGGAAATGTTGAGTTTCTTTTATTGGCTGAAAAATCAGATTCAGATTTAGCTGTGATCGCTAATGAAAAAGTTGCTAAAATTGTGCAGGATGTTCAATTACATCAGTTCTAATAGATGATTGACAGCAGAAGAAGGAGGGTAACATGAAATATATTCGTCAAGCTAAGATTCTGGAGATTATCAGTCAAAGAGATATTGAAACCCAGGAAGAATTGACTAGCACGCTAAAAGACCTAGGACTAAAGGTGACTCAAGCCACGGTATCAAGAGATATTAAAGAATTACATTTAATTAAGCAAATGTCACGAAGTGGTCGGTATAAATATACGGCTATGGGTAGCCAGGAGTCCATGTTAACAGAACGCTTGGTTCGACTCTTTAAAGAATCCATTGTATCGATCGATCATTCTGGTAATATCATTGTCATTAAAACCATTGTGGCCGCAGGACAAGCGGCGGCTTCTGCCATAGACGCTGCAAATTTCGAAGAAGTGGTTGGCACGATTGCTGGAGATGACACCATCTTTGTTTTAATTCGTAATGAAGATGAAGTAGAAGCTATTAAGCAACGGTTCAGAGAACTGACTGAATAATAAGGGGACATCCTATTGGAGGACGAATGATGCTGATCGAATTGGATATCAGGGATTTTGCGCTCATAAATCATGTGACACTTACTTTCCATAAAGGCTTTACGGTATTAACTGGTGAAACCGGTGCTGGAAAGTCAATTATTATTGATGCAGTAAGTTTGTGCCTTGGAGGCCGAGGAGACCGGACATTGGTAAAATCTGGCGCTGAAAAAGCTCGTATTCAGGCAGTTTATGATGTGAATGGATATGAGGACGTCCAATTAATGCTTCGTGACCTTGGTGTGGATCTAGGCGACGATCAACAGCTAATTGTGAACCGAGATTTGTTTAGTAATGGTAGAAGCATCTGTCGATTAAATGGCTTAACGGTTACTCAACAAATTCTTAAAAGAATTATGAGTCGTCTCATGGATATTCATGGCCAACATGAACATCAGTCCTTGTTAGACCAAAGCCGACATATTGGAATGTTGGATACTTATGGTGGACATATGCTTGAATCTTTAAAAAACGAATATCGAATGCATTACCAAAGAATCCTAACTCTTAAGAAAGAATTGCAAGGTTTTGGTACTAGTGATCAGGAACGAGCGAGACAACTGGATTTTTTGCAAGTTCAAATGGACGAGATCGATGATGCAAACCTGACGATTGATGAAGAAGCTGAATTACAAGAAAGAAATGAATTCTTAAGGCACGGCCAACAAATCTTTCAGATTCTTGGTGGTTTTCATGAAGGCGTCTATGAAGGGGGAGAAGCTCCTTCTGCCTTAGATTTGCTGGGTCAGCATGTTAAAGATCTATTTCAATTAACGCATTTAAGTAAACCACTGGAATCCTTTTCTTCTAGGGCAGAAGAAATTAGGGTGAATCTAGAAGAACTCTGTCGAGATATTCGTTCCTATCATGAACAAGTAGACTTTCTTCCAGAAGAACTTGAATCTATTCAGCAACGTTTAGAGCTTATTAGTCAGTTAAAACGTAAGTATGGATCCAGTATCGAAGAAATCTTAACTTTTCGTAATGCTTTACAAGATGAGATGGATGAATTGATTAATAGTACAGAAAAATACCAACAAACCATAGAAAAACTGGCTGTTGAACAGGAATCTGCCAAGGCCTTAGCCAATAAACTTTCGAAGTTAAGAAAAGAAACAGCTAAGCAATTACAGAAAGAAATGGTCGGCATTCTAGTAACATTGAATATGGGGAAAGTTTCATTTTCTGTTGATCATCAAAAAGTGGACTTAAAAGAATCTGGTATGGATGAGATATCTTTTATGATTTCTACCAATTTAGGGGAACCCATGAAGCCTTTGTCCAAAATTGCTTCTGGTGGTGAAATGTCCCGCATTATGTTGGCTTTTAAAACTCTATTTGCTCGTATTGATGCCATTCCTACCCTGATTTTCGATGAAATTGATACTGGCATTAGTGGTCGCACCGCTCAAGTTTTAGGCGAAAAATTGGCTTATGTATCCCAAAGTCATCAGGTGATTTGCATTACCCATTTGGCCCAGATTGCAGCCATGGCTCAACATCATTTTCAAATTGAAAAAAATGAACATGGTAAAAAAACAAGTGTCCGTGTAAAAACGCTTCTGGAAGAAGAGCGATTGCATGAACTAGGTCGTCTTCTAGATGGAACTGTTACAGAGATTACCCTAGAGCATGCAAGAGAAATGTTGAATGCCTCTCAATCTAGTTATCATCCTTCATAAGGGAAGCGAGTAACTGATGAATCAAATCTCCATCATATCCTTTTTGATAGAGTGATTGCATCACTTTAGACCGTATGATCCGACGGTCTTTCTCTTTTTTTGACCATTTAATGTATAATTTTTCTGCATCGACTCTTGCTTTGTTCTTTCGAATATCATTATGTTCTTCGTAAAGCTGATAAATATCTTTGTTGTCCTCTATCCAGCGAAGGGTTTTCTGTATCACTTCTTGATCAAATCCTTTGCTCATTAGCTGACGACTCATTTTTTCTTGTATTTTGCGCCAAGGTAGTTTTGCAGACTGTTTTACAAGTTTTCGAGCTAATAGGACGGCTTTTTTTTCATCTACCTGATTATGATAACTTTCTATATGCTGACTAATCAGCTCGTCGTCGATCCCTTTATGACGCACTTTTCCCTTAATAGTGTTCTTTCCCTTTCCAGGATTAGCAAGAATACTTTCTGTAACCTGTTTCATATAGGCATCATCATTCACATATCCGTAGTCCATCAGTCGGTGAAGAGCTTCTGTAATTTCAGATTCTGTGTATGCTTTATCCCTTAGATGCTGTTGGACTTCACTTTTAGTTCTTGAACGCCAAGATAGATAATGTAGTGCACGAGACAGGGCTGATTCTTTTTCTTGCATAAAAAAATTCCTTTCTTTATTCGATATATAAATAGTATAACCTTATTGTACATGCTTTGTTGTCCTTGTCAACAACTGTAAAAACAGGTATGATAGAAGAAACTAGGCCATTGGATAATGGATTGTTTTTGAGGGGGAGTTGTTGGTGGAAGAAAAAACACTAAAAAGCCAAAAAATCTATGAAGGAAAAATTCTAACACTTCGATTAGATACAGTTGAATTACCAGATAAAAAATATTCTAAAAGAGAAATTGTCGAACATTCTGGAGCTGCAGCTGTTGTACCTATCACAAAGGATGGAAATGTGATTCTTGTCCGACAGTATCGCAAGCCAGTGGAATCTATATTGTTGGAAATACCAGCAGGACGATTGGAACAAGATGAAAATCCATTGACTTGTGCCAAAAGAGAGTTGGCGGAAGAAACTGGTTATTCGGCCAACTGTTACGAAGAAATCCTTAGTTACTACACAAGTCCTGGTTTTTCAGATGAAATTATCCATATTTTTCTAGCTCATGATTTAGAATCAGGCAAAGCAAGGCCAGATGAAGATGAATATTTAGAAGTTCTTGAAGTCCCTTTTGAAGAATTAGTAGAGAGGATTATGAGAGGTGAAATCAAGGATAGTAAAACGATCATTGGTGTTTTAAGTGCGATGAACAAAATAAAAGAACAACAAAAATAAATGTATAGAAAAGGAGAACGTTATGGTTCGTTTGCTAGATGATTTTTCTGAGTTCTTAATCAACAACCGTAAACTTTCTTATAATACGGCTGTTTCTTACACTCGTGATATTAAACAATTAATCAATTTTTTGAAGGTGAGGGAAGTTGCCACACCACAAGAAGTCAATCAAACAACGCTCATAAGCTACTGCTTGGAATTGGAGCAGGAGGGAAGAGCCTCTTCAACGATTGCTCGAAACATTGCCAGTATTCGGTGTTTTTTTCATTTTTTGACCAAGGAAAAACACATTGATGAAAACCCATCTTTAATGCTGGAGGCTCCAAAATGTGAGAAAAGATCGCCACAAAGCCTTTCTACTGAGAATATACAGCGATTATTAGAACAGCCGGATACAGATACGTTTAAGGGCTCTCGAGATCGGGCCATGCTAGAAATACTTTATGCCACAGGCATACGAGTAACAGAGCTGATTAACTTGAAACTAGAAGACGTGAATTTAGCCATGGGATTTCTTAATTGTAAAGGAAGTCGTGGAAAATCTAGAATTATTCCTCTAGGAGGAGAAGCAGTCAAGGCTTTGAAGGATTATATCGAAAAACACTGGAGTCAACAGAATCTGCTAGAAATGGAAAATCAATTATTTCTGAATGTAAAAGGAAAACCTATGTCACGACAAGGTTTTTGGAAAATCATGAAAAGTTATGCTGCCGCGGCCAGCATAAAGGTAGAAATCACACCGCATACTCTAAGGCATTCTTTTGCTACCCACTTAATAGAGAACGGTGCTGATTTAAAATCTGTGCAGGAAATGATGGGTCATTCAGACATTTCAACCACACAAATTTACGCCCAAATGATTAAGTCAAAATTAAGAGATGTATATAGTAAAACGCATCCAAGGGCCTAATACCACATTAGCTATGCTAAATTTTACGGAAGGTGTGTATATAAATGATTAATCGTGTTTTATTATTAATTCTGGATAGTGTAGGTATTGGAGCATTGCCAGATGCAGATCTGTTTAATGATGCAGGTGCTGACACCTTAGGGAATATGGCTCGAAAAACCGGTGGTCTTCATCTTCCAAATCTACAAAAACTCGGTCTTGGTAACATCCATGGAGTAGATGTGATTGAAGGAGTTCAGCAACCAATGGGAGCCTATGGAAGAGCCTCTGAACTTTCTATGGGTAAAGATACAACCACAGGTCATTGGGAAATTGCGGGTCTGCATATAGAAAAACCTTTTCAAACTTTTCCAGATGGATTTCCTGAAGAAGTAATGAGTTTATTTGAGAAACGAATCGGAAGAAAAACTTTAGGGAATTATCCCGCTTCCGGAACGGCTATTATTGAAGAATTGGGACCGGAACATATGGAATCGGCTTATCCTATTGTATATACCTCTGCAGACAGCGTATTTCAAATTGCTGCTCACGAAGAAATTATCCCTATTGATGAACTCTACCGTATGTGTGAGATTGCCCGTGAAATCATGAGAGGTGATTATGCCTTAGCACGAATTATCGCAAGGCCTTTTATTGGCAATGTCGGAAGTTTCACCAGAACTCATCGAAGAAAGGATTATTCCCTTACGCCTCCTTCTCCAACAGTGCTGGATTATTGCAAAGATGCTGGCTATCCTGTAGTGGCTGTTGGTAAGATCGAAGATATCTTCAATGGAAAAGGAATTACTCACTCAGTTCACACTAAGAGTAATATGGATGGTATAGATCAAATGATTCATATGATGCAAAAGTATTCAACGGGTTTAATTTTTACAAATCTTGTGGATTTTGATATGAAGTATGGGCATCGAAGAGATGCAAAAGGATATCGTAATGCTTTGGAAGAAGCAGATCATCGAATTCCAGAAATTTTGAAAATCATGAAGCCAGATGATATACTTATCATTACGGCAGATCACGGGAACGATCCTACCTTTAGAGGAACAGATCATACCCGTGAATATGTGCCTATATTAGCTTTGGGTGACGCTGTTAATGCTGGAACAGATATTGGAACCCGAAAAACCTTTGCAGATATCGGGAGTACGGTTGCGGACTTACTGAATACAAAAGATACAAAGATTGGTACCAGCTTTGCCGATTGCATTTTAATGAATCCGAGGACTTTAAGATGATTTTGTATTTAAAACGGAATAGGAAAGGACTTTTGATATGAAAATCCTAGAACTTATCTACCGAAAAAGAAATGGTGAAGAGTTAAGCAAAGAAGAAATCAATTTTTTTATCAAAGGAGTTACTGAAGATAAATTTCCGGATTATCAAGTGGCTGCCTTTTTAATGGCATTGTATTTTCAAAAAATGAGCGACCAAGAAACCGCTGATTTAACTGAAGCGATGATGAACTCTGGAGATCGGATTTGTCTTGACGGAATTGATGGCACTAAGGTGGATAAGCACAGTACTGGTGGAGTTGGAGATAAAACAACCATAGCCCTTGGACCAATGGTGGCGGCTTTAGGAATTCCTGTGGCTAAAATGTCTGGGCGTGGTTTAGGTCATACAGGTGGAACTATTGATAAATTAGAAGCCTTCAAAGGCATGGAAACAGAAATGACCATCGAATCCTTTATTCAGCGAGTGAATGAACTTCACCTGGCAGTTGCTGGTCAAACTGCAAATTTGGCTCCTGCGGATAAAAAGCTATATGCCTTGCGAGACGTAACGGCAACGATAGAAAACATTTCATTAATTGCCAGTAGCATTATGTCTAAAAAACTTGCTTCTGGCGCAGATGCTATCGTTTTAGATGTAAAATTCGGATCTGGTGCTTTTATGAAATCCATTGAAGATGCTAAGCATTTAGCCAACTCTATGGTGAGTATTGGTAAGAACTTAGACCGAAAAGTAGTAGCACTTGTAACGGATATGGATCAGCCTTTAGGGTATGCCGTAGGGAATACATTAGAAGTCATAGAAGCCATTAATGTATTAAAAGGAAAAGGGCCACAAGATGTAACAGATCTATGTATTGAACTAGGCGCTTATATGTTACTATTAGCAGAAAAAGCAGATTCGGTAGAAAGGGCAAGAATAATGATGGTAGAAAGTATTGCCAGCGGAAAAGCATTGGCTAAATTGAAAGCCTTTGTAAGGGAACAAGGCGGCGATATTGGAATTATTGAAGATAGTAGTTCCTACTGCCAAACAACTTATCAAAAAGAAGTGTTTCTAGGTGCAGAGGGCTATGTCCAGGAGATTCATGCTGAAATGATCGGAAAAGCAGCCTTGGCTTTAGGCGCTGGTCGAACGCAAAAAGATAGTATCATCGACCTTGATGTCGGACTTGTTCTTAAAAAGAAACGCTGCGACTATGTTGCCAAAGGAGATGCAGTTGCTACTCTCTATGCCAATGAAGCCAATAGAATTCCTGAAGCCATGGAATGGATTCAAAAATCCTATTGCCTATCTGGCCAGAAACCGAAACAAAGAGATATGATTCAAGGGATTATAACAACCTAATAACGAAATATTTATGGCTATCCATGTGAAAGGGTGTCTTTCATGAAGCTGATCACCAGTCATCAAAACCTTGATTTTGACGGACTTGCCAGTATGGTAGCCTGTTCTAAATTATACCCGGATGCGGTGATGGCTTTTTCTGGAAATTTAGAACAGGAAGTCAAACGTTTTTACACGTTTTATAAAAATGCTTTGTCCATACGATTCTCGAATAAAATTAAAACAGAGCATGTAACCAGTCTTATTATAGTAGACATTCATACCTCCGATCGAATTGGCAAATTCAAACAGATTGTGGAGGATGTTCCGATTAAAATATTTGATCATCATTTTCCAAATGATAAAGCGATTCCAGGTGCGGAGCTTCATATGAAAAAATATGGTGCATGCATTTCGATTCTCATTGAAGAACTAATGAATCGGAATATTTCTATTAATCCTTTTGAGGCAACTTTATTCGCTCTAGGGCTTTATGCGGATACCAATTGCCTAACTTTTTCCAATACAACGAGTCATGATGCTAAAGCTTTATCCTTTCTATTGGAAAATGACGCCAATTTAGAAATTATCAACGAATACATTCAAGATACATGGAGTCCGGATCACGAAGAACTATTTTCCATGTTACTACAAAATTCAGAAACCATGAGAATCAACCATTTTAGGGTGGCAATTGCCACTTTTTCTAGCCCTCATTTTGTGAATGAAGTGGGCATTATAGCCAATAAAATCTTAGATGTCTTGCGAGTGGATGCGGTTTTTGTGATTGTTCGAATGGAAACTCGTTGTTACATCATTGGTCGAAGCATGGAAGACAATATCAATATTCCCTTTGTTCTGAAGGATTTCAAAGGGGCTGGTCATCCTCGAGCAGCATCGGCTACTGTTCGTGAAGGAGACCCTTCTGAAATAAAAAAAGAGCTGGTGGAAGAACTAAACAAACGAATTACACCTCAAGTGGTTGCCAAAGAAATTATGAGTTGGCCCGTCAAATCATTAGATCAGGAGATTTCTATTCATGAAGCAAACCGTATTATGTTGCGTTATGGACATACAGGGATGCCAGTAATTGATGAAGAGAAAAGAATTTCTGGGATTATTTCACGAACAGATATTGAAAAAGCCATGAATCATGGGTTGGGCCATGCGCCTTTAAAAGCTTTTATGAGTCATGATGTGGTAACCATAGAACCTGTTACTTCATTAAATGAGATTAACGAGTTATTGGTGACACATAATATCGGAAGGCTTCCTGTCGTTGAAGATGGTCATCTAACTGGTATTGTTACTCGTACAGATCTGTTAAAATACTTACATGGATTCAATACCGCTTATTGGTATGAGAAAATATTTAATGATACCAGTGAACAGATCTATCAATGTTCGGAGGCTATAGCAGAATTACCTCTTAAAATCAGAGAACTACTGACTATTGCGGGTCAAATAGGTGACTCCTTGGATCAGCGGGTATATGTGGTAGGTGGATTTGTTCGTGATTTGCTACTAAAAACCGATAATTGGGATTTAGATTTTGTAACAGAAGGAGATGGTATCCAATATGCCAGAGCCCTTAACAATAGGCTTGGTGGTAATCTGACAGAATACAGTGAATTTGGTACAGCTGTTATAAAATTGCCACAGTTTATTTCTCTCGATATTGTTACAGCACGACGAGAGTATTATGAATATCCTGCTGCTCTACCGAAGGTGGAGAGAAGTAATATTTGGAGCGATTTATTTCGTCGGGACTTTACGATTAACTGTATGGCGATTATTTTGAATGAGCATCACTTTGGTGAAATGATTGATTATTTTGGTGGCATGAAGGACCTTCAAAACAAACAAATTCGCGTATTATATAATTTGAGCTTTATTGAAGATCCTACTAGGATTTTTCGAGCGATACGATTTGCTTCTCGATTTGGATTTGTCATTGAAAAATCAACTCGACATTATATCGAACAGGCCATTCATGCGGATATGATTGAAAAATTAAGCAATGATCGAATTCGAGAAGAGATGATGCATATTATCCGAGAGCAGGATGTTCTAGATCAGAGCTTACAGCTCATGAATAGTTTGGATGTGTTTAAAGCTCTGGATTCGGCCTTGAGTATTAGCAATGAAATAATTCGAAAAGTAAAAAACATTCGTTTTTCTTTAGAAGGCTTTCGACAATTATCCAGAAAACCATTTAATCAGACTATCGTGATGATGATGCAATTAGTAGCAGAAGTAGAGGAAGAAAATTTAATTAGAGTCTTAAAAAAATTAATTGCCAATGAAACCTTAACCCTATCCATCGCTCAATCCATGAAAAAAAAGCATCGTATCTATCAGATTTTAAATCAAGAAGAAGTGGATCGTTATACCATCTACGAAACCCTTAAACCTCATACAGATGAGGCATTGATTTTTTTCTACAACGATTCAGAAAACCCTTATATTCGACATTACATTGCTTTTTATAAATTAAAGCTGGCAAGCATTGAACGGAGTGTTACTGGAGCAGATCTTCAATCTATGGGTATTAAACCTGGACCAGTATATAAGCGTATTCTAGATAGTGTATTGAAAGCAAAAGTAATGGGTACGATCTATGATCGTAAAAGCGAACTTGAATTCACTAAAAAAATGTACCAAAGGTTAAAAGGAGGAACTTAATGTTTAATTTGGATCCAACTAGAATTATCATGATATTACCTGGAATTCTTCTAGGGCTAACCATACACGAATTTTCTCATGGATACATGGCTTTTTTACTGGGAGATAATACTGCGAAAAACAATGGTCGTTTAACCTTGAATCCTATGGCTCATATTGATCCTATTGGATTTATGATGCTTATTTTTGCGGGTTTTGGATGGGCAAAACCAGTTCCAATTAACCCCTATTTCTTTTCAGATCGCCGTAAAGGAACTTTTCTGGTTTCAATTGCTGGACCTGCCTCCAACATATTGATGGCAATCCTGCTAACTACACTTTTAGGAATCCTCATGCGGACCATTGGTGTTGGCTTTGCCATGCAACAAGTAGTCTTATCTGCTATTTCAATAAACTTAGTTTTAGCTGTGTTTAACATGTTTCCAATTCCACCCCTGGATGGTTCAAAAATCCTAATGTCTCTTTTTCCATCGCAATTTGAAGAGACTTTTTATCAGATAGAACAGTATTCAGTGATTATTTTAATGCTTCTGCTGGTTTTTGGTGTGATTCGGAATATCTTATTTCCTATTGTAGGCGCACTATATAATCTGCTTATGCTTTACCTTAGTTTCCTGATTTTTTAACTGGATTTTAAAGGGTGTGCTTGATTTATGATAGAAACGAAGGTGTGTATATGGCCTATCAACTAAAACTCAAGGTATTTGAAGGACCGCTGGATTTGCTATATCATCTAATCCAGGAGAATGAAATTGATATCTATGATATTCCGATTCATGAGATTACGGATCAGTATATGGCCTATTTACAACAGATGAATTCGCTGGATATGGAAGTAACCAGCGAATTTTTAGTGATGGCTGCAACACTCATGGAGATTAAATCCAGAATGCTTCTCCCAAACATGGGTGCTAACATCGAAGAGAAAGAAGAAGTAGAAGATCCTAGAGACATACTTGTGGCTAAATTATTGGAATACAAAGGATTTAAAATAGCAGCCCAAGAACTAAAACAAAAAGAATCGAGTCAACCTACTATATTTTTTAAAAATCAAGAAGATCTTAGTTCTTTTTCCAAGGATCTCACCACAACAGATGGTCCAATAATGGAAGAAGTAGATCTTTGTGAATTAAGGGATATTTTTGAAAAGATCCTCCAACAGGCCTCTCATCGGGATGTACTAGAGTATAAACCAAAACCAATTTATGTGGAACGAGAAGTGTATCAAGTGTCCCAGCAAATCAAGAAAATTAAGAGAGCCTTAAGATCTTCATCAAAACCTTTATCCTTTGAACGTTTTTTTATGTCCTTAGAGTGTCGTCAAGAAATGGTGGTGACTTTTTTAGCTCTACTAGAAATGAGCCATAAAGGAACTATAAGAATTAGCATGAACCAACAATTGATGGATGCAGAAATAAAGGAAGTGACTTAAATCGTGGGGAAAGAACAAAAAAAAGCAGTTCTAGAAGCTCTTTTATTTGCATGGGGTGAACCTATCGCAGCCAAGGAATTATCCAAAGCCACGGGTTATTCCTATCAAGAAGTTGTAGACTTACTAAAAGCAATGGAAGAAGATTATAAGTTTTATCATCGCGGTATTGGTTTAATCCGCATGGAGGATCATTATCAAATTGCTACGAATCCAGTCTATGCAGAATATATTCAAAGGCTAATAGCACCTAGAAAACAAAAATCTCTTTCTCAGGCGGCTTTAGAGGTGCTTTCAATTATTGCATATCGACAACCCATCACCCGTTCTATGGTAGATGATATACGTGGTGTTAAATCGGATCATGCCATAAAAACTCTGTTGGACAAAAACCTAATCGAAGAAAAGGGTCGCTTGGATAAAATCGGAAAACCAATTATATTTGGGACCTCCCATGTTTTTTTAAAAGCCTATGGCCTAGAGTCTATAAATGATTTACCGCCTTTAGAGTCATTTGAGCTATCAGAGATAGACAAAGTGGAAGATCATAACCCTAAGAGCGTTAATGATGATGAATAGTAGGTACTATCAACTTTTGATCATTGCCTACTATTCTTTAAATGTATATTTAGGGAATAGTTTGTGATATTGAGTTTTTCAGAAAGGAGTTTCTTAATGAGTAAAGAATTCCGGGTTCATAATAAAACGGATAAGCCAGATCATGTGGTCATTCAAGAACAAAGAATCATTCAGCGGTGCCTTGTCATTGAATCTAGATTGCCACCATTTTTAAATGATTTTTTTCTTTACCTCAAAAGTGCTGTTGCGGTTACAACTCGTTTGGCATACTTAGAGGACATCTACTTCTTCTGTCAATACTTAGTGAAAGAAACGCCTAAAACAAAAGCTTCCAAACCTACGCTTATTACATTAGAGGATTTTCAACAAATAAGTGCAAAAGATATTAATCAGTTTCTTGGTCAATACTGTAGTAGATATGTGCTAGAGCACGAAGACTCGATTCGCATCATAGAAAATCACCAACGATCTTTAGCAAGAAAAAAGTCTTCTCTTTCTGTTATGTTTAAAAACCTATTTCGAGATGAATTGCTTCCTCGTAATATTACTGATGGGTTTAATCCTATACAATTACCAAAACCTCAACCAGATGCTATAAAAAGACTTGATATTAATGAAGTGGTGCAACTTCTTGAAATGGTAGAATCTGGTGATCAGCTCACTGATAAAGAAAAACGCTATTGGAACAAAACAAAACTAAGGGATCGAGCAATTTTAGTGCTATTTTTAACTTACGGATTACGTTTAAATGAACTACACCAGCTCAATATATCATCTTTTAATTTTAGTCGTGGTGAATTTAAAATTTATCGTAAGCGAGGAAAAGAAACTTTAATGCCCATAAACTATTCCTGTGAGGATGTGATTACAACATATTTAAAACATGAGCGACTTCCAAAAGAATCTATCCCCGCGGAACATCAAGATGCGCTTTTTTTATCGCTACAAAAGAAGCGAATGACGGTGAGAGCCATTCGAAATATGGTAAAAAAATATACGGCATTTATATTAGGAACATCTGCTTCCCAAGGGTATAGTCCTCATAAGTTAAGAGCAACAGCTGCTACTTCTTTAATTCAGCAAGGTTTTTCTATTTTTGATGTTCAAAACTTAATGGATCATGAAAATGTTGCGACAACCCAACTCTATGCGGCTCATCGAAAAGATGTAAAGAGAGAATTGATTAAAAATTTCGAATGGATTGATCATCAAAACCAAGAGTAAATCAACGAACATAAGAACATCTGTTTTAATACGACTCTGATTATGATATAATAATATTGTTCTAAAAGATAACGCTCGAATTAAGGAAGGAGAAAGAACTTTGTTATACGAAGATCTTACCACTAAACAAAAAAGTGTTCTTGATTATTTAAAAGAAATGGTATACAAACGGGGATACCCACCATCAGTACGAGAAATTTGCAACGCAGTGAACTTAAAGTCTACTTCAACGGTCCATAACCATCTTACAAATCTAGAAAAAAAGGGATTTATCAAGCGAGACCCCACAAAACCTAGGGCCATAGAAATTATGGATTATCCTTTTCAAGAACAAAGCATAAAGAAACAAATGGTACATGTCCCTATTGTTGGGAAAGTAACTGCAGGAGAGCCTATACTGGCTAATGAGAATATTGAAGATGTTTTCCCACTTCCGAAAGATTTTATGGAAACTAGTGAAGACCTGTTTATTTTAAAAGTCGAAGGATGCTCTATGATTGATGCTGGTATTTTAAATGGTGATAATGTAATTGTCAAGAAACAGAATACAGCTCAAAATGGTGATATTGTTGTTGCTCTATTAGAAGACGAAGCCACTGTAAAACGGTTCTATAAAGAAAAGCAAGGATTCCGACTTCAGCCGGAAAACACTGAAATGGAACCCCTTATCGTAAAAGAAGTGATGGTTTTAGGAAAAGTGGTTGGCTTACTTCGACGCTTTTAAGAAAAAACTTTTAGATGTTGTAGTGCTTTCATAACCCCTAATTTTGCGTGAGCATAGGTGAGTCCACCTTGAAAGTATACATGATAGGGTGGTTTCATAGGACCATCAGCACTGAGTTCAATAGAGGAACCCTGAATAAATGCGCCTGCAGCCATGATTACCGAATCTTTGTACCCCGGCATCTCCCATGGCATGGGCGTTACAAAGGAGTCCACAGGAGCTGCTTCCTGAATGCCTTTACAGAAAGCAATTAATTTATCTGGACAAGCAAGGCGGATTGCTTGAATAATATCGCTACGTGGCTCTTCTGGTTCTGGCTTCACGATATATCCTTGATCCTGAAAAACAGCTGCTGCTAAAATAGCTCCTTTTACAGCTTCTGATACAACGGAAGGTGCTAAAAAGAGACCCTGAAGTACTAAACGGGTAGTACCAAAAGTTAAGCCACATTCCTTTCCTATACCAGGTGCGGTTAACCGCTGAGCTGTTTTTTCTACTAAATGAGCTTTACCAGCAATATAGCCACCAGTTAAAGCGATGCCACCACCTGGATTTTTAATAAGAGATCCGGCCATGATATCTACACCAATGCTAGTAGGTTCCCTCTTTTCTAGAAATTCACCGTAACAGTTGTCTACCATGATTATGGTATGTGGCAACTGTTTTTTTATGCAATAAACAATCTTCTCCATTTCTTCAATGGTTAAAGCTGGTCTGAAGCTATACCCAGTAGAACGTTGTAAATAAATAAGTTTTGGTTTTAATTCTCTCATTTTTTTGACAAGCAAATCCTGGTCCACCTTGCCAGTAGTTGTTAGTTCAATTTGCTCATAATGTACACCTAAATTTTTTAAACTCTGCTCATCATTTCCCTCTATGCCAATGAGTTGGTGCAGAGTATCGTAAGGAGCTCCAGTGATCGATAGCATGGTATTACCTGGATCTAACAATGAAGAAAGACAAAGGCATAAAGCATGAGTACCATTTACGATGTTGGGTCGAACCAGAGCATCTTCTGCATCGAAAACATCTGCATAAATTGCTTCTGTTTTTTCTCGTCCTAAATCATTATACCCATATCCTGTTGTCCAATGAAAATGCTGATCGCTTAATCCGTGTTTTTGCATGGAATGAATTACTTTATACTGGTTTTCTTCTTTGATGTGATTTAATTCCAGAAAAATAGAAGCCACGTTTTTCTCCGAGGCTTCTACTTTTTGAATAATTTCCGGACTAATTTGATATGTTTTTTGAAGATACGAAGACATAATTATCATCCTTTTATTAATCATCTTTTGTCTACAATTTTGATATTTTTTATTCTATTGTTTCTGAATTCTGTTGGGAAGCTTGGTAAAAATTAACCGTCTTAAATGGAATAATGGTTGAAATAGCATGTTTATAAATCAGTTGTTGCTTTCCTTCAGTATCCAAAACGATGGTGTAATTATCAAATCCTTTTACTTGTCCCTTTAATTGAAATCCATTGACCAAAAAAACTGTTATGGAAACATTTTCTTTTCGAACTTGATTTAAAAAAACATCTTGTAAATTAATGCTGTTCTTCATTATCTATCATTCCTTTCAGTTCTGTTAAAATAGTATGAGCTATTCTCTGCAATTCTATCTTTTTTTCTTCCGCCTGCTGGCTTTCCAGGTAAAACCAGGCTATATTTGGAATTTTATTAAACCAAGTCATCTGTCTCTTGGCAAATCGTCTGGTATTACGCTTAATTAATTCCACAGCTTCTTCATACCCATAATGATGACTAAAGTAACCAATGAATTCTTTATAACCAACACCTTTTAACGCTGGCAGGGTGGGATCAAATCCAGCTTGAAGTAGCTGATCTACCTCTCTTTCCAAGCCATTAGCAATCATCATATCCACTCGTTGATTGATCGATTGATATAAAAACCCCCGATCCTGAGATATACCAAATACTTGAAATCGATATCCTTTACGGAATTTTAAGTCTTTAGAAAAATCTTTCATTCCTTTTGTAGATGTTGAACAAACTTCGATGGCACGAATAATTCGTTTCCAGTTATTTGGATGAATACGACTGGCTACAGCAGGGTTTAATTTTTCTAATTGCTGATAAAGCACAGAGCTTCCTTCATCTCGATATCTTTTTTCCAGTTGTCGCCGCATGTTTTCATCTATTTCTTTTTCCGTAAAATCCATATCATAGAGTAAAGAGTTGATGTAAAGTCCTGTACCACCAACGATTACTGGCAAAATTTGTTTTTCAATGAGTTCATCCACTTTTTGTAGGGCTAATTCCTGAAAATCAGCTACCGTAAATCGTTGTTCTGGATTAACAAAATCTATTAGATGATGTGGGACTCTCTGCATTTCATTGACATCTGGCTTAGCAGTCCCTATATTCATATGCTGATATATTTGCATAGAATCTGCTGATATGATTTCAGCATTGGTACGCTTTGCAATTTCAATTGCTAAATATGTTTTTCCTATAGAAGTTGGGCCGACAATAATTGGTATAACCGGTTGGCACAAGAAGGATCACCTTCTTTCCTTACAAAATTTAAAAACGATTTATACACGTTTAAACATTTTTTCGATATCATACATCCGTTGCTGAACGACAATTGGCCTACCATGTGGACAAGTCAATGGTGGAGATAAATCTCCAATTTGCTCGATTAAAGAACTTATTTCACTAGAGGCCAAAGCATCCCTTGCCATAATAGAATATCGACAGGCTGCTCTAATTATTTTATCCGTAGGAACTAGGTGTTTACTGGTATGACTTTCCTTTAAATCATCAATCAAATCAAGTATCCACTCTTTTCCTACAGGAGTTCCCATCTCATAGGGAACTCCCATCAAACGATATGAACGAGTTCCATATTTTTGGATTTCCAATCCTATTTTTAGAAAAACATCTTCGTAAATGGTTACTATCTCTGCTTCTTCTGCACTGAGTTCAAGAATCTGTCCTTCCATTAATTGCTGTACTGAAACAGTTTCTTGTCGATAAGATTTCATCATAGATTCATATACAACTCTCTCATGTGCTGCATGTTGATCAATATAATATAGGCACTCCCCAGACTCTAGCAATAGGTAAGTATTGAAAATATGACCAGCAAAACGATAGGTTTTATTCTTGATCACTTGTTGAAGAAAATCGGATTGTTTATGAGAGTTTTCTCTCTCTGCTACTTCGATACCAAACTCTTGATGATTGGAGGGTTCTTGAAAAGTATAGATGTTTTCCTGTACGGTTACAGGTTTTTCTTTATTCTTTATATCATATTTCAATCTTGTTATGTTCTGTTTATTCTTTTCTATCCCTGTTTCATGGAGTTTTTTACTGATTATCTCCTTCTCCTGAGGGGTTTTAGTATACAATGATTGTTGACTCTTAGACGTTATATTTATCCTTGAAGTTGGAGTGTTGACTGAGTTTGGACTTAAGGTATGTTTCATAGGGTCGGATGTAGCCAGTAAAGAAAATTCACGTAAATTATAAGTCACAAATTTTTTAAGTGCTTCTTGAACCAGTGCTTCATCTATGAATTTAACAGTTGTTTTTGAAGGATGTACGTTAACATCTACTAATGAAGGTGGAAGAAATAGATAGAGAATTCCAATAGGATGTCGTCGAGTCATCAATGCTTCGCCATAGGCTTCTTCAAAGACATTCGATAGAAAAGAACTTCGAACCAAGCGATTGTTGACAAAGAAAATTTGGTAGGATCGATTACCTCGAGTACAACTTGGTTGTCCTATAAGACCAGAAATCGATATTATTTCATTATCATTAGAAGGATCTACTACTCCTTTGATCATGGCTAAAGCTAGTTCTCGAGGAAAAATTGATTCCATAGCTGTAAAAATGGAATTATCACCCAAAGTAGTTAACATAATATTATTATTGTTAACATACTGAAATGCGATATCTGTTTTACTGAGAGCGATACGAGTCATCAACTCTGTAATTCTACTAGATTCAGCTCCGTCGTTTTTTAGGTATTTTAACCTAGCAGGTGTATTGGAAAAAAGATCATGAATTAGGATGCTAGTACCTTCAGGACAACCAACCGGCTTTCTATATTGTATTTTACTATTTTCAAAAACCGCATAAGTCCCATGAGTTGCATCCACTGTTTTTGTATATACCTCTACTTTAGAAACAGAAGAGATACTTGCCAAGGCTTCGCCACGAAACCCTAAAGATTCTATGTGCTCCAGGTCTTCTAATTTTCTAAGTTTAGAGGTTGTATGAGGAAGAAAGGCTGTTTCCAGATCTTCCTCGTTAATTCCAGTTCCGTTATCAGACACTTTAATTAATCGTTTTCCGCCTTTGGAAATTTCAACTCGTATCTCTGTTGCCTTAGCATCAATGGCATTTTCCACTAACTCTTTTACAGCTGAGCTTGGGGCTTCAATCACTTCTCCAGCAGCAATTTGATTAATGACTTGCTGATCTAGTTGTTGAATAATTTGCTTATTCTTCATCCCTTACCAATCTCCCAAGTTTTTGACTGATGGTTAGTATCTGACACCTTTTCTTTTTCTATCTGACATGCTTCCTGCTGGAGTTCATATAGATAATTAATAGCTTCTAAAGGAGACATTTTTATCACTTCTGTTTCTACTAGTTTTTGAAGTATTTTTTCTTTCTCTTGTTGATTTAATGTTTCGAAAGGTTGTTCTTTTATTTCCGTGCTTTCTTTATCTTTTTTTCGCTGAAAAAAAGAAATCGGTTGATGAATAATCTCTTTTCCACATTCCAGATGCTCAAGTACTTCTTTTGCTTCTCCTAAGAGGGATTCCGGTAATCCAGCTAATCTAGCCACCTGGATACCGTAACTTTTATCACTAGTACCTGCCATCACTTTACGAAGAAAAATAATATCGCATCCATCTTCTTTAATGGATACCTTATAATTGCAGATACCTGGTAACATCTCTTCTAACTCTGTTAACTCATGATAATGAGTTGAAAATAAAGTTTTGGCCTTAATATGCTGATGGATATATTTGACTACGGACCAAGCAATGCTTAATCCATCGTAAGTACTAGTTCCCCTACCCACTTCATCAAGAATTATAAGGCTTTTGGAGGATGCTTCTTTTAAAATGGAAGAAACCTCGCTCATTTCCATCATAAAGGTGCTTCGTCCTTGGGATAAATCATCACTAGCTCCAATCCTAGTGAAAATACGATCAACTACTCCTAAAATAAGTTTATCCGCTGGAACATAAGAACCAACTTGTGCCATCAGTACAATTAGGGCTACTTGACGCATATAGGTAGATTTTCCAGCCATATTCGGCCCAGTTATAATATGAATCATTTGGTCTTCTTCGTTCATGCACGTATGGTTTGGAACAAAAAATTCTTGATTAAAGGTTTTTTCCACCACAGGATGTCTTCCATTTTGAATTTGTATAGTCGATGTTTCAGATAACGTTGGTTGCGTATATTGATTTTGAAATGCAACTTCAGCCATACCAGCCATGACATCTAATCCTGCAACTGCTTTAGCCGTTTGTTGCAAGGTGAAAATATAATGAGTAAGTACTTCTCTGATCTCTTTAAATGCCTTGGCTTCTAAAATCTGTGAGCGTTCTTCTGCCCCAAGTATTTTTGATTCCAGTTTTTTTAATGGATCTGTAATGTATCGTTCACAGTTTGCTAAAGTTTGCTTTCGTTGATAATCCTCTGGCACTGTATCCATGTAAGACTTTGAAACTTCAATGTAATAACCAAAAACACGATTGTATCCAGTTTTTAATGTTTTGATACCCGTTCTTTCTCGCTCTGTTTTCTCGTAGTTAGCAATCCATTGTTTTCCTTCCGAAGCTGCTGTTCTAAGTTCATCGATTTCATCATCAAACCCATTTTTAATGACACCACCATCTTTTAATGTAAGCGGTGGCTCTTCTGTAATAGCTGATTCCAAGAGGTCTATAAGTGTTGGATGTGGATCCAGCATAGAATTCCACTTACTAATAAGACTTGGGTGGATGTCGTCTTTTAACAATGTTTTCATATGATTAATCTGTTGTAATGTTTGTTTCAAGCTCAATAAATCCCGAGGACCAGCAGACTGTAGTGCTATTTTCCCAATAAGACGCTCAATATCATATACATGGCGAAGAACACGACGTAGATCTTTTCGTAGCAGCTGATTGTAAACAAATAGCGTCACTGCGTCCAAGCGATCTTTAATGGCATTGGGATCTGTCAGTGGTTCTTCAATCCATCTACGAAGCAATCTTCCACCCATCGCTGTTTTCGTTTTGTCTAGTACTCCCAGCAAAGATCCTTTTTTTTCATGATCTTGAATAGTCTCTGTCAGTTCAAGATTTTTTCGAGTTTGATAGTCTAGCATCATTCGGTCATCAATCCGATAATGGGTTAGAACTGTAATATGAGTGAGATTTCTTTTTTGAGTATCCTGTAAATAATAGAATAATTGAATAAGAGCAGGTAAAGAGAGATCCTTCGTTGTCAACGGAAAATCTTGGGTTTCATGTTTGGCAAAATGTTGCTGGAGCATATCCTGCCCCTGATCCAAGTCAATGGAATAGTCGTTAGATGACGTGATAAAATAAGATGTCGTTTGTAGCCAGTTTTTGAGTTTTTTATTTTCTGTGTCACCTTGAATACCATAAATGATTTCACCTGGATGAATTTTATTGATTTCACTTATCAGAGGCCCAAAGTCATCAGCATTCCTGCTTTGGGTGCACAAAACTTCACCCGTTGATAGGTCCACATAGGCAATACCCCATCCGTTTTTTTGATAGTATATAGATAAAAGATAATGATTGTTTTTTTCTTCTAGAAGTTGGCTGTCATAAGCAGTACCAGGCGTCACCACTCTTATTACTTCTCGTCTCACAATTCCAGGTGTAGTTTCTGGATCTTCTACTTGTTCACAAATTGCAACCTTATACCCTTTTTTAACAAGTCTGTCTATATAGCTTTGTGCTGAATGATGTGGAACACCACACATTGGTGCACGTTCTTCCTGTCCACAATTACGGCCTGTCAGGGTTATTTCTAACTCTTGAGAGGCCGTTAGGGCATCGTCAAAGAATAGTTCATAAAAATCTCCTAGGCGAAAAAAAAGCAGAGAATCTTGATACTGCTTTTTTATGTCAAAAAACTGTTGCATCATTGGCGTTAATTTTGCCATTTAAAAAAATTCCTCCCTTGAACTTGCCTGTATCTATTTCTGAAGAGTCCCCACCAGAGAAAATGTTTTTGCTTCCGTTATAGTTACAGGTACAATGGTTCCGATTTGAGATTCATCTCCATCAAAATTAACCAACTTGTGTGTATCCGAGCGACCTGTTAACCGACTCGAATTGTTTTTACTCACACCTTCTACCAAAACAGGCACAGATGTTCCTATAAGTTCTAAGTTTTTCTTTAATCCTATTTCATTGATTAGATCCACTAATCTATTAAATCGGTTCATTTTTTCTTTATGGGGCACCTGTTTTTCCATGGTAGCTGCAGGAGTTCCTGTTCTAATGGAATACAAAAAAGTAAATGCTGAATCGAACTCTGCCTTTTTAACAAGATCCAATGTATCTTCGAAATCATCTTCTGTTTCTCCTGGAAAACCAACAATAATATCCGTTGATATGGCAACATTGGGTACCTTTGCTCTAAGCTGGTATATTTTTTCCAAGTACTCTTCACGGCTATATTTTCGATTCATTTCTTTTAATACTCGATTACTTCCGGCTTGTACTGGTAAATGCATATGTGGAGAAACTTTTTCAAGATTAGCTATGGCATCCATCAGTTTCTCGGAAAAATCAGCAGGATGAGATGTCATAAATCGAATGCGCTGAATGCCTTGAATCATGTTAACTCTTATTAATAAATCCGTAAAATCCATTGGCTTATCTAAGGTTTTTCCGTATGAGTTAACGTTTTGTCCCAACAAAGTAACTTCTAAGGTCCCAGACTGGGCTAGGAACTTCACCTCTTCAATAATCTTGTCAGGTTCTCGACTGCGCTCTCGACCTCTGGTGTAGGGTACAATGCAATATGAACAAAAATTGTTGCATCCGTACATAATATTCACAAAAGCCTTCGTTGAAAACTTACGCTGTACAGGTAAATCCTCTGGTATTTCCTCCTCATGATCCCATACCTCTACTAATAAGCCTTCCATTTGATATGCGTTGTTCAGTAGCTCAGGAAAACGATGTAAATTATGAGTACCAAAAACTAGATCAACAAAAGGATATGTTTGTTGAATTTTTTCTACCACATGTTTTTGTTGCATCATACAACCACAGATCGCCAGAATCATATCTGGATTTTTTTGTTTTAGTCGCTTCAGCTCACCTAAGTTACCATACACTTTTAGCTCCGCATTTTCACGGACACAACAGGTGTTAATAATAATTAGGTTTGCCTCGTTCTTAAGTTCTGTTTCTACATACCCCATTTCTTGCAACATAGCTGTTAGTTTTTCAGAATCGTGAAAGTTCATTTGACAACCAAAGGTTTGCACATTATATAATAAGGGGTTTTGATGGGTATTTTCCATAAACTTGTTCAATGTATAATCACCTTTCTATTCTTACGATATCTCTCATCATTGTACCTTATTTTGAGGTTGAAAAAAAGGTTTCCAAGAAAAAACAGCCACATATGGTGGCTGACAGATTGTAAACAAAGTAACATGTGTTAATTTAACCTCTTTCTAAGTACAGAGACTATTTTTTTTGATAAAAAAAAGTCTTTAATGGCGTTAACTTATATCGATTAGGCATAATAATTTGCTCTGTGCTGCCTACAAATAATACCCCTGATGGCTTTAGAGCATCATGAAATTTATGATACATGAGGCTTTTTGTCTCTTCCGTAAAATAAATCATTACATTTCGACAAATAATCAAATCACAATCAGCAGGGTATTTGTCTTCAAGTAAGTTATGCTTTTTAAATCGCACCCGTTCCTTAACTTCATTCTTTATTTGATAAAAGTCACCATTTTGATCGAAAAATCTTTTAACGTTTTCCGAAGATAAATTTTTGGTTGCTTTTGCATTATACATTCCAATATCAGCTTTTTCCAATGCACCTGCATCAATATCCGTAGCCATGATTTCTATCTCTGCCAAGGGCATAAATTTAGTCATAAGCATTACCAATGTATACGGTTCTTCACCGGTAGAGCATGCAGCACTCCAGATTTTGGGCTTTTTGACTTTCGCCATAATGGAAGGAATTATTTCTTTTTCCAAAACATCCCATTGTTGTGGATTTCTGCGAAATTCAGAAACATTTATCGTTAGGTAATTAATAAACTCCTCAAGTAGAATTTTATTTGTTTTTAGTTCAGTGAAATAATCCACGTAAGAAGTAAATCGATTTCTAGAGATCAGTGATTCTATCCGTCTTTTCATTTGTCTTTCTTTATAACTAGAAAGGTCAATGCCTGTAAACTTATATATATTGGATTTAAACGTTTCGTAACCGTCCATAGCTACTCTTCCTTTACAGTAGGATTTAAATACAACCAGGCTAATATGGCAAATAAACTTATGTCCATATCCTCCTGGTTGCAAACACGTATCACCTTAAATCTTATTGCTCTTCTTCTGTTTTTTCTTTTTCGGTCACATTGTCAATAGAGTTTTTATCTTCATCTGCGTCAACATGTCCTAGAGCTTCTCCGATGGTTACACTTTGATCTTCCTGTGTCGCTTGTTCTACGGTTTCAACTTGTTTTTTCTCTTCTTCTTCTCTTTTATCTCTCTCAATTGCGGACATACTCAAGCTCATGCGCTGATCTTCCGTGTTGATATCCAGCACTTTTACCATCACTTTTTGACCTTTTTGAAGCACATCTGATGGTTTAGCAACGTGTTCTTCACTAATTTGAGAAATATGAACAAGTCCATCTAATCCTGGTTCAATCTCAATGAAAACTCCAAAATCCACTAATCGAACAACTTCTCCTTCAATAATTTGGCCTACTTCATATGTTTCACCAGCCACTTTCCAAGGCTCTGGTTGCGTTGATTTTAAACTTAAGGAGATTCTCTCATTTGACTCTTCAAAATCAAGAACTTCAACTTTAACCTGCTCACCAATGCTTAAAACATCTGATGGATGTTTAACACGACCCCAAGAAAGTTCAGAAATATGAATCAATCCATCAATTCCGCCTATATCAACAAATGCACCAAAATTTGTGATTTGCTTTACTTGCCCATCTACAATTTGACCTTTCTGAAGCGTTGTCAGCAGTTCTTTCTTGTTCTGTTCTCTTTCCTCCTGTAGGACTGCTTTTCTAGATAAAATCACTTTGCTTCTGCGTCGATCCATTTCAAGTATTCTAGTATTGACAGTTTCGCCAACAAAAACGCTTAGATCATCTACATATCGATCTGATAGCTGACTAGCTGGAATAAAGCATTTAACATTTTTATAATAAGCAATCATTCCACCTCGCACAACCTCTTTTAAGACAACAGTGATCATCTCATTGTTTTCCTGTGCGTCATCCAGTTCAACCCATTCATTCATGGCATCGACTTTTCTTTTGGACAGCAGTACATTTCCATCACCATCATCAACTTGTTGCACATACACCTCTATCTCATCGCCAGCATTAAAATGCGCTGATAGTTCGCCTGTAATCTCAGAAGGAAATTCGTCTCGTGGTATAATTCCATCTGATTTATAACCCAAGTTTACAGTAACCTCATTTTGAGTGACATGGATGACATGACCTTTGACAATATCACCGCTGTGAAGCCGTACCATTGACTTTTCAATTTCTTCCATCATTTCATTCATTTCATTTGACTGATCGTTATTGTTGTTCATTCAATAACCTCCCATGTGAATAAATTTCATAAAAAGGTGACGCATATTACTTGTATAAGTGCATACCTTTCTTACTAACGTTCTATTTCTACATAACTTTTCAAATTCCTTCTTTTTTATTCGGAAAATTTTCAAATAATAGTACTACCTATTTCAATTACTCGTTTTATGAGTCCTCTTTTCATATACTGCTTGAATTCTTCGAACCACTTCCTCTATGGTTAATTGTGTTGTATCTATATGAACGGCATCTGAAGCAGGAATCAATGGATCAATCTCACGATTCTCGTCCTCATAATCCCGATTAATAATAGTTTGTTTAATTTCATTATAGCTCACTTCTTTTCCAAACTTCTCTTTAAATTCTTCGTATCTTCTCTGGGCTCTCATCTCTACTGAAGCAGTTAAAAATATCTTCATATCAGCATTAGGAAGAACAACGGTACCAATATCTCTTCCATCCATCACTACATGATTTTCCGTAGCTATTTTTTGCTGTATACCAACTAACCAGACTCTCACTTCTTTCAATGCTGCTATTTTTGAAACATTAGACGTGATTTCTACAGATCTTATTTCATCAGTAACATTCTGATTATCCAGATAAATCTCCCCATCTTTAAAGTTTAGTTCTGTTTGGGTTAAAAGATGACTCACCTCTTGTCGATCATACATATTTACATTGCATTTTAGAATTTTAAGGGTAATAGCACGGTACATAGCTCCTGTATCGATGTATAAAAACCCCATTTTATGTGCCAAAATCTTAGCAATAGTGCTCTTGCCAGCCCCAGCAGGGCCGTCAATAGCGATTTGTCTCGTTTGACGATAGGTTTTATCTATTTCACCAATGACTTTTTCTATAATGTAGTTTGGTGTTGAAGCTCCGGCTGTTATCCCCACTCTTTTATAATGACTGAGATCGTATTGTTTCAGGTCATCAGATTGTTCAATGGCATATGTATCTTGAGGCAAAATTCTTCTACATAGTTCCACTAGTTTTTGTGTATTGGAGCTATGTCTACCTCCAATGACAATCATAGCATCTACTTCTTGTGAAAGTTCAAGGGCAGCTTCCTGTCTATCTTGAGTAGCCAGACAAATAGTATTAAATACTTTCATATGCTGGTGATGTTCTTTTAATGCGGATACAACATTCTCAAAAAGTGGAATAGGCATAGTAGTTTGCGATACGACACATAACGGTTTACTGGAAGGAATTTGATCTATATCTTCTGGACTTTGAATCACAAATCCTTCATGGTTGCACCATCCATTAATACCTATAACTTCAGGGTGCCTAGCGCTCCCCACTATAACAATAGCATAATCATCTCGGTGAAATTGATCTACTATTTTCTGAATCCGCTTTACAAATGGGCATGTAGTATCCACTAACTGTAGTTTTTTCCTTCTAATATCTTTATAAATTTGTTTTGGGACACCATGAGATCGAATAATCACCGAGCCGCTATGGATTTCATCAATGGTATCGGCTAAAATTAAACCTCTCTCCTGAAGATCATCCACCACTTGTTTGTTATGAATTAACGGCCCTAGGGAATATATATCCTGATTTTGTTTTTGGGAATTATCCATTTCTTCAAAGGCTTTTTCAATAGCTTTTTGCACACCAAAGCAAAAACCTGAATGTTTAGCGAGAATTACCTTCAATCACTTCAGCTCCTGTTTTAACAGAGTTATTCTTATACGAACATTATATAATTATACCGTATTAAGCTTAAAACCTCAAGGATCAATTAAAAACGCGGCGTTTCCGCCGCGTTTCAGGCATGAAACCCTATTGTTAGTAGTCTCCATCATATATCTTGTATTTTTCCCAAATACGTTCAAGCTTATTGAAATGCTCTTTTATATCCGCTTTCTCTCGCATGCCTATGGCTACAATCAATGCATTTAAGAGACTTAAGGGTGCCACTAGTGAATCAACAAAAGACGCCATATTACTCTTTGCAGTCAGATATTCATCTGCCATACCTGCTACCGGTGATATTTCACTATCGGTGATGGCTACCACTTTTGCACCCTGCTCTTTAGCGTATTTGGTTACTTCGATACTTCGGCTAGAATACCGAGGAAAGCTCAGGCTTATGAGTAGATCCTTGTCGGAAATTCTAAGCATTTGCTCATAAACATCGCTAATACCATGGCCAACCAGCACTACATCACCTTTAATCAAGCCAAGATAAAAAGCTAAAAAATCAGCTAAGGACTTAGAGCTTCTCAATCCTAGAACATAGACCCGATTTGCTTTCAGAATCATGTCGATTACAGACTCAATTTTCTCTGCATTAATGGTATCCAATGTATGGCGCATATTGTCCATATCCGATTTCATGATGCGCTGTACTACTTCTAAATCCGAAGAGTAAGCTTTCCCCATATCTACCCGTTGTACGGTAGTCAACTTTGTCTTAATAATATCCTGCAATGCTCGCTGTAATTGAGGATATCCTTCAAATCCAAGATTATTCGCAAATCGTACTACCGTAGACTCGCTAACATTTGTTTCTATGCCAAGTTTAGAAGCGGTCATAAACGCAGCTTTCTCATAGTATTCAATAATAAACTGCGCAATGCGTTTTTGCCCTTTACTGAGTTTCGGAAATTGTTTTTGTATGCTTAAGATCAAATCGTTTTTTTCATCCATTTTCTCACCTCCGGGCTATGCCATTATTTGATTAACCCATAACCCGCTACCAATGCTTTTTTGTTCAAGTCTTCTGTTCCTTTAGGGACTCTTTTCAAAACAGCGGCTTCTAATGATTCTTTGGTGATTACCTGTGTTAATTCTTGGATTACTGCCATGGCTATGATATTTGCCACCATTCCTTTTTTCAATTCATCTACTGCTGTTTTGATGATTGGTACTTTTACAACTTTAAAGTTTTCATAAGTGGTAGGATTTAACTCTATCTGATCATCTAGAATCAATAAACCATTCATTTTGAGATCAACAAGATACTTGTCACAGGCTTTCTGGGTTAACGCCAAAAATATATCAGCTTTCTGAACTTTCGGATAATCAATAACACCTTCGCTGATGATTACTTCTGCTTTACTAGCACCACCTCGAGCTTCTGGACCGTAAGACTGGGCTTGAACAGCATTTTTGTTTTCTAAGATAGCGGCTTCAGCCAGAATTATTCCACCAAGAATAAGTCCTTGACCTCCAGAACCACCTAATCGAATCTCTGTCTGTTTACTCATTTTGAGATCGCTCCTTTTGTACTTTTTCTACGACTTTCATGTACTCGGAAACGTATTCTGGCTTGGATTCTTGATGAAATTCTCCAATTAAAAATTTGCCAGTTTTTTTGTCTTCAGGTAATTTTTCTGCTGCCTTAATGTCTAAAGCATTGTCTTTATAGTAATTCATTAAATCAACAGCATCACCTTTTTTATTCTTGCGACCATAGTAGGTTGGACAACCACTAATGGCTTCAATCATTGAAAAACCATTATTTTCAATACCCTTTTGAATGTATTTAATTAATTGATTAGCATGATAGGCCGTTGATCTAGCAACATAAGATGATCCAGCACCGACAGCCAATTTACAAATATCAAAATCTGGATCAACGGTACCATATGGGGCAGTGGTTCCCATTTCATGGATCGGTGTTGCAGGTGAATATTGTCCACCTGTCATTCCATATATTTTATTGTTAAAAACAATAGTTGTGATATCAATATTTCTTCTAGCGGCATGAATAAAATGATTTCCTCCAATAGCTGTACAGTCACCATCACCAGTTATAACAATTACTTCTAGTTCTGGATTAGCTAACTTCACACCCGTAGCAAAAGCCAAAGCACGACCATGAGTTGTATGAAGGGTATTGAAATCCATATAGCCAGAAGCTCTAGAAGAACACCCTATTCCAGATACTACACACACTTTCCGCTTATCTAGTTTTAAATTATCTATGGCCATTGCAACACCACGCATTATAACACCATGGCCGCAGCCTGGACACCATATATGAGGCAAGCGGTCACTACGGAAATACTCTTTTACCACAGGGCTTCCTAAATTCATATTAGTAGGCCTCCTTTATTTTCTTGATGATTTCTTCTGGTGAAATGGGTTCTCCATTAACTTTCCCATAATGAAATACTTTACTATCTGGTTCTTTTACCCGATGTACTGGAATTACATATTGACCTAAGTTCATTTCTACAACAAGTACTTTTTTAGACTTTTGAGTGAGTGTATTCACTTTTTTTTCAGGAAAGGGCCATAGTGTTATAGGGCGAAACAACCCAACTTTAAGACCTTGTTTTCTACATTCTTTCACGGCTTTTGCAGCTGCTCTTGCAACTCCACCATATGCTATAATTAACAATTCTGCATCTTCAGTCTCTGTTTCTTCATAGGTGATAATATCATCCACATTATTTTCTATTTTGTTCATCAAGTGGTTTAATAGATTTTCAGCAACGTCTGTATCTGTTTTTGGAAAGCCATACTCATCATAGACCAATCCTGTAACATGGTATGAAAATCCATCACCAAAGGATGCCATTCTTGGAACAATTTCCCCTTTGTTCACTGCATATGCTTTGTAATTCTTATCATTTGGAATTGGTTTTAATCGATCAAAAACTTCATATTCATCTGGAGTCGGTATTTCGATTCGTTCCCTTAGATGTCCGATCATTTCATCCATAAGTAAAAAAACTGGCGTTCTGTATTTTTCCGATAGGTTGAAGGCTCTAATCGTCAAATCGTACGCTTCTCTTACAGAGTTTGGTGTTAAAGAAATAGTCGGGTGATCGCCATGTGTTCCCCATTTTGCTTGCATCACATCGCCCTGTGATGGAGCAGTAGGCAAGCCTGTACTTGGTCCTGCTCGCATAACATCTACCACCACACAAGGTATTTGCGCCATGGCTGCGTAGCCAATATTTTCTTGCTTCAATGAAAACCCTGGCCCACTAGTAGCCGTCATTGATTTTAAGCCAGTTAAGGATGCACCAATAATAGCTGCCATTCCTGCTATTTCATCTTCCATCTGAATAAACTTTCCGCCCACTAAAGGTAATTTTTCTGAACAAATCTCTGCAATTTCCGTTGAAGGCGTAATTGGATAACCTGCATAAAATTCAAGTCCAGCAGCTAATGCACCTTCCACACAAGCCTCATTCCCTTGCATTAATTTAACGACTTTTTCACTCATTTTGATCCTCCTCCAAATAAATTGCTAGGTCGGGACAGCGCAGTTCACAAAGTCCACAGCGTGTACATTTGTCATAATCAAGAACTTTTACTTTTTCATTCTCCAGTTCCAGAACTTTTACTGGACAAAAGGCAACGCATATTCCACATCCTTTACACCATTCACGAATCGTTTTTAAGCTTTTTTTCTTTTTTTGACCCTGTACCATTTTTTCAACCCCTTCTAATTTCTATGAAATACAATTCTGTCAGTTCATCATAAATCTCTTAATGAAGGTAGGAAGCCTATAGGTTTATATTAACAAAAAAATAAAGAAAATGCAATAAATGTTTCATTTTCTTTACTTTAAAAGACGATATGAAATTTATAATTCATTCGTTGCGTTTTGATTCAATATCCACCATTGCTTCTTTCAGACAGTTTTTTAAAAGAGTTCTACAATAGGGATTCTAGGGTGGAATTCTAGAATTTGTAATCGTTTTCCTTTGTTGAAATGCAATATATCTTATTTATCTTGCAATACCTTAATCGTGATGCGAGGGATAAGAGAAATTTTTTAAAGCTTTTTTCCACTCTATCATTTGATTCATAACCGAATAATGTGTAAAATCAAAATTTAACGGCGTAACAGAAATATAGTTTTCATCAATCGCAGTAATATCACTGTTTGATTCCTGCAAAATAGTTTCAAGCTCCCCTGCCATCCAATAGTACGTATTACCTCTAGGATCTTTTCTACGAGTATAGTTGTTTCTGTATCTACGAATACCTAGTTTTGTTATCTTTATACCCATTATATCTTCGGTATTACAAACAGGGAAATTAATATTAAACATAGGTGCTGTTTTTCGGGGTAGTTCCAGGACGTAAGGGACTAGTTTTCCTACAAACTCAGAAGCATCTGTGAATGATGTAAAATGATGACTAGACATTGAAATTGCAATAGAGGGCACTCCCATCATAGAGGCTTCCGCAGCCGCTGAAACGGTTCCTGAATAAATAACATCAGTCCCAAGATTCGGCCCATTGTTAATACCAGAAACCACTATATCAGGCCAGTCATCTTTCATGATCATATCGAGGGATAACTTAATGCAATCAGCAGGAGTCCCACTAACTGAATAAGCACAGACTTCAGGACCGAACCGATGAATCGTTTTTGTCATAATAGGGGAGTGCATGGTGATTGCATGACTGGTGGCACTTCTTTCTTTATCTGGGGCAACCACAGTAATTCTACCAATGTCTTTTAGTGCTTCTACTAGTTTTTGAATTCCAGGTGCATAGATGCCATCATCATTTGTAATTAAAATATGCATATTCAACGCTCCTTCTATCTTTATGTTGATAATAACTAAAAAGCTGGAGATGTCTGTTAACAGGCACCTCCAGCCATTATTGAAATAAAATATACACCGTATTCTTTATACGGGATGAGTCATCTCTTCTTCATTATATAAACCTGTCTCGATATGGTATCGTTTTGCCCATCTTTCTTTGAAAAACTTAGTGGCAACTTGTGGAAACAACGCATAAGATAAAACATCTTCATCCTGCTCGATATACTCTTTGATTTCATTCCGAATTATCTCCAGCTGAGGCGGAATGTCATCAGCAGGCCGGTGTGTAATGACTTTTTCATCTTTGATAATCTTTTTGATAATATCTTGTTCCATGGCTTTCGCAGGTTTCCCATAGAGACCTTTTACATAATCTCGTACTTCTTTGGGAACCATTTTATATCGTTCACCTGATAATACATTAAACAGCGCTTGTGTTCCAACGATTTGACTAGTTGGAGTTACTAGTGGAGGATAGCCAAGATCTTTTCTTACTCGAGGAACTTCTTTCATTACTTCATCCATCTGATCAAGCTTGTTTTGTTCTTTCAACTGCGAAATGAAGTTAGACATCATTCCACCTGGAATTTGATTTATCAGTGTACGTGTATCAATACTCAAGACCTTTTCACTAATAAGACCTTCTGCAAAATATTTATCGCGTAAAGGACGGAAGTAAGAGGCAATTTCATCCAGGGCTACCAGGTCCATTCCAGTATCATACTGTGTCCCCTGTAGTGCTGCTACTAAAGGTTCTGCAGCAGGTTGGGATGTCCCAAGGGCCATAGGCGATATAGCCGTATCTACTACATCAGCCCCAGCTTCAATGGCTTTTAGATAAGTCATTGAAGCAAGCCCACAGGTATAGTGCATATGAACCTGTACAGGCAAATCAAAATTGTCTTTTAATGCTTTTACTAAATCATAGGCTGCGTAGGGTTCTAAAATACCTGACATATCTTTGATGCAAAAAGAATCGGCTCCCATCTCTTTCATCGCTTTAGCTCTTTCAAGATAATAGTCCGTATTATGGACAGGGCTGATGGTATAAGAAATACAACATTGAGCATGGCCGCCTTCTTGATTAATAGTTTTTACGGCTGTCTCAAGATTCCGAGCATCGTTTAACGCATCAAAGACACGAATAATATCGATACCATTTCCAATGGCACGTTTAACAAACTCTTCTACGACATCATCTGCATAGTGCTTGTATCCAAGGATATTTTGACCTCTTAAAAGCATTTGAAGATTCGTTTTTTTAACATGCTTACGGATTGTTCTCAGTCTTTCCCATGGGTCTTCATTCAAATAGCGAAGACAGCTGTCAAATGTTGCGCCACCCCACATTTCAAGCGAATGATAACCTGCATTATCCATTTTTTCAGCGATTGGTATCATGACATCTGTAGACATTCTTGTTGCCATTAAAGATTGATGCGCATCCCGATAAGTTGTGTCAGTTAGTTTTACCCCCATGATTAACGCCTCCTCTTTTCAATTAGCCATTGGCCCAAAATCCATGCATAAAACGACTAAATTATTGCATAGTCATTAGGCCGTTGAAATTGTTTTGTAATGCCTCTCAAGTATAAAGGAATAAGATGTTTTTTTCAAGATGCTTTGAGATATAGGTTAACGAATACAACAAGGCAGTGTAGACATATTGTGTTACATTTGAAAGAATACAAGAAATCGTTTCATATCAGATGCGCTGAATTATAAAAGATACCGGAGCAGGTCGAATTGTATTCCATACTTTGGTTACATGAATGCTAAACTCTGATGGTGGTAAGCCTTGGATAAATTGGTATAATCGATTTTGTTCCTCTTGACCTGCAGGGTGGCCTCCATATGAAACAATACTAATAAATCCACCGGAACTTATTAATCGTTTCGTTAGTATTTGCAAGGCTTTGTATAACTCATTCCAATTAGTTGTTACAGAGTGGTCTCCTCCAGGAAGATATCCAAGGTTAAAAAAAGCTACTTGGACAGATCTATTAAGGTATTGATCAAGATTGCCATGGCTATCAGCAATTAGATGATAATTTGTTGTATGATGGAGTTGCTTCATATTATCAATCTTGTTTTGTGTAGTTTTTAAGGCTTCGGATTGAATATCAAATGCAAAAAGAGTGCCACCTGGGTTTATTTTTTCTAACAAAAACACAGAATCATGCCCATTACCAGCAGTAGCGTCTATGACGGTGGAACCTGGAGTGATAAAATTATTCAATAGAATATGGTTAAGAGTAGCGACTCGCAGCTCTTTCCAAGGCTTATTTTGATATTTTTCAATCACTGTCTAAGGTTTCCTCCTCTACATCCATTTTCATATATGATGCTACTTTTTAAATAATAGAATTTAGAAATAGGATCCTTACAAAAATGCTTTCTGACAATTTCAAGAAGCTCTTTATTGCTCTCAATTGGAGAAAAATTATTTTTAAAAGGAAAATGTTGATCATAAAATGTTTCATGACAAATAATCCACTCCACGCTTTGTTTGTTCAACTTATTAAAAACTGCTCTCATAAGGCTATCCTTAAGGATTTCATCCTTATCTGTCATCAAATAGTCAAGGGAAGCAAAATCTTCCCCATAAACTGAAATAGATAAAAACCCTTTGACGACAGAATTATCTAGAATAATCCAAATAGGATGTTTGTTATCTAATGTAAAAGGCTGTGTTAGCGGTATTTCATTCAAGTAGTTCATAAAGTCATCATAATACGCAGGAGTCAGTTCTTTTATTATTATCACTTTAACATCCCTGCCTCTTTTTTAAGTCTATTTACTTCCTCTGGGGAAAGAGATCGATACTCACCAGGATTTAATGTCCCCAATACCAAAGGTCCAACGGAAATTCTTTTCAAATATACCACTGGGTGTTCCACAGCTTCAAGCATTTTTCGAACTTGTCGATTACGACCTTCTTTGATTCCGATTTCTAATAAAGTTCTATTTTTACCTGGAAACGTCTTGAGTATACGAACTTTTGCTTTTCTTGTTCTCCTGCTATCTATTAAAACTCCGTTTCTTAGCAACTGAAGGGTTTCCTCATCAACCGCTTCTTGTACCAATGCATGATACATTTTTTCGACGCTATGACTTGGATGCATCAACCTTTGTGCTAATTCTCCATCATTTGTTAAAAATAATAATCCAGTAGTATGATAGTCTAATCTTCCCACTGGATATATCCTCTCCTTAGTGGGTATTAAATCTAATACAGACTTTCGATTAAATTGATCTTTTACCGTTGTAACAGTTTCCTTTGGCTTATTTAGAATTATATAAACTTTTTCTTCTGGATCGGACAAATGCTGACCACGAAAGGTAACTTGATCATTGCAGGGATCAATTTTAATACCCATTTCCCTAATAACTACGCCATTAACGATTACTTCACCATTTTCAATATACGTTTCACACTTTCGTCTTGAACCAACGCCACATTGGGCCAAATATTTTTGCAATCTCAAGTTAACAGCTCCTTTACGGGTATATTCGATTTAATGTTCTGGCAAAAGGAATTGTTTGTCGAATATGCTCGGATCCACAAACCCATGCTACCATACGCTCTAAACCCATTCCAAATCCAGAATGAGGCACTGAACCATATTTTCTTAGTTCAATGTACCATTGATAGGCTTCTTGTGGCAAATCTTGCTCTTTCATTTTCTGTAGCAGTAGATCAAGATTGTGCACACGTTGGGAGCCACCAATAATTTCTCCATATCCCTCTGGTGCAATAAGATCAGCTCCTAAAATCACTCTGGGATCCTCTGGGCAAGGCTCCATGTAAAAGGGCTTCATCTTAGCTGGAAAATGTGTAATAAATACGGGTTTTTCATATTGATCAGCAATATAAGTTTCGTGAGGTGCTCCAAAGTCATCCCCCCATTCAAACTCGAAATCAGCTTTTTGAAGCATTGATACAGCCTCCGTATAAGTGATTCTTGGAAAAGGTGCTTCTATTTTATGAAGGAGTGTAATATCTCTGTCTAAAACTGATAATTCATGGTTCCGATTTTTCAGTACAGCTTTAACAATATGAGTAATGAGATTTTCCTGCACTTCTAAATTACCTTCAAAATCTACATATGCCATTTCTGGCTCAACCATCCAAAATTCATTTAGATGTTTCCGCGTTTTAGATTTTTCTGCACGGAAGGTTGGTCCAAAGCTATAGACTTTCCCAAAAGCCATAGCTGCAGCTTCTGCGTAAAGCTGACCAGTTTGTGAGAGGTATGCTGGCTCACCAAAATAGTCAATCTCAAATAATTCAGTAGTACCTTCACAACTTGTTGGCGTAATGACAGGTGGCTCCACCAAGACAAAACCATTATCATGAAAATAATTCCGTATTGCTAGGTTAATCTCGTCACGAATGCGTAAGATTGCATTTTGCTTAGGAGTTCTCATCCATAGATGTCGGTAATCCATCAAAAAGTCAGTTCCATGCTCTTTTAAAGAAATAGGATACCCTTCTTCTGCTGCTGTTACCAATTCAACATGACTGACTAGCAGTTCATATCCTAGTTTTGATCGATCATCCTTTTGAACCATGCCTGTGACCATTATTGATGACTCTTGAGTGAGGTCTTTACATAATTGAAACACTTCCTGTTCAACTTCTTTTTTTACGACAACGCCCTGAATATATCCACTACCATCACGAATTTGAAGAAATACAATTTTTCCACTAGACCTTTTATTATAAAGCCATCCCGCTAATATTACATGTTCACCTTCGTATCGACTTATGTTTTCAATAGATATAGCATTCTTCATAGAAATACCTCCCATTTGCTTTTTATTATTGTTTAAACTTTTAAGTCAGTTTTTGTTCTGCTTATGGCATCTTTTTTTTCTAAAACTGGGTATACGTATTCTTTTAAAAATTGAGTAACTTGTTCCCCAGCTCTTCCTACATACAGTGCCGGGTCTAGAATACCTTCTAACTCTTTATCTGTCAAATCAAACGAATCATCTTGCAGTATACGATGCAATAGATCGTTTTGTTTTCCTTCTTCTTTTACCATTCTAGCAGCTTCCATGGAATGCACACGAATTTTTTCATGTAACTCTTGACGGTCACCACCTTTTTTAACTGCTTCCATTAAAATATTCTCTGTTAGCATAAATGGAAGTTCTTGCTGAATATGTTTTTGAATCATTTTTTTATAAACAATCAATCCATCAAAGATATTAATAGCAATATCTAGAATAGCATCCGTTGCAAGAAATGCTTCTGGTATGGTTAATCGTTTATTGGCAGAATCATCCAAAGTTCTTTCAAACCATTGAGCAGATTGTGTCATCGCAGTATTTTGAGTGATGTTGATCACATATCGAGACAACGCTGCAATCCTTTCACTTCTCATAGGATTTCTTTTATAGGCCATAGCGGAAGAACCAACTTGATTTTTTTCAAAAGGTTCTTCAATTTCTTTTAAATGTTGTAGCAAACGTAAGTCATTGGTTATTTTATGAAGAGACTGGGCAAGACCGCTTAAGGTACTAACAGCTTCATAATCAATTTTTCTGGTATAGGTTTGACCTGTTACTGGTAAACGTGATGAAAAACCCATACGTTCTGCGACTCTTTGATCCAGTGTATCCACTTTTTGTTGATCTTGATTAAATAAATTAAGAAAACTTGCTTGTGTACCAGTTGTTCCTTTGACTCCTCTAAATTTAATTCTTTGAAGTTGATACTGGACATTCTCATAATCCATTAGTATATCATAAAGCCATAGAGCACCTCTTTTTCCAACAGTTGTTAGTTGAGCTGGCTGGAAATGTGTAAATCCAAGGGTAGGAAGGTTTTTATACTGTTCACAAAAACTCGTCATTGCTTCCAGTAAAACCATCGTTTTATCCTGTATCACCTGAAGGCCTTTTTTAATTTGTACAAGATCTGTATTGTCTCCTACATAAGCACTAGTGGCCCCTAAGTGGATGATTGGTTTTGCTTTGGGACACTGAAGACCATAGGCATACACATGAGCCATTACATCATGTCGAATTTCTTTCTCTTTTTTCTGTGCCTCCTCATAGTTAATGGTGTTTTGGTTTTGTTTTAGTTCTTCAATTTGTTCATCTGTTATTTCTAAACCTAGTTCTTGTTGTGATTCAGCCAAAGCAATCCAAAGCTGTCTCCAAGTGGTAAATTTAAAATCATCAGAAAACAAATACAGCATTTCATCACTGGCATATCGATGAACCAGTGGATTTTGATAAACGTCTGTTTTCAAAGTGATCACAATCTCCTTTCAGTGAATTTCTTTAGGTGTTTATTATTCTTTGAATCATTTTTGTCTGTAATGCACATCGACCAATTTGGTTGTTTCTTATTCCCGCTGAGGGTGGTGCGTGAAAATCCGAACCTCCTGTAACTATAAGATTATGCTTTTCTGCTATAGAAAGATATCTTTGAATATCTGCATGAGTATGTGCGGGATAATAAGCTTCAATGCCAGCTAATGAATCTCTGAGGATAACTGGTATAAGATCATCATCTTTCATTAACCCTGGGTGAGCCAACACTGGAAGCCCCCCTGCTTCTTTAATTAGTCCAATGGCTTCCCGTGGAGATAATTTATAACGCGGAGAATAGGCAGGTGCATTGCGATTTAAATAACGTTGAAAGGCTTCTTCTATAGACTGAACAAAATTTCTATCCTTAAGTACTCTTGCCACATGAAGTCTGCCTGGGTTTTTAAGTTGTTTCAACATTTGAATATCTTCAAATGGCAAATAAATCCTTAATCCTTGAAGTTTATGAATCATATTTTCCAGTCGTTCCAGTCGGGCATAATTTATTTTTTTTAAGGTTGCTAAAAAAGATTCTTTTGTCCAGTCCATTCCATATCCTAGTAGGTGTATCTCTGTATTTCTGAATTCAGCACTTAACTCAATACCTGGGACAAGAATGAATCCTTCAATGGTATTGGATTCTTTAACTGCTTCATCAATCCCAGATACAGAATCATGATCTGTTAGAGCTATTCCTGCCAACCCATTCGCATATGCATACTTCACTAAGATCTTGGGAGCAAAATATCCATCAGAAGCACTAGAGTGTGTATGTAAATCTATTTTGCTATTATATTTCATCATTAGAGGTATAATCACCCACCTACTTTCTAAATCACTCTCTCTATTATAGTTGAATACCAATGCAACCGTCAAATACACATAGCATTTTAAATCAAAATGTCTGTACTCTATGTGGTACAGACATTAACGAAAGTTATGCTTTATGGATTTATCGTGGCTCCACAATAAGTTTAATTGCCGTATTTTCTTCTTCATCAATCTCTATGTCTTCAAAAGCCAGTACGCTTATGGATTTCTGCTGTCACTAAAAGTATTTTTCTTCCTTTACTTATGTGTCCCTATTTTGATGTTTAAAAAAACAGCCTCCCTAAATGTGAGAAGCTGCTTTTAAAATTATTCTTTATTTTGCATATTCTACTGCTCTTGTTTCCCTGATTACGTTGATTTTGATCTGTCCTGGATATTCCAGCTCAGATTCAATTTTCTTAGTTAAATCTCGAGCTAACATCACAATCTCAGTATCTGAATAAGATTCTGGTTTTACCAGAATACGTATTTCTCTTCCTGCTTGAATAGCAAAGGATTTTTCGACTCCGTCATAGTCATTAGCAATCTCTTCTAATTTTTCTAGGCGCTTAATATAAGATTCCAATGTTTCTCTACGGGCACCCGGACGCGCTGCAGAAATAGCGTCAGCTGCCGTAACAAGCACTGCTTCAATACTCTGTGGTTCATAATCGCCATGATGTGTGGACATAGCATGAATTACGTCCTTAGATTCTTTATACTTTCTTAGCAATTCCATCCCTATTTCAATATGAGTTCCTTCAATTTCATGATCTACTGCCTTACCAATATCATGGAATAAACCTGCTCGTCTAGCCACTTTTACATCAGCACCAAGTTCTTCAGCCATAATACCTGTTAAATAAGAAACCTCTAGAGCATGTTTTAATACGCTCTGTCCATAACTCGTACGATATTTTAATCGGCCTAGAAGCTTGATTAACTCTGGATGAACATTGTGAACACCAGCATCAAAGGTAGCTTGCTCACCTTCGTCTTTGATCATGGTTTCAATTTCACGTTTAGCCTTGTCTACCATTTCTTCGATGCGTGCAGGATGAATACGACCATCTACAATCAATTTTTCAAGGGCTATTCGTGCCGTTTCTCTTCGAATCGGATCAAAGCCCGACAAAATTACGGCTTCCGGTGTATCATCAATAATTAAATCAATACCTGTTAATGTTTCAAGTGCCCTAATATTTCGACCTTCTCTACCAATTATGCGGCCTTTCATTTCATCGTTAGGCAATTGCACAACAGAAACCGTTGTCTCCGCAACATGATCTGCAGCACATTTTTGGATAGTATACGATACAATTTCTCTTGCTCGTTTTTCTGCTTCTTCTTTTGCTTTAGATTCCATTTCTTTAATCATCATTGCAGTTTCTACGCGTATTTCTTTTTCTACATCTCTCAGCAACAGGGTTTTTGCTTCTTCACTAGTTAAACCAGACAGTTCTTCCAGCTTTTCTTTTTCCTGGCCTCGAAGTTTTTCTATTTCTACTTCTTTTTCTTCAAGGTCAAGCAGTTTTTTAGACAGTTTGTCGTCTTTCTTTTCCAGATTGTCAGATTTTTTGTCCAATGATTCTTCTTTCTGCATTAACCTCTTTTCAAATTTTTGTAGCTCGTTGCGCCTTTCCCTGCTCTCTCTTTCGAACTCACTGCGAAGTTTATGAACTTCATCCTTGGCTTCAATCAGAAGCTCTTTCTTAGTTGTTTCAACTTCTTTTTCAGCTTCTTCAATAATTTTTTTAGCCAAATCTTCTGCGGCATTTAGTTTGCCTTCAGCAATGTTTTTTCGAACAAAATAGCCGACAAGGCATCCTGCAACGGCAACGATTACAAACAATAGTATCATTATGCCAGTATTAATATGCGGACACCTCCCTTATTAAGTTTTATTGATGCAGTTTGTTACCCAATTTCATTTGGAACCCAAAAACACTTATGCGCTCACACTAAATTTAAACTATGACTACTTCATTCTATCTTTTTTTTTATCAAGTGTCAAGAAAGCATTAGAGTGGCCTGATGATTGAAAAATATTCCTAATAGCAAAAGAAACTCTAGTATATTCATTTCTAGAGTTTCTTCTATGGCAAACATATTTCTTATTCGGCTACTTCCTCTGTCTTTACAGCAGGTTCAATATTGTTTTTTAATGGGAGGTCATAATGTTCTCTGATTTTATTATCAATTTCTTCAAACAACTCCACATTTTCTTTCAAAAATTGCTTTGCTGCTTCTCTGCCTTGTCCCAAACGTGTATCTCCGTAACTATACCAAGACCCAGATTTTTTAGCGATATCTAAATTGCTAGCAACATCAAGTACATCTCCATGGCTAGAAATTCCTTCCCCATACATAATATCAAACTCTGCTATTTTAAAAGGAGGAGCTACTTTGTTTTTTACTACCTTAACACGTGTACGATTTCCTAAAATATCGCTTCCTTGTTTGATGCTTTCAATTCGCCTAACATCTAATCGAACAGATGAGTAGAATTTGAGAGCTCTTCCTCCAGGGGTTGTTTCTGGATTCCCAAACATAACCCCGATTTTTTCACGAAGCTGATTAATAAAAATAGTTGTTGTTTTTGATTTGTTCACAGATCCAGCTAGCTTACGCAAGGCTTGCGACATCATTCGAGCTTGGAGACCTACATGACTATCGCCCATCTCACCCTCTATCTCAGCTCGTGGAACCAGTGCTGCCACAGAATCTACTACAATTACGTCAATGGCACCACTTCTTACTAAAGCTTCTGCAATCTCCAGCGCCTGTTCACCAGTATCTGGCTGTGAAACAATTAAATTTTCTACATCAACCCCTAGATTAGCTGCATATGAAGGATCCAAAGCATGTTCAGCGTCAATAAAAGCTGCCGAACCTCCATTTTTCTGAGCTTCTGCGATAATGTGAAGGGCCAATGTTGTTTTACCAGAAGATTCTGGTCCAAATATTTCTACCACTCTTCCTCTTGGTACTCCACCTAGACCTAATGCTACATCTAAATCGATAGATCCTGTTGAAATGGTTGCAAGTTTTATTTTAGCTTCTTCACCTAATTTCATAACAGAACCTTTACCAAACTGTTTTTCAATTTGACTAATTGCAGATTCTAATGCTTTTGACTTATCCATTTTTTTTCCAGCCAAAGCTGGATCACCACCTTTAGTATATTTATTTTGTCTTTAGTCTGAACTCATTACTCTTTTGTAAGTATATGCATATTTAATTTCAAATAATCAACACCCGAAATCACTGTGAAAATCACTGCTAAAAGTACCATTATTTGATCGAAAGGAAAACCTATATAAGAAAACGGAAAGTTATTCATTAGAATTGCTATGATAGCAATGATTTGTGTGATTGTCTTGGCTTTCCCCCACCAACTTGCAGCAATCACAATACCTTCTGAAGCGGCAACAGCCCTTAAAATACTAATTGTAAACTCGCGTGAAATAATAATGACTACTACCCAGGCCGATAACTCACCCATTTGCACCAAAGATATCAGTGCGGCAGATACCAATAGTTTGTCCGCTAAAGGATCTATGAACTTCCCTAAGGTAGTTACTTGATTTCGTTTGCGAGCAATATAACCATCTAGCGTATCTGTTAATGCTGCAAGAATAAAAATAAAGGCTGCTATAGGCACACCATATGGAATTTTGTTGAGGAGAAAAATCATAAATACGGGTATCATAAAAATCCTAAGGATCGTTAATTTGTTCGCCAAGTTAAGTTTCATAAATTGCCTCTCCCATCAGATCATATTCAAGAGCACCTGTTATTTTAACAGATATAATTTCGCCTGGAGAAAGCATCGTTTTACTAGTAACATATACTACCCCATCAATCTCTGGCGCATCCTGTTCCGTTCTCCCCAAATATTCGTATCCCATATCTGTTTCAGATAACAACTCTTCTAAGAGTACTTGTTTGATACTTCCTACATGGTTGAGTTGAAGATTTTCAGAAATATGTTGTTGAAGCTCCATAATAGCCTCTTTACGACTTTTTTTAATCGCATCATCGATTTGATCTTCCATATCCGCCGCCACTGTTCCTTCTTCCTGTGAATACTCAAAAACACCTAGTTTATCAAATTTCATCTTCTTAATAAAACTTTTGAGATTCTGGAAGTCTTCTTCAGTTTCTCCGGGAAAACCTACTATAAGGGTAGTGCGCAGAACAATATTTGGAATTTCTGTACGCAACCTTTCTAGCAATTGAAATAACATGTCTTTTCGAGCAGAGCGATTCATCCGCTTAAGAATAGCATCCTCCGAATGCTGAATAGGAATATCCAAATAAGGGCATATTTTTTTGCTCTTTTTCATAACTTGAATAAGCTCATTGGTAATGCGTTCAGGATAACAATACAATAAACGAATCCAACGTAATTCTTTGATTTTTTCCATTTCTTCTAATAAAGCAGGTAGCATATATTTTTGATACCTGTCATGTCCATAAGCAGTAGTGTCTTGAGCAATTAGTACTACTTCCTTAACACCTGATGCAACTAATTCCCTTACTTCACGAAGGACACCTTCTATTTCTCGACTTCTGTAGGCACCCCTTAATTTGGGTATAATGCAGTAGGTGCAATGGTTATTACAACCGTCAGCAATTTTTACGTAAGCCATATAACTTGGTGTTGTTAGAAAACGACCTGTGCTTTCATTGTACTCATGATTAATATTCCCTGTTCGTATTGTTTTGATTTCTTGAATAGACTCTTCTACAAGATCAACAATTTCTTCATACCGACCTGTTCCAAGTAATGCATCTATTTCAGGCATTTCATCCAGAAGCTCACTTTTATAGCGTTCTGCTAGACATCCAGTTACTATTAGTTTTTTTAATTGATTTTCTTTATGCTTAGCAGTTGCTAGAATATGTTGAATAGATTCTTCTTTTGCACTGTCTATGAAGCCGCAGGTATTCACTACAGCAATATCAGCCAGGTCAATTTCATTGGTAATAATATAATTGTTTTTTCGTAATAATTCCATCATTATCTCTGCATCAATCAGGTTTTTTGAGCAACCAAGTGATTCAAAGTAGATTCGTTTCATCATAATTTTGTGTTCCTTCTTTCATTTTATAGAATTGACGCAACTGTTCCAGTGGCTCTTCTATTGTATCATATGTGATATTTAATTCATACGAATACTTTTGAATTGAATGTTTATACAGAGGATCATAATAGTTTTTTGTTAGTTCAAGAACAATTCGATCAAACCGTCCATGATCTAGGTCATTTGTATATTCAATGATTTTGTTGCGTCCAAGTTGTTGTTGTAAATCCATTAATGCTTTTTTCAATTCTTCCATTCGTTGGTTCATTTTATCAGCATACTCATTAACAAGATTAGTAACTCTTTTTTCCATTGATGCATTGATTAACACATGGGTCCCATTGACCATATGCTGATGTATTGATTTCGGTATCGATACACTGCCAAGTCGTTGGCTTTCACTTTCAATAAATAAATGTGAAGCATTGCTTTTAATCAGTCTATTCAACAGCATAGATTCAAATTGTTTTTGAGTGATTTTTTCTTTAGATTGTCCAATGAAACCAAAAACCGATCCACTGTTTTGGGCCAGCTTTTCGAGATTGATGCATGGCATTCCATAGGTTTCTAGCTTTTCTAAAATAATGGTTTTCCCTACTCCAGTATATCCATGCAACACTATAAATTGATGATAACGTTCAATACTGTCAAAATAAGCTAAGGTGTATTTGCGGTATGACTTATATCCACCCTTAAGTTGATATACAGGTATTTTCATTTGATTGCATAATCGAACTAAAGGTCCACTCCGATATCCACCACGAGAACAGAATAAGATAACATTTTCATAGAGACAAGTATATGCTTCAATTCTCTTTAACACATCACCAATTTTAGGAGAGACTTTTTCTATCCCAATAATCTTAGCTACTGCAGTGCTTTTTTGTTTATAAATAGTGCCAATCATTTTACGTTCTTCGTCATCTAGGATCGGTAGATTAACTGCCCCATAAATGGTCCCTTGTTGAAATTCGCTGGGTGATCGAAGATCAATAAAAAAACATGATTTGTCTTTTATTGCCTGGTCAATGGTTATTGTATACATATAAGGATCCCTTTCGTCGGACTCATGAGTTTTCTTCTGCATTGGGTGATGTAAATGTTCTTTGAACAACTTTCCTAGGTTTAGTCCCTTCATTAGGGCCTATATAACCCTGCTGTTCCATCTCATCAATGATACGAGTTGCACGATTATATCCAATTTTAAACGTTCGTTGCAATGTGGATATAGAAATTTGCTGTTGTTCATAAGCTAATCTGAGGGCATCACTAAATAGATCATCCGTTGCTGAAGACATTTCTTGAGAGGGTTGATTCTCAATTTGCATTAAGACTTCTTCTTGGTATGCAGGTTCACACTGGTCTTTTAAAAACTTAACCACATTCCTCACTTCATCATCCGTTACGAAAGCACCTTGTATCCGAGTTGATTTACTGGCGCCTACAGGGTGAAATAACATGTCCCCTTTACCTAGAAGCTTTTCCGCACCGCCCATATCAAGAATTGTTCTGGAATCCACTTGAGAAGCTACGGAAAAGGCTAACCTCGTTGGAATATTTGCTTTAATAATACCTGTAATGACATCAACAGAGGGCCTCTGAGTGGCTATAATTAAATGAATTCCTGCAGCTCGTGCCATTTGAGCCAGACGACAGATGTAGTCTTCAACTTCTTTTGCTGCAGCTAGCATTAAATCTGCTAATTCATCGATGATAACAACGATATGAGGCAAATGATCTTCCTTTGCTTTTGCATTAAAACTACCTATGTCTCGTGCTCCTGCTTCCGCAAATTTTTGATATCTCTCTTCCATTTCTGTAACCGCCCACCTTAAAGCACCAGTTGCTTTCTTGGGATCAGTGACAACAGGGATCATTAAATGTGGTGTTCCATTATATACGTTCAACTCAACCACTTTGGGATCAATTAGCAGAAGTTTTACGTCTTCAGGTTTTGCTTTGTATAAAATACTAAGAATCAGTGTGTTGATACAAACTGATTTTCCAGATCCTGTAGCACCAGCAATTAACATATGTGGTGCTTTTGTTAAATCAAAAATGATTGGATCTCCCGATATATTTTTCCCTATAGCAAAAGGAACAACTGCGTCCGTGCGTTGATATTGTTGACTTTCTATTAATTCTTTAAACGTTACAAGCGTAGTGCTGTCATTAGGGATTTCGATCCCAATAGCTGCTTTTCCAGGAATGGGTGCTTCTATTCGTATTGATGAAGCTGCGAGGTTCAGGGCAATATCATCGCTAAGATTAACAATTTTACTCACTTTAACCCCTTTGCTAGGTTGAAGTTCATATCGAGTAATCGTCGGACCTTTATTCACTTGGGTAACTTTTGTTTCCACTCCGAAACTCCGCAAAGCATCTTCTAACATTTTAGCTTTTTCTACAACTTTACGCCGATCTATATGAGTTGCTTTTACTTCTGAATCATTCAAAAGTTCTAAAGGCGGCAAATGAATTATTTCAATATTAGACACTTTTTCATCAAGGATTTTTTCAATTATTTCATCCTGAGAAGAATTATTTTCTTTATTAGTGGTTTTAGAATCAGTAAGGGGTATCTGCATTTGCTGACCACGAATTAACAAAGTATCTTCAGACTCTATATGAACACTCTGTTCTTTCGACAAATTTGGCTTTGCTCTAGGTTTATAAATAAATTCCTTTACAATTTCCCTAACTCTGTTGAAGCTTTCGGGTAGGATTAAAAAAATAATAATTGCCACTATAGCTGTCCACAAAATAACAGCACCAGGCACACCTAGCAGAGGTATAATCCAGTAATGAAAAAAAGCAGGAATGCTACCTGCCCCTTGTCCTTGTAGGCCAGCATTAAAGGCATAAAACAAGACATTTCCATAATGAAGATCCTTAAATAAATCTATCAAAACCTTGTCAAACAAGCCTCGAATCAACATTCCATATATAAAAACAACAGCTAAAGCTCCAATATGTCTAACATACTTACATTTATTTGTCAGGTAAAGAATAGAAAACCCTAATATCAAATAAGATATTAAATATGCAAACCAACTAAATAGACCCATAAATAAGTTCCTAAAGACTAACCCTATCATTCCTGCTGTATCAGTGTGCAAGGCAAGGATAAGCAACGTAGAGAGAGAAAGCAAAAGAATTCCTTTGATTTCTCTTGGTAAAGTTATTTTTTTTATACTTTCAAGATATGACATCATATTAGAAGAATTTTTATTGGTTTTTTTGGGTTTTTTTTTCATTCATAGCACCTCTTTTTATCATATGATTCAGTCCTCTAAGCTTGTAGGGGGCCATGATTTTTTCCAACAATCACACTGGCTTTCTGGTCAGAATGAAAATAATTATCAATTGAAGCCATAACACGATCATAACTAATCTCGTTGATTTTTGCTAAAATATCTTCTTGTGAATAAATACTATTTAGCATCAGTTCAGATTTTCCCATGGTAGCCATTCGTCCACTAGTACTTTCCATCCCAAGTATAAAACTGCCTTTCAATTGATTTTTAGCTTTATAAAACTCATCATTCGTTAACCCACTTTTTTTAATTTGAAGTATTTCTTCATCAATCAATTGACTTGTACTATTAAGCTGACTAGGATTCATACTACAATAAATACTCAAAATACCAATGTCTGAATAATTCTGTATAGAAGAATAAATATTATAGGCAAGGCCTTTATCTTCCCGAATAGTTTGAAACAACCGCGAACTCATGCTGCCTCCCAGAATATTATTAATGAGAAGTAAATCGTACATTTCAGGAGTTCCAAGAGCAGCTCCTTGGTAACCAATATTTAAGTGAATCTGCTCTATATCCTTATTTCGAGACCAGTGATCATAAATCAAAGGTCCCTTGTTATCTAACTCTCGATGTTTTGGGGCTAACACTGTCCATTCTCCAAAACCTTCCCTAAGGACTTTTAGAATTTCTGATTCATCTATATTTCCTGCTATTGAAATCACAACGTTATCAGGTCTATATACATTTTTCATGTATTCTTGAATTTGGTTTGCATCGATGGATTCCACAGTTTTAATAGTTCCAAGAATTGGAAGTCCCAAGGCACTAGCAGAAAGCATGGATTCAGTAAGAATGTCATGGGCTAAATCCTCAGGTGAGTCTTCATACATACTTATTTCTTCTATAATAACAGACTTTTCTTTTTGAACCTCTTCAGGGTCAAATGTTGAATTGAAAAACATGTCTTTTAATATATCTATTGCTAACATAATGTGTTCATCTAAAACTTTAATATAATAACATGTGTATTCACGGCTAGTGTAAGCATTGATATGCCCTCCTACTTTATCGACATCCTCAGCTAATTGACGGGCAGTTCTATTCTTAGTACCTTTGAATAACATATGTTCAATGAAATGAGAAATGCCATTCTGTTCCATTAACTCATGCGTTACTCCAGATTTAACCCAAATGCCTACTGCAATGGATTTTACATGTGGAATGTTTTCTGTGACAATACGAAGACCATTTTTAAGTTCATGCTTTTCTATCATAAGAATCTCCTTTTCAGTCTATCTCTTTATTAGAAACCCAGAACATACTTATTTATGTATAACGAAATAAAAACATAAACCGATAATGGTTTATGCTCTTATACGCTCATTTAGACATCAGGATTTTTTAAAATATTTTTTCTCTCTGTCACCGGATCTTTTGGCATCTGGACCATCACTTTTTTCTCCAGCTGCAGGTGCAGGAAGTGTTGCCTTGTGGGATAAACTTACTTTACCCTGAGGATCAATTTCAATGACTTTAACATCTAATTCTTGTCCAACTTTCAATACATCTTCTACTTTGTTGACTCGACTATGCGAAAGGTTAGATATATGAATTAACCCTTCCTTTCCAGGCATAAACTCAGCAAAAGCACCAAAGTTTGTGATTTTGACGACCCGAGCTTTGTAAATTTCACCTACTTCAGGTTCTTTGATTATATCACTTATAATATTCCATGCTTTAAGTCCATCTTCTTTTGATTCAGCAGCAATATAAATAGTTCCATCATTTTCTATATCAATTTTAACGCCTGTATCATCAATGATTTTATTGATTACTTTCCCGCCAGCACCGATAACTTCACGAATTTTATCTGGATGGATACTCATTTTCATAATTCGTGGTGCGTAAGGAGATAGTTCAGGGCGAGGCTCACAAATAGTTTCTTGCATCTTGCCTAGAATATGAAGTCTTCCGACTTTTGCTTGTTCTAGTGCTTTTTCCAGAATCCCTCTGCTGATGCCACCTATTTTAATATCCATCTGTATTGCAGTAATGCCATCGGCTGTTCCCGCTACTTTAAAATCCATATCACCTAAGAAGTCTTCCATTCCCAAAATATCTGTTAAAATAGCCACATTTTCTTCCTCTTTAATAAGGCCCATCGCAATGCCTGCCACCATTTTTTTAAGAGGAACTCCCGCATCAAGCATAGAAAGAGTACTACCACAAACACTGGCCTGAGATGTGGATCCATTAGATGCCAAACATTCAGAAACTAATCGAATAGTATAAGGGAATTCTTCCATGCTTGGAACCATGGGTTCTAAAGCTCTTTCAGCTAAGGCTCCATGACCTATATCCCTTCTACTGGCTCCTCTCATAAATCTTGCTTCTCCGGTACTAAAAGGTGGAAAATTATACTGATGCATGTACCGTTTGGATTCTTCTTCACCAATTCCATCTATAATCTGAACATCTCCTAGTGCTCCTAGGGTTGCAACCGTTAAAACCTGCGTCTCTCCCCGTGTAAATAGTCCTGAACCATGCGTTTTGGGCAGCAGGCTAACTTCACAGGAAATCGGTCTAACTTCATCTAAATTTCGATTATCGATTCGTTTCTTCTCAGTTATGACGATTCGACGCATTTCTTCTTTAACAATTTGTTTTAAAATGTTTTTAACATCGCTGATTTCATCTTCATGGGTTTCTTTGAATATTTCAACAATTGATTCCTGAACTACATCAATATTTTCCATGCGTTCCTGCTTATCAACTGTTTTTATGGCCTCAACCAGTTTATCCGTTGCTGTTTCGCGTATTTTTTTCTCAAGATCTTCATCTGGCATTTTCAATTCAACCTGTTGTTTTTGTTTGCCAGCCGCTTGTTGAATATCTTTAATAAAAGCAACTAGCTTTTTTACTTCTTCATGACCATACAGAATAGCATCAAGTATTTCTTGCTCTGTTAACTCGTTAGCACCAGCTTCGATCATCATAACGGCTTCGTCAGTCCCAGCAACAGCCAAGTCTAAAGTGCTTGTTTCTCGTTGCTGACTAGTTGGATTGATGACAAATTCCCCATCAACACAACCAACATAAACACCTGCGATGGGTCCCATAAACGGAATGTCAGAAACTGAAAGAGCAATAGATGCTCCTATCATAGCAACAATATCTGGCACGCAATCATTATCCATAGACAATACAGTTGCAATAATCTGCACATCATGATGATATCCTTTGGGGAACAAAGGACGGATGGTACGATCTATGAGTCTGCATGAAAGAATTGCTCTTTCTGAAGGTCTGCCTTCACGCTTAATAAACCCTCCAGGAATTTTTCCAGCTGCATACATTTTCTCCTCAAAATCTACTGTCAAGGGCAAAAAATCAATACTTTCTTTTGGCTTTGGAGATCGGTTAGCTGTAACGAGCACTACGGTTTCTCCATAAGTTACCATACAACTACCACCAGACAGAAGGGCTACTTTTCCAATTTCAACGGATAAAGATCTGCCATTCAGATGAGTTTTAAAAGTTTGAATCATAAAATGCTACTCCTCCTTTCAATCCTTCATGAGTAAAACGAATAATTTTTTCCATAGAATATAAGAGCGGGATATCCCGCTCTTATATAATAAACTATTTTCGCAAACCTAATTTGCTAATTAATTGACGATACTTTTCGATATCTTTTTTCTTAAGATAATTCAACAGATTCCGTCTTTTCCCAACCATCTTTAACAAACCACGTCTAGAGTGAAAATCTTTTTTGTGGGTTTTTAAATGCTCATTTAAATGATTGATCCTGTCTGTCATCAGTGCAATCTGCACTTCTGGAGAACCCGTGTCATTTTCATGCAGCTTATGCTCTTCAATGATTGACTTTTTTTTGCTTTCTTCCATCATTCTTCACCTCCCCAATTTAATCCCCATATCCTAAGAAATCGTTGGTGAATCGACTATCTGAGGATAGGTTCTTGACTTTCTTATAATATCATAGTTTTTTTGCTTTGTAAATAGCTCTTTATTGACTGAACATCTTCAAATATCTGGCTTTTTAGGTCGGTTGCATTTTCAAAAGTAATCTGATTTCGAATTTTCTTGTAAAAGTATAGCTCTATTTCCCTCTCATACAGCATTAAATTAGAATCAATAATATAGGTCTCAATAGTTACATTCTCAGACCTAAACGTAGGGTTTTTGCCAACAGAAGTCGCTCCCATGTAAGTAACACCATCGATGTTAACACGAGTTGCATAAACACCCTCAGCCGGAACCAATTGATTATGTTCCAAGACAAGATTGGCAGTGGGGTAGCCCATCTTTCTCCCTCTACCATAACCTTTTTCCACTTGATTCAGCATCATGAAAGGATGGCCTAATAACCTATTTGCCGACTCTATGTCACCACTTTCGATAAATTTACGGATATGAGAACTACTAATTCTCATATCCCCTTGACAAATTGGTGGCGCAATCATCACTTCGAAACCCAATAATTTTCCCAACCTTTTTAAAACCTCTATATCACCAGAAGCTTGATAGCCAAACCGAAAATCATCCCCTACAACTACTAATTTAGCTTTCAATGTGTCTACTAGGATAGTTTTAGCAAATTCAGAAGGGGATAGACTCATAAGATTTTTAGTAAAGGTATCCAAAAACAATAGCTCAACGCCAAACTTTTCCATTATTCTTTTTTTGAGTGGTATAGGGGTGATTCTGTAGGGATAAATTGGTTTGTTGTATTGATCCAATACTGTCCCTGGATGATTTTGAAAAGTATACACCGTGGGAAGAATCTTCTTATTACGGCTTTTTTCAACTAAAAGTTTCAGTAATGTCTGATGTCCTTTGTGAATCCCATCGAAATTCCCAAGAGCCACCCCTCGTGGATTAGCATCATATAAAATTTCGTGATAATCTTCCATCACTTTCATAGACAATAGCTCCCCAATTTAATAAATTAATTTTCCTTGACCGTCCTACAAAACAAATCCAATTCAATAAAACTATTTACTTACTTCAGCCGAACTTAATTTCATTTTAAACTTCATTAAAGAAGCAACTTCTTGTACTTCTCCAATTCCAATAAACTGATCTTTTATATAAAGTCTATAGCTGTGTTCGTTTTCATCATTTTTTAATAAACTCTCTGTAGAAATCATTATATCATTCATAGGGATTGGGTTTCCATTAGATACTTCACTGGTACGCTGTGGATTAATTTGTGCTTTCGGAAGATGCATCAGAGGAGTATCTGGGGATAAGCGATAGGTTGTCCAGTCGTCCGCATCCTGAAATTCTTCTAGTGTGATAGCATTTTCTACTAAAAATCCACAAGACTCTATTCTAAGGAGAAAAGACATCGCTGCACCACAACCGAGCTTCCGACCAGCATCGTGACATAAAGTTCTAACATAGGTTCCTTCTGAACAACTAACATCAAACATTACGAACTTATCATTGATTCTAATTGGATTCACTGAGTGAATCTGCTTAATTCTTTTTTTTCGTTCCACTTCATTACCTTCTCGAGCAATTTCATATAGTTTGCGTCCGTTTTTCTTGATTGATGAATACATAGGCGGGGTCTGATGGTATTCTCCTACAAAGGATTCTAGTACTTCTATTATTTCTTCTTTACCAGGCATACTTTCATTTCTACAAATTACTTCTCCAGTAGTGTCTTGAGTAGTCGTCTCAAGCCCCATCTTCATTTCAGCTCGATACACTTTTTTTCGATGATCCATATATTGAATCAGTCGAGTTGCCGATCCAACACAGACCGGCAAGACTCCAGCAGCTTCTGGATCAAGGGTGCCTGCATGTCCTACTCTCTTAAATCCTGTTTTTTTTCTAATTTTGTTAATAATATCATGAGAAGTCAGCCCAGGTGGTTTAAGTATATTAAGAATTCCATTCATTATTATATTTCTCCTGAAAGTAGATTTCGAGCAAGTTTGTAATCCGTTCTTTCGTCTTTTCAATTCCCTCAGTACTTACTGTACCAGCAGCACGAATATGCCCACCACCATTAAGCTCTTGTGCAAGTATGCTAACATCAAAGTAGGACTTCGAGCGTAAACTTATCTTAATATTTCCGTCCTTCATTTCTTTAAATAGAACAGCTACTTCTACCCCTTGAATATCTCGTGCAAAAGCTACATATTCATCTAAGTCTTCATATGAAACACCATGCTGAGTTAATAAACTATTTGTAATAGTAAGGTAGATAACCTTTCCTTCAAGAAGCACTCGCATATTCTGTATCAAAAAGCCTAGAAACAGAATATTTCCCAAAGGTTTATTGTGGTAAAGATGAAACTTAATTAATTCGATCTTTGCACCTTTGTCTACTAAATCCCCTGCGGCTCGATAGGTTTCTGAACTTGTGTTTTCATAAAGAAAATTACCGGTATCTGTCATGATGCCGGTAATTAGACAGGTGGCAGTTTTATCTGATATCATCAATTCTTGAGATTTTGCTAGAATCCATATAAGCTCACAGGTAGATGAAATATTATCTGCTACAATATTGTCGTGGCCAAAGAAAGGATTGCTAATATGGTGATCAATGTTAATGACACGTTTGGCATGATTAAAAACCCACTCTTTTCCAGAAATTCTATTTTGATCGCCACAATCTAGTGTAATAGCAATATCAAAGTGTAAACTAGAATTCCTTGGAATCGTAACAAGTTCATCGTATCCTGGTAAAAAGGAAAACTTCCCATCCTTTTTAGATTCATCTATGAAGGCTGTTGCGTCAATTCCACAACTCTTTAAGAGATGCCAAATACCCAATAATGAACCGTAGGCATCTCCATCAGGGTGAATATGCGTTAATAGTGCTATGGATTTTTCTTTTAAAATACTACGAAACACTTTATTCCATGACTGATTCATCAGACTCATCCTCATTCATATATCGGGGTGATTGCTCATTACTGTCTTGAGTCTTCAAATCATCTATCTTTTTCGCCATATTCACTCCATACTCAATAGATTCATCTAATTTAAAAATAATTTCTGGTGTATGACGTAAGGAAACCCTTCGCCCCATTTCACGTCTGACAAAACCTGCCGATTTAGTTAATCCTTCTATGGTATCATTTTTTTCATCTTCTGATCCTAAAACACTTACATAAACATATGCATAACTGAAGTCTTTGGTTACATCAACCGACACAACGCTAGTTATAGGTGAAATCCTTGGATCCTTCAGTTCAGAGCGCAATAGTTGGCTAATGGCTTTTTTATATTCTTCATTGATTCTATTAACACGTGGATAGGACATATAGCTCATCCTTTCTATGGTAATTCTACATATATTTACACACGTTTTAGTTCTTTCATATGATAGGCTTCGATAATATCGCCTTCTTTGACATCATTGAAATTATCTATTCCTATCCCGCATTCGTACCCGGTGGCCACTTCTCGAACATCGTCTTTAAAACGTTTTAATGATTTAATATCACCTTCATGGATTACTATTCCATCGCGAACCAACCGAATGCTTGCTTTACGCAATATTTTTCCAGTTGTAATATAACAACCAGCAACCATTCCACTACCCGGAACCTTAAACACTTCTCGAACTTCCGCTTTCCCTAATTCTTCTTCTTTAAACTCAGGATCTAGCATACCTTTCATAGCCGCTTCTATATCTTCAATTGCATTATAAATGATTCGATATGGGCGGATATCTACATCTTCTTTCTTTGCTAAAACTGTGGCATTTACAGTAGGTCTCACATTGAAACCAATAATAATCGCATTGGATGCCGAGGCCAACATAACATCCGTTTCTGTGATAGCACCTACTCCGCCATGTATGGTTTTAATGGCTACTTTTTCATTGGTTAATTTGTTCAGAGACTGCTTTACAGCTTCTACCGATCCATGAACATCTGCCTTGAGGATAATATTAAGCTCTTTTAATTGTCCGTCTTGCATTTGTTGATACAATGCGTCCAAAGAAATTTTTTGACTTGTTTTCAACTGTTCTTCTTTAATTCTGTTTTTTCTATCCTCAACAATATCGCGAGCAACACGATCGTTTTCCACAGCAACCATTTGATCACCAGAGTCAGGCACGTCGGATAAACCTGTTATCTCTATAGCGGTGGACGGTTTCGCTACTTTTACGTTTTTTCCTTTATCGTTTATCATAGCTCGAATACGACCACATGTATTGCCAATAACAACAGAGTCCCCTACTTTGAGTGTTCCATTTTGAACCAGTACTGTTGCTACAGCGCCTCTGCCTTTATCCAATTTCGCTTCTACAACAATCCCAGTGGCTTTTCGGTTTGGATTTGCCTTTAGCTCTTCCATTTCTGATACAAGAATAATCATCTCTAATAAGTTGTCAATATTTGTACCTTGAAGGGCTGAAACAGGAACACTTATAACATCGCCACCAAATTCTTCGATGATAACGCCATTGTCTGCAAGTTCTTGCTTCACACGATCGGGGTTTGCTCCAGGTTTATCAATCTTGTTAATCGCTACGATAATTGGTACTTGAGCTGCTTTAACATGATTAATAGCTTCTAGTGTTTGTGGCATAACACCATCATCTGCGGCTACCACTAAAATCGCAATATCTGTCACTTTAGCTCCTCTTGCTCGCATAGAAGTGAATGCCTCATGTCCAGGAGTGTCTAGGAATACAATCCTTTTTTTATCAATAAGGATTTCTGATGCTCCTATATGCTGAGTGATACCTCCAGCTTCTCTTTCCGTTACCTTTGTCTTGCGTATAGCATCCAACAAAGAGGTTTTACCATGATCGACGTGCCCCATTACTGTAACAACAGGTGCTCTTGGTTTCAAGTCCTTTTCATCATCTTCTTCAATCACCAGGTCGGATACGGTTTCTACCATTACTTCTTCTGTCTTTTTTTCCAACTCTATTTCATAGTCTGTGGCAATGGCTTGAGCTGATTCAAAGTCTATCTCCTGATTAATAGCAGCCATAACGCCTTTCTGAATTAATTTCATAATAATTTCATTGGGATTTTTTTTAATTTTTTCCGCAAAATCTTTTACAATTATTTTTTCACCAATTTCTATAATAGGGCTTCCTTCTTTCTGAGAAACAGCTTTTGAGACAGCTTCCTTTGAGGAAGGTTGCTTGCTGGTTTCTTTTTTTGATTTTGTTTTCACATTCTTCACTTGCTGCTTATCCACTTTTTTTTCATCTTTTGACTTTGTTTCATTTAAACTCTTATCATCTGGTTCAATTGTATGCGGCTCTGTTTTTTTCTTTTCAGAGTCAAGTAACTCTATTACCAATCTAGCATCCTCTTCTTCCAATGTGCTCATGTGGCTATTAACACGAACACCAAGTTCTTCTAATTTTACGATTAATTCTTTACTCTCAATATTCAGTTCTTTTGCCAATTGATAAACTCTCATTTTCGACAAATTCCTCACCTCCGTAATACTCACTCCGTGGTTATCTCATTTATCAGTTTCTCTATTGTTTTGGCTAGACCGTCGTCGATGATGACAATGAGTGAACGTGAACCTTTCCCAATGGCTGACCCCAGTAATTCTTTTTGGCTAAAAACTAAACAAGGAACTCGATGATGTAAGACTAGATCTTCGAATGCTTTCTTTGTGTTTTGAGATGCATCTTCCGAAATGATAAGCAATTTTGCTTTTTTTTTCTGAATAGAAATTCGACATCCAGTTGAACCGGAAACGATTTTTCTGGATTTTTCACCAAACCCCAACATCGTTAGTACTCTTTCTTTACTCATGAGTTTTCTCCGTTATAAAGTTTTAGTTTTAAATCCTGATATACTTCATCTGGTACCTCTTTACTAAAAGATCGATTTAACCCTCTTACCTTCCTAGCCTTCTCGAAACAATTCTGGTCTGAACATATATAGGCTCCACGTCCATTTGCTTTTCCTGTATCGTCTAAATGAATTTCCCCTTCTTTTGTAGCTACGATACGAATCAATTCTTTTTTTGGCTTCATTTCCTGACAACCAATACATTTTCGTAAAGGAATTCTCTTGTTTTTCATTCGTTATCCTCCATACCCTTTTACACCTATCTAATCTTCAGTTTCTAGAATCAACCCTTCTATATCATCATCAGAATCTGGGGAATACTCAGGGACAATGGCTACCGATTCTACCTCTTTTACCTGACTCTCACTTTTGATGTCAATTTTCCAACTAGTTAATTTAGCTGCAAGACGTGCATTTTGACCTTCTTTCCCAATAGCAAGAGATAGTTGATAATCTGGCACCACGACTCTGGCAGATTTATTATCTTCGTCCACAATAGCTTTACTTACTTTTGCGGGGCTTAATGCACTAGTGATGTAATCTACTGGATTTTCACTATAACGTATAATATCTATTTTCTCACCACGCAATTCATTCACAATTGCTTGAACACGGACACCTTTTTGACCCACACAAGCCCCAACCGGATCTACATTCGGGTCTTTTGTATCAACTGCAATTTTAGTTCGATAGCCAGCTTCTCGAGAAATGCTCTTTATTTCAACAACTCCATCATGAATTTCTGGCACTTCTAACTCAAATAGCCGCTTTATTAATCCTGGATGGGTTCTAGAAATTAAAATTTGTGGCCCCTTCGTGGTTTGCTTCACTTCAACAATATAGGTCTTTACACGATCTCCAGGATTGTAGGTTTCACCAGGCATTTGTTCGCTGTGAGCTAAAACTGCCTCCGCCTTTCCAAGGTTCACAAAAACCGTTCCTCGAGCAATTCGTGCTACTTCCCCTGCAATAATATCTGATTCTCGATTAACAAACTCATCAAAAACCACACCTCTCTCTGCTTCTCGAATCCGCTGTACTACGACCTGTTTTGCAGTTTGTGCTGCAATGCGACCAAAATCTTTGGGGGTAACTTCACGTTCCACAATATCTCCAGATTCGAATTTTGGACTAATTTCTTTTGCTTCTTCTAGTGATATTTCAGTACTTTCATCCTCTACTTCTTCTACTACGTTCTTCTGTCCATACACATTCACTTCGCCAGTTTCTCGATTAACCTCAACCCGTACATTGTGCGTTGAACCAAAGTTACGTTTGTAGCTTGAAATTAAAGCAGCTTCAATTGCCTCAATAAGTACTGCTTTAGATATTCCTTTGTCTTGTTGAATTTGTTCTAATGCTTCTATAAACTCAGTATTCATCTTCCATGCCCCCTAAAATATAATGGCCGGTTTTATCAATGCAATTTGTTTGTGTTCCAATGTTAGTTCCTCTTCATTATCTAATGTAAGCGTCAATGTATCTTCTGTATATCCATCTAAAATTCCTTGGATTAGCTTTTTGCCATCTTTATTTTGATATAGTTTAACTTCTACGAGTTTTCCCATGTTTCTACGGTAATCTTTTTCCTTCTTAAAAGGTCTGTCTAGACCCGGTGATGCCACTTCCAGGTAGTATGCCACTTGAATCCATTCATCATGTTGATCCAACTGCTCGTCAAGGTAGCGACTAGTATTTTCACAATCTTGAATAGAAACCCCTGTGGGCTTATCGATATAAATACGAAGGTAATGATTAGGTCCTTCTTTTACAAATTCAACATCTACCAAATCAGTTTCATTTGTTTTTAAATATTCTTCCAAAATAGACTCTATGCGCTGTTCCAATTCTTTTCTTTTCACTATTTTCCCCCAATTCTTCAACGAAGGAGCCTAAAAGAAAACGAAAGAGTGGGGGGTTCCCACTCTTCTCATCAATAGCTCTGCGTTTAAGTGCCAAAGTTCAACTTCAACCTACTAATATGCACACATTATATCATACTCATGATGGCAAATCAAGCTGAAAGAGGGAGAGCTGGTTAGTCTCAGGTAAATTATTAAAAGCACCATGGTTTTTTAGTGTTTCAATTACCACTTTCGAGGCTCCTGTTCTGTTCCTGAATTCTTCAATGGAAAGAAATTCTCGACTGCTAGCCTCTTCTGCAATTTTTTGTGCTGCGTTCCTTCCAACACCTTGCAAGGAGGTTAAAGGAGGTCTTATTTTCTTATCTTCTACAAGAAATCGATCTGCATGCGAACGATATAAGTGAACTGGCAGAAGTTCAATGCCTCGACTCAACATTTCTAAGATTACTTCCATCACAACGAGTTGATTTTTTTCTTTAGCCTTTAGTTTTTGTGAAGTACTTTCTAATTCTTTCATTTGCTCAATGATCGTTTCTGTTCCTTTTAGAGCTACTTGAGCATCAAAATCATCTACCTTCATACTAAAGTAAGAAGCATAAAAAGCTTCTGGATGATGCACCTTATAATAGGCAATACGAAAGGACATTGTCACATAAGCAACTGCATGAGCTTTTGGAAACATGTATTTTATTTTTTTACAAGATTCTATATACCATTTGGGGACATTGTGTTTTTTTAACAGCTCTTCCTCTTCATCCTTCAGCCCTTTTCCTTTTCGAACGTTTTCCATAATCTTAAAAGCTTGCTTAGATGGAACATCTTTCAGAATTAGGTAGTTCATGATATCATCTCGGGTACATATGACCTCTTTTAGGGTGGCCGTTTCATTTCTAACTAATTCTTGGGCATTATTAAGCCATACATCTGTACCATGTGAAAGGCCACTAATTCGGACTAGTTCAGCAAATGTAGTAGGCTTTGTATCTAAAAGCATCTGCCTAACAAACTTTGTTCCAAATTCGGGAATACCTAGACTACCAACTTCTGGTTTCCATTTCTCATCATCAAAATTAAGAGCATCCGTATTGCGAAAAAGACTCATGGTTTCCAAATCATCTAATGGAATTGCAAGGGCATTGGTTCCGGTCATATCTTCTAACATTCGAATAATAGTGGGCACATCGTGACCAAGAATATCTAATTTAAGCAGCTTGCCACTAAGGGCATTGTAATCAAAGTGAGTAGTTATAACACCAGAAGACGCATCATTTGCCGGATGCTGAATAGGAGTAAATTCATGAATGTCTTTGTCTTGAGGAACAATCATTACACCACCTGGATGTTGGCCTGTAGTGCGTTTTACACCTGTGCACCCATCTATTAAACGCCTAATTTCTGCGTTGTTCATCTGAACAGAATAAGCTTCACTAAATTTTTTCACAAATCCATAAGCTGTTTTATTTGCAATAGTTCCTAAAGTACCCGCTCGAAAAACATGTTCTTTACCAAATAATGTTTCGATATACTGGTGTGCAACACTTTGATATTCACCTGCAAAATTCAGATCAATATCTGGTTCCTTGTCCCCTTCAAAGCCTAGAAATACTTCAAATGGAATTTGATGACCATCTTTTATATAGGGCTTACTGCATTGCTGACAGTTACGATCTGGTAAATCCACTCCTGATTCATATTCTCCATCGGTGAAGAAGATAGAATGTTTACATTGGCTGCATACGTAATGGGGAGCTAAGGGATTCACTTCAGTAATATCACTCATAGTAGCTGCAAATGAAGAACCAACAGATCCTCTAGAGCCAACTAAGTATCCATCTTTCAGTGATTTTGCTACTAATTGATGTGATATCATATACATAACAGAATACCCATTGTCGATAATAGAATTCAGTTCCCTAGACAATCTATTTTCAACAATATCTGGCAATGGATTTCCGTAAATTCTATAAGCATTTTCATAGCATAGATTTCTCAGCTTAGCCTCCGAACCTTCTATGGAAGGCGGAAAAGTTCCTTCTGGCACTGGAATCAGAGTCTCAATACTATCTGCAATACTACGAGTATTCGTTACCACTACTTCGTAAGACTTATCTTTACCTAAGTGCGAGAAATCATTTAACATTTCTACTGTGGTTTTATAATGAAGCTCTGAATCCTCCTCAATATCATCAAAGCCCATGCCTGCTTGTAAAATTTGTCGATAATGATTATCTCGTCTTTCAACATAATGAACATCTCCTGTAGCAACAACAGGAATCTTTACTTTTTCACCAAGCTTAAGGATTTCATGATGATGTTGCCTTAACTCTTCTTCGTCTTTTACAAATCCTTTTTCAATGAGAAATAAATTGTTGCTCGTAGGTTGTATCTCAAGATAATCATAGAAAGAAGCAATAACTTCAATTTGTTTTTGCTTCTCATGATTTAAAATAGCTTGATATACTTCCCCATCCTGGCAAGCTGATCCAACCAATATACCATCTCTTTTTTTACGTAAAAGACTTTTGGGTATCCGTGGTTTTTTATAAAAATAGTTCATATGAGACTCACTTACTAATTCATATAAATTTCTAAGGCCCTTATGATTCTTTGCAAGAAGTATAATATGATTTGTTCCTTGACGTGTTGTATCTTTGTCTTTTTCTGAAACTTCATTCATTTGGGTAAAATCTTCAATTTCCTGATCTTTCATTCTTTGAATCAACTTAATGAAAATTTCCGCCGTTGCTTTTGCATCATAAACTGCACGATGATGATTTTCAAGCTTTACATCCAAAGCCTTGGCAACAGCGTTTAATTTATATTTTTTCAAATCTTTCAGCAATTGCCGAGAGAGTTTCAACGTATCTAAAACCTGATAATCGAAATAGTATCCCTGTTTTTGCATGTTCTCTCGCAGAAAGCCAATATCGAAATCAGCATTATGGGCCACCAACACACAGTTTTTCACAAATTTAACAAAAGAAGGAAGAATCATCTCTATAGTAGGAGCCTCACGAACCATTTCGTTTGTAATACCCGTAATTTTTGTTATTTTTTCAGAAATAGACTGTTGAGGATTTACCAACGCACTAAATTCATCTACAATTTCACCTCCTATTATTTTGACAGCTCCTATTTCTGTAATTCGATGATGTACATTCGATAACCCTGTTGTTTCAAGGTCAAACACAACAAATGCATCCTTAAAGCCAACCTTATTTTCACCTTCTAGTATTTTTCGTTCATCATCTACTAAGTATCCTTCCATCCCATATATCGCTTTAACCCCATGTTCAAGAGAAGCTTGATGTACTTCTGGAAACGCCTGCACAACACCATGATCCGTAATGGCTAATGCTTCATGATTCCATTTTCTTGCCTGCTCAAACAAATGGCTTGGGGAAGAGATACCATCCATCTGCGAAAGACAAGTATGGCAATGAAGCTCGACTCTTTTTTCCGATGCCATATCTTGTTTATCTTTCATAATTATTTGATTAATATCTGAAATCATCATATTTATTTCGCGGCTATAATGATCATATTGAAGTGTGCCTTTCAATGCGATGCTGGCGCCAGGTTTAATCAATTCATCCAAGGGTTTATCATTTTTTCTTGGTTCAAACAACTTTGCAGTAAGCGAACCTGTATAGTCTGTAATATCGAGAATGTAAAGTTTTCGTTCATCTTTTAACACACGAATCTCTACACCGAATATTTCTCCATGGATGATTACTGAAGTATCATCTTCTGATATACTTCCTATGGGAATAGGATGATCATTGATTTTTCGGCCACACCATATTTTATCGTCTGATTTCTGACTATCCGTTGACTTACACTTAACAACGTCTTTTGCAGGTGTTTTTTCATTCTTTTCTTGATGTTTTTCTTCTAATCTAATTTTCTGCACTAGATCTTTTTCTAGATGCTGCCGTCGTTTATAGAATTCGTTCTGATTGTCAGAACATTCATGCGAAAGATTAATCCCACAGGAAATGCTGAAGCCGTAGTATTGTTTCAAACAGTACGTGATCCATTTTTCTAAATTTCTTTCTTTAGCCTTATCATAGAAAACTTGATCCTTTGCATTAAGGATCAAGTTTTCTGTTGTTATTTGTATTTCAACCCGATCAATAAGCGTTGTAGAGACCGGCATTTTTTTTTGAATTGAATAAAACAAATTGTCCAGAAAAAAATCAGATGAACGCAGTTTTCTTAAGGTCTCAATACCAGCCACATGACTTATTTGATAAGTAACAGGGCATGAAAGTTGCAATTTCTTCTCTAGAAGACTAAATTGTTTTTCTAAAGACTCAATTATTGGCTCTTGCAGGAATGTAAGCAAAAGATTCATCTTATGTGACGAGGAATACAACTGAACTCTTTCTACTATACAATACTGGAACCAGTCTCCCTCCGTATCAACAGAAAAATAGTGAAATAACTGGTCTAATGTATACATTTTTCTTTCCATGATCTATATCCTCCCGTTTTACAAAGGACCAAGCTGACGTATCTCATTTATCAAAGCTGGTACAATCTCATTTTCCTTTAATTTGCGAATAATTTTCCCTTTTTTAAACAAAAGTGCTGATTCTTTTCCACCAGCAATGCCAATGTCTGCTTCTTTAGCCTCCCCAGGTCCATTTACAGCACAACCCATCACAGCAACAGTAATGGGTTTTTGAATATCTTCTACAGCTTTTTCAATCTCTTCTGCCATAGAAACTAAATCGATTTGACACCTTCCACACGTTGGACATGAAATAATTTGTACTTGGTTGTTAAGAAGTCCTAGACTATTTAATATTCTTTTTGCTACTTTTATCTCGTGTACAGGCGAACCTGTCAAGGATACTCTAAGTGTATCCCCTATGCCATCCAGAAGTAGGCTGCCTATACCTATGGCAGACTTAATGGTGCCTGTATCAACAGTCCCAGCTTCCGTCACTCCGATATGGAGAGGATATGTCAACTTTTCACTAACGGAACGATAAGCACTCACCATCGTAGATAAATCACTGGATTTAATGGAAATCACCATATTGGTAAAGTCAATATCCTCAAGTCTTCGCACAGAGTCCATGCAACTTTCTACCATTGCATCTACACTTGGTCCACCATATTTATCAATCCATTTTTTTTCAAGAGACCCTCCATTAACCCCAATACGTATCGGTACATTGTATTCTTGACACACTCTAGAAATTTCCTTCACTCGAGAAAAATCACCGATATTTCCTGGATTAATTCTCAGTTTATCAGCACCCATTTCCACTGATTTAAGAGCTAACCGATAGTCAAAATGTATGTCCGCAGCTAAAGGAATAGAAATCTGTGACTTTATTGTTCTGATAGCCATAGCCGCTTCTTTGTCCGGTACTGCTACGCGGACCAATTGACATCCTTCATTTTGCAAGTCTTTTATCTGATTAACAGTAGCAATAGTATCCCTGGTATCGGTTGTCGTCATGGACTGAATGCTCACAGGTTCAATTCCACCAATACCTAAGGTTCCACAATATATTGTTTTCTTTATTTTTCGATTCATTATTATCTCCTCTAGTTCCATATCAATAGAAAGCAACTTAGAAAAATGTTAGTATGTCTTTATAGGTTATGGCTATCATCAGCATCATTAAAAGTGTTATCCCTACCATATGAACCAAAGCTTCTTTTTCAGGATCAACAGGCTTTCCTCTTAAACCTTCTAAAATCAAGAAAATAATTCGACTTCCGTCTAAGGCTGGTATCGGTAACAGATTCATGATTCCTAAGTTAATACTAATAAGACCGGCTAATCCCACTACATCAATCCATCCAGATCGACTCGCTTGCCCAACTAGACTTATAATGCCAACAGGGCCCGCTACATCAGAAGTGTCCGCCTGTCCTCGGATAAGCTGCTGTAGAAAGCTAAATATTTCCGTAAAGATAAACCGACTTTGATGATAACTATTAATAAAAGCACCGGTTACTGATACTTCACTCCCTGGAACAATGCCAATCATTGCCCGACCTGATGTCGAATCCAACTCTGGTAACAACTCAAAAGAAAGTGTTCTATTATCACGTATTATCTCCACAGAAATAGTTTGGTCTTCAGCGGCCGAAATTCGTTCTACTAATTGATCCCAACTAGTAATTTCCTCTCCCTGAATACGCTTTACTTGATCTTCTGCCTGCAATCCAGCAAAAAAAGCTGGAGAATCAGGAATTACATGACTTATTTGAGTAGATGGCACTCCAATAGTCAAAAAAATAATAAAAAAACAAAAGAAGCCCAGAATAAAGTTCATTATTGGACCTGCAAGTATAACACTTATTCGCTGTCCTACGGTTTTTTGACCAAAGCTATCTTTCGTCTCCGAACTTTCATCCTCACCTTCCATTCGAACAAATCCTCCAATTGGAAATGCGCGGATCGAGTAGAGCGTTTCTTCTTTCTGTCGATGCAAAACCTTGGGTCCCATGCCTATTGCAAACTCATGCACTTTAATCCCTACATACTTTGCTACACTGAAATGGCCTAACTCATGAAAAAAAACAAGTAGTCCAAATACAAATATAGCTACAATTGCCGTTGTCATAAAAACACCTTCCTCACAGTACTTTCCTATATTAACTCATTAACTTGTTCTTCAACCCACTGTTCAACTTCTTGAATTTCTTCAACGGAGTCATAATCGAAAGCTTCGTGACGCAACATGATCGTTTCAATCATGTTAGCCATTTGATAAAAACTCACTCTTTCTTCTAAGTAATGTGGAACAAGGTGTTCATTGGCTGCATTCAATACACAGGGCATCGTCTTGCCAATATCCATGGCTATAAAAGCCAGTCGAAGATTTGGAAATCGGTTCATATCAGGTTTTTCAAAATTCAGTTGTTTAAGCCTAGCTAAATCAAGCTTGGGAGCATCCAAATAATACCGCTCTGGGTAGGTCATAGAAAATTGGATCGGAACCCGCATATCAGGTTGCCCTAACTGTGCAATTACTGATGTGTCCCTGAATTCTACCATAGAATGAATAATGCTCTCAGGATGAACCAGAACATCTATCTGATCTGCATTCAAATCAAATAGCCACTTCGCCTCAATAACTTCTAAACCTTTGTTCATCATAGTGGCAGAGTCAACTGTTATCTTTTGTCCCATATTCCAATTAGGGTGCTTTAAAGCAGCAGATGGATTCATAGTCTCTATCTCTTCTTTTTTTAAAGTTCGAAAAGGACCTCCAGAGGCCGTAAGAACAATGCGGGTTAATTGCTTTGCTTTTTCGCCTCTGAGGCACTGAAAAATAGCTGAATGTTCACTGTCAACAGGCAGAATGTCCACTTGATTTAATTGGGCCAGCTTCATTACCAGACTCCCGCCAGCAACTAAGGATTCTTTATTTGCTAAAGCTAAGGTTTTACCAGCTTTGATAGCGTAACAGGAGGGTAGTAATCCTCTACTACCAACAAGAGCGTTTAATACCACATCAATTGTATCCTCTGTAGCTGCCCAAAGAATGCCTTCCATGCCATAGCATATACTCGTATCTGTATTGCAGTTGGCTTTAAGCCATTCAGCATCTTCTTTACAGCTAATAGATGCTATTTTAGGATTAAATTCAATTATCTGTTTTAATAATAAGCCTCGATTACGATGAGCTGTTAATGCAATTATGCGAAAAGATTCAGGATGCTGTCGTACAACATCCAATGTTTGCTTTCCAATAGAGCCAGTTGATCCAAGAACGCTTACCGCTTTCAATACAAACACTCCTTCGTTATGATATAGATACCCTATCTCATATAAACCACCCATTGAAGATAATAGAATACATAGGGAGCCGTAAATAAAATGCTATCAAAACGATCAAGAACGCCTCCGTGTCCTGGAAAAAGATTTCCAAAGTCTTTAATGTCAAAATATCTTTTTATAGAAGATGCAGAAAGGTCCCCCATCTGTGAAATAACAGCGCCTCCCAATCCCATAATCGAAATGGATAACAGAAATTCAGGCATCAAAAACCAGGAAAAAATAAAACATCCCACCACAGAACCAATAATGCCACCAAGAGCTCCCTCTATGGTTTTTTTTGGGCTTACAGAAGGACAAAGTTTGTGCTTTCCAACTAATAAACCTGTCAGATAAGCAAATGTATCACAACACCAAGCAACAATAAAAACCAACCAGATTAAATGAGGCATACTCATTTGATGTAGAGCCATTAAATGACTCATCATAAAAGGAATATAAATAACTCCAAATAGAGTTAAAGAAATATCCTGAATCGTATAATGCTTTCTGCTAATAATGGACAAAGACATTAAAGCAATACACATTAAAACTGTTATTACCAGACCATCAGGGAGTTGATTTTGACGATATACAAAATAAAAATAAGCAACGGTGGTTAAAAATCCAACCTCCCTCATTGGATTCATCCCCGTTTTTTTTGAAGCTTGATATAACTCATGTAAGCCCAATATGCTGACAACCATCAATGCTGGCAACAAATACGGGTTCCCTATGTGTAAAACAATAAATAAAAACGGAAGGCCAATCACCGTGGTGAAGACGCGTTTAAACATAAAGGTCCTCCTTAGATTACAAACCGCCAAACCTTCTAGATCTATGCTGAAAATGTTCTATCGCAGCATCTAATGAATCTGCATTAAAGTCTGGCCATAATGTTTGCGTAAAATAGAATTCTGTATATGCTAATTGCCAAATCAAAAAATTACTTATTCTAACTTCTCCGCCTGTTCGAATAAGTAAGTCAGGATTCGGTAAACCATAGGTATCTAAATTATTTTCAATGGTTTCTTGGATAACATCCTTAGATGATTGGTGGGAGATATGCTTGTTCTTTAATGCTTTTTCAACAGCCCTTGCAATTTCATTTCTACCTCCATAATTCAATGCAATGTTAACAACAAGACCCTGATTGTTTTTGGTTTTTTCAACCGCAGCATTAATTTCATCCTGTAATAAGGATTCTAGCTTTGTTAAATCTCCTATGGTCATTATTTTTACATCATTCTTATCTAGTTCATATAATTCTTTAGAGATATATTCCTTAAGTAAATTCATTAGAAATCCTATTTCTTCAGGTGGTCTTTTCCAGTTTTCTGTTGAAAATGCATAGATTGTAAGTATTTCTATGGATAGATCTGAGGCTCTTTTGATAACGCTTCGAAGAGCTTCCACACCCTTTCGATGACCTGCACTCCTAGGCATAAATCGATTTTTAGCCCATCGACCATTACCATCCATAATGACAGCAACGTGTCTTGGTATTTCATTCATTGAGACTTACCTCCTGTAACTGTCAAATAGCCCCCTACGAAGGGGGCTAAAAGTATGAGACTGTTATTTCCATTATAGCACAGGAATGAATAAACCGCTGCCTTACAACACGACAGTTTGTGTGATGCTGTTTTCTAAAGGCTGATGTTTCTTGGATCCTGTATTCTATAGAATGGAGCTTCATAACATGAATTGCTTCTTTAAGATGATATCCTAAAACATCCTGCTCTACATTCACATTATACCTCCAAAATTTCTTTTTCCTTTGTTTCATAAAGCTTATCTATTTCTTCAATATATCGATCTGTTAGTTTTTGCACTTCTTCTTGTGCTTGCTTCAAATCATCTTCTGTTAATTCTCCATCTTTTTCCATCTTTTTAAATGCGTCGTTTGCCCATCTTCTTTCATTTCGAATAGCTACACGTCCATCTTCCGCTTTAGCTTTCACTAACTTCGTTAAATCTTTTCTTCTTTCTTCTGTTAATTGAGGAATAACTAAACGAATAATTTTTCCATCAGAAGATGGATTAATACCTAATTCAGATTTTTGAATTGCTTTTTCAATTTCTTGAAGAACAGAAATATCAAATGGTTGAATTGTAATCATTCTAGGTTCTGGAGCCGCAATAGTAGCCACTTGATTGAGAGGCATAATAGCTCCATAATATTCTACGCTGATTCGATCTAGCATTGATGGATTAGCGCGTCCAGCACGAATACTATTAAACTCATCTTGAACTACATGAATCGTTTTTTTCATTTTTTCTTCCATCGATTTATGAATTTCCAGTTGCATCAACAAGTCCCCCTTTATTAACTATGTATATAAGTACCCATAGGCTTACCCAATACTACTTTTTTAATATTTTCAGGATCATCCAACCCAAAAACTTTTAATGGTATTTTATTGTCCATACAAAGAGAAGTCGCAGTAGAGTCCATAACCTTTAATCCTCTGTTTAATATTTCTATATAACTGACATCTTCAAATTTATTTGCGTCTTCATTTTCATTTGGATCTTTATCATATACAGCATCCACTTTTTTTGCCAAAAGGATTACATCTGCTTCAATTTCTGCTGCCCTAAGAGCTGCAGTAGTATCTGTTGAAAAGTAGGGATTTCCAGTCCCTGCAGCAAAAATAACCACTCTATTTTTTTCCAAATGCCTGACAGCACGGCGTCTAATATACGGTTCAGCGATTTGACGCATTTCTATAGCCGTTTGTACACGTGTAATGACGTCAACATTTTCAAGGGCATCTTGTAAAGCCAATCCATTTATAACCGTTGCCATCATTCCCATATAATCCGCTGTAGTACGATCCATCTTTTCACCAGACCTACCACGCCAAAAATTACCACCACCTACAACAATTGCAACTTGAACGTTCATTTCAATTACTTCTTTAATCTGAAGTGCAATTTGCTGAATAGTGTCAGGATCGAGTCCAAACCCTTTCCTTCCGGCTAATGCTTCACCACTTAATTTTAATAATATTCTTTTATATAATGGTTTATCCATGTACGTTTACTCCCTTATCTATATTTAATTGTAAGACATAGAGAAAGAGAACACAAGTGTGTTCTCATCATTTATATTATTGGATTTGTTTAGCAACTTCCTCAGCAAAATTTTCTTCTTTTTTATCAATGCCTTCTCCAACTTCAAATCTAGAAAACCTTCTTATATTAAGATTTTCACCAATCTTGGCAACCTTCTCTGTTAGAAGATCGGATATTGTAATATCAGGGTTTTTGACAAAGTCTTGCTCTAGAAGGCATACTTCTTTGTAATATTTTTCTATTCTTCCTTCAACCATTTTATCTACTATTTTTTCAGGTTTCCCTTCATTCAATGCCTGATTTCTCAAAAATGTTTTTTCATGTTCAATTTCATCTTGAGGTACTTCTTCACGACTAATATATTGTGGGTTGGATGCGGCAATTTGCATAGCCACGTCTTTCACAAAAGTTTTAAATTCTTCATTTTTAGCAACAAAATCCGTTTCAGAATTCACTTCTACAAGAACCCCAATTCGCCCACCATGAATATATGCTTCAACAAGGCCTTCCGCTGCAACACGACCAGCTTTTTTAGCTACGGCTGCTAATCCTTTTTCGCGCAGTAATTCTACCGCTTTGTCCATGTTGCCTTCTGTTTCTGTTAGTGCTTTTTTACAGTCCATCATCCCTGCACTCGTTTTTTCTCGCAGTTCTTTAACCATACCTGCTGTTATATTCATTTTGTAACCTCCTGTATTAATTAAAATTCCAGGGTACCCGTTTTCCCCAGAAGTAATTTGTTTTTACATTTCAGATGTTTCTTCGTCAGACTGAAACCCTTGTCGTCCTTCTAAAACGGCGTCCGCCATTGTAGAAGCTAACAATTTAACAGCTCTAATAGCATCGTCATTACCTGGAATAACATAATCTACTTCATCAGGATCACAATTGGTATCCACGATAGCTATAACCGGGATGCCTAGTTTTTTCGCTTCTAAAATTGCAATTTTTTCTTTTCGTGGATCTACCACAAATACTGCTTTAGGCATTTCTTTCATGTCTTTTATGCCGCCTAAGAATTTTTCAAGCCTTTCCATTTCATGTTTAAGCTGAATCACTTCTTTTTTAGGCAGTAAGTCAAAAGTGCCATCCGCTTCCATTTTTTCGAGCTCTCTAAGTCGTTGAATTCTCTTTTTAATGGTCTGGTAGTTTGTTAACATTCCACCTAACCAACGCTGGTTAACAAAATACATGCCACATCTTTTCGCTTCATCTTCAATGGACTCTTGGGCTTGTTTTTTTGTTCCCACAAATAAAACAGTTCCATTGTCTTCTGCTATTTCTTTAATCACTCGATAAGCTTCATCCACTTTTTTTACAGTTTTTTGCAAGTCAATGATATAAATACCATTTCTTTCAGTGAAAATAAATTTCGCCATTTTAGGGTTCCATCTTCTTGTTTGATGTCCAAAATGAACACCTGCTTCCAATAATTGTTTCATTGATACTACACTCATTTAATTTCCCTCCAGTTTGTTTTTTCCTCCATCTTTGTCACCTTCTGATAAGACCTTTAAAAGGCACCCTTAACAGAATCCAAAGATGTGCGATTTATCACCTGTATTATTTTATCATAATCACCAATAAGTGGCAAATATTATTTTCTTGTTATTTAAGTAATCGATAGACCATCTCTACTTCTCGAATACTTTTATTTAATCTTTTTGCGGTTTGATCTATAGAAAGACCTTCTTTTAGTAGCTCAAGCACATCATAATTTTTTTGGAGAAATTGATGATATTGCATGGCTTTGTCAAAATGGTCGTCATCATTTACAATTTTTTTCTCGACGCTTTCCGTAACTTTCTGCAAATTCATACTTTCTACTATGTCACGAAGTTCAACGAATTCGCCCTCTAAGTGATCTATTCGTATACTTAAAGATTTATTTCGTTCTTGTAGCAACACAATACGTTCTTCTAACACCTTATTGCTAACTGAACAACTGGAACTTTTTGTGGTTTGTCGATTGAAGTAGTACCAAGACAGAGGCACTGCAATCACAAATATAACAAGAATGATTGACGAAATAACTATGGATGCATCAAAAATCATAGGACACCTCAAATCTTAATATCGAGACGAGCACCTTTACTTTGACTTGTGTCAGAACAGTTCTCTTCTTGTTTCTCTTCTTGTTTCTCTTCTTGTTTCTTCTTTTTTTTCCTCGATCCTTGCTGATTTTTTTCTTTCTTCTCATCCTGCTTTACCTTTTGTCCTTGTGTTTCATCGTAGTTAGTGACACGAGTCTGATCTTTAATTCCTTCTTTTTGTGCGTTTCCTTGTAAAAATTGATTCGCATTATGAGCTCTATTATTTTGATGGTGTTGGTGTTTTGACTCTTGCACAGAATTCAGCACAGTAATTTGTTGATCGATAGGCTTAATAGTCATTTGACCACTCCTTACTTTTCATGCAAACCAATAACGATATCTCCATCTTTATAATGTAATGTTGACATAGCTATGTCATCATAAATATGTTTTGTTGCAGTAGAAATCGTAACTTTTACTCCAGGATGAATGGTAGAAGAAACGTGAATTTTTCCTTTTGTTGCGTTTTCCATATCTTTTGTCATGCTTGCTATATTCTCTTGGATACTAATATGTTGATCCTTCAGAACTTCATAGGTTTTAACAGATCGTACTAACATTTCTTTTTTATCTTTTGGTAACGGCGAATTTTTACTCATTTTATTTAAAATTTCGATTGTTTTTTTCAAGTTGTCTAGATTTTTAATCGTTTCTTTTAATTTCGCCTGCATTTGATCATACTTTTCTTTGGTTTCTGGATCAATTCCTACTTCAATTTTGGTCTGTGTGCCCATGGAACTGCCGATCAAGGTAGCATCTATTTCTTCCCCTGCTTTTACAACACCACCCACAATAAGACCACGCTTCCCTTTAATCACAATTTTTTTCTTTGCAGAAGCAATGCTATGCAATATACAGTCAGCTTCAATATTCCCACCAACAGAAATTTTAGTATTCTCTATATACTTAGCGATCAAGTCTCCTTTGCAGTACAGTTCTGCCTGATTATTCCCTTGTACGCCACGATTCAAAAAAATACTTCCATTAGACCTTAAAATTGCTCCTTCGACAACACCATGCACTTCTATATCACCATCAGCTTCGATCGTAAACCCAGATTTCACATTACCTTTCACAATCACTTTTCCTTTAAAACGAATATTACCCGTTGTATTATCAACATTTGCAGGCACGTCATATACAGGACTAACTTGTATTTTCCCATCTCGAAGCAATGCCTGACCATCAATTTCAGCAGATATTTTAAGTTGATCTTCGCTTATAACGGCATTTTTCCCAGCAATAAATGTTGGTCTTTTCCCAGGTTTTTGCTCAATAACTTCCCCCATCACATTGGTCCCTGGAGTTCCTTCCGAAGGAGGGATTAACTCTGCTAAGAGTTGTCCTGCCTCAACATTCTGAATGAGTTCAAGGTTTTTAAAATCAACTGATCCATCTTCCATAATAGACAGTTTTTTTGAACCTTCAGTATTAAAAAAGTAATTTACTGTTCCGTCCTCACCGTCTTGAGGCATTTTTGCTTCAGCTACCGTAAAGGTTTCCCCAAAAAGATGCGCATCAATTTTTTCTTTGATAATTGTATGATCAATCCCAAAAATAACTCCTGCTTTTTTCAATTCTTGTAGGGCCGCTTCTTCATCAACAGGGTTTCCTTCGCCTTGCGGGGCAACTATTCTCATAGTAGCCTTCTTTTTTTGGGGATCTGTCTCAACCAATACAGTGCCGTCAATATGCTCAATTTCTTGATTTTGATTGGATTCATAACTTTTATTCATACCTTCCCTCCTCCGAGAATCAACGCCGCCCGCGTTCAACTCATTTGTGCCTTAATTCTAGAAACTGCTTTAGAGTGCAATTGCGAAACTCTAGACTCTGAAACTCCCATGATTGCACCAATTTCTTTATAAGTAAGCTCTTCATAATAGTAAAGGGTGATTACCTGCTTTTCTCGTACAGGTAGTGATTCAACGCTGGTTATTAAAACTTCTTTCATTTCTTCATTTAAAAGTTTGTCTTCTGGTGATTCAGATTGGCCATCCATTATTTTATTCTCTTCTGCTGTATCTAACATTTTTTCTTCTAGGGAAACCACATGATAGGAACTAGTCTGTTGAAGTACTGAGTGCAGCTCTTGTACAGTCATGCCCGTTTCTTCAGCAATCCGATGATCCGTAACAGGTTCACCATCAGATGCATTCTCAAGTTTTGAAACTGCATTCTCAATTATTTTTGCTTTCTGTCGCACAGAACGAGGTATCCAATCCATGTTCCTTATCTGATCAATGACAGCACCTCTAATGCGAATTTGAGCATATGTTTCAAATTTAACATTTTTATCTGGATCAAACTTTTCAATAGCATCTATTAAGCCAAAAATACCATAGCTCGCCAAATCATCAAACTCCAAATGATTTCCGTAGGTCGTGTAAAGGCGACCTGCGACAATCCTAACCAGTTCTATGTAGATTTCAATCAACTGATTTTTAGCTTCTGCTGATTTGTTCTTTCGATACTCCTGCCATAGGACATTTTGATCCATAGACAATCCCTCCTGGCATCAGGTATTAAAGTTCTTTTTTCCCTTTTCCAATTGCTTTAATTAGTAACACGCCTGAATCCGGATAGATTTCAATGGTTCTACCAAAATTTCCTCCCGTATCTTCCGCTAACAGTGGGATATTATGTGTTTTTAATAAGGATTTTGTCGCCAGCACATTTCGAGCTCCAATCTTCATCATATCTGATTGATTATCAAAGGAAAACATCTGTGCTCCACCAGCAATTTTAGCGACTAATTTATTTCGACTTACACCTTTTTTTACTAATTCATCTAACAATACTACCATTGCTGTATCAGCAAATTTCGCTTTATTGGCATTGTTTTTTATTTGGGTGCTATCTGGCAGCATAATATGAGCTAGTCCAGCTATTCCCTTGCCAGTGTCATAAAGAGCAATCCCAACACAGGATCCTAATCCTAGAGTTGTCAAAACTTGTGGTGATTTTGCAACTTTAAGATCTGCCATGCCTACCTTAATTATATCCTGCATTCATCCACTCACTCCCAGGCTCTGTAATAAGACATCAAAAGAGTTTGCGTCTGGGATCAGAAAGAAATTCGCTTTCATCTCCTGATGACCATCAAACAGGGTATTTTCAATCATTAATACTCGATCACTGATAGTACCGAACTGGATAGCTGGAACACTCAATATTGCTCCTGCCATATCAATGCATAGAGAAGGTGTGGTTAGCTCTACTCTCAAGTTCGTTAGAGAAGCCAAGGATGAAATATAGGCTCCCGATAATATGTTCCCTATTTCCTGGAGAGCAGATTGCTCCATTTCATCTAATTTAAAATTATCTTCAGTGGCTATGGTTTCTGCAGGCTTTCCCATCATAAAACCAGTAAGATTTCTAGCTGAGCGTGTATCTAGTAATACCATAATATTACCTACGATCTCACCTTTCATTCCAAAATAGATTCCGGCAACAATGTTCTCCTCTCCACCTAAGATCATTGGAACATCTTGAATATCAAGGATTTTTACAACCGGTACCTGCATATCGACTTTTTTTTGAATCATTACCGCTAATGAAGTCGCAGCATTTCCTGCACCTATATTTCCAATTTCTTTTAAAACGTCTAGATGTAAACTATTTAAATCATCAACCGAAAAATTCAAAGAAGTAAACTCCTTTCTTTAGCTCTCAGATTTCTCCAAACCTAGCATAGCATGAATATCCAAAAGAATAATCATTCGATCATCGACTTTCCCAATGCCTTCCACACTGTCTTCGTCAACAATACTAAGCACTGTACCAGTGTTTTCAATCTGACTTTTTGGAATGTTTAAAACTTCCGATGAGCTATCTGTTAGTATACCTACGGTCATTTCTTGAACTGTCAGAATAATAATTCTGGATTCATCAGTAATAGGTGATAAAGGAAGGTTAAAACGCTTTCTCAAATCAATTACTGGCACTATTTCTCCACGAAGATTGATAACTCCCAAAACGTATTCTTCTGAATTAGGAACTCGTGTGATAGACGTTACTTTTTCAATTATTTCTACATAATGTATCGATACCCCATAAGATTCTTCAACTAATCGGAATATAACAAATTGATCTACATCCTTATGCACTTCCTGCTCCTGTACGTTCATGCTTATCCCTCCTAAAACAAAGAGTTTGTATCGACGATCAGTGCAACCGTACCATTACCAAGAATGGTTGCACCGGCAATTCCACGTATTGCATTCAAATATTTACCCAATGATTTAATGACAATCTCTTGTTGTCCAATTAATTCATCCACCACTAATCCAAAAGTGCGATCACCATGGCTAACTATGACAACGGTGTATTCATGGCTAGCGATTTTTTCTTCAGATGGAGGAACTGTCAAAATTTCTGATAAACGAAGAATGGGCAAGGTGGATTGTCTGAAAAGGACTACTTCTTTGCCTTGTATCCTACGAATTTGGTTTTCTTGAATCGTTGATATTTCACGTATATTGTTTAATGGTACTGCATATTTTTCGTTTTCAACATTGACAAGCAATGCTTGAATTATAGCTAAGGTTAATGGCAATCTTATGGTAAAGCGACTACCTACATTGGGTTGTGAGTCAACCTCCACTTCTCCCCCTAGATTTTCTATCTTTGTTTTCACAACGTCCAGCCCTACACCTCGGCCAGAGAGATCCGAAACCTTATCCACTGTACTAAACCCAGGATGAAATAGAAACTGAATCAACTCTTTTGATTCCATTAATTGACTTTGGGATTCTGAAATCAAACCATTGGCAATTGCTTTCGCTTTCACTCTTTGAGTGTCAATGCCTTTTCCATTATCTTGCACTTCAATCACTACCGTATTGCCATCTGGAAATGCAGTTAAGTTTAGGGTACCAGAACGTTCTTTATGATTTTGAATTCGCACATCAGGTTCTTCTATTCCATGGTCCATTGCATTACGTATCAGATGAATTAATGGATCTCCAATTTCATCTATGACAGTTCGATCTACTTCCGTATCTTCACCAGTCATAATAAGATTGATTTCTTTGCCTAGCTCCTTAGAAAGATCACGTACCATTCGAGGAAAACGGTTAAATACACGTTCTATAGGAACCATTCTAACTTTCATGACTGCATCATGCAAGCTAGTTGTAATACGTTCTAACTGTTCAGTTGTATCACTAATGGACTTTTCTTGAGTCATTTGGTGTGCATCTTCTAAGCGAGTTTTAATAATGATGAGTTCGCTGACTAGATTCATTAAATTGTCAAGTCTTTCAATGTCAACACGAACTGTCTTACCTGTGCGAGTTTTTTTAGAACTTTCACCCTCTTTATCAGCCTTTTTGGGCGAGGCCTCTATCAATTCAGGTGCATTAACAGACTCTACTTCCACATCTTCTACTTTTGATGATTGAATATTTTCGGAATTAAGCGCTTCTATGACAACTGTATCTAACTCTGAAATACTGTTGAGCTGATCTTTCATTTCTGATTCTTCGTTTTGAGTAATAATAATTAGTTCAAAACTCTGGTCAAATTTTTCATCTTCAATATCTTCAATGCTAGGCTCAGAATGAATAATTTCGCCATTATGTTCCAAGGTACTAAAAACTATATACGCCCTTGCTGATTTGAGCATACATTTTTCATCTAATGTTATGAATATACGAAACACATTATAATTTTTTTCTTCTGCTTTCTCAATCATTTCCATCACGTGCTCATCAGCTTTAAAGGCAGCTTGTTCTGGAACCGACAAAGAACTGCTTTGAGTTGATTCTTCCTCCTTGAGTCCAACAATAGATTCGCCACTTACTTTCTTTTTTAACTCCCGGGTTAACTCCTCAGAAATATTTTCTCCTTCTAACTGATCAGATTCAATATGGTTGACATACTGTTCTAATTGATCTAAACATTCAAATAGCAAATCTACCACTGACTCGTCAATAGCAATAATATCATTGCGTACTTGATCCATCAAGTTTTCCATTTCATGGGTCAATTGCAAGACATGGTTAAACCCCATTGTGCCAGACATGCCTTTTATTGTGTGTGCGATACGAAATAATTCGTTCAAATGCTGCTTATCCGAAGGGTTTTTTTCCAAAATCAAAAGAATTTCATTCATCTTTTGTAAATGCTCTTTTGACTCATCAATAAACACATCAAAATATTGACTAATTTCCATATTACAGACCTCCTGTTCTGTTTACAATCGCTTGCGTAATTTTGCTGAGTGGTATGACTTCATCCACTACGCTGGCTAAAACGGCACTTTTAGGCATTCCGAATACAACGCAACTGTTTTCATCTTGAGCAATGACAAAACAATCCTTAAGCTTCCTTAGGTCCTTCAAACCATTTGTACCATCAGACCCCATACCTGTCATTATAACACAAATCGCTAGATCGTAGTTATTTTTGGCTAGGGAACGAAACATTGGATCAGCCGATGGTCTATGTCCATTCACCTGATTCTCTTGATGTAGTTTTATTTTCTGTATATTATTAATTGTAGACACTTCCATATGGTAATCCCCTGGAGCTATGTATACTGTTCCAGGTTTAATTTGCTCTCCATTTTGTGCCTCCTTCACGTGAAGGACAGAAGTTTGATCCAATCGATCTGCTAATGATTTAGTAAAGCCAGGTGGCATATGCTGAACCACAAGAACTGGTAAAGGAAAACCAGCAGGAAGGTGAGGAATAACAGATTGAAGGGCTTTAGGACCACCTGTTGATATTGCAATGGCAAGAATCCCATTGTCCCCCCTAGAAATCATAGTATTATGTTTTGGGATGACCGTTTTGAACAAGATTGAATTTTTTTTATTTTCAATCACTTTAGCTTTCAAGGGTTTTAAATTGGCTTCAGAGGCTGTTTTCAGTTTCTGGTATAAATCATTCTTAAACTGATTTCCACTAATAATTCGAGCAGCAGCAGGTTTTTCTATGAAATCAACCGCACCTATTTCTAGTGCTCTTAAGGTTTCAACAGCACCGTCCTTCGTCAAGCTACTAACCATAACGACGGGCGTATGAAATCGTTTAATAATTATTTCAAGAGCATCTAGGCCATTCATAATTGGCATTTCAACATCTAGTGTAATGACATCAGGTTTTAACAACTCCGCCTTTTCAATAGCTTCAGATCCGTTCCGTGCTTTACCAATCACTTTAAATGTTGGGTTGACATCTAGTAAATCTGAAATAATCTTACGCATAAAAGAAGAATCGTCTACAACTAGCACTCGAATCTGCTTATTTTGTGTTTTCATTCTAGATCAGTCCTTTTTTTCTCAATTCACCTTGTTTCTGGAATATAAATGCAACTAGCTTATTTCGATTTTGTTCTCCAATGTCATCAAAATGTATACCCATTTCATACCTATTATCCTCAATTCTTCTATGAATTCTAATAATAATAGCAGCCACCGAAATAATTTCTTCTTCCATAAATAAGGTGCACTCAATTTTTTCACCGATATAAAATGACTGATCCGATAATACCTTGATACCTCCTCCACTTAAATCCAATGTAAGCGCAGAGGATTCCGTATCTTTTTCCAGGCTCTTTATCTTTACTTTTATCATATAGTGCAGTCTAAAAAAGTCTCTTCGTTGTTTCTTTTTCGGTTCAGCTAGTCGAATTATTTCAAAAGCATCTAACCTTTCAAGTTTCGTTTTTCTTAAACATTCTGCTCGAAAAGTATATATACCATTTTCGTTAAAGAAAATAATATTTATTTTTTGATTTTTTCTTAAATGATATTCCAGTCCTTTGTTCATTGGAACGGATATGTAAACAGATTCCTCTCCAATTTCCAATACCTGGGAATAAAGAACTTTGGTATCATCTGGATTGTTTCTGTTTTCAATTTCTATGTCTATTTTATCTCCTATGGTCAACAATTGCTGCACTCAGTGCCACCTCCTACTTAAAGATTCCAATAAATTTTTTGATAAAGCTAGGTTCCTGCTCTATCGAAGATAAATCCAGTGATGATGAATCAATAAGTTTTTTCGCAATTAATTCAATACAACGGGATGCGTTGGATTTTGGATACATCACTAAAAACGGTGTTTGTGCTTGTACGGATTTCTTAATTCGATGATCATCAAAAACAACGCCTAAAAAATGAATTGTAAATTTCAAAAATTTATTGCTGGCATTTGACAATTTTTCAAAGTTAAAGGTTGCTTCTTCATGACTCTCTGCTCTATTCACCACCACTGAAACTTTAGTTTGATTCGATTCTTTAGATATTGCTTTGATCATAGCATACGCATCTGTTAAAGAAGTTGGCTCCGGAGTCGTTATGACTATCGTTTCATCGCTTGCATTTACAAAAGATAAAATATTTGTATTCAGACCAGCGCCTGTATCAATAATCACTACATCAAAGAGGCTGTTAAGCTCATTAAATCGGTGAATAATTCGTTGCATTTTCTCTTCAGACATTTCCAGTACATTCATAAGACCAGAACCACCAGAGATAATTTTTAAGCCTTCTGGTGCCTCACCAAGGATTTTTTCCACAGGAAGGTTTTCGTCCATAAGGTTCATGAAGGTGAATTTTGTTACGGTTCCAACCACAACATCTACATTGGCTAAACCAAAGTCAGCATCAATCACTACAGTCCTTAAACCCAAACGCGAAAGTGCAATCCCTGCATTAATAGAAAAATTTGTTTTTCCAACGCCTCCTTTACCACTAGTGACGCAAATATATCGCGGTCTACTATTTGGTTGAGGATTAAGCTCATCGATCTCAACAATGGACTTTTTTTCTTTAATTCTATTTTCCACTAAAGCTCTTAATTTGCCTGCCTGATCTGTCATTTAAAAGACTCCTTGATAAGTAGTGTAATTACTTTGTCAATGGTCACCACTTCAATATCATCCGGTACACTTTGACCTGTCGTCATGAAAGAGATAGGTTTTTTAGTAATGGCCGGAACATTCAAAATAGGTCCATATGCAGTTGCTTCATCAATTTTAGTAATAATAATCTTATAATCTTCAAGGAATTCATAATGCTTTAATATTGATTGTATGTCATGGTTCCTAGTTGTGCAACTTAATAGTAAGTATACATCTTTTTGAGGCAAACAATCCAAGAGTTTTTTAAGTTCCTCAATTTGACTTTCTTCTTTGTGATTTCTGCCAGCCGTATCAATAAAGATTGTATCTTGATCCTTTAAACGAGATAAAGCTTCGTGTATTTCATCTGTTTGGTAAATGACTTCAAGAGGTATGTTAAGAATATCACTGTAAGTTTTCAGTTGTTCAACAGCTGCAATACGATAAGTATCCGCACTTATCATTCCAACTTTTTTCCCTTCGTTTAAAGTTGCTCTTGCTGCAAGTTTTGCAATGGTTGTCGTTTTACCAACCCCTGTAGGTCCAACAAAAACAATGATTTTATTTTGTGGATCATACGGCATTATTCGCACATTTTCTTCCACAAAGCGGCTGAAACCTTCCGCTATTTGACGATCTGATGCAATATCGTCTGAACACAAGTGCAAAGGCTCAATTTCCTCTCTAATTTGGGCAGAGATTTGTGGATCTATTTCTTGATTTTGTAATAAAACTTCTAAAATATTTTCTTTAATTTCCTCTTTTTGATCATGGATATTTTGAGGGATACTTATAGATTTCTCATTATTTTCCATGATTTGAGATAACATTGTTTTTATGCCCTCCAGTTCATTTTCTAGTGATGCTGGCTGATTATGAACTTTTTGTCTAGAGGTAGTTTGGGATGATGACTCTCGGATTGATTCTTTCTTTCTTGTAACTGGATTTGGATAGGCTATTTCACTCTGTTCTTCTCTAGCCGCCACAATTTCAATCACAGGTTTTCTAAATAAACCAAAAATCCCTTTTGGTTTTATTTTGCGTTGATGAATAATCACCGCATCTGAACCCAGCTCCATCCGTACTTTCATTAGAGCTTCTTGATTATCTTTGGCTATAAATCGTTTTATTTTCATTATAGGCTCACCACCCCTACAGACTCAATTTCTACAGTTGGATCTATTTCGTTATAAGATAATATAATTAGATCGTTGGATAACTGTTCTGATATCCGTTTAAAATAAAGTCGAACGATAGGAGCTGTCACCACTATTGGCTGTTCTCCCATAGAAATAAGCTTTTGTACTTGTTTGGATAAGCTGTTAAGGATTTGTTGAATTAAATCTGGTTCTAAGGAAACATAAGTGCCACTTTCCGTCTTTTTTAAGGAGTCCATAATTTTTTGTTCTAAATGCTTATCAACAATCACTACTCGGGATGGTCGAGCTGACATAAACTGTTTTGTGATAGCTCTACTAAGTCCTTGGCGTACATATTCTGTCAACATATCCGTGTCCCTAGTGATCGTTGAATGATCCGCTAAGGTTTCCAAAATTGTCACCATGTCCCTTATGGATATACTTTCTTTTAGGAGATTGATCAACACTTTTTGAATGTCACCTAAAGACATGAGGTTTGGCATTAATTCATCCACTAAGGCCGAATTCTCTTCTTTGACATTATCAATGAGTTTCTTAACATCTTGGCGGCCCATTAATTCAAATGAGTGTTTTTTAATAATTTCTGTCAAATGGGTTGCTATTATAGATGGTGGATCTACGACCGTATATCCTGCTGTTTCCGCTTTTTCGCGTTCTTGTTCCGTGATCCATTTGGCAGGGAGTCCAAAAGCAGGTTCTACCGTATCGATTCCTTCAATATCTCCTTCTGCCATTCCTGGATTCATTGCCATATAGTGATCAAACATTATTTCTCCAGATGTAATTTCAATCCCTTTTATTTTAATCACATATTGATTTGGTTCTAATTGAATATTATCTCTTAAACGGATCATTGGAACAATAATCCCAAGCTCTAAAGCACATTGTCGTCGGATCATAATTAAACGATCAAAAAGGTCACCACCTTGACTCGCATCTGCCAAAGGCAATATCCCATAACCAAACTCTAGTTCAATAGGATCTACGTTTAATAGAGGCATTACATTTTCTGGCTTTCTCTTTTCCTCTAATTCTTCTTCTACAGCATCAGCTGGTTCTTCAACTGGTAACTGGTTCATTTCACGCCGCAGACTTATTCCAAGAATTAAAAATACAATTGACAATGACATAAAGGGAAATGTTGGTAGAGGAGTGATGGCAAAGAAAAACAATACTCCTGAGATAATGAGCATGACGGTTGGTTGTTGGAATAATTGTTTTAATACATCGCCGCCCAAATTACCTTCAGATGCTGCTCGCGTAACCACAATACCAGTTCCTGTTGATATTAAGAGGGCAGGTATTTGCGTCACCAACCCATCCCCCACCGTAAGCATTGTATATACTTGAATTGCTTCGACAAAAGACATCCCACCGATGGCAACTCCAATCACAAATCCTGCAATAATATTAATTAAAGTAATTAATATTCCAGCTATAGCATCGCCTTTTACAAATTTACTAGCACCATCCATGGCACCGTAAAAATCAGCTTCTTGCTGTATTTTTTTTCTCCGGTCACGAGCTTGAATATCGTCTATTAATCCGGTATTGAGATCTGCATCAATAGCCATCTGTTTTCCTGGCATAGCATCCAAAGTAAAACGCGCAGCTACTTCAGCTACTCGCTCTGAGCCTTTCGTAATTACCAAAAATTGAACTAAAACGATGATGACAAAGACAATAAATCCAACAATGGCATTTCCTTGCATGACAAAATGACCAAAAGTATCGATAACACTGCCTGCATCCCCTTGAGATAATATATATCGAGTTGTTGTAATGTTCAAAGAAAGGCGAAACAAAGTGGTTACTAAAAGAATCGAAGGAAAGATGGAGAAATCCAGAGCTTCTTTTATGTACATGGATAATATAAGAATTAGTAAGGCTAATGATATATTTAAGCTGAGTAACACATCCACAGCACCAAGCGGGATGGGAATCACGATAATAACTACAATAGCAATAACTGCTAAAACAACAAAAATATCCCCTTTGTTCACCTAAGACCCCCCTTTTTTTGATTGATTTAGTTGATAAACATATGCCAGTATTTCAGCAACCGATTCATATAAGTCAGGAGGGATTGCATCACCAATACCTACTGTTTCGTACAAAGTTTTTGCTAGATAACGATTTTCCACCGTAGGAACGTCCTTCTCAAAAGCAATTTTTTTTATATTTTGCGCTACTAAATTTTGACCTTTTGCTAAGACCAACGGCGCAGTATGTTCACCTGGTGAGTATTTTAAAGCGATGGCATAATGGGTTGGGTTTGTTACCACTACATCTGCTTTAGGAACTTCATCCATCATTCGTCGCATGGATATTTGCATCTGTTTTTGCCTTATTTTCGATTTGATTTTCGGATCTCCTTCAATTTGCTTTTGTTCATCTTTTACTTCTTGTTTACTCATTTTCAACTTTTTTTCATATTCATATCGCTGATAAAAGTAATCTAAAATCCCAAGTAAAACCAATATTATTCCAGCACGAAACCCGATGTTAAAAGTAATTCGTCTAATTATAGCCACGGTTTGTTCCACATCAAGCATGGTAAGACTAAAGATTGTTTGTAGCTGTCCTGCTAAATAGACAACTACAATATACGTAATAAATCCAATTTTTACTAGAGACTTAAATAATTCCATAACCTTTTCCATGGAAAACAGTTTTTTTAATCCCTTTATTGGGCTTAACTTGTTCAGTTTTGGTTGCAATGGTTTAGTAGTCAATAAAAAACCAACTTGCATATAGCTGCACAGTAATCCAATAACTAATACAACCGCTGCCAAGGGCGAAATAATTATAATTAAATTTATAACAATCCCAAAAACTAATTGATGTATATTGGAAATACTATATAAATTTTGATCTAACATCAGATTTTCATATGTGTTAATGGTTAAAACACTCATCCTGCTTCCATAGTACCCAGAAAGCAAAAAAAGCAGGACAAACGCAGCAAGCAGAGTGAAAGCTGTGTTAACTTCCTTGCTAAATAGCACCTGTCCTTCTTCGCGTGATTTTTTTCTTTTCCGCGGTGTTGCTTGCTCCGTTTTTTCTTGATCAGCAAAAAGCTGAAGATCAATCAACAGTATCATGTAACCATCCCTATGCAAGGATTCGCATAAAATTATAAATCCCATAGAATATTTGCTCGAAAAAACTTTCTGAAAAAGGTATGATTGCTTGCAGTGTGATCCAAATTGTAAGAAGACCCACAATAATTCGTAGGGGCATCCCCACAACAAAAACATTAATTTGAGGCATTGTTTTAGCGAAAATTCCTAAGACTACGTTTGCTAGGAAAGCCGTCATCATCACAGGGGCGCTAATCACAAAAGCTAACACAGTAATATTTCTGAAAATGACTACCATAAATTCAACGACATTAAGGTCAATGGTTAGTCTGTGCCCTATCGGAAGAAACTGGTAGCTATCGTAGATCGCCCTTATAAACATATGATGCCCATTAATCCCTAGAAATAGCAAAATGAAAATAATGTTGTAAAAATTACCAAATATAGGAACTTCCATATCGGTCAGTGGATCAATAACATTCGCAAGAGCAAAGCCTGTTTGACGATCCATAATCGTTCCTGCTAAGAAAAACATGGCGAAATAAACAGAGCCTATAAACCCTATTGCGAGTCCTATAAGTAGCTCTTGAATCACATAATAAGCAAATAAGACAAGGTTTTCAAAAGCTACTAATGATGAACCACCCACCAACGGTAAGAGTATAAATGAAATCATTACCGATGCACCAATTCGTGCCATCATTGGTATATTCTCATTTCCCATTACTGGCATAATAGCAAAGAACCCAGTAACCCTCACCAAAATAAGCAAGAAAGTATCAATTTGTGTCAGCAGAAAATCTAAAATCATCATCAGAACCCTTCAGTATTTATTGAATAAAACGGCCCAAATCCGTAAATAATTCATTGGTGAAATTGATGATTAAGGATAATAGCCAGGGTGAAAAAATAATGACAGAGGCAAATACAGCCACTATTTTAGGCACAAATGTTAGAGTCTGTTCTTGAATAGAGGTGATTGTCTGAAAAATACTAACCGTTAAGCCTACAATTAACCCAAAGCCTAACATAGGCGCTGACATCAATAAAATAGTTAACATTGTTTGTTGGCCTAACTCAATAATCAGCCCTTCATCCATGCAACCCCTCCTTAATTAAAGCTTCCTACCAAAGAGCGAATAATAATGTTCCATCCATCCACCATTATAAATAAAAGTAATTTAAAGGGTAAAGAAATCATCGCTGGGGGAAGCATCATCATCCCCATAGATAGTAGCGTACTGGCAATCACCATATCTAAGACAATAAAGGGTATAAAGAGTACAAAACCCATTTGGAAAGCAGTTTTAATCTCACTAATAATGAAAGAAGGTATCAATACACTGTTAGAAATTGAATCCAGATCCTCTGTAGGAGCTTCTTCTGCAATCTCCATAAACATAGCTAAGTCACTTTCTCTGGTCTGTCTAAACATAAACTCTCTTATAGGTTGCATTGCTTCTTCAAAGGCTTCAATTTGATTAATATCCTCATTAAGATAAGGTTGAAATGCATTTTCATTAATATCTGCAATGACTGTTCTCATGGTAAATAGTGTTAAAAACAAAGCTAATCCTATAATAATTTGGTTAGGAGGCGTCGTCTGAGTCGCTAGTGCTCTTCGTATAAATCCGAGGACAATAACAATTCTAGTGAAGCTAGTCAGCATGATTAAAATGGCTGGTGCAAGGGATAACACTGTAAGCAATAAAAGAATTTGAACCGTTGCAGCAACTTCCTCAGGGCCTTCTGCTTCATTGAAGTTGATATCAAAACCTGGTATTGGGATTTGAGCAGCTTCTGCTGTAATGGGGATACTAAAAAAGGTTAGGAAAAGAATGAACGCTATTACTAGTATCATGGACGAGTATTCAAATCGATTTTGCTTTTTTTTGAGGGTGAATTCTCTAATCCTTATCACGCTTGTGTTCATTCTCCTTTCTACCTATCCAGCAGCTTCTTAGACTATCTACGATAGCGTAGGGTCCAGATCTATTTGAATATCCTTGATTTTTTTCTTGCTCCAAATCCCATCTGCTCGTTGATTTTTTCCACTCTTCGTAGCTCATACGATCAAGCTGTTCGAGATTTTTTCCGTTAGTTGCCATCACATACACATGCTGTCCGATTTTCACCACAGAGATCACTATACCACCTGGCAACTGGGTCCTCTCTAGCATACTAATACGACGCCCTTTAGCTAAGCTGCTGGTTTTTTTTCCAATCCAAACCGTCGTATAATAAGCAGCTAAAATAATTCCAACAGTTGTTATGAGGTATAGGAACATTGAACCAATAAAATTAGCACCCAAATCCAACACCCATTCTGTTATCCAATAACTTTTTGCACAGCTTCCAGCACTCTCTCCGCTTGGAAAGGCTTAACAATAAAATCTTTTGCACCTGCTTGTATGGCTTCTATAACCATACTTTGCTGACCCATGGCTGAACACATAATAATCTTAGCATTCGGATCGATTTCTTTAATTTTTTTTACTGCTTCAATACCGTCAACCTCAGGCATGGTTATGTCCATAATGGTTAATTCTGGTGTTAGTTCTTTAAATTTTTCAATGGCAATAGCCCCATTTTCAGCTTCCCCTACTACTTCCATGCCATTCTTCGTTAAAACATCTTTGATCATCATTCTCATAAAAGCTGCATCATCAACTATTAAAATTCCATTTGCCATTCTTGTTCCTCCTTATGTTTTGTTCTTAGTGATCGGAAAGATCAAAAACAATTAACTGATCTTGGTCAGTTATTATATCATATCTAGCCGTAAAAATAATCTATCAAATTTTAGAAAAGCGTTTATTGGGGTTTACAATATCTGTAATTCGAATTCCATAGTTCTCATCAATCACTACAACTTCGCCTTTAGCTACATATTGACCATTCACCATAATATCTAAGGGCTCCCCTACAATACGATCTAGCTCAACAATGGTTCCAGGACCAAATTCCAATACTTCGTTGATTTTCTTAACAGTTCTTCCTAGCTCCACGGTTACTTTTAGTGGTACGTCCTGAATGAGAGAAATATTCTCTGGTATGCCCCTTCCAGCAGGTTCCTCATCAAAAGACTGAAACTGAGCTGGTTCAACATTTACATTCTTTTTGACCTGTCTTGGTGGTTCTGGTTCTTCATCAAAATTAAGATCAAAATCTTGACTCTTTTCATTCGCTGCTACCGACTGAGTTGGAGATGGTTTTTCATAGGATGGTTCTGGAGTAGATTCCGGTGGTGCTGCTACAGATTCATCACCACTCTCTGGCATAAGTGTTCTTACCATTTCCCTGGCGAAATCCAAGGGAATCAGTTGCATAATCTCACTATCGATTAAGCCTTCAATTTCCATTTTAAAAGATATTCGAATAAGATTTTCATCGAGATTAGAAAAATATTCATTTAAATCAGGAGTTTTCATATCCAAACGAAAAGGTTTTGGTGGGCTTATATCGATTTTTTTCATAAACATTTCAGACAACGAAGTGGCAGAAGAACCTACCATCTGATTCATAGCTTCTGCTATAGCGCTCAAATGCAAATCTGAAATTGGTTCATCGGTTTTTTCAGGTTCTTGACCCATCATCAGGTTTGTAATAATTTTGACATCATTTTCTCTTAAAACCATAAGATTAGTGCCTTCAATACCCTCTTTATACCCTACTTCCACAGCAACAAAAGGTACTGGGTACTCTTCAGATATTTCCTTTAAAGACATCAGTGAGACTTTAGGTGTCGTAATGACTACTTTATGATTTAGCAATGTCGATAGGGTTGTAGCAGCAGTTCCCATACTAATATTGCCAATCTCACCTATCGTATCTTTTTCCTGATCTGTAAATCGCACTTCTTCCGTATTTTTTTCCTTATCTTGATCCGACGACTCATCACCACCACCATTAAGCAGCGCATCTATTTCTTCCTGGGATAACATATCACTCATCGTCTTCCTCCCCTTTCAATTCCTTGCCCACAATCTTGACTGCTAGCTTGTTGCTACTCGTACCTGGCACGGCCGTATATTTCGCTTTATCACCAACGTAAAGCAATACTTCGCTTTCCACCGGAGTGTCAAGTTCAATCACATCGCCAATCTGTAATTGAATAAAATCTTTTACTGTAATATGGGTATGAGCAATTTCAGCGATAATATCCACATTGGTTTTCTCTATCCGATTTTGAAGTTTTTGTCGATCTTCTTCCGTCACAGTCTTGCTAACGCTAGCAAACCAAAACTTTGTACTGAGCTTGTCAATAATTGGCTCTAAGACGATATGCGGCAGGCAAATATTAAGCATTCCTTCAACATCACCGATTTTCAGGTTTAGTGTCACTAATGCAATGGTTTCATTAGGTGAAACAATTTGAGCAAACTGTGGGTTTGTTTCAATTTTTTCAAATCGTGGGCTCAATTCTATTACATTTTCCCAAGGGTCAATTAATAATTCTGATACCTGGCGTTTTAATCTTTTAAGCAGTGTTAACTCGATTTCTGTAAAAGTTCTACTTTCATTAAAGGGTTTTCCGCTGCCTCCCAAAATACGATCAATAATATTAAATGCAATGACTGGCGATAAATCAATGATGACCTGTCCTGAAAGCGGCTCAAAATTCACAATAGATAATACGGCTGGATTCACAACAGAATTACTGAATTCGTAATACGTAATTTCTTCTACATTGATAACTTCTGCGTGAATGTACGTACGCAAATAGCCAGAAAGAAATGTATTAAGTGCTCTAGCAAAATTCTCATGAATGATTTGCAATGTTTTCAGCTGGTCTTTTGCAAGTTTTTTCGGGCTCCTAAAGTCATATAATTTTACTTTCGACTCTTCTTTTTCATCCCTCATTTCATCTGCATCTACTTCACCGCTACTTAATTGAGACAGCAACGCATCTATTTCATTTTGGGACAGTACGTCTGCCAAAGTTGCCACCTCCTACTGAACGATATAGTCAATAAAGTAAACATTGGTAACTTCATCAGAATCAACAGCTGCTGAAATTATTTCAATTAATTCCTGTCGAAGAGCTTGTTGTCCATCAGGCGTCAAAACATCATCTGGCGATTTGTTAATGAGCGTTTTTATAACACGATCTCTTAATACTGCATTCTTCTCTTCAAAAACTCCAATCAAATTTCTATTGGTTGTTTCTAGCACAATTTCGCCATTAAAGAAACTACGTTGATTCCCTAAATTTGTTGAAAACTCGCCTATATTATGTTCATAAGTTGGTAGGGGTTGGTCGTTATCTGTGCTTCTGAAAACAAATAAATAGAGCAATGCCCCCACCAAAATAGCCGTGATTAAAAAAGCAATTAGGGAAATGATAACAATTTTTTTCAGTTCCATAAATTCAACTCCTTGTTGTTACATATCATTATAAAGTACCACTGGAAAACTCTGAACGAAGCACTACCAAGTCCACCCTTCGATTTTGCGCCTTATTCTCTGGTGTATCATTAGGCGCCACTGGCTGGTATTCTCCATATCCTGCAGCTCTGAAGCGTAGGGGCGTAAGATTAAGTTCTTCAATCATATGCCGTACCACCGTAGCAGATCTTGCAACAGATAACTCCCAATTCGTTGGAAATGCAGCGCCAGGTCTTAGAGGATCCGAATCTGTGTGGCCCTCGACACTAATTCCTTTGTCTAAAAACTCAGGTTCAGAAAGTACCTGTCCTATAAAAGCTAAAATTTCTTCCGAAGCAGGTTTAATCTCTGCTCTTCCAGAATCAAACAAAACATTGTCCTGGAATCGAAGTACTAACCCTCTTGTTTGAAGTGTTACTAATACGTCTGCCTGTAGCTCCCTTTCTTCCAGAAACTCTTCCAATCTTTCTTTTAAATGCCTAAAATCCTCGAGTTCTTCTAGCTCTTTTAGGGTTAAATCATCCATAGCTGCTTCAGAAAGAACTTCACTAGGTTCAATGGTTCGACCTGAATCCAACACCCCTACAGCTCCTTGAAAAGATCGCACAAAAGCATCCAGCTTCGCAACATCTATTTCAGAAAAAGCAAACAAGAGAACAAAAAAGCAAAGCAGTAATGTGACCATATCTCCATACGTAGTCATCCACAATGGTGCGCCTGGTTTTTGTTCTTCTTGAGGTTTTTTGCGAGCCATTATGTTTCCTCACCTTTCTCTTTCTGTTGATTAATTTCTTCTCTGATTTTAGGAGGTAAGAAAGCCTTGAGTTTTTCTTCTATGATCCTCGGATTTTCACCAGCTTGGATTGAAAGCATTCCTTCTAACATAATTTCTTTCAAAAGCACTTCTTCTCTACTTCGGATTTTGAGTTTATTGGCTATGGGTAAAAACAAAAGATTGGCCAACAAAGATCCATAAAACGTTGTAATAAGAGCAACCGCCATGGCAGGTCCAATTGTAGAAGGATCATCAAGTTGACGCAACATGTTGATCAAGCCAATAAGGGTACCAATCATTCCAAAAGCCGGCGAAAACGCCCCTAAGGTTTCGAAAATCCCTTGACCTTCTTTGTGTCTTTCTTCTACAAAAGAAAGCTCTGTCTCTAAAAGATTCCGAACAAGTTCTGGATCCGTACCATCCACTACCAACATAACGCCTTTTTGTAAAAATGCATCGTCTATTTCTCCAGAAGCTTCTTCCAGGGCTAGCAATCCTTCTTTTCGAGCCGTATTTGCCAACTCGATGATTTTTTCAATAATAGATCCAGCTTCTAAAGTATTTGTAGAAAAGGCTTTTTTTACTACTTTCATTGCTTCTATTACTTTAAATAATGGGTAGGCTACAAAGGTAGCAGAAATAGTTCCTCCAACTACAATTAGTAAGGAAGGTAGATTAAGATATGTAATGATTTCTCCGTCCTGCATAATCCCCATAACAATAAAAATTAATCCAACGATTATACCGGCAATGGTTGCTAAATCCAAAACAGCACCTCTTTTCCTTTTTGCATTAAAAATCTTTTTTGAAATTTTGTTGATGTATTTTACGCTTGTACTCAATAACTTTATCTACCAAAGTGGTTGCGTTCTCCATTACTAGGATTTTACTCCCTGTGGTTAAGGTGATTACAGTGTCAGGAGTCTCTTCTACATACTGAATGAGTTCAGCATTGACAATCATTTCACTCTTATTCAATCGCGTCAATTTTATCATAAAATCACCCTATTATGTACTGGAGATTCAACAAGTTGGCTGAACCTCCAATATCAATTTTTATATTTCTTATCGTTTCATGTTTACTACTTCTTGTAACATTTCATCACTGGTCGTAATAATTCTTGAATTCGCTTGGAATCCACGCTGTGTCGTAATCATATTAGTAAACTCTCTAGAAAGGTCTGTATTGGACATTTCTAAGGCAGAAGGATTAAGTGCACCAAGGCCACCAGATCCAGGAGTACCCACCATAGCTTGACCAGAGTTGTTTGATGCACGATATAAATTACTCCCATCTTTTTCTAAGCCAGCTGGATTTCGAAAGTTCGCTAAGGCTACCTGCCCAATGACACGAGACTGACCATTGTCAAAGACACCTGTAATTTCACCACTTGAAGCAACACTAAAATCCACTAAACTCCCTTGCTTATATCCATCAATATCTAAAGCAGCTGCTGTTGATTCGTTTGCAAACATAGTGAGCTTAGAATAGTCGATACTAAAATCCAATTGGCCAGCTCCATTTGTAGCACCAGCACTTATCGATAAATCTTTATTAAAGCCACCCTCATGATTCACCATCTTCCCATCTTCATTAAAATAAACACGGTGCTGTGCTGGGTCACCTAAATTATCAGGATCCGGATCCAAAGGATCAGCCGCTCCAGTAAATGGATATAATGTGCCATCATCACCAACGTAAAAAGTTAATACATCAAAAGCACTCACGTTGATGTCTTCTCCATCCACTTCAACTTGATCCTCTTGTGGAGTTTTTATAAACACCTGCTTTATTTGATGTTCTCCGCCTAAATTATCATATACTTCAAAAGTCGTTTCTCTTGCCACATACTGTTCTTGGCCAGATCTTATGCGAAAGTTATCCTCATCATTTAAAACTCCGTTTTCTCCAACAATTTCAGCTCCTGTAAACGTTGACGTAGTACTATCTAGATTCCCTTCAAACCCTACATTGTTTGTTTGTTCTGCGTCAAATGTTTGAGCTCTTGAAATAACAAGCCCTTCTAAATTTGTTCCAAGCACACCATTTTCATCCGCCATATATCCTAAAACCCTCATGCCACCAGGGGTAACCAGGTTGCCTTGTCTGTCCAGGGCGAAATCCCCAGCCCGTGTATAACTCTTATCTTGAAAGTTCGGATCTGAAGAAACCATAAAAAATCCGTCTCCGTTAATCATCATATCCGTATTAACACCTGTCGTTTCAACGGCACCACGAACATGTAATGTATCCATTGAGTTAACAGTCATACCTAGGCCAACTTGCTGAGGATTGGTACCTCCTCGACCTCCCTGGGGAGATCCTGCACCCGCGAGAGTTTGGTTGAATACATCCTGAAACGTGGTTCTATTGGCTTTAAATCCTACGGTATTAACATTAGCAATGTTATTACCAATGCTGTCCATTCGCAGCTGATGGGCGCTCAAGCCCGAAACAGCTGAAAACATTGATCGCATCATATTAAATAACCTCCTGTATTTTGTTTCACTTCCTCTGTCAGTCAGAAGTGACAAGCCTCCACATGGTGGTCCAGCTTGATCATAGTTAATTTAAATTTTAAACAATTACTGCTCCATCAATATTGGTGAATGTTTGTTCCTTAAGTTGATCTTCCACCGCTGCCGTGATCACTGTTTTATTCTGAACACTAGCTATAAAAGCCCTGTTATCCATCATAATAAGGGTTTCACGAATGCCTTTTTGTGCTGCTCGATTCAAGCCTTGATCCAGTCGTTTCAATTCTTGTGCTGTTAATTGTATGTTGCGCTGCTGAAGTCTCTCTGCTGCATGCTTAGAAAACATGACACCTTCCTTTTGCTTTAACTGATTCGCTAAAACATCGCCAAACCCTTTACCATCGCAGATAGGCTTGTGAGTAGACCTCCCCTGTTCCGTATTAAGCGGAATAGGATTAAATCCTTTCTGTATCTTCATCCTGAAATCATTCATGATCTCGCCTCCTGGCTACCATCTGATCGATGGTCTATCTGCTGGTCTCATAGATCATCCTTTATTGTTTATTCTTCTTCTGGTGCCTCTATTTCTACTTCGACGTCCTCATCAGGTGCATCTTCTTCATCAACATTTCCTGGATTTTCTGCCAAGTAGGCTTCCAGAACTTCTGCTAAATACCCTATTTGAACAGCAACCGTTGCATGTCCTTCCACCATATTATTATTCATAATTTTCATATGCTCCATCATGTTTTCATGATTGCTTTTCATTGATTCATTCATGTTTTGCATTTGTTCTAAAGAACTAAATTGAGCCATTTGGGCAATGAATTCACGGTCTTCCATAGGGTTTAGTGGGTCCTGATTACTTAACTGAGTGGTTAGTAGTTTCATAAAGGCGTCTTTATCAAGATTGTCGTTATGCGTATTTTTTGTGGCCTTCGGGTCATAAATATTGGAATTCCCTATTCCTTGAACATTATTATTCGGCATTTTAAATCTCCTTTCATTCATCATTATCCCAAGCGATCAAAGCCTTCTGAACTGATATAAGGATTATGGCTAATGTCAGATGGATTTATTTTCCCAATCATTTGACCTGAAGATTCCCCCTCCGAAGAAATTCCTCGTTTGCGTTTTCCTTTAGCCATTTCATATTGGAATTCTCTTTGTTTTTCATATGCTTCAGGGTCTTTTCCAACAAACACTTCTAGTCCAAGAACATTAATTCCTTTACCTGCCAAAGCATCTTTTAATTGTCCAAAATTGTTTTCAATCATATCCCTAGCATAAGCAGTTTCTGCAAATATTCTAGCAGTCATATTTCCGTCTTGGCTGGTTAGTTGAACCGTAAGTTTCCCTAAATGTTCAGGAATCAACTGCATTTCTAGGCGGCTTTCACCCTTATCGTGAAGCATACTGATCTTTGTGACTAATTCATCCATCATACGATTTTGAATTTCTGTCTTTTCAGTTTTTACATCTTCTACCAACTGATGATTTTTTTCTAATAAAGCTTCGATTTCTTGGAAAGGAATCGTTATTTCATTATCTAGCTTATTCTCTGTTTGCACCAGTTTTTGCTCCGCCATAGAGATAAAACCATCTTTTTCTTGGGATCCACCCTGTTCTTTGCCTTCCTTCATCTCCGGGTCTAGGTTTAATTCCTTCGAGATTTTGGTTGTTTTTCCCTCCCCATCATTTTGATGAGATTCACTGACTTCTCTTAAAGGCTTTCCCTTATCCCCATCTTCTTTCAAAGATTTGATCTGTTGCACATTGTCACATGTTAATTGGTTAAAAATCTTTTCTTTACCAGATTCATCTGCGTCTAACCGATCTTGGATTTGTTGTAAACTTTTTGTTAAGGCATGAATAAATTCATTTAATTCGCTTTCCAAACTAATCTGATTTAAAGCATCTTTTAATTCCTCTAAACTTCCCGAAATCAACTCAACCACTTTTTCAAATGATTCAGAGTCAGACCATCCACCAGCTATATCCATTTTTTGAAAGACTTCTATAAGCTCTTCAAAAACAAACATTTTCTCAGAATCACCCTGGTTCAATAATGCCATCAACTTCTTTAGTTGATCATCGGTTAACCTTTCAAAAAGAGCTTCCAAGTCTATCTCTTCTGCAACATTATCACTGACTGAATCTAGTTTTTTCATCATCTGTTTAATGTCTTTTTCTGATATCGTTTTTTTTGTCTGTCCAATTGCTTTAGAAACTCGATTAGATGGAACACCTTTATGCGAATCATGGCGGCCTATGTTGTTAACCTTAGTCTCTGACGCAAACGAACTATCTTGTTGAAGCCAGCGACTAAAAGTTTCTTGTGCAGATTTGTTTGGCATTGAAAAGGATCTGTCTTCTTGCGGCTTCATAGTGAAATGAACGACATTCGATATTGAAACACCCATTTTTTTCACCTCCTTTCAGGTAGTTATCTATCTTACTCTCTATAAAGCTTCTGAGAGAGTAAAGCAGCTCGCGGGGTACTAAGTTCTCCCATTAAAGCTGAAACATCAGCTGTTCTCATGCCACGAAGAACATCTAGCACCAAGTTTTCTTCTGTCTTAACAATCTGTTCATCCTGAGAAAAAATCTTTTGTTCAATAATCGTATTGCTAACTAACATTCTCTCTACTAAGGGAGCAAGTTCCTCCATTTCCATCCTTTGGTACACATCCACCAAGTCCCGAACTTTTTGTTTGTAGTTCCGATGAAAAGTAACAGATTCACCTAACTGACCTGTTTTCCCTTGTCGTGCATCCACTAACTGTTCCAATTTCAACATTTCGTCATAGAGCGGTTGAATCAAATCAGCATCATCTACTTGAGAAAGAATTCGTCCCCCTTTTTCAAGTGGAAACTGATGGTATAAAAAAGCCAGTTCTTGAAGAGTGAAACTTTCTACTCCTCCCATAAGGGGTAGAATTTCTGCAATTGATTTTTTACTGTAAAGGTTTGCTTTTTCAAGCAATTCAGCTTCTCTCGATAGCTTATTTTCAATTTTACGATCAATTTCTGAGCGAAGACTAGATGGCATTCCAACCCTGGCTTGTTGAGCTAAGTTTTCGTCAAGATAGCGAAGATAATCAGCTGAAAGCTCCGTTGGAAATTGGTTGAAAATAGCAGCAAGTTCATGATTTCTTATTTCACCTGCGGCATAAAGACGCTCCATTTCTTTTATTCCTGCCGGGAGGGACTGAGAACTGAGATAATCAGCAATTTCCGAAGTAAAAGCCTCTTGATCTTGTTCAATTTCTTCTAAAATACGCTGCAAGCTACCATCTTGCAGAAGTGCTCGTTGCAGTTTTTCATTGATATTAGCCATTTTACGTGGGTTTTCACGACTCATCCTATGTCTAATTTCATGGTAAAGTTCTTCATCTTCCCCGCGTAGGATAAGTAATTTATCTACAATTCGATCTTCATCTAAGCCAATATAATATTTCGCTATTTCCTGCTTTAAATCATCCTGTTCGTCCAAGCTTGGAATAGAGCTAAAATGGTTTCCTACCGGGCCTGGGATATGAGAAAACACGTCATTCGTAGTATGACGAAATGTATCACTGGTGCTATAGAGGATGCCAACTGTTATCACTGGGATTAGCAAAACGACTAGTGCAATGATAATTATAATTTTATATGATCCAGATTTTTTTTCTTGCTCTTGGATTTCTTCAGCCATTGGAGCCTCCTTATTTGGTGGCGCTTCTATGTGATACAAACTGGTCTATTTGAGAAGCTTCCAGTTTTTTTTCTTCAGCTCTGTAATGTTCATAGTCTTTTTCCTTGATTTTTTCAAATTTACGCATTTCTTTTTTTGCTTCTACTAGTTGTAATCGGCATTTTTCAACGTGTTCTTCAGCTTTTAACAATGCTATTTTTTGAAGCTCTATCATATCCATCAGCCATTGTATTTGATTAGACTTCAACTGCATCTCATGAATTCGCTGCTGTTCACCAAGGTTTTGATTCCACTTATTAATCGCTACCGAATGTTGATTCTTTAGGGAGAGAAGCTTTTCTTTTTCCAATTCCATTTGCGTTACAGCTTCCCCCATCACTTGTTTCGCTTCTTCTTCTCGCTTTTCTTTGTATGACAGAATAACATCAAATCGGAACCGGAATCTGGAATCCATATAGTTCAGCTCCTTTTAAGCATTTAATAGACTTTTCAATTCATCTAATGTTTCTTCATAGTTGCTTTTGTCATTAACATCTTGCTGCAAAAAGGAATTAATAGCGTCAATTTTATCAATGGCAAAATCAATGTTTCGGTTAGAACCCCTGGCATACGCTCCTATACTGATTAAATCTTCCGCTTCCTGATAGGTTGATAACACTTCTTTCACGTCATTCGATGCTTTAATCTGTTCTTTAGAAACTATATTTGGCATAACACGACTTAAACTTGCTAGCACATCAATAGCTGGAAAATGTGTTTTATTAGCTAATTTTCTCGACAAAACAACATGACCATCTAGGATTCCCCTTACAGCATCAGCAATAGGTTCATTCATATCATCACCATCTACTAGCACTGTATACAAACCAGTAATTGAACCCTTGGAAGAAGTTCCGGATCGCTCGAGTAGCTTGGGTAGTACCGAGAAAACAGAAGGGGTATACCCTTTGGTAACGGGTGGCTCTCCAATGGCAAGCCCAATTTCACGCTGCGCCATAGAAAATCTCGTAATAGAATCCATCATTAGCATCACATTAAAGCTCTGATCCCTAAAAAACTCCGCTACAGCACTAGCTAGTAGGGCGCCTTTCATTCGTATTAAAGGGGGCTGATCCGACGTAGCCACAATAACAACCGATCGTTTCAATCCATCTTCTTGTAAATCGTTTTCAATAAATTCTTTGACTTCACGTCCACGTTCTCCAATTAGAGCTATTACATTGACATCTGCTTGGGTATTTCGAGCAATCATTCCTAGTAAGGTGCTTTTTCCAACACCACTCCCAGCAAAAATACCAATTCTTTGGCCCTTTCCACAGGTTAACATAGAGTCAATGGCACGAACCCCTAAAGGCAGTGGTTCCTTTATCCTGGTTCGCTCGAGGGGATTCAAAGGTTGACCCATCACTGGATAAGATTTAGATGCTTGTAGAGGTCCTTTATCATCCAATGGATTGCCAAGACCATCCAGCACTCTTCCTAATAAATGATGACCAACATTCACCTCTAGTGTTGCCCCAGTAGCCTCCACACGGCTTCCAGGACCAATTCCTTCCATATCACCTAAGGGCATTAGCAAGACTTTCTTTTCTTTAAACCCCACTACCTCTGTCAACAAAGTACTTTTTTTCCTGAAAGTGTCAATTTTGCATATTTCACCAATTTTCACAGATGGACCATTCGATTCAATTGTTAAACCAATTACTTGGGACACTTTTCCGTAATATTTAATCAGGTCCATATGATCAAGTGCTTTTTCATATTTTTTTAGTGAAATTGCCATGGTCTATTCCTCACTCTTCAATAAATCTAAGAAAACGGACTCAATTTTTTTAATTTGTGTTTCAACGCTGGCATCCACCTGTCCCGATACAGTCTCTATGACAACACTTCCAGGGCCAACAGATGGGTCACTGCGAATCTCAATATCACGAATTCCATCCGCCATCAGGTAAATTCGATTTTTATACGCATAAATTAAATCATAATCAATGTCACTGATGTGAATAATCAAGCTTTCTGTATAATTACACTCCTTGAGACCTTCTTCAATCAAATTAAACGTAAGTTCCTGGTTTTCTTGAAGCTCTGCTTGAATAACACGTCTAACGGTTTTGATAACAAGATTGACCAGTTCTTCTTCTAAATCCTTAAGCATTGCATTTTGCTCTTCAAAAACCTGGTGCTTTAAAAGAGCAGCTTCATCTACAAGTTTCTTCATTTCCTCATATCCATGCTGTTGACCTTTTTCGAAACCATTGTCATAACCTTGTTTGTATCCTTTATCTTTTGATTCTTCAATTATTTGGTTGCTTCTTTCTTGAGCTTCCAGTATTATTTGTTCCGACTCTTCTCTTGCTTTTTTTAACATCGTCTCTCTTTCGTCTTCTGCTTGTTCAACCATTTCATCTATTGCAGCCTGTTGATCTTCAATGTTCATAGCTATTTCTTCTGATTCTAGATCAGACTCTGAAGGTTCAGGCTTTCTCACAATAGAAGTCTTAACCTCTATTCGCCTCCCTTCACCAACCTGAATCTGATTAGACTTGTATATTTTAAACAATGATGTCATCTCCTCCACCACGAGCAATAATTAACTCGCCTGTTTCTTCCAGTTTTCTGATGACATTAACAATTTTTTGCTGTGATTCTTCTACATCTCTTAATCGGATAGGTCCCATAAATTCCATATCTTCTTTGATCATTTCAGCCATTCGTTTGGACATGTTTCCAAAGAATACATCAGCCAATTCTTCAGTAGCTCCTTTGAGAGCAATAGCCATATCATTATTATCAATTTCACGAATGAATCGCTGAATAGAAGCGCTATCAAGATTTATAATATCCTCAAACACAAACATACGCTTTCTGATTTCTTCTGCCAGCTCAGCATCTTGTATTTCCAGAGTATCCATTATGTTCTTTTCCGTTCCGCGATCTACAGCATTAAGAATATCAACTATCGATTGAATACCTCCAGCGCTTGTATAATCTTGATTCACTAACGATGAAAGATTCTTTTCAAGAACCATTTCTACCTCTTTAATCACTTCAGGAGATGTGCGATCCATGGTAGCAATTCGTTGAGCTACTTCTGTTTGTTTTTCTTGCTCCAAAGAAGAAATAATCTGCGATGATTGATCTGAAGGTAAGTATGCCAGGATTAATGCAATAGTTTGTGGGTGCTCATTTTGAATAAAGTTAAACAGATGGCTGGGATCTGCTTTTCGAGCAAAATCAAAAGGCTTTACTTGCAAGGATGCCGTTAGCTTGTTAATAATATCCATGGCTTTTTGGGACCCCAATGCCTTTTCCAGAACATCTTTTGCATAATTAATCCCACCTTCAGAAATATACTCTTGAGCCACACAAATCTGGTGAAACTCTTCCAAAATTTTTTCTTTCACGTCTGGTGGTACCCTTTTCATATTTGCAATTTCCAAAGTCAATTCTTCAATTTCTTCATCGTTTAAGTGTTGGAAAATTTTCGAAGAATACTCTGGACCCAAACTGATCAAAAGTGTTGCTGCCTTTTCTTTTCCTGTTAATTCAGCTTTTGATCCGCGTTTGCTCATACTCGACACCTCTAATCTTCAGAAAGCCAATTGCGCAGTAGGTTGGCGATTGCTTCTGGATTCTTATTCACAAGCTTTTCAATCGATTGCTTTACTTCAGAACCTGCCATATCCATGTCTACATCCTCATGTGAGTCTATGGCTGGTAATCCTTCTTCAATTTCTTCTTCTATATCTTTCTTTTTAATGAACTGACGATAAATAACGATGCCTATGGCCGCTACCAAAAGAGCCACAATCACCCATAGCCACCAAGGGATTAAGGTTTCTGGGTCCGCATCAAAATCTGGTAAGACTGGTGTTTCAAATTGCTGGACACCTACTTGCACGACACGAGTGTCTAGTCCAGCGGCAGCTGAAATAATATCCATCAGTTCAGTCCGTTCCTCATCTGTCATATCTCCATCTGGAAGGGCATCGCTATTAAGGTAAACAGCAACGGTAATATCCTGGACCTGCCCTTGTGCTCGAACAATTTGCTGTCTTAGTTCGTTGATCTCATAATTAATAGTCCTACTGGCTTCCTCATATGTTGAAGTATACCCGTCCTGTTCAACATATTGCACAATATCTTCGGTGTTTGGATCTGTACCAGGAACTTCTCCAGCTCCTACGGATTCCGAACGTATATCCAATTGTTGTAGGCTTCTTGCAATCCCATCTGTTTCATCTTCTATAGGGGGCGAAAACTCAATAATTTCTGTGACATCAGTATCAAATCCAAGTTTAACATTAGCCATAACCACTACATTCCCATATCCATATACCGTAGACAGAAAGTCAGTTACGCTGTTCTCTAAATTTTGTTGTACGGTTTTTTGTAGTGTTAATTGGTTTCCCACATCCATGCTAGCATCTGATGCGTCCCTATCTTGACTAAGAACACGTCCATCAGGTCCGTGAACGGTAACATTATTATGATCAAGCCCATCAACAGCGTTGGCCACTAAAACCGCAATACCGTTTATGCTTTCGGACTCAAGTTGGGTATTACTATGTAGATCTAAATATACAGAAGCACGGGCTTGTGTTTGTTCGTCTACTAGGACAAAACCAGAACGTTCTGGAATAGCAATATTAACCACAGCTTTCCTAACACCTTGAATTTCTTCTATAGTGGATGCTAGAAAATTCCTTTGCGCCAACTGCATACGCTGAGCCCTTTCTTCACTGGTCATCATGAAAGAACTCCCAGTAAACGCATCCTCAAATGAAAAACGAGAGGAAGGTAGGCCCTCTGTAGCAACTAACACCTGTGCCTTTTTTTCATCTTTTAAAGGTACTTCAATTATCCTGCTGGTCGCTCCATGGCGAGCACTAATGCCATTGGCCTCAAGGGTTTCCATGACTTCTCCCGCCTGTTGCGGATCCAAATCATTGTATAACACTGTGTAATCTGTTCGTGTAAAATATAGAATAAGACCCGTTAGCAAAACCAACACTAAAATCGCTACAATTGCCATTATAATTTTTTGTTTACGGTCAAACTTTTCAAAATACTCATTCAACTGCGAACGTATCTTCTCCAATGATTCTGCCATTTAAGTTCGTTTCACCTCAGCTTTTCTGGTGTTGCTAAATTTGCATTCGCATTATTTCTTGATATGTATCCATTATCTTACCTCTTACAGCAGACATCATTTGCATTGATATATCTGCCTTTTGAGAAGCAATCATAGCTTCATGAATGTTTTCAACCTCTCCAATAGCAAGCTTTTCTGAATACTCATTGGAATCTAGTTGTAATTGATTCACGTCATTCACTGCTTGTCCAAGAAAATCTGTAAAAGAGTTAGTCTGTTCCTTCGTATTTTGATGAAAAAGACCAAGGCCCTGAACATTTTGATTCAAAACACTGTTTATGTGCATCTACATTATTCCTCCTAACGTCCAATTTCTAAAGCCCTCATAGCCATGCTAACGGTTGAGTTCATGGCTGTTATGTTGGCTTCATAGGCACGTGAAGCCGATATCATGTTAGCCATCTCGGTTACGGTATCGACATTGGGCATTTGTACATATCCTTCTTCGTTAGCGTCCGGATGACCTGGGTCGTAAACATTTTTGTAAGGAGACGGATCATTGTGAACGCCTGTCACTTCAACCCCTTGCTGATTTTGAGCAGAGCTAATACTCTTTCTTAAATGGTGAGAAAATGATTTTTTATCTGCTTTTTCCTGAAAGGTTACTACTTGACGTCGATAAGGAGTTCCATTTGCTGTTCTAGTAGTATTTGCATTCGCAATGTTTTTAGAAATGATATCCATTCGGAATCTTTCAGCCGTCAGTCCAGTACCGCTAATATTAATAGAGTTGAATATACTCATCTTTAACGACTCCCTTCTGATATAACAGTTCGCAACTTTTGAAACTGTCCATTGACACGAGTGGATAAGGACTGATACCAAAGTTCATTTTTGGCTCTTTCTGCCATTTCTACATCGATATCTACATTGTTGCCATCCCGTCTTGTACTGTAATTTTGATGCTGAACCCTCTGATGTTTAACAGATAAGCTATCTGTTTGTCCAATAGGGATATGTCGTGGGTTTGTGATGGTCCCGACTAGGGTGTTTCTTTTTAGCGAATCTTTTAAAAGTCCCTCAAACTCTACTGTATCCTTTTTATACCCAGGAGTATTAACATTCGCTATGTTATTTGCGATACTCTCATTCCTCGCCCATGATGCATCCATGGCTTTTGCCATTAAGTTAACGTTATTATATAGATTATTCATTCAAGCACCTCCTTGAAAACGCACACAATTTCTTATCGTTAATTATACCATATTTTTTCACTAATCAAACTCAACACGCATAAAAAAATGTCATTAACACACTTTATTATTGTATCATAATTTCTAGTTCGTTTCTCTTTAAAACACTCAATCCTACTGGTTAAGGACTAAAGTATTAGTGCACGATCAAAATCCCTTGAACATTATTAAAACCTACTCATCGTCAGCAGGAACTTTCATTGATCCACTGGAATATTGTACCATAAAACCCCTATTGTTTCGCCTTATAATTCTTAATTAAATTGGTTCAGGACTATAGTATTAGTGATTCTTGAATATATCGGTTCTGAATAACAATATTAGAGATTCTAAAAAGTTCTTGATAGTAAAAAGAAGCCATCTAAGTGACTTCTTTTCCGTTAAATCAATTGCTCACTATCGCTTTAATTTTTGCAGTTCCTCGAGCAGGTTTTCGTTCAATATTCTAATATGTGTTCCTTTCATTCCTAAGGAACGCGATTCAATCACGCCAGCACTTTCAAATTTTCTAAGGGCATTCACAATTACAGAACGGGTTATTCCAACTCGATCCGCAATTTTACTAGCTACCAATAAACCTTCCATACCATTGAGTTCGGTGAAAATATGTTCAACAGCTTCTAATTCCGAATAAGAGAGCGTATCGATGGCCATTTTTACTACAGCCTTTTGCCGTGCCTCTTCTTCCATAACTTCGGTTTTCGCCCTCAATATTTCCATCCCCACTACCGTTGCGCTGTATTCAACCATCACTAGATCTTCATCAGAAAATTCTTGATCATGTCTTGCTAAGACCATAGTTCCTAAGCGTTTCCCACTTCCATCGATTGATACAACAGTAACCAGCTTATTGTAACTTTCTACATCATACTTAAACATTTTAAGTAAAGCATCTTTTGTAATATTCGCTTGAGTTTCAGACACTTGTAATAACTGATCATTGTATTCATCAGGAAATCTTTTTTCACCAGTTTGCTCATCCAAAATAATTGGACAATCCGATGTATCCGTCAAACTTACCCCTAACACTTTTCCACGAGCACTAGCCACATACACATTGGCATCCAGAATATCACTAAGTGTTCTACACAGTTCATTAAATGAAACAGCATTATCACTGGATTTCTGTAAGATTTGGTTAATTCTTCTTGTTTTTTGAAGTAATGCAGTTGACATTAAATAACCTCCTTCAATTCTCTTCTCATATATTTGATTTGTTATTAGTATGCACTAATGAAATCCTAACACAATAATTCAAAAAATTCAATTATATTTTTCTTGTTCTTCCATTGATATTTTTCTTTTGTATCCACAATCTTTGTCGGAACATACAAACTGATCGCCTTTTTTAAATCGTTTTAACGTCATATAAGAGGCGCATTCTGGACACTTCTCTTCTACGGGTCGACTCCAAGAAACAAAACGACACTCTGGAAAACGGCTGCATCCATAAAACAATCTACCTTTCTTTGATTTTCTTTCCACTACTTCACCTACTTCACAAGCAGGACAGGAAAGACCTATTTTTTTTATAAAAGGTTTCGTGTTTGTGCAGTCTGGATAATTGGAGCAAGCAAGAAATTTACCATAACGACCGTATTTAATCAACATAGATGCATTGCAAGTCTGACAAATTTCGTCACTTTCTTCAACAAAATCAACTTCTTCAACTTGCTGATCTGCATATTCAATCATTTCATCGAAGGGACCATAAAACTCTCTAATAATTTCTTTCCACTCTTCTTTTCCTTCTTCCACCGCATCCAGTCTTTTTTCTAGCCCAGCAGTAAAATGAACATCTATAATTTTGCTAAAATAATCTTCTAGCAAAGTCGTAACTAAAATACCAAGTTCTGTAGGTTTTAAGTTCTTTGCTTCTTTCTCTACATACCCCCTAGATAAAATAGTACTAATAGTCGGGGAATAGGTGCTGGGACGACCAATCCCCAAATCTTCCATGGTTTTAACCAATGAAGCTTCTGTATACCTAGCTGGTGGTTGGGTAAAGTGTTGCTTTGGATAATCCTTGACAATATAAAACAATTGGCCTTTTTTAAGTTCTGGTAACAGCTGATCTTTAGATCTGCTTGCAAAAGAATACACCTCTAAAAAGCCCTCAAACTTCAAAATAGATCCATTCGCTTTAAAGGAGCATCCTTCGATATTCAAAACAGCATTAATGGTGTTGAATACCGCTGGAGCCATGCGACTGGCAACAAATCGTTCCCAAATCATTTTATAGAGCTTGTACTGATCATTGCTTAAGCTGTCTTTAATAGCAGAAGGGGTTCTCCGTACATCCGTTGGCCGTATGGCTTCATGTGCATCTTGGACAGAAGATTCGTTCTTTTTATTTTTAGTGGTTTTTAATTCAGAGGTGTATTCAGCGCCATATTGATCTATAATAAAATCTAGTGCTGCCTGATGAGCATCGTCTCCTATACGAATTGAGTCTGTTCGTAGATAGGTTATCAATCCAACGGTTCCTTCTTTTTTCACATCGATGCCTTCATATAATTGTTGGGCCACCGCCATGGTTTTTCGAGTTGCGAATCCTATCCGATTCGATGCTTCCTGCTGAAGGGTACTAGTGGTGAAAGGATCTGAAGGATTTCTCTTCTTTTCGCCTTTTTTTACCTCTGCCACTATAAGGGGGTTTTCTTCAATAAGATTAAGGATTCTTTGCACCTCATCTTTATTTTTAAGTTCCTTGATCCCTTTTTCGTCTTTTTGAAACTGTACTGTCATAGAGTTTTTTTGCTTATCTATCACATCCAAATCCAAGCTCCAGTATTCTTCAGGAATAAATTGATTAATTTCATCTTCTCTGTCCTTAATCATCTTAGTTGCAACTGACTGAACACGTCCAGCGCTAAGTCCCTTGCGTAGTTTTTTCCATAGCAATGGGCTCAGTTTGTATCCCACTAGCCTATCCAAAACCCTACGAGCCTGTTGTGCATCCACCAGATTTAGATCGATTTTTTGCGGGCTTTTCACAGCTGCTTTGATAGCATTTTTCGTAATTTCATTAAATACAATTCGACAAGGTTCATCGTCATCAATATTCAAAGCATTAGCTAAATGCCATGAAATAGCTTCTCCTTCTCGATCAAGATCCGTTGCGAGAAAAATCTTTTTTGCTTTTTTTGCTTCCTTTTTGATTTCATTTAAAATTGGACCTTTACCTCGAATTGTAATATAGCGAGGTTCAAAATCATTTTCTGTGTCTACTCCCATTTTACTTTTTGGTAAATCAATAATATGTCCAACTGAAGCCTTAACCGTATAATGACTTCCGAGAAATTTTTTGATCGTTTTTGCTTTTGCAGGTGACTCCACGATCACCAGTGACTTTGCCAAACTAACACCTCATTTATCCTTGTTTAAAAATTCATGCTCGATTATATCAGTTTACGGGCAGGATGTAAACAGCTTGCCAGCTATGGGCTGTATTAGACCTTTAAGTTCAAGGATTGATATCAAACTATTCATTTCAGAAACTGGTAAGCCTGTATGAAAAACCAATTCATCTATGGAAATCGCTTTGTCTCGAATTAGTTCTACTACCACTGCTTCTTTTTTACTTAATTTCACAGAATCCGGCACTGGAGTTCGTTGATTTTGCATGATTAGTTGTTTACTATACAGCTCGTCCACAATATCCTCAGGTTTCAAAACCATTTTAGCACCATCTTGTATTAACCGATTGGTCCCTTGACTAAGACCATGATTAATATGACCTGGTAAGGCATAAATTTCTTTCCCTTGCTCCATAGCAAATTCAGCAGTAATCAGAGAACCACTTTTAATGCCCGCTTCCAAAATAAATACCCCGTATGAAAGCCCGCTAATGATTCTATTTCTAGCAGGAAAAAAGTGTTTTTGCGGAGGTGTACCTGGAGGGTATTCGGATATAATAGTTCCCACAGCCTCTATTTCTTGGTACATCCGTCGGTTAGCTGCTGGGTAGACTTGGTCGATACCACAACCTAATACACCTATCGTATAACCGTCTGCATCTAAAGCACCTTGATGACTAGCTGTATCCACACCAAAAGCAAGTCCGCTAACAATCCCTATACCAAATTGAACTAACTGTCGCGAAAATTCTCCTGCAGCCCACTTTCCATAGGCTGAAGCTTTACGAGCGCCTACCATCGCAATCAGAGGAATATCATTTTTATATCTTCCTTTTATATAGAGCACATAGGGTGGGTCATAAATATGATGTAGCTCAGATGGATATTCCTTATCAAAAATCGTATATATGGTGAAGTTCTTTTCAATGGTCTTTATTTTCTCCACATATTCATCAGCGTTCTTGAGGATTCTATGGATTCTCTTCCTTTTTTCAGATGCCATAGGAAATATCTCCCGCAAACAGGATTCATTTAACTGCCAAAGGTTCTGAAAACCCTCAACATAATTTTCAATATTAAGCAAATCTTTCACCGCAGTAATACCTTCCAGATTTAGGCTGATAAGTGCCAATCTTCTTTGATCCATCTTCCTCAGCTCCTTTGGACATATGGAATAGATCTGAATTGAAGAGCTTCCGCCAAGTGCTTTTCTTTAATTTCTTCAGAAAAATCTAAATCCGCAATGGTTCTACTTACTTTCATAAGCCGATGATATGCTCGAGCACTAAGTTTCATTTTTTCAAAAGCTATCTGCATTAATTGAGCAGCCTCAGGTTCCATATGACAATATTGTTTGATCTGCGATGGACTTAAATATGCATTTCGTATGTCTTTTCCTGCATAACGTTGGCATTGAAATTCTCTAGCTTTCATCACCCTGTCTCTTATAGTGGCTGAAGACTCAGCAAATTTTGGCATGACTAAATCTTCGTATTCAATACGCCGAGCTTCGCAAAACAGGTCCATTCGATCCATTAATGGTCCTGAAATTCGCTGAACATATCGTTGTACTTGATGCGGAGCACAATGACAAACCCGCCCTTTTTCTTCAAATCCATAATAACCACAAGGGCAGGGATTCATAGCGCCAATCATCATAAAACGTGCCGGAAATGAAAAAGTTCCAGCAGATCTAGAGACTGTTACATTACCATCTTCCAGCGGTTGCCTCAAAATTTCTAAAGTTCTTTTATCAAATTCAGGTAATTCATCTAGAAACAGTACTCCATGATGACTCAATGAAATTTCACCAGGCCTTGGCACACGTCCTCCACCCGTCAAAGAAACCGCTGATGCCGTATGATGAGGGTCACGAAAAGGTCGAGTCTTTAAAGATCTTACATTCTTTTTTAGCAATCCAGACGCACTATAAATCGCAGCTACATCCATAGACTCCTCAAAATTCAGTTCCGGCAATATGCTGGGAAGTCTTCTAGCAGCCATGGTCTTACCAGATCCTGGTGGCCCTATCATCAATAAATTATGACTTCCAACGGCTACAATTTCCATAGCTCTCTTCAAACTATCTTGACCACTTATATCACAAAAGTCTTCCTCACTTTCTTCTGTATGAATTTCATCCTCGATTGTACCACTGGTAACTCCAAAGGAAAGGCCTCTTTCTAAATCAGACACTAACTCCTTTAAGTGAGTAGCAAAGTAACATTGAATACCTTCTACTAACATGGCTTCCTGCCGATTACCCCAAGGTAGGATCATACACCGATAACCACGAGATTTCATTTCAAGTATCATGGGCAGTAATCCATTAACTTCCATCACAGTCCCGTCTAAAGAAAGTTCACCAATGACAACCGTGTCCTTCAGTAAGGCCCCTTTCACCTGATCTGTAGAGGCAAGAATTGCCATGGCTATAGGGAGGTCAAAATGAGTCCCCTCTTTACGAAGATCCGCAGGTGCTAAATTAACTGTGACTCTTTGCATAGGGAATTCCATATGGCTGTTGTCGATCGCCGCCCTTACTCTATCCCTAGATTCTTTAACAGCTACATCTGGCAATCCGACAATGTTTACAGCTGGCAGGCCATTAGCAGTATCTACTTCTACGTCAATTTTATCTGACTGTAACCCTATCAAATTGGCAGTAATTACTTTTGCTAACACGGTACCCTGTCACACCCTCTCCACAGTGCTTTTTTAGAATGCATTGAGAATATGTTGAATATACCATGGTTCTCTATCCTGATACACTTCAATCACATCGAAACGAATTTTGGTTTTTGTTTTTTTATATTGTTTTATGTATATCATCGCCACATTCCGAATGGTTAGCTGTTTTTGCGGTGTTACCGATTCTCTAGGAAGTCCATATTTTGATGATTTTCTGCTTTTCACCTCTATAAACACCAATGTATCCTCGTGAAAAGCAACTAAATCAATTTCACCTATTCGAGTGCGATAGTTTTCACAGAAGATGAAATATCCTCTTGATTCTAAATACTTCTTTGCTTTTATTTCGCCCATTTTTCCTAATGATTTCATCATTTCCTAATCCCTACTTTTCTGCTAGGATTTTTTTCAGAAAACTTTTTCGATGACCTTCAGATGGACCATATTTCAAAATAGCTTCCCGGTGTTGTTTTGTTCCATAGCCTTTATGTTTATCCAAGCCGTATAAAGGATATTCTTCATTCCATTGCTGACACCTTCGATCTCGATAGACTTTAGCAACAATTGACGCCGCAGCAATTCCATGGGATTTATCTTCGCCTCTAAGAAGGGATTCTTGAGAATATGGTAAATCCAAAGACTCTGCATCAATGAGCATATGCTCTGGTTGAATCCTAGTTCCTTCCTTTGTTTTGAGATTAAGAACTGCCATTTTCATCGCTTTGCGAGTTGCTTGTTTAATATTAATTTCATCTATTTCCGATGCTTCTACTGTTCCAATTCCAATAGCCAGTGCTTGACTTTGAATAAGGTCATACAGTAATTCTCTCTTTTTCATCGATAGTTTTTTGGAATCCTTAACGCCTTCGATATATAAATAGGGAGGTAAAATAACCGCTGCGGCTACCACGTCTCCAAACAGACATCCCCGACCTACTTCGTCACAGCATGCAATTTTTTGGTAGCCATTATCCCATAATTGTTTTTCAATCTTTAATTGTTCCATTAAGTCCTCCTGAAACTTTGGGTTCTTCGAGGGATATACGTCCTAATTTCCCTCCTCTAAACTCATCCAAGATGATATTAGCAACTCGTAAGTAATCAATTTCCTCAGCTTTTAAGATGCATCCTCTTCTTTTAGCAATAGTTTCCATCACCTTAACAGGCTCTTTTATATTCTCAAATTCTCCATAACGTTGAATTAAGAATTTTGGATAAAGCCTGAGTAAGTCTTCCAACAATTTATATCCAAGAGTCTCTACATCCAATATTTCATCCTTGATAGCCCCTGTTTGAGCTAGTCGAATTCCCGTCTTCTCATCTTCAAATCTTGGCCACAGGATACCAGGCGTATCTAATAGTTCTATCGTTGATTGAATTCGGATCCACTGCTTCCCTTTAGTAACTCCAGGTCTATCTCCTGTTTTCGCTCGTTTTTTACCTGCCAACAAATTAATTAACGTGGATTTCCCTGCATTAGGTACCCCCACAACCATTACTCTTACAGGACGAGGTATTCGACCTCTTTTTTTCAATTGTTCTGATTTTTCTTGATACAGAATTTGTAGATGTTGCATTACTTTAGAGGCCGTCTTATTCTCTATTGCATTCACGTCTACTGCGATTTTTCCATGTTCAGCAAAATATTTCAGCCAATTTTCAGTCGCTTTTTCGTCTGCCAGGTCAGATTTATTTAATAATACTAACCTTTTTTTATGAGCAACCAATTTTTCGATCTGAGGATTTTGACTACTTTCTGGAATACGTGCATCCAATATTTCCACCACAACATCAACCATTTTTAATTGTTCTTGCAATAATTCTTGGGTTTTTTTCATATGGCCCGGGTACCAATTTATTTTCATCTTGCCATCACTTCCATCATGTAAAATAGTCTTACAGTTTTAAAAGGGACTGATCAACAGTCCCTTTTAATTACTTCTTTTCTTTAATTTTAAAAGCTGCTTTACCAATACGTTTTCTTATATAGTGAAGTTTAGCTCTTCTCACTTTACCACGTTTTGCAACTTGAATTTTATCAATCTTAGGGGAATGAACCGGGAAGGTTCTCTCTACGCCAACACCTGATGCAATACGTCTCACAGTAAAAGTTTCACGAATTCCTCCACCTTGTCTTTTGATGACAATTCCTTCAAAAACCTGAATTCGTTCTCGGGTGCCCTCTTTTACTTTCACGTGGACTTTCACAGTGTCACCAGTATTAAAAACTTCCAGATCTTTTTTAAGTTGAACTGCTTCTAATGATCTGATTAATTCCATTATTTGTTCCTCCTTCCTATAAAGACGTTCATAAGCATTGAATGCCAGAGGAGCGTCTGTATTAACGGTGCTATTATAGCATTTACATTTGGGGATAGCAACTACATTTCACCTTTTTCCAAAGCTTCTTGAATTTTACTCAGTAGTGCTTTTTCATCTTCAGTCAGTTGTTTTTTTTTCAGCAGATCAGGTCTTTTTAACCATGTTTCTTTTAGGGATTGAATCTTTCTCCACTCATGAATTCTCGCATGATCTCCTGACAACAGTGCCTCCGGAACATGGATTCCATTGTACGTACGTGGCCTAGTATAATGTGGGTATTCAAGCAATCCATTGTAAAAAGATTCTTCTTCATAACTCGCTTCTTGCCTAAGAACACCAGGCAACAAGCGAACAACCGAATCAATCATAACTGCTGCTGGTAGTTCTCCACCCGTCAATACATAGTCACCAATAGAAATTTCATCCGTTACTATTTCGTCGATCACGCGTTGGTCAATACCCTCATAGTGGCCGCATAAAAAAATCAATGCATTTTCTTGTGATAACTCCATCGCTAGATCATGATTAAAAACCCTTCCTTTTGGTGTACAGTATATGGTTCGAAGATTTTCATCTTTTTGTATTTTCTCCCGTAGAGCTCGGTGTGCATCTATTATGGGTTGAGGAGTCATTACCATGCCATATCCACCACCAAAGGGATAATCATCAACATTGCTGTGCTTATTTGTAGAAAAATTGCGTATGTTTACAGATTCAATGTCAACAACACCATTTTGTTGAGCTCGTCCCAGAATGCTATACTCGAAAACAGAGTCTACCATTTCCGGGAATAAGGTTAATACCTTAATGATCATGTGATCAATCCTTCAATAGGATCTATAACAATACATCCTTTTTCCATTGAGATGTCTTGGACAAAAGCTTTGACCAAAGGTATCATATGGTGTTTGTTTGGTTCAACTGATTGAACCATCAATATATCGCTGGCACCAGTTGGAAGGACTTGATCAACCGTTCCAATAAATCGGTTGTTCACATCATAAACTTTCAACCCTATTAAATCTGCAATGTAATGCTGATCCTCTGACAACTCTCTTCGCTGGGTTTCATCAGTATAGAGATATTTACCTTTCATTGCCTCCGCTTGATTCATCGTATCAACCCCCTCCAGAAACAGCAGAACATCTTTTGGGCGTATGACAACATCGCGGATGATATGGCGTTTTTCTGGATCTTTGGTGTATATCCATTGTAATTCCAAAAATCGTTCCAGATCATCTGCCAAACACTTAACTTTTAAGCCACCTCGCACACCATGAGTATTGCTCACTACCCCTGCTTTTAAGAATTGCATTCTTCCGCCTCCAGAGTACCAACCGCAATGGCAGGATTAAAGAATTTCTACGATCACTTTTCTGCTTTCGCCAGTGGAAGCTGCTTTCACCACTGTGCGAATAGCTTTCGCAATACGTCCTTGTTTGCCAATAACTTTACCCATATCTTCTGACGCTACCTTTAGTTCAACGATAATGGATTGATTGCTTTCAATCTCTTTAACGCGAACTTCTTCAGGATGGTCTACAAGTGATTTTGCAATCAACTCTACTAAATAGCCCATGACTCCATCCTCCTTAGAACTCAAAACTATTCAAGAACCCCGTTCTTTTTGAACAGAATCCGAACCGTTTCAGTTGGTTTTGCACCATTGCTCATCCACTTTTTCGCTTTTTCTGGGTCTACTTTGAATTGCTTCGGTTCTGAAACTGGGTTATAATATCCGATTTCTTCAATGAATCTACCATCTCGAGGAGCTCTGCTGTCGGCTACCACAATTCGGTAAAACGGCTTTTTGTTTGCACCCATACGCTTCATTCTTATTTTAACAGCCATGATTTTCTCACCTCCTTCAAAGTATCTCTTTAGAACTTATTTAAAATCCTGGAAAAGGTAGTTTAAACTTACCACCTTTTTTGGCTCCTTTTTCCATGTCCGTAAATTGCTTCATCATTTTTCTGGTTTGTTCAAACTGCTTTAAGAGCTTATTAACTTTCTGAATACTTGTACCACTCCCTACCGCTATCCTCTTTCTCCTACTTCCATTGATAACACCTGGATTTGTCCGTTCTTCCTTTGTCATCGATTGAATGATAGCCTCTATATAAACCAACTCTTTTTCATCTACATCCAAATTTTTCAATTGCTTTCCACCAGCACCTGGAATCATTTCTAAAATATCTTTCATAGATCCCATGTTTTTCATCTGCTGCAGCTGATCTAAAAAATCATCAAATGTAAATTGTTGAGTTCGCATTTTTTTTTCTAGCTCTTGAGCTTTTTTCATATCCAAATTGGTTTGAGCTTTTTCTATAAGACTTAAAACATCACCCATTCCAAGAATTCTCGAAGCCATCCGATCTGGATGAAATGGTTCAAACTCTTCGATTTTTTCTCCCATCCCCACAAACTTAATAGGCTTTTTTGTGACAGCACGGACGGAAAGTGCTGCACCACCACGTGTATCCCCATCTAACTTAGTAAGAATCACACCATCAATTCCTACCTTTTCACTAAAGGATTCCGCTACATTTACTGCGTCTTGTCCTGTCATGGAATCCACAACCAAAAGAATTTCTTGTGGCTTCACTGCTTCTTTAATACGTTGAAGCTCATCCATTAAATCTATGTCTATATGCAATCGTCCAGCCGTATCGATGATCACTAGATCGTTCCCGTTCTTTTTAGCTTCTTCAATGCCCGCTTTAGCAATATTCACTGGATCCACCTGATTTCCCATGCTAAAAACCGGCACATCTATCTTAGACCCTACTGTTTTCAATTGTTCTATAGCTGCAGGACGATATATGTCCGCCGCTATTAGTAAAGGTTTCTTCTGTTGGTTTTTCAATTGATTTGCCAACTTACCACAAGAAGTAGTTTTACCAGACCCTTGTAGCCCAACCATCATATATATTGTTGGTGGTGAGGAAGAAAAGGTAACTTTGCTCTGTGTGCTTCCCATAAGCAAGGTCATTTCTTCATTCACAATTTTTATCACCTGTTGGCCTGGAGTTAGGCTGTCTAAGACTTCACCACCAACTGCCCTATCCTTAACACGGTTTATAAAGTCTTTCACTACTTTAAAGTTAACATCCGCTTCAAGTAGGGCTAATTTAACTTCTCGCATGGCTTCTTTAACATCCGTTTCTGTTAACTTACCCTTGCCTTTCAACTTATCAAAGGTATTCTGCAGTTTTTCCGCTAATCCTTCAAAGAGCATTGGATCACCCCTTTATTGAATACTCATCTCTTTTAATTGCTTTAACATATGAATCATTTCATCTAAGGAATTCATGGTTTTATCTTTCATTACATCCATCAAAATTTCTTTTCTAAACATGATCATTTTTTCTTCTATAATTTCAATCATTTTAATTTGTTGTGTGTGCTTTTCCAGCAATTTCATTTTAGTTTCATATTTTTCCAGGGTGCTTTCCGTCCGTCTTAGATGATCGTAAACGGCTTGACGCGAAATAGATAAAGTTTCTGCTATTTCAGCCAAAGAAAAATCTTGTTGGTAATATAAATCCATCATAGCTTGCTGTTTTTCCGTAAGCAACAGCTGGTAAAAATCATAAAGAAGTACCATACGCATGTTTTTTTCTTCCATTATCTCACCTATCCTATTTACTGTAAAGGCTTTTTACTTTACAGCACTTTTGCATTATACAAAATAGAATAGAAAAAGTCAATACCCATCTCATTTTTTTCAATGGATCATTGATCTAATAAGGCTGACACAAAATTTTCTGGATCAAAAGGTTGTAGATCATCAATCTGTTCACCAACTCCTACAAATTTCACTGGCACTCCTAAAGTCTGGGTAATTGGTATAATAATACCTCCTCGCGCCGTTCCATCTAGCTTTGTTAACACAATCCCTGTTAAAGGTGCCACTTCACCAAATGTTTTTGCCTGTTGTATGGCATTTTGACCCGTAGTAGCATCTAATACTAATAGAACTTCCTTCTTTGCTTCTGGATATTCTCGATCCAATATGCGAAAAATCTTTCCCAGTTCATTCATCAAATTCTTTTTGTTATGCAACCTACCTGCCGTGTCGCAAATTAAAATCTGATTCTTTTTTGCTTTTGCTGAATGAATAGCATCGTAAATAACGGCTGCTGGATCAGATCCTTCCTGATGACGAATGACCGTCGCATTAGATCGCTGTCCCCATATTTCCAGCTGTTGAATAGCTCCCGCCCTAAAAGTATCTCCTGCAGCCAGCATAACACTCTTTCCCTGCTGTTGACAGTATGCGGTTAACTTTCCAATAGTTGTCGTTTTCCCTACTCCATTCACCCCAACTACTAGAACAATTGTAGGATCTTCTTTTATGTTTAATTGATGTCCTCTCTCGACAGACAACAGTTCTACCAACACTTCTTTCAGTAGCCCTTTTACTTTTGAAGCATCTTCCACTTTAGACTCTCGAACTTTTACTTGAAGCTTTTCCATAGTCATCATTGTAGCATCATAGCCTAAGTCTGCCATAATCAGCAATTCTTCCAATTCTTCAAATAACTCATCATCAATTTTATTATATCCTATCAATAAGGCGTCTAACTTGCCAGTAAAGTCTTTCGTAGTTTTACCAAGGCCTTCTTTTAATCGTTGAAAGAAACCTTTCGCTTTCGATTTTGCTTCTTTTTCTTCTTTTTCTTCTTTTTCTTCTTTTTTCATAGGATTAAAACCATTAAAAAACATTGATAGTTCCCCTTCCTTTATCACTTATCCAGCAATCATTTTTTCATCCAAATCTGCTAGTTTTAGGCGTAGTAGTTTTGAAATGCCTTTTTCTTCCATTGTAATACCGTAAAGTGTATCCACACGTTCCATCGTCAGCTTTTTATGCGTCACCACGACAAATTGAATTTCCTTAGAAAGATCTACCAAAAAGTCAGCAAAACGTCCTACATTAGCATCATCTAATGCTGCTTCAATCTCATCTAATACACAAAAAGGAGATGGTTTCACCAACAAAATTCCAAATAGCAGAGAAATGGCTGTCATTGCTTTTTCTCCACCTGATAACAATGATAAATGCTGAAATTTTTTCCCTGGCGGTTGAGCCACAACATCCACCCCTGATTGTAAAATACAATCAGGATTATCCAACACCAGTTCTGCATTCCCCCCGTTAAAGAGTTGTTGAAATACCTTTTTAAACGATACTTGTATTTTTTTAAATTGTAATTCAAATTGTTGTACCATCTTTTCTTCTAATTCTTTAATAATATCTTGCAGCGAATCTCTTGCATCTTCCATATCTTGTTTCTGTGTCGTTAGAAATGTGTGCCTTTCTTTAACTCGACGATATTCTTCTATAGCTCCTACATGAACTTCACCTAAAGATTGCATTTCTTCTTTTAATCCTTTCAAGGAATATGAGTTCATAGAAGGCAACGGCGGTCTCTGCATACGTTGTTCAGCCTCATCTAGGCTATCTATATTATAAAGCGCTAGTTTCTCCAAAAGTTGTTGAACTTCCCACTCCTTTTTAGATATTTTCATTTGGATCTGTGTATAATGCGCCCTAATGGATTCTACTCTTTTTCGAAGAGTTTCTAATTCCCCTAATTGATTGATACGCAAATGCCTATAGTCTTCTTCCTCTTGTTGTAACTTATCTAATATTTCTTTTTGATATTGTTGCTTCGATTCCAATTGCTTTTGCTCTTTTGTTAATCGATCTAATTCATTTGAGACTCCCTGCAAATCTTTTTTAATTTGTATTATCTGTACTTGGATCTGTTCTTTTTTAAGATACTCTTGTTCCTTCCGAGCTACCAGTTCTTTTTTTTCATTCTGAAAGGACACATTTTTTTCTCGAAACTCTGCCATTTCAACTCGTAGAGAAGTATTTTTGTCGAGCATTGTTTCTAGATTTTCCTCTTCTACTTTCAAAACTTGAATTTCTTTATCCACTGCTCCTCTTTCAGCCTCTATTCTTTTTTCTATCTCTTCCCTGTGGAGCAGAATTTTTTCTTCTTCTGACCCAAGATAGCTTAGATTTTTTTCTAAATCTTTTTTTTCAGAATTTAATCGCTGACTAGCCCCTTCCAATTCCTTCACATTAATACAAAGGTTATCCACAAAGCTTGCAATTCTAATATCCTGTTTTTCCAATTCATCTAGTTGTTTATGCAAATCTTCTAGCAATGATTTGCACTGAAATACCTGCTTCTGTATAGATTCCATTTTTCCAGATTCATTTTCTAATTTCTTTTGAATTCGACACACTTCATGACTCAACTCATCAATCTCTCTCTTCCGAAGCAACAATCCATCCTGCTGTTTTGAATGACTACCTCCCGTCATAGATCCTCCTGGCATAATGAGTTCACCCTTCAGGGTTGCAATCTTGATCTGTTGTTTAAATTTCCTACTAATTTTCATGGCGATTTCCAGATCTTCTGCAATAACCACTCTCCCTAAAAGATTAGAAAAGACCGATTTATAAGGTTCAGGGAAATGCACTAAATCTAGAGCACATGTAGCCTCGGTAAAACCAGACAGTACGCTGTACTCATTTTGCTTAAAGCTACGTACTTGTATGGTTTTTATTGGTAAGATTGTAACTCGTCCCTGATTCGTTTTTCTTAAAAATTCAATTATCTTTCTCGCTTGATGATCATATTCTGTCACCAAAAACTGTATGGATTGGCCTAGAGCTGTTTCAACGGCTATTTCATATCCTTGTGGAACATCCAGCAAATCCGCTACAACACCATGAAACCCATCAGATAGTTCTGTTTTTTCTTCAACAGCTTTCAACACATTCTTCACGCCTCTTTGAAAGCCTTCAAAATTTTTCTCTAAATTGACCAATAAATTTTTCTGTTGTGTTATACGCTGTAATTCTTGTTTTAGCATCATTAATTCATTTTGCATCAAATTAAATTCTTCTTGCTTTCTAGAGTACTTCTCTTTTTCACTTGAAATTCTTATCTCCAACTGTTTCTTTTGCTCTGCAACTCTCTTTTTTTCATCTTGGTTTTTCCGATATAAATGTTTATTAGATTTCAACGAATCACTTTTTTCTTTTATTTCTTTTAACAAATCAGACCAACGATGATGAGCAGTTTCTTTTAGTGTATGAATACGCTCAAATTGATTTTGATAACTATTTAACTTCTTTAAAGCTTCTACAACATCAGTTTTGTTCTCTTCTACTTGGTTTCGAATTTTTGCCACCATTTTTTTTTGACGTGTTATCAATTCCTGACTCTTTCGAAACGCCTCCTCTTTGTTTTTTTGAACTTCCGAGGCATATAGACTCTTCTTTTTCAAGTCATCCAATTTTGTTTCAACGGTCTGAAAGATTTTCGCTTGCTCTTCTAAGGTTTTTTCTAGAGTCTTTATTTGTTGCTGTTGATGTTGTATCTGTTGCATCTGCATTTGTTGTTGAAGGCGATTCTCATCCAGTTCAGACTTCTTTGTTTCCAATAAATTTCTTGACTCTATCATCACAGTCCGCAAACACTCTAACTTATCTTCTTTCTTCCTTAAAGCGTGTTGCAATGACTCTTCCTGTCCTACCAGTTGATCCATTTCCTTCCGAACTCCATATAACCGATTCTGGTTTTCTTCAATGGCCTGCTTCTGATTGTTTATGCTGTTAAACACTTCGGAGACTTCTAAGTAATCTATTTTTTCCTTAAGTTCTAGATAGGTCTCAGCTTTACTGGCCTGTTGAGATAAAGGACTCAAATGCTGATCTAATTCGAGCAAAATATCCTTAATACGAAGTAGATTATCTTCGGTTCTTTCAATTTTTTTCTCTGCTTCTTCCTTACGAGTTCGATACTTAACGATACCAGCAGCTTCATCGAATAATAGTCTTCTATCTTCCCCTTTTTGGCTGAGAATTTCATCAATACGCCCCTGACTGATCATGGAGTACCCTTCCTTACCAATTCCGGTATCCATCAAAAGTTCTTTTACATCTTTTCGCCTGCAGGGACTACCATTGATTAAATACTCGCCTTCTCCAGATCGATAGACTCTTCTGGTTAAACATACTTCTTCATAAGGAATTCTTAATCCTTGGCTAGCGTTATCTAAAACAATAGATACTTCGGCCATGCTCTGGGGTCTTTTTCTATCTGTTCCAGAAAAAATTACATCTTCCATTTTGTATCCACGAAGATTGCGAGCGCTTTGTTCTCCTAAAACCCATCGAACTGCTTCCGTAACATTACTTTTTCCACATCCATTGGGGCCTACTACGCCAGTCACACCTTTATCAAACTGAAAATCTACTCTATAGGCAAATGACTTAAATCCTTTTATTTCCAACCGTTTTAAATGCATCAAGCTTCTTCCTTCCTAAAACAATCTTTCAATGGCTGCTTTTGCTGCATTTTGTTCTGCTTCTTTTTTATTTTTTCCAGATCCTTGACCAAGAATTTTTTGTTCCGATTGTACTTCCACAAAAAAAACTTTGCTATGATCTGGTCCTTCTTCGTTTACCACTACGTATTCCATCCGTCCTTTTCCAGAACTCTGAATTAATTCTTGCAACTGAGTCTTATAATCTTTCATTAAATTCCCGCTAGCTGCCAAATCTATCATATCTATAAAGTGATTCAACACAAACCGACTAGCTTCTTCATAACTACTATCCATATAAATAGCCGCTATTAAAGCTTCCATTCCATCTGCCAAAATAGAATCCCTATTTCTACCCCCACTAGATTCTTCTCCTTTGCCTAGCAATAAGTATTCTCCCAGGAATAAAGTTCGAGCTTTTTGTGCTAATGAAACTTCACAAACCACATTAGCTCTGACTTTCGTCAGTTCTCCTTCCGGCAGTTTTTGATAGGACTTAAAAATATACTGACTGATAATAAGACCAAGAACAGAATCACCCAGAAATTCAAGTCGCTCATTATTGGCAATACGATTTTGTTTCCATTCATTAGAAAAAGAACTATGAGTTAATGCTTCCATAAGTAACTGTTGATCATCAAAATGATATCCAATTTGTCTTTGCAGATGTTCAATACTATCTTTCCATTGACTTAAGGCTTTCATTTTTCATCACCTACAAGATCCTCCCCATATTTCTCTTGTGGATGGTTTTTCCAGAATTGATCTTTTTTATCAATTCGATGAATAATTTTGTTCACTAAATCTGCTTCATATCCAATTTTCGCTTGCTTCATTGCATTTTTAATGGCTTTCGCATTTGAACTACCATGAGCCTTAATTAGCAGTCCATTGACACCTAGAAGAGGAACACCACCATGTTCTGTGTAGTCAAATTGTTTTTTAAAAGAATGTAATGCTGGCTTTATCATTAATCCCCCTAATCTGCTTTTCCAATTGGATACTATTGCCTCTTTTAAACCAGCTGAAAAAGTTTGAGCTACGCCTTCAAAGAGTTTTAAGATAATATTCCCTGTAAACCCATCACACACAATAACATCAGCAGTTCCTGTTGGTATGTCTCTAGCTTCGATATTCCCCTGAAATGACAAGTCAGAATTCTTAAGTATCGCGTAGCTTTCTTTTGTTAAGTCATTGCCTTTACCTTCTTCAATCCCCACGTTGGCCAGATATACTTTCGGTGTTTGTTTATTTAAAATGGTATTCATATAGAGGCTTCCCATTAGTGCAAATTCATATAAATGTTGAGGTTTGCACTCTGCATTAGCTCCTGCATCGACCAAAAGCGAAATTCCATTTGGTGTCGGAAATGGAACAGCTAAAGCTGGACGTGAGATCCCTTTGATGCGCCCAATAATAAAAAGACCACCCGCAAGCAAAGCTCCTGTGTTTCCAGCAGAAATAATTGCGTCCGCCTTCCCTTCCTTCACCATCTGCATCGCTACTACCAAAGAAGAATTTTTCTTTTTCCGCAAAGCTGTAGATGGCTTGTCACTGTTTTCAATGGTTTCCGAACAATGAACCACTGAAATAGCATTACCTTTATACTGAAGATTCTTCATAGCCTGCCCAATCAGTTTTTCATCTCCCGTAAGTATCACATCTAGTTGAAATTCACGAACGGCTTCAACCGCTCCAGCCACCGTGACTTCTGGACCAAAATCACCGCCCATAGCGTCTAACACTATTCTCATCTTGACTCCTCCTGTTCTTCTAATGTCACCAGAATAAACTTACCCCTAAAAACCTGCTCCTGGTTGGCATAAGTCATAACATGAACAAAGTGTTTATTCGATCTTACACGTACCACCTCTGCCTTAGCAATCAGTTTTGTCCCTGCATTAACAGGTTGGATATATTTGATATTCGAAACTCCAGTTATGGCTTTACTGGCATCAATGACTGCCATAGCCAAGGATTCTGCTTGAGAAAAAATATGGTGACCACGAACTAATTTTGTTTTTCTAAAAGCCATGTCTCGATTTGTTTCAAGAATTGAAATACCGCCTTTTCCAAGAGTCAAATCAATGAGCTCTCCTACAATTTCTGCTCCAGCCATGCTTTTTACCTTTTCATAATTATCAGCCGCAACAGACTTAAGCCTTGCTCGCAATTCAGGAATACCCATCTCAAGACGATCTAGTCGAATCGTCTGAATGCTGACATGAAAATGTTCTGACAAATCCTCATCTGTTAAGAAAGGATCTTCACCAATCAACTGATCCAATTGAAGTTGACGTTCTTTTTTAGTCCGCTTTTTTATCCCCACCATGATTCCACCTCATTGTTTGTTAGTACCAGATACTAGCATCAGTATACCCGAGAATTTATCTGTAAGCAAGAAGACATGATGCAACATAAAAAGAAGCGGCAATGCTAAATGCATTACCGCCGTTTCATTACTTTGTTTCAATTACTTCCTTCCCTTTGTAGTATCCGCAATCCGAACAAACGTAATGTGGGAGCTTAGGCTCATGACATTGTGGACATTCTTGCACCGAAGGAGCCGTATACTTTGAATTTGCAGCTCTTCTGGAATCACGATCGGATTTTGATGTTTTTCGCTTTGGTACTGGCATTGTGACACCTCCTTATTATTCCTGATACCAGTCTTTCAATTTGGCTAGCCTTGGGTCCGTTTCCGGTTTTTCAATGGCTTTTTCGCATAAACAGCTATTGTCTTTTGCTGGCTTACCACATTGACTACAGATTCCTTGGCATTTTTCATCACAAACTATTTTAATTGGAATCCCCAAAATAATTTGTTCATGAACTATGCTTTCCAAATCCAACTGTTCTTTTTCATAAAAGAGCACATCTTCTTCCAATTCATTAACGGACGATTGATCCCTACTCTTTAGGGAAATCAACTGAAAGCTTTTGTTAATTGCTTTTTCATGACAGATCAACCCTAAACACCTAGCACATTTCATTCCAATGGTGTAGATAATCTGCAGATTCATGTAAAGCGCATCTTGCACTTTGTAGAATCGCACTTTTACTTCTGCTGGTCTGTCAAACACCACCGGATCACCATAGTAATCCTGATCCGGTACTTCATAGGTGGTTTGATACTCATAGGAATATTGTTCACTTTTGAAAACTACGGATAACTGAAACATTCAACAACCGCCTTCTTTATCAACAGAGAAATTATATGGCGAAGAGAAGATTTTGTCAAGTGTTATCACTCGACATTATTATACCAGTGACTTCGTCTCCCGTGCAATCATTAATTCTTCATTCGTGGGCATTAAAACAATTTTTACTTTCGAATCATCTGTGCTAACAATGGTTTCCTTCCCTCTCACACCGTTATTTTTGCTATCATCAATAACAGCGCCCATAAACCCTAATGTTTTACATATTTCTCTTCTAGCTACATCAGAGTTTTCACCTAATCCTGCCGTAAAGACTATAGCATCCAAAGCACCCATTTCAGCAGCATAAGCACCAATGTATTTGGTTACTTTTTTATAAAAAATCTCCAGAGCTATTTTGGCTCTTTCATTTCCTTCATCGGCAGCTTCTTCTAAGTCTCTGAAATCACTGCTGACACCTGATATCCCAAGAACACCAGACTTTTTATTCATCACATTATTCACTTCATCAATAGACATATTCTCTTTATCCATCATAAAAGCAATAATGGCAGGATCAATATCTCCACAACGAGTTCCCATGACAAGACCTTCTAATGGTGTAAAGCCCATGCTAGTATCTAAAGATTCACCATTCTGTACGGCGGCCATACTAGCACCATTGCCTAAGTGGCAAGTAATCATACTAAGCTCTTCCAAGGGTTTCCCAAGCATTTCTGCGGTTTTTAGCGCAACGTATTTATGAGATGTACCATGGAAACCGTATCTCCTAATTTTATGGTTTTCATAGTATTCATAAGGTAGTGCATATAAGTAAGAAGAAGGTGGCATCGTTTGATGAAAAGCAGTATCAAAAACTCCCACCATAGGTGTTTTGGGCATAATTTCCTGGCAAGCATAAATACCCATCAGATTTGGTGGATTATGCAATGGTGCCAATTCAGAACACTCTTCTAACGTATCGATGACTTCCTTGGTAATCATTACAGATCCAGAAAACTTTTCTCCACCGTGAACGACCCTATGGCCTACAGCTTCAATTTCATCCATGGTAGTTACTACTCCATATTTGCTATCTAGTAATGCGTCAACCAGTACTTTAATAGCATCTTTATGATCTTTTAACTCTGTTTTAATGACTTCTTTTTCTTTATTAGCAGGCTCGTGTTTAACAAAGGAACCTTCTAAACCTATCCTTTCTGCAATTCCTTTTGCTAACAATTCTTCCGTTTCCATGTTAATAATCTGATACTTTAACGAAGAGCTTCCACAATTTAAAACTAGTACTTTCATTAATAAAACCTCCCAGAACTTTTTATAGTGAATTAAACAATCGGCCATGCTAACATTTCAATCATAATAAAAAAATGAAATGATTTCAAGTTTTTGCAAGGTTAAATGTAAAACTATGATAAAATATAGAACTACTTCACCACATTCATAGAATATAAAGGACTGAATATTATGCGTATTGTTGGTTTAATTACTGAATATAATCCATTTCATAATGGGCATCTATATCACTTGACTCAATCAAAACTACTCACAGGTTCCACCTATAGTGTCGCAGTCATGAGTGGCCACTTTTTGCAACGCGGAGAACCCGCTTTGCTAGACAAATGGTCCCGAGCAGAAATGGCTGTTAAGGCTGGCGTTGACCTTGTGGTAGAACTACCTGTCATTTATTCTTGTTCAACAGCAGACCAGTTTGCTAGAGGGAGTGTTTCTCTACTAAATCAAATGGGGATCATCGATGCCCTTAGTTTCGGTAGTGAGTCTGGGGATATGGAATTATTCCAAAACATCGGAAAACTCCTCGCTAATCCTCCAAAGACAATAGAGTTAAGCCTTCAAAAGCACTTAAAAAAAGGCTATTCTTTTGCTCGTTCTCAGCAATTATCACTTCAAGAATATGATAACTCTCCTAAATGGAGATCTTTTTTTCAACAACCAAACAACATCCTTGGCATGCTATATACCAAGCACCTTTATCTTTCTAATTCTAGGATTCAAGCCTATACAATTCAGCGTATGGGAGCTGGTTATCACAGTACTGAATTACAACAAATCAGCTCTGCCACTGGCATTCGAAGACATATCAAAGAAAATACTTCTTTGCATGCATTGAAAGAAACCATGCCCGTAACAAGTTTTCAAATTTTAGAAAACTATTTGATGAAGCATAAGAAGTTTGTGATGTCCGAAGATTTTAATCAAGGATTAATGGTCCTATTAAAACGAATGTCCGTAAATGATTTTAAACAATTGACAGACGTCACAGAAGGATTGGAACATAAATTAATCGAATGTACTCATCAATCATTGCAGTGGCAAGAATTTTGCCACTGCGTAAAATCAAAGCGATACCCATATACTCGGATTCAACGAATGTTAATGCACATTCTTCTTGATATCAAAAAATCGGATACCACCTATTGGTACCAGCATGGAAAACCTGAGTACATTCGCATTTTAGCATTTAATCAGCAAGGTAGGCGATTAATTAATCTTTGTAAAAAGAATGCTTCCCTACCTATCATCACTAAAACAGCAGATTTTCATCCCCCTAACCCAAAAGCTTCTAACCAACTTGAACTAGATTTTCGAGGAACAGATCTACATGAATTAGCTGTCTCATCTCCCAAAATAGCAAAAGGCAGGTCTGACTATTTAAAGAGTCCCAGTTACCTGCCTTAATCATTTAAGCCCTTCATTTTTATGTGTTTGATTTCATCTGGTTTAATTCTTTGCGATTTTCTGTGATGATTTCCAACATCTCTCTAGCTGTTCCTTCTGCATCTTGTAACAGCTCATCTGTATATTCTCTAGCACTTTGCTTCATATCCCTTGAAGCCTGTTGAGCCTGCTGAAGGATTTCCTCTGCCTTGGCTTTCGCCATTTGAACAATTTCATCTTCTTCTACGAGAGCTTCCGCATGCTTGCGAGCTGCGTCTATCGTTTGTTCTCCTTCCATCTGAGCTTCCTGCAATATTCGTTGTCTTTCTTCTTTAATCCATTGGGCCTGCTTCATTTCATCTGGTAAATGGATCCGTACTTCTTTAATTATTTCTAATAATTCTCCTTTATCAACCATAACTCGGTTCGCAAAAGGGATGGTTGATCCACTTTCAACAATATCTTCTAACTCTTCAAGCAGTTGCAATACATCCAACGCAATCCCTCCCAAATATCATTTCTGGTTAAAATGTTGTCTCACATCTTCTTCAATAGACTCCGGAATTAGGTCTTTAATACAACCACCTAGCTTTGCCACTTCTTTCACCACACTAGAACTCAAATATGAATACTGGCTTTGTGTCATTAAAAACATAGTTTCTACTCCATCGTCTAGTTTTCTGTTCATAAGGGCCATTTGAAACTCGTATTCAAAATCTGAAACCGCTCTAAGCCCTTTGATAATGACTTTCGCTTGGTTTTTGCGTGCAAAAGCTACCAAGAGGCCAGAATATGATTCCACCCTTACATTAGGGATGTTTCGTGAAGCTCTTTCAATAAACTCCACTCTTTGTTGAAGGGAAAACATGGGTTTTTTAGAATTATTAGCCATCACAGTTACAATTACTTGTTCGTGAATAGATGCGGCTCTCTGAATAATATCCAAGTGCCCATTGGTAATTGGATCAAAACTTCCAGGATAAATAGCTATTGTCATTCTATTTCTTCCTTCCTGTAATAGGAAATTATAGTACACCCATATTTTTTTTGTTTAAACCGATAGAATGAACCTACTTTTTCAGGTGATCTTTCTGACTTACCATGCTCTGCTACTATAATACCATCTTTGTTAAGCATATCATAGGAAGATAATTGTTCTAAGGTTGATTGAATCAATTCTCGATGGTATGGTGGGTCCATAAAAAGCAAATCCGCCTTGATTCCTTTTTGAAATAACCATGGAATGCTTGCCTTTACGTCTTTCTGAAGAATAGTAACACATTCTGAAAAATTTGTTTTCTGAATATTTTCTCGAATGCAACTCACATGCTCTTCATCCCATTCTATACAGTAGCCATGGGAAGCACCCCGCGAAAGGCATTCTATCGTCAAATTTCCTGAACCTGCAAACAAATCTACGACGATGCTGGAAAAAATTTTTTGCTGGATGCTGCTAAAAACCCCTTCTTTCACTCGATCCGCCGTGGGTCGAACTGATTCTCCTTTGGGAACTTTCAATAGATGTCCTTTAGCGCTCCCTGCTATCACACGCATAGTCTTTCTCCATTATTCCAAGGAAAAAATATAGTAGTATAACGGTTGTCCACCTTCATACAACTCCACCTCCAGATCAGGATAAGCGTCTTCAAGTAATCTCTGTAGTTTTTCTGCTTCTTCCAACTCTACCTCTTCTCCATAGAAAATCGTCAGGATCTCATCTTCATTTGATACCATTTGACGAATCAACTCAGAAGCCACTCGGGAAATATCCTTACCTGCAGAGCGGATTTCTTTATCACTTAGACCAATAAGTTCATCTTTTACAATGTTAATTCCATTGAAGTTGGTGTCTCTTACTGCATAGGTTACCTGTCCAGTTTTGACATTTTGAATCGCTTCTGACATAGCTTCCGTATTTGTTTCTGCATCTTCCAATAGATTAAAAGCCAAAACAGCCGCAATTCCTTGAGGAATCGTTTTCGTTGGAATAACCGTTACCTTTTTATCGGTTATATCCCTAGCTTGATTTGCAGCCATGATGATATTGCTATTATTAGGCATAATAAAAATATGCTCTGCATTAATTCTGTCTAAAGCTTTTAAAAAATCTTCTGTACTTGGATTCATGGTCTGTCCGCCTTCAATGATGACGTCCACATTAAAATCTTTCATAATTTTCGCAAGACCTTCCCCCATGGCTACCGTAATCATTCCATAATGATTTAATCCCTGTTCTTCATCAAGTGTACTTTCAATAACCTTATGGCGGTGTTGTTGCCTCATATTATCTATTTTTATATCACTTAAACTTCCTAATTCCATAGCCGCTTCCATGACTCTTCCAGGATGATTGGTATGAATATGTACTTTTACTACATGTTCGTTTCCTACTACCAGCATAGAGTCGCCTTCTGAGCTAATTTTTTGGCGAAATACATCTGTGTTTACATTCTCAGCGTTAATAATGAACTCTGTACAATAACCAAATTCTAGTTCTCCATGATCCACTTCTTCGTAATGTACATCGTCTATATAACGAATCGTATTCTCTGTCTTAATCTCATCAACATCGCCTGTAATACCAAGCAATGCTCCCTCTATAATGGCTACTAGCCCTTTACCTCCTGAATCAACAACTCCAGCATCCTTTAAGACTTTCAGCAGTTCCGGGGTTCTATCAAGAGATTCCTTGGCTTTTTGAAGCACATTTTTCATGAATTTTTCAATGTCTTGATCAGTTTCTGCTAGCAACAAAGCTGCATCCGCACTTTCTCGTGCTACTGTTAAAATCGTCCCTTCTGTTGGCTTCATTACTGCCTTATAAGCCGTATCCGATGCATTTTTCATAGCTACAGCTATTTCTCTTGCTGTTATTTGCTTTTTATTTTTTAAACTCTTAGCAAAACCACGGAAAAGTTGAGATAGAATAACTCCCGAGTTCCCTCTAGCTCCCATCAAAGAACCGTTCGCTACAGCTTCAGCCAAGTCGAAAATGTCTTCACTCTCTTCTTTTTTCATTTCTTTCAAGGCGGATTCCATGGTTAAAGACATATTCGTACCAGTATCTCCGTCTGGGACTGGAAAAACATTTAGCTCATTGATTAATTCCTGCTGATCCAATAGCACTTTTCTAGCTGCTGCCATCATATTTTTAAAGACTTTGCCATCCACTGTCTGCATTTCAAAACCATACCTCCTTAAGTTACTTGTGCACACGCACACCCTGAATGTTAATATTGACCTTTGTCACATTCATTCCTGTTAGGGTTTCAATATTATATTTGACTTTTTCAATGATATTGTTAGCTACAACAGAAATACGCGTCCCAAATTCTATGATTACAAATAAATCAATCTGTATTTCATTTTCATTTGTATGGACTTTCACACCTCTATTGGACTGCTCCCTCTTAAACAACTCGACCAGTCCACCAGCGGCAGTTTTCGTTACCATCCCTACTACTCCGTAACACTCCATAGCAGAAAGACCAGCGATGGACGCCAGGACATGGTCATCGATAATTGTAGTTCCATATTGATTGGCTAACTTTCCGGGCATATATTGTTCCTCCTTATCATCATTACTGCATCATCTTTTCGAAAGACCTAAAAAGATCTTTATTTGATTTCTGCTAAATAGGTTGCCAAAAAGCTAGTTTTATTGTATAGTAAACGGACTGATAGTTCAAGGCTTCGTGCTAATCCATATACTATTTTCAGTTAAGATACAGCATATTAAAGTTACTTATTGCAAAATCAATTAATATGTGATAGTATTACAATGTTTTAAAGGTCGACCTTTCTTAAAGGAGGTGTATCATCTTGGCTAAAACGTGTAGCGTATGTAACAAAGGAAAAGTTTTCGGAAATAGCGTCAGTCACTCAAATCGTCATAATAAACGAGTTTGGCTGCCAAACCTTCGAAAAATAAAAGCGGTTGTAAACGGTTCCACTAGAAGAGTCAATGTCTGCACCCGGTGCCTTCGGTCCGGAAAAATCGAACGAGCTTTGTAATGGTGATGAACCAACAGTAAATGCCTCTTGCCTGATGTAAGTATCAGATAAGGGGTTTTTTATTCCGAATAGCTAATAAACCGCCCCCCACTATTTTAATAATAGGATTATCTTTTTTCACCACATTACTAATGCATAAACTTGTACCTTGAGTCATTCTTTTTTCGAAAAGTGGGTATTCAAACCCTTCCAATGTGACCCTGATTTCACTTTCACTAGTCGGTACAAAAGAAACCACTTCTCCTCTTTTCCAGTTTAACTGTTTGTCTTTCCATAGATATAAAACTTCAAAATCACCGTCATCAATTTGGCCCTCCACACCAGCATCTGCAATTTTTTTTAGCAAAAAAATATTACTTAAACTGTGATCTAATCGAGATCCAACTGCACCAACAATTGTAATAAGCTCTGGGTTTTTGTCTAGAGCAACTTCAATAGCTAGTTCTGTGTCTGTGAAATCTTTTCGCGTTTCGTATCGATTAACAGGAGTAAGACTGGACTCAATCCAAATCATATCAACTTCATGTACCGAGTCCATGTCCCCAACCATCAAATCTGGCTTTTTTTGAATCCTATGTAGATATCGAGCTGCTCCATCTACACAAATCACATAATCGTGACTTAGGATTATTTTATTTAAATAATCCAAGTCATTAATTTGGCCATTAGTAACAATTAGGGCCCTCATTTTTTCATTCCTCCAACTATTTTTTTCCTGTAAGAGCTTCTTTTTTCAACGTTTTTACCGCACAGCTTGGACTTTCAGCGTTAAAAATAGCTGATCCCGCTACAAAAATATCTGCTCCCGCTAAAGCAACCTTTCTTATATTTTCAACATTGATTCCACCGTCGACTTGAATTTTTGTTTTTAACCCTCGTTCCTTGATTTCCTCTTTTATCATTGTGATTTTTTTCAGCATTCCTGGAATAAACTGTTGACCTCCAAAGCCTGGATTTACAGACATGATCAAAACCATGTCCAATTGATCCAGCACATACTCTAAAACAGACTCTGAAGTAGACGGATTTAAGGCAACACCCGCTTTGGCTCCAGTAGTTTTTATTTGATTAATCACACGATCTAAATGCGTACATGCTTCTGCCTGAACTGTTATGATGTCTGCTCCTGCATTCGCAAAGGCTTCAATATATTTTTCTGGTTCAACAATCATTAAATGAACATCAAAAGGAAGCTTGCTTTGATTTCTTAAGGACTTAATAACAACTGGTCCAATCGTTATATTGGGTACAAACCGTCCGTCCATAACATCAATGTGTAGCATATCACTCCCTGCCGACTCAACCATCTCTACAGATTCACCCAATCGCGCAAAATCCGCTGATAGGATTGATGGTGCAATTTCAACCATATCAATACCTCCTATTTGTCTGTATTTCATCTATTATTTTTTTGTAATTTTCATAACGATGTTGCATAATCCTACCTTCTTTAAGCTCTTCTTTCACGCGACAGCCAGGTTCTTTTAAATGAAGGCAGGATTGAAAGCGACAGTTTTCCTGTAGTGGCATAAATTCTCTAAAGAAAAACCGCACTTCTTCTGTTTCTAAATCACTGGCTTTCAGTGTACTAAAACCAGGTGTATCTGCAATCCAAGTATTCTCTCCTGCTGCATGCAATTCTGTGTATCGTGTAGTGTGTTTTCCACGTTGTATTTTTCGACTAAGCGCACCAGTTTTTAATTGAAAGTTGGGGTAAAGAGCATTGATCACCGTAGATTTCCCTACACCTGAAGCCCCAGCAAGAGCGGTTGATTTATCTTTCAAAAATTCTCTTAAGCTTTCAATCCCATCGCCGGTTTTAGCACTAAGAAAAAAAACTCGATACCCTATCTGTCCATACCCTTCCAACAACTTCAGACCTTCCTCTGATACCATTAAATCTGTTTTATTAAAACAAATCCCCGAACTAAGCCCTTGCATTTCAGCTCTCAGTAGAATTCGATCCAACAAGACTAAATTAGGGATAGGATCCTTAACTGCAAATACGGCCAGTAATTGATCTAAATTAGCCAAGGGAGGACGGAGCATTTCATTTTGTCTTGGCAGTATTGCTTCTATCAATCCTTCATCAGGTGATTCACTCACCAAACTAAACTCTACCCAATCACCAGCAATAGGCACTGCTCCTGTTTTTTTAAGCGTTCCTCTGCCTTTACACGTAATCATTCTATCCTTCCACAGAACGTAAAAAAAACCACTCAGCGCTTTGATAATTCGGCCTTTTTTCATAAATGCCTCCTATTCAAAATCAACTTCTGTTTGTTGAATTGTCTCTCCATCGATGACAATTCTATATAATTCTTTGCCACTTCCCGTAACATTCACTTCTATAAAGTCTCCGTCTTCATCTATGTTATGAGTTTCCGTAAAGATTAGCATATCCTCTTCGGATTTCACTCGATACAACTCAACTATCACAGTACCGCTAGCTCCCAATGGTCCAATGCGTAGTGTTTTAGTTGTTGATTGACTAGTATCCACTTCTAAATCCTCATCAATTGGCTCTTCGCCTTCTTCAGTTTCGACTTCAATATCTTCCAGCTCATCGATTTGCGGTGAATCCACGCCTAAACTTACGGTCAACGAAACATTCGTACCTTCTGGTATATCCCTACCCGAAGCAATGCTTTGCTGAAGCACAATATCTTCTACAAATTCGTCACTCGTTTCCTCTCGCAAATTTCCAATTTTCAAGTTTAGATTTTGAAGCGTCTCTTTTGCACTATCAATTGTAGATCCAACTAAATCTGGCATAATTACTACTTCGTATTCAGGTCCTTCGCTAATAACCAAATCTACAGAACTCCCCTGTGTCGAAGCCGATCCAGCCCGTGGGGTTTGACTAATGACTGATCCAGCAGGAAAATCGCTCGTAGCAGACTCTACTTGCCCTACGGAGAAGCCTGCTTCTTCCAGCCTGAAAATTGCATCTTCTTTGGATTGGTACATAAGATCCGGTACTTCATCTGTCTCTTCTCCTGTACTAATAACTAATTGGACTGGATAATTTTCTCGAACACTCATTCCTTGGGATGGATTTTGTGATAATACCGTATTTTCCTCTCCCTCCCCATCATAACGATATTCAATTCTGTGTTGAAGGTTTATTTCTGCTAACGCATCCTTTGCATCATCTAGTTGCATGCCAATTAAATCAGGTACCTCAATTTCTTCTGATGATTGGAACAGATTGCTAACATAAAACAGACCAAAAGTAAATAGCAATGCTGCAATCAGAGCTGTCAATACACCAGCTACTAATACAGCTTTTGTTTTATTGGTGCTCTTTTTTTTGCGCGTGGTTTTTTTAACTGCCATATTTCGTAATTCTTCTCCTTCCATATATCCATTTACGTGGGTTGGATTTTCATCTACTTCATCCACAATATCGTTCAAAACATAATCTGGATCTGTTTCCAGCTGATTTAGTGCCTCAATAAGGCTAGCAGCATTTTGAAATCTGGATATTTGATCTTTTTCTATTAATTTCATAATAATACTCTCTAGTCCTTCAGAAACCGTCGCATTAATGCTGGAAGGAGGTTCAGGATCTTCTTGTAAATGCTTTAACGCCACAGTAACTGGACTTTCACCTTCGAAAGGCAACTTGCCAGTTGCCATTTCATACATAGCAATACCCAAAGAATAAAGATCTGATTTAGCATCGGTGTATCCACCTCTCGCTTGCTCTGGAGAAAAATAATGAACAGATCCCACTAAATTCCCAGTATTCGTTAGGGTATTCGCACTAGCTGAAAGGGCTATTCCAAAGTCCGTTAACTTAGCTCTGTGATCTTCCGTTATTAAAATGTTTTGAGGTTTAATATCTCGATGAATCACATAATTTTCGTGGGCATGTTTAAGGGCTCGAGCAACTTGCTTAGAATAATGAATAATTTCTTCTTGGTGTAATGCTCCTTTTTCCTTGATCACTTTCTTTAAGGTTTTACCTTCCACCATTTCCATTACCATATAATATAGATCATCTACCCCTCCCACGTCATATACGTTAACAATATTGGGATGAGAAAGACTTGCAACAGACTGAGATTCCTTTTTAAACTTATTGACTAAATCCTTATCACTTATTAGTTCCTCTCTAAGAATTTTTACAGCCACATTTCTATTCAATAAATGGCACTTCGCCTTATAGACCATGGCCATGCCGCCGCCACCTATTTTCTCAATAATTTCATACCTATTTCCTAGCATTGTGCCAATCAACAAGAACACCTGCCTTCCGCATCAGATAAAAGCTGCCTGATAATCATTGCCGTGCTGTTGTCATGACCGCCTCTTTCATTGGCGATTTTGATCAGTTCTTTGGCTGTTTGCTTTGCAGAATCTATTCTCATCAATATATTTCGTAATTCATCATCACATATTAAGTTAGTGACACCGTCGGTGCAAAGCAATAAAACATCTTCAGCTTGTATCTCTATAGGGATAAAATCCGCACGCAAAGTATCGTCAATCCCCATAGCTCTTGTAATAATGTGTTTTTTAGGATGAGTTAATGCTTCTTCTTCTGTAATTTCGCCCTTTCGGAATAGTTCTGCTACCAAAGAGTGATCCTCCGTCAACTGGATCAATTTGTTTTTTCGAAGCATATAAATTCTACTATCTCCCACATGTCCAATGACGCCACGCCCCTCTTGTATCCAAATCATTGTTAGCGTAGTCCCCATCCCTTTGCATTCTTTATTTTCCTTAGCATACTCAAGTATTTTTTGGTTCGCCTGATGAAAAGCTTCGTATAGAACACCAATTACTTGACTAGGTTCTGGAAATAGATCTAAAAACTGGCAGGTGTGACGACTAACTAAATCTACTGCCATGCGGCTAGCTACTTCCCCACAACTATGCCCACCCATTCCATCAGCAACTAAAAACATCTGATAGCCATTACAATGCACTAAATAATCATCTTGATTTATTGCTCTGATAATACCAGTATCCGATAAAACACCAATTTCCATGGATACGCCTCCTGTTGATTAGAGTTCTTCTTTACTTCTACGTTTTAATTGACCACAAGCAGCATCAATATCTGCCCCCAACTCTCTTCGAATTGTAGTGGATATGCCATGTTTTTCAAGGATTTCTACAATATGGTGATACCCTTCCCGGCGGTGATGTACTGTAAAATTATCGCCTACTGGATTCATAGGAATTAAATTAACATGACATAGTTTTCCTTTTAGTTTTTCAGCTAGTTTCAGTATTTCTTCTGGAAAATCATTTATTCCTGGAACCAACGCGTATTCATAGGTAATCCGTCGATTTGTTTTTTCTATATAATCATCACACGCTTTTAACAGTTCATTAATACAATAATGCTGCGCAATAGGCATCATACTTTTTCGAATATCATCGGATGCTGCATGTAGTGAAATAGCAAGATTGATAGGAAGTTTGTATTGGGCCAACTGATAAATCTGAGGAATCAGACCGCAAGTGGACACAGTTACATGTCTCAAACTTATATGCAATCCCTGTTCATCATTAATTATGTTTAATAATTTTACTACTTCCTCTAAATTCTGTAAAGGCTCACCGCTTCCCATCAATACTACATGAGAAATTCGTTCTTTTGCATACCGAGATATCTCTAAAACTTGATCGATCATTTCTCCAGCCGAAAGATTTCTAACCAGACCTTCTATGCCAGATGCACAAAACCGACAACCCATAGCACATCCAACTTGGGTAGACAAGCAAATACTATTACCGTGTTTATAACGCATCAACACAGTTTCAATTAATTCACCGTCCGGTAGTTGAAATAAATGTTTTTCTGTTCCATCCCTAGAAACTTGTTTTTTTATTTGTTTCAGTGAAGTCAATCTATACTGTTTCAATAAAATTTCACGCATGGATTTAGATAGGTTCGTCATTTCATTAAAATCATTGCATCCGCTATGAATCCATTTAAAAATTTGATCCGCCCGATACGAAGGCCATTTTAATGCAGAGAATTCTTCATGCAACATTTCCCTCGTAAAAGCTTTTAAATCTTTTTTCAACCGATTTCCTCCTACTCCACCCGTTGCAACTTAGCCATAAAAAATCCATCAAGATCTGTATTCATTGCTGGATTTAAAGATCTCATCCCCTCTGGTTCCAGTTGAAACTGTGGGTTTTTTTCTAGAAACAGATTAATTACATCCTGATTCTCATAAGAAAATAAAGTACAGGTGGAGTATACAATATGTCCACCTAGTTTGACAAACTCCGCAGCTCTATTTAACATTTCAAACTGAAGTGCAGCTCTTTGCATTAACACTCCTTTATTATTTATCGTGAATTTTATTTCTGGTTTTCGACGAATCATCCCAAGACTTGAACAAGGAGCATCTAGCAAAACTTTATCCATTTCACCTTGTAACTCCGAATCCTTTTGAGTAGCATCAAAAATCTGTGTTTTAATGATCGTGATTCCCATCCTCTTTTGATGCTGTTTCAATTGCTTAAGCCTATCTTCCGAAAGATCCCTTGCAAGTACAAGTCCATTATTATTCATTCGTTCTGCCATAAAAAGACTTTTCCCGCCAGGAGCTGCTGCCATATCTAATATTCGTTCTCCTGGCCTTGGATTCATCATTTCAACCGTCAGCATAGAACTAATACTTTGAATTTGAAACCATCCCATTTTATAGGCTTTTGTGTGTGTCAAATTTACAACAGATTTAATTATTTTAACAGCCTCTGGCACCCATTTGCTTTTTTCAGCTATGACTCCATCTTCTTGCAGCGAAACAATTAATTCCTCCACATGACATCGAAGCAGATTACACCGAATAAATATATTTGGTGCTGTTTGAGAAGCCTTAAGAATATTTAAAACAACTTGTCCATCATATTCCTTCTTTAGTTCTTTGATAATCCATTTTGGATATGAAAAGCGAAGTGATAGTGCATCCGAATCCATGCCCATGGGAATAGATTTTTTCAATTCATCTTTTTGACGAATCACGTTTCGAAGAATTCCATTAACAAAACCAGACGCTGATGCTTGTTTTTTTCGAGAGAGTTTAACCGCTTCATTAACCACTGCATAATCTGGTATCCGATCAAAGTTCATCAATTGATAAATCGAAATCAACAAAAGGGTTCGAATTGCTGGATCTATTCTCTTTAAAGGACGACGACTCACCTGCTGCAAAAAATGACTCATTAACTGATATTGCTCTAAAGTCCCATATACTAGATTCACAAATAAATTAGCATCTACTTCAGACCATTCAGACCTAGTTAAATGGTCATTAACAAGAAGATTAGAAAAAGACTCGCCTTCCATAACCTTTTGTATGACTTTCACCGCTGATTCCCGTGGCGATTCTTTCAAAAACATCACTCCTATACGCAAAAAGAAAGGCGTTCATGACGCCTTCTCTCTTATTTTTACGATCTTCGATTTCTTAAAGCAACTAACCTTAACAACTGGGCTAGAGCAGTTGCCATTGCCGCAACATAAGTAAGCGCTGCTGCATTCAAAACTTTCTTTGAATGTGTCTTTTCATCCTGAGTAATAAATCCGCTATTACTAAGGAGCTGCATAGCTCGGTTGCTGGCATTAAATTCTACAGGGAGGGTCACCACTTGAAAAATAACTGCTGCTAAATATAGTAAAATCCCTACATCGATAAGATTTAAAGAGTCAAATACAAATCCACCAATTACGAAAAACCAAGCCATGGATGAACCAAAACTAGCAATGGGAAAAATGGAATTTCTAATGGTCAACGGAGCATATCCATTGGCATGCTGCAATGCGTGTCCTACCTCATGAGCTGCAACACTAATGGCTGCAACAGAATTTCCTTGATACACTTCTCTAGACAACCGCAACACGCGTTTCCTAGGATCATAATGATCCGACAGGTACCCTTGGGCCATTTCTATGGGAACATCCTGTAAGTTGTGGTCGTCCAGAATAGAGCGTGCGACCTGAATACCCGTATACCCTTTTCGTGCTGCAACTTTTAGATATTTTGCAAAGGTTGTTTTTACTTTGCTTTGTGCATACATGGCAAAAATCATGGCTGGAATCAGGTAAATAATTCCAGTTGTATCAAATATCATCATTGTTATCACCTCTCGTAAAATGCTTTATGGTATTTTCTACTATTTCTTTTTGTACTGCCGTATTATAACACGGCCCTTCTGGTCGATCATTAATAATGGCATATACAGGAATGTTTTTAACATCCATTAGGCCACTGACTAAATCTCGCTCACAGGCAATGGCTATCACTAAGCTGGGAGTTTTTTCTTTAATTCTTCTTCTTGCTAGAGTCCCTCCTGTCACAACATCGCATTGAACTCCATATCTCCTTTTAAAATACTTTAAATCGGCTACGTTACATAATCTGCACTCTTTACAAAGATCAATATCATTCGTAACTTTAATAGAACAACAAGCCTTTTGCAAGCAATGGGGTGTCAGTAAAAGGATTTCTTCTCCTAAATATGTTTTGCTTTCGCTGATCATAAACCGATTGTTCAGTAATGTAAAGACTTTTCTGATGTCGTCCTTCTCGTAATTCATGAAAACGCCAACAATTTTAAGAATTGGATAGATCCTATTCAGAGAATATTTCGACCACTGCAGCATTGTCTTAGGAACCGTTTTATTATACCATATCCTTTGAAATGTAAACAGGCTCACCAACACCATGAAAATAAAGGTTAGGATCACCACCATCAATATCGTATTGAAGATCGCAAAGAGAATCATATGTTGCCTGGTGATCATCCATCCCACTAAAACAATCAACAATGCAGAAAAAAACAAGCAAAACAACAACAGTTTTATGGTCGTTGGAAATGCAGAGACAGCATGCTTCTTTTCATTCATCATTATGTTCCGCTCCCAGCACAACCTTTGTTTCAATGGCATTGCCTGCCAAATAAGAAGCAATAGACATTCGTTTTTTGCCGGAGAATTGTATTTCTTCGATCAAAAGTTGATCTTCCGCTGTATCCACCAATAAGCCTTCTGGGGAAACCTGTCTAAGAACTCCTGGATTCAGCGACGTAAACGGCCCTTTAATAACCTTACTCTTCCACACTTTCATTTTCTCACCCTTGTAAAAAGTGTAAGCTGCTGGCCAAGGTTGAGTTCCCCTAATGAGACAATGGATAGACGTTGCTGATTGATTCCAATTAATTTCCCCAGTATCTTTATGAAGCATTGGTGCATACGTGGATTTAGAATGCTCTTGTGGTTCAGCCAACAAAGTTCCCTCTTCTATGGCTTCTAGGGTCTGCCTTAACACCTTTGCCCCCAAGATAGACAGTTTATCATGCATAGTAACATAAGTATCTGTCTCTTTAATAGGTATCGATTCTTTCATTAACATGTCTCCAGTATCCAGCCCTTTATCCATCTGCATTGTTGTGACTCCAGTTGATTTTTCTCCGGAAATTATAGCCCATTGAATAGGAGCAGCGCCTCTATAGTGTGGTAATAACGATGCATGTACATTGATACACCCATAAACTGGAAGTCTAATAACAGAATCAGGCAAAATCTGTCCATAAGCCACTACTACAATTAAATCCGGATTCAATTTTTCTAGAATATCCATCTCTTCTGTACTTATTTTAGCTGCTGGTTGAAAAACAGGTATCCCCTTGGCCAATGCGACTTCCTTAACTGGAGGCATCGCCATTCGATGACCCCGGCCTTTCGGTTTGTCTGGTTGTGTAAATACGCCTATTACATCGGTTTTAGTGTTGTTTATCAGCATTTCTAGTGTTGGAACAGCAAAACGCGGCGTTCCCATATATACAATTTTCACGCTTTCTTTTCACCTCTCTTTCACCTGATCATTACTCCTTAGAGTCCTCTTCCATAAATGTCTTTTTGTAAGTTTCTGCTTCCTCTTCTGAAAGCATAATATCCGTAAATAAAACTCCATTTAAATGATCAATTTCATGACAAAAAACCCGTGCCATTAGATCTTCTGCTTCCAATTCAACTATTTCCTGATACCGATTTAGTGCCTTTACGATTATTTTTTTAGGCCGAATCACTATGCCACTTTGTTCAGGAACACTTAGGCATCCCTCTGATCCAAACTGTTCTCCTTCTATTTTTATAATTTCTGGATTAATCATTTCAACCAAACCCTCACCAATGTCTAAAACAATGATGCGCTTAAGCACCCCCACCTGAGGAGCTGCCAAGCCAACCCCTTCCGCCTCGTACATAGTTTCAGCCATGTCATCTAGCAGTGTTAGAATCCGATCATTGATTTTTTCAACCGTACGTGAGGTTTTTCGTAAAATAGAATCTTCGTCTGTTCGTATATTTCTAATAGCCATGATTTTCTCTCCTATCACAATAAAATATATGGATTCATATCAATCACTGTCGTGACAGATGGATCAATCCACTTCTCTTTATTTTCAATTAAAACGAATTTAACCATTTTTTTCAACAATACCATAGAAACATCTCCAGATTTCATCAAAAGATGATATCGATGCTTTCCTTCAGCACGTGCTAAAGGTGCAACCACTGGCGGCATTAGTGTATTATCCACTGAAATAAACCCTTGCTGCTTTAGTAAGAAGATAAAACTATCGTAGCTGATCTGAGCACCAACTTTTACTTTTTCTTCTTCTTTCCCAGAAAACGTAACTAAAATCATATCATTAAATGGAGGATAGCGGTAGGCTTTTCTTAACTGAATCTCTTGTTGATAAAAAGCTAAGTACTGCTGCCCTGCAGCCAGAGATATAGCATAATGATCTGGTTGATAGGTTTGTAATACCACGTCACCAGTTACATCTCCCCGACCAGCACGTCCAGCTACTTGAGTAATCAATTGAAAGGTTTTTTCCGATGCCCGAAAGTCTGGTAATCCTAAACTTGCATCCGCCATCAGAACTCCTACTAATGTCACATTTGGAAAATCCAAACCTTTAGTAATCATCTGAGTCCCGATCAGAATATCGTATTTCCCTTGACCAAACTGTTGCAACCATTTTTCATGAGACCCTTTTTTTCGAGTGGTGTCCGTATCCATCCTAAGAATTCTTGCCTCAGGGAAAAAATCTTTTAATAATTCTTCGACTTTTTGGGTACCAAAACCTTTATAGGTCAGTTCCTGACAACATTCAGGGCAGTGGGTCATGGTTTCCTGTTCCCAACTGCAGAAATGACATTTTAATCGATTATCTTTTCGGTGCCATTTCATAGGAATATCACAATGATCACATTTAATCGTATGACCACATTGAAAACAGTTGACTAACGTGGAATATCCTCGCCTGTTTAGAAAAAGTATGGACTGTTCACCCTTATTTAGACACTCTTGTATCCGTTGAATCATCCTATTGCTAAACAGTGTGACATTACCTTTTTTCAGCTCTTCCCTCATATCTACTGTTTCGATATCAGGTAATTTAGCTCCAGGTATTCGATTTTCAAGGGTTTCCAGATGAAACTCTTGTTGTAAACTATGGTAATATACTTCTACAGAGGGAGTGGCTGAACCCATAAGAAGAGTTGCCTTTTCAAAAACAGAACGCGCTCTGGCTACGTCTAGGGCATGATAACGTGGCGATTTTTCTGATTTGTAGCTACTTTCATGAAATTCATCAATAATGATCATACCTAGATTCCGAAAAGGTGCAAAAATAGCAGATCGGGGCCCAATAACTATCTTTGCTAGACCCTCTTTTATTTTGCGCCACTCGTCTAACCTTTCTCCTTGAGAAAGATGACTATGAAGTACCGCTACTGTTTCACCAAATCGTCCACGAAACCGGTCCACCATCTGTGGTGTCAAAGAGATTTCCGGTACCATAACAATGCTATCTTTTCCTTTAGCAAGGCTTTCTTCAATTAAGTGAAGGTATATTTCTGTTTTTCCACTGCCTGTAATCCCATGGAGCAATACCGGTCTTTTGGGATTTTGAGCCAAGCTTTTTTTGATGCCTTCCCATACACGAAGCTGATCTTTCGTGGGTATAGGCGCTGGATAAGGAATAATTGGTCGATCTTTAAACGGGTTTCGACTAACTACTTTTTCTTCAATTCGAAGCAATTGTTTTTCTTCTAAAGCTTTTACTGTCTGTCGACTAGTATCTGCCAGCTTGATAAGTTCTGCCACAGGAAGCATCTTCTTCTCTTTTAAAATTCCCAGTACTTTCAATTGAGCTGGTGCTTTTTTTAAGGAAGCCTCCATTTTTTTTTCATAGCTATGATCCTTTATTATGCAAGCATAAAGAATTTTTTTAGGCTTATTAAGGGCACTTGACTTCTCTTTAATCTTTCTAATACCGTTTTCATAATAAATTTCACGACTGGTTTTAATTGCTAAACCAGCAGGCACAAAACAACGAATCCCCTCTATATAGCGGCATAAATAATGATTTTTCATCCAATGAACCAATTTTAATTGACCACTGGTCAACACTGGCTGATCTTCAATCAGACTTTGAATGAATTTGAGTTTTTCTGGCACTTCTTCTGTATCCCTTAGATCCATTACATAAGCTTCTAGAGTTTTATTAGCGTTTCCAAATGGAACTAACACACGCATTCCTAACTGAATAAAGTCCCTGTATTCTTCCAGAACCATATAGTCAAAATAACGATCCATTCTTTCGTGATAATGGTCTAGAATCACACTGGCAATCTTTGTTTTAGAACCCAAAAAAATTTCCCTCCTGCTTAACCTGGCTCCTTGTCACTTTGTTGCATGTTTATGCTGAAGCAAATAGCTAGCTTCATCTAAAACACGGTTGGCAATTTTGCATTTTTCTTGCAAGGCCATGTCTTTCCTTGTACCATCTGGAAAAAGCAATGTCACTTGATTAGTATCGTAATTAAAACCTGACCCTGGCAAAGTTAAGTCATTTGCTACCATCAGATCCAAATTTTTACGTTTCATTTTTGATGCAGCATTTTCTATAAGATTTTCTGTTTCAGCTGCAAATCCAATTAACACTTGCTTTTTCTTTATTTTACCTAATTCCCATAAAATATCTGGATTCTTCACTAAATCTAACCTCATCAATTCATCTTGCTGCTTTTTAATTTTTTGATCCGATCGATCAGCAGGACGGTAATCCGAAACAGCCGCTGCTTTTATAACTACATCCTGCTCTCCGTAGCGCTTCATCACAGCCTTTAACATTTCATCTGTTGACAGAACTGAAACAACTTCATCCACCTGGGGAATTGGGATTTCACACGGTCCTGTCACCAAAGTTACATTAGCACCTCTTTTCTTTGCCACTTCGGCTAAGGCATAGCCCATTTTCCCAGAGGAGTAATTAGTGATGTATCGGACTGGGTCAATTTCTTCTCGTGTTGGTCCTGCCGTAACCAAAATGCGATACCCATCCAGATCTTTTTTTGATATAAGAAGATTAATTAAGTACTCTTCCAACACACTTGGATCAGCCATTTTACCTTTCCCAATATCTCCACATGCCAGCAGACCACTGCTGGGGTCCACCATATGGTACCCTTGAGATTCTAGAAATTGCATATTTTTTTGAAAAATAGGATTTTCATACATTTGCGTATTCATGGCCGGTGCTAATATCACTGGTGCTGTGGAGGCCATCACCATAGTAGACAGAAAATCATCGGCTATCCCACTAGCAATTTTACCAATTATATTGGATGTTGCTGGTGCTATAATCACTGCATCGGTTTTTTGAGCTAAAGAAATATGTTCGATTTCCCAATATTTCACAGACTGAAAAAGACTCGTCACTACTGGATTCCGACTTAAAGCCTGAAAAGTTTCTGGGCTCACAAAAGAAGTAGCTGATTCAGTCATCACTACGTTTACAGTAGCCTGTTGCTTTCTAAGGCGACTCACCAACTCACAAGCTTTATAAGCAGCAATGCCTCCAGTGACTCCAAGGACAATGTTTTTTCCTTTCAGCATGAACTTACCTCCTTAGTCCAAAAAGATTCTTCCAGTAACTTTGACTACGTTCCACACTGGCAATTTCTGCTTCTACTATAGATTCAATCAACTTGGTCGCTTTCTCAATTTCATCATTAAGCACCACATAGTCATACCTTTCTAATTCTTCTATCTCTTTCAAAGCGCTATCCATTCGTTTAGCCATTTGTTCAGGTGTTTCTGTCCCGCGTTTTTTTATTCGTCGTTCCAATTCTTCCAGCGAAGGTGGAAGAATAAATAAAAAAACAGCCTCTTCGAATTTTTCCCTAATTTGCAAGGCACCAACAATATCTATTTCTAAAAGTACATTCTGTCCACTACTCAATTTTTCTTCTACAAACTCTTTCGGCGTACCATAGTAGTTGCCATATACTTCTGCATATTCCAGAAATTCTCCCTGAGATAATTTTTCTTCAAAATCTGGATTATCCAAAAAAAAGTAATTCACTCCATCTACTTCACCAGGCCTTGGATTACGCGTGGTCGCAGATACAGACAATTGAATTTTATTATTTCTATTTAATAAATGTTTGACAAGAGTTCCTTTTCCAGTTCCCGAAGGGCCTGAAATAACCATTAGTAGACCTCTCTGATTCATTTAGCTTCCTCCCTAGTGCCCCATCGTTTGATTTTAATCGTTTCTTTTATTCTTCTTTATCCTGCAATCGTGCAGCTACTGTTTCTGGCTGAACAGCCGATAAAATAACATGATCACTATCTGTAATAATCACAGCTCTAGTTCTACGACCATACGTAGCATCAATTAGACTCCCTTGATCTCGAGCTTCTTGAACAATGCGTTTTATTGGTGCAGATTCTGGGCTAACAATAGCAATAATACGATTTGCAGAAACAATATTTCCGAATCCAATGTTAATGAGCTTTATCCCCATGTACATTCTCCTTTATTCAATATTTTGTACTTGCTCCCGCATTTTTTCTAGTTCACTTTTCACTTCCACTACCAAAGAATTAATCGTAAAATCACTGGCTTTAGATCCGATGGTATTTATCTCCCGATTGACTTCTTGAAGCATAAAATCCAGCTTTCGTCCAACTGTCTCTGTCTGACCTAAGGTTTTTTTCATCTGACTCAAATGACTTCGAAACCTAACGAGCTCTTCATCGATACATGTTTTTTCCGATAAAATAGCTACTTCCATGGCTATTCGTTGTGGATCCATTTCAAATTCATTGTTCGTCAGTTCTAAAATTCGCTTCGTCAACCTTTCTCGGTATGATTTGCTATAATCTGGCGAAAGCCCTTCAATGTTATCTATGTATCCTTCAAGGCTTTTAATACGTTGATGCAAATCCTCTTCCATTTTCTTTCCTTCCGATGCCCTCATGACACAAAGCTTCTCTACGGCTTCCTTAATTCCTTTTTCCATCTCAGCCCACAAAGCATCTTCATCCATCTCTGCTTCTTCTAATATGATCATTTCCGGTAATCGAACCAAGCTAGTAGTAGTCAAATCATTTTTCAACCCCAACTCTTCACTTAGGGCTTCAAATGCGTCTCGGTATGCTTTTCCTAGATTTTTATCCAAAGTAACCGCTTTAGAAGCGTCACCTTGACCTGCATAATTGATAAAGACGTCCACTCGCCCCCTAAAAACAAATAATTTCACCCACTGTTTAATTTTCTCTTCCATAAAATTAATTTTACGCGGCATTTTAACGCTAACATCTAAGTAACGGTGATTCACACTTTTCATTTCAATGGTATAGGCATTTGAGTGTAAGGTAACATCAGACCTTCCATACCCTGTCATGCTATTAATCATATTTTAAACCCCTTCCCTCAAGAATGTAGCAAATAATTTCCCCGAGCAACTACAATACTAGGACCTGTCATATAAATGCCATTATCATTATCTATTTCAATCGTCAAGGAACCACCTTCTGCCATTACATCTATTTTGTCTTCTACTTGTCCTTTCTGATGCAAAAAACTACAAACGCTACAAATACCAGTACCACAAGCCAATGTATGACCTGCCCCCCTTTCCCAAGTCATCACCGAAAGACAGCCGCGGTCATGTATCTTAACAAAGTTCACATTGGTCCCCTGAGGAAAGCAATCCATCTTTTCTATCTTAGGGCCCAAGGTATTTACCTTTTGAGCACATAGCTCTGACTCTACGAGAACAACATGTGGTACTCCTACCGTAAGATCTGCCAGTTCAATCTCGACCTCATCCAACACCATTGTCTTTCCAAGACTTCTTACTTCTGGAGTTCCCATATATACTTTGACCACGCTACTCTCCTGTGCATAACGTTGAATCTCTACGTCTCTGACATCCAGTAATGTTTGAATTCGTAACACCGATTTATATGGCACTAACTTTTCTGATAGCACATAATGTGCAAAACACCGGATGCCATTACCACACATCTCTCCCTGAGAACCATCAGCGTTATAGTATAACATTTTCACATCCGCTTTTCCCGAAATATCTGCCACCATCATTCCATCTGCACCTATTCCAAAATGACGTTGACAAATTTTTCTTGCCAGATCCCCATCCTTAGAGGCGTCCTGAAAATCTTGACGTTTCAGCAAAATAAAATCATTGCCAATGCCATGCATTTTTACAAAAGGAATGTTCATTCAATTCTCCTCCTTTGTCCTTCGGTTCATTATATCAAATTCCGATCATCAATGACATGATTTCCTTAGATATGTTATGATTATAACTATAGAATAGGAGTGATATTCATGCCTTTTGACGGCAGTATGGTGCTAGCCCTAAAAATAGAATTGGAAAAGGAAATACTGAATCATCGTATCGATAAAATACACCAGCCAGAAGTCGATGAAATTATTATGGCTACGCGTGGACAAGGTAAAAATAAAAAAATACTACTTTCTGCACACAGTAAATATCCTCGGATACACTTAACCAATCTACCCAAATTAAACCCAGCAACTCCACCCATGTTTTGCATGCTGCTTCGAAAACATTTAGTGGGTAATCGAATCGTTGGCGTATATCAACCTTCTTTAGAGCGCATTATTGAGCTGGAAATGGAAGGCTACGACGAATTGAATCAATTATCAAAAAAGCGACTAATCATCGAAATGATGGGAAAGCACAGTAATATTATATTGGTTGACCATCAGAATCGCATCGTCTTGGATTCAATAAAGCGCATTCCTTTACACATCAGCAGAAAACGTCAAATTCTACCAGGGCTACCCTATCAATATCCACCATCTGAAAAGCAGGATCCATTAAAAACAACAACCTTAGAATCATGGATAAAAATGATGAACACCACTCAGGGCTACTCGATAGAAAACGACTTGATATCTGCCTTCACTGGCATTTCCCCTTCTTTAGCCATGGAACTATGCAATCAAGCTTCCTTAGATCCAGATAAACTTTGGAGTAGCTTGGAAGACCAAGAGCAGCAATCACTGTATAAATCTTTTTCTAACTGGGTAGAAAATCTGCATCAAAAACATCTAATACCGATGGCTTATCAAAATGAACTCTTCCACTACAAAGACATCAGTGCCTTTGCCTTGAAACATGTGATTTTCCCGCACCAAGTGGAGTTCCAAAATTTTAGCCAGATGTTGGAAGAGTATTACAGAGCCAAAGATGAACAACAACGCTTGCATCAAAAATCACAAGACCTACGAAAAAACATGACTATTAAACGCAATAGAACAGCACAACGACTTCAAAATCTCAATGGAGACCTTATAAAAGCTCGCAAAGCTTCCGAGGATAAAACAAAGGCAGATCTAATCATGTCTAATATGCATCAGATTCTACAAAACCAAGAGTTCCTTGAGACATATAATTATTTCGATGAGAAGCAGCCTCTTGTAAAAATCCCATTAAACAAATCAAAAACACCAGTTCAAAATGCTCAAAAATACTATCAGAGATATCAAAAGTCCAAGAAAGCCAACATCGAAATTCAGCGCCAAATCACTAAAACTCAACGTGAATTGCGCTACTTAGATCAAGTATTGTTATTCATTGATCAGGCAGAGAATCTACAGGATTTGGAGGAGATTCGACAGGAATTGATGGAATCCGGCTATATGAAAAGAAAAGCCAGCAACAAAAAAAACAAGCCTTCCAGCATAAAACCCAAAAGTGGCATTCTTCATTTTCAAACAGAAGAAGGGATTGACTTGTATATAGGAAAAAATAATTACCAGAATGAGAAGGTAACTTTTGGTATTGCTGGAAAAAATGATTTTTGGTTCCATGTAAAAGATTTTCCAGGATCTCATGTCATTCTCAAAGCCGGGCAAAAAGAGCCCTCCGAAAAAATCTTAAAAATTGCTGCTATGTTGGCTGCTTACTATTCCAAGGGAAAAATGGGAGAAAACGTAGCCGTCGATTATACTCGATGTCGTTATGTTCGTAAACAGCGTGGAGCACAGCCAGGGATGGTGATTTACGATCATCACAAAACCTTGTACGTTACACCCGACGAACCCACCATAGACCGCATAAAAAAGCAGCGTCCATAACAGACGCTGTTTTTTTAAAAAATTCCAAGTTCAAAGTGGTGTGACATACTTTCCAAAATTTTGACCCCAGCAAGACTATTTCCTTTAGTATCTAAACCAGGGCCACAGACTCCTATACCCATTTTTTGCGGTGAAACAGCCAAAATGCCTCCACCTACCCCACTTTTAGAAGGCATTCCTACATTTACTGCATAATCTCCTGATCCATCATATAATCCACAGGTTGTCATCACAGCTTTCACCGTCTTGCATATTTTTTTGCTCAATAGCACTTTAGATTCCTTAAGACTCTTTCCATCATTAGCTAGTACAGCAGCAATGGAAGCAATATCTTTGCAGTTTATCTCCACAGAGCAAAGTCTAAAATATGCATCTAATAATTCTTCTACGTCCGAAGCTATGGTGCCATTGCTTTTCATAAAGTATGCTAGCGCTCTGTTTCGATCTCCTGTCTCTTTCTCTGAAGCATAGACGCTCTCATTTACTTCAATGGAAGGATTGTCTGAAAGTAAACGAATCATATGGATGATCCGTTCATATTTTTCTTCTACCGTGTTGCCTTTTACTAGTTCAATGCTAGCAATAGCTCCAGAATTAATCAGCGGATTCAGTGGTCTATGTTCATTTTTCGTTTCTAGATTGACAATCGAATTGAATCCATCCGAAGATGGCGCCACCGTTATTTTTTCATATAATGCTTCCATCGTATTGTCCTGAAGGACACACATAAACGTAACGATCTTAGAAATACTCTGAATCGTAAAGGGCATCTCCCATTCACCAGCATGGTATATCCCTCCCTTTAGATCGTATACAAAAATTCCTAAAGCTTCCGAGTTTTGTTTAGACAATTCCGGAATATAGGTAGCCACGGCTCCTTTACGGGTCCAGTGCCGGTGTTCCTGCAACATATTCTCAAGTAACTCTTGCATCATATGACTTTCCTCCAATCGTATTCTATAAAGTGTCGCCGATTCCATTATACAATTAGGATCCATTTTACGCTAGCAAAAGCTTTTGAAAATTGTAAATAACTACTATCCTTTTCAGACTCTAATGTGTTGTTTAAAAGCATCTTTCATTTAATTTTAGATTTTTGTATTTTTCTTCTTTACATTTTATTTTTGATGAGCTATAATAATCTTTGTGGTTTACAACTACTTTCTAAACATGTAGTAATTATATATGCTGTTGTAGCTCAGAGGTAGAGCACTTCCTTGGTAAGGAAGAGGTCGGCGGTTCAAGTCCGCTCAACAGCTCCAGTAAAATAAAGGATCCCAGAGGTTTCTACCTCTGGGATTTTTGTTTTCTCTAATCTAATTCTATAATCTAATTCTATAATCTAGTAGTTCCATCAACTACCCAGTCGTCCAAGAAGGGCACATTGATTTTTCATGACTTCAATTCTTATGTTTTGCAATGATATAAAAACCCACTAGAACAAGAGCCATAGGCCATACATAATTGAAGTTGATCCAATGGATCCGAAAAAGATTTCTAGATATAAATAAAGAACCTAATACCATTAATACAATACCAATAGCGATATTATTGTTGTTGGTTGTTGGATTTTTTTTTTCCTCAGATTTCTTTTCATCCTCCACCACTTGAATTACACTATCCTCTTCATAAGTGATTAAGGGTTTCTCTGGCATAATAATAGCAGCAATGATATAGGCCAAAATTCCTGCACCAGCAAAAGTAAAGACAACCCAAGCAAGACGTACTAGAGTAGGATCCACTTCAAAATACTCAGCTACCCCCCCACATACACCAGCTATTTTTTTATCTTCCCGCGAACGATAAAATCGCTTTTCCATATTAATCTCCTCCGTCGATAATTGATTTCATCTTATACTACGCTGTGGTTTCCAATTAGTTTCTATTCACAAAAAAATTCAGCCGATTTATGACGACTGAATTTTAATGTAACTGAAGGCACTGAAATTCTTATATACGCCTATTTTCGAATCAAATACATAATTGCAATATCATCATCGATCATATTTTTATTTGTTTTGCCAAAAGATGCCAGTAGTTGATCCAAAAAATTTTCCGGGTTTTTTAACGCAGTCCTATCCAGAATTTTTGCATGCTCTATTACACTGGTATGACTCTTACTTTCCTCAGGAGTGCCTGGATTTTCAAACAGACCATCCGTGAAATGTAAAAGACCTTCTCCTTTTTTCATACAAGTAGTATGGTCTTCATATTCAGCATCATCAAAAAGTCCTATTAAATATCCATTGGCCTTTAGCATTTCCCAGTTTTCCACATTTTCTCGGATCATCAATGGATACGGATGTCCAGCATTAGAATAAGTAACCTTATCCCCTTCTAATTTTCCAACAAATACAGAAAAACATAGGTTTGTATTTTCAGCCATCAACTTATAGAAGGTATGATTTATTTCCGCTAAAACACAGCTAGGTTCATTGTTTCCGAGAACAGCATGGTTAAAAACCACCTTTAGCATAGAAGCCACCATGGATGCAGCAACTCCATGACCAGTTATATCTGCAATCATAAACCAACTACGATCCTCTATCTCCACATAATCGAATAGATCTCCACCCAATTCCTCACAGGCCATATATTTTTGGTGAATATCCATCCTTTCTTGATTTTCTCTATTTCGAAAAAGAGAACCTTGAAGCAAACTCGCTATTTTCAGCTCATTCTTCATACGTGTATTCATTTCCTTAAGTTTTCTCCTTTGTTCGTAAAACTTAAGAGCATTGTTTGCCTTTAAGGGAATAATAACCTTCATCTGTTCAGGCGTGATAGGTTTAGTAAAGTAATCCATAGCACCCATTTCCAGAGTCTTTTTTATACTCTCCATATCAGTGACAGCAGAATTCACAATGACAGGAATATCCGTGAATTTGGGCTCTTTTTTCATGTCTTCTAATACTTCATATCCATCTTTCCCAGGCATCATTAGATCAAGTATCACTAAGTGAACATCTTCCTGTTCTAATACTTCAATTGCTTGAAAACCATCTTCTGCATCTAAAAAAGTAATTGTTTCAATGCTGTCTTTTAAAACTTTTTTCATTAATTTTCGATTAACCAACATGTCATCCACGATCAGTATTTTATACATAACAATGCGCTCCTTACATCTCCAGACCAATATTCACTTCGATTTTTCCAATGTCTGTCTCCAGATCAATGGCCAGTGTTTCCATTGGTGTGATAATCATATAGATTTCTTTTCCATAAATAATTGATGGTGGTGTCGGTGTTACATCATTCACTTCCTCTATATCAGAAAGATTGCCAATAGCTGTCCCAGTAATCATATTGGCAAATTCGGACATAGCACTTCTAGCCATCTCATCTAACTCATCCACCGGCATTCCCATCATCATTTTGGATGCAATAGCCTTTGCCGTTTCTTCAGAAAAGGCATAGCTAACATTTCCTTTTACATCTCCAACCAGCCCTACTATAGATATAGTATCCATATCCACATTCATATTTTCTTTTTTCTTAATACTACCTCGTTCGATTTTTTCTACCCCAAATTGCTGCATAATAGTTTTCACCGAATCCAAAAATGGTGTAATGTATTTTACATCCATTAAACTTCACCACCCTTTTCAAAAGCTATATTGATTCGAAGCTTTCCATTTTTGGTGTCACATTCTATTGTAGAGGATTGAATCTTCGGAATGGATATAACAACATCTTTACCAGTGAAAACAGCGGGAGATGCTAAACGTAATCCTAGAGACATTTCATTATTCAGTCGTGTGATAGCATCGCCACCAACGATATTATTCAGTTCAGCTATCATTCCCATGTAAGTTGGATCTCGAGGGTCTCTTACATCTTCCCCCATTACTTGTTTAACAATTTCAGACGCTACATCAGATTCCATATCCAAAAGCAATCTTCCTTTAACTTTGCCGACAAAACTCACTAATGTTGCTACGCCGTAAGAATTTATATCCGTTGTCTGCTTTATAAAATCTCCTTGTTCCTCGATTTCTAAAGAGGCCATTTGTCGAATCATCTCTTTCGTGCTTTCTAAAAAAGGCTTTCGTAACTGATCATCCATCGTGTTTCCTCCTTCGATTTCTTATATGACTTTAGAAATAGCGCTAACAATTTTGTAATCATCAAAAGGTTTTTTCAAGAATACATCTACTCCGAGAGCTTTCGCTTCTTCTTTTAACTCTTCATCTCCCATAGCACTCAGCATGATCACTTTGGCATTAGAATCATGCTCTTTAATAAGTTTTACAGCATCCAACCCCTCCATCACCGGCATGGTAATATCCATAAAAACGATATCTGGTTTCAGATCTTTGTACATATCTACGCCTTCTCTTCCATTTTTAGCATCGCCACATACCTCGTAGTCATTTCTTTCCAATACTTTTCTTAATAAATTATGAATAATTGGTGAATCGTCCACAATAAGCACCCTTTTCATTTAACATCCTCCTCCTATTATATTTCTATTTTTTTATTCTATTCTTCCATAGCTTTATCTACTAAACATGAAACACTTTAAGTATAAAGGATAAATCATTTGAAATAAACCGTTTTCGCATTAGTTTTGCTTGTTTTTTATGAACAATATAATGATTTTTTCCCACAATAGTGAATGGTGGAGAAATCTCAAAATGATATTCCGTATCACGCAACAATGCCTTTGCTCTTCCAGCCATTAAATTCATCATTTCAGCCACCCCATCGAAAAGATCGCTGCATTCCAACTCGTAATAAGGGATTCCTGTCATATATGAAACCAAAATGGATGCTGTAGTTCTTGTCATGGTAACGGTAGCCATCCCATTCTTTTTCCCCAGCAATACCATGGCTCCACTGATTTCACAAGGATGAATCCCCGAAGGGTCACAGCTATCCTCTTCCGATTGATAATAGGCCATATCTTCTTCCATTTCAAAACCTGTCATGGTTCCCATAACCTCGGATACAGCTATAGAAAAAGCGCGATGATAGGCCTGTTCCTGTTCATTCATCATGATCCCCCTGACCCAAGCATTCTAGAATTTTTTTAATCAGTTCTTCCATACTAAAGGGTTTCACCACATAATGCTCAGCTCCCGCCTGAATAGCTCGCACAATATTCTCTTTTTCACTCTCAGTAGTCACCATCATAACTGGAATATGCTTAAAGTCTTTATTTCCCTTTATGAGTTGAAGCAACTCCATTCCATTCATGCCTGGCATGTTCCAATCTAAAAGAATCAAGCCAATCTCTTTGTGGTGATCCTCTAACACTTTTCTACCTTCTAATCCATCAGAAGCTTCTACTAAATCATGATTAAGTACCTCCACCGCTCCCCGAATAATTTTACGAACAATGGCCGAATCATCTACTGATAAAATTTTCATTGTTTTATCACCCCTTAACCTGATAGTATATGCCCTTCTCGAGTTGTTTGGATTCAAAATAGTCCTTATAATTTGGAAATATTTCTGAATTTCCAATAAACAAAACTCCTTGCGGTTTGATGCTTTGCGCTAATTTTTTTGTCATCTCCCGCTTAAATTCTTGAGAAAAATAAATCATAACGTATCGACAAAACACAATATCAAACCGGCCCATTGAAGCAAAGGAATTTTGCAGATTGAATTTCCTAAAGGTTACATGCTTACGAAACTCCTCTTTAAATGTCCATACACGTCCTTCATTAAGAAAATAGGTTTCTTTTAACTGTGGATCCAAACCACGCATAATAGAGATGGGGTCATAACGTCCTGCTTTGGCTATTTCTAAAATAGGTGCCGAAATATCAGTACCTAAAATCTCAAAATCATCTAGCGTAACATCTATCACTTTATTTTTTTTTAGATACTGATGAATAGTCATAACAGTAGAATATGCTTCCTGACCTGAAGAAGAAGCAGCACTCCAGATTCGAACTCTTTTTTTTGTTTTACGAATTTCATCAATATATCTGGGAAGGAGCTGTTTTTCTAAAATAATCCAGGGAGTTTTATCGCGAAACCATAGTGTTTCATTGGTTGTTATGGCATCAATAACTTTTTCGGATAGTTTAAGATCTCTATTTCTATAAAGCATTTTGTATAACTCTTCAAAGGTATCTAATTTTGTTTCAACGAGTAATTTAGTCAGTCTACTCTCAATTAGATATGCTTTTTCATCCCCAATGGCAATTCCACATTGTTCTTCAATGTATTTTTGAAAAAGGATAAACTCTTTATTGGATAAGGCTGCAACCAATGGCATCACCTCCCATGATTAACTATTTGTTGGATTCTGTCTGCTATATGATCAATAGCTAACACTTCGTCTGTTAACCCTGCTTCTTCGACACTTCGAGGCATTCCATAAACAACACAACTTTCTTCATTCTGAGACAAACAGTATACATGACACGCCTGCTTCAACAGTTGTAGTCCTCGCATTCCATCACTCCCCATCCCCGTCAGAATGACTACTAAAATTCTATGACCTCTATATTCTTCTGCAACAGTTTTAAACAAAACGTCTGCAGCTGGTCTCACTCCATTTACCATAGCCGTATCCAATAGACGTATTGTCTTTTTCCCATTATTCGTAGTAACAATCATATGTAATCCACCTGCTGCAATAACAACTTCTTTGGATTTCACCATCTGTTGATCTTTTGCTTCCACTATGGAAATTCCACTCTTTGCTTCAAGAGATTCAGCCAACACATTCGTAAAATGCGGTGGCATGTGCTGAACAACCAAAACAGGTTTGAGAAGAGGTTCTCTTATACGTTTAAAAATTTTTTCTAGAGCTATTGGTCCACCTGTCGAAGAAGCGATCAAAACCAAGTCGGGTTTGCTAAAGGTGTTGACTTTGGGGTAGTTTGTTTTTACAGGGGACTTACTATAAAGTGGTGAAGCGATGGTTTTTTGTAACATTTCTTTTGATTTTACTGTTTTCTCTAGTTTATTTGTATGGTTGTTTTCATATTTTCGAATCTGTATTTGAGCAAAAAGTATTTTTAACGTTCTTGTAATGGATTGCATATTTTTTTCCGGATCACTCCCAGAAGGTTTCATCACAAACTCCATCGCACCAAGTTCCAAAGCTTTCATGGTATTTTTAACACTATCGTTCCCATGGCCACTAATCATAATGACTGCTGTCGAAGGATATTCATTCTTGATGCGTTTCAATGTTTCAATCCCATCCATTTCTGGCATAAAAACATCTAATAAAACTACATCAAAAGGTTTTTGTTTCATCCACTCCATGGCAATAACACCATTAGGCGCTGTCTTATCCACTTGACATAGATCCGTTTTTTCCACAGCTTGTGTCAATATTTTCCGATATATAATCGTATCATCCACCACTAAAGCTCTTAATTTTGACATTCCATCACCTGATTTGTAGTATTTTTTAACCCTATGGCTCAAAGACAACTTCTGTATCCAACATTAATAGCAACTCATCATTCAGTTTTACTACTTCTTTGATAAATTCACCTTTAATCTCCTCTACATTGGCTGGTGTTTTTTCACACCAATCATCTTGTATATCAATCACATCACCCGTGCGATCAATCAAAAAACCAACTTGATGAGGCTGATTAGGAAGGGCTTTCAGAATAATACATGCCGCTTCATCATCGTCTTTACCGTCCTCTGCATCTAAACCTAGAATTTTGCCAAGGTGAAAAAGAGTTACTACTTGGCCTCGTAGATTCATTAGTCCTACAATATGAGGATCAGAGTCTGGCACTTCACTGAAATCTACTTTACGACTAATTTCTTTTACCAACTTAATATCCAAACCAAACATTTTGTCTTTCAGAAAAAAAGAAAGGGCTTTTCCTGTCATATGGCTTCACTCCTTTGCTCTATGGCTTTTTTAAGCGTTGACAGTATGGTGGCTTTATCTAATTTAAACTCATAAAAATTAAATCCAGCTTCAATTCCCATCTTTTTATCACCATCGCTCGTCATAGAAGTAAGCGCCACAACTGGCAAAGCTGCTAGGTCAGGGTCCTTTCTAATATTTCTCACCAAGTCTAAACCATCCATCACTGGCATCTGTATATCACTTAGTACTAGATCCACTGACTTTTCTTTTAGAAAGTCTAAGGCTTCCTGTCCGTTTTCTACGGTGTAGACCTGATATCCAGCCCATTCTAAATAATTTTTTGTCATTCGTGCAAAAAAAGGGGTGTCTTCTGCCAACAATATTGTTGTATCACCAAATTTATTTTTTAAACCTTCATTTTCGTACTCTTCTGGCGACACCATTTCAAAGAGTTCATATATATTAATTAATAATACAATTTGCTTATTAATAATGGTAGATCCTAATAGTCCTTTTCCTTTTATATCTTCCTGATTCAGCTTTAGACTAGTCATCAGTGTATCATGAATTTTTTCGATAATAATTCCAATGGGATTTTTTACTAGCTTGGGTATTATGACATATAGTTTGGATGGCTTATGATCCTTTTTGGTCACCGGAAGATAGTTTTCTGGCTTGACAACACGTAAAGCCTCTCCACGATGCTGGATATATTGCTTGTTTCCAATCTGCTCAATACTGGCGGAGCTGATTTCTTCTACCCGTGATACCAAAGACAAATCTATTCCAAAGGTTTCTTCTCCTGAGCATTTAAAAATTAACATATTTTGCATTTCTCTGAGTTCATTCATTTCTTCACTAGTTTCCTTTTCTGTAACTTTTGCTTGATCATCCATAAACCGTAAACTTGCTTTTGATACGATGCCCTCTGGGTCTAAAATCATGGCGGTTTTTCCATCCCCCATAATTGTAACTCCAGAATAACATTGACAACTTTTAAAAAATTTCGGCAGTGGTTTTACTAATATTTCCTCTTCATCATAGATGCGATCTACTACTAACCCAAAACGTTTAGAACCTACTTTTAGAACTAGTATACGTGTGATATCGTCTATCTCCTGATTAATTGTCTTTACCTTGTACCTATCCAAACCAAGTACTTGTTCCAAATACACAATAGGCAATAGTTTCCCTCGGAGCCTAAGCACTTGAGCATTGTGAACATACTCTATCTTCTTAGTTTCATCTCCAGCTTTAATGCGAACCATTTCCTGGAGATTTACTTGTGGCAAAGCAAATTTAAATTCATCTACTTCCACAATAAGCGATGGAATGATGGCTAATGTTAATGGCAAAATCATACGAAATGTTGTTCCTTCTTTTAACTTAGTGGTTATTTCCACAGTTCCACCCAATTTTTCTATGTTTGTTTTCACAACATCCATTCCCACACCTCGTCCAGAAACGTCTGTTATTTTATCTGCCGTAGAAAATCCAGGCATCATTAATAATTGTAAAACTTCTTGTTCGTTCATATTTTTTAAATCCGTTTCGCTAACAAGTCCTTTATCTAAAGCTTTATTTTTTATTCTTTCATCATCAACTCCAGCCCCATCATCAACGATATCAATGTGGACATAGCCGCTTTCATGATAGGCTTTTAGGTCAACTTGCCCTATTGGTGATTTCCCAAGCTTTCTACGTTGATCTGGCTTTTCCAGTCCGTGATCAACTGCGTTTCGAATTAAATGGGTCAATGGATCGCTCAGAGATTCAATGATGGATTTATCAAGCTCCACGTCAGACCCTTCAATATTTAACTCCACTTCTTTCCCTAGTTTTTTGGAAAGATCTCTAATCACACGGGGCATTTTATTGAAGACGTTTCCTACTGGCTGCATTCTAGTTTGCATTACTTTTTCTTGTAATTCAGTTGTAACCCGATCAATGTTCTGTAAAATGGCGTCTAATCCGGTTATTTCTTTTCGATGATCTTCAATGTTACGCAATAACTGATTTCTACCTAACACCATTTCGCTAGCTAAGTTCAATAAGTCATTCAATAAAGAAACATGCACCCGCACACTGTCCTCTACAGGACTAGAAGCTGCTGTTTTTTTAATTGCTATTTCCTGTGGATCTCTGGACTCTAATTCTAGAGCTTCTGTGTTTTCCTCTATAACCTCTTTCATTATCTCCTCTGTCTCTAGTTGATCCTCTAATTCTACTTTTTGAGTAGTTTCAAAATCTACAAGACCCTCTTCTGGAATCCTCTGACCCAAATCTTCAGCCATATCTTCTTTACTAAATTCTTTTTCTAAGTCCAATACTTCAATGGATTTTTCTTCGATATCCAAAGCAATGGGCAACAATTTTTTTTCCAAAACCGTTGTAAAGACAAAAGAAAAGTAAACATCTGAATCCATGACAGAATCTAAATCTTTGATGTCACTAATGTCTGTGTATGAATCGATAATCTCTCCTACAGATTGAACTTTTTTAAAGAAGCGGACTGGACTAATATCTTTTGCGCCGATATCTCGGTTAATGCCAAGACGCACCCGATAGAGATAATGCCCATGCTTTTTTGCTTCTTGGATTTGATCTCTCTGTTTAGAGTTGATTTCCAAAATTGTTTCTTTTGTTTCAGTATTGGTAACCGTAACGCCCTCTTTTTCCTTATCCATAGTATTAGTTGAATTTCCCTCAAGTATGGTGATCATGCTTTCTACTAACTGATGAACATCATAGTCATGACTGTTAAAAATATCCTCCACCATGGCTTTCAATTGATCGTTTCCGTTCAATAATAAATCCACCATCCTTGAGTTTGGTTCAATTTTATCATTTCGCACTTCGCCTAAAACATTTTCCATAACATGTGCTAACTCAACAATTCGATCTAAACCAAAAAAACCAGCTGTTCCTTTGATGCTGTGAATAGACCTAAAAATATTATTGATGTTATCTTTGTTCATACTTCCTTCTTCCATAGCCAGCAGTCCAGATTCGACCATTTGCAGGTGGGATTCCGCTTCCTCAATAAACTCATTAATAAACTCTTCATTTTGAATCAAGTTATTCACCTCTCCATCTTTGGTCTTAGTCCTTACTCAATGGAAAAAATTTTATCTAAGCGGATAATATTAAATAGATCTTTAATCTCCTGACGAGCACCAATTACTGTTAATTTTTTTTCATAGGGTTCCAGAGATTTATATATGCCTATAATAAAAGTGATCCCAGTAGAATCTATGTATTCCACTTGAGATAAATCCGTCACTACTTGATCATAATTTACCTCTTCATCTAGTGAATTTTTTACTACTTCTTTCAATTCTTTGATGCTTTGTGCAGTCAGATTTTCTTCAAATTCAATCACTATTTTTGTTGATTCTTTGCTTATTTTCATCCTTGACCCTCCCAATCATAGTATGCAATTACTCTATTTTTTTCTACAGACAGCACAAAACCTAATTCATTCAAAAGCCATAAGCCACGCTGCCTTGTTTCTAAAATGGATCTCTCTGTTTTTTCCAGTGCATCTCCAAAACAAAAGCCCGATCCATCATCCTCCACAATAATAGTGAGGCCTTCTTGTTCACATTGAATCGTGCACACCACCTTTTTATCAGGATTAAATTGGTTCCCATGTTCTACCGCATTATTAAGTAGCTCACGCAGTGCAAAATTTATGTGAAAGGACTGATCTGAAGTAATATGGGAATGCTTTTCTTCTACGTATGCTGTCAAAAGCATGGCATAGCGATCCGCCTCTTTAAAATCAGATTCAAGTTCTATGGTATATGCTTCCATGACTACACCGCCTTTATAAACAAGTCATTGATAAATCTTAAGAATCTTTACAATAGAATCAATTTCATTCATAAAAACATCCACTAAAGTCGGATCAAAATGTTTTCCTCTCTGCCGTTGTATTTCTTCAATGACTCTTTCAATAGGCCATGCGTTCTTATAAGGGCGATCAGAGGATAGTGCATCAAATACGTCGCAAATAGCCGCGATACGTCCTACTAATGGAATAGATTCGCCTTTGGTTCCAAGAGGATATCCACTTCCATCCCATTTTTCATGATGACTAAGGGCAATCACTTCCGCTGTTTTAATAAAATCTGATTTGCCTCCTATTAAAATCTGTCCCCCTATAGAGGTATGTTTTTTCATCAGTTCCCATTCATCTATAGTTAGTTCTCCAGGCTTAAGAAGAATTCTGTCTGGGATCCCTATTTTCCCAATATCATGTAGTGGAATTGTAAATCGTAACCGATTGACCTCTTCTTGGTTCATGCCAAGTTTTTTCCCTATTCTTTCTGCATAAAGACCAACTCGTAAATCATGATTGCCCGTTTCATTGTCTCGAAACTCTCCAGCTTTCGCTAAGCGAATTGCCATTTCCATTTGAGATGCTTGCAATTCCTGTGTCCTCAAACTTACTTTTTCTTCTAAAGTGCTTTTCTCTGCATTAATTTTATTATACAAGATGCGTGTCTCAAGAATATTCCTGATACGATTAAGGGTTTCTGTTTTTTCAAAGGGTTTGCCTAGAAAATCTCTTGCTCCCATAGAAAGTGCTTTATTTTGATTGATCATGTCATCATTTGCTGTCAGAACCAGTACTGATAAAAAACCATTTTCTTCTATTTTTTGCAAGCCTTCCATAATATCAAAACCATCTAAGTGCGGCATCATTAAGTCTAGCAAAACGATATCTGGCTTCATATCCAAATAAGCAGGAATCGCTTCTCTTGAATCCATCACAGATTTAAAATTTGTATACCCACCGCTTCGCAGCATTTTTTCTATAATAAATATATTGGTTTTCAAATCATCTACTACCAAAATTTTAGCTTTTTTTATAACCGCATCGCTTAACATGACATCCCCCTGAGATACCAGAATAATAATTTCGATGATTAAACTCGTGTTTATTTCTACCCAATATGAAAGCAGGCTAACAAATGCCAATATATTTACTATAGTTTTATCGTTTTCCACTTTCCTTTTTGATAGCGTATTGTCATCAAAAATGCTTCAAGCACATACTGCGTTACCGAAATCCACCAAACATAAGTTACTGGAAGATCAAAAACAAATACAGCCAAAAAAATCAAAGGCAAACGTACTCCTAAATTGGTGATAAGAGACACGCAAAAGGGTCCTTTTGTATCGCCAGCGCCTTTTAAGGCTCCTGAAGTAACCATGGCTATGGCTATGGGTATCTGTTCAAAAGCACCAATTCGAAGACATTCCGATGCCAATTCTACTGTATCAATCTGATTGCTGAAAAGCCGCATGATTTGAAAAGGAAACACAAAAAACATAGTACCTATAGATCCCATTAAAATAGCTGCTAGCAAAATTGATCGCCTTGTACTTTTAAGAGCCATATCTAGGTTCCCTGCACCCATTTGCTGCCCAACCATGGTTGCCGCTGCAACTGCAAAGCCATACCCAGGCATAAATGAAACTGATTCAGCTGCAACAGAAAGAGAGTGGGCTGCATATGCAACAGTTCCCAGCTGAGCAATCCAGAAGGAAGACAACAAACGACTTCCCTCATTCATAAACACTTCCATTCCAGCTGGCACACTAAGTTTTATGAGTTTTTTCAATTTCTCCAGTTCAAATAAATGCATTTCTCTTAGCCTGAGCTTTATTTTTCCTTTGTGGCTAAAAAGAAAATAAAAAGTCACCATAGCTCCTAATATTTGCGCTGTACCCGTTGCAATTGCAGCTCCTTGAGAGCCCAGTTCCGGAAAACCAAACTTACCAAAAATAAGGACATAGTCCGCCATAATATTAAATACGTTGGCAAAAACAGCAGAAAGAAAAGGCACAAAGGTATTTCCGCTTCCACGAATAATTGCATTTCCAATCATTTGAGGTATGAGAAAAAAAACGCCAATAAGAACAATTCGAAGATACATGGACCCTATGGCAACTACCTCTGGATCTTTTACCAAACTTCTAAAAATCCAGTTGGAACTCACCATTCCAATACTTCCAACGACAATACTTAATAGAATACCAATACTAACAGCCTGGGATGCCAACTTGGATGCTTCTTTTTCTTCACCGGCCCCTATGTGTCTAGCAACCATGGCTGTTGCACCAATGCCTAATGCACCAAAAATCATAGCTGTTGTAAACATCATATGTGCACCTAGATTAACTGCAGCAATGTCCGCTGCAGTTAATCTACCTACCATAGCTGTGTCTGCTGTCCATACCAATGTATGCATCAACATTTCCAAAATGGCAGGTCCAGCTAGAACCATTATTTGAGCTGTAAGAGATTTGCTTTTTTTGATCATATCCACATCCTCCGTTACATAATCATGCTATAATAATATTATAGTTAGTTTTTTTAGTATACCACAGCATCAGAGAACATTCATTCCAGTATTATTAGAAAGGGTGTCGAAAATGATAAGAGCTTTTATTTTTGATCTGGATGGTGTCATTGTAGATACAGCTAGATATCATTACCTAGCGTGGAAGAGGCTAGCAAATGAACTCGAGTTTCATTTTAATGAATCTCAAAACGAATTGCTCAAGGGAGTCAGTCGAAGGGACGCTTTGGAAATATTACTTGAAATTGGTGATATCCAAGAAACTGAAATGCAAAAATTAGAATGGACCCACAAAAAAAACCAATGGTATCTTCATTATTTAGAATCCCTAACGTCAAAGGATATCTTACCAGGAGTACTTAATTTTCTTCTGGAAGCCAAGTCATCCCATTACAAAACAGCCCTAGGTTCTTCTAGTAAGAATGCTAGGACTATTCTTGATAAACTGAGTATTATTGATTATTTTGATTTTATCGCCGATGGTACCATGACCACAAAAACCAAACCAGATCCTGAAGTTTTCCTTATGGCAGCGGAGGGATTGCAGTGCAAAGCAGTGGAGTGTTTAGTGTTTGAGGATGCACAAGCCGGAATCCAAGCAGCACACAGGGCTGGGATGAAAGTCGTAGGCATCGGTTCTCCTAGGGTATTAAACCAAGCGGATATGATCATTCCCAATTTTCGTAACCTTCATATCCATCACCTCAAAAAATTATGTCAGTGATTTTTCTGTTACTGGATGAAAAAAATGCATCTTATCCTGCCTCGGTTTAATAATTACATGTTTATTGACAGAAACGACAATAGACGGATCCACACGGGCAACAACACTTTTATCTGCCTTTATTTTCAAAAATAGATATGTTTCCGATCCTAAAAGCTCTGTCACTTCTACTAAGGCTTTGTTGTCAACAGGTTCATCCTGTTTGATATCGGGAATGGTTTCCACATTCAGATGTTCTGGCCTAATTCCCATTACTATTTGTTTCATAGGTTCTTTAATGGATTTCAATCGAGCCGACCGTTCCTCTTGTATCCTTATTTTCCCACCCGCATATACAAAGAAAAGTTGTTCATATTCTTCCTGTAGCTCACCTTCAATGAAGTTCATCTGCGGAGATCCTATAAACCCACCCACAAACATATTTTCAGGATACTCATATAAATTAGTAGGTGTATCCACCTGCATTACGTACCCGTCTTTCAATACAACAATACGTGTTCCCATCGTCATAGCTTCTGTCTGATCGTGAGTCACATAAATAAAGGTAGTTTTAAGTTTCTGATGAAGCTTGCTAATTTCTGCTCGAGTTTGTACCCTGAGCTTGGCATCTAAATTCGATAGAGGCTCATCCATCAAAAACACTCTAGGGTCTCTAACAATCGCTCTGCCCAATGCGATCCTTTGTCTCTGTCCACCGGATAATTCTTTCGGCTTTCTATCCAAAAGCTCTTCTAATCCAAGTATTTCAGCTGCAAACCTAACACTTTTATCAATCTCCTCCTTCGGAACATTTCTCAACTTCAAACCAAATGCCATGTTTTCATAATTGGTCATATGAGGATATAGAGCATAATTTTGAAACACCATGGCAATATCTCGATCTTTTGGTGAAACATTATTAACCAATCGATCTCCGATATAGACTTCTCCGCTCGTAATCTCTTCCAATCCAGCTATCATCCTCAAGGCCGTTGATTTTCCACATCCGGAAGGACCAACAAAGACAATAAATTCATTATCTTCAATGTCTAGATTCATATCATGCACCGCATGAAATCCATTAGGATATATTTTATTAACGTTTTTAAGCTTTAATCCTGCCATTTTAGTCACCTCTTTTCAAAAGTTTTTATTGGTTTTTCAACTGTTAGCCTAAAATATTCTGCTTGATGGCAAATATCAATTCCTTTCCCTTTCACTAATTGATAGATTGATTCCTCATTAGATATGCTTACTTTTATCACGGTACCCAAAAATACCACTTGAAACTCATAAGAATCCCAGCCATCTGGAATACGAGGAGTAAAATGAATTTGTCTTTCTTGTGTTCGCATACCAGCAAAACCATTGACAATCCCCATCCATGAACCACCCATAGCTGCTGCATGAATACCATGCTTCGTGTTGCCATGAAGATTATCCAAATCTAAACGAATATTCTTTAAAAATAATGCTTCTGCTTTTTCCATTTGTCCAATTTCTGCATAAAGAATGCTAAAAATAGAGGTTGATAGTGAAGAATCGTGGGTTGTAATGGCATCATAATAATGAACATTAGTATCTTTTTCTTCTATAGTAAACTGTTTGTGGAGTAGAAACATGGCTAAAATCAAATCCGCCTGCTTGCAAACTTGATGTCGGTAAATATCCAGTGGATGATAATGCAGCAACAAAGGATACTGTGACGCTGGAGTCTGTTGGAAATTCCAAAGTGCTTTTTCCATAAAATCATCGTCCTGTGGAATAATTCCTTTTTTATTCTTGGAAGGATAGTACATTTTTTCACTAGCCTCTTTCCACAAGTTACGTTCTGATTCTTCCAATTCAATTTTTTTTGAGAGCTGTCGATACATCAATGGATCATTTTCTTTTAATCGCTGGCTATACTCCCATGCAAATTCCAGATGATGACTTGCCATAAGATTTGTAAAATAATTGTTATTTACCAACGCTGAATACTCATCTGGACCAGTAACAGTATGAATGACAAACTGCCCTTGTTTTTCAACAGAAAAGTGACCAATAAGCATCCATATTCGGGCTGTTTCCAAAAGGATTTCTGCTCCATATCGATGCATAAAGTCTTCATCTTCAGTAGCTTCCCAATACTTTTTAATAGAATATGCAATATCTGCATTAATATGATATTGCGCAGTACCCGCTGGATAATAAGAAGAACATTCTTCGCCAGAAATAGTTCTCCATGGATAAAGAGCCCCCTTTTTTCGAAACAGTTTCCATCCACGTTCTCGGGCTTTTGGTAAAATATGATAACGAAATTCCAAAAGTTTTCTGGCAATTTCTGGTTGGTTATATAAGATAAATGGCATCATATATATTTCTGTATCCCAGAAATAGTGACCTTGATATCCTTCTCCTGTCAATCCTTTAGCTGAAACATTGGTTTTTCCATTTCGCCCCGTAGCTTGAAGCAACTGAAAAAGATTATATCGAATTCCCTGCTGTATTTTTTCATCTCCAAAGATCGAAATATCTACTTGATTCCAGTAGCGTTCTAGCCATTTTTCTTGACTACTAGCCAAAAAATCCCACTGAAGACCCTCGCAGTTCAGCATTTGTTTTTCCCAAAAATGGATCAATTTATCTTTTTCATCCCATTGATCCATCCTATAAAACAGTTCTTTCTCTAGGGAAATTTCAACAAACCTTCTGGCTTTTATATTGTATCTGTTTTCTAGTAAATCACCCATTATATTTTGAACAGATGTATATGAACATTGGGTGGTCAATCTGTTCTTCGCAGCACTTAGTAGTATCAAGCCTGAATTCTTAGTGCATTGTAGTACCATAGCGTTTTCTTCATCTTGAAATGACTCTACAGTGTTCAGGGCTTGTGCGTTCATATTAGACCCAAACCTAGGGTCTTCTGCAGCTTGCTGGTTTTTTACATTACCGTCTAGCATAGAACTAATTTGAATTTCTCCATCAAAATCCAACGGTGTAATCGTAACACGAAGAATCGCTTTATTAGGAGTTGAAAAAGATACTAATCTCTCCCATTTTAACTGCAAAGTCTTTCCTCTCGGTGACTTCCAAGTCACCAGTCGAGTTAAAATGCCAGTCCTGAAATCCAAGTTTCGACCATAGGCCATTATTTGCCCTCTACTAAGACAAAACAGTTCATTTTCGATATATAGATTGACTCTTTTACCATTAGGAACATTGAGTAGAGTTTCATTATGGGTAGCGTAGCCATAGGCAGTTTCATCATAATGAATCGGTGTTTTTTCATAGAAACCATTGATATATGTCCCTTCCATCGTGGAATTTCCCACTCCTCCATACCCTTCTTCAAAGGTGCCTCTAAATCCCATATATCCATTGCCTTGAGCAAATATAGTTTCTTTTAGATCGTTATTGTTTCTTGGATATGTTTTTTCAATAATCTTCCATGGATGAATTTCTTCATGGGTCCATATGGATGATTCAGGTGTTTTCATAGATGCAGTGCCTCCAATTAAATAATAATTGTATTTAATATGTATAACTGTCCGACAAAAAGCCGGACAGTTTGAAGCCTTAATAAATTAAGTTTATTCTATTTCAAAATCTGTGATATCCTGTAAATCCAACTCTAGCTCTTCTAAAGCCGCTGCTGCATCCATGTTTCCATTCAGTACATTATGAACAGAACGGAAAAAAGCAGTGGATACTGCATTATAATTAGGAGCACTAGCAGTAGAAGGCCTTGCAACAGCATTCGTGAATACGTCATAAAGACTTCCAAAAAATGGAGCCGCTTCTAAAACATCTTCATCTTCATACAACTCCATGATAGTTGGGTTTAGGGATCCATCAACAGCTCTCATTTTTTGCATGTCGTAGGAAGCCATAAACAAAGCGACATCTGCTGCCACTTCAGGGTTTTCACTATATCGACTGACCGCTAACTGCCAGCCTCCTAAGGTTGCAGCTGGCTCACCATTAGCTCCAGCTGGTAAAGGACTTACATCAAAACGATCTTTTACTGCACTGTCATCTTCCTGTCCTAGGCTATAAGCATAGGGCCAATTTCTCATAAATGCTGCATTTCCGCCTTGCCAAATTGCACGTGCATCTTCTTCCGCCATGCCAGTGATCCCTTCTGGAGAAATACTGCCTACCCAAGTAGCAGCCATATCAATAATTTGTGCTGCATTTTCATTGTTAATCGTAATGAGCCCTTCTGGACTAATGATGCTTCCACCATCATTAGATGCAATCCATTCTAATGCGTTACAGGTTAAGCCTTCATAGGCATCACCCTGCCAAACGAATCCAACAAAGTCCTGATTCCCGTCTTCTCTTTCTCCTTCCTGGATTATCTCAGCCTGTTGTGTCAACTCTTCCCAGGTTTTCGGTGGCTCCAAATCATATTTTTCCATCAAGTCAGTTCTGTAATACAGCAAACCCGCATCTGTAAACCACGGTAATGCTACCAATTTCCCATCAACTGTATTGTTCTCTACAATAGCTGGAAAATGGTCTTCGACTACTGCATCTCCTCCATACTCATACAGATCCACAAAATGTTCAGCTAAGTCCCCTGGCCAAATAACATCGATTTGATATACGTCTACTTCAGAACTTTGCGCCTCAAAGAACTGAAGATATAAACCAAGTCTATCCTGAGCCAAGTCTGGGGTATCCAGTACTTCCACTACCACACCAGGGTTGTCATCCATATACATCTGAGCAGCCATTTGTGTTAATTCTAATTCCTGACCAACAGCTCCAGCGGCAATGGTAACCACAACATCTCCTTCAACTGCTTCTACTACTGGCTCCTCAGCAGGTTTTTCTGCTGGCTCTTCATCTGTTGACCCACAACCTGCAAGTAAGCTCACCATTAAGATTACTACAAGCAACATACTTAAATAAGTTTTTTTCTTCATAACTTTTTTCCCCCTTTTTCTTTTCATTCATCCTCATTAATGTGTAATCAACTTCTTGCTCTTTTTTAGGCATCCCCCCCTTTTTATAACTTTATAAATCCATTTAGTACTGCTATTCTACCCCTTTACCGCACCTGCTGTCAGGCCTGCAACAATTCGACGCTGGAAGAAAAGCACCAATAATACAATGGGTACCGTCACCAATACAGCAGCAGCCATTATTTCTCCGAAAGGTTCCTGTCTAGCTACAGCACCAGTAAAATAAGCAATGGCCACTGGAACCGTTCTAGCCGTTGGCTCGATAGAGGTAAACGTTAGCGCAAACAAATACTCATTCCACGCAGCAATAAAAGCTAGTAGCCCGGTTGTCACCATGGCTGGAGCTGTCAATGGCAACATTATTTTATAGAATGTTTGAAAAGGCGTAGCTCCATCCACCTGAGCTGACTCCAGCAAGGCCATAGGAAGCCCGCGAAAAAAAGAGGTTAGCACCCAAGTAGTAAACGGTAATGTAAAGATCATATAGGACAAAATAAGACTGACTAGTGCTGGTAAAGACAAAGCTCTTATAACTGCATATAAGCCAGCTAGAACTGTCACCTGAGGAAACATGGTCATGGCAAGAATCAGATAAAGGGTTGGTTTTTTCCCTCGAAACCGTAGTTTTCCAAGGGCAAAAGCTGCAAAAGACCCTGCTACTAGGGCTAAGGCTGTGGTGGAAAAAGCAATAATAGTACTATTCATAATTCCACGAACAAATTGTTGATTATCAAAAATAACACGGTAATTTTGAAGAGTTGGTGCTATTTCACCTGTTGCTGGATCTCTAGGCACCATTGTTGCTGGTGTCATTTGTAATTGAGCTTCAGTTTTTAAGGAAGAATTGATCGCCCAATAAAAAGGAAATAGCAGATAGATAAAAATAATCAGCAAAAGAGTGTAAAATCCTAGCTTCAATAATGCTTGACGGAAGGTTTTACGTGGTTTCATCCATCTCAACTCCTAACGATTTAATATAGATGATGGCAAATCCAAAAATGATAATAAAAATAATCACACCAATGGCAGAAGCAAGTCCCATGTTTCTATTCCCTATAAGCTGAAAATAATTGTAAGTGGCCATTGAGTATTCACTTTGACCAAGCAGAACTTGGAAAACATCAAAAACTCGAAGTGCATCTAAAGTTCTAAAAATCAATGCAACGGCCATGGCAGGTTTTAACAGAGGGAATGTAATGCTAAAAAATTGTTTTACTGGACCCGCACCATCAATAGCTGCAGCTTCATACAATTCATCAGGTATGGTTTGTAGCCCCGCTAAAAGCAACAAAGCCATAAAAGGTGTTGTCTTCCATACATCTACCGCAATCATTGCAGGTAGCTGATAGGTGCTATTGGCTAAAAAAGCAATGCTTCCATCTGTCAAATCAAAACGGTCCAACAACATATTAAACATACCCGTCCTGTTGGGTGCAAGCATCCATTCCCACATGCGGGCTGAAACTACTGTAATAACAGCCCAAGGAATAAGCATTGCTGTCCGGGTTGCTCCTTTACCTTTAAAGTTGCTATTCACTACCAACGCAATACCCAGGCCCAGTACTAACTCTAAGAAAACAGAAATAACTGTAAAGGTTACAGTATTTTTAATAGCATTGATAAAGTCTACGTCTGTTGCTCCTAAAACATACTGATTGCCCATAAAACGAAACTGCTTATATTCTCGATACCGAACTGGTTCTCTAGGAAGCACATCTATAGGTCTTTCGTAAATCAGCTTTCCAGTTTTTTCATCCATAAGCAATTGATTTGTATCATTATCTACTTGGGGTTCCAGTTTCTGAACCGTCATACTCAACAAACGACGATAATTATCAAATCCAACAAATTGTGTTTCTTGATCGCTTGCAAATTGTCGGTCTGTAAAACTCGTATAAAATACCTGTCCTAAGGGGTAAATGGCAATCAAGAGCAGTATAATCAATGTCGGTACCAATAGTTTATATGCAGTTCGCTCCTCTTTTTTTGCAAAATCAGATTTCTTGGAGTTTTTCAACCTTTTCCCTCCTTTGCATTCAATCTTTTATATTGAATAAAATGGATCATATTCTGCGTAGGATTACTCAGCCATGATTGATAACTAGAAAAATCTTGGTTCCCATCATACAAATGAGTTGTTTTTTTGTTTTTCGCAATAATATTTGCCATAGAATCCTGATAGGTTTCTGCAGTCGAATGCCAAGTATAGTGCTCTCTTACTCTACGAAGTCCCTTCTGATGAAATTTTTTCCACTCTTTAGGTTGTTTCAACAAAAATAACAATGTTTCTGCGATCATCTCAGAGTTTTCTGGATCAACCAATACACCAAATTTTTCGTTACCCTCTTCCAGAATTTCTTTACCACCTCCATTCTTCGTTACTACTACAGGTAATCCACAAGCCATGGCTTCAATGGTCGCTAATCCAAAAGGCTCATAGAGTGAGGTTAGACTAAAAATTCCACCTTGAGAGGCCAAAGCCCTATAACATGCAGCCAGTTCCTTTTGACTGCTTAATTGAATAAAAGCAACTTTACCCTTCAACCCATGTAATTCAATAATTTTAAGTATTTTCATAATTTCTGCTTGTTCTTCTTCTTTAAGGCCCTTTATAGTATGATATGGATTTTCAGTTCCCCTGACTGCCAGTAGTAAATTGGACTTCTTTTGAAGTTCAAAGTTATTTGCATAAGCATTTACTAGTCCTAAAACATTTTTTTTAGGATCTAACCGACTAGATGCAATGGTAATAGGTAAAGATCTTCGGTTTTCATGGAAGTCTCTCCTCTTTACCTTATTCAATTTTTCAAAATCCTGATCTTCAAAGTAAAATAAATTCTGATTGACACCAGGAGGAGCTACCATAAATTCTCTAGTCTGATTTTCAAAAATATCACGGTACATCCCATGTTGGTATTGATTGGTTTTTTCCTGAGAAGTGCTGACGAATCGTATGCTTGCATTCTCCATTGTTATTCGCTCAGCATGAATGCGCTTAGCAAAGGCATATTGATGATTTATGTCTTCAAAAGTACATGTAGAAATATTCATTTTATCCATTTTTTGTGCCCCCAAAGAGTGCGCCGTAAATGAAAATGGAATCCCTGTGGCTTCCTTCATCATCACAGCAGAAATTCCTCCATCTCCATAATGAGCTGTCACAAAATCTGGCCAGTTGTTTTCTTTTTGATAGTAATGAAGAATGCCCTTTACATATTCTGGTAAATAGGGCCATAACAACTCTTTGCGTAAGAACATATCACCGCCAAAAGGAATACGAATAACTCTTAAACCTGTATCTGGGTATGTTTCTACTTCTTTCCCAAACTCTGGCCAATTTGAATCTTTGATTAAACGAGTGAAAATATCTACCTCATGACCTTTCGCTTTCAAAGCATTAGCAAGTTCTTTTACATACACCAGTTGTCCACCAAAATCTGGATGCTCTGTCCAGTAACTGTCTTTGGAGTCAAAATTTCCCTGTGGATTCAGAAAAGCTATTCGCATAGTAAATCCTCCTCAAGTTCAGTGGGTAAGGGTAACTTTGCAATGGCACCAACAAACCCAAGTTTATATCCAGCCGTATAGCTGCCACTTATCAACGCATCCCGTACTGTTTGCTCCAGTAATGCAGAGGCAAAAAAACCTGCCCAAAAAGCATCGCCGGCTCCTGTAGTATCCACTACAGTTTCAGCATAAGACGGCAATTGAATTACCTCTCCTCCTGAATAGGCGGTTAATCCTTTTTCTCCTTGCGTTAAAATAATGGTTACATTCTCCTTTTCACTTAAAGTCTTAAACTCTTCTTCTAAATGCTCATTTCCTTCCCAAATATTTTCTGCATCCACTTCAGATGGTTTAATAATATCCACTAAAGGCACTATGTTTTCTCGAATCCAAATAGGACCATTGTGGTTTTTTTCCCACAAATTTTGCCTAAAATTCGGGTCAAAAGTTATCAGTTTTTGTTTAGATTTCGCATATCGAACTAAATCTATAGTGATCCCTCTTATTCCTGGCATTGATAATGCCCAAGCTGTAAAATGAAAAATTTTGCATCGATCTATTAAGCGGTAATAGTCTTCTTTCTCCACCAAGCAATAGTCTGCCTTTCGTACTGGCAAATATTTAGGATTTCCCATGCTTTTAGTGATAAAAATCATGGATGTTGGCTCTTCTACTTGCTGGAGTCCTTCTATATTAACCTTCCGTTGCTCCAAAAATTCTTTGATATAGGAACCAAATTCATCCTTCCCTACACTTGCTATGACTCCAGTTTTAAAACCCATCCCAGAGAGATTCACAGCAATATTTCCTGGTGATCCACCAAATACTTTTTGAAAATGTACGGCTTTCTTTAGCTCCGTCACATAATCTGTTGAAATAAAATCTATAAGTAACTCCCCTAAGGTGAGCACATCTAGATCTCCATCACATAAACTAATTTTTTCATCTAATTTCATCTACTACACCTCCAACGACAGGAGATTTTAAAGTGCTTTTTCTGAATATAACCGTATGCGGCAATACAATATTGTTTTCTAACATCGTTTTATCTTCAATCTTTGCCATCAATATTTGAGTAGCAACTTTTCCCATTTCCATAATTGGTTGACGTACAGTAGTGATGGAAGGAGAATAATAAGTCGCCATAGGGATGTCATCAAAACCTGAAACTTCAACATCTTCAGGTACTCGATAGCCATAATCTGTCAAGCATTTTATAGCACCTATAGCCATTAGATCACTAGTGGCTACCATAGCAGTAGCCCAACGGTTATTTTCCAGAAAATTCCGCACGGATTTGTATGCATTTTCAATTTTAAAGTTGCTTCGCAACACTAAATGATCCTCTATTGACAGGTTAAACAGTTTTAGAGCATCTTGATATCCTCTAAATCGTTCATAACCAGATGTCTTATCTGTTAATGGAGCACGAATCACCGCAATACGCCGATGACCACGATTTAAAAAAAATTTTGTCATTTCAAAAGCAGCAGCATAATTATCGATATCCACACTGTAACTATCTAAATCTCTACACCTACGATTCACAAAGGTGACAGGCAACTTGGTTTTAATAAAAAATTTCCGATGTGATTCTGTCACTTTTGATGTCATAAAAACAATGCCATCTACATATTTTTCATGAAACATATTTAAGTGTTCAAGCTCTTTTTCATGGCTGTGGTAAGTATGACACAGCAAAATACTAAAATGATATGCTTGAATAACGTCTTCAATTCCTCTCACAATTTCAGCAAAAAAAGGATTGGTGATATCTGGTATCAATACCCCTATAAGACCAGTTTTTTTATGTACTAATCCTCGCGCCATGGGGTTAGGTCTAAATTCAAGTTCAGAAATGGCTTTAAGCACTTTTTCTTTTTTATCTAAGTTTACTGGTTTGGAGTTGTTAATAACACGAGAAACCGTTGATTTTGAAACACCAGCGAGTTTAGCAACTTCATTAATGGTTTTTTTCATTATTACCATACCCTTTCAGGAAATCGGTTTCCTAGTTTTTATTATAGAGTTCTTTCAATTAATTGTCAAAGGATTTTTAGATTTTTGTCAGAATATTCCAATGCGTTGTACGGATGTTCAAATTGGTTAGAACCCTGTTTATCCAATATTCATTGAGGTATAATAATTACATAACCAAAAATAAAGGAGCGATAATATGAGCCATAAAGTTGAATGTACATGGATCGAAAATATGGTGTTTGACGCTAATTTAGATGGACACCACGTCATTATGGATGCTAGCCCAGAGGTAGGAGGCGAAAATAAAGGGGCTCGTCCTAAGCCATTACTACTAGCCAGCCTTGCAGGTTGCACTGGAATTGATGTTGTTTCTATATTAAAGAAAATGCGCATTGAATTAGAAGGCTTTAGAATGGAAATTGATGCAACACTGACTGAGGAAGACCCTAAAATTTACGATAAAATTATGCTCACTTATTATTTTAAAGGCAGAAATCTTCCTCTAGACAAATTAGAAAAAGCAGTTCACTTATCCGAAGAAAAGTATTGCGGCGTTTCCGCAATGTTAAAAAAAGCAGGTCTGATCGAGTATCAAATTATAGTTGAATAAGCTATTCATCATTAATAAATGGGAGGGATTGTATGCATAAAAAGTTATTCATACCAGGACCCGTAGATGTAGCCCCTGATGTATTAAATAAAATGGCAACTCCTATGATCGGTCATCGAAGCGAGGAAGCCAGTCATTTGCAGCGAAGCATTTCTGAAAAAATGCAGAAACTTATGTTTACAAACAATCAAATTATGCTATCCACCACCTCCGGTAGCGGTTTAATGGAAGGTGCTCTACGCTCCTGCACACAAAAACGTGCTGCGATTTTCTCCGTAGGAGCTTTTGGAAAAAGGTGGTATGAAATGGCAATAGCCAACGGCATAGCCGCTGATATTTTCGAATCGGAAATGGGTCATCCCACTACACCAGCAATGGTAGAAGAAGTGCTTTCAACAAAAAAATATGACCTCATCACCATCACTCACAATGAAACTTCAACAGGCATTATGAACCCCGTAGAGTCTATCGCTGATGTGATTAAGAAATATCCAAACTTGATTTTTGCCTTGGATACTGTTAGTTCTATGGCTGGAACCAAGATTGAAGTAGACAAACTTGGGGTGGATATTTGCATCACATCTACACAAAAAGCCCTAGGCCTTCCTCCAGGTATGGCCATTTGTTCTATCTCAGAAAGAGCTGTTGAAGCAGCAAAAAAAATCCCTCATAGAGGGTATTATCTGGACCTGCTGACTTTGTATGAATATATCAAGAAGAAAGATCATCAATATCCCTCAACCCCTTCTTTATCTCATATGTTTGCTCTAGACTACCAGTTAGATCGAATTTTTGAGGAGGGTTTAGAAAATCGGTTCCAGCGTCATCTTGAAATGGCCCAATATGTCCGCAGTTGGGCAAAAGAACATTTTGATTTGTTTCCGGAAGAAGCCTTTGCTTCCAACACTTTAACCACCATTCGAAATACGAAAGAAATCAATATTACCGATTTAAACAAATCACTTGGCCCAAAAGGGTATGCCATTTCGAATGGATACGGTTCCTTAAAAGAGAAGACCTTTCGTATTGCTCATATGGCTGAGACTACACTTGACGATATCAAGATACTACTAAAAACAATCGACAACATTATCCATTAATGCTAGTTATTGCTAGGAGGAAATTGTATGAAGGTCAACAATAAAATGAGAGTACTTGTTGCAGATGATATTGCACCAAATGCATTGAAATTGTTACAAGAATCCTGTTACGAAGTAGATACACAAAAATACAGTTCAGATGAGTTGAAAGAACGCTTGAGAAATTACCATGTTTTAGTAGTTCGCTCCGCTACCCAAGTACGTAAAGATCTTCTCGATGCAGTTGAAGGATCACAACTCCAACTGATTATTAGAGCTGGCGTTGGATTGGATAATATTGATGTCTCCTACGCAGAGTCCAAGGGAATCCAAGTGAAAAATACACCAAACTCTAGTATTACTTCTGTAGCTGAACTCGTCTTGGCGCATATGCTCTCATTGGCAAGAAATCTCCACCGCTCTAACATCACTATTCGGCAAGGAGAATGGCCAAAAAAAGAATATAAAGGCATGGAACTATTAAATAGCACTTTAGGTATCATTGGTTATGGTCGAATTGGACGAGAAGTTGGTTATAAAGCTAATGCCCTTGGTATGAAGGTTCAGTTTTACGAGATACAGGAAATTCAAAATGCAAAAAACGCTACCCAAGTTGATATGAATACCTTGCTATCCACTTCAGACTTCATCACACTCCATGTTCCTGCATTACCCGGTAAGCCACCTATTCTTGGAGAAGCAGAGTTTCAAAAAATGAAAAAAGGTGTTTATCTATTAAACTGTGCCCGAGGAGGTGTTCTTTCTGAAGAAGCTCTTCTAAGAGCAATTGATAATGGGATTGTTGCTGGCGCAGGATTAGATGTTTTTGAGAAAGAACCGCCAGAGAATAGAGCTTTACTTGAGAATGAGCATATCTCATTTTCACCTCATATAGGTGCCAATACATTTGAAGCACAGGAACGAATCGGTAGGGAACTGGTAGACATCTTACTTGATTTATGCGAAAGGAGCATATAAAAATGAAAATCCGACCCTTTAAAGCACTTCGTCCTGATCCAAGCTTAGCTTCAGAGGTTGCATGTCTTCCCTACGATGTTATGAATACAGAGGAAGCCGCAAAAATGGCTAAAGGAAATCCAAATAGTTTTTTACACGTAATTCGATCAGAGATAAGTCTTCCCAAAACATCCAATCAATATGACCATTTAGTATATCAGCAGGCCAGAAGAAATCTATCTAACATGATAAAAAAACAAGTTCTAATACAGGATGAAGTTCCTTCTTTTTATTTGTATCAACAACAAATGAAAGGACGTCAACAACTAGGAATTGTTGCTTGTCATTCTATTGATGATTATAACAATGGATTTATAAAAAAACATGAATTTACTCGACCAGAAAAAGAACAAGATCGTATACGTCACTTTGATGAATGCGACGCTCATACAGAACCTATTTTTCTAACTTATCGAAGTAATGAGCTTTTCACTAAATTACTCCACCAATATGCCTCCACCCATGAACCTGTTTATGATTTTGACACCGAAGATGAAATTCAACATACCTTATGGGTTATCGATGAAGAAGACTGGATTCATCGCATCGCTCAAACTTTCGAGGATACTATTGCGGCTCTTTATATCGCAGACGGGCATCATCGTACCGCTTCCGCCTTCAAAATAGGGATGAAACGACGGGATCAAAATCCTAATATGGATCCCAATGATGAAAGCCAATTTCTTATGGCTGTTTCATTCCCCCAGGAAGACCTTTATTGCATGGAATATAATCGGGTAGTAACGGATTTAAATGGAATGACACCAGATGAATTATTAGCTAAACTAGCTGAACATTTTGAGTGTGAACCTTTAGAACATCCCTATAAACCTAAAGAAAAACATGAATTTGGAATGCTGTTAAATAAAAACTGGTATCGATTAATTGCGAAACCACATACTTACCTTGATAATGATGTGATTCAGCAATTAGACGTATCTATTTTACAACACTATTTGCTTCAGCCAATTTTAGATATTATTGATCCTCGAACGGATAAGCGAATCGATTTTGTGGGTGGCATCCGAGGAATTGAAGAGTTGGAAAGACGAGTTCAAGAAGATATGCAGCTTGCTATTTCCATGTATCCAACCACTATAGACGATTTATTGCAAGTAGCGGACGAGGATAAAATTATGCCCCCTAAATCAACTTGGTTTGAACCAAAGCTTAGAAGTGGTATTTTTATTCATCCCTTCATCTAATATTAAAAAGGAGCCTATCGGCTCCTTTTTAAATTCGATTAATGTCGAAAGGGGTTTCTTGGTAGACATAATAATTGAGCCAATTTGAAAACAGTAAGTTTGAATGAGCTCTCCATGTAACGACTGGCTTCTTACTTGGATCATCCTCAGGATAATAGTTTTTTGGAACTTCAATATCCAAACCCGCATTCACATCTCGATCGTATTCAGCTTTTAACGTCATCGGGTCATATTCTGAATGACCCGTTACAAAAATGCTTTTTCCATTAGCTGTAGTGGCAATATACACACCGGCTTCATTTGACTCTGATAGTATTTCCAGTTCTTTTACCGACTCTATATCTTCTCTTCTTACTTCTGTATGCCGAGAATGCGGAGCCCACACTCTATCATCAAATCCTCGCAGCAATCGGTGATTGACAGAAAGAATTTTGTGATCAAATACGCCAAATACTTTTTTCTCCAGCGGATATTTGGGAACACCAAAATAATGATACATTGCTGCTTGTGCAGCCCAGCAAATAAAGATGGTGGAAAAAACGTGAGTTCTTTTCCACTCCAATATATTTTGTAATTCTTCCCAATAAGAAACTTCATCAAAGGGTAATTTTTCTACTGGGGCCCCTGTCATAATCATCCCATCAAACTTTTCATTTTTGATTTGTGAGAATGTTTTATAAAATGCCCTCAAGTGTTCTTGTGAGGTGTTTTTAGATGTATGAGTTTCTGGATGCAAAAAAGTTACATCCACCTGTAATGGAGAATTTCCAAGCACCCTTAACAGCTGTGTTTCTGTCGTAATTTTTGTTGGCATCAAGTTAAGAATAAGGATTTTAAGTGGTCTAATATCCTGTGAATACGCTCTAGTTTCATTCATTACAAAAATATTTTCTTTATTTAATGTTTCGTAGGCCGGAAGATTGTCTGGTATTTTTACTGGCATGGTTTCTCCCCCTTTTTTTCAATTATTCAGCGCCTGATCCAAGTCTTCAATAAGATCTTCTGCATCTTCAAGTCCTACAGAAACTCGAATCATATCTGGCGTAATCCCAGCAGCTCTTTGCTGTTCTTCTGTTAGCTGTGCATGCGTAGTACTGCCAGGATGAATGACAAGGGATTTCGCATCTGCTACATTCGCCAACAAGGAAAATACTTTCAAGGCATTAATGAAAGTTTTTCCAGCCTCCACTCCTCCTTTAATTCCGAAAGTAAAGATGGATCCAACACCTTTTGGGAAGTATTTCTGATATAAATCAAAGTATGGACTGTCTTCTATTTCAGGATAGTTCACCCATGATACCCTAGGATGTTTTTTAAGAAATGAAACAATTTTTCTTGTATTCTTCACGTGGCGATCTACCCTTAAGGACAAGGTTTCGAGTCCCTGCAAAAACATAAAGGAATTAAATGGACTTAAGGCAGCTCCCATATCTCTCAATAGCTGTACTCTCATTTTAACGATATAAGCCGCTGATCCAAAGGTTTCTGTATATCGAATCCCATGATACGTTGAATCTGGCTCTGTTAGGCCTAAAAATTTTCCACTCTCTTCCCAATCAAAACTACCACCATCGATTATCACACCACCTATACTCGTTCCATGCCCTCCAATAAACTTTGTTGCAGAATGAACAACTATATCAGCACCATGATTGAGCGGTTGAAATAAATACGGTGTCGCAAAGGTATTATCAATAATAACTGGAATTCCATGACGATGGGCTATTTGAGACACTGCTTCTAGATCTATCAGATTAATATTTGGATTACCGATACTTTCCAAAAATATAGCCTTCGTTTTTTCAGTAATGGCTTTTTCAAAATTATCAGGTTCATCTGGTTCTACAAAGATTGTTTTAATCCCATACTTAGGCATTTGTGCATCTAATAAGGTGAACGTCCCTCCGTATAATGCATTAGAAGCTACTATTTCATCTCCCGCTTGGGCAATATTCATTATAGAATACGTCACTGCTGCAGATCCAGATGCCACTGCCAGCGCACCTACGCCACCCTCAAGGGCTGCCATTCTTTTCTCAAAGACATCACTAGTAGGATTCATAATACGCGTATAAATATTTCCTTCTTCTTCCAGTGAAAACAGTTTTGCAGCATGATCCACGTTATCAAACACATAAGATGTGGTCTGATAAATAGGAACAGCTCTAGATCCTGTCGCAGGATCAGGTTCCTGACCTGCATGAATTTGCAACGTATCAAACCTTCTCGTTTCTTCAGTCATTCTTATCACTCCTTCATTTTTTTTGAGAATAAGAAACCCTCTCTCGCAGGTGCAAAAGAGGGTTAATTACATTGAGTCTCTCATCTCTTAGGTAGTCACCTACAGGATTTAGCACCGTACATTTTCTGCCGGTTGCCGGGTTTCATCGGGCCAGTCCCTCCACCACTCATTATAAGAGTTACATTATTTAATTGATAAATATATTACCATTCTTAAAACAGTCTGTCAACATTTTCTTTTTTAATTTTTTAGATTTTTCACATAAAACTGTTTTAATGTAGCTTATTTTTATGTTATACTGAGGAAATATAATTATTTAGTGTTAACAGGAGGGAATCTATTTGTCTAGTAATCACAGTGAATATAAAATTCGTTCGGCACGTAAACAAGATCTTCCCGCCATTACTCGTATTTATAATCAAGGCATTGCAACTCGCCATGCAACAATGGAGTCGGAGTATAAGAATCTTGATGAAATGAAAGAATGGTTTATGACGAGAAATCCCCGTTATCAAGTCCTTGTACTTGAATACCAAAATGAGATGATGGGCTGGGCTTCTTTGAACTCCTTTCATTATCGAACTGCCTACGATGGTGTTGCAGATTTTTCAATCTATGTTTCTGAGAATCACAGAGGAAAAGGCCTTGGCAAAATATTATTAGAAGAATTAGAAAAAGTAGCCCTAGAAAATGGATTTTATAAACTCGTTCTCTTCACTCCAGACCATAACGAAGCAGCTAAGCGGCTTTATATTAGCCGTGGCTTTCGAATCGTCGGTGCATATCACAATCAAGGGACAATTGATGGAAAATGGATAGATATCGCCATAATGGAAAAGCAATTATTAGAAAGTATGGGAACATAGTACAACCAGCCTTAAAGTGTAGAACCCTCATCTCTATGAAGGTTCTACTTACCATATACCTATTTATTTTCCATAGCCTCTGAGTCATATCCAATGATGCCTTGTACACGACTCACATAATCTGTGATAATCCCATCAATATCATACATCAGAACCTCTCGAATATCTTCTTCTGTATTCACAGTCCATACCCATATTTCTCGTTCATCTACTCGTGCCTGACGGATGATATCCCTATCTAACATACTTTTATCGATGGCATAAAAATCCACATCTAACCGGGATAAGTTTCCAAGAGCGTAATACATTATCTGTCCCAATTTAATATCGGGGTTAAGTATTCGGACACGCTGTAAAAACTCATAATCAAAGGACTGTATATATGCATCCTCAACCATATCTGCATTTTCTATTGAGCGAACCACTTCTACCGCTAGAATATCGACAGGGCCATATGTTTTAACGTCCACGATCACACTGGCTTTCCCTTTCACTTCTTCTAATACTTCATCTAATGATACGACAGACTCCCCTTTGAAGGCCTCCGAAAAACGACTTCCCACATCTAACTGCGACAACTCTTGGAAAGTAAGCTCTATAGGTCTTTCTGGAATACCCGCAACCCTACTCAGTCCCCTATCGTGATTTAAAATCACTACATGATCTTTAGATAATTGCACATCCACTTCAATGAAATCTGCATGTTGATCTAATGCTGATCGAACAGCACTCATAGTATTCTCTGGTGCGTTTACAGGATCTCCCCGATGAGCAGCTATTTTTATATCTCGCCCTATATGCATCAAATTTTCATTTAAAGAATGTCCAAGAAAAAAGGATCCTACTAAAACACTCATCAAAATCACTGCTAATAGAAGTTTTCGTCTTCTAAACAAACGACTTACTAACCATTCAAGTTTTTCTAAAGTATAATTCCGCATGGTTTCCAATTCATCCGTAGCTTTCATACCTGCATCTTGCCTTAAATGATAAAATAATCTTGTTAAATAGATCATATTGAGAGGGAGCAATGCCATCGCAAGTAAAACGCCTAAAAAACTATTTAATGTAAGTAAATAGGTCTCCAGAAGACCACTAACACGAATCCCCAAGTAAGATGGTATCATGGAAGCGCCTGCTAAAAAAAGAAATCCGCCTCCTAAAACCACTAGATTCAGAATAAACAAGTTGACTAGCATGATGCAATTTCTTCCTTGAGTTAGTTTAATACTGTAGCCAATAGCTTTTCTAGTTGTTGTTTTTTCTAAAAGAATGAAATGAACCGTGAAAATAAGCCTCAGTAAAACAAAGACAAAAACCAATAAGACAGCTTGATAAAAATACATGATGATCTTAGAACCTTCTATAAAGTCCATCATTTTAGGTGGAATTTGCACTTCACCAGTTATACCAGGCGATATTGGTAATTCGATCAACGGAGATAGGATTAACAAGATAAAAATAAGGTGAATCATACCAATACCGAGAATTCTTGGTATTGTTCTTATAGCCGTAAAGATCGCCTCTGAAATAAAAACATTTTTAGAAAAATACTTTTTTTGTACTAATACAATAAGTCCACCTAATTCGACGATCATCATAATAACTGCGACAGATGCAATGAAAATCAATCCTATTAACCCTCTATAGCTGAGAACTATTCGAAAAGCCTGACTATTCAAAAGCACTCCAGAACCAAAGGATATTATTAATCGATTAAAAAGATAGGATAAGATTGGCACAAAAATAAAACTACTTAGTACCATAAACACCAATCCATAAGCAATGTATTTTTGATAGTGCTGCCGAAAGTCATAAAAACTCTGTACAAGTAGATTTTTTCGAAGACTCATTCCGAAGCCACCTTTTAAATAAAATACTCTATTTTTACATACCAACCTTCTAGGATAGTAATACAATAAGCCGCACTGATAGACAGTGCGGCTCAGAGGTTTTAAAATAATTAGAATTCTTCTTTCATTATTGGTGGAGGCGAGGAGAGTCGAACTCCTGTCCGAAGGCTCTTTATCGTCGGTTTCTCCGAGCGCAGCTGCTGTTTTAAATCTCGTCTCTTCTGTCGTTCAGCAACAAACTACAGATTTGACCAGCCTCAGTTGTACAACCCAGGGTCAAGGCACCCCCTGCGACGTTCCCCGCTTAAATGACGTTACGACCCTGAATGGCGGGACACTCAGGCGCAACGAGCTACCTTATATTAGGCAGCTAACGCGTAGTTATTGTCTGCGTTTATCTTTAGGTGTTCCGTTCTTTTACGTGTACCCGAAACTAAAACACGGCTCGCTTCCGAAAACTCCAAACCCCCGTCGAAACCATTACGCCCCCTCTATTGTTTTTGCCGTTCCCGAAGCTCTTTTTGAATCTTGCGGTCGGCATCCCGTTTAGCAATATCCTGACGTTTATCATACTTAGCTTTGCCTTGAGCAACCGAAAGTTCAACTTTTACGAGTCCATTTTTCAGATAAACTCTCAAGGGAATCAAAGAGTATCCTTTTTGTTGGACGTAACCAATGAGCTTACGAATCTCCCTCTTATGCAACAAAAGCTTTCGAACACGAAGAGGATCTGCATTGAATATGTTTCCTTGTTCGTACGGGCTTATATGAACATTATACAGGAAAACTTCACTATTTTCAACCCTGGCATATCCGTCCTTTAAATTGATTTTGCCTCCACGAATGGATTTAACCTCTGTTCCTTTTAATTCTATTCCTACCTCATACACTTCTTCGATAGAATAATCATAATAAGCTTTCCTATTTTTTGCTATCGTTTTTATATTTTCAGGCATTTTGCATCAGTCCTTTATCATCAATTCCAGTACTTCTTCTTTCATTGGCAACGAATTCTGTGCACCAAGCTTTGTAGTTGCTAAAGCCCCAGCTGCATTAGCATATTGCAATGCTTCCTTCATGGATTTTTTTTCCAGCAACGCTACCAGTAAAGCGGCATTAAAGGTATCTCCAGCAGCTGTTGTATCTATGGCTTGTACTTCATAGGGGGATCCCTTAACAGTCTTTTGATGACTAATAGCGATGGATCCTCTCTCCCCCATGGTAACCACTACTTGCTTTACTCCTTTCTCAAGTAAGACTCGAGCTCCGGCTTCTATATCTCGTGTGCCAGTTAGAAGCGCTAATTCCGTTTCATTTGGAGTAATAATATCAATCATAGCATAAAGACTTTCTGGCAGTTTTTGGGCCGGAGCAGGATTTAACAAAATGCTTTTGTTAGATTCTTTTAAGCGCTGAATACTTTTTTCTACAGTAATTATAGGCGTCTCTAGCTGAAACATCACCCACTCCGCTTTTTCTAACAACTCTATTTTATCATAAATCCATCTTTCTGTAACGTCAAAGTTAGCGCCAGGATAAACAAGAATGGTATTATCTCCCTGTTCATCAATGGTGATCATAGCATTCCCTGAAGGTGAATTTGTTCGCAGGATTCCATCTGTACAAATTTTTTCCTGTTTTAAGCCCTCCAGCAATTCATCTCCAAAGGCATCTTTTCCCAAGGCACCCATCATAGTCACTTTAGCTCCTAATCTAGAAGCTGCTACCGCCTGATTTGCACCTTTCCCACCTGGTACTGTCATATAATGGTTTGCTAGTAAAGTTTCTCCTCTTTGTGGCAATCGCTTGACTTTCAATATCATATCCATGTTGATGCTGCCAACAACAGCTATATTCATTGATTTTTCCCTTCCTTTCTTGCTTCTTGAATAGCCTTAACTGTCCATTCCGCCAAACCAGAAATGGTCATTTTCTTCATGCCACGTATATATGTATCCAATTCATCTCCAATGGGCGCTTTCCATTTATATTCAATGCCTTCAGACTCCAAAATTACTCCTAGAATCGTTGCTATCTGCGCTGCATTGCAGTCAACATCCTGTCCAGCTAAAGCAATAATTTCCATGGTAATATTAAAGTCACCATTGCCATACCACAAAGCAACCACTTCTGCTGCTGCATTTGGGTAGGCATGTATCCAATTATATCTCCTGTATTTTTCTTCGCAGAATTTCCAGGCGTCCATCCAATCATCATGTTGCTGACATTTGGAAAAAGCATACCTTACAACTTCATAGTATTCACTTGTTTTAGGTATCATTTCAATGCTATGAGCCAATATTTTACGAACATCTTCTTCCACGAAAGCAAAGGAAACCATGGTAGCATTAAAAATTTCACCAATAATACCATTATTGTAATGAGAAATAGATCCATCCATCCAGGCCAATCTAGCCGCTTCTTTCGGATTACCAGGTGCCACCATACCACATATAGCACCCCTCATTTGAGCACCTATCCATTCATAAAATGGATTGCTTCGTATACCACTCTCAGGCGGATAAATTCCCAATTTCAAATTTCTAATGGCAATATCTTCTGCAGACCAAGCAAAAGGAATAAGTGATACCCATTGATCCGCAATATCTATTGCCTCTACTCCATATCCCTTTTCAGAAAAAGCCTTAAGGAAGGCAATTTCATACGTAATATCATCGTTAAATGTATTTGGTTTTCTTAAGTAATTCTTCACTTCACCAAAAGTTTTCAATAATTGTTCTGTTGAATATCCTTCTAGGGCAGTTCCCATGGCACCAGCAATGATTTGTGCTAACCATCCGGCGTATATTTTGTTTTTAAAAGAACTTGCTTCTATGCATATTTCTTTTTTCTCAGGAAACCTCACGGAACTCGCATATTGCTCCCAACTCTTAAACTCTTCATAATTCCAATAAGGATCCTCCTCATTTGGCGATGCTTGAAAAAGCTCACGAAATATTTGAGCAGTAATCCTATGTAAAGATGCCATGTCTTCGTCTACCCACGCCTTCATCCCATGATCTATCAATGATTCAGCAGCACTGACATCCATCCCACGATTTTCCATATCTTGCATGGCTGCTATAATCAGTCTTTCTGGGGCACCGGAGCCTGGCACTTCGCTATACCACCACATTCTTAATCGGTGGTCCTCCATTGCCTCTATCTGTTCAATCGTATTCCAAGATTGATCTTCCTCAGATAGTAACTTGGGGATAGCATTTTGCATAAGTGCTATTTCCATTTTTCGAGCCTTCATTAAAACAACTCCTTATAAATTACTAGAAAGTTAGTTTCGTTTTTCCCTTTCCTTTAGTTGTTAAATCTTTAGCATTTATTTGAAGGATATGTTTGATTCTTTCCTCATCCAAACACAGTGCACCATTGCGCTTTATCCATTTTCCTCCTACCATCACATGGGATATATTGGAATGATCAGCACTGTAAAGAATTGTCGCTAGGGGGTTATGAGCAGGCATAACCGTAATGCTATTAAGATCCCAACATACTAAATCTGCTACATATCCAACTTCTATTTTTCCACTGTGAAATGAAAAAGCATCATGGCCTCTCATTAATATTTCCCAAAGATTGCTTATGTTAAACTTGGATGCATCCTCTTCAATATGCTTGCCCACGAGCCCAAAATACCGAATTTGTTCAAGTGGATTTAATGTATTAGAGCTGGCGGCACCATCCGTAGCAGAAACTAAAGGTAGTTGTTCCCAGTACTTCCATAATTTTCCCTGCCCCATGGCAAGTTTTAAGTATGTTTTAGGGCTGATGGCCATAAAACTGTCCTTCTCCATAAAGGGTATATCCTTTTCTGTGATCCAAAGCCCATGGGCAATTATCAACGGAAGTTTAAAACCACCTGCCTCTGATAGTATTTGAAAAGGCGTTTTTCCATAGGTTTTTAAGCTTTCATTTACTTGCTGTTTTGTTTCTGACAGATGAATGTGCAACCCTATATTCATTTTTTTAGCTTCATCCACAATAGTACTTAAGCTATGAGGTGGACAAGTATACGGTGCATGGGGTCCAAGTCGAAAAGCAAGATTTGGAACACGGCCCTGGTGCTTATCAATAAAACAAAGAGCCGTTGTCAAATCCTGTTTAAAGCATGGTGAAACACCAAATAAAGTGGGTGCAAAGTCACATCGAATTCCTGTTTCTTGTACCGCTTGAATTACTTCTTCTCCAAACATATAATGATCTGCAAACGCCGTTACTCCATGATGAATCATTTCACAGCATGCAATTAAGGCACCCGCATAGGCATTTCCTTCACACATTTTGCTTTCCAGTGGCCATATTTCTTGGTTAAACCAGTCTTCTATAGATACATCTTCCGCCAAACCTCTCATTAAGTTCATAGGAGAATGGGTGTGTACATTGACTAAACCCGGACTAATCACCAACTCAGAGGCATCCATTATTTCATCGGCTTCCCAATCATTTTTCCATTCTTTGCTTATGTTTATAAGTTTTCCATCCCGAATACAAATATGTTTTTCAGATGTAAAGAAACCGGCTTCATCTAGAATGCCGGCGTTTTTAATAATAAGATCATACTTCATAATGCTCTAGCAGCCCTTTCACCAATTTCACAAACCTCTCTCTATCAATACTAAGGGCTACCTGTGTATTTGGTGTATCGCCTGTAACCCGTAGAGTATCGACTACAGTTTTTCCAGTGGTATGTTCACCCTTGGTTTCTACTGTGACAAAATAATCTTTCGTTTGAATCAATGTTGGATCAATCACAGCTGCAATAGCAGCAGGGTCATGCATAATAGCTCCTTTAAGTCCTACCTGTGTAGCAAAAGAATGACTATGACGCATCATTTCTTGCGCCAACCAAACTCCATTTTTCTCTGCCGGACTACCCATCTCTTCAATTTCTTTTTCACTGATCCATGCCTGATGGGTACAGTCAAGCCCTACCATCGTTATGGGAATTCCAGATTCAAAAACCATTTTGGCTGCTTCTGGATCCGCATAAATATTATATTCTGCAGCTGGTGTTACATTGCCATAGGCGACCGCTCCACCCATCATAGTAATGTGAGAAATCCCTTGTTTTAACGAAGGATATTTCATTAATGCAGTGGCTATATTCGTCAATGGTCCCAGCGCTATCAGATGGATTTTTTCATTTTTCTGTATGCTTAGTTCATAAAACAAATCCCAAGCCTTCGTGTCAACAAAATCCATTTTCGATTCTGGTAGCACCACATGCGCCATACCAGTATCACCATGCACATGGCCTGCCGTTACAAGAGGTCTCATGATTGGTTTTTCAGCACCTTTAGCTACAGGGACCGACTTATGCAAAAAAGAAACAATCGCTAATCCATTCACAGCTGTTTTTTCAGCCGTTTGATTGCCAGCAACGGTTGTAATCGCTTTAACATCCAAATGATCCGAAGCTAATGCCATGATCAATGCAATTGTATCATCCGTTCCAGGATCACAATCTATTATAACGGGTATTTTCATTCAGTAATCCTCCTCTACAGCATAAACTTCTCGAGTTTAATCATATTTTTCAAAACATGTGGTAAGCAGTTGAATAAATGCACTCCTATCTACATCATATACCACATCTGTATTTGGTTTTCTCCCAGTGACACCTCGATAATCCACTACGGTAGCACCACTGGTGTACTCCCCTTTAGTCTCTATCTCAACATGTAAATGTTGTGAGGTAAACAGTTCTGGTTTAATTAGCCAAGCTACAGCACAAGGATCGTGTAAAGGACTTCCTTCGAACCCTAAGTCTTTATGAAATTTAGCAAAGAAATCTAATAGTTCTGCCACCATTAAAGATATTTTGCCACCATGGCAGCGAATTTTTTCAATTTCATTGTCAAAAATTTGAGCCCTATGAGTCACATCTAATCCACACATGGTAATTGGAATACCACTTTTAAAAACCACATCCGCCGCTTCTGGATCCACTAAAATATTAAATTCAGATGCCGGTGTCCAATTGCCACCCACCGCAGATCCTCCCATCAAGGAGATCCGTTCAATTCGATTTTTCACAGCTGGCACCGCTAATAATAAAGCAGCAATATTTGTTAATGGACCAGTAGGAACCAAGGTTATTTTTTTATCATTAGACATAATCACTTCTTCCATCAATTCTATGGCACTTTTATGGTAGGATTGAAACGTTGGTTCTGGTAGTTCTGGACCTTCCAAACCACTTTCGCCATGAACCTCTGGTGCAATTTGAAGCTCCCTTACCAAAGGTTGACTGGCTCCAGGGGCTATAGGAATATGAGTAATGCCCGCATAACTAAGAATTCGCATAGCATTATTGAGAGTTTTTTCACTTGTTTGATTACCACCTACCGTTGTAATAGCCTTTACATCCAATTCATCACTGGCAAGGGCTAACAGTAGGGCTAACGCATCATCGTGTCCGGGATCACAGTCCATAATAATAGGTTTTTTCATACTCTATCCTCCGTCTTATGTCTTTTGGATGCATTAGATTGTCTAATTGCATATATAATTAAACCAATAATCGTAACAAGGTAAGGTAACATTTGAACAAATTCTGACGGAATTCTAAAACGTTGCAATGAGTTAGAAAGTGCATCCGCAGCTCCAAATAGGAGAGATGCTAACAACACTCCCATTGGTCTTCCCATGCCTAATGCTTCTGCTGCTAAAGCAATAAAACCTCTGCCAGCAGTCATATCTGTTGAAAACCTAGATACGTATCCCATAGACATATAGGCACCTCCAAATCCAGCAAAGGCACCACTCATAATCAGAGCAATATACTGTACTTTTCGAACGCTAATCCCTACAGATTCTGCCGCGTGAGCATTTTCTCCAACAGCTCTAATCCTAAGTCCTAAAGGCGTTTTATAGAGTAAAATGTACACAAATAATACGGATAGCAAGGATACATAGGTTAAAATATTGTGATTGGAGAAAATATCTCCTAGTACTGGAATGCTATCAACGATTGGAATAACCACTCTCGGCAACATTTGGCTATTAATAGAAGAAGAAATTCCTCTATCTCCAGAAATAACAAATAAAGCAAATACAGTACCTCCTGAAGCCATTAAATTAATAGCGATGGCTGCCAAAATAATATTAGTTTTAAGATTCAAAGCAAAATAAGCTAACATTAACCCAAGCAACATTCCAATCAATATAGCTCCAATTAATCCAACCAAGGCACTCCCAGTATAACCACTAATCACAACACCTGTCAGGGCAGCCGTTAGCATAGTCCCTTCCATGCTAATATTTACAACACCCGCCTTTATAGAAATCATCGCTCCTAAGGTTGCAAAAAGAATGGGGGTTGTTACTCTTAATACAGAATATCCAAAAGTTGTCGAAAAAATTAAATCAAAAATGCTAGCCATTTTGAACCCCTCCATCCTTCAGCTCTTCAAGCTTTATTTGCTCCTTGACGACTACTCGATGTTTCCATCCTGCTAATAAACGTTCCGCTGTTACAAGCATAATCATGATTCCTTGAATGATGGCGACCACTTCACTGGGAACATCCGAAAAACGAGCCATGACATCCGCTCCTATTCGAAGGTATCCTAGAAAAATAGCAAAAATAGGAATGAGTAACGGATTATTCCTCGCCATGATCGCAACAATAACACCATCCCAACCATATCCAGGAGACTGAAACCAGGAAAATCTACTGTACATACCTAGTAATTCAACAGCACCGCCGATTCCCGCTAAAAACCCACCAATAATTTGTGAATAAATAATAACAGCAGTCGTATTAATTCCTGAATACTCAGCAAACTTAATGTTTTGACCTGTCATCCGAAGGGCATAGCCCCATTTTGTGCGATATAAAAAGAGGTACACGAGAATGACAACTATAATCGCAATGATAAAACCAAAATGCAATCTAGTTCCAGGAAGAATTCTAAACAATCGAGCGTCAGGGTTTAATCTATGAGATGCCATAGCACCTGCCATCTCATCACGAAAAAAATTATTAATTAAAAAAATACCCAGCCAAAATAGAATGAAGTTTAACATCAAAGAGGAAACCAATTCACTAGCATTAAGCTTTGCTTTTAAAATAGCTGGAACTGTACTTCCCAACCCACCAGCTAATCCACCGGCTAAAATCGCAAAAAATGGCAACACTATTGGCGGCATTTCAAATGTAATAGCTACGGCTGTTGCTGCCACAGCACCAATAAAAAAACCACCTTCTGCTCCAAGATTAAACTGTTTTGCTGTAAACATAATCGACATGGCCAATCCAGTAAAAATTAACGGAACAGCCATTTCCAGAATGTTACCGATGTAGCGAGTAGTCGTTAAGGGGGCCACAATGAAGTGATACAGTGCAAAGCCAGGGTCTTCACTCACAGTAAAAATGATGATCAATGCCAGAAAAAATGCGACACCAATAGCCACTAAGGTTCTGGCTGTTTCAAACAAAATCCTTCTACTCACTCATCACACCCCCTAGCTCTTCATTTGACATCCGTTTTAATCCAAGCATATACATTCCCAGTTCCATTTCAGTAACATCTGAAGCATTTTGAAAAAAAGCTACTATTTCTCCTTCATACATGACCATCAGGCTATCACTAAGTTCCATCACTTCATTTAAATCTGCAGATACCAGAAGTACGGCTGTTCCCGCATCTCTTAATTTCACTAGCTGTTTTCGAATAAACTCCGTAGAGCCCACATCAATTCCTCTTGTTGGCTGATTTGCAATGATCAAGTCTGGATCAGATGAAAACTCTCTTGCGACAACCACTTTTTGTATATTACCCCCTGATAACATCTTGACTTGCTGCTTTTCTGATGCACATTTAATACTGTAATCCGATACAAGCTGCTTGGCTAATGCAGTAAGCTTTTTCACATTCATTAAACTACCAAGATTATATCTTTTCTCATCATACCGGTCAGAAATTAGATTTTCTTCAATGCTTCCATCACCGGAAACTCCATATATCATTCGATCTTCTGGAATATGAGATACTTTCATGTCTCTCACTTCTTTGACTGAAAAGTTTGTAGTCTCTTTCCCATTTATTAATATTTGACCAGTAGTAGCTTTTTTCATCCCCGTTAGCAAATCAACTAACTCACCCTGTCCATTGCCTTCCACCCCTGCTATTCCTAAAATCTGTCCTTCTTTAATTTGAAAATCAATTTCTTTTACCACTGGTGCTTTCTTGTCCTCGTAGTAGGATATTTTTTGGACGTTCAAGACAGTTTCTCCTACTGTAGGGGGTTCTTTCTCCACCTTCAGTAATACATCTCTGCCAACCATTAACCTGGAAATTTCTTGTTCACTTGTGTCTTTTGTTTCATGAATACCCATACTTCGACCATTTCTAAGGATAGTAAGTCGATCTGTAATTTGCTTTACTTCCTTTAATTTATGGGATATAAAAATAATCGTGAATCCTTGATTTTTAAGGCTCACTAACTCTTCAAATAGTTCCTTTGTTTCTTGAGGCGTTAAAACAGCAGTCGGCTCATCTAAAATCAAAATTTCTGCACCTCTAACCAAGGCTTTTAAAATTTCCAACTTCTGTTTTTTACCTACTGCTAATGTATCCACTATGGCTTTAGGGTCAATGGCCAAATTGTATTTTTGGGAGACTTCCTCTGTCATACGAACCGCTTTTTCATAATCAAAAAAAAGATTGTTTTTTTTTGGCTCAATACCCATAACTAAATTTTCCGCCACTGTTAAGCTGGGCACCAACATAAAATGCTGATGAACCATGCCAATGCCATAATGAATTGCAGCACTTGGAGAGGAGATATTGATTGTTTTTCCGTTTAACTTAATTACCCCTTCTTCAGGTTGCTCCATTCCGAACAGTATTTTCATCAGCGTCGATTTCCCAGCACCATTTTCTCCCATAATGGCATGAATTTCTCCTTTTCGCACAGCAAAATGGACATCTTTGTTTGCCATCACACCATTTGGATACACTTTTGTTATCCCTTCCATTTTTAACAATTCTTCCATAATTTCTGGGTACACCTCCACCCTTAAAACTCCCGTCACCATGGGCGGGAGTTCTATTAATAGTATGTAAAACCAAGGACAGGCAGAACATATTTCGGCCTGTCCTTGCTCTTCTTTAATTCATTTAATTTAAGTCTAGTTAGGACTAACTGAGTCTCTTATTTCATCAAGTTCATCCGTTGTCATTCCAAGGGCTGAACGTACTGTAATTTCTCCCGAATCAATCATATCTTCGATTTCCTTAATATAATCTCGTAAATCTTGATCTACGTTTTCTTGATAGAATTCGTTATTCGCCAACCCAACAGCCTCTTCCTTGATTCCTAAAGCTTCTGCCTCACCATAGGGAAGCGTTCCTTCTATATGCATCCCAACGGCACGAAGGATGGAGTTATCCACTCTCTTTAACATAGAGGTTAAAACAAAAGCTGCTTTTTCTGGATCTGATTCCGCAAATACCAAAGCTTGATCTGAATCCACACCAATAGCATATCTTCCCACTTCTGCTGCAGCATCAATTTGTCCAAGACCTGCTTGTCCAGCAACATTAAAGCCAATGTCTACACCATCGTTATATTGGGCTAAAGCCATTTCTTTTCCACGAGGAGAATCAGAAAAATCACCGATATAAGATACATAAACTTTTATATCTTCATCCTCGTACAAGGCTCCTTCAATGTATCCTACCAAGAAATCATTAATAACTGGTATGTCCATACCACCTAAAAATCCAATTAATTTCTGACTATCATCTGCTAATTCCATATCTGAATTGGTTACGTTTGCCGCTAACACTCCAGCCAAAAATGCACCTTCATTTTGTTTGTATTGAATGGAATAAACATTATCCAATCCACCTAGGCTATAATCAACAGAAGTGTCAAAAATAATGTATCGATTATCTGGGAATTCAGGCGCTATTTCCTCCAAATATTCCTGCATTTGCCAGGTTCCTAACACAATGATATCCCAATCCTGCTCAGACACATCCCAAAGGGTAGGTTCCCAACTTGTTTGATCATAGGACATTTCAATTGTTCTTACATTTGCTCCATATTCTTCTTCCACTAATTGCATTCCATTGTGGGATGAATCAAAGAAAGATCGATCACCTAAAGTACCATTGATTAACAACACAATATCAAGTTGATCATCACTCGGTTCAGCTTCTTCACCATTTTCAGTAGGCTCTTCTGTACCTGTTGGCTCTGCCGGCTCCTCTGGCTCATCAGGACCTCCACAACCTGTTGCTACCAATGCCAAAACAAGTAGAATCATCAATAAAATACTTCCATACTTTTTCAATTAAAACTCCCCCTCTTTCTTTGTTGTCAGACAAAGGACAACGTTTTTTTTCTACATATCAATATTACTCCATTTGCAAGTACTAGTCAATCTTTAAGATTCATAAATCACTCTTCTAATAAGGAAAAATTTATCTCTCTTTGCATCATATTGACATCATCTACTCTTACCTTAACACTATCACCAATGGTATAGGTTTTTTTAGTTCTTTCTCCCGTAAGTTTCAAATGGTCCGAATCATATTGGTAGTAATCATCATCCATATCGCTAAGTCGAACCAGCCCTTCAACCGAATTATCCAGTTCTATAAAGATACCAAATGAGGTAACGCTAGAGATCAGTCCTTTAAATTCCATCCCTATTCGATCTAACATAAAGATCGCTTTTTTCAAATCAATCGACTCTCTCTCCGCTTCTTCTGCGATACGTTCCACTTCTGAAGCATGTCTAGCCATTTCTTCCAGCCTAGAAATCATTTTCTTTTCCTCTGAGCTTTCCATAGATCTCTGATGAGATATATGATTTTTAATAATTCGATGAATTGCCAAATCTGGATATCTTCTAATCGGTGACGTGAAGTGACTATAGTAGGTGGCTGCTAATCCATAATGGCCCAAAGGTTCCGTTGTATAACGTGCTTTTTTAAGAGAACGAAGCATCATAGTATTAATTACTTTTACTTCTGGCTTTTCAGCTATTTCTTTAAGGAGCAATTGTAGGGTTTTAGGATGGATTTCACTTTGTTTTCCTTTAAGTGTATATCCAAAATTAAAAACAAACTGACTAAACTTCATCATTCTTTCAGGATCAGGATCTTCATGGACTCTATAAACAAACGGATGTTTGAGCCAATAAAAATGCTCAGCAACTGTTTCGTTGCAAACCAGCATAAATTCTTCAATGATTCGATTAGCAGTCCTCCGCTTTTCCGGTACGATGTCTACAGGATAACCATATTCATCAAGTAATACCTTGGACTCTGGAAAGTCAAAATCAATGGCTCCCCGCTCTTCTCGCTTTAATCGCAATAGATGGAACAGCTCTTTCATCTTAAAAAAGTCCTCCGCTAACTCTTGATACTTTTCTATTAATGCTTCATCATTATGCTCTACAATATCACTGACATCTTCATAAATCATTCGTGCATTAGTACATATTATAGACTCCACTATATCATGGTGGAGAACCTTTCCCTCCTTATTGATATCCATAAATACAGATAAAGCCAGTCGATCTACCCTTGGATTAAGACTGCAAATTCCATTGGAAATTTGAGGAGGAAGCATCGGTATCACCCTGTCCACCAAATAGACGCTTGTAGCTCTTTGATGAGCTTCCTTATCTAAATTGCTTCCATGCCGAACATAGTGAGCCACGTCTGCTATATGAACACCTAGGCGATATACCTCTTCCTTTAGGCTTTCTATAGAAACGGCATCGTCAAGATCTTTGGCATCGGCTCCATCAATGGTTACCATACGTAAATTTCTTAAATCTTTTCGACGATTCACTTCTTCTTCAGAAATATCTTGAGGAATGAGATCTGCTTCTTTCAATACTTTTTTGGGAAAAATCTCTGAAAGCTGATGTTTTTTAATGATGGCTTTCATATCGGTTTCAGGTTGTTGTGGATCTCCAAGAATTTCGATAATTTTCCCTTCTGGATTGCGTCGGTTTTCTGGCCATGAAGTTATTTTACACACTATTTTGTGACCATTATCAGCTTTGATACTCTGCTTACCAGGAATAAAAATGTCTGCATGAAACCGCTGATCATCTGGAACGCAAAAGCCATGTTTTTTACTTTTCTCATATGTTCCAACAATTTCCACCAAACCACGCTTCAGAATACGTACAATCTCACCCTCAGCTTTATGTTCTTCCGTTGGTTCGTATTTAACTTTCACTAACACAAAATCTCGATGTAGCGCTCCTTTCATCATGTTAGGCGATATAAAAACTGAGTTTATGTCTGCGTCCACTGAATCAACAAATCCATACCCTTTCCAATGACCAATTAGCGTCCCCGTCATATAACCCATTTTTTCTGGTATTCCATAACGCTTGTGCCGATTGCGCATAATTTGGCCACTAGTTTCCATTTCATCCATGACTTTTTTAAAGATTTTTTTTTGTTCCTTATGGATATTCAGTTCTTCCATTAATTCTTCTAATAATAACGGTTTGTAGGCTTTCTCTTTCATAAACAGTATAATTGTATCTTTAATAATTGCTCCCCCTTTTCGATTTGATATGATCAATTTACTTTATATTGATGGTGGTTCTATCTTTACTTTTACCACCATTCCTTGGCATAAAACAGAAGATCCGATATTACTGGCACAATTAAAAATCTGTGCAATAAGTATAGCATAGGCACCCCTATGTAAAACAAAGGTTTTTTTGTCTTATGCTTCCATATATACATTCCTATCAATACACCTACCCCACCGCCTAATACCGGTAATAGGAGTAGCTTTTTTTCAGGTATTCTCCAATAGTGTTTGACAGATTTCCTCTTATCCCAACCCATTAATACAAAAGCACACAGGTTTATAAAAAGATAATAAATAACTCCCATGCAGTTCACTCCATTTTATTGTGTTGTAAAACAAAGAAAACCCCCTTTAAAACTGCCTAAAAGGGGGTCTGTTCCATATGCTTTAGAAAAGATTCGTTAGGGCACCACCAAAAGCTATAAAAAGAGGTGCAAACACAACAGATACAATGGTCATCAATTTTATCAAAATGTTGATTGATGGTCCAGAAGTATCTTTAAAAGGGTCTCCTACTGTATCGCCAACAACAGCTGCTTTGTGGGGCTCACTTCCTTTACCCCCATGGTGACCTTCTTCAATATACTTTTTTGCATTATCCCATGCTCCACCTGCATTCGCCATCATAATCGCCAGCAACACACCAGCACCAAGGGCTCCAGCCAAAAGTCCTCCTACAGCTGCAGGACCTAATAACAGTCCCATCAAAATCGGTGCCAAGACAGCTAATAGTCCAGGAAAAACCATTTCTCTCAAAGCTGCCGCCGTACTAATATCAACACAATTTGCATAATCAGGCTTACCTGTGCCTTCCATAATACCATCTATGGTTTTAAATTGTCTTCTTACTTCTTCAATCATTTCGTTTGCTGCTTTGCCAACCGCTTCCATGGTTAAGGCTGAAAACAAGAATGGCAACATCGATCCGATCAACATTCCAGCAATCACAGTTGGCTCTGTCAAATCAATGGAAGAAAGACCTACTGCAGCAGTATAAGTAGCGAAAAGAGCCAATGCAGTCAATGCTGCAGATCCTATAGCAAACCCTTTCCCAATAGCTGCCGTAGTATTCCCAACCGCATCTAATTTGTCTGTGATTTTTCGAACACTGCTTGGTAGTTCGCACATTTCTGCAATACCACCAGCGTTATCAGCAATAGGTCCATAGGCATCTACGGCTATGGTCATACCCGCTGTAGCCAACATTCCTACCGCAGCCAGAGCGATTCCATATAAACCAGCTGATGCGTAAGCAACTAGAATTCCAACTACAATAAATAAGATTGGCCACACTGTTGAAAGCATACCTACAGCCAAACCACTAATAATGGTTGTCGCAGGTCCTGTCTCACATTGTTTTGCAATCCTTTTAACAGCTTCATAATCACCTGATGTGTATACTTCTGTTACTTTACCAATTAACATTCCCACAATCAGGCCAATAACAACTGCTAAAAATCCTCCCAAATCTCCCAATAAAGACCGGCTGAGTAGGAAAGCTGCCACTACTGTAATAGCACCACTCACATACGTGCCACGATGAAGTGCTTTTGCTGGATCTGAATCTTCATCACCTTTTACAAAAAATGTAGCAATAACAGACGCTATAATCCCAACAGCCGCAAGTACTAAGGGAAATAGAGCACCATTCATGCCATGTGCAATCAATCCCAGTGAAATAGCTGATATGATAGACCCCACATATGACTCAAAAAGATCTGCTCCCATACCAGCTACGTCCCCTACGTTATCGCCAACATTATCCGCAATAACTGCTGGATTTCTAGGGTCATCTTCAGGAATACCCGCTTCAACCTTTCCAACTAGATCTGCACCTACATCGGCGGCTTTCGTATAAATGCCACCACCAACACGTCCAAATAGAGCGATAGAAGATGCCCCTAAGGCAAAACCGGTAATAATGGACGCCGCTGATTCAGCACCTTCTGAAGCAGTGAGAAAAATAAACAATCCTCCCACACCGAGAAGACCAAGCCCAACTACTGACATCCCCATGACAGCACCCCCAGAGAAGGCAACCCCTAGAGCTTTGTTCATGCCACCTTCCATAGCAGCATTAGCTGTTCGAACATTGGCTTTTGTTGCCACTTTCATGCCAAAAAAACCAGCAAATCCAGAAAACAACGCTCCAAATAAGAAGCACACAGCCGTTAGAAAATTAATTCCTACAGCCAATACCACAGCTAGAACCACTACAAATATTACTAGGGTTTTATACTCCCTCTGTAAGAAAGTCATAGCCCCTTCATGTATGTAGGAAGCAATTTCTTTCATCCGATCTGTTCCAGCTTCCACTTTTTCTATTTTTTGTGACAACATAAATGCAAAAATTAGTGCAATGACACCTGCCACAGGTGCAAAATAAAAATAACCCATTTTTCTGTGTCCCTCCTATTTAGTTTTTACTCTATTACTGAATTGCAACAAGTATAATTGCAACAACAATAAACAGTATCGCACCTGCTGTAGTTACTTTTTTCAAAACACTTTCATAGCCTCTGCCTTCCTTTCCGAAAAGCTGCTCGGATCCACCAGCAATTGATCCTGATAAACCTGCGCTTTTACCAGACTGCAGTAATATACTTGCGATCAGTACAATTGATGCAATAACTTGTAAAATCATTAGAACGATTCTAAATCCACCCATGCTCACACCTCCTATGCTATGTCGTTAACAAAGATATTCTATCATAGAGGTACTTTAAAATCAACAATCTTTTAATTTCAATGTATTTATTCAATCCTCCTACCATCTCTATCCAAATACTTGTAAATAAAGACTGTTCTAAGGCAGTCTTCATATGGTCTTAGCTTGCCAAAGCCTAAGCCGAAGGAAATCTCCTTCGGCTTAGGTGATGAATTAAGCTATTCTTTATTTCAGATTGTAAAAAACATTTCCACCAAACTCAGCTGTATCGGCCAACATATCTTCGATACGCAGTAATTGATTGTATTTGGCTACCCGGTCTGTTCTTGCCGGTGCACCAGTTTTGATCTGTCCAGCATTCACTGCTACCGCAAAATCTGCAATGGTATTGTCTTCAGTTTCACCAGAACGATGAGAAATAACGCAGGTGAATCCAGCTCGCTTAGCCATTTCAATAGTATCAAGGGTTTCAGTAATACTGCCGATCTGATTTAGTTTTATCAAAATTGAATTAGCACTTTTTTCTTCAATCCCTCGTTTAAGGCGCTCTGTATTGGTAACGAAGATGTCATCCCCTACAATCTGAATACGATGCCCTAAACGTTTTGTCATTTCCTGCCATCCACTCCAGTCTTCTTCTGCTAGACCATCTTCAACGGAGATGATAGGGTATTTTTCCAACAAGCTTTCGTAATAGTCAACCATCTCACTGGCGGTTTTAATAACCCCTTCACCTGTCAGTTCATAAACACTTTTTTCCTCATTGTAAAAACTTGAGGCTGCAGCATCAATAGCAATTTTCAGATCCTCGCCAGGTTGATACCCAGCTTTTTCAATGGCTTCTATGATAACTTTTAATGCTTCTTCATTGGATTCTAGATTAGGTGCAAAACCACCTTCATCCCCTACACCTGTAGCTAGACCTCTTTCTTTCAAAACTTTTTTAAGATTATGATACACTTCTGTACACATACGTAAACCTTCTTTAAAGGTCTTTGCTCCTAGTGGCATCACCATGAATTCCTGGATATCAACGTTGTTATCTGCATGGGCACCGCCATTAAGAATGTTCATCATTGGAGTTGGAAGATGTTTGCTGTTCACGCCTCCCAAGTATTGAAATAACGGCAATTCCAAACTTTTTGCCGCAGCTCTAGCAGTTGCCATGGAGACTCCCAAAATTGCATTGGCTCCTAGTCTACTTTTATTTGACGTACCATCTAATGTCAACAAATTTTTATCTAAGCTAATTTGATCCGTGGCATCCATGCCTATGATTTCTGGAGCAATAGCACTATTTACGTTATCAACAGCTTGCATAACACCTTTGCCTAGATACCGGTCTGCATCTCCATCCCTCAGCTCTACAGCTTCAAAAATTCCGGTAGAAGCACCGGATGGAACAATGGCACTTCCCATGGTTCCATCTTCTAAATACACTTCTACTTCGATAGTAGGATTTCCCCTAGAGTCCAAAACTTCTCGTGCATAAACATCTGCAATTATTGACATTTCTTTCACTCCTCATTCCTTGTATTTATGATTTTAAAAGTGATTTACCAGTCATTTCTTTAGGTTTTTCCAATCCTAAGATTTCCAATAGCGTAGGCGCCAGATCACATAGTTTTCCATTACTTAACAATTCAACACCTTCCATTCCAACTGCTATTAAAGGAACTGGATTGGTTGTATGGGCTGTTAAGGTTTTACCTGTTATCTCCTCTACTAATTCTTCTGAATTCCCATGATCCGAGGTAATCAACATCGCACCATTTTGCTCAAGTACTTTAAAAACAATTCTTCCAAGGCATTCATCTACGGTTTCCAATGCTTTTACCACCGCATCCATTACTCCAGTATGGCCAACCATATCCGGGTTTGCAAAGTTTACGATAATTAAATCCAAATCATTACTTTCCATTCGACTTAGCAGTGCCTCCGTAACTTTAGCCGCACTCATTTCAGGTTGCAAATCATACGTAGCTACTTTGGGAGATGGAACGAGAATTCTCTCTTCTCCTTCATAAGCCACTTCTACTCCACCATTTAAAAAATATGTGACATGTGCATATTTTTCGGTTTCTGCAATCCTAAGCTGTTTTTTATTAGCTTTTGACAAAACCTCTCCCAGTGTATTGTGAAGACTTTGGGGTGCAAATGCAATTTCAGGACCAAGCATAGTCTTATCATACTGCGTCATCGTAACACAATAAAGAGGGATGTATCCTTTAGGTCTTTCAAAAAAAGAAAATTCTTCATCCACAAGGGCTCTTGTCATCTGACGTGCTCTGTCTGGTCGGAAATTGAAAAATATAACTGCATCATTGTCCTTGATTTGATATAGGTTTTCTTCCGCTCCCTTAATAACTGTAGGCTTAACAAATTCATCTGTCTCTCCACGATAGTAAGACTGGTTAATAGCATCCAGAGCCGATTCTGCAACTCTAGCTTCACCTGTTACCATTGCTTTATAGGCCATCTCAGTACGATCCCAGCGTTTATCCCGATCCATAGCATAGTATCTTCCAGAAATCGTTGCTATTTTTCCAATTTCTAAAGAAATCATTTTTTCTTCTAATGCTTCAATATAGTCAAGGGCGCTTTGCGGCGATGTATCCCGACCATCTAAAAAGCAGTGGACGGCAACTTGTTCTATTTCATGGAATTTAGCCATCTCCAGAAGTGCATAAAGATGATTGAGATGACTATGTACACCACCATCCGATACAAGACCCATTAAATGAAGTGTTTTACCCTCAGAAGCTGCATAGTGCATGGCGCTCCTTAAAACATCATTTTCAAAAAAATGCCCCTCTTCTATAGATTGACTAATACGGGTTAATTCCTGGTAAACAACACGTCCAGCTCCTATGTTTAAATGGCCAACTTCCGAGTTGCCCATTTGACCATCTGGTAAACCAACAGCAAATCCACTGGCCTGAAGCTGTGTTTTTGGATTTTCTGTTATTAGTTGTTTATAAACTGGCATTTTTGCTGCTTCTACAGCATTCCCTTTTGTATTCTTACCAATTCCCAATCCATCCAGTATCAATAATACAACAGGCTTTTTCATAAAAGTTCTTCCTCTCTGATGCTTAACTACTTTAGAAATTGATAATGCCAACAAACTCCTTAGCTTTTAGACTGGCACCACCAACCAATGCCCCATCAATATCTTTAGATTCCATAATTTCTGTTATATTGTCTGGTTTTACACTACCACCATATAGAATTCTTATTTGTTCAGAAAGATCGTCTCCATATTTTGTAGCCAACCACCGTCTTATAAATCCAGTTGCTTCTGCTGCCTGATCAGGCGTTGCAGTTTTCCCTGTTCCAATCGCCCAAAGCGGTTCATAAGCAACCACCATCTTAGCTGCTTCTGCCGCGGTAACGGTTTCTGTATCCTTTTGCAGTTGTGCGTGAAGCACCTCATTCATCCGTTCTGCTTCCCGTTCTTCAAGGGTTTCACCAATACAAAGAATTGGTATTAACTGTTTCTCAAATGCTTTTTTTAATTTCATTTGAATCTGATGGTCTGTCTCTCCAAAAATCTGACGACGTTCGGAATGACCTAAAATAACATAAGAAACCCCAGCTTCCTTCAACATATCCCCCGATATTTCTCCTGTAAAAGCACCAGTATTTTCCCAGTGCATATTTTGAGCACCAAGTTTTATACCCGTATTCTTCAACGCATCATGGAGACTATGCAATAGAGTGGCTGGACAACAAACTGCCACCTCAACATCCGTATTTCCCATCCCTTTTGAGATAGATTCCACTAATTCAATCCCTGATTGACGAGTCATATTCATTTTCCAATTCCCTGCAATAAACGGAATTCTCATAAAAATCTCCTTTCAAATGGATTTCATGGTTGACTAAATCCACTACTGTTTCTCAGCTATGGCTTTTATACCAGGCAATAATTTTCCTTCCAAAAATTCCAAAGAAGCACCACCACCAGTGGAAATATGTGTCATAGACTGAGCAAAACCCATTTCTTCAACAGCCGCCGCACTATCTCCTCCGCCTATAATTGTGATGGCTTTGGATTTAGCCATGGATTCCGCCACTGCTTTTGTCCCTTTCGCAAAGTTTTTTATTTCAAAAACACCCATTGGTCCATTCCAAATTACTGTACTTGCATTCACAATTCGCTCTTCAAAAAGACCTATGGTTTTAGGGCCTATATCTACGCCAATTCCATTTTCTGGTATTTGATGAATTTCAGCTATTTCATAGGGAGCGTTTTCCGACACCTCACTAGCAGAAACTACATCTACAGGCAATATAAAGGCTACTCCCTTTTTTTCTGCTTTAAATATTAAGTCCCGTGCCATTTCTATCTTATCTTCTTCCAAAAGCGATTGTCCAATTTCAAATCCTTCTGCCTTTAGAAAGGTAAAAGCCATCCCACCACCAATTAAAACAACGTCTACTTTATCCATTAAGTTTTCAATCACACCTATTTTATCAGACACTTTTGCCCCCCCTAAAACCGCTACAAATGGTTTTTTAGGTTTTTCAAGTGCTTTTCCCATAATGTCAACTTCTTTTTCAATAAGAAAACCCATGGCAGAAGGCAAAAAATCAGCCAATCCTGCAGTGGAGCAATGGGCACGATGTGCTGTTCCAAAAGCATCATTCACATAAACTGTTCCAAGTTTAGCCAGCTCTTTACTAAAGGAAGCATCGTTTTTTTCTTCTTCTTTTCGAAATCGCAAGTTTTGAATCAACATGATTTCACCTGGCTTTAAAGTCTCTGCTATTTGTTGTGTTTTTTTCCCCGTCACTAAATCGTCATCCACAAATCGAATCTTAATCTTTAGTAATTTTTCTAGCCTTGTGGCAATAGGTTCAAGTGTTAACCCTGGCTTCGCCTCTCCCTTCGGTCTTCCAAGATGGGACATTAAAATAATTGAGGCATTGGCCTTAAGAAGATATTCAATTGTTGGTAAAGACGCTCTAATACGACTGTCATCCGTAATGCTTCCTGATTTATCCATAGGTACGTTAAAATCACATCTCACTAGAACTTTTTCGCCTTCCAATTTCATGTCTTTCATTCTTCTTTTGTTTAAAATTGACATAGCTTTCCTCCTTCATTTAAGGACTAAATTCGATTTAATAATCTTTGCGAAATGGTTCATCACTGATATTGTGAACCTTGTGTGGATAGATACCCATATTCCCCAGTTCAAGAACAGTATTTTTACTGCAAAGATATTATTCACAACATCAATAAAAAAAGAACAGGTGCATTTACACTATGCACTGCTCTCATTATATGCGAAAAGATAAATCATTTTCAAGCTGTTACTATTTAATATCGTTTTCTTTTGGAAGAGGATGGAATTTTCATATCTTCCCGATATTTTGCGACGGTTCTTCTAGATATTTTAATACCTTTTGTCGCCAATATAGTAGCAATCCGATCATCGCTTAAGGGCTTTTTAGCGTCTTCTTCCTCAAGAATTTCACGAATATAGTTTTTAATGCTTTCAGATGCAAAACCATCACCAGCATCATTCGAAACGCCACTGGAAAAGAAATATTTAAGTTCAAAAGTGCCAACAGGTGTTTCCACATATTTTCCATTCGTTGCACGGCTGACTGTAGATTCATGCACATCAATTTCTTCAGCAATTTCTTTGAGAGTCATTGGTTTCAGATGTTTTTTTCCATATTCAAAAAAGCATCTTTGCTTTTCCACTACTTTTTCTACTACTTTATAGATGGTCTGCATTCGCTGTTCAATACTCTTAATAAGCCACATCGCGTTATTAAATTTATCATTCAAAAACTTAACCGCCTCATCATTCTCCACACCATTAGACAACATTTTTTTATAATCTTTCCGAATCGTTAATCGTGGTGTATTTCGATCATTAGGAACAATATAGTAATCATTTCCAATTTTCTTTACCACTACATCTGGTACCACATACCGATTGTCAATACTGGCATATTTCCTTCCAGGTTTAGGCTCAAGGGTTTTTAAGAAATCACAGATATTCTGTACTTGTTCCGTAGAAATGTTTAATTTTTTTGCAATCAGAGGGGATTTGTTGCTGGCAACTTCATCAAGACAAGAATCAATTATGGTGTAAACGTTTTCATCTTCAATGCCTAATTGACGGCATTGAATCATCAAACACTCACTAAGATCACGAGCTGCAACGCCATGTGGATCAAAGGTTTGAATAATGCCCAAAACACTTTCCACAGTACCTACTTCCTGATGCAAGTGTTCTGCAACTTCCTTGACAGATACTCGTAAATAACCATTGTCATCTAGACTATCAATAATGTACTCGCCTATTTCATGAAACTCCGCTTCTAAATAAGTCATATTAAATTGAAATAGCAAATGATCTTGTAACGTTGGGTTTTGAAAAATAATGTTTTCATAATTGAAATCATTATCACTATTATGATGAAAAGCCTCTTTGCAATATTCGTAATTATCAAAGTCCTCGGCGTACTCTTTCCAGTCAACTTTTTGTTCTTCTACTGGCTCTTCTTTAACCTTCTTATCTTCTTCACTGATTTCAATCATAGGATTATTTTCAATTTGTTGTTCAATGTATTCTTCAAGTTCCAAGGATGTGAATTGCAATATCTTAATGGCTTGACGTAACTGGGGCGTCATAACTAATTTTTGTGTCTGCTCCAGATTAAGGTTAAAGCCCATTTCCATATTCATCGCCTCCTGATTCGACCATACAAGCTATTTTCCGCTGTTGGCTTATCAAGAACATTATACCATTTTTTTGACAAATCATAAAGTCAAAAACAAAATTATTATCAATTTGGCATATTTTTTGCATATTCACCGATTGCTTCAACACTCTTTTTCTTGATAGACTAAATAGCCAGATTTTTTCAACTGTTCTATTCCTAGATCTAGATTTTTTTCACTCACCAACAGAACTGGTCCTGTACACCCCATGCCACTTTCAGCGTAAATTTCCTCTTTCCATAAAAGCTGCATAGCATGCTCTACATCCATGATATCAATGCCAGTAATTCCATGGGTCACTGGTTCCCCCAATGGTGTTATCACTGACTTTTCCTGTGTGTTGTTATTTTTAATCATCTGCATCCCATCAAGAATATCTGTTAAGCCTGCTCTTCGAGCACTTTGAAATTCTCTTTTTGCAACAGTTATTAGATCTCCCCTCACTAATTGGGCCGCAAAACGAATAGCATTTTCTATCACTTGTTCCCCTGACGTTCTGGAAATAACCATGATAATTTGATCATAAAACTCACCAATTCCTGGTCCATAACCAGCTCCAATAGTTTCAACGTGGCCACCACTCATAAATGAAGCACACATCTTCATGGTTATATTGCCAGTAAGAGAATCCTGTACCAATACATCGGGTGTACCAGCAATAATGTCATTTCCTCTCATAATGCACCCAGAATCTGATCTCATGGACTTTGCAAATTGGATAGAATACCCACGATCATTCATCTGAAGTAATGCTTTTTCCACTTGTCTGGCGCCTTCCACGTTCAAAATTCCCACTTTAGGTTTTCTGTTTCCCATGGTTTTTGCAACAATGATGCCATATAGTGCATTCAGGGTCATAGCAACTCCTCTATTAATCGCAGATGAACCAGATGTTGTTGCTAGGTACATCTGTTCACCCTTTCCCATGGTAGTCATTTTACCTACAGATGCAACTCCCATAGGGTATGTGTAATGCGTAGTGATACACGCATCAATAATTCCGTGTTTCAGCATCGTTTCCATTTTATGATGCGCCTGCTCTTCACTTAACGCTTCAAACTGTAGTAATTCAGTTTTTTGTTTAGGACCAATTAATACCACTTCAAAGTCACAACTTTGAGCCGTAGTAATTTCAGCAGCTTTTATCCAATTCTCAATGTCCGTTTCTCTTCCATGTGTTGTCAATCCGATTTTAATCTTGCCAGTTTTTTTACTCGTTTCTAACATATCTGCCATTTCATCAAGTAGGTGGCTCATAATGTTACGAGTATCCTTTTGTTCTGTCATTGATTTACACCTCAGTCTTCATTCGTTTCTTCCTCTAATAGTTCTTTAGCCATTCTTCTCATCATCTTAGCCATCATTTTTCGCATATCTTCTTCTGACATGGTCTTATCAGATCGATCTTCTATGTCACTTTTGTTTTTTTCAAGTACAAAGGAAATGCCATCAAACTGATTTGTGAGCCTTGCTAGAAATAAGCTTCCCTTTCCAATAATCATAGCTCGTGTAATATCTCCATTCAGAATGGCTTTCCGTGCGTGTCCAATATAGGGTATTCCAGATGGTATATGCCCTTGTGTAGGTGCCCATCCTGGAAATCCATGTTTTTCAGCAAAAGTAGAGACTTCTTTTTGATCCAATTCTTCTCGTTTAACTCCTAAGGCTGCAATCATTTTATAATTAGCTTCTGGAACATCTCCTGCCCCTGCCGGCCTTGTAATGTCAGGATTTTGCATTTCTACAGAATATCGATCAACATCTTTTAACTTGAGACCTCCCTTATCTAAAGGAGTTGTAATTAATGAAGTGATGACTGCTTGAGGGGATGATCCTGTAGATACGGTGTGTTTTCCCATAAGATCAGTTCGAATGATAGGATTCAAACCATCGTTCTCACCAATCAACACGGCAAACCCCGCCACCATATCTTCTAAAACTGGCATCCCTCTACGAATATGCTCTTTGGCGTTCATCGCAAGCTTTGCTGAAGTTCCGCCAGCAACCACCAATACATTTCGATGAATACCTGCCTGCACTAGGGCTGAAGCTTCCAGAATAGCATGCACAGGTGCTGCACAAAAAGCACGTGTATCCGATCCCGAAGCATTTACAGCTCCTATCCCCTCTGCCACAGCTTTCGCAAAGTTTCCGCCACCTCTTTGATTCATATCACCGGCAGCACTTTCAGAGCACTCAATAACATAATCTATTTCAGAAGCTTCAATTTGATTTCGATCCATGAGATTCCATGCGGTTAGCATCCCCGAAGCTTTTGTCACAATGTTCTCAAAAAATACTTCAGCTGTCAAGTTTGGATCAAACTCATGAGCTCGTTTCACACACCCAACTACTTGATCATCAATAATCAGAGGCATCGCCTTCATATTCTTGATATGATATACAATATTCTCTTCTGTTTCCCCTTCTTTTAAACGACGAAGTCTTGCTTCGTTAAATAGAGGATGTTGCATCAATTTTTTTCTTATTTTTGATACAAATCCCTTTTCTAATCGTATCAACTCAAATACATCCGCCATCTTTAATACTCCTACAAATTCATCTTGGCTCATAATTTCTCCATGAGCACCAAAACGTTCAGCATTTTCAGCCGGCTTATCATACCAAGGTAAATCATAATGCCTCAAATCTTCTGGAGACATTTCTCCAATATACACTTGATGAGGCATATATTCCACTACATCCTGAAAAGACCTTAATGATTTTGGTAGTTCAGCCAAAAAGGAAGAGTTTGTATCCACCCTTTTTTCCATAGACGCAAAGACACTGTTGTGCCTTACAAAATCAGGCACATGAACCAACGTATATCCTTCCCCACGGATCACTGCATATTTCACATAAATCCCTCCCATTTCTATAAATTATAACCCTTAGCTTCCTCCTCCCAACATTTCCTCCCCAAAACCCAGATCTCGATCCATGGTTTCCCTAGAGCATTTTGGGGAATCCCCACTGTCTTAATACTTCATAGGACATTAAAGCAACCGCATTAGAAAGATTTAAAGACCTTGCATCACGATGACTAATCATAGGTACTTTTGTTAGGTAATTCAAAAATCGATTTAAAATATCATCAGGTAAGCCTGCTGTTTCCTTTCCAAAAAGAAGGTACGTTGGCTTCGGATACACATAATCACTATACAGAGATTTGGCTTTCGTTGTTGCACAGTATATATTGCTGGATGGATGTACCGTTAAAAATTCTTCAAAACTTTCGTATTCATGCAAATCCAATAAGTGCCAATAGTCTAAGCCTGCACGTTTCACCTGTCTACTGTCCAAAGAAAAACCCATAGGTTTGATGATATGAAGACTCGCTCCCGTAAGAACGCATGTCCTTGCAATGTTTCCTGTGTTTTGTGGTATTTCTGGTTCATGTAATACAATATTTAGTGCCATATTTTCCTCCCGAAACGAATGTCGTAATGATTACACAGATTATACCATATTTCATTGCACCTGCAATCTGGCTTTATCTGTGAAATTTTCTTATTTTGGGGTATCCATATGTTAAACCTCTTATAGGAGTTGTTATCCCATGAAACCAATGACCAGTTCTATCACACATTTTTATCATAGTGGATTTTCAGTAGATACGATTAATCACTTCCTTGTATTCGACTATGTATTGCCACTCGATGAAAAAACACCGAATTCGACAGAAGGGTGGATCGATTCGAAATTATTGAAAGAAAAAGATAATGTTTATGTTTTTGTAAGCCATCACCATAGTGATCATTTTATGCCAGAAATACTCAGCTGGTCTCAACACCATTCAAATATTCACTATATCTTTAGCTCTGATGTACCTGTCGGTCAGCAACAAAATTTTCATTTTGTAAACCCTGGGGATTTTTTAAAAATTAATGAAGTAACCATTAAAAGCTATGGCTCCACTGATGAAGGAGTTTCTTTTCTTGTGAATGTTGATCAATTGTCTTTTTTTCATTCAGGAGACTTAAACTGGTGGCATTGGCAAGACTTCTCTTTAGAAAAACAGAAACAAGAAGAGCAAGAGTTTAAAAAAGAAATTGAATTGATCTATCACCAAAATATAGATGTAGCTTTCGTACCTGTAGATCCGCGACTAGGCGACTCCTATTACCTAGCCGGTCAGTATTTTTTTGAAAAAGTAAAGCCTAGTCTTCTTATCCCAATGCACTTTAGAGATGACTTTGGAATCACACAGGCTTTTTCCTCTAAAATGAACGTTCCAGAGAAATCTATTGCTACGCTTCATAAACGAATAGAAAAACTTTTTTTTAGTAAATCCTAAGGAAAGTCACACCAACGCTGGAATTTAAAGGAGGTTTTCGTTATAATATAATCGACATGCGTGATTATATCAAGGAGGCATAAATAATGCACAACATACGAATTATAACCGACAGTACTAGCGACTTACCTAAAAATGAATTGTTACAACGAAATATAGACGTTGTTCCTTTATATGTTCATTTTGATCAAGAAGTCTTTCGCGATACCATCGATATGGATCCAAAAATGCTTTACGAAAAAGTGAACCGAACGGGCATCTACCCTAAAACATCCAGTCCTTCTCCCAAGGATTTCATCGACTATTTTAAACCAATTGTTGATTCGGGTCAGCGGATTATATACATTGGCCTGTCTTCACAAATATCTTCAACTATACAGAATGCTAAAATAGCTGCTTCAGAGTTTCCAGATCATACAATTGAAATTATCGACTCATTGAATTTATCCGCTGGTATTGGGATATTGGTTTTAAAAGCTTCTGATCTTGTTATGAAAGGAAAAAGCATGGATGAAATCACCAAAAATCTTCGAGAAATGGTGCCAAAAGTCAAAACTTTTTTTGCTGTAGATACACTCCAGTATCTATACCAGGGCGGTAGATGCTCCTCTATGGAAAATATTGTTGGGAATATGCTTCGTATTCGACCGATCCTCCATGTGGTTAATGGTAAAATTATCGTACAAAAAAAAGTGAGAGGCAAGCGAGAAAAGTTGCTGGAGGAAATGATGGGCTTCACAGAAGTAGAGTCTCAGCCCATAGATACAGATCGAATAATTGTCAACCATTCCTTCTGTCCTGAAACCGCAAATCGTCTTTGGAGCCATTTAAATAAAACCCTCTCTCCAAAAGAACTAATGATCACAGAGGCCGGTTGTGTTATTTCAAGCCACTGCGGCTCCAACACCTTCAGCATTGTTTACAGCATTAAATAGTCTCGTGGGCTTTCTTTAGAGAATCAATTAATCGTTGGTTCTCTTCTTTATTTTTAATAGCAATCCGAAAACAATCCTTTGGTAGCCCTCTGAAATTTGAACAATCCCTGATCAGAATATGATCTTTCAACAATTGCTCCCATAACTTTTTAACAGACATCCTATCATTGCTTTCAATCCGAACCAAAAGAAAGTTAACAACTGACGGAAAGACGAAAAAATACTGCATCTTTTCAATTTCGTGAAATATCCTGTTTCGTTCATAATGAATGATATTTTTAACTTTTCCCACATACTCTTTTGCTTCCTTTTTATTAATAAATGATTTCATTGCATCTGCATATGCATTAATGCTCCAAGGAATCATTTTATCCCCATGGTTTTTCGCTTTATCTAAACAGCCATAGACACCATATCCTAGTCTTAAACCAGGAATTGCAAATATTTTCGTAAAAGCCCGTACGATCATCAAATTATCCCATTGTGTCACAAAGGAAAGCATTGAGTAGGTCCCTTCTTTTTCAACAAAATCCATGAACGCTTCATCAATTATCACTTGACATCCAATTTCACGGCAGTGTTTCAGAATTTTTAGAACCACCTCCCTTGGCAAAAGTGATCCAGTTGGATTATTGGGATTGCACAAGACAAGTAAATCAAAAGACTCATCTAAGGAACGAATCAAATCCATTTCATTTAAAGAAAACAATTGCTCTGAACAAGTATAAAAGTAATCAATCTGGCTGTTGGTAGTTCGTAATGCCGCTTCGTATTCACTAAAAGTCGGTGCCATTAACATGGCTTTGATCGGTTTTAAAAACCTAATAGCATCATGAATAATTTGAGCAGCTCCATTACCCGGGATAATTCTATCCTTATTAACGCCTGCATACCTTGCTATTGCACTACGTAGTTCCAAATACTCTGGATCTGGATAGACAGACATTGTTTGAAGAGTATCCGCTAAAATCGTTTTCAGTCCTTCTGGTATACCCAGAGGGCTAATGTTAGCACTGAAATCATCTAATTGAAAATGATTTATTCCATTATCTCTGCCAATTTTTAAAATATTACCGCCGTGTTCCATTCAAATCCTCCTATCCAGATCAAAAATGCTGTCATTATCATTACAATCATAAACGAAGCTACATTCATTAATTTTATGGTTTCTAGAATCATTCCTCTTTCAATCGCTCTTATTTGATCTCCCATAGTAGGTTTACTGATTCTTTTACCAAAATAAATATTATCTCCACCTAATTGGGTTTCCAGTGCTCCTGCTACCGCCGATTCCGGATACCCTGCATTTGGACTGCTATGCTGTTTTCTATCACGAAGCATCATTTTCCATGCTTGTTTCCAGTTAAGATCATTGACAAAAGCAGCAATCACCAAAAAAAGTGTAGAGATTCTCGCAGGAATAATGTTCACCAGGTCATCCAGTCTAGCTGCAAATCTACCAAAATAAAGATACCGTTGATTTTTATATCCAATCATCGAATCCATTGTATTAATAGCTTTGTATATAGTTGCTAACAACGGTCCTCCTAAAAACAAGTAGAGTAAAGGGGCTACTACACCATCAGAAAAATTTTCTGCGACAGTTTCAATGACTGCACGAGTTACTTCTGATTCGTCTAGATTATCAGTTTCCCTTCCCACAATCATCGAAAGGGATTTTCTAGCCCTTATGAGATCATCCTTTTCTAAATAATTATATATTTCAACAGAAGCCTGCTGTAAGTTTTTCACAGCCAAGGTGGTATACGCAAGGTATATCGAAAAAACCAGCCCTAAAATCCAGTGAAGCGATGCAAAAATTTTTTGAAACCCAATAATAATCAAAGTGGTACCCATCAAAACCAATACGGTTAGTAAAAAACCCCTTAAGAGAAGCGTGTTCTTTAATTGTGTTTTTTTTGGGTAAAGAATTTTTTCAAACATTTGAATCATTTTACCAATTAAACGGACAGGATGTGGCCATTTTTCCGGATCACCCAGTAATTGATCTAGCAAGTACGCCGTTACTATTATCATTGACTGGAGCCCTCCAAAATTTCATAAATTCGTTGCATATCAACTGACTCACGAACTGTTTCAGCCAAAAGTTTATACTGTTTTTCTTTATATTCTATAAAGGATTCTCGTTCAACCATCGCTTTACCTTTTTCTTGATCTGCAATGAATCCAAGTAATTCTCGATTAAATATTTCGTGGTCAAAAATTCCATGTAGATAGGTTCCCCATACCTTACCATCTTCAGAAACAGCACCATCCGCACGTATCGGAACACCGGTTTCGTCAATGATCATGGCAAAAGGATTCACATTACTATTAATTCTTGTTTTTCCCATATGAATTTCATATCCTCCAACTTGAATAGCTGGCATTCCATCATAAAAACAACCCGCTAGGACCTCTCCTTTAGCTTGAGTCGTAATTTTTTCTGGAAAAAAAGTGGTTTCTACATCCAGTAATCCTATTCCTTCCAACTCACCTATCTGACTTTCCACGCCCTCAGGATCCAATAGCTTTGTCCCCAACATTTGAAATCCTCCACATATACCAGCAATCATTGTACCTTGACACCTTACTTTAAGTATTTCCTCGACAATTCCTTTCTCTTTCAGAAAGGCTAAATCAGCCAGTGTATTTTTAGTACCAGGAATAATTAATAAATCAGGAGTTCCCACTTCTTCTGCTTTATCAATATAGGTGAGGCAGACAGATGGATGGGTTTCTAGCCAATGAAAGTCAGTAAAATTAGAAATCCTAGGTAAACGAAGTACCCTAATATCCAACGTTGTTTCCTTTTGCTCCACACGCTTTAGTCTTTCTGCTTCTCCATCTTCCTCTTCAATATCAAAACCACCATATGGAATAACCCCCAAAACCGGTAAACCCGTCAACTCTTCTAATTGTTTAAGTCCAGGCTTAAGAATTTCTAAGTCCCCTCGAAACTTATTAATTAAGATGCCTTTTATTCGTTTGCGTTCTTCTTCCTCCAAAAGCATAATAGTACCGTATATCGATGCAAAAACACCACCCCTATCAATATCACCAATCAAAAGAACTGGTGCATCTACCATAGCAGCCATCCCCATGTTTACTAAATCATTTTGTTTTAAGTTAATTTCAGCAGGACTTCCAGCACCTTCTATTACTACCACATCTGAGTCTTTTTGCACTTCTTGAAAAGCTTCGTAAATTGTGTCCTTTAGTTGTGGTTTAAAGGCATGATATTCTGCAGCGTTCATATTTCCATACACTTTTCCATTTACAATAACCTGTGCATTTTTTTCACCTGTTGGTTTGAGAAGAATTGGATTCATGCATGCCTTAGGCGTTATTCCAGCTGCTTCAGCCTGAAACACCTGAGCTCTCCCCATTTCCAGTCCTTCTTCTGTAATGAAAGAATTCAGAGCCATATTTTGAGATTTAAACGGTACAGACCTCCATCCATCTTCTTTAAAAATACGACAAAAAGCCGCTGTCAGAACAGATTTCCCCACAGAAGAAGCTGTCCCCTGTAGCATCAACGATTTATTCCCCATATAAGATTACCTCCATTTGTTTTATTAATTCATTCAGGTTATTATTTTCTATCATTCCTTTTGTTTTTAACACATCCATCCGCATAAGACCTTTCCCAGCCACAAAGTCTACAGATATTCCTTTAGGGTACTGATTCCAAAAAAGAAGTAGCCTTCCATTCTGAATTTGCCTTTCTGCCACTGTAAGATTTTCTACATTTCCCCTTCCAAAAGGAATCGATGTCAAAATAACTGCATCCGCTTCCCAAGCCGTAGTTAACGCCTGTTTTAAGACGCTTTCCGAGATATCTTCAAAGGCTTTTTCTTCGACAATTTTCAAATTTAGTTTTTTTGCCAACTCCCAATCGCTATCTCCTTGATTAACAACACCGACGGAAACTTGATATCCTTCCCGATATAACCTTTGAATGAGTTCTTTCCCAGCACCTCCACCACATATGATATGTATTCTCTTTGGCAGCCTAGCTTCTTTTTCTTTTTTTACAGCAATCGGACACACTTGCAAACTTCCAGTATATACGTTCCGATCTACAATCATTTCTACTCCATAGGCTTTTTGAAGATTCTCTGCTGTCATTACTTTTTCTGTTCTTCCTAAAGTTAACACATCCCCTTTGTAGAGCAAAAGAATTTCCTTGCTGTATCGAGCTGCCATATTTAAATCATGCAAAACAACGATGACGGAAATCCCTTTATTTTGATTCAGATTTTTTAATAATTCAAGAACTTCTATCTGATGATGGATATCAAGAGAAGAGGTGGGTTCATCTAACAATAGTACTTCAGGTTCTTGTGCTAAGGCTTTTGCTATCATAACCCGCTGTTTTTCTCCTCCACTTAATTCATTTATATATCTATCACGAAGCTCAAAAACATGTGTGTTTATCATGGCTTGATCTACAATTTTTATATCTTGATCTGTTTCTCGTGAAAATCGTTTTATATATGGATTCCTTCCCATCAACACCACATCATATACTCGAAAAGAATGACTAATGTCAGGATTTTGATGTACAGCCGCTAGTTTTCCTGCTAATTTTTTTGTAGGATAATCACTCAAGGGTTCATCATCCAAAATCACCTTTCCAAGAGTAGGAGAAAGATTGCGAGCAATGTTTTTCAACAAAGTAGTTTTTCCAGAACCATTTGGTCCAATAATACTTAAAAAGGTTCCTTCGGCAATGATAAAACTTAACGAGTTCAATATTTTTTCTTTATCATATAAAAAACTCAATTCACTTATTTCGATTTTTTTCCCCATAATAACCTTCCTATTCCCTATTCCATTTTTCTGGCTTTTTTAAGCAAATACACAAAAAACGGAGCTCCGGCTAAGGCAGTTAAAATGCCAACAGGTAACTCTGTCGGTGCAATGATGGTTCTTGAAAAAGTATCTGCCACTACCAGGAAAGCACCACCTAAAATACCACACGCAGGTATCAAGGTTTTATGGTCTGGACCCACCCATATTCGAGTAATATGAGGAATAATCAGACCAACAAAACCAATGATGCCACTAACAGAAACAACAAAAGCAGTCATCAATGTACTCACAAACAGAACAACCGTCTTTACTTTTTCTACTTCCACACCAGTGTTATGAGCTGTTTCTTCTCCAATTAGCAATAAATTAAGGTCTCTAGCATAAACCATCAGTACACCTGAACCAAAGAGCACAGGGATAATAATCAGCATCACATGGTGCCATCCTCGAGCCGAAAAACTCCCCATAGTCCAATAAACTATACTAGATATATCCTGTGATGCCATCACCATTACAAAGGATAAGATGGCACTAAAAAACTGACCGGTTGCTATTCCAGCCAGTAGTAATGTGGTCACCGGAACGCGACTTCCTGTTCGAGCTAATTGATAAACAATCCCTGTAGACAATAACGCTCCAAGGAAAGCCATCCCGGACACAGCACCAAAGCCTAGGAAGCTTTGATTTAACTTAAGAACAATCGCCACCGCTGCACCCAATGCAGCCCCTGATGATGTACCAATAATAAATGGATCCGCCATAGGATTTTTTAACACACCCTGCATGGCAGATCCCACCACAGAAAGTCCATATCCTACCAAAAACGCTAAGAAAATTCTTGGTAGCCTAATATAGAGGATAATTGAAACTGCAGAATCCGATATTTGATAAAGATCTATAAAAGAGTTGAAATAAGGGAACACTGACATAATAATCCTCAAAGCGTCCCTTGGCGTAATCGTTGCAGCTCCCATAGATGAAGCAATGATAATTATAAAAAAAGTTATAGGCACCATGATTGAAAAATACATCTTGGCAGAGAAGGTTTTCATAATTAAAACACCTCAGGATGAATGGCCTCTGCGAAAGCACGCAGGCCTTGTATAATCCGATAACCTGGTCTTGAGGCAATGTTAGGTTCTAGTAACTCAATTCGATCATTCTGAATCGCTTTAATCTGATCATAGCCTGGTCGTTGTCGTATTTCATCGCGAAAAGACTCTTTCATTTCTTTTGTCATATCCCCATAATCACTGACATGAGGCGGCATAAAATATATTTCTGGGTTGTTTTCTACTAACGCCTCAACGCTATACATTGGGTAAGCGCCTTCGGCATTTTTTGCAATGTTTTCACCTCCAGCTAGTGTTATTAATTCATGAATAAAAGAGTCTGGCCCAGCCGTCTGCAAGGGCTCATCCCATACTTGATAAAACACTGGTACCGGTGTTTTTCCTTTAACTTTATCAACAATTTGTTGTTTTTCAGCATCTAACTCCTCTACCAATGCCTTTGCTTCCTGCGATGTCCCAGTCAGCTCTCCTGTTAAAAGAATTGATTGAAACACATCTTCCAATGATTCTGGTTCAATATTGATGACTTGAATACTCAACGCACGCATTTGTTCCAATGCTTCTTGATGAGATTCTCCATATACAAAAACCATGTCTGGCATCATTTCAACGATTCGTTCAAGGTTTACAGTCCATGAGCTTCCCATTTTTTCGATTTGAAGCGCTGCTTCTGGATAATCACAGTAATCTGAAACACCAATAATAGTATCTTCCAACCCTAATTTAAACAAATTTTCTGTTTGGCTTGGAGAAAGAGAAATAATTCGGAGCTGATCAGAGAGTTCAATCTCTTGTGTATTTCCTTCTGTAAACTCACATCCTACTAGCATGACACTCATGAAACTTAATACTAAGACTATAGAGCATATATTTTTTCGGTATTTTATCATTAAGATTCCTCCTGTTCCTTAAAATGACAGGTATCATTCAGTATTTGAATATAAGGATAGTTTAAGGCATTATCAATTATGCTAACGCTACAGTGCTCTACCAAAAATCGCCAGTGGCCATCCGTATTTCCAACTATCCAATGTGCGAGCATACAGCGAATAGTTCCAGAATGGGCAACAACAAGAATCGTTTCATCTGTTTTTCTCCGTTTCAAATAAGCATTCATGGTATCCACCACACGGTGATGAAAGTCAAATAAATTTTCGCCATCAGGAAAAGTATACTCCATCCCTTCCCTATGAATATTTTCATACTCCTGCGGGAACAAGGTTTTTATTTCTTTCATCGATAATTGTTCCAACGCACCAAAATGCATTTCTCTTAGTCCCATCAGTTTTTCATGAAAGACTGAATCAGATTGATGCTGTCCAATAATCTCTGCCGTTTTAACAGCACGTTTCAAGTCACTCGAGAGGATCCGCTGAATAGCCATACCTTTTAGTCTCTGGGCAATTAAATGTGCTTGGCGAATACCCTTAAGATTCAACTCTGTATCCGTCCAACCACTCAACTTTTGATTTGTATTATCATCGGTTTCTCCATGTCTCACTAAAACTATTCGCATTTTAACTCCCCCCAAATCCTATAACCATCCACAATAAAAACAGTGTTTCCGTCAATTCCATTAATGCTCCTAATGTATCTCCTGTCATCCCACCAATTTTTTTATGCATGATATGTGTATACCAAAGGACAAAAATAGGCATACATATGAAATAACTCCATGCCAAAGGAAGTTGAATGGTTCCTATCAGTGCTATGCAGGAAGCTATCAAGACTTCTCTAATTGTAATTTTTCCTATGTAAAAATTCCCTAATCCCTTTGGCCTGGCATAATTCGTACGGTAAGATCCGAAGACCAGCGCCAAACGACCAAATACCGGCATCATGATAAGAACCCACCATCGTAGTGATGGTAGTAACGCTATCAACAAAGCAAACTTTAGCAAATAAACAAGTATTAAAGCCATTACACCGTGGGTCCCCAACCTACTGTCTTTCATGGCAAGAAGAATACCTTCACAGCTTTTTCCAGAAAAAAAACCATCGGCTGTATCCGCAAGACCATCTGCATGAATACCACCAGTCAAAAAAAAAGAAACCGCTAACAATAGCACAGCTAAAACATGAATGGGAACAAGTGAAAAAAGCAAGTAATCCACTGTTGCTAAAATAAGTCCAATTAAAAATCCAGCCAATGGATAAAAAGCCATATGACGATAGTCGTTTTCTTGCCATAACCCAGTGTCTGGGAAAGGTAACGTTGTAAGAAATTGTAAGGCCTGTATTATATGTCTCATTCTATTCCTCCGTTGCAAGGCATTTTTCCTTCTCTACTACTAAGATTTTATTTTGACAGGAATTCCTGACACTACCCAATAAACTTCCTGTGATGCATGCGCTATCTGTTGGTTAATTCTCCCTGCAATATCACGAAATTCACGAGCCATCCGATTTTGGGGGACAATTCCATTTCCTACTTCATTGGTTATTATGATAGCTGGCATATTTAGTTTCATAAGTCCTGTTATAAGTCCATCCACTTCATTCATTATGTTCTTTTCCACTTTGTTTACCGCTTCTGATGAAATAGACTCCCAATCATCTTTCCAAAAATCCATCATAAGGCGTGTTACCATTAACGTAATACAGTCCACAAAAACTCCTTCCACTTTACCTTGATAAGTTGAAAGATGTTTATCAAAGAATTTATATGCCTCTAAGGTTAACCACCCTTCTAGTCGATCCTCACGATGCTTACGAACTCGTTCTTTCATTTCATCATCTAGGATTTCCGCTGTGGCAATGTAGAGTACTTTTTGACACTTTTCACCCATTAAAGTTTCTCCAAAGCTGCTTTTCCCACTTCTCGCACCTCCGGTAACAAGGGTCAATTTATTTTCTGAAGCCATGATTTCCCCTCCGTTATCTTCATGGAATTAATAGAATGTCCTTCCAATTCCAATAGCATTTGTTTAGTATTCAGTCCTCCTCCAAAGCCTGTTAAGTGACCACTTTTTCCGATAATCCGATGACAAGGAATCAAGATGGGCAATGGGTTTTTTTGATTGGCCATCCCCACTGCTCTTAATGCTTTTGGATTCCCTATGTGGCTTGCGATCATAGCATAGGAAGTCACTTTTCCATACGGAATCTTCCTTAATGCATTCCACACGTCTTTTTGAAATAAAGTTCCCTTTAAAGATAACGGGATATTAAAATAAGTTCTTTCTTGATTAAAGTACTCCGAAAGCTCTTGCAAAGCTTCGTTTATAATCTGCCTAGCCTTCTTTTGTTCTATCGTTTGGTTTTCTACTAACGGAGCACTCAACTCTTTTTCAAAGGGTATAAATTCAAGGTTTGTTAGCCCTTCTGAAGAAGCTATTAGCTTGAAATGATAGTTCTTGATGCGTTTAGTTGATATGACATACTCAATCATCGGCACTTTTCTCCTTTTGCTTTTTATACGCATCTCTGGCTAATTGCCACTGGTCTCTGGCTTTTATTTGGATCATTCGATTGTATTTTATATCTGGATGATCTAGTGTTCTCCCAAACCAAAATATTGCATTTTTAGGCTCCCCTGTTTTTCTCTTTAGTTCTCCAATTAAATAAGACAGTGGTACCTCCTCTAAACCTGCAATAGGAAAAGACTCATGCGTATAAGCATCCTCGAGATGCTCCAATGCACGTTTTAAATACACCTCTTCCTGCTCCCTATTCTCTTCCTCCCGGTACAACCAGGCAAGTCGAAGGCAAAGGCTTCCCAAGTATCCTTTAGATTTGTTTAGAAGTTGTGCCACTAACAACGCTAACTTATGAGTCTCAAAAGCCATTCCTACTGTACGAGTTCCACCAAAATCTCTTTTATTCCATTTCACGCTAATACTCTTCAAAATAATTTTCTTTTCATCCGTTGTAACTTTATTAAATTCACTTTCCGTTGCGCTAAATCCACAGTTGGGACACACCCACACATTATAATAAACTGGATTCACAGCTTTATACCAAATATGAAAATCCGAGTCCTTCTTTTCTACTGGAAGTTTTCGCAATCTCGGTTTTTTTGTCACAAAATGATTAGCACAAACAGGACAATCCAACTCTTTATCGAACAAGTATTGATCCATCAATTACCACCCATCCTTATATTCTTCAATACTTAAAACCCTTCTAAAGCTTGGGTTTCATTCTCTTCCTGATCATCATTCCAGAAAGAAGGCTCCTCCCATTCATCAAAAAGTGATTTTGGTTTTGTTCCAACTAATGTTATCCCATGAACTGGTTGATAATAGTCTCTTGATAGTTCTTCCCTATTCACTTCCTGACCATTTTCATAATAAATTTTGTAGGTAATGACCCGATACCCCTTTTTAGCCTCACGTTCTATTACAGTCTCTCCTTCATATAATTCCGGGTCTTCTTTTTCTTCTGTTTCTGGCTCAATCACTTGCGTCACATGAGAAGCCATGCTTACAGTTTGCTTTACTTCATTACTATTTCCAAATATTTGAACGTAGAGTTTATTTCCATTAATAAAGCTATCAATAAAAACAGGGCTCTGATAATTGTTTTTAAATTTTAAATCAATGGCCCCATATGCAACAGTAGCATCATGGCCTAAATTAACATAAGCAACAGGCAAAGAGTGATTTCTACGTTCTACTACATCCAGATTAGCTCTAACGACTGCATTGTAAAGAGTCGTAGACACTTGACAAATACCCCCTCCAATACCTGGCACAAATTCACCATGCAAAATAACAGGCGCTTCACGATAACCAGCTGAAGCAACTCTAGGCCCGGTAGTTTCGTTGAAAGAAAATTCTTCTCCTGGCAATAATAATGTCCCTTGAAGACTATTAGCTCCTTTTTGTAAATTAAAAGTTCTTCCTACATTCCCGGCATTAAATCTGGTGTTAAACTCACCAATGACACCATCTATGGATTTTAACTGAGCTTCCGTCGGATGCACTGGTCGTACTTCTGTTACAAGATCAACAGGTCTACCTCTTTCTCCATACAAAACTTTAAGAATGGACCCTTTTGTTTCTTCTCGTTCAAGCACTCGTCCTTCTTGCTCTGAAGTGATAACAAAGCTTCCTGCTTCTTTTTTTATGGTTGCTGGAACACCTTCTCTTGCCACTTCTTCTTGCAATATATCTAAAATATTCTCTATAAGAGCATCATCATAAGAGTTTTTTAGTTCAATATGATGAGCTCGTTCCCGCATTCTGTAAATTTCAAGTGCATTCTGTAACATATTCCCCTGACGACCCAAGTCAAGTGCTTTATCTACGGCAGCATTATAATCATACTTAAATCCAAATGATTCATAGGGAAATCTCCATTTTTCATCCCCGAGTCTCAAAACTAATTCTTTTTCTTGCAATTTAGACTCCATTTTTTTCTGCAACGTCAGAATAGCTTCTTCTTTTGTTTGTCCACTCACATTTATTGAATCAATATAAACAGACGGATGAATTTCCGGTTGATTAACCAGCCAATAAGCGTACCCAGTGAGAGATGCTACAGTAATCAGCAGAGCCACCCCAGCGCCAATTAAAGATCCCATTAGAACTTTTCTTTTGTTTTTTGTCAGGTTCATGTCTCTTAACTCCTCGTCTTTCTAAAATAGCCTTCACTATACCTATCTCCAATACACCCAAATATCATCTTCTGGATGTATCGGTGCCATATACTCTGCAGGTTTACTATTATGAAGCAATACCAGCTCACCTTGCACAGCAGATCTATCAAAATCAATGTAATCAAATATATCTACAAAAATTAACGACTCTTTGTTTGTTTCGATTGTAAAAGGCTTCCCGTTGTACTGTATTTCTATCCTTCTTTTACATAACTCTTCAAGGTTTTTACTTGTTTCCTCCTCTTTTTTTCTCTCAAGTTTAGGTTGGGATATCTTTTCCTCTATCACTTGATCTTCTTTTCGTTTGAATGTAATCTCATCTCCATCTCTCAGTAATCGATTGTCTGAAACAATTTTATCATTTAATAATACTGTTTCCACTTTTTCTATTTCTGACATCAAATCAGATATTTTTACATGTGCTGTTCGTCCTATAGTTGCAGAATGAATCATAATTCGATCTCCATTCTGTATCTCACTTTCAAGATTGGCTGTTTCATTATTCTTTGTAATCACTGCTGGTTTGCCATATTCCCCACCAACTTTTTTTCTTTCACCATTAACCATAATTGTTATTCCTTTTCCACGACGTGGTATTAAATGCTGTGGGTCATATCGAAGCGCCGCCAACCCATCACGCAAGCATAGTTTTCTCGTTTGAAATAGTTTAACTGGTTGGCCATTAATGGTTATTTCAATAAAATCATTGTGTCGATTCAACAGCGCCTTTTTCAGTATTCCTATGGGGGTTACACCCTCTGGTCCCATACTAACTTCTGGACAATAGGTTAAGCGTGTGATGTTCGACAGGTTTCTGACGGAAACACGTTCCAAGGGTAATTCTATGCATTGACTAATTATTTCTGGGAGGGCTTTCATTTGACTACCACCACCAATTAAAAAAACAGCACTTGGCTTCTTGCCGTTATGCTTCAAAATAGATTCACAGATTTGTTCCGCCACCATTTTTAAAGAAGGTCGAATTACTTCAAGCAATTCATCTGAAGTATCTTCGTGTAAAATACCTAAAATATCCGTATATTCTAAATGATCCATTTCAGATATCTTGCATTTCAATGATTCCGCACAGTCAAAATCCAACATTTTTGCCTGGGCTAGTTGTTCCGTCAATTCATCTCCTGCAACATCTGTCATGGCATAGGCATGAATCGTTCCCTCTTTTGTAATGGCGATATCAGAAGTGCCCGCTCCAATATCCACTAAAGCAATATTCAACAATCGAGCGTTTTCTGGAACAGCCACTTCAATGGCTGCAATAGGCTCTAATGTCATGTAGTTAACGTCCAGACCCGCTCCTGTAACAGAGGCGTAAAGGCTATCCACTACCAACTTCGGTAAGAAGGTTGCAATTAAATGAACCGATAAAACAGACCCTCTATGATTTAAAGGATTTTTGATGATTCCTCCATCAAGATAATATTGTATCACGGAATGACCTACACAAAAATAACGCAAATTCCCCGCTTGATCAGACTCTAATTGTTTTTCTGCCTTCTGCAATGCCTTTAGTTCAATTTGCTGAACATGACTCCGCTGAATGCTTTGAAGAGGGTCAAGCATCAAATCCACGGTTATAGCTTGAGTTTGAAGTGCTCTACCAGCAGCAGCTATCGTAGCCTCTTTCAGTTTTTGGCCCGAATCTTCCTCCAATTTCTTTTTAACTTCTTCAATGGCACGGGATACTTCTTCAATATCATGAATCTGACCATCAAACATAGCACGATTTTCATGAAATACAATGGCCGTGTGACGAACAACCAAGTTTTGTCCTTCTAAAGATCCTAGCAGTCCTACCACGCTTCTAGTACCAATATCCAGCGCCAGCATCAATTCCTTGGTATCTGTTTTTTTATTCATAGAACATCACCCTTCAGAAACTCTTGATAATATTGGCACCATTCTTCGAGGACACATTCTCCACAGGAAGGTTTTCGAGCTTTACACACTCTCCTTCCATGAAGAATTAACCAATGATGTGCTTCAGACCAGCTGCTTTCTGGAATTACTTTCATTAACTGCTTTTCTGTTTCTATTGGATCTTGTGCTTTTGCCAGACCTAATCGATTCGAAACGCGATTGACGTGAGTATCCACGGCAATCGCTGGCTTTCCAAAAGCATTGCTTAACACTACATTGGCTGTTTTTCGTCCAACACCCGGTAAAGCCATCAATGCTTCCAATTCATCTGGTACCTGTCCGTCATATTTATCAATTAGAATTTGACATGTGTGTATAATATGTTTGCTTTTATTTTTGTAATAATTACAGCTCTTAATTTTTTCTTCTAGTTCTTCGTATTTTAGTCCTACATAGTCCTCTGGTCTTTTAAATTCCGTAAACAATTCTTTTGTGACCATGTTTACTCGTTTATCCGTGCACTGCGCGGAAAGGATGGTTGCAATAAGACACTCCATGGGATTTCTAAAATTCAGTTCACTTTCAGCTGAAGGATAAGTTTGGGAGAGTATCTGAAGAATCATTTTACGGTGTGTCGGTGTTAATTTCTTGTTGACAGACTTTTTCAATTGATCCCACTCCTTTTAAACAATCTCTGTTTCAATGTCCATGATCTCCATTCTCCCATCTGACTCCACAAACTTTAATACTTCTTGAATAGTACGTTCCACATGTAATTTATCATTACTGACACACGAAAATCCAATAGTTGCCAATCTCCACTGCTTATGATCCGCGACTTCTGCTACGGAAACATTATATCGACTCTTTATACGTTGAGTCACACTTTTTACCACCATTCGTTTTTCTTTTAATGATCCCCCTTCATACATGATCATCCTAAAGGAACAGATTCCCACTCTCATTTATTTGCCTCCAGCGATTTAATTTGCTTCAAAGCCCATTCTGCCGTCCATCGAATTTCATCTCGTTGATCTTTTAAAAACCCCTCGATAAATGGAATTGCCTCCACTTTTCCTAAGTTCCCTAAAGATTTCAATGCATTTCGCTGCATAACTCTACGCCCCATCCAACCAAAAGGCCTAGAACTAAAGCGTCGAGTAAACTCTCGATTTGAAAGTTGTAGTAATTCAGGTAGGTTCAACCATATATCCTCTTGTCGATATTCAAATAAAAATTCTGGTGTTGAAGGAACTCCAGTATTTTTAGGACACACATCTTGGCAAATGTCACATCCATACATCATAACCCCAGTTTCTTTCAGTGTGTCTTCTCGCATCATTCCCTTTTGTTGCAATCGATAAGATAAACAGCGATTATGATCAATCTGAAAAGGCGAATCTAGGGCTTTAACAGGACAAAACCTTTGACATTTACCACATTCACTACACTTTTTATAGGAATAATTTCCATACAAATTTTCATCAAATTCATGATTAGTCAACGCATATCCTATCACAATAAAGGAACCAAATCTGGGATGAATAAAACAATTGTTTCTTCCAAAATAACCAAGTCCTGCCGTAGCCGCTAAATGCCGATCTACCAAAGGCCCTGTATCAACATAAATCTTCCAGTCCAAATCTGGTTCGAAACCCGCTATTTTCTCCATCATCTCTGACATTCTGCTACGAACAATTTGATGATAATCTGCTCCCCAGGCAAATCGAGCTAACGTTCCAAATAAAGAGGGTTTTTGGAAATCGTTGACTTTCTGTAGATTATTATAAGACATTAATGCTACAATGATAGATTTAACAGATGGCATCAGCAAAGTAGGATCGAGTCGTTTTTCTATTTGTTGCTCTTCAAATTCTGTCCTACGATGATCCCTGTGCCTTTTCAAAAGAATTTTTTCAAGATGGGCAGACTTTTCTGGTCTGATGATCCCTATATCAATGATATTGGTAGTTAAGGCCACCTGTCTCAGCTCTTGTATTGTCCACTTCATTAAAAAGCTCCATTACCAATAAACTCACGAAGAATTGATGTTTTAGGAATATCATCTTCATTTTCCAAGACAACAAAATAATTTAAGAATTTCAGAAGTCGCTTTGCTTCTGGAAAATGAGGGTTTTCATTATCAATCTGCCTTAATAATGGTTCCGCATATTTTTTCAATACACTTAATTCATAGAACATGGCAGAGTTAAACATCACATCTGCATCTTCCTGAAAGGGAAATATATACCGTTCTTCTCCCCTTCTCACCGAAGGCCACATTGCCATGGTTTTCAATGCATCATTGCCTCTAAACTGGTGATCCCTTACCATCCTTCGAAGTAAACGTGTATCAGTGGTTGGGATTCGGTTGTGTTCGTCTATATTCAACTGTGTTAAACAGCTGATATAAATTTTGAATTTTCTATCTCGATGAACACTATGTGTCAATCGATCATTAAGTGCATGGATCCCCTCTAGAATAAGTGGTTGATCTGCATCAATCTTAATGGTATTCCCCCGGTATTCACGCTTTCCAGTTTTAAAATTAAAGGTTGGTGTTTCAACTCTTTCCCCATCTAATATTTTTCTTAAATCACTATTAAATAGCTTTAAGTCAATGGCTTCAATGGCTTCAAAATTAAACTCACCATTTTCATCCAGAGGAGTCTTTTCACGATCAACAAAATAATTGTCTAAGGAAATTGATTTTGGTTTCAGGCCGTTGACACGCAATTGAATCATCAACCGTCTCGCTAAACTTGTCTTTCCAGAAGAAGATGGACCCGCAATGAGTATTAATCTTCTATGATTCAAATCTTCAGCAATATAATCGGCCATCTGAGCAATCTTCTTTTCGTGAAGGGCTTCAGCAATACGAATGTATTCATCTTCTTTTTGAGCCACCATTAAATCATTCAAACTGGCTACATAATCAATTTCAAGTATTTCTGCCCATTTTTCTGATTCTTGAAAAACTTTGAATATTTTAGGATTATCTACAAACTCTGGAATCTTACCCCCATCTTCAATTCTTGGATATTGAAGAATCAGTCCTTGACCATAGAATTTCAGATTAAATGTTTTTAGATAGCCTGTAGATGGTACCATGTACCCATAAAAATAATTTTTTAGCCAACCACACTGATATAGTTTTATATACGGCTTTTCTCTGTACTTTAGTAACCTCACTTTATTTGTCTGGCCATAGTCTCTAAAAATATCAATGGCTTCTTCAACAGGTATTCGGTTTTTTTTCAATGGTACATCTTCTTCGATTATTTCTTTCATCCGATCATATATTCGTTTTGCATCCGATTCTTCAAGAGGCTTTTTATAATAAACTTCACAATACAAACCCTTGCTTATAGAGTGTTCTACATTTACCTGGCAGCCCGAAAAAAGCTCCATACACGCTCTCACCAAAACGAAAGTTAAACTGCGCTTATAAATCCTTGACCCTATAGAAGAACAGGCATCCACCCATTTAATATCACAATCTTCATCTACTGTATAAGAGAGTTCTTTCAACTCATTCCCAAGTACTGCTGCTATGATGGGCGTACAGCTTTCACCCTGATACTCCTGACTTATCTCTTCCAATGTTGTGCCTTTAGGATATTTCCTTTTTTCTGTCTTATTAATCATTACTTCCACACTGCTGTCTCGCTTACTCGCTACCATAAATGATTCCTCCCTTATTTGACCTATCATCCATTTAAAGGCTGCAGTCTATCAATCAGTTCCTTTAACTCTTTCTTTGAGAAAGGCGTTTTTAAGATTTCTGTTACTTCACTCAATCTCTGTTTTTCTAGCAATTTCTCATGACTACTTGATGTCAGCACATATTTGCCACTATAGTGAACTTTTTTAAGTTGGCGTATTAACTGATCGCCATTGGTTTCTTTCATATGTAAGTTCACAAAAATGATATCTGGTCTTCCGTCTTTTATCATGTCCATCGCAGAATACTCATCTCCACTTTTGGAATCAAGACCCAATTCTTTTATGTTAGTCTCCAAAACCATTTTTTCAAAGTTAGAGTCATTAATGATAAGAACCTTCATATAATTCTCATTCCTCTCCTTTGTTATTTCAGAAATCCAAACCGTTGAAGTGGATATAATCGAAAAAATGCTTTTCCTACAATATCTTCTTCTTCCACAAGTCCCAATACGCTATCTCTACTATCTAGGCTATTGCTTCTATTGTCCCCCATAACAAATATTTTCCCCTCTGGTATGATCAATTGAATATCGCCAATCGTAAACCCATCTCGAATATAATCTTCTTTCAAACATTCGCCGTTAACGAATACATCTCCATTCTGAATCTTCAAATCGTCTCCTGGCAACGCAATAATTCTTTTGATCAACAATTTTTCATCACCGTCATCCGTTAAAAGAGGGGATTGAAATACGATAATATCCCTTTCTTGCGGATCTTTTCTTTGATAAAAAAAACGATTAATCATCAAAAAATCATTTTCTTCCAAAGTGTGTGTCATAGAGTAATTTTTCACGATGGTTGGTTTTACAAAAGTAGTGATTAAGAGTGCAATGATAATGGAAAATATAATGGTCTTTAACCATTCGAGAATTTCTTTTTTCATTCCAATCCTCCTATTTCACCTTAGGTGTTGAAACTACAATTATTTTACCATTTGAGCATGTTGAAAGCAATCTTAGCCGCAGACTTGCGTCGAATAGTTGTCTGAACTATCCATCTGTGTTATTCTGAATACAATATAAACTTAAGGATGTGAGCTCTTTGGAGAAGCTAAAAGACTTAATTCATGACTATTCCGACTTATTGCTAGCAATCATTATAACCTCCGCAATGGTTGTTGTCGTTTTTTGGAATTTAAACACCATTTTTGAAGAACCTGCTGTCTCGTCCGCTATCACTCCACCAAGTGCACAAAAAAATGATTCCGAGGAAAGAACCAATGAAGATTCAACATTCGTTACCATCGATCTTTCAGAAGAAGAATTTTCAAATGATGAAACAGGAGATACAGAAGAAACAGTTGAAGCAGAGGACGTGGATGAAAGCACTCCAGATACAGAAAGCACTGTTACAGTCGTTATTCCCAGTGGCACTCCCGGCATGGGAATCGCCACTATATTAGTTGAACAGGGCCTCCTCCCAGAGCCAGGGGTTTTTGTCCAAGCCGCCGAGGAATTAAACCTTTCACTTAATCTTAAATCTGGAACCTATGACATCCCTAAAGACTCTTCTCCAGAAGAAATGGTACGCATTATCGCTGGTCAAGAATAAAAACGCCAGTCAGAATTGTTTTAATGCTTTCTGACTGGCTGGTAATTCCCCATATTGATACTATTCTAAGTTTAGCATTACGGATTCTTATTATTATCGATTTAGGTCTTCAAGCGCTTGAGCCCTCTCATGGGCACGTTTTATCAACGCATCTTTATTAACTAAATAACGCTCTTGTTTCCCTTTTGCAATTTCACCAATTTCGTCGTAACAGGATACTTCAAAAAACAATGCAGCACCCTCCATTCTTTCCAACTTCGCCTTTACTGTAACCTGCATACCTTGTAGCGTAGGCTTCTCGTGGATCACTTCAATTTTTTTACCAACAGTGATAAACCCTTCTGGTACATTTTTACCCACTAACTCAACTGCTGCTTCAATCATCATTCCCACCAAAGCAGTTGTGGAAAAAAGCGTCTCTATCCCCGCTCTTCCAAAACTAACCGTGGTGTCTTCGTAGGCGACTCGTTTCTGCACACAATATTCCAGTCCTTCACTCAGAGTAAAATTTTCATGCATGGTCAACCCCCCTTTTTTATTATTGTACCCTCTCTCCAGTAAAAATACACTCATAAAATACTTAGCAAATTAAATTCCTTAATACAGGTTATTCTAAAGTAACATTTTTTAACACTTCAATTTTTTGTTGAATAATGATAGAATAAGACTCAAACAGGATCATTAGATCAAGGAGGGTTGAATATGGCAAAAGCTGTTGTCCTGGAAAAATATTGCAAAAGTTGTAGCTTATGCGTGGAAATTTGCCCAATGAAGATTATGACCATCAGCGAAAAATCTAATGAAAGAGGCTATTTTGTAGCCACTTGCATCGACCAAGAAAAATGCACTGGCTGTGCCTTATGTGCAACTGTCTGTCCAGATGTTGCTATTGAAGTATACAAGTAACTAATAAAGGAGTGTGTACTACGTGGAGAAGGTATTATTAAAAGGGAATGAAATTATTGGTGAAGCAGCAATACGATCAGGATGTAAGCTTTTTTTTGGCTATCCAATTACCCCTTCTACTGAGGTTATTGAATATTTATCTGCTAATCTTCCACCTCAGGGTGGAACAGTACTTCAAGCTGAAGATGAAATCGGAGCTATTAATATGTGTTATGGTGCCGCCTGTACTGGCAACCGCGTTATGACGGCATCTTCTAGTCCTGGTATCAGCTTAAAGCAAGAAGGTATTTCTTATGCAGCAGCTGTAGAACTTCCAATGGTATTAGTGAATGTTAATCGCTGTGGACCTGGACTTGGAGGTCTCGGCCCTGCACAGTCCGACTATTTTCAATCTACAAAAGGTGGTGGACACGGTGATTACCGCCTCATCGTATTAGCCCCATCCAAAGCCCAAGAATTGTATGATTACACGATGGAAGCCTTCGATTTAGCAGACCAGTATCGTAACCCAGTAATGGTTCATACAGATGGATTTCTTGGTCAAACAATGGAACCAATCCTCTTAAAAGAGCGTCCTAAAGATTCTAATGTTGATAAAAACTGGACTGTAACCGGTTGTAAAGGAAGAGAAAAGCGTATCCTTGCTAGCTATTCCTTAACAAACGAAATTGGCGAAGAGCATAACCTACACTGGGAAAAAAAATACAAAGAAATAGAAGAAAAAGAACAACGTTGGGAATCCTTTTATGCCGATGATGCAGAATTCCTGCTAGTCAGCTACGGTACCACGGGCCGAATTTGTAAAAGCACCGTCTTAAACGCAAGAAAGAAAGGAATTAAGCTAGGATTAATTCGCCCTATCACCCTATGGCCTTTTCCAGCCAATGGAATCAAGCCACTGGTGAATCAACTTAAAGGCATTGTAACAGTAGAATTAAATACCGGACAAATGATTGAAGATGTAAAGCTAGCAGCAGAATGCAAAGTTCCTATTCATTTATTTCGTCGTCAAGGCGGGATGCTCCCAACGGAAGAGGAAATACTAACCTACTTAGAAGACATTTTTCAACTAAAATCCGGGGAGGTGCATGCATAATGAAAAAAGTGTTTGAACGAACAAGTGGTTTATCAGATGCCCACTTCACCTTCTGTCCTGGCTGTACCCATGGAACCATCATGAGGCTTATTGCTGAGGTCATGGAGGAACTCAATATTATTGAAGAAACGATCGGTGTATCCCCCGTAGGCTGTGCAGGTTTTTGTCAGGACTTTTTCACTTGTGACTTTGTTGGAGCGGCTCACGGAAGAGCACAAGCTGTTGGTACTGGCATTAAGCGGTCACTCCCAGATAAAACAGTCTTTACTTATCAAGGGGATGGAGATATCGCCGCCATTGGTACACAGCATGCTATTCACTGTGCAGCTAGAGGTGAAAGAATTACATCTATTATGGTCAACAATGCAATTTATGGTATGACCGGTGGTCAGATGGCTCCAACCACCCTAGAAGGAATGAAGACAACCACAAGCCCCTTTGGTCGTGATCCAGTCAGCGTTGGAATGCCAATGGATTTCCCGAAAATCATTGCAAATATTCCAGGTGCGGTTTATGTAGCCTCTGTCTCAGTAGATTCACCTAAGAATATTAACAAAGCTAAGAAAGCGGTAAAAAAGGCTTTTCAGGTTCAACAAGCTGGTCTAGGCTTTGCTCTTGTCAGCATTCTCTCTACCTGCCCTACCAACTGGGGAATGTCTCCAGTAGACAGCCTAGATTGGTTAAGAGAAAATATGCTCCCAATATACGAACTAGGTGTGCTGAAAGAAACAGAGGAGGTAAAAAGCTTATGATGGATAAAGTTATCATGGCTGGCTTTGGCGGACAAGGCATCATGTTTCTTGGTAAAGTATTGGCTTACGCTGGTATGACCACGGATCTAGAGTTATGCTGGATTCCTTCCTATGGACCAGAAATGAGAGGTGGCACTGCTAACTGTTCCGTCATTCTCTCAGATGAAGAAATACACTCGCCTGTGGTTGAGCAGGCTGATGCTGTCATTGTTATGAATCAACCAGCTTACGAACGTTTTAAATCTAAAGTAAAACCTGGTGGAGTCTTAGTTGTCAATTCTTCACTAGCTCATGTACATGATAAACCTACAAACATCACTATTATAGAAATCCCTGCTTCTTCCATCGCTAATAAACTTGGGAATGCCAGCATCGCCAACATGGTATGCCTAGGAGCACTTCTCCCAGCCATGAATTTAGTAACCTGGGACACTGTCGAAAAATCTATGGAAAAGCTAACTATTAAACGTCCTCAGTTCCTCCAAGGCAATCTTGATGCCATTCAAGAAGGAATGACTTTCGTCAAATAATCTTTTTGTTTTTTTATATAAAGAAACAAGCAAAATCATAACATCAGATCTTGCTTGTTTCTTAATAAAACAAATACTTATAACGCTACCCAACCAAACACAAAGCTTCTTTATAGGTAGCATTTTTATTTTATAAATGGGTTTCTGATTAAATGAATATAGTTCAAGACCTGAACCATTTCTTCTTTAGTAAAAGTGCAAATAGAACCAATCACATTCTGAACATTTTTATCAAAAAGAATCTCTCTCATTTCTGGTGTAATAGCCCCAATCATCTCTTCTACTTCTTCTTGCTCTAATATTAAATAGCAAATTGAAATGCCTAATGCTTCGCTAATTTTCTCTATGGAATCCAAGGATGCTTGAACCTTTCCGTTTTCTAAATGCGTTATCATTGCTGTAGATAAACCCGTGATTTCTGCCAATTCCTTTTGAGTCATTCCACGATTCTGTCTTGCATTTTTAAGTTTATCTCCCACTACGCTTTGTTTACGCTTGTTCCCAATAAACAAACTTATAGGAACCAAAAAAACCTCTGTGATGGCCCTCAAAGCTGAAAATGAAGCTACTTTATCTCCTCTTTCCAATTCGCTAATATAGGTAGGTGATAATCCTGTTAAAGTACCCAACTCTTCCAAGCTAAACCCTTTACTTTTTCTAAGGGCTCGGATTTTATCGCCTGTAGATCCAACAGCGATGTGCCTCCAGCAACTTAGATCATCATCTGTGATTTCCAGCTCCTCCACTAGCCTAGCAAAAATTTTCGGTGTAATTTCTCTTTGATCATTTTCTATCTCCTGTAGCTGTTTCATTGGGATACGTATATTATTGGCCAGCTTTTCTAGGCTTATATTCTTCTTTTCTCTTAATGATTTTATACTATCACCCTTAATCAATTTTTTCATCCTCTCAATTTCAAGTCATTAATATTACAGATTTAAGATATTGTCTATATTTTATCATATTTAAGTCATTTACAATATATCTACTGCATTAAACTTTATTTTTTATTAACATTTGTTTTTATCTTTCTCCATTCTGCATAAACATGCTGTCTTTTAAAGAGATCGTTTCCGAATAAACCCCAGTTTCAAAACGAAAGCACCTATTAAAAAGGTGCTTTCGTTTTGAAACTGGGGTTGTTATTTTCGTATCATTCGCTTTAACCAAAAGGCTGCCGCTTCTGTTCGATTTGTTACCTCGATTTTTTTCATGATTTTTGTTATTAAATTTCGTACAGTTTTTTCTGCCAAAAATAGCGTTTCTCCTATTTCTTTGTTCGTCTTTCCTTGACTAACTAAAGCCAATACCGTCTGTTCTCTTTCTTCCAATTCAGCAAGTATTGGATCCTCTAAGGTTTTACGACTCATGATGACCTGTACTTTTTGATCCATTACAGTTAATCCGTGGAGCACATTATGAATCGCTTGAACAATGGCTTTTCCATCCACATTTTTCAACAAATATCCATCAGCACCATTTTTTAAGCTTTCCTGCACCATAAATTCTTCTGCAAATGCAGTTAAAATCAAAACACGAATCTCTGAATTGTAATGCTTTATTTCTTTTACGCCTTGAGTTCCATCGCCATCGGGTAATTGCATGTCTAAAAGAATAATATCTGGATTTGCATCACCCAACTTTTCATAGAGTTCTTGAAGAGAAGCCGCCTCAGCGCATATATGCAACCCTTTGTCCTTTTCTATCAACCCTCTTAATCCCAATCGAACAATTTTATGGTCATCAACCAACATAACTCGTTTTTTAGATGATTCTTCAATCATCCAGCTCACTCCTCCCAAGGAATTCGAATCATTAGTTTAGTTCCTTCTCTACTGCTTTTAAGATGAATATTCCCGTTTATCTTCTTAGTTCGATCTTTTATATTACGCAGGCCATATCCTTCTTCATTTTGCTCCTTCATAGAAAACCCTATCCCGTTGTCTTCAATTTCCGCAATGATTTCCTTTAAATTGGCATAAATGCGTACCCAAACATGTTCTGCTTGTGCATGTTTCTGTATATTCATTAACGCTTCTTGAATAATATAATAAAGCTCAGTATTCATCTCTTTAGAAATTTTGCCTAACACCATATCCGGCACCAAATATTTATAGTCAAGGTTTATGTTATTGTTCCTACGAAACCTTTCCACAAGATTGAATAAGTTTTCCTGAAAATCTTCTATTCCCATATAGGTAGATGTAAAGGTCTTTAAAAACTCTCTTGCTTCCAAGATCGTTTCATTTAAATCCTTTCGTAAAACATCTAATTTTTCATAATGAATATCATTATCCACGGTTTCCATCAATGACTCTACCATCATTCCAGAACCAAACAACCGTTGTATAACTTGATCATGTACCATCTGAATTGTCATTTTTCGCTCTATCATCAATGCCTGCTGTTGTTCATATTCATTTAATCTTCTCTGAATTTCCCAACTAAAGGAGTCAAATATTTGAATTGTTAATACTGTAATTCCGATGGCAGCAAATGCTCTAATTACTTCTATGGGTGTATTTGTAATATTCATAAAAACATCCCTATTGATCATGTTTGCTGGAAAAATATTTAATGGTGCGATAACAAGTCCAGAGGATACTCCGTACACAATAAACAAAATGCCCGATCCAAAATACATGTTAGAGTATTTTTTCAATTTCAAAGATTTAAGATGAAGTCCGTTCTGAAGATAGGATATTCCCGCCATTAAAGCGCCTGGGAATCCCATAAAATATCGCGCTATATTATTAAAAAAAGTTATCTGCCAGTTTAAATCTTCTGGTACAGAAAAAATTCGCCCCAAGAAAAAAAAAGACCATAAAGTAAAAATCAACAGCGGAACCCAAATATGTACTTTTATATTTTTAGCTGTTTCTTTCAAAGTCATTGAAAACCCAAATATAAGTAAAAAAAGAAAAGAAAGTCCCATTAGGAAGGTTTCAGCAGTATATAAATTACAGCTTACAGACTGATATACCCCTACGATTCTAAGCATAGCTATCCATTCAGCCAGGCCATGCAGTACCCCAAAGACCCCAAGGAGTTGAACAGACGTTAATAAAGGAAATTCACTGTTATGTCGAAAGCGTTGTTGAAGAGCTGAAGTTCCCATGACAAAAAACGAAAGCCCATAGAAAAAGAATAACCAGGTATAGGAATCTACTTGTAACTGTAACACATATATCACTCCAATAAAAATTGTGATGTCATGAAGCTTCGACTCATCAGTAATCTTGCATTGTATCTATTACCATAACGGAATCAAAGACACCAGATAAATCCAGTGTCTCTCAAGAAATAAACATTCTCATGAATACCATTAGGTTTCCATCATTTTGTTAACGCGTTGTTCGCTGCGGTATAAAATTGGTGCCGACGAAAAAAATGTACCATTTTGAAATGCTTGTCGTTCCATTTGAATTAATTCTTGAGTTATATGACTTATATTTCTTTGCATATCCGAACTCATGATTTCTTCTATTTCTTCCTTAGTAGCTTTTTTATAGTAAACATAGCTTTTCCATAATCCTTCCTTAATACGTTTTACTGTAGATGGTTTGCGAAGTATCTGTAAAATTTGCTTTTTCAAATCTACGACATAACTTGGTGTAAACCCTTTTGATAAAGAAGCTAGTTGACTACCAATACTCCGAGCCGTTGGTTCATCAAGTTCTTGACATAAAAACTTAACCGTGTACCACAGATTATAAAGATCTTGCTTCGTTTGAATATCTTGTTCTTTTACCCATGCATATGCATGAAGTCTTCGCCTCCAATCCCACCACTTTAATGGGCTATCTAAATCTATTGCTGGAATTAGGAAGAATCCTTCTTGAAACAAAAGCGATCCAAAAAGCCCAGGCGGTTGGCCTAAACGCTTGTTTCTGAGTGTCGTTCTGTAAACACCACAGGTTGGACTTCCTTCCATATATACATAGCCAGAGGCATTAACAGAATTGAGGATTTTCAGAGTGTTCTGGCATGATTCTTTAAGACTATCTGTCACATCCTGCCCCCGTCTGTTTTTGATGCGAGCATTTCCTGCCCACACATCATCTCCATTCCCTCCTACAATACGTATGGGATCTCTCGGAACCCCAAGACCTGCACTCACTTCTGGACAAACTGGTTGCCAAATAAAATCTGCATGTTCCCGTCCAATGGCTTTAATGCGATCCCAACCTTTACGGTTATATCGAAATGGTGCCCCGAAATTACAGGCGCTTACTCCAAGCACAACTTTTTCACGAATTAAGTGCTCCATATTATCCTCTCCGTTTCCGGCTTAATCTTCACTCTGAAAATATTATACCCATTCGAAAGAATCATAAGCAAGAATGACCAAAAGCATCATTCTTTGCTTTTGGTCATTCAGCAGAAATTAAAACCACTTTTTCTTTTTAGCCCCACTAGAAAATAGGCTTTGTATCATCAATAGAATTTTAAAAATGTCTTTGACTGGTTCTACCACTTCTTCATTGATGCCATGCACCACATCTGTTACATACTCTGTCATTTCAGTCACATGCTCAACAGTCGATTGAACATGCTCCATACTTTGATTGACATGCGACGTTATCCCTTCAACATTTTCTAAAACCCTCGGAATCCTTTCTAGGGATTCATCAATGTGTTTTTCATTTTTGTATACGACAGCTTGAATGTTTTTAAGCGCATCATTAATTTTAATAAGCGCCATTAGCAAGTACAAAAGAGCTCCAAGGCCTAGAACTCCAAGAAGCGCAACCAGTAGCTCTCCTACCGTAATCGTTGCTCCCATATCATCCCACCTTTATTGTTCAATCTACGAATTACTATAGTGCATCTTACTTGTCCATCTCTGTTGATAGTTTCTCCGCTTCCTTCGACGTTCTATCTGCAGCATTTTTTACTTCTGTTTTCGCTTTATCTGTTATTTCCTTTTTCTTTGATTCCGCTTGTTCCTGTATTTCTTCTTTTTTTGTTTCAAAAGATTCTTGCGTATCCTTCAAATCCTCTTCAAGGCTATCTTTTTCAGATTTAATTCTTTCTTTGATCGTATCCATTTTTTCCTCTACAACTTCTCTTGTCTCTTCATAAAAAGTGTTCATTTTTTCTTTGCTTTCTTCCAGGTTTTCACTTACCTTAGCCCTGGTTTCATTCAGCTCTTCTTCAATTTTTTCTTTGGCTTTCGCTAGTTCTTCCTTTGTCTTTTTACGCGTATTTTCTCCTTTGTCAGGCGCAAAAAATATGCCTGTTAAGCCACCTAACAATGCTCCTGCTGCCAATCCTTTTGCCATCCCTTTACGTTTTTCCGCTTTTTTCTCTTTTTTTAATCTGTTGGGATCCATAGTTTCTTTGATTAGCTGCAATTTGTCGCTAAAATTCTTTAAACTCATAAACACACTCCCCTTTTTTATCATTTGATGTCGTTAATACCCGCAATTTCGGCCTCTAATCATCAAACACAATGAATTGAGCCTTTGTAAGAATTATAGATCAATTCCCATTCACTTCTTCCATCAAATTACGTCTATATTCCAAATACAGTTTTTTCAACATCCCAATCTGTTCCGCAATAATTAACTGCAACTTAGATACCTCGTCATATTTTTCTTCATAAACCGCTTCTCTCCATTGTGTTAATAAAGATTTCCTTTCCAAACTATCTTTCATTAGTCCATTACGCAAACTACTGATTTTTTCCCAATGAACAACATCTAAGTCCGTTACATACTCTAATCCATGAAGTTTTTTACAGCTTCGAATGGTTTTAGTGTGCTGATGAATTATTCTGCCAACAATCTCTTGAACCCACTGATCCGTCGTCGCTATTTTATATGAGTTAACAATTTCTTTCGTAAACACCTGTCCTTGATATAATTTTTCCTTTTTCTCAGGGTGATTGTCAAATATACATATATTTTCCCATACCGTAGCAGGTGGTTTGCCAAAAAGATAGTTCCTTTCTTCTTCAGAGTAATCATCAAAAACATCCTGCTCACTTCTAAATAACCTCTCTTTATCCAAGTAAAACTTCGTTTCTCCTGCAGGCTTAGAAAACTCAGCTTCCAGTGTTTTTGAATTCATGCCAGATTTGGCAACTTCAATAATTCCATCCAACATCATCAAATAGGAAGCTGCTGTATAGAGATACGTGTTTGAAGTCGGGTTTGGTGACCTTAATTCAAACCGTGTCGCAAGGGGATTAAGCATATCTCTTACTAAAGCTATTAAAATGGTTCGATTTCTCGAGGGTTTATTCGCTTCGTGTCCAATAGATCCTACGGTGCACACCGGGGCTTCAAATCCTGGTCTTAATCGATTTAATGCATCATTAGTCGATGTTACAAACGGATTAATCGCTTCATAATTCTGTAGTATTCCCATTAAAGATCCCCAACCAGCTGGGCTAAGAAACTCTTTTTCTCTATTTTTAGGAGCCATTAAGTTTACCATGCGGCCATCTCTCGTTTTTATGTTGACACCCATATGCGTATGCTTACCACAACCTGCCACTCCTTCAACAGGCTTAGCCATGAAGGTTACCTCTAAACCATATCTTTCAAATATTTCTTCAACTAATACACGTACAAAGGCTTCATTATCCGCTGTTTCCATAGGTGTGTTATATTTCCAGTCAATCTCTAGCTGCTCCATTACATGATTTAGTTTACCTGTGTTGCTTATTTTTGCTGTAACCCCACCGACTTCTTTATGGCCCATCTCAGGTTCAAGACCATATGCGTGAAGCATCATCATCGACTCTTCTAATGCCGATCGAACGCTGCCTTTTGTTCTTTTCCAATATTGCTCTTTCAGGATTTGAGAAGTGGATAATTTTTCTTCGTCTGCTTTATCCTGTGGTGTACGCACCCAAAATTCCAGCTCTGTTGCTGCCGTCATGCAAATTTCCTCAATATCATCCGATGATCTAATTTCATATTCTGACAAAAGTTCAGGATACTCATTAAATAACTCGATCAATCGCTTTTCAAAGTATTTTTCCATTCTTGCCAGTACTCCTCTAGACCCAACATGTTTTCCTTCATGTCTTAGGAATGCCGGGATTCTAAGAGATCCTACAGGTAATCCCGTCTCTTCGTGCATATGTTCAAAGTTATAGTCAACATACCAATTCACATCAATATCTGGCACCAAATCTACTTTTGCATTATTCAAAGTTGCAATCTCATGTAGCATAACACTAGAGCCATCTGTTTGAACACCCACTTTTAAAAATGACTCTACATCCTCTAACAAAATGGAAATCGGTATTTTTTCGTCCGTATTATTCCCACGCAAGTCTACTCCTACCAAGGAAACAAATTGTATCGATGGGTATTTTTTCAATAACGATACCAATATTTCTTTTTCATGTGTCCACACAGGAAGGCTATAAAGCAATTTTTGCGACATTAACTTCTCTAAGTCTTTTTCCATTAAAACTCCTCCTAACTATTTGTTGAATCAATTCAATAAATAAATAAAATTCATTATATCATTTTCAGCTATTTTGTAAAGAAAAGCTGTTAAAACAACAAAAGACTCTCCAGTATATCCTAAAGAGTCTTTTAAAAAAACACATCTATATTACACACATTAATAATGCCATGTATTGCCAGTACTTTCTGTTTGTTCATCCTCGACTTTTTCATCTTCTGCAAAGTCTTCATCGGTATCATCTTTTGTAATCATTACTTTCTCTATGACACCATCTCTTACTTTCACTACTTTTATATTTAAACCGCCAGACTCAAATACTGCTCCTTCTGCTACTGGAACACAAGCTTCCTCTGCCAAATTGCACACAAGTCCTCCCAAAGTATGACCTCTGGAACTCGGTATTTTAGCGCCTGTTTTTTCTATGATTTCTTCAAGACTCGTCGAAGCTGAATACACCCGATGATCTCGTGTTACAAAGTCTTTTTTAGGCTCCAGGTATTTTTGGATAGCAAACACACCTGCAATAGCAACGGTCCCCAGCACAAGATCCAACATGGTGTCACCATAAATCAACATTTTTCTGGCAATTACGTACAACACTAATTCCAAAATAGCACTTGTAGAATGAGAAAGAAGCATCAACATCAATTCAATTCCTACCACTAGCAATAAGGTATGCCCCAAAAAATTTTTAAACACAGCATAAGAACCTTCTGCATCCGTATTAAATATAAGCACAAAATATTTGATAATATCAAGCAGTCCAATGATAATGGCAATGGCCAAAAATAATTTCCAGATAATAGGCTGACTTTTCTAATTTCTTCATAATTAGCAATTCTTTCACCATGCCATCCCCTTTAATAAAATCAACACAAACTCTGTTTGTTTTTAGCATACGCCCTCATTATAGGCCTTAATCCAAAATAAAGCAACCGAAGCTTTTAAATCAAACATTTTCTATTCTATATCAGTGGCTCCCATAACATTTCCACCAGTGTCAAATCATCTTTTAGCTCTTTTTGTCGGTCGGCTAACTTCTTAAAGGACATAGTGAGGGGCCGTTGAGTATTGCTACATTGATAGTTTTTGACATTTTGGATCATTCTATCATAATCCATAATATGATGATTTTCATCTTCCAACTCCAATAAGCCATCCGAATAGATTAGCAGTCTATCCCCCGCTTTTAACTGAACGGTTTCTTCTTCATGCTCCTGTGAAAACTCAAATCCTATTGGTGTTCCGTAAGCATTTAATGTTTCAAGACTCCCGTCTTTTCTCAATAATAATGGTTCTGGATGTGCCCCTCGACAATAACGAAGCAGTCCAGTATACGTATTCAGTACCATGTAAAAAACAGTGAAGTAATGCTGATACTTTGAAAACGAAAAACGTTTATTAAGAAATTGCACTACATTTCCAGGAGTTACTATTTCATAATAAGGTGGATATTTAATCTCTTTTTTCAAGGGTGTTCCTCTGCTAACATCTGGAACCATAAGCTCAGACAAAGCCACAGCAATCATTGATGAAGCAACACCATGGCCCATTACATCCACCATATACAGGCCTACATGCTCTTGATCCAACATAAAAATATCATAAATATCTCCGCCCACTTTCCCAGATGGTTGAAAATGAGAATAAAAAGAGCAGTTAGGGACTTGAATTATATTTTGAGGAATAAGTGACTCTTGAATCCGGGCAGCCAGTGTTAAATGGTGATCTATTTCAGATTTTTGTCGATTAATTTTCTGAATACTCTCTTCTAATGCTTGATGACTTTGTTTAAGACGTTCTTTTAGTTGTACCTTATCTAACCAAGTCATCACTTTGGTTTTTAATTCAGCATACACTACAGGAGAAGGAATGCAATCATCAATACCTTCCTGGTAAAGAAACTCTCTATTTTGTTGATAGTCTTCCTGAGAAAGCTGTACTATCATAGGTATGTTTTGAATACGTGAAATAGACTTTAAGGCTTGGCAGCAAGCAAACACATCACTAAAAACACTTGATTGTGCCTGTATAATAATCATATCAGGTTTCTCTGCAATAATATGGTAGTAGGTGTTATGATGATACACATATTGAACCACTTCATGCCCCCAACTTCTAAAACGTTGCTTATTCAATTGTGTCGTGTCCTTAACAATTTCAAGCATCAGTATTTTTCCAGTTTTCATCGACTGACCCTTTCTCTGGTAGAGTTTACTTTATCTACATCCATTTAAGTTTACCTTTAATAAATGATTTCTGCAATGAAGTTTTTCTTTTGCTTTTATCGAAAGTAGGTATACTCATATCAAAGTATTTAATATAAGAAGCGAAAGGGGTTGTTCAATTAGAAGTACAATTTCTTGGTTCCGACTACGCTTCAGGGAAGATGATCCTATTCTAGGCTCGGCCATTTTAGAACCCAGGATTATCAAAGGAAACAAAACAGAGATTCTTTCCATCGGTATTTTATTAGGGGATTAACCCATTAGCATTCCCTTTGCTTTTTTTACAGCCTGGACTGCATCTGGAGCATATTGAGCACCTATGCTTTCGGCATATGCTTCAGTTAATACCGCACCACCTACCAGTAACGGAATCGAAGGCTCCAATCCACGTATTTTCTCAGCCACCACTGCCATCTGCTGCATAGTAGTAGTCATTAAGGCACTTAATCCAATTATATCAGCCGACTCTTCTAAGGCTGTACGAATAATCAAATCTGAATCTACATCTTTTCCTAGATCAATCACACGAAATCCATGATTTTCTAACATAACGGATACAATGTTTTTCCCAATATCATGAATATCCCCTTTGACAGTAGCTAAAACAATCGTCCCTGCATGTGATGAAGCTGATTGGGGTAGTTTTTCTTTGAGAATTCCAAAGGCTTTTTGTGCTGCTTCAGATGACATCAACAATTGAGGCAGAAAAAAAGATCCATCCTCGTATAAAGACCCAACTTTTTCTAAAGCCGGCGTAATGCTATGATTGATTATCTTAAGACTATCCATTCCTTCCAGCAGCAACGCTTCGATCTGGGATTGGATCCCATCCGTATCACCGTGTAGAATTTGATTTTTTAAAGATGCAAAACACGCTTCTGTTGTCTTTTTGTTTTTATGATGACTTTCTGGTATCTCTTCTCTCTTCTTTTTCTGATTTTCATAAATATACCGCTTTGCATTTTTGTCTTTACCAGTTAAAACATCTGCACCACAACTTATAATTTGAAAAAGCGGTTCCCTTGGATTGATAATTGGCATATCAAGACCAGCCCCCAATGCCATAGCTAAAAAACTTGCTGTTAGCCCTTTGCGCTCTGGGAGGCCATGAGAGATATTACTGATCCCTAATACAGTCCTTACGCCAAGTCTTTCTTTAATCATTTGAACCGCTTTAATGGATTCCATAACCAAATTTTGTTGAGCACCCGCCGTTAACGTTAGTGGATCCACCCAAATATCTCTTCGATCTAACCCTTGTTCCAAAGCATAGTTTACCATAGTCTCTGCAATATTAAATCGTTCTTCTGCTGTTTCGGGGATGCCACTTCCATCCAAGGTTAAACATAACAATGCCGCTCCATAAGTCTTTGCCAACTTAACCATTTTTTCCATCTTCTCTATTTCTGCTGTTGTCGAATTTAGCAAAGGTTTTCCGCGAACCGCCTTTAATCCAGCCTCTGTCACTCGCTCATCACTGCTATCAATAGAGATGGGAACATTAATATTTTTTTGTACGGCTTCAATAGTCAGAGGCATAACAATTTCTTGATCAACACCTGAAGCTCCCGTATTGATATCGATAACAGAAGCTCCTGCCAAAACTTGAGCTTCTGCTTCTTCCACTGCTAGTCGAGTATTTTTATTTCGAAAACCATCCGCTAAATTTTTTCTAGCAGTAGGATTGATATTCTCTCCAATAATGGGAGTTTGATATCCTTCTCCAATATAAATAGTTTGAGTCGTTCCCGTCAGTTTAGAAAAATCAATTCTATTGACTTTTCTCGGCTTTAGCATCTTCAACTCTGAATAAAAAGCACCGATATGTTCTGGAGTAGTACCACAACAACCACCCAACATAGAAGCGCCGACTTCAATTAAATGAGGGATGTATCCCTTCATAAGATCTGGTGTCATATCATAGGTCGTTTGATTTCCTACCAACCTTGGTAAACCAGCATTCGCTTGGGCCATCAAAGGAATATCTGAAACATTTCGCATACGTCTTATAATTGACACCATCAAATCAGGCCCAACACCACAATTCGCTCCTACCACATCTGCATCCAAAGCTTCTAGAGCGGTGACGACGGTTTCTGGATCTGCACCGGTCAAAGTACGTTGTTGCAAATCGAAAGTCATGGTACAAACAACTGGAAGATCTGCTGCTTTTTTCGCACCGATAACAGCTGCTTTTGCCTCTTGTAAATCAGCCATTGTTTCAATAAGGAATATATCGCATCCACCCTGAGCCAAGGCCTTTGCCTGTTCCTCGAAAACATCGACGGCCTCCTCAAAGGTTAATCCTCCCATGGGCGCCATCAATTTACCTGTTGGCCCAATATTCCCTGCTACCAAAACGTGTTCACCCGCTGCTTTTTTTGCAATAGAGGCCGCTTTTCTATTGATGACCATCACATCATCAGCCAAGCCATATGCATTTAACTTTATTCGAGTTCCTCCGAAGGAATTGGTTTGAATCATTCTACTACCAGCCTGAATATAGGCACCATGAATTGATTCTATGATGCTCTCATGAGAAATATTAACAGCTTCTGGACACGTAACATCAGGTACTCGTTGATTTAAAATAGTCCCCATAGCACCATCGCCCAACAGGACATTGTTTTTCAAATAATTTAGCAATTGATTCATTTCATTACACTCCCAATCTCAGCAATCATCTATGTTCTTTCACTCCAAAATGAAGGCGTCAATAGAATAAACACTGTAAACAGTTCCAGTCTTCCCATTAACATAAATAAAGATAAAACTCCTTTAGCTAAATAGCTAAACTCGCTATAGGTTTGCGTCGGTCCAACAAACCCAAAACCTGGACCAATGTTACCTAGAGTTGCTGCTGCTGCACTAATCGCACTAATTAAATCCAATCCTTCTATACTTAAAATCATAGTCCCCCCCATGAGAATAAGTGCATATAAAAAGAAAAAACTAGTAACACTTGCAATTGTATCCGCTTGAAGCATTCGACCTTGTATCTGAATAGGAACCATGGCTCTAGGGTGTAGCACTTTTAAGATTTGTCTTTTTACCAGTTTAAACAAAACGAGAATCCGAATTACTTTGATGCACCCACCCGTTGAACCGGCACAACCACCCACAAACATCAAAAAGAAAATGATACTTTGAGCAAAAGGAGTCCACATCTCATAATCTACAGTTGTATAACCAGTAGTAGTCATGATAGAAGCTACCTGAAAAGCAGTGTGACGAAAAGTATCTGTCCACGCACCAGATTGCTGCAGTTGTAGATTGATAAATAAAGCCAGCATGGCAGCAGATAATAAGAGCATATATAAACGAAGTTCTGCGTTTTCTAAAACATTCCCCATTTTCTTTTTATATAGCTCATAGTAAAGCGCAAAATTTATACCTGCTGCAATCATAAAAATAGTAATCACCCATTGAACATAAGCACTTTCATAAGCACCGACACTATTATTATAAATAGAAAAACCACCAGTACCAACAGTGCCAAAGGTATGAATCAAGGATTCGTATAAACCAAGACCTCCCAGCATCAACAAAACCGTTTGTAATAATGTCATTCCGAAATAAGCAGTATATAGAATAGTTGCTGTTTGTTGCATTTTAGGAACTAACTTATCAGACACAGGTCCTGGGCTTTCTGCTTTAAAAATTTGAAAACCACCAACGCCTATTGCAGGCAGAACAGCCAATGTTAGAACAAGAATCCCCATACCCCCTAACCAATGGGTAAAAGATCTCCAAAATAGTATTCCCCTAGGAAGCACTTCAATATCTTCTAAAATAGTGGCTCCAGTGGTAGTCAATCCTGATACTGTTTCAAAAAATGCATCCATGATGTGTGGAATGCTTCCCGAAAAATAAAAAGGAAGTGCACCAAAAAACGAGACTACTATCCATCCCCCAGCAACAATAATTAATGCTTCCTTTGCTTTAATTTTTTTAGAGGACTGTCTAAATCGAGCACAAGGGATTCCAATCAATAAAGTCAACAATATCGTATAAAGAAACGCACTTACTTCTATTTCTCGGTAGTATAAACTAACTAAAACTGCTGGCACTAGCATCAGAGCTTTAAATACCAGTAGACTTCCCATCACTTTTATGACGATTCCATAATTCATTAAGCAAACCCCTCTTCGGTGGATAAAAGTATTTTTCAAAGTCCGTCCTGTCGTCCTTCGTTGCAAATATGACAACACGATCACCCGCCGTGATCACAGTTTCTCCATCTGGTATAATCACCTTATTGTTGCGTAGCACAGATCCGATGATAAGCCCTGTAGGCAGTTCCAAATCTCGTAAGTTTTTCTCAGTCACATATGCTTTTTCCTGAACAATTAACTCTGTGACTTCTGCTTTTCCTCCAAACAACAAAGAAAAGGATAAAACTTTTCCTCCCTGAACAAATCGTAAAATCTCACTAGCTGTAATGGTCACAGGATTTACCGCAACGCCTACTCCTAGTTTTTCAATAATTGGGATATAGTTAGGTCGACTCACTTTTGCAATCACCTTTTTAGTACTATACTGTTTTGCAAGCAATGACAGTAATAGGTTTTCTTCATCCAAACCTGTTAAGGATACCAGTGCATCTGCCTCAAAAATAGATTCTTCTTCTAATAAATTTATATCTGTTCCATCCCCATGAATGACCAATGCATCATTAAGGGTTTCCGCTAAATACTTGCATCGATTCCTAGATTCTTCAATTATTTTAACTTGAACACCAATTTTCAAAAGTTTATCTGCTAAATAGTATCCTATGCGACCTCCACCTAGAATGACAACATTCTTGGTGATTTTCTTATCTGGCGAAATACCACATCGACGAGTAAACGAGTTAATATCATCCTTCTCTCCAATAACATACAAAACATCCGTTTCTTCAAGTTGCGTTTCACCATGTGGAATGATAACCTTTCCATTACGATACAAAGCAGCAATCAGAACTCTTTCTTCATAGTTTAAGTCTTTCACGTATTGACCAGACATTTCACAAAGATTTTGTACCTTTACATCAGCCAGTACAATTTTACCATGAGCAAAATCTTCGGTATGAACTGGAAGCCCCTTCATAAGGTATCGAATAATTTCTACGGATGTTGCAAGTTCTGGATTAACGATATAGTCAATATTCATTTCTTTTTTAATAAAGTCAGACTGTCTGGAATATTCTGGATTCCTCACGCGGGCAATAGACTGTTTGCAACCCATCCGTTTAGACAAAAAGGCAATAAGCATATTGGTTTCATCATCATCTGTTACGGCAATCACTAAGTCAGTTTCATGAACTCTTGCTTGCTTTAAACTCTTAATTTCTACCCCATTTTGCTGCATGGCAAGTACATCAAGCTGATCCGTTGTTTTTTGTAGCGCTTGTGCTTTAGGGTCCATTACAGTTACATCATTTTCTTTATCTGAAAAAGCTTCAGCCAGCTGAAATCCCAACTTTCCAACGCCTACGATTAGTATTTTCATTAAGAACAACTCCAATATATTGATTTCCTTGGACATTCGTCCTCAGACTAAAGCCATTTTACCACAATTACGATCTAATCCCAAGTCTATTCGCCGTAAAGGAGTCCCATATTTGACAGGTTTTCATAACTATGCTGTAATAGTCATGCAAGCTGCTTTCCTAATATAATCTACAAAAGTGAGGAGATCCAATGAATTCAAAAAGAAAGATAGTAACAGTTTTGTTTATAGCTGCTATGCTCCTGTTTCTTGTCTATCAGATGCTTAATAAACCTACTGGGGAGTGGGTTGAAAAGAATGAATTTGTGCTTGGTACATTTAGTCAAATAAGAGTTTATGCACCCAGTCAAACAGAAGGGGAGGCTATTATTCAAAAAGCTTTTGACCGAGTTCGAGAAATCGAAAACAGAATGAGTTCCCACATCGAAACGAGTCAGGTTTATGAAATCAATCAAGAAGCTGGAATTTCTTCTGTTGAAGTAACCGACGATACCTTAAAAGTCATTCAAAATGGTATTGATTATTATGATGAAACTCAGGGTCTTTTTCATATTGGAATTGGTTCCCTCATCGAATTATGGGGCATTGGATCTGAACATCCATATATCCCAACACAGTCTGAAATTGAGGAAAAGCTGGAATATTTGGATATTCATGCTATCCAAATTCAAGGAAATCATGTTCAACTTATGAATCCTCAAATGTCTTTAGATTTAGGAGGTATTGCCAAAGGATATGCAGTAGACGAAAGCGCTCGAATCCTTCAGGAGGAGGGCATCCAAAGCGGATTTATCAATTTCGGCGGTGATGTTTATGCCCTTGGAGATAAACCTGATGAAACGCCTTGGAATGTAGGAATTCGTGAACCAGTCATTGAATCCGGATCCGTTCTGGGCCGAATTCCTTCAACAAATGTTTCTGTTGTCACCTCAGGAGATTATGAACGATACTCCATCAAAGAGGATACGGTGTACCACCATATCCTTGACCCTAGGACAGGTTATCCCTCTCAATCAGGTCTAAGTAGTGTTACTATTGTTTCTGATACATCCATTGCTGGCGATGTTTATTCTACAGCAGCTTTTATTATGGGACTAGATGCCGGCTTACAATTGATAGAAGCAGCAGAGAATATTGAAGGAATCTTTGTCAATCACCAAAAAGAAATATTTCTAAGTTCTGGTCTTCAAAACAATGGATTTGAATTGATGAACGACGACTACCAAATCCTTGAAAATTAGGAATAGATAAAAGGTATCTATTGTCCACATAATATTTCATCTTTGCTTGTCCTTAAAAAAGGGTGGCGCCATATATCGGCACCACCCTTTTCTCACTAAAGAATTTCAACATCTGGATCTATTTTATAAATTACATCTTTTCTCTCTAGAATTATTTTTGTTTTCTCTTTTAGTTTTTCACTATTCTTTATTTCCGTCAGCAGTTCTCGAGCTGGATTGATCGCTACAGGATTTCCTACAGCCTGCAACATTGATAAATCACCTTTTGTATCCCCATAAGCAAAGCTATTTGGCAAATCAATCTGGTACTCATCAATTATATCCGCTAGAGCTCTTTTTTTGTTAGCAGAATCCCACATTTGAACAATTTCTCCAGTAAAATTATTACTTTCATCCACCAAATATTCCGTAGCTCTAAAATCTTCCACTTCATATTTTTCTGCCATTTTTTCCACTAAATAATCTGGACTGCCCGATATAAAGAATACATAATGTCCTTGCTGTTTATGCCAAAAAATACGATCTCTGGTGAATCGATAGACCCGGTCCCCTTTTGTATCAATCACCTGATCTACAATGAAATCGATATAGTATTTATTTTGACCCTTCATGGATTTTAGATATATTTCCGCAACTTCTAATAAATAATCTTCATAATTCCCCATGCGTTTATCCCAGTTTCGAAACGCTTTCTGTGCATGACTGTACCAATAGTGTGGGTCGATAATTTCATATCGAATCAGTCGCTTAAAATGCTCCATCATTAAAGAGTCACGGTGAAGCGTTCCATCAATATCAAAAAAAGCAGCAATGTTCTTATTCATCTTCATCACTCCTATTGTCTTCTGGCCACAATTTCATCCCGAGAAGCCAGCGCAATATTGGCGGCATGGTCAGAAATACGTTCCAAATTGTTAATCATATCTAAGAAAATAACACCAGCACTAGGCACACATTGTTGTGAATTTAATCGAAAAATATGATTCGTCCGTAGTTTTTTTTCCATTAAATCCACTTTTTTTTCTAAGTCTAAGACTTCTTCAATTAATCTAATATCAAGGGTTGTCATTGCTGTCAGTGCTTTTTCATAAGCCTCTAACGTTATACCTGAAATTTCTTTAATTTCTTCAACAGCCGTTTCTGTGAATAATAATTTATTATCTATTTTAAACTGCGATAATTCCGCTAAATTTTCAGCATGATCGCCTACTCTTTCAATATCATTGATGGTGTTGAATAATCCATCCACCGTTTCTCTTTGATCTGCCGATAGTTCTTTATTGGAAAGTTTTACAAGATAAGCCGCAATCTCCCGTTCCAACTCATTTGTCACCTTTTCCGTTTCCAAAGATTCCAATATTTTCTTTTCGCTACCATCTATAATGCTCTCGAGGGCATCTTTCAATGATTTCTTCGCCGTATTTCCCATGTGTAAGGTTTCTTTAATAGCAGTCCCTAAAGCAATAGATGGTGTATTCAAAATTCTCTCGTCAATATATTTTATCCCTATTACTGCATCCGCTTCACCCGGAACCATTTTGTAAGCTAATTTTATCAAAAGATTTGTAAACGGCAGCATTAAGAGTGTCGTGGTCACATTAAAAATAGTATGAGCATTTGCAATTTGTCTTGGAATATCTCCTGGATTTAAATATTGGATGATATGGTATGTTGGCTCCCGCAACAAAAATACAAAAATTGTGGTTCCTAGCAAATTAAAGAGTAAATGAAAATGAGCCGCTCTTTTTGCTGTACGATTGGCGCCAATACTTGAAATCATAGCTGTCACCGTTGTACCAAGATTGATACCAAATATAACCGGAAGTCCTGATTCAATAGGAATCAGTCCTTCCATAGCTAAAGCAAGTAAAATACCAGTAGAAGCCGTACTACTCTGAACCATAATGGTAATAGCAAATCCGGCTAAGATACCCAAAAAAGGATTTTCTCCAAAGCTAATAAGAAATGCTCGAAACCCTTCAAATTCTCGGAGCGGTCCTAAGGCATCGCTCATAAACTTCATTCCGATAAACAGCATCCCAAAACCAATAAATGCCTCCGATAGTTGCTTAGCTTTTCGATTTTTAGTAAAAAGCCATGCACCCACAGCAATCCCTACAATCAATGGTGCAAAACGCTCAATTTTAAATGTAATAATTTGGGCAGTGATGGTGGTTCCGATATTTGCCCCCATAATCACACTAGCAGCCTGCCCCAACTGCATCATACCTGCATTCACAAATCCAACAATCATAACGGTAGTGGCACTACTACTCTGCACGATCGCCGTAACAACGGCTCCCACCATAACTCCCGTAAAACGATTTGATGTTAAGGCGCTGATAATACTCTTCAACTTCTGACCAGCTACTTTTTGAAGGCCTGTACTCATTACATGCATTCCATATAAAAATAAGCCTAGTCCTCCAAGTACTCCAAAAGCGATATCCATTACTGTTCCTCCCCATTGCTGTATCAATAAATCATGGTTATTATGGTTGTATATTACTACCATAATAACAAAGCACCCATATTATACTATGAAACGAATTGAATTGGCAAAGAATCTTAAAAAAAATATCTCACTTTAAATAATCGCAATTTTCATTTTGATTTTATCTGATATAATTTCAGTGGCAGTAATGTAATTTCTTGCTGACTATGGTATTCTATTAAAAAACGCAACACTATTAACCACATTATAGGGAGGTAACCCATGATCGAACAAAAAATACAAAAAATAATCGCTGACCATTTGGGTATCGAACGTGTCCACTCTTTAACTCGCAGCACCATGTTAATGGAAGACTTAGATGCAGATTCTTTGGATGCTGTAGAAATCATCATGGCCATTGAAGATGCTTTTGACATTGAAATTCCCGATGAAATGGCAGAGTCCATCAAAACTATTGGCGATATCATTGATTATGTAGAAGAACAGCAGTAGAGACCAGAACTCAAAAGAACAGCTTGAATTCCTTCACTAGGAATTCAAGCTGTTCTCGTTTTTTCTTATTCAACCACCTTAATATCGTGCACAAAAACATTCACATTCTCAACAGGTACTTCCGTCATAGATTCTACGGCTTCTTTCACTTTTTTTTGGGCATCTTCAACGAGACAAGGAATAGAAACACCATACACTAATTCAATGGATAAGTTAAGATTAATACTCTTTTCATCTTTTTCGATTCTAACACCGTCTTTTGTGGCTGTATTTTTATTGAAAAGCGCTTGAATACCACCAGGAAATCCTCCGCTGATCGTGATAATTCCTTCAACATCCTTTACAGCATTTCGAGCAATCGTCATAATAATATCATCAGATATTCTAATTTTTCCCTGTTCACTGTAAAATATCATTGGATCTTCTTGTTTCATTTTGCTTTGCCCTCCTCTGTCTTTTTTTCGTTTCTTTCCTTTGTGTCGGATAGTCCAACGCCCATCTTAATTTGGCCTGCTGATATTCTGATTCTGTATTAATATTGGTAAATCCTCGCAACCCTGGATCCAACTGCTTTATTTGCGTTTCACAAACAGGTCTTACCAGCACATGATCATAAAAATCAACTATTTTGTAATGCTCTTCATCCAATTGTTTTTTTATAAAAGGTAAGCAGGTTTTACGATATAAGGCATGTAACGGCTGAAAATGTGACCCTATCATAGGAACTTTAACATCTTCACCATCCAATGTTTCCACCATATGTGTAATGAATTCACGATTTAAAAATGGCATGTCACAAGGCACTATAAATATATAGTCATGGCTAGCGTTCAACAAACCTGAATAAAGACCTATCAGAGAATTTTTTTTAGGAGTGTCTATTTCATCTACCACGAAACGAACATCATCCAGCATGTGAAAAGTAGAAGGATTACGGGTTACCAGCAGTATCTCATCAAACAAATCCTGCAGCACCTCCACGATCATCTGTATTATTTGCTTATCGCCAATTCTTAGCAACGCTTTGTTTTTTCCCATGCGCGTACTGCCACCTCCAGCTAGCACGACAGCAGAAATCCGATGTTTCACCATATCCATTCCCCATTTCTTGTTCCATTAAAAATGAGAATCTATTTCCCTATTATAGCATATCGAAAGAAAATTCTGCCTAAATGATGCAAAAGAATTTATAAGGTTTTCACAAGTTCTAATAAATCTTGGGAACTTCCTTGAATAGTTGGCTCTATCTTTTGCTTCTCTTTATTTAGCAAATGATCTGTTAGCAAATATGTTTGTATCCCTAAACTCCCTGCAGCCAAATCTTCAAATGCATCATTTCCTATCATCATGGCCTCCTTAGGCGATGCATTTAGATATTCAAGCAATTCTTCGTAATACTCTGTATTTGGTTTGGCTGCATGCATTAATTCATAGGTTGTGATAAATTGAAAGTCTTCTTTATTCAATCCCGCCCAATCTACCCGTTGTAAAACTGCTTCTTTAGGAAACAAAGGATTAGTCGCTATGGCTATTTGATAGTTTTTTTCTTTCAAAATATTAACAATTTCTACCATTTTAGGCTCTTTCCAGGTCGATGGCTTGACTACATCAAAATCATTTTTATAGAATTGATGGAAAATATTTTTAACTTCTTCCTTAGTCATGGGAAGGTCTTGCATAAATGTATTCTCAAATACTTTTTCATTAGTTTTTTTTCTACCTGTGTTGTTCATCATTGATTTTGTTGCTGCCCAGAGTCTATCCCTGAACACTTCTGGAGCCAAGAATGGCTTAAATTTTTCGGTTAAACCAGTTATATACAGATTCATAAACTTCTCTAAGTTCATGGGCAGTAAGGTGCCATCTAAGTCAAATAGGATTGTTTTCATTCGAAACGCCTCCTGTCAGAATAAATTAAGAATATATTCTATTCTTATTATATCGAAACAAGCTTTAAATAACAATGACCCTATTTCCCCATAAAAAAAGCCCTCCATTTATGGCGGGCCTTATCCTACTGATAAAACAAATTAATCATCCATTGTTTTTAAATCTTCATCTACAATAAACTCTGCTTCGGTTACTTCTCTGATTTTTTCTACGGTTGTATCAGGTGCAATTTCTCTTAAATACATGCCACCAGGCGTAATTTCAAAGACGCCCATTTCCGTTACAATCATGTCTACTTCTTTTTTTGCTGTAAGAGGAAGTGTACAAGATCTTAGAATTTTAGGTTTCCCTTTAGCCGTATGCTCCATGGCTAGTATGACTTTTTTAGCTCCTACTACTAAGTCCATTGCTCCCCCCATTCCAGGAACTAGTTTTCCTGGAATCATCCAGTTAGCTAAATTCCCTTCCTGGTCTACTTGAAGAGCTCCCAGAACAGTAGCATCCACATGTCCACCACGAATAATACCAAAAGAAGTCGCACTATCAAAGTATGCAGCCCCTTCTAGTACGGTTACAGGAAGCCCTCCTGCATTCACGACATCTGGATCTTCTTTTCCTTCTTCTGGAACAGGTCCCATACGCACAAACCCGTTTTCAGACTGAAGAATCACTTCAATACCTTCAGGTATATAATTCGCTACAAGAGTGGGCATCCCTATGCCTAAGTTAACAATATCGCCATCTTGAAAATCCTTTGCCACTCTCTTTGCAATTCTTTCACGAATATCCATTCTTATTCCCCCTTTACAATGTAATCCACAAAAATGCCTGGTGTCATAACGTTGTTGGGATCAATTTCCCCCACCTCTACCAGTTCGCAGGCTTCAACTATCACAACATCCGCAGCTGTTGCCATATGAGTATTAAAGTTTCTAGTAGCTGCGTTATACCATACATTCCCCTTTTTATCCACTTTTGTTCCTCGAATCAATGCCACATCTGCTCTCAAAGGCATTTCTAAAAGATATTCTTTTCCATCTAAAGCCATTTTTTGCTTTCCTTCTTCTACAACAGTACCAACACCTGTGGGTGTCAGAAAACCACCTAGTCCAGCACCCCCAGCTCTAATTCTTTCCGCTAGTGTTCCTTGTGGTATTAATGTAACATCGATTAAACCTTCATTCATCATTTTACCCGTTTCTGGGTTTGTCCCAATATGAGATGCATATAGCTTTTTTATCTGTCCGTTCACTATCAGCTTTCCAATTCCAACATTGGGTCTTGCTGTGTCCGTACAGATAAGAAATAAATCTTTTACTTTCTTATCTACCAAACCATCCACCAATGTCTCTGGTGTTCCTGCTCCCATAAACCCAGGGATCATAACCGTTGTTCCATCTTTAACAAACTTAAGTGCTTCTTCCAGTGAGACAACTTTACTCATATAACACCCTCCTTTGACTATATTAGTCTTACTTAAGCCCTTTTTAGGACATTCCTACTACATGATACCAGAATTATACCTACTTGTCCAAGTCTGGCTGTAAATTCAATTCCTATTTCGAAAATCGTTGAAAGTATAATTCCTGTAGCCAATATAACAAAATCCATTTCTTGAGAAATTAAACATGCTGTTCTCCTATCAATTACGAGAATGTTAGCAAAAAGAAAACCATAGCAATTGACGCCAGAGGAGTAATTACCCAACCTGCAAAGATCTTCGCTAGTAAAGACGCTTTTATGTTTCTTCCTCCCTTTGCCAAACCAATCCCTACAACCGAACCTACAACAGCCTGAGATTGAGATACTGGAACCAAGGGAAAAGTTGGTAAGTTTTTTTCCAATAGAAAAGATTGTAAATTTTGGGATGCAAATAGAAAAAGTACCAGCCCACTAGAAAGCACAATAATAAGAGCATGCGCAGGTGTTAGTTTGTAAATCCCACTACCGATAGTTGACATAACTTTATGTGAGTATGTATACACCCCTGTCGAAACTGCCAGGGACCCCAGCAAAAATAACATCTGCTGACCAGATAAAATCACAGTCTCCCCCACTAACAGTCCTGGTATTTCCAGGCTGTTCACAAAAACCCCCATTACATTGGCCATATTATTTGCTCCAAGGCTATAGGCACCAAAAGCTCCTGCGGTTAGCAACGATATTCTCAACCAACGATCCCGCCGAAGAATATGAACCGGCATGTTTTTCCAAAACCAAGAAAACAACAAGTATAAAATAACAGCCATCACACCACCAAGAATCGGCGCGAACACCCAAGTACCCGCTATACGCATTAACAATGACCAGTCTATCGAATGACCATGATACAAATTCCACCCCACCAAAGAGCCTATGATAGACTGAGAAGTAGAAACAGGTAGTCCTTTCCAAGTCATGACCATAACAACAATAGCTGCCGCTAAAGAAGCCATAAAAGCTTCCTCTAAGCGATGGATGTTCCCAAGTTCTCCCAATGTCTCCGTCGTTCCAGCCCCACTAATAACAGCACCAAGTGTTACGAAAATCGCTATGATCAAAGCAGCCGATCCAAACTTAATCATTCTAGTGCTTACCGCCGTGCCCATAATATTTGCTGCGTCATTAGCACCCAGAGACCAACCCATAAAAAGACCTGCAGACAGAAAAAATAATGCAGCTGGATTCGCTCCCATGAAACCCCCCCTTTAATCAGACTTACTGATTACTCGTATACATCTTCTTTTATTTGTTGTAACAGCCAACACAAAGCCATGCTGGTTCCTCTAAACCGCATTTGATTTCGTTTTCCGGATAAATGTACACACGTTGCTTTCTGAAAACCCTTCATAAACAATCCAATCCACATTAAACCCAACTGTGATTCATCTGTTCCTGAATCTGTCCAACCCGTAACCGCCAAGCCAACATCAGATCCCGAAACAGCAGCCACTCCCTTTGCCATAGCTATCGCCGTTTCTTTACTAACGACACCATGTTTGTCAATTAACGAAGGCTGAATCCCCAATTGTTGAATTTTAGATTCAATCCCATAGGTTATCCTACCTTCTTTTAGGCAAGATGACATCCCCGTTACATTAACCAGCCTGGCACAGATTAATCCACCAGTCATAGACTCTGCTACAGAAAGCGTCAGCCCTTTGGATCTCATAAGTTGATACACATTCTCTTCTAAACTCAACTCACCTTCCGCATAAATCAGAGATCCCAATAGACTATAAATTTCTTTCTCCACTGGCTTCAATAAGAGTTCAGCTTTTTCCACGGATTCTGCTCTGGCCGTCACCCTTATATGAACTTCACCTTCTTTAGCATAGGGTGCAATCGTGGGATTGCTTTGATGATGTATGAGCTTTAAAAGCCTTTCTTCTACCTGACTTTCTCCTATACCACATATGCGAAAAGTTTTCGAATGAAATGTCTGTTTCAAATAAAACGCCAATTTAGGCACTACTTGCTCTTCAAACATAGGGATCATTTCTTTTGGTGGCCCAGGCATCATAACCATTATTTTATCATCCTGCTGAATCCAACAACCTGGAGCTGTACCGTAGCCATTCTTTAAAATATCAGCACCAACAGGAAAAGTAGCTTGTTTTTTTGCACTTTCAGAAGGAGCTAAGCCTCTACTTGCATAAAACCCGTAAATTGAGTCCCATATATCTGGAAAAAAAACCATTTTACAAGAAAAATATTTTCCTGCTATTTCTTTTGTTATATCATCCTCTGTGGGTCCTAGTCCACCAGAGATAACGATAAGATCCGCCCTACTATAAGCAATATCATAAGCTTTCATAACCCTTTCTGGATTATCCCCCACCACGGTTTGATAATATACATAAATCCCAAGCTCTGCCAATCGTTTTGCCAAATACTGAGCATTTGTATTTGTAATGTCTCCCAACAATATTTCAGTTCCTATACTCACAATCTCTGCCTTCATCTGATCTCCTCACATTCTTATGCTTCTTCTACCTGTTGAGTCCCATAGTCTTCTGGAGCAATCAGTTGAAGAGCGTAGGGGATGACACTAAAGTTCATAGGTAGCTGACCACATAGTTCACCATCCACATCTATATCCACCTCTTGCTTGCTATTTAATCGAAAAGAATCAACACGATAATATGCTATCCCCTTCTTAGGTGTTTCTTTTTTTCTTAAAAAGCTTAAAAATACGTTAGCCATGTCTTGAAGCTCTGTGTTTTCAACGATAAGTAAGTCTAATTTCCCATCCTCAAGGGATGCTTTAGGCACAAGATTCTTAAATCCTCCGACAATCGGTCCATTGGCTAGTAGAAAAAAAAGTGTTTTTCGTGTTTCTACTCTACCTTCTAACTCCAATTCGATTTCAATGGTCTGAAAAAACTGTTTCGGAAATTCAAGAAAACCTTCTAAATAGTAAGCAAATTTGCCTAGGATTGATTTTTTTTCTGCCGATACTTTATGTGCCAAATCAGGTAAAAGACCACCAGCTGCCACATTTAAAAAATATCTGTCTCCCGCTTTCCCTACGTCTACAGGAATTATCAATGGTTTAAGAATCATCTCAGCATAGGTTTGCAGATTCTTAGGTATTTTAAGATGAGTCGCCACATCATTAGCCGTTCCCATTGGAAATAATGCTAAAGGAATAACTGCTCCAGCTTTCATCAAGCCATTCACCACTTCATTAGTGGTTCCGTCCCCCCCAAAAACAATGATCATCTCATAATGACCTGATCCAAATTTAGCGGCAGCTTCCATGGTATCTTCTTTGCCTTTTGTTTCATGAACAAAAAACTCACATTCTTCTCTTTCTAAAATCACTTTTTTCAGTGATTCAAATCGCTCTAAACCCAATTTTCTACCTGCTTTTGGATTTACAATCACTGCATAATTCTTCATGGACGTCTCCCTTTCTGACAGTTTTTTGTAGAATCCATTTCTACTTCTTCTCACTTTATAAATTGTTTTCCAGAAGGATGGAATGCTTCGATTAATCTTATCATTATATACATTCCCGTTTCAATCTGTTTTTAATTCATAAGGATCATACAAATTCCAAGTTCTTCTTGAAATCCATAAGGTTTCAAGAATCATGGAAACAATTTTTCGATCCATACTTTCAACAAGTTCTATGATTCTTTTCATTTTTACTAGGGTATAGATGATATCGGTGGGGTTTCGAAAGTTAAAAGCGAGGTGATTATATTGTCAAGTTATTTAGCTCTTGTTCCTTTTTTAAAAAAATATAAGCATTTTTATATCTGGGGTGTTCTCTCTCTCATCGCTGTAGATGCATTGCAGCTTGCAGTCCCCGAAATCCTTCGTCGTGTTACAGATGCAATTATGTTTGATACTTTAGACAGAGAAAAATTGTTGTTTTATAGCATCCTCATAGTTGTCATAGGATTTCTGATGATGGTCTTCCGGTTCCTCTGGCGGATTCTTATTATAAATTCATCTAGACGCATGGAATACGAACTTAGAAATGAAATGTTTGATCAGTTTCTCCGATTATCAACGTCCTATTATAGCCGAAAAAAAACAGGTGATTTGATGGCTCATGCCACTAACGATATTTTGGCAGTTCGCATGGCCGCCAGCGGCGGTATCATAACCCTCACAGATGCATTATTTCTTAACATAGCCGCTGTCACTATGATGATGATTACTACAGATATACGTTTAACCTTTCTAGCCCTTCTTCCAATGCCCTTTCTAGCATTTACTATTTATTGCTTTGGTAGAGCTATTAATTATCGTTTTAAAAATGTTCAAGAAAATTTTTCAAAACTAACAGAAAAGGCACAAGAAAATTTTTCTGGCATTCGAGTTATTAAATCCTTTTCTAGAGAAAAAGAAGAACTCCTTGATTTTGATCAATACAATGACAATCTTTTCCGACAAAACATGAGTCTAGCATTACTTTTTGGAACCTTTACACCAACCATCCAGTTTATATCTAGTATTAGTTTTTTTATTACTCTTATTTATGGTACCCATTTGGTTCTAAACCATACCATTACCTTGGGTTCTTTTGTAGCTTTTAATGCATATCTGGCTTCTATGGTTTGGTCTGTTCCTGTTATTGGGTTCGTCATCAACATATTGCAACGCGGCGCCGCTTCCATGGCACGAATTAATGTAGTAATGGCTGAAAAACCTGAAATAATAGAATCGCCTCATCCTATTCACTTAGAACACTTCACTGGATCCATCAGTTTTGAAAATGTTTCTTTTAGCTACAATTCAGAAGAGAATCAGGTTTTGAAAGATCTCAGCTTCCAAATCAAACCCGGATCAACTTTAGGCATTATCGGCCACACAGGAAGCGGAAAAAGCACCATCCCAACTTTATTACTTCGTTTATACGACCCAGACGATGGCATTATTTCAATTGATAATTCCCCCCTGAAGCAGCTATCCCTAGAATCTTTAAGACATCATATTGGATACGTGGAGCAAAATAGCTTTATTTTCTCTACAAGCATTCGGGAAAATATTGGATTTGGAGTGGAGTCTTCTACGCAACAATCAATTGAAGAGGCTGCTACTTTAGCTGGATTGCATCAAGATATTATTCAATTTCCACTACAATACGATACTATTGTAGGAGAACGTGGTGTCACTTTATCTGGCGGACAAAAACAAAGGCTGGCCATCGCCAGAGCACTTTTAAAAAACCCTTCTTTTTTGATTTTAGACGATGCTTTATCTGCTGTAGACACACAAACAGAAGAGAAAATATTAGAAGGAATTCAAGAAACCATCAACACTAAAACTACATTGATCATCGCTCATCGTATTTCAACTTTAAAATACTGCACTCAAATCATGGTCCTGGATAAAGGGAGAATAGCAGAGTTGGGTACTCATGAAGAACTCTTAGATAGGGATGGATACTATGCTCATCAATACCGTCAACAGATGTTGGAAAAAGAAATACTTTAATAATGGGAGCTGAAGGCATTGAGCAGTTATTTCGAAGAAGAAACGCTAGAAAAAACGTATGATCGTTCATTAATGAAACGTTTATTATGCTATGCTAAGCCACATTTTTTATTGCTAGTGTTAGCCATTGTATTACTTGCTTTTACAGCATTTGCCGAGCTAGCGCAGCCCTATCTTTTTAAAATTGCAATCGACAACCATCTTCACTATTCCGAGAAAGAATATACCTTAAACGAAGATACCGCTGCTTATTTTCATGAGCAAGTGCCAGATCATTCCATTAAAGTCTTAAGGAAAGATGGAAATTTCTATCTTTCTTCCGTTGCCGAAGAAAACAAATTATCTGAGCATCAAGTACAGGCATTGAGAGCCCAAGATTCACGCTCTGTTTTAAGGATTGGTTTTATCCTTATAGGAATTTTATTTGCAGCTTTTTTTATTAATTTCGCTCAAGTTTATATCCTTAATTATGCCAGCAATAAAATCATCTTTGCTATACGCCATGACTTGTTTAGCCACATCCAAAAAATGTCCCTTTCTTTTTTCGATGAGCAACCTGTTGGACGTTTAGTCACCCGTATAACTAACGACACAGAAACCCTTCATGAGATGTATACCAATGTATTGGTAAATCTTTTTAAAGACCTCTTTCTTTTACTAGGAATTGTTATCATTATGCTTAGTCTCAACCGCCAACTAGCTCTAATAACTTTTTCAATGATCCCAGTTGTTTTGTTGGCATCCTATTATTTTAGGGGTAAAATCCGAGAAGCTTACCGGAATGTACGCATTCACCTAGCCCGTGTCAATGCATCTTTGAACGAGAATATTTCTGGCATCAAAACCATCCATGTTTATAAACAGGAAGCCAATCGTAGCAATCAATTCCAAGATTTAAACCATCAATTATTAAAGGCAAACGAGCGCGAAAATTTTATTTCTTCAATTTTCAGACCAGGAGTAGAGTTAATTTCTTCTTTGGTCATGGCCTTGATCATTTATTTTGGCGGCGGATTGGTCATCGATCAAATGATTGAATTTGGAATTCTTTTTGCTTTTATTAATTATATTCGTTTATTTTTTCAACCTATCAATAACTTGACAGAAAAATATAACATACTGCAGTCTGCTATGGCATCATCAGAACGCATTTTCCAGCTAATGGATCAACCTCCCGCTATTATTGACAAAACCAAAGCTTATGAACCTGCAACCATAAACGGCTCGGTTGAATTTAAAAATGTCTGGTTTGCATACAAGGACGAGGAATGGATTCTAAAAAATGTCAGTTTTAAAGCCAAAGCAGGAGAATCCATCGCTTTTGTTGGCGCCACTGGAGCTGGCAAGACATCTATTATAAATGTTTTGGCTCGTTTTTATGATATTCAGCACGGCAGTATCTTAATCGATGATATCGATATCCGTGAATACAGCCAAAAATATCTTCGTCAACATATAGGTATTGTTCAACAGGAAGTTTTCTTGTTTTCTGGAAGCATAGCAGATAATATTAATATAAGTCAAAAATTTGGATCCATTTCACCAATTAAAGAAATCGCCAAAGAAGTCAACGCTCATCACTTTATTGAAAATCTCCCTCAGCAATATCAACATCAGGTTTTAGAGAGAGGTAATAACTTCTCAACAGGTCAACAACAACTTATCTCTTTTGCTCGAACCTTGGCCTCTGATCCATCCATTTTAATATTAGACGAAGCGACAGCACATATTGATGCAGAAACAGAAAGTCTAATCCAAGGGGCTATCCCTCGCTTAATGAATGGTCGAACCACCTTTGCCATTGCACATCGCCTTTCAACAATTCAGCATTGTAGCCAAATCATTGTTTTACATCATGGCGAAATCGTTGAAGCAGGTCATCATCAAGAACTTCTTAAACAAAGAGGCTATTACCATAAACTCTATACCCTACAATACCAATCCCACGAGAAAAAGTAATGACCACTCTGCCATAGATATCAAAAGCCCCTTGGGAAATATATGCTTCCCAAGGGGCTTTTGGCACTTTGTTTAATACTCTTGCATAAAAACCCTCTCTTGTAGTTCGCAAGCTTCAAGCGTACATCTGTCCAAAACACAGTGTATACATGTTAACACTCTGCACTTCACTGTTTTTACAGTATCTTCAACTGATTGCTTTTCCATTTTTTTCATTTTTATCATCCCCCCTACAAACTAGTTCAAATTATTATTATGATGGATATTATACTATTCCACCATTTATCTGTCAACTTGATTGCGAAGCTTATTTTTTACATTTTTCATTTTTAAAAATTTTTTCAATTCTTATTTTATCTTTCAGCATCTTTATTAAGCAATCGATACTGCTTTTCCTTTGATGAATACAATCATTTTTTGCAAGTTTATCTTGTGTTAATTCGTTTTGACAGCCTTCTTTCTTTCGATTACAATGGTAAAAGAATTGTTTTCTACCATCACACACAAGGAGGCTTTTTATGTTTGATTATCATATTCACACACACCATTCTTTTGATGGGTATCATTCTATGAAAGACCTGGCCGAAAAAGCCATCTCAATAGGGTTGAAAGAAATTTGTTTTACAGACCATAAAGATTATGATTACGATGGCAAAGGGAGTCACTTCACTTTTTCCTATGAGGATTTTTTCCGCGAGCTAGAAAAAACTGCCTATGATTACCAGAGTCAAATTCGCTTAAAAGCAGGAGTAGAATTTGGTCTTCAGCCTCATATTTTACAAAAATATAGAGAAGATATCGAAAAATATCCTTTTGATTTTATTATCGGTTCCTTACACAGCGCAAAAAAATCCGATATTTTTGCTGGCGACTTTTTTGATAATCGGACACAAGCAGAAGCATACACGGATTATTTTGATGACTTACTTAAGACAGTTAGACAAGATGCTCCTTTTTCAGTTATTGGCCACTTGGACATGATTAAACGTTATGGAGACTATGATAAGGTTTTAAACCTTCCGCATTATTATGATATGCTGGAATTGATTTTCAAAGAAATAATTCAAGGAAACCAAGGACTAGAAGTTAACACTTCAGGTTTTCGCTACCATTTAGGGGATACTCATCCATCTATAGATATATTACAGCTATATCACCAGATGGGAGGAGAAATCCTAGTAATTGGCTCAGATACCCACAGAATAACAGAGTTGGGTTATCATTTATTGGAAACATTAAGGACATTACATTCCATCGGTTTTCGATATATTTGCACCTTCGAAAAACTCAAGCCACAATTTCATAAAATCGAATCTTTACTCTAGTGCCAATCAAACCAAAAGCCTTTCTTTTGCCACATAAAAACAGGTATCGCATAGCGATACCTGTTTTTATGTGTTGTATTTTTTAAGTAGATCCTCAAGTCCCTCTCTCATAAGACCAGCTTCGGTTTTGTTAAGCTTTCCAGCTAAACGACTCAGATTTTGTGCTTTTTCTCTCGCTATACACACCTTCTTTTCCACCCAAATGTGACTAGTTGCCACAATTGTTTGGTTTTTGCCATTGCACTTAGCTTTTTTCAAAGCTTTATCTACGTTTTCGATCAACGCTTCTGTGGTTTTTCCATTATGGGGAAAAGAAGATAGTCCAGCACTAAATCGTACCTTTAGATCTTTATCTCCAGCTAAAATTGTATGATCGTCGCAAAATTTCCGTATTTCCTCAATAAGTAAATGGCCAGTTTCTCGAGGCGTCTCCAACATCATTACCATAAATTCATCTTTGTGGGTTCGACATACCAAGTCATTTTCTCTCAAATTTCCCTCTAGGGTATTTGCGATTTTGCGGATAACCTGATCTCCAACATGTTCGCCATAAAATCGATTCACTGTTTCAAAATCATCAATATTTACCTTAATCAATACAATCTCTTTGGAAAAAGACTGTATTTCATTTTCCAAATGGCAATACAACTCTTGTTCCGTCATCAATCCTTCTATCGTTTTTATCATAATCGATTCACCTCACTGAAGTCATCAATTCCCATGATGATTATGTACCCTTTTACTACTAAAAATCACATTAAAATTTCTATTTCATCACCAGTTTTAATGGTTCCTCCTTTTAAAATTTTTGTGAAAATACCTTCTTTTGGCATAACACAATCACCAACTTTTTGAAAAATTTCACATCCATGATGGCATTCTTTGCCAATTTGTGTCACTTCCTGTAAGGTATCTCCTATCTTAAGCTTTGTGCCAACAGGAAGTTCATAAAGAACAATCCCTTCCGTCAGAATATTCTCAGCAAAAATCCCAGCTTCCAAATCATGGATCACACCCAAAGCCCTTATCTTATCAACACTTTCTTGTCCTAACAAACTCACTTGACGATGCCATTCCCCTGCATGAGCATCATCTTTTAATCCATGATCCTCAATAAACAGCCCTTCTTCTACCGGTTTTTTAACAACACCCTTCTCTTTACTTATATTAATCGACAGTACTTTCGCCATTCTTTTTCCTCCCATCAATTGATATTTTAATCAATAATTTTTACGATACCCATATCCGAACAATCATATCCGCCTAAGGCTTGAATCTGTAGTTTAAATGACTCACTTTTAATAATTTCCAGTAATTGTTTCACTTTTTCAGTTTCAAGTTGTTTTTCCCGTAGTAAAAGATCATAGTCCTCCCATTCCACAGGTATAAATTCCAATTCCATCGCTACAGCAGCAGACTCTACACCCATTCCACAATCAGCTGTTCCTGTTTTTATGGCAGCAGCTACTGCCATATGAGTAGTCATTTCACGATGGTACCCTGTGATTTCATCCCGCTCCACGCATAACTTTTGCAATAAATGATCCAAAAGAATTCTTGTCCCCGCTCCTTTTTGCCTATTTACCATGACAACGTCTTCTCTGGATAAATCTTTTAAACTTTTTATTTTCTTTGGATTTCCCTGTTGAACGATCAATCCTTGACAACGTTTAACCAGTTTAATCAAACACATTTTTTCACCCGGAAAATACTTCTTTACATAGGACTCATTGTATTTGCCAGTATGATCATCCAGTAAATGAATCGGCGCAAGATGGCATTCATTTTGTTTCATCGATATCAGGCCACCCATACTTCCAACATGCGAAGAAGCAAGTCCCAGGCTGCTCCCATACTTTTTCATCTCATTTGCTAACAAGTCCATTACAATATCGTGGCTACCTATAGACACCAACACATTAAAAAGCGTATCTATGGGCCTTGATAGCTCCACTTCTACCAGTTCACCTTTTTCATAGCCTTCAGAGGACTGAGGAATCCTGAGAATGCCATCCCCACGAACCAGCGACATCGTAACACCAGCACCTCGATTTAAGGGCGTCACAATCCATCGATCCTCTACTTTCCCGAGCTTTACACGAATAAATTCTTCATGTTTTAAAGAAGAAACAACTCTTCTGACTAAGGTGGCTTTCAACGTTTCAGGTTTAGGAGCCACTTCATCTCGAAGAAGGTAGACCAAAGGTCGAATAATTTGTTCAAACACTACATATGCAGACACTGGATAACCAGGAATCCCTACCACTGGTTTTCCATCTACTTCTGCTAAAATCACAGGTTTTCCAGGTTTAATGGCAACACCATGGGTATAAACATTCCCTAGTTCACGAAGTATATCAACGGTATAATCCTTTGTACCAGCAGATGAACCTGCATTCACTACCAACACATCATTATATTTTATAGCCGTCTTAATAGACTGTTTAATGCTTTCTGGATCGTCTTTAACAATTGGATACGTCTTCCCTATCACTCCATAGCTGTGAAGCAAGGCACAAAACATTTTGCTATTAGACTCGATAATTTTTCCTTCTGGAAGCGGATTTGTTAAAGCTGTAATTTCAGATCCTGTCGGAATAATACCCACAGACATTTGAGTAAAAACATCAACTTGTTCAATACCACCAGATAGGAGAGCCCCAATATCCTGCGGACGAATGACGTGATTCTCTGACAGGATCAGTTCTCCCTTCACAAGGTCTTCCCCTACAGGTCTTATGTGTTGCCAAGGACTAGCTGCCTGTCTTATTTCAACGGTTTCGCTATCCAATTCCACCACATCTTCGATCATTACAACCGCATTTAGCCTAGATTTTAAAGGAGCTCCAGTATTAATTACTTGAAAATGCTTTTCTTTTTTTAATCGTATTGGATTTGTTTCTGAAGCTCCAAATGTGTCTTCCGCGTTAACGGCAATCCCATCCATTGCCGCTGCATTATAGTGAGGTGCAGATATTTTAGCAAAAACTGGTTTAGATGTTTTTCGATTGTGCGAATCAGACACAGATACCCTTTCTACTGGGAAGCCACCGAAAGATTCCTTCACGATATTTATATAACGTTCCACAGCTTCATCTAGCGGTGTATTGGTTAGGTATACATTTCTCTCTTTTGTCCCCACTTTACCCCATCCTCTCTCTCTAAAATGTCTTTATACCGTCATTAAAAAATTTCCATTTCTACGTCACTTCCTTTTGATAATCCTTCTTGATTGGCTTCAATCTTTATATATCCTTGTGAACGACTCATCATGGAGAGCATACCAGATTTTCCATGAACTGGCCAAATCCTATTTTCCTCCAAACCTTCTTCCAATCTCACCATCACATAATGCTCTCGGCCTGGTGCAGAAGAAATATTTTCCGCTAAAACACCTTTGATCGTGGGCACGAGGGTTTTGTGATTCATTCTTTTCTTTAGCAATGGTCGAATCAAAATCCGATATACCACTAAAGTTGATACCGGCTGCCCCGGCAACCCCAATAGTATTGTTTTATCCGCTTTCCCAATAATGGTTGGCTTCCCAGGTTTGACCGACATGCCATGTACAACCACGCCAGGCTCTCCCATACTATCAATGGCATCTTTCGTCACATCATGATGTCCCATAGAACTTCCGCCAGATATCAAAACCAACTGGCACTCTTTCATCATCTCTTTTATCTTCATCTTTAAAGATTCTAAATCATCCGGAACCACCGCTGTTTCAAAGACTTCACATCCATCTTCTTTCACTGCAGCTGAAAGACTATACGTATTCATGTCAATTATTTTTCCAGGATCCAATTTATCTCCTGGTTGTATTATTTCATCCCCAGTAGAAATGATTCCAACTTTCAATTTTTTAAATACAAGAAACGTCTGAAAACCCATTCCAGACAAAAGACCCAAATCTTGAGGTCGTAATCGGTGTCCTTTGTTCAGTATTATTTCGTTTTGACCTATATCTTCGCCTTTTTTCAAGATATTGGCACCTATCGTTACTGGCTGGTGGATCAATACTGTTTTCTCATCAAGTTTTTCAGAGAATTCAATCATCACAACCGCATCGCACCCCACAGGAAGCATTCCACCTGTAGGTACATATACACACTCTCCTGCCGACAGGATAATGATTGTTTCTTCCCCCATACCAACCTCTCCACAATCTTTAAGCATTGCAGGCATCGATTCAGATGCACCATAGGTATCAGCCGCTTTCAACGCATATCCATCTACTGTTGAACGATTAAAACCAGGGACATCGATAGGACTTTTAAGGGATTCCGATAAGGTTCTGTGTAAAGCATCCATTGTTAAACATTCTTCAGTTTCAAGTAGAAGATCTTCTGACAGTTCTTCTATGATTTTTTGCACCTCTTCTACGCTACGAGTTTTAAAAAGATCCATATTAACACTCCTTAAGCAATTATTAAAGTTGCCTATCCATAGTTTACCTTATTTAAAAGATTTCAGCTAGAATTTAATTTTAGTCTTGCATCTCATCATGACCTATGCTATAATTCATTTTGTTGTGGGGGCGTAGCTCAGCCTGGGAGAGCGCTACACTGGCAGTGTAGAGGTCAGGGGTTCGAGCCCCCTCGTCTCCACCATTCATATTAACTTCTAAGGATCCTTCTATTACTGGATCCTTTTTTCGTTTTTATTAAAATCACTCTATCCTTAAATGTGTTCTTAACTCACTCAAGTCTTCAGGCAGTTCTGCGCGACAAGTAATTTTTTCATCCGTCCTAGGCTGTGTAAAGGTAATGGCCTCCGCATGCAAAGCCTGACGATGAATCCGCTGGGGTTGATTAGGTTCATAAAACACATCTCCAATAACTGGATGACCTAAATATTGCATATGGACTCGAATTTGGTGAGTGCGCCCCGTATCAATTTTCACTCTTAACAGGGACGCTTCAGGAAACATCTCTAGTCTTTCAAGGTGACTGACTGCCATTTTTCCGCGATCATCTACAATTCTTCTGGGGGGCTCTCCCTCGGGGATGATTTCTGGCCTATAGATTGGGGCCTTTATGCTCTTTTTCATGTCTTTGACTCTCCCTAGAACAAACACAAGGTATTCCTTTTTCATGGTTGAACTTAACTGTTCCGCTAGCTGTTGATGAGCAAACGCATTTTTTGCAAGAATCATTGCTCCAGAAGTATCCATATCTAACCGATTAACAAACCTAATTTTATAACACTCTCCAGCATTATGCATATAATGCATAACCGCATTCGCCAAAGTCCCTTTTCTAATATTCACCGTCGGATGCGTCAGCATATTTGGAGGCTTGTTGACAACCAGCACATCAAAATCCTCGTATAAAACGGTTATAGGTATAGACTCTGCTTCAAACTCACAACTTTCTTCCATCATATTCAACCTTAGCTCATCGAATTCTTGCAGTACTTGATGGAAAGGTGCCCATCTTCCATTGACCGTTATCCCTTTCTCTTTCTTAATTCGTGTCATAAGCCGTCCTGAAACACCCCATTGTTTTCGCAGCACTGATTTGATTGTTTTTCCTGCAGATTCTAAATCTACATGGTAGAGAATCTGATTGTATTTTTGTTCTTTCTTATATATCATTTCTTCACATACCTTTCTAATCTGGGTTTTATTATAGAGATCAACTAAATCTTTAACAGGATCATCAAATCATGTTTGACTTTTATTTCTTATATGTGTATGGTTATGATAAACAAATAGGATTATATTCTTTAATAGAAATAGGGAGGAAACTATCATGTCTTCCATTAACAACATCTGTGTTTTAAGCAATTCAATCCCCCTCTCCCTGGAGACAGAAACCTTACTAAAGAAAAAACTAAAAATACACGGTTTCACTTGGACCAGTCAGCTAGATTCTACCACCGATTTAATCATCTGCATTGGTGGTGACGGATCCTTTTTAAAAACCATGCATGATTTATCATTTCCAACTATTCCCGTCGTTTCTATCAATACTGGCCATCTAGGTTTTTTTTCTGAGATTAAGCCAGATCAGATTGACTTTCTCTTAGAACGACTACGATCATGCGAGTATATCCTAGAAGATATGAATCCCTTGAAAGCAGAAATTCATTCCGAAAAAGGATCTTATACCCTCCATGGAATCAACGAAGTCGTCGTCAAAAGCAATCGTTGTAAACCAATCCACCTTAAAATCACCGTAAACGGTCAACTTATCCAAACCTTTAGTGGTGATGGAATCTTAGTATCGACTTCTACCGGAAGCACCGCCTACAGTTATTCTGCTGGAGGAAGTATTGTAGACCCAAGCCTGGAAGTCCTTCAAATTACGCCCCTAGCACCAATCAACACCAATGTTTATCGTTGTTTCACCTCTAGTGTTATCTTTCCACCCAGTGCTCATATATATATCATGCCAGAAAGAGAGCCCGAAAGCTATGTTTTAATCTCAGCAGATGGTATCGAACAGCCACTAACTTGGTTTAAACAAATAAGCATCTCTCTAGGATGTAGACCTATCCGAATGCTAAGACTAAATCAACATGATTTTTGGAACAAAGTTATCACCAAGTTTCTGTAGCCATTTCAAAGGAAATAAGGAGAATTTCATATGCCTTCCAACTATCATCCCATCAATTTAAATCCAGATAAATGTATCGGATGCACCAATTGCATCAAACGTTGTCCTACGGAAGCCATTCGTGTTACAAACGAAAAAGCAAGTATTATGCATGAAAAATGCATCAATTGCGGCGCGTGTATATCTGCGTGTCCATATAACGCTTTTTATGGTGTCATCAAGGGATATCGTGGTGTTTCTAATTACGCTCTCAAAGTTTCACTCGTAGATCCTATTCTTTACAGTCAATTCGAAACAGAAATTCCTCCACAATCTATTCTTTCGGCTATCAAGAGCATTGGCTGTACAGAAGTATTCGAAGTATCTAAAGGAGCTGACATTGTCACTGGGTTTACACAAAAATATTTACAGCTACAGAAAAAAACACCTGTTATTTCTTCCTCTTGTCCAGCAATCATCCGATTAATTCAACTGCGTTTTCCAGAATTAATCCATCACATTCTTCCTATTGACTCACCAGTGGAAATTGCAGCCTACTTGGCTCGAGAAGAAGCCATGCGCAAGTATGGGCTTAAGGCCAAAGAAATCGGTGTTTATTATACAACCCCCTGTCCAGCTCGCATCATGAGTTTTATGAACCCACTCGGCACCAACCAAACAAACGTCAGCATGTCATTGCCGATTCACCGTGTCTTTGGCAATGTTAACCGCGTACTAAAATGGGACAAAGGAAAGAGGTTTTCTAACCAAAAAGTATACCCTTCTTCAGCTGGCATCAATTGGTCACGGATTGGAGGTCAAGCTGCCGCAATTGGCATTGACGAATACATGGCTGTAGACGGAATCGACAATGTAATCAACGTATTAGAGGAAATAGAATATGGAAAAATGCGTCACCTTAAGTTTCTCGAATGCCAAGCATGCATTAATGGATGTGTTGGTGGAAGTCTTAATGTAGAGAACCCGTATATTGCTCAAAGTCGTATTCGAGTGATCTCTCGAAATTTTCAAGATGTCATCGTTGATAAACCCAGTGTCAAAGCAGAGAAATTTCTTTTCACCAAACCAATTCATCCTCTCCATTCCACAAAATTGGATAAAGACTTATCCAAAGCACTTATAAAGCTAGAACAAGTGGAAGATACACTTAAGCAGCTTCCGGATATCGATTGTGGAGCTTGCGGTGCGCCATCTTGCCGTGCATTTGCTGAAGATATTGTTCAACAACGTGCAACCATAGAAGATTGTGTCGTACTGATCAAAAAAACTTATTTTAAAAAATAAGTTAAATCAGATTGCTTTTGATGATAAAGAAACATCTCCTTAGCTAATGAAGAAAGCCGTATGCTTTCTTCTCGCCGAAGATAACGTTCATCTAAATCGTTTATCCGAACACGATCTAAATTATCTGCATCTTTGAATAATGGAAACAGTCGCTGCAATTGCTGATAAGCGTCTGGATCCCATATTTTTTGAAGTTTTTCATGCTCTTTAAGGGCATGTGCATCCTCTATGGAATGATGTTGGATAATCACCGTAGCAATCTCTTGTTCTGGTATTGATAATAAAGGTATTTTCCTTTTGATCTTTTTCATTTTATCAACACTAGCTGCTCCATGCCATGGATCTACACCATCATGATGACGCCCTATATCATGATACATACTGCAAAACAAGAGTATATCTTCCTGTCTTTCCGACAACCGACAAAGCCGACTGATAAAAAGACTAAGCATTAAAACCCGCTGAATATGGGTCGGTCCATGAAGCCCTTTGGGATAAAAAAACAGTTCTTCATCAATCCGCTCTTCGTAATACTTGTATTTTTCTATTATTCCCCTAAAGCCATCGACTCTTTCTCTCAGGTCTCTCTTTGAATATTTGAGCCTTATTCCATTATTTTTTTGTACTATCATCATTCCACACTCCAAGACTAGCTTTTATTGGAAACTGTTTTAAAGTAGCAAGTTCAATTCAATTATTATATCATATTATGTCTCTATCATCGATCCTTACCTTGCCCACATTCCTTTTTCAAAGAATCTTTTCAATCATCCTATAAGGTGAATAACGATTATACCAGGAAACAAACTTGTAGCATCCATTCTTAAATACTAGGTATAATTACACATAGTATATTTACAACATAGCATAAAGTATGGTAAAATAATACTATGCTGAATTGGGGAATTAACTCAGCTGGTAGAGTATATCCTTGACGTGGATAAAGCCGTGGGTTCAAGTCCCTCATTCCCCACCATATCATATAAAAAAACTGGGTATCTAATGGATACTCAGTTTTTTTATACACTTCTTTTCCATCCTCTTAACTTTTTACCTATAAATAAATTCCTTTGTTTTATTACTTCCAATATCGGGTAAAAGAATTACAGATTTTAAAAACATGGAGGTCATGCATATGGTCGCACAAAGCAAATGGTCGGTATTTTTTCAGCGTCAACCCATCATGCGAAGTGTTTTAATCAGTCTGATTCCACTAACCCTTGGAGCTGTCTATCTTTTTGGATTAAGGGTTCTAGCATTGATGGTAGTTGTAATTGCTGCCGGCACCGCTACAGAATATATTTTCACACAAAAAAGAGGAGGTAAAATTACAGAAGCTGTTTTGGTAACCAGTGTGCTTTTCACTCTTTCTCTTCCAGTAGCAACCCCTTATTGGGTAGCTATTGTAGGAATCGTCTTTGGAATCCTCTTTGCTAAAGAAGCTTTTGGTGGCTTCGGTCGGAATGTATTTAATCCAGCACTGGTAGGACGAATGTTTCTATATGTCTCTTTTCCCGAATACCTAACTGCTTCTTGGAATCATGCTGCCACTTCGTTTCCTGGTGGATTTGCAAAATACATAACACCAGTTCTTGATACCGTATCGGAATCAACTCCCATGCCAGCCTTCCGCTCTTCCGGTGAAATGCTATCATCAAGCGAAGTATTGTGGGGCTATACTTCTGGCTCCTTGGGAGAAACAAGTGCCATCCTCATTCTAATAGGCGGTTTATTTCTTCTTAGTCGAAAAATCACTGATTGGAGGCCTATATTTGCATCTTTAACTGGATTTTTAACGATGCACAGTATTCTTTTTATGTCCAGCATAGAGAACGTGCCAAATCCTTTATATGGCTTTTTTACTGGTGGATTTCTTTTTACTTCTATCTACTTTGTATCCGATCCTATTACAGCCCCAAAGACCATTCCAGCCAAATGGGCCTACGGCTTTTTAATTGGCATTATCACCGTCACTATCCGTCATTTCGGAATCTTTATTGAAGGTGCAGCTTTTTCTGTCCTCATTATGAATACCTTTGTTCCGATTATGGACGAAGGCGTAAAAGCCTACCAAGCTTCTCGAAAGAAGGTGAACGCATGAAAAAGTTCAGTTTTAAACCAATTCTATTCATGATAGTCGTTACGGTAATTTATACCTCTGTCTTAGCTAGTATTAACGCTGTTACCATCGAGAGAATTGAGTTAAACGAACAGCTTTCCGACCAACTTTCATTTCTTTATGTCTTAGATAAAATGCCAGAAAATCGAAATGCTGAACACGTTAACATGGTATATGAAACACATGTCAAAGAAATTGAAGTCAATGGAAAAAAGATTTTTGAAGGGTATGATCATAATAATCAGCTCATGGCCTATATTATTCCTATTTCAGGAAGCGCAGTTTGGGGTGAACTAAGAGGGTTAGTCTCTCTTTCAACGGATTTCAAAGAAGTGTTGGGCATTGAATTTCTATCTCATAACGAAACACCAGGCCTAGGAGCCCGTATTGATGAAGAATCCTTTAAGGAACAATTCAGAGGAATAGAAATCGATCCTGACGAGTCAGAAAAGTTCCTTGTATATACCCCTGATCCCAAAGCACAAGTTGATGCTATTTCTGGAGCTACTGGTACTTCAAATGCTGTACGCGATATATTTAATAACAATTTGCAAGAATTCATGTCAGAAACTCGGGAGGCTTTAAAGCATGATTAGAAAAATTAAAAACATATTTTCTCTCGGTGTCTTTAAAGACAATCCCGTTTTTCGCCAAATTTTAGGTATTTGCTCTGCACTTGCGGTTACCAACCTAATGATCAATTCAATGGTTATGGGGATTGGCCTAATCTTTGTTGCTTCATTTTCCAGCCTCACTGTTTCCATTATCCGAAAATTCACGCCAAAACATATTCGAATGATGGTACAAACCCTTATTATTTCAGCTTATGTAATTATTGTAGACATTGTGCTAAAAGCCTATTGGCCCAGCATGAGTGACGCCTTAGGTCCTTACGTTGGGCTCATTATAACAAATTGCATTATCATGGGCCGATGTGAAGTTTTTGCACAAAACAACCCGCCTTTAACCTCCTTTATTGATGGCATTGCTTCTGGGGTTGGATACAGTGGTGTATTGCTATTCATCGCTTTTTTTCGTGAATTATTGGGCTTTGGTTCATTATTCGGCATCAACATACTTGGTGAAGGATGGACCAATTGGGTCTTTATGATTATGCCCCCTGGTGCCTTCTTTATGTTAGGAATTCTCATTTGGATTGCTAATACTTATATTCCAGATAAAGATGGAAACAAACCCGCAACAGGAGGTGCTAAGTAATGGACATTAATCCAATGGTCATTTTAATGGCATCTATTTTCACCAACAATATGATTCTAGCTAACTTTCTTGGAATGTGCTCTTTTATTGCAGTTTCAAAAGAAATAAAAACAGCATGGGGTCTTGGTCAAGCTGTAACATTCGTTTTGACTGGAACCTCTATCCTTAACTACTTAATTTACCACCTCATATTAATTCCATACGATCTAGAGTATCTTCGTTTTATTGTTTTCATTATCTTAATCGCTGCCTTTGTACAATTAGTTGAGATGATTGTAGAACGGTATGTTCCAACATTGTATTATTCCTTAGGAATATTTCTTCCACTGATTACTGTGAATTGTGCCATTCTCGGTGTATCTTTATTCATGGTCATCCGAGACTATAATTTGATACAATCTGCATTTTTCGGACTTGGATCTGGCGTTGGGTGGACTCTAGCTATTGTAGCCTTAGCAGGAATTCGCCAAAAAATCAAAAACGCACCTGTTCCAAAAGGGCTTGAGGGTGCAGGTATTACACTCATTATCATCGGCTTAATGGCTTTAGCCTTTATCGGATTTTCAGGCATCGCCAATGTACAGTAAAGGAGGCTTGAAACATGACGCAAATCATCATCACCGTAGGGATCATGAGCTGTATTTCTGGAACTTTAGCTTTATTGCTAACACTTGCCAACCAGTATATTGCAAACTATGGCCAATGCTCTATTACCATTAATAATGAAAAAGAATTCATTGTAGAAGGCGGAAGTACACTTCTAAGTACACTAAATGAACAGGAGCTTTTCTTGCCTTCAGCCTGCGGTGGAAAAGGTACCTGTGGACTTTGCAAATGCAGTGTGAACCATGGTGCAGGTCCTGTTCTTCCAACAGAAACGTCTTTTCTTACGGAAGAAGATAAAAAACACAATGTCCGATTATCCTGTCAGGTAAAAGTTAAATCCAACATGGACCTTAGCATCCCTGAAGATCTTCTTACGGCTAAAAAATACGAGGCTGTCGTTGATACAATTAAAGAATTAACAAATACTATTAGGTTTTTACGCATTCGAATTACCGATGGTCAAGAAATTAATTTCAAGCCAGGTCAGTATGTACAATTATTAGCTCCACCTTACCCTGGAAATCCAGAAGAAGTCTTTCGAGCTTATTCACTAGCATCTTCTGCTTCTAATAAAGAGAATATTGAGCTAATTATTGGTTATGTAGAAGAGGGCCTGGTCACAACATATGTTCACCAATTTTTGAGCGAAAACGATAAAATTTCGTTCAATGGGCCCTTTGGCGATTTCTATCTAAAAAAAGATAGCAATGCTGAAATTATCCTCATCGCCGTAGGTACAGGACTCGCCCCAATACGAAGCATCCTCTATCAGCTGAAAGAAGAGGGTATCCAACGCAAGACAACTTTTTTCTTTGGTGCTAAAACAGAAAAAGATTTGATTTTAGCAGATGAAATGCAGGCTTTTGAAAAATCAATTCCTAACTTCTCCTACAAGCCAGTATTATCCAGACTCAGTGATGATGATCCATGGACTGGAGACCGAGGACGAGTCACAGATTCTATCGAAAAGTACCTTCATGATGCAAAAAACAAAGAAGTGTATCTTTGCGGCAGCCCAGTAATGATTGACTCAGCCGTTAAAAAGCTCAAAGAAAAAGGATTAACAGATGATGTGATTTTCTACGATGAATTTGGATAAAAGATGCCCCTTTTCTCAAAGGGGCATTGTCTATAACACTATCTCTGTATCCGCTAAATTAAATCCTTCTCCTATTGCTTGTATGGCTTTTTGCTCATCTTTTGCATCAATCACCCAAGAAAGATTAATCTCTGATGTAGTAACCATTTTTATTTCAATTTGATTCGATGCCAGTAAATCAAAAACTTTTCCCGCAACACCAGAATGAGACCTCATCCCTAAGCCTACAATAGCCATTTTAACAATATTTTCGTTCACTTCCCATTGAATAACATCATCTTCTTTTTTCCAAGACTCCATCATTCCTCTTGCTACATCCGAGTCCTCTCTCGGAACAGTAAAGCTTACATGCATTCTATTTTTACTAGCTGTCATTTGAGAAATCATATCTACATTCACTTCCTGTTCAGCCATTTCAGAGAAAATTCGGCGTAAACTATTCATGTTAGCCGGCAGATACATCAACGTAACCTGAATATCCGAATGGCTAGAAGTCATCCCTGTAACGACACTCTCTTCCATTTCTTTGCTGCCTCCATTCACAATTTTCGTTCCAGAAACCGAATCAAAAGCCGACGCAATATACAGAGGAACACGAAATTTATGGGCCAATTCTACCGACCGGTGGTGAAGCACACCAGCACCAAGACTAGCCATTTCCATCATTTCTTCCGAAGCGATGGACTCCAGTTTCTTAGCATTCTTAAGTTTTTTGGGATCCATTGTATAGATCCCATCCACATCCGTATAAATTTCACAAGATGCTTGCAACTTCGCCGCCAGAGCAACGGCAGAGGTGTCACTTCCACCTCTACCTAAGGTAGTCAGTGCTTGATCTTTTCCTACCCCCTGAAAACCTGCCACTACTACAATTTTATCTTTTGCCAGCTCTTGATGAATTTTACTCACATCAATATCAAGAATTCTTGCTTTCTGATGAATAGAGGTGGTCCGAATGTTTAGCTGTCCTCCTGTAAATGAAATGGCTGACGTTCCTTGCTCCCATAAAGCCATGGACAAAAGTGAAATAGATACTTGTTCTCCTGTTGTTAATAACACATCCATTTCTCTAGCATTTGGATTCTGAGATACTTTTTTAGCTAATTCAGTCAAGTGATCAGTCGATTTTCCCATAGCCGAAACAATTACCACTACTTGATGGCCTTCCTTCTTTTTCTGAATTACCTTTTTTGCCACTTCCATTATTTTTTCGGGTGTTCCCACGGAAGTTCCGCCATATTTTTGTACGACAATGCTCATTGTCTATTCCTCATTTAACTGTCTTAATGCATCTACTATACCTGTTTTAGACCTCGTTTTATCATCAGATTTTTTCAATACTTTAGCTGGCATTCCAGCAACAACAACATTTGGAGGTACATCTTCTGTTACGATAGCTCCTGCTGCAATTGTTGAGTTAGTTCCTACTCGAACTCCTTCTAAAATTACTGCATTCGCACCAATCAGAACACCATCTTCAATCACTACTGGTGTTGCAGATGCAGGTTCTACCACTCCTGCAATCACAGCACCTGCTCCTATATGACAGTTTTTCCCTACGATGCCTCTTCCACCTATCACTGCATTCATATCAATCATGGTCCCTTCACCAATAATTGCGCCAATATTAATAACCGCACCCATCATGATAATTGCATTTTTATGAATTTCTACTTTTTCTCTAATGAATGCTCCTGGTTCGATACGAGCAGGTATCCCTTTATAATCCATTAAAGGAATACCTGACATATTTCGATCCCATTCCACCACTTGGTCTTCTAAGTTAGAACTATGTTGCTCTAAAAAAGATTCTACAGGTTTCCAGTCTCCAAAGAGCACAGCTGTTTCTCCACTGATAAAACTTTTACCAGGAAAATCACTCCAATCTATATCCTTTAGGTTCCCTTTGACATATACCTTTACAGGTGTTTTTTTTTCGCTTTTTTGAATATATGCAATGATTTCTTTTGCTTCCATTTCACTTACCTCCAGTGTGTTTTATCGGACTTATGATTCTTCTATCCCCAAGACATCTTTCATATCATACAACCCCGCTTTTGCTTTCAAAGCAAACTTGGCTGCTTCCAATGCTCCTTTTGCAAAAACAGACGGATTATGTGCATCATGAACCAAAGTAAGACTTTCCAGTTCATGTATAAAACTTGCTTCATGCCGTCCAACGATACTCCCACCACGTATGCTATGGATACCAATTTCCCCTGTATTCCTTGGACATTGACCCTCTCTCCCATGAACATGATTACGTTTTTCACCCAACCCTTTTTCAATTGCCTCTACAATGGTTCTAGCGCTACCAGATGGTGCATCTTTTTTGCGATTATGATGTGCTTCCATCACTTCTATATCCACAGAATCTTTCAATACCGCCGCCACTTTTTCTACCATAGAAAACATAAGGTTCATACCTAGAGACATATTCGTTGCATAAACCAGCGGCAAAGCCTTTGACGCTTGTTTAATTTTATTCAACTCTTCTTCTGTATATCCGGTGGTTCCAATTACCAACGAAATTTTTCTTTTATCCGCATAGGCTAACACCTGATCTAATGCTGTTGGATGAGAAAAATCAATGACCACATCCGGTATTAATAGATCACTGTCACAATCCTCATGTGAGCTAATTCCCTGTATTTGATTCCAAAATGGATCTTCCCTCGCCATATCCATAATCATTTTTCCCATTTTACCAGTTTTTCCCCATACTAATAGGTTCATCTTTTCACACCCTTTCCTAAAGGCAACAATTATGATTAAACTATTCCTAAGTTTTTCATTTCTTCCTTCAGTTCAAGCTGATTAGCAGTCTCCATAGGTGTCAGTGGTAATCGCAACTCATTTCCTACCATACCCATGAAAGATACTGCTGCTTTTACTGGAATTGGATTCACTTCCATAAATAACAAATTGAATAATTTTTTATATTTTACTTGAAGTTCAATAGCTTTTGATATATCTCTATCCTCGAAAGCTTTACACATAGCCTGAGTTTCTTTGGGAATCACATTTGCCATGACAGAAATGACACCATGTCCGCCAACAGAATAAATCGGTAGTATATTGTCATCATTTCCAGAGTAAATCTTAAATTCATCTGGAACCAACCGTTTAATCTCCAACACTTGGGATATATTGCCACATGCTTCCTTAATACCAATAATATTATCCACTTTCGAAAGCTTGGCCACCGTATAAGATTCAATGTTTACTCCAGTTCTTCCAGGAACATTATATAAGATAATCGGTAACTTTGTACTTTTAGCAACTGCCTCAAAATGCATTACTAATCCATTCTGTGTTGCCTTGTTGTAATAAGGCGTTACTACAAGGGCTCCGTCAGCTCCTAATACTTCTGCTTCTTTTGTGTTCTCAATAGCATTTGCTGTATTATTACTACCCGTTCCTACTACAATGGGTATTCTACCTTTCACATGATCTACAGCCGTTTCAATCACCTGCCTCTTTTCATCTTTGGTTAAAGTAGAAGCTTCACCAGTTGTCCCCAGTACAATTAAACACTGGCAATCATTATCAATCTGAAAATCAATCAAGTTTCGGTATCCATGAAGATCTACCTTCCCTTGAGAAAAAGGCGTTATAATGGCTGTTCCAGTTCCTTTAAACATGTTTGTTTTCCTCCTTCATCTTTAAATCTTACGTTATGCCTCTATTGATCCTTTAACATTTCCATTTTTTCTAGAATTTGAACCGCATTTGTAGCCGCACCTTTACGCAAATTATCCGCTACAATCCACATAGATAACGTGCAAGGATCGTAAAGATCTTTTCTAATTCGTCCTACATAGACATGGTCTGTAGATGCTGCTTCTATAGGCGTCGGATATTCCAAGGCATCCGGATTATCCATCAGCATAATTCCTTCTCCATTTTTCAGCAATTCCCTGACTTCCAATAAACGTGGTGCGGTTTCAAAGGTCACGGTAATAGATTCGCTGTGGCCATAAAAAACCGGGACACGAACCGTCGTTGCATTTATCTGTATGTCGTCATCATTAAGAATTTTTTGCGTTTCATACACCATTTTCAACTCTTCCTTCGTAAAGCCATTTTCCTGAAAAACATCGATATGAGGCAAGCAATTAGCTGCAATCCTTTTAGGATATACTTGAAAAGGATACTCTCTGTCTTTCATCTGGTTTTCCAATTCCAGAATGGCTTTTTGACCGCTTCCCGATACGGCTTGATACGTAGAAACAACAATACGCTTCATATTGTAAATTCGATGCAGCGGCGCTAAGGCTACGACCATTTGAATGGTAGAACAATTTGGATTCGCAATAATACCCTTGTAATTTCGCAGAATATGTCCATTTACCTCTGGCACAACCAGCGGCACACCCTCCGTCATTCTCCACTGGGATGAATTATCGATAATCGTATTCCCTGCATCTCGAGCAATGGGCGCATATTTTTTTGAAATATCCCCACCTGCGGAAAACAAAAGATAATCAAAGGCTTGCTGCATAGCTTCTTCTGTCAACAATTCGATGGTAATAGACCGATCCTTCCAGTTTAGTTTTTCTCCAGCAGTTCTTTCTGAAGCAAAGCAACGTAAACGCTCAATCTCAATATCTCTTTCCTCTAACACTTCCAATATCTTTCTACCTACAGCTCCAGTAGCTCCTACAACGCCAATATGAAGTCCCATTCCTGATTCCTCCTAATTATTGATCATTTTACAGAAAAACTCCCGGCAAAGGATCCCGGGAGTTGCACGTACATAAAAAACAAAAACCATTCCGAAGTATTTTCTCCAATGTATCATAAATGGCTTTGTCTTTCAATAGCACTCCATGGGCTTACCATGACAGTGGCAACGCTCTTCGCAATTACCCCCAGTCTCTGAAATGATAGCAATACCAGAAACTTCGGCGCTTAGACCTTTCGACTATCAGTATCGAGTGCTTCCCTCTTTTCACCTGACCTCTAATGATTCTCAGCGCAACCTCTATCGATAAATATAATGAATTTTTTGAAATACTATGAATTATGATATCATACCTCAAAAAGTGCTGTCAAGATCATTTAGGGATTCTATTTTTTCACCACTTCATACAAATCATGCCTTCTAAGCTTCAAAAGCGGTAATTGCTGTCGTATCGCCAGTATTTTTTCTGGATAAATGTCTGCTGATATAATTGCTTCTTTTTCCTTTCCGCTTTTCAGCACAGTCCCCCAGGGATCACATACAGTAGAGTAGCCATAAGCATGATAGGTCGACTCTTCATTTCTAGCTGGTGATGCTGCAACAAAAAATACTTGGTTATCAATTGCCCTCATCTTAATCGTTTCGTGCCAGTGTGCTGGTCCAGTAATGGTATTGAAGGCTGCTGGAACAATAATGATTTCAGCTCCTTGTAAAGCCATTAGTCTGATAAGTTCTGGAAATCTCATATCAAAACAAATCGCTACACCCACTTTTCCAAATTCTGTATTAAAAACAGTGATTTCGTTTCCGGCCATTAAAGCTTCTGATTCGACAAATCGAATACCATCTTCTATGTCTACATCAAACAAATGAATCTTTCTATGTTTTCCAATACATTCTCCTTTAGGGTTATAACTATATGAGGTGTTATATACTGCAGTATCTTCTCTTTCAGCAATCGATCCCCCTATCAAATAGATTTCAAGTTCCTTAGCCAAAGATGATAGCATGTTCGTCGTTATACCACCATCTTCTTCTGCCATCCTTACCATTGTTTCTGTGTTATAAGGCGAATTAAAAATTTCTGGCAAGACAACCATATCTGCTTTTTCAACGGAAACAGCTTTCCGAATCATTTTTTCTGCCTTATACAAGTTCTCTTCTTTTTTATCCAGTACTTTCATCTGACAGATGGACAGCCTATAGGATTTCATAAACCGATCCTCCTCTTTCCTTTTTTCAATTTAATAAACTTTGTCCAACGACTGCTTTGTGATAAAATGATGGTATCATCATTTTAAATAAAGAAAGGACGTATCCTATGCTTCGAACTATCTACTGGACGATAGATTTTCTTCTATATCTATTGTACATCATTTTAATAGCAAAACGAGCTGAAAAATTGAATAAACAAGGAGAAATTATAAAAAAACGAACGTTAACCCAACAAGTAGGTCAGAAATGGTCTACGCGAATCCTCAATAAGTCTGGTAGCACAATCCACATCACTGGCACCGAAAACATTCCGACCCAAGGACCTGTCCTAATCGTTAGTAATCATCAAAGCTATTTTGATATCCCTCTCCTAGTGAGCACCATCCCTCTTCCTATGGGATTTGTTGCAAAAAAAGAACTTGGAAAAGTGCCCGTTATTTCAAAGTGGATGCATCTCATCGAATGCAGTTTCATTGATCGTAAAGACCTTCGCCAGTCTTTGAAAGCCATACAACAGGCACAAAAAAATTTAAAAAATGGCCAATCCATGGTTATTTTCCCAGAAGGAACACGAAGTAAACAAAATCAAATGTCCGCTTTTAAGCCAGGTAGCCTGAAATTAGCACAAAAAGCACAGGTCCCTATCTTGCCGGTGGCCATTCAGGGCACCTGTGATATTTTTGAGACAAACAATCGCATTAGACCTGCTAAGGTCCAAGTCAAAATCCTTCCATTAATTGATGAAGATCAGGTAATAGAGTCATCCACTAGTCAATTGCTAGCAGATGTTTTTTCATCCATCAACCAAGAGGTAGGTGGCAGTAAACTCTTATCAATTGATTAATTTTTATCCACCATCGTATCAATGAATTCATCCATCACCTTGTCATGATCGCCGACATTGTAAGAAATAATATTCTTTAAATGAGTAAAAGAATCTATGTCTATATGCTCTAAATGAACCCCTAGGCCATGTTCCTCTATCCGCACAATTTTTCCATCTCCTTGGATATAAACATCCAAGGAAGGATCTGATAAGTCGATCTCAATGGATACTTCCTCTTGTAATGAAAATTCATCTGTCGATTGGTCCACCTGTAAAAAAAGACCTTTTAAACTTAAGTCACTAACTTCTCCAGAAATTTCCTTGCTTTTCCCTTTAATGGTCCCTTTAATATGAAATTCAATACGGGTTACTTGACGCTTTTCATCCACAATTTATCACTCCCTAGTTTGAATTCTACAGACCATACTACCGTTACACTTTCTTTATACCCCCTCTTGTAAGCATTTTATCGTTTATTACAGAAAAACCTCCTCACAAAGGAGGAGGTTTTTCTATTTCATTTCACTAAAAGTATCATCTAGAATCTTAATAAATTCATCTATTTCATCTCTAGAAATAATCATAGGAGGAAGAAACCTCAGGATATTCCCAGCTGTACAATTGATTATCAATCCCTTTTCAAAAGCTTTCTCTACCACTAGATTCCCTGAAAAAGAAAGCTCCAAACCGATCATCAACCCTTTTCCCTTAAGCTTAGTGACAAACGTATATTTTTCCATTAGTGCTTCTAGCTGCTCACGTAAGTAAGCACCATCTTTCTCAACTTTTTCTGGAATTTTCTGACTAATAATTTCCTGTACAGTTGCCACTCCAGCTGCACAAGCTAAAGGATTTCCACCAAATGTCGTTCCATGATCTCCAGGCTGCCATGCTTCAGCAACCCTATCCGTTGCTACTATGGCACCTATAGGAAAGCCTCCTGCCATAGTTTTAGCCAAAGACATAATATCTGGTTTTATATTGTATTGCTCATAGGCAAACATAGTACCAGTTCTACCGAATCCACATTGAATCTCATCAAGGATAATCAATATATTATATTTTTTAGCCAACTCTTGGACTTTATCAACATACTCCTGTGTTACTGGTGTCAATCCTCCTTCTCCTTGTAACGGTTCAAACATAATGGCACAACTGTTTTCTGTGATCGATTCTTCCAGGGCTTTCACATCGTTAAATGGTACTTGTTTAAAACCGCCTGGAAGGGGTTTATATCCTACCCGATAGTTTTCGTTCGCCGTTGCTGATAAGGTTCCCAAGGTTCTCCCATGAAAGGACTCGCTGACCGTAATTATCTCACTTTTAGGACTGTCAAAGTTTTTATACCCATATTTTCTAGCCAGCTTTATTGCCGCTTCATTGGCCTCAGCTCCACTATTGCAAAAAAACACTTTATCTGCAAAAGAGTTTTCCACCAATAGTTTTGCTAGTTCGTACTGTGGTTCATTCCAATAGTAATTTGTCACATGCAATACCTTTTCTGCCTGTTTGTGAATGGCTTCCACTAAATAATCTGGCGAATGGCCCATTCCAGAAGCCGCTAGTCCACCTACCATGTCCAAATATTTTTTCCCTTCCGAATCTACCAACCGACAATTTTTTCCTTCTACAAATACAACCGGTACACGTTTGTAGGTATTCATAAATAGTTTTTCACTGGCAGCAATAAAATCATTTTTCATCATGACGCTTAATCCTCCTGTATTTTAATCCCATCTATTTCTATTCAATTTATATTATTTCCTGATCACGGTTCCGCTGCTATTGTCAGAAAACACCTGAAATAACAAAGAATGGCTTTTTCTTCCATCAATAATATGAACTTTTTTAACCCCATCCCTAATGGATTCTAAGCAACATTTTACTTTCGGAATCATGCCTCCTGTAATAACTCCCTGGTCAATATATCGATCAATATCTTCAATACTTAACTCTGGAATTACTTCTATTCCGTTTTTATCCTCTTTCATAACGCCTTCAATATCGGTCAACATGATCTGCATGGATGCATGGAGTGCCACGGCCATTTTACCGGCAGCTTCATCTGCGTTTATATTATAGCGATGGCCTTTTTCATCGCATCCAATAGAGGATATAACTGGTATATAATCTTTTTCTAATAAATCGTAAATCAGTTCTGGATTAATATTTTTGATATCACCAACGAAACCCAGTTTTGGATCTTTTTGTTTAGATACTATAAGCCCACCATCTTGACCGCTAATGCCAATGGATTTAATTCCATAGGCACTTATCATTGCTACTAATTCTTTCGCAATTTTCCCTGTTAAAACCATTTCAGTAATACTCATGGTTTCTTCATCCGTTACACGTAATCCATTGACAAATTCCGTCTTTTTCCCCATGATTTCTAGCATCTTAGTAATTTCAGGACCCCCTCCATGCATTACCACTGGGCGCATCCCTACATACTTCATAAAAACAATATCTTTAATAACCTGCTCTTTTAAAACTTCGTTAACCATAGCATTTCCGCCATATTTTATTAAGATTATTTGTTTATGATACTCCCTAATATAAGGAAGGCTACGAAGCAATGCGTCTGGACTAAATTCTACGGTCTTATTCTCTTTCATTCCAACTGCCTCCCCTAGCTCCGATATGAACCATTTATTTTTACATAGTCATAGGTTAAATCACAACCCCAACTTTTCGCCGAAGCAGGTCCATTGTTGGCTTCAATAAGGATATAAATATTCTTATCATCCAGCAAATTCTCTACACTTACTTCATCATATTCGAGAGGAAGCCCTTTTTCTAAGACTTTTATCCTTTCACCAGATCCATTCCCAAGGGTTAATGCTATCTTATCCATAGAGAATGCTGCCCCTGAGTAACCAAGACTACAGATCATCCTTCCCCAGTTACCATCTCCACCAAAAATAGCTGTCTTAACTAGATTAGAGCTAAGAACGGTTCTAGCTGCTTTTCTAGCATCCTTTACCGTTGGAAAACCACTAGCTTCTGCTTCAATAAATTTCGAAGCACCTTCTCCATCTCGAACAATAGATTTTGCTAAATACTCGCTCACCTGCTGCAATGCCAGCTTAAAAATCTCTTTATCTGGATGAAGCTCATGGATTTCTTGATTGTTTGCCATTCCATTAGCCAGCAGGAACACCGAATCATTGGTGCTAGTGTCCCCATCTACACTAATCATATTAAAAGTGCTTTCCGTTACTTCTTCTAGTGTTTTTTGAAGAAATTGCGACTCCACATCCGCATCTGTTGTGATAAAACCTAGCATGGTCGCCATATTAGGATGAATCATTCCAGAACCTTTTGCCATGCCTGCAATCCTAACGATTTTATCATCTATTCCAATTTCTACTGCTATTTCTTTATTCGTAGTATCCGTGGTCTTAATTCCTTCTGCCGCTTCTTTACCACCTTCTTTTCCAAGCTTGTCAACAGCTTCTGGAATTCCCTTTAAAATATGCTGCATTGGTAAAGGTATTCCTATAACACCTGTAGATGCCACCGCTAACTCTTCTGCAGCAATTCCAAGGGATTTTGCCGCTGTCTCTTGAATCTTTCTTGCGTCTTCCATTCCGCGACTTCCAGTGCATGCATTGGCATTTCCACTATTAACAACAATTCCTCTTAACCGGTGATTCTTAATCACTTCTTTACTAAGAATCACCGGTGCTGCCATTGCGATATTTTGTGTGAAGACCCCAGCTGCCTTTGCTTGCTTTTCACTGAGTATAATGGATAAATCTAACTGTCCGTCCTCTTTAACCCCTGTATTTACAGCACTTGCCACAAAGCCCTTAGGGGCTGTTATGGTTCCGTTGATGAGTTCCTTTCCAGGAAATTTTTCTTCTGCCAATTCATTTCACTCCTTTGAAAGTTTGCTTCTTTATGGCCACATAGACATTGATTGAATTCCTGCAGCTTCATTTAAATTAAACATTAAATTCATATTTTGAACAGCTTGACTAGATGAACCTTTAAGCAAATTATCAATCGCCGACACAATAACAAGATTCCCACTTCTTGACTCCCATTTAAATCCAACATCACAATAATTGGATCCTCTAACTGCTTTCGTTTCTGGAAGCACTCCCTCTTCTAAAATTCGTATAAAGGGCTTATCTCCATAATATTGTTCGTAGCATTGTTTTATTTCTTTGTGAGTCAATTTATCACTAGGAAGAACGATGGTAGATAAAATACCTCTATCCATCGGAACCAAATGCGGTGTAAAAAGGACTTTCAGATCTTTTTCCGCCGCTAGCGATATTTCCTGTTCTATTTCTGGAGTATGCCGATGTCCTCCAATATTATAAGCTTTTACATTTTCGTTAACCTGCGAAAAAACATTGACTCCAGAGGGGCTTCTACCTGCCCCCGATACGCCAGTTTTAGAATCAATAATAATCGTCTTAACCGCTACCATTTTTTCTTTGATTAATGGTAACAGGGGCAATAAAACACTTGTTGGAAAACATCCAGGATTCGCTACTAAATTTGCGTTTCGGATCTCATCGACGTACCATTCAGGCAATCCATATACAGCTTTCTTTAAGGCTTTATGATCCATATGCTCTATCTGGTACCATTTTTCATAGGTTTTGCCATTTCGAATACGAAAATCAGCTGAAAAGTCCACAATTCTAAAACCAGCATTCATTAAAGGAATCACTTTTTCTTGACTCACCCTATGGGGCAATGCACAAAAAACAACATCCGTATCCTTTGGAACGTCTTCTACCTCAACAGAGCGACATCTTTTATCCACTTTTTTTCTTAAATTTGGATACACATCGCTTAACAGCATTCCTTCATAACTTCTTGAATCCACAAAGGTTAATTCAACTTCTGGATGATCTTCTAGCAATCGTACAAGCTCTGCTCCTGTATATCCAGTGGCTCCCATCACTCCTGCTTTTAACATTCTCTCCCTCCTTCTGTCCAACAAAATACTAATTACAATCAATGTGCCTGTTTTTGGGCGTATATGCAAATAATTTGTTCCATTATAACGGAAACTGCTTAATTATGCAAATCAATAATAACTATAATCATTGTTTCATTATTTAAATTTTCATTTTTACGTTTATTATTAGCTATTGTACTTTGCTTATAAATATCAATGTATATTTATGCTTTCGTATTTATCTATCCATTCTTCTTTTCTCTGTAATATTCTCTCTGAATAGACTGTTTTATACGTATTCTTCCATTGGTAGTGGCGTCGCAGTCCCACTGGTCCACGGTTGTACTCTCCCAAAACTCTATGCCAACTCATTTCACCTTCTTCTTCTATGACCCTCTCCATAATATATTGTAAGTATTTAGTTCCTAAAGTTAAGTTATACCAAGGTTCAAAAATATCTGCTGGATTATAGGAAAATGTCCACAACTCACCGTACTCTTGAAATAAATGCTTTTCTGTTATGGGAGTGATTTGCATATAACCGCGATCTTGATCTTTTCCTACAAGATCATTTTCAAATCTTCCTCCCGTTTCCACATGAATCAGTCCAATCACCAGCCACAGTGATAGTCCTTTATTGTCACAATGTCTCATTAGTGTCCACACTTCTTCATGACTCATACCAGTTTCTTGTTGAATAAAATGCAACAATCGATGCTCTTCAGCAGTTAGCAAATGTTCTGGATGAAAACCAGGATGATATACATTTCGAAGATAATCAGATTGGCGTTCTTCCATAGGGTTAGCAACACTGTGATGCAATAATAATGCTTGCCTTCTTGAGGAATCCACCAGCTCTTTTTGCTCTAAATCATCCTTAAGAACCAACGGAATATAAAAGATCATTACCAATATCCCTACAGCAGATAGAAGACCCCACAAGATCAATCCTCTGATAGAATTACTCATACCATCTAGGATTCCAAATCCACGACCCTTCCTTATCGATATACCCTGTTCCCATTTCCGTTTCTACCTGTGCTACTCCCTCATAATGATTCCAGGCTCTTTTAAATTGCGGACTCACAATCATATCCCCGATGGTATCAATATAGCCCCACAAATCATTTTGCTTGACAGCCGCCCTCTCCTCTGAAAAACTACGCACATCTTCATAGATCGTTTCAATGATCAAACTACCTTCTCTATCCACAAATCCCCATAATCCATCTATCCTTACCGCAGCTCTTCCATCATGAAATGGAAAAGCGTGTTCAAATGATGGTGCAATGACCCAAGTGCCATTTCTATCGATAAATCCAGTATTCCCTTGAAATCGTACAGCAGCTTTGTCCTCATTAAAGATGTCTGCTTCTTCATAAATAGCTTCAATGAGTAATTCTCCATGCTCATCCACGTATCCCCAGAGATCATTAATCCTCACTGGTAATCGAAGGGAGCTTTCATCTCCATCTTCAGATTCCTCCGATACATCAAACTGGTCTTTCTCTTGTTGTTCTTCTGATTCGCTGGAATCTTGATCAAGTATTTCCCCGCTACCGCCAAATACGATCCAAAGTAATACTGTCGTTATCATCAAACTAATCATTATGACACTTATAATCATGATCATAGCCTGCTTTTTTGTCAATTCCTTCGCTAAATCAAAGGTTGGAATTTTTGATTTTTTTTCTTCATCCATGGTGTCTTTCCCCTTTCTTAAAGATGGTTTTACTCTATATATATCCAAAATCAACAAATATATCGAATTATCTTTGGGATTGAGTGCATAAAAAAGCCTCAGCCTACCAATGTGGCAGGCTGAGGCTTTTTTCATTGATTTACATGAAACAAATCTTTCAGATTCACAATCTCAAATAATTCAACAATTTCCTTACGAGCATTAATAACACGCATGGATTTATCATTCTTCTGCAAATATCGATAAAGACCTATTAAAAAAGTCACTCCCGTAGAATCAATATACTCTACTTGATCCAACCCAATAACAACTTCACGATATTCTTCCTTAGAATCCACGATTTGATACATATGCTGCAGATAGTAATTTATATTTAATGCCGTTGGGTTATATTCAAGAATAAATGTAATCTTTCCTCCTTCTACCGTATGTTGCAATAAAACTGCTCCTTTCAACGGATCCTATGCCATTTTTACGCTTTCTGCCACCTAAAGTTCACATCACTTTTACTTTACATCTCCATATCTTCTATGGTTTCGAGACTTTTGGTTAACTCATCCATCGCTTGCTCTAACTCCACTTTCATCTCCATTAGGTTTTCAATGACTTCTTCATCTTTTAAATAGATTTCGCTTAAAACAATGGAACGCTTAATGGCATACAGATTGTTTTTTAACCGATCCCTTTCTAAAAGTACTTCTCTTACTTTCACCATTCAACACCTCCGATTCCTCTTTAGATACATTATTTAAAAATTGCTTCAAAAGATTCTTTCGCTGCTTCCAGGGTTTGATCAATGACCTGATCATCGTGACACACGGATAAAAACCAAGCTTCAAACTGTGATGGTGGCAAATAAATACCTCTTTCCAACATTTCTCTAAAAAAATGTCCGTACATTCCTGTATCCGATTTCAAAGCACTTTCGTGATTCGTCACCTGTTCATCTGAAAAAAACAAACTCAGCATGGAACCCACTCGATTGATGGTCGCTTTTACATCATATTCCTGTATCAGCGTACGCAACCCACGTTCCAATTTCATGGTTTGTCGATCAAGTTGCTGATAAATATATCCATTATTGAGAAGTTTTTCTAACGTATAATATCCAGCTGTCATCGCCAACGGATTCCCCGAAAGTGTACCCGCTTGATACACAGGTCCTTTAGGCGCCATCATCTTCATCACATCATATCGACCACCAAAGGCTCCTACAGGAAGCCCTCCTCCTATTATCTTACTATAGCAAGTTAAGTCTGGTTTTACATTATAAAGACTTTGAGCCCCTTCAAAAGCCAATCTAAAGCCTGTCATCACCTCGTCTAAGATAAGCAGACTTTCGTACTCTTCTGTGATTTCACGAAGAGCCTGTGCAAACTCCATGGTCATGGGAACTACCCCCATATTCCCTGCTACAGGTTCCGCAACTACCGCTGCAATTTCATGTCCATGCTTTCTAAAAAGATTACGAACCGCCTCTTCATCATTGTAAGGAGCCGTAATGGTATTTTCCACTACACTTTCTGGAACGCCTGGACTTCCAGGAATTCCTTGTGTTAACACTCCGGATCCAGCTTGTACTAAAAGGCCATCTGAATGTCCATGGTAATTCCCACTAAACTTCAAAATCTTAGATCTCCCCGTAAAGGCTCTTGCAAGTCTAAGTGCAGTCATAACCGCTTCTGTTCCAGAATTTACCATTCTAATGCGTTCAATAGACGAGACATTATCCACAATCATAGACGCTAACATGTTTTCCAACTCTGTAGGTGCTCCAAAACTAGTTCCATTTTGAAGCGCTTTTTCAAGGGCGCGAATCACATCTGGATCTGCATGGCCTAAAATCATCGGTCCCCAGGATAACACATAATCTAAATAGGTATTGCCGTCTACATCCGTAACAGTAGCACCTTTACCATGTTGAATAAACACCGGATCCCGATCAACGGAAGCAAAAGACCTAACCGGACTATTAACACCTCCTGGAATCAATGTAAGAGCTCTTTCGTACATTGCTCGTGAGTTTTCGTTATTCATATGATTGTTTCTCCTCTCTTTCCTCTTCCTCGTATGCATCCACTAAATTTATGCAGTCACAATCTAAGAGACGATCCAATAATTCGCCTGCTTCTTCTCCCTTTCCTTCCAGTCCAACTTGTTTTAATTGGTGAATTGGAGTTCTCCACATTTTTTTTACCAAACTGTATACAAAAGACTCAATGTTTTGCTGATCTTTTTGAGACAGATGAGGCATTTTTCTAAACAAATCCTGTATTTCTGTATTGGTCATTTCCCTTGAGTACTGTTGTATGGCTTGAATACGCGGGTATACTGGTAAACAGCGATGCCAATCCAGAAATTCTTTTTCTTTGTCTTCGATCCTCCTATGAATCATTTTCAGCTTTCCATTTCTTTGCTTCATACTATCTCTAGCAACTTCTTCTAGTTGATCTAAATCATATACCTGTACACCGTTTAATTCGCTAATGCTTGGATCAATATCCCTTGGGATCGCAAGATCTGTCATAATAATCCTTTTACCTTCTTGATGATGTAACATAAATTGAGTTTTTTCCACTACTATATGCGGAGCAGAGGTAGCGCTTATGACCCAGTCGACTTTGCCTGTTATCTCGTATCTGTCATCAAAAGGAACCCTTGTCATCCTCGATGGATCTTGGGCACAAATTCCTGTCAACAATTCACTTCTCGTTGCAATATAAACGTGTTGTATATGTGAGTCCATTAAATGACGGATCGCTGATCGACTCATCTCTCCACGCCCTAAAACCAGGACATTTATGTTTTCCAAAGAGCTAAATATTTTTTCTCCTTGTTTAACTGCGATAGAAGCGATTGATAAAGGATTCTCTGAAATAGCAGTTTCGTTTTTAACTTTTTTTCCTAAGGTAATTCCACACTGAAATAACTTGTTAAGTACTTTTCCTGTTGCACCAAATTCTCTAGCCGTATGATAAGCTTCTTTAATTTGACCTAGTATTTGATCTTCCCCAAGTACTAGAGAGTCTAAACCACAACACATGCGAAAAAATTGCTGAATGCAACGATCTTCATGACAACAGTATTTTTGGATAGTTTCTTGTTCAATGCCAAAAAAATCATGATAAAAGTAATCTAACCTCTTTTTTCCATCTACCCCTTCATCGGCTTCGTAAATCACTTGACTTCGATTACAGGTTGAAAAAATCACACAATTTCTAATTCCATCTAGTGCAAGTATTTTATGATAGGCGGACTCGAGTTCAGAAGGTCTGAAAGCAGCTCTTTCTCTCACTTCAACCGGAGTACTTTTATAATGCATCCCGTAGATGCCAATATTCATAAGGCTCATCCCTTCTCATTCGGCTGAGGTATCAAACATAAGTATATCTAATTAATCATATCAAAAAACACAGATTTCGACAAGGCAAGAAAAAAAGGAGGATTCTCCCTAATAACTACGCCATAAAAAAAAACGGCTATTGCTACTCAACAGCCGTTTTACAATGTTCACCTTGTTCTAAGATTCTATTTTTTCACTTTTCAAGGCTTTCATCAAAAAGAGAACAAATCCTCCAGCATAAAATCCGAAAATTAATAGCATAAATAGGATAGCACCAGTTGTCATTAGACCCCTCCTTCAGTCGAAGACTTTGTATTCTCAGTAGCTTTACTGATTCTATCTCCAGTATTCATTTTTCCTAGTTTTATCCGATCTGCCATCCAATCATTTAAGAAAATCATGATCATAACCCCTATACCCCATTGAAACGCCATGGTTCCTGGTGAAGCTTCTTCAAAGGGCTTCCACCATTCTCCCGGATACCATCCAATGGCTTGCCATGTCCACCATCCAAAGATGACAAAAAAGATCAGCGGGAAAATTCGTATCATAAAAGACCACCACTTACCAATGTACATATCACTATGTTCATGGTTGATATCTTCTTGCCGTACTTTTTCTACACCATATTTCATCACTGCAATAGAAATCAAAAGACCACTGATCAGAAGGCCTACTCCCCATACAAAATCCTGATTATCCAAAAAATGAATGCTGTAAGCCGAAGGAATCCCTACAAAAAACCCTGCTACACAGACAAACAAGGTAGCTTTACCCCGATCCCATCCAGCATCCTGAAGATTAAGCACCCCTACTTCAATCATAGATAACAAGGACGATAGTGCAGCAAAAGCAAGTGCAGCAAAAAAGACAATTGCCACCATGGTTCCACCTGGCATATTTCCAAACAAAGCCGATAAGTACACAAATATTAGGCCATTATTTCCCGATGCCATCGCTGCTTCTGCCACTTCAACGCTTGGCGAAAGAGAATACACCGTTGGCAAGATTGCGGTTGAAGCAATAAGACCCACTAGCACATCTCCAAAACCAACAATAAAGCAGTTTAGAGAAAGATCTTCTTTTTCTTTTGTGTACACCGCATAAGTCATAATTAATGCCCAACCGGCTCCCGTTGACCAAGCTGCCTGTGTAAATGCTTCCAGCCAGGTTTGGGATCGAAGTAGGTACTCTAAATTTGGTGTAAACAAGAATTCAAGTCCTGCAGCTGCGCCTGGCAAAGTTACTCCTCTAATAGCCACAAGAGTTATTAAAACAAATAATGTCGGAACCATGATTTTTGTTACTTTTTCAATCCCAGAAGTTACCCCTTTATAGATAACAATAGCTCCAAAGAACATGGCTACCCCATGAAAAAAGATAGTTTGTATCGGAGACGACAAAAACCCTTCCCAGATACTTTGAGTCAGTTCCGGTGTAATATCTGGTTGTGCAAAGGTGCCTTGGACTGATAGAACTAAGTATTTTAACGTCCACCCCGCAACTACAGAGTAGTAAAACATAACACCCATAGCCACCAAAGCCAACCATCCACCAATCCAGGTGAATTTTCGACCCATAAAATCCCTCATAGCACCTACAGTTCCCAGGCGCGTTTTACGTGCAATGGACATCTCTGCCAATAATAATGGGATTGCATACACAAACATGGCTACCGTAAGCGCAATCAAAAATGCACCTCCACCATTTGCTGCAGCAACTCTTGGAAACCGCCACATATTACCAGTTCCCACTGCCATTCCTATGGCTGCTGCAATAAAACCAAATCTGGATTGAAACTGTGTTTCATTTTTCTTCATCAAAAAACCCCTTTGTTTTATTTGTAACAATATCCCATATCCGTATCTAAGGGAATATGCTTTTTCCGATTTTATCATAAAAAAACCTCCTGAGCAATCAGGAGGCTGTTTCTTCTTTGTTTTCTTCTTCTTTTTCCTTCTTCTTTACATCTGGTTGACGATAAATCAGCGTCGGTTGAATATTACTTAAAATGGTCTCTCTTGTAATAACCACTTTTTCAACATCTTCCTTAGAAGGAATATCGTACATGATATCCATCATCATCGTTTCCATAATCCCCCTAAGTCCACGAGCTCCTGTTTTAGTCTCTTTGGCTTTTTGAGCAATTAATTCAAAAACACCTTTTTCAAAATCTAAGGTTACATGATCCATATCAAACAGTTTCTGATACTGCTTCACTAAAGCATTTTTAGGTTCTGTTAGGATACGAACAAATGCTTCTTCATCCAACAGATCTAAAGTTGCCACTACTGGTAATCTACCAACAAGCTCTGGAATCAATCCATATTTAAGGAGGTCTTCTGGCTGAATCATTTTAAGAAGGGCTCCAATATCCAAGTCCTGCTTACTTTGTATGTCCGCACCAAAACCCATGGCTTTTTTACCAACCCGCTTTTGGATAATGCTATCAATTCCATCAAAAGCGCCTCCGCATACAAATAAAATATTGCTTGTATTGATCTGAATAAACTCTTGATGAGGATGCTTTCTCCCACCTTGAGGAGGAACAGAAGCCACCGTCCCTTCAAGAATTTTCAGTAACGCTTGCTGAACCCCTTCACCGCTTACATCTCGTGTAATAGAAGGATTTTCTGACTTGCGTGCAATTTTGTCCATTTCATCAATGTAGATGATGCCTTTTTCTGCTTTTTCAATATCATAATCTGCTGCCTGTATGATTTTCAGCAAAATATTTTCTACATCTTCTCCTACATAACCTGCTTCCGTCAAAGACGTAGCATCAGCTATGGCAAAAGGTACGTTCAAAAGCTTCGCCATGGTCTGTGCTAACAATGTTTTTCCAGAACCTGTAGGCCCCAGCAACATTATATTGCTTTTTTGCAAATCAACGCCATCAGACTGCTGCTCCGCATTAATACGCTTGTAGTGATTATATACCGCTACAGCCAATGTCTTTTTTGCGTGCTCTTGCCCAATAACATACTGATCTAGTATCTCTTTAATTTCCTGTGGTTTTGGCAGATCCATCAAATCTACTTCAATGTTCTCGTCCAGTTCCTCTTGAATGATTTCCTGGCACAGCTCAATGCACTCATCACAAATGTAAACATTTGGTCCAGCAATTAATCGCCGAACCTGATCTTGGGATTTCCCGCAAAAGGAACATTTAAGCTGTTTTTTTTCTTCGTAGCGTGCCATCCATTACACCTCATTTTCTTATTTCCTGGACGCGATGACCTCGTCAATCAATCCATATTCTTTTGCTTCATCCGCAGACATAAAGAAGTCGCGATCCGTATCTTTTTGAATTTTTTCTAATGGCTGTCCCGTTCTCTCTGAAAGGATTCGATTTATTGTTTCACGAGTTTTCAGAATCCGATCTGCATGTATTCGAATATCTTCCGCTTGACCACGAGTTCCACCTAAAGGCTGATGAATCATTAATTCAGCATTGGGAAGGGCATACCTCTTTCCTTTAGAACCTGCTCCCAACAAGAAGGCACCCATGCTAGCAGCCATACCAATACAAATGGTGGACACATCTGGCTTCACATAATTCATTGTATCATAAATAGCCATGCCAGATGTAATTGAACCACCAGGACTGTTAATATATAACTGTATATCTTTATCTGGATCTTCCGCTTCTAGAAAAATCAATTGAGCTACTACCAGCCCTGCATTCACATCATTTATCTCTTCGTTCAGCAATATAATCCGATCTTTTAAAAGCCTAGAATAAATATCATAGGATCGTTCCCCACGATTTGTCTGCTCTACTACTATCGGAACTAGTGACATCTCAAGACCTCCTGTTACTCATTTTCTTGCATTACGTCCTACTCTTCATTCTCATGAGTCGCTTCAGCACTCTCTTTTGCTTCATTCTTTTGATTTAGATCAACTTTTTTCTCTTTGATCATTGCATTTTCCACTAAAAGATCAATGGTTTTTCTTAAAGCGACGTTATCTTCAAAGACTTTTTGCCCATGCTGAGCTACTTTCTTTTTAAATTCTTCTAAATCTTGATTATATTGTTCTGCCATTTTTTTAATTTCGTCTTCTACTTCTTCTTCTGACGCAACAATGTTTTCTATTTCAGTAATTTTATCTAATACCAACTGATCTTTCACAGTTCTTTCTGCATCAGGTCTCATTTTTTCTTTTAGATCTTCTTCCGAGGTTCCGGTCATTTGGTAATACATTTCAAGGCCAATTCCTTGAGACATCATTTGCTGATTAAAATCCTGCAACATTTGTTTTATTTGTCTTTCAATGACTGCTTCCGGAATATCTACAGATACTTTATCCGTCACTTTTTCAACAACAGATGCCCTAAGTTCCTGTTCACTTCTTTGTTCCGCTTGTGCTTCTTGCTTTTTACGAAGATCTTCTTTTAATTCCTCCAGAGTATCAAATCCTGCATCTTTGGCAAATTCATCATCCAACTCTGGGAATTCTTTTTCTTTGATTTCATGTATATTCACTTTAAAATCAACTTCTTGACCAGCAAGTTCTTCTGCTTGATACTCTTCTGGGAAAGTTACCTGAATGGTGTTCTCTTCACCAGGCTTCATGCCTACCATTTTTTCTTCGAACCCTGGAATAAATTGTCCCGATCCAATTTCCAATGTATGGTTTTCAGCTTTTCCCCCTTCAAAGGATTCTCCATTAAGAGAGCCTTCAAAATCAAAGGTTACTGTATCGCCTTCCTGAATACCTCGGTCCTCAACAGCCACCATTCTAACGTTCTTTTCCTGCATTTGCTTCAGCTCTGCTTGAATGTCTTCTTCCGTGATGGAGTAAATATTTTTTTCCACTTCTACGCCTTTATATCCTTCTACAAGTACTTCTGGCATAATTTCAATATCAGCAAGAAAAATCACATCTTCTCCACTTTCTAACTTCTCTATGTCCACCTGTGGCTGATCCACTGGATCTAGATCATGCTCTTCCAATGCTTTTTCATAAGCCTCTGGGAATGAGAAATTGATTGCTTCCTCAAAAAAAACTTCTACTCCATAATTCATTTCAACAATTTTTCGTGGGGCTTTCCCCTTTCGAAAGCCTGGGATGTTGAATTTTGTTTTCATTTTGTTATACGCTTTATTTATCCCTTTGTCAAATTCCTCCGGACTAACAACAATTCTCAAGGAAATGTTGTTTCCTTCCTGTTTAATAATTTCTGAGCTCATTCGTGTCCTCCTCAATCTATTCGGTTCAATTTATTTTAGTACAGGCCAACGCCTCTTTCTATCGAAAAGCAACAGGCTCCAACAGGTTCCTGTCGCTGACTATACTTAGTCTACCGAATTTTATCCTTAATGTCAATAAAAGCCGTATGATTTCTGTAATCCCTCGGTTTCAATTTATTTGACAGGATATACTAATAGGTTATATAATTAAGTGTTAATAAGGAAGGAGGGGCCCGATGATCGAATTTAGAAAATTATCAAAATCTTACGACGGCAAAACCAACGTAGTGGACCAACTAGACATGACAATCAAAAACGGAGAACTTGTGGTTCTCATAGGCGAAAGCGGTTGCGGTAAAACCACCACCATGAAAATGATCAACCGACTAATCGAACCCACTGGAGGAGAAATTCTCATCAATGGAAAAAACATCATGGAAATGAATCCTATCCAATTAAGACGCAATATCGGATATGTCATTCAAAAAGTGGGGTTGATGCCCCATATGACCGTTGGTGACAATATCGAGCTAGTGGCATACCTTAAGAATTGGGACAAGAAAAAAAGAAGAGAAAGATCCATAGAACTCCTTAAATTGGTCAACCTAGATCCAGACCAATATATCGACCGTTACCCCAACGAGCTAAGCGGTGGTCAGCAACAGAGGGTTGGTGTCGCAAGAGCACTAGCTGTCAATCCAGATGTCATTTTAATGGATGAACCCTTCAGTGCTGTAGATCCACTGACTCGCGAAACCCTTCAAGAAGAGCTCATCAAATTACAAAGCGAGGTGCGAAAAACCATTGTTTTTGTTACCCATGACATGGATGAAGCCCTGAAGCTGGGTGATAAAATCGCAGTAATGCAGGGAGGCCAGATCATACAGTATGATTCTCCAGAAAAAATTCTTAAAGAACCTGTTAATGACTTTGTAGAATACTTTGTAGGCAAAGATAGGTTATGGAAGTCTCCAGAAATGCTTTATGCCAGAGATATTATGCAAAAAAGACCTGCCATTGTATTGGAGAACAGAACGCCAGCCTACGCGTTGGAAGTCATGCGAAAACGGGATATTGATTTCCTAATTGTCACAGATGCCCCTTACGATCAACCTCAAAAAATGCTGGGTGTTGTCACACCAAAAGAACTGAAGGGCATGGGCATGGTAAAAAACAATCATATGATCGATATCATGAGAACAAATTACCCTACGGTGACAGAACGTACGAGCATGGTTAATGTACTAAATCTCATGAAGCAACAACACTTGCACTATGTCCCTGTAATCGATGAAAACAGCAATCTCCTAACAGGTCTGATTACCCACGGAAGTATCGTTAATATTATTACAGATGCCTTAGTGTTATCAGAAATCGGAAAGGAGGAGCGCTAGATGGATCGCCCAAATTTCTTTTCATTTTTTATGAGTCGCTTTCCAGATGTGATCAGCCAAACGATTACACACTTACAAATTACGGGTCTTGCAGTTTTTTTAGCTGTATTGATCGGCGTCCCCATAGGAATTTATATCACCCGAAATAAAATGGTGGCTCGTAATGTATTGGGGATCGCTAATATTCTCCAAACACTTCCAAGCTTAGCTCTTTTCGGTTTAATGATCCCCTTACTGGGTATTGGGTTTAACCTAGCCGTTTTCGTTCTATTTCTCTACGCCTTGCTGCCAATCATCAAAAATACATACACTGGCATTATTGGTGTTGACGATTCCTTGATTGAATCTGGACGCGGAATGGGTATGACTAATATGCAACTTTTAAGAATGGTTCAAATCCCATTAGCTTTACCTGTTATTATGGCAGGAATTCGAATAGCAACCGTTATTAACATTGGTACCGCAACCATAGCTGCTCTGGTGGGTGCTGGTGGCCTTGGTAGCTTCATTTTCCGCGGAATCTCTATGGGGAACAACAATCTTATCTTGACAGGAGCCATACCAGCCGCTATACTCGCTTTGATAGTAGACTGGATTCTAGGTGTTGTTGAATATCAAATCACGCCTAAAGGAGTCCGAAAGTAATAGCATTCAAGAGAAACCATAAGAAAAGGAGGAATGATGGACAATGATTTACACAAAAAACAAGCTTGCTCTACTCTTAGTAATGATGTTAATTTCCAGCATGATACTTGCTGGCTGTGGAGGTGAAGCCCCAGAAGATGTCTCAGCAGACGAACCTCAAAAAGACTTGGAAGAATCGATAAATAAAGACCCAGAGGGCGGAGAGGTGACCATCGGAACCAAGAACTTCACCGAATCCATTTTGCTTGCGAATATTTTTGCTGTATTGATTGAAGAAAACACCAATATGACTGCCAATGTTCAAGAACTTGGCGGCACCATGGTTGCTTTCGAAGCACTCCGAAATGATGATATCCAGTTATACCCAGAATACACTGGGACTGGTTACATCAACATGTTGGAAGAAACAGATATTTTACCCGCAGAAGAAACATATGCAATTGTTCAACAAGAATTCCAGGATCGATGGAATCTTGAATGGATGCAACCCCTAGGTTTTAATAACACGTATACCTTAGCGTTGCGCCAGACTATGATTGATGAATTTGAACTCGTCACCTTTAGCGATCTTTTAAACCATGATCAAGATCTTGTTTTTGGTGGCACCACTGAGTTTGTCGAGAGGCAAGATGGACTCCTTGGCTTGGTAGATGCTTATGGATTTGAATTCGGTAACGTGGTGGATCTAGATCCAGGTCTGATGTACACCGCCGCTCAAAGCGAAAACGTTGATATTATCAGCGCCTTCGCTACCGATGGACGAATACCAGCCTATGGGCTTGGAATTTTGGTAGACGACCTACTTTTTTTTCCACCCTATTATGCAGCTCCACTGATTCGTAGTGATGCCTTAGTTCAATATCCACAACTAGAAATTTTGAACGAGCTTTATCATACGCTAGATGATGAAACAATGGCTGATCTTAATTTCCGTGTAGATGAAATGGGAGAAACAGAAGATGCAGTCGCTCGAGATTTCTTATCCTCCATCGGACTAATTTAACAGATAAAATAACTCTAAAAATTCTAAAAGAGAAACTGCCGTTCTGGCAGCTTCTCTTTTTTAGGTGCTTTCTCTTTCAATCACTTCATAATCTAAGACAATATCCGATGCACCGATGCTTTCCTGATGAAGAATTTTCGTGAGCAACCTCATGGCAATAGCTCCCATTTCATACATAGGCTGTCCAATAGTAGACAGAGAAGGAAATACTTTACCCGAAATATCCACATTATCAAATCCCATAATAGCCACATCCTCTGGTATTTTAAGCCCATCCTCTAGAATAGCACGACTGGCTCCAATTGCCATTTCATCGCTACATACAAAAACAGCCTTAGGTGGATTCGGTAATGCCATTAACCTTTTAGCTCCTTCATATCCGCTTTTATACCGATATCCACCTTCTACAATCAGCTCTTCTTCTATTTGAAGCCCCTTCTCTTCCATAGCTCGGCGATACCCTTTCAGCCTTGCTTGTCCCATCATAGGATCTTTCATTTTACCTGTTATAATGCCTACCCGATGATGCCCTCGATTAAGAAGAAACTCAACCGCTTCCTTCGCTGCCTGTTCATTATTAATTGTGACAGAAGGTAACTCTGCTGCTTTACCACCAATCAGTACCACTGGAATATCCGAATGAATCATCTCCTTCCGAAGTTCTTCCGAAACCTGGTTGCCCATAAAAATCAAACCGTCTATTTGCTTTTCTTCCAACTCTGTAAAATATTGAAGCTCTTTTTCTTCGTTTAAATCTGTATTACATAAAAAAATTGTGTATTCATACATATTGGCAACATCTTCAATACCTCTTACTACCTCAGGGTAGAATTGATTGGCAATATCTGGCGTCATAATTCCAATAGATTTTGTATGCTTGATTTTTAAACTACGTGCAATCGCATTGGGCCGGTATCCAAGTTCTTCAATTGCATCCAGTACTTTGTCTTTTGTTTTCAGCTTTACCGGCTTGCTGCTGTTAATCACTCTAGAAACCGTCGATATTGACACTCCAGCTTTTCTGGCTACATCCTTAATATTAAATTTCATTACTTTCCTCCTGTTCCACTTCACGCCACTCTATTTCAAACATGAATCCTGATTTTCTGACGCAAACACCTTATGCCTCATCATTTTTTCAAGCCGGTCCGCTGGCACTGCTGGACTGTAATAAAACCCTTGAATCATATTACACCCAATTTCTAATAAGAAATCTCTTTCGGCTTTTTCTTCAACTCCTTCCGCCACCACATCCATTCCCATCTGGTGACTCATACCCACCATAGCAGCCACAATCGTTTGTTTATCTGGGCTTTTTTCAATCCCACTAACAAAAGAACGATCTATTTTAAGCTTATCTACTGGTAATCGACTTAGTAATGCTAACGACGAATATCCCGTTCCAAAATCATCCATCGCCACCCGAATACCAAGTTCTTTGATACGCTTTAAGCTTCGAATAGCATAATCAATATCAACCATCGCTGTATTCTCCGTAATTTCCAGCTCCAGCATAGCTGGGTCTGCTTGGGTTTCTGACAAAATACCTTTTATTTGATCAAACAAGTCCATTTGTTGAAACTGTGTTGGTGATAAATTAAAAGAAATTAACGCTTTATGAAGCCCTGCATCACACCAGGACTTGACTTGTTCAAAAACTTGATTCATGGTATAGATGCCCAAAGGAATCATTAATCCACTTTCCTCCGCAGCTGGAATGAAAATCCCAGGTGAAATCTGCCCTTTCTCCAGATGCCTCCAACGCATCAAGCTTTCTGCTCCTTTAATTTCACCCGTTACCACCTCAATCTGGGGTTGATAGTACATCTCAAACTCTTTTTCTTCTAATCCTTTACGTATGTCATTTTCCATTTCCAGCCTTACCAAGGTTTCTTTATGCATATCTTCCGAATATAAACGATATCTATTCTTTCCAAACTTTTTAGCCTGAAGCATTGCAATTTCCGCATGCTTAATCAATTCCTCCGGATACTGCCCATCCCCTGGGTAAATCCCAACCCCGATACTCACCGTCATATAAATTTCTTGATTATTTATAAAAAAAGGCTCCTCTAGAGATTTTAGAATCTTTTCAGCAATAACCACAGCTGTATTAACATGATTAACAGGGTTCACCAAAATGGCAAACTCATCTCCTACCAAGCGAGAAATGGTATCTTCCTCACGCATGACATTTTGAAGGCGAGTTGCAAACATTCCAATCACACGATCTCCAGCCAAATGACCCAAGGTATCATTTATTCTACGAAATCGATCCACATCAATGAAAAATAGCGCAAAAGATATTCTATGAGATTGTGCCCCTGCCATGGCTACAGATATCCGGTCAGTAAGCAGAAATCGATTTGGTAAGGCAGTCAATGCATCATGGTATTTTTGATGCTCTAGTTTTTCTTCCGTTTTCACTCGCTCTGTCATATCATTAAAGATGGATACATAATGCACTGTTTCTTCATCCTGATTACGAATCGCCGCTATGGTAAGTAGTTCTGGATACACTTCTCCATTTTTCCTTCGATTCCAAATCTCGCCTTTCCAAAACCCATCTATTTGAATGCTTTTCCACATGTCCTCATAGAATTCACGGGAATGTCTATTGGACTTTAATATTCGTGGGTTCTTTCCAATGGCATCCCCTTCTGCATATCCGGTAATTTCAGTAAAAGCTGGATTTACCCATTCAATAATGCCTCTGTTATCTGTTACAACAACCCCTTCAATGGTGTTCTCTAAAATAGCTTCAGACATTTTGAGACGTCGTAACACATCCTCCGATCCAAGCAGATCTATGACCGTTCCAATAATGGCCTGTTGACCTTGAAAAGTCATTAAGCTAGCCATCATCTGTACATCTAATTGATACCCTTTTCTATGGAGACCTTTGAACAAATAAGGATCTAGTTTTTGGCCTTTAGTGGATTTCCTTAAGTATTCCAAAACTTTTTTCCGTTCTTGAGGTGCCGCTATTTTTTCCGCTGGCTCCCCCATTAATTGTTCTGGTGTATATCCAAACACGCTTGCAAACTGGTGGTTAACATACGCATACGCTTCCTCTACTACGATATAACTCCCTGCTAAACTGCTTCCAATTAACTCTTTAAAACTCTTCTCCCATTCCGCAGCTTTCAATTGCATAGATGCATCGTCAGTACGATCTATCAGGTACCCTTTTATCTGACTAGGTTTTCCCTTAGAATAAATAATACTCCCGTATTCTACTATATCTCTCTCAAACCCTTTTGGGGTTCTTAATTGATAGGCAACCGTATATCCATTTAAACCCTTGTGGATCCCTTCCTGAATTGTTGCTTCTACTCTATTGTGTTCTTCAATTTTTAAAAACGTATCCCCACCATGATTGTAATGAGTTAACTCATGAGAAGAGAATCCCAGTTGTTGTATGTTTTCTGAAACAAACAAAAAATGGTACTTTTTTTCAGTGGATCGCACAAAAAATATAATTGGACCATGCATCTCAGGACCAAATTGTAGATCTTTTCTCGTTACAGGCACCATGATCACTCCTCTTGCGTGCCAATATTCGTTTTAAAATGTATCTGAATTGTATCATAGACACAAGACGGCTGCAATCAAGGGTATACGCTCCTAGAAAAGAAACTTATTCTTCTTAAGAACCTAGTTTAATCTTTTGGTATATTCTCGGCGATCAATCCAGCGAAGGTATGCAATCAATAGGATAAGCCCCACTATTATCAACACTCTTTTTACCTCTATAAAAATATCAACTATAGAAGGAGTAAAAACATATTTTACTACTCCAACAACCTGCTTAGCCGGAACAGGAATCGGATCCTTTACCAAATTTCCATCTCCTTTGGTGATAAATTGGAGTTCTCCCTTTTTCAATTCTAGTATTCCAACAACCCGATGAGTGGTGCATGATTTGGGACCTCGATAACACCTATACGTAATAATATCATTTTTTTTAATCAATTCTGGATCTTTTTGCTTCACCAGCAGAATAGATCCGTTCAGAAGGGTCGGCTCCATACTGATCCCAGATACCCTAAAGAAGCGATATCCCACAAAACCAGGAGGGATATTTGTTTGAAAAACTACACTGGTCGCCATAATCAAAGTAATGAAAAGGATTAAACCCATACACTTTTGGTATATATTATTTTTCACTTTGACCCCTTCTTTCCAAAGCGTAACCATTTTGAAACATTTCATTTTATATTTCAGAATATTCTATCTATATATATATATTTATTTTCTCATAAATAGTACTCTTTTGCAACGGCAGATACTTTTCTTTGTTTTTATTTGCCATTTGTTTTAGGAATGACTTGAAAATTTTTGTGTATTTGATATGATAACAGTTGAAGATTGACTCAATCTTCTGAAATGGATCAAGATTCTCTTTATTAGTCTTTATTCTTAGCGAGGTGATGCTTATTCAATAATGTTTAGATTCTAAGAATTTGTATTTGTTCGTAAGCACTTTAGAAGGATACTTCAAAAGGAGGGAACAAAGTGGATTCAATCGTTCAACTAAGTGATTTTATCGGTGGTATTGTATGGGGACCTCCATTCCTCGTTTTACTTATTGGGACAGGACTTTATTTAACGATACGTTTAGGATTTTTTCAGTTTACTCATTTAGGCCATGCATGGAAGAATACTTTCGGTGGTATGTTCAGTAAGGATAAAGAAGAAGAGGAAGGCGGTGCCATCACCTCTTTTCAGTCTGTTAGTTCAGCTATGGCAGCCACCATCGGTGTTGGGAATATCGCCGGAGTCGCAACCGCTATTTATCTCGGTGGACCAGGAGCTGTTTTCTGGATGTGGCTCTCTGCTCTAGTAGGCATGGCCACTAAATTCGGAGAAGCTTCCCTAGGCGTTAAATTTCGAAATACAAATTCAGACGGCACCTACTCCGGAGGCGTAATGCAGTACATTGAAAATGGGTTAGGCTCCAAATGGAAATGGCTTGCTGTCTTATATGCCATCTTTGCTGGCCTAGCTGCCTTAGGAATTGGAAACATGGTTCAATCTAACACCGTAGCTACCGCCATGGTAGAGTTTGGTATTCCTCCTTGGATGAGCGGCATTGTCATTGTTATTCTTGTTGGACTTGTAACCCTTGGCGGGATCGAGCGAATTGCTCAAACTGCTGAAAAAGTAGTGCCCACTATGGCTGTTATTTACATCGTTGGATCCCTCATTATCCTGGTATTAAACATCACAGAAATCCCTGCTGCTCTGAGAGATATTTTTTATTATGCTTTTAATCCCTACGCTGCCGGTGCTGGTGGTGCTGGCGTTGCGGTCGCCTCCACTATTCGATTCGGAATCGCTCGTGGCGTATTTTCAAATGAAGCTGGCCTTGGTGGTGCTTCTATTGTTCATGCACAGGCAAAAAATTCTCCAAGCCGTCAGGGAATGTGGGGGATTTGGGAAGTATTCATCGATACTATTCTTGTATGTAGTATGACTGCTTTAGTTATCTTAACCACTGGTGCTTTAGGAACAGGCGAAACTGGTGCAGATCTTACGACGGCAGCTTTTAACAAAGGTCTCCCTGGACCAGGTGGATATATTATTCTGATCTCCATAGTATTCTTTGCCTATACAACTATGTTGACCTGGTGCTTCTATGGTGAAAAAAGTTGGGAATATATTCTTGGTCCAAAAGTAGTCGTTCCTTACCGAATTCTATTCCTTGCATTTCTTTTTGTAGGCGCGGTTGGTGGCTTAGAAGTAATTTGGGGCATTGCCGATACATTAAACGGATTGATGATCGCTCCTAACCTGATTGCATTGATCCTACTGGCTACAGTTTTAGCAAAAGAGAAAGATAAATATATGGATGAATATGATCTTAAAAATAAATAACCTTTCATCCTAACATTGAAAAATCCCGCTGATCTATTCAGCGGGATTTTTTATTAAAGCTTCACAAGCTTAATTCCAGTTTCGTAACCATTCAAATTCTGTATCTCCATGCCATCTTCTTCCACATATTCAATGGTTTGTGCTAAGGTCTCATCCATAATGTAGGTTTCCCATAGATGGACTGCTTTTTGAACCTTCTCTTCTCCCTGATAGCAAACGTGAATCTGATCCATCACTTCATAGCCATTATTCTTTCTCATCTGCTGTACTTTAGATACAAACTCTCTTGCTAACCCTTCATTTACCAATTCATCTGTGAGAGTTGTGTCTAAAATAACAAACCGATTGCTTTCCATTTCTACTGTGAAGCCTTCCTTTGCGGAAATACCAATCATAACATACTCTTTTGTGATTTCCTGCACGTCTCCATCCAAATCAATTTTTATACTTTCTCCCGCCTCTAGTTTTGGTGCTTCTAGGTTTGCATCTAATTTGCCTAGTGCTTGCCCCAAGGCTTTAATGCGTTTTCCAAAAACTGGTCCCGCTGCTTTAAAGTCAGGTTTTAAGCTGAAATCCATATATTCATTTAAGTCTTTTTCAAAAATAACTTCTTTTATATTAAGTTCTTCTTTTAATAGTGGCACCAGATGAGAAATATCTTGCTCATACTTCCCATCAATATGAATCTTTTGCAACGGTTGCCGTACTTTTAAACGTGTTTTTTCCCTTGCAGCCCTTCCTAATCTTACTAAATCTCGAACTAAATCCATTCGTTCTTCTATCTCTTTATTCATCCGTTCTTTGCTGGATACAGGAAAGTAAGAGGTATGGACAGATTCTTCTCCAGTCAGCTTTTGATAGATTTCATCTGTGATAAAGGGAGCAAAAGAAGCTGCTAGTTGTACAACGCCAACTAAAATTTCATAGGTTGTCTTATATACCGCTTTTTTATCGGCGGAAAGATCTGCAGCCCAAAATCTTCTTCTGGCTCTTCTAATATACCAATTTGATAAATCTTCATTGACAAAATCCTGAATCTTACGTACTGCTCTCGTCAAGTCATAAACATCCATTTCCTTACGAACATTTTCAATCAGGTGATGGTACTTGGAAGTAATCCATTGATCTAATTCTGGCCTCTGGCTTACAGGAATGTGGAAGCTTCGCGGATCAATTTCATCTGTATTGGCGTAAAGGGTAAAAAAGCTGTATACATTCTCCAAAGTAGAGAAAAATTTACTTTTCACTTCTTTTAAACCTTCAATATCAAATTTTGTAGGCGTCCAGGCTGGAGAAACATAAAGGAGATACCAACGAAGAACATCTGCTCCAAATTTATCAAACAACTCAAATGGATCAACTGTATTTCCTTTAGACTTGGACATCTTTTGTCCATCTTTATCTAGAATCAGATCGTTCACTAAAACATTCTTATATGGTGCAATGCCTTTCACAAAGCTAGAAATAGCTAAAAGGGAATAGAACCACCCTCGTGTCTGATCAATTCCTTCGCAAATAAAATCTGCAGGAAATAGTTCCTTATCAAAAATGTCACTGTTTTCAAAAGGATAATGTTGCTGGGCAAACGGCATAGATCCACTATCAAACCAGCAATCAATAACCTCAGGTACTCTTTTCATCGTGCTACTGCAAGCTGAACAACGTAGATAAATGTCGTCCACATGCGGGCGATGCAGTTCAATCGATTCATCAATTTGTTTAGTAGCTCTTTCTGCTAATTCTTTTCTGGACCCAATAGATGTTTTTTCGCCGCATTCACATACCCAAATATTTAAAGGGGTTCCCCAGTAACGATTTCTGGAAATTGCCCAGTCGTTAAGGTTCTCAAGCCAGTTTCCAAATCGTTTTTCACCCACAAAATCCGGATACCAATTCACCTTATTATTGTTTTGAATAAGTCTTTCTTTAATCTTTGTCATTTCAATGTACCAACTTGGCTTTCCGTAATAAAGGAGTGGCGTAGAGCATCGCCAACAGTGTGGATAATTATGTGCCAACTTTTCTTTCTGGAACAATTTCCCTTCTGCTCGCAACCACTTCACAATGTCTGGGTCCGCATCGATGACAAACTGACCTTTCCATGGTGTATCAGTGTATTTTCCTTCTTCATCCACTGGCTGCAAAACTGGTAATCCATATGCTCGCCCTGTATTATAATCATCTTCGCCAAAAGCTGGTGCCATATGAACAATACCCGTACCATCTTCCGTGGTAACGAAATCTCCTAAGGTGACAAAAAAAGCTTTTTTATCTGGCTGTACAAAAGGCATTAATTGTTCATATTCAACATATTCCAATTCTTTCCCTTTTAATTCTTCCAACACTTCAAACTCATCGCCAATAACCTTTTCTGCCAATTCCTTGGCTACATAATAAACCGTATCCTTTGCTTTTACTTTCAGGTAGTTCAACTCTGGATTTACACATAGGGCAATATTAGATGCAAGGGTCCACGGTGTCGTAGTCCATACCAAAAAATACTCTTCTTTGTCCTTTCGTTTAAAGGCCACCGTAACAGTTTCACTTTTTATCTCTTTGTATCCTAAAGATACCTCATGAGAAGCCAAACCAGTACCACATCTAGGACAATAGGGTAAAATTTTATGCCCATCGTAGATAAATCCTTCTTCGAAAAACTTGTTTAAAATCCACCATACAGATTCAATATAATTGTTATCTAGGGTAATGTATGGATTATCCATATCAATAGCATACCCCATCCTACGGGTCATTTCTCTCCATTGTTTTTCATAGGAAAATACCGACTCGCGGCATTTTTCATTAAATTCTTCGATTCCATACTCTTCTATTTCCTGCTTACTGCTAAGATTCAACTGTTTTTCAACTTCGATTTCAACAGGGAGACCATGGGTATCCCAACCTGCTTTTCTTCGCACCTGCTTCCCTAGCATCGTCTGATATCGACAAACAGAATCTTTAAGGGTTCTAGAAATAACATGGTGAATCCCTGGTTTTCCATTGGCCGTAGGAGGTCCTTCATAAAAAACATAGGAGGGTTTTCCTTCACGGCTTTCAATGCTCTTTTCCAAAATTTCCTTTTCAGCCCAATACTGATTCATCTGATTTTCTCTTTCAGCAACTGGCTTCTGAGAAAGGCCTTTAAATGCTTCCATTGATTTCATCCTTTCTTTAAATGCATAGGTTCAACTTTTACAACAAAAAATCCCTGAGCATTACGCTCAGGGACGATTCTAATCTCGCGGTACCACCCTGATTACAGTCAAACCAACTGTCTCTCCATGCCTATAACGCAGGCCTACGTAAGTTCCTACTTTCTTCAGAACTTCTGCTCCGAGATGATTCTTGCAAGGGTTTTGTATGAATCTTTCAGCCTTGGACTCATTCTCTGGTGACAAAATATCATTGCAACGCTCTCATCATAACATTTTCATGTATCTGACTTTTGTTGTTCAATTATACCCATATCTTGATCGTTCGTCAAGGGAAGAGCAGTAAAATAATGTTCTCTTTATTTTTTAGGCAAGCAAAAATAAAATTCCGATCCTTTTCCTGCTTTGCTATGAACCCCTATAGACCCCTGATGCCCTTCTACTATTCGTTTTGCAATGGCTAAACCCAACCCAGTGCTTTTTTCGTCACCTGTCGGCTTAGTGCTCAGCTTGCTAAATTCAGAAAATACCTGATGCACTTCATTTTCTGGAATCCCCTGCCCTTCATCAATAACCGACGTAAGGACATGATCTTTCTCATCTCTGACACGTATCATAATTTCCGTTTTAGAATGAGAAAATTTAATGGCATTGCTAATAAGATTATTAATTACCTGCGTCATCTTATTCCTATCAAAAGTTAACATTATTATATCCTCTGGCAATTCCATTTTCAGTTCAATTCCTTTTTTTACTGCCAAAGGCTTATTAATCGTTATGCTCTCTCGTAGCGTATGAATATAATCACTAAACCGAAGGTTCAGCTCTAGATTTCCGCTCTCAATTCGACTAAGATCCAAAAGGTCATCTACCAAACGACTCATATAATCACTTACTTCGTAGATATCCTTCAGAAACAACCGATGCTCTTCCGTCATATTTTCAGATTCGTCCATCAAAAACCAAGATACATTCTGGATGGCATTAATAGGGTTTCGTAAATCATGGGTCACAGTTCCAAGGAGTTTGTTTTTCAATACGATCACTTTTTCTAGTTCTTGTTTTTGTTCCTCAATTTCTGTAACATCATCTACGGCCACCATAATCATATTCTCATTTTGATAGATAATGTGTTGTGTCGTAAACACAAAGGTCTTGTCTACTTTTTGGTTTCCAACATATAAACTTCTGTGAACTGTTTGTTTAATAGTCGGTACTTTTTGGTTAATCACTTTGCCTAATCCTTCGCTAAAGGCACATAGACTACAGTGGGAAGTATGCTGGCATCGTTTTCTTTCTTCTACTGCATAACTACAGTTAATGGCATTCCCGAAAATTTGATTGGTAAGGTCTTTCACTTCCTTATCAAAAAATTTCTCCACCGCTCCATTAATACATTGGACTTGGAAATTTTTATCCAATATAAAAATAAGAGACGTAATATGATCTAAAAGTAGGTTTAGAAATTCATTTGACTCTTTGAGATGATCCAGCTCTATTTTCATCTGCTTCTCCCTTTTACATGGATTCAGGCTTTTGTTCTTGATGAATGATATCCTCTACCAGCAGCGTGTTCTCCTTTAAAAGGTCTCTTACCATACTTTTTTCAAGTATTTTCACTACCGGCCTTGTTGGATATCCATGGTGTAGTTTTATCACGATCCCTATTTCTCCGTTGTTCAACTTCACTTTCGTCCCCATAGGATACACGGCAATATTCCGAATAAATTGAGTAGTCAAGTCCTTGTCCAAATGACCATTCACAAGAGTCATCAAGTACTCCACTGCATCATGAGGCAACATAGCTTTTTTATAAACCCGCTCACCAGTAATAGCATCATAAATATCGCATATTGCAGCCATACGGGAGTACAGATGAACTTGGGTCCAATCCTTGTTTTCTGGATAACCTTGACAATCCTTCCGTTCATGATGTTCTCTGGCGACCCTTGCAATATCTTCTGGATAATGCATCTGATGCTTAAGAATTTCATACCCCTTAATGGTATGGTTTTTCATTGTCTTCATTTCAGTGTCTGTAAGTTTCGATGGTTTCAAAAGAATAGCATCATCGATTTCTGTTTTTCCAATATCATGCAACAATCCGGCTAAAGCAGCTTCTTCTAAGGTTTTCCGTTCCATTTTCAGGGATTTCCCCATAACAATCATAAAAATAGCTACATCCACAGAGTGTATATACGTATAAAAGTCTTTTCGTCGAATTCCTTCTAACCCCAAATAAACATGCTGATACTTCTCTATGCTAGCCACTAACTCCTTCGCCGTTTCTCGCATTACTTTTTTATCTAGATTACGATTACGCTTAAACCCTTCGAATTCACTGCTCAGCGTTGTAAAAGAATCATTATATACTTTTTTTACGGCTTCAATTTGTTGAATAACCGATTCTTCGAAATGTTCGTAATAATCTTCAATTCTTTCATAACCAGTAACCTCAACCAAAAAATACTCAATGCTATTTCGTAAGAGTTGCTGTCTTAATTTTGGTGTCATCACTCTTCCCTTTGGGACCAAAACAGCACCATGGGCGTTAAACAAATCCATTTGGATCGGAGAGCCATTTTCTATTTGAGCTAGATATACTTTTTTCATAAAGGCTCTCCTCCATCGTCTGCGAAGAACGAATTGTTATGCCAGCGATAAAGCAATTTCCATCATTTGGCGGAATGTCGTCTGTCTTTCCTCAGAAGTTGTTTGTTCACCCGTAACGATGTGATCGCTGACCGTTAGAATAGATAAAGCATTCACCCCATATTTTGATGCTAAGGAGTATAACTCAGAGGTCTCCATCTCCACTGCTAACACTCCATAAGCTGCCCACATTTTCCACTCATTTGTATCCTCATGGTAAAAGCTGTCTGATGTCAAAACAGACCCAATTTTTGGATCGATTCCTTTTTCACGGGCAGTTTGAACTGCTTTTTCTAACAAAGAATAGCTGGCCGTCGGCGCAAAAGATCGCTGAGGAAACCTTATATTATTTACATTAGAATCTGTACTGGCGCTCATGGCAATAATAATATCCCTAATAGCAGCCTCTTTTTGCAAGGAACCACAACTTCCGATTCGAATTAAATTTTTCACTTCGTACTCTCGAATCAATTCGTTTACATAAATCGAAATAGAAGGAATTCCCATTCCTGTACCACTAACAGAAACCCGCTTTCCCTGATAAGTTCCAGTAAACCCATACATTCCTCGAACTTCATTAAAACAAACTGGGTTTTCCAAGTAGTTTTCTGCAATAAACTTAGCCCTCAATGGATCTCCTGGCAATAGAATTGTTTCGGCTATTTCTCCTTTTTGTGCGGCAATATGAACACTCATTATCAACACGCTCCTATCAAATTATGTATGGTATTTTAAACAATACTAACAGCTGTTATCAATGCGGCAAAGGTGGAAAATATCATCATTACCGCAACGACAATAGCAATCATTTTCCTAGTTCTCTCAGTCAAAAGGCCTCACTCCTATTTAGCTTTTTACGATTAACCACCCTATCAACTCCTCATTTTATCACAATTTCCAACTATTTCAACCACCACTATGCATATATTTTATTAGGTTGAAATATGGTTTGAAGGCCTTCTATTCTGACATTTAATTCTTGTACACTCTTTATAATGCCTTGCAACAATCCCTTGTTGGGGTGTTTCTATTAATACCTTTATATTAGCTTGTTCAGGAAAATACATTATGGGCTCATTCTTTTTTCTTCCCATAGGAAGTACATGCTCAGCTTGATAGGCCACCATTAATCCAATCTTTTTTTCACTACGAAGGCGATAGTAGGATGCAAACTGATGCAAGGAAGAAGATTCATAAATCATGGTAGACCGATGTTCCATGGCTTTACTTCCATAAAGATAATTCAATAAATCCACAAAATAATAGACGTTATCCTGCTTGACATAATTAAATACATGACCTCCATTTTCATCGCTGTAGGCAACAAACCCAACTTCATGGTATTTCCCTTTTAAAAGATAATTAAACAAACTAGATACAGCGCCACAGTTGCCATGGTTCGAAATAATCGCTTCAGGTCCACTTAGGTTATAATGCCATGTTATTGGAGGTTGATGAATTCGAATATCTCCCATTTTAGGACGGAAAAAGGATGCTCGCACATACATAATAACTTCTCCAAGGGTGTGAATTTGTTGACGAAGCAGCTCCGGCTCTCTCTGAAACCGACGCATTTCCTCTATTTTGAATCGACTCTTACCCAAACAATCAGGAGAAACATAATAGACGCCTGGTGCTACTTTTGACAGCCACCGCACAAATTTTGCAGAAATACGTTTCTTTTGCTTGTCCACTTTCATCCTTGTTCACCCTCACAGACTTGGTTTGTTATTGCTTAATACAATCTATTGTATTTTTTAAAAATACCCATTTCACCTTCTATTATTCTTATGTTTCAAAAGCGATCTTTTTCCTTCTGTATTTCAGTTCAGTACCTCTAATTACTTCCTCTAACATCAAAAAATCAAAAGCTGCCTAAAGGCAGCTAGAAGACGGAAGCAAATATAATTTAATGAATCGTTTTATCTTTTTGTTCATGTTCACCAGGAAACTCTTCTTCCAACCATTCATCTAACATATACTGAACTTCTAAACTATAGATTGCTTGATGAGAAGCTTTTTTTACTTCTTCTTCCATAAGGTCTACAATTTTTTGAACATCCTGCTCCGACATATTTTCATTAATACCAAACACTTTCTCTTTCAGTTTATCTTTATAGTTTCGATCCATAACAAAGCCTCCTCTCTTCCTTCTCTCCAAATAACGATCTCCTCTGATTTTAAACCCATTATACCAAATGATGCATAAATCGAGTGGCTACTGTAAAATAAATGGTCAGGCCAACAATATCATTAACAGTAGTAATAAAAGGACCCGAAGCTACTGCTGGGTCTATTTTCATTTTTGTCATAATAAGCGGTACAATGGTTCCTGCTAAAGTAGCGACAAAAAGTGTAATGGAAAGCGAAAGTCCAATGACAAAACCTAGCATAAGGCTTCGCTGCCACAATGCAGCTATAATACTAATAAGCACTCCATTTACCAGTCCAATAATAAGTCCGACTACCGCTTCCCGTCGTAAGAGTTTCCAAACATTTTTACCAGTAAACTGCCCCATTGTCAAACCTCTAACCACAACTGCTAAAGATTGTGTCCCTGTGTTTCCTGCCATATCAGCAATCATAGGAATGAAGACAGCCAGTACCACCACTGCATCCAAGGTCTCTTCAAATCGATCAATTATATTCCCAGCCATTACTCCAACACCCAAAAGCAATACTAGCCATGGAATCCGATTCATAGAAGCTTTTACTGCCCCTACACTTAAATCTTGCATCCCATCTTCAGAACCAGATATACCACCAAATTTCATCATATCTTCTGATGCTTCTTCTTCCAAAACGTCAATAGCATCATCAACAGTGATTACCCCTACCATTACGTCACCCTTGACGACAGGTAGTGCTAGAAAGCTATACTTACCAATAGTTCTCGCTACTTCTTCTTGATCCATCTCAACTGGAACAGAAACCACTCTCTCCGACATAATTTCTTCGATCATCGTTTGTGGACTTGACGTAATCAATTCTCTTAAAGAAACTACACCAATCAATCGGTGTGCATCGTCAATAACAAACAAATAATATACATATTCTGCATCTGGTGCCAGATTCCTTAACCTTTCAATAGCTTTTTCCACGGTATCATGTTGGTACAGGACAAAAAAATCAGTGGTCATCAAACCACCTGCTGTGTTCTCGTGGTAAGCCAATAGTTGACGAATGTCACCAGCAGATTCTGGATCTAGTTTGGTCAAAATTTCTTCTTTTTCAGCTTCACACAACTCACCTAAATAGTCTGCCGCTTCATCTGGCGCCATTCGTTCAATGATCCTAACACCACGAATTGGACCCATAGTCTCTAGCAGCGCTTCCTGCTCTTCGTAATCCAATTCTTCCAATAGATCTGCCAGTTCTTCATCTGTCAGCTTTCCAAAAAGAACCCTTTCTTCTTCTTCTAACTCCAATAAAGCCTGGGCCATATCATAGGGATGAATTTCTTCCAGAATTTGTCTCAGCATGGCTGCATCTTCTTTTCGAATGGCCTCTGCTATTTCTTGATGCAAATTTTCATGAATATCTGGCATCCAATCCCTCCCTTCGAGAAAATTAAAGTAAATATAACACACTTGATGGGTTGGGTCAACGCATACGATGAGCTGGATTTATCCAATACACCACTGCTTCATAGATTTTTTCCAATTCTATCGGTTTCGTCAGTAGGTCATCAAACCCTTGGGCATGTAGTTTGTTCACGCTTTCATCTGTTCTATAACATAACAAAGCAATAATGGGCGTATATTGGCCAATTTCTCTTTCATATTCCCTAATCAATTGAACAGCATCAAATCCATCCATCATCGGCATCTGTATATCCATTAAAATTAAATCATAACGCTTATGTGTATAGTATTGTACTGCATCAAGGCCATCCTCTACAAAGTCCGCATCAATATTCAAGCTATGGAATACTTTCTTCATTAATACTCGAGTAGGTTTATCGTCATCTGCCAATAGCAGCTTCAATGAGCTCTCGAAAGGCTTGATTTTCCTTCCTCTTTTCAAATTTTTACCTAATTGCTCTAAAGCCCTTCGACTATCCTCTGTTATGTTCAAAGGAACCTCAAAATAGAAGGTGCTCCCTTCTCCTTTTGTACTGATAACATCCATATGACCACCCATCATCTCGATATACTGACGAGCCATAGGAAGACCTACCCCCACGCCTCCATATACCTTTTTGCTTCCATCGTCTACTTGATAAAAAGGATCAAATAGACTAGGAACATGGCCATAGGCTACACCTATCCCCGTGTCTTTTATTTCAATTCTAAAAACACCTACATCTTCTGTGTATTCTTTCAAGAAAGAAACAATTTCAACAGTTCCTTCTTTTGTAAATTTGATGGCATTTCTCAAGAGATGACAGATCGTTTTTACCAATTTATCTTGATCACCTATAACCATTACATTGCTCAAGTCTTCACCAGATACCCTAAAGTCGATTTGCTTCACTTCCAGCAACCTAAAAAAAGGATCTATGCTTGCGTTTATCATCTGCTGAAAATCAAAGACTACCTCTTTCAATACTTCTGTTCCATTATGTAGTTTCGATAACCTGAGTAAGTCATCTACTAAATCTAAAAGATGATTTGCTGAGTCATTGGTGTAAGCTAGAAGTTCCTTTTGCTCTTCCGATACCACCAATTCATCCATCATGGTTAACATCCCCAAAATACCATGTAGCGGAGTTCGCAATTCATGACTCATATTGGATAAAAAGGCATTTTTACTGGCATTGGCCTTTTCAGCTCTTTCTTTAGAAGCAATTAATTTATTTTCAACTGCTTTTCGATCTGAAATATCTCTTACAATTCCCACCGCATGAAATCCATCATCCTGCTTAAAAGCAGAAAGGGATAATTCAATAGGGAATACCGTGCCATTTCTTTTAATTCCCTGAAGCTCAACGGTTTTTCCAATGGCCATTCCTTTTCCAGTTTTTTGAAACTGGAAAAGATTTCTTTCGTATTGACTATGGTAGTGATTGGGGCAGAGTGTTGAATGCAAGTCCTTTCCCAATACTTCATCGGAATGATACCCAAAAATTCTCTCTGCACTTTTATTCCATCCAGAAATAGACCCATTTTCATCCATTAAAACAATAGCGTCTTGAGCTGCTTCCAACACATGTCGAAATCGAGTTTCTCCTTTAATAAGCTCTTGCTCAACCTGTACCTGCTTTGAAATATCTCTAGAAGTAACCAATCTCATAGGCTGATCGTAAGATTCAAGATTTTTCCCATTACCAGAGGATTCTAGCCAAGTATAGCCTCCACTTTTATGCTTCACACGATACCGCAAGGAAGTTGGCTTCTTTCCACTAAAGCCTTCATCCATTTTTTCATTCACAAATTTTTGATCCTCTTGATGCACTAGTTCAAAAATAGAGGTACCTTCCAGTGTTTCAGGAGCGTACCCCAAAATATCAAGACACGATGGAGAAGTATATCGAATCATCCCATCTCTATCAAGAATGGTGACCAGATCCGTTGTGTGAACTAATATTTCTTTTGGATTAATTTCCATCCTTAAAATCCCCTTTTAACCATCATAAAGACACAAGGATTTTATACCCTGTTCACGTTATCTTAATCGTTGGCTTCTGTTGAAAGTCCAAAAAGGAATAGCCAAAACGTTGAAACAGATCAAATAGTTCTGAAATCGGTAACCCTACTACGTTATAATAGCAACCATGAATAGACTCCACCAGCATTGCTCCTTCTTCCTGAATGGCGTAACCTCCAGCTTTATCCATATAATGAGCATGATTGACATACCAGTCTATTTCCTGTTCATTCAAATGCCTAAATGTAACTTCTGTGCACGCTATAATCGTTTCTCTCTGGGAAAGAAAGGGAACCACCATACTAACAGCAGTCAACACTTGATGGGTTTTACCAGACATAGTCTTAATCATTTCCAGCAGATGCATAGGATTGTGGGGTTTTCCAAAAATTTCCCCATCCATTACAACTACCGTATCCGCTCCCAAAACCATGTATTCCCCATCGGAATATCGCTTTGCCACTTCTTCAGCTTTGGATTGACTCAGAATTTTAACGCGTTCTTCTACAGTCTGATGTATCCATTGTTTCATAATTTCTTCTTCCTTTACATGGCTTTGTTCATGCCGAAAGGATATTCCTATTTTACGAAGTATTTCTTTACGCCTTGGCGATGCTGATGCTAGTATTAATTCCATTTTGCTCCCTCCTATATAGGACTACTTTTAGAACGGATTAACATGATTCGATAACTGTTTTTTTGTGCTATATCTGTTATAATTATAAAGATTGAAATCAAAGAAGTCAAAGGAGGATCTATATGCTATCCAGTGTCAGGCGAGTTTTTGTTGAAAAAAAACAGAATTTCCAAACAGAGTCTGAAAGCCTTCTTCAAAATTTACAAGAGAGCTTTTTCTTACCTTCTCTTACATATCTCCGAATTCTAAATCGTTATGATATCGAAGGAATATCAGCTGAAGCTTATGAAAAGGCAAAGTATACCATTTTTTCAGAAATCCCTGTTGATAATCTTTATGAAGATACTTTCCCTGTGGAGGAAGGAGCTGTTATAGTTGCTGTGGAATTGCTTCCAGGACAATATGACCAACGAGCAGATTCAACAGAACAGTGCATTGAACTTCTTTCTCAAGGTCCACGTCCAGTAGTAGCTACTGCTAAAGTCTATGTGTTCAACAGTTCTCTCTCTGATTCTGATTTAACCATTATCAAAAGTCATCTTATTAACCCAGTGGAATCAAGGGAAGCCTCTTTAGAAAAACCAAAGACCTTAAACAACCCGATGCCCAATCCAGAACCCGTTAAATTCCTCGAAGGATTTATAGATTGGGACAAAAAATTGATACAGCAGACCCGACACGAAATGGGTCTTGCCATGAGTCAAGATGACCTTCTATACTGCCAGAGCTATTTCCGAGACGAAGAAAAACGTGATCCTTCCATTACTGAAATTAAAATGATTGATACTTATTGGTCTGATCATTGCCGCCACACCACTTTTATGACAGAAATTAAAGATGTAGAAATTCAAGATAGCCTGTTAAATCAACCAGTAAAAGATACCTATCAGTTATATCTGGATACGAGAAAAAGCGTACATGGCCACCGTTTGGAAGAAAAGTATCCTTGTTTAATGGACCTGGCGGTTCTCTCCATGAAAGAACTTCGACAGCAGGGATTGTTAGACGATCTTGAGGTTTCCGAAGAAATCAATGCCTGTAGCATCAATGTTCCCGTAGAGATAGACAACACGATACAAGAGTGGTTGGTGATGTTTAAAAATGAAACTCATAACCATCCCACTGAAATAGAACCTTTTGGTGGAGCTGCTACCTGTTTGGGTGGGGCTATTCGAGACCCTTTATCTGGCAGGTCTTATGTGTACCAAGCTATGCGAATTAGCGGATGTGGAGATCCAAGAACCCCTCTTTCCGAAACAATTCCCGGAAAACTCCCACAACGAAAAATAACTCAAGAAGCAGCCAAGGGCTACAGCTCTTATGGCAACCAAATCGGATTGGCAACAGGCCATGTTCGAGAAATATATCATCCTGGTTATGTGGCCAAACGCATGGAATTAGGTGCTGTCATAGCAGCTGCTCCAAAAGATCAAGTAATCCGAAAAAGCCCACAGCTTGGTGATGTCATATTATTAGTGGGCGGTAAGACTGGTAGAGATGGATGCGGTGGTGCTACAGGTTCCTCCAAAGAACATGACGAACACTCCTTAGAAAGCTGTGGTGCTGAGGTACAAAAAGGGAATGCTCCGACAGAAAGAAAAATTCAGCGGCTTTTTAGAAAACCAGAAGTCAGTCGTTTAATAAAAAAATGTAATGATTTTGGTGCTGGAGGTGTTGCTGTTGCCATTGGAGAACTAGCAGATGGACTAGAGATCGATTTAAATAACGTACCAAAAAAATATGAAGGCTTAGACGGTACGGAGTTGGCCATTTCTGAGTCCCAAGAAAGAATGGCCATCGTATTAGAACCCACAGATGTAGATTTTTTTATCCAAGAATCCCACAAAGAAAACCTAGAGGCAACTCCGGTTGCCACCGTAACCAGTAACCGACGTTTACAAATAAGCTGGCGTAACCAAAGAATTGTAGATATTTCAAGAGATTTTCTGGACACAAATGGCGTGAAACAATCTGCACGTCTAAAAATCCTGGCGCCTAAAGATTCAAACAATCCATTTAACTCTCTACCAGAAGATATACGACCCTTTATTAAAAATGGACAGATTCAATGGAAAGAAGCCTGGAAAGCCAATCTTGAAAACTTAAATGCCTGCAGTCAAAAAGGCTTAGTAGAAACATTCGATCACAGCGTAGGTGCCGCCACTGTCACTATGCCCTTAGGCGGAAAAATGCAGTTAACTCCATCCCAAGGAATGGCCGCCAAAATCCCCGTTCTTCAAGGTAACACTACAACTGCAACCATCATGACAGCCGGCTATGATCCCATGATTGCTTCCTGGAGTCCCTATCATGGTGGATTTTACGCCGTCATCGAATCCCTTTCACGTTTAGCGGCTATGGGGGCTAATTATTCCAACGCTCGGTTGACACTGCAGGAATATTTCGAAAAATTAGGCGAAGATCCTGAAAAATGGGGTAAGCCAATGGCATCTCTTTTAGGTGCTTATGCAGTACAAAAGCACCTTTCCATCCCCGCTATCGGTGGAAAAGATAGTATGTCTGGTACTTTTAAAGAGATGGATGTTCCACCAACTTTAGTTTCCTTTGCAGTAGCTATCGAAAAAGCGGACAAGCTGATTTCACCAGAATTTAAAAAACCAGATAAACCAGTTATGATTACTCGAGTACCTAACAACGAATCATTTCTTCCATCCTTAAAGGAATTAAAGAAAATGTATGCAACTGTTTATCAAATGATTCAACAAGGTGAAATCTTATCGGCTAAAACCATCCATCACCGAGGTATTGCTGCTAGCATCAGTCACATGTGCTTTGGAAATGCCATTGGATTTACATTCTTTGACCCATTACCACTTGAAGCAGAGGCATTATGGTTACCCGATCCAGCTAACTTAATTTTAGAGATGAAAGATGAAGCCGCTGCCGAAAAACTATTTCATACGATTCCAAGCTACCATCTTGGGCATACTTCCGATACTCCTATGATAAAAATCAGTCATGAAATCATGAATCTAGAATCTCTGCAGGAAGTCTGGAGTAGTACTTTGGAGCCGATTTTTCCAACTAAAAAAGAAACAATTGGAAGCATTCATCAAGTCTCAAGCTTTCAACCCTCCTCTCGTTCCCTGCCAGCCATTAAAATAGCAAGGCCGAGAGTAGTAATTCCAACTTTCCCTGGAACCAACAGTGAATATGATACTGCCAGAGCCCTTGAAAAAGCTGGTGCAATTCCAGAAATAGTAGTCATTAGAAATCTTTCTTCCCAGGACATTGAAGACAGCGTTCATGAAATCACCAGCAAAATTGATCAAGCACAAATGGTTGTTATTCCTGGAGGATTCAGTGCTGGCGACGAACCCGATGGTTCTGGTAAATTTATTAATGTTTTTTTCAGAAACCCACGATTACAAGATTCTATTCATCATCTTTTGAAGCAACGAGATGGATTAATGCTAGGTATTTGCAATGGATTTCAAGCCTTAATCAAGCTGGGCCTAGTGCCTTTTGGTGAAATCAAGGAATTAAATGTGGATTCACCTACGTTAACCTACAATGCCATCGGACGTCATGTTTCCTGTATGATTAACACTCGTGTCCTATCTACCCTTTCCCCGTGGTTTTCCTTGATGAAACCTGGGGATATTCATACCATTCCAGTTTCTCATGGCGAAGGACGTTTTGTTGCCAATGAAACCGACTATATGAAATGGGCTAAAGCAGGTCAGATTGCAACTCAATATATCAATGATCAAGGCAATCCAACCATGGATATTCGATTTAATCCCAATGGCTCTTATCAAGCTGTCGAAGCCCTTAGCAGCCCTGATGGTCGTGTCTTGGGGAAAATGGGTCACTCTGAGAGGTATGGCGACTCTGTTGGAGTAAATATCCCTGGCCATAAAGAACAAAAGTTATTTGAATCAGGTGTCTATTATTTTAGTTAATTTGAATACTTTATTTCAGGAGGTATCACATGACAAAAAAATGGTTTTATGAACAACATAGCCCTTCTACGGTTTTCGGATACGAAATCAATCCAGTTTACGAGGAAAAAACAGAATTCCAACATTTACAAATTGCTGACAACGATCATTTTGGTCGCATGCTTATTTTAGACGATGTCGTTCAAACAACAGAAAAGGAAGAGTTTATCTACCATGAAATGATGAGCCATTTGCCAATTATGGCATTGGATCGTCCCATTCAGTCCATTTTGATTATTGGCGGTGGCGACGGTGGGATTCTTGAAGAATGCCTTAAGCATCAGAGTCTTCAACGTATTACTATGGTAGATATAGACAAACGAGTGATTGAGCTTAGCAAAGAAATGCTTTTTTTCACAGAAGCATTTAGTGATCCACGGTTTGAATTGATCATAGGGGATGGAGCTTCTTATGTGAATAGTCCTGAAGCACTCCAACGAAAATTCGATATCATTATCGTTGATTCTCCAGATCCTATAGGGCCCGCAAAAGTCCTCTTTGAAACTCCTTTTTATCAAAGCATCCGAAATTGCCTTAACCCAGACGGTATTATGGTTCGACAGGCTGGAGTTCCAGTTTTCCAAGCACCAGAATTAAAAGAAGCTGTGGAACGAGTTGGCCGTTGCTTCCCAAAAGTAGAGGTTTATCGCGGAGTTGTACCTGTATATGGTGGCGATATGGCTTTCGTCATCGCTTCCGCAAATGGTCGTAGCTGTCGCTATCCAAGAGCTCCTTTCACTGGAGATTACTATAATAAGGCTTTTCATTCTGCTGCCTTCTCACTCCCTACCTGGTGGTATAGCTTAACTGGACTTTCCATGGATGAATAAGCCAGAAAGGGGTAATCTCATGACAAAAAAAGATAATGGGAACAAAGATCAACGGATGGCCATGTTAATTGATGGTGATAATGCTCAACCTTCGCTACTTGCGAAAATGCTGACAGAAGCTGGAAAATATGGAGCTGTTACTATAAAGCGTATTTATGGAGATTGGACTACTCCAGAAATGAAAGGCTGGAAAGAATCTCTCAACAATCATGCTTTCCAGCCTATCCAACAATTCCGATATACCGTTGGAAAAAATTCAACAGATAGCGCTTTAATTATTGACGCTATGGATATTTTACATGGAAAACTAGTAGATGGATTTGCTATTGTTTCCAGTGATAGTGACTATACTCGCCTAGCAACTCGTATTCGAGAAAACGGAACTTTCGTCATGGGCATCGGAGAACAAAAAACCCCTAAAGCTTTCGTTAATGCCTGCGATATATTTATTTACACCGAGAACATTGCACCTCAAGAACCAAAGACGGTCAACAGGTCTACAGGTACTCGTAAAAAAGAAAAATCCAAACACACTTTGTTAATGGAGCTCCTTAAAGAAGCCTATGAAATGGTAGTCCAAGAAGATGGCTGGACTCATCTTGGATCTCTTGGTAAGGCACTACTACAGCTAGACCCTGGTTTTGATCCACGCACCTATGGATTTAGACAACTTTCTCAATTAATCGAAGCCTTTCCAAAGCATTTCCAACTTAAAAGAATGGATGATGTGGGTCCAAGCAGTGTATATGTCAAATTAATGGATCCATCAAATTAGTTATTCCACATAAAAACCTGGCTGCTATGGGCCAGGTTTTTAAATTAGACATACTATCCCTTATTGATCTAGTGCCTTTCTTAGATCGGCAACGAATTGTACTGCTTCTGATAAATCAGATTCATTTTCAATACCCTTCTCAATTTTTTCTACCAAGGCACTTCCCACAATAAATCCATCTGCCAAATCACGAATTTCCATCACCATTTCAGGCGACGAAATGCCAAACCCAAGAGCCGTTGGACAATTTGACTCCCGCCTCACTTGATTCATGAACTCTTTTAGATCTTCTGATAGAGTGTCTCTTGGACCTGTAACGCCTCTGGAAGCAATACAGTACAGAAAACCTTCGGCATCTCTTGCGATTTCTCTGATACGCTTACCAGATGTTGGTGCCACTAGTCGGATTTCTACTATTGGCAACGGTGAAAGAGGATGCCCTTGAAAAAATCTTGCTTCCTTTGGAAGATCTGGAATAATCACAGCATCCAGCCCTGTTTCTTCTGCACGTTTTCCAAAAAGATCCCACCCATATTGAAACAAGCTATTCACATAGGCCAAACTAACCAATGGCAATTCCGTTTTTTCTCTGATTTGTGCTACCATATCCAAGTAACGATCTGTATCCATGCCTTTTTCAAGCGAACGACTAGCAGCTCGTTGAAGAACCGGTCCATCTGCCAAGGGATCCGAGTAAGGAAGTCCAAGTTCAATGATATCTGCTCCGGCTTTTTCCAGCTCTAATACTAATTTTATGGTTGTTTCTATATCTGGATCGCCTGCAGTTATAAAGGGAATGAGTGCCTTTTGACCCTTTTCTTTTAATGTTTGTAATCGCTTTTGGAGCCGCATCATTTGTTTTCCTCCATTTCCATAATCCTATGAATATCTTTATCGCCTCTTCCAGAAAGATTCATAATAATAATTTTATCTGGATCCATCAATGGAGCTATTTTTAACACCTGTGCCAATGCATGTGCACTTTCAAGGGCTGGAATAATACCTTCATATTGAGTCAACACATAAAAAGCCTCTACTGCTTCCTGATCCGTAACCCCTTCATAAGTCACTCTTTTAGAATCATGTAGATAGGCATGTTCTGGCCCAATCCCTGGATAATCAAGGCCAGCTGATATAGAGTGGACTGGTTCAATACCTCCATGCTTGTTCTGCATCAAATACGTCAGCATTCCATGAATAACACCGACACTACCACGATTAAGCGCAGCAGCATGCTGGCCACTATCAAGCCCTAACCCAGCAGCTTCCACCCCTACAATACGAACCTGATGATTGTCAATAAATGGATGAAAAAGGCCAATGGCATTGCTTCCACCTCCAACACAGGCGACCAATACATCTGGTAATCTACCTTCTAGCTCCATAATCTGTTTTTTTGTCTCCACTCCTATCACTCTTTGGAAGTTTCGAACCATAACCGGATAGGGATGCGGCCCCACAACCGATCCAATAATGTAGTGAGTATCCTCTACCCTAGAAATCCAGTCTCTGATGGCCTCATTAGTGGCATCTTTCAGGGTTCCTGTTCCTGAATCCACAGCATGAACCTGAGCCCCTAAAATTTTCATTTTATACACATTCTGGGCCTGTCTCTTAATATCTTCTGCACCCATGAAAACATCGCATTCCAGTCCCATTTTCGCACTAATCGTTGCTGTTGCAACACCATGCTGCCCCGCTCCAGTTTCTGCAATCACACGCTTTTTACCCATTCTTTTCGCCAATAGTGCCTGACCTATGACATTATTAATCTTATGAGAACCCGTATGATTTAAATCTTCTCTCTTAAAGTAAACTTTTGCACCGCCTAGATATTCTGTTAAATTTTCAGCGAAATAGAGAGGGGTTTCTCGACCCGCATACTGCTTTAATAACCCTTCCAGTTCTTGAACAAAAGACGGATCTGCATATGCTTTTTTTAGCTCATCCTCCAACTCCATCAACGCACTCATCAATGTCTCTGGAGCATACTGACCCCCAAAAATACCAAATCGGTCTTCCAAGGTCAACTCTTCAATTGCTTTTTCCATGGTTGCTATCATTTTCCCACACTCCTATTTCTTGATTTGTAAATTAATTCAATTATTTTTTTCTCGGATTTTATTCCGTTCACTTCAACACCAGTACTAATATCCACTATATCTGGATTCACTGTTTCGATAGCTTGTTTAATATTACTAGCATTTAGACCACCGGCTAACACAAGTTTTCCTTCTACGGAAATATTGCGGACCATCTCCCAAGGAAAGACTACCCCATTTCCACCAGGAAGAGGGCCTGGTGCATCCAATAAATATCCATCTACTTGATACTCTCTCATATGACTAAGATCCTCTGTTTCACGGATCGTAAAACTTTTCCAAACTTGATACCCTTTTCTTTTCACTCGACGGCAATAGGCTGGACTTTCGTCACCATGAAGCTGAATGACATCTAGCCTCGCCTTATGAACTGTTGCTAGTAGTTCCGTTTCATCCTGATTAACAAAAACTCCAACACGTTGAATAGAAGTATCCAGATCCTTTGTCAGATTCACAGCCTGTTCCAATGTCACTTGCCTTTTGCTAGGTGCAAAAACAAAACCAATATAATCCGGCAATCCGTTATGAATCCCCCTCAATTCTTCCTGTCTACTGATACCACATATTTTCACTTGAGTCATGACACTACTCCTCTCAATGACCTCAACCTATCGCCTGGATTTCCATGAGTCAAAAGAGTCTCTCCCACTAATACCCCAGATGCACCATGATTTTTGACTTGAATACAGTCCAAATTGTTTCGTATGCCACTTTCGCTAATCATACAGATCTCTCTTGGTAGGTAACCACTTAACTTTTCCGTCCTTTGAATGTCTACCTTCATTGTTTTTAAATCTCGATTGTTAATCCCAATAAAGTCATTTTTTGAAGTCAGATTTAAAGCTTTAACCCGATCCAATTCTTCTCTGTCGTGAACCTCCAACAAACATTGTAAATCTAATTGATGTGCTACTTGATGAAAAGATTTTAACTCCTGATCCGTTAACGCCGCTATTATTAGTAAAATGATATCCGCCTTCATTTTTTTACTCTGATAAATTTGATATGGGCTAATAATAAAATCTTTTCTTAAAACAGGAAGGGAAACCATATTTTTTACTTCTGTGAAATCTTGAAAACTTCCATGAAAGTAATTAGCTTCCGTTAAAACAGAGATAGCCGCTGCACCAGCATCCTGATAGGATTTCGCCAGATTTCCAGGATGTTTTATGTCACACAGCTTTCCTTTTGAGGGAGACGCTCTTTTTATTTCTGCAATAACCGCAGGTGCCTCTTTTTCCTCTCTCTTTTTTAAAAGATTCGGATGCAGAGATAGGGAGGGTCTATTGTCTAATCCCTGGTTTTCCAGATTATCTCGCAATACTTTCATAGGAAGTAATTTTTGCTGAAGCAATAAATGTTCTCGCGTCTTTTCAAGAATTTTTTTCAGCATGCCATCCCTCCCTCTTTCTGCTTTTCCTTTTGAAGGAGTTTGTGCAAAGCTACTGCCCTTCCATCATCTATAATTTCAGCAGATTTGATCACACCTTCTTGTAGATTTCTAACAATACCAGATATATAAAGAACGGCTCCTGCATTGAGAAGCACAATCGAACGATTTCCGTCCCGTTTTCCTTCCAACACCCATCGAATCTTTTCTGCATTTTCTTCTGGTCCAGCTCCTTCTAATTCTTTTAAATTTACTAATTCCAAACCTAATTCCTCTGGTTTAATAACATACTCCATAATTTCTTCGCAATTAATTTCACAAACATAGGAGTCTCCAGTAACGGTCAATTCATCCATTCCATCAGTTCCATGCACAACCATCCCACGTTTTACTCCCATTTTTATTAGTGCTTCTGCCATGGGTCTTGTCAAAGAGGCATCGTAAACTCCCACAACTTGTTGCTCAAGGTTCCCAGGATTAGCCAAAGGACCTAGCAGGTTAAATACATTTCTGAAACCAAGAACTTTTCGTACTTTCGCCGCATGTCTCATGCTAGCATGGTAATCTGGGGCGAACAAAAATCCCATCCCATACCGGTGTAGATTCCCCATGGCCCTAGCTGGCTCCTGATGAATGGCAATGCCCATGGCTTCTAGCACATCTGCACTGCCTGAGTTGCTTGAAACACTTCGATTTCCATGCTTTAACACTTTTGCTCCCCCAGCCGCCGCTACCAATGCTGCTGCAGTAGAAACGTTGAATGTTTTTCCTCCATCTCCGCCGGTTCCACAGGTATCTACCGCTTCTGGACAAGCGTAAGGCATTGGCTTTGCACGACTGCGCATAACCTTGGCTGCTGCTACCAATTCTTCTACTGTCTCTCCTTTGTGACGAAGAGCCGTCAGAAAGGAAGCCAGATGTATTTCTTGGACTTTTCCATCCATAATAGCATTCATGGTTTCTGTCATTTCTACCCCTGTTAAGGGATCATTTTCCATAAGTTTTTCAATCACGTTCCTTAAACTGATCATGCGACGATCTCCTTTCTCAAAAAGTTGTTCAGAATTTCTTTTCCATAATCCGTAGCAAGAGATTCTGGATGAAACTGTAATCCATAAATAGGGTAGTGTTTATGTTCCATGGCCATTATTTCCTTTTGATCTGTTAAGGCGGTAACTTTCAAGTCTAGTGGTAGTGCTTCTGGGCTAACCACCAGAGAGTGGTACCGTGTTGCATGAAAGACTTCAGGAATCCCCTTTAAAATTCCGCTATTTTCATGATATATTTTATCTGTCTTCCCGTGAACACGTCTTGTTGCATGAACAACTTTTCCACCAAAAGCCTCTCCCATAGCCTGATGTCCCAAACATATTCCAAGAGTTGGAATACGAGGGCCTAATTGTTGAATCGCTTCAATAGAAATGCCGGCATCTATGGGAAACCCTGGTCCAGGTGAAATCACTACATGAGAAGGTGCCATCTGCTTCAGTTCTTCAATGGTCACTTCATTGTTCCGAATTACTTTTACTTCTGGGTTAATTTCTCCGATGTACTGAAATAAATTATACGTAAAGGAATCATAATTATCTAAAATAATAATCATTTTTCTTTTTCCTCTCTTTCTCTCTCCTCTATAAGAACTTGCAACAGCCCTTGGGCTTTCCGATAGGTTTCCAGATATTCTGCTTCTGGCTTAGAATCTTCTACAATTCCTGCCCCTGCTTGAACATAAGCTTTATCCTTCTGAAACAAAACGCTGCGAATGGTAATACACGTATCCATATGGCCGTTATAACTAAAATATCCAACCGCCCCCCCGTAAGGCCCTCTTTTCACAGGTTCCAATTCATCAATTATATTCATAGCACGTATTTTCGGAGCACCAGATAAGGTTCCCGCTGGCAGACATGAAGCTAAAGCATCAAAAGCATCTGTCTCATTTCTAAGTTCTCCCTGAACTTCTGTTACCAGATGCATCACATGAGAGTATTTTTTAACGACCATGAAGGGATCTACAACAACACTTCCAAATGCCGATACTTTCCCAACATCATTTCTGGCTAGATCCACCAACATTAAGTGTTCTGCCTTTTCTTTTTCATCAGAAGCCATTTCTTCAGCCAACGCTTCATCTTCCTCTGGTGTTTTTCCACGCGGCCTTGTCCCTGCAATGGGACAGGTCTCCATAGATCCCTTGGTGCATTTTACTAGCATTTCCGGCGATGCTCCCATCAACTGATAATCATCAAAATCAAAATAAAATAAATAGGGTGACGGATTTAAGTTTCTAAGTTTTCGATAAGCCTCAAAAGGCGGAGGTGAAGGGTGAACGCAGTACCTCTGGGATAACACAACTTGAAAAATATCACCATTTTGAATATATTTTTTGGCTTTTAGTACTTTTTCCTTAAAGCTGTCCTCCGTCTCCGTACTAATTGTTCTTGTGCTTTCCTGTGGATTTAACTTATTATTCTCTCCCTCTACCAAAGGTTGATGGATCTTTTCAGCCAATTCCTCTAATTGTTCTACGGTTTTTCTATAATTTTGCAATAAAGAACCATTGGATTCTGCCACAACTATTAGTAAAATTCCTTGCCTTGCATGATCATATGCAACCAGTTGATTTACGATCAAAAATTCAGATTCTGGTAATTTCCGATCATCCCTACCCGCTTCTCCCAATTTTTCATATTGACGAACTAAGTCGTATCCCATGGTACCAACAGCACCACCGATCAGATCTGGTCCTTCTTCAAAAGGGGAAGGAATTGCTTGTCCCAATATTTCTTTAAGACATTCCATGACCTTTCCTTCTCCTTCATGTATATCACCATCCTTGTACTGAATCTTCCATTTTCTTCCATAAGATGTTAATCGTTTTTCCGGTTGACTTCCAATATAAGAATATCTACCACGTTCTACACCATCCTCTACACTTTCCAGTAGGAATGATCCTCCTGGCTGTTTCAGTTTTTGATATAAGGTAATAGGTGTTTCTGTATCTCCTGGTAATTCGGCCGTCACACAAACTCGCTTATTTTTGTTGGCTTTTTCTTCATAGATTTCGTAGGGCATGATTTTCATATGGCATCCTCCTAGTTTTAAATACAAAAAAAAACACATCGATCCCTTCATAGGGACGATGTGTTTTTCACACTCGCGGTGCCACCCAGTTTAGACAATAATCTTCTAACAACAAAGCTTACACTTTATAACAAAAACGCACCCCATCCTCAATTCAGGACGAAATGCGTTGATTCCGTGTTGCCACCTATGTTAGACGATTTAACGTCTCACTCTTTACAGATACGGAAGAAAAATTCCTCGATACCCTGTCTTATTAACGGTAGACTTCCGGCCAACACTACTCCATTTTGTTTGGTGCGGCTTCTCCTGGAACCATTCAGCAACCTGACTATCACCGGGCTTCCACCATTCCCAGCTCGCTTTAGACTTACAGATGTCGCTTACTATCTCCATTCATTGAATTTTTATTGTTAATTTTTATCAATGATACACGCTTTAATGAACTTTGTCAAGCTAATTCGGTCATTTAAAATATTCTAAAATTTCATTTTGATCTACTAATATCCTTAGGAGGCCCAGGAAAAAATGCATTGGTTCGTTGTGCATAAGCTTCAAATTCTAGATTGCCTTGATATTTCTTCTCTAGCATAGGCACTCCTGAGACAAAAAGTAATAACCAGGTAATAACCAACGGACTTATCATGCCTGACCACCCCCATTCAACAGGAATAGACATAATCCATAACCCCCACCACATAGTAGCTTCACCAAAATAATTGGGGTGACGGGTCCATCGCCACAATCCATGCTGAATAATTTTCCCTTTATTTTGAGGGTCTTTTTTAAAGTCTCTGAGTTGTTGATCCCCAACGAATTCAAAGTAAAAACCAATCATCCAAACAATGAGTCCTATTATCTCAAGAAATCCAAATCCTTTTTGGGTAGATGCTTGTATCAACAATATTGGATACACCACCACCAGCATGAAAAATCCTTGCAATAGAAACACTTGAAAAAAAGCTCTGAGTACCACCCATTTACCCCATTCTTCCCGCCATTTCGCATAACGAAAATCTTCCGGTTTACCCATATTGCGATGAATAATGTGATAGGTCAGCCGGCAACCCCAAATGATTACCAGAACCATAGCCATGGTTCCTCTTGCCGTAAAGGTGTCCGAGGCCAACCAAGCATAAATCGTTACTAGGACAAAGCCTGCCCCCCAACCCATGTCGACAATCGAATTATTTTTAAGGATCTGGGCTGCCACAAAAAACAGCATGAAATATATTAAAATAACGATCGCCGAAGAGAATAGCACTTTTTCCATGGATTATGTCTCCTCTCCACCTTGCACCAATGACACGGCTACCGCTTCCTTCCCGGAACTTAAAGCGACAATTGGTGATATGCCTGTGATGTACATAGGTTCTTTTCCAAGGATTTTCACTAGTTTTTCTCTGAATTCTTCTGCCTTCTCTAATGCATCTCCATGAACAATACAGTACTCTTGCACCGGTTTTTCATGGTGAATCCTGCTGACAATCTCCATGATTTTGCGTGTATTGGCTTTCCGACTAAAGGCTTTTGCAAAGGCTATTCCTTTTCCCTTGTTATCCAAAGATACAATTGGCTTTAAGTTCAACCATTTAGCCAGTTTTCCTTTTATTGGACTAACCCTTCCACCTCGAACCATATATTCAAAGGTTGCTACACTGACAAATATATGGGTTTGAGGGATCAGCTTATGCACCAAAGATTTAACTTCTTCAAATGATTTTCCATTTTGAATGGCCTCCGCCGCTTTTACTACCAGCAAACCCTGTGCTCCAGAGTTCTTCAATGTATCAATTACAGCAACCTTTTCTTCTTTTATATTGTACTTTTCTGCTTCACGAAGAATTCCTTGATACGTTCCACTAATCTTTCCAGAAACCGTTAACACCAACACTTTTTCATAATGAGTAACCAAAAATTCTAGGGTTTCACGAATCCTCTTGACGCTTGGTTGAGATGAAGTTGGATACGTTTTGAGCTGGTCCAGAAACGAAAATATTTGTTCTGGCAATACGGTAACTCGATCTAAAAATGGAGTTTCCTCCACCAACAATTGTAGCGGTAATAGATGAATGCGATAGTGATCCATTATGGATTTTGGAATATCTGCTATAGAATCTGTTAGCAAAGCGATCAGAGGCTTCTCATCTTCCATTGCTTCCAACTGCCGCTTCATATCATCCACTTTTTGCTGTTTAACCACCCCATGCTGCCCCATATGTTGGAATATTTCCTCTGGATAATCTGTATGAAGATGAAAACGAACTCGTTGTGGATTTCCTGCTAAAATGACGGAGTCTCCTCTTTGTATTAAATTCTTTTTAATGTTTTCCAATGGCATCTTTGCACCAACAAGGTAGCCTTCTGTACAGTACCGATAATTAATTTCCGATTTTAAATGTCCTTTTTTTGACATATCCATCCTTTCCGTTGGTAACTTTCCCCGAATCAATGCTTTTACATTTTTAGGATTCAGTGATTCAGCAATACCTTCTAAAAAATGAACAAACCCTTGGGCACCCGAATCTACTACAGAAGCTTTTTTTAGTACTTCTAGCTTATCTGGTGTCTTTTTCAATGATTCTCTGGCTCTTTCTAAGGATTTTGATAACACTTCGCCAAAATCATTACTGTTTTTGCCTAACTCATAAAAAGCTTCTGCCCATTCTTTTAGCACGGTCAGCATCGTTCCTTCCACAGGATTTGCCATAGATTCATATGCGTAGGGAACCGAACGAATTAAGGATTCACCAAAAACTCCAGTAGAAATTTCTTTGTGCGGTTTCATCTCTTCTGCCAATCCATGTAAAAATTGAGCCAAAATAACACCTGAATTTCCTCTGGCACCAGTTAATGAAGCAGCTGCCATAGATTCAAACGTTTGATTCACTGCTGTCTGTGGTTTTACTTCTTCCAAAATATGATTTAAGGTCAACGAAAGGTTATTGCCTGTATCGCCATCTGCCACTGGAAATACATTTATTTGATTTAAATGATGTCTTTGGAGGGATACCTTTCTTGCTCCTGCCATCAATGCATAATAAACACGCTTTCCATTCAGATAGTAAATTTTCATAGAGGTTCCTCCTAAAGTAAAGAGATTCTTGCTTAAAAAATATCTACCCCTAAAGCAGCTTGTCTACGCATCCATAGCTAATCAAACTCGATCCCTCTCCAAATAATTTCCATGCTTATGTAACACTGGCTTTACCCCTTATCTGTTGGCATACTGCCTCTCTTACCCACACAGGATACACTTGCTAATCCTAGCATAATGAGGACTATGCCAATCCAAGCATGCCATGTAAGGGTTTCTCCAACAAAAAAGACACCTAAAAGCGCTGCCGTCATTGGCTCTGCCAAAGTAACAGTCACAGCAGTAGAAGCCGTTGTACTCTTAAGTCCACTGGCAAAAAAGAGATATGCTCCCGCTGTGGCAACCACTCCTAAGTAAACAGAAACAGCAAATCCTTTTGGCTCAATAATCCATGAAGCATCCCCCATTATCAATAATGGCAATAAGAGCATTGCACTGATAGAAAAAATTATGGCTACAACTGTTTCAGAATCATTATAAAGCAGTAGTTCTTTGCTGAAAATGATATACATTGCGAATCCAAATCCAGCCACTAGGGCTAATAGGATCCCCTTAGGATCTACACTTATTTCTGTCTCATTGGCAATAAACAACAAGAAGCAACCTGTAATCGCCATGAAAGTGGAGATCCACCATTCTTTGACCGGTGCTTTTTTCCACAGAGTCCATTCCATCACCCCAGCCATTACTGGAGCACTTCCTAAAGCTACGACGGTTCCAACAGCCACTCCGGTAATAGCAACCGAAGAGAAGAAAACTGGCTGAAAGATCGAAATGCTAACTGCTGAAATTAGCGTGTATTTTATTGGCATATACCGAACCTGTAGTTTTCCGCGCAACAGCGCCAACAAGAAAAGAGAGAACCCACCCATCACCATCCTTACGGCTCCAAGGGTCAGCGGAGTGGCCGTTTCAGGCGCAATTGTTTGCATCGTCCCCGTAGTGCCCCATAAAATTGCTGCAATTAAAATATAACCCATTCCCCTACCTCCACTATGACTTATTCTACTCCCATTGTATGTCTCTAAACCCACTTATGCAATGGGAAAAAACAGTGCTTTTTCCATCTGGTTTCAGCCTATCCTCTCTTTCTTTTTTCGAAAATCTGCGGTATGCTTAGGTTCAGGTTTAGAATTTCACACCATTTTGAAAGGAGTTTATCTATGAAACCCGAACAATTACGTAAATATGCTGAAACCGTTATTAAAATTGGCGTTAACTTACAGCCTGGTCAAAAGCTAGTCATTAAATCTCCCATCGAAACCTCTGAGTTTGCTAGAACTCTGTCTTCCATTGCATTTGATGCAGGAGCTGGGGATGTATTTATCGACTGGAAAGACGAACTGCATTCAAAAATCAGGTATCAAAAAGCACCAGAAAAAGCTTTCGAAGTATTTCCAAATTGGCAGAAAGATTTCCATATGGAGTTGGCAGAGGAAGGTGCGGCTTTTATCAGTATCGCCGCCAATGATCCTGAGTTAATGAAAGAAGTGGATCCAGAAATCTTAATGAAGCACCAAAAGACCATTAACACTGCTCTCAAAGAATATCGAAATCGATTGATGGGAAATCAAAACGCTTGGAATGTGATTGCATACCCTACCATCTCTTGGGCAAAAAAAGTTTTTCCAGATCTGTCAGAAGAAAAAGCCGTCGAAAAACTAGGAGAAGCGATTATCACTTCTGTAAGAGCTGATCTCCCTGACCCCATCGACGCTTGGGAAAGTCATAAAAAAAGTCTGAAAAACCGAATGGATTTTTTAAATCATCAGCAATTTGAAACACTTCATTTTAAAAATAATTTAGGAACGGATTTAACCATTCACCTTCCAGAAAACCATTTATGGACAGCTGGTGCTGAAGTAACCCAGGAAGGAGTGGACTTTATTGCCAATATGCCAACAGAAGAAGTGTTTACGCTTCCCCATAAAGATGGGGTCCATGGAAAGGTTGTTAGCTCTAAACCCCTTCCCTATAATGGAAATCTCATAGACGATTTTTCTCTTACTTTCCATAATGGAAAAATCGTAGATTTCTCTGCATCTAAAGGCTATGAAACTCTAAAAGGACTAATCGAAACAGATGAAGGTTCACTTCGATTGGGAGAAGTCGCTTTGGTTCCTTACGACTCACCAATTTCCAATTCTGGTATCCTATTCTTCAATACGCTTTTCGATGAGAACGCTTCCTGCCACTTAGCCCTTGGAAAAGCATATCCAGTTTGCCTGAAAAACGGCAACAAAATGACACCGGAAGAGTTGTCCTCCGCCGGTGTTAATGAATCGCTAGTACATGAAGACTTTATGATCGGAACCTCTGATCTTAGTATTATTGGCATCACAAAAGATGGAAAGAAGATACCTATCTTCTATAATGGTAATTTTGTAGATTAACATTCAATGCCTAAAAATCCGCTGCTATTCATTGCCAGCGGATTTTTTAAAAGGACATTGGTTTCCCAGATACACAGCTCTAATGGGTGAACCATCGCCACCATGAATTTTGAGGGGAAGGAAAGAAAACCAACCTCTGGTTTCTTTCACTTGATCAAGATTGCAAAGATTTTCAACAATCAAGACTTCCTGCGGCATCAAAATAGAATGTGCTTTAAAGCTTCCCTTTGTTGTTGGATCAATACTTAAAGCATCGATTCCTACTAGAGAAACGCCCAGTTCAAGAATAGCAGAAGTCAATCCTTCTGAAAAATATGGATGATGTAAATACGCTTCTTTTCCAAAGTACTTATCCCAACCAGTCTGAAAAACAAGAAACTCACCTGGGTTTATCAGTGGAAGTATGGGTTCAATGTCTTTCTTCTCTATCCTCTCTCCAGCCATCTTATGCTGTAGTTTTACAATAGTCCCGCATCCAATAAACCGTTCCAGTGGCAATTCATCAATACAACTACCATGACGACTAAAATGCCGAGGCGCATCTATATGGGTTCCGGAATGACTACCCAAATGAAGTCGATCCACTTGACAGCCACTAGTCTTGTGGGTATCCCAGGATTCTATCCGGACATCCGGATCTCCCGGATAGGTTTGCATAGAATTTTTCAACGGGTGACTCAGATCAATACTCTGCACATTTATTCTCCATTCCCAAAATCTTCTATTTTATATGTCCGTGACTTTCAGCCTCTGCTACTTCTATAGGTCTGTTTTTATCATCCACAAAAACAATTTTAGGTTTAAATTCATGTGCCTGCTCCTGGCTCAACCAGCAATAAGCAATAATGATACACGTGTCTCCAGGTTGAACTAGCCTGGCCGCAGCTCCATTAAGGCATATTACACCGCTATTTCTCTCTCCTTCAATCACGTAGGTTTCCAATCGACTCCCGTTGTTATTGTTAACGATTTGAACTTTTTCTCCAGAAAGAATTCCTGCCTGCTCCATCAACTCTTTATCAATAGTAATGCTTCCTACGTAGTTCAAATTCGCTTCTGTAATAGTCGCCCTATGAATTTTTCCTTTAAACATATTTAACATCAATATCTCTCACCAACCTAACTAAAGTAATACATTTATCATATAATAGACCACCAATAAATGCACGATTTTTTTCATTATTTACCTAATATATAGAAGCTAGCATTTAACCTCCTGAATCCCGCTATATCCTAAATGAGTTCCTTGATTTTTCAGAATTCATTGTCTAATATTCCCTATTCATGGTATACTAAATAAAAATATATCCGTTCATAACTTGTTTTTTCATTAGTTTACTTAAGAGAGGAGTTTTTCTATTGAACCTATCTAAAAAAATTATTCTCTATATAAGCATACTCGTTATTTTGGTTGCCATGGGGTTGGGCATCAGTGCTGTATATTTTAGCAGTCAAGTCATCACCTCTCAGGCAGAAGAAAGTTTATTTAATCAAGCTAGAGATGGAGCAAGGTTAATCAGTGACACCTCCGCTCTAAGACTTCAGGTCATTCAAGAAATGACAGAACGTGATGCCGTTCAATCCATGGATTGGCTAGCACAACGTATCAGTTTACAATCCGACATCCAACGTTTAGGATATCGGGATCTTGCCATCATAAATCCACAGGGGTATGCTCAATATGTTCAGGATTCCGACGGTGTTGCCAACTATTCTAATATGCCTTTTGCTCAACAGGCACTTTCTGGCAACGTATATATATCGGATGTATCCATAGACCCTCGAACAAAAGATGCCTATATTACCTACTCTGTCCCTATTATCCGAAACAACCAGGTCTTGGGTGCCCTTATTGCCCAGCAGGATGTACATATTCTTCTTGATACTATCAGTACCATGGGTTTTGGCGATTCAGGATATTCCTATATCATCAATAATGAAGGAAGAGTTGTAATTCATGAAAACTGGGAGTTTGTGACTAATGAGTTTATGCCTATGGATGAAGTAGAAGAAGATGTTTCTCTGCAACCATTGGCATCCGCATTTGAACAAATTCTATCTAACGAATCTGGGGTTGGTAGCTATACCTTTAATGGAAACGATCTGTATCAGGGATATTATCCCATTGAGGGAACAAATTGGTATCTGGTAACCATTGCCCATCAGGATGAAGTGTTGGCTGGTCTTAGCAATCTTCAAAGCATGATGTTCCTCATTACCATAGGGTTTTTAGGGATAGGAGTTATCTTTGCCATTAAAGTCAGTGGAAGCATCTCTACACCCATTAAAAATTTATCGAATATTATTATAAAAATTTCTGAATACGATTTAACCTTTGACGAAAATAGTCCTGCCCTTCAATATATGAAACGTAAAGACGAAATAGGAACCATTACCAAGGCTTTGGCTACTATGCAAAAAAGCTTCATTGACTTAATTCAGCAGATTAGTGATAGCGCCCAAAATCTTGCTTCCTCTTCACAACAGCTAACAGCAACTAGCCAGCAATCTGCCACTGCCTCTAACGAAGTATCCAAAACCATTGAAGATATTGCACGTGGTGCTTCTGATCAAGCAAAAGATACTGAAAGTGGTGCCAGTCATGTGAATGAACTGGATCAGATCATCCAAGGAAACCAACAATACATGAAGACACTCAACAAATCCTCCTTAGTCACTGATCGAATGAAAAACGAGGGCCGAGAAGTCCTAAAGGGAGTCGTCCTTAAAACAGAGGCCAGCGGTAAAGCTGCTCTGGAAGTACATCAGGTTATTCAAGAAACCAATGATAGTGCCCATCAGATACAAAATGCCAGTGCCATGATTAAAAGCATCGCAAAAAAAACCAACCTTTTAGCCCTTAATGCAGCCATCGAATCTGCAAGAGCTGGAGAAGCTGGTCGAGGTTTTGCAGTTGTGGCAGATGAAATACGCAAACTAGCGGAACAGTCTAATCAGTTTACAGAAGAAATCGAGTCGATTATTAAAGAGTTGACGAATAAAACCAGTAGCGCCGTAACAACTATGCAAGAAGTCAGTGAAATAGCAGAATCTCAAACCAAAGAAATTTATGAAACCAATGAAAAATTTGATGGAATACATGAAGCAGTAAACCATATGCTTCAAGTCATTGAAGACCTCAACCAGTCTGGTCGAGAAATGGATCATAAAAAAGGGGAGATTATTTCTGTCATTGAAAACCTCTCTGCCATTTCCCAAGAAAATGCAGCAGGTACAGAGGAAGCGTCAGCCTCTGTTGAAGAACAAACTGCCGCTATGGACCAAATAGCCAGTACTAGCGAAGATCTATCTCGATTAGCGCAGGATATGCAGGCAGCTGTTTCTATCTTTAAATTGTAGCAATTCATTGAAAAAGTCCAAAAAACAACCACCTGGAGCCAATGCTGTGCTCCAGGTGGTTTCTAATGAATAGCCATAGCCGCGGCAAATCCAGAGGAAAAAGCAAATTGGAGATTATAACCACCAGTCATCCCATCCACATCCAATACTTCCCCAACAAAATAAAGCCCTTCTACAAGCCTAGATTCTAAGGTGAGTCCATTTACTTCTTCTGTTGCTATCCCTCCAGCCGTTGCCATGGCAGCATCAAAACCCATTACTGTTTCTATTTCCATTGAAAACCCAGTCATTAAACTTGTTATTTTTTTCCGTTGCAATTTTGACATGGTGGCACAGGTCTGATCTTCTTTTATTTCTGCTAATTGGAGAACTCGATCTAACAAACGCTTAGGTATCTCTTCTTTAGATAAAATACTCTTCACTTGTTTTTTTCCAGCTTGCCCTGCCAATCGTAACAGCTCTTTCCCAAAAGTGTCTTCTTTTAGAGGTGCTACCAAGTTTAATATCAATGCATCCCCATCTCTAAAATATCTTGAATAGTTTAATATTACGGGTCCACTAAGCCCCTCATGAGTAAACAGCAAATCTCCAACATAGTCACCAATTTTTTTTCCCTTCCTCCATTGTTCCAATAGTGCATTTTGTATAACAATGCCTGACAAACTTCTTAATTTATGCTCTTTAATTTTAACCGCTGCCAGTGCAGGACGAGATTCAACCATTTTATGACCTAAAGCAACCCCTATTTCATACCCATCTCCTGACGTACCAAGTGCTGAATAAGATTTTCCTCCCGTAGCAATAATCATATTTCTCCCTCGGTAAACATGTTTCTTTGTCTCCACTAGAAAAAGTCCTCCTGACTTTTCTATCCGATCCACCGATTCACTTAATTTCATTATCACCCTATATTTTTCAATTTGTGTTCTTAATGCTTCTAACACCTTGGCTGCATCTCCAGAAGCAGGGAAAACTTTCCCATCTTCTCTAGTTTTCATAGGAAGACCAATTTCTAGAAACCATTTAATTAGAAACTCTGGAGAGTATCTTCGAAGACTTTTCCCAACAAATTTTTCTTTGCCATGATAGTGTTTTAAAAATTGACCAAGGGGCTGCCTATTGGTGATATTGCATTGACCACCACCAGATGCCAGCAGCTTTTTACCAGGACGATCATTTTTTTCCAACAATAACGTATGATACCCTCTTTTTGCTGATTCAATAGCAGCAGTCATACCACCAAGTCCTGCACCCACAATTATAACATCATACAACTTTCTATCTTTTTTCATTCTTATGTCTCTCCTACCTTTGAACAAGAATTCTATTTTTTAATTCAAAATTTTTTAGTCAAAATATACGGCACTATTCTATTAACAATATCAATGGTTTCTAAGCAGTCTGTCCTTGTTCAATAGGCTAGGACAGATACTCAAAAAGAGTTTCTATTCTTCTTGCGAAGGGATGGATCTTGAAATAACTTTTCTAGGTTTTGTCCCTTCACTTGGCCCTACGTATCCTCTTTCTTCCATTTCATCAATGATGCGCGCTGCCCTATTAAAGCCCATACGTAACTTACGCTGGAGCATAGAGATAGATATCTGCTGTTGCTCAAAGGCTATTCGGAGGGCTTCCTGAAATACATCTTCTGATTCACCTAACTCATCCTCTTCCATTCGTTCTTCATTCTTGTGGATTTCTGCTTCTAGGGCAGCACCAATTTGATTATTGGATCGAAACTGCTGTAGGTAATCTACTGTTTTTTGCACTTCATCATCTGATAAAAATGCACCCTGTATACGTACCGGCTTATTGGCACCCACTGGATGAAAGAGCATATCTCCACGTCCTAATAATTTCTCTGCACCAGCCATATCCAAAATAGTTCGAGAATCCACTTGAGATGCAACCGAAAAGGCTATTCTGGATGGAACATTGGCTTTAATTAACCCTGTTATCACATCCACCGATGGTCTCTGCGTCGCAAGTACCAAGTGAATTCCAGCCGCTCTGGCTTTTTGAGCCAAACGACAGATAGCGTCTTCCACTTCTTTTGCCGCTACCATCATGAGGTCAGCCAACTCATCAATGATAATAACCATATAGGGCATAGATGCTGAAGGATTCTGACGCCTATACCCTTCTAAATCTCTCACGCCGGCATTTGCAAAAGTTTGATACCGTTCTTCCATCTCTTGCACAGCCCATTTCAGAGAAGCCGTCGCCTTCTTGGGATCCGTTATTACTGGCGTAATCAAGTGAGGAATCCCGTTATATCGACTTAATTCAACTACTTTAGGATCTATTAAAAGTAATTTAACTTCATTTGGATGAGCGCTGTAAAGCAAACTGAGAATCAGTGTGTTGATGCATACACTTTTTCCCGACCCAGTAGCACCTGCTATCAATAAGTGAGGAGCTCTAGTGAGATCAAATATAACAGAATCACCAGCTATACTCTTCCCCATAGCAAAAGGCAACAGGGAATCACTCTCTCGATAAACCGAGGTCTCAATCAATTCTCGAAAGGCAACCATGGATGTTTCTCCATTTGGAATTTCAATACCTACTGCTGCTTTACCTGGTATAGGGGCCTCGATTCGAATAGACCTAGCTGCCATATTCAGCGCAATATCATCACTTAGATTTGTAACTTTGCTAACCTTAACTCCTCTTTCTGGCTGCAATTCATACCTGGTAATAGCAGGTCCTTGGGTAACATTTAAAACTTTTGCCTTCACTCCAAAACTTTCTAGTGTTTCTTCCAACAACATCGCTCGTTGATTTAAAGTATCTTGGTCTTCCTGTGCTTTTTTTCTAACAGGAAGATTTAATAAAGAAACTGAAGGCTTTCCAAAGGATTCCTTCGCGGATAAAGCAACCGCCTCATCTCTTTTTTTTTCAATCGACACTTCTTTCTCTGGCACTTTCACTACTGGAGGTAAGACCATTTTCTCTTTTGTCATCATTTTTTCATTAGGAAGCGTGGATCTACCATTTTCCAAAATCGAAGTTTTTACTTTTTCTGGTTCTGGTTCTGGTTCAACTTTAATTTGATAGGATTTAGCCTCTTCTTCTAGTTTTTCATGTTTTTCCATCACATGCTTTTTTTGACTTTCCTCAATCAGATTTTTGACCCGTTGACGATGACTCTGCCAATCACTCTCATTCTTTCCTTTATACTCATGGTTCATTTTTTCCTCTTTTTCATCCTTATTTCGGCCTATTTTGGGTTCATATTCCAAATAGTTAGTCGGTTTTATTAAAGGAGAAATAGGACGATGATCATATTCCCTTCGTCTATTAGCAGCTGATTGTCTCGTCCTATCTTTTCTACAATTCTTTCGACGAAGTAGTTTCCCAATAACATAAGTGTATAACATAATAATCAACACCGACACTATAAAGGATGACCAAAAATTTTCCATCCAAGAAAAAATCATCCACATTATAATGCTGTACATAATTCCCTGTATGATAATAAATCCTTTTAGTTTTCTTTTCTGACCCTTTTTCATCCCATAACCCTCCTGATTTTCTCCTTGTCTATCATACCATTTTAGATGTTTTTTTTCCATGACCTTCATTCTTCTTCTTTTGATTATGGTATAATAAGTAGCATCCAGATAGAAGGAGTAGAGGTGATTTGGAATGAGGCGAAAACAAACATTTTTTTTACCTGCAGTCCTTTTAGGGCTTACTTTTTTAGGCGTATTACTCACCAACTCAAGCTTTTTTTCTCACGCAGCACTTCCTGCAAACAATACACCAATCCTCCAAGAGGGTTTTACTCCAACCTTTGAACATCTTGACCGAGATTCAGGACTTTCAAACCTCTCTGTATCTTCCATGCTTCAAGATCGATACGGATTTTTATGGTTTGCCACCCAAGGCGGCCTTAATTTGTATAATGGTCGCGAAATAAACGTTTTCCGACATAACCCCTTTGACGATGAAGGTCTTGTTCATAACCTGATTCAAACCATGTACTACGATGAAGATACTCACCACCTGTGGATCGGAACTTACCAAGGTATTTCAAATATGTCGATTCACGAACGTCAGTTCACCAATTATACCGTAGATTCCCATGGCCTTTCCAATCCGGTTGTCATTGCCATCACCAGAGGGCCAGATGAAAAAATCTGGGCTGGCACTATGGACGGCTTAAATCAAATCGATGAAACAAATGGAAAAATAACTGTTTACGACGTGCCTGGTGATGTTATCCGAGACCTATTCGTAGATTCAAAAGGTCGATTGCTGGTGGGAACTTATGAAGGTCTCCATTATTTTGATTTTGAAAAAGAATTACTTCTACCACTAAACCTTGATCTCCCTTCTCCTTTTGTCATGGTGATTAAAGAATTTCAGCCTGGCACCCTGACCTTAGGGTTATGGGATGGCGGTGTCGTACATGTTAATATGACTGACCATTCATTTCTTCATCGCCAATATGATCACAACGATGTATATACCCTATATCAAACCCATGACCAAACACTTTGGGTTGGCACTTGGGGCGGCGGATTGTTTGCTGAAATGCCAGACGGAACTCTGCATCATTTTCCTGGAGAAGGTGAAAACAAAGCATTAGAACATCCTGTTGTTTATTCATTGCTTCAGGATCATTCCGATATTTTTTGGATTGGAACAAACGGTGGTGGCCTACACAAACTAAATCCTCGACAAAATAATTTCGTGATCTTTGAACATGATCCTGAAATTCCAGGAAGCTTAAGCTCTGGAAAAATCAATGCTATAACTCGAGATCCACAGAACCAGTTATGGATTTCTATATACAACAACGGGTTAAATCGATACGATCCTATTGAAGATACCATGATTCATTATCGTCATGATGCTAAAAATCCAACCTCTATTCCATCAGACAACATTACAGCTATGTATGTAGACCAGTCTGGCCAATTACTCTTAGGTAGTAATGCAGGGCTATTTGCCTACGATCCTACCATGGATGGTTTTCATTCTCTAAATTATTTTGACGAAGACATACTGATATACGCTATTGCAGAAAATGATGATTTTCTATGGATCGGAACCTATAGCCACGGCGCTTACCGCTATCATCGAAAAACAGGAGAAATGGACCAATTTTATTTTGGTCCTAGCTTTGGTGCCATTATTTCCGATAACCTAGTATATGACATACTGGTGGATTCACAAGATCGAGTATGGATTGGCACCAATAACGGTTTAAATCTCTTGCGCCCCGGGGATAATCGCTTTACTATGTATCATCGCGACCCAGAAAAAGACCATCAACTAGCAGCAAATACCATCCGCTCTATCTTTGAAGATTCCAAAGGTCGTATCTGGATTGGTTTGGTAGGCGGTGGACTTGCCCTGTACCAGGAGGATACAAATACCTTTAAAACCTTCTTGGAGGATGACGGTCTTTCCAGCAACACGATCACTGGTATTCTCGAAGACCATGCGGGCCGAATTTGGGCTGCCACTCATGATGGCATTTCTATCCTAGATCCCGACAAAAAAGATATTATTACCTTAACCCCTCAAGACGGAATTGGTGGCTGGGAATTTAATGCTGGTCATTATAAAGATACAGACGGTACCCTTCTCTTTGGTGGTGTCCATGGTATTGCTGCCATCCCTGGAGATCTTACAGCTTCAGGCGCTCAAGCCCCTATCACTTATATCACCAGTGTAGAATTATTTCAAAACCCAGTTACCCTTAATCAAATGTTTTTCAACGATCAACATCTCCATTTTAATGCCCAGGAAAACTTCCTAGGATTCCAATTTTCTGCCCTTGACTATGATGCACCAGATAAAACGCGTTTTAGTTATTTTTTGGAAGGCTTTGACTCTGAGTGGATTCATGCAGGAAAAAGAGATTATGCTTATTACTCCAACTTGCCTCCTGGAGATTATCAGCTTCAAGTAGTAGCAGAAAATGTCCACGGAATTGAATCCGACCCTGTCTTTTTTTCTTTTACCATTGCAACCCCGTGGTATATGTCTAGTCTTGCCATGTTTTTGTATGTCTGCCTCTTTCTTCTCTTACTCATGGGCATCTTCAGAATCAGAGAAGATCGCTTAGTTCGTCAACGAAACTCAGTTCTTGCTTCCTTAAATCAGCAACTAGAAGAAGCTAATTACAATCTAGAAAAACTATCGACAGTGGATCCTTTAACAGGTCTCTTTAATCGAAGGTACTTTGATATGGTATTTGAGGACCAATTCCAACTTTCGAAAAGGAGTCACATTTCCATTTCACTTCTTATGTTTGATATTGACCACTTCAAGAGCATTAATGATACCTTTGGTCATGTGCTGGGAGATGAGGTGCTAAAAGCCATAGGAAAAGCAGCCGAAGAGGCACTCCCAAGAAATACAGATTTTCTCGCTCGTTATGGGGGAGATGAGTTTATTTCTGTTTTATACGATACCGAAGAAAGTGGGGCTTTAAAAGTAGCTCAACGAATTCAGGAAAACACAAGTTGTTTATCCTTTGAAGAAATGACAGCTCAACACCCAGCTATCACCATTAGCATTGGTATTTGCTCTATGATTCCTAATGGAAAAACCCAGCCAACGGATATGGTGCACACCGCCGACCAGGCATTGTATCAGTCTAAAATAGAGGGACGTAATCGAATCACTGTTTTAACAACTATCTCTTTCGATTAGAGAATATTTTCATACTGATTCGATCTACAAACTCTTTTATCCTTTCATCCATAAGCCATCTAATAAGCGTGAACCGATGGCTCTTTTTTTGTGCCCGATACAATGGCTACAGAACTGCTAACACCCAAACGAGTAGCACCAGCCCGAAGCATTTCAATTGCTGTTTCTTGATCTTTAATTCCACCAGAGGCTTTCACTCCCATGTTTTTTCCAGCTATGGATTTCAGCAATCGCACATCTTCAATTGTGGCTCCTCCAGATGCAAATCCGGTAGAAGTCTTCAAAAAATCAGCTCCAGCTGCTTTTGCAATCCAACCAGCTGCATATTTTTCTATTTCATCCAACAGTGCTGTTTCAAGAATTACTTTTAGCAGGATATTTTCTCCTACCATGCTTTTAATCTCTTTAATTTCATTAAACACATAAGCATATTCCTTGGATTTAAGCGCGGATAGATTTAAAACCATGTCAATTTCATCTGCACCATGGAATACCCCCTCCTTCGCTTCTATTCCTTTGATTTTTCCACATTGGTATCCCAAAGGAAATCCCACCACCGTACATAGGTGAACCGAAGTTTCCTTTAGCTTTTTGTAAGCCAGTTCAACCCGGTTAGGAGGAACGCATACAGAGTAAAAGCCATGGTGCACTGCTTCCTCACACAAAGTTCTATATTGTTCTTCTTTCGCTTCTGGTTTTAATAGCGTATGATCTATCTTTTTTGCCAGTTGTTGAGGTTCCATAGCTATTCTTTCAACAGACTCCTTCATTAATTCAGGAAGTTGTATCCTTAATTTAGTTTCTAAATGCTCTTTAAGTTCCAATACTTCCTTTTTCATAAAACATCACCCATTTCTTGATATAATTAAAGCCCCACAACACCGATGATCAAAAATAACTTTCTGTTCTTTTACGTTACCGCAGAAGCAATTTTTCTTATCACTTCAATGGTTCTTTCTATTTCTTCTTCTGTATTGTAAGGAGCAATCCCAATTCGAACAAGACCACCGACAGACTTAAGATCCAGCACCTCATTAATAAGTTCTTTAGCATAATAATGGCCTGACCAAACAAAAATGCCTTCTTCTCCCATGGCTTTTGCTACCTCGCCAGCACGTAATCCTTCAATCGTAAAAGAAACCGTAGAAGTTTTAGGTTTTCCTTCTGGAGGTCCAAACACTCTCACTTTATCCATTTTTCCAAGTGCATTTTCAAGTTTTCGGGCTAAAGGCCCTTCATATTCCTCAATAGCCAACATCCCAGCAACTATATACCAACGTCTTCCTTTAACTCCTTCTAATTCTTCTGCATGCTCTTTCACTGCCCACGCTTCACAATCATGCCCTATGTCTGCAATAAACTCAACGGCTTCAGCACTCCCACAGATGGTTTCAAACTGAGGGGTTCCTGTTTCAAGTTTTTCTGGGGACTGGGTATTTCCTTCTACTAGCACTCGATAAGTTTCTAGTTTTTTTATTTCTTCTGCTTTTCCATAAAGAACACCCATATGCGGGCCAAAAAATTTGTATGGTGAACACAGCAGAAAATCTATATCAAAGGCTTTGACATCTATTGGTCGATGAGGCGCATAATGTACAGCATCAATAATTGTTACTGCTCCTTTGGCATGAGCCTTCTCAATAAAAAATTTAATATCTGTTATGGTACCTACTCCATTAGAAGCCCAGTTCAACGCAACTACTTTGGTTTTATCTGTTAATTTCTTCTGAAAATCATCATAATCCAATTGACAAGTTATGGGATCAACCTTCACACTCTTAATAACAAATCCTCTTTCCTCCAGATGAATCCAAGGTGACCGGTTCGATTCATGATCCAAATCTGTTATGATAACTTCATCGCCTGCTTTCATGCCACGTGCTAGAGCTAAAGCAAGTTTCAAATTATTCGTTGTACTGCTGTCACCAAAAACAATTTCTTCTGGTATACAATTTAAAAAACAAGCCATGGTTTCTCGTGCTGCTTCATGCAATGCATCGCTTTCTCGAGAAGTAGGAAAGTGACCATGTGCATTGGCATTGTGATGAAGAAGGTAATTTGTTATTTTCTCCGTCACTCGTTTGGGCACTTGCGTCCCCCCGGGCCCATCTAGATAGATAGCCGTTTTGCCATTCACCTTTCTTTCAAGGGCTGGAAATTGATTCCTGATTTTCTCTACATCGTAAAACAATTCCATGATTGAGTCGCCTCCTTTTATCATAAATAGATTGCTATTTAAATCACTCTTTTTAAAAAACACAGCCTCCATTTAACTGAAATTTTATGTCATACACCTTTTATAATATTTTCAGCAATAAAAATGAAACAAGTGCCACTGCAATCCAACTTCCAAGACCCATCAAAATTGGTTTAAGACCGTTTGTAAACAATTTAGTAAGATTCGTATTAAGTCCTATGGCAGCCATTGCCATGATAATAAAAAACCGACCACCTTGAGATACATTTTTCCCAAAATCTAAGGGAATTAAGCCACTAGATGTCATCATGGATGCCGCCAAAAAAAACAAGATAAACCAAGGAAAAATAGTTACCATCTTTACTTTTGATTTATTTTCTTTAGTATATTTAAGGGCTAACACTAGGGCCACTGGAATAATCATAAGAGTTCGAACCAGTTTTACAACCGTAGCCGTTTGAAGTGCTTCTTGGCTCCAAATTTGTCCTGCTGCTACCACTGATGATGTATCGTTAATGGCAGTTCCTGCCCACATTCCAAAAGACATATCTGTCATCCCCATTATTCTTCCTAAAGCTGGAAAAACAAGGACAGCCACAATATTAAAAAGAAAAATAGTAGAAATAGACATGGCCACCTCTTCGTCTTTAGCTTGAATAACTGGAGCCGTAGCCGCAATGGCTGAACCACCACATATTGCCGTTCCTACCCCAATAAGAATCCTCGGATTTTGCTCTACTTTTAATATTGTGCCTAGCCCTTTTGACATTATTAATGCGGTCATAATCACGCTAAGGACTAAGAACACAGAGCTCCAACCAACGACAAGAATATGATTTAAATTCATTCCAAATCCAATCAAGACAATAGACAGTTGCAGGATTTTTTTCGACGTAAAGTCAATACCTTTTTTGCATGCATAAGGTGTTATCCCTACCTGAGAAATCAGTATTCCAATTAAAATCGCAAACACTGGTCCACCAATTAATGGCATCTTATTGCCAAGAATCCATGCTGGCATGGCAATAGTGAAGGCCAGAACCAATCCTGGCCAAATCTTTTTGCTTTCTTCCATCTTGTTTTACCCTCTTTATCTTTAGATTAATTTCAAGGTTGGTAATTCAATATCCTTCATCAACATTTTTTTAGTCAGTTTCAACTCTACAATATCGTCTTTAAAATCCATCACTTGATCAACATACAATTCCACATCTCCATACCTTAGTTTCCTAAACTTAGATGCCTTTTTTTCTGGAGGCTCATTAAAAATTAGATTGGGGATCATAGTGCCACCACAACAACCTGTTGGAATCATTAAATCTATGGAAATTTTCCCTCCTTTTTTCATTAGATATACGTAGGTTGCATCATCCATCTTGACTTCCATTTTGATTGTCTCCTCTCTATATGTACTTAGAACCTATACCATAATCGTATCCTTCAGTTTCTAATGTAAACCTCCAGTTTTCCTTCATTAAAAATCCAGCCCGTCACGGTTCTTCTTTTATGCTAAGAACAAGCACCTCTTCCTCCGTACATAATTCTATCAAGTCTTTTTCCACAGAAGAAACAGAATCTTCCTTTTCCCATCTTTAAATTCGTGATATAGTGATACAAAAGAGCCTATGAAAGGAGTTTAGCGATGAAATATACTGAAGCAACCCAAGGTCGTATTTTTATCTTACGCCTTGAAGAAGGTGATTCTCTTCCGGATACCATAGAATCCTTTGCGGCAGAAAAAGGAATTTCTTCGGCCTTAGTCCATTTGTTAGGTGGTGCTAACAGTGACAGCACCATTGTATCTGGCCCTAGAGATGCAGATTCACCACGCCAACCCCTAGAAGTATATGAACAGCAATTAAATGACGTTCATGAATCTTTTGGGATGGGCACATTGTTTCTCGATGAGTCCCTTCAACCCAAACTTCATTTACATGCTGCCTTTGGCAGAAGTAAACATGCATTAGTTGGTTGTACTCGACCTGGGGTTAGTGTGTGGATTTATATGGAAGTAGCCATTGTAGAACTCCTCAACTGCAAGGCACAAAGAAAAGTGAACCCAGATAACGGATTCACTCTACTGGAGTTAGACTAGTTTATTCATCGTTTCGAACAACTAACATATCGCATTTCACATGGTGCAATACCTTTGTTGATACACTCCCCAGCATTACTCTACTAAACCCTCCCAGACCTCTGCTTCCCATAATGAGCATGTCTGGTTTTTCACTTTCTTCCAAAAGCAGGATTACCTCTGCTGGCTCACCATAATCCAAAATAGTTTCAAAGGTTCCCTTGTAACCACTAAATATTTCTTGAGCTTTTTCTAAGGTCTCTTTTGCGCTAGCTTCAATCTGCTGATCCATTTGTTCGTTTAATTCACCGCCAGTGTAATAATTGGTTACCCTTAATTTCTTAACCACCGTCATCACAAGAATTTCAGATTCAAACTTTTCCGCAATCTGCCTAGCCCTAGAGAGCACTTTTAGCGACATTTCCGACCCATCAACAGCAACCAGAATCTTTTTCACAAGATCGCCCCTTTCAAAAACCCATCACAATTAACCTTTCTTTATTTAAATACCCCAATAAACCAGGAATATGCCATTCTTTAAGAATCATGCCTATTCAGTTAAAGTATTTAGAATTATATCCTCTATTTCAGCTTTCTCTATTACTTTTTGATGCCTGATAGGTTTCTCTTCCAGAGTTTTGAGATCTAATGGCACGGAAACACCCGTATGCCCACAAAGCGATTGGATAGAAGCAAATCCATCTTTTTCAGGCGGGAGTTCTAAAGCCTCCGCCACCGTATCCGCAAATTTATACGCACTAGCAGTTGCCACCAAAACTGTTGGCCGTTCATCACCACTCTCTTGGCGGTAATCCTTATACACCTTATATGCTACAGCCGTATGTGGATCCATTAAGTAACCATGCTGTCGATACATTTCCCTTATGGCTACCTCTGTATCTTTTTCCGAAGCATAACTAGCATAAAAATCCTTTAGTCCATTTTTTATTTTAGAATCAGCCTCATAGTATTTTTTTTCATCTAATTGTTTCATCAATATTTTTATTTGTTCTCCGTTGCCACCAGAAAGATGATACAGAAGCCTCTCCAAATTGCTGGAGATTAAAATATCCATCGATGGCGAACTTGTGACATGAAAATCTCGATCTATATCGTATATGCCCGTATTGATAAAATCCGTCAGCACTTTATTGCGATTAGAAGCACAAATCAACTTATGGATTGGGATCCCCATTTCTCTTGCATAATAAGCCGCTAGGATATTCCCAAAGTTGCCGGTCGGTACAACAACATTTATCGATTCCCCATATTCGATTTTTCCTATTTTCACCATTTGCAGATAGGCCCATACATAATATGCTACCTGGGGAACCAGTCGACCAATATTAATTGAATTCGCAGATGAAAACTTATATCCTTGCTCCGCTATTCTTTGGGCTATTTTATCATTGATGAAAATTTTCTTTACAGCGGTCTGTGCATCATCAAAGTTTCCTTTAATCCCAAAAACGTGAGTATTATTCCCTTCCTGAGTTGTCATTTGACGTTCTTGCACTTGACTTACACCTATATGCGGATAAAATACAATAACATCGGTGCCTTCTACATTTGAAAAACCTTCTAAAGCTGCTTTTCCAGTATCTCCCGAAGTAGCCGCTAGAATCGCAATTTTTTTATCCTCTTTTTCTTTCTTCACAGCTGTTGTTAATAAATGAGGTAGGATCGACAAAGCCATGTCTTTAAAAGCAGCGGTTTTTCCATGAAATAACTCAAGAAACAAAACCTCTCCAGCAGGAATCAATGGAACGATTTCTTTTGCTTCGAATTTGCTATCATAAGCACTTTCAACGCATTTTTTCAACTCATCTTTAGAATAATCTGTTAAAAATTTCGAAAGAATAAAATGAGCTATTTCAGGATAATTCATTTTTATTAGTGTTTCTGGCTTCTCTTCTAATTTAGGAAGCTGTGTTGGCACAAACAGTCCTCTATCCTCTGCAATCCCTTTTATGATAGCCTGAGTCGATGTTATGCCTTTATTATCATTGTTGCTGGATCTGGTGCTGACGTATTTCATTTGATCCTCCTCCATCCCTTTTCCAATAAATGATTTGTTTTATCAGTGGGGTTCTTTTTTCTTCATACTCAGTTTCTTAAATTTTCTAGTATCTAAAATTGTTTTTTGGTTTTCGTGAGTTTCCCTTATTCCCTTCACTAAAGAAACACTCATCAATAGTAAAATAACCGCCATAGGCAATCCAGCGCTGATTACAGCAGTTTGCAGAGCCATAAGTGCCATTTCTCCGCCAATTAACAATAGCGTTGCAGCCAAAAGGCCTTCTAATAGTGCCCAAAAGAGTCGTTGATGCCTTGGAGAGTTCATTACCCCTCCAGAAGTCAGCTTATCCACTACCAAGGAACCAGAATCCGAAGAAGTCACAAAATAAGAAACCACTAAAGCAGTTACTAAAATAAACATTCCAATTCTCATAGATTCAGCCAAGAAAGGCATCTGAATAAGATCAATTAATTCAAAAAGGGCAACGGGATAGTTGGCCTGTACTGTCTCAAACAAAGTTCCTCCAGCCTCTTGATTAAGCACCATGGCACTTCCGCCAAATACTGTTAACCAACAAAATGAAAGCAAAGAAGGAATTAACAAGACACCCAAAATAAACTCACGAACCGTTCTTCCCTTAGAGATCCGAGCAATAAACATCCCCACAAAAGGCGACCAAGAAATCCACCATGCCAAATAAAAAATAGTCCAATCTCCCTGCCATGATATCTCATCTCCCACGACAACATGGGAAGCATACTGGATAACATTGCTAAAGTAAACCCCTACAGAACTAGAAAACAATCGCAACAAATATCCCGTTGGCCCCAGCAGAAATATTAATACCATAAACACAGCGGCTAGACCGATATTGAGCTGCGATAACCGTCTTACTCCTTTATCAATACCAGCCATAACAGATACAGCCGCAAATACGGTGATAATTAGAATAAGAATCACTTGCATCTCTACGCTGAATCCAATTCCCAGAAGATAATCAAGGCCGCTGTTAATCTGTTGTGTTCCTAATCCTAAGGAGGTAGCTAATCCAAACATAGTTGCCAGCACTGCAAAGGTATCCACCAAATCTCCTGGCCATCCATAGATTTTCTCACCCAGAAACGGATAAAATACAGAACGTAACGATAAGGGTAGTTGTTGACTATAGGCAAAGTAAGACAGACCAAGTGCCAATAATGCATAAATGCCCCATGGATGAAGTCCCCAATGAAAAAAAGTAGTGGCCATGGCTGAAACCGCTGGATCTGAACCTTTAAAAATCGGTGGAGATTCCACAAAATGAGTTAATGGTTCACCAACAGCCCAAAACATTAAGCCAATCCCCATGCCAGCAGATATCAGCATCGAATACCAGGCAAAATTTGAAAACTCTGGTTTACTATCCACTCCTCCTATACGGACATTCCCCAGTTTTGAAAGAGCTAAATACAAGCACACCAATACAAAAAAATTGCTAGCCATGATAAAAAGCCAGTCAAAATGAGTCACTATGGCTTCGTTGAGCCATAGTAGCATTCGATTGGCTTTTTCTAGGTTTAAAAGAGCAAATCCAGAAAAAAGAAGAATAAATAACCCACTAGCCATAGAAACCCCTGGATTGGAATTTAGTCCAAATTTTGTAAAATTTCGTTCTTCCAGCTTCTTGTCTCGTTTTCTCGCTGCTTCTCGTTTCTTTTCCTGTTCTCTGGTTTCCGTATCCAGAGCTTTCTGGTCCGGACCCATTATAACGCCTCCTTTTAATGCAATTTCGTATACTTTTAATAGAGAATCCATCCATATACTTTATTGCCATTTTCATCAATCAATTCTAATTGTATCCATAAATTAAAGTCAAGGTCTACCTCATAATTAGTGACATAAAAGTCTCTATCTCCAGTTATCTCTCCCAGTGTAGAAGAGTGATAATTAGGCTCTGCCCATACCATTGTGCCCACTTGTACCAGCACCCATTTTTGCCAAAGTTCCTCGCCCAAATCATAAAGATTCGACAACGCTTGATCATATTCATTGTAATCACTGTCAAATCCTAGATCAACATCCTCATAGTCATACTCTAAATACATCGAGTGTATCGTTATCAAATCCACCTTTCTTTCTGTAAACCCCTCAAATACTACGGCATATTGTTGATGTACATCATAATGCAACAAATGAGAATTGTTCGAAGACCCTATACCATCCCACTCTGGTGCACCATAAGAGCGTTTTACTTCATCAAAGGAAGCATTGACAGACACTCCTGGTAACTCTCTCAATCCTATGACAACCACCATTCTATCACGCGTATATTCATCCACCATGGCATAAAAATCTTGATACTCGTAAAACAAACCACCTTCCCAATAAAAGGTATCAAATGGCTGCCCGTACATATTAAATAACGTCTCTTCACTGATCCCTAAGAGATCCGTATGTCCAGAATCACGTACGGCTTGATTCAAATCATATCCCACTATCAGCCCATCTACTTGACTCTCAGACGTCTCTACAGAGATATTCTCCTCGGCAGTATCTCCAGTGTTTTCGTGATATCCTTGGCTCTCTTCGATCTGTGCTATTGCCTGATGATTATCACTCTCCTCTAAGGGGTCAGCATCCATGAACCACCAAAATACCAAGAGAAGAAACACAAATCCGACCACCAATATACCAGCCCCCATTATTATTTTCCGACTACCAAGTGAGCTCACTTCTCTCTCTGTGTATGGGGCAGTTTGCAATTCCAAGGGTTCGAAAACTTCTGATTCTTCCGATGATTCCTCCGTCATTCCTACCACTAAAGCATGCTGAAATTCCTCAGCAGATTGAAAGCGATCTTTTCCCATGACTGCCATTGACTTCAGCAAAGATTTTTCTATTAATGGATCTATCGACACGCCCAAAGACGTAGGCGGTATCAAATCATCGTCTACAAGCCTATCCAGAGACTCCGGCGGCATCTGCCCTGAAATGCTTCGATATATGGTGGCACCTAGCGCATAAAGATCTGTCCAAGGTCCCTGCTGGCCTTTAGAGCGATACTGTTCTTCCGGTGTGAAACCTGGCTTCATCATAATAGACATGCTCCTGCCTTTGTCTTTTATTGCCTGACGCGCTGCACCAAAATCGATAAGGATGATCCGACCCTTTGCGGTCATGAAAATATTATCCGGGCTAATATCTCGATGTAGTATATTGTACTTATGCACTTCTTTTAAGGCCTCTAAGACTGGCATCATAATATTAATTGCTTGATCTACAGGAATCTTGCCGCCTTTTTCTTTTATATATTCTTTAAACGTTATTCCTTCAATATAACTCATAACAAAATACGCTGTTTCATTGGCTTTAAAAAAATCTCTCACTGAAACGATATTAGGGTGTCCTTCAAACCGTGCCAGGGTTTTTGCTTCCTGAAGAAATTTTTCTAGCCCTTCATAGTAATGACTATTTAAAGCCCCGGAGTGTACTGCTATATCTGTGTTCCCCTGACTTCTAGCAGCCAGATCTTGGGGCAAATACTCCTTAATAGCTAACTTAACATCTAAATTCAAATCTAAAGCCAAATACGTAACACCAAAACCACCCTGTCCCAGTGCTCTTCCAATCAGGTATTTCCCCTGTAAGATTGTACCAGGCTTTAAATGCATATGCGAAACAGGACCTGATTCATGCTCCCATCCACATAAAAGACATGCTTCATCCTTTGTTCTCTCAGACAAACACCCAAAACAAACATGATTCCCTGTAATCATCTAGCATCATCCTCTCCAAGGGCCATGGATGCTCAATACTATCTCTATATTATATGTTGTTTTTGATTTTTTCACAATATAAAGTACTTGCAGTATCCAGATGTCCCCAAACCTCTAAAGGATATCAACCTACTTATGAACATAGGTGAATTGCTTTATATCACAGACCCTATCCACCCCAGAGAACCAGTCTAATGAAACCCACTCTCTCGCTCTATGAATTAAATCAATGACAAAAACCCTTGCTTTTGATGCAATGCCTCCGTAAAGAAACAGTCTTTTTAACCAAGACTATATCTAATTAGCATATACACAATAAATATCGCTAACAGCGATAAACTTATTTTAGGATTTCAAAGCACGATAGTACCCTCCTTTCAGCAACATCACAGATCTAGGCATAAGAATGATTTCACCGCCAACATCTGGCATTTTTTCTGACGTCCACAATACCTGTTCCGTTACATTTCCGGATGTATCTGCTATACACCTCCATTCCATCCCTGGTGGCAACTCAGGAAGCACCACTCTTTGTTGCTCCCAGTGAGTATTCACAGCTACAAAGATGATTTCGTCTTTCGTATCGGTTTGATTTCGCCCAGCATACATCATGCAGACTACAGGAGTCTCTCCCGATGGCTCCAAATACCAAGGTTCGACTCCATGTTTGCTGGTAATTGGTAATCCGCAATGAGCTGGCTTTGTACAGCCACGAAGCACTGGATGATTTTTTCTTAATTGAATTAACTTTTTCACGTACTCAAATAACCCATGGTTTTCCACTAGCTGATTCCAGTTTAACCAAGATATTTCATTATCTTGACAATAGGCATTGTTGTTTCCAAACTGTGTATTTGCAAACTCGTCTCCGGCTCGAAGCATTGGTGTACCATGACTAGTAAGTAATACCACCAATGCATTTTTCATCATTTTTATCCTCAGATTTTCAACAGACTGATCATCTGTTTCTCCTTCTATTCCGCAATTCCAGCTGTGGTTTTGTTCTTCTCCATCTGTGTTGTCCCATCCATTTTCTTGATTATACTTATTATTATACGAATACAGATCATAAAGTGTAAATCCGTCATGACAAGTGATAAAGTTTACAGATGCATTGGAACTACAGTCTTCTTCCCCATATAAATCTTGAGATCCACTCATTCGATTCGCAGCGACTTGAGCCAGTCCAGGATCTCCTTTTAAAAACTGCCGCATATCATCCCGGTATTTTCCATTCCATTCTGACCAACGGTTCCAAGATGGAAAACTGCCCACCTGGTAAAGTCCCGCTGCATCCCAAGCTTCTGCGATAAGTTTTACTTTCGCTAAAATTGGATCAAAGGCCAAGTTTTGTAGTAAGGGTGGGTTGGACATCGGGGAACCATCCTCATTCCGTCCTAAAATAGATGCTAAGTCAAAGCGAAACCCATCCACTCTATATTCAATCACCCAATATCGAAGACAATCTAAAATCATTCGCTGAACAATAGGATGATTGCAATTCAATGTGTTTCCACATCCACTAAAATTATAATACTTTCCATCAGGGGTCAACATATAATAAATCTGGTTATCCAACCCTTTAAAAGAGATATAAGGACCTTCTTCATTTCCCTCAGCTGTATGGTTGAAAACAACATCCAAAAATACCTCTATTCCATTCTCATTCAGTTTTTTTATCAGAGTTTTCAACTCTTTTCCTTCCCGATTATACTCGATATTGGCCGTATACGCTGTGTTCGGTGCAAAAAAACACAGAGGATTGTAGCCCCAATAATCGTAAAGCGTTTTCCCTTCCACCTCCCGTTGATCAATCATTTCATCAAATTCAAATATGGGCATTAGCTCTACAGCGTTGACTCCAAGTTCAAGTAAATAGGGGATTTTTTCCATCAAGCCTAAAAAAGTTCCTTTGTGCTTTATACCTGAAGATTCGTCTTTCGTAAATCCTCTTACATGAAGCTCATAAATAATTAACTCTTCCATCGGAATGTAAGGCTGTTTTGAACTTCCCCAGTCAAAGTCACTCGTCACGACTCTGGCTCTGTACTGCTGGCCATAGGAAGGTTTTTTGCCCCAAGCACTCTGTCCCGTTACAGCCCTAGCATAAGGATCGAGTAGATATTTATCCTTGTCGAAAATCAGCCCATTTGGGGGATCCCAAGGTCCATCGGCCCGATAGGCATACTCAAACGCTTCAATGTCAAGATCAAACACAATCATCGAGTATACATTCCCTATCCGATACGTTTCTGGAAATGGAATCACAGCATAGGGTTCTTCGGCTTCACGCTTAAATAACACTAACTCCATAGACGTTGCTTCTTGGGATAGAATCGTAAAACTAACTCCTCCAGGAATCACAACGGTTCCATTCTCATCATAAAGTCCAGGCCGCACATCAAAACCCCTAATTCGATCAATGGGCTTCATATGTTTTTCTGCTAAATCTTGACGCATTATCTTTCCATTGCCTTCCATCTTTTCACCTCCCATTATTAATCAAAGACGCCTAGGCGTCTTTGATATTAGAGCGTTAATCTATTGGAAAATAGGAAGAAATACACATCATTATATCCTTTCATTCCTTTATTCTGCAATTTGTCCAACTACTTCCATTCGATCAAGCACTCCAGTTCCATGAGGAGATTCTTCCATAATTTCATCCGTTAAATCCTGTCCTGCTTGATGTTGTCCCTGATGTAGACCATCACTCCACATTCTGGATTCCGTCACATCGTACACGAGGCCCTCTACCACAATATAGGCTGGCTTTCCGTCTCGACCGTCAAAATCCTTTATTTCCTCCATAGTAAATATAGGTAGTTCTTCTGAAGTCGGTGCCTCTTCTGGTTCTTCTACGCCGCCTCCGCAACCAGCAAGTCCTATAATGGCAATCATTAAGACCACTAAGAATATTCTAATTTTGGTTTTTCTAAGACGTCTCGTTTTCATATCAAAACTCCTTTTCAAAATATTTTTTTCCACATTACCTGCCTTGTATAAGTACCACTTCAGAAATCGATTTAATCAACAACTTGCCAGTGATTGAATTTTATAGGATTTCAATCTTTTAAAATATAACTATAAAAACAATCCATAATGTATAGACATACTTTAAAGTACATGCCTCTGTTTTCCTTCTCGGTGTAGTAGTAAAAGAACTGTCATTAACAATACAGAGGAGCCAAGGAAAACCATTGGCAAAATATGAATTCCAAATACCTCTGCCATTTCTCCAACCAACTTCTGCGATACCATGCCACCAATTGATAAAAAGAAAAAAAACCACGAGGTTATTGTTCCAATATGTCTAGGAAAAAATTCGCCCGCCTGCATCAAAAATATTGGAAACATTCCGGCCAATGTAAAACCTATGCCTACTAGACATAAGAGGATAACCCAAGGATGATCCATCAATACCCACAAGGTAGATACCCCCATAAATAAGCCCGTTGTATAAAACATAAATGTCATTGCTCCAATGCGATCAGCAATTTTTCCTGTCACTAGTCTACCTAAAGTAAAAGAAACCCAAAAAAAAGCCGTCACTACGCTATAGGGCATCCTCTTAGTATCGCCCAGCACACTCCAATATTCGCTGGTCCAAGAACCCGCTGTAAACTCTGTCATAGGATATATCAGAACAAATAACCCCACCAAAATAAAAGTGAATCCAAAAGGAAAGGGCCCTTGATCCCCTTTTGTTTCTTCAAAAACTGGCATAAATCGAATATTAAACAAAACCATTATCACTCCACCAATCAGCAAGAGGATTGGGAGATACCCTATTCTCCAATTTCCAAATGCTAAGGCCAAACTCCCGACAACTGGTGCCGCTACGGATCCAATCCCAAAAAAAGCATTCATAAGAGAAATGCGCTTTCCCTTGTGGCAATCACTGGCTATTACCACATAAGCAGCAAATAGATTTTGAAAAGTTCCGTAGGCAAAGCCACTTAGGCTAACCCCTGCATATAGAAAATATTTTGCTGTAGACAATGTAATGCACCCAACACCTGATAACCAAATAACAGAAGCAAGCAGTAGCAATTTCCGCATTCCTAACTTTCTTAACAGAAAAGTCCTCAGGGCCAAACTAGTTATAAATCCGACTTGAAGAACGACCATGATGCTTCCTGCTTCTGCATAACTTAGCTGAAACGCTTCTCTTATATCTGGCAATAATGCAAAAACGATATTAATGGCCAATCCTACGGTGAAAAAAACAGCATATCCTAAATACAACTCTACATTTTTCATCCTTGATTCAACCCACTTTCTCATTTGATATTTTTTATCATTAGTGTTTCTGCAATAATCTATGGGGTATTATCATAATAGATCTATTATAACAAAAATTCAACATTTATATGATACATACACTGATAAGCTATATAAAATACCAGGAAAAAGATGAAAAGGAGATGCTCAAAATGAAAAGAAACCCATTTTATGAAAAGAACCATCCCGACAGGAGTCCAAAAAATGACAACGAACAAAATACTCATTCTACCAATCCTTGGGAGTCTTTTGAGAAACCAGATGATGATACACTTCGTAAAACTCTTACAGAACTTCAGTATGAAGTAACACAACACCACGGCACTGAAAGAGCCTTTCAAAACGAGTACCATAAACATTTTGAAGATGGAATCTATGTCGATATTATTTCTGGAGAACCTCTGTTTAGCTCTTTAGACCAATTTAATTCCGGTAGCGGATGGCCAAGCTTTAAAAAACCTTTGGACCCCACCTATATCCAAGAATATCAAGATTCCCGATATGGCATGAACCGAAGGGAAGTACGGAGTCGTTATGCAGATTCTCATTTAGGCCATGTCTTTAATGACGGCCCCCATCCCAGTGGCCTTCGATATTGCATCAATTCAGCCTCTTTGCGGTTCATCCCAGTAAGTAAGTTAAAAGAAGAAGGATATGAGCGTTACACAGATCTATTCCTATAGGAGGGAATCAAATGCTTTACTGGATGAGGGTTTATTTCATAGCCATAGCTGTATTTTTTGTCATCGACCTAATGTGGCTAGGGGTCGTTGCTCAAGGATTCTATCAAAATCAAATTGGATTTTTGTTAAGCCATCAAGTGAACTGGCCAGCGGCCATTTCTTTTTATCTTTTGTATATAGTAGGCCTGGTCTTCTTCGTGCTTAGACCTGCCTTGACCCAAGAGAGTTGGAAAATAGCTCTTTTCACCGGCGCTTTTTTCGGATTTATCACCTATGCTACTTATGACTTAACAAACCTAGCTACGCTTAAAGACTGGCCCTTATTAGTAACCATTGTCGATTTGCTCTGGGGAACTACTTTAGGAGCATCCGTTGCTTTTGTAACCTATTTGATTCTCCAATTCTTAAAATGGACTTAGATCAAGGTTGTAACACTTCTCCCACTTATGATATGATAAATTCACATCTTGATAGGAATACAGTGTAACATCTCAATTTTCAGAAAGGGTGAGTTAAATGGTTTTTGCATTATCCGATTTGAAACTTAAAAGCAGTGCTTTCGAATTCGGTAAACCGATTCCACAAAAGCATACTGGAGAAGGGATGGATGTTTCACCTTCTCTAGAATGGGAAAATGTACCCGAAGGCACCAAATCTTTTGCTGTTGTATGCCACGATCCTGATGCACCAAAAATCGATTCAGGAACCTATGGGTTCGTTCATTGGGTTCTCTATAATATTCCAGGATCTGTTACAAACCTTCCTGAAGGGGTGGCCCTCTACACCACAGGTTTTAACGATGGTCAGAAAGAAGGCTATATGGGACCCATGCCACCAGAGAACCATGGTCCTCATTACTATTATTTTATGATTTTTGCTTTGGATCAAGAATTAAACTTGGCTCCCAATCTCACTTTATGGGAGCTCTTAGAAAAAATCGAACCCCATGTACTGGGAATGAATCGTCTGATCGGAGAATATGAACGCAAAAAATAAGTCAATTCCTTTCTTACAATTAATAAGAGCCCTGCTGCTAGGCAGGGCTCTTATTAATTGCTAACGGGATAACTAGCAGTAAAAGCATATCCTTTTACCACTTCAATATACCCACTTAATTCCGCATCCAATTCTTGGTCTCCAGTATCCACTAGGAGAGGTTCGCCTTGTAAGGATAAGAGCTTAGATCCTGTTGATGCCACAATAATGTTTTTCTTTCCAACACTTCGTATAATGCGTGGGCTTATTTGCTGATTACCTCTTCCAAATAAATTGCCTTGTCCGCCAATAATCGTAACGATGATTTTAACCTTCCCTCTAGCATATTGAATCTGTTCCCATATAGTTTTTTCTGAAACATCCGAATCCACTAAGGCTCCATTTCGAATCAAATCAACACCTAGTAATGTGCCTTCCAGATTCATGGCTTCCATAATAGCACGAGTCGTACTTCCTGGTCCAATTATATAAAGCACATCCTCTTCCATCCTGGAAACAATATGGTCTACCACGCCCATTAGCTCCTGCTGTTCAGAAGGGGCACTAGATTTACTGCTTTGCATGCGATTTCCTGATGCTGGTACTTTAAGATACCCATACAACTTGGCACTGAGGCGTCCTTGACGAAACACTTCTTCATCAATATCCATTACTTCTGAAAGTTTAATCTCTTCTGCATTACCTTCCAAATAGTCCTTAGCTGCCAAGCCTGCATTTCTAGCATTGGTAGCATAGACCGCTGAGTGAATTTTAACCCCAGCAGGTATTCCTACCACAGGAATGCTATCTCCAATGGCTTCATAAATATTCCTTGCAGTTCCATCTCCACCTGCAAACAAAATCAAATCTACTGCTGCTTTTTTCATAGCGTTTGCTGCTTCTATGGTATCTGCCGCAGTGCTTCTTTCAGCTTTTGGCCACCCAAGTACCTTTGCATTAATTCCTAATTCTTTTAACTGGTACTCTCCCATTTCTTTTCCATATGTATAAAAAACAATACTCTCTTTCATCGTTTCCAGCTGAGCCAACGCATATCCTGCCCTTTTAGATGACTCTGGTTCTGCTCCCAAAGCCCGTGCTTTTTCTAAAATTTCTATGCCGTCGCTGCCTTTCAACCCGACCCTTCCACCCATTCCAGCAATGGGATTGATAAGAATGCCAATTGATTTTTGTTTAGAGTGCACTCCAAGCCCCCCTAGATCTTCTTCAATTTACTTTCATTTGTTCATGTTTTCTTCATATTTCATTTATCTTCAAGAAGCTTTTTGCTGTGATTGTAGATACAAAAATACCAACCCCCGTAGAGATTGGCGATAACTATATGAAGGAGCGAGTAAACCTATAAGCCGAGTTCTGTATTTGATAGTCATCTATCTAGGCCTGCAGTTGCCAACAGGCTCAAGCAACCTACCACGGGACACGACGGGCAGCCGCTACCTTATCCCTACTTGGTCTTGCTCCAGATGGGGTTTACATAGCCAACCAGTCACCTGACTGCTGGTGAGCTCTTACCTCACCTTTCCACCCTTACCCAGCACCAAATACAGACTAACTTTTGCAAAAAAGTAACTCTATATTTAGTGCTGGGCGGTATATCTCTGTTGCACTATCCTTAGAGTCGCCTCCACTGGGGGTTACCCAGCATCCTGCCCTAGGGAGCTCGGACTTTCCTCGCCATCAAGAGATGCCGTGACTATCTGGTTTACTCGCTCATCATCTTTTATTAATGATATCATTAATATCGCCCTCTGTCAAAACAACTATTGCAGAATCACGATCATCGTATATGGATTGGATTTACCTGGGTAGATGCCCCTATAATATCCACTCTAATACTAGTTTGATTAAGCTGTGCCTGAAGCTGTTTAATCAAAAGCGGTACAAATGTTATTTCTGATTCAAAGTGGCCGATATCAAATAGGTGAATGCCTTTTTCATAAGCAGATTGGGCATCATGATATTTGATATCTCCCGTCACCAAACAATCACAACCTTTTAAGACCGCCGCATCAATAGCACTAGCACCACTTCCCGTCAAAACTGCCACACGATTTATTTCCCTTGATCGACCAGGTGTCCATCGTACATAAGAAAGTGAAAATACTTTTTTTAAATGTTTTATAAACTCATCCGGTATCATACTAGTGGGTAGCTCTCCTACTCTTCCAATGCCATTTTGATGTCCTTTGTTCTTTAACGGGTATACATCATAGGCCACTTCCTCATAAGGGTGTGCTTGTATCATCTGCTGCAACACATGATTTCGAATGGATTCTGGCATAATCGTCTCCAGGCGAACTTCCTCCACTTCTTCAAGCTTGTTAATATCACCAATAAAGGGATTTGACTTTTCTAATGGCTTAAACGTGCCTTTTCCATTTAAATAATACCCACAATGGCTATATTCTCCAATATGTCCAGCTCCCGCTTCCATAATAGCTTGGGCCACTTCAGAAGCATATGAGACAGGAATAAAGACCACCAATTTTTCCAGACTTTCCGAACTTGTCTCTTCCAGTATAGAGATAGGTTTTAATGTCATAAGAGTAGCAGCCCAATCGTTTAATCCACCAGTAGCGATATCTACGTTTGTGTGGGCTGCATAAAGGCTTATTTCATTTTGAATTAAACGAGCAATCATTTTTCCTTTTAAATCGTCTGTTCGAAGGGTTTTTAATGGATGAAAGATAAAAGGATGATGTGTGATAATTAGGTCTGCTTTTTTTTCTATGGCTTCTTCTAGGGTTTCTGGCGTCAGATCAAGTGTAATAAAAATCCTACTTACTTTTTGATCCATAGCTCCCACCTGAAGACCTACAGCATCCCATTCCATAGCTAATTGGGGAGATGCTTTTGTTTCAAAAATTCGAATGATTTCTCTTACGCTTGAAGCCATTCTATCACCTCTTCGAGTTGTTTGATTTGATCATTACAATGATTAAGCGCTCCTTGATCCAAAGAACTACTTTTTAATAGTCCTTCTCTCATCGATTTTTTTTGATTCAAAAGCCTACTGCTATATTCATGCATCAACTCTGGGGGTTGGTTTTTCCATTGTATTCCAATCATCGCTTCTAATGTGCCTATCTCTGAGGAGGGCAATTCTTCTTGCTTTACCTTGATGATAGTATACATATGGTTTTTTTCTTTCACCAGTCGGTCTTCTAATACTCGATATCCATGCTCCAGCAAATATTGCCGCACTTCATAGACCGCTTGCATAGGCTGCAATATAAGATGATCTGCCGCCTTCACAATCTGTGGACATGCTTGTAGCAGTGAATTAATTAGTATACCGCCCATGCCAGCAATAACAACGACTGTAGCCTCTCTTGGTTTCAGAACCTGGAGTCCATCACCCAGCCGGAACTCTATCTTACTTTCCATGCCATGGCATCTCGCAGTTTGCTTGGCTTTTTCAAGAGGCCCAGTGTTCACATCTGAAACAATTGCTTTTTTTATGATTCCAGTTTGAAGTAAATACACTGGTAATAAGCCATGATCCGTTCCAATATCCGCAATAGTGGATATTGGAGAAATCATATTCGCAATTGCTTCTAATCTGAGAGGCAATTTTACCATTAAACCGACACATCCTTTAGAACCAAACTGCCTTGGGCAGTTTTTTATTCGAGATAATCTTTTAGTTTTTTGCTTCGGCTCGGATGCCGTAATTTTCTAAGTGCTTTGGCTTCAATCTGTCTAATCCGTTCACGGGTTACTTGGAATTTTTTCCCTACTTCTTCCAGCGTTCTAGCCCTCCCATCATCAAGGCCAAATCGTAATCGCAGCACATTTTGTTCTCTAACGGTTAAGGTATGCAATACTTCCACTAATTGTTCTTTCAGTAAAGAAAAGGCAGCTGAATCCGCTGGTGCTAATACATCCTCATCTGGAATAAAGTCTCCCAAGTGGCTATCTTCTTCTTCTCCTATTGGAGTTTCTAAAGAAACTGGTTCTTGTGCTATTTTTAAAATTTCCCGCACCTTCTCCACAGGTATATCCATTTCCGCCGCTATTTCTTCTGGCTTTGGTTCTCTACCCAAATCCTGAAGTAATTGACGAGATACACGTATGAGTTTGTTAATGGTTTCCACCATATGAACGGGTATGCGAATCGTTCTTGCTTGATCTGCTATGGCCCTAGTAATTGCTTGTCGAATCCACCAGGTTGCATAGGTACTAAATTTATATCCTTTTCGATAGTCAAATTTTTCTACCGCTTTAATAAGACCTAAGTTTCCTTCCTGAATAAGATCCAAAAATAGCATTCCCCGACCAACATATCGTTTGGCAATACTCACCACTAAACGAAGGTTAGCCTCTACTAATTGTTTTTTTGCATACTCATCACCAGCTTCCATGGCTTTTGCCAACCTTATTTCTTCATCACTGGTAAGCAACGGTACTTTCCCTATTTCTTTCAGATACATCCTAACGGGGTCATCGATGTTAACCCCTTTTAAAAAGGACAAGTCTTCTTTTACTGGATCATCCACTTTAATGTCTGTATCCCCTTCGTTTTCCAGGGAGTCATCTATTTCAATATCATCTTTATCGCTGATGATATCAATCCCCAAAGTACCGAATTGTTCATACAATTCATCAATTTGCTCTTTATCCAATTCGAATTTTTCCAATGTATCCATAATTTCGCTATAAGATAAAGATCCTTCTTTTTGACCTTTTTCCAGTAGCTTTTTCAAAGACTCCTTCGTCAAATCAATCACATTATTGTTTTCCACCATCACCGCCCCCTTTCTGCAAAGAAATTTTTTGGAGTTCTATATTGATTTTTCTAACTTCCATTCCTATTTTCAACATTTCATCTTCCTTTTCATTTTTTCCCATGTTTTCTTGATGGCATATTGTCTTTTGCTTCTCCATCCAATAATGAAGTGCTTCCTTTAGCTGTTTTCTTTTGTGATTGAGACGATATCGGCTAATTATTCGTTGCTTTGTAAGATGGTCAATTTCCACTTCCATTATTTTCTGCAAATCTTCTTCAAATCCTTCAAATAAAGTTGAATGTGAATTATCTATTTTTATTTGATGGTGTTCTTCTAAAATAATGGTGAACAAAGCTTGATGTGCTTCATGTGAAAAAGAGTCTGGATCGATGAATTTTTGTATTTCTTCCAGCTCTCCAAGATTCTCCATCATCCATTTTAATATTTGTCTTTCTGCCAAAAGACTATTAGCATTATCTGTCATAGGCTGCATTGGATCCATGGTTTTCGTATTCTTGTATTTCTGTTTGTCTGGTGTGAATTTTTTCTTCTTTTTCCACCCTTCCTCCGAATCTTGAATTTCAGATAAAAGAGCAGATTTTGATATTCCCATTTCTTCTGCAATACGGGCAGCGTATGCTTCTTTTTCCACTTGACTCGTTAACTTTTTTAAAATACTAGCTACTTCACGAGCAAAATGAATTTTTCCTTCTACAGTTGCCAAGGAATGTTTTTTTCGAATCATAGCAATCTGATAGTCAACAGATGTTGGCGCCTCAGCGATAAGCTGTTCAAAGGAAGAACTCCCATTTTTTCGAATGTAAAGATCCGGATCCATTCCCTCTGGTAATGTTAGAATTCGAACCTTTAGATCGATTTGAGCAAAAAGTTCGATACTTCTTATTACTGCACTACTACCTGCTGTATCTGCATCAAAACAAAGAATAACCAGCTTCGTATAGCGAGATAGTAGCCTAACATGATCACTTGTCAGTGAAGTACCTAAAGTCGCTACTGTATTTTGAAAACCATTTTGATGCAATGAAATGACATCTGTATAGCCTTCAACCACCACTATGTTTCCCTGCTCTCGGGAATGGATTCTGGCAATATTTAATCCATAAAGCAACTTTCGTTTATTGAAAATAGCTGTCTCTGGTGAGTTAAGATATTTAGGCTGACCCTCTGGACTAACAACTCTGGCTCCAAAGCCAACAATATCTCCCTGCACATTAAAGATAGGAAACATTAACCGCTTACGAAAACGATCATAGCTTTCGTTGGTTTTTTTGCTCACCACTGTCAATCCAGCCTGCTTAACTAGTTTTTCAGAATAACCTAGGTTTTTTAGATGTCTTAGCAAAAAATCCCACTGATCCGGCGCATATCCAAGTCCAAATTGTTTGATGGTTTTAATTTTCCATCCACGTTTTTTAAGATATTGTATGCCTGGATTTTGCTGAGAAGTTAACTTTTGATAAAAAAGAGCGGCTGCTTCTCGATGCAGTTCCATTAATTTTCTGTTTTCCACTAGCCTTCCCTTTTCCTCTGATGTCATATTTGTATCGGGAATTTGAATACCAACCCTACGTGCTAAATGATGAATAGCTTCAACAAAATCCAGATTTTCTTTCCCCATAATAAACTGAACTACCCCACCACCTTGACCGCAGCCAAAACACTTATAAAGCTGTTTTTCTCGGCTCACCATAAAAGATGGTGTCTTCTCATTATGAAAAGGGCAAAGAGCTCTGTAGTTAGAACCTGCAGGTTTTAAAGGCAGGTATTCATTGATTACGTCTACGATATCATTATGTTGAATGATCTCATCAACTAACTCTTCAGGTATTCTGCCGTTCATAATTCACCTACGTTCCTTTTTCTAAAAATCCTGTCGGAGATACTAATTCGACATTTTTTCATAAACTCCTTCTTGTGTAAAGAAATTTATTTTAGGCCAGGTTGAGGAATGACCAACTCTTTATAAAGATTAATGGCAAATTGATCCGTACAACCAGCTATTCTATCTGTGGCTTCCTGTTTGGAGATGGTATTGCAGTAATGCCAAAATAAATGTTCAACTATCATAGCTGCTTTCTCTTTTTCTTTGGCACACACAGCTCCGTTGTACACTTTCTCAAACATAAAGCACCGAAGGTCAAGCATCACTTCTTTCATGATATTGCTTTGATAGATCATCGGTTGTTCTCCTTGTTCTAGCTGTGCTGCTGTTTCCATAATCATATCCTGCACAAAGCTGTTAACTCGTTGACTATGACTGGTTCCAAGAATTCGGTTGAATCGGCCAGGAATTTGATCTTCGTTTAAAATTCCTACGGCTAGGCTATCCTGAATATCATGACATAAATAGGTTATTCGATCAACAATTTTGACTAGTTTGCCTTCTATTGTAATCGGAATTCCATCTCCCGTATGATTCAGAATTCCATCTCTTACTTCAAATGTTAAATTTAGTCCTTTTCCTTGGCTTTCCAGATAGTCAACCACGCGAAGACTTTGTTCATTATGAGCAAAATGTCCTGTAAGGGCATCCAGCACTTCTTCCCCACTGTGGCCAAAGCAAGTATGCCCCAGATCATGTCCTAGTGCAATTGCTTCAATAAGGTCTTCGTTAAGCCTCAAGGCACGGGCTATTGTTCTAGCAATTTGGCTTAATTCTAATGTATGCGTCAACCTTGTCCGAAAGTTTTCATAATGACTTATAAAAACTTGAGTTTTTCCTTTTAGTTTTCTAAATGACTCACAATGAATAATGCGATCTCTATCCCTTTGATAAGGGGTACGAATATCACATTCAATTTCTTCTTTCTTTCTTCCTTTTGTTGTTGCACTTAATTGAGCATAGGTGGCCAGCTTGCCCCTTTCGTATTCTTGAGAAACATCTCTAATCAATGTGCTGTTTTCCAATAGTTTCCACCTCGCATTCGCCATGGAAATATCTTTCCTGACAAAATCATAATTATATCAAACTCTTGAACATTACTCAATAGCAAAGTTTTTCCTTATTCTATGTTGCCGAACTTTATCTTTTGAACTTTATGCATTTACACTTCTTCTGAATCTGTGTTTTCTGCTGCTTCCTCTATTGCATCCTTCTTGAGTTTTTCAGCTTTTTTGCTTTGATACTCAAGGGTTCCTTTCATTACTTTTTCTAAGTCTGGCAGTAGTCTTCTCATTTCCATAGGCACTGGGAAAAGCACCGTTGTGCTTTCCGAATTAGACATATCTGAAATAGTTCGAAGTGTGCGCAAGGTCAAGGCGCCTTCATGTTGTCCTAAAATTTCAGCAGCTTCACTGATTTTTACCGCCGCTTGCTTTTCACCTTCTGCTTGAATCACAACAGCACGTCTATTTCTCTCTGCTTCTGCTTGTTTCGCTATGGCACGTTGCATGGCTTCTGGAATAATCACATCTCTCAACTCTACAGCCGTTACTTTAATCCCCCATGGATCTGTTGCCTGATCAACCACTGCTTGAATTTGCTTATTCAGTTTTTCTCTCTGAGAAAGTAATTCATCTAAATCCGCTTGTCCTACTACACTTCTCATGGTTGTTTGGGAGAACTGACTGGTGGCCTCATGATATTTTTCTACGTTCACTACCGCTTTATCTGGTGCTGTTACACGATAATACAAAACAGCATTTACTTTACAGGTTACATTATCTCTGGTAATAACTTCCTGCGGTGGCACGTTGTCTACAATAATACGAAGAGACACTTTTTGTATTCGATCAATAATTGGAATGATAAAAACTAAGCCAGGCCCTTTTACACCAACTAACCTACCAAGCCTGAAAAGTACTCCCCTTTCATATTCAGGTATGATTTTAATGGCCATTTTTAGCAACAATAAAATGACAAATATTACCCCTGCAAATGGCACTATGTTTTCTATAAGCATAATGATTTCTGTCATTTTTTCCCATCCTTTCTGCTTTCACCCTATTTCAGCTTTCATTCTCCTTTTTTCTTTAAATCTTTTTCACAATACATATCATATCTTCTCTTTCAACTACTTGTACCTGCCTATCTTTTTCTATCTTTTCACCTGCTATGGCTCTCGCTTTCCACAGTTCACCACGAACCATAATAAGCCCTTCCGGATCAATGGTTTCCACCACTCTTGCCACATCTGTAATAAATTCATTGTTTCCATGAGTAACAGGAAAATTTTTTAAACGATAGATCCCAGCCAACATGATCACCAGCACAATCGAAGCGATAACTCCAATGCCAAAGGCCATTAATCGAAATTGTGCCAACCATCGGCTGGAAACCAAAGGTTCTACAGGAAGATACAGAATGCCCAATACCATACTAATGACACCACCAAGGCCTAATATGCCATAGGTAGGCGTAAGGGCTTCGCCAATGAGCAATCCAGCTCCCAAGACCATCAATAGGATGGCAAAAAGGTTTACTTCAAAAAGACCAAGGCCGTATAAGGCTAATAATAAAGAAATAGCACCCAACACTTCTGGTATAAAGGTTCCTGGTGAACTAAATCCAATGATCAGCCCATACACTCCAATTAGTAAAAGAATAAATGTTATTTGAGGATTGCTCACGAGATGTGTAATTCTTTCCTGTGTGGTTTTCTCCATCTCTAGAAGCGTCACATTAGATGTATTTAGGGTGACAATTCCAGAATCTAGTTCTACTCTTTGGCCATCAAGGCTTTTCAAAAGCGAATCTAAGTTGCTTTCAATTAAATCAATCACACCTAAGTCTAAGGCATCACCACCACTCAAGGTTAAGTTTTCCGTCACAAATTTTTCTGCTATCTCTCCAGGTCTTTGACGTGCCTCTGCAATACTTTTCATATGACCTGCTAAAAATAGAACGGTTTTGTCATCAGCTGCGGTATTCCCATCTTCATCTGGGCTTACCATTACGGGCATGGCAGCACCAATGGTGGTGCCAGGTGCCATAACTGCCTTGTGTCCCCCTAACATGATAAACGTACCTGCGGATGCTGCAATGCCACCTTGAGGCGAAACATAGGTAATAATAGGTATATCTGCACTGATCATATCTCCCACGATATCTAGTGTTGCGTTAACCAGTCCACCAGGCGTATTTAAAAGAAGGACAAGGGCTTCAGCTTCCTCATTTTGGACTACTTCAATAGCTCGCCGAATATGATTTGTGGTTCCCGCTGTTACCATGCCTTCCACTTTAAGCGTATACACCACAGGAGACGAGTGGCTTTCTTCAGCCCATCCAAAGAGCGACCCAACCATCATCGTTAGCATCACGATCAAGAAAACAATAGTTCTTCGGTTATCGATGCCTTTCAACTCAATCCCTTCTTTCTATTAAAGACCCCACTATTTTTTTCTTCTTAGTTTATTCAATACCCAAAAATTGCTCTTCCAAAGAGAAGGAAAAATAAAAAAGAGAATACCTGTTACAGCACTCTCTTTTCATTCTCTTCTTTTCCTATTTTTATTTTATTACTCTATTTCTGCTCAGGATATCTTAAGGCTGCCTGAGCTGCCGCCAACCTAGCTATAGGAACTCTAAAAGGTGAACAAGATACATAATCTAGACCAATTATGTGGCAGAACTCTACGGAGTTTGGTTCTCCACCATGTTCACCACAAATTCCTAGCTTAATATCGCTTCGGGTGCTTTTTCCTCTTTCAACGGCTATTTTCATCAGCTCTCCAACGCCTTGCCGATCAATTTGTTGGAAAGGATCTTTTTCTAATATGCCTTTATCTCGATATTCTTTTATGAATCGACCAGAGTCATCACGGGAGAACCCATAAGTCATTTGGGTTAAATCATTGGTTCCAAAAGAGAAAAATTCGGCACCTTTGGCAATTTCGTCTGCTATAAGCGTCGCCCTAGGTATTTCTATCATTGTACCGATAAGATATGGTACCGTCACACCACTGTCCTCCAATACGTCTTGTATTACCTTTTCCGCCAATTCTTTAACATATTCAAACTCTTTTACTTCTCCTACTAAGGGGATCATGATTTCCGGTATTACTTCCTGATTATGGATTTTTTTCAGTTCTGTAGCCGCTTCCATAATGGCCCTTACCTGCATTTCGTATATTTCTGGATACGTAACGGCCAATCGACAGCCCCGATGCCCCAGCATGGGATTAACTTCTTTAAGTTCAAAGACAATTTCTTTAAGCCGATTATAAGGCACTTCCATTTCAACCGCTAATTTCTCAATATCTTCTTTTTCGGAAGGTAAAAATTCATGCAAAGGTGGATCCAGCAGTCGTATGGTAACTGGGCGAGACCCCATGGCTTTGAAAATACTAATAAAGTCATTTTTTTGCATTGGCATTAGTTGCTCTAATGCTTTTCTTCTCTCTTCTTCGGATCTCGAAAGAATCATTCGTCTCATGGCGAAGATCCGATTGTCTTCAAAAAACATGTGCTCCGTCCGACAAAGCCCGATTCCTTCTGCTCCAAATTCAACTGCTTTAGCAGAATCTCTTGGTGTATCTGCATTGGTTCTGATTTTTAAGCGACGAATATCATCCGCCCATTTCATTAAGGTTACAAACTGTCCACCTAGACTCGCATCCTGTGTTTCAATTTTACCGGCATATACATTTCCTGTGTTCCCGTCTAGAGAAATATAATCGCCTACTTCAAAAGATTCTGTCTCCGTTTTCATTGTTTTTTCAGCTTCGTTAATGTTTAATTCCCCTGCACCTGAAACACAACATTTTCCCATTCCTCGAGCTACTACTGCTGCATGAGATGTCATTCCACCTTTTGCCGTTAAAATACCCGCCGAAGCCACCATCCCCTCAATATCTTCTGGTGATGTTTCATTCCTAACAAGTATGGCTCTTTCGCCTGCGGCATTTGCTTTAACCGCTTCCTCTGAAGTAAAACACACTTTACCAGATGCTGCTCCGGAGGAAGCTGGCAGTCCTTTTGTAATCATAGTAGCCTTTGCCAAGGCAGTTTGATTAAACGTTGGATGTAACAGTTGATCCAAATCATTTGGATTTAATCGGAGTAAGGCTTCTTCTTTTGAAATCAAAGATTCATTGACCATCTCTACTGCAATCTGAATCCCTGCATTAGCGGTACGTTTACCAGTTCTTGTCTGAAGCATGTATAGTTTTCCAGAGTCAATGGTAAATTCAATGTCTTGCATATCGCGATAATGCAGTTCCAAAGATCTTGCTACCTCATTAAATTGATGATAGGCCTCGGGCATAATCTCCTTAAGCTCTTCGATATCTCGTGGTGTTCTAATTCCAGCCACCACATCTTCCCCTTGGGCATTCATCAAAAACTCTCCATAGAGTTTATTTTCTCCTGTAGAAGGATTTCTTGTAAAAGCAACACCAGTACCAGAATCATCACCCATATTACCAAATACCATTACTTGAATATTCACTGCTGTACCCATTCGATGAGGAATGTCATGGTGATCTCTATAAACTCTCGCTCTAGGATTGTTCCAGGATTTAAAAACTGCTTCCACCGCTAACATAAGCTGCTCTTGTGGGTCCTGGGGGAAATCTCTTTTGGTTTCTTTTTTTACAACGGCTTTAAATGCTTCTACAAGTTCTTTAAGATCTTCCGTTGTTAAATCTGTATCTGATTGAATTCCTTTGTCTCGTTTTCTAGTTTCCAACAAATTATCAAACTTATATTTAGGTATCTCCAATACCACATCGCTGAACATTTGGATCAGTCGCCGATAACTGTCGTATGCAAAACGTGGATTTTCCGTTATCCTTGCTATTCCTTCTGCCGTTTTATCGTTAAGCCCTAAATTCAAAATGGTGTCCATCATTCCCGGCATGGATACGGCTGCACCAGATCTTACTGAAACCAATAAGGGATTCGAAGGATCTCCGAGCTTTTTGTTCATTTCTATTTCAAGTTCCTGCTGTTTTTCATTAATTTGCTGTCGAAGCTCTTCCCAAATTATGTTTCCTTTTTCGTAATACTCCATGCAAGCCTCTGTCGATACGGTATATCCACCTGGCACTGGCAGGCCGATATTAATCATTTCAGAAAGGTTAGCTCCCTTCCCGCCCAAAACAGACTTCATTTCTGCCGATCCTTCACGAAAAGCATATACATACTTTTTCAAGACGAACACCTCCAATTTATTATTTTAGTTTCCCTACATTATACCCAATTTCTCTGCATATCTCCAAAATAATACTGGCACTTTCTTCAACAGCACGGGCAGAAACATCAATAACTGGACAGCTCAGCTTCCGCATGATTTCATCTGCATATTCCAACTCTTCGATAATCCTTTGTATACTAGCGTAATTTGCACCATCTTTCAACCCCAAAGCTTTAATTCTTTCTTTTCTTATTTCAATTAACTTGTATGGATCTGTTGTTAATCCAATTATTTTTTGTGAAGACACTTCGCTAAGTTCCTTCGGCGGCTTCACTTCTGGTACCAATGGAACATTAGCAACCTTAACATTTCGATGCGCCAAATACATACTTAATGGTGTTTTGGAGGTTCTTGAAATCCCTATTAACACAATATCCGCTTTTTTTAAGCCTCGCGGGTCTTTTCCATCATCATACTTCACCGCAAACTCAATGGCTTCAATCTTTCTGAAGTACTCTTCGTCCAGCTTTCTAATTAAACCAGCTTCGCCTATAGGTTTGGTATCAAATCTTTTTTCCAAAGACTCCATAATAGTAGACATTAAGTCAATGGTTTGTATCTTTCTTTTTTGAGCTTGCTCCAATAAATACTCTTTCACTTCTTGAATCACAAGCGTAAACATAATTAAGGATTCTTCGGATGTCGCTTCTTCTAATATGTCTTCTACTTGAACTTTTTCCGATACAAAAGAATGCCGTCGAATCTCATATTCTTTATAATCAAACTGACTCAAAGCCGCTTTTGCAACTTGTTCTGCTGTTTCTCCAATAGAGTCTGAGACAATTAAAATTTTAATTTTTTGTCTTGATGTTTCTTCCATGATCTATTCTCCTTCCAATTAGGCATCTAAAATATCATTTTTTCCGCAAGGTAGGACTCCAGTTGCTGGATTGATACCCGCTCTTGATCCATTGAATCTCGATGTCTAATGGTCACACAGTCGTCTTCCAGTGTATCAAAATCCACAGTTATACAAAATGGAGTGCCAATTTCGTCGTGTCGACGATACCGTTTCCCAATACTGCCAGCTTCATCGTAGTCTATCATGTAATGAGCTGCTAACTGATCGTAAATCTTCTGAGCTTGCTCGGAAAGCTTCTTAGTTAATGGTAATACAGCTGCTTTAAAGGGAGCCAAGGCTGGATGTAATTTAAGAACTACTCGGTTTTCTTTTTCGTTCACTTCCTCTTCTTCATAGGCATCAACCAAAAATGCCAAGGCAACCCGATCTACCCCCACAGAAGGTTCAATACAATAGGGCACATATTTTTCATTGGTGGTTGGATCAGTATAATGAAAATCTGTTCCTGAGTGTTGGCTGTGCTGTATAAGATCAAAATCTGTACGATCAGCAATGCCCCAAAGTTCTCCCCATCCAAAAGGAAATTGAAATTCAATGTCTGTAGTCGCATTGCTATAATGAGACAACTCATCGGATTCATGCTCTCTCATACGAATATTCTGTTCTGAAAGACCCAGATTGAGTAACCAGTTCCGACAAAAATCTGACCAGTACTTAAACCACTCCATGTCTTTGCCTGGTTCACAAAAAAACTCTAACTCCATTTGTTCAAATTCTCTTGTTCTAAATGTGAAATTTCCAGGCGTAATCTCATTGCGAAATGCTTTCCCAATCTGTCCAATTCCAAAGGGTATTTTTTTTCTCGAAGTACGCTGAACGTTTTTAAAGTTAACAAAAATTCCTTGAGCGGTTTCTGGCCGTAAATAAATTTGTGTGCTACTATTTTCGGTTACGCCTTGGAAGGTTTTAAACATCAAGTTAAACTCACGAATTTCAGTAAAGTTTTTCGCTCCACATTCTGGGCAAGAAACCCCTTCCTTTTCGATAAAATCTTGCATTTTATCTGGTGACCAACCATCCACATGAGCCTCTTTTTCAGCTGCTTGTAAAAAATCTTCAATGATTTTATCTGCTCGAAAGCGACTTTTACATTCTTTACAATCCATTAACGGGTCGCTAAATCCACCAACATGCCCTGAAGCTTCCCAGGTTTTAGGGTTCATTAAAATTGCTGAATCCAACCCTACATTGTGTGGGTTTTGTTGGATAAACTTCTTCCACCAAGCTTTTTTTATATTGTTTTTCAGCTCAACTCCTAAGGGACCATAATCCCAAGTATTGGCCAAACCTCCATATACTTCCGAGCCTGGAAACACATATCCTCTACTTTTGGCCAGTGCTACGATTTTTTCCATGTTTTTCTCTTGACTCATACTATTTCCTCCTTTAAAATTGTTCAAAAAAAAGCCTTTCATCCCAATAAAAAACTAGGGACGAAAGACATATTTTCTTCCGCGGTTCCACCCTATTTGACACAAATAGTGTCCACTCTGTCTTTAAGCTCCAAAGTGCCCTTCACATCTTTCCAGTGCTAGGCTCTCACTCTTCCCAGCTCGCTGCACCTTTCCAGTATGCTACTCCTCTTTTTCATCGCTCTACACGTATTGATGATACCTATATTGAATGTATCAGATTCAGATAAAGCTGTCAATTTTATCCATTAATCTCTTTCGTATTGGTTCTATTCCAACTACAAATCATTGTAAAGACTAATTTTTCCTATATGGTCGTTTCTCTCCAGTAGTTCATGAGCTTTACTCGCTTGTGTAAATCCAAAGGACTTTTCATGCATTAAGAGTTTTAATGAACCAGACTGCATCAAATCACCTATATGGGCCAAATTTTTCCCCATCTCCTCTCTCCCAGAGTCAGATATCAATGGCAATAAGATAAATACTGCATGCAAGGTTACACTCTTTGCATGCATAAGCGATAAATCATGTGTAGCACGGGTATTGGTAGCAACCACTATTCCTTTTGGTGCCACGGCTTGAAAAGAACGATCTAAGTTTTCTTGGCCAACTGTATCAAGAATTAGATCAAATCCTTTTTTCTCTGTTAATCGATGAACGTAGTCTTCTACAGCCTCTTCTTTGTAATTAATCGTCTCATCTGCCCCAAGTTTCAGTGCAATTTTTTGTTTTTCACTACTAGAAACCGTTGTCGTGACATGAGCCCCCAAGTATTTAGCGAGCTGTAAAGCTATATGTCCTACTCCTCCAGTTCCACCATGAACGAGTACTCGATTTCCTTTTTTCACTTTCCCTCTTGTCACCATCGCTTCCCATGCCGTAAGAGAAACTATAGGAAGAGCAGCAGCCTGAGACATGGATAGGCAGTCCGGTTTTTTGGCTAATAGTCGGGCATCCAATGCCATATATTCTGCTAAAGCACCGCCATGACCTCTTACCCCTCCACCTAAAGCAAACACATCTTCGCCTATTTCAAACCCACTAACTTCTTTTGCTACTTCTACTACCGTACCTGCCACATCCCCATGCAAAACCGCTGGAAAATCAGGTGTAGCTGCAGGTACCAATCCGCTTCTAATCTTCGTATCGATGGGGTTTACAGAGGATGCTTTTACCCGAATCATTACATCCCCAGGCCGCAATGTCGGTTTATCCAATTCTTGTTTAAACCATACATCCGGATTTCCAAATTCCTTTATAACCATAGCTTTCATCTCTTATCCCCCTTCTTAAGTCTTTCCTTTTACTTTCACTCTTTATAGTCATTGCTTACCCATCCTTGACTTCTTGTATCCGTATTTTTGAGATTAAAACTTCATGAGAAACCCTTTTATTATTGGATGATAATTGGTATACTGTTGATGAGTGTATGTGTGTTAATTATTTCACATTAACGCATCCCACATCATCCTATGGGAGGTATCAATATTGGATAAGTCCGTTGAACTTAAGTCCACACATAAATCATCTGTTTTTGAAAAAGAACAGGTGTATGTGGTAGAAACAGAAGAAAAAACCAAATATGCTATTATGACTTGTTTTGCATCTCTTTTATTAGTCTCTTCTTTGCTCTTTAACACTCCAAAAGAAATATTTCATGGTATGGGTGCTATTATTGTGGCTCCCAGCATCTTAGTTACTGACTATCTTGTTATCGGAAATATTGGTGCGTCATTTTTCAATGCAGGTGTTCTTATGCTTGTGTCCATTTTCCTGGCCAAGCATAATGGTGTTCATATGAATGGTCCTGTTATGGCAGCCGCCTTTACTGTTGCTGGTTTTGCGCTTTTCGGAAAGAATATTTTTAATGTTTGGCCTATTATTCTTGGGGTTTATTTACGTGCACTTTACCAAAAGGAAACATTTAGTAAATTTATCCTTCCAGCCCTCTTTGGAACAGCCTTGGGACCATTGATTAGCCAGGTATCCTTTGGCTATGGACTTCCTCTCTTTGCCGCTATTTTTACAGGGTCATTAGTGGGTGTGCTGGCAGGATTTATGCTCCCACCTTTAGCAAATCACTTCATCCGATTTCATCAAGGTTTTAATTTGTATAACATTGGCTTTACCTGTGGGATCACCGGTATGGTTTTCATGGCTCTTTTTCGATCCTTAGATTTCGAAAACCCATCTACTCTCATTGTAGCTGAAGGATTTAATCAGCTCTTCACTCTTTATCTAAGTGCTTTTTTTGGAATTATGCTTTTGATTGGATATTTTTGCAACAATCGTTCCTGGAAAGGATATTCCTGGGTTGTAAAACATTCTGGACGTTTAGTTTCTGACTTTGTTTCATTAAATGGCTTTGGTTTAACCCTTATCAATATGTCCCTATTGGGCTATGCATCTATGGCTTATGTTCTAGCTGTTGGAGGTCAATTAAACGGGCCTATCATAGGAGGAATTTTTACCATTGTTGGATTCGGAGCCTTTGGTAAACATTTGAAAAACGTATGGCCATTATTCTTGGGCGTGTATCTGGCTTCATTATTTCAAATTTGGGAGATTAATTCTACTGGTGCCTTATTAGCAGCATTGTTTGGTACTACTTTAGCTCCAATTGCCGGAACATATGGTTGGCACTTTGGTATTTTAGCTGGTGTGCTTCATATGTCCATGGTTATGAATGTTGGGTTTTTGCACGGAGGAATGAATTTATATAATAATGGTTTTTCTGATGGCTTTGTTGCCGCTGTATTAACACCACTTTTTGATTCCTTAAATATGTTTAAAGGAGATGCTGAATCTTGACCAAAGAACGCATGAAAACCATTAAAGTCATTGATGAATTAATTGCTTATTTTTTCTCCCACCACGTGGATAGCATGCAAATAGATATTCACTATGGTAAAAAGCAGGTTAAGGTTATGCTTCAGGGTACATGTGAGAACAAACCAGAGGATCTGGATCAATTAGATGAAGTGCTAAATGCGCCTAGGCGTGATGAGCTAGAAGACTACTATTGGTCTTTGCTGGGTGAAAGCAGAAGTAAGCAAGAATTGAATTTATTAGGTGCTCTAGTAGATTGTGCTGATGTGTTTTACGAAAACCAAAAACTTTTTGTAACGGTTTTTCGAAAAAAATAGATTCATCCAAGGCAGCTATTCATCGAACCCAAGTGTTCCATGAATAGTTGTATTGTTTTCTTCTATGAACAAAGATGCTGCACATGCTATTTCCTCATTCATAAAAAACCGCAATGATCATTTGCGGTTTTTTTTATTTCTCTTCTTCTAACCCTGGGACTCTTCTGTTATCAAGTCTTTAATAGCAGCTCCTGGTGGCACCATGGGAAACACTTTATCATCTGGATCGATAGGGCAATGGATTACAACGGGAACTTTTTGTGTTAATGCTTGTTTCAGAATAGGTTCTACATCCTCCACTTTTTCTAATTTATATCCTTTTGCTCCATAAGCTTCTGCTAACTTTACAAAGTCTGTGCAACGATTACGGTCCGTTTGGGAATAGCGTTTATCAAAAAATAGATCTTGCCATTGTCGAACCATGCCTAAGGCTTGATTATCCAATACAATAACAATTACTGGCAACTCATAATGAACTGCCGTAGCCAACTCATGATTATTCATGCAAAAACTACCATCTCCTGCAATGTTGACTACTATTTTATCTGGATTACCGAGTTTTGCTCCTAAGCTAGCTCCCAGTCCATATCCCATAGTTCCCAGTCCTCCTGAAGAAAGAAAGGTTCTTGGCAAAACGTAATCATAATACTGAGCCGACCACATTTGACTTTGGCCCACTTCTGTTGTAATAATGGCCTTTCCAGAAGTTAGCTCACTAAGCTTTCGAATGACATAATGTGGCTTAATACTGCCATTTTGATTGCAAGCCAATGGGTATTGTTTTTTCCAATTGATAATTTGTTTCTTCCATTCGAGCCTCTGCAAACTTGTCTCCTTTGTTAACTTTTCATTCAACCGTTTTAGTGATGCTTTTACATCACCATCTACATGATAAAAACTCCGAACATTTTTATTAATTTCAGCTGGATCAACATCTATATGCACAATATTAGCTTCTTCAGCAAACATTTTTGTGTTGCTTGTAATACGGTCACTAAATCTAGATCCAATCGCAATAAACAAATCACATTCTGACGATGCTAGATTAGATGTTTTGCTGCCGTGCATCCCTATCATTCCAGTAAACATTTCATGGTTTGTCGGAACGCCTCCAAGACCCATTAGGGTGGAAGAAACAGGTGATTGAATTTTTTCCACCAGTTCTAGGGCTTCTGATGCTGCATCCCCTCTAATTACTCCACCGCCAGTAAGAATAAAGGGTTTTCTTGCATTTTTAATAAGAGAAACAACAGCATCCAATGTGTCTTCGCAAATTTCTTCCGTATGCTCCCTGACTTGCTTGGCTTCTTCTTTTTTGTATTCAGCAACAGCAACTGTAACATCCTTTGGTATATCAACCAAAACAGGCCCTGGCCTTCCATCTTGAGCAATATAAAAGGCTCTTCGAAGAGTTTTTGCCAACTCTTTCACATCTTTAACAATAAAATTATGTTTGGTGATGGGCATGGTAATTCCAGTAATATCCACTTCCTGAAAGCTGTCTTTTCCCAACAATGCTACGGGAACATTGCCTGTAATGGCAACCATAGGAACCGAATCCATATACGCAGTAGCGATACCTGTAACCAAATTGGTGGCTCCTGGACCCGATGTGGCAATACATACTCCTACTTTGCCAGTTGATCGAGCATAGCCATCGGCTGCATGGGTGGCTCCCTGTTCATGAGCCGTTAAGATATGCTGAATTCGGTCTTGATACTCATAAATCGCATCATAAATATTAATAACCGCACCGCCAGGATATCCAAATATGGTGTCTACTTGTTGTTCTAACAAACATTCCATTATTATTTGTGATCCATTTAAATGCATAACGCAAGACCCCTTTCCTTTAGATGGTTGGCATTGAACGAAGAACCGCTTGTCCCATTGTTTCTGTACCCACCATTGTCATTCCTTCACTGTGTATATCCGCTGTCCGATACCCTTTATTTAACGTCTCTTCTACTGCACTTTCAATGAGACTAGCTTCTTTTTGCATCCCAAAAGAAATCCGCAGCATCATAGCACATGACAAGATCATCGCCAGTGGATTTGCTTTATCTTCACCTGCAATATCAGGAGCTGAACCATGAATTGGCTCGTACATCCCTTTTTGATCTGCATTCAAACTAGCCGAAGGCAACATGCCTATAGATCCAGTAATCATGCTTACTTCATCCGACAGAATATCACCAAACATATTTCCCGTTACAATAACATCAAATTGTCCTGGATCACGTACTAATTGCATGGCTGCATTATCTACGTACATATGCTCCAAAGTGACCTCTGGATAATGAGATGCTTCTTCTATAACGATTTTTCTCCACAATCTAGAATTTTCCAGCACATTGGCTTTATCCACGCTCATTAATTTCTTGCTTCTTGTAAGTGCTATCTCCAAGGCAATTTTAGCGATTCTTCTTACTTCATCTTCATGATAGAACATCGTATCGTAAGCTGCTTCCTTACCTTGTCCATCCACAGTTTTTTCCTGTTTTCCAAAATAAATTCCACCAGTTAACTCACGAACTACCATTACATCCAATCCTTTTTCTATGATGGATGACTTCAGCGGACAAGCATCTTTTAAGGCAGAAAATAATACTGCAGGCCTTAGATTTGCAAATAGGTCTAATTCTTTACGAAGACCTAGCAATGCTTTTTCAGGTCGTTTTTGTCCATCCATATGATCCCATTTAGGACCGCCCAATGCACCAAGAAGAACAGCATCAGACTCTTTACAAGTTTCTAATGTTTGAGTCGGAAGTGGAACACCTTCCTGATCGATTGCTGCACCACCCGCTAGACAATCATGTATGTCAAATTGATGACCAAATGCTTTTTCAATGTAATGCAGAACATTAAGTGCCTGATGCATCACTTCCGGTCCAATGCCATCCCCTGGAATCACTGCAATTTTTTTATTCATAGAGATCCACTTCCTTTATAATTATTTCAATTGTTTTCTTACATGATTCACCAAACCATCGGATTCTATTATTTTTTGAATGAATGGAGGAAAAGGTTGAGTTTCATAGATTTTATCTTGGGTTTTGTTGAGAATCCTCCCATTTTTAAAATCTACTTCCAGTTCATCACCAACTTGAATATCTTCTACGGCTTGCTCACATTCCAAGATTGGTAATCCTATATTGATGGCATTTCGATAAAATATTCTTGCAAAGCTGGCAGCAATCACGCAAGATATACCTGAAGACTTAATGGCCAAAGGCGCATGTTCTCTTGAGGAACCACATCCAAAGTTCTTTTGGGCAACGATCATATCTCCTGCTTCTACTTGAGCCACAAAACTTGGATCAATATCTTCCATACAATGATTGGCAAGTTCTTGTGGATCTGAAGTATTAAGGTGTCTGGCTGGTATAATGACATCTGTATCTACATTATTTCCATAAACAAATGCTTTTCCTTTCGCAATCATCTTCCCACTCCTTTTATCAATTTTTATACCTATTTTATGGCTAACTCCACGGTTACTCCACAGAATCCGGTCCTGCAATTTTTCCGGCTATTGCAGAAGCGGCTGCAACCGAAGGACTGGCAAGATATACTTCAGATTCTGGATGACCCATTCTTCCCACAAAGTTTCGATTGGTGGTGGCAACGGCTCTTTCTCCTTTTGCCAAGATTCCCATATGACCTCCCAAACAAGGGCCACAGGTTGGCGTACTAACAATCCCACCAGCTTCAATAAAAATTTCAATAAGACCTTCTTTCATTGCTTGCAAATAAATTTTCTGTGTTGCTGGAAAAACAATTAAACGCATATGTTTGGCTACTTTTTTTCCTTTAAGGACTTTTGCAGCAGCACGCATATCATCAATTCTACCATTGGTGCAAGATCCAATCACTACTTGATCAATCTTAACGTCACCTGCTTCATCCACACATCGGGTATTATCAGGTAAGTGAGGAAATGAAACCGTTAGAGGAATCTGGTTTAGATCAATTTCATAGATATGCTCATAGGCCGCATCTTCATCTGCTTCAAAAATAGTATATTCTTTGGAAGAATGTTGGGTAACATATTCCAATGTTTTTTGATCTACTGGAAAAATTCCATTTTTAGCCCCAGCTTCGATGGCCATATTTGCCATTGTAAATCGATCGTCCATTGAAAGACTTGAAATTCCTGGGCCAGTAAACTCCATGGATTTATATAGTGCTCCGTCTACTCCGATCTTACCAATAATATGCAGGATAAGGTCTTTCCCACTTACTGGTGGTTTCAACGAACCCGTTAGATGAAATCTAATAGCCGACGGAACACGAAACCATGCTTTACCAGTTGCCATTCCGGCTGCCATATCCGTACTTCCTATCCCCGTTGAAAAAGCACCCAAGGCTCCATAGGTGCACGTATGAGAATCGGCACCAATAACAACATCGCCTGGAACTACCAGTCCTTTTTCTGGTAACAAGGCATGTTCAATTCCCATTTCACCAATTTCGAAATAGTTTGTAATCTCCTTCTCTACAGCAAACTCTCTTAATATTTTACAGTTTTCAGCAGATTTGATGTCTTTATTGGGAGTAAAATGATCAGGTACAAGCACGACCTTATCTTTATGATATACCTGTTCAGCTCCCATTTTTTTTAATTCTTTAATGGCTACAGGAGCCGTTATATCATTTCCAAGAACCAAATCAAGTTCTGCTTCGATCAGTTCACCGGAGGTTACTACATTCTTTCCAGCATGCTTTGCCAGTATTTTTTGTGTCATTGTCATTCCCATTAAAATACCCCTCTCCTTTTACATATAGGCACTTACTTTTTCTTCAATATTCTTAATCAGCTTGTATTCCATAGAATCGACTAGAGCAATCCAACTGGCCTCGATAATATCTGTAGAAACACCGACATTACTCCAAAAATGCTTTCCATCACTGGATTCAATTAGGACTCTTACTTTTGAACCTGTAGTCGTACGGGTATCTAGCACACGAACTTTATAATCCGTTAAATACACTTCTTTTAGTTCAGGATAAAAAGCTTCTAATGCTTTGCGAAGGGCTTTATCCAACGCATTGACAGGACCGTTTCCTTCTGCAACAGTTAGTTCTTCTTTTCCATCTACTTCTATCTTTACAATAGCCGATGTTCCACTTTCTCCATTTGATGTTTGTTCCCCTATAATTTTAAAATAGTCCAGCGTAAAAAACGGCTTATATTTTCCAAGACTCTTACGTATGATCAGTTCAAAACTACTCTCGGCTCCTTCAAACTGATACCCCTGATGTTCCAACTCTTTTAATCGATCTACAATGTCTTTTGTTTCTTGAGAATTCTTATTGATAGTTGGATTTACCTTTTTAATTTTAGATAAAATTGTACTTCTTCCAGCTACTTCCGACATTAAGAACCTTCTTTTATTGCCAACTTTGACTGGGTCTACATGTTCAAAAGATTTTTCGTTTTTATTAACACCATCAATATGCATTCCGCCTTTATGGGCAAATGCACTATAACCGATAAAAGGGAGTCTTTCATTAAGGGCTACATTGGATATTTCAGCAATATAACGCGCTATCGGTGTCATCTCTGTTAAGTGTTTGTCGGATAAACATCGGTATCCTTTTTTTAATTGTAGATTGGCAACAACACTACAAAGATTTACATTGCCGCACCGTTCTCCAAACCCTATATAAGTACCTTGTACGTGACGCACTCCTGCATCTACTGCACGTATGGTATTTGCAACAGCCATCCCACCATCATCATGGCAGTGGATGCCCACGTTGTTTCCTAATTCTTTCACTACTTGGCTGGTTGCTTCATAAATTTCCTCTGGAAATGCACCGCCGTTTGTATCGCATAAAACCAACCAATCAGCACCGCCATCTTTTGCAGCTTGTAAGGCTTTCATAGCATACTCTGGGTTTGCTTTATACCCATCAAAAAAATGTTCTGCATCAAAAACTACTTCTTTTCCCGCTTTTTTGAAATATTCCATGGTCTCTTGGATCATTGCCAGATTTTCTTCTAAGGTTGTATGAATGATATCTGTTACATGAAAATCCCAGGTTTTTCCAAAAATAGCGACACATGGTGTTTCTGCCATCATAAGGTTTTTAAGATTCTCATCTTCTTCTGGTGTAACATGGGGTCGTCTTGTACTACCAAAGGCAGTCAGTTTCGCCTGCTCTAATTTCATTTTTTTAGCATGCTCAAAAAATTCTAGGTCTTTTGGGTTAGAGCCAGGATTCCCCGCTTCTATATAATGAACTCCTATCTGATCAAGGACTTTGGTTATCTTTATTTTATCTTCCACAGAAAAGGATATTGCTTCTGCTTGGGCCCCATCTCGTAGCGTCGAATCAAATACAAAAATTCTTTTTTGCAACTTTTTCACGCTCCTGCCTTTTCTTCATTGCTAAGCATCCGATTGATTGCGTTCACATAGGCTTTTATACTGGCTTCAATGACATCCGTACTAATGCCACTTCCATGATATAGTTGATTATTTCTTCTGATTTGAACAAAGGCTTCGCCCTGAGCATCTTCACCTTCTGTAATTGCCTGAAGTGAATAGTCATCCAATTTATACTCTTTTCCAACCATTTGATCGATGGCTCCAAAGGATGCATATATGGGACCTGAACCAGTAGAAACAGCTTCCAACTCTTTATCAAAGCTTTTAAGCTTCACCGTCGCCGTCGCCGTCATATAATTCCCACAATTAATGACAAATTGTTCTAGCTTAAAGTATTCTTCCATCTTCATGGTTTTGTCTTTAATCAAAGCTTCCAAATCTTTGTTATATACTACTTTTTTCTTGTCTGCTAATTCTTTAAATGAATGAAATACATTGTCTAATGTCTGCTGATCCAACTCATACCCCATGGACCGCATTCGGTCTTCAAAGGCATGTCTTCCTGAGTGCTTGCCCAATACCAATTGATTTTGGTGCAACCCGACGGATTCTGGAGTCATTATTTCGTAGGTGCTTTTATTAGCCAAAACGCCGTGTTGATGAATTCCAGATTCATGGGCAAAAGCATTCTCACCAACAATCGCTTTATTTCTCTGTACTTTCATTCCCGTTACTTGACTAAGCAATCGACTGGCTGGATAAATCTGTTCTGTTACGACTTTTGTCTTGCTCTGATAGAAGTCGTTTCTAGTCTGCAAGGCCATCACAACCTCTTCCATAGCAGCATTTCCAGCACGTTCTCCAATGCCGTTGATGGTACATTCTAGCTGTCTCGCTCCTGCTTTTGCAGCCGCCAAGGTATTGGCAACCGCCATCCCTAAATCGTTATGACAATGAACTGCTATAATGGCTTTATCAATACTCGGAACATTCTCTTTAATGCCTTTGATCAGCGCTGTAAACTCATCTGGCGTTGTATAACCAACAGTATCTGGTACATTTATGACTTTTGCTCCCGCTTGAATAACGGCTTCAAATATTTTGTAGAGAAACGCTGGCTGGCTTCTTGTTGCATCTTCTGCCGAAAACTGAACATCATCTAAGTAACCTTTTGCATAACGCACCATATGAACAGCACGTTCCAATACGTTTTCTGGCGTGGCTTTTAGTTTATATTTCATGTGAATATCCGATGTTGCAATAAATGTATGAATCCTTGGTCCTTGTGCATCTTTAACTGCTTCATAAGCTCGATCAATATCTTGTGGCAATGCTCGGGCCAAACTGGCGACCCGAACATCTTTTACGGTTTCAGCTACTGCTTTTACCGCTTGGAAATCTCCTGGAGATGCGATGGCAAATCCTGCTTCAATAATGTCTACTTTCAGTTTTTCCAGTTGTTTTGCTATTTCGAGTTTTTCTTTTAAGTTCATGCTACAGCCTGGGGATTGCTCTCCGTCACGTAAAGTGGTATCAAAAATTTTAATTCTGCTTTCATCCATGAATACACACCTCTTCCATTACTTTTTTAACCAACTCATCATTTTTCTCAAATCTTTTCCAACTATTTCTACTGGATGCTCTGCTTCCAGCTTTCTTTTCGCATTGAAACTAGGCCGATTTGCTTGATTTTCCAATATCCAGTTTTTAGCAAAGGTTCCATCCTGAACTTCTTTCAAGACTTTTCTCATTTCATTTTTAGTATCTTCTGTTACAATCCGTTCTCCTACCATATAATCTCCATATTCAGCCGTATCGCTCACTGAGTAGCGCATATAACTTAATCCACCTTCATTAATTAAGTCTATGATGAGTTTCATCTCATGTAAGCATTCAAAATATGCGCTTTCTGGCTGATATCCAGCTTCAACCAACACATCAAAACCTGCTTTCATTAAAGCCGTAACGCCTCCACAAAGTACTGCCTGCTCTCCAAATAAATCTGTTTCTGTCTCTTCTTTAAAGGTTGTTTCAAGCACACCAGCTCTTGCCCCACCAATTCCAGCCGCATAAGCTAATCCTATTTCCAGTGTGTCTCCTGTAATATCTTGATACACCGCTACCAAACATGGTACGCCTTTGCCTTCCTGATACTGACTCCGCACCGTATGACCTGGTCCTTTTGGCGCCACCATAAATACATTGACATTTTCCGGTGGCACAACTTGCCCATAATGAATGTTAAATCCATGTGCAAAAACAAGATAATTTCCAGGTTCTAAGTTTGGTTCTATGCTCTCTTTATATAGTTGTGGTTGTTTTTCATCGTTTATGAGCATCATCACCACATCTGCCTGTGCTGCTGCTTTTCCAGCTATGTCAACTTTCAATCCTGCTTCTACGGCTTTGGCCCAAGATTTACTTCCTTCATACAGCCCAACAACTACATCTATCCCTGATTCGTGAAGGTTCAATGCATGTGCATGCCCCTGACTTCCATACCCTATTACTGCTACTTTTTTTCCTCGCAGTGCATCCATTTTACATTCATTTTCATAATACATTTTAGTCATTTTCTATTCCTCCTCTTAATTTATCGATCTCTCCGCCCCAGGGCAGTAAGACCAGTTCTAACAATCTCTCTTATTCCATAAGGCTCCATCAATTCAATAAATGCTTCGATTTTATTATGTTCTCCTGTTACTTCCAAAATCACACAGTCCGTTGCAACGTCAATGACTTTCCCTCTAAATATTTCTACTACTTCCAGAATTGATGCCCTAGTCTTCTCATCTGTATTAACTTTGATCAAGGCAAGTTCTCGATATACAGATAAGGCGGGTTTAAGTTCCTTGATACTGACTACATCAATTAACTTCTTAAGTTGCTTTTGAATTTGTTCTAGTACTTCAGGATCTCCTTTAACGACCAATGTAATGCGTGTCATTCCAGGCAATTCCGTACTTCCGGACGAAAAGCTCTCAATATTATAACCTCTTCGTGTAAATAATCCTGAGATTCTACTGGTCACCCCGGGTTGGTCCTCAACCAATAATGACAACACATATTTATCCATTCTGACGCCTCCTTTTTTTCATTAAAAAAGCCCTCATCTCTGCCTTAGCAGGGACGAGGACTATTCCACGCGTTACCACCCTAATTGTTTTCACCAAAAGCGAAAACCACTCAAATCAGGTTCAATCAAACCTTTAGTCTGTAACGGGACTTACCGATTACCCTTACTAATTATTCGGGGTAACTGCTCCGGAGCGAGTCGTATTTTACAGTAGTACCAGTTTTCAGCGACCACTGGCTCTCTATTACTACTTTGGCAAAACACTAACTCCATCAAACGCATTTCATCGCTTTTATAAAATACAGCGAATTTTCAGGTTCCATCAAACCTTAAGCCTTTAACGGGGCTTGCCGATTATCCATACTCTAATTTCCGGACAATTGCTCAGGAGGGATTCTAAGGATCTTACAGTATCGGTTCTCAGCAAACACCGACTCTCTAAAACTGTAGGATAGATCATTACTGTCTCCATCTATGCATTTTATTGTGATTAATAATTAAATCGTATTCTAACAGGCTTTTTATTCCTTGTCAACAGAATTATCTAAACTTTTTACAAAATTGTAATAGTTAGCTATTTTTCGCTTCTTCAGCCAGCTTTCCTAGTTCTTCTTCATTAAACTCATATGCTTTAAGGCAAAAGTGACAGGTAATTTCAGCATGGCCATCTTCTTCCACAATAGAAGTGATTTCCTGATTACCTAAGCTAATTAACGCTTCTTCCATTCTTTCTTGAGAACAATCGCAATAAAACGATACGCTTTTTTCTTCTGTAACCACGGGATCTAACCCATCCAATACTCTTTCCATAACAGCCTCTGGTTTATGCAAAGTTTCAAAAAGCTCACTGAGCGGCGGAAGACTTTTAAGTTGCTTCTCCAATAAAAGAAGTTGCTCCTCACTAATATCTGGCAGCACTTGAATAATAAAGCCCCCAGAAACCAGTATATGATAATCCACATCTATCTTTACACTTAATCCTACTGATGTTGGTTGCTGTTCTGAATGCATAAAATATGCCGTTAAATCTTCTGCTATTTCACCCGTTGAAATGGGATACGTACCAACATAGGGTGCTTTCATCCCTAAGTCTTTAATGACTGTAATTTCACCTTCGGTCCCTACGGCTGCTCCCACATTTAACTTTTGTGGGGTTAAATTTTCTGTTTCTGCCTGTGGATAGTCTACCAATCCTTTTACATTCCCTCGATCATCCGCTACACATAATACCGTACCTAAGGGGCCACCACCATTCATTCGAACTGTAATTTTTTCTCCCTCTCCTTTTAGCATCTGCCCCATCATAGCCGTGGCAGCCATGATTCTACCAAGTGCTGCAGCCGCAACAGGTGATAGTTGATGTATTTCTCTTGCTTTCTCTAACATTTCCGTATTTCGAATAAAAAAACCTCGAATTTGACCATTCCCCGCCATTACTCTAATCACTTTATCCATTGCTTCACTCCTTTTTTTTCTTTGTAAAATGAAAAACAGGCTGGTGTTTTCCAGCCTGTTTCGTCCCGTTATATATGGAATCCGTTTCCGGATCTTCCAGCTAGATTTGGGGTCTGAAATAAATATTTTTATTTCATCAAGCTTTGATTACATTCGTAGCCTGAGGACCTTTTTCACCATCTACAATTTCAAATTCTACTTCTTGACCTTCATCAAGGGTTTTGAATCCATCCATTGTTATAGCTGAAAAATGAACAAAAACATCCTCCCCATTTTCTCTGGAAATAAATCCATATCCTTTTTCTGCATTGAACCACTTCACTGTCCCTTTTTCCATTCTTAAATTCCTCCTAATGCGTTAAATAGTAAGTGAATAGCCAACAAAACCATCTATTAAATCTTATCATATCAAATAATAAATTGTCAACAAATCACTGGTTTTTCAGACGGTTGCTATGACATTCGAAATTTGCCATACAATAATGTATACAAACAGCGGAATAGCTCCAGTTAAGGGGATATACTCTATCACCGAAATTTTACTTGCTGGTTCCAGCGACTTAGCTTCTGGAGATGCCATGGATATGGCGGCCAGCTTTTTCCAAAGATATATGGAGGCCAAAAGGCCCATGACAGCTAGAAGACCAAAAAAAACCAAACTGGCAAATAGGGATTCCTGCATAGTGGTTTCAGATACTTCCATTCCATTCTTAGGAAAATACTCTTCTATAACAAAGAAATAATACCCAATCGAAATCGCTAAAAGATTGTTAACCCCGTGACCTATAATGGCTGCCCACAATGATTTTGTGACAACAGCTAAAGATCCAAATACAATGCCCAGAACGATTGGTCCCAATAAATTATATATATTATAATGAAAAATGCCAAATAAAACTGATGTAATCAATACTGCTTTTACATTGCCTACTTGTTGATATCCTCTTAGAATCACCCCACGAAATAGCACTTCCTCACAAATTCCAGCCACCAAAGATACAATAAACACCAATCTTAGGTATTCGTATAGATTGGTTGCTGCTGGAATCTGAGGAATGTTTACTTCACCAAAGAGACTCAGTATATTCATCACAATAAGATTACCAAAAACTGCAGAAGGATACATCAATAGAGTTATCAAAACCGTAAGCACCATTTGTTTCCAATGAAGAGGATAGAGTTGAAGTGTTGCCTTAATATCGATTTTTTTAATTTCCATATAGGCAATAGCTGGAAGTAGCACGACTGCAAGCTGAGTGATCAATAAGCCTGTATATATTTCTTTGGTTTGAGCATAAAACCCAATTGTAAAAAAAAGAATTGATCCCATTAAAAACAAAAGATTTACCTCAATGATTCGTAGTTTATTGTGCGGCTCCATTACTCACGCTCGCTTTCTTCATCAAGCTCTACTACAGATCGATGGATCAGAATGTTCAGAAACGCCTGAACTCCCAACAAAAGAACCTCTTCGTCAAAATTAAAGCAACCATGATGCAGTGGATATACCATCTCTTTTGATGGATTTTCAGTGCCCACAAAAAAGAAGAGCCCTGGATATTTTTGCTGATAAAAAGAAAAGTCTTCTGCTAACATGATGGGTTCCATCTTTTGAACCAGATCTGAATCTTGAGCCTCCATCCATTGACGTGTCATATCCGAAGGATTCACAACTGGTGGATATAATTCACGCAAATCAACGTCAATTTTACAATCATAGGCTATTTCTGCTCCGCTGATCATGGCCAATAACCGTTTTTTCAATATCTCATAGGAGGACTGGCTGAATGTACGGATCGTCCCTTCCAACCTTGCTTTTTTTGCAATCATATTACGTACCTCACCGCCATGAATGGTGCCAAAGGTGATGACTGCTGGTTCTAGAGGATTGATATTTCTACTAACAATCGTTTGAAATGAAGTAAGCAGATGACTCGCAATAACTAAAGCATCATTTCCAGCATGAGGCAATCCGCCATGTGCGTTTTCGCCCCATACAGTAATATCTATCTCACTGTTTTGAGCCATCATTGGTCCAGAAGCAATACCAAGTTTCCCTTGCTGTAAACCTGGAAAAAGATGCAATCCATAAATTTCCTGGACTCCGTACTGCTCCAGAATCCCTGACCGAAGGATAATGTCTGCACCGCCGGTCCCTTCTTCTCCTGGTTGAAACAACAGAAGGATGTTTTCTTGTAGGATTATTTCCTTTGAGGTTAAGACATTGGCTAAGCCAAGCAAAATAGCCATATGCCCGTCATGGCCACAGGCATGCATACAACCTGATTTTTGTGACTTATAGGCCAAATCGTTAAGCTCATCCACTTCCAAGGCATCCATGTCAGCTCGGAAACAAAAGGTTTTTTCCCCGGACTTTCCTGGAATAAAAGCAAGTACTCCTGTTCCCGCCACTTCACTTTCGTATTGAATTCCCATCTGATCCAGACAGTTCTGAATGTATAGAGCTGTTTCTGTTTCCTGAAATGCTAATTCAGGAATTTGATGTAAGTCTTGTCGATACTGCTTCAGCTTTGGAGATAGTTTTACTGCATCATAAGAATATTCCATTCCACACTCTCCTGTCCAAGATCTTTATCATGAGCGATCTTCATCTGTTACAATAAATACGTAGGGTATATTCCGGTAATGATCTCCATAATTTAACCCATAGCCCACGACAAAAGCATCTGGTATAGTAAACCCGCAGTAGTCTGGCTCAAGATCTGTTAATCGACGGGATGGTTTGTTAAGCAGTACACATGATTTTAAACTTTTGGGGTTTTTTGTCTTCAAATGCTCCATCACGTGTTTTAACGTTAATCCAGAATCGGCTATGTCATCTACAAGCAAGACATCTACATCCGAAAGATCTTCTTCTACATCTTTATCAATCACCACGTTCCCACTTGTCTCAAGACCATCTCCGTAAGATGAACTAATCATAAAATCTACATTCAATTTCAAATCGATGCTTCGAACTAAATCTGCACAAAAAATAAAGCTGCCTCGTAACAAGGAAATAACGTACAAGTTTTTGCCCTGATATTCTTCTGTGATACGACTTCCTAATGCATGTATTTTTTCTTTTATTTCCTCTTCCGAACAAAGAACTTCCCACTTTTTATCATCAATGTTCATGCCTGTCCCCCTCATTCCATTTATCCTTAGTATCTCCTCTGAATTTCATTCTATAAAAGAATTGTTTTGCTGTCAATTTCGCTATAGGTACGGTGGTTGGTTGTTGTCCTTGTTTATTATTTCTTTGATTTCTTTTAATAAAAGTATAATTCGATTTAAGGAATACTGTAAGGAAATCAAAATAATAAATACAATGATCAAGGGAACGATCCAAAAACTATTGAAATCCATCAAACCACCCCTTTCCCTTTAGTAGGTTTTCTGGCCTTCTGCAGGAATGTCAGAACGCAACTCATCTAATCGTTCCTCTGGGATTGTGACAATATCAGGATTGCCATCGCTAATATATCTACGTCTTCCCCCACTTTCAAAGGTTCTCATCCAATCATACATTCCAACTCCATCTACCTTTGTTTCACTGGCTCGCACTCGGCGTATAGTTGAACTATCAAAGGATTCATGATAAGGCGAATGGTACGGATCCCAACCAACTTCTAATACGGCTACATGATGATATTGAACCTCTTGGTATTCGCCACTTACAAGGTAGGGCCATAAGGATTCTTCTTTTGGTCTGGAACCAAACGGCAATGCAAAAGTATTCACTTCATAATCTGGCACATGTTTCTTAACCAATTGAACAATTCTGCCTAATTCACGCTGTATGGTCTCTGCATCAGCTTCCCCCAAATGTAAATGTGTGGCTGTATGATTCCCTATGTCCATTCCATTGTCCACTAAAAAATTCAACTTATACTCTACCCATTCTTCCTGTCCAAAGGGAGTTCCTCCATTGATAAAAAAAGTGGCATGAGGCTTAAAATCTGGGTTTTCTTCATGAAAGTCCATTAAAATTCCTACGGCTGAATCCGGGTCAACTTTCCATTCACCAGACTCATCTTGAATCATGTTAAAGTTGTTTTGATTGCCATCATCAAAGGTTAACACTACAGGTGTTTTCCCAGGTGCTGTAGTGATATTACCCGTTGCATAATCTTCCAGTGGAATGGGCCTATATCCTTGCTGATATAGGTTTTCCAAGTCCTGTCTAAAATTATCTGGCGTTCTTGACCATTCCGCTTCAGGTTCACGGATATGATGATACATCAGTACCATAACCTGTCCTAGTTCATCCACACCTAAATTTTCAGGATCTATTTCTGGCCATTCTTCTTCTTCTTCTTCTTCTTCCTGAGCCACACTTGACCCGTTTAATTCTTCAGTTTCCGAGTCTTCATTGCTATTCACGGTTTCTGTTATGGACTCATCGGATTCGGTTTTAGACTCTTGTACAGTGCTACAACCACTTACTATCAATAGGATACTGATACTCCATAACAATATTAATCTCTTTTTTTGTCCCATGATTATAACTCCTTTATGTTTCTTTTTTGCTCCCCTTCGGGCATACCCTCATGCATATTCCACAAACAGCACCACGTCCAATGTGCTGATATTTTTTTTTCATGTGTTGGCTACACCGTACGGGATCTATGATTAATTCTCTTTCTATGCCTGGAACCCATTGGTGCATTCCTCCCAACGCATATGCAGGACAAGCTTTTACACAGATAGAGCAGTCACCACAGTAACTTTTTTCAATAGGTTCATCGGATTGTATCGGCATGGAAGTCAAGACCGTTCCCAGTCTAATTTCTGGTCCAAAGGCTTCTGTAATTAAGTTTCCACTTTTTCCAATCCAACCAATACCAGCCCGTGTGGCAGCCATTCTATGAGAAAGGATGCCACGATACTGAGATGGACTTTCATTTAGACTCTGAGAGGCTGGTATGGCGTAAGCCGGATATCCCATTTTTTGAATGGCCAACATTGTTTGAAGGCTGATTTGATCAATAAAAGTATTCATTGATCGATAGTGATGAAAATAGGTTTGACTTGGCCCAGTCTCTGGGCTTATTTCTTCCAAAACTCGATGAGAAAGTCGTACCGCAAAAGAAAATGCTATGGGCATATCTTTTAATGAGGCAGGTAGACATAAAGAAACATCCCCAACCCCAGACAAATCTGCACCAAGTTCTTTCAATAGTGCTTCTATTCTTATCTTTTCATTCAACACAGCCATCATCTCCAGTTTCTTCCCCCAAGAACATAGACCGAATTTGTCCCAACATATAAAGCGATCCAGCACATAAAACAACTTCTGAATGAGCTGTTATTTCCAAGGCTTTATCCATGGCTTTTTTCATAGCTGGTTCAACCCATACATGAGAATGTTTCTCTCCAATCATTTCTGCTAATGCCTCGGCTTTTATGGCACGGTGGTAATCTGGCTGTGTCACCACCACTCGTTGAACCTGTGGAAGCAAAACGTCTAAAACTTCTTGAATCTCTTTATCCTCTAGCATTCCCACCAACCAAGTGATGGAAGTGTCTTTTAAAAGTAAATCTATGCTTTTGGACAAAGCACGGGCACCTTGTCTATTATGAGCTCCGTCTATAAGCACCATGGGCTTTTCATGAACCACTTCTAGTCGCCCCATCCACCTTATTCTTTCCAAACCCTTTCTCAAAAATTCTTGCCCTATGGCAATATGAGTGAGTTCTTCAATCTTTTGGAGGGCAACTAATGCTAACATACAGTTCTCCACTTGGTGAGGCCCTGGTAACGACACTGTCATCTTTTCGTAATTCCGTCCCTGCAGGGATACTGTAAAGCTTTGACCCTTTAAACTAGTTTGATGAATCGAAAGACCTTTTGGTACCACGTGCGTCAGCGGCGCTTCTATAGAAGAGGCTTTCTCTTCCAATACCCACATTGCTTTCTCTTGCTGAAAACCAGTTACAATTGGAATTCCTTTTTTTATAATGCCAGCTTTTTCTCCAGCAATGGCTTCCAACGTATTCCCCAAATAGGCCATATGGTCATAATCAATGGGAGTGATCACACATAGTAAGGGAGTTTCAATTACATTGGTTGCATCTAAGCGACCACCTAGTCCTACTTCTAGAATTACAAAATCCACTTCTTGTTGTTTGTAGTATAACAATGCCATAGCTGTCACAACTTCAAATTCTGTTGGATGTTGATATCCTTCCTCTAGCATGATGTCAATACTCTCTTTTATTTGCTTCGTAACGCTGGCTAGTTCCTGGTCGGATATGTTTTTTTCACCAATCCGAATTCGTTCGTTAAACCTTTGTATATAGGGGGATGTATATAGACCTACCCGAAACCCAGCAGCTGTTAATACAGACTGAATCATTGAACAGGTGGAGCCTTTACCATTGGTGCCGGCAACATGGATTACTTTTAATGACTTTTCCGGGTGATCCAGAAGTTTCAATAATCTACTGATATTTGTCAATCCTAATTTGCTTCCAAATTTATAGGTTCCATGTATATAGTGTAATGCTTCCTGATAATTCAGTGGGTAACCCTCCTTTTATCCTTCACTATTACTGTCGAAGTTCAGTAATGCGCTTTTCTACGTTTTTTATCATCTCTTCAAATTTTATTTGTTTTTGTTTTTCTTCTTCCACTAGTGCTGCCGGTGCTTTTTCAAGAAACCCTTTATTCTTAAGTTTTCCTTGTACTCGTTTAATTTCACCCTGTAATTTTTGCTCTTCTTTTTCTAGACGTTGAATCTCTTTTTCTATATCTACTAATTCTTCCAAGGGAATGAATAGTTCAGCTCCAGCAAATGATATGGAAACAGCTTGCTCTGGCACCATTTTTTTTGATTCGAGGAAATTTAGGCCTGACACAGATGCCAAGCTGGTTAAATATGGAGCTCCTTTTTCCAGCGTATCTTTTAGCTCTTTTCGGGCATTCAATACCATTAATGCTGCCTTTTTCGAGGCTGGTACATTCATATCAGCCCTGATATTTCGGATGCTTTTAATCACTTGAACCAGTTGGCTCATTTCTTCTTCCGCTTCAGGGTTAATCCAGTTTAATTGCGTTTCTGGCCATGGTTCTACCATGATATTTCCACGTTCCCCAGGTAAATTTTGCCAAATTTCTTCTGTAATAAAAGGCATAAAAGGATGTAATAGCTTCAAAATAGTTTGGAGCACTTCCATTAGAACTGCTTGTGCTGTATATCGAGCTCCTTGGTTGTCGCTATACAACCGAGTTTTACTCATTTCAATATACCAATCACAATATTCATTCCAAGTAAAGTCAAAAACTTTTTGCAATCCCAATCCAAGTTCAAACTTATCCAAGTTAGATGTTATTTCTTGTTCAACTCGCTGTAATCTGGATAGAATCCACCGGTCTTCAAAGGTCAACTCATGTTCTCCTTGTCTGAGAAGCGGCATCTCATCATCTACATTCATTAATAGGAAGCGGGTAGCATTCCATAACTTGTTGGCAAAGTTTCTACTGGCTTCCAATCGCTCATCATGAAATCGAAGATCGTTGCCTGGGCTATTTCCTTGAATTAGGGTAAAACGAAGGGCATCCGCTCCATATTCATCGATCACTTTAAGTGGATCGACACCATTCCCCAGTGATTTACTCATTTTACGACCTTCCGCATCCCGTACTAATCCGTGTACTAAAACATGTCTAAAGGGAACATCCTGACATATTTCTAAACCACTAAACGCCATTCGCACTACCCAGAAAAAAATGATATCATATCCAGTTACCAATACACTAGTAGGATAGAATTTCTCAAGTTCTTTTGTTTTTTCTGGCCACCCTAAGGTTGAGAATGGCCAAAGGGCAGAACTAAACCAGGTATCCAGTACATCCTCATCTTGAAGAATATGATTTCCCTTACACTGGGAACATTCTTCTGGTTCTTCTCGAAGCACCATCATTTCACCGCAATCCTGACAGTAATATGCCGGAATTCGATGCCCCCACCACAGTTGCCTTGAGATACACCAGTCGCGGATATTTTCAAGCCAGTGGAAGTATATTTTACTAAACCTTTCTGGAACAAACTTTGTCTCCCCATTTTTCACTGCATCTATGGCAGGTTTTGTAAGAGGATCCATATGCAAAAACCATTGCTCCGATGTAATTGGTTCCACCGCAGTATCGCAACGATAACACTGACCTACGTTATGCACCCTTTCCTTAACTGCAACCAGCAACCCTAGGTTCTCCAGATCTTCCACCATTTTTTTTCGTGCTTCGTATCGACCCATCCCCTTATATGGCCCACCATTTTCATTTATGCTAGCATCCTCATTCATGACTTTGATTTGTGGTAGATCATGACGAAGTCCTACCTCAAAATCGTTAGGATCATGTGATGGTGTAATTTTAACAGCGCCAGTACCAAATTCTGGATCTACATACTCATCTGCAATAATCGGTATCTCACGATTCAATAACGGAAGCACCACCGTCTTTCCGATTAAATGTTTATAACGTTCGTCTTCTGGATGAACAGCCACTGCCGTATCTCCTAGGATGGTTTCTGGTCTTGTTGTTGCAATTTCAATGTAAAGAGTTTCGTCTTTCAAAGGATAATTTACATGCCAAAACTTTCCGCTTTTTTCCTCATGTTCTACTTCGATATCTGAAAGTGATGTTTTACAATCAGGACACCAGTTAATAATACGATTTCCACGATAAATCAAGTCTTTTTCATAAAGACGCACAAAAAATTCCTTAACGGCCTTATTACATCCTTCGTCCATGGTAAATCGTTCACGAGACCAATCGCAGGAATTCCCCAATTGCTTCATTTGGTCTACAATTTTACGACCATAATTATCACGCCAATTCCATGCTTCCTTTAAAAAGCCATCTCTACCAATTTCTTTTTTGCTAAGGCCTTGTTCCTGTTTAATTTTATCCACAACTTTTACTTCCGTAGCAATACTAGCGTGATCAGTTCCTGGTAGCCAAAGTGTTTCAAAGCCACGCATTCTTTTGTAACGAGCAAGAATATCTTGCAATGTCTGATCTAGTGCATGTCCTAAGTGCAGCTGTCCTGTAATATTAGGTGGTGGCAATACAATACAAAAGGGTTCTTTTTCGGAATTTGGATCAGCCTTAAATAAATCTTTGTCCATCCAGTCTTTATAAACTTTTTTCTCAAAGCTTTTGGGATCATAGTTTTTTTGTAATGTTGTTTCCATCATTTATACCTCCTAAATCTATTATTCAAAAACAAAAAAGCCTTCTCTTCCTTATAACCATAAGGACGAAAAGACTTCGCGGTACCACCCTATTTCCTTACATCTATCCCAATGCAAGACTCTCTTTTGGAGGATAACGGTTCCACTCCGTCTGAACATACACACATTGCTTCCGTTCAGATGCTCTGAAGTTACTTTAGCAACCAGTCATCTTAAAACCTTTCAGCCAAGGGTTTTATTCTCTGTAGATTCTTTTGCTGCCTACTCTTCTTCATCATCGCTGATCCTTATAACTATTTTATTGACCTCATTATATCTTTTTTGTTTTTTTTGTCAAGGTCATCCTTTTTGACTAGAATTGCTGTGGCTCAATCTCTTTAATATCCTTTGTTTAAATCCACCAGGTTAATCATATTACCATTTCCACCTTGATATACCCGTAAATTATTTTGCAATATAGGCATAAACTTTTCCATGTATTTCATGGATTCTCCGCACATATGGGGCGTAATCACCACATTCTCCATTTTCCATAAGGGACTGTCTTCTGGTAAAGGTTCTGTCTCAAACACATCTGATACCAGCCCTCTAATGGCACCAGTTTGTAATGCTTCAATCATATCTTCTTCATTAACCGTACCTCCTCTTCCCATATTAATAAGACATGCCTCTTTTTTCATAATGGAAAATAAGGATTTATCGATTATTTTTTGTGTTTTATGTGTTTCTGGCAGCAGATTGATAATGTAGTCACTCTCTTTAAAGATCATCTCTATCTCTTCTATGCTTACTACTTTCTCCACATATGGAATCGTATCTGGGCTATTCTTTATTCCAATGACCCGCATTCCCATTAAGGATGCTTTTTTTGCCACTTCCTGACCAATACTGCCCAGTCCTAAAATTCCAACCGTAGCGCCAAAAATCTCGTTTTGAGGTACTTTTCTAGACCAAGTATGGTGAAGTTGATTACGCATCATACAATGAATATTTCTTGCTAGCATAATCATGCTGGCAATAGCATACTCTGCCATATGAATCCGATGTACGCCTTTTCCATTGGTTATAATGACGCCTTTTCCATGAAGTTCTTTCAGCGGAAATGCATCCACCCCAACGCTCAAGGCTTGAAGCCATTTTAGCTTTTTCCCTTTCTGGATCACCGCGGCATCGCAAGGAAAAGTTACCACTACATCTGCATCTTCAATGACCTCTTCTAACTGTTCTGGTTTGTTGACAAATACAGTTTTTTTAAACACTTCTGGATCTATCAAATCATTTATTGCTTTTTCTGAATAGGATAAATATGCAGGGATGTTAAATACTATTTTACTCATTGTAGGCTCCTTTCAATAGAGACATAGGTCTACATCTTCACTATAGATTACACCTATCATTGCTTTTTACAGACGAAGGATAACTTCATGAAACCAAGGTCTTATTTCATTTTGAATGGAGATTAATTCTTCTTTGGGATAAGGTGTTAATTGATGCTTTCCTGCCAAAACATTTTGTCCATCTCTAAAATTTTGTATCACAAATTTCTTTGCTCCTTTTAGCCAAAATGCGATTTTGATGAGGTCTTCTCTATCCAACAATTCACGACAAACCGTTGTTCTGAACTCGTATGAATGAACGCCTTCCGTGATGAGATCGATACTCTGTTGAATTGCTTTTACATCAACTTCCAACCCTGCAACTTGATTATACTTTTCCATGGGTGCTTTTACATCCATGGCAACGTAGTCCAGGAGTCCTTGTGCTATCATTTCTTCTAATGCTTCAGGCTTGGTTCCATTGGTGTCTATCTTTATTTTATAGCCCATCTTACGAATTTTGGTGGTTAGTTCAATCAAATTCTCCGATAACAAACATTCCCCTCCAGATAATACAACCGCATCCATTAAATGAGCTCTTCTAGATAATTCTTTTAACGTGTCTTCTTCCTCTAGGCTTGGACCTTTAAAGGAAATAAGTTCTGCATTATGGCAATAGGGACATTTTAAATTACACCCTCTGAAAAAAAGCACCGTCGATAATCCGTTAGGATAATCAATTAAAGATGTTTTTTGAATTCCTCCAATTGGCATTGTACCACTCCATTCAGATCCATCTTTCTTTATATTATATTATTCCTGTGCTACGAAAAGCAAATACAAAAAAGGTCATGGTCAAAACCGACAAAAGGGTGCTAATCATAATAATATTAGAAGCTAGATCTTGGTCTGCATTCATGGCAGCTGCCATAATAAAAGATACTGTAGCCGTGGGAACGCCAGTCAGTACATAGATCAATACAATATCTTCACCAGAATATCCCATGAATACTGCCGCAACCACTGCAAAAAACGGCAATATGATTAGTTTAATGCCACTAGCTAAAAGAGCTGGCATCATATTTTGGGAAATATGACGGAAACTAAAAGAAGCTCCGATCGCAATTAATGCTAAAGGCGTGGCAACAGAGGCAAAATAATGTATCGTTCTGTCCATCACCAAAGGCATTTCCACCGGTAGTAAGGACATGCCAATCCCTGCCGTAATGGCTATAATAAGAGGGTTTTTAGCTATATCTCCCAATGTATTGAGAAGACGAATGTGGCTGTCTTTCTTTTTACCAGCATAAGTAAGGATAATCACAGACAGTATATTGTACAGTGGAACTATGATGGCAACAGCTAAGGGCCCCTTCAAGGCAATTCTCCCAAGAATGTTTTCCATTAATGAAAATCCAATATATAGAAAATTACCTCTGAAAGCTCCTTGAGCAAAGGCTCCTAGCTGATGAGCGTCCCGTATCAAAAAACTACCTACTATCCACGAGAAAACAGCCCCACCCACCGTAGCCACGGCTACAAAAATAATGAACCTAATATCAAAATACTCTTGTATAGAGGTTCTAGAGACATCATAAAAAAGTTTTGCAGGTAATGCGACATAAAAAACCATGAAGTTGGCTTGTTTAATAAAGTGATTATCAATCAGTTTTTTATATTTCATCAGATAACCAATGCACATCACTAAAAAAATAGGCAATGCTGTTGATATGCTAAAGAAAAAGTTTTCCACCATTAGTTGTCTTCCTTTTCTGAATGAAGTAATAAGTACCTCTCTTTAACCAGCCAGACTTTTTTTAGATCCTTTTGCAGGCACTTCAGTAGAAACATCCTTTTGTGCCTCAATACTCTCTTGCGGTTCAAATTCTACTCTGTCTTTAAACTCTTCTTTTTTTCCTTTGTTCCAAGATTGTACTGGTCGATGAAACCCTACCACTCGAGTCCACACTTCTGTATCTTCACCACAATCAGGACATTGGAAATGCTCTCCTTTAATATAGCCATGCTGCTGACAAATGCTGTAAGTCGGTGTAATAGTCATATATGGCATATGAGAGTTTTCAAAACTTCTTTTTAAGAGAAGCTTTGTTGTTTCTACATCTTTGATTTCTTCACCAATAAATCCGTGGAAAACCGTTCCTCCAGTATATTGTGTTTGGAGTTTTTCTTGAGCTTCAATGGCTTCAAAGATATCCTTGGTATGACCCACTGGCAATTGAGTGGAATTGGTATAATATGGTTCTTCTGTTCCCTGGGCAATAATTCGAGGGTACATGGCTTTATCAATTCTGGCAAAACGGTAGGAGGTTCCTTCCGCAGGGGAGGCCTCTAAATTCCATAGACTCCCTGTCTCTTCTTGAAATATTTGAATAACCCTATTCATAAATTCCATTATTTCTATTGCAAATTCTTGCCCATTCTCAGTTGTGATATCTTCTCCCATCAAATTCAGACACGCTTCGTTCATGCCATTCAAGCCAACGGTTGAGAAGTGGTTTTTAAAATATTCTCCTGTAGCCTCTTTAACTCCTTGTAAATAAAACCCAGAATATGGGTAAAGGCCTGCTTCCATATAATTCTCCAAGACAACTCTTTTCTCTTCGCAAATTTCCTTCGCTAACTCCATCAGCTTACGGACCTGTCGCTTGAAATCCTCCATGTTTTCTGAAGTATACCCTATTCTTGCCATATTCAGGGTTACTACATTGATAGAGCCGGTCATAGGATTTGCTCCAAATAAGCCGCCACCTCTTTTTCTTAGTTCCCGATTATCTAAGCGAAGTCGACAACACATACTCCGAATATCTTCTGGTGCCATATCCGAATTCAAGAAGTTGGCAAAATACGGAGTTCCAAATTTTCCAGTCATTTCCATAATAGCATCGGCAACTTGGGAATCCCATGGAAAATCAGGTGTTATATTAATCGTTGGAATCGGAAAACTAAATGCTCTTTGAGCTCCATCTCCCTCCATCATCACTTCACAAAACGCTTTGTTAAATAAATCCATCTCTTTTTGAAATTCACCATAGGTTTTATCAACGGTTTCACCGCCAATAATTGCTGGCTGATTCTTCAGTAAAGGATGCGGTGCAATGTCTAAGGTAATGTTTGTGAATGGAGTTTGAAATCCAACTCGCGTTGGTATATTTAAATTAAAAACAAATCGCTGCAATGCCTTTTTTACTTGGCTTAAGGTTAATCCATCATAATAGATAAAGGGCGCTAGGTACGTATCGATACTGGAAACTGCTTGAGCTCCTGCGGATTCACCCTGCAGCGTATATAATAAGTTTACCAATTGTCCTAGTGCTGTTTCAAGGTGTCTTGGTGGTTTTGATTCCACTTTTCCTTGAGCCCCTTTAAATCCTTTTTTAAGAAAATCTTCCATATCCCATCCACAGCAGTAGGGCGCTAGTAACCCCAAATCATGTATATGAAGATCTCCTCTGATATGAGCATCCCTTAATTCCTTGCGATAAATTTTGTTAAGCCAGTATTTCGAACTAATCGATTCAACAATATGATTGTTTAACCCCTGAAGTGAAAAACCCATATTGGCATTTTCATTAACACGCCAATCATCCAGATTTACATATTCTTCAACCATTTCTTCCGCATCCATAAATAGATTCTTAACTTCCCGAATCTCTTCTCTTTTTCTTCGATATATAATGAATGCCTTGGCTGTCTTTGCATGCCCCTCTTCTATAAGCACTTTTTCCACCAAATCTTGAATGTCCTCTACAGATGGTATGCTAGCCCTATAGGTTTCATTAAGGATATCCACTACCTTTTTCGCCAGCACTCCTGCTCGTATTTCATCATCTCCACCTACTGATTTTGCTGCAGCAAAAACAGCATCTTTTATTTTCGTTTTTTGAAAATCGACAATTTCGCCGTTTCGTTTTTGTATTTTTGTTATAGCCAATGTATAGAGCCTCCCTTATTTAGTGTGAATCATGTTTTTCGATACTACATATAGTATACTTTAACGGATTTTCTACTGTTTTCAAAACGCTGTATTTCGTCAAATTTCAAATTCTAAACTGTCATTCTACGTTTTTCATCCTCTATCCTTTATTTTATAGCATTTACATTTACTGGTAAAATTTAACCGTTGACATATGCGATTCCTCTGATGTCTGTTGTTATTACTAAATAGTAAGAGCCCTTATCTAATTCCTTCTAAGGGCTCCTCCGATAAAAAAATATTTTAGTCATGATCGACTTTCGCTTTATGAATTTTTTCAACTTTATCCGTTAACTCAGTCCACCGTTCCAGTGTCGACTCTAACTCCATTTCCAAACGTTCCTTTTCTTCCACGCACTCTTGCAATGCCATAAAGTCCGCCTGCTTAACTTGCATATCTTCATCGATTCTAATCATCTTTTCTTCTAGACTTCCTATCTTTTCCTCAATAGTGTCATATTCTCGTTGTTCATGAAAGCTAAGTTTCCCAGGCATCTGCGTCTTTTTCCGTTCAGTCTTTTCCTTATGTTTCTTTTTCCCATGCTGCAAGGGTGGTTTATTTTCATTCTCTCTTTTCAACGTTTCCATCCATTGACTACAATTCCCGTGGTACTCTTCAATTTTTCCGCTTCCATCTAAAACCAACAACCGATCCGCTAATCGATCCAACATATACCGATCATGGGATGAAATTACTACGGTTCCTTGGAAAGACAACAAATAATCTTCCAGCAATGTTAGGGTGTATAAATCAAGATCGTTGGTCGGTTCATCTAAGATCAGAAAATTAGGTTCTTCCATTAATTTACGCATTAGATAAAGCCTTCTTTTTTCCCCTCCAGATAAACGCTCTACTTTACTCCACTGTTTTTCCGGAGAAAATAAAAATCGTTCCAATAGTTGAGCAGCAGAAATGCGTTCCTCCTTCTCTACGGTCATATACTCTCGACCTTCCCGAGCATATTCCAAAACCCTTAGATCAGGGTCTATCCCACCACTTTCTTGGTCCAAATAAGCTGTTTTCAGGGTTTTTCCCCAAGTAATGTCACCTGCCGTAGGGTTAATTTTCCCTGCCATCAAGTGAAGCAATGTGCTTTTACCCGTTCCATTGGATCCAACTAAACCAACTATTTCACCTGGTTTTAACAAAATATCTGCTTCCTCAATGATTGGCAGCCCTTTTTCATAGGAAAATGAAACTTTTTTCATTTCTAAGACCTGCTTTCCCAGTCGTTTTTGCAAGACTGGAATATCAATCCGCTGCTCTTCCTGATGAACTTTTTTTTCTTTTAAGTTTTCAAATCTCTGTATTCGAGCTTTTTGCTTGGTACTTCTAGCCCTAGCACCTCTTTGAATCCATGCCAGCTCTTTTTTATAAAGCGTATGAATACGTTCTTTTTGTTTTTGCTGGTGATTGATCATCTCTTGTTTGTTTTCTAAATATTGCTGATAAGATCCAGGAAATAACGTTAATATCCCTTGGTCAAGCTCTGCAATAGAACCAATCGTCCGATCTAAAAAGTAACGATCATGAGTTACCATAACGATGGCAGCTTTGCGCTGTAGCAACCATTCTTCTAACCATAAAATCATCGTTAAATCCAAATGATTGGTAGGTTCATCTAAAATAAGCAAATCTGAAGGTTGTGCCAGTGCCCTAGCCAAAGAAACTCTTCTTCTCTGGCCTCCTGAAAGTTGAGCAATCGACCGATCGAAGTCTTGCATCCCCAGTTTAGTCAAAATCGTTTTAGCCTGCGTTTCCAAATTCCAAAGATCTTTCTCTTCTATCTGTTGATGCAGTTTTTGCCATTCTTTCACAGAAGTTTGATGGTTAGGATTTTCTTCCATTGTTTTTAAAACACGATTGTATTCGGATAACAATTGCATATCAGGATCATCACTTTTCATGACGGCTTCCAATACAGTTTCATGGCCTCTCCCTTCAGTATTCTGAGAAACCATTTGAATTCTGCATTTTGGATGCACAGATACTTGACCAAGATCTGGTTTCAGCTCTCCTGCCAACATTTTCAGTAAAGTTGTTTTCCCTGTACCATTAGCACCTATAATGCCAAGTTTTGTCTCTGGTCCAATATAAAGTGTTGCATTCCTAAGTATCGGCTGCACTCCATATTGATGGGTTATGTTTTCCAAGCTCACATAGTTCATCGGTTTTCCTCAATTCTATTTTCAGTTGCTCTAAGGCTATTTTCCCATTGTTTTCCAGTTGCTTTAGAAGCAACTCTCTGCTCTTAATAAGCCGTTCAGGATGATTGCTGGAATCGAGGAGCCATACCTTCGTAGGAACTTCACAAGAGTTGTCTTTCGGGGTTTTTTTCAACATTCGAAGGGTTTGTCTTACAGTCCCAGCATTCCCATCATAAATCACTGTTTCATTTGAAAATTTATACTTCCATTGGTCTTTAATCAGCACATAATGTGTGCACCCTAGCACCACGCCATCAAAATCCAAGGATTCATATGGTTCCAACAATTGATCTACCTTTAAGTCTACCTGAGGGGATCCTGGACCATATTTTTCTATTTGATCCACTAGGCCATGGCATGGCAGCCTAACAATTTCATGCTGATCATCAATGGAATCTATCAAGGCGGCAAACTTTTTCTCTCTGAGGGTGAGGGCTGTTGCTGCTACTAAAATCCTACTGGATGCTCCTAATTTCACAGCAGGTTTGACAGCCGGTTCCATGCCTATAATCGGAAACTCAAAGGTATTTCTCAAGACTTTCACAGCGGCACTTGTTGCCGTATTACAGGCAATGACCACCGCCGCTACAGATTGCTTTTTTAAGTATTTTAGGCTCTCCATGGTATACTCCAGCACTTTACTAGGAGTTAACTCCCCATAGGGAGCATTTTTTGAATCGCTCAGAAAAACAAAGGTTTCTCCTGGCATGGCTTCAATGAGATTGGCTAATACACTAATCCCTCCATAACCTGAATCAAAAACACCAATAGAGCCATGTTCTACTTTTTCCATTTTGCTTCCAGCTCCTGCCCCATTGATTCCGTACCTGGTTTTTCCAAAAGAGCGAACATATTTTGTTTATATGCTTCCACACCCGGTTGATCGAAGGGGTTTACTCCTAACATATAGCCACTAATAGCACAGGATTTTTGAAAGAAGTAGAGCAAATACCCCACCCAATAAGCACTTCTTTCTGGTATCGACAGGATTCCGACTGGTACTCCACCGTCGATATGAGCCATTATGGTTCCTTCTAAGGCTTTTTTATTGATTATAGCTATTTCTTTATTCTTAAGATAGTCTAATCCGTCTTCCTTATCTCCAGTATCTGGTACACATATGGTAGATGTACTTGTTTCAAATTGCAAGACGGTTTCAAATAGGATACGCCGTCCATCCTGAAGGTACTGTCCCATAGAGTGTAAATCCGTTGTATAGTGAAGGGAGGCAGGGAAAATTCCTCTTCCATCTTTCCCTTCACTTTCTCCAAATAACTGTTTCCACCATTCACTAAAGTAGTGAAAAGACGGATCGAAACTTGCTAGTATTTCAATTTCTTTCCCTTGCTGATAAAGCAAACTCCGAAAAGCAGCATACCGATATGCTGGATTTTCTCTGATATCCCTATCCTTTAATTCATCAACTGCTTTTTGTGCTCCCAGTAGCATTGCATCAATATCTATACCAGAAGCTGCAATAGGCAACATCCCCACAGGTGTTAAGACAGAATACCTTCCTCCTATATCGTCTGGGATAACAAAGGATTCATATCCTTTGTTATCGGCCAAATTTTTCAACGCACCTTTTCGAGCATCTGTTGTCACAAAAATACGTTCCCGACTAGCTTCCTTTCCATACTTAGACTCCATCAATTGTCGAAGGATTCTAAATGCAATGGCAGGTTCTGTTGTAGTGCCAGATTTTGAGATTACATTAATAGAAAAGTCTCTCTTTTGTAGCCAATCCGACAAAGCTTCTAAATAGTGGCTATCCATATGGTGACCAGCAAAAATGACCTGCACTCCCTCTTGGCATCCCTTACTTTCTCGGAAAATTTGTTCTGGGTGTAAAAGCTGTAAAACAGCCCTTGCTCCTACATAAGAGCCTCCTATGCCTATAACAACCAGTACTTCAGATTGTTTCTTAATCCTTTCTGCTGCTTGCTTTATTCGATGCCACTCAGCTTGATTCATGCTGTAGGGCCAATCAATCCAGCCTAAAAACTCATTTCCTGGCCCTTTTCTTTCATGCAGCATTTCATGAGCCAAATCAATATGTGGTTGTAGCTTTGGCAGCGAGGAAAGTGGCATCTTCTGTGCTGATTGGTTAAAGTCAAAATTAATTGTCTTCATTGTATCCTCCTATTCACCCACACGATTTCTCAGTTCTCCTAAACCTTCCACTTTGCAAATCACTTGATCCCCTTTACATAAATATTTTGGCGGATCAAAGGCCATTCCAACGCCAGAAGGCGTGCCCGTAGCAATCATATCCCCTGGTTCTAAGGTGAATCCTTTGGAAAAATCACTAATCACATAGGGTAGATCAAAGATAAAGTTTTTTGTATTGGAGGATTGTCTCGTTTCATCATTCACTTGGCAACTCAGTTCCAAGGTCAGTGGTTCTTTAACCATTTCTCGATGAAGGATAAAAGGACCCATCGCTGTAAAGGTATCTAAACTTTTCCCTCGAAGCCATTGCGTATGAGCAGCCTGTAAATCTCGGGCGCTAAGGTCATTCATAATCGTATACCCAAAAACATAGTCATATGCTTTTTCTGCTGGAATATTTTTCCCCCGCTTCCCTATTACCGCCACAACTTCCACTTCGTAATCAATCATATTAGTCACCAAATTCTGTGGATCAATCACCGCATCTGGTCCAACAATCTCCGTGGCCATTTTCCCAAAATAAATTGGTGCTTTAGGGGTAGGGGTAGATTTTGCAAAGGATTCCTCTAGTTCATCTGCATGATCCTGATAGTTTAAGCCAAGACAAATAATGTTTCGATATGGTCGTGGAATTGGTGCCACTAAGGTGTATTTTTCAATGGGCTCTGCTTCACTTCTTGGATGATTTAAAAAACTTTTCACTTTTTCCAAGGCCACTGGATCTTGTTGTCTAATAAAATCTAGCATTGTTTTGGGTGCTTCTTCACCAAAAATCTGTTGAAAAAAGAAAATCCCTTGGTCATCTTTTGACAATACACCAGGTTTTTCTTCTCCCTCATAGGATGTTGTCACAAATTTCATTGTCCCACTCCTTTCATTTGACTGTTTCTCATTGTATTGATTTCATTCTACTGTTCTCTTCTTAAAAGTTAATTACATCTCGTCTCATATATACATTTAGAGCCAGACCAAGGGCCATAAAGTTTGTTAGCATAAAGGTACCACCATGACTAATAAATGGTAATGGTTTTCCCGTCACTGGCATTAATCCAATGGCCATGCCTACATTAATGAAAATATGAACCGCAAACATACAGACAACCCCTACTACTAAAAACATTCCAAAATCATCTTTTGCATTCATGGAAATATATACCAGCTTAATTAACATAGCGATAAATAAAAAAAGAAGGATCAGCGCTCCTATGAAACCTAGTTCTTCTGCAATAACTGAAAACACAAAATCTGTATGTCTCTCTGGCAAAAAACCATATTGACTTTGTGTACCGCTATACAGTCCTTGCCCTCTTAACATCCCAGCTCCTACGGCTCGCTTAGATTGAATAATTTGATAACCAGCACCCATGGGATCAATTTCCGGATTCAAGAAAATGAGAATACGAGTCCGTTGATAATCTTCTAATATGTTCCAGAAAATCGGCATGCTTAACAGACCTGTAATGGCTCCAACGAAAATATACTTATATCGAATTCCCGCCATAAACAAAACGCCTACTAAAATAGAGCTCACTACCAACGTAGTGCCTAAGTCAGGTTGCATCATGATCAAACTGAGAGGAAACAACATAAACCCCAGTATTTTAAATAGCGTGAATGGCTGATTAATATGATCCTGCTGATCGTCAACAATTTTAGCTAAGCATATAATGAGTCCAATTTTCACAAAATCTGCTGGTTGAAATCCAATTCCTCCGATTCGAATCCATCTGCTAGCACCCCAATCTTCCTGGCCTACGCCCACCAAAAGAACTATTAATAATAATGCATTGCTAATTACATAAATAGGTACCGCTAATCTTTTCAATGTTCTATAATTGATAAGAATCATTCCTACCATTGCCATTAAGCCAATTAAAACAGATGTTATTTGGCTTCTCACAAAATGAGCCGCTCCTAGCCGATGATTCAATGTGGAACTAGAAATAATCACTACTCCATAAACACATATCAATAGAACTATAAAAATTAGGCTGAAATCAATTTTTTTGAAAAGCTTAAACTCGTTTTCCATCTTATTCACCTCAAGTATTTGAGCCTATGTCTTTAGACACAGACCTATTCTTCACTCAGTTTATACCAGTTTACCTCTGTTTGCAACTGATATACCTAGAACTCTAAGTAGAAAAAGCCACGAAATATTCGTCGCTTTTTCTTGTTTTACCTATTTATCAGTCCATTTGCTTCACTGAATTTGTCCATTTACCGCATCGATCTCCCCAACGGGCTACTACTTCATTATCCATATGCACCTCTATTACTTCGCAGTGGTTAGGACAATCCTCACATTCAAAGGTTTTAGGTGCAAAGTCTAGCTCCGCCGCCACAAAGCCTCTAAATTTTGTATTGGCTCCTGATGTTCGTACTTCTTCTTTTGCCAAGATTGCCGAACCAATAGCGCCCATAATACTAAAATGCTCTGGAATCACCACTTCATCTTGGATTTCTTTTTCAAAGGCAGCCTTTATCCCTTCGTTAGCTGCTACTCCTCCCTGAAACACATAGGGTGGCTCTAGCTTTTTACCCCTACCAAGATTATTAATGTAATTCCGGACTAACGCATCACATAACCCCTTAATGATTTCAGCTTTCGAAAACCCAAACTGTTGTTTTGCTATCATGTCGGATTCTGCAAAAACCGTGCATCGCCCTGCTATTCGAACTTCTCGTTCAGCAGAAATTGCCATTCCACCAAATTGATCGATGGGAATGCCCAACCTTTCCGCCTGATGATCTAAAAACGAGCCAGTTCCAGCAGCACAAACTGTATTCATGGCAAAATCGATCACCATTTGGTCTTCAATAACAATAATTTTTGAATCTTGTCCACCAATTTCAAATATGGTGCGTACATCTGGAACGAAATGAACCGTCGCTGTTGCATGTGCTGTTATTTCATTTTTAATGACATCCGCACCGATCATGACACCTATCAGTTGTCTGCCACTTCCGGTAGTTCCAACACCGCAAATTCGAGCATTTTCTGGGAACTCTTTTTTTAATTGATTCAATCCTACTTTGACCGTTTCCAATGGCTGACCATTGGTTCTGATATATTGCTTTGAGACGACATTCATATGCTGATCAATCACAACGATATTAGTACTTACAGATCCTACATCCACTCCCATATACAGTTCCTGCAACTTATTCATCCCCTTGTGTCAAAATTAGCTTTTCTTTCTATTTAGCTGGACGAACAACAATGTTCTTGTTTTTTTGTGCTCCTTCTGTTTTTTCCGTGGATTCGTTGCTTTCGCTTACCTTTCACCAAATCTACAAAAGCTTCTATTCTGGTTTGGTTATTGGCAATTCCAGTCTGTTCATCCAAGGAAATGGTTAATACCGGTATCTCATAATCCTCGCTTATTTTAGGAATAATACTCTGTGAAACAAGTTCAGGCAGGCATCCAAACGGCATTAAATGAACTACTCCATCGAATTTCCGCTGACCATAGTCCACAATTTGCCCAACGCTTTGTTTCGCATGTCCCCCTATTAAAATAGGAATATAGGGTTCCCCTTTTTTCAGAACTGCTTTTTCGTGGGTCCAATTCATCCATTTGGGAAGCATGTTATACGTTACCCATTGGGATAAATATTGTGATCTTTCAACTTCAGCACCCAATGCATTTAGAACCTGTTCTATCTTCATATTGATGGAATCTTCCATCACCACATAAATTTCTCCTACAATTCCAATTCTTATTTGATCTTCTTCTTCCACGCAGCGAATAGGAATAGTATCCAGTTTTTCTTTTCCAAGCACAAATGCTTTTTTCATAGCTGCAAAAGAATAAGCCTGATCGAAATCATGCTGAATTTTCTCCCAAGCTCTAGTAGTCTCTCCTCGATTCTTTTCATAAGCTCGAATACACTGAACTTTTTTTTCTAAATAATCCAATTTTCCTATCATATCGTAAACAAGCAACAGAGATCCTAGGACTTGTATCCAGGATTTTTTGCCCATGAGTTTTTTACTGTTTTGAAAAAAAGTTTTAGGGTCTCTAAACATAGAATCAAATACGATAAAGTCGATATGATGCCCCTCCGATTCAAGAATTCTCTGATGAACACGCTCATAAAAACCAGCTCTACAAGGACCGTTTCCACCGGATGTCACAACGACTTCCGCACCTTTTTCAATGGCTTCAAAGTAGCTTCCCATAATCACTTTTAAGGGAAAGCAAGCAAATTCAGGACTGTATTTGACCCCTAAGTTTATGGTGCTCTGGGTAGGTTTGGGGGGTAAAATCACTTCATGACCCAACATTTCAAGGAGCTTCTTATATACCACCGTTGTCCCCATGTAAGGAAAGGTTACTTTCATGCCAAGGCCCCCTTTTTTTCTTTTCTTTTTTTTCTTTTTAACATATCCACAAACGCTTCTACCCTGGTTTGAAGGTGATTTTCCCCTGAATGCTCATCTATTCGCACCGTCATGAAGGGTTTTTCATGCTTCGGTGAATCTAGTTCCAATAGTTTTCCAAGCATAGAATCAGGGCCGCATCCAAAAGCTGTCACATGGATAATTCCATCCACTTCAGAGTCTTGATAAAAATGATTGCCAGCGGCAAATAATTTGTCACTAAAAGTCCAAAACAAGGTCTTATGCATGCTTTTTAACTGTTCCTTCAGCACATCCTCATCCACCATTTCAAAAGTTCTCACTTTAACGCCCATTCCTTTTAGTCGATTAAGAATATCCAGGCTGATCGCAGAATCATAAATATTATATACATATCCTAATACGCCTATGGTAACTTCTAAAGACTCAACCTTTTCTTTTACTTGAATTTTACGGATGTTCATGGCCTTATCTCCATCTTTCATCGCTAAAGCAGTTGCTTCTGAGATGTCATAGCCTTGCAGACTATATTCCCGAAATGATTTCCAGACCTTTTCAGCATTTTTTAAGGCTCTTCGATTGTCCCTACGTGATACACCAAATTTTTCTTCAAAAATTTGATATTGTTTAATAGACGTTGCCAAATCTTCTGTCGTACTCTCAATATAAGGAGCAATCATGCTTTTTTCCATTTCAGGAAAAGAATGTCGAAGAATATCTGGCAATCCCATAAATTTAGGACAAAAGAACTGGCCTTTTTGAATAGAAACAAATCGAGGAACAAAGATATAGTCTGCACCTCTATCTATCAATTCCAACACATGACCCAGATAGACTTTAATCGGTACGCATATTTCTGCCACAGAGTGCTTAACACCCATATCCATAATGTGCTTATTGGTTGGACTACTAATGATTGTTTCAATCTTCAGTGAGTCAAAATATGTTTTCCAAAAAGGATAGTAATAATGATAAAGTAACGCTTGTGGAATCCCTATTTTCATTTCTACTCCTCCGATTTATTATTGCGCTCCCAAAATATTATGTCATTCTTCTAGAGTATATTCCAAGACTCTTTTTCTCTTTGATTAATAAAAGAAAAGCGTCCTCTATCCTGTTCATACCCATCTACACCAGTGAATCCCATACCCTTTTCTTAGAATGACTTCCTATTTCTCTAAATAAGCCAGTGTCTTCTCCAACAGGACTAACACGTCTTCCCAAGAAAAAGTTGGCATAAACTGGCTAGATTTTTTCTTGATGATCTGCCGAATCATACGATGATCTTTTTTGATGTCTTTTACTAATTGTTGTTCCTGTTTTATCTTTTCTTTTAATAGTTTTTTTCGGACCCATCGACTTTTTCTTCCTTTTAGTTGCATTAAGCATTGTGTAGTTTGAAAGGCGGCAATGCTAGAAGAAAGAATGGTTAGAATTTCAATCCCTGAATTCTTATTTTTTTGTTTCTGTATAGATTTCCGAATAATTCCAGCAGTCATTACGCCTATGGATATTCCTGTTGTGTACCTAATGAGTAATTCAACCGACGTCTCTTTCTTCATGCCTGGTACATAAAGATCTTCTTTTTCATAAGTATCCTTTACGGTTTGCAGATGCTGAGGTTGAATTTCCAAGGCGCTTACCACTTCATCAAAGTAACTCTTTTCCTCTTTATCTTCATAAAAATCAGCTTTCATAATTCGATAAAGATCTTCTAACAAAGAAAATCGAAGTAAATTGCGCTCCTGTTCCTCTTTAATACTCATCATCACTTGAATTAAGCTGCTCGCAGATTCGTCTGGGTCCATCATATATTCAAATATTACTTGTCGATCTTTGTCTTTCATTTCAATTTTTCTTAAAGCCCTATAAAACTCCTGCATGGCAATAGCTTCAGGTCGCTGTTGTGCCAAAATCATGAGTCCTAACAATTTTCCATATGTCAATCGAATTTCTGCTGGCATATTTTTAGGCTCGCGTACCATTACGTTTTCCATTCTCCATTCACCTCAATGTGCTTTTCATATTTTATTTAATTGTACATCAGTGAAATTGAAAAGTACACATCTGATGTCACAAATACATGAGCCTTTGTTTTTATGATTCAAAAAGGACAACGGCCCCTTATCATCCGTTGCCCTGTTTCCATTATTCATCATATCCATGGCATCATTCTTCCATTTCAATAATTTCTTTCTTTTCATCCTCTGACAATATTTTTTCTAAATCTAACAATAGGATAATGTTGTCTTCCACTTTTCCAACGCCTGTAATATAACCGCGATCCCTTCCAGCAATTACTTCCGGTGGTTTTTCAATTTGACTTTCATCCATCGTAATGACCTGAGACGCATCATCCACAACGAACCCAACCTGTTTGGATCCTAGGTTGATAATAATCACACGTTGATCCTCACTTACTTCCACCTCTGGTAACTCAAAACGCTTTTTAATGCTGACAATGGGAACAATTTCGCCTCTCAAATTAATGATCCCTTCAATAAAATTCGGGGTGTTGGGAACACTGGTCGCTGTTTCGTATTCCGTGATTTCCTGAACATGGTTTATCTCAACTCCATATTCTTCATCATTTAACGTAAAGATCACATATTGCTTTTCCATCAAAATCCTCCCTTTCTCTCAACCTGATCGCTTATCCTTTTATAACGGCTTTTCCCTTTAACTGTTGAATTGGTTTTAACAGGTCTTTCTGCTGCTCTAGTACAAAGTCAATGTCTTTATACGCCTCAGGCGCCTCTTCTCCTACATCATTTAATTTACTTTTACCCAAAATAACCTGACTTTCTCTCAAATCCTGGATTACTTTTTGCTGGTCAAATTGTTGTTTTGCTTGTTTCCGACTCATTTTTCTACCCGCTCCGTGAGAACAAGACAAAAATGATTCGGTGTTCCCTAGCCCAGTCACAAGATATGATTTCCGTCCCATAGACCCAGGAATAATGCCTATTTCATCTTTTCCAGCTCTGATAGCTCCTTTTCTATGAATCCAAAGCATTTCTCCACCATGTTTTTCTTGATTTACATCGTTATGGTGAACATCCAGGACTTTGGTTTCAATCCGAAAACCTGCATGCTTTTTAAAGACAAGCCAAATACTCTCCATCATCTTTTTTCGACTTTCACAGGCAAAAGAACGAGCTAGATTCATCCAGTTAAAATAAGAATAACCTTCGTCACAATCTATAGGAATAAAGTCTAGTTCGTAGTTTTTAGGAACCGTGCTTTTCCATTCTGTTCTTTTACTTTGAGCTATTTTATTGAAGTATCCAGCAATTTTATACCCTAAATTTCTTGATCCAGAATGAATCATGATGCACAGATTGCCGCTCTCATTTTCCTGAAACTCAATGAAGTGATTGCCTCCACCTAAAGTTCCCATTTGATAAGAAGCCGCCTCCAGTTCCTGCCAGAGTTGAAAATGTTGTTTTTCTTCTGGATATTGTTTTTTATACTGTTTGATGCATTCTGGATTTTTAGGGGTTTTATGACGATTAAACCCTTGGGGAATCTGACGCATGGTTTCTTTAACCAGTGTATCTAATTGATCCCTTGAAATTTCTTCCATGGGGATATTCGTTTCACTAAAAGCAACGCCACATCCAATATCTACGCCAACCGCATTAGGCACTAGAACCTCTCTAGTAGCCATCACACCACCTATAGGCATTCCAAATCCTTGATGCGTATCAGCCATTAAGGCAATTTGATTCACGGCATAGGGATAGCGGGACAAATTTTCAGCTTGATGAAGACACCCTTTCTCTAGCCAGTTTGGATCTGGAAGCCATACTTTAATGGGTAAATTTTCCTGTTTTACAGCATTTTTCTCAGGGATAATTGTAAACATATCTCCACACGGCCTTTCTACCTGTTCATCATACGCGACTCAAGTAATAAATAATTCCAGAAATGGAAAAGATAAACATAATTATTAAATTCATCCGATAGGAATCTTCTTTACGCTTGTTTCGAGTTTTATTGATCAATAGACCTGTTCCAGATAAAAACATTAATAAAAGCATTAAATAGAATGCATACCGCAGTACTTCGTAATCCCACCCAGCTTTAACTTGAATATCAAAGTAACGATCAAAGAAGGTTTCAAATTGCGGCTGTGCTCTATCCATTAATACTAATAGCGGAACCATTAAAATCCATGATATCAACCCAATCCATTGAATTAGCTTGAGCCCTACATCCTGTCCTTTACGCCTGTTTCTTCGATCCTTTGCTGGTTTTTGAAGCATCGGCTAAACACCCTTTCTTCATTTCACTGCTTTGCATATACGTGTCTTCCGCCTTCGAACCTATTCTTTAGCTATTCTATTGAACGGTTCATCACAATCGCTTTTAAATTCTTGGATCCCATGACGGCACCGGTACCACTTCTCCCATTGGCTCTATTCGTCATCGAAATAATACAAGAATATTTTACCATGTTTTCTCCAGCAGGCCCAATCTGAACAATTTCTACATTCTCTTCATCAGACTCTTTTTTAAGGATTCTTGCTGCTTCATCAGACACTTTTCCCCATACACCCTTTGCGCTTCTTATGGAAAGATGGTCCCTGCCTATATGCAGATAAACAGGTGTTTTCGCTTTTCCTCTGAAAACAATAGCATGAATTTCTCTTTCCTTCAAAAGATTTGGCAAAGCACTAATCACTTTACTATCTCCAATGGAATTGTTTAAGGGACTCTTCGTGGTAATTATCAGATCATTCTCTGCTTTTTTTAAATCTATACTTGCCGCATAGGTAAAAATAAGGGCATTAGATGGAGACAACGGGTCTGCATTCTGGTCCATTTCCTGAAGCAATAAGTATAAGCCAAAAGAAGCTCCATCCGAATATAGCTTTACTATTTCCTGCGGCAACTCACGTTCTTCAATGATTTCATTGCTTAAATTAATATCGAGTACGTTTACTTTCGGATTAGACTCCATTCTTTTAATCCTCCCACATATTTAACGGTTTTTCACTACCTTCGGAAACCTGTCGATATCTTCTGTGTTTTTCATTATATCTGAATATTTGATCCAAATCACGAGTTTTATTTTATTATTACTTGTTTTGGGTAAGATAGTTAAAGTACTCTCTAAGAACACAATCCTATCTATAGAAAGGCATGATCCCTATGAAAGAAATTAAGTCAAAACTTATGAGCATTGGAGCCATTGGTGGAGCTGGACTATCGGCTTTTTGCTGAGTGATGCCTATATTATTTGTGTCGCTCGGTCTGGGCGGCCTCAGTCTTTCCTTCGCTTCAGCTTTAGCTCCATTTCAAACTTACTTTCAGCTTTTCGCTATTGGAATGATTTTCTGGGCTCATTATCGGATGGATCGCGATTCTATGAAAAAAAGCACCCAACGCTTTATATGGATTGCAACCATTCTGGTGATTGCCATCACCATGCTCCCCTTCATCCTTCGACTACTTTTGCTTTCAAATTGATTTATGGATGAAACAACCTATCGAAAGCACAGGACAATGCATCTTGATTGTTCTCGCAGACTACCAAGTCTGCATTTTTTTTAAGCAATGGTGTTGCATTTTCCACTGCTATACCCACGCCCGCATACTCAATCATCGTAAGATCATTATCATGATCTCCTATGGCAACAATGGTTTCTGGCAATATATCAAGATGATCCGCTAAAACTTTCAAAGCATTTCCTTTGGTTGCACTTTTGTCTAAAATTTCTATATTGTCTTCACCAGACCGGGTTACAAATAGACCAGGCAATTTTTTTATTTGTTTTTTCTTTGCCTCTAGCAAAGAATGATCAGCAGAAATAACAATTAAATTTGTCATGCGATATCCCCGCTCTATAAAGGTTTTAAACTCAACCAATTGGTAAGTCGATGTAAACCAAGCTGAATTCAGTGCACGTCCCAATGAACTTAAGGCACTCTTTTTACTTTTCCTTTCAAAACGATATGCCTTTTCAAAGTGGCTCCATCTACTTTTAACATAGGTACACCCTTCATCAGATCCATGAAAGTACAAAGAGGGTTTTTCAGCAAGAATTTTCAACACCTGACTCAAGGATCTTTCATCAATGTACTGAGTTTTTACTATTTCTTGATCTGGTGTTCGAATCACGGCGCCATTATTTGTAATCAACCAGCACTTCATTCCAATTTGTTTTAAGTATGGTTCCACATTATGAAATGGTCTGCCCGTACACAAAGCAACCTCCACTCCCATTTTATATGCTTTTTGCAATGCACGAACATTTTTTTCCGACAGATTCTTCCCATCATCCAGTAATGTTCCATCCATATCCGTAGCCAACAGTCTATATCTCAATGCAATGCACTCCTTTTATTCAAATAAACTTGTTTAATTTCTTGGTATTTGCGTATATATAAATAGAGTATTATTTTAATAGGATCATCAGTATCCCAATAGGAGGAATTTGAATGCTTTCAGAAAAACTTTTAAAAGAAATGAACGATCAGGTTAAACACGAAATGTTTTCAGCTAATTATTACCTTGCCATGTCTGCCTACTTTATGGATTCAGATCTCCCTGGCTTTGCACAATTTTTTCGAATCCAAGCACAGGAAGAACAAATGCATGCCATGAAGTTTTTTGATTTTATCGATGAGGTGAATGGACGAGTTCGCATCCAAGCCATGGATGAACCAAAAGGCGACTTTGAATCTGTAGAATCCGTTATCGAAGATGCCCTTGCACATGAACAGTTTGTCACAAAGAAAATCCATTCCCTAATGGAAATTGCCATCGAAGAAAAAAATTATCCAGCTGTTTCTTTTTTGAACTGGTTCGTTGACGAGCAGGTAGAAGAAGAAGCAACCTTCCAAGAACTACTGGCTAAAATCAAGCGAGTTGGTGCTAAGGGGCATATCCTTTACCTTCTTGATAAAGAAATGGGAGCCAGACAACCCGAATAAGCATTTCTACATTAACTATCGATTTTATATTTTAAGATACCGCAGGCTTAGCCTGCGGTATCTTTATTGATCAATTGATGCTTATGTATCCTGCTTAATTGTTTAATAAAATACTCTCGCCTTAATGCTTCATTTTTATTCGTCAACTGTTCACAATATACCAATCGAATCGGAAGTCTACTTCTCGTATAACGAGACCCTTTACCTCTCGCATGCATTTTAATTCTCTTCTCCAGAGCATTCGTCCACCCAGTATAGTAAGAGTTATCCCTACACTTTAACATATACACCCAAACCATATCTTTCTCCTATCCCTTATTTTTAGCATTATGTACCCTTAGTATACCAGAGTCGTTTTCTTGGATCAATCCATCTGTTCCAAATATGAATAAACCATTGACTATTTCTGAAAATTTGAATTATAATGCTTGTATCATAAAAGTAGGGAGTGTCGTTTCTATGAATATAAAAGTAGCAAAATTTGGTGGGAGTTCCTTATGCGATGCCAACCAATTTCAAAAAGTGAAACAAATAATCGCTCAAGACCCAAATCGAAAATTCATCGTCCCTTCTGCCCCAGGCAAAAGGCATCATGAAGATATTAAAATTACAGATTTACTTTATTTATGCCACGCCCAGGTCTCTCACCGGGTTCCTTTTACAGAAATTTTCAAGGTCATTTCAGATCGATATATTCAGATCGCAAAAGATCTATCCATCTCCATAGATCTGAACGCCATCCTTCAAGATATACAAGACCAAATTTCCTCAGGTGCTTCCTTAGATTACGTGGCAAGCAGAGGCGAATACCTAAATGCACTTTTACTGGCAGCTTATTTGGATTGCAAATTTCTGGATGCCGCTGATGTTATAAAGTTCCACCCAGATGAAACCATCGACCTAGCATCAACACAAGAAAAAATGGAGTCTTATGTATTGGATGAACACACATATATCATTCCCGGCTTTTATGGTAGTCTTCCAGATGGTGCCATTAAAATATTTCCAAGAGGTGGATCAGATATTTCTGGTGCTATTATTGCAAAAATAAGCAACGCTACCATTTATGAGAACTGGACAGACGTATCTGGTTTTTTAGTCACAGATCCTAGAATCGTACCTGGCTGTCAACCTATTAAAACCATCACCTATCGGGAACTCCGAGAGTTATCTTATATGGGAGCACAAGTATTGCATGAAGAAACTATATTTCCAGTTTTAGAAGCTGGCATCCCAATTAATGTAAAAAACACCAACGAACCAGAAAATCCTGGAACGATGATTGTGAGCTACCGAGATCCTATTGATCCACCAGGATCTATCACTGGAATTGCAGGCCGAAAAGATTTTACCGTCTTAGCTATTGAGAAGAACTTAATGAAAAATGATATTAGTTTTGTCCGAAAACTCCTTTCTATTTTAGAGAATCACCAAGTGCGTTTTGAACACACACCTTCCGGCATCGATAGTTTATCTTTGATTATTAAAAGCGATGAACTCTGTGGTAAATTAGATGCTTTAATTCAAGATATCCATGTTCACTGTAAACCTGACCTAGTTGAAGTGCATCCTAATATGGCTCTAGTTGCTACGGTTGGTCACGGAATGGCTTACACGCCAGGCATTTCTTCCAGACTTTTTACGGCTTTATATGAAGCAGATGTCAATGTACGAATGATTGATCAAGGATCTAGCGAAATTAATATTATTGTTGGAGTAGAAAACAAAGATTTCGAAAAAGCCGTCACTTCCATTTATCACGCTTTTATTGAATAACATCGCTAAAAACAAACATCAATATTTTTGTTTTGAAGCCTGTGTAAAATGGGTATCCTATTCATAATTAAGAATATTCACATTCAACTATCAAAGCTTGTATCTATAAGAAATGGAGGGTTACTATGTCTTTTCAATCCGAAAAAACTGCTTTTATGAAAGATATTCGGAGTATTCGTTCTTACAAAAGCGATCCCATTAATAAAGAAATACTAATGGATATCGTAGATGCCGCCCGAATGGCTCCCACAGCACGAAACATCCAGCCTTGGGAGTTCATCGTAGTGACAGACAGATCTATTTTGCAGGCACTTGGAGAGATTCATGTAAATGGTAAGTTTCTTAAAGATTCACCAGCTTGTATAATCGTACTGTGCAATACCCATACAGAGTACTTTGTAGAAGATGGTTCTGCAGCCACTCAAAACCTTATCGTAGCTGCCAAAATTCACGGATTGAAGAGTTGTTGGATCGGAGGATGCAAAGGACCTTTCTACGAAAATGATGATATTCCCATGTGCGAAGGAGAACCTTGCCAAATTTTACCACTTTATGATGATTTATCTTTAAAACTCAAGGAGGTTGTAAACGCTCCTAAAGAGCTTGAATTAATATCCATTGTCTCTTTAGGGTATAGTGATGAGTCTTTTGTGGCAGAAAAGCGACCTTTAAATGAAGTTCTTCATTGGAACACTTTCGGACAAAAATAGAGAACCTTTTCATTTTATTTTCTTACAGATTAGAAAGAACCCACCAAGTCTGGGTTCTTTCTTGATTATATGCATTAGTAGCTATCTGTTTTTTCTAGATTTAGTATCTCGTCCAAATCTTTCGTAAATTCCTTTTGATGATCTAGCATCATGAAATGACTGCTATTAGGATAATAATAGAGTCTTTCTTCCTTTATGCTTTTGATCCCTGCTTTTTCCCTCATATTTTTGATTTCTTGCCTATTCTTTCCTGCAATAGAGGAATAAAAACAATGAATTGGCGCATGTAATCGATTGAGCTTATTAGTGTAATCCGCTTCCAACAATTCTTTCATATACTCATAATAAGCTGTTTCATCGGTCATCAATGCCTCTTTTACGACGACATCTCTTAAATCCTCATCTTCAATTAAATGCTTATAATGGGCTTGAATAACAACTGTTCTATTTCTTTTCAACTGTTCCAAATCAAGCTGTCTAATTAGTTTAAATGATTTCCGTCTAGGAAACATATCCATGAGGATAAGACGAACTACCTTACTGCGATTATAAAAGGCTAGTTCTGTAGCAATCATACCACCAAGGCCATGCCCTACTAAAACCGCATTTTCAATCTTCATTTCTTCCAGCTTCTTATTTAAATCTTCCGCTGTTTTTTCAATACTAATATGATCTGGCACGTCCGTACATGTTCCATGTCCATAATAATCCACCAAAATCAACTGGTATTTTTCCTTTAATTCGTCAACCTGATACTTCCATATTCCATAAGATGACCCTATTTGGTGCAACAGTACCGCTGGTCTTCCCGATCCCTGAACACAAAGTTTCATCTTGCATCTTCCTTCCTATTAGACCTTCCAACCCACCTACACATAAACCTCAGCTACACATCTCCTTTTAGTAAGGACCTTGACAGTCAGGATTGTTAATTTTTCAGATTATTCCCTTTCTTTTTTAGGCTTTATACCCAAGGATAGATCTTCCTACCAAAAAGCTATTGATTGAAACAAAATTCTACCTTTCAAAAAAGCCATGGAACTTTCCTTAATACATGATGGACTCCCTTATTCTCTATTTCCAACATCCTAATTTACTAATGACAAAAAATCAACCATCCTCCTCTTATCAGTAAGAAAACTTGTTCTTTCATCATAATTAACGGGTGTGTTTGTGATTTAGGCTGATTACATACAACTCTTTTTTGAGTATTAAAACCATAGAGGAATTATATTATTTAACATTTTGATCATATTCCTATTAATCAATGGCTGCTCGTAAGCTTGATCACAAATAAACTTCAAGTCTTCCAAAGGCATAGATATTTCTTCTTCAATCACTTCTTGGAATTCACCTTCACAGATATGCTGATATATCTCTGCAGGTTTCTGGAAAATTCGTATATATATTTTTTGATCTGGTTCTCTATTCCATATTTTATTAAAATCATCACAAAAAATTTTCAATTTCATCAGCTTTTCCTTCTGCCCTATCCCCCACATATTACTTAACAAACCATATTTTTTTTCCATCTTTTCAGCGTCTACCAATACCCTCTCTTCTACCCCATCTACTGCCTTCAGCACCTCATGCTTTAGAACATCAAATGGTGATAAAGGAATCCACAATCCTTCACTTTTCCTTTCTACCCATGTATAATAAGCTGTTGGTATAAACACATATTGCAAAAATCCATGGGCTGTATCTATGTCTTCATAGCTGCTCCATCCTGATCTTAAGATATTTTTTTGCCTATCGATAATTTCTATGTACATCATGATCGTTTCTGAAGTTATTCTTCTCTCATCATTTCCTCCAATTAAAAGACGATCCGTTTTTTTTATTTGATCTTCCCAGAAATGAAAATTATCTTTTACATGTCCTCTCTTCATAAGATTTCTCCTAACTTTGGTTGTCTACCAGATTAATCCATAGATTGTTTAGCTACCACTAAAAAAAGAACTATTTCAGATTATTTTCACCATAAGTAATCCGAAATAGTTAATGAGGATTTAGAAAAAAATTACGACTACAAGAATTTGTTACACTATTTTTGAATAAAATTCAACAACTAACTGATCGTTTATCTCTATTGGCACTTCATGGCGCTCAGGCAATTTTATCAGCTCACCCGAATAGTTAGTTTCATCTTTTGTAAGGTAGGGATATAACGACGCTGGATTTTTAAGAAAGTTTTCTTGAAACATATCATTTTTGCAAGACTTTTCTTTAAGTGATATTTTATCGCCTACTGAGACAGCAAAAGAAGGCCTATCTATCTTTTGTCCGTTCACACATATATGTCCATGAACAACCAATTGTCTTGCCTGCCTAATCGTACTTCCAAATCCGATCCTATATACTAAATTATCTAATCGACACTCTAATCGTTTAATTAAAGAGTCTCCAGTGGTTCCACTATCTTTCATAGCTGCCTTCACATAAATCTTAAATTGTTTTTCCATCACTTCATAATAAGCTCGCAACCTCTGCTTTTCCAAAAGATGAGTTCCATAGGTGGATAGCTTTCTATTATTCCTCGCTTGTCCATTATTAGCTCTTTTCATTGCTTTTGGAAGTCCAACAACATTTAATCCTAATCTTCTACATTTTTTTATTCTTGGGTCTCTCATTCTTGCCAAAAAATCATCTCCATCACATAAATTTGCCGCGATAATTTATGCCTTATTCTTGAAATTGATAATCATTTTCGATTAAATGGTATCAGAAGATTTTTTATTTGTCAAGAAACACAATAAAATTATTTAAGTTACGCCGAATGGGGGTATACCACTCCATCAAGAGGGAGCAGGATTACTTTTAGAAATTATGAGTATGTGTTATCAGCAAAATAACTTGATCATTACAACCAACCTGGAGTGTAGCCACTGAAAAATTTCTTATTCGATGAAAAACTGACTGCTGCCATCATTGACTGTGTCATTGATTATGCACATTTATTTTTCTTTTATGGGCTTAGTTTCAGAAAAGAAAACGCATTATTAAAGTAAAGCGAAACTTCGGATTGTACTATCAAAAAGTTTTGCCATTTTTATTAAAAAACGATTGCCACACACACTTTGATTATTACATGGAAATGCAGCTCCACCTACTTGGTTGCGTATGCTAATCTAAAAGTGAGCCAAAAACAGCTCTTGTGCTGATGAAAAAGTGAGCCACTCTGCGAATTTTAACAACAAAAATGCTGACGAAAAAGTGAGCCACCAAACCCAAACTCCGATACAATTGAGAGAAATAATTCAATTGACAGGAGTGTGAAAGGTGTGATCGTGGACGTGGACATTTATGGCCGAATCCGGCATATTCATACCCAGGAAGGCATCGGTCAACGTGAAATAGCCCGCAGGCTGGGTATATCAAGAAACACGGTAAAAAAATACTGTGAAGGCGACCATGTACCCTGGGAGAGAAAACCCTATGAACGAGCAGCCACTGTTGTAACAGAAGAAGTCAGAGAGTTCATTCAGAACTGCCTGAAACAAGACCAGACAGAAGGCCTGAAAAAACAGCGCCATACCGCGAGAAGGATTTATCACCGCCTGAAGAAAGAAAAAGGATACACTGGTGGCGAGTCCACCATTCGCAATATGGTCAAGGAAATGAGGCCCAAGTATAAAGAAGCCTTTATGCCCCTGGAATTCGATCCCGGTGAAGCCGCCCAGGTGGATTGGGGTGAAGCTACCATCTATCTGAAAGGCGTCAAAACCAAAATCCAACTGTTCTGTTACCGATTATGTTACAGTGCGGACATCTATGTGAAAGCCTTTCATCGGCAGAACCAGGAATCTTTTTTAGAAGGCCACGTAGATGCCTTCACCCACTTTAACGGCGTTCCCAGTAAAGTCATCTTCGACAACGCCCGGGTTGCGGTAAAAGAAGGCTTCGGATTTCATGCTAAACCACAAGCTACCTACCAAGCACTCGGTGCCCATTACGCCTTTGAGATGCATTTTACCAATATTAACAGCGGCAACGAAAAATCCTTGGTGGAAAACCTGGTGGGCTGGTTTCGCCGTAACCTGATGGTTCCGATCCCACGAGTAGACAGTATCGATGAACTTAACCAGCTTTTTAGAACCGGCTGCCTGGAATACCGACAACACCAAATACAAGGCCGAAACCAAACCGTGGGAGAACAATCAACAGCGGATTGCCACGCCCTACACAAATTACCGGCCTACACCTTTGACACCAGTCGAACAGCCAGCGCAAGGGTCTATGATGACAGCACTGTTCAGTTTGATCGAAACCGTTACTCCGTTCCTGTCAAGTTGGTCGATCGTCAGATCAGCGTCAAAGCCTACGGTAACGAAGTTATCTGCTATTACAAGGCAGAGAAAGTCGCTATCCATCAACGAAGTTACAAGCGGGGAGATGTCTTGTACCAGTTGGAGCACTACCTGCCCCTACTGGAACAAAAACCCCGGTCCGTATACCATGCAAAGCCTGTTCGCAAGTCCGAGGCAATCGCCCTCCTTGATTGGGGTAGAACCTTTCCCAACGAGGCCAAAGACACTGTCAAACTGTTAAAACTGAGTGTCGATCATGGTGTTGACCGCCTACTGGCCATCCGAGATAGGCTACCAACAGGCATTCAACCCACTATTGAACTGGTCAGAAGTGAGCTAAGTCCACCCATGGAACCTATTACAAGTCTTCCTACCGGCATCCCCGTTCATCCCGTGGATCTGTCAGCCTATGACCGAAAATACCAGGTGGTGGCTCAATGAAAGGAAAAAAAGAAGTCATCGCACTGTATGTGTTTACAGCGATCAAAACGAGCCAGTAGTGTGAAGATTTAGAGCCACTGTGTTCAACATATAGAGCCATCCTGTGATTTGGAGAGATCCAGTAAATACATTATTGGTAAATCCTTCATTAATCAATTCGATCTTTGAAATAGTAAAAGAAGAAATCATGGTCAAAAACCATTACCTTTATCAGGCCAAATGCGAGAGGTCGCGGCAAAGCATTCTTTGCTTTGCCTTTCCAAGGCGACCAGCTCGCATAGAGGCCCCGTAGTTTGGGGCCGTGACCCTCTTTTCTTTAAAGCGTTGTTGTTTTAGCTAAGAGACTTTCTTCGCGACGATTCGCTAACGATTTGGCACTTCCTTGTTCGCGCCTTAAAGACCATGTTTTCCTTCTTAAGCTCCGTGAAGCCCTTGCCGTTCTCGCATGGATACTTTCCCATCAATAAAGATGACGTGTGAATCATGTACGATTCGATCCAGGATGGCGTCAGCAAGTGTCAGTTCACCAATACGACCATGCCAGTCTTTTGTTGGAAACGGGGTACAAAAGACAGTGGAAGCCGTTTGATGACGCACCTCTATGAGTTCCAAAAGCTCTCGGTACTTAGTCATTTGATCTACCTCCTGATACATAATTTGTACAGTGTTGTACATGGATTCATTATATATCAGGTGGCTCTCGTCAGGACCATCGTGGCTCCTTATGACGAACATGGTGGCTCTATTTTGTCACACATGTGGCTCATTTTGAAAATATTACTCAGTATGCCAAGCAATTGCGAATTCCTAGTTTTTCCCGGTATCAGGAAGTGCTCCGCCAAACAGACCAGCCGGGGTATGAAGATTTTCTCCTGGCCATCATGAAACAAGAACTGGAATCCCGCCGGATCAATCAAGAGAAAAGAAGAATCAAAGCAGCCGGATTTTCCTATCTCAAAACTCTGGATGAACTGGATCTGAAACGACTGCACCACGTGGAAGATGCCTTTATCCACGAACTGGCCTCCTGTGATTACATCCGAAACCGACAAAACATCGTTATGATCGGCAGTTCAGGCGGCGGCAAAACCCACTTGAGCATTGCCCTTGGTCTAAAAGCCTGCGAAGCTGGGTTTCGGGTCAAGTTTTTTACAGCTGCCAACCTGGCCACACAATTAGTAGAAGCGAAAGACCAACGGGAACTGCAAAAGCTAGAAAAACAGCTTCAAAAAACAGAACTGCTAATCATTGATGAACTGTCCTATCTGAGTTTTAACCGCCATCAATCCGAACTTCTCTTCAAGGTCATTTCTGACCGGGCGGAAAAAAGCAGTGTCATCATCAGCAGTAACCTGGAATTCTCAAGGTAGACCGAACTTTTTGAAAATCCTACCCTGATCACTGCCTTAGTCGATCGCCTCACGTTTCGGTCCCATATCATTAACATGAACAACCCCTCCTACCGAATGGAGCAGGGATGAAGGGCCATTAAGATGCCGCAGTTATGGATTCTATGGATAACTCCCTTACAGGAGTTACCCACAGAGCCCACAACTGCTTGGAAAACGCCTTTGGCGTTGACCACATCTTAACAGCCTCGGCGACGGACTTTTTGATTATTTCTGGTTGCCAAAGATCAAAAGAGAAAAAATTCAAGCTTACTGGCTCATTTATTCGATAGCACAGTGGCTCAAAAATTAATCAGCACATGGCTCAAAAATTCATTGACATTCGGAGAAGCGCCAGTTATCACCAAAATCATAGGTATATCTGATTTCCTGATACTTCTCCAAGTAATCATCTACCTTTAAGCCACTTGGTTTTCTTACTTCTATCTTTAGTCTTTCCTGGTGATGCTTTTCAAACTCTAGCATATCCTCTGGCATGGTCTTTAACCGCTCTTCATACATTTTTCTATTCTTCTTATAGTGTTGATGTTCCAGATATGCTTCTTCATCATCAGTAACAATTCTGTTTTCCTCTACCAGTTGAATTTCGTAGAGGTGATATCCTGAATGCGGATACCCACTTTGAAAATTCGTCACGTTTTGAATAATATCATGAAGCCTTTTAAACGTCGCTCCTACTGGCATAATGACCCTTCTCCAAATGAGTGGATTTGATTCTTCTAGTTCTATTTTAATGATATATGATTTCATTTTGGTTTTACCTCCTTTCCGACTCCATACATATTAGTAAAATAGACTATTATAACGTTTGTAAAGGTTTTCTAATTCTGACTTGCTGTAACCTTCAATCAACTCAGGATTCCTATCAATATACTCTTGCGCAATCGGTGTGATGGTAAAAGGTATATGCAAATCATCTCCGTAAGCAAGATTATTTGATGAAGTGAACTGTATTACTTTCTTGCTAATAAGGCGTACTGTAACTCCATCCGTGTATGGTAACCTAGATGTGTAATTCGGTGACCTATATAGTAGTGCAACAACAGCAAGCTCCTCGCTTCTCAAATTCTTCATTACTTTAGGAAATATTTTCTTGAATCGTATTCTATAATAAGTTGATACAATAGACTTCACAACTTTGATTATAAAATAAATGACAAGTAAAGATGAAGAAATAATAAATGATAGCCCTAGGATGGTTCTCCAAAGTTCTGGTATATTTTCAAGGCCCAATCTTTGAAGAATATTAGACGGAAGAAATAAAATCAACCCTGTACCCAGCGTGATTGCCGCTAATATCGATGGTGGTAATTTCAATAATTGTATAAAATCTTTCATTTTCCACTTCCTCTTCACACTATTTAACAACTATTCCTATGACTCCCTATGATTAGCCATTTCTTAGTTTACTCACTCTTCGTGTATCCTAAGATATACAACTTCTAGCTCACTTAGAATAGAACCCACTTCATATAAGTTCCTACTGGATGTGCCATTAATAATGTCTTTCTTTACTTCTCGCTATACTTATTTTCCATTAATATTTCTAGATTCCATAAGCTTTATAAGATGTTCTTGTTGCTCAATAAGCCTCTTCTTTTTGTCCTCAGATAAACAAACCTTTTTATCTTTGGTTAGAAATGCAAAGTGTATTATATTCATATCTGTAAAATTTATAGCATCCATCTTGTTCTTGAGATAAATTTTCCATCTTAAATTAAAATCAGTATTATCTTCACAATCTGCATAAAAAGTATTTTTAACATAAAGATTATCATCAAAGCATAAATATAATTCAGCAATAATATCTAGCAACAAAAATATTCTTGTATTATTATCCCTTAAAACTCGAGGATCTTCTATATTATCTAAAAGGTGTAAAACTCTATTTCTGTTAAACTCTCTCTGTACACCATCTTCCGAATCTTTAAACCTAAGATAAAAGACTTTATCCATCATAAACTGAAAATATTTAATCTGATTACTTACCCACTGTTGAAACTTAGGGTTCGTGTTTCTTTGCTTATTCTTTTCCTCTAAATAACTGACTAGATTTTTTGAAAAGATTTTTATCTTGAAATCACTATTCTTATTTGATGATTCAATTTCATCAAATTTCTCAGCAGTCCATTCTCTTAATACCGCTTCAACAACCGGAACTAAGCTAATATATGAACATACGTAGTTACCAATCATTAAATCATACGTAGCACTTTCAATAACTCTCATCGAACCTGCAAATACTTTTGATGGCTTGTATCTATATTCGATTTGATATGCTCGTTGCCAAGGGTTAATAACCATCCTTAATATTTCTCCATCCAATCCTCCCCAAGCTGGATCTGGATTTTCTAGACAATCTAATAACTTCTTTACCATACCTCCTGAAACGCATGGATACGGGGGAATTGTAAGTAATTTTTCATTCAGATATTCATCGATTTTATCATACGCTTCCCACAAGTTCATACAATCACCTCCAATTTAATAGCATAGACAAGATATGTATGAGAGGCCTCATCTAAGGATCTAGTTAACCTTATTTTTGGTTGAATTGATGTTATGATATCTATGAAGGTTTATTTGTCTATAATCTGTAGGCCTCAATTTTACATTTACTTTATATCCAATTTTTCTTTTATTCGCTCCCATTCTTCAGTAAATTCATCATTTATTTCGAAGAAGATTTTTGATGATTGTTTAACTCCTGAATATGCTTTTGAAGCTTCATATGAAACGAAACAGTCTAAGAATTTAGCAGATAATCTTTCATCGTTATTTTCTTTATACAATAAAAATAAATCATATAAACATTGGTATATTTGCTCATTTTTATTTCTCAAAAATTCTAACTTCAACCATTTAGTTAGCAAAGTTGTTGCAAATAGTGTCTGAGATATAATTGTTAAGAATTCTAGATTAACCGTTCTTAATAGTAGAGCACCAACCCATAATAGTGCATATAATATTATTTTTTTCCTTTCTTGTGAACACATTCTTATTGTAACTTCTTTAGAGAATAAAGAATTCTCAAAAATATGAGCTCCTAGTTTCAAAATTGATGGCTCTAAATCATTATTGTAATATTTATTAGTTATTTCATTATCTAAGGGAACATCAAGTGACTTAGAAATAAGGTGTACCCTTCTCTTCCCTTCTACTGAAGGTATCAAATAAATACTAAGGTAATTATCAGTTATAAAATACAACACAGTATTAATAATGAAGATATATGTCAAAACTGTTCTAACTTCTGGATAGCCTTTCAAAAAAAATATTAATATCGAAAACGAAGCATTTAACCAGAAAAGCACACTACTAACCCGGTCAACAAAGTTTAATTGTTCATAATACTTATCTAAGGAATCAACACGCTCACTCATAATACCACCTCTACATTTCTAGAAAGAGTTTTTTTATTTCGCTTAAAGCAGAATATGACATCCCATTTGCTTCATATTCTTTGCACTTCTTAATAATATCTTTAGAAGAGTTTAGATTGCTTTTAAATGTTTCAGAGGCATCCCCATTATATGAAAGAGATTCTATAACTTCATAAACATAATCTTTAACTGAAGTCTTAGAAAGATATGAGTACTTATCTACAATCCATTCTTCAAGAGCATATGATGAATAATATCCTTTCAATTTCCCTCGGTTCCAATATTTCATAAGACGAATTACTGGTTTTAATTTTGAGCTATTTCTGGTATTTGCGTCAGTAAGCTTCTTATTAAATCCCGTTGGATCGGTACTCATCCACTCTGTAAGTAAATTTGATTTTGATGGAATTGATAAGTTTCCAAAATAATCTTGAGTTGCAGGTACTAACTCAAATTTTATGTGGTTCAGATTTAACACCATTGTTGGGCTATCTCTGTAAATTTCTGATGTTGAATAATAGGTTTCCATAAATTTCCTAAGATATCCAAGTAAAGTATCAGGCTTATAATTATTAGGATTCTTAAAAACCACCATATAATCAATATCCGATCGCGAGTCAGCTTTTCTAGGTAAAATTGTCCCTCTGGTACTAGACCCAAACCGAAAATGCTTGTGTAGTTCTCCATTGTTAAAGTACAAATCTAATCTTCTTGATAATGTATCAATAGAAATTCCTATACTTGACTTTTCATCAGATGACAAAACAAGATCACTTGCTAATTCTGTTAAATATGAATTAATTGACATGATTTTCCCCCCTTAACTTATAGGTTCTTTCCGCAACAACTTTATAACAACTAATATTTACTTTAAATCCTAAAGATCAGGCACCCAGCTTCCCAAATTTTATAATAGCAAAAACGAGCAATCCTTTATCCAAATTCATGCCCGTCCCAGATGTCTATTTTCTAATATTAGATGTCTACTCTCTCCTGCAACAATAACTCAGCTAAAGTGCTTGATTGCATCTCAAGTGACTCTAGGTGTTAGCGATAGGACAACAGTCGTTGTAAAACATGGTATCTGACACTTTTGCCATCATGCTACTATTGCCTTTTTGGCAGTTCTCATTTTAAGACATACTAGCTGCATTGAAATGACAGTGTTCTTAAATTATGAATTACTGAACTTCCAGATTGGTGTCATCTACTCTAATCGATCAGTCTTTTATTAACTATTCAGAACCATTACTGTTATTCATCTGTCTCTCAAAGGATTGTCTCACCAAACTCATGATATAAGGCAAATCATCAATATGTGAAAATCCTACCTCGACATCTCCATTTCCCCAGCGACCAACACCTGCAACATTTTCACAGATGCCTCGAGGATCGGATATCTCAAAAAACGGCATATTTAGAGAAAGTCTGAGTCTTTTAGCTTGTGGAACCACATCTATAAAGTTGGTTTCAGCCTTAAAAGCGATGTATAACTTCAGATGTTCTTCTACAACTACTGGATCAATTGCAAGGACCTCTTTTCTTAACGCGTCAAATAAATTCCTCATCTTTTCAACATATGAGGTACTTTTTGGAGATAAAAAAGGATAATCGTCTATTGTGTAACCATTTTTCTCTTTAGTGCTTGGCCGATAACTATCCAGTACATCATTCGATAACTTTGGGGACTCCCAAACCTTTACTGCAATATCACTCAGAGCCTTAGCTCTTTCAGTTATGGCCTCTTCATTCCAAATATCAATATTTCTTAATGTCTGATTCATCTTTATGGGACTATCTCTGAAGCCATTTTCCATATCTCTTTTTTCAATAAAGGATCGATCGCTGTACTCAGAATTATACCCAGTTAAGGTTAAGTTACCTAGTGTATGTAACCAGATCTCATGCACCCTTTCCCACTCCGGGCCGAGTTCTTGCTTCCACTGTTCTGATAAGTTGGGGTTTTGTGGCATAATATGCTCAATTGTATACTGATCTACTTCAACATGCTCTTTACGATTAAAGTTTTCAAGTCTCCTTAACCAGTAGCTCCTTCGCGGAACATTGTATAAATCCCTTGTTTTGAGTTCTTTGATAAATTCAGTATCATTAGGAAATCTCCTATAGGATGGTAAAAGAATAAACTGAGCTTTAACGCTCTCAACATAGCTTTTTCGATCAACTGTTTTCATAAAAGTAGCAAATGTCTTATTCAAAGAGTTCGTTGGGATTGAACAAATATTCCTCCTGAATACATAGGCCTCTACTAGTCTAATAATATCTTCAAACTCTTCCTTTGTTATCTCACCTGATTCATAGTTGTCGTATACCTCTAATAGCATCGGGTATGCAACATCTACTTTAAGCTCTTTAAGGTCATTAAAAGCGATACGTAGCCCCTTGTCATTTTCCTGATTTAAAGTCATAGAGCAGTAAAACTTAGAGAACTTTCTTATGTCTTCAACGATATCCCCTATATCAGTTCCTTTAGATTTCATTGTAGATGAGTACTCTTTGAAAGCGTCATACACTTCTCCAATTCGTGGTATTCTACCTGTTTTTACTGTCAGGTAATGTCTCATAAAACCATCAAAATCGGAAGAGTACGCTTCTTGACCAAAATCCATCTCCATTGGCCGCCAGTAATTTTCGTATAAAGACGTTTGCTTTTTAATTTCTAACCCCATCAGAATATAATTACGAATCAAATCTGCCTGAGTTAATTCTTTGCCTGTTGAATTCATGCTTTCAAAAATCAATTGAGGGTTATCTTGATCCCTACTAAGGGCGATATCAACAACAATAAGCTTTGCAATACCTTTACAAAGGAACTCTAGATCATCAGCATATTCTTCTATCCACTCCTGAAAATGTTGGTAATTCTTCACAATTCTAATGGAATGGTTTTTAGGGATTTCTTTACTACCAACAACAGCAATTAAAGAATCTCTATCGGTCTTTGAAAGGATCAACTTATAATGTCTATCCCCTTCCTCTTCCGGATTTAGTAGATAATAATTCCTTAGTTTTCTTGGTGAAAATCCATCAATTAATTCTTGCTCACCTTGTGGCTGCTGTTCCAGTTTATTAGCAAGCGCAGCAAGTAATAAGGATAATGTTGTCAATCTTTGCTGCCCATCGATCACCAACAAAGGTGACTGGCTTGTGATTTGATAAATTCCTTTTTCAATATACACTATTGAGCCAACAAAATGTGCATTAATTTCTTCATTTTCTCCCGTCCTAATAATATCATCCCAAAGTTGACGGCACTCTCTTTCGGACCATGAGTATGTCCTTTGATATATTGGGATCACAAACTGTGGAGACTTTTTCATAAATTCCAGTAGTTTTGCTTCTGTGGCTTTCAATCCTACACCCCCTTAGTTGAAACTAGTAAGCTAATAATTACAATTCTAATCCGTTAAGCAAATCTTTAAGTTTTTTGAGTTCCTCCGTACTTAAAGTTACACCCTTGCCCATCTTCTCATGTTCTGGTGCCCAATCTCTGATGTCATATGTAGGCTCTCTATCATTCCAACTGATCAAATTGAGTTCCTTTGACCAGCCCTTATTATTTTCTGATAGAGTGCCTATGGTTTCTTTAATTTCATATTTTATTTCTGCCATCTAAATTCAGTCCTTTCTTGTTTAATACGTCCATTGACTACTTTCATAAATCATTTCATTAAGCTCATCTCGAATGCTCTTCCAGTTTGGAAGAAACTCATCCATATACGCTTTAAACCTGTCATTATGGTTTCTTTCAAGAAGATGAACCATTTCATGAACTATGATGTATTCTAAGCATCTTGGATTTTTCTTGCCTAGTTCAAGATTGATCCATATCCGTTTGTCCTGTTCATTGCAGGTTCCCCACTTTGTTTTCATGAGTTTGACGCCCCATTCATTAACAGTTACACCGATTGTATCTTCCCATTTCTCTATATACTCAGGTATCAGGCGCTTTAGCTCCTCTCGATACCACTGACTGACAATCCGTTCACGTTTTTCTTTCGTATGCCCTGGTCTAACATAAAGGTCCATGTACTTCTTATTTCGCAGTTCCACTCGCTGTTTTTCACTGGATTCAACGACATTGAGTAGATATCGGGTTCCCATAAAGTAATGGCTTTCTCCTGATAAAAACTCTCTAACAGATTGACGTTCCTGCGTATCAAACTCTTTTCGTTGTTTCTTAATCCATGAAAGCTTGGATATGGCAAAGAGTCTTATAGCTTCATCATCCATATTCTCAGGAGCTGCAAGCCGCACTCTACCAGCCGGCGGATGAACAGAGAGATGAACATTCTTAATATTTTTCTTTATAACTTCAATTTCTATGTCATTGATTACGATGCTATTCATTCTAGTATTCACCTTGATTCTTCACAATTTCAAAGATCTCATCAAGTTTTTCATCATCTTCAACATATCTTCCAACGACATACTTGACCTTCCGCTCTTTGATTTTACTGCCTCTCCACCCATCTGGTCGGTTGTATGTTAGATCTTCATCGATAGCTAAAACCAAACTTTCATCTTGATCTAAGTTATCATATAAAGCTCTTTTTGCTCCGGAATTAATCGTCTTAGGATAACTTTCCGACTTTCCAGGATCCTTGGCTCTCTTAGCCAGCTCTACAATTTTTGCAAGGTATTCTTGATAATTAACTACCTGCTCTTTTCGTAGCTTTATAATTTCATCTAAAAGCACTGACATTTTTTCATAGTACTTAGGGTTTGTTGGTGTTTCATCAATGATAAGTTTTCTTACATTATTCTCAATGGTTTCTGCTGCAGCTTCCTTATCTTTCTTTATTCCTTCTGGCAGTGAATCTACTGCATCCTCCCCTTTCTCTACGATAAGGTCAATCAATGACATGTCATCAAAGGCAGAGATCTTCTCGCTGTCTTTTGCTGAAATATAAGAATCGATAAGATGTCTCATGCCGCCTTCATAGGCTTTAAGATCAATATAATCACCAGCTGCATGCATAACTTCATGGCGAACATTATCGTAGTATTTTGTTAAACGGATAATCTCATCCGCTTCCTGTTTTGAATAACCTGCATCTTCCATTTCATTGGCAAGACCTGCGTAGGCTCTTATAAAAGCTACAACATGCTTATAAAGAGCTAACCTCTTTTGCTCATTTTCCTTTACCGCCTCTTTATCAAGTGTGTCCTTCGCTACAAAATATCTGATATAAGCCAATGTATCTTTAGGTGGCGCTACAGGTTCACAAAGTGCTTCCAAACTTTCTAATGCCGTGTCTAGCTTTTCTCTAGCCTTATCCAATCGATTTGTCAATAGCCCTTCAATATCTTCTTTCTCATATCCATCAAAAGCTTCTGAAGTATAATCTCCAACAGACTTTTCTAGACTCTTAAAGAGATCCTTGTAATCCACGATATAGCCGTACTCTTTATCATCTCCATGAAGACGATTTACACGACAAATAGCCTGAAAAAGCCCATGATCTTGCATGCTCTTATCAATGTAAAGATAGGTTGCAGGTGGTGCATCAAAACCTGTAAGCAGTTTGTCTACGACAATTAGAAGCTTCATTTGAGCCGGATCATCGATGAATTGTTTCTTGACTTCTTCTTCAAAATCTTCAGGATTCTTTCCATCTAGCATTTTTTGATAGATCTCGTATTTTTCAATATTTTCCGTCTCTTGATCTTCACCAGTGCTTTCACCTTTTATATCTGAAATATTAGGAGAGTAGGAGGTGACAATTGCACACTTCTTAAATCCTTCTGACTGGAAAAGTTCATAATACTTACAAGCCTCGTAAATACTACCCGCCACCAGCATGGCATTTCCTCTTCCATTTTGAAGACGGTCCTTTGTTTCCATATCGTATATGATGTCATTCACGATTCTCACTAATCTTGACTTTGAGCTAAGTACTTTCTGAAGTGTTCCCCATCGTTGTTTTAATTTAACGATAGCATAGTCTGTGAGCCCTCTTGTTTTCGCTTCAAACCATTTGTCGATTTTTTCTTGGGAAGTAATGTCTTGATCTACATCCCGGGCCTCGTACTGAAGATCAAGCACGACATTATCCTTTACCGCTTCATCAAACTTGTAAGTATGGATATAGCCTCCAAAGACTTCAATGCTTTTTTGCTTATCTTTCTTAAGTAAAGGTGTACCGGTAAAACCAATAAACAAGGCATTGGGTAAAATGACCTTCATAGCATCATGAAGCTTACCTGATTGTGTTCTATGACATTCATCTACAAAAACATAGATGTCCCCCTTAGCCTTGAAGTCCTTAGGCAAGCTCTTCTTAAGGTCAGCTATGTACTGATCATAATCTGATTCTTTCAACTCTCCTTCTTTTCTGCCAAACTTATGGATCAACGAACCTAATAACAGAGGAGTTGTAGCATTGAGCTTCTCTATCAGATCGGCCCCGCTTTTGGTTCGATAAAGATCCTCATCTACCCCTCTAAATACTTTTTCTATCTGCTTATCCAGTTCATCTCGGTCTGTGATAATCAAAATTCTGGAATCAGAAATATTTTCTCTGATCCATTTTGCCAGCCAAACCATGGTCAAACTTTTGCCGCTGCCTTGGGTATGCCAAATGATGCCACCTTCACGCTGTTTCACTTTTTGTGAAGCTGCTCTCACACCAAAATACTGATTTTGTCGGCACAGTTTCTTTACCCCTCTATCAAAAACAACAAAGTCATGGATGATTTCCAAAAGTCGTTCTTTATGGCACATCCCGACAATCTGGTTATCCAGAACGTAATCAAGGGACCCAGTAATCGACTCAACTTCTAATGATAATCTATCATCCGCTTTATCGTCCTCTTTCCATGTCAGGTAATATTTTTCTTTGGTTTCTATGGTTCCGTAACGCATACCTGCTGTATCATTTCCAGCCATGATCAATTGCATGGTGTGAAAAAAGGGTCTTATAAAATTGGACGTTTGATTATCCAGATTCTGCCTTATCCCTTCAGAAATTGAAACCGTGCTGCGCTTTAGTTCAATGACCCCCAGAGCAATACCATTAACGTAAATAACGATATCCGGACGCTTTTTGTGTTCTCCTTTGATAGAGACTTCTTCTGCAATATAGAAGTCATTGTCATACACATCATCAAAGTTAATAAAAGAAACCGTCTGGTTGTTCTCTCCCATATGCTCTTTCACCTGAGCACCATATCGAATCAAAGAGTATACCGCCTTGTTAGCATAGTATAGCTTATCCACCTGATTTCCAGCCGCTTTGACCAGCTTATCCACTGCGCGATTTATAAGATCAGGAGTATACCCTTTTCGAACTAAGTACTTTCTTAGATATTCTTCTTCAATAGCTGCATTGTTCTCTCTTTCATGCCAGTTGCCAAGATAGGTATAGTCAAGCGTATGAGAAAAAAGCTTGACGATTCTATCTTGAGTTTTTCTTTCCACTTGACCTACACCACTCATATCAACCGAATCCTCCCTGTCAAGAGTTCTTGCATCATTCCTTGTTTAATGGTTTTAACTTTCTCTAATTTTTCTTCCAATGCTTCAATTTCTAAGTCCATATCAGATAAAACTTGTGCTATAGCTTTTTGTTCTTGGATTTCTGGTAGAAGTATCTCCATATCTGCAATCATCTCCATTCGGACCGAATCCACAGATGATTTTGCTGTCATAGCCATGATTCTATCTAAAAAATTAAAACTAAAATATAAGTAAAAATAATATCCATGCACTCGACTACAAAAATCACTAATTTTATATACACGTTGATGAATATCAAACTTTCCATTTATATAATGAAACACTTTTCCTGTGCCAACCCCATCACCTGCTGTTAAAACGGCTTCTCCATCAAATGAATACGTATCTATCCTTTCAACTATCGACGATCTTACAAAAAAAGGATATTCCCCATTAGGATCGTTATCTTGTGTGTTTTTTGAACCAGTTGAAACACTTGCAATATTCTTCACTTTATCATTTTCCCAATCCCCACTAAACCCTGGCAATCGTTTTTTACCGGTCAGTAGTTGTTGCATAGCTCCTTGCTTGATTTTCTTCTTTTTATCAATCAGCTTTTCAAGAGAGAGGATCAAATTATCTGTGTCAGATAGAGCTTCTGCCATAGCTTTTTGTTCAGTAATCGATGGAATTGGAAACTCAAAATGCACAAAATCTTTTTGATACAAATGAGAAATTGTTGAGCCTGCAGCTAGTCTATCCAAAAAATCTCTGAAAACACGTGACATAAGGATATGATATAAATACTCAGGTTCATAAGTACTTTTAAGTGGACGAATTGCAAATACACCACTATTTAGAGTAGCTCTTCCCATGGCTTGATCAATAAATGCTACTTTACCAATAGTACCATCTTTGGTAACCAGGATATCTTTTTTTCGAACTTGAATATTTCTATCTTGTTCATATCTTTGTTTCTCGACATAATAACAATTATCCCAATCAATTCTTCCATTAACAAAATCAGTTCCTGTAATCAGATAGTATTCTCCATCAGTTAAATACTCAGCAGTAGTCAATCCTTGCCAACCAATTCTAGCTTTTAATATTGAATTGGTCCCTAATGATTGCACATCCCAATCTTCTGGTATAATTCCAATTTCTGTACCTTTGTATCCCTCTGGTGTTTTTCTTTCCTCTACCATGTGAATCCCATCCTTTCCAAGTGTTCTTCAACTTTCTCAGAATAGGATTTCAATTTATCTTCTAGTCGAGACAATGTTTCACCATATCTTTCTGATAGCTCATTAATTCTTGATGCCAAACGATGAGAAACTCTGTCCATCTCATTATTCACTGCGCCCACTAAATAAGAAATCCATTTCATGTCGACTACCAGGGTCTTGATTTCATCCTCTGTGAGCACTTTGTATCTTTCATTAACCTTTTTATCGAGTGCCTTCATGGCATCTTTCACCTTTTTATTTGCATCAGATTCTTCATCTACCAGTTGTAGATAGGCTTCCAATATTCCCAACTCTTCTACCGAATCTGGATCATCCTTGATTTCTTTGATGCGACTCTTCAAGCTACCTTTGGTAATATTTCCTTTATCGTTTTTAATTTCTTCAAGATAACCTTCCTCACCACTGTTTTCTTCTTCAAACTCTTCTTTCTGTCTAATTATCTCATCTTTATCAGCTTCAATACTCTCAATAGCTGCTTTTTCCTCATAGAAGTATTTGTCTATAACAAGGTTCTCTGGTATAAGATCTTTATCTAGAATCCATCCATTTTCTACAATCATATAGACATCATCCTTCATCTCTTCCAGCCAGTAAGTCATCATGTATTGATAGATATCATACTTATCAATAAGTGTTTTCGACGAGAAAGATTCTAAAATATCTTCTGCTATGTCATGGATTAGTGCTTTGGGATCGATGTCTGAACTTATATGGAGAAAACGGTCTCTATGACGCTCTGCCCAACTATTAGTAATGGCATTAACTTCTTCTGAGTATAGAATAAACTCCTGATGATTAAAGATGACTTCTTTGATTTTTTCCTTTTCAACCTTTAAATTATAATAGCCTTCTCTTCCATTTATTTTAAATAGAGTCTCTTTCATCGTAGGATAAACATCCCAATACTTCTGCAGCGCATCTATATCTACAACAGGAATTCCCCCTTGAAGGTGAGCAGCAATATCCTGGATATCTTCTTCTTCCTGATTATCTATATATCTTGGAATGTTGAGATTGTATTCATTGCTCTCGATTTCTTCAACAGATACCATTCTTGAGAATTTTGGTACCTCAAGTTGTTTGTTAAACACATCTACGATCTTATGGACGTCCTGCTCTCGAAGTCTATTTTTATTTCCATCCTTAATAAAGCCTTTGCTGGCATCAATCATGAAGATACCTTTTCTCGCTTCAGCATTTTCTTTATCGATTACTAGAATTGCTGCAGGAATTCCTGTGCCATAAAACAAATTGGCAGGTAACCCAATGATTCCTTTGAAATAGCCTTTTCTAATGATGTTCTTTCTGATTTCCGCTTCTGCGTTTCCTCTGAAAAGTACACCATGGGGTAGAATGATTGCCCCTTTACCCTTGCTCTTAAGTGATTTAATAAAGTGCAAAAGGAAAGCATAATCACCATTCTTTGCTGGTGGTATCCCATATCCTGTGAAACGATCAAATTCATCATTTTGTGGATCTAATCCACTACTCCACGATTTTGTTGAAAATGGAGGATTTGCTACAGCGAAATCAAATGTTTTGAGGGTTCCGTCAGGATTTTTAAACTCAGGGGATGAAATGGTATCACCTTGCTGAATTTCTGCTATCTCATTTCCATGAAGAATCATGTTCATCTTAGCCAAAGCTACTGTGGCTACATCTTTTTCTTGGCCGTAGATGGTAACGCCTCTCTGGGCTTCATCGGCGACTTTTAACAGCAGTGAACCACTACCACATGTTGGATCATATATGGTCTGAGATTGACTTTTAGCCTTCTCGATACCTATAACCTTCGCCATGATTCTGGATACCTCAGACGGAGTGTAGAACTGCCCTTTGCTTTTACCCGATTCAGTGGCAAAGTGTTTCATTAGATACTCATAAGCATCACCAAGAATGTCATCTCCATCTGCGCCATTTCCACCAAAATCAAGCTCAGGATCCTCAAAAATTGCCACCAAGTTGGTAAGGCGATCAACCATTTCTTTACCTTTACCAAGCTTGTCCGCATCATTAAAATCAGCAACTGTAATGACGCCTACCAAGTCATTGGCATCAGCCATTTTTCTGATGACAACGTTGGTTTTATCACCAATTTCCTTGTCACCTTTTAGCTTTATTAAATCATGGAAGCTTCCGCCCTCCGGTACTTCTATGAGCACATCTCTTTTTCCATAATATTTATCTGTCACATATCTCATGAACAGCAACACCAGAATATAATCTTTATATTGTGAGGCATCCATTCCACCTCTTAATTGGTCACAACTTTTCCATAATCTACTGTATAGCTCGCTCTTTTTCATCGCCATATTACTTCACCTTCCGTTACTTATTTTTTGTCAGTATTCCTATTGTATCTACCATCTTCTGGCTTCTGTGCATCTTTAGGTATGGCCCATGCCCAGCCAAGACGGGCTACACCAGGTATCTTCCCTTGCCTACATAAGACTTGTACTCGGCGTTCGGTTAAACCCCATTTTTCAGCAGCTTCTTTAGTTGTGATATAATCCATGAACCCACCTTCTTAATTTTTATTAATGTATACTATATATTATAATCGTAGAAACGAACAATAACAAGCTTAAGCTGGTATTTCTGACAACTGCAATCTGTAATTATTATCTTTAATAAGTATACATTGTGGTCAAATATTTTCTTATTTAGTCTATGCAAAGGTAGTCTTACACTACTACACATCTATCCTGTCTCCTCACACCCTGTAAAAATAGGTGATATCTAATCTGTCAACTCAACCCTATTACTTTAAGGGCAGTTGATATGTTACCACAAACACTAAAAATAAGGGTTTCCCTACATTGGTATCTCTAGCGAAATAGTCGAGATAAAATCTCAATGTTTGGAAACCCTTTGTTTATAAGCATTTTCAGTTTTTCTATTTATCCACTCTTGACATCAACACAACACACTCCACGTGCGGAGTCGAAGGAAAAAGATCTACGCATTGAACCCACTCAATGATATATCCCTTAGCAATGGCCTGTTTAAGGTTTTGAACTAGGGTCTTTGGATTACATGAAACGTATAGTATTTTAGCTGGATTCATATGAATTAAATCCTCCATTGCTTCTGGATGAACTCCTGGTCTTGGCGGATCTAATACCAACATATCAGGAACTTTTTTTAACATACTAAGTTTTTCCTTTACATCTCCTGCAATAAATTCACAGTTTGGTAACCCATTTTCCTCAGCGCTTTTTTGGGCCTGTTGGATAGCTTCCTCCACAATATCAATCCCTACTACTTTTTCTGCATTTTGGGCCAAAATCTGTGTAATCGTTCCTAAACCGCAATATAAGTCAAATATGGTTTTATCTGATTTTGCCACACTGTTTGCAACTACTTGATAAAGCTTGTTGGCAGCTGAACTGTTTGTTTGAAAAAAAGAAAATGGGGTGATTTTAAAAGTGATTCCTTGCAATTTTTCTGTAATGCTGCTTTCACCATACATTAAAATAGTTTTATCGCTTTTTACCATATCTGCCAAAGCATCATTTATAGTCCACAAAACACTTTTTAAACTTCCTTCAAGTGCCAGTTTTTTGAGGCCTTCTGTCCAACTGCTAATGAGTTGATCCTGCGGTGTTGATGTGGTCACCAGATTAACCATTATTTCTCCAGTATAATAGGCTTTCCTAACAACTAAGTGCCTTAGGGTGCCTTCTCGACTAATTTTATGATATGGCTTTAACTGATTCTCTTTAAAAAAGTTCACCGTGTAAGTCCTTACACGACGTAAATCTTCGTCGATAAGCCGACACTCATAAGTGTCCACAATATCAAATCGACGACGCCTTTGGTGCATGCCAAGGGTTAAGGGTCCTTCTTTATATTCATTCCCAAAGGTAAACTCCATTTTATTTCGATATTCCTGTTCTTGTGGGCTGCCTATGGGTTGACGCCACTCCTCTACAGATATATGTTCCTCTTTAAAGAGTTTTATAACCTGTTTGTTTTTCATTGCCAGTTGATACTGATATCCCACTCCTTGCATTGAACAACCACCGCACACACCCGAATGGATACAGGCTTTTTCTGTTTCTATGGATGATTTTTCCAGCACTTCAATTGTTTTTCCTTCTAGTTTTTCTGGCCTTCGTTTCGTAATTCTAACTAGTAATTTTTGCCCTGGAACCCCTCGATCTGTTGTCACTTTTATTTGGTCAAGATAGCCAATGGCTTTCCCTCCAAAAAGGCTATCTTTTACTACTAATTCAATATCTTGTCCTTTTTTAATATCCATTGCTCCGCTCCTCCATTCATCTAAAGAAGCCCGGAAATAAGTATCCGGGCTTCTTGTTTTATCTTTATATTTTGCATTATTGTTATTTGATGGCTTTCATAATATAAGCCGGAGCCGCAAATGACTCTTCTGTTTCCAATTCTTTTACAAGTTTTTCTGTGATTTCCACAAAGCCTTTTGTTAAATTTTCGTTCTCAATATCATTATATCCTTTAAGCAAGGTCTGTTTGCGTTTATCCAAAAATCGTTTGGCCAAACTTGAATCAATAGCCTCTTTAAATTCCTGGTATTTCACCTCTTGAAAGTTCATCATTTTTAAGGTTGCTTCCAAATCTGTTGGATGGACTTCGTTAAAATATGCCATTGCTTTTAAAACACTAATGCTCTTAATCACTCTTAATCGTTTAGACCAATACGGGTAGTCTCGATGATCTACGGCCCATATGGGCATTTCATCCATGATTAATAACTGACCACCTTTTTTCAAAACACGATAAAAGGCGGCTAATGCCTGAACAGCTCTCATAGGAAACTGATTAACAGAAGCCAATGTGTAATTACATATAATCACATCAACGCAATTATCTTCCATAAAATCTAAACGACTCAAGTCTTCTTTTCGAAGGGTTAACTCTATAAATACATCTGAGATTCTGTCTTTGATTTCATCAAAATGACTATCATCAATGTCTACTGAAATCAACTTTGTTTTCCACTTATTCTCTTTAACCTTGCTTGCAATTCGATCGGTAGTGTTACCCCAACTTGTTCCACCTTCTAATACCACTTTTCCATCTAGATTTAAACCATCCCATAGGTACTGGTCCGCTGTATAAATTTGATACATAAAACCACTCCTTTAGTTTTAGTATTTTTCATTGACATATTTCTCAATAACAGAGCGTTTGGTGTGTCCACTAAAGACCCCTTCTTTTTCTAGTCGTTCTCTTAGCCAGTGGCTTTTAGAATGAAATACAACGGTAGGATGCTCCGTAAAAACAACTTCGTACAGTACTCTTTTAAGATGACTAGAGCTCACTTTAATAAAATATGCTTCTATGTCGTAAAATTCTTTTAATTCTGCTGCTCTCCATGTCATTTTATCTTTTAAGTGATAGTGTTTATCTCTCTTTTCCTGATACTTTCTGGATAATTCAGGATGTTTTGACGAGTTTTTAAATGAGTCACATTTAATATGAAAATACTTGGCCATGATATTATAGTATTGATAGTTGAAAACTACTTTATCAAAACTATCTACGTTTTTAAAGGGTTTTACATCCTGTTGGACTAAATATGCATGGCTTTCTTGAATGTACTCTTTTTTGGTTAAATCACCTTTTTTATACTGAAATATAAGGCTTTCTCGCTGTTGAAAAAATTTTTCGAACAGATTTTGTCCTGGAACATACTGCATCCTAAACATCCTTTACGTCTCAAAATAAAAACCCCAATAATGTTCCCATCACCGAAACAGCTCTTAACGAAAGAAACTCCTTCTATTTCTGACTCTAACGCTTTTTCAGTTTTATTCGCTTACTGACCATGGCGTAGGATAAAAGAATCATGATAAACCCTAGCACATAAATATTGGTTGCATAATTAACGGAATAAATAGCCATCAATGCTACTATCCCACCACACAATGTTATTGGAATCCCCATGTAAACACCATCAAACTCCACGATATTGAAAAAAGCTAATCGATAAGCCCCACTTACTGCAAACAAAACCATAATGAAAAAACCTATGACACCAATATCTGCAAGATGAAAACTCCACATTAAGATGGCTGGTGCCACTCCAAATGAAATTAAATCACAGAGGGAATCTAGTTCTTTTCCTAATTCACTTTCTACGTCAAGTTTTCTGGCAAGACTTCCATCAAAACGATCCATCAGTGCAGCTAGTATAATTAACAAAGCCGAAAACAAATATCTTTCTCTTATGATACAAACAATTGCCAAAAGTCCCAACGTTAGATTTAAAAACGTAACCATATTTGGTATGTTTGATTTTACCTTCATATCAATCACCTCATTTCAGCTTACTGTTCAGTAACGAACTGGTGCATACTTATTTATTATTTTACCCTATTTCCAGATAAAATAATAGTCTTGTCTTTAAAAATCCCAATTTATACAGGTTTCAAATGGATTGCACCTTTCATTTCACTGTGTTAGAATATCCTTAGTCATTATTAAAAATTTCTGACAGGAGTGATATTATGCCTCTGGTTACTAGCAAAGCTTTGTTTCAACAAGCCTATGCGAACCATTATGCTATCGGTGCTTTTAATGTAAACAATATGGAAATTATCCAAGGAATTGTAGATGCAGCCAAGGAAGAAAGATCACCTCTGATTCTTCAAGTATCTGCTGGCGCTCGAAAATATGCAAAACCAATCTATTTAAAAAAACTTGTAGAGGCAGCCGTAGAAGACTCTGACTTGCCTATTGTTCTTCATTTAGATCATGGCGAAGACTTTGAAATATGCAAGCAATGCATTGATGACGGTTTTACTTCCGTTATGATCGATGCATCTCATCATCCTTTAGACGAAAACATCGCTATCACCAAAAGAGTCGTCGAGTATGCTCATGCCCATGGTGTTGTGGTGGAAGCAGAATTAGGGCGATTAGCTGGAATTGAAGATGCTGTTCAAGTTAGTGAAAAAGACGCTGCCTTTACAAATCCAGATGAAGCACTAGAGTTTGTGGCAAAAACAGGTGTTGATTCTCTTGCTGTTGCCATAGGAACTAGTCATGGTGCTTATAAGTTTAAGGGCACACCTTCCCTAGACTTTGAACGTTTGAAAGCTATCGACAAAAAGTTAAATGGCACTCCTTTAGTATTGCATGGCGCATCATCGGTTTTACCTGAGTTTGTCGAACTCTGCAATCAACACGGTGGGACTATCCCGGATGCCCAAGGCGTACCAGAATCAATGATTCAAAAGGCTGCAGGTTTAGGGGTATGCAAAGTCAACATTGATACAGACCTTCGACTAGCCATAACATCCGCCATCCGCAAAGAGCTAGACGAAAATACAGAAAACTTTGATCCCAGAAAGTATTTAGGCCCAGGAAGAGATGCTATTAAACGCATGGTTCAACATAAAATCAAAAATGTATTGGGATCTAGTGGGCTTATTTAGTTAATCTAGATAAATCATAGCAGGTGAAAAATCTAAAAAATCAGAGGATACCAATTGGTAGTCGGTTTCTTCAACCTGCCCAATAGATCCATTTCCCCAGGAATCTTCTCCGTGCAAATGGCCATATACAACTTTCTTCACATTGTATTGGGCCATTAGACGGGTAAAATGAGAAGGTTCCTTTTTTTCGTTTACAGGAGGATAGTGCATCATGACAATAATCTGATCCTGCCCAGCCTTGTTAGCCGCTTTTAAAGATGCTTCCAACCTTAAGGCTTCTCTCAAGTATATTTTTTCATCATGTTCATTAAAATCTGATGATCCAGGAAGTACCCATCCTCTTGCCCCACAAATCCCATATTGACCATAGGTAAAAAACTGGTTTTGAATGAAATGTAGGGTTTTAAACGCTTCATTCATTTTGGTGATGCTTTTCCACCAATAATCATGATTTCCACGAATTAAATATTTTTTTCCAGGTAAATTTTCAATCCATAATAGATCTTCCCAGGCTTCTTCCTGGGTCATGGCCCAAGAAATATCACCTGGTATCAAAACTGCATCTTCGGAAGAAACCCTTTGTTTCCAATTTTTTTCTATTTTATGCTGATGATTTTGCCAAACTTCGCCAAAAATAGACATGGGTTTTTCACCAGAATGGCTTAAATGAAGGTCACCTATTCCAAAAATCATACCTTCCCTCCCAGCACTACTCGCTTTTATCCTGTTCTTCATTTAAATCATATTGATCCACTACAGACCTCAGCTGATAGGCCATTTTTTTTAGTTCAATCATTTCTCCCTTTTCCCAAAGAGATTCAAATTCAGTGTAGTATTTTTCTGCCTGACTGTGTAGTCCTCTCACCCTAAGTTTTTGAATCATGGTTAAAGCGTTGGATACAATGTTTGATTTGATTTCAAACATTTTTTGTGCTTCTCTAATCTCATATCGAATTTCCGACATTTCTTGATCTAAGACCATGGCCGCATCTGCAGATCGTTTTAGCCTATTTTTAACATGTTCCGGAATTCGCGACTTATATTTATAGTTCAAGGAATGTTCAATAGTAGCCCAAAAATTCATTGCTAATGTTCTTACTTGAATTTCAGCCAATATTTTTTTATGACCAAAAGCCGTTTGTATTGGATACCGAACTACCACATGATAACTTCGATATCCGCTTTCTTTTTGGTTGGTAATATAATCTTTCACTGCTACAATTTCCATATCTTTTCCATCTCGCTCGTGAATGTAGTCCATTACCGTATAAATGTCTTCCACAAACTGGCACATAATACGTATCCCAGCAATATCTTCAATTCCATTTTCTATTTCATCCAACTCTAACTCTAATAGTTTTGCTTTCTCTAATATACTAGAAACTTTCTTAACTCTCCCTACTACGAATTCTATGGGTGAATAAGCACCAAAAATTAGTAGCTCTGTTCGAATACTCCTAAACTTCACTTTCAGTTCTTCCACGGCATTTTCATAGGGAATTAAGAATTTATTCCATTCGATATTCTCCATTCGAGTCACTCCCTATCATTTATTTCAATTATTCCGCTTATATTATACCTTAATTCCCTAAAAAATACCAGAATACAAAAGACCGACATCTCCCGGCTCATCAAAAGGGAATGTCGGTCTGGCATTAGCTGTTCACTCTGATTCCTTGCTTAGATACCTTTCTTTGAAACATACGCCATCAAATCAATTAGTCTTTGTGAGTAGCCCCACTCATTGTCATACCAAGAAACTATCTTAACTAGTTTAGGCCCATTCATCATTGTGGATAATCCATCTACAATACTGGATCGTTTATCTTGTTTATAATCGATGGAAACCAAAGGCTCATCTGAGTAGCCTAAAATTCCCTTCATAGAGGATTCTGATGCTTCTTTTAGCTTCTGATTCACTTCTTCTTCTGTGGTTTCTTTTGATAATTCAGCTACAAAGTCTACAACGGATACCACTGGAGTTGGTACACGCATCGAAAACCCATTCAAACGGCCTTCAAGCTCTGGTATCACTTTTGTTACGGCTTTTGCCGCTCCAGTAGTTGTTGGTATAATAGACATTTGTGCTGCCCTAGAACGCCTAGGGTCGCTATGAGGCATATCGAGTAAGTTTTGATCATTGGTATAAGCATGTACTGTTGTCATCAACCCGTGCTGGATTCCAAAGGCATCATTTAGAATTTTAACCACCGGGGCCAAACAATTTGTTGTGCAGGAAGCATTTGACAAGAAATCATGTTCTTCTGGTAGGTATGTTTCTTCATTTACTCCCATTACAATCTGCTTCACCTCTGCATCTTTTGGTGGTGCCGACAAAACCACTTTCCGAGCACCGCCAACAAGGTGTTTTTCCATAGCTTCTTTCGAGGCAAACTTACCTGTACTTTCTAAAACCACCTCTACGCCCATTTCTTTCCAAGGAATCTCTGCTGGATCCCTATATGCAGTAAATTGGATTTGTTTATTCCCTATACTCAAGCTGTTTTCAGTTGCTTTCACGTCTTCTGGCCAGGTACCGTATAAACTATCATATTTGAACACATGTGCATGTTTTTCCGGGCCACTGGTACTGTTTATTGCTACAATTTCTAAACCACGTTCATCTTCTAACCACGCTTTTAAGGCCGCTTTTCCTATTCGACCAAATCCATTGATACCTACTTTCGTTTTTTTCATCGTTATTCTCCTTCAAAGATTGATTCGGGACACCGAAAGTCCCTTTTGCTTATTTGGTATGGCATACATTTTTAATGAATGTTCTCTCGGTGCTGAATATATCACAAGATAAACAATATATCAACTAGCTCAAGGCTCCGTAACATAACAACTGTTTTCCAACCCCTTGTGTTTCATATGATTTCTCGTTTACAACCCATAATTTAGGAAAGTTTTTCGACTTTATAACGATGAAGAAATTCTGGTACTTCTTCCTCTTCCCAACTTATGCCAATAACAAAGGAAATATTATATTTTTTCTCCAGTTTATCTAAACGATCAAACCAAGGAGCCATGTCTTCGAGATTCGTCTTGCTCATCTGCATTAAACCGTCAATAAAGATATGATCTATATCATAATTCGAAGCAACAACACCGCATAAAAATCCAAAGAATTCATGTTCATCTTCGATGTTATATTCTTTTAAATGCATGAACCTAGCTCGATAATCTACTTGAAACATTCGACTGTTGTCCACATCCAAAAATACGACATGTCCTTTGGTCTTTTTCACTGCTTCATTGGCCATTTCTACCATCAATTTAGTTTTCCCACTGCCTTTTTTTCCAACCACTACTTTTATCATTTAGCACCCCTCCATCGACGATTTTTATGATTCTTTTACACTTGACATATTCGTCATGATACCCAAATCACCTTCTCTTCTTGCAAAAAAAGTTAAATATTTTTAAAATTTCGCCTGTTTGCCTTGGTAGACATTTTCTTCTCTCATCATTGCGATGATTTCATCTCTAATTTTCCACCAGCTCATGTTCCAATTTACAAATAAGCTGTTTTCTTCTGGGGCACGTCCAATAAGTCGTTGCACTGCAATTTCTGGGTTCAAATGAATCAGGAATCCTATCACTCTTTTTTGATACGCTTCTTTGGATATGATGGTTATTTCACCTTGTTCATATTGATTCCCCATAACTGTGTTTTTCATAATATAAAGAGCATGGAGTTTCACCTGCTCTACTTTTAGAGCCGACAAAATATTAGCCGTCTCTATCATATCCAAGTCTGTGTCTCCAGGCAAATTAAGGATCACATGGGCACAGGTTTCTAGGCCTTTTTCCTTGATTCTATTCACTACATCAATAAAATCAGCTAGGCCATGCCCACGATTAATATTGGCTAAAGTATGGTAGTTAGCAGTTTGTAGCCCTATTTCCAAGACGACATTTTTTCCATACGTTTCTTTATACGCTTTAAGGTAGTCCAGTTGTTCATCTGAAACACTGTCTGGTCTTGTAGAGACAGCAAGCTCCACCACTCTTTTATCCAATACAGCTTCCATATACTCCTTAAACGCTGGCATCGGCATATGGGTATTGGTATAGTTTTGAAAATAGGCAGAAAACATCTGGGCTCCATAACGCTTTCCGATATACTTTATGTTTTCTTCTAACTGCTCTCTCACTGGTTTTTCAGAAGAAAGCACTTCAAATCCTGCTCCCTCTTCCCCACAGAAATCACAACCACCAAATCCTAAGGAACCGTCACGATTGGGACAAGTGACTGGAAGGTTAATCGGTGTTTTATAGACTTTCCCCCCGTATTTTTTCTTTTGATACGCTGAATAGGGGTAATATGGCAAACTGGATTTCAAATCAGCACCTCTTTTATCGGGTTCCTTCTTGTTCATTTCGGCCTTCTATTTTATAAGAATCTTAAACGGGCACTATTTTTATCGCCACTTTTTTTCCTAGTCTTTTTTGGAGGTCATTAATAATGGTATTCTCTTTGGATGCTTTTAATGATTCTCCTAGAACAATGGTAGATACATTGTTTTTTTTCGCAAAGGTTTCCAAGGTGTCAATGGTATCCTTGGAGCGAATCACCGTCATTTCGGCTGACATTGATTTAGATATTTCATATAGGTAATCCAATGCCTCTGGTTGTTGATAATTCCCTAACACCTGTAGTGCATTAGGTGTAACATGGATCACCAGTAGTTTTCCTTGGATTTCATCTCGTATTTCGGCACCCTTACGAATGAGTCTTTCACATGTCTTTTGCTGGGTTACACACACCATCGTATTCTGAACTTCCGCCATTCACTTCACCTCTTTGGCTGCATTTATTTATGAAGGAAATTTCTCACTATTATTATAGCATAGCTACCCTGTCTATTCATTGTTTCTGTTTTTTAAATTATTCCTCGACTCAATGTCCTTTCGTATTTCTCATAGAGATATTATGCAAAATAACTCCTCGATTGCGATCTTCTACTTTATCCACGGTCCATTCATTTTGGAACAAAATAACAGGAGAACCAAAATCATCTACACCTAAAATGGAATCCATAGTTAAACTAAAGCGATCTGGATCAAATTTTTCTATTTCAATCCAGCGAACATGTCTGTAAGGTAGCTGGGTTAGCTTTATATCTACATTATATTCATTCGTTAGTCGATATTCCAAAACTTCAAACTGCAATACTCCTACCACACCAACAAATATTTCTTCTATACCTGTGTTTAGAGGCTTGAAAATTTGGATTGCTCCCTCTTCTGACAATTGTTGAATCCCTTTAATAAATTGCTTGCGTTTCATTGTATCCACTGGTGCAACTCGAGCAAAATGTTCTGGCGCAAAGACTGGTATGCCTTGATAATCTATCTTTAAATCTTTTTCCGTTAAGGTATCTCCAATTTGAAATACCCCCGGGTCATGTACGCCAATAATATCACCTGGCCAAGCTTCCTCCACGGTTGCTCGATCCTGCGCAAAAAATTGCTGTGGTTGCGCTAGTCTAACTTTTTTCTGATTTCTACTTAAATATACAGACATCCCTTTGGAGAATTTACCTGAACAAATACGCATAAAAGCAATTCTATCACGATGAGCAGGGTTCATATTGGCCTGTATTTTAAAGATAAAAGAAGTGAATTCCTCCTTTTCTGGGCTCACTTCTTCACCATCACTCATTCTACCCTCTGGTGGCAAAGTCAAATTGAGAAAAGACTCTAAAAATGGTTGTACGCCAAAATTTGTCATGGCGCTTCCAAAAAAAACTGGTGTTAAGGTGCCTTTGAGTACTCGCTTGTGATCAAATTGATTTCCTGCTTCATCTAGAAGTTCTATGTCTTCTATTAGTTGTTGATGAAGTTGGTCTCCCAATAAGTCTTCAAAAATAGGATCTTCTATATTCCCTGTTATTGCTGAGGTTTTTGCTTGCCCATGATGCCCCCCTTCAAATATTTCCATTTGTGCCTTGACGCGGTTATAGACCCCTTTAAAGTTTCCATCCGTGCCCACTGGCCAATTCATGGGATACGCCTCAATATCCAGAATTTTTTCAATTTCTTCCATTAGCTCAAAAGGATCTTTTCCCGCACGATCCATTTTATTAATAAACGTAAAAATCGGAATATTTCTCAGTTTACATACTTGAAATAATTTTTTCGTTTGAGCTTCAACGCCTTTGGCACAATCAATAACCATCACAGCACTATCCGCCGCCATTAGTGTTCTATAGGTATCTTCACTAAAGTCTTGATGACCTGGGGTATCCAGAATATTAACCACGTGATCATCGTATTCAAACTGGAGCACACTTGATGTCACAGAGATTCCACGTTGCTTTTCGATTTCCATCCAATCAGACACAGCATGTTTTTGGGCTCTCCTTGACTTTACAGATCCAGCAAGTCTAATGGCCCCCCCATAAAGCAGTAATTTCTCTGTGAGAGTTGTTTTTCCAGCATCTGGGTGAGAGATAATTGCAAAGGTTCTTCTTCTACTAACTTCATAGGCTAGTTTATTTTCATGAGATTTCATAAGCAACTCCTTTTCTACTGTATATCAAAAAATCCTTAACCTTTCAAATTTTATACCATAGCGTCTATCAAAGTCAATACAAACGCCACTTCGTCATTGGTTAAATGAATGACTCTCACAAGGAGCAACCATTTCTTTGGATCCAGCAGCCTGTGGTTTTGAAAAATAATTTGTTCCCCACACGCCAACAATAATCAACAGCCCTCCTATGATATGGTACCAATAAAAAGGGTCTTTTAAAAATAGGACACCAGCAGAAATAGAAATCACCGTGATCAAATTACTAAAAACAGAAGCTTTGGTTGCTTCTACTTTTGAAAGCATGTAGTTCATCATAAAAAAACCAATGACAGAAGATAAAAATCCGAGGTATATAATGCTAATTAGTGCCTGCTTATTTCTCAGTGGCTGAAAAAACAGATTTAATTCCCCGTGTAGAAGGTGTTGGAATATGGAAATACTGCTAAACACCAAAAACCCTACCGTCATCATCACGTATGTTATTTCAATGGATGTAAAGTGTAGAGATGATTTTTTCGCCAAAATATTATAGGTTGATGCTGCAAAAACCGCTCCCAGAAGGATTAACATTCCCTGAAAATTACCTCCTACATCCACACTCCCAGCCATAGCCATGATAAAAAATACGCCCACTACTGAGCATGCAATAAAAAACAACTGAGCTCTCGTAGGGCGCTCCTTTAAAAACAGTACCGCCAAAATCACAGATGCTACAGGAATAAGTGCAATCATCATTCCAGCCTCCGAAGCTGTGGTTTTATTAAGCCCCACCATTTCACAAATAAAATAAATCACAGGCTGGAATAAGGAAAGTGAAAACAAGGTTTTCATTCGTTTTGTTTTTAAATCAATTCGAATCATCCCTAAGCATCTAAGCACATTAAGCAGCAAAACCGCTGCGGCAAAACGAAACGTTAACAGATGAAAAGGACTAAGGATCTCTAAGCCCTCTTTTGAAAAAATAAAAGACAACCCAAATAAAAAGGAAAAACAGATTCCAGCTAAATATGGTAATATACTTTTATTTTCACTCACTTTATCTACTCCTTCTCTGTTCCTTCCTCACCAGTTCAAACTGTGTACTTTATTGATCTGATGCATAAATAATAACACAAACTAAGCTATGTCTACAACATTGTTCTATACTAATATGACTCCCTGGCGTGTGACACTTCTTCCAAAGGGTAGAATCATAAAATAATGTATCTATTTCAATGGAGGTGTATCAGATGAAACTTGAAGGAAAAGTTTTAGTAGCACAAGGAGGAGGCCCTACAGCGGTTATTAATCAATCCTTGGTAGGTGCTGTGCTGGAGTCAAGAAAGTTCCCACAGGTAACCCAAGTTTATGGTGCCATTAACGGCGTCAATGGTATTATTAACGAAAATTTTATTGATCTAACTCAAGAAACAACTCATAATCTAGAACAGATTGCTGTAACCCCTTCTTCTGCTTTGGGGTCTACTCGTGACAAACCAGATAAAGCCTATTGCCTGGAAATATTTCGAATGATGCAGGCTCATGAAATCCGATATTTTTTCTATATAGGTGGCAACGATTCTGCCGATACCCTCCGCATTGTAAATGCTTATGCAGAAAAATCGAATTATGACTTTAGAGCTATCCATATCCCCAAAACCATCGATAACGATTTGCTAATCAATGACCACACTCCCGGATATGGATCTGCCGCTAAATTTGTTGCCCAAGGGTTTACTGGAGTTGACTTGGATAATCGTGCACTTCCTGGTGTCTATATTGGTGTGGTCATGGGTCGTCATGCTGGGTTTTTAACAGCAGCTTCCTCTTTAGCAAAAAAATATCATGATGACGGCCCTCATTTAATTTACTTTCCAGAACGAAAGTTTTCACTGGAGAGATTCTTGGTAGATGTGACTCATACGCTTCGTCAATATGGTCGCTGTGTTGTTGCCGTATCTGAAGGAATTTCTGATCATGAAGGAACTCCTATTGCAACCACAGTTATGAACTCTGTCGAAAAAGATGCTCATGGAAACCTAAGTCTTTCCGGAGGTGGTCTCGGAGATCTACTTGCTGCTTATGTAAAAGAAAAGCTATCCGTAGGACGTGTTCGTTCCGATACCTTTGGATATCTTCAAAGGTCTTTCCCTTTAGCGATATCCAGTGTTGACCAGAGCGAAGCACGGGAAGTAGGGGAGAAAGCGGCTCAGTTTGCAATTTGGTATGATGCGGATGGCTCTGTCACGATTCATCGTTCTGGAGATTATTCTGTAGACTATCAACTGACCCCCCTGGAAAAGGTAGCCCGGCATACGAAACATATGCCGGATCATTTTATCAATAAAGAGGGAAATCATGTAACGGATGCTTTTAAACAATATGCTCGCCCTTTAGTGGGTTCTTTGCCTTATGTTGCTAGCTTAAGGGCACCTATTGTCCAAAAGAAATTGACTTAACTCTGAAAAAGAGCCTCTTATAGGCTCTTTTTCAGTTATAATTGCTTGAGTAAACTTGCCATTTCAATGGCCGACATGGCAGCATCCCATCCTTTGTTACCAGCTTTTGTCCCTGCTCTTTCAATGGCTTGCTCAATTGTATCGGTCGTTAATACTCCGAAAATAACCGGAATTCCAGCATCTAAACTTACTTTAGCTACCCCTTTCGTCGTCTCACTAGAAACATAATCAAAGTGTGGCGTTGATCCTCGAATAACCGCACCCAATGTAATCACCGCATCATACTCATTTCTTCCTGCCATTTTTTGTGCTGCAAGTGGAATTTCAAAAGCTCCTGGGACCCAACAAATGTTTATATCCTCCTCCTCTGCCCCATGTCTTATCAGTGCATCAATTGCTGCTGATAGCAGTTTGCTACTAATAAATTCGTTGAATCTGCCCACCACTATTCCAAATTTCAATCCTTCAGCAAGTAATTTTCCTTCAAAATGTTTCATGTTTCCACGCTCCTTTTTCGTTTATAGTTGACATTTTTATTGTTGAAACAAGTCATCCAATAGATGGCCCATTTTTTCATGTTTTGTTTTCATATATTGTTCATTTTCTTTGCTGCAGGGCATTTCGATTGATACTCTTTCTACAATTTCCAGTTCATACCCTTGCAATCCCACAAGTTTTTTGGGATTATTGGTCATCAAGCGGATTTTTTGAGCTCCTAAATCTTTTAAAATCTGTGCACCTATGCCATAATCCCTCATGTCCTCAGGGAAACCCAACATCAAATTAGCCTCTACCGTGTCTTTACCCTGATCCTGTAGGGCATAGGCTCTGATTTTATTGACCAGTCCTATCCCTCTCCCTTCTTGCCGCATGTATAATAATATCCCTCCTCCTTCTTTGGTTATTTGGTCCAAGGCATAGGCCAATTGATTTCCACAATCGCATCGCTTTGATCCAAAAGCGTCTCCTGTCAGGCATTCCGAATGAACTCGCACTAGGGTTGGTTTTTCTCGGTGAATCTCTCCTGCCACCAGGGCCACATGATGCTCTTTATTGAGTTTGTTTTCATAGGCAATAATTCTAAACTTGCCGTACTGTGTTGGCATTTCTGCTTGTGCCGCAGGATGAACAAGTTTTTCAAAGCGACGTCTGTGTTTAACCATGTCTGCAATGGTAATAATTGCTAAATCGTGTTTTTTGGCAAAGTCCATCAACTCTGGTACCCTTGACATGGTTCCATCATCATTCATGATTTCACAAATAACTCCAACAGGTTGAAGCCCTGCCATTTCAGCCAGATCTACTGCAGCCTCTGTATGTCCCATTCTACTGAGGACACCACCTGGATTGGCTACTAAGGGAAATATATGGCCCGGTTGGATAAAGTTTTTCGCCGTAGCCTTGGGATCTACTAGAGCTTGGATCGTCTGGGCTCTTTCAAAAGCGGATATTCCAGTACTTACCCCTAGTACATCAACGGATACTGTAAAAGCGGTCTCACGGCTATCTGTATTCTTCATTGTCATTGGATTTAGTTCTAAATGATGTGCTTTCTCTTCTTTTAACGGACAACAGATGAGTCCCCTACCAAACCTTGCCATAAAATTAATGGCTTCTGGTGTCGCAAACTGAGCTGCCATTAGGAGATCTCCTTCATTTTCACGATCCTCATCGTCTACTACAATAATCATTTTTCCGTTTCTAATTTCTTCCAAGGCTTTTTCTATTGTATCGAATTTCATATTTACTCACCTTTCTAAAAACCATATTTTTTTAAGGTATCCATGGTAATTCCTGATTTATTTTTTTCCTGAGGCTGCATAAACTTTTCGATATATTTCCCAAGAATATCACATTCTAAGTTAACGACGGATCCTATTTCTTTATGGGACAAAATGGTCATCTCTGCCGTGTGCGGAATTAAAGAAACTGAAAAAGAGTCTTCTTCCATTTTAGCCACTGTCAAGCTGGTACCATCAATTGCAATGGATCCTTTGTGAAGAATGTATTTCATTATTTCTGCCTGTGTTTGAATGGCAAGCCATAGGGCATTACCTTCCCTGTATTTTCTTTGGATCTTTCCTGTACCATCAATATGCCCAGATACAATATGCCCACCCAATCTTCCATTAACTGGCAACGCTCTTTCTAGGTTCACTGGCTTCCCTGGTTTTGCCTCTGCTAAACTGGTGGTTCTCAGGGTTTCTGGCATTACATCTGCCTCCATATCCATGGAGGTAAAGGTGGTAACCGTCAGGCAAATCCCGTTAACTGCAATGCTATCCCCTACTACTACATCCCTCAGGACTTTCTGGCATTGGATACAAAGTTTCATACTCCCGTCCCGATAAACAACCTCCTTCACTTTTCCTATTTCCTCGATGATTCCTGTAAACATTCGCTCACCTCTTTCATATATCCAGTCATTAACCAATCCTCCCCAAGCTTCTTACTTTCCATGGCTAATACGGGCAGCGACTGATCCATATGAAGGATTCCTGATCCACCCACTGGGCCAGGTGCTTTAGATCCACCAATGATCTTAGGGGCTATGTACCACAGCAACTTATGCACTAGTTTCTCCTGCATAAAAGAGGCCAGCACCTCCCCACCACCTTCTATCATTAGGCTATCTATCTCTTTGTCTGCAAGATACCCAATCAAAGCTCTGATATCCACCTGGGTATTTTTTTCTGGTAATCGACATACCATAACCCCTGATTCTTTTAATCTTTTTTCTTTTTCACAGGACATTCTATGAGTAGTGGCAACCAGTGTTGGTATGTTGGTTGCCGAAGATACTATCTTAGACTTCAATGGAATCCTGCCTTTGCTATCCAAGATAATCCGCATAGGGTTTTCTGTTTTTTCAAGATTTAAACGAACCGTCAGCATAGGATCATCCTTAATGACAGTGTTTACCCCTACTAGAATGGAAGAAATTCGCTGCCGAATCCAATGAGCATGTTCACGAGCTTTTTCTCCGGTAATCCACTGGGAATGACCACTATTAGCAGCGATTTTCCCATCTATACTCATAGCTACTTTCGCTATCACAAAAGGTGTTTTTCGGGTAATATAGTGGATAAATATTTCATTTTGCTTCATGGCTTCTTCTTCCATCACTCCGCTGATCACTTCAATACCTGCAGCACGAAGCTTTGCTTCACCTCTACCAGATACCTTTTCATTAGGATCCTGTATGGCAATAATGGTTCTACGAATACCAGCTTTAATAATGGCATCAACACAGGGAGGCGTTTTTCCATAGTGACTGCAAGGTTCCAAGGTTACATATAAATCGCTCCCCTTTGCTAAGTCTCCTGCTTTTTCCAAGGCATTCACCTCTGCATGGGGACCTCCATAGATCTCGTGGGTTCCTGTTGCAATTCGTGCTCCCTCTTTTACGACAACAGCTCCTACCAACGGATTTGGGTTTGTATGCCCCCATCCTTTTTCGGCTATTTTAAGGGCTTCTTTCATCCATACCGTATGCAATCCAACCATCTCCTCACGTCAGATTTTAAAGAATAATACAAAAAATTCCTGAACTAAAATAAGTTCAGGAACTTGTTTCCACAACGTATTACATTGTACACCAAGTACACTTCTTCCATCCAGACTTTAACTGTCGGCTCTGGAATTTCACCAGATCAACCATAGTGGCTCGCGGGCTTTACCGCCGGTAAGGAATTTCACCTGTCCCTGAAGTTATTCATTTTCTACATTCTACCAAATCTCTCAGAAATGTCAACGTCCAATCAACTAATAAATCCTATTAAGTCTCTATCAACCGCAAGCTTTTAGAAGCAAAGTATCCAAAATGGCATTGAATATATCCACCCATCAATTGGTGCAATTGCTTGTCCAAAGAAGGAGAAACCTTTATCTTTGCTGCTGCTCTTAGGTCGCTCATCAGAAAGCTCTGTGCTAATGTCATCAAGTTTTTCGATACCCGTATCCTATCTTTGGATTTATCTTGACAAGCATGGCACACAACACCTCCTTGGGAGTGACTAAAAAAAAGAGGATCTTTCAGTTCCTCAGTGCCGCAAGATGTGCAACCCATTAAATTAGGCTGATAACCGGCATTCGCCATAAATTTTATCTCAAAAGCCCGTATCAAAGATGTCTGTATGGTGCCTTCACGGCAGAGAAGCGTCAACGTATTTCCAAGCAGAGAAAAAATAGTGGTATTTCCTTGTCCTTCTATGGCTTCAGATAAAACCAATTCCACTATATAAGAAGCATATGCCAAGCGCTCGTAATCCTCTCGCAAGGCATAAAACCCATGTTTTACTTCCGCTTGATTGACTGTATACATGTTCCTTCCCTTATAAAGGACGTATTCCCCATGAGAAAAAGGCTGTACTCCAGCCAGCATCTTGCTTTTTGGTTTTCTAGATCCTTTCGCCACTGCACTTAATTTTCCATATTGGCGACTGTATAAAGTCAATAAACTATCGGATTCCCGATATTTTTGGCTTTTAAGCACAAAGGCTTCTGTATTGATCAGCATTGATTTTCACCTTTATTCTTTGTATCCCAGATCTTTTAGGGTTGTTTCCTGATCTCTCCAGCCTTCTTTAACTTTCACCCAAAGTTCTAAATGTACTTGATGCCCCAAAAGGTTCTGGATATCCATGCGTGCGGCTTTACCGATCCCCTTTAGTTTTCTTCCGTTTTTGCCAATAATAATTCCTTTATGTGATTTTTTCTCACAAAAGATGGCTGCTTGTATCTCTGTTAGGTTTTTTTCTGGACGATAGGTCATTTTTTCTGTCGTTACGGCTACTCCATGTGGTATTTCCTGCTCCAAGTATTGCAATACTTTTTCCCTTATTAACTCTTCCACCATCACCCTTTCTGGCTGATCCGTATATTCTTCTTCTGGAAAGTAGCGAGGACCTTCAGGCAAAAAGGATTCTAGGGTTTTTAATAATTGGCTCATGTTTTCTCCAAGGGTGGCTGAAACTGGCAAAATTCGTTGAAAAAGGTCGGTCTTTTCATAATTATCAAAGCACACCTCAAGCTGTTCCGCATTTGATAAGTCCATTTTATTAATCGCCAACACAATGGGAGTACTGACTTTTTCCAATTGTTCCATTATATACCGGTCTCCTGGCCCTATTCTATTTTCCGACTCTACTAAGTAAAGAATCACATCTACATCTTGTAAGGTGTTTAAGGCACTTTGCACCATAAAGTCCCCTAGCTTTGATGACGGCTTATGAAGTCCCGGTGTATCTACAAGGATCATTTGACTGGTTTCGCTGGTCAAGATTCCTCTAATTGTATTTCGAGTCGTTTGGGGTTTTGAGGACATAATCGCAACTTTTTCTCCTACCAAACGATTCATCAATGTTGATTTTCCAACATTAGGTCTTCCAACTACAGCAACAAATCCTGATTTAAAGGTCATGTTTATCCTCCTGTTTTTTTGGCTTTTCTAGATCTTCTGGTGTAAATGAATGTGGCAATAGTGCGTCCAGTCCATGCACTCGATAATCTGTCTCGGATTTCGCCACAATGACCTTAAGGTCCTTTCCAAACTCTACCAACACCTGTCGGCAAATACCGCAGGGATATGTGTATTGATCTGGATCTCCAGTCACGGCAATCGCCTGAAAACTAGTCTCGCCTTCGGAAATGGCTTTAAACAATGCGGTTCTTTCTGCACAGTTTGTCCCTCCCAAAGAGGCACATTCCACATTGCACCCTGTGTAAATAGCACCAGACCCCCCTAGCAGAGCTGCTCCCACTTTAAAGGAAGAGTATGGAACGTAGGCTTTTTCCCGCACTTCCATTGCTTTTTGAATGAGCTTCTTTTCCATCATTAACATCCTTTCAAATCCTTATTCTTCTCTAGTCCTTTTGATAAAATGATATTTCTTTTCCTCGAGGTACAATCCCAATATAAGTCTTTCCAGGATTCAATTTAATTGGTTGACCCGTTTTCTTTTCAATATAGTGAGTAGGAGAAGCATAATTTGGCTTGTTCCATTGAATCGCAACTCCCCGTCCAGCAGAAATAAAGAAACCATCCCCACTTCCAATAATGGCTACATCCCTTCTTCCAGCATCATCCCCTGGAATTATCCGAATATCCGTACGCTGAATAATCAAGTTCGTAAACATAAGCGGTTGATCAACTTCTTCATCCATGTGAAGTTTACCAGATTGATACTTTGTGTACTTCTGGGATTCACGATCATAATCAAAAGAAGACACATATGAATTGGAAAAGGGGATGGTTATGTAGTCCGCTCTTTGTCCCCAAGGGATGGTTGTTTCTATTTCAAAGTTAAGGCCAGAAACAAAGTCATCCGCCAGTTCTGTTCTTAATTCTCTTCTCTCCCATCCATCTTCTAAATGAGCAGCATTCGTATAAACACTGTGTTCCAACATTCTTGGAATAGCTCTTCGTTCTGGATCTCTCCAACATACGATTCCATCAAGCCAAGATAAACCGTCCATATTCGGAGCATTCATCTGGCGAATATAGCTATACGCCTGAGGGCTCCCTCCATAATGCATATATACTGCATCATGATTTGCCACCATATCTAAATAGTAATGACGCGCACTGCGAATCGGGCCGATTTTTTCTGATTCAAATAGGTGAAAAACCGCTACTAACCTTGTTATATTCCCTTCAGCTAAGGTTTCATATATAATATCTGCCTGAGCGATTCCACTTTGTGGATAAGCAGCTGTACTGTTGTTAATCTGAAGTGCAACTGGTCTTTGATTCCTTTTTTCTTCTGGAATCCATTGTCCATTAAAGGGGCTTTGCACCATCCCTTCTGGAATTAGGTTCTCCTCCGACTCATTTAATGCTTCTGGGCGTTCATCAGACTCCTGAACCTCCAACTCGTCTTCAATAATGGATTCAGACCCGCATGCCATTAACGTTAAGATAAGTAGAAGTCCAATCGTGAAGAATAGAATTTTCTCCTTAGAACTCAATTTTTCTATCAATGGTTTTTCCCCTTTCCTCTTCCAAAGATGCTTATGTCAACAAAAGTTGAAATAACAGCGTTGTTAGTATGACTCCCAATAGAGCGCCTACTACTACTTCTAAAAAGGTATGAATATTAGCTTCCACTCGGCTTTGGGATACCAATAAGGCTAACAACATCGACAACCCGCTTACCAAAAGATTGGCGGTAATAAGACTAATGGCTGTTGCAATAGAAAAAGCTAGGGTGGCATGCCCGCTTGGCATCCCACCAGAAAGAGGAGATCCCTTGCCAAGATACACTTTAATACCCAAGGTAGCTGTCATCACCACTACCAATACAATAAAGGTGATATGAACGTCCGACTCTCTCACTACCATAATAACCTGCTGTGAGGCCGGATTTAAATGGGATGCAAAAAGAAGGTATCCCATAATCACAGCATTCAAAGATGCAATAAGTACCGCACCAGCCGCTACATTTTTCGCTATTTTTGCAAAAATATTGTATTGGTCTGTCATTAAATCAATGGTCGCTTCGATAGCGGTATTGATCATTTCTGCAACAATGACCATCGTAATCGTCGCAAAAAGAATCATCATTTCCCAGCGATTTAACCGAAAAAAAAGGCTCATCAACAGAACAAAGGCGGAAACCGTTACATGAATCCGCATATTTCTTTGTGTTCGCAAGGTATATACAATGCCTTGAAAAGCATAATTAAAACTGCTCATCAGTTTTTTTACTTTCATATTTAATCCTCCGGTTACTTATTCGGTAAGATTCATTAATATCATCACCTGTTCTTCTTTTTGCCGCATTATTTTCTTATTAGCTTCATCCATATGGTCATACCCCATTAAATGAAATACACTGTGGACCACCAAATAAATCATTTCACGATTCTCACTGTGACCGTATTCTTTCGCCTGTTCTATTACTTTCTCTGTTGATATAACAATATCCCCTAGGAGCTTTTCCCCCACTTCTGGACCCTCAAAATCCAAAGGAAATGACAACACATCCGTTGGTTCATCTTTGCCACGATAAGACTGATTAAGCCCTTGAATTTCTTCATTCTCCACAAAAGATAAGCTCACCTGATATGTTTTTGAATAATTTTCCATTTCATAACAAAACGCAATGGATTGGTGAATCTGCTGTATGGTGGTTTCTGTCAAAGCAAGTACATCTTGTCTATTATCAATATCAATCACTATATCCATTTTATTTCCTGCCTTTCAATTCTTTTATGTCCATTTCCGGGTATTTGATTCGTTCATGCATAATTCCAGCTAACATTTGACTAAATACTTGTCTTATTTCCTTTAGTTCTGTGAGGGTTAACTGACTATCTTCTAGCTGCCCATCTTCCAGTTTTGTTTGAATTATTTTTTTAATAATTTGTTCGATCTTATCTCGATTAGGACTTTCAAGACTCCGAACCGCCGCTTCTGCCGAGTCTGCCAACATAAGGACTGCAGTTTCTCGACTTTGTGGCACTGGGCCAGGGTATCGGTACATCATTTCATCAATCATCTTAGGATCGCTACACTCTTGTTGGGCTTTATGAAAAAAGAATGCCGCCAATGTTGTGCCATGATGCTCTTTGATAAAAGCAATAATTTCCTGAGGCAATTTGCTCTTTTCGGCTATTTCCACCCCATCTTTTACATGACCCGTTATAATTAATGCACTAAGGGATGGCGCCAATTTATCATGTGGGTTTTCGCTCACAAATTGATTTTCTTTGAAAAAATACGGTCTCTTTACTTTTCCTATGTCATGGTAAAAAGCGCCTACTCTTACCAGTAATCCATCTCCACCAATATGATTCACAGCGGCTTCTGCTAAGTTGCCTACGACAATACTATGATGATAGGTTCCAGGAGCTTCCATCAACAATTTCTTTAGCAAAGGATGCGAAGGATTAGATAATTCGATGAGTTTGACTGACGTCAAGATAGAAAAGCTATATTCCCAAAACGGCAGCGTCCCTATGGCTAAAACTGCACATAACACCCCACTAAACATGCCCATTCCAGCATCCTGTAATACATAGAGGGTTTGATGGTTGCCAATCAGGCCAAAGCTAGTAATAATAACAACGTTGGAAATTCCAACAACTAAACCAGAAAAAAATATTTTTCCCCTCTGTTTGGTGTTCACCATGCTTAATACACCGGCTGTTCCTCCAGCTACACCCATTACCAAAAGCATTAAATCATTTCCTGCCATAATCGCCACTAGGATGCTTAAAATAGCATTGGTAACAATAGCCAATCTTGCTTCCAACAGCAAGGCTAAAAGCATGGCACCCGTAGCGATAGGGATCAAATAGATGGATAAAATACCGATGGGTTTTGCTGCTATCAGCACCAATAACATAATCAATACCAATAAGCCTAATTTTTTCGTTTTATAAAAATAATCAGGATGAAACAAATAGATATAGCCTGTCATAATAAACATCATTAAAAAAGTGACAGCCGATGCTCCTGCATACAATCGAGCATCGGGCCTAAACCCACTTTCAACCAAACCCAGTTCCTGCATAATCGCATAGGTGTTGGAAGATATTCTTTCTCCCTGCTCCGCCAAAACATCTCCTCTGCGAATAACAACAGGAGAGACAGCTTCTCTTGATTCCTGACGCAACCGCTCCGTTGCTTCCACATCCATAAACTGATTGGGTCGAATAGTTGCATTAATGATAACAATGGCAGATTCTTTCAATTGTTCTTCTAATTCTGTTAAAGTCGCAAAAAATTCTCTTATTTCGCTTTTTTCTTCCTGAAGTTCCGCTACTTTAATTCCGTTATTCATGCGCTGTGCAACGATTTCATAAAGATAGTTTTCAACATTATTCAATCGTTCAATAGGGGTCTCCAATAAAACCTGAAGATGAATCCCTGTAATACCCAGGTGGTTTTCTTCCAAGGCTTCTACTTTTTCATTTAGGCTTCTGTCTCCGTCCTGTTTAATGGAATAGAGATCATTAAAAAACCCATCGATATCGTTTTTTACCTCATTAAAAACAGCGGTATCCGTTCGATATACAGACGATATTCCTTCTGCTGCCTCCTCTCGAAGCTTTTGTGTTGAATGTTCATCTACAATCATCCTAGGAGATGTAATGTTTTCTGGTGCAACTTGACCAGCTCTCAAATCATATTGGGAAGGCTGTAAACTGATTAATAGTAAATAAAAAGTAACCCCAAAAAATACAACTCCTAGAGCGATATAATGCCATGTTAGTTTTCTTGATAAAAGGTTTTTTTCTTCATGTGCAGATAATTTTTTTTTCTCTGTAATTCGTTTTTTTTGCATACGCATTCTCCGCTGATTTAATCGGTCCAATATTCCCATAGAATCCTCCTCGCAGCTCCTTGAATACGTGGATATTACTCCGCTTTTTCATAGGCATTTATTATTTTTTGCACCAAAGAATGACGCACAACATCTTGCTGCGTCAAATACACTCGTCCAATTTCTGGAATATCTTTAAGAACCTCCAGTGCTTGTACTAATCCGGAAGACTTACCTCGAGGCAAATCAATTTGTGTGATATCCCCCGTCACCACTGCCTTTGATCCAACTCCAATTCTGGTAAGAAACATTTTCATCTGCTCTTGTGTCGTGTTTTGCGCTTCATCCAGTATTACAAAAGCATAATCTAAAGTTCTGCCACGCATATAGGCCAATGGCGCCACTTCAATAAGCCCTCGTTCCATGTATTTTTGAAATTTTTCCTGCCCAAGAATATCAAACAAGGAATCATATAAAGGTCGCAAATAAGGGTCTACCTTTTCTTTCAAATCTCCTGGAAGAAATCCAAGGCTCTCTCCAGCTTCAATGGCTGGTCTTGTCAAAATAATTTTATTCACCTCTTTTTGACCAAATGCTTTCACTGCCATTGCCACGGCCAAATAGGTCTTGCCAGTACCTGCTGGTCCTATTCCAAAACTCATATCTTTTTCTTCCATTACAGAAACGTAATGGGCCTGTCCTGCGGTTTTAGGTTGAATGGTTTTTCCCTTAGCTGTCATATACATTGGCTCGGCGACAAATTGTTGCACTGTCTCGGATTTCCCTCTTAAAAGCTGCTGTAGAAAATACTCTACTTTCTGTACAGAAATATCTCCAATCCTATTTTTTTCTTTAATTAAAAGCTGCAGTAGTTCTTCTGCCATAAGCACATTGGAAGGATCTCCTTGCAACAGTATCTCATCATCTCTATTAATTAGGTCCACGCCAAGCTCTTTCCGTATCATCTGTGCATGTTGATCACCCGATCCAAAGAGTTCACGAATCAACATCGCATCGGGAATTTGAATGGACTTATGCGTATTTTGCGTCAAATAAAAACCTCCATTTCAAGCTGTTATCGCAATGGCTATTCATAGCTTATTATACCTTATAATCCACTGTCTCTCCATAGTTTTTGAAATAATGTGGATGAGGTCGATTGAATGTGCTCTAAGATATCTAGCGCCAGTTTTAAAACAGAAAAAGGAGCGCTTTCTATCCTGCGCTCCTCTCTTGTCAAAAATGTTAATCCTTGTCTTTAACGCTTCCCTTTGGGTTTTCCAAGAATCTCTGAAAAAATAATCCCATTAAAGACCGTATGTTGATTTATATCCAGTTTCTTAAAAGGAGTTCTATCTTTAATCTCAGATGCATAGATAGGGCTTTTTTGTTTTAACTCCTCTGTAGGTTCTGGTGGTTTCATGTTTTTCTTCTTTTTTTCTGTCCCTAATACTTTTTTCTCTTTCAAATCTGTTTTCTGACTTGGGACTGTTTGCTCTAGATCTGGATCCTTCCTTTGGCTATCTGCCTTTTTGTTGTATTCGGTCTCCAGCTCACTTTGCATTTCTTTAAATACGTCTTGCAGAGATCTTTTTTTGGTTTGTGGAGCCGATGTAACTGGCGGTGTCTTTTGGGTTTGTCTCTGCTGCTGAGAAGTAGCTGTCCCTTGTTGCTTCTTACGTTGTTGCTGAGCTTGCTTTTTTTTGTTTGAAAAAGATGTTAGGGCAATTAAAACAACAAATATGAGGATGCTTTCAATTTGCATGCCATCACTTCCTTATTTATCCGATTCTTCATTAGGGGACTGATTTATTTTCGATATGGCATTTCTCATTTCTGTATCGGACATAACGTTTTTCATATTATAGTAATCCATAGCACCTAAGTTGCCATCTTTTAATGCTTGAGAAATTGCTTTTGGTACCTCTGCTTCTGCTTCCACTACTTTTGCACGCATTTCTTCAACAGCTGCTTTCATTTCCTGCTCTTTGGCTACAGCCATGGCACGTCTTTCTTCTGCTTTAGCTTGAGCAATACGCTTATCTGCATCTGCTTGATCTGTCTGCAACTGAGCTCCAATGTTTCGGCCGATATCAATGTCTGCAATATCGATGGATAGGATCTCAAACGCTGTTCCTGCATCTAGGCCTTTTGATAAAACCGTTCTGGAAATTAAGTCTGGGTTTTCCAAGACCGCTTTATGGGTTTCCGCAGAACCTACTGTCGTAACAATTCCTTCTCCTACACGAGCTATAATGGTTTCTTCTCCTGCACCACCCACAAGGCGTTCAATATTGGCACGAACCGTCACCCTTGCTTTTACCATTACTTCAATTCCATTTTTTGCTACAGCCGCTATCTTAGGTGTTTCGATGACTTTTGGGTTAACACTCACCTGCACTGCCTGCAACACGTCTCGACCTGCTAAGTCAATAGCAGCAGCTCTTTCAAAAACAAGGTTAATTTCAGCACGCTGTGCTGCAATCAATGCATCTACCACTCGATTAACATCGCCACCCGCTAGAAAATGTGCTTCTAGCTTATCGGAGTTTAAATCCAAACCCGCCTTCGTCGCTTTAATGAGTGGGTTAACAATATTAGAGGGCTTTACTCTTCGGAAACGCATGCCCACTAATGTAAATATACCGATCCGCACACCAGAAAAAATGGCTGTAATCCATAAACCAATGGGGAAAAAGCTTAAAAACACACTCAATATTACAAGAACAACTGCTAAAATGACCATAATCCCAATAAGACTTTCAATAGGCATCGACTATTCCTCCTAATCCAATTTTCTAACGACAATTCTTCGACCTTCCATACTAATGACCTTGACCCGAACTCCCTGTTCAAGGTAGATTCCTTCAGAAACAGCGTCAATACGTTCTCCTTCGATTTCTACTGTTCCAGATGGACGCAAATAACTCTTTACAACCCCTTCTTTTCCAATTAACTCCTCCTTTCGTTCCGTACTAATGTAACCTGAATCCGACGTCATCTCAGTTCCTAAGAACAGACGGTCAAAATAGCTGCTTTTAGGTGCATATTTTAAAATGAGGATCAATGCGATGATAGACATGATGAACGCAACAATCAGGGACACGATTGCACCTCCTGTCGTATTAGATGCCATCACAACACTGACAACAATTAATCCTAATCCACCAATGCCTGCAATCCCAAATCCAGGTGCTACGGCTTCAATGAGTAAAAGGGCAATGGCTGCTAAAAACACAAGTACCACGGCCATCCCAGTGTTTCCTGCTAAAATGCTCCCTCCAAAATACAAGGAAAATGCAATGAAACTAATGGTTCCCCCTAGGCCAAATCCAGCTGTCATCACTTCAATAATCAAGCCAACCATACCAAGAGATAGGAGAACCGGAGCCACAAATGCACTGGTTAGTACCTGAGCAATGCGAACAGCCCTTCCCATTTCTATTTCTATTGTATTGGCATTCGGAAGTTCCATCACTGCTAAAACCTCACTAATACCCCTTGCTGTGTAATCTGACAGCCCTAGCTCTTCGGACTCAGAAGCGGTGAGATTCAATAGTTCTCCTTTATCCACCACATTTTCTATAGCAATCCGTTGATCAGCCATGGCGGCCACTAATTCTGGGTCTCGTCCTTTTTCCTGGGCAACGGATCGCAATTCGCCAGTCCACGCAGATAAGGCCTTTTCTGTATCTGGAATTGTCTCTGCTGAACCAATATTGCTGCCAGGGGCCATAGTTACATAATCAGCAGATATGGTAAGAAGAACGCCTGCGGAAATAGCTCTAGGTGCCACAAAAGAGGCAGTAGTAACAGGAACATCCATGATCATCTCACTAATATTTTCTGCAACATCAACACGTCCGCCATACGTATCAATCGCAAAAATAATTCCTTGAATATCCGGATCTTCTAATGCAGAATCCAAGGAGGAAGCAACAAACTGTTCCATCGCTGGTCCCACTTCCCCTTCCAAGGGGATGATGTACACATTTCCTTCTTCTGGAGCCTCGGCACTTAAGAACGAGGAAAAGAGCAGAACCATCATTAGTACGGACAGGACAATTCTATTATATCGTCTGATCATTTTTTTATTCACAACGCACCCCTTCTTTCATCCCAATAACAAACCCATCTACCCGCAACCTCTCTCTTACTATTATATCTTTATTTTTACTTTTTAATCATAATTTGTGTATTTAAAAACCCGGCAAAGCCGGGTTTTTATTATGATTGGAGCTTTTGTCGCACCATCTGACTGACAAGTTTACCATCTGCTTTTCCTCCAGAGTCTGCCATGACCATCGTCATTACAGCCCCCATTTCTTTCATGGTACTAGCACCAGTTTTGTCAATCGCTTTTTGGACTAATTGGCATAACTCTTCTTCTGATAATGGTGTCGGAAGATAGGCTTCCAAAAGAGCAATTTCCTCTTTTGTTTGATCAACCAAATCATCTCTCCCACCATTCTGAAATGCTTCCAGAGAATCTTTACGCTGTTTAACTTGCTTTTTGATGATTTTCAATACATCATCGTCAGATATTTCTTTGCGTTCATCAACTTCGATTTGCTTTACGGAGGAACGAATCATCGTAATGACATTTTTCCGTGTAAGCTCTTTCTGTTTCATCGCTGTTTTTAGATCTACAGCTAGTTGATCTTTAAGAGACATATGCTTCACCTGACGCTTCCATTTCGATTCTTCTTATTAAAATTTCTTAGCATTCTTTCTTCTTGCCGCTTCAGACTTCTTTTTACGACGAACGCTGGGCTTTTCATAATGCTCTTTTTTTCGTACATCTGCTAAAACCCCGGATTTCGCGCACTGACGTTTAAAGCGACGAAGAGCGTTGTCCAATGATTCATTGTCTTTCACTTTAATCTCTGACATTGACTTCTCCCTCCCTCCGCTTGCACAAGCATGTGCGTAATTCATGACAGAATCTCTGTCATCCTTGCATTCGAGTTGATTGAACACGTTCCAATTATAACCTAAATGAGTTTCTAATGCAACAAAGATTTTAACCCGGAGGCCATTGCATCTCTCGGCCAGCTATCAAATGAAAATGCAAATGATCAACTGTTTGTCCACCATTTTCGCCACAATTATTGACAACTCGATATCCCGCTTCCCTCAAGCCTTCTTTTTTTACTAGGAAGTCAATGCATTCAAATATTTCCGGTAAGATTGTTTTTCTTTGATCCGCATCCAACTCATTCAAGGATTTCACATGCTGATGAGGAATTACTAGAATATGAATCGGAGCGATGGGTGCTACATCTCGAAAAGCAATCACATGTTCATTTTCAAAAACAACTTCTGACGACAATTCTTTTTGGGCGATTTTGCAGAAAATACACTCATTCAATCAGAACACCTCCTTATTCAGTACCGTCTCTTTTAATAAATTCGACAAGCTTACAAAAATTCCTTCTATCTTTTTCATAATTTTACTTCTATAAGACTACTCCTATCAAATTTTCCGCTTCCATATCAACAATTTTTACAGAAACCATTTTTTTCAATAGACGTTCCTCATACTTGGTTTCCACTTTCAAGTATTCAGCCGTATGGCCTATCATCTTTGCTGGATTACTAGAAATCTGTTGTTCAAAAATTACTTCTAGGGTTTTCCCTATAAATTGCTGCCTATATTTTTTCTTTTCCTTCCCCACAATAGATTCCAGGATTTCACTGCGTTTCACTTTTGTTTTTTCTGGTATTTGATCTGAATCCGCTGCAGCGATGGTTCCTTTTCTAGGTGAATACTTGAAAATATGAACTTCACTAAAGCCTAGGGTTTCTAAGAATCTGCTAGTCTCCTCAAAATCTTCTTCTGTTTCTCCTGGATACCCTGTGATCACATCCGTAGTGATGGCTGTTTTGGGGTCGTGCTTTCGAAATTCTTTTACAATATCCATATATTCATCTACACCATAGCGCCGATTCATTCTCTTAAGAATTCGATCTGTACCGCTTTGAAGAGATAAATGAAAGTGATGGCACAATTTGTTATAGTTCATCAGTATTGCAATAACCTCTTTATCAAACCAGGCTGGATCCAAAGAACCTAATCGTATTCGTTCTAATCCAGGTAACAAATCCAATTTATTTAATAGTCCTAATAAAGCTTTTGGTTCTTTTCTATCCATCCCATAGGATGTCAAATGTATCCCAGTCAATACAATTTCCTGGTACCCCTTGGAAATAAGGCCTTCCACTTCATCAAGAATGTCCTGCTGCTGTCTGCTCCTAACAGGACCTCGAGCGAATGGAATAATACAATAACTACAGTACTGATTACACCCATCCTGGATTTTTACATAAGCCCTTGTCATTTCTGCCTGTTTATGGATACTCAAAGCTTCATACGGAGGATTCTTTTCATATTCCTTTACTTGAATGCTTTGGCCCTTTTGATCTGCTACTGCTTCTACTTCATCGACGATTCGATGACGATTTTGAGTTCCTAAAATAACGTGGACCCCTTGAATTCCTTGAACCGCTTCTGGCTCAAGCTGGGAATAGCATCCCACTACTGCCACAATGGCTCGCGGATTATTTTTAAGTGCTCTTCGAATCATCTGTCGTGATTTTTTATCTCCTGTATGCGTGACCGTACAGGTATTAATCACAAAAACATCTGCTGCTTCTTTTTCCGAAACAATTTGATATCCATTTTTTTCAAACATTTCCAACATTGCTTGAGTTTCATATTGATTTACCTTGCATCCCAAGGTGCTAATCGCTACGGTCTTTAGATTCATTCATAGGTTCCTTTCCTTTTTTAGGCTAAAGCTCTAGCTCGTATAATAGAATGGACAACATCACCATTCCAGATGTTTCGGTTCGAAGAATTCTTGGCCCAAGTGTAACGGTATGAACATTGGACTTTACCGCTAACTCTACTTCTTCCTGATGAAATCCTCCCTCTGGGCCAATCCAAATTCCTAACCCATCGTAATCATATAAACAGCATTTTTGAAGGTAGTCTCGAACAGAAGTATTCCTTTCTGCCTCATAGGCCAATAAATGCATATAATTCGATGAACCACTCCCCACTTTCGATATGGCTTCCTTAAAAAGAATAGGCTTGCTGACCTTTGGCATTATCAAGGATTTAGATTGTTTTGCTGCTTCTTCAGCAATTTTCTGCCAACGAAGCTGCTTTTTTTCAATTTCTTTATCTTTCAACCGTACCACGGTATGCTCAGTTATAGTCGGAATGATGGTTCTCACTCCAAGCTCTACAGCTTTCTGAATAATAAAGTCCATTTTACTGCCTTTAGCAATTCCCTGGTACAAGACCAATGACGGAATGTCTTTTTCTATGGATTTCAGTTCTTTCTTTATTTTCACCAATACTTGCTTATTATTAATACTAGTAAGTTCACCGACATATCCTTGTCCAGATCCGTTGGAGACAGTGATCATGTCCTTCACTTTTAATCGCAAAACTTTTTGAATATGCTTCACATCTTCTCCCTCAATGTAAATTGTTTGTTGATTCAAATCAATATGTTCAGGTTTCGCAAAAAAATGATGCATCTTTCCACCTCCCTCTTCTCTATTATATCACAAAAAAAAGGCCTCTTATCAAGGCCTTTCTGGTACTTGTGCTACAACACTAACCCATTCGCCCATCTCTCTGGTTTCGAGGATAATGAGCCCCGCATCTTGAATGGCTTTCTCCACTTCATGCTGTTTGTCACGAATAATACCTGAAGAGATCCAAATGCCTCCAGGCTTTATATACTGCCAAACATCCTCACACATTTTAACGATTATTTCTGCTATGATATTGGAAACAATAATGTCTGCCGGTTGATCTAAGACATCCATTAAGTTTCCTTGAAAAACTTCTACACGCTCTTCCACTTGGTTCATAGCCAAATTTTCTTTTGTAATTTTCACTGCCAATTCATCTAAATCTATGGCAATCACTTTTTCGGCACCAAGTAAAGCAGCCGCAACCGAAAGGATGCCACTTCCACAACCTATATCGTATACCAACTGATGCGGCTTTACATGTTTTTCCATTTCTTCAATACAAAGAGAGGTAGTTTCATGGGTTCCTGTTCCAAAAGCCATTCCGGGGTCAATCTCCAACACCAATTCGCCAACTTGTGGCAAATAGGGTTCCCAGCTTGGTTTAATAACAATTGTATTCCCTGGTTTCATTGGTTTGAAGTATTTTTTCCATTCATTGCTCCAGTCCATTTCGTCCACAGCGGATACAGTCACTTTTCCTAAACCAATATCCAGTCCATATTCAGGAAGATAGTCAACGGCTTTTCGGATCAAGTCTAATTGATCCCCAGTATGTGGCATGTCAGGCAAATACCCCTTAACAACGGCTCCCTCCAGGTAGCTGTCCGCAAGATTTTCATCAATAAGTTCCCAAGTCTTTTCTTCCTTATGAAGCATTTCAAGGTCTCGAATGTCTTCAATGGCAACACCTGTAACACCAGCGTCATAGAGGATATTAGAAACTGCCTCTACGGCTCCTGAGGTTGTTTGTACTGATATCTCAATCCACTTCACCCTAATTCCTCCCGTCGCCTATCCTGAATCTCCGATTACTTAAACGCATCTTTTACTTTATCGAAAAAAGATTTTCTCTGTTCATGAGAGCTATCACTGCCTTCAGCTGCAAATTCCTTTAATAAATCTTTCTGTTTATCGGATAAGTTTTTGGGCACCTCTACAATCACTTTTACATACTGATCGCCTTTACCCAAGCCACGAGGGCTGGTAACCCCTTTTCCTTTCATTCGAAAGACCGTACCACTCTGGGTTCCTTCTGGGATTTTATGCTTTACTTTTCCATCTAATGTTGGCACGTCAATGGTATCACCAAGGGTTGCCTGTACAAAGGTAATGGGAATATCACACATAATATGCTGTCCTTCTCTAACAAATATCGAATGTGGCTTCACGGTAAACACCACATACAAATCTCCTGAAGGTCCACCCTTATCACCTGGTGATCCTTCCCCTGACAGGGAAATCATAGAACCATTATCCACGCCAGCAGGAATATTGACTTTAAGTTTTTTCTCTTTTTTCTTTTTTCCATTGCCGTTACATGCTTTGCATGGATTTTCAACTATTTTTCCTTCTCCATGGCAATGATCACATGGTCTTACGTTTAGTATTTGACCCAAGGGTGTTCGCTGTGCAAACCGAACTTCTCCTGTTCCATTGCAATGGGAACAACTTTTGGTATCACTGCCAGCTTCTGCACCACTTCCTTGGCAGGAATCACAGGTATCCATTTTGTTGACTTTGATTGTTTTTTCAGCACCAAAAACAGCTTCTTCAAAGGTGATGGTCATTTCATATTTTAAATCTGCACCTTTTCGAGGGCCTCTCCTTCTTGATGAAGAGAATCCACCTCCACCGCCGCCGCCAAACATGTCAAATATGTCTCCAAAAATATCTTCAAATCCACCGCCGAATCCACCAGCGCCACCAAATCCACCATTGCCTTGACCGCTCACACCATCATATCCAAATTGATCATATCTTTTTCTTTTTTCCGGATCACTTAAAATTTCGTAGGCTTCGTTTGCCTCTTTAAACTTATCTGCAGCCGTTTGATCATCTGGATTTCTGTCAGGATGGTATTTCATGGCCATCTTTCGGTATGCTTTTTTTACCTCTTCCTGACTGGTATTGCGATCAAGACCCAATATTTCATATACATCTCTTTTCGCCACTGTTTCACCACCCTAACCATTCCAAGTATATTGATTTTCATAACATTATTCTACTCATTAACCACATGCTATGGCCGCATGCCGATGATGGCATGCGGCACAATAGTCGCAGTTATTTGTTTTCTTCTTCATCCACCTCTTCAAACTCAGCATCTACCACGTTTTCATCATTGCTGCTACCGCCCTGTTGCTCAGCACCAGCCTCTGGACTTCCTTCTTGCTGTGCTACGTTTTCATACATTTTTTCAGATATTTCATGGAATACCTTCGTCACATCTTCAACGCCTTGCTTCATGGCATCTAAATCATCTTCTTCTAGGGCTTTTTTCAGCTTATCTAATTCCGCTTGAACTTTTTCTTTCTGATCTGCCTCAATCTTATCTTCTACTTCTGTTAAGGTTTTTTCTGTCTGATACACAAGGGAATCTGCTTGATTTTTTACTTCAATTTTTTCTTTTTTCTGTTTGTCTTCTTCAGCAAACTTTTCTGCCTCTTTGACTTTCTTTTCGATTTCTTCTGGACTTAAATTGCTAGATGCAGTAATCGTTATTTTTTGCTCTTTTCCTGTACCCAAGTCTTTAGCAGATACATTCACTATTCCGTTAGCATCGATATCAAAGGCAACTTCAATCTGAGGTACTCCTCTTGGAGCTGGTGGAATTCCACTAAGCTCAAATCGTCCAAGGGTTATATTATCGGCTGCCATGGGTCGTTCGCCCTGAAGCACATGGATATCAACAGAGGGTTGATTATCGGCTGCTGTTGAGAATGTTTGGCTCTTTTTAGTGGGAATGGTGGTGTTTCTCTCAATTAACTGAGTAAAGACGCCACCTAAGGTTTCTATTCCTAGGGATAACGGAGTCACGTCAAGTAGTAATACGTCTTTGACTTCACCTGTCAGCACACCACCTTGGATCGCAGCTCCCAAAGCCACAACTTCATCTGGATTCACGCCTTTGTGGGGATCTTTTCCTGTAATTCGTTTGACAGCATCTTGAACAGCAGGGGTTCTTGTAGATCCTCCAACTAAAATAACTCGATCCAGTTCTTCTGCTTTTAACCCAGCATCTGATAAGGCTTTTTTCATTGGATCAATGGTTTTATCCACCAAGTGTGAAGTCAGTTCATCAAATTTAGATCTAGTAACATCTAAATTCAAGTGTTTTGGTCCTTCATTAGTCGCCGTAATAAAGGGTAAGTTAATATTGGTTGTCATGGTACTAGACAACTCTTTTTTTGCTTTTTCTGCTGCTTCTTTCAAACGTTGTAATGCCATTTTGTCTTTTGACAGATCAATGCCTTCCTGCTTTTTAAACTCACTGGCGATATGATCAATCAAAACCTGATCAAAATCGTCCCCTCCAAGATTATTGTTTCCGCTAGTAGCCAGCACTTCAAATACGCCGTCTCCTAACTCTAAGATTGAAACGTCGAAAGTTCCTCCGCCCAGGTCATAAACCAGAATTTTTTGCTGTTCATCCACTTTATCCAACCCATAAGCAAGTGAAGCTGCTGTTGGTTCGTTGATAATTCTCAATACGTTCATTCCAGCAATTTTCCCTGCATCTTTTGTTGCTTGACGTTGGCTATCTGAGAAATAAGCTGGTACTGTTACCACAACATCGCTTACGGTTTCACCCAGATACGCTTCCGCATCTGCTTTCAATTTTTGAAGGATCATTGCTGAAATATCCTGTGGTGCATATGCTTTGTCATCAATCTTTTCACTATGATCCGTTCCCATATGTCTTTTAATGGATTGGATGGTTTTTTCTGAATTTGTCACAGCTTGGCGTTTGGCTGGTTCTCCAACAATTCTTTCTCCTTCTTTTCCAAAAGCCACCACGGATGGTGTGGTGCGATTCCCTTCGGAATTCGGAATAACAACTGGCTCTCCACCTTCTAACACGGCTACACATGAATTTGTTGTTCCTAAGTCAATCCCTATTACTTTACTCATTTTTTTATTCCTCCTTGATGGTTCAATATAATACTCAAATTTAATTTTTATTTATACACTTTAACCATGGCAGGCCGTAAAACCCGTTCATCAATGGTGTATCCTCTTTGCAGTTCTTGTGCCACTGTTTCCTTAACCTCATCTTCATCACAAGGTTCTGTCATGACTGCATGATGTTTATTCATATCGAAAGCCACACCTTTTGTTTCTATGGGTTGGATGCCATGTTTTTTAAAAACCTCTAAGGTTTGCTGGTAGATCAGCTCTACCCCTTTGTAGATTCCTGCATTCTTGTCCTCTGTGGCTTCAAGCGCCCGTTCCAAGTTATCTAATACAGGCAAAAGGTCTTTCGCCAGGTTTTCACATCCATAGATATAAAGATCTGCTTTTTCTTTTTCCACTCGTCTTTTATAATTCGTAAATTCAGCCTGAAGACGAAGAAGCCTATCGTCCCCTTCTTGTTTCTCCTCTTCTTGCTTTAATGTTTCTTCCTCGACTGTTTCTTCCTCAACTGTTTCTTCCTCGACTTCTGTTGCTTCTTTTTCTGTTTCCAGTGTTTTATGCGTTTGTTCTTGTTTTTGTTGTTCTTGTTCTTCTTGTTCTTCTTGTTCTTCTTGCTTTAGTTCTTCCTTGTATTCTTTCATCAATTATAAGCACCTGCCTTTAATTATCATCTGTGTACATAAGGAGAGTGCAAAGTCATTGCTTCGCACTTGATCATGTCATTAATATGATTGGTCCTTTAAGATCTGTGTCATCATTTTACTTACCTGTGCTAATACCGACATAACACGATCGTAATCCATACGAGTCGGACCAATAATGCTTAACTGCCCTATGGTTTCTTGATCTAAGTGATACGTAGTTGTAACAATACTGCATTCTTTTGCTTCTTGAATCGTGTTTTCATTCCCAATTGATACATTCAATCGACTTGAATCTTGACGTGAAATCAACTGGCCAATGGTCTTTCTTTCTTCTAAAAGATTTAAAAATGACCTCGCCTTTGTCAAATCATTGAACTCTGGAAAGTTAAAAATGTTGGTTGTACCACTTAAATACAAACTAACATCACTGACTTGCTCCAGGGTTTTAAACATCTCAGGTAACAATGCATATACTGTATTGTGGAACTGGGCCAACTCTTTTTTCAAGTCATCTGCCATTCGTATTTCAATTTCTTCTAAGGTTGAGCCTGCGAATTCCTGATTTAAGAAATTGGAGATTTTTTCTAACTCTTCCTGCTTCATATCTGGCGGAATTTTAAATATAGGATTCTGTATAAGCCCTGTGTTTGTAATGAAAATGGCTAACATCGTGTCCTCACTCAATCGTGCCAATTGAATCTGTTTAATACGACTCTTCTTTACTTGAGGCGCTAAAACAATGGATGTGTATTGAGTGAAGTCAGACAATACCCTAGACGTATACTCTAATAATTGTTCTAATTCGCCATATTTTTTAAGTATATCGCTTCGTATCTGTATCCTGTTTTTCTTGGCTGTTCTCTTAATCTCCATCAGCTTATCGACATAAAGTCTGTATCCTTTATCCGATGGAATCCGTCCAGCAGATGTATGTGGTTGCTGTATAAAGCCCATTTCTTCTAAATCAGACATTTCATTTCTAATCGTCGCAGGACTTACCCCTAAATCGTATTTTTTAGAAAGACTTCTAGATCCTACAGGCTCTGCAGATTCAATGTAATCCCTGATAATAGCTTCTAAGATTCTTAGTTTTCGATGGTTTAAAGCCATTTACATCACCTTTGCATCCCCTTCGTTGTTAGCACTCTCGAGTGTCGAGTGCTAATTCTTGATATAAAAATACCATTTTGCTTGACTTTTGTCAACCCTACTTCTGGATTTTTCTCCTATGGCTGCTGGTTACATAAAAGCAACCAGTACTTGGTCTGCTAAATCAAAGCCTCTTTCGGTTAGTTTTATCCGTTCTCCATCTAGACACAATAAATCTTTCTGCCTCAACTCTTGTATCTCATTTCCAAACAAAAGGAGGCATGATTGTTTATGTTTCTTATAAAAGGCCTTTAAGGATATTCCATCCCTCAATCTTAGGCCTAAAAACAATGTTTCTCTTATCGACTCCATCTGGCTGATGGGCTCTCTCATCAGAACTGGATAACACCCTTGCTTTAACATGGATTTGTAATCCTTTATGTTTTCTACGTTGCCATACCTCTCTCCATTAAAGTATCCATGTGCCGCTATACCCAAGGCCAGGTATTCTTCATTTTTCCAGTAGGTGAGATTATGCAAACATTCATAACTAGGTTTGGCATAGTTTGATATTTCGTAGTGTAGATACCCGCTTTTTTGAAGAGTTTCAATGGTTTTTCGATACATACGCCACTCCAGTTCTTCCTCTAAAGGGTTTTCTAGTCCCGCCTTCATTTTTTTATAAAGGGTGGTTCCTTCTTCATAGGTCAAACCGTAGCATGACAAATGCGGTAAATTCATGGCGGTAACATACTCAATGGTCTCCACCCAGTCTTGCATCTGTTGACCTGGTACGCCAAAAATAATATCCGCATTTATATTCGAAAACCCTTCTCTCCTAGCCTGTATCACCTGTTGATAAAAATCCTCTGCACGATGATGCCTTCCAAGAGTTTTTAATAATGGGGTCTGCCTTGCCTGCAATCCAAAGCTAATCCGATTAATGCCACTTTGCCTGTAACCATGAAGTCTTCGTTGATCCATATGTCCTGGGTTGGCTTCTACCGAAACTTCTGCGTCTGGCATCACATTAAATGTAGATTTAAGCGCTTTCATTAGCTTTATCATCTCTTCACTGGAAATTAAAGATGGAGTCCCTCCACCCAAAAAAATGGTTTTAATGCATCGGTTTTCCAAGAGTTTTTGATATAACTCCATCTCTAACTCCAAGTATCCAAGGTATTGGCTTATTTCAGATTCACTACCAACACAGGACACAAAATCACAATAATGGCATTTAGAAGCACAATACGGGATATGAATATAAATACTTATAGGTGCACAGGTTTTCATCAATCAACCTCCAAAAATCAGGAATCAAGTTTTAATACGGACATAAATGCTTTTTGAGGGACTTCTACACTGCCGACTTGACGCATACGCTTTTTCCCCTCTTTTTGCTTTTCTAAAAGTTTGCGCTTACGGCTAATGTCTCCACCATAACATTTGGCCGTCACATCCTTACGCAGGGCTCTGATGGTTTCTCTCGATATGATTTTTTGTCCTATGGCTGCTTGCAGTGGTATGGCAAATTGATGCCTTGGAATTTCATCTTTCAACTTCTCACACATCAATTTTCCGCGTTCGTAGGCCTTACTTTCGTGTACGATGAAAGATAGTGCATCCACCTGTTCACCATTGATTAAAATATCCAATTTTACTAGCTTGGATTCCCGATAACCCAACATTTCATAATCTAAAGATCCATACCCTCGTGTCTTGGACTTCAATGCATCAAAAAAATCAAAAATTACTTCATTCAACGGCAACTCATATTGTAGGGTGACACGTTTTTCATCTAAGTAGTCCATACTTATCATGGATCCTCTGCGCTCTTGACAAAGCTCCATTACCGCTCCAACATAATCATTTAACACCATGATAGCCGCCTTCACAATTGGTTCATCTATCTTGGCTATTTCCTGTGGTTTAGGCATATTAGCTGGGTTTTGGATCGAAACCATCTCTCCATCCGTCTTATATACCTGATAAATAACGCTAGGAGCTGTTGTAACAAGATCTAGGTCAAATTCTCGTTCTAATCGTTCTTGCATAATCTCCATATGAAGCAACCCTAGAAAACCACATCGAAAGCCAAAACCCAGTGCTGCAGATGTTTCATGTTCAAAAACAAGAGCCGCATCATTTACTTGTAATCTTTCCAGTGCATCTCTTACATCTTCAAACTTTTCCCCTTCTGCTGGATAAACGCCACAGTAAACCATTGGCACCACTTTTCGATAACCTGGAAATGGACTTTCCGCTGGTCTCTCAGCATCTGTAATGGTATCCCCCACTCGGCAATTACGCACATCCTTTATACTGGCAGCAACATATCCAACATCTCCAGCTTTTAAGGATTCCTGCGGAATCGGTCCTGGCGAAAATAAACCCACCTCTGTTACTTCAAATTCTTTTTTTCCAGCCATCATTTTAATCTGCATTCCTTTTTTAAGTTCGCCATCCACCAGTCGAATATAGCCAATAACGCCACGATAATTATCGTATACTGAATCAAATATCAATGCTTTTGCAGGTGCTTCTTCGTTTCCTCTTGGGGCTGGCACACGTTGAACCACCGCTTCCAAAACATCTTCAATGTTAATGCCTTCCTTTGCAGAAATAAGTGGAATTCCTTCTGTGTCAAGGCCAATCACATCTTCAATTTCTTTTTTTACTTCCTCCACTCTAGCACTAGGAAGATCAATTTTATTAATAACAGGAATAATTTCAAGATCCTGTTCCAATGCTAGATAAACATTGGCTAAGGTTTGTGCTTCAATCCCTTGAGCTGCATCTACGATTAAGATAGCCCCTTCGCAGGCAGCCAAGCTTCTTGATACCTCATAGGTAAAGTCAACATGTCCCGGTGTATCGATGAGATTTAAACGGTATTCTATCCCATCCTTTGCTTTATAGTTTAATCGAATGGTTTGGAGCTTGATGGTAATGCCTCGCTCACGTTCCAAATCCATATTATCCAGCAGCTGTTCTTTCATTTCTCGATGGCTTACTAAACCTGTATGTTCAATGAGCCGATCGGCCAAGGTTGATTTTCCGTGATCAATATGTGCAATGATGCTAAAGTTTCTGGTTTTATTTTGACGATTTTCAGACAAGAGAATTCCTCCTTCAAGGATATCAATCAGAGTAACCAATTGATTATATCACACACTTATAATTTCTTTCAATGAAAAGCATCTATGGATACATAGAATTCATTAAAAATATATTGATTTCTTTTCAATCTTTTGGTAATATTAGAATGTTAATGCTCGTATAAGGGGGTGAATAGATTGGCCAATATAAAATCAGCAATGAAAAGAGTAAGTGTCATTCGGAAGAAAACAGCACGTAATAAAATGATCAAATCCCAGCTCAAAACTGCCATTAAGCGCTTTGAAGAGGCTATTGACAGCGAACAATTTGACCTGGCAAAAGAGAAATTGCAACTTGTTGATAAAAAGCTTAAGCAAGCTGCTTCCAAAAATGTTATTCACAAGAACAAAGCTTCCAGAAAACTTTCTCGCTTGACAAAAAAACTTCAGCGTACTGCTTCTTAAAAAGTATGATCTCAAGTCAGATAGTTGTCTTAGAAAGACTGATGAAGGAATGTGGTGTTCCAAATCCATCAGTCTTTTTTAATGAAAAAATCTACCCCGCCTTTGTTTCTCCATGATCAAGAGGACTCCTTGCATATTTCTACCATCATTAACTCCATACTGGAAATTGCATCCATCTTCCCACTTTTCAGCCTACGATCAAGCTGGTTAAATCGATTCAATAGTTCTATTAATTTTCTTTCTTCAAAATTCTTACTGTACTTCAGACTCTTTTGAACAGCAAAAGGATGCTGTTTTATTTTTGTTGCCATTTTTGCTGCCGTATACCCGTATTGATCCATTTCCTTGACCCGTAGCATGGTTTTAAATTGATTTCTCAAAAATCCAATTATTTTCATCACTGGCTCCCCATCTGCCATTAACTGACGAAATCGCACTTGTGTTTCGGCTATTTTTTTCTGACTCAAGCTATCTATCAGTTGAAAAACATCGTTCTGGAATGTATATATTGAGCTTTCTTTCACTACTTCTTCGGTGATTTCTTTCTTCGATCCCATGTAAGCAGCCATTTTTTCAATTTCACTGCTAATATCATGAAGGGACTGGGTAGGGTTCCTGCTTAGATAGTCAAAATTATTTATTAGGGCTTTCTGAGCCTTTGCTGAAATAGTTTTTCCTCGCTTTTCACACTCAATGATCACCCATTTTTTCAAATCACTTTCCTTCAGTCTTTGAAATTCAACGGAACAACTTGTCTTTTTCAGTAATTTTGTTATCCCTTTTCTTCCATCTGGTTTCCTTTCACAAAAAACAGCTAAGCAGGTTGTCTCTGGCGGCGAACTTAGATATGCTTTCAGTTTTTCTTCATCTCTACTATCTAGTGACGCTCCTTTTGTCTCTAGAAACCATGGATTTTTCATTATGACCAACTTTTTTTCTGCCATTACTGGCAAGGTTTCACAGCTTTCTAGCAACATATCTACCGTAAAAGATTTCTCTTCAAACCTTGCCAGATTAAAATCCTCCATCGACCCTGGTACCACTTTGTGTTTCAATAACTCTATAAAGCGTTGCATCAACAAAATTTCCTCACCAGTTATAAAGTAAATGGGATGGAGTTTCTCTGCGGATGTGTTTTTTAACTTAATCAATTCCTGCATAAACGTGTACTCCTTCATTCGTATGATTTTAACACTTGAAAACCCAGAACATTTTTAAAATGATCCAACGCCATTAGATGAGCCTCTTCATTAAAGCTGGCCACTAAGCTTTCATCTATAATCGCCTTGAATCCCTTATGATAAGCTTCGATGGCTGTATGAAGCACACAAATATCCGTACAAACACCAGCCAATTCAATGGTCTCTATTCCTTCTTGTTTTAAAATAAGGTGCAAAGGGGTTCCACAAAAAGCAGAATACCTCTTTTTATCCATTCGATAGACTCGTCCAGGATTTTTCTGTTCCAGTTCATTGATCAATGGGTGAATGCTTCCATAAAGCTTTCTTCCTTCAGACCCTATTAAATTGTGAGGCGGAAACAACTTATGTTCAGGATGAGATTCTTCCTTTTCATCATGAAGATCATTGATGACAAAAATCAGATCTCCACTTTCCGAAGCCTGTTGGATTTTTTTTACAATCGCTTTTTCGATAGCCTGTGCTGGTTTTCCAACCGTAAGTTTTCCATCATTTGCTACAAAATCTCGGGTGTAATCTACTAATATAAATGCTTTTTTTTCCTCCATATTTTTCATTACAATCGCCTCCTGTCCCTATTAACAAACATTATGAATCCTAGTTTTTTCATTAGAAATCATATCTACAGCCAGCAGAACTCCTAGCATCAGCAAATAGTAGATCATCAAAAACTTCATAGGCATGGTTTCAATCGATATAGAAGCATATTTCCATTCGGCCATCATGCTTATCAAACGAATCATATATAGTAAGATTCCATTCACCACGTGCATGATTATCTCAGCAACCAAAGGCATCCAACTGAAAAACCAAGCCATCAGTGTTAAGATCATGAGTGTTCCTAGTACTGGAAGAATCAATAGGTTTGATAGCGGAGCCATCATGGATAGTTCTTTAAAATGATAGGCCAGAATTGGCCAGGTACCAATTTGAACAATCAACGTTATGATGAGAAGTTTGGATCCTGGTATCTGAAATTGATTTTTCTCCTTTATAAAGCCCAACCCCACTATGATAGATGCTGTCGCAAGAAAGCTTAGCTGAAAGGAGATACTCTTTATCATAGAAGGATCTGCAGCCACAAATATCATCGCCGCCAGTATCAATGCATTTCCAGGATCGTAATGTCGCTGAAAGGAAAAGGATAACAACATGATAGTGATCATAAATCCAGCCCTCAACATAGAAATTGGTAACCCTGCCATTAATGCATAAAACCATACCATAGCCATGGTGATGACCTTGGCTTTGCGTATGCCTACACCTAATCCCTTGGTTATTTCATGAGCTGCCATGGCAATAATGCCAGTATGAAGGCCAGATACGGCTATGATATGAGCGGTTCCTGTTGTAGCAAAAATAGCCCGCATATCTGAAGATAAATATCCCTGATTCCCCAACATAATGCTTTTCAAAACCTTGCTTTCTGGAGGGTCCAAATATTGTTGAATAAAAGACTGCATAGAGTGCTTTGCTTTGTTGGCAATTTCTATTAGAAAGAATCGATTCACTGGTATATGTTCCATCTCCTCGAATTCGGCTCTTAACACCCCTTGAAATCCACGATCTTTCAGAAACTGGTAATACGTATTTTCTGTATCCTTTAACAAATTTTCTGCCACCGTAAAATCATGGATCATGATCCGATCTCCAGACTCATATGTTCCAAATACAAATTCATTGTTTCTAGCCTCCACCATTATCTTACCTGTAATAGGGTAACTGCTGGGACTTGTTTTTAAATGAATTTCTTTTATAGAAACACTATAGCGAACATGCCCAAAACTGCTATGATGCGTTTCTAGCAAAACACCTTCTATCCCATCGATTTGATGTAATGAAATAATATCATTTTCTAGGTAATCCATAAAAGTTTCCTGATGTTGATGTCTGTACCCCAGAAACATACCTGTAACGAAAAAGAGGATGGCGATCCATATAGGCGTTCTTTTAAGATTTGTTACAAACAGACCTCCTACAGCTAAAGATCCTCCCCATAGCCACATTTTAGATATATAACTACCTAGCAACGTCACCATTGCTACTCCAGCTAAAAAAGAGATCCCCGCCATCATCATAGGTCTTTTCATACGTGACGCTCCTTCGCTGTCTCCGATTCCAGCTTAGCTACTTCTCACACCTGCTTGACGATTTCTTTACCCTTCTATTCAATAAAACAACACTAGCTAATACGGTTAAGGGTACTGTTAAAACCAGTCCAATACTACCAGATAACGCCCTTACCACTTCTGTAGCAATCATATCTAGATTAAGGATATCGATCATGGTTGCATCATAGGCCATAAACAACAGGAGTAACGGCAGCGCTGCACCAGTATATGCTAATATCAACGTATTAGACATGGTTCCCATAATGTCCTGCCCAACATTCATTCCAGATTTCATCAGCTCACGGATCGATATATCCGGACGCACTCGTCGAACTTCTTCCATGGCCGAGGCTACGGATATACCTACATCCATGACAGCCCCAAGGGCTCCCATAATAATACCAGCAAAAAGTAGATCTCGGAAATCGAAGTTCACATCTTGAGGAATATACATCAACATGGTAGCCTCTTGACTGGAAAGTCCTGTTAGTTTTACTTGGTTCCCCGCCCAAAGCATAACAAATCCTGCTGCCATAAGTCCACCCAAAATACCTATGATTGCCGAAACGCTTTTGCCATTCACTCCATTAATGATAAAAATTGTAACAAGCGTAATCACAAAAGAACAAAAAAGCGAAAGCACAATGGGCGAGTAGCCCTTGAGCATACCAGGTAATAAAACGTGAACAATCATAAAAAAAGTAATGCTAAGGGTCAACAGTGTTTTAAGTCCTTTCCATCGCCCGATTAATAAAAGCAACAAAGAAAAAAGAAGAGCTAATTTGAAAATAGAACGATCACGTACGTATTCGGTGATATGAAGTGTGTATTCACCATTTTCCGAATATTCCTTCATTAGCAAAACCCGTTCTCCTGGCTCAACTGGAATATCATATACAGGATGATCACTCAAGTGATTTTCCACAATTTCGATTCTTCCTTCCAAGGAGCCGCGATAAATCTCCAGGGTTACTTCTTGTATGGCAAATGAATCCTCAGAGCCGGATTTTTCCACTTCCAACACGATCCCTCTCAATGTCTCCATGGTGTCTTCGGCTCTATTTTCAATCAGGTCCTGGGCTGCAGCAAAACTCTGAAATAGTAACATTATGGATATCACCGTAATTACCAGTGATTTTTTCATCTCTCTTTCCCTCATTTCTCTAAGGTTTCATGATTTTTTAATCCAAGCATTTTTCTTTTCAGCCGATTTAACTCATGGTGAACCGGTTGATAAAAAGGAATCATTCTGCGGGCTTTATAAAGATGCCAACGGGCTTTTTCGCTCATATTCATTTCAAGATAAATTAATCCCATTTGATAATGAAGGTACCCACTTTCAGACCCTTTTTCAGCCACTTGTTTTGCATATTTCAGAGCTTCTTCCGACTCCTTTAAATGATAAAAGCATATTTGCGAAATATTCATTAATGTATAATGATCTTCAGGAAAAGTCTTCAGCACCTTAAGATAATAATCTTTTGCAGGCTTATACTGTTTTTTTTCAAAAAAACAAGCCGCCATTCCAAAAAATGTATCTGCTCGATATTCTTCCGTAAACTCTTCTGAGTCTCCACGCAACGCCTTTCTGTAGCATTGTAGTGCGTTTTCCACATCTTCCATTTCATATAATAAATCTGCTAATAGCTTCCAGTAAAAAGAATTTCTCATATCTTTTTCCAAGGCTTTTTTCAATACATCTACTGCCAAATGAGTGTCTCCTACGTTACCAAGAGCCATAATGTAATTATGCATTAAATACTGGTTGGATGGGTGTTTCTTTAATGAAGCCTTCAATATATCCATCGCTTTTTCCATCATCTCATTCAATAAATAAAGATTGCTCATATTTAAAGCTGGTAATGGCGAATCTGGCATCAGTCTCATTTGTATTCGAAGACATTTTTCAGCACGATGAAAGTCCCCTGCAAGATCATATTGATAAGAAAGGTCTTCAAAAATGCTATCTCTATGATATTTTTTCAAAAAGGATGGTCGATGTTGTAACAATAACAATAGTCCATAATAGGCATTATCAAATTGATTTTCCTTCATAAGTCCTTTTATTTCTTGAAAAAAAATACCATAGGTCTCCTTATTCGATTTTCTTTTTTGAAAACAGTACTTTTGTTGCCATTTTTTTTCGAGGACTTCATAGGAGTAGGGTTTTCTGGGGTAAAATACGTTTCCATTGATCCGATGGTTGCCTACCATTTCATAGATATCCGATAAACTCTTCTTGACCCCTTTTTTTGAATCCATTTGGATCTTAAGCCAATACCCAGGAATTCCTTGATGTCTATTTTTTGCTTGAATGGACCGAATATTCCTCACTGTTTCCCTTTCACCGAAACTCGAATTATACCTTGTCCATATTTTAGTAACATCCTCTTCCCTCTTAATCTGCAGTAGCTGTTGTACCAATCCCTTTTGCTCACTACTGTTCGAAGAAAATAGATACAAAATCATTTTGTTCCCCTTCCTCATTGAATCAGCCACGCTGATTTTTCTTTTTCTGTTGTTTCAAGGTATACTATTACGCCTGTTTCCATATTAACCTTGGATACTCTATCGTACACATCCACGTGACTTATTATCTTTTGTGTTGTATTAAGATCTGTTCGCATCATGTTTATTTTATCCTCTTGGTCTACAAAGTAGTATATCTGATGACCAACTAAAAAAAACATGGGTAATTCATCGGATACATTGGTCACAGAGACATTTCCGGTCCGATTATCTTGAATGAACAACTCCGATTTCCCTTCTTGCTGTATCCTAAAAATCAGGTACCCCTCTCCGTAAAAGTACACGTCTTCTTTCAAACAACTTGTACCATCCCAGGCCGGTAAGATATGTGTTCTCTCCATCTCTTCTTGTAGGTGAAGAATGTGAAGCCTTATATCCTGGTTTTGATCTTTGCTGACATACAAAGCATGATGCCCATCTTTTGCTACCAACGGGCCTTCCAGTATTTCAAAATCTGGATTCGCTTGTCCTAGAAGCGTCATTTGACGCCTTTCTCGAAAATAAATGCCCATCTGTAATGTTTCTTCGAAGCGAAATACAATGATTTGATCATCTTTACCCCAAACAGAATAAGTTCCCGGAATATGGGATATCAACTCACGACCTGAATCAGTCCCATACAAGCTGAATCCAGCGGAAAAAGAATCAGTTTTTTCTGCATCTACCAACAAATAGCCTCCTTGGGGTGAGATGCGAATTTGTTCAGACCATTCTTCAGGCTTCAGTGTTTTATCTTTAATGGCTATTTTTTTGCTTTGTTTCTTAATCACATGGTAGCTGTATAAAGAGTCCTCGGTATCATCAAAATACAATACTTTGTCCCGCCTAGAATTGAAAACAATTTCCGGTAATACCATTTGATTTTCCATAAGTTTCTCTCTAGATCCTAAAGAGTCTCCCCAGTGATGGATCAGGTGATATCGCCCCTTCTGATCCTTGGACACCACGAAAACACCTTGATCCCCAGTTTCAATCTGGAGGATTCCATGCTTCTGCTCCACATAATATCCACCGACAGACTGGATAGAAACAGGTTTTAAGCCTTCTTCTGCTACGTCAATTTCATAGGCTTTCGTTAATTCATCGTTGATCATTAAGGGCTTCGTCGAAATAAATCCTTGATATATAGCCCATTGTTGACGAGGCCACTTTACTTCATAGCCTATGTCCAAGGATTTTAAGGAGGGTTCTGCCTCTTGCGGTAAAAACCAAGGATCCTCCCAAGGCATTGTCATGTCCATTCTTTGTTCTTCTTTAACGGATTCCTTGCCGCATCCTGCCAGCACAAAAATCAATAGGGTTAGACCAAAAACTATGATAAAATATTGTTGTTGCTTCATAACCAATCACTCTTTCTTTGTTTTCGACACAAAACTTAATCCAAATGAACAGGAGCTGCCTTTTAATGAATCAACAGCGAAAAATAATCATGATCCTTTTGATCGCTTCCCTTTTTTTAGTAAGCTGTAGTCCTTCTTCTGATGCATCCTCTCTAAAAGTTCATATGATCGATGTTGGTCAAGGCGACAGTCTTTTAATCCAATCACCCCAAGGGATAAACATGCTTATCGATGGAGGTCCTCCCGAGAATAGCCATCAATTAATGGCTTATTTGAAGCGGCATAACGTGAAACAAATTGATTATGTGCTTGCGACTCATCCACATGCAGATCACATTGGCGGATTGCTTTCTGTCATGAAAGAAATCCCTGTGAACCGAGTTATCATGCCTGCCGTTACGCATACCAGTCTTTTGTATGAATCTTTTCTGGAAGCCATCGACGAAAGTCAAGCAACGATCCAAATTGTTGAAACTTCTTCTCGCCATACCATAGAGGATGACCTGTTTTTCGACATTCTCTACACAGCCGTGGATTACGGTTCAAACTTGAATAACTGGTCTATTGTGATGAAACTCCAACATCAAGAAATGTCTTTTTTGTTTACTGGAGACATAGAGACTCAGGCAGAAAAAGATCTGGTGGATCGTTTTTCTCCAGTACAACTATCTTCCGATGTACTAAAAGTGGGACATCATGGTAGTTTAACATCCACTACTGAACCCTTCCTTACTGCTGTTCAACCAAAAATTGCATTGATTTCTTGTGCTAAGGACAATGCCTATGGTCATCCTCACCATCAGGTGATCCATCGGTTGAAAGCCAAAGGTGTTTGGATTTATCGAACTGACCTGCAGGGATCCGTCATTTTATACAGCGACGGAGAAAAAATTTGGTCTCATCAAGAACCCATTAATCTATCTCCAGTTTCTACGACTGAGATTTCTCCGCAACTTCATAATTCTATCACGAATCATTTCTGCTGTCTCTCCTGTGATGCCGTACCGTTCCATAAACAGGCTGTCTAATTGATTCCAGTACTGCTCACGTAAGTTATCCTCCTTTTCCTCCATCATCATTTCAACCAACTCTACTACGGATTCTTCCTGTTCAAAACTATCTGGCATCGGAATCGGAATCCCTTTCAACGGGGTGGCATATAGCTCTAGATCTTTCCCCTTCGTTTTTCCATAAAAATCTAAGTAGGCATAACATAAGGAAGAATTGAGCCACCCTAACAAATAAAAAGGAGAAAACCATGCCTCCGGCTTCATCTGAATATAATAAACATCTGCACTGGCATACCAAGCTTCTGGGGCCCATGCAAAAATATTGTACGCACATCGTTGAGGGGCAATTATTTTAGGTTTTTCAAACAAAGATTGCTTTCTAGGCCAATGTAATGCATACCATGATCGAATCCCCAACTGTACTTCTCTTCTTTTTTCAAGAATTGGCCGAAACTTTTCTAAATGGTCATGAATCTTTGGGAAATCATGAATGTCAGGCATGTTTAGATCTGTCACATATAGGATCCACTGATCCTGTCGTTTGCGTGGTAAAAATGACATCATATCACTATTTTTATGAAATGGCTTCAAGAATTTTTTTTCCTCTTCTGAAAACCCTATCTCTTCAACTTCCTTGCTCGTCAAAACAAAGATACCTTGATTGCCTTGCCAGTCTGGATAGGCTTTCTGGTGCTTTTCTGTTACTTTATCTGCACCACTTACCAAACCCTGATTCACCGTGCATAAATCCTTAAGCTGATACGTCGAATGGTTTATTAGTTTTTCTAAGGCAGGTTTTATAATGGTCGGTGGTCTTAACAACAATTGGCCTCGCTCATCGAATAAATCTGAAGAAGACTCATAAGTAACCCTTCTCACCCCAAGAACTGATGCTTCAACACCCTGCTGCTTTAAAGTAGAAAATAAATCATTCGTTTTCCCTTCATAGGTACCTGCAAAAACAATTGTTGAAGATTTCCGTGGGTTACCAGCCTTTTTTGACAAGCTATAAATTAAATTATGTTGCCCCTTTGCCTGGTGAAATACTTTTTTATTTCCTAATTGGAGAATCCAATGAAACTGCACGTTCGTTTTCAGATGTTGCCTTAGTTTCTGAGCACCATCTGCTGTCCCAAAGTAGGATGTGGTAATATAACATATCCTACCATTTTCCTTTAATAATTCATGGCCTCGATAAAGAAAAAAATAAAAATAATCCATGTTTCTTTCATAGTACTTCCTGCCAAAATTCGTTTCTTTCGCCTTTTTAAAGATGTTTTGATTGCCTTTTTCACCTATATACGGCGGATTTCCAATAACAAGGTCATATAGTTGTCCGCAGGGCGGTTGCCATAAAAGCCCGTCGGAACAAAATATCGGCACTTTTATTTTGTCTTGAATAGCCTGCGGTGTTTCGAAGCGAAGTAAGACTTCGGCCAATACAGCCGCTTCTGCTTCTTGGTCCACACCAGTCAACTGGTTTTGAAGGATATGACCAATCCATTCACTGTCATCAATTTCCCATTGCAATTCTTCTGCCATATCTCTTTGAAGGGCCAATAACTGTTTTAATCCTTCTCTCAGAAACATCCCACCACCACAAGAAATATCAATTATCCGAATGCTTCTTAAGTAGCTTAGCCGCTCCTCCATTGTATGACCGATTTCCCCATTAGATAAGAGGTCTCTCAAAGATTGACTAACCATAAAGGCCGCCATTTCTTTTCCCGTATAAAAACTTCCAGTCTGATCTTTATAGCTTCCTTTGAGGACTTCTTGATAAAAATTTTCCAATTCAAAAGGTTGGGGGACAGGCACACAATCAAAGGCATCCTGAATGCTAGGGATGCACTTCTGATCAAGAAAATCAAAGGCATCTTTTAAAAATCTGCAATTAGTTTGCTCTAATACCCTTAACCGATGGGCTGTTTGTTTGTTCTGGCCATCTTTACCAAGAATGTATGTCAATATCCATAACAAAATATAATGAGTTTTCATCCCATATGCATCGTGTATTCTTTGTATCTCTTGTTTGCAAATACTCATCCAGTCTTGTGACTTTCCCATGAATTTCTCCCTCGTCCATTTTCTTTTTATTGCTTTATTATACCATATAGCAAGATGCAAATCTTCTACTAGCCATGATAGAAAATGGCGTTCTAAGGGTATCAATAAAATAAGTAAAATATAATGGAATCCAGCTATTTTGCCGATACTATAGGTGAGAGGTGATCTTATGTCTAAAATTTCTTCTGTAAATAAAGACCGTATATCCACCTACTATTTCAATCGAAAAAACACGAATCAACAGGTTTCCACTGTAGATAAATTAGAACGAGTTAATCCAGTGAAAAACTCGATGTCCAATGCAAGTGAAAATTTCTTGCTTTTTTCTGATATGTTTTATGGCAAAATTCACGACTTGAAACAATTCTACAAGAAATTTTATGCACGAGAACAAGCTTTAGAGGATGCCTTATCCAAGTTCCGACAAAATACACAAGATCAGGAGGCTGATGAATGGATTGGTCTTATGATCGAATTATTTCTTAAATACAACCAGGCTTTAGACAGTTTAAAAGACTTTGAAAATGAGATTGGCTTGGATCACAGCACAAAAATAATTCAAACAGTTCGAAAATACTTGTCTCCCCTAGGAGACCTTGGGGTCCAACTGAAACCAAACGGTCATTTGAACGCCCAAGCAGAAACATTGCGTATCCGATTAAAAGAAGAACCTAGCCGAGCTAATTTTTTGTTCCACTATCAACACGGCTTGCTTTTTGAACTAAATCAACTGTTTAAAAAGATTCAGGCAAAACCAAATCAAAGTATTTTTGTTGAAAAAATGGAGCAAACCCTACATCATTATGCTAGCGGACAAATCGTTGATAAAAAATCATAAAACAGAAAATATCCTTTGACAAATCGCACTAGCCTGTTGACATAGCACTCCGAAGACGATATACTATTAAAGTATTTTGATATCTTATGCGGTAGTGCTGGAATCGGCAGACAGGCAGGTTTGAGGGATCTGTGTCTTAATGGCGTGTGGGTTCAAGTCCCACCTACCGCACCAATCAGTATATAAGATCGACAGAGAAAAAAAAACGAAGAGCCTAGGCTCTTCGTTTTTTTCTCTTAATCTATTCTTGTTCCATAGGTGTCACTATATATGCAGATTCAATACCTCGAAAAATATTATAAACATCGGGACGTAGATCACCTCTTAAGGTTTCACGATGTAATATAGCATGTTTCTTGAAAAACAAACTGACATAGGGCATCTCTTCCACGAACAACTCCTGAAACTTCAACCATTCCTTCTTTTTCTGATTTGGTTCTATTGCTGCAAAAATATCTTGAAGAACTTCATCCATTCTATCATTTTCATATCGAATAAAATTTCCATCCGCTTTCTGAGTTGAATGAAAGGCAAAGGACATATCTGGCAAGATGGACAGATGCCAACCTGTTAAAATCATTTCAAAGCTTCCTTCTTTTGTTCTTTCTTGCAGCTGCTCCCACGCCACAGCTTCCATTTCCGTTTCTAAGCCCATAGCTGTCAAGGATTCAGCAATGATCTGTGCCGTTGCTACTCTCAGCGGATTATCCTCATTGGTTAACAACGTAAAGGTGGTCCCTTCTGGTATTTCCATTTCCTTTATCATGCTTTCTGCCAAGTCTACGTTATATTCATATTTTATTTCTTCCATCTGATTTAACCATGATTCTGGAGAAACCGGTGTATCACTTATAATACCATGATTAAAATACAACTTCTGAAGAATTTGCTCCCTGTCTATGGCATATGCAATAGCTTGCCGAAGTTCTTTTTGACTTAACCATTCATGATCAAAATTAAATCCAATAAATTCATAACGGTTTGACAAAAATGATTTCCCCGTTACTTCATCCCGGTCTGTATGCTTAGTCCAGTCAACAGATAGAGGTTCCACTAAATCAATTTCTCCACTTTCGAACATGGACATAGCCGCTTCCCGATCTGGTACTACTGTCACAAACATTTCTTTAATATAAGGCTTTTTTCCCCAATATCCATCAAAAGCATTCAACTCAAAAGACCTTGTTTTATCATATTTTTTAACTCGATAGGGTCCTGTCCCAAGGATTGGGAATTTATCTGAATTCAACAGGTTTTGGCCAGTATCTGCAAAAACATGTTGTGGTAACACTGGAAATACCATGGCTTCCAAACCACTGCTAAAAGGTCTACTGAAACTAACTCTCACTTGGTGATCTGCTATTTTACGTACATCTGAAATCTGATTGATGATATCGGCGTGCACAAAGGGATACTCTAACTGATTCAATTGTCTTTTCATAGCATTAACGGTAAACACAACATCTTCAGCCACAAAAGGTTCCCCGTCATGCCATTTTACATCCTGCCTCAATGTAAATACAATACTCTGTCCACTTTCATCCCATTCCCACTCTTTGGCCAATAAAGGAACTACTTCATGGTTTTCATCTAAGGTAACTAAACTTTCATAAATCAAGTGGTACATCTGCGTTAAGCTTGGATTTCCATTAAAAAGCGGGTTTAATGTGTCGGATCTAGTTACTGCAAAATGAAGAGGCCCACTATCCTCTGGATTTACTTCTATTTCTGTTGTTTGATCTGTTTGTTCTTCCTCTTGTTCCGTAGATGAATCCTGACAAGCTAACAACGTATTCATTATCAGAAACAGGCATATTGCTATAGCCCATCTTTTTCCCATTTTCAATCAAAAAACCTCCCCTTTAAGCTAATTGTGTTTGTATAAAGCGTTTCTACTTGATGCATCAATTGTTCCAACCCATCTTCGTTTTTGATAATAATATCTGCTTGCTGTCTATTTTTATCTTGTCCCGGCTGAGCTTCGATCCTTCTCATTGCGTCTTCATAGGTGATGGCATCTCTTTCAAGAATGCGGCTGATTCGTATTGCTTCCCTAGCATCTACATACCAAACCGTGTCCACCTTTTCATGAAGGCCGGTTTCAAATAGCAAAGCAGCATCAATCACTAAAATTTCTCCCTCTAGATCATCTAGAAATCGAAGAACTTCTTTATCTATTTCTTCTAAAATATATGGGTGTAAAATCCGATTTAAATCCTGTCGTTTTTCTTGGTCTCCAAAAACAATTTTTCCAAGCGTTTTTCGGTCTAACGTTCCGTCTTCCCTTATTATTGAGTTCCCAAATTTACGTATGAGTTTTTTAAGTGCAGGTTGATTTTTCGCCACTACTTTTCTAGAAACATTGTCTGCATCAATTACAGAAGCACCCATCTTCTTTAAGATCTTTGTGACGGTGCTTTTCCCAGAACCGATAGGACCTGTTAATCCAATAATTTTTTTCATTGATATAGCCCCTATTTTGCGTCATACCAGTTGCCAGCCACGGACAGATCCACTTTCAGAGGCACTTCCAGCTTTATGGTGTTTTCCATCTCATGTCTGAGTATTTCAGCTACTGCCTCTATTTCTTGTTCAGGCGCCTCGATAATCAATTCATCATGCACCTGCAATATGATCTTTGCCTGATATCCCTCATCTTTTAACCTTCGATAGACATTCACCATGGCCATTTTGATAATATCTGCTGCCGTCCCCTGTATAGGAGTGTTCATAGCCAAGCGTTCTCCAAAAGATCGCTGGTTAAAATTTCTAGAATGAATTTCTGGAATGTATCGAATCCGGTTCATCAACGTTCGAACCGACCCTTTTTCCTTCCCTACTTTTATCATTTCGTCAATGTACTGTTTTACACCTGGATATTGTTGAAAATATTCATCAATGTATTGTTGTGCTTCTTTTCGACTTATATTTAAATTAGTCGCTAATCCATAATCGCTAATGCCATAAATAATACCAAAATTCACTGCCTTCGCTTGACTACGCATGGAGTCGGTTACCTCTTCTATGCTCGTCTTGAAAATCTGTGCCGCCGTTCTAGTATGAACATCGGATTCTTCCCAAAATGCTTTCATCATTTCTTCATCTTTGGCTAGATGAGCCATGATCCGCAGTTCAATTTGAGAATAATCTGCATCAATAAACCGATATCCTTTCCTTGCTACAAAAATTTTACGTAACCGACGGCCCACCTCTGTCTTTACCGGGATATTCTGCAGGTTAGGCTCCGAACTTGAAATGCGACCAGTCGCTGTTACTGCCTGATGAAAGGTCGAGTAAATCCGCTTCGTCTCTGAATTTAAAATAGCTCCCAATCCATCGATGTAGGTGTTTTTAATCTTAGTTAGTTGTCTATACTCCAAAATAAGAGGTATGATTTGATGCTTATCCATTAGTTTTTCTAATACTTCAGCATTTGTAGAGAAGCCTGTTTTAGTCTTTTTCACAGGTGGTAGTTTTAATTTTTCAAATAGAACTTCCCCTAACTGCTTTGGAGAATTCAAGTTGAATTCCACTCCTGCCATGTCAAAAATACGACTCATATTTTCTTCAATATTTATTTCAAATTCTTCTTTCAACTGATTCAAGTAGTCCTCGTCAATGCCAATGCCTTCATGTTCCATAACCGCCAACACTTGTGTTAAGGGTAGTTCCGCTTGATCATACAAGGTATCTAGCTGTTCTTCTACCAGTTTTTCTCTAAGCGGGGTATGCAATCCGTAGATACAGTTAATGGCTTTTGATAAAAGTAACTGAATCTGATTCGACTCCACATCCTGAGGTTGTTGCTTTTTTTTGCCTTTCCCCAACCATTCTATTGGTTCTTCCATTTTAAGACCATCGTAATGGGCCGCCATATCTGCCAGTGCATAACTTGATTTCGATGGATTAATTAAATAATCCGCCAACATGATATCAAAGTTTTGACCTCGTAAAATTTTGTTTTTTTCCAAAATCCAACTGCATTCTTTTTTTAAATCATGGGTCACTTTTCTCATGTTTTCATCTTGAAGCCAGTCAACAAACATATCAAACATATTCTGTGATGTTTCATCATCTCCAAGCCTAAACCATCCAGAAGCATGGTTATCACCTAATATAAACGCCACAGCTGATGGCAGCTGGACTGGAGCACGCCTATCATCCATCAAGGTATAATAGATTACTTCCCCTACGTCAGCTGCTTTCTCTTGTATTTCCCGAACCTGCTCCATCGTTGTTATTTCATGAATCGACACTTCTTGTCTTTTATCAGAAATTCCAGCTTCAGGTTTAGATATTTTTTCTAACAAGCGACTAAACTCAAACCTTCGAAATAACGGCATCAACACATCGTATTTTAATTCCATAGGTCTCATATCTTCTAAAGAAAGATCAAGCGGAACTCCAGTTTCGATGGTGGCTAATTTTTTGCTGAGTACCAGCTGCTCTTGATAAACTTCTACTTTTTCTTTTAATTTTTTATTGCTTATTTTATTTTGTTCTTCAATAATTCTATCAATCGATCCAAACTCTTTTAAAAGTTTAATGGCCGTTTTAATGCCCACGCCTGGAATCCCTGGAATATTATCTGAAGAATCTCCCATCAACCCTTTAAGATCAATCATAGCTTCTACTGGCACTTCAAATTCTTCTATGACTTTTTGAGGATCATATATTTCAATCTGTGAGATTCCTTTTTTGGTAATCATTACCGTAGTCACTTCTGATACCAGCTGAAGAACATCTTTGTCTCCAGACACAATGTATGTATGGCAGTTATTCCCCTCAGCCAGTTTTGTTACAGTGCCAATTAAATCATCTGCTTCAAAGCCCTCAAGTTCCATTCGGTAAATTCCCAAAGCATCTAAAATCTCTTTCAATGGTTCTACCTGTTCAGCCAGCTCTGGAGGCATTTTCTTTCTCCCTGCCTTATACTCCTTATATTCTTTATGACGAAAGGTGGGAGCTTTGAGATCAAAAGCCACTGCAAAATAATCTGGTGCTATATCCTCTCTCACTTTAAAAAGCATCGTTAGAAAACCGTAGATTCCATTGGTATGAATTCCTTCTCGATTCGTTAATGGTGGCAAGGCATAGTATGCCCTATTCACTAAGCTATTGCCATCTATAATAAGCATTTTTTTCAATCCCACAATCAGACACTCCTTTCCTTGCACGTTTCCCTTTGACATTGTACCACGTTTCAACCTCTTCAGTAAACAAAGATTCATTGTGAATCAAATCCTTCTGAATGAAATCATCTTGACTTTTAGAAAAGAACATGGTATGATAATTTTTGTAATTCGCCGCGGTGGCGGAACTGGCAGACGCAGCAGACTCAAAATCTGCCGATGGAAACATCGTGGGGGTTCGATTCCCTTCCGCGGCACCACTATTTCACCAAAATATCCTTCGAGGTTCTCGAAGGATATTTTTTTAAATTGCATTTCTCTAATCTAAGGAGTTGAGTAGCCTTGAAAGATGAAGTTCGTTTTCAAAAAGCAAAAAGAGTTTCCTTAGTTAGCATCCTAGGAAACCTTGTATTAACCGTCATGAAACTTATCGTTGGTTTTCTCGCCGGCAGTACTGCCTTAGTAGCCGATGCTTTCCACTCTGCCTCCGACTTGATAGGCACCGTTATTTTGCTCAAAGGAATGCAAATTGCACATCTACCTGCGGATAAAAACCATCCTTTTGGACATCATCGGGCGGAAACCATTACTTCAGAAATTCTTGCCGTTATTTTAATGATTACAGCCGCTGGCATCGGATATGAAGGCCTTCGTACCCTCACTTCAGAAACCATCAAGATCCCTGACATAGCAGCGGTATATGTGGCTTTTCTTTCTATTGTTGCAAAAGAGCTGATGTACCGATATTCTTCAAAAATTGGCACAGAAATCAATAGCGATGCCATCATTGCAGATGCATGGCATCATCGTTCCGATGCTTTTTCCTCTATTGCTGCTTTGGTGGGCATCGTAGGCTCAAGATTTGGAATGGCTTTTATGGACCCATTAGCAGCCCTTTTTGTTGCCTTGTTAATTTTCCGTGCTGGTATTCAAATATATCGAAAAGCTGTTGACACCCTAATGGATACGGCTCCTTCCAAAGAAACTCTCAAGGAGTTAATAGATACCATCTTACATGTGGAAGGCGTTGAAAAAGTCGATGATCTGCGAGTTCGTCGATATGGCTCCAAGATGATTATTGACCTGAAAATCAGTGTTCTCCCAGAACTTACGGTAGAAGAAGGCCATGGTGTTGCTGCCAGAGCCAAGTCCCAGATTTTAGAGTTAAATAGCAGTATTCAGGATGTGCTCATTCACGTAAACCCCTTCTACCGCCAATAAGATGCCACTATTGTATGCTTTTAATCTTATTTCTAAAAGCATAAATAGCTGCTTGAGTTCGATCGTTGACATCGATTTTTTTAAAAATATTTGAAACATGATTCTTAACAGTTTTCTCACTGATATATAGCGTATTTGCAATTTCTCTGTTATTAAGGCCATCTGCTATTAATGTCAAAATTTCATATTCTCTTTTGGTAAGACTGGACTTCTTTTCTAAAGGCTCCCAGGCTTCTTCATTGGTTTTAAGCTTGTTAAGCCGTTGCTTATCACCTTCTGCCATGGTAGGGTATACATAAGAAATGCCATCATTTACTTCTCTAATTCCATCGATGAGAATTCGACTTTCTGCATCTTTTACAATATACCCATTGGCTCCCAAATTAAATGTCTCAAATAAGTACTCAATTTCTTCGTGAAACGTCAGGATAATGACTTTAATGCTCTGATCCAGATCTTTTATTTGACGCAAGGCTTTAATGCCATTTACATTTGGCATATTAATATCTAGCAATACTACGTCCGGCTTGTTTTCACGAACTAATTGGACGCACTCTTCACCATCTCGTGCTTCTCCCACCACTTCAATATCTTCTTCTAATGACAAAATCTGACATAATCCCTGTCGAACCAAAGAATGATCATCTGCAATTAATACTTTAATCTTCTTCATCTCTTTCCTCCTGTCCCTCTATTGGAATTAATATTTGTAACAAGGCTCCTTCACCTGGTTTAGATTTTATTCTTAAGTTTCCTTTTAACAATTCAGATCGTTCTTTCATATTCATAATGCCAAATCCACTTTCTTGATCGATGCGAATTTCCTGCGGGTTAAAACCAACTCCATCGTCTTTGATGCTTAAAGAAATAAATTTAGAATCCTTCGATAGTTCTATCTCTACTTTTGTGGCTTTGGCATGTTTGCTAATATTGTTTAGCGCCTCCTGCGTAATTCGAAATAAGGCCAATTGGAGCACCGTATCCTCCGCATGAAAGCTAGGAGAAACTTTAAAATCAATCTCTATAGCTGTTTCAGCATTAAAATCTTCTAGGTATCTTCTCAAAGTAGGAACCAGTCCCAAATCATCAATGGCCATTGGTCGCAAGTTATATATAATTTTTCTGATTTCTCTGGTGCTTCCTCTCACTAACTCTTTTAGGTTTTGTGTTTCTTTTTTTGCTCTTTCAATGTCTTTATCCATTAGTTTTTCACAAAAATCTACTTTAAGAAGGATATTTGAAAAAGACTGGGCAGGACCATCATGAATTTCGCGGGATACCCGCTTTCTTTCTTCTTCTTGTACCTGAATTATTTTTCGACCCATCAAATGTCTTTGTTCTAGATCCGTAATCGTATTGCTAAAGTCTTCCATATTTCCTTCTAAAAACTCCAAGGCTACACTAAACTTTGTGGTCACTTTTTCCGCTCGTACTAGATTCTTTCGAGCGTGACGTAAATGTTCTTCCACTTCTTGCCGCTCAATTCTCAGTTTTTCTTCTTCTTTACGTTTAAGAATAAGCTTAACCTGATATTCGTTGGCTTTTTCATAAGCTCCCCGTATCTTTGATTCACTATGGTGAGAAAAATCACGACTCACTTTCACCAATTCTTTTCGACTTTTTTTTTCAAGCTCATCTAATCTGTCCAATTCTACAATCACCGTCTGGATTTGTCGATTGACTTGCTCTAGTTTGCCTTCTAATCGAGAGTATTCTCGATTAAGTGTATCTGCAATTTCAAAAACTTCTTCTTTACTTTCCTCAATAGCCGCGAAAATTCGGCTTAAGACTTGATTCATTTTAACAGCACTTTGAATATACCCATCACTCATTCATGATTCTCCTCATCAAGCTACTACAGAATTTAATCAACGTATTCAATGTCTAAATTATCTAGTCGGTTGCGAAATGATTCCCTGAATTTTGCCAAGTATTCTTTTCTCAGCTGTTCTTGTTCTTTTTTTTCGTCTGACGAAAGTGTGCCTTCCTTCGCCATTTTTGCCAGTTCATTAATCCGATTCATCTTTTTCTTCTCTAACATCTCTTTCTCTCCTCTTTTTCTTTTTGAATGAATTATTTCCAATTCCTTTGATACTATCATAAATCTATTTAATACTATCATAAATCCTTTGTTTTTTCATTATATAGGTAAAAATACCTACATCGCCAAATAGTCCAGTGTTGATTTATATTCAAACATTGCATCTTTCTTTATTTTATATATAATAGTGTCTTAAGGAGGGTTTATATGGATAGAAAGCCACCTCATTTTATTAGTAAACCACAGCGAAAATACACCTTTATGTTAGTACCCAATCACTCTGGCCAGATCTATCGTTTCTCTATTCCAGCCTGGATTCCCAAAACGGCTTTTTGTGCGCTGGCAATAACCTTATGTGGCTTTGTCTTTGGAACCTGGTATTTTGCTGGAGAGCTGGAAGAGACCAAACAAGCGTTAACAAGCCAACGGATTGTCACCGCACAACTTACAGAAGAAAATCAGGACCATTTAGAGGAAATAGATTTCCTGAAATCTAAGTATCACAAAATCGACGAACAACTGGCTTCACTTCAAAAACTTGAAAATCAAGTACTGGACATGGTTGGTCTTAATAGTGATGATAGCCCTAAAGTCACCGGTGAAGGAATCAAAGAACCTTCCGTATTTAAAGAGGATGACCATCCTCTTTTAGCCATGGTTACAAGGTCTGCCAGCTCACGCTCCATAGGACCAAGACTTGACCATTACCAAGTAGACGTTAACTCCTTAAACGATTTAATCGCATCTCAAAAGAACAAAATGGAACAACTTGTAGACGATGTAGAAAATCAGCTGGAATATTTAGAGGCAAAACCTAATTCCTGGCCCGCTCAAGGAAGAATTAGTTCTCCCTTTGGCAAAAGAATTTCTCCTACAAACCGTAGAACAACTGAATTTCATCAAGGCATTGACATCGCCAACACTTCAGGAACCGCTGTTGTTGCAGCTGGTAGTGGCATTGTTACATACTCTGGATATAACGGAGGTTATGGTCGTATGATTATTATTTCTCATGGCTATGGATATACCTCTGTTTATGCTCACAATAGCCAAAACCTTGTTGATGTTGGAGATCAGGTAAATCAGGGCGATCTCATCGCCAGAATAGGACAAACTGGACGCGCTACTGGTCCGCACTTGCATTTTGAAGTTCGAGTGAATGGAGAGCCTAAAAACCCAAAGAATTTCTTACCCTAACTATGATACAAAGGAGGATTTTATGTTCAATAAAAAACAAGAAACAACCTCGCCACAATTCGAAAATTTTGATACGCTAATTGGCAAAAAAGCAACCTTCGAAGGAACCATGAGAATACAAGAACCCATACGAGTGGATGGCGTATTCCAGGGCGAAATTATTAGCGAATCAGATGTTGTGATTGGTGAAGGAGCTGAAATCAAAGGAAATATTCAGTGCAATAATATTCTGCTAGCTGGAAAAATTCATGGAAATATCGAAGCCTCTGGCCAATTACACATTGCTGGAACTGGATCTCTTTATGGCGATGCCATGATCCAATCCTTTATTGTTGATGAAAAAGGCATCTTCGAAGGAAACTGTCAAATGAAAAAGTCTAAAGAAACCAAGCAACCTTCACCAGAAGACTTATCTTCCACCCATAAGCATTCTTCTGACCAAAAGAATACACAAAAAAAGCAATCATCATAAAATAACAAAGCAGCCCAACCTTCCTAAGGGGCTGCTTTGTTTAATTAATGGTGGATTCCATAAACTGAACGGGTTTTTCTCTGGATGGTTTCCCAATAACCAATTCATCTTGGTATTCAAGAGAAGCTACAATACCATCTCCACGCATCAGTTCAAATATAAAGGTTCTATTCTCAACATATCGCTTGAACTTTTGCTGGTTTCCTATTGCCCTGATAACATATGGCGGCGCAATTGGGTAACCATTAATCTGAATATGACTTCCAGCCAATGTCATTTCACTTCTTGCAGTCACCCTTCTATCATTAATGGAGATCACTTCCCCTCCATGGGTACGCAATTCATTCACCAAGGCAATCAGATATTTTCTTCTTTCCACTAGTTCAGCAATGTTTTCTTCAAACATACCTTCCAAAATAATTTGAATTCCAGGCCCCTCTACTTCTCTGTGTCCAGCAAGCATTTGATACTCGCTTATTTCTCCCATCAACTTTTGTATCGCTAAATTCCCTTCCGCTCTCTCTTCTTCCACCATTTGAATTTCTTCTCGTAATACTTGTATGCGCTGGCGCATATCGTCATTCACTTTACTCAAATCCTCAATTTCTTTAAAGCCATCTGTATTTTCCGCTATAGCAAGTGGATCTTGTGCATCAAAATGCTGATTGACATCCATATTCATCCCTAGCAAAACACCAGAAATCATAAAAAAGAGCAACATGAGTATTTGTGGTTGTTTGTGTTCCATGTGCCCACGTCCTTTTTCTGCCTTTACAACCTATCTGAAAAAATTTCACATAGATACATACTTAAATGGTGACCAATCCAATTTTCTTCCTTACCTCTTCCATGGTAGCAGATGCAGCCTTCCTTGCTCTATTGGCTCCTGTTTGGTATATTTTTTCCATATAATCTTGATTCTCCATATACTGACGATATTTCTCGCGAAAAGGTTTTACTGTTTCGATAATTATTTCTGCTACTTCCATTTTTAGCGCACCATATCCTTTTCCTTCAAAAGAATCTACAACCTTTTCTCTATTTTCACCAGTCAGCGCACTATAAATAGATAAAAGATTTTGCACTCCAGGCTGCTCTGGCCTATCTATAATTTCGTTATAGCTATCCGTTACTGCTTTTTTCAATTTTTTTATGATAACGTCATCTTCATCCAACATATACAGAACAGCATTTTGGTTCTCATCGGATTTAGACATTTTTTTACTGGGTTCTTGTAAACTCATAATTCGGGCTCCTTGTTTCCCCACATAAATATCAGGAACTGCAAAAGTTTCTCCAAAAATGTTGTTAAACCTCAGAGCAATATCTCTAGAAAGTTCCAGATGCTGACGTTGATCTTCTCCTACTGGCACTAAATGCGCTCCATAAAGAAGAATATCTGCTGCCATTAGCACTGGATACGTAAAGAGGCCTGCGTTAATATTCTCTTGATGTTTTTCTGATTTGTCTTTGAACTGAGTCATTCTGCTTAATTCACCCATATAGGTATAACAATTAAGGAACCAAGCCAACTCTGTATGCTCCCGCACATGAGACTGAAAAAAGATTACATTCTTTTCTGTATCCAATCCAGATGCCAAATATTGAGCTAAAAAAGATAAGCATGTATGCCTAAAGGTTTCTGGATCTTGCTTAACCGTCAAAGAATGTAAATCGACGATAGAATAAAAACATTGATACTCTTCTTCTAATTGTTTCCAGTTTTGTAATGCTCCTATGTAATTCCCCAAGGTCATACTACCCGTTGGTTGTGCCCCACTAAAAATAACTTTCTGCTGTAATTTTTTCATCCTGGATACCCCTTTCTTTTTTACAATTCTTCTAACCTCTCAATTCTCTCTTCAAGTTCTTGGATTTTTTCTAGCATTCTAGCTTCTCGTTCAAGCTTATCATCTTTCCTGTTGAAATGACGAAGAACCATCACTGCAATTAAAACTGGTACTCCTAACAGTACTAGCACCAACAACAAATTCATTATTTGATAAAACAGAATGTTCAAGTGATTTCAGCTCCTTGATCGTACACTCTTTCATTACTCGATCATTATAACACAGCTTACAAAGTCATCAAAACAAAAGCCCTCAGACAGCTTATTACCATCTGAAGGCTTTCATAAAAGCACTCACTATCCAAGCAAGCTATCTAATTTTTCCTTGTCAACTCCTACAACCATCTCATCATCCACTTTAATAACTGGTACCGCCATGATTCCTTTTTCCATTAACTCTTTCCGTGCAGCTACATCAGACTGTACATTTTTTTCTTCATACTCAACGCCCTTAGAATCCAAATAATCCTTAGCTGTAGAACAGTGAGGGCAAGTCGTCGAAGTATAGACAATCACTTTTTTATCCATAAAACATCCTCCTTGTAATTTAAGCATCTTTTATCTTTTTACCCAACAAAAAAGTCAGCAAACACTTTTTATCCTTTTCCACGAAAAAAAACGTCCCTATTAGCGACTGACCACTTCATCTATTTCCCGACTTCCATTACAGTCATGTTCCGAAAGCACATAAGGAAATTGATCCACATTAATCAGGTCATCATTAATAAACCGAATTAATTCCTTTAACTTATCATTATGTAACCCGTAAAACATCCACTTCCCTCTCTTTTCTACTTGAACTAATCCTGCTTGCTGTAGTATTTTCATATGATGAGAAATAGTTGGTTGCTTGAGCTGAAAGTTTTCCTGGATATCACAGGCACATTTTTCTCCATCCGAGAGCATCATCAATATCTTAAGACGCGTGTCATCTCCAAGTGCTTTAAAGCAATCTGCACTTACCTTCATCCATTTCACCTCTTTCTACGGTCATAATCACATGGTTATGTCTTCATTAAGGATACCTGTTTGCTTGGTTAATGTCAAACAAGCACTTTGAATTTATTTATACCCATATTTTATTATGAGTAACGAAGAGGCTATTCTTTAAAGAGGGCCACGCATCCATACAAAGCTATTTAATTGATTTCTACCCGTTCAGCTGTAACCATATAAATCACTCGTTCACCAATATTCGTCGCATGATCAGCAATCCTCTCTAAAAAACGAGCAATCAATAACAAATGAAAGGCCTGTCGGATGACTTGCTGATCGTCTATTATCATCTCCATCAATTCCACATAAATACTTTCATATATTTCATCTACAGCCTGATCCTCATGCGCTACTTCTCTTGCAAGACTTATATCTTCTTTTAAAAATGCATCCAAACATTTATCAACCATGTTCTCTGATAGACGAGCCATTCTAGGAATATCCACCAAAGGTTTTATAAACGCCTCTTCTCCAATTAATCGTGTCTGTTTCGCAATGTTAACAGCATGATCTCCCATTCGTTCCAAATCCGTTATCGCCTTTAAAATTGTTCCTATGGTTCGCAAGTCTTTGGCCATAGGCTGTTGTAAGGCAATTAATTCCATGCATTCATTCTCAATCTCTAGCTCTAGTTCATCAATCCGATCGTCCATTCGATATATTCCTGAAGCTTTTTCCATGTCCTGTTCTAGCAAGGCTTGCAAAGATTCTTCAATGATTTCCTGAACCATAGATCCCATTTTCAGTAACTTTATCTTTAGCCCATTTAATTTTTCTATATACGTGGTTCTCATCCCAAATCCTCCTATCCAAATCGACCAGTAACATAATCTTCCGTTCGCTTATCTGATGGGGTTGTAAAAATCCTTTGGGTCTCTCCAGATTCAATAACTTCTCCCATAAGAAAAAACACCGTTTGATCCGATATACGTGCTGCTTGTTGCATGGAGTGGGTGACAATCACTATGGTATAGTCCTTTTTTAACTGTTCGATCAACTCTTCTATTCTTGAAGTAGCAATAGGATCCAATGCAGACGTTGGTTCATCCATTAACAACACTTCTGGCTCCATAGCCAAAGCTCTTGCAATGCATAGTCGTTGCTGTTGACCTCCAGAAAGTCCCAGTGCTGAATTTTTTAATCGATCTTTTACTTCCTCCCATAAGGCCGCTTCTTTCAAGCTTTTTTCTACTATTTCATCTAATCTAGCTTTCGACTTTACTCCGTTACGCCGTGGCCCATATGCAACATTTTCATAAATTGATTTACGGAAAGGGTTAGGATTTTGAAAAACCATTCCGACTCTTCTTCTAAGAGCTGCTACGTCCACATCAGATGCATAAATATTCTGATCTTCCAACCATAAATTGCCTTGTATCCTAACCCCATCGATTAAATCATTCATTCGATTCAACACTCGGATAAAAGTTGATTTTCCACAACCAGAGGGTCCAATCAGTGCCGTTACTTTATTTGCATCTATGTTCATCTGAACATCTTTCAACGCTTGAAACTCCCCATAAAACAAATTTAAATCTCGGACAGATATTTTAAACATATCGATAGAACTCCTTTCCGGGGATCATCTTATTGATTAGCCATCTTGAAACGAATTCGTATAAAGGTTGCCATGGCAAAAAAAATGGATACAATCCCCAACAACACCAGTGCGGTTCCATATTTAATACTTTCCGGCATCCCTGGGACCTGTGTAGATATGATATATAAATGATAGGGAAGTGCCATTGCTTGATCAAAAATCGAACTTGGTAGACGAGGTAAATAAAAAGCTGCTACCGTTAGCAAAATAGGAGCTGTTTCACCAGCAGCTCGTCCAATTCCAAGAATAGCTCCAGTGATAATTCCTGGCGCTGCATGCGGCAATACTACATGTCGAATCGTCTGCCATTTTGTAGCTCCTAATGCCAAAGAAGCATCACGATACTTTTGATGAACACTTTTTAATGCTTCTTCAGAAGTTGTAATGATAATCGGAAGAATCAAACATGCTAACGTTAATGCACCTGCTAAAATCGAACTCCCAAAACCCATGAACAAAACAAAAAGTCCCAGTCCAAATATGCCATATACAACTGATGGAACACCAGCTAAATTAAGGACAGCTAAACGAATGATTCGAGTCAACCTTCCCTGCTTTGCATACTCTGTCAGGTATATGGCAGATCCAATCCCTAAAGGTAATGCGAACATAATCGTCCCTACTACCAAATAAATCGTCCCAATAATAGAAGGAAAAATCCCACCTTCCGTCATCCCACTGCGAGGCATGGCGGTTAAAAACTCCCAGTTTACGGTTCCAATTCCTTTTATAAAGATAAATCCAATCACAAGAATGGTTGGAATCACCACCATAGCCGTCAGCGAAGTCAGAATACCAAAGGCAAACTTTTCTTTTGCGCGTTTACTCATTCTTATCTTCCTCCTTTTCGAGCTCTTTGCAAGACAAAATCAGCAATCAAGTTAATAACGCTGGTCATAAGGAGTAAGACAACACCAACTGCAAACAAAGAATAATAGTGAGCACTCTGTCTTACTGTATCGCCCATTTCTGAAGCGATGGTTGCTGTCATCGTTCTGCCAGATTGAAGTAAGGAAGTAGGGATTCGTGCTGCGTTGCCAGTCACCATCATCACAGTCATTGTTTCGCCTACAGCACGTCCAATGCCTAACATTACACCAGCAATGATTCCAGAAGAAGCTGCTGGCACCAGCACATGAAAAATGGTTTCAAAACGTGTAGCCCCTAACGCCAACGAAGCTTCACGATATTCTTTTGGCAAAGCGGTTATGGCATCGTCAGCAACACTTATAATGGTTGGTAAGGACATAAACGCAACTAAAATGGATCCTGTCATCAAGGTAAATCCAGAAGATAATTGAAAGGATAAACGAACCCAATTTGATAAGACTACAATACCAAGAAAACCCAGTACTACTGATGGAATCGCTGATAAAAATTCTATAATAACCTTGAGCATCGTCCGGGTTTTCGGCGGTGCCACTTCAGAAATAAAAATGGCACTGCCGATACCTATGGGGACAGATATGAGGATAGCACCTGCAGTAATCCAAAGAGTTCCCAACACCAGTGGGATGACACCAAAACGTTGGGGGGTGCTTCTTGGCGACCAGGAAGTTCCCATAAGAAACTCTCCAATGGTCATGCTGTCAAACAAGGAAATTCCTGAATGAATGAGAAACACAAAAATCAATGCCAAAATCAAGATAGAGATGACCCCAAGTATAAAAATAATTTTTTCGATAATAAATTCACTAAATCTATTTTTATAGTTACTTTTTAAGTTTTTTTCATGGTTAAAGGATAATGTTTTTTCTTCCTGAATAAATACATTTTTTTCTTCCCTCAGGCTAAACATAGGTTGTTTCATTCATCACACCTCCTAGGACATGTTTGTCCAACCCTTCAAAATTCATCATCATGAAGCCCCATCGTTTTCTTCAGATTCATCTATACTTCAATACATACCTGATGGACCGCTGGATCAGCGGTCCATCAGCTTTCTCAATTCATTAGCCTCTTACGCTTCTATCCCTCTATTCATTTTTTAAGCAATGACTCTTCTTTTATTTCAATGGAATAAACCCTACATTTGCAACAACTTCCTGACCTTCATCACTAAGAATAAAATCTACATACGCTTTCAACGAGCCATTAGGTTCCCCATCTGTATAAAGAAACAAAGGTCTAGCCACAGGGTATCCAGCTTCTCCAGGGATATATTCAGTACCCTCTTCAATGACTGTGATCGTCTTTGTATCTTCTGAAAGATATCCCATCCCTACATATCCAATGCCACCACTATCTTGAATAACGCCTTCAACAATGGCTTGCGTAGATGGCATAAGATTGGCATCATCAGAAAAATCATTTTCCTTAAGAACAAAATCTCTAAAAAACACATAGGTCCCTGAGCTTGTATCTCTTGAATAGAGTCCAATAGCTACGTCTTTTCCACCAAGTTCACTCCAGTTGATTATTTCACCTGTATAAATTGCTTTAATATCATCCATTGATAATTGATCAACAGGATTGTCATGGTTTACCACCAAAGCGATTCCATCTCTCCCACCCACAATTTCATGGATCTCTATGCCATTATCCAAACCTTGTTGAATTTCTTCTTCTGAAATTGATCTAGAAACCTGAGCCATATCAATAGTTCCGTTAATTAATGCTGCAACACCTGTTCCAGATCCGCCACCTGTTACGGAAATCATTGAATCTGGATACTTATCCATAAAAGCTTCTGCCCATCCTTGGCCTAAGTTAACCATTGTATCTGAGCCTCTCACTTCAATCATTTCTCCATAGTCCACATCTGAATCTTGGCTTTCTGCCGATCCATTAGCAGTGGTATTCTCCTTTGACTTCTCTTCGTTGCCTGCAGCCGTCTCTTGTCCTCCACAACCAGTTAATGCTGTAACCGTCATCATAACGCATAAAAGCATACCCATCCATTTCTTCATTGCTTAATTTCTCCTCTCAACATTGTTTTATTTCTCACTCTACAAGGAGATTATAATCTCTATTTCTTCTGCCATGGTTAAGGACCAGTAAACGTATTGTTAAGATTCTGTAAAGAAAAAAGTGAACCGCTTTTAAAGCGGTTCACTTACGATGTAACGGTATGAAAATTGTAAATTCAGCGCCTTTACCAGCACCTGCACTGTTCACCCTGATTTTTCCATCCATGGATAAAACAATATGTTTTACAATGGCTAAGCCGAGCCCTGTCCCACCCATTTTTTTAGATCTTGCTTTATCCACTCGATAGAATCGCTCAAATAGTCTGGGGATATCTTTTTCTGGAATCCCTATTCCTGTGTCTTTCACCCGAAAAATCAGTTGATCATGCCGTTGATATATTATAAGACTTACCTTTCCGCCTGTCGGCGTATATTTAATGGCATTATCAACTAGATTAATCAACATTTGCTTCACTCTGTCTTCGTTGCCCTTAATCAGCGATAGATTGCTTTGTGTTTCAAAATAAAATTCAACTCCCTTGGAAGCTGCAATGGCTTCCATCATTTTCTCTACATCATTTAAGATTTTCCCCGGCGAAAAAATAGGGGTATTTTCTTGATTTCTGATATTTTCGATCTCAGAAAGTGTCAAGATATCGTTGATCAACCTAGTGAGACGCTCTGTTTCAATTTCAATAATTTCTAGGAATCGGATTCGTGTTTCCTCGTCTTCAATTTCACCAGTTTTTAAGGTCTCCACAAATCCACTGATTGATGTTAAGGGAGTTTTGAGCTCGTGGGTTACATTCGTAACAAAATCAGACCTTATTTTTTCCAGTTTTCTGACTTCTGTCATGTCATCTATAAAGATGACAAGGCCCATTACTTTTTCTGGATCTTGTTCCTTGCGAATCAGGTTCGTATTCACTCGAAGGATTTTTTCTTCAGGAATTTTCACACTGATTTCAAACTGATTTTCCAATGGAAGGGATATCGATTCTTTAATCAACTCATCTAATTCGTTGTTACGTATCACTTCTAAAATATGGCGATGCTTTACTTCTTGGAAGGACACATTAAAAAACCGTTCTGCCGCCACATTCATCAAAATAATCGATTCTTTGGGGTCAACGGCAATGATTGGATTATTGATACTAGCCAGTAGGGCCTGAAATCGTGAATTGCTTTCAGAAAGTTTAGGAATCAGCTGATGTAACCGATCCGCCATATGATTAAAATGCTCTGCCAGCTCTCCAAGTTCATCTCCAGAAGAGAGGTAGATACGTTTATCGTAATGGCCTTCCACCATTTTCTTTGTCATATTAACAAGTTCATGAATGCTTTCAATCATTTTATCAATTAGTTTTGAACCCAGTATCATCGCAATCACCAGTCCAAATAAAGTGGCTATTGCTATATACCAGACAATACTTCTTGTAATGGCATTGATATCCGATATATCCATCGATAGCCTTACAAAATAATCAACTTCTGCTTCTGTCCCAACCAGTAAGGCTATATACATCATTTCTCTATTGGTTGTATGGCTATAGCGAATGATAGGATCTGAATTGCCATCCTTTAAAGCAGCCATTATTTCTGGTCGATCAATATGATTATCCATGTCATCAACCTCGGATCTCGTATCTAAATAAACGTATCCCTGACGATTGAGGACGGTAATTCGCATTTCACCTCTATCTGCTATTTCGTGCATATCATTTTGAAAGGATTTTGTCTCTAAGACTCCTTCGTTTGTTCGTATCATCGCAGCAATCATCTGACCATTTGTTTGTAATCGCTTTTCTAGTTCATGGGTATAGCTTCTGTTTATTAAGTTTACCGATAAGAACCCAATCAGTGTCGAGCTAATCAGTAATATCATGACGAAGGACCAAAATATTTTTCGTCTCAACACCAGCCCCCCTCTTGTTCACCTCATACGTTCTTCTCATGGTGTATTTTACTTTATTTTATACCCAACCCCTCTTACCGTTTCGATATATTCTTCTAGGTCATCTCCAATTTTTTTTCTGATATTTCGAATATGAACGTCTACGGTTCGTGTTTCTCCAAAATATTCATACCCCCATATTTCATCCAACAAATAGTTTCTAGAGAGTACTTTTCCTTGATTCGTCATTAAAATTCTAAGAAGATCATACTCTTTAAGGGTTAGTTCGATGGGAGTATTGGCCACTTTCACTTCACGCTTTGTTAAATCAAGTTCTAGTGCTTTAATGCACAAAACGTTTTTTCCTATAACTGAAGTTTTCCCTGAACGCCTCAGCACAGATTTAACCCTAGCCGCCAACTCTTTGACACTAAAGGGTTTTGTCATATAATCATCTGCACCCAGTTCCAGACCTACTATCCGATCAATCTCTTCTCCTTTTGCCGTTAACATGATAATTGGCAAATGGCTATATTTCTCTGAACTTCTCATGCTTTTACATATTTCTATTCCATCCGTATCTGGAAGCATTAGATCTAAAACCATAAGGTCTACGCTGTTTTCTTCAAGTACTTGCATCGCCTCTGAACCCTGACTGGCCAGCAATACATGATACCCTGATTTAACTAGGTTGTAGCGAATTAATTCTAAAATGTTTTCTTCATCATCCACCACTAAAATCGTTTTACCACTCTGACCCATCAACCATATGCCTCCTATCCCTATTTTAAAAACTGTGCAATTTTTTGAATGGTCTTGTGAACTTCTTCTCGATCCATGGGATTTTCTATAATACACTCTGCTGCGTGGTCTTTAATCAAGATCCATCCCACCTTTTCAACAGAAGATTTCACAGCAGTGATTTGTTGCATTACTTCATCGCAAGCCTTGTCATCTTCGATCATTTTTTCTACACCTTGAATATGACCTCGAATGGTTTTTAAACGTTTTATGATATCTTTTCTGGCTTTTTCATCCATCATAAACCCTCCCTGAGCTGGATTGTCTATCCATTCTTTATTGAATATCATTATTATATCATAATTCCCTATTGGCTTATCAATTTTTGTTTAACAGCGCCATTGTCGGGTATTATAAACTTCGAGGTCACTTTGTGGCTCATTATAATTAACCAAATGAAAGGAGACAACACAATGGAAAAATATGTTTGTATGCCCTGTGGATATGTGTACGATCCGGAGGCTGGGGATCCTGATTCCGGCGTAGATGCAGGAACCGCTTTTGCTGACGTTCCAGAAGATTGGGTATGTCCTGTTTGTGGCGTTGGTAAGGATATGTTCGAACCTGAAAGCTGATTACAGCAAAATCAAAACCACCCGAATCAGAGTTTTCTGTCGGGTGGTTTTTTATGTTTCTTTAATTTCTAGGTGTGCTTCTAAAAGTTTCCAAACCTCTTCTGCACCAGTTTTTTTAAGGGACGAAAAAGGTAGTATGACTGCTGTATCTGGCATTGCCAACTTTGTTTTTATTCGTCTCATTTGTTGCATTTGTCTAGAACGGGATAGTTTGTCACACTTGGTTGCTACCACCAGATTCCCATATCCTTGGTGACGAATCCATTCATACATGATTCGATCATCTTCCGAAGGGTCATGACGAATATCCACTAGTAAAACAACTTCTTTGAGCATCTCCCGATTAGCCAGATAATTCTCAATCATTTTTCCCCATGAGTTTCGCTCTTTTTTCGAAACCTTTGCGTAACCATATCCTGGTAAGTCCACAAAGAAAAAGTGATGGTTAATTTTATAAAAATTAATGGTTCTTGTTTTCCCTGGCGTACCACTGGTTTTTGCCAGTTTTTTTCTTCCCAGCAATATGTTAATGAGAGATGATTTCCCTACATTCGAACGACCTGCCAGAGCAATTTCCGGCATCAATTCTTCCGGAAATTGCTCTGGCTTCACAAAACTACCTACAAAGGATGCTTCCTTAATTTTCATTTTTAGTCTCCCTTAAAAGTGCATGTTCTAACACTTCATCCATGTGTTCTACAAACACAAATTCAATTTTTTTCTTTATATTCTCTGGCACTTCATCCATATCTTTTTTATTTTCCATCGGCAGTAATATTTTGGTAATGCCAGCTCTTTTGGCTGCCAACACTTTTTCTTTCACACCGCCAATGATCAACACTCTTCCACGCAATGTTATTTCTCCTGTCATCGCTACGTCTTTTCGTACCGGTATCCCTGTTAAGGATGAAATAACAGCTGTAGCCATTGTGATCCCAGCTGATGGCCCATCTTTTGGCGTACCGCCTTCTGGAATATGGATATGAATATCTTTATTCGAATGAAACTCTTCATCAATACCCAAGACATCGATCCTGGATCGAATATAGGAAATTCCTGCTCTAGCGGATTCTTTCATAACATCTCCCAATTGACCCGTTAACACTAGCTTCCCTGAGCCTTTCATCAGTGTTACCTCAATAGAAATTGTATCCCCACCTACTCTTGTCCAGGCAAGGCCCCTAGCAATTCCAACTTCATCTTTTTGAGCAGCCATTTCATAACGAAATTGTGGTGTTCCTAAATATTTCTTTAGATTATCAGGATTGATTCTGACATACTGAATCTTTTCATCTACAATTCGTTTAACCACTTTACGGCAAATATTAGCTACTTGACGTTCTAGGTTCCGGACTCCAGATTCACGGGTATAATTATTTATAATGTCCCTTAAGGAGTTTTCTGAGATTTTAAGATTTTCTGGTTTTAGACCATGATCTTTAATTTGCTTCGGTAACAAGTATTTCTCAGCAATGCTTAACTTTTCCTCTTCTGTATACCCAGGAATCCGAATGACTTCCATCCTATCCAATAACGCTCTAGGAATAGTATCCAGTGAATTGGCTGTTGTAATAAACATGGCTTTGGATAAATTAAAAGGAAGCTCTAAAAAATGGTCTGTGAAATCATGATTTTGTTCCGGATCCAAGACTTCAAGTAAAGCAGATGCAGGATCTCCCCTGAAATCACTGGCCAATTTATCTATTTCATCCAATAGAAACACTGGGTTTTTTGTTCCAGCCTGACGGACTGAACTAATAATACGTCCTGGTATAGCCCCAATGTATGTCCTTCGATGCCCACGAATCTCCGCTTCATCTCGAACTCCTCCTAAAGACATTCGGACGAATTTTCGATTCAAAGCACGAGCTACAGATTTTCCAATAGACGTTTTACCTACCCCAGGCGGTCCTACTAAGCAAAGAATCGGTCCTTTCATAGAGTTAGACAACTGACGAATCGCTAAATATTCAAGAATCCTTTCTTTTACTTTCTCCAGCCCATGATGATCTTCTTCCAAAATTTCAGAGGATTTTTTCAGATCCATTCGATCTTTTGTTTCTTTTTTCCAAGGTAAGCTCAGGACCCAGTCGATATAGTTCCGAATAACACCCGTTTCTGCTGAAGATGACGGAAGTTTTACCAATCGGTCTATTTCACGCTCAATTTTTTTATGCAATTCTTTTGGAAGCTTGATTTTTTTCAGTTGTTCTTTGTATTCTTCAACTTCTTCAAGTACTCCTTCGTCTTCGCCCAATTCTTTCTGAATTGCACGAAGTTGTTCCCGTAGGTAATACTCTTTCTGTACTTTATTTATTTGCTTTTTCACCCTTGTATTAATCTTTTTTTCAATTTCAAGTATTTCTATCTCTTCTAGTAAAAAACGATACAAAGTTTCAAGTCTCTCCGAAGGATCAAAGGCTTCCAACATTTCTTGTTTTTGATGAGGTTTTAGCGCCACATTAGCGGCAATCGTATCTGCTAATCTGCCTGGTATTTCAATTTCTGTAATGGTGATAAAAATTTCCGGAGAAATTTTATTACTGACTTCAATGTATTTTTCAAATGTATCCACGACACTTCTCATCAGTGCTTCTGTCTCTGCTTCAGGCTCTTCCTCCGTTTCCTGCTCCTGCTCTTCCACCTCTACTACAAAATAGGGAACTTCCTGTAGGAATTTTTTTACTCGTCCTCGTTTAACCCCTTCTACCAACACACGAATATTATCCCCTGGTAATTTCAGCATTTGCTTCACTTTAGAAATAGTCCCTACTTCATAAACATCCTCAGACGTCGGTGAACCAGTTTCCGCCTCTTTTTGAGCTGACAAAAAAATCATCTGGTCTTTTACCATTGCTTCTTCCAACGCATTAATAGATCGCTCTCTCCCTACATCAAAATGTAACACCATATGTGGAAATACGGTCAATCCCCGCAAGGGAATAAGCGGCAGTGTATGCTGATCTAATTTTATTTCTTGTTCATCCATGTAATCCTCTCCTTTATGTGAATCTCTCTTACGAACCTTCCATTCTTTTCATCCTTCAGGTTATTCCATTTATCGAAAGCCTTATATGGATATCTACCCATTTTTCTGTTAAACTAATGTTGTTGCGATAAAACAAAGTTAATTATACCTTTTCCTGCCTTTTGTTGCAAGGATATCGTGGTTACAAAAGACTTGACACTATTTATCTTAATTTAATCATGCATGGGAGGGCTCTTTTATGAATCCAGGTCTTTGGGAATTATTCACCATTTTTTTTCGTGTGGGTGCTTTTACTTTTGGTGGCGGGTATGCGATGGTACCCATCATACAAAATGAATTGGTAGAGAAATCAAACATCCTGTCAAGGGATGATTTTATTGATATTTTAGCCGTATGCCAAAGCATGCCAGGTGCCATTGCAACAAATATTTCCGCTTATGCCGGCTATAAAATCGCCGGATACAAAGGGGCTGTCACCTGCATTCTTGGCACCATCACCCCTGCTTTTATCGTTATTTTACTCATTGCTCGTTTCTACCAACAAATTGCTGGTTCAGAATCAATTCAACTGTTTTTCCTGGGCGTCCGCCCTGCCATCGTAGCGCTGCTAATGGTTTCTTTAATGAAGTTACTTCCTTCTGTGCCTAAAACTGCCTTTTCACTCATTATCTTTATCATTGCCATCACTGCACTTCACTGGTTACATTTCCACCCTATCGGCGTTATTGTTACCTGCATGATCGCAGGATTGATCAGTGAACATCGAAAGAAAGGAGCAATATCATGATCCATTTGCGATTAATGCTGGTTTTTATGCGTATTGGTGCCTTTACCTTTGGAGGTGGTTATGCTATGTTACCACTCATTCATCGAGAAGTAGTTCGTTCACAAGAATGGATTTCCGCTTCAAGTCTTGTGGATATGATTGCCATTGCACAAATGTCACCAGGGCCTATCTCTATCAATCTTGCCACTTTTATCGGATATACGCAAGCTGGCATCACTGGTGGTATGGCAGCTACCTTCGGCGTTGTTTCTTTAACTTCTTTACTCGTACTAATGGCTGCCAAGGTTTTAATCAAAAATCCAGATCATTTTCTTGTTAAAGGCTTTTTTAAAGGAATCCGACCTGCTGTTCTTTCCTTTATTTTAGCAGCTATTTTATCTTTATATGAAGTCTCTGTTCCCGACCTTAAATCCGCTGGTATTATGATAGCTGCCTTTTTGATTTTCTGGAAATCAAAAGTCCATCCCGTCCCCATTCTTCTTTGTTCTGGAATTGTTGCCGTATTAATCTTTTAAGGCTATTTTATGAAGGTTACTATTATCCCTAGAGGCGAGTTAATAAGGGATACGGTTGTCTTTGTTCTTCTATATGCTTGTTTCATAATTCCATTGTATATGTTTTTTTATTCATACTGCAACGTTGTTTTTGAAAAAATGGGCTTTCATCCCACGATTGAAACCGTGGGCTTTCCGCCCTAATACTGTAATAGATCAAAAAAAGACGCCTCAAAATCATATAGTTAATACGATTCTGAAGGCAATCCTATAAGAAAGGAGTTCCTAGGAACTCTAGAGTTTGATCCCAAGTAATACTCAGCTTTTTTTATGGATCACGTAACTTTTTATTGGAACAACAAGGGCATTGCCTAGAAAAAATTCTACCACAAAACAATAGCGGCTTTTTCTTAGACAGAATGTCTTTGATTTATGCCGCCATTGTTTACTTTGCTACTCCCAACAAAAATGGATTAAGTCTTCTACTTCTTTTTCGGTGCTGATCAGACGAACATCTTCCTTGCGAAGACATTCAATGGCCTTTTCCAGATTGTCAACTCGGAAAATCACCAAAGCTTTCCTAGGTTTAGATCCCATAAATGCATACATATACTCAATATTAACGTGATTATTTTCTAATACTTCCAGTACAGCATTGAGTCCGCCTGGATTGTCATCCATCTCAACAGCCAACACTTCTGTCATTTTAACCGCAAAGTGGTTTTTTTTCAAAATATCCATTGCCTCTTGAGGTTTATCGACAATGATTCGTAAAACACCAAAATCCGCTGTATCTGCTAGTGTTAGCGCCCTCATATTAATCTTAGAATCTGCCAAAACTTTTGTCGCTGCCTTTAGACGACCAGGTGAATTCTCTAAAAATACGGACAACTGTTTGATAACCATCTTAAGACCTCCTCTAATCTTTTCCCTGCCCTATTATATCACAATTCTCACCTTCACTATTTCATGGTTTTCGACGATCAAGGACTCTTTTAGCCTTCCCTTCACTCCTTGGAATTGTTTTGGGTTCTACCAGTTTCACTTTTACAGCTACAGCTAATATGCTTTCAATTCTATGGCGAATCCGATTGGACAAATCCTCCAAGGACCTAACTTCATCAAATAAAGTCGTCTCAGAAATCTCAACCTGAACTTCTAATATGTCCATTTGACCATGTCGTTCTATAACCAGTTGGTAGTGAGGTTCTACTTCTCCTACTTGCAAAAGCGCGTGTTCCACTTGGGATGGAAATACATTGACTCCACGAATAATGAGCATATCATCACTTCTACCTTCTATTCGTCCAATTCTTCGAAAACTTCTGCCACAAGAGCATTTTCCAGGAAGAATCCGAGTTATATCACCAGTACGATATCTTATAATCGGAAGTGCTTCCTTCGTCAAGGAAGTGAAAACAAGTTCACCTCTTTCTCCCTCTGGCAGCACCTTCCCAGTATCTGGATCTATAATTTCCATCCAAAAATGATCTTCCATTACATGTAACCCATTTTGTTCCTGGCATTCTACTGCTACACCCGGACCAATGATCTCACTCAATCCATAAATATCGATGGCTTTCAAATGTAATCGTGCTTCTATTTCTTTACGCATATTCTCGGACCATGGTTCTGCTCCAAAAATACCCACCTTTAATTTTAAATCTGAAAGTTTAATGCCACTTTCTTCAATGGCTTCTGCCAAGTATAGTGCGTAAGAAGGCGTACATGTAATTACGGTACTTCCGTAATCTTTCATAATCATGATTTGTCTATCTGTATTGCCACCAGATATAGGAATAATAGAAGCACCGATTTTTTCAGCTCCATAATGAACACCCAACCCCCCAGTGAACAATCCATATCCGTATGCATTTTGAATCACATCTTGTCGTTCAACACCTGCACACATTAAAGAACGTGCCATTAGTTCTGACCAGGTATTGATATCTTTGCGTGTATATCCAACTACTGTTGGTTTGCCTGTGGTTCCAGAAGAAGAGTGGATCCTCACCACATCCTGCATGGCGACGGCAAACATATCGTAAGGATAGTTATCCCGCAAATCTTGCTTTCTACAAAAAGGTAGTTTTTCCAAATCCTCAAAGTTTCTCATTTCACAAGGATCTATGCCCGCCGCCTGAAACACCCTTCGATAATGGGGAACATTATGATATGCCATTTCTAAGGTTTTTTCAAGTCGCTTTAATTGCAAATTTTCTAGTTCTGTCCTTTCCATGCATTCTTTTTGTTGATTCCAGTACATCTTAATTTCCTCCTCTATTTTATCTACAACCAACCCTTGCCAGAAGGAAATAAATGTATAAAAAAGAAACCTTCCCCCTGTCAAGGGACGAAAGGTTTCCGCGTTACCACCCTTATTGACCGTCGTTATAACAGTCCACTTAATCTGAATACGAGAATCTCATGACTCTGATATTCGCACCTCATAACGGAGGTTCCGTTCAAGCCTACTGATAATTCAGCTTGAAAACTCCAGAGAGAACTTCAACAAGTTGATCCTTAGAATACTCTCAGTCAATGGCATTCTTCCCTGTATAGCACCATAATTGCCTACTTTTCTCCATCATTGTTTTTTCTGAATGTTGATTCGTTTAAGAATTATTATACACTGGCCTGTTTTGTGTGTCAATAGCGGTTTACTTTATTCTTGATTGATTTCTTCTTTTCGAATCGTTAATTGATATTCTTTTTTCAATAGCAAGATCCTACTCACGGATTCATCAAGCTTCGACTCAGAGAGTCGTCCATCCTTCACAGCTTCCACAATGGCTTCGTGGGCATCCAAGGGCTCTGGTGGCATTAGTAAGAGGTCTGCTCCCGCATTTAATGCCTTCACCGCCGCTTCACCGCTTCCCCACTCCTTGCTAATAGCCGCCATCTCAAGGGCATCTGTCACAATCACCCCTTTATAACCCATTTTTTCTCTCAACAAACCTGTTAGAATAGATTCAGATAGCGTCGCCGGAAAAATTTCATCATAAGCAGGTACTATGAGATGAGCTGTCATAATTGCTGGAATGCCTTCCTTAATGGCTTTTTGAAAAGGAACCAATTCCACCTGCTCCATTCGCTCCGAGCTGTGAGGCAAAATCACCTGCTCAAAATGACTGTCTTCGCTGGTATCCCCATGGCCTGGAAAATGTTTGAATACGGGAATGATTCCCTCTTCCATCATTCCTTCTGCCTGTTCCCATGCAAACATCCCGACTAATTCTGGGTCTGATCCAAAGGATCGGTCACCAATAACCGGATTTTCAGGATTACTGTCTACATCTGCAACTGGAGCCATATTCATGTTGAACCCTAACTCTCTGAGATGTTTTCCCAGCAGGTTTCCAGACTCACGAACTTCCTGAGCATCGGCATTTTCTCCCAAAACTCTGTTGCCAGGTAATTCTGGAAACCCTATCCCTTTTCCTGTTAAACGAGAAACCCTGCCTCCTTCTTCATCTACTGCTATCAACAATGAAATAATAGATGTTTCTTGCAACTCATTGATAAAATCATTTATTTGCTCTTCTTTCTGAATATTTTCCGAAAATAAAATAACGCCACCTGGCTTGATCTGATGTAATACACTTAATAGATCTTCTGTTGTATTTAGGATGGGATTTCCGAATGCATCCTTACGAAAAGCCAGCATTAAGACTTGGCCTGCTTTTTCTTCCACACTCATGCTGTTTATTAAATCCTTTAAGACTTCGTAGGAATCTTCTTTTTCTACTTCTTTTATCTCCACTTCTTCTAAACAATCTTGGCTTTGATGATTCAGTTCTTCTACCATTTCAGTACCACATCCTATGCATAGAAGCATCAGAAAAGCCACCACATAGACACTGGATTTCTTATGAGTACTCCCCATTTCCTGCCACCTTTCTATCGTGGACTGGACTCCATATCGACTTGTACCCTAAGGTCAAGTGTTCTTCCTAACGGTTACAGTCTGAATATTGCCTAGCTGACAACTAGAAAACCCCTGAAACACATGGTTTTCAAGGGCTTCCAAAGTATTTTTTCTATTTTAAAACTACTCGATGATAGGTTTTCTTTCCTTTTTTAATAAGTAGCGAACCATCTTCAAAATCACTTTTTCCAATGGTATGATTAATATCCATCACTTTCTCATCCTTGATAGAAATACCTCCCTGTTGAACTAGTCGACGTCCTTCAGAACGAGAAGGGACCAACTCGGTTTCAATCAGTAGAGATAATACATCCTTGTTTTCTTCAAAATCCTTTTCTTCAAATTCCGTTGTCGGCAAATTCTCTGCCATACCACCGCTAAATACTTTTTGGGTCGCTTCCTCTGCTTTATTTGCCTCTTCTTCCCCATGAACTATTTTGGTGGCTTCAAAGGCCAATCTTGCTTTGGCAGCATTAAGGGCCGCTCCTTCCACGCCACATAGTTCCCTAATTTCTTCCAGTGGTAAAAAGGTTAATAGCTTCAACGTTTTTTCCACATCTTGATCATCTACATTTCTCAAATATTGGTAGAACTCATAGGGGGATGTTTTTTCAGGGTCTAGCCATAAGGCTCCTGATTCGGTTTTACCCATCTTGATTCCTTCGCTAGTAGTCAGCAATTGGAAAGTCAAGGCATGAGCATTTCCGCTTTCAACCCTTCGAATCAATTCGTAGCCCGCTAAAATATTGGACCATTGATCGTCTCCACCCATTTGAAGCTGACAATCATGGCGTCGATATAGTTCAAGAAAATCATACGCTTGCATGATCATATAGTTAAATTCCAAAAACGTTAAGCCTTGTTCTAACCTTGCTTTATAGCACTCTGCAGAAAGCATCCGATTGATGGAAAAGTGTCGGCCTATTTTTCTTAAAAAGTCAATATAATTTAATTCCAGTAACCACTCTGCATTATCTACCACAATTGCCTTGCCTGGGGAAAAATCCAAAAACCGCTGAAACTGCTTCTTGAATCGCAGAGCGTTGTCTTGAATTTGATCTGGTGTCAACATTTTTCTCATATCGGTTTTTCCAGAAGGATCTCCCACCATAGTGGTGCCTCCCCCTAGCAGTACCACAGGACGATGTCCGGCATTTTGCATATGCATCATCACCATAATCTGAACATAATGTCCAAGATGTAAGCTTGCTGCCGTTGCATCAAAACCAATATAAAACGTAATCGGTTCACGACCCATTCTTTCTCGAAGTTGATCTTCGTGGGTAACCTGGGCTACATAACCTCTTTCTTTCAACACATCAAACACATTTGCCATTGGGTCTCTGCCTCCTCCTTTTGCTGTCAATCTATTTATCTTTTTGTTGCAGCTCAACTACTTGCATTTGACTTTCATATAGCTGATTCTGAAGCTCTTCAATAACATCCTTGGCTTTCTTTAGTTCTTGATCTTTTTTGTTGAACGCCTCATGAAGGTTTTTCAGTTCAACTTGTTTGCTTTCATTTTCTTTTCTGATTTCATTTAATTTCTGTTGAAGATGTCTACTATGTTCTTTTTCTTGACTCAAAGTCTTGTTTTTCTTCTCTAATTCATTTTTCACATGAAAAAGGTCTTCGTTTTTTAATGGTTTCTCTTTTTGTAACGATGCATTTTCTTGCTGTGATTTAAGATAAAGATCGGCAATATTGATAGAAGTCAATACCGCTGCCATGGAGAGACTTAGCTGACGATTATGTTTTGCAACCTCCTGCATTTTTTCATCCACAAAAGTTCCAATCCGAATCAAATACTCTTTTGTCTCATTTCCGGCGATGGGGTATTCCTGTCCATTAATCCTCATAATCACTCGATTTTTTTTCTCCGTCAACGACATCCACTCCTTGACTGAAAACTGTTCCCCTATTATATCATATTCCCGATTGTGTCGTACAGACTGTTGCCTCTTTATGCTCTAAGTTTTGCTTGAAGCTGCTTTTGCAGTTCTTTTATTAAAACTTGAATGACTTCCTCTACTTCATTATCTTTCAATGTTCTCTCCGAATGCCGGAAGGTAATGGTATAGGCCACACTTTTTAAGCCTTCTCCAATCTGATCACCTTGATAAACATCAAAGAGTTCGTAGGATTCCACCCATTCCCCACCATATTGGCATATAATATCCTCTATAGCCTTCACAGGAATTTGTTCTTCTAATACCAAGGCCAAGTCTCTTACAATAGAAGGATATCGAGGAAGGGTTTGATACACGGGATTCACCACGGCCATTTCTAACAAAAGATCTCCATTAATTTCTGCAGCGTAGCATCGCTCACTATCTAAGTCATAATTCTCTCCAACCATGGGATGAATTTCACCCATGGTGCCCAATAATTTTCCTTCTGCATATACATTGGCACATCTTCCTGGGTGATAACTAGGATGATTTGGTTCTTCTTCATAAACGATTTGTTGTATGCCCATTTTGTTCAGTAAATGCTCAAGAATACCTTTCAAGGTAAAGAAGTCTTCCTTCTTTCCAAAGGTTGCAATAATTAACTCTGTCACTTCCATCGGCAGTACATTACTGGATTCTCCCAACTTAGAATAAAAAACATTCCCTATTTCATAAAAACGACCCATAGGTACTTTTCGATGAATATTTCTAGCAAGTACTTCCATCATATTGGGCAGGACAGACGTTCGCATCACGCTTGTTTCATCCCCTAGTGGGTTAAGTAATTTAACAAAATCTCTTTTAAAGCTTTCTTTAGGCAATCGAATTTTTTCTACACTTGTCGGACTCACGAAAGAGTAGGTTAAAGATTCAAAGCACCCACAGGCAGCTAATGCATCTTTTAATCGTTCCTTCATCTTTTGATGTTCCGACAATCCACCAACCATAATATCCCCCTTCATTAGGGTAGGAACAATCTTATCAAAGCCGTAGATCCGACCAATCTCTTCTATAAAATCTGCTTCTTGTTGTAAGTCCTTTCGAAAGGAAGGAGCTTCCACCATTAGGTGGTCTTGTTTTTTTTCTGTTTTTATTTCCAACTTAGTTAGAATAGCCATCATTTCTTCTGTTGAAAGATCTGTTCCCAAAAGTCCATTGACTTTTTCTGGCCGAATCTCCAGCTTTGCATGTTCAATTGGTTTAGGATAGTCTTCCAGCACTCCTATATTAACAGTTCCGGCACCCAATTCTTCAATTAACTGACACGCTCGATTAGCCGCTAATAAACATAGTTCTGGATCCATTCCTTTCTCAAATCGAGAGGATGCCTCAGTTCGAAGATTCAATTCCTGAGATGTTTTGCGGATACAATCTTGGTTAAAATTGGCAGATTCCAGAATAATAGAGGTAGTCTGATCTGTTATTTCCGATTCTTCGCCTCCCATAACACCTGCTATTCCTAAGGCATTATCTTTATCAGCAATCAACGTCATATAAGAAGCTAATTTTCGTTGAACTCCATCAAGGGTAGTCAATAATTCCCCTTCTTTAGCCTTCCGGATAAAAATATGTTGATCAGTTATTTTTTCAGCATCAAAGGCATGCAGCGGCTGCCCTATTTCCAACATAACATAATTGGTAATATCCACTATATTGCTAATTGGACGCACACCTGCCTGAATAAGCCGCTGTTGCATCCATTGCGGCGATGGCTCGATCTTTACATCTGTAATTTTTCTTGCAATATAACGATAACATCCGTCTTCATCTTCAATGGTAACACCCCCATCCTCGCTCCAATCCAATCCAGCTTCCTTAAGCTGTACCATTGGTGGATTTAGCACCGTATCCAAAGTAGCAGCTACTTCCCTAGCGATTCCCAAAACACTTAAACAATCCGGCCTATTGGATGTGATTTCAAATTCAATCACGTCTTCTACTAGCGGAAGTACTTCCGTAAAGGGTTTGCCCGTCTCTGCCTTAGCATCTAAAATCCATATCCCATCTTTAAATTCTTCCGGCACCATATGCTTGGGAATTCCCAGCTCATCCGGTGAACACATCATCCCCTGTGATGATTCTCCTCTTAGATGACTTTCTTCTATGATCATTCCATTAGGGAGTTCTGTTCCTTCCAATGCTACTGGAACCTTATCCCCTTCTTGTATGTTCTCCGCCCCCGTAACAATCTGTAACTTATTCTTGCCTGTAGATACTTGGGCCACCACTAATTTATCCGCCCTAGGATGAGGCTGTATTTCTTCTATGCTGCCAACCATTATTTTATCTAGACCTCTCCCCCAAGGGCGAATCTCTTCCACTTTGGATCCTGACATAGTCATTCTATCAGCTAATTCATCTGTATTAATCCTTATCTCCACATATTCCTTTAACCATTTTACTGGTACCAGCATGGGTATTTCCTCCTTTAGTGTCCTATAGTTTTCAATGCTAAAACTGGCTTAAGAAGCGTAGATCGTTTTCATAAAGCAAGCGTATGTCATCAATGCCATATTTTTGCATAGCGATTCGATCAATTCCCATCCCAAAAGCCCATCCACTATATTTTTCCGGATCAATTCCGCAATTCCTCAACACATTTGGGTGAACCATTCCAGATCCCAACATTTCAATCCAACCACTGCCTTTACACATGGAACATCCTGCTCCCTGACATTTAAAACACGTTACATCTACTTCAGCACTTGGCTCTGTAAAGGGAAAATAATGTGGCCGAAACTTGGTTTGTGTATGCTCTCCAAAAAGATGTTTCGCAAAAATTTCTAAACTACCTTTCAAGTCTCCCAAGGTGCTTTTTTCATCCACTACCAACCCTTCTAATTGATTAAACATTGGAGAGTGGGTTGCATCTGGAGTGTCATTCCGAAAACATCTGCCCGGAGAAATCACTCGAATGGGAGGTTTATTTTGCTTCATCACCCGAACTTGCACTGGTGACGTCTGTGTTCGAAGAATGGTATTTTCATCAATGTAAAATGTATCTGAAAAATCTCTAGAGGGATGATTGGGAGGTGCATTCAGCATATCAAAATTATTGCTGACGGTTTCTACTTCAGGTCCTTCAACTACAGTGAAACCCATCCCTATAAACACTTCTTTTAGTTCGTCTAACGCCTGTGTCAAGGGATGTCTTGAACCCTGGGATGGCCTTTTCCCTGGCATGGTTACGTCAATCTTTTCTTTCATCAGCCTGATCCCCAGTGCTTCTTCATGGATCCTTGCCCTTGTTTCATTAATAGCTTTTTCCAAGTGTTCCCTCACGTCATTGGCTACTTGCCCTACCCGTGGTCTCTCTTCTTTTGGAAGACTTCCCATATTTCTCAGTACCTGTGTAAGTCCGCCTTTTTTACCAAGGTATTTTATCCGAATATCTTCTACTTCCTTTGATTCCCTGACCTTTTGCAGCATTTCCACTGCTTCTTCTTGAAGTTGTTTCAATTTTTCTTCCATGGATCAATACTCCCTTCCCCTGTTTATAATAAAATCAAAAACAAAAAAAGCCTTCTTCCCCAAGGGACGAAAGCTATTCCGCGGTACCACCCTACTAGCACAAATCTTCTTGTGCCTCTCAATGACGATAACGGCGTCTGCCGCCAATGCCTACTTGTCTTCAGCATTAGAGCTCCTGAGCGAACTTCCATTGAAATCACTATGGAGGCTTTCAGCCACGGCTTCCATTCTCTTTCCTAATGACCCTTCAATGTACTCTCTCAATCATCGCAGGATAAACTTATGGAAGATTATACCATGGATTTATCCCTAGGACAAGTAGTAGCCACATGAAACATCAATACACTCCCTGCAATGGCGGCATTTAATGATTGAGTTTTTCCCTTCATGGGAATGGTAACGGCGCCATCCATCATTTCTAACAATTCCGGTTGTATTCCCTTTGCCTCATTGCCAATAACCAATACCATAGGGGATTTATACGTTATTGAGGTATATACTACGCCTCTCTCCAATGCAGCTCCAATAATTTGATACTGATATTCTCTCAGTTTTTCCCATGTTTTCTCAGTATCTTGTAGCTCAAAAACCGGTAAGTGAAATACGGCTCCCGTTGCTGCACGGATGCATTTAGCACTAAAGGGATCCGTGCTTCCTGTTGTCATCATCACCGCATTAAATCCTGCCGCCTCTGCTGATCGGATCAAGGTTCCCATATTTCCTGGATCTTGAATTCGATCTAACAAAAGGATGTTTTGACTTTTTCTAATGACTTCCTCTAAATCATATACGGGTTTATGAACAATGGCTATAGCTCCTTGAGGGTTCTCCGTATCAGTCATTTTTTTCATGACAGAATCCGTTACCTGTATTAGCTCTATGCCAGCTTTCTCGCTGCTATAGAGCAGGTTTTCTCCACTCTGTAATGATTCGATTTTTTTTTCATAAAAAATTACATCAATCCCAGGGGATTCAGACACCATGTCTTGTATTCCCCTTATTCCTTCTAAAAGAAATTGTTGATGCTTTTTCCTGTTTTTTCGGAGTTGTAGAGAAAGCGCCTTTTTTATAATAGGGTTTGAGATGCTTTCTACTATTTTTATCGTCATCACCAACCTCCTTATACATGATCTTTCCTTATTGCTAGGTCTCCTAATATCCATCAACCAATGACACTTATTCCTTAACCAATGGGGATTCGTCAGAATCCAAACTCCCCTTCACCACTTCCTTAGTCTAAAAAAGAGCCGACTATTTCGGCTCTTTAAGACTGAAGATAACAACATTATGCATTTATTTTTTCTTTAGATAATTCTACCAACTTGGCAAAACCATCCTTATCATGAATTGCCATTTCTGATAACATTTTTCTGTTCATTTCTACACCCGCCTGCTTTAATCCATTCATGAAACGGGAATAAGACATGCCGTTAACACGGGCTGCTGCATTTATTCTTGTAATCCATAGTTTTCTAAAATCACGCTTTTTCAGTTTTCTACCTTTATAAGCATGACTCAGGGCTTTAATCACTGTAGCGTTAGCAGTCTTAAAGAGCTTACTGCGAGCACCACGATACCCTTTTGCAAGTTTAAGTATTTTTTTATGTTTCTTTTTGGCGTTTACCGCCTTTTTGACTCTAGCCATGGTTGATTTCCTCCTTCAACAGATCCTTAAATCATTTCTCTGATTTTTTTCAATTCACCTTTAAATACAGTAGCCGACTTTCGAAGCTTTCGCTTTCTTTTAGCAGACTTTTTCGTCAAAATATGACTCTTATAGGCCTTTGCTCTTTTAAGCAGCCCTGATTTTGTTTTTTTGAAACGCTTGGCAGCGCCACGATGACTTTTCATTTTTGGCATGAAAATTTCCTCCTTTTAGTGAAGCTCCTTATTGAATTTTAGGCGTAAGGAACATAATCAGCTGTCGACCTTCCATTTTCGCTGACTTTTCTACAATTACGTATTCATCCATCATATCCTTGAACTCATCCATAACTTTGCGGCCTAATCCAATATTGCTTAACTGACGGCCTCTAAAACGAAGTGTCACTTTCACTTTATCTCCGTTTTTAATAAACTTAATGGCTTGATTTGCTTTAACCTGCATATCATGTTCTTCGATGTTCGGACTAAGACGAATTTCTTTTACGTTAATCACTTTTTGATTTTTCTTAGCTTCTTTTTCCTTCTTGGCTTGCTCGTATTTGTACTTACCATAGTCCATAATTCGACATACTGGCGGTTTTGCTTGGGGCGCAACTTTAACAAGATCAAGATTTTTTTCATCCGCCATTATTTGCGCGTCTTTCGTTGAAACAATTCCCATCTGTTCGCCTTCTGAATCAATCAGCCTTACTTCTTTCTCTCTGATTTCTTCATTGATTTGAAGTTCTTTAATCGTAATGGCACCTCCCTGAATACTTTGTGGATAACAGAATTAGAACGATTCATTTATAGCAGATATTTGCCACATATAAAAGCGGATGGGGTATCCCATCCGCTTCATAGACATTCATGCATAATCCATCAAGATACTATCCTCTTGATCATCATGCCATCTATTAACCCTGTCGAGCACTGCTGCAGGGTGAGAAACGGATCGTTCTACTTTGTTTAGAATAACAGTCTACCATCCAAAGGAACAATTGTCAAGCTATTCCATTTCAATAGATAATTCTTTTCTGCTAATCTTATCTTTTAATTGGGATAAAAACACCTCTGGCTTCATGGCTCCTATTTCTCCACCATCTCTAAGCCTTAAGTTCACTGTATGACTCTCTATTTCACGATCACCAATAATCAACATATATGGAATTTTTTGCAATTGTGCTTCCCTGATTTTATAACCGATTTTTTCATTTCGATCATCTAGCTCTACACGGATGCCTTCTTGTGATAATTCATCACGCAGTTTTTCTGCATAGGCCATCTGTTTATCAGAGATTGGCATGATACGAGCTTGCACCGGGGATAACCACAGAGGAAATTTCCCTGCAAAATGTTCAATCAAAATCCCTATAAATCGTTCAATGCTACCAAAAATAACGCGATGAATCATAATAGGTCGATGTTTTTCCCCGTCTGAACCAATATAGTTCAGGTCAAATCGTTGGGGCATTTGAAAGTCAAGTTGGATGGTTCCACATTGCCACGTACGACCAAGACAATCTTCTAAATGAAAATCAATTTTAGGGCCATAAAAAGCGCCGTCTCCTTCATTGATTTTATATGGTATCTCCCGCTCCTCCAAGGCATCTTGAAGGGCTGAAATGGCCATATTCCATTCTTCGTCGGTTCCCATGGATTTCTCTGGTTTTGTGGATAATTCAACATGATATTTAAAGCCAAACATCTTATAAACATGATCTACAAAATCAATAACCCCAATAATTTCGTCTTTTATCTGCTCAGGAAGCATAAAAATATGAGCATCATCCTGGGTGAAGCAACGAACTCTCATTAATCCGTGCAAGGCTCCAGACATTTCATGGCGATGCACCAGGCCTAGTTCCCCCATCCGAATAGGAAAATCTCTATAGCTATACATCTTTCGTCTATATACCAGCACAGCACCTGGACAATTCATGGGTTTTACCGCATAATTCATTTCATCGATTTTTGTAAAATACATGTTTTCCTGATAATGATCCCAGTGACCAGATTGATGCCATAAGTTTTCATTTAAAATAATAGGTGTCTTTATTTCATCGTATCCTCTAGCAACATGAGCTTGTCGCCAAAAATGCTCTAATTCGTTCCGTATTACCATCCCTTTTGGATGAAAAAACGGGAAACCCGGACCTTCATCCAGTAAAGTAAATAAGTCCATTTCTTTTCCTATTTTACGATGGTCTCTTTTTTTTGCTTCTTCAATACGTTCCAAATATTCCGTTAGCTCTTTTTTCTTTTCAAAAGCAGTGCCATAAATGCGCTGAAGCATTTTATTTTCTTCACTGCCTCTCCAATAGGCCCCAGCCACGCTTAACAATTTAATCGCCTTAACTCTTCCAGTAGAAGGTGCATGAGGTCCAGCACAAAGATCTGCAAATTCCCCTTGTTTATAAAATGAAATAATCTCGTCTTCTGGTAATTCTTGAATTAACTCTGCTTTATATGGCTCCCCCGCATTTTTGACATATTCAATAGCCTCATCCCGAGGTAATTCAAAGCGTTCTACTGGTAGATCTTCTTTTACAATTTTTTGCATTTCTTTTTCGATTTTTTCCAGATCTTCTGGCCCAAAGGTATGTGCCGTATCAAAATCATAATAAAAACCATCCTTAATAGCAGGTCCTATGGCCAAGGCTGTACCAGGGTAAAGCCTTTTTACCGCCTGAGCTAAAATATGAGACCCTGTATGCCGCAGAAACACCTTTCCATTTTCATCTTCAAATTTCACCAAATTTAATTCCGTATCTTCTTCCAGGGGATACATATAATCCACTGGTTCTCCGTGAATTTCGCCGCCTATGGCTGCTCTAGCAAGCCCTTTACTGATATTCTCCGCCACTTCCAACACGGTTGTCCCTTTGGGAAACTCTTTAACCGTGCCATCTTTTAAGGTTACTTTAATCGTTTCCATATTTCTCCTCCTGTCTTTCATTCTATTCAACAAAAACACAAAAAAATCCCTTTCTCCCATGATATTCAGGGCGAAAAAGGATTCCGCGGTTCCACCTGATTAAAACAGCTTTGCTGCTCCACTCATTCAGACGATATCGGGGTCACCGGCTTCTTTAGGAAGCTGCTGGCGAATGGTTTTCAGATGAGCTTACACAGAAACACTTCCAGCCATGGTGTTTCTTCTCTGACTTGCAGTTCTCAACCTACTCTTTTCGCTTCAAGGCATTTTCACATTTATCTATTGCCATTATACCGATATTCCTAGGGCTATGTCAAGAAAACAGTGTTAAAAACCAAGCCTGAAAAAAACCTATTATCATTCCTAAAATACCGCCCAACCCTTCTATATGTCGCAATTCTTTTCGAGCCACGTTAACAATCAAGTTTTCCAAATGTTCCATCGGGTATTCGATAATTTTTTCTTCTACTATATGGGCCAACTTCAACTTCTGACCTTGATCGTCTACCAAGTGCTCAATCATATCTGTAATAATTCGATCCCCTTCTTTGTCCAATAAGTCACTGACAAAAGTCCCCACTGGCTTTCGCATAGCTCGACGAATCATTCCCGGCATTCTTTCTAAAATCATATCATTAAGGTAAATCTTCAGAAATATTTTCAAATCTTCACGTTGCTCTGATTTTCCAAAGGTCTGAAGAATATCCGCCATGGACACTAATTCTTTTTCGATTTGTCGCCCCACATTTTTAGCAATTTCTTTTTTGCGACGAGGAATCACCCCCTGGATTTCAAACCCTAAAACAGGAATTCGAATGGGAAGGTAGGGCTTAAACAAGAGTCGTATGGCCAATATATTTGTAGTCCATCCAATCAATCCACCCACTGCAACTACTAAAACCCAGTACATCATACTCATAACTTCACCTCTACTTTCAGCCTTTATGCCAAGGGCTTCCTATATATCCATCCCTAATAACGTCTATTTCTTATGTCTATTCAACTTTTCCTGCTACTTTTACGGTTTTTTTCAATCACCTGTTGCCTCATTTTCTTTTTATCCTGTCTTTTCTTCTTATACATTCGATTTTCTGCACGCGTAAATGCTTGGTCAATAGGCTCTTCTAGATTGGTTTTAATAGCATATCCTAAAGAAATACTTAGATGTATCCCTTCAAAGATAGATTGATTGCATCCAGTTTCGATTCTTTTGATAATCTGTTGAGCATTTTCTTCGTCAGAGTTTGGCAAAATAATTCCAAACTCATCGCCACCCCACCTTGCAACTACATCTTCTTGACGCACGGCATTTTGCATAATCCTTGCCATTTCGATTAAAAGCTGATCGCCAGCGTAATGACCCATGCTGTCATTTATTTTTTTCAGATTATTAGCATCACCCAAAATAATTGTCAGCGGCATTTTTCTTTCTACATTTAATCGATTTACCTCTTCCTCAAAATACCTCCGATTATATAACCCTGTTAGAGCATCGTGATAACTAAGATATAAAATCCGCTCCTCTTTTTCCTGTCGCTTTCGAGTCTCTTCCCACCATATCCGATAATAAGTATACCAAGATGCCACTAAAACCAATAATCCCACCGCAACGACTAGTAAAAGCCATGTGGTTGTCCGATTCATAAAGGCCAATTGCTTATCCACATGGGTATGCATGATCCCTACTAAACGATCTTTAGATTCCTCCAACTCCAACTGGCTTTTGGTGTAATTCCAACCAGATAACAATCGAAAAGCTTCTTCCCTGTAGCCTCTCCCAATCAAGTGAAAACTTCTGTCTTCAATGGCTCCTATAGAACCTAATAATCTTTGCATTAAAAGCAATTCATTGGCCGCTTCTTGGGAATCAATATACGTGGGAATTCGTTCTAAGACTTGACTTAATTCAGCCTGATCTTCTTCATGCTGCTTTCGCCACGTTAAATCCCCAGTTGCTGCCGCCATATTAGCCGCCATTTCCAGACTTTTGGTATATAAGAATACTTCTCCTGCCGCTTTTTCCATGGCGAGGTTTTCGCTTTCAAATACGTTAATCATTCGATAAGAGTAAGTAAGATTCCATACCAAAATAACAATGAGTGTGATGGTCACTGTTACGGAAATTGCAAACCATTTTTTTGCCAATATGCTTTTTGCCCAAGATCCTTCTACGGTATTGCTAGATTGCTCCCTATCAATAATAAATCTTCCTCCTTCCTTATGACCTTAGGATCCAGGAAGTTATAGCCACTCTTTAATCATTTCTGCATTTTCCTTGATCCATCTATCCGCTGCTGCTTCCGGAGACAATCCATCTGCATTTATCCAAAACATTACCTGTTCCATATGCTCCGGTTCCCAATAAAATCGATCTAGAAATCTATATACCTCAGGCATATCTTCCTCTAGCCCTTTTCGCACAATCGTATGAATTCTTTCTCCCTCTCCATATGCATTAAACGGATCTTCCAGATACTTCAGGTTCCATTTTTCAAATTTCCAGTGAGGCGTCCATCCAGTAATCACAATCCATTCTTTATCCTCAATAGCATTTCCAAGTGCTTCTGTCATTGTTCTATCGCTACCAGAAATGAGCTGGAACTCATCGAGGCCATATTGATCCATCATTGCTTCTGATGAAGTCATCAACCCTGCGGCTGGATCAATGCCTATTATTCTATATTCAAATCTGTCTCCGTAATCTACCAGCTCTTCAATGGAATCAATAGTAACGTATTCCGGTACAACCAATCCTGTAATGGCATGATCTAAATTGGGTCCAAGATCTTCGATGCGACTTCGATGTTCCTCTAAATAATGTTGATGAAGTGATGGTAACCATGCAGCCACCATTGCATCCTGGTCACCTACCGCAACAGATTCCCACATGGCCACGGCGGAAACAGCCAATAATTCACATGTATAGCCTAACTTTTCTTCTATGACGGCTTTTACCACATGAGCACTGGCCTCTTCCGAAACCCAATCCACATAAACAATTTTAACCACTTCATTCTTTTTCAACTGGTCTTCTGTATGGTTTTCAGGCTTCTCCGATGCACAACCGACCAAAACTATGATTCCTATCATGGATAGTGCCAATAACTTTTTCAATAACATCTACATTCCTCATTTAATTTAGTTCTTTTTTCCTATATTAACCCAATCAATAAGAAAACTCAAGAAATCAAACGCAAGGTCAGCCTATTGATAGTAGAACATTGTTAATCCTTTTTAAATAGGAATATTGGTTTGAGTGTCAAAAGGTAGCTTCCCGGGCAAGACCCACAGCATGTAGAGACAGGAACCTTCTATTCAACCATATATTGTTTGCCAGCAAAGTTTGCCGGGCTTTTGACACCACAACCAATATTCATTGTATCCAAATTACCCATTCCCCACTTTCCTAATGATTTCTATTGGATACCACAATTCGATTTCTCCCTTGTTCTTTTGCGGTATATAAGGCTTTATCTGCCCGATTTACCCAAGCTTCCACCTTTTCTTCCTCCTCTAATTCTGCTACTCCAATGCTTACAGTAACGCTTGGTATATCTGGAGCGATTTCGCTAAAATCAACGCTTTCAAAAGAAGCCCTAATTCTTTCAGCAATTTGCCATGCCTTCGTTGCATTTGTCTCAAAAAATATCACAGCAAATTCTTCACCGCCAATCCGACATGCATAGTCCCCTTCTCTCACACTTTTCTTCATGACTTTCGCTAGTGTTTGAAGCACTTGATCCCCTTTGGGATGACCGTAGGCATCATTAAACTTTTTAAACTGATCAATATCCAGATACAAAAGAGAAATAGATTTCATTCTTTTACTGGGATTTTCTTTGATTTCTAAAAGAACATCATCAAAGCAACGCCGATTATAAAGACTCGTTAAGCTATCCGTAAGACTAATTTGAGTAAGCTCAGTTGCACGTTGATCCGCCTGTTCACCATGTTTTCTTAGTATTCGAATTCGATCCGCCAAAGCAAAAGATAGCAATAATGCCTCCATTCCTGCAGAAGCAGTGACGGCATGAGAAGTCAATAGGCTATGCTCTAAAACCCCAACTCCCCTCAGCACATAGGCAATGACCGTGCTGAAAAGAACCGCCGTTGCCATTATATAATATTTGGAGATCAGTTGGCCTTTCCGATATGCAATCACTGCCGTCGTCATGACTAAGAAAGGAAGGATTGCTCCTAAGACATAGGCCAACCAGTTAGCATAATACTGATTTCCAGATAAGACTAATACGATTCCCATTCCACAAATGCCAAAACATCCATAGGCCGGATACTTGGCTTTTGGAACAAAACGAGGCACATCAATAAAAGACCACGCAAACATCAATGCAAAAATCACTGCTATAAAAGTAGCTGCAAGGGTATGTATTTCGATAAATTCTCCCCACTCAAAACGTATAATTTTAAGAACTCCGGTTACGCTGACCTGATAAAGGGTCATAAACAAGATATACCCAACATACAGAATATAGACCTTATCCTTTAATGCAAAGAATAGCACCAAATTATAGAGCATCATCGCCAGCATCATACCGTAAATCAAAGAAAGAACCAATATCAATTGAAGCTGAATTCCAGAAAAATAGTTTCGTTCCACAACAATCATGGAAAAATTGTTGGAATACATACTCTCTACCCTGATATAGAAAGGCCTTTCCGAATCAAGGTTTTCCGGAAGTTGAAAAACCGGAAAAACAAACCCTACTTCATCCTGTACACCAGCATGATAAAATCCGCCTAAGTATCTAATGTAGTCCTCTTCTTCATTGATCACCGGTATGTATAACTCGATTCTTTCTATTCCCGAATAATCCAAGTAAAGTAAATGTTCTCTCCAAAGGAGCTCCGCATTGTTGGTTTCTAATTCATTTAATTGAAAACGAATCCAATGTGTCTCTTTTGTTAATCCAAACTGAAACACGTCTTTATCATGGTTTTCGAATGATTCATCATAATCAGATGCTAGCAACTGCTGGAATGTTATGTTTCCATGAGGATCCTTCAACACTTGAGAAATACTTCCTAGTGTCAAAGACTCTTTACTGGAAACAGCATCCTCTATACCCCCCACAAAAATCATCGCCTGTGATGCGACAATCAAAATGAAAACCCATATGATCCATACAACTCTTTTTTTCATAAGCAGTCCCTCATTTTTCTTTTTGATTCCTATGTTCTGGTTAATTGAGTATGCTATAATGTTGTGATGTCCACTAGAAAGGAAGCATCTCCCATATTATCTGTTATCCTGTTCTTCATTGATAGTACCCTTTCTATACAAAAATATCTATACAGAAACCCAAAATACTTACTGATGAGATGCATGCAACCCATCACGCCTCCCACTTCTCGACTGTAAAAAAATAAAAAAGGAGTATTGAAATGCGAAAACAAGATGTTCTAGAACTCAAAAAAAGATTTAAAAAAGATGACTGCACCTTTACAAAAGTTTGTGGTTGCTACGTCAACAGCGAAAAAAATAAAATTCTCCAGTTCAGAGAAAGCTTTCTGAATTTAGAAGAAGATGATGCCTTTAAATACATGGAGATCCTTCGAAAAGTTTTATCCGGAACCATTGATAATCATTTGCTGGAACTTCATTTCCCTTTAGACGAAAATCTAGAAAACACCAAACAAACCTTTTTTTATGAATTGAAACAGAGTCAGCTTAAAGACGATGCGTTATTAGAGACTTTTTACCAATCAATTATCGATCACTTTCCGCACCAAGGAAATTACCTGATTCTAGCTTTTCATGACGCCTATGACGTCATCACCAAAACCACAGATCGATCAAAACTTGATGAATCAGAAGAGGTGTATGAATATATTTTATGTGCCATCTGCCCCGTCTCCTTAAGCAAGCCTGGCCTTCGTTATTTTGAGGAAGAACAAAAAATCAAAGCCCGTGTCAGAGACTGGGTTGTAGAGCCTCCTACCTTAGGCTTTATTTTCCCAGCTTTTATTCATCGAAGCGCTGATATTAACGGAATTATGTATTATACTAAAAACCCTAAAAACCCTCACCCTGCCATAATGGAAGACGTTTTAGGATGCATTCCAAAGCAAACAGCAGCCCTTCAGAAAGAATCCTTTCAAATGATCGTCAAGGATTCCATGGGTCCAGATGAAGAAGCTGGTGAACAAGCTCTTTTAGAAATTCATAGCACTTTGGAAACTATGGTAGAAGAGCATATCGCATTGTTTGACAACGGCGAAGAAGAACCCTTACGTGTGTCGGAAACCGAAGTAAAACAGCTGCTAGCTGATAGCCAGCTACCAGAACAAGCAATTTCTAAAATCGAAGCTTCCTACCAACAGTGTTTTGACGAAGACTTTCCTATAGCTCATAATCTTATTGATTCTAAGATTACTAAAGCCACCGAACAACGAAAAAAAGAATTGCGACTTCAAAAGCAAGTGGATGCCTTACAGGATAAATTGGAAAAAACAGCACAGCCACCTTCTGAAAAAGAAGTGATTTTACAGGTGAATCCTGAAAAAGAATCTCATATCACTACTCAAGAAATAAACGGCCATCGTTGTCTGGTAATTCCATTGGAAGACAACGAACATGCCACTGTCAATGGTCAGCAATACCCTTTATAAAAACAAATTCCTTTGACGTCTCTTTAGGGTTAGGGGAAGCAACGTCAAAACCTTCAAAAACGTGTCTACAGAATGTTTGCCCACAACCATAAGAGCTCCTACTATTACTTATGTCAAAATAAAAAGAGGAGTACATCCTATCCCTGTACTCCCCTTTTTTATTTACTTATGTTTGCAGCATAGGTGTCTTGATCATTCTACACCATATTCTCCATCCCTGATTTTTCATCAAAAACGGATCTCATATCCTTCATATATAGCCGAAAACCATAGATGACAAAGAGCTATGCCCAGAAGAGAACCTCAAGTTCCTTTGCTGTACCGTAAAACCTTCATTTTCTAGATAACGGTCTTTTTCTTCTGAAAAACAAGATATAAAAAGGACTCAGAGTCTCCACACTCTCCTTTTAATTATTGATATTGAAGAATTCCTACACGCTTAACTCTGAGAACCATTACGAGGGCTACAACAAGGGTTATGGCTTCATAGACTACAGGAGCCATCCATATGGCATTACTCCCCCATCCCATGGTCATAACTGTAAGCGTCACTCCCACTAATACATACCCTCTTAAAAAAGATATGACAGACGCTTTTTTAGAGAATCTTAAAGCTGTAAACAATCCTGAAATAAACACGTTAAATCCAGAAAGTAAAAAACCAAACCCAAACCATTTTAAGGCCGAAATAGATAATTGAAAGGATTGTTCGTGTTCTGGACTAATAAACAGCCTTACAACATATTCATTCATCCGTTGAGAAATAAAAAAGAATAGCAAGGAAAACCCAAGAACAGTCTTCAAGGATAAACCAATGATACTTCGAATACTGTCCTGATCATTTTTCCCATTAAAATAACTAACTAAAGGCTGCATTCCTTGATTGATACCGATCATAGTCATCATGACTAAATTATTAAGGTACATTAAAACTCCAAAAGCCGCAATGCCGTGAGGTCCAATCCAACGAATAATAAAAAAGTTAAAAATAAAAGTAGTAAACCCTATGGACAGTTCTGTCAAGGACTCTGGAAACCCTACGCGCAAAATAGCTTGAATATCTGACCACTGCAATACCGGCTTAACAAAACGCAACTGTCCTTTTTTTCTTAGAAAATGAATCAAAAATGCCATGCAAGATAAAAACTGTGCAAGCCCTGTTGCATAAGCAGCCCCTTTTATTCCCATGCCAAAGCGAATAACCAATAAATAATCAAATACAATATTGATAACTGCCGCTAAAGTAACATAGGTAATGGATAAAGAAGGAAATCCATCGGCTTTCACCAATACTTCTAATGTATAGGCTACCATAAAAAAAGTACTGAAGGAAATTACAATTCCAAGATAATCTTTTACATATCCATAAGTCTCTTCTGTTGCTCCAAGAAAAGTTACCAAAGGATCTAAGAAAAACAGAGACAAACTGGTGATGAGAACTCCTATGCTTGCTACCATAAAAATGGTCATGCTAAACAAATGATTTCCTTTTTCTGTATTTCCTTGCCCCATATAATAGGTAATCCACGTTGATGCTCCTACGGCAATCAGTAAAGCCACTGCAAATACAGTGTTCACAAAAGGCATCGCTAGGTTAACCGCTGCTAATGCTTTGTCTCCTACACCTCTTCCAACAAACATCCCATCTACCATAGTGTAGATTGAAAAAAACCACATCGCACTCACAGATGGTACCAAATACTTAAAAAACTGTTTTTTTACTGACATTTTTCGCTTCCTCTCAAAATATGATAAACTATTGTATAGACTCATCATAAACCTTAGTACTATACTAAGGTCAAGGAGGAATTATGAAAAAAGAATATTCAATCGGAGAAATATGCTCCTTATACCAACTGGGAGCAGACTCACTGAGGTACTATGAAAAAAAAGGACTGTTACACCCAGCCCGGAAATCCAATGGTTATCGACTTTATACCCTAAAGGATATTTGGAAGCTTAATATCATTAAAGACTTAAGAAAACTGGATTTTTCAATTCCACAAATTAAAGAATATCTTGAAAACAGAACATTGCACCACACTATTTCAATGTTGGAAAAAGAAATTAATATTATCGAAGAAAAAATTAAACCTCTAGAATTATTGCAACAAAAGCTTAACCAAAAACTAAGCGACCTCAAAGCACTGCAGCATTATGAAGATGAAAGGAATGTATCCTATCGAAAAATAGGTGACCGAAAGATCATCCTAATAGACGGTGTCCTCCCACAGGACGAAGCCGTAGATTTAGCCTTTCGAGAATTAGAAAAAACAGATGAAGAAGCACTCTCCTTAGTTGGAAATCTAGATATGGGTGTTTTTATCGACGAAAAAGGATTTCAGGCCCAAGATTATACCAGTTACCACACCGCTTTCTTTTTTGTTCAAGATCAAACAAAACCTTGGCATCGTATCATTAAAGGCGGAACCTTCGCTTGTCTTACTTATCGAGGCAGCTATTCTAAAAGTCAGCAAATGTTTGAAAAAGTAGTCACAGATCTCCATTCGAAAAATTATCATATTATAGGAAAAGCCATGGAGATTTATCGCCTTGATATTCACACCACTGCTAAGGAAGAAGAGTTTCTAACAGAAATACAAATCCCCGTCTCCTGTAATTAATAAAGGATCCCTCTATTCTTGTCTCCCTAAGGATCCTTCCGTTTTTTTCATCTCCTTCAAGGTATCACTAGGACTCTGTATGTATTTTTGAGTTTAAACCTGCAAAATTGTCGAAATCTTCTTGGCATTCCTTTGGAAGTCCGATACAATAAACAAGGATTCTTCGGTTCGTCTTTCTCAGTCCTTCCTACAATGATCCGAAATTTTTTAAAAAAAGAGGTGCTTTCCACGTGAAAAAAGTGTATGAAGACCAGATTCTACAGCTTGCCGTAGACGAAACCAGTCAACAATTATACTTAACCGTCTTAGACAAAGAAGCGAAAATGGCTTACTTCGAAACCGTTACAAAGGCTAATCCGCGGGTAAAAGTAAGTAACTTCAGAGGATTAAAGGAAGCCTTTGATGCTCCAGGGCATCCATTATTAATAGGCGATTTTAAGCCATTAATTGAATTGACAGTCTCCAAGGATGAAATGAAAGCACATATGACGCTCAATCTAACCTCTGAGCAGCATCAAACAGCCAACCAAGAAGAAATCACAACAGAAGCTTTTCGGATTTTAACAGAGAAAGACATTCAAACAAACATTCAAAAAGAAGCAATTGAATCACTCCCACCGATGGAGAGTATCCCCATTGCATATGGTATCGATCCAACTCCAGGAGAGGACGCAAAAGTTCGTTATTATGAACTAGGGGAAAAAAAACCGCAAGTGAAAAAAGACGGCAATGTAGATCATTACGAAATCCACCTTTTAGATTGCGTCCAAAAAGGCGAATGGATTGGAGAAAAAATCCATGCAACAGAAGGAACTCCTGGAAAAACTATTTTTGGTAAAACAATCCCAGCAAAAAAAGGAAGGGATTTCCCCTTAAAATACGAGAAAAAAACAATTGAATCCATTGAACAAGAAGGCGTAACAGAACTTAGATCAAAAATCGAAGGAGCAGTTCGATTTCGCCATGGCAAAATCACCGTCGAAGATCACTTGTATATTTCAGGAGATGTGAATTACAAAACAGGCAATATTCGTTTTAATGGCCATGTCACTATTGATGGAACCATTGAAGACAAGTTTCAAGTTATCGCTCAAAAAGATATTTTAGTAAAAGGTGACCTAGGCGTTGGAGCTGTTGAACTCATTCATTCAGAAACCGGTGATATCGCTATATTGGGTGGTATTAACGGCAAGGGAGTTGCGACTATTAAAGCTGGCCGTAATGTCTATGCAAAATTCGTTCGCGAAGCTTCTGTTTATGCAGGCGATGATATTCATGTAGGCTTATATGCCATCGACAGTCACTTAAAAGCTAATTTTATTACTTCTCTAGATAACGGACGTATTATTGGTGGAACCATCGATGCCAAACACCGGGTAATGGCTGGTTCTATCGGAAATCGCTACGAAAAAGAAACTCAAATCAAAGTATCTGGCTTTAGTAGAAAAAAAGTAACCGAAGAACTAACAGCCATAAAATCTAAGTTTAGTGATACCCTGGTCAAAGGAAACCGCTTAAAAAGACAGTTGGAAGTTTTCGAAATCAATCAAGAAACCTTGGACAAAAAAGCCTTGGATACTTATGATGCATTGATGTTTCGCTACGATCAGTTGATTGATGAAATCAATGAAATAAATGCAGAGCTAAAGCGTCTAGAAAACATGCTTCGTACCCGAGGTGAAGGCGAGGTGATGATTCTTGATAACGCACACCCGAACACCATGTTAGAGATCAAGAATCTTCAAAAGAAAGTCAAATCCTTAATAAATGGCTCGATTTTTGTTAAAGATAACGAAATACACTTTAAATCTGAGTAAATGGGAGGGATTTTTTGATTCGGAACGAGGCTAATAAAGAAATAGAGACACAGCAATTTGGAAAGAAATGGATTGATTGCGTTGCTTTTTTCACACAAGTACTAACTGAAGAACAAATCTACACCTACGGGTATCAGTTTCTTCATGATATATCTGAATGGACCACCTCCGCTATTTTTGTTAAGCAGGATCATGAATACATCTGCAAAAGTCAAATAGGTGCATTCCCTGAGATCCCAAACCATGTTGCTACGGAAAAGTTAAAACAATGGCCTGTTTTACAGGGCAGGGTCCTTTATCATCCTTACATTAATTTTTTAAGTCCAGAATTTTGCCAAAAGAACCATGTACAATTAACAATTCCAATGATTGTTAAAGATGAATTAAAAGCCTTTGTGATTGTTACCTCCTCTCATGAAGCCTCATGCAATTTTTGGTCTGAGGTGGAAATAGAGTCCTTAAAGGATTTAGTAAATATGTCTCTAACTATGGCCACAGAACGGTCTAAGTTAAATCAAAGCCAAGAGGAACTAAATCAGCAAATTTTCAGCATGACTATGGCTGCCCAGTGCAGTCGTATGATTATGGCAGAAACCAACTTAGAACACTTGTATCGCCTGTGTATCGATGTTGTCCGGGAAATCACCACGAGCCGAGCCACTGGTTTTGGGCTCTACGATTCTACTGAAAAATCCATGAAAATAAAGAGTTTTCTTTCTTTAGATCACCAAGCATGCCATGCCTGCTCTTTTTCCGTGCATTCTGAATCAATACCTGGAGATCAGCGAATTTTTCATATAGATAAAGATCGAAAACTGCTAGAAAAAATATTTGTAAACCCTGAAGACCTCAAAGCATTAAATGTTGTCTATTTGTTTTTATTAGCTGATGAAACACTCTTAGGCTTTTTGAGTATTGGCGAGGCTGCTTCTGACAAAGAGTATGACGCCAGAACTTTAGAACAAATCGAAAGCGTTACAAAAGGAATCTATATCGCTATCCAAAACGCACTTCACATTCAAACCATCCACCTCCAAAAAGAGGAAATTGCCTCTCAATTAGATGCCATTAAACGTTTCAACCGCATGATGAAAAATGTTAACTCTTGCAATAGTCTAGATGAGTTGATAGAAATCACTTTACAAACCTTAGAATTTGGGTTCGGAATCAGCAAAGCCCTCTTTGTCCTAGGAAATCAACACCACCATAGCATTTGCAACGCTGGATATTCCCAGGAATCTACCCTTCAGTTATCAAGGCTATTTTGGGAGCGAAATCACAATGAATTTTTCTTTCAACAAGGAGAAGATGCTGCCAACCCTTATGTGCTTGTCTCTGACCAAACCCAACATAATGGTTTGATTATCGCCCCTATTGAAGTCGATTTAATATCTTCTGATGCTTCGCCACTGGGTTTTTTAGTCATCACTGGATTACCAGGAGCTGTCGATGAACAAACACTCCTAATTATTCAAACCTTCGCTAATACTATAGCCCCTATTTGCAAACACTTAAAGGAAAAATCAGATGACCAAACCCGCAAAACCGAAGATCAAGCAGTTGTTTTTTGGGAAATAATGGAAAATCATTTTTCAAACCAAGCAAATGATTTAACAACCCTTCAAATTTTCTATAAAAAATGGTTCAAAAAACCTTTTGATTCTATTGATCACCCTTTGTTACATGAATATCCTGAAGCCTTTTTCTTCGATAACTTAATCGTAGTAATAGAACGTGCTCCCGACACAGTATCTAGGCAAGATTTTGATGGCCACTTTTATCCCCGTTCCGCAGAAGAAGCAACTCAAATACTTCGTGGTGTTTTTTAGAAATATGATCGGTTTTCTAAATAATGGTAGTCAGGGTTGACATCCAGGCGTAGGTGAGGTACATTATTTCTATGTAATTTCATTCATCTTACCTGGTGCCTCTGTATCATTGGAGGATAATAGGGAATGGAGTGAAAAACTCCAACGGTCCCGCCACTGTAACCGAGGAATTAATCCGTATTAGCCCACTGCTTTCATAGGCCTGTGCCTTCAGAAAAGCGGGAAGGGACGGAAGCGTAAAGATCCGGAAGTCAGGAGACCTGCCAGATAAGCCATTTACCCACCATAGGGATTTTTATGTGGATCATGGTAACATCCTCAGCATTTTTGTGCTGAGGTTTTTTTATATTTAAATAGAATCACCCCTACCAAAACCAATTAATCAGGAGGAATGAATTAATGGAGACCTTACAAAACACAATTGCACACATTACAGATCTCGATTCAACATCTATGAAAGAATGCCAAGAAAAACTGGATAATTTAACCAAGCCACCAGGGAGTCTTGGCGTACTTGAAAAATTAGCTGTTCAATTAGCCGGCATCAGCGGAAATTCAGAACCTACCCTTGGCCCTAAAACCATTGTAGTGATGGCTGGAGATCATGGCGTTGTAGCCGAAGGAATAAGCGCCTTTCCACAAGAAGTAACTCCTCAAATGGTCGTAAATTTTTTGAACCAAGGAGCCGCTATTAACGTATTATGCAACCATGCTGGTGCAAATGTCTTGGTAGTAGATGTTGGGATCAATGCCCACCTTGAACATCCTGGGCTAATCTCTAAAAAAGTAATGATGGGCACCGAAAACATTGCCAAAGGACCAGCTATGAGCCGTGATCAAGCTATAAAAGCACTAGAAGTAGGCATCCACATCGCTGGTGAAGAAGTTGCAAAAGGCACCACCATCTTAGGAACCGGTGAGATGGGCATCGGAAATACAACTCCTAGCAGTGCTATTTTAGCAGCCTGCAGCAACATGCCTCTTAATACCCTAGTAGGACGTGGCAGTGGTATCCATGACGATGCACTGGTCAACAAAATCCGTGTTATTGCTCAAGCCTTGGAAATAAATAAACCAAATGTTAACGATGGTATTGATTTAGTAGCAAAAGTTGGCGGACTTGATATTGCAGCTATGGCTGGATTAATCCTAGGCGCCGCTGCCCATAATGTTCCCGTAGTCATAGATGGCTTCATCTCCAGTGCAGCTGCCCTTGTGGCAAGTCGCATTAGCCCAATGTGTGTTCCCTACATGATTGCTTCTCATTCTTCTGTGGAACCTGGTCATCAGCACGCTTTAAAACTACTGGGTCTCAAACCCATGCTAAATATGGATATGCGATTAGGAGAAGGTACCGGTGCCGCTTTAGCTCTTCCTCTTGTTGAAGCTTCTACAAAGATTCTTCATGAAATGGCTACCTTTGCAGACGCAGGTGTTTCGACATGTTCTTAACTGAACGACTAGAAGCATCTAACCTCAGTATTATTTAGCATAAATATTTCTTTATAAGGCCGTTGGAACCCACGACTCCATCGGCTTTATAAGTATTCTCTCCACCTCTACCAGAAGACACTGCGCCATTTTTCTCGCCCTATCTTACTCTATCTTTTGAACATAAAATCTTGCATCTTTTTCAAAACTATATCGTTCCCCATCAATGACTAGCAAATAAAGCGTATCACCCTGTATGCTGTAATGCATCACATTTGAATAAATTTCCTGTGTTTGTCTTTTGGGGTGATGTAACACCACTTGCTCTTTGGATCGAAACAGTACATAATCCTTATAAGAACTAGCATGCTTAACAATATCAAAATTCATTATCCATTCAAATAGCATTTCTTCATCATTAAAAACATACAGATTATAATCATAATCATAAAAAAAATTATATCCCCTTATAGATGTACCCAAATTTATCATGCTGCTATTCGGATTATTTAATATGGATCCTCTCGGAAAATCAGATCCTTCTACTTTGTTTACCAGTTGATAGTCCTCTAAACCAAACTGTATAATAGAATCTTCTGAAATAATATACAGAAAATTATTTTGCTTGAAAACCGAGTAAATCTCATTTTCTGTCTTAAAAAGAATCTCGTCATTTCCGTATACATGATATTCATGTTCATCTTCAACAATATAATAGACTGTATCGTTGATCTTTGCATAGTGATATGCATAATTACTTAATCCTAGTTTCTTCTCATTCTCCATGTTTCCAGACTCCAGATTCAGCCAACCAATATAGGCATGCGGCCTATCATGATCCATGCCATATCTATATCCTGCTAATACCCGATTATCTTCTAATGTGTCTGGCAACATTCCCAAGATTCCTTGATATACTTCATCAATCTCCCCTTGAACCAAGTCCACTTTATTAATTTTATTTCGATACTCTGTATAATAATAAGCATGGTTGTCCTTCACCAAGAAAAACTTAGCAAACCTCATATCATCAGATGTAGAAAGAATCTCTTTATCATTCCCTTCTATGCTTATATGGTAAAAAACATCTCCTCCACCATTACGACCATATGCATAAACCCTGTCGCCCCACATAAAATACCAGTTAGTTGTTTGATAATAACTCGAACTCGGTCTTGCAATTGACTCCAGTGGACTACCTCCTTCTTGAATACTAACCCACCATATCACCAGACTTATGATCCCTATAAAACACATATACCGAGGATGCCTTGTGCTTATTCTAATCATCAAAAATGTAATTGCCACAAAAACAAGACCAGAAATCCCTATGGCTATTGGTAAAAGCAAGTACATGATCCAAACAATCATATCTAGGGGAGGTAAAGAGAAATCCGTTCCTGAAGGTTTCAAAACTCGATATAAACTAATTACAATGAAGGATACAGCTATCAAACATACCACTAAATACATCACACTACTTTTACTTGTAATAGCCTCAAGATCCTCCTTGAAAACCTTTTCAACGATGTACTTAAAAACAATGGTCATGATACACATAAAGGGAATAGCCATAGCAATTAAAGAGATCAAGTTCCCACTATGACCAAAGATATCATTTATCTTCCCACTCAAAACCAAGGAGGCATAGGCGCTGCATAAATTTGCTATTAAAATTAGTAGGGATTTCCATATATTTTTTTTCATATCTCAACCCTTTCTTTAACTACTTTATCAACGAAGCACACTAACTAAAAGTCTCCCAGCCTACAGCTATTCACAGCCTAAAACCCCTGCCCATTCCCAAGCAGGGGTTTTTTAAAACGATTCGTATACTGGAATACTTCAATGAGCTGGATACAAGATTTCTTGTCCAGGAAAAATCAAGTTCGGATTGTTAAGTTCATTAATTTCTGCTAATTTTTCCCAAGTAGTCCTATGCTCTTCCGCAATTCTCCATAAAACTTCTCCTTCTTGAACCACATGGATATCACGTTCCATCATTGGCATTTCTGGCATAGGCTCTTCTGTGATAGGTTCTTCTTCAATGAGCTCTTCCATTTCAGGTTCTTCTACTTCAATAACATCTGCTTCGGATTCTTCTATTTCAAACGATTCTTCCAATGCTACAGTTGTAATCCTACCTTCAACTTCCGGCGCTACTTCTCCTCTCTCGCTTAAATAGTCCATAAAAGCTTCATCCATGGAAACAAAATCAGTAATGGTAAATGCTTCCACAAACATAGTCATTTCATCTCCACCGGCAGCTAAAAAATCATTGGTAGCCATCACATATTCTACATCCATCCCAAGAGGTTCTCCCCCAATAGTCACGTCGCTGATTCGTTGACCCTCTGGTTGATTTGGATCTATTGTATAGGTCATTCCCGACACATGGGCAAATTTACCAGCTGGTTCTGGATAGGCTGAAGCAGCTATTTCCAATGCTTCCAGTACCGAGTCTCCCGTCATTTTCTTTGTGACAACTCGATTTCCAAAAGGAAGTACGGTGATGATATCTTCTTTCGTAATATCACCTTCTGCAATGGAAGCACGAATTCCACCTCCGTTCGTAAAGGCAAAATCAGCATCCGTAGCCCAAACCATGGAATCTGTAATCAAATTCCCTAAATTTGTTTCTCCTGCACGAACCTGCTCCCGCTCTCCATCTAAATGAACCGTAGTCTTGCCCACCACTTCCGCCATGATTTCCTGCTGATTCTCAATTATTTTGTTCACTACGGCTACAACATCAGGATCTGGCTCTATCTCCATAGCCTCTTCTTTTTCGTATAACATGGCGGTAATTGAAGATACCTGACCATCCGTTAATGCAATTTCAACAACCCCTAAATTTTTAGTATATTCTTCAGCCATCACAATAAGGGTTTCCTCCACCATTAATCCTTCATCTAACTTATGATGGCTATGGCCATCTACGATTAAATGAATGCCTTCCACCTGCTCAGCAACCCCTATACTAGTCTCGTTTCGAAGGCTGCTTTCATCGATACCCAGATGTGCAAGAGCAATCATTACATCTACCTGATCTTCCAGCTCTGCTACCATTTCTGTCGCTGCCTCCACTGGATCTGTGAACAAAAGTCCTTGGGTTCCTGCCGGATGGCTTTTATATAAGGTTTCTGGCGTCGCTAAACCAAAAACGCCAACACTAAATCCATCAAATTCATAAATCATATAAGGCGGTAAAAAATAATCCCCCGTTTCCTCAACCATAATATTGGCGGCAATCACTGGAAAATCTGCCATTTCATCCAGTTCTAGTAACCTTTCCTTTCCATAGTTAAACTCATGGTTTCCTGCCACTAAAAGATCATAGCCGATCTCATTCATAATACGTATGATGCTGGCGCCTCTTTCAATGGTAGCCACTGGCATTCCGTGTACCGCATCGCCAGCATCCAACAACAGTACATTCTCATTTTCTGCCCGGTACTGATTAACCAAAGCACCTACCCGATCCAGCCCCATTCCATCAAATCGACCTTCCAGCACCCGACCATGAATATCATTGGTGTGCAATACCACTAAGGTATGTTCTTGCTCGTCAGCAAAAACCACCAAGGTGCTGAAACTGCTGAAAACCATTAGACATGCCAGGAACAAAACCAGATACTTTCGTCTCATAAAAGCGTGCTTCATACTTTTTTCCTCCTTTTATTGTTTGATATATGACAATCACAGGCCTTTATGCCTTTTGTCACTATTCATGTACTTTTCTTACTTTTCTGATGATGCTCGTCTATTGTATCATTTTCCTATGGTTTTAGATATCCATTTCATTCAGTAAATCCCTCAATCGAAGCAATTCTTCTTCTGTTAAGGTTAGGCCTTTTCCCATTTTTTCATTGTCTGGCGCCCAATCTCTTAAATCATATTTCGCTTCACGACTATTCCAACTTACTAAATTCAGTTCTTTTTTCCATCCTCTACTGGATTCAGAAATCACTCCGTACTTCTTTTCAATCTCATAGTTTATAGATGCCATCCTACTCATTCCTTTCATCACTAATAAGTTTGTATCACCATTTTAATAGAACCTCTCCTCATTACTCTACCATAAAATCCTTGCTTTACGAGAAACTTTCAGCGCATACTTGTCTAAGAATGGGTATCATAAGAAAGAAAAATATTTCAACCTAAATCTGAGGAAGTGTTGATATGAAAAAATCACAGGAACTTAATGTCATAAAAGTTGGATACCTTACCCTTATGAGCCTGTTATTCCTAACGTTCCTTGTCATTCTATACTCCAGTAAGCAAGTACAAGATAACTACAAAGTCATGCAAGAAGAGCATATGGAAATTATCATGAAAGGGAGTGAATTAAAAAGTTTACTCTCTGAGCAACAGATTCAATTGGTCCGATATATGGATGAAAGAAGCTCTTCTAGCTATTATTATATAGCAAATATTCAGCATGATATTCATCAAAAACTCGCTGATTTAGGAAAGCTTCAACCAGATTCACACAACAAGAGTTACTACGAAAGGCTGGTGAGAACCCTTGAAGCTACAGACCATCCGTTAGAGATAGTATTGAGCCGAACCACAACGGATGAGTCCCAACGATACAATGCTTTTGTATCTTTTGTTAGCTCCATCAATCTCGCTACTAATTTCACAGATCGAATTATTTTGCATCAATACGAGCTTTACACTGAACAAAGAATTTCAAATGAAAAAAACATCGATTTTGCCAGAGAAATCACCTTATTAGGAGTTCTTACGGTTTTTTTTGGCGCTTTCTATTTTTATCGATTTTTAACAACAAATGTTACTATCATGGATGATCAAGGAAAAAAAGATAGCCTTACAGGTTTGTATAACAAGCGATACTTAGAGAAATTAATGACCTACTATCGTGAAAACAAGTATGATCTTTCCATTCATATGGTTATTATGGATCTTGATTATTTTAAAAAAATAAACGATCAACATGGCCATGTTGTGGGAGATCAGGTGATTAAAAGTGTAGCCAATATTATTCTTAGCTCTTTTCGGAAAGACGATTATGTTTTTCGATTTGGCGGCGAAGAATTTCTTGTCCTTCTATCCAACATGAAAGACCAAGAAGTTTATCAAATATGTGAAAGAATGCGTAAAACCCTTGAAAGCAAAATAATTGAAGTAAATGACCTTACCTTGAACCTTACGATCACCATCGGTTTTTCTAAAGGAAGTGTTCAAGAGGACTATTTAATGGTTTTAGAAAAAGCAGATCATCATTTATACCTCGGAAAAAACAACGGCCGTAATCAAACTGTTTGGGAAGGATCCAAAAACCTATCAAATGAGAATTTATAGCACACTCTTCACACTACATGCATCCTTTCCCCATAGATACCAAAGCTTCAAAAGCACTTTTAGGACTTGTTCAATTCATCTTTTAATCTTCTCCAATGAGGAATAAATGAATCCATATGTGCTTTAAAATCGTCATTGTGATATTTTTCCAACAAATGAGTCATCTCATGAACAATAATATATTCTAGGTAGTCTGTCTTTTTCTTGGCCAGTTCTAAATTAATCCATATTCGCTTGTCTCGGATATTGCAGGTACCCCATTTGGTCTTCATACGTTTCACACGCCATTCCTTAACATTTACACCCATTATAGGTACCCACTTTGCTATATACGCTGGAATTTTTCCCTGAAGAAATCCCCTATAAAACTCGTGCATCAATCGCTGACGGCTTTCCATCCTTGTATTTGGCCGAATATGCATTTCTATGGTATCTGCACCAGTTACTTTTACCTGTTGTTTTCCCCTTTTTATAAAAACAATGTTTAATCTATAGACCTGTCCCCCTAAAGTATGCATTTCTCCAGAAACATAACACTTTTCAGGCTCTATCTTAAAAGCCTTGGACTGGACTTCTATTTGCTTTTCTTTAATCCATGCCATTTTCGATCGAATAAACGAATCTAATACATGGATTTTCAAGGTTTCAGGAATCGATGCCCTCACTTTCCCTGCTGGTGGACAAATTCTAAGATTTATGTTTTTAATGTTTTTTCGAACTACTTCCACTTCAATGTCCGCATCAGGAAACTGAAGGATTTCTTCTTCTACCATGGTTTTATCCCTTCCTATAAAATCATATTTACACTCTTCTTATTGTATTCCATTGGCATTTCCATTCCCACGACCCAAGGGTTTTGATTAATTCAACACAATTTTCTCAATAATCCTCTCTTCACCCTAACATAAACGGAACAACTCTGATACAATATAATTGAAGGATTCGCTATTTTTATAGATCTTAACAAAATCACTTTAAACTAAAGGAGAGATACCATGCCCTATTATGTAGCGTATTTAGAAACGATCAACAAAGAAAAAGACAAAGAACTCCTTGCTGAGCACAAAGCCTACCTTCAACATTATTTGGATACGGGTGAAATCTATGCAAAAGGTCCTTTTTTAGATCATAGCGGCGGCTTGATTATCTATCAAACAAAAACCCGTGAAGAGGCTTATGCCATCGCAACAAAGGATCCTGTCATTAAGAATCAATCTCGAAAAATGATCTTTAAAGAATGGAAAAGCACCTTACCAGAATAAGGTGCTTTCGTCATGGCCTTTCTCTCTAAAAATCTTCTGTCCCAAACTTCCCATCACGATAATCACGGAATGCCTGATCCAACTCTTCTTTTGTATTCATGACGAATGGTCCGCCTGCAACAGCCGGCTCTTCTAAAGGCTCTCCACTAAGGACAATGAGTCTTGCTCCCTCTGCACCAGCCGTTAGGTGTATTTGTCCACTTTGGTTTTCAAAAAGAACAAAGTCCTTATGCCTACAATTCGTCTCATTTATTTCAGCATGACCTCCGGTTAAAAGCATTCCTGTGTTGTATCCTTCTGGCTCCTGAAATACAATGCTCTTTCCACTTTTAACATCCATCCAATAGATATTCATGGGCGAATAGGTCATGGCAGGGCCCTTCACACCTTGAAATTCTCCTGCCACTACCGTGGCATCTCCTGCACCGTCTGGAAATTCCAATTTTCCTAGCTTATTATTAGGAAGGTCTTGATAACGCCCTGGAACAAACTTATCTTTTTTAGGCAAATTCACCCATAACTGAATCATGTGAAACATTCCACCTTGATTCAAAAACTCTTTTTCATGGTATTCCTTATGCATAATTCCGCCACCAGCCGTCATCCACTGAACATCGCCAGGATAAATAACGCCGTGATTCCCAGCATTGTCATGATGTTCCACAGCACCTTCAAAAGCAAAGGTAACTGTTTCTATTCCCCTATGAGGATGGGGTCCAATTCCCCTAGATGTGGTAGAGGGAGAAAATTCCCTTGGAACATTATAGTCCATCAACGCAAAAGGAGAGAAACGATCTATCAAGTTTTTACCTCCAGGAAAATAGTTCCTAACTCGGAATCCATTCCCTACCCAATGTTCCTTTTCCACCACAAATTTGTCTTCGATTGGTCTCACCTTCAACATCCCAACACCCCTTTAATTTATTTTGCATCGGTTCCTCTTATCACGGTTTTGTCTGAATCAAAATTTCTTGAATGGGTTTACGCAACCCAGGATTTTCATTCTTTTGAAGTGCCGGACTTAATTCCTCTTTGTTGCCATAATAGCCCATGGCCACTGCTGCAACAATGGAAATGTTTTCTCCGAGGCCAAAAGTCTGCCGAGTGGCCTCAGCGTTGAATCCAGCCATAGCATGCGTATGCAATCCTCTTCGCTGAGCTTCCAGACTCAAATATCCCCAAGAGGTGCCCGCATCAAAAAGATGCCAGTGATTCTCTTTGTCATTCTTAGCAAATCGTTGATTAGAGGTAATCATCATCAGTACAGGTGCCTTAGCTGCCCACTCTCGATTGGCTTCTACTAGGACGTCCAGAATTTTCTGGTAGTCATCTTGTCCCTTTGCTGCAACAATATAGCGCCAAGGCTGTTCGTTAAAGCAAGATGGTGCGTAACGAGCTGCTTCTAGCACACCCATTATATCTTCTTCCGATACAGGACGATGAGGATCAAAAGCTCGGGGTGACCACCGCGTTTTCATTTCTTGAAGAATTTCGTAATCAAACCTTCGTGTTGACATTTTTCCTCCTCCATTCATTCAATTCATTTTTCTATCGATATCAGATGCTTTAGAACTACTTATACTGGTACACTTCTTCTTCGCGAAAATGTTTTTCAATCACATTTTCGCCATTATCCACAACATTATTCTATATACCCTTATTTTTATTTTTTATAGGCTTCCCCCCTGATATATAAGATCTCCTACTAAATCTTTTCTGTATACAACAAACATACCAACCAAATAAACACCGTATCCATCATTTAAAAATCTTCCTTCGAATTTATACATACCATGGGCTCAATCTATTTCCTTATCCTAATAACTCAAAGAACCTGTCAAATAATTGACAGGTTCTTAAAGCCTTATTTTTTCCCTATGTTCATCAAAATATGGTGCTACTGTTTTGGAACAAAATCTGGTACGGTTCCTGTTACCGCCACTTGGCCTGCTATATAGCCATGAACTGCGGCATCAGGAATGGCATTGGAGCCTAATCGATTTGTACCATGAACGCCTCCGGTTACTTCTCCTGCTGCGTAGAAACCTGGAATCACATTGCCCCAGATATCCTGTACTTCTGTTCGTTCTGTAATGGTCAATCCTCCCATAGTATGATGCACCGACGGCCACTGCGGAATGGCATAGTAAGGTCCTTTTTCGATTTTAAGCATCACACCTTTATCAATTACTTTTCCGAATTCAGGGTCATGACCATCTTCGATAAATCCATTATGTTGCTGGATTGTTTCTTTCAATACATCAGCCGACATTGCAATTCCATGATCCGCATACTGGTGGCTATTGATGATTTGTGTTAGTTCTTCCAGACTATCTGCTTTAAAGATACGATCAGCTTCAATACCGTTGCTTAATTGTGTTTCAGAAATAAATCCTCCATCTTCTACGATTTCCTGTCCAAAAATAGAGAAGGTTGGAAATCCGCCACTTTGCTGGGCCGCTCTGGAGCATACATCTCGCCGTTCCCCTTCATTAACATAGCGCTTTCCATATTCATCCACATATACAATTCCTGCACTAGGACCACTAAATGGAATAACCGCATAAGCGTCTAAAACGCCATTATTAGGATTAGCAAAAGGATACAACTGAATGTATGGCATATGGGTTGTGTTAGCCCCAATCGCTTGGGCCATTGTAATTCCTTCACCTGTTGCCCCTACGTGATTGGTTGTAGGAATATCCGCAGTCAGCGATGGCACATGCTTGGATCGCATATCTACGTTTCCACTAAATCCACCTGTGGCAAGAATAACTGCTTTTTCTGCCTTAACATTTTTAATGCCGTCTTTAGTCTCTACTTCAATGCCGACAACACGACCATTTTCTCCACCTTCACGGAAAATTTGGGTCATTTCTGTATTCAGCATAATAGTTGCCTCTGTGTCTTCTAACATCTGTTTTTGTATCTGTACAATATCAGCGCCTACGCCATTGATAGTGGTATAGGTACGATACCCATAATGGCCACCTGGACGTGTAATGGATTCTCGCACTTCAAGGCCATTTTCCAGCATCATGTCAAGAAAGAAAGGTGCTCCATACACAAAATTTCGAACAAGTTTTTCATCGCTTAGATAGTCTCCACCCACAATCGTATCTTCGATATGCTTTTCTGCTGTATCTGGCTCAAGATCAAGTTTATCATAGAGTTCATCCGCTATGCTGCTCGTATAGGAAGCATAAACCCCTCCGTTAATCTGTGAGTTTCCTCCTAACACTGGCATTTTATCGATAAGTAATGTTTCCGCTCCATGTTCTACAGCACTATAGGCAGCCGCAAGACCAGCAAAGCCACCACCTATCACCACCGTATCATAGGTCATATCCCAGGTTTCTGGCAATTGACCACTTGCCATCTCTGTGCGTCTCCCTGTGGTAGCTTCACCTGCGTCTCCCTTAGCAAGATCAAACTCGTCTGCCAAACCACCAGCTTCTTCAATAGCCTGTCGTACCGCATCCAAAATAGCTTGACTGGTCATCGTAGCCCCTGTGATCGTATCTACACCAAGATTCTGCTCTGCTACAATAAGTGCTGGTAATTCCTCCAAAGCCGCATCCGATACGCCTGGAGTTTCTTCATGTTCGATAATTTCCACTGTCTGAATCTCTGTTTCTCCTAAAACAACCTTGACTTTCATGGGGTTGTACCCATTTACTTCCATTGTATATTCGCCTGGGGTCATTGCCGTTATAACCTTGCCCTCATCGGCATCATTCACCTCTGACGTTCCACAGCCTACCATAGATCCTAAGAGACATAAAACCATTAATAGAGAAAATATTTTTTTAGTACGTTTCATTTTGCTCCTCCTTCATGTATTGGTTCACAAACAAATGGATCAACAAATGCTACTACTTGTACCAGGTGCTGGCCACTTCACCTCATACCAGTTAGTAAAGCCTATTGTTAATCCTATAACAGTGTACTCTATCAAGCTACTTGATATTCAACCCCATCTATACACATAAGGAAAAGTCTGGCTTTTCACTGTTTTCTGATGGGTATCCACAGGTCAATATATTGTCTATGGACTGCTACCTCCTGTTCAGTATTCTGCTGGCTTTCAGAAAATATAATTTGTCCCCAGGGATCTCCTTCTATCTCCATTTCTTCTTTTTCTAAGAAAGGCAAGTCTTTGTTGGTAATATTTAAAGATGCTATTTCATTGCTTTTAGCCGCAATCACTGTGTGTATGCAAAGTTTACTAGGCATCAGACATGTTGTTTTTAAATCCAAAAGACCATATTTTTCGGCAAGAAGCTGATCGATAGAGAATCCTTTGTGCTTCCGCTTTAAGATTTTTTCTTTGTGTAGCTGAGGCCCATCATAAAAGGCTGTAATTTTAGAAAGTGGAAGTGCATTCACCCATGTCATGGTATCTGAGACAAGCTCTTGTTTAAGATCATTATTGGGCTGGCTGTAAAAAATAGCCATGGGAGGAGAATGACAAACCACATACTGATTCATAAGGTCGTCTAAAGTCCTTATCTTTCTTCGGTAATCATCTATAGTGGCTGCCACCATTTGTAAATGATTGATTTTATCCTTTGTTTCTTCATATTTTCTATCCAGAGTCTCTGCAATTTTTTTCGTAGTCGAATTGGAAAATTGGGCTACCACTTCATTAATTCGATAGCCCATTGCCATGTATTTACGTGCACTTATAAGCCTAGAGATAGCTTCTTCATCATAATGACGCCACCCATTATCATCTTTCCTAGGGTTGATAATCCCTTTTTCTTCATAAAATCGTACTGCCTGACGGGTAAATCCAAGAATACGGGAAACATGTCCGATCGAAAACACCATTCACAGCCTCCTTTTTCGTCAATAAAATGTCCTTAAAAAACAAGAAAAAGCTATACAAAACTAAGCTGTCTTTTTTCCAAAATCCAGATGATAATTGGATAAACCCTTGAACACACTCTGGGCAACGAGTCCTGTCAGTGTTCCTGTTACAACACCAGCAATAATCAATACAGGCAGATACAAAAGCAACCCACGGGTCTGTACCACTAGCATGGCCATAAGAATCTGGCCAATATTATGAAATACAGCACCTAACACACTGACACCTACTATACTAAAGCCACTGTGCTGCTGCATCCAATACATAGCCATAAGACTAAGCACCCCACCTGAAAAGCTGTAAAGTGCTCCCGAGAAACCAGCAAATAGTATCCCACTTAGTAGCACTTTTAGCAACATTAAGTTCATTGTATTTTTCCAGTTCATCATATACAAACCATACAACAATACAGTGTTAGCCAGTCCCATTTTTATCCCTGGTATCGTTGAAGAAATGGGAATTAATCGTTCTATATAACCAAGGATCAGAGCTAGGCTTGTTAAAATACCCATAGTTGTAATGATACGTGTATTCATGCTATTCACCCCCAACAAGTTCAATGGACACCTCATTGGGCAGACAGTAAACCCACGCTCCAAATAGACGTTGGCTTATGTTTTCAAAGGTAACTTCCCCCTGGTACATACAGTACTGATTATCACAGCTCGAATGAAGCATTGCAAACCCTTCTTTGGTGATTTCTATTTTGTTGCTTCGTCCATCTTGTTCAACCAAAACCACCTGTGGATCCTCTGTATCTATCCGTAAGTATTCTTCATCTTTCAGATAAATCACCACCTGAGGAGTCGCTGTTTCTAGTTCAAAAGCAGCACCACGAATAGCGATTAGGGCACCTATGGAACTAAGTAATAAAGCAAGAATCAATAGAACCTCTTTTCTTTTCATTGGATCACTCGTTTCATTAAATTTTATTCAACTCTTAAACCTTAATAGGAATTGCGTAAGCTAGTGTATCAAATTATAATTCATTAATCAAGAACTGCCTAGGAGCGGATCCTAGGCAGTTCTTGATTAATGGAAAAAAACCTATGGGACAACCATTATACTTCCTTACTTAAATGTTACGCCTTCGATTTCTTTGATGCCGAACCCTGGTTCATCTGGAATAGTGATTCGATAATGATCAAAGCCAACTCCCCCTTGAATTGGATCTTGAGCACATAACACTGGGCCATCTAAATCAATATGGGTAATAATTGATTTAGCGGCAGCAAGATGAGCCGCCGCCCCCACGCTTAACTTGCTTTCCAGCATACACCCAATCATGCATTCTATGTTGTAGATTTCTGCGATAGAAACAAGCCTCAAGGCATTTTTTATGCCACCAGTTTTCATCAGTTTAATGTTGACCATATCCGCACATCGATTCGTAATGATTTCCACCGCATCTTTGGGAGAAAAAACGCTTTCATCCGCTAGAATTTTTGACTGGACATGTTCCGTAACGTATTTTAACCCCACATGATCTTCGGCCTTTACAGGCTGTTCAATAAAGTCAATATTAAATCCTCTGGATTCCATACTTTTTATTGCCTGAACGGCTTCTTTTGGCGACCATCCCTGATTGGCATCCAGTCTCAAAGAAATGTCATCCCCAAGCGCTTCCCGGATTGCATCCATCCGCTTTATATCCAAACTTATATCTTTTCCTACCTTGATCTTCAATATAGAATATCCTTGTTCAACGGCTTTTAAGCTATCTTTCACCATTTCGTCTGGATCATTGACACTAATCGTAATATCCGTTTCTAAAACCTTTTTATGACCACCAAGGAGTTTATATACTGGTACTTTATAATATTGTCCGTAAAGATCATACAAAGCCATATCAACAGCAGCTTTTGCACTCTTGTTTCCTACTACGGATTTTTCCAATAAAAGCATCAGCTCTTCAAACTGTTCAATCGTCTTTCCTAAGATGCTGGGTTTAATATGTTCCTGAATTGCCCCTATAATGCCTCCAAACGTATCTCCTGTCACAGCACCGGTAGGAGGGGCTTCTCCGTAGCCCACAGCACCCTCGTCCGTTATGATTTTGATCACAACGTTTTCCAGGGCATCAACTCTCCTTAATGCTGTTTTAAAAGGGGTTACCAAAGGAACTTTTAATGTACCAATTTGTATATCTGCTATTTTCATAAGCCCACACCCTTTCTAGTCTATCGAAACTCTTCTTCAAACAAATGCTGCACTAGTCCCTTTAAAAAATCCATCCCCTTTTCAACATGGCTTGTTTTATGGGTTAGCCCGACCATTACCACTTTTTTCTTGTTTCCTTGCAGGATACCAACATCATGAAAAACCCCATCAATGCTTCCTGTTTTGTGAGGAAAATCGCTTTTCTCTACTCCATAAACCTTTAGTCCTTGATAAAACCCTTTTTCATCCTGTTGTCTTTGGAGCATATCCATCCCTAAATCTCTCATTTCCTCCTGAAGACCCAGACCTGTGTAAAGAATTTCCATGATTTTCCCCATATCTTCAGGAGTTGTATAGCTAAATTTTCGATAATCTCCCTGCATCAGTTTTCTTGCTAAATAGGTGTTGTGTAGCCCTAGGCTTTTCATTCCATCATTAATGGAATCGATGCCTAGATCCTCTATTAGTATATTAGTTGCTGTATTATCACTGATCACAATCATCAACCTTAAAAGATCTTCACGAGATAGTTTGTTAAGTCTCTTAAGATCCTTAAGAATTCCACATCCTTCAACTTTATCTTCTTGGTTTACGGGAATTTCCTCTAAAATATCCAATTTCTTTTCTCCATGTCTCTTTAGTACCTCATAAAGAATTGGTAACTTAATAGTGCTTGCTGCATGCACTTGTTCCTTCTGATTAATTGCAATCGTCTCTCCAGTTATCAAGTCTTTCATGTATAAACCCACAGTACCAGTAAATTTTTCTATTTCCTTATGCAATAGCTCTTCACGTCGGTTCATGATTCCATCTCCTCCATGGAGAATAGAGTGTTCATTATTTGCAAGTACACTCCAATACCTAAACTATCTTCATCGATATCAAACTCTTTGGAATGACCAGGAGCCGTTATGCCTTTTTTCTTGTTCCCTACCCCTAACCGAAAAAAAGTTCCCTTTTTATGCTGTAGAAAAAAGCTAAAATCTTCTACGCCTAAACTTGGACTTTCTATGAATTTAACGTTTTCTTCTCCTAAAACTTTGATCGCCTGCTCTTCAACAATTTTGGTTGTTTCTCTATGATTAATTAGAGCCGAATACCCTGGTTTAATAGAAATATCACCTTCTCCTCCAAATGCCCTAGGCAACGCCTTAACCATTTGGATGATTTTTTCTTTTACCATGCTTCTGACTTCTGGATCAAAGGTTCTTAAGGTCCCAGTCAGAATCACTTCATCTGCAACAATATTTCCTTGACTTCCACCCAGTATTTTTCCAAAACTAAGTACCGCAGCATCCCTCGGATCCACATTTCGACTTATAATGCTTTGTAGCCCTGTAATCAACTCTCCTGCAATCAAAATGGCATCTACTCCTCTATGAGGATAGGCCCCATGAGTATTTTTTCCCTTCACCTTCACCTCTAGGGTATCAGAAGATGCATTCATCTGCCCGTATCGAATCCCTACAGTCCCTACTTCCAATTCCGGAGCAACATGCAACCCGTAAACCAAATCCACTTCTGGGTTTTGCAACACTCCTTCCGCAATCATTCTCTCAGCACCTCCAACCGTCTCCTCCGCTGGCTGAAATACAAGCTTTACATTGCCTTTTAAATCTTTTCGATATTTATGAAGGGCTTTTGCAACGCCTAAAAGAATTGTCATATGAGCATCATGACCACAGGCATGCATGATCCCTAGGTTTTTTGAAGCGTAAGACATTTCAGCTTTTTCCTTGATGGGCAAGGCATCCATATCCGCTCTTAAGGCAATGGTTTTTCCTGGTCTTCCCCCAGATATCAAGGCAACCACACCAGTTTGAGCAATGGTTTTAGACTCTTCTATCCCCATTTCTTTAAGGAGGCTCACAATTCTTTCATTCGTCTTAAACTCCTCTGTCCCTAGTTCTGGCCATTGATGAAATTCACGTCGTACTTTTCTTAGCCAGGGATCCATGGCTTCAATTTCCTCTCGCCATTTAATAGAATCAAGCATTTTTTTCCACTCCCGATTCCTCTATGCTTAGAGTTTTCTTCTTTGCATCCAATGACATTAGAACTCCAAAGGGCAAGGTAATCATAGGATTACAGTGCCCAGTTTGAAGGTTGTAGATCGTTGGTTTGTTTGCATCTTTTACTACGTCCCTCAACACGGTTAAAAGACTTTGAGCCTCTCCATGTTTGGATTGATCACATCGGTTAAAATCTCCAAAAATAACCCCATTAGCCTCTTTAAATTTTCCTGCTAATTTCAGTTGAGTCAACATGCGATCAATTTTATACGTATCTTCCCCAACATCTTCTAAAAACAAAATTTTTCCCTTGGCATCTATTTCATAAGGCGTTCCCATAGTAGAAGCCACTAAGGCTAGATTCCCGCCCACAATATGGCCCTGGGCTTTTCCCGACACCAGACATTCAATTTCTTCCCCTTTAGGATTTTCAATTCTTCCTATTTTTTCTGTCCCCATACAAGTCCTTTCAAAAGATTCCATGGTAAAGGGGTCTGATCCCTGAGAAAAGTCTGAGGCAAGCATAGGGCCATGAAAAGTCACCATCCCTAATTGTTGATTAAGAAATAGATGAATAGCCGTAATATCACTATAGCCCATGAATACCTTAGGGTTTTTTTGAATTATATCTTGATCCAAACTTTCCAGAATACGCGAAGAACCATAGCCTCCTCGCAGGCAGATAATACCATCAATGTCAGGATTTTCAAACATCCTATTCAAGTCCTTTGCTCTTACTTTATCTTCCGCTGCCAAAAACCCATGACTTGTACCACAACTCTCCCCCATAAGGATAGTAAAACCCATGGCTTCTAAGACTTTCTTCCCTCTTTCCCCTTGCTCCGGCTTTGCAGCACTGGCAGGAGCAATAATTCCTATGGTATCTCCTCTTTTAAGCGCTTTTGGTTTGATCATACACTGGACTCCTCCTTTCCTTGACAACTTTACAGCGTAAAGACACTTTAGGTCTGTTAATGAAATCTAAATCATTCCGTTAAAACATGAGATGGGCAACAAACACAGCCGTAACAATTCCTACAAAGTCTGCAATTAAACCAGCGGGAAGTGCATGTCTGGAATTTTTAATGGATACAGAGCCAAAATAAACAGCCAGTACATAAAAGGTTGTTTCCGTTGATCCTTGCATGATGGATGCTAATCGACCAATAAAGGAATCTGGACCATGGGTTGTAATAAGTTCACTCATAATTCCTGAAGCACCACCACCAGATAAAGGGCGCATAATAGCATGAGCCAGGTTTTCTCCAGGCATCCCGATTAATCCGGTCAAAGGACTTACCAGGTCTACTAAAAGATCCATAGCGCCAGAAGCCCTAAATATTCCAATAGACATCAGCATGGCTACCAGAAAAGGAATAATTCGAACAGCAGTATTAAACCCCTCTTTTGCTCCTTCCGTAAACACTTCATAAACCTTTACCTTTCTGATGAATCCTACCGTAGGGATCACCAATAAAATAAATGGTATTGCATACTTTGAAACATTATCTATTATATTCATCAGCATCCTAATCCACCCTCCCTTTATAGGTTCTTCTGTACGTCATCATATTCATTCGGATCAATCTTAAATCTGGGTAACTTTTGCAATAATTTCACCGCAATAATAGCCGCTGTCGTAGATGCCGCTGTGGCTAGGATAACAGGTCCTATTATCTCTGTTGGATTGGCAGAATCCGCTGCCGATCGAATAGCAATGACAGAAGCGGGAATTAATGTAATAGATGAGGTATTAATTGCAAGGAAAGTACACATAGCATTAGTAGCAGTATCTTTTTTGGGATTTAAAGTCTGTAATTCTTGCATTGCTTTTAACCCTAACGGGGTCGCTGCATTTCCTAAACCCAGCATATTTGCCGCCATGTTCATAATAATGGCTCCCATTGCAGGATGATCCGATGGAACTTCCGGAAATAATGGTTTTGTAATAAATTTGAGTCCTCTGGCTAACATATTCACTAACCCAGCTTTTTCTGCAATCTTCATAATCCCTAACCATAAAGCCATGGTACCAATTAATCCAATTGCTAAATCTACCGCCACATTGGCATTATCTATAGCCGCATCCGTAACAGCTTCAATATTCCCCGTTGCTGCAGCATAGACAACACCCACTACTATAAAACCAAACCAAACGATATTAATCATAACCCATTTCCCTCCTTATAAATAGTGGTCTTCTACTAACAAAATCTTAAGATCATCTCTATACGGATCCCTCCCTTAAGCTGATTTTCCCTTGTCTACTAATCTATTTCAAGAAATTTCATAAAATCCTACCAAGAATACGCTTCTCTATTATTTATCCAAATAAGAAGGAATACGCTCCTTTCGGATTAAGTCTTGATAGTTTTCCCTCTCTACAATAACATGGCTGGCCTCATCCTTCAAAAGAACAACCGCTGCTTTAGGGGTTTTATTGTAATGGCTGGCCATGGAATAATTATAAGCCCCTGTATTCTTTACCACAAGAATATCTCCACTTTCTAATTCCGGCGTAGCCAGATCCCATATCAATACATCCCCACTTTCACAGCATTTTCCTGCAATCGTAGTCAATCGATCCGCTTTCTCCTGCCACTTATTGGCCACAATCCCATGGTATTTAGCCTGATAAAGTGCTGGTCTTGGATTATCAGGCATTCCACCATCCACACTGGCATAATTTCGAATGCCTTCAATGCTTTTTAAAGATCCAATGGTATATAGAGTAATCCCAGCTTCTCCAATAATCCATCTTCCTGGTTCAATAATGATCCTAGGGTGACTCCACGACTCTTTTTCAAACTGCTTACTTACTTCCTTCATGATTTCATCCGTATAAAAACTAATTCCACGGGTCTGCTCTTCCTCTGTAGTATATTGAATCCCAAAGCCTCCACCAACATTTAACTCCTCCGCAATATACCCTAATTCACTTTTTAGTGTTTTCATCAAACCCACCACTATTTGAACTCCCACAAGATAAATATTATTTTCAAAAAGTTGAGAACCTAAATGAAAATGAAAGCCGAGTAATGTCAACCGACTATTCTTCATGGTTCCTCGCACAATACGATATAGCTCTTTTTTATTTAGGGGCAAACCAAATTTCGAGTCCTTTTGTCCAGTTTGAATATACTTATGCGTATGTCCCTGGATCCCAGGAGATAAACGAAATAAAATATTTACATGGCGATCCAACTCCTCAGCAATTGCGGAAAGCATTGCCAGCTCATATTCATTATCTACAATAATTCGCCCCACATTATATCTTACAGCCATCTCTAACTCTTCTCTGGATTTGTTGCTCCCGTGAAAAATCACTTTTTCCATGGGGAATTTTGCAGAAATTGCCGTATAAAGCTCCCCACCAGAAACGACATCCAGCCCTAGCCCCTCTTCTTCAATAATTTTACATATAGCTTGGGTGAGAAAGGCTTTGCTGGCATAAGCTGCAAAGGATTTATCATATTTCATCAAAAAATCCTCTTTAATATTTCGACATCTTTCCCGAATTAGCTTTTCTGAAAGTACGTAAAGTGGCGTCCCGTAGGTTTTCGCTAATTGAACAGTATCATGACCTGAAAAACAGTAATTATTTTCCATCTTTATTTGCTCCTCCTTCATCCTTTAATGAGTACCTCTTTAAAAAAGCAATAATTATGCCAAGAAATATGGCTTTCTTTTTATTTTTTTGAATCAGCTTATTCCAAAGACTTCAATAATTTCTATTGTTTGTATTATGGAAATTTTTCGATTCAACAAAGCTAAATAGTCTAAATTTAGTTCTTTTTTCCGAACTACACCAAGGCAATTCTATTTGTTTTTTTCTCCTATCTATTCTAAATCCTATTATTTCCCTTGTTTCTTTACACACTAAAAAAGTTCGCTTATTCGGATATTATTCCGAAAAAACGAACTCCCCCTCCGTCCATTTTATCCTTTTGACTTTTGGTTATAGATTATATTTCTTCAACTTGTCATAAAAAGCTGTTTTTTTGATTCCTAATAATTCCCAAGATGCTTTATGTTTTTTATCTGTTATTCTCAGAGCTTGTTGAATCGTAGCTATTTCCGCTTCTTTTACTGCTTTTTTCAAATCCAAATCTACTGATTCCAGCTCCTTAGCTTTTAATGTCTTTCGGCTATCCATCTTTAAATGCTTTGAAAATACCGTTTTTCCATCCACAAAATGCAAGGAGTGCTCCAACATATTTTCTAATTCCCTTACGTTTCCTGGCCAATCATAAGCCATCAATTTTCTCATGGCCTCTGAAGATATGTTCTCAGCCTCACATCCAACTCTTTCCCCTAATTTAGGCAGCATATGAGTTACCATGGCATAAAGGTCCTCTTTCCTTGCTCTTAGGGGTGGAATGTCTATAGGAAATACATTGATCCGGTAGAATAAATCTTCTCTGAAGTGCCCCTTGTTAATTTCCTCTTCCAAATTTCGATTCGTCGCTACGATTACCCTACCCATAAATTTAATTTTCTTATGTCCACCAACAGAATAAAAACTTTTACTTTGCAATACTTCCAGCAACTTTGATTGCAGAATCAACGGAAGCTCACCAATTTCATCTAAAAAAACAGTTCCTCCTTTGGCCAACGAAAACATTCCCTGTTTCCCTTCTTTTTTGGCACCAGTAAAAGCGCCTTCTTCATATCCAAACAATTCGCTTTCTATTAAGGCTTCAGGAATACCTGCACAATTTACATGCACAAAAGGTTCCGCAGAACCGATGCCAGCTTCATGGATTTCCTTAGCCAAAATAGTTTTTCCTGTACCACTCTCCCCTGTAATCAATACCGTTGAAACAGACTGAGAGGCCTTGTAAGCCAATTTTTTAACGTGGATTATTTCTTTGCTACTGCCATGTATTTTTTTGAAACCTTCAATCCCCTGTTCTTCCTTTAATTGTTTTTGTGCTCGGGATAACTTTGATAAGGCTTCATCTCGTTCCAACATGATTTGTTTTACTTCCGAAACATCCTCCACTTTCAGTACTGCCCCTACTCTTTTGTGGTTATGATTTAAGGGGTTTACTGTACACATAGTGGTATATCCGTTAATTTCCGTCAATTGATCAGTATAGCTGTCACTGCCACCTCTTGCCACTTGCACAAAGCTTTTTATCACCTGATTTTCTTGGTGTATATCAAAAATACTCTTACCCTCTACATCAAACCCTCCTCCAACCTTCTTTGGGCTGTAAGGTTTTTTCATCAATAATTCTTTAAGACTCTCTCCCTTTGCCGTGTAGCCTCTTGTTTGATAAAATTTTATATTTCCTGTAGATTTACAAAGACATACAAGATGTGCAATATCTTTTATAAAGGGTAATGGAAAGCTTTTTTCATCCACTCGGATCCAAATAATTTTGTTTACTTGATCAATTTCGATTTCAATAGCATACCCACTGAAATCTTTTTTCAGTTCTAAGTGATGATATTCTCCTTTCTGTACTTTATACACCCCTTCGGAGGCATCATCAAACCTTCCAATTCCTACAATCGCATCTCGTTCCTGGATTTTCTCATCCCTTATTCCTATTTTTTCAAAATCCGTCAGATCCATGCCTCCGTCATCTTTTTGAACCCCCGTAATGCCCATTATCACAATATCCCCAGTTTCAAGCTGACCTGCAGGATGACCAATGCCATCGTCTTCCATTAATCCAAAAATCTCTTTCGCTTTTTTATTGTAAAATTGAATCATTCCATATGCATCAATAAAAATAAATCCTTCGGACATCATATCTACAAATTGTTTCATGAATCCATAGTTTTCAAACATATCCACACCCTCTTTGCACTTCCCATTTTCTTTCATAGCATCACACTAACGATTCGTCTTCACTTAGATATAGGAAAAGAGACGCACCAAACGCTCCCTATTCTTACAGCAGTATCTTCCCTATGTCTTTAACGGTTTCAGCAATATAATCTGCTCCTGCTTGTTCCAGTTCCAGTCTGTCACCGTATCCATACAATACACCAATCGAATCCAATCCTGTCTTTTTTGCTCCAAGAATATCATGTTCCCGATCACCGATCATGACTGCTTTGGAAAGATCCGTAACGGAAGCAATTTCAAGAGCACGTTGAATGACTTCATTTTTATTAACCCTGCTCCCATCAAGAGTGCTTCCAGCAATACAAGAACAATAAGGTGCCAGCTCAAAATGTTCTAGTATTTGTTTAGCAAACACCTCTGGCTTAGAAGTTGCCACCAGAATCTTTTTTCTATTTTTTTGAAGCTGCTGAAGCAAGGCTTCTATGCCATCATATAGGACATTTTCAAACATCCCTCTCTCTATATAATACTCCCTGTAATCTTCCACCGCTTTTCTAGCTTCTTCTTTAGAAAATCCATAGTATTTTTCAAAAGACTCCCACAGAGGCGGTCCAACAAATTTATCCAGCTTCGATCTATTCTTTACTTTAATTCCATGTTTTTCAAGGGCATATACCACTGAATTAATAATCCCTGTCCCAGATTCAGTTAAGGTTCCGTCCATATCAAATATGATGTATTCATATGTCATGGTTTCTCCCTCCATTTTTGTTAAACCCCCTTTTGTAGATGGCTTTACGCAACACATCTAATGTCAACCTTAAGTGTAGTTTGTTTGATTTTCATTGTCAACTATCTTAAGCCGTTACAAAAGCAAAAGCGAGGGACCCTTGAAGAGTCCCTCGCTTTTGCTGCCTCTATCTACCTACTCAAAAGTTCCTTTTACAACAACCTTCTGATCACGCAGCATTTTTTGCCCTTTGGCAATCACCGTTTGTATCTCTTGGGTTTCCTCATGGATCAGTACTACATCTGCCTTGGACCCTACTTCCACTACCCCTTTATCCTGCCAATTCATTATACTAGCAGGTGAAGATGTAATGGGCCGCACTGCTTGTTCCAATGGAATACCTTCTAGCTTTACAGCCTTTAAAACAGCTTGAAACAAAGAATTAGAAGAACCTACTTCTAACCCCGTACATTTTCCTTCTTTATTAAATTCCGGCAGGCTCCCCTGGGCATCGGAGCTAAAACTGATTCTTTCAATTGGAATCCCTGCTCCTAGGGCCCTTGCAAGAGCTTGATGGCATGGCACTTCTCCTGCTTCAATAAACGCTGGTACGGTGCTGGTAGTAAAATCCATATAGCCCCCTGCTTTTCCGTATTCCAATGCTTCCTGAAACACCTTCTCATTTCTATTTTGATGAGTTGGCAAAAATTGAGATAATGGAATCCCCGTCTCTTGGGACACTTGCATTAACATGGATAGACCACCTGGTTGATCTCCTAAGTGAACGTTAATGAGACCTGGTTTTCCACTCAACATTCCACCTACCCGAGCAGATGCCGCCAGTTTTTTTACTTCTTCTAATGTCGGTTGAGAGGAACGATGATCCGATAACGCCACCTCTCCTACACCTATAACTGCTGGCAAATGAAGAAGGTCTTCTTCCACATTATTAAATAGAGAACGCACTGGCATTTGATAAGAACCTGTCCAAGCATAGACGCTAAGCCCCTCAGCCTGCAACCCTGCAACTTTTGCCAACAAATCTCTCATAGAACGTGTAAACCCATCTGTACCCAAGCACCCTATCACCGTTGTTACTCCTGCTTTTGTCAGCTCTGTTAGCTGAATGGGTGGCGTGCGGGTATGTGGGCCACCCTCCCCACCTCCACCAGTAATATGAACATGAGTGTCAATAAATCCAGGTAACAGCATTTGACCGTTGCCCTCTATCTCTTCCATTTCCACAGACAAGCTACCTGGATCTATTGCTTCCTGAATAGCGACAATCCTATCTCCAGCTATCAACACGTCTCTCACGCCAAGATACCTTGGTTGATATACCTTGACTTTCCGGATTAATATCATGTAATCCCTCCTAGTTAAATCCAATCATAACCGCTAAAACCATTACTAAAGACGCAAGGACAAATAATAGTACTTGAAATTTAATTTGAAACCGAAACCATTGATACCAATCTAACTTAGCTACTCCTAAAACACCCATTAAGCATCCAGAAGTAGGCACAATTAAATTGGTAAATCCATCCCCAAGCTGAAAAGCTAGAACCGCCACTTGTCGACTTACGCCTACAATGTCAGCCAATGGTGCCATAAGAGGCATCACCAAAGCTGCCTGTCCAGACCCAGAAACTACAAAGAAATTAAACACGGACTGAAATACAAACATAATCCAGGCTGAAACGGCTGGCGGCAAAGAACCAACTGCATTTCCTGCATAGTGTAAAATCGTATTCAACACAGTACCTGCTGTGGGATCCGTTCCACCCAAGACAAGAATAATCCCTTGGGCCATTCCCACAACCATGGCGGCGCCCACTAATTCTTTGGCTCCATTACGAAATGAAATGGCAATATCATTTACCCGCATATCCTTAAGTCGAAAAATTACCCCGATCATACCAGCAACCAATCCCATTACAAAGAACTGTGTTGCTATTTCTGGTATGTAGTAGGCATGTTGCATCACTCCCCATACCACCCAAATGACACCAACCACTATAGTTAATAGTACCAAGGCGTCACCGGTGCCAAATTTCGTCTCGATATGTTGACGACCTTCAAAATCATTTCGATAATATGCGTCGGATTCGTATGAAAGAGATTTGGTGGGATCTTTTCTAATACGCTGTGCATATCGATAGGTATAACCAATGCCTAAAGCTGTAAAAAACGCCCATAGAGCAATTCGAAACCCAGCACCAGAAAGCACCGGAATCCCAGAAACTCCCTGTGCCACCGCTAAACTAAAAGGATTCATCCAAGAAGTGGCAAATCCAATTTGAGTCGCTACGTAGGTGATACATATTCCGGTGATGGCATCATACCCCATAGCAATCATCAAGGGTACTAAAATCATGGCAAAGGGAATTGCTTCTTCTCCCATGCCAAAAACCGCACCACCCAAGGAAAAGAAAAAGAATATAATAGGGATCGACAAAGATTCCATTCCTTTTGTCCTTTTAATCATTGCTAAAATTGCATTTTCTACGGCACCAGTCCGTAAGATAATCCCAAAAGCGCCACCAATTACTAAAATAAATGCGATTATTCCCACAGCCGTTCCCCATTTACTACCACTTACCAATCCTTCAAAAACATAGTTGAGGAACCCTACCCCACCAAATGGTTCAAATAAACGGATGCCTTCTCGCAAGGCTTCTCCATCTTCTGTTGTCACCAATTGAAAAGTATCAGGATCCAGCACTTCTCTAGATTGCTCGGAACCATCTTGCATATATGTAACTTCCCTTACATCAAACTGCCCAACTGGCACCAAATAGGTAAGCAGTGCCGCTATTGCTACAACAAAGAAAATAATGACATAGGTGTCTGGCATTTGCCAATCTCGGAAGTTTCCCGGAGCCTTCCCTTTCTTCTGTTGGTGATTTTCTTCATTTTTCATCGCATTACCCTCCATTATTTTTATAGATAAAGCCATGGCAGCTTATCCTTTACCTACTTGGCTATCCAGCCAATAGATTTGCATAAATCATGCCAACTACTGTTTAACATCACCCGCTTTTAAAGACAGAAAAAACCGACAAATGCTCCCCCCCTTTTTGAATCAAGGCTTTTTCCGTCAAAGATTTTAACATAATACGAACTTTAAGAAAAGTCGCTGGTGAAGTTTTGATGCCGAACCACTATTTTAACACAGAATAACCTCAGGATAGAAATAGATTCTCATAAAAAATCCTCTTCTTCTTGTGAAAAAACAGGAATCTCATCCACATTATATTCTAGGAGCTTTTCGTAGCCTTCCTTGCCATCCTTATATTTTATCGTTAAAATGGTATTATAAGTTTCTGCTCGTTTAGCTAGCGATATGTCTTGACTATCCATGATTTTAAAAAACAGAATCTAACCCATAATAAGGAGTTCTTCCATGTCTATTCAACAAAATCTCATGACAAACAACATCAAAAATACCGCCCTTATTTTTGAAGGCGGTGGGATGCGTGCCAGTTATTCTTCTGGCCTTTTATGCCATTTACTTGAAAACAAGCTATATTTCGATTATGTAGCCGGCATTTCTGCCGGCGCCAGTTGCAGCGTTAATTACCTATCAAGAGATATTAGCCGAGCCAAGCAATCCTTTGTAGATATTGTTAAAGATCCTCATTTCGGTGGATGGAAATCTTTCTTATCTGGCGAAGGCTATTTTCGAGCAAAGTACATTTACGAAGAAACGACTCATTCTACAGGCACCCTTCCCTTTGACTTTCCAGCATTTTTCCACAATCCCGCCTATTTGCGCATAGGTGCTTTTCATATGGAAACTGGTAAAATGAACTATTTTTCAAGGACGGATATCCAAACTCCTTTGGATCTAATGCGAGTGGTACGAGCTTCTTCCTCCATGCCCATCGTAATGCCACCTGCAGAAGTAAATGGCTCTGTCTATGTAGATGGTGGTATCAGCGGTGGCATCGCCTTAGATATTGCTAAACAAGATGGCTTTCAACGTTTTTTTGTCATCCTAACTCGGCCAAAAGGCTATAAAAAATCACCAGTAAAACACAAAAGACTCGTCAAAACCTTTTACCGCAAATACCCACAAGTAGCTGATGCCATGCTCCAAAGGCATATCCGGTACAACCAAACCTTGGAAGAACTACAGGAGCTAGAACTGGAAGGCAAAGCCTTTTTGGTTTATCCAGATGAAATGCCGGTGTCCAATATGGAAACCCATTATCATAAGCTCCAAAAGAGCTATGAATTGGGTTATGCCCAAGGCTTGCGAGATCTTCCTGCTTGGAAATCCTTTCTACTCAGCAGCCATTAACTGGATATGAACCTTCATTATCACCAAAAAAACGCCCGCGAAACCCGGGTTTTTGTTACAAATGCGGCGAAAAATGAAACGGATCCAGCTCATGTCCTAGATCTCGATCTATTAATTCGATGTCAAGCTCCTTGATCAATTTATAAAGGAGTTTTTCATCCTCTTCTGTCCCAAAGCCAACGGACTCTACGTAAATTTTTTCTAATTCTTTCAACTCCTGTAAGTACTCCACGTCTTTAAGATGCACTCGAAAAAAACGCAGCACCTTTAAAGATTCAAACTGAACCAACTCTTCAACACTAATATTCCCCATGGATGCCAGTCCTAATTCTTCTAAAGAAGGAGCAATGTCTAGTTCCTTTAAATGACCAATATGTTTCGGCGAAGGAATGCCATGCAGATGAAGGTTTTCAATCTTCGAAAATGCCGCAAGGCTTTCTAAGCGACCTCTATCAGGATATGTGATTTCTAATTTTTTCACGGTCTTCATTTCTGAAAGTTGGTTTAATTCATCAAGATTGCCTCCCGTCAAAACCAATCTTTCCAATTTGGGGAGATCGGCCAACGGAGATAAGCTCTGAATCGATGCTGCATCGTAAAACCCAATATCTGTTAATTCAGTAAAATATTCCAATCCATCCAATCGGGAGACGCGATGACGATAGGAAAGATAGAACCCCTCTATTTCTTCTAACTCCTTAGCAGTCACCGGATGCGAAAATCCATACTCATCTCGGATAAACCGATCCAATTGATGATCCTTTATCAACCTTTCTTGGTATTGAGCATAATCCAAGCTTAAAAAACTGGCAAGCATCAACAGCACCAGGGCTGCCTGAAACAATCCTGTTTGATTTTTTTTTCTCAAACGATCAAAACAAAGCAACATGCCTAGAGTGATAAAGAGCAACAGATAGTTAAAAATTGAAATCCCTAACCGAAACAACACATAATTCGTGGACATTACAATGCCCACGATCATAGGGTACCAAGTGCCTGCTTTAATTTTTTTCTTCTGATATTGTTGGACAAATAACCCAATGATGGAAGAAACCGCCAAGACCATAAAATCCATAGGAAACCTGCCTTCTGGAGCTATCAAGTAAATCCCTTTCAAGTGCATGATCATTAAAGCAACCCACATGATTAAACCCATATAAAACTGTTTTTTTCGATACATATATTTCATCATAATCCGTATTTTTTTCATGATGATCAACTCCCTTATGACTAGAACTTCTTGTGTTTGCCACTCCCAGCCCTGCTCTCTTATCCCTTTTAAAACTAAAAGGAGAAGGGTACAATAGAACAGAAAGACTTGGGAGGTCAGATCCATGCGAAAACCCTATGAATTTAATTCTTTTGGTGAAGTTACGATAAAAGGCTACCAGTGGATAGCCCAAGGTCCCAAGAAAGGAATTATTCTTCTGGCTCACGGTATGGCCGAAACCATAGAACGATATGATGAATTGGCCTCTCATCTAAGCCAATACGGATTTATGGTTTATGGGCATAATCATCGAGGGCATGGCCAAACTGCCGGAAGCCTTGCTGGCCTAGGAATCCTTGGCAAAGATGGTTGGGTCAAGATGAAAGATGATCTTAGGCAGGCGGTTCAATTAGCAAAGGCCAATGATCCAGATCTGCCAGTATTTATAGTGGGCCATAGCATGGGCTCTTTTCTCCTACGGGATTTTTTATTAAGGGACAGTCAACAGTTACAGGGAGCGATCCTTTGCGGCACTGGCTTTATCCCCTTGAAAAAACTGCAACAAGCCAAAAGGTTGGCCTCTATCGTCTGTAGACTAAAAGGAGCCTCCTATCCTTCCAAGCTATTGCATACCCTTACCTTCGGAAAAAACAACCTAGGTGTTTCCAGACCTAAGACTTCCATGGACTGGTTAACACGTGATCAAGAAAGGGTAAGCGCCTACTTGAAGGATCCTTATTGCGGACAAATCCACAGTGCTGGGTTTTACCGTGATTTCACACAAAATCTTATTCGTATTTTATATCAAGGATACTTTGTCCATACACACCGCCGTATGCCCATCCTACTTCTTTCTGGCAAAATGGATCCTGTAGGAGATTATGGCCTTGGGCCTATCCGTACCAAAGACTACTATGATGCCAGAGAGTTCAATACCCGTCTTATTTTGTATCCTGAGGCCCGCCACGAGCTCTTTCATGAATTAAACCGAGAAAAAGTAATACAAGACCTTATTGACTGGGTGAGTCCATTGACCTAAACACCACATCCTCCAAAGCTGGCCATACATCCTCTGTAGCCAAGCTTCTTTGCCATCCAGCAATCCCAGCCAATCCTAGTTCATGAACCAGACCAGCTCTTATGGAAAGAGTCTTTGCATTTTCGATCCAGATTTTCACCAAATCTTCCTCTTCCATAAAAGCAGCATAGTAAAGCTGTGATGCCTCATCCCAAATGGGGGTCAGCTCGTTGTTCTCAATAAAGTTAGCCTGGGCCTGCATTCCAATAGCCGTAGATCGGTTAACCATTCGATTAGGATGTTCTGTAGAGGGTCGTTCCCGCCATACTCGGGTGTAAAAAGGAAGTCCCATAACCAATCGATTAGGATCCACTACCTGGGTCAATTCTTCCATGCCCCGTTCTACCCATCCATAGGAAGCTACTGGTCCACTAACTGGACTGGCCGCCCAATGTTCATCGTACGTCATGATCACTAAATAATCCACTATTTTACCCAAATATGCATGGTCATAACATTTTGACCAATTATCACTGCCGCCCATGATGGTTACGTCCATGGACAAGATTAAATCATGCTGTCTCATGGCCCAAGCCAATTCATTGATAAAGTGGGTCAGTCGATCTCGATCTTCCTTATAAATGTGCTCAAAATCCACATTAATGCCTTCATATCCATAGGTCAGCGCCTCATCTATCATCTGATCAATAAAATGTTTCCGAGCATCTGCACTTTTGAGAAATTCATGGGTTCGATCTATGTCAAATTCATTGGTTACCAGTGCCCATATCTGAAACTCCTTGTCTCTCGCCCAATGAATATACGCTTCGGATACCTTGGAGGAAATATTGCCTTTCTCGTCTCTCAGGTCATACCAGGTAGGCGACACCACATTCACCCCTGGCATTTCTGGCAAGGTGTCCACATCCGGATTACGACCATATACAGCCTCCCAGACAAGCATCACTGGTTCGTCTAAAGGAGCTTTCCAATCAGGAAGACTTGATTTTTCAACCGTTTCCATAGATTCCAAGCGGCTGTCTGTTTCTCGAATCACTCCAAGGGTCCCTTTTTCTGTCACCAGGGTGATGGTTCCTTCTCCAGACTCATAAGCCCAGGCATCCCCACCTGAAGACTCTTCCAAAATCTTGATGGGCTCCAGAATAGACCTCCACTGAAGGTATGGTTCCAGAGACTGGCGTTTTTTTCTATAAGCATCCATTTTATCTGCATCTTCAAAAATAAGCTGACCTCTTTCCAATTCTAGGCTTTGATACGCCAAGTAGTCATTAGAAAAAAGTACATGGCCGCTTCCTAGTTCTCCATGAAGTTGGATTCCAAAAGAACCAAAAATCTCTAATTTAGCCAGATCTTCATAAGGCAGAAAAGTACTGTCCCCAAGATGAACTGGAATTATCTGTGAGCCTTGTGGCTCTCCGTCAATTGTAACCTCTCCTTCATCGGAAATGGTTAAAAAATGGGCTGGTCCCACTAAATTGGTTTGTCCTGCGTCAGCATCGTAATGATGGGTATAAAGAGAGTCTCTTAGCCAATACACGTTGAAATGTGTTTTTCCGGTTTCTTTGTTTATGCGTAATAATGCTTCGGTATCTCCTTCAACTTCAACGCCCTTTTCTCCCAGGTAGGCTACTTTAGGCGATATTTCATAGGTTTCATAAGCGCCTATTACCGGTAATTGCTGAACCCATCTGCGCGCCCTAAGGTTCAGTTCTAAGTTCATACTCAATCCCGCCGTAACCACTAGGGCTAAGGCTAGTAAAATGGTTAAACTATTTCTTGTTGTTTTTTGCATATGGAATTCCTTTCTGTTTTAGGTAGACCAACGAGTCACTTGATCCTGAATATCTGCAATAGAGGCCCTCTGAAGTTTAACCGTTATCACCGCAATGTTTTCTCCTGTGATAAAAGCTTCCATGCCTGGATGTCGTTGCAAATGTGCTTGTCGGTAGACACTATCTTTGTGTCCGTCCTCAATATGAGCTTCTCCATACACAGTACAACTTGCTGGCGGATATTCCTCTCCTGAAAAACGTGTAAATAGCAAAGCCACATATGGGTTCTGCCTCATATATGTCACTTTCGTCGTATCCGAACGACTCGTTAAAATGATTTGTTCTTCTTCCTGAAGATAGGTGAAATTCATAAGACTAACATGAGGTCGATCTTGATAACTGGTAGAAAGAAAACATAGTTTTTCGTTTTCCAGCAGTGTAAACATGGTTTTAGGAATTTTCATCCTACATCCCTCCTTATATCCTGACTGATTGTTACTCCAAAGGAATCTTCTGAAAACTGGAAGGCAGACTGAAGTGCCAAGATTAGTCGTTGACGACTTTCTTAGCACAGGTGTTGTCTTTTTTTGCTTCCATCTTGTACCCTAAAGAATCCCCTTATATTTTGAATGATTATTTCATCACTTCCCTTCCATATACTGCTTTCGCACCTCTGGTTCCAGTTTTTCAATGGCATATCGAAGCATGGTTCGAGGCATGATTTCCCAGTATCGATCAAGGAAATCCAGCAGTACCTTCACTTCTTTTTTCCCCACTTCTCGAAGCATCCATCCCACGGCTTTATGTATTAAATCATGGGGATGTTCTAATAGGATTTCGGCCAGTTTCAAGGTGTCTTCAAATTCATTATTTCGGATAAAGTGAAGGGTAGTGATGATGGCAATACGGTTTTCCCAAAGAGAGTCTGAAACTGCTAGGTGGTATAGCAAATCCCGATCTTTATTTTCCAGATAGGGTCCCAAAAGTTTATAGGCTGAAGAATCCACCAAATCCCAATTATTTACATAATTAGTATTTTTTATGTAGCAGGCAATGATTTTTTCTTTTTCCTCTGGTTCTTTTGCTATTTCATACTGGTGAATAAGCATAAACAGTGCTGTCAGACGACATTCGTGTATTGGATCCCGAAGCAATTTTTCTATCTCTTCTAAGGCAGCGTCTTTATAAAACTTCTTCGCTACTTTTCGCTGGTTGGGTACGATGATGCCGAGGAACTGATCCCCTTCCCCATAACCGCCAGGCTTAACCTGAAAAAAACGAGGCAAGCTGGTTGCTTTTTCTTCGTTGATATAGTGGTTTAATTCTGCTTTTACACAATCTATCCATTTCATTTTTTCAACCTCCGGATTGGTATCTTATGGAAACCATGTTTCTTCTATGGCTATATGCCCTATTCTACCATAGGCTGAAAAGAAATCGAACCTAAAACAGAGAGACATGTCTTTTGTCTCTCTGTGCATGATAGGATAACGTTTTATTGGAAAGGGCTCTACTCGTCCAACTTTAGTTTTGCCAAGGCATCTGCTAAAGCCGTATTGATAGGTTGGTCTTTGGCTTGTTCTTGTTTTTTCAGATACTGAGCTACTTCTTTTTTAGAAACTTTCTGTCCGCCTTCTTTCTTTTTTCGTTCTTCAAATACCTTAAGCTTTTCTCTGTAGCCACATGAACAGACAAAAATACGTCCTTCTCCTTCGCCACGAAGCTCTAATTTTTTCTTGCATTCTGGGCAGCGGGCATTGGTGACAACGGCTATGGATTTTCGGTGCCCACACTCTCTATCTTGACATACCAACATTTTTCCTTTTTTCCCTTGCACTTCCAGTAAATATTTGCCGCATTCTGGACATTTTTCCCGAGAGAGATTGTCGTGTTTAAACACAGCTTTGCTCTGGCGAATTTCACCAACTATTTCTTTGGCATAGGAACGCATATCATTCACAAAGGTTTCTTTTTTCAGTTTTCCTGCAGCGATAGCGCTGAGGCGTTGTTCCCATTTAGCTGTCAACACCGGGGATTTTAATTGTTCTGGCACCAGTTCCAATAACTGTTTTCCTTTGGAGGTAATATGCAAAGCGTTTCCTCTTTTTTCTACCAGAAAGCTTTTCTGTAGTTTTTCTATAATATCAGCCCGAGTAGCCACAGTGCCAAGACCACCGGTTTCCGAAATGGTTTTCACTAGTTCTTTATTAGCGGAATCCATATATTTCATTGGATTTTCCATGGCCGCTAGCAGTGTTCCTTCTGTAAAGAAGGGGGGTGGCTTGGTTTTTCCAGTGGTGAGGTTCACTTTTCGAACCGCCAGTTCCTGTCCTTTTTCCAAAACCGGCAGAGTTTGATGGGCGTAACCAGGATCCTGATTCTGGCCATCATGATCTTCTTCCAGATTTTCACTGTCATCTCTGCCAGATTGTCCTGACCGATCCGTCACAGCTTTCCATCCCTGATCTTTAATGACTTTTCCACGAGCCATAAATTTTTCTTGGCCTAAGGCTGCTTCTATGACCGTTTCGTCATAGGCAAAGGGTGGATAAAATACAGATAAAAACCGGCGGACCACCAAGTCATATATTTTTCGCTCTCCATCGCTAAGGTCTGTTAGTAATGGTGTTTCCTCCGTAGGAATAATGGCGTGATGATCACTCACTTTAGCATCGTCTACAAAAGACTTGTTTGTTTTAATACCATTTCTCAGAATCTTAGCTGCAAAAGTAGCATAGGGGCCTATGCTACAGGCTTTGACTCTTTCTTTCAGAATGCCTACCATATCCGATGAAAGATATTTTGAATCTGTTCGTGGATAGGTTAACACTTTATGCTGTTCATAAAGTCGCTGCATCATAGAAAGCGTTTCCTTGGCGGAAAACCCAAAACGACTATTGGCTTCCCGCTGAAGCAAAGTCAAATCGTAAAGTCCTGGTGGGTTTTTCGTTTTTGCTGTCTTTTTCACGGATGTGATATGGGCTTTTTCTCCAGCAATAGCCTGTTGAACTTGCTTCATACGACTCTCATCAAAACTACGGGTAGCTTGACTTTTTCTGTCTTGCCACGTTAGTTTTAGTTCTTTGGTTTCCGCCCTTAAGCCAAAAAAAGTTTGGGGCTGAAACTGTTGTATTTCTACCTGTCGCTGTGCCACCATGGCTAAGGTGGGGGTTTGCACCCTTCCACAGGAAAGTTGGGCATTATGCCGACAGGTTAAGGCTCGAGTAGCATTCATGCCCACCAGCCAGTCAGACTCTGATCGTGCCACGGCTGAAGCGTATAGGTTTTCGTAGGCCTTTCCATCCTTCAGGCTTTCAAAACCCTGTCGAATAGCCTGATCTGTCACAGAGGAAATCCACAGCCGTTTGACCGGCTTCTGAACCCTGCTTTTTTCCAAGATCCAACGAGCCACCAACTCTCCTTCACGTCCAGCATCCGTGGCGATAATAATGCTCTCTACGTCTTTTCGTTTCATTTGGGTTGTAACCGCATGATACTGCTTTTGACTTTGACGGATGACCTCCAGCCTTAGTTCTTTAGGGAGCATGGGAAGGTCTTCCAGCCGCCATTGTTTGTATTTTTTATCGTATCCTTCTGGATCCATTAAGGTGACTAGGTGTCCCAGAGCCCAGGTAACGATATACCGATCTCCTTCCAGATATCCATTGCCTTTTTTAGTGCTTTTTAGGACTCGAGCTATGTCTTTGGCTACAGAAGGTTTTTCCGCCAAAACCAGTGATTTTTTCATAAACACATTCCTTTCAGTAACCCGTATAATGGGTTCTATTAAAAAAGATCCTTGCCTTCTCCAAGAGGATATCCACGAAAGACCAGTATGCTAACAACCATTGCAATTAAGGCTCCTGCCAGTATATCCAGCGGATAATGGACGCCTACCATAATCCTAGATAGTCCCGTAAGGACAGCCAAGAATAGCATGACTCTGCCTGCTTTTTTATGAATATGCCAAACCGCCATTCCTATTACAAAGGCACTGGTTGCATGCATGCTAGGCAAAGATCCATTGGCACTGTGGACAATCAAGCTTTCTATATCAAAGTCCACAAAAGGTCGTGGTCTTTCATAGAAAAAGCGTATCAAGCGGGTAATTGCATAAGCAGATGCAGGGGCCAAAAGAAATGGAATCACCTGAGGACTTCGTTTGTAGAAAAGGATCAAGATGCCAATCCCATACATAAAAGCAAAAATCATAGAGGACCAATTGGTTGCCTGTACCATTATGCTTTCAATCAATAGATTATTGTCGGCTAGGTTAAAGACTCTAAAAAACAACCAATGATCTATGGCGATCATAGGACCACTCCTTTCAACGTTTCATTGGTTAATCCTCCAGGCATCTATGCTACAGGATTATGAGGTAAAGATCAATTCCTTTAGCCTTTTTCCTCATATTCTTTTATTTTGTATCGTAGGTTCCTTTCACTGATTCCAAGAACTGAAGCCGTTTTCACTTTATTATTGTTCTGATTGCGAAGGGTTTCTAAAATCAATTTTTTTTCTGCCTCTTTCAAGGTGGTTCCAATGGCAATGGGAATAATTCGTTTATCCGAAACGTCCAGGGGCTTTCCTGGATGTTTTTCAATAACATCTGCTGGCAAATCCTCTACTTGAATAGAAGGATTATCTGTCAACACCACCGCCCGCTCCAAGATATTTTGCAGTTCACGAACATTTCCTTTGTAGTGATGGGACTCTAAAAGCATCAAAGCTTCTCCTGTGATTCCCTGTATATTTTTGCCAGTGTTTCGGCTTATTTCCCTTAAAAAGTGTTCTACCAACAATGGAATATCTTCTTTTCTTTCTTTCAAACTGGGGATTCCTATGGTAACAACATTCAATCGAAAGTATAAATCTTCCCGAAAGTTACCTTTCTTTACTTCTTTTTCCAACTCTTTATTGGTAGCTGCAATAATACGAACATCCACTTTTTTTCCTTTTTCAGCTCCCAGGGGAAATACTTCTTTTTGTTCAATGACTCGCAGTAACTTAACTTGCGTATTCAGGTTCATCTCTCCAATTTCATCCAAGAAAAAGGTGCCGTTATCTGCCAACTCAAATCGGCCTTTTTTGCGGGAATCTGCCCCAGTAAAGGCTCCTTTTTCATGGCCAAAGAGCTCGCTTTCAATAAGATTTTCCGGAATGGCTCCACAGTTTACCACTTCAAAATTACTGTTTTTTCGTTTCCCTTGAAAATGAATGGCTTTGGCTACCATTTCTTTTCCTGTACCACTTTCGCTTTGGATTAATACATTAATATTACTGTCTTTTACTTTGTCAATCAGATGAAAAACATCTTTCATTTTTTTGGACTGTCCTACGATTCCACCAACTCCGTATCGCTGATGAACTTGACTTTCCAAAAAGCTCACTTTTTCGTTTAATCGTTTGTAATTCAAGGCTTTTTTAAGAGCAAAACGAATATTTTCCATATCCAAAGGTTTCATTAGATAATCATAGGCTCCTGCCTTCATGGCTTCGATGGAGGACTGAATGGAGCCATAGGCGGTCATCATGATCATTAGCGCCTGGGTTTGTTTGCTTTTGATTTGTTTTAGCAAGTTAATGCCATCTATTTCTCCAAATCTTAAATCCAATAGGATGACATCAAAAACAACCTCCTGGATACGGGATTCCACCTCATAAATCGTTGTAGCCGTATGAACCTCATACTCATCTTCAAAGGCAAACTTCAGGGAATTGCAAATGGTTTCTTCGTCATCAATTATAAGAATTCTCTCCATTTTACCTCACCTCTCGAATTCCATTACCAGGCTGATTTGCTTCTGGAAAAACCATGGTAAACGTAGTTCCTTTTTCTTGTCGACTCTTTACATAAATATCTCCATTGTTTTCTTTTACAAATTGATAACAAATGGAGAGGCCTAACCCACTTCCTTCTTTTTTGGTTGTAAAGAAAGGATCAAAAATTTTATCTTGATTTTCTGCCTCAATTCCTTTTCCATTATCCTGTACTTCTACGACCACTTTATGGCCTGCTTTTCGTGTTGTTATCCATACGGTTGGAGCTTCTGCCTGTTGATTTGCCTGTAGTGCGTTGAGCAATAAGTTAATGATGATTTGTCGAAACTGCTGCACATCGGCTAGGATATAGGCGTGATGATCCAACCGCTTTATAATCTGCACATGATTTTTTTTTGCTTCTCCAGAAAAAAATTCTATTGTTTCCTCTATCACATCTCTGACTGGGCACAGTTCTTTATGGGGTTTTTGAGGTTTGGAATATTTCAGGAGATTGGTAATAATCTCATTAAGGCGTTTTATTTCTTTTGGAACGTCTACTGAGATTTTTTTTCTAAAATCTTCTTTGTGGTATTTTTCTGGAATCAGCTCTACGTACGCCTTGATCGTTGTAAGTGGATTGCGAATTTCGTGGGCAATTCCTGCCGTTAGACGTCCTAATGACTCTAATTTGTCTTTTACTAAAATCTTTTCCTGAAGCATTTTCATTTCTGTAATGTCTTTAAATGTAATGGTCACGCCAAAAATTTCTTCTTCCGACACTTTTAATGGACAGATATTATACTCAAAGGTCCTAATGTCATCCCCTTGCTCAACTTCACATTGAATTCCGATCTTCGATTTCATATACTGAAGCACTTCTTGATAAGCTTTTTCATCCACATAGCCTACCACCGAAGTATCCCATAGGTTTTTGCCAAGGAGCTGTTCTTTAGATGTTTTTAGATATTCTTCGCCTTTTGAATTGACATAGAGAATTTCCCCGCTTTTATCCAAAGTCATTAAACCGCTAAAGATACTATTTAGTGTCTGTTCTTTAAAAGTAGATTCTCTTTTTAATTCTTGTGTTCTTTTTTCCACTTCTTTTTTTAACATATCATTCCATTTATAAAAAATGAGCATCATGAACACCGAAATAAGAAAAAAAGCGATGGATAAAGCTAGGATTTTTCCGACATAAACCGGCGGAGAGTGGATAGGTTGACCAAACCATTTGGTATAAATGGTGTCGTAGGTCCCTTTGTCCTTGATTCTTTCCAACCCTTCATTGAAAAGAGGGATTAGATGCTGATTGTTGTGGGTAGTTGCCATGGCGTATTTTTCTGGATTGATTTCTTTCCCAACGATTTTGATACGCTCTTGATAATTGTTTTTTTGAACAAAATACAATCCTACCAACCGATTCCCTACATAAGCTTCCACCTCTGATTGATATAATTTTTGAAGCGCTACTTCTTGGTTTTCTGTTTCGATAAGTTCTATCTCTGGAATATTGGCTAATAAATCCATGGAAATATCATTTTTTTGAATGGCCACTTGCTTTCCAGCAAGATCCGACAGGTTCACCACATGTAAGTTATCTGTGTCCACAAAAATTGAAAGAGAGGAGGTCAGATAGGCATCTGAAAATGCATATCTTTCTTCTCTTGCTTCTGAATACTTCATTCCTTGGATTGCATCAATGTCTCCCGATTCCAGAGATTGAAACACCATATACCAAGGCATAGGTCTCAGCTCGATATTGAGTCCCATTTCTAAGGCAATGGCATTCATTAAATCGACATTAAATCCACGGTAAACTTGGTTTTCATCTACATATTCGAAAGGAGGAAAAAAATTATCTCCCCCAATAACAATCACTTCTTCTATGGCATACACTTCTTCATGAAAATCTGGTCGAGCTTCAGAAAAAATCCGCCAGTTAAAGGCCATTAGAAAAACAACTAACACAAAGACTTGACACACTTTTTTATTTTTACCCATCTGTATTCACCAAACATTTCTCCTGAATGGATTTCTTTAATCAAGTTTCCCATGGTTACTTTTTCTGCCTCTTTATCCTATCATATTCACTAACAGATTGCATGGAAAAGCAATGCAGCCAAAACTGACATGCATTGCTTTTGTGAGTTTGTATCTTATGTGGGAATGCTTTGTTCGCTGGTATTATTATCTAATTTTTTTGCCTGTCGGTGGCGCATCACATTGCTTGATACAAAAGCCAGCATTAAAGCAATACCAATGGTGTCTGTAAGGATTTTGGGCTGAACTAACAACAGGGCAGCTGCACCCGCAAAAAGACGTTCATACACGGTCATTTTCATCATCAAGTAATTCTCTGATGTAGCTGCAAGGCATGCAATTCCCACAAGTCCAGTAACGATCACAATAGCCAATCGCCAAGCTACTACATCTTGCATTAACAAAATCGGAGAATATACAAACATAAAGGGAATCATGATGCCAGCAAATGCCAACCTAAATCCCGTAAAGGCAACTTCCATAGGGTTGGCTCCTGCTATACCTCCAGCCGTATAGGAAGTCAGGGCAACCGGTGGAATCACAGCTGATAGGGTGCCGTAGTAAAAGGCAAAGAAGTGAGCTGCTAAAGGATTTACCCCCATGCGAACCAAGGCCGGAGCAGCAATGCTAGCCGTAATGATATAACAAGCCGTAGCGGGAAGTCCCATGCCCAGAATAATGGAGGCTACCATTACTAGTATCAATGCCAACCAGAGATGCCCCATGGAAAAGGCAATAATATTATAGGCGATCACCTGTCCAATTCCTGTCATGGCCACTACTCCAACAATGAAACCCACAACTGCACAGGCAATTCCAATGGAAACAGCGGTTTTTGCACCATCTTCCATGGCTTCTAAGAATCGCTTTATATTCAGTCGTGAAGATTTCCGAAAACTACTAACGACAATAACAGATATCATGCCAAAGAATGCCGCATATAAAGGGGTGAGTCCTCGAAGCAGCAGGACAATAATCAGAAAAATGGGTAGAATTAGATGGCCCTGATATTTCATTACTTCTTTGAGATTAGGAAGTTTTGAATCATCTAATCCCTGTAATCCCAGTTTTTTTGCTCTTAAATCGATCATCGCAAAAATAGCAATATAGTAAAAAAGTGCTGGAATTAGTCCAGCCTTCATTACTTCCAGATATGGAATCCCAAGAAAGGAAGCCATAATAAAGGAAGCGGCCCCCATAATAGGTGGCATCAAAATACCGCCGGTAGACGCCGTTGCTTCTACGGCTGCAGCAAAACGTGGGGTATAACCCACTTCTTTCATCAAAGGAATGGTAAACGTTCCAGTGGTGGCCACATTGGCCTGGGCACTTCCGCTAATGGTTCCCATAAGGGCACTGGCCATGACAGATACGTGGGCAGGCCCACCTCGAAGCCTACCAGCCAAAGCCAAGGCAAAATCGTTAAAAAACTTAGCTGTGTTGGTTTTAGCCAGAAAAGAACCAAAGAGAATAAACATAAATACATAGGATGACGAAACCATCAAGGTGGTTCCAAAAATGCCTTCGCTAGTCATATACATCCGAGTTAGGATTCGTTGCCATGTAAAACCCTGATGGCCCAACATCCCAGAGAATACGTAACCAAACTTGGCATACAGCAAGAAACATACAGAAATAATTGGGAGTAGAATGCCTACGGCACGCCGAGCTGCTTCTAAAATCAACAAAATCGCAAGAATTGCAAAAAAGTAGTCGTAATTATTAGCGATCAGCGACCGATCCACCAATCCATCATAAAAAAAGTAAATATACAAACCAACGGACAAGCCAAGGCCACTTAAAACCCAATCTAAAACAGATGGCCGATCCTTAGGAGAATGTTTTGCAGAAGCGGGATACATAACAAACGTTAAGGCTAGCATCATTCCCAGATGTAGTGCATTTCGCTTAATAGCAATCATCATGCTAAAGCTATTCATCCAAACATGAATAAAAGATGTCAAAACGGCAAAAATCATGATAATGAGCGCTGTTTTTCCAAAAAACTTTCTACTAGTAATACTTGCCGCTACTTCCTCTGGTTTTTCTATTTTCTTTTTTTTCAGTAGGTTTATCATATACATGCTCCTTACACACCATATTAAAGCAGTTGTTCAGCCTCTTCAGGACTGAACAACTACAAAAGACTCTTTAAGGCATCATGTTTTCAGGAATTTCTATGCCTCGTTCTTCATAAAAACGAATGGCGCCATCATGCATGGGAACTGGTGCCAAGCCTTTTACGGCTTCTTCTAAGCTAACCATTTTCAGAGCATCGTGGGATTCATGCAGTTCCTCTATATTGTCATACATGGCTACCAACAATTCATATACTAAGTCTGCATCTAGATCTTCGCTGGCGATCAAAGCTGATTTAACGCCAACGGTTTTAACGTCTTCATCAAGACCGCTGTACATACCTGCCGGTACTGTAAATTGTCCATAATAAGGGGCCACTTCTACTAGCTGTTGATATTGTTCATCGCTAAATCCAAGCATTCTTACGGCGGTTCTACTGGCAAAGATTTCGGAAACCGCTGAAGTTGGAAGCCCACCCTCTGCATTCATTCCGTCTAACTGTCCATCCTGCATAGCTGCTGTTGCTTCTGTATACCCAAGAAATTCCAAATTAACATCTTCTAAGCCTAGGCCTGCAACGTGTTCCAAGATAATGTTAGAGCTGTATTCAGTGCCGGATCCTGCACTTCCAACGCTAAAGCTATTACCTGCAATCTCTTCTACACTTTGGATCCCTGAAGCTTCGGTCACTACAAACTGAGTAACATCTGGCCACAGAGCCGTTACAAATCGTACGCCTTCAAATTGATTGTCTGCAAATCGCTGTTCTCCAGAATACGCGAAAAGGGTGAGATTTGCCATGGCAATGCCTAATTGAGCTTCCCCATCTTTCAACATATTCAAGTTTTCTACAGAACCACCTGAAGACTGGGCCGAAGCATTTACTCCCAAATCTCCCAGTTCTTCATTCCACAGGGTGGAAAGAATAGTACCTACGGGATAATAGGTTCCTCCGGTTCCTCCAGTAACTATGGTTACAAATTGACGTTCTGGTCCTGCGGCTTCTCCATTTTCTTCGCTGCCTGCATCGCCGCCTCCACAAGCTGCAAGAAATAGTACCATCATCACTGCCAACAGGATGGAAATTCCTTTTTTCATTTTCATTGTTCATCCTCCTTCTTTTTTATGAAACTAGTTGCTCTTATATAATAAGCAATTTTCGTGCCATTCTCTAAATCTTCAGAACCCTTCAATTCAGCCTCTCTTCTTTCAAGTAAGAAAAAAGAACCCCTGCAAATTTTGCAGGCGGCAAAATTTGCAGGGGTTCTTCTCCTAAACTACTTAAAAATGCGTCAGGTAAAAAATAGCCAATTGTGTTCGATCTCGTAAAGAAAGTTTTTCCAGTAGTACTGAAATATAGTTCCGTACGGTGCCTTGGCTTAGGTAGATTTTATCTGCTATTTCTCGATTAGATAGCCCTTCCCCAACCATGGTCAGAATCGTCATTTCTCGTTCTGTCAGTTGAAACGCTTGAGGACTGGTTTTTTTCCCATGGCCAATGAGTTTCCTAAGGCTATTGGCGACGTCCGCTTGTAAAACCATATTACCTTTAGACACCGCCCGCAGGGTCTCCACAATGCTTTCTGCTGGCTGACTTTTTAAAATATACCCTGATGCCCCATGTTTAAGGGCTTCTTTTATGTATTCCTCTTCTTGAAAAGTAGTTAAGATAACAATCTTGGTGTTGGGAAATTTCTCGCGGATCCTCTGAGTTCCCAAGACGCCATCCATGACAGGCATCCGTACATCCATGAGCACCATATCTGGTTGGGACCTTCCGCAAAGTTCTAAGGCTTCCTGTCCATTGGTTGCCGTAGCCATTACTTGAAAATCCTCCTCCATTTCCAGAATCAGCGTGAGGCTATCCCGAATGAGTGCATCGTCATCGACCAAAATGATTTTAATCATAGGGATCCCCTTCCTTCTTCTCGCGGTATTGTGCAAACAATCATAAAGCCTCTCTGCGGCGTAACAGAAAAACTCCCACCAACATTTTGAATCCGCTCCCGCATCCCACTAATCCCCATGCCTTCTCGCAGCTGATGGCAACCTGATCCGTTGTCCTTCATAAAGAATCGGATCATCCGCTCCCTAATTTCGATGTCTAATTCTACGGCTGTAGCATCCGAATGCCGGGCGATATTGGTCAGGGCTTCTTTTAGGGTCGATGCTAAAATTTCCGCTTGTCTAGGTGTCAACAAACTTGCATCGCCTTGATGGCGAAATTTAACAGGACAGTACGGAAAATTCTCAATGATCTTCTCAAAATAAACCCATCCCAAGGACTGTCGAGGTCGAATATTATGGACTGTACTTCTCAGCAACTCCACAGAACCCGCAAGACCCTTAATGGTTTTTCTCATTAACTCTCGCGTTTTTTCCAAATCCTTATCCATCACTTTTTCAGCTGCCTGCAATTGCATCAACTGTCCCGCCAAGTCATGGCCAATGCTGTCGTGAATTTCTCTGGCGATGCGATTTCGTTCCCTAATTTCTGTTAAATGAACCGTTTCGTCAGCGGCTTTCAATAATTTATTTTTTGTCTCTTCTAATATATACCGATTTCTACGCTCTTGGTCATATGCATGGCGGTAAATGTGGTTAGCTCGTTCCAACTGCCGCTTTAAATAGCCTACATAGCTGCAAATCAATACAAACAATACATAACCTAACAACCATTCTCCAGATAAATAATAAACGCCTGCTGTCAGTAATAAAAGATTCACAGGCATTAGCTGACGTTCTGCTAAGTCATGGGCAGAAATGCCCAGTAAGGAAAGATAAAGTGGATTGATCTCTGCCATAAAGCTAATGAGTATTGTCTCTGCCAATAGCAATCCTATGGTATCTCGATACCGTGACCGCCCAACATAGGAGGCAATCAAAAGTAATAATCCTGCCAATTCCAACAAAGATAGGTTTTGACCAAATAGTAGGCCAACAACAAGCCAAAGCATTAGTCCCATTTTAAAGACATCTCTGCTATGATTCTTCATAAATGGTCTCCTTCAAGTTTCAGGTCAGCGTTTGTGCTTATTATCCACCATCCTAGTGTTGTTGTCAATGTGTCCAAACAGTTATGCCATCATATCTGTACGCCTCCAACTCCCCAGTAGAAAAAACACCAGTGCAAAAAGAAGAAGTATGGCCACTTCCCATGCTGCATCCAACAATGCACCGTTATCCACTACTTTGCCAACAGCCTCCATCATCCATGTAGTAGGCAAAAACCAACCAACCCGTTGGAGTATTTCAGGCATGATTTCTCTGGGCCATAGCATTCCTCCTAGCATTGCCATTGGGGTCAGTAATAGAGAAGCTGTGGTAGCTGCCTGTTTTGTTGTTTTCGTCAAGGCGACAACGGCTATACCAAAGGCCACGCAGACCATTGCAAATACAGTCATAACAGCAAAAACTGCCTTTGTATTGGCTCCTAAGTACATCTCCAACCCATAGTGAGAAATTAGAAACACCCCTGTTATTTGCACTAATAATATCAGAAAAAAACACAGAATGCTTTGCAGCATATAACTCCACTGAGGCATCGGGGATATCATGACTCGATAGAAAGTTTTGTTTTCTCGATCTTTCAAGATATGCATGGCTGTGTGGATCCCTAGAAAAAGCATATTGAGGCCTAGAATGCCCATACTTCCAACAGCAAAATTGCTTCGCATTGGATCTGCACCTGAGGCATGGATTACTTCCAACCTTAAGGGCCCTTGCCTATATTTTCCTAAACTACGGTAAAATAGTGTTTCATCTCCTTCAGATTTTTGAGCTAAATGCTCTGCAGCCCGTATAAGGTTTTCCGCCGTCATACCAAGCGGGATAGACCGATGTGAATTCTGTATGCTTATGCTATAAATAGGTAGATTCCTCCTTTTAAGAAGATCTTCTGTAAAACCGTTTTCTACCACTAACGCCACATCTATGCGATTATCGGCTAAGGCGGCTGTCATTTCTTTTTCTTCCAAATGGATTACCAAGGCCTGTCCTTTCATCACTTCTTCTAACTGATAAGTAAGCTCTGTTCGATCTTGGTCTACTAGACCCAGGGTAATTGGCTCTGCGCTTGATGAACCTAACCCAAAAAGAAAACTAATCATGAGAGGTGGAAAGCCTAAAACCAACAGTAAGGTTAATCTGCTTCGAAAAAGTCTTTTCCATCGGTTTCCAAAAATAATCATGTCCGAAACCTCCTTTCAGACCATAGAGCTATGAAAAAACTAATAGCTATGAAGAGGATCATCAACATCATCATGAAAAGACTACGATGAGAATTACCGGAATAAATTGTATTAAAAAGTGCTGTTTGTGCCAGGTAATTAGGGGACAGGTGCTGAGCATAATGTAGGAAGGAACCTACTGGAATGTCCATCCGAAAAAAACCACCGGACATAAAGGTCATGAAAGGGACTAAAATCATTACGATATTCCCAGAAATACTTTCATTCCTGGTTCCCATAAGGATAGCTGTGCCAAGGCCAACGGCCATCATTGCTGTTAAAAGAAGTATGATAAAGATCAGTGGCAGGTTATTTCCCCAATATACTCCAAAAACAAAATGTGTAAAGACAACTAAAAGAATCCCTTGAGTCAACACGGTTGCGACATTCGCCAGTCCCAACCCCAAATAGTGCTCTACTGGATGAATGGGAGTAGTTTTAATCCGCAAACCCGTGGCATTAAGATATCCATGTTTCATCCCAAAAACCGCATAAGTTGTTCCATACATCATAAACATCACCAGCATGGTGACGGCATAATAATCCATAGCACCCGGCCTAAGGCCAGCATCCTGCAGAGAACGAAATTCTATGGCATTTTCCCTACTTCTAAACAGGCTGTCTGGATGTATTTCCTCCATGGCTAAAACCGTATTAGCCCCACTGATAAAGCTTTCCATTATATTTTCCACCATGGAAACACGAAAATGATGAGAAAGACTCCCCACCAGCTGAATCCTTCCCCTTTCTTCCTTAAGTGCATCTGCCGGTAGATGCACAAAGGCATGGACCTGTTCCTCTTCCACCATTCTAAATCCTTCTTCTGAAGAAAGGACTGGCGTGAGCTGTAATAGGTTTCCTATTTCCTCATTCATGATAAAGATCTCAAAACTCTCTCCCAAGAGGCCTTTGTCTTCATTAAGATAGGCTACTTCTGTGTCGTTAATCAACGGAGGCTGAAATGCATTGCCCAGGGAGATTCCCAAAATATATATCAAGACCATGGGAAGCAGCAACATTTCCATATAAGTGGATCCTTCCCGCCAGTTTTGAATGAAGGTATAGTAAAACATAGTTCCAATACGCATTGGAACTCCCCCTTTTCGCTCTTTTTCTATCCATTGAACTATATTCCTTGAACAAAATTCACACTGTATCTCTCAGGCTTTTTCCTGTCAATGTTAGAAAAACACTCTCCAGCGTCACTTTGTCCACCTGTACAGAATGAATTTGTGATCCGGAACCTCCGATAATCAAGCTAATCTGTCCAAGAAGGCTACTGTCTTTACGAGTCAACACCGTTAGTTTTCCATCTTGGATTTGACATTCCAGTACGCCTGCTAAGTTTTTAATTTCATCCACCAAGGTATAGTTGATCTCCGAAAGGGTCATTTCAATTTTTTCCTCGGAGGAAATCATGGTTTTTAGCTCTTCTGAGGTTCCCTGTGCTATCACACGACCTTGGTCCATAATGGCAATCCGGGTGCATAGCTCCTCTACTTCCTCCATGTAATGAGATGTGTAAAGAATCGTAGAACCCTCTCTTTGAAGGGTGCGAACAGATTCTAGAATATGATTTCGAGACTGGGGATCGATACCCACCGTTGGTTCATCCATTATCATAAGCCGTGGTTTATGAACCATGGCACAGGCAATGTTTAACCGGCGTTTCATCCCTCCAGAAAACTTTTTGGGAAACTGGCTGGCCTGCGCACTAAGCCCCACAAACCCTAGGGCTTCAGATGTCCTTTCTTTCAACAAATTACCCCGTAGGCCATAAAGTTTACCGAAAAAAGTCACGTTTTCCTTTGCCGTAAGATCATCGAAAACAGCTATTTCTTGAGGCACTAGCCCTATCTCCTGCTTGATAGCGGATCCATTTTTTTGGATGTCGATTCCAAACACTTGGATAGAGCCATGATCCATGCTGGTGAGACCAGTGATCAGATTCAGCGTAGTGGTTTTGCCAGCGCCATTGGGCCCCAACAATCCCATAATTTCTCCTTCTCGAAGCTTCAGCGATAAATGATCTACCGCCAGATGATGGTCGTAACGTTTCACTACGCCTTCCAATTGCATCAACATCCGTTTCCCTCCTCTATGCTTGCTTTATATTTTGATGAGAATTTTCTAATCGAAAAGGCTGACGCTGTTTATAGGTCAGGGAACGCCACAGCCATTCTATAGGACCGAAACCATAGCGAGAAAGCCACCAGGTGCTGATAGGAATCTGCACCAAATATATCGCCAGTGTGATGCCCCATAACCCTGCTCTTCCTATCTGTTCATAAAGACCAAAACCATATCCATTAAAAAGAATGGCTCCTATGACTGAGTGCATCAAATAGTTAGTAAGGGCCATTCGCCCCACATTGGCAATAGGTGCCAATAGCGTTGCCCCTGTGTTTCCAAGACGTAGCAAGCACAACCCGCTCACATAGGCTGCTCCCAAAATCGGTGCACCGATAATCCAAAAAAAACTAGATAACCAAGGGGCTTGTGCAAAAAGAATAAATCCACCATTAAAAGAGAGTCCTAAAACCAGACCCCATACCCATATATGTTTCAAGGTTTTTCGCTTTTCTTCCATATGATAGAAAATCTGCTTTCGTCCTGCCAGTAAGCCCATTAGGAAAAGTGCCATCACGGTACCTCCCTGGGCAAGCAAACTAGTAAAAAAGGCAACTATAGAACCTACCGCCTGAAACATGATTACTTGAACAAAAGAACCTTCTAAATGAATTTCTTGTGCCATTGCAGCAAAATTCATTTCATCCGGAACATCTCCGGCACTGGCCAACGGTCCTCCTACCAAGGCTATCACAATAAAATTTAATATCAAAAAGACAGCGGCCCAAAGGATCAGCGTAGAGTTGGACCTCTTTCGAAATGCTAACAGCAATAATCCTAACACTGCATAAAGTTTTAATATATCGCCAATAAAAAATAAAACAGAATGAAGAGCCCCCATAATAAATAAAATGATCAGACGTCGAGGATAAAAGGATCGCAAGGCTTGTCCTTTTTCTTCGGCTCGTTTCATCTGAATTGAAAATCCTAAGCCGAACAAGAAGGAAAAAATTACATAGAATTTACCAGTGGCTAAGAAATCCACCATGATTTTTGCTATTTCATCATACCAAGGTTGGGTTGGTGTTACATATCCTGGTAGCCATGAGGCTCCAGCCATGCCGTCGATATTAACTACTAAAATACCAAAAATAGCAAATCCTCGTAGAATATCCAAGATATCTAAGCGTTCTTTCTGATTAATTGGACTGATTTGTTGATGTTGATGATCTTCCATATCAAAGACTCCTTTCAAATCTATCGTTTCATTCCCCATACATTTTCTTTGCTTCTCTATAGTATATCTTATCTCCCTCTTTACAACAGTGACTTTCTGTGAAACAAAGATGACAATTGTCATGACTTGTTGTTGACAAAAAATAAGTCCTGGAGCCTTCTCCTTAGAAAAGGTTCCAGGACTTATCTTCTATTGCTTACTGATTCAAATCTCCAAAAAATGGAGTTTCCATAAACTGTTTCGTATCTTTCAAATTACTGAAATTCCCAAGTGTCCACATGAGTTTTGCAACAATAGCTTCCAAATTCATATCCCCAGCATAAATCACAGGATGTTTGGCTAGTTCCTTTCCAACCTCATATATTCCTAGGTCGATTCCCTCTTCAACACATTGGGTTGTAATGACCACAGCAACCCCCTCATCCATTAACTCTTTCAGTTTCCCTAAAATATTAATGTTCTTGTTGGGTACTCCGCCAATTCCAAAGCTTTCTATAATCACGCCTCTGTAATTCTGTTTTAAAAAATCGAATATATCCGTTTTCATCCCTGTAAAGAGTTTGATCACCATTACATCCTTACACAGGGAGGTGTTAATCTGATAAGGTTTGCTGTTTTGAGACTGAAGCTTCTGACACGCATCCTGATTAAAGGTTATTTTTCCTAACTTTACCTGTGCCACAAAGGGGAAATTAAAACTCTCAAAAGCATCCATGCTTTTGGTGCGTACTTTTTTTGCTCGAGTTCCATTAATGATTTTCCCATCAAAGGCCACAAAAACTCCTGGCATTCCTTCTGTGGCAAATCTCACTGCATCCGTGATGTTTTGTTTTGCGTCGGTATACATAGCCCCAATAGACAATTGAGAACCCGTTAAGACAACCGGTTTTTTTATGTTTTGCAAACTATAGGTTAACACCGCCGATGTATATCCCATGGTATCGGTCCCATGGGTCACAACAAATCCATCAAAATCATCATAGTGTTCTTCAATGGTTTCTGCAATGGTCACCATCATGTCTGGATCCATATTGGTGCTGTCCACATTCATAATAATCTTTCCTTGTATTTCACATATTTCTTTTAGTTCTGGGATCATTCCTATCATCTGATCTGCATCAAATGCGGGTGTTAACCCACCACCACCTTCGGCAGAGGCAATGGTTCCTCCTGTTGCAATTAATAGAATTTTATTCAAAGCAACCCACTCCCTATCTCTCATATTCCTTTGATCGCTGCTCTTGAAGAGCGGTTATGATAACGACTCTTTAAGTATACAATAGTTCACAATAAGATGCGAGGGTTTTGCTCCCTAAGCCTTATGAATAGTGGAGTCATAAAGAAATTTATTGGTAAACCCGTAGATAATGCTAATAATAATACATGAAAAGGCTAGCCACATAAAAGGTAAATACTCTAAGGTTGATACACCCAATATACCCGCCATATATACACCATTATCGCTCCAGGGAACCATTCCAGAGGTTAGAGTTGAACCAAATTCAGCATTCCGAGAAAGCACGCGTCTATCCAATCCTAATTCATCTGTTTTTTCACTCATAATCTTTGGCGTCAGAATTAACGCAACATACATGCCACTCCCAAAGAAATTACCAAAAAAACCAGTAATAATAGTGGCCACCGAAGCAGTTCCTGCATTTTTTACCCATTTATCCAATAATACTCTTGTTAATTTCTTAAGTATTCCTATCTCTCCCAGTAAGCCACCAAATCCCAATCCAAATATTATAATAGCCAAAGAACCAAGCATGGAGGACATTCCACCACGACTTAAAATGTTATCAATAAATTCTAATCCTGTATCCTGTGGAATTTGTGCCCAAGCTGTTGTCAACGCGTGGGTTGCTGGTAATCCTTGGAAAATTACCCCCCACACAATTCCTAAAAACGCGCCAAATGCAATCACAGGAATGGCTGGCTTTTTCATAACCAACAAGGTAATAATCAGCATCATTGGGATCAGTGATAATAAGCTCACATTAAAAATGCTCTCGATGGATTCCATCACAACATTAACCTGTGTTAAATCTGCTGCACCATCACTATAACGAAATCCAACGATGGTAAAAGCTACGGATGTAATGAGATACGCTGGTACGGTGACAGGAATCATGGCTTTTACATGATCTATCACATCTACATCCGACATCGATGCTGTCAGTATCGTACTGTCTGACACTGGTGAAAGCTTATCTCCAAAATAGGCACCTGAAATCACAGCACCCGCCGTTAAGGCCGGTGGCATCCCAAGTCCAGCTCCAATACCCATCATTGCAATTCCAGCAGTTCCAGCTGACCCCCATGATGTTCCAGTTGTCAAAGAGGTAATGGATGTAATCAATAAAGTTGCCAACAAAAATATGGATGGATGAATGGTTTGAAGCCCATAGTAAATAAAACTCGGTACAATACCACCTGAAATCCAAGTTCCAATAAGCGCTCCCACTGTCAACAAGATCAAGATAGCATTCATTCCATTAGCAATTCCATCGATGGCGGCTTTCTCCATGTCTTCATATGCCATTCCCATGGATTTTCCAACTGCAAAGGCTAGAAACCATCCACCGAATAGAGCCAATTGCACCCCAATTCCTGATGAAATAAAAATAAAGGCCAATACTAAAAAACCACCTAACACAAATAACACTTGCCACATTTTGGGTAGTATTTCGTTTCTATTCGTCATTTTATTCCTCCTCACCTAATTCAGTAGCATAGACTAGCATCTAGTTTCTTTGTGGATCTAAGCCTCCTTTCTTGACTTTTCATCCGCCAAACGTCTTTCCCTTTTAATACGTAGCAAGTAGTGTGCCATTTCTGACTATTGGTCACTAACGGCTTTTATCAAGCTCTTTCACCGCAAAAAGGATATGCTCATTGCATATCCTTTTGAAATCGGAAACTTTTTTCCATTTCTTATGAAAAATACTTCCATCCAATGAAACTTTTTTCCAACTCTTGGCAAATTTACATTTATTTTAAGCCATATTCTGTCATTTTATTAAAAAGCTGTCTACGACTAATGTTAAGTTTTGTTGCAGCTTCAGAAGTGTTTTGCTGGCATCGGTTCAAGACTTCTTCAATATACTGGGTTTCAAATTCTTTTCTCATCTCTTTTAATGGCTTGATGACCCCATATCCCTTATGGCAACCACTACTTTTTGGTGCTTCTGGTAAATCAGACTCTTTAATAATGCCCTCCGATGACAATACCACCAATCGTTCGATGATGTTCTTTAATTCTCGAATATTGCCTGGATAATCGTAAGTAATCAAAAAATCCATTACCCCTGATTCTATATGAATAATGCTTTTTTTAAGATCTTTTTCAGATTTTTTAACAAAATAGCTAACTAAGTCAACAATATCTTCTTTTCGTTCTCTCAAAGGCGGAATATCAATGATAATGGCGCTGATCCGAAAAAATAGATCTTCACGAAAAGTTCCTTTCGATACAGCTTGACGTAAGTCTTGGTTGGTTGCACAAATCAAACGAAAATCTACGTCTATTGACTTGTTACTGCCAATTCTTTCTATTTTTTTTGTTTCGATGGCCCGCAGTAGTTTTGCTTGTGTATTTAAAGAAAGTTCTCCTATTTCATCCAAAAAAAGCGTACCGCCATGGGCTGCTTCGAATCTCCCTTTTCTTCTTTCAATAGCGCCGGTAAACGACCCTTTTTCATGGCCAAAAAGCTCTGACTCAAGCATGTTTTCTGATAAAGCGTGGCAACTCACTGCAATAATACAGCGGTTTTTTCGATCACTGGATTGATGGATGTAATCCGCCATTACTTCTTTCCCTACTCCAGATTCACCAATAATTAGCATGTTTATATTGCATTCTGAAGTCTTTTCAGCTATATCCAAGACCTTTTGAAACTTTTTATTTTTCGTATTTACCATGCACTCAATATTAGGACGCATACTCTTTAATACTTCGCATTCATTCTCCAGAAAAGTTAATTTTTCTATTCTGTGAATTTCCATTAACAAAGTCTCTGGATCATGGCTTTTTATAAAATATGTAAAGGCTCCTTTTTTCATAGCTTCCACTGCATTTTGAATAGTTCCATAACCAGTCACAATAATTACTTCTATCTCGCTAAAGTCTTTGCTAATTTGTTCTAATAATTCAATCCCATTCATGTTTTCCATTATTAGATCTGTCAATACCAAATGGTAAGATTTATTTCTCAATTTTTCCAAGGCTTCTTTTCCGCTAGCAGCCGTATCGGCTCGATACCCCTTTTTCTCTATAATGGTCTTTAAAACTTCTCTATAGTCTTTTTCATCATCTACAATCAAAATCGAAAGGCTCTTTTGATGACTCATTCTCTATTCGCCTCCTTCCAGCGGCAGATCAATAAAAAAAGTGGTTCCCTCACCCAAACGGCTATGCACCCATATACTGCCTCCCAGTTTCTTAACTTCATTGTATGCAACGTATAGCCCAAGACCAGTTCCTTTTCCTATAGCTTTTGTTGTAAAAAATGGATTGAATATTTTTTCCTGTTCTGTCGGCTTAATTCCAATCCCCGTATCTGTACAGGAGAGCCGTAAGATATCCTGCATTTTTTCACAACGGATGGTTATGTCCCCGCCTTCTGGCATGGCATCAATGGCGTTGGATATTAAATTAATAAGGATATGTTTTAATGCTTCTTGATTTACGTAGCACTCGTTATCTTCACTGCATATCACTGTCTCTTGTATGTTCTGGTTTTGCATTTCTTTATACTCCAGTTTCATAACACTCTCTATAACGTCTTTGATGTGAACATATTCCACATGATCCCCAGTAATTCTAGAAAAATTAAGTAGATTTTCAATTACATCACTGGCTTTTTTCACAGAACTCTCAATAACATGAACGGCTTTTACATTTAACCTATCTTTCATATCTATATTGTCTTTTAAGAGATAACAGTAATTTCGAATTAAACCCATGGGGTTCCTGATTTCATGAGCCACTCCTGCAGCCAATTGACCCACAGCTGCCATTTTATTTGAGTGCAGAAGCTGTTGTTCGCTGATGCGAAGATTTGTAATATCTTTGATCATAATTAACACTCGGTGAGATTTTCTTTCTTTGTCTTTTAATGGAAATGTGCTTTTTTCGTAAATCCGATTTTCATACTCAAATTCTTTTTGGTAATCTTTTTCTTTTCTTAAGGTTTTTTTTATTAGGCATTCCTCACAATTCCTATGCAACAGTCCAGGATAGTCGCTACAGTTTTTATCGATTATGATATCTGAATGCTCCTGTACTAATTTACAAAATGCTTTGTTCACGTTCAAAATCCGACAATTTTTATTCACTACAATCATCAAGTGAGTTAATCCGTTAAAGGTTGTTTCCAAGTCCTGCCTGCTCACATATAGCTCTTCTGTCCTTTTAGCAACTTCTTTTTTGAGCTGATGATTCCAAGCGTAAATCAAAACAAAAGCCATCACAGTAACCGATAGAATCCCACCAACTTGTAAAATCATTCTTTCAGAAACCCTTTCTTTAATAAATGGTGCGGATATTCCAAACCATTTTCGCTGAATATCGGTCATGGTTTCTTTTTGATTAAGATTTGTAATCCCTTTGTTTAGAATACTCAGAAGTTTCGTCTCAGATTTTGGCACTGCTAAAACACTCTCGATTTCATACAGTGGGTACTCTGCTATTTTATATTGATCACTGATGCCCATCTTATCCACCATAAAGCTTATAACGGGTTCATCTCCAACCACAGCATCCACTTTTCCTTGCTTCAGCAACTTTATTCCCTCATTATAATTGGGAACGTGATGAAACTCAATGTGATCGACCTTATCAAGCAAGAAACCGTTAACATAGTCCCCTTTTTGTGCTGCAACGGTTTTATGGGCTAGATGATGATAGTGTTTAATCTTATTATTTTCTACGGGTATAAGAATAATTCCTCTTTGGTTATAAATTGGTTTGGTGAACAAATAATGTTCCCCTCGTTCTTCTGAGGGATACATATCCGCAATATGCGTTTCTCCTTTCGCTAATTTTTCCAAGGCTTCTTCCCATACCAGGGGTTTCACCTGTATTTCTTTTCCCAACTCTATGGAAAGTGCATTAATATAATCCACCATAATGCCTTTATATTGTAAGGTTTCCTTGTCCTGATAACGTAACGGCGGTGCATATTGATCGGATCCGTAAATAATATCTCCATAGGACTGTAGCCATTGCCGTTCTTCTTCTGTGAGACGAGCCGTTGTACCCAAAAATTCAGAAATACTAGTGTTATATCCAGTTTTCAATACTGTATTCACCGATGCTATGATTAACAGGATCAGGAGGATACTCGTTAAAACATATTTTTTTCGCATACACTTATTCTACCTCCACTTAACATGATGATCTAATGCATTTTTATTCCTTCTTTACTATTATTCGACATAACATTTGAATCTCCTTTTATAAAGATAAAAGATAGCTTTAAGTCTCCATTAGAACCTTCGTCTCACCACTCTAACAGATACCTACGTGAATCTCTCGACTCTTACATCAATATTATCTGCTGATTTTTTGATAACAAAAGCGCATTTCCAATTGGCAATGCGCCTACTGTTCTTTTTAGCTTTTTATCTTCATTTCAATCACTAATAGGCGATGGCAATAAAATAATCAACAATGGTTTCAAATACTTCGCTGTAGTTTATTGTTCGTCTTCCAGCAGATAAAGGACCTTCCCTTCATCACTATAATCATAAAAAATAACTTTTTGGTCAGTATTTAGGAATATATTATGCTCAGTACATTGTTTTTCATCTTCAAAATACTTTTGTTGATCTTCCTCATAAGCTTCCATTCATATACCAAATCCTACGACTGAATTCTTCAGTGTGTTGCTACGAGCTTGAATAAAAGCATCCTTTTCAACCTTCACCAAGCCATCTAATTTTTCCTCTGCATTGTCCTCATCATGATCAGAGTTACCATCTAAAACCATATTGAAACGCTTTTATCACTCATTGAAACAGCTTCCATTTCAATTTCGCCAGGGTCTGCATCATACGTAACACAAAGTTCACCAACTTTATTTTCATTATTATCAAAGTAAATGCCTTTCAGTTCCTTAGGGTTTATTAATTTCAATGGACCTTCTTCATCCATAGTACGCCTGTACTGATCCTTTACCACAGGGCTATACTTGACTACTAAACCATCTTTTTCTTTTGAAATCACTACATAATCAGGTCCTTCTACCTGAATGGATTCTACTTCTGATCCTCATAAATCTTCCTATTTCAGTACATCTTTAAATCGCATCTGAATACCTGTTGGTAAATCATTTATTTTTTCTATTAATCCTGGTGGTAAACCGTCTTTCTTTTCCAGTCCTGGAGGTATGCCTTTACCACGAAGTCCAGGCGGCAGCTCTTTCTCTGATCCGCATCTTTCCTTTTGTTCTTCACTTTCTGTTTGCCGCAGCATTCTTGGTGATGGAACTGCCTGAACACTTGATGTCACCAATGCCAGTATTAACACGAGCATAATGCTTATCCGAAATATTCGTTTCATTTTTACTCACCCTCCCTTTCTTCCGTATAGTTTCTAATCAGAAATAGTTAGTTCTTTGATGCAAAGGTCGATGGTAATCCACAAGATCCTTTTCATAGGTTAAATCGGGCTACTATTTGTTCAAGGGATTTTGTTACATCTCCAATTTGAGCAGCAGTATGACTGGTTTCTTCTGCTTTTATTGCATTATCTTCAGAACTTTGATTCACATCCTTTACACTTGTTCCAATATTTTGGGCTCCAGAAGCTGTTTTAGTTGAAGTATCCGCTACACTTCTTATTTTTTCAGAAACTGCTTCAACATTATCTGTCACATTTTCAGTGGAATCAGAAATACTAGAAGCAGATCGTGCTAGATCATTTATCCCGTCAGCAATTTCTTTCACTCTTTGAGTCGCCATCTTCACGTCCATGGTTATCCCTACCACTTCTTGTGTAACCTTATCAACTTCTTCTGAAGCACTCACCACAGAATCTGAAATACTCCCCGCAGTTGCTGATTGTTCTGTCACTGATGTTGCAATTACTCCAGTTATTTCTCCAATGTCATCAATCACTTTTGTAATAGACCCGATGGCCTCTACAGCCACCTCAGATCTGGACTTCATCCGCTCAACCTGAGCACGAATGTCCTCCGTTGCATCCACAGTTTGCTTTGCCAGTTCTTTTACCTCATTAGCAACTACAGCAAAACCTTTACCAGCTTCTCCTGCACCTGCAGCTTCAATAGCAGCGTTTAAGGCTAGCATATTTGTCTGGTCAGAAATATCTTTAATTACTTTTAGAATTTTTCCTATTTCAGTGGATCCACGGTCCATATCCTCAATCACTTTATTTGCTTCTTTCACTTCTTTCTGTGCCTTTTCAGAGATGTGGGTAGACTTTTCACAGTTCCTACTGACTTCATTAAGAGAAGTGTCTATTTCCTTCACCGCCGTCATAACGTTGTTCATAGACTTGGCCACTTGTTCTGTGGAATGATTGCTATTTTGAAGTTTGTGGGATATGTTAGAAATCAAATCTTCAACCAATGCGGCACCTGCTGATGTTTGTTCTGTAGCCGAAACCATATTACCAACAGTTTCATTGACATTTTCAATAGCAATTACAATTTCCTGTATGCTTTTTTCTACTTCTTCTGTGTCCTTTGCTACTCCAGAAGTCCCGTCAACAATCTTTTCGATGGAACAAGTCACATTATCCATAGAAGCTTTTAACTCCTGACTTCCAGCTGCCAAAGTAGTAGCCACATCTCCTAGGTTTTGAGAAGTTTTTTTCAACGTACCAGTAGTTTCATCGATTTCATCAACACTATGGTGAATACTTTCTACAAACTGATTAATTGTGCTCGCCAAAACCCTCATTTCATCTTGGCTCTTAATTTCTATCCGTCTGTTTAGTGAAAGATTACCAGCAATATCATCCGTTACCGAAATAATCCTCTTTAATGGTTTCAAAACAATATAATCGGTTAACAACATAATCACTGTGGTGACGGTTCCAATGTTAATGACAGTTGCAATCTGAACAGCATAATTGCTTCCAGCAAAAATATCAATTCGCTGAAGTAAAGTGTTCATATAGACAGCAATGGTTGGACTAATAAGCAAGGCTACAATAGTACTTATTAGGAGTTTTGCACGAATTCCAAACCTCCCCAAGATAGGCACTTTACTCTCTTTCATATTCATCATCTCCTTTTTCAATCAACTATCTTTGTTTTTCTTTGTATTAGTGGCTTTATATCTGTTGTATACCCTCCCTTTTTGCTGACTGCACGTTATAATACTTCTCATCGCTCTTCTACTTTCATTTCACATTCCAGTATGAAGATACTCCCTTCCTCTGGAACACTTTCTGCGAATACCCTTCCACCCATGAGTTCAGCAAGTTCTTGGGCCGTCGAAAGACCAAGTCCTACGCCACCATAAGGACGAGTGTGGGAGTTGTCTCCCTGCTTAAAACCATCAAAAATAACCTCTATTCTTTCTTTCGGGATTCCAATTCCAGTGTCACTAATTCTCCATATGGTCTTTATCTGTGACTCCTGAAAAGATTCTTCTGCCAACACCGAAAGCTGTATCTTTCCTCTTTCTGTAAATTTAACAGCATTTCCCAATAAATTATTTAAGATCCTTTTTAGTTTATACCCATCTCCCTTTAACTTTTGCGGAACACTTTCGTCTATCTCCATTTCCATGAATAAACCCTTATGGTTGGCTGAAATAAGATACAATTCCATGACTTCACCAAGCACTGTCTTTGGTGAAAAAACTTCTTCAATCAAATCCTCTTTCTTTTGCTTTAGCTTGGCATAGTTGAGAATATCCTGTATCACCTTCGTCAGTGATTGGCACGCATTCATGGATAATTCTAAGTACTCCGCCTGCTCTTCAGAAATTTCAGTCATTTTTAACAACTGTAGCATCCCCATCAATCCGTTAATAGGGGTACGTAGCTCATGATTCATATTCGCTAAAAATTGAGACTTAGCTTCATTTACTGCTTCTGCCGCTTCTTTAGCTAGTTGAAGCTGTTCGTTGGTTTTTTTCAGCATTGCTTCCGATTCTTTTTGTCTAGTAATATCCCTTATATATTGAACCACTGCAATGACCTGGCCTTTGTCATCTATCATTGGGTATGCATATTGTTCCATGACTTTTATTTCTCCGGTACGAAGAGTCCGACTAACTTCCGTCATTTCTAACTTCCTTGATTTCATGGCTTGCTTCACCGAACAACCATCGCATATGTCATTGCTCCCTCGATACACGTCATGACATCGTTTGCCTTCTAGGGGCAAATCGTCTTTATACCAACGCTTTATCGTTTCATTTACCCGAATCAATTTTTGATCCGAATCCATTACGCAAATGCCATCCTGAATGGTATCTAGGATAGATTGTAAAAACAATTCTCTTTCCCGTATTTTTTCTCGTGCTACCACCCACTCTGTTACTACCTCTGTATACAGGACAATACCACCAATTTCACCGTCTATTCGGTGCCAAGGTCTGCATTCCCAACTTGTATACTGTACCGATCCATTTTCTCGTATGTACTTATTTTCTTTGCTTTGAACGACCTCACCTTTTAGGGCTTTCTGATGTGCTTTTTTCCATTTTTCCGGAATATCTGGAAACACTTCATAATGATGACGATGAATAATATCCTGACTTTCCATTTGGTAATCTTTTAAAAACCGATCACTCACAAAGAGATGATAAAGATTTTTATCAAGCACTGTTATGGCATTGGGATCATGCTTTATAATTTCTTGCATCATATGATTCCATTCCAAATCTTTTCTCTCTGCACGTTCTAGTCCTTTAGTCTTTTTCACAACAGAGCCCTCCTTGCCAAAATCGTCTCAGAAGTACCACCCGTTTGCAATTCTTTTATTAGTATCTTCCTTACCCTATTATGACTTTTAAGCATCAAATTTAAAAGCGTTGCAGACATTTTTCTGCAACGCTTTGCTCAAATTTTTTAGCTCCCAACAGACATGGGTACCTTTCTATCATATCTTTTCAACAAGGTCCCAAGTTTTTCTATTCCTAGCTGAATTTTTTTCGGGGGTACTGCTCCAAAACTGAGCCGCATACAATTGTTTCCTTTTCCATTTCCTTCTGTAAAAAACCCTTCTCCCGCTACATAGGCTACCTTTACCCCTGGGTTTTGTGTAGATTCAATCAGAAGTTCTGTTGTGTTTAGGCCTGCAGGTAACTCTGCCCAAGTAAAGAGTCCTCCATCTGGATTTATTCGTTTTGTTCCTTCTGGAAAAAATTCATCAATGGATTGTAGCATACAGTCACGGCGTTCTTTATGAACTTCACAAAGTTTCTGATGATGAGCAGGATAATGGCCCCGACGAAAAAATTCAGAACATATGATCTGCGGTAGAATCGCAGTATGAGAATTGGTAGCGCTTTTGGCATCTGCTAGTTTACAGATGATTTCTTCATCTGCTACCAGGTATCCTAACCGACTCCCTGGGGAAAATATTTTTGAAAAGCTATTGGCCATCACCACATTCCCTGTCGTATCAAAAGCTTTCACTGGCGGCAATTCAACACCACTGTAGCGAATATCTCGATATGGATCATCTTCCAGCATCACCACCTCATACTGACTGGCCAAAAGAGCTGCTTTTTTCCTTCGTTCCAAAGATAAGGTTCTTCCTGTTGGATTTTGAAAAGTAGGAATCAAGTAAATCATTTTGGGATGATATTTCTTTATTTTTTCTTCCAAATCTTCCATATTCATTCCATTTTCATCGGTTTCAACAGCTATACAACGTGCCTGAAACATATCAAAAATCTCAACAGAATGAACAAACGTAGGAGATTCTACTAAAATAACATCTCCTGGATCAATAAATACCTGACACATGAGGTTTATGGCTTCAAGTCCTCCTGCCACTATCATGGTATTGTCCACTTTTGCTGGAAGCCCTTTGGGTTCGATTAAATCACTAATGGCCACTTCTCTTAAATCTTGGATTCCCATCACAGGTCCATAAGATAGGGCTTCGATTCCTCGTGTCTCTCTTTGTAATACATCCTGGGTTATTTCCCTAATCCTTTCAACAGGCAAGCACTCTTGTGCTATTGCTCCACCGCCAAAAGAAATAACGTCTGGATCGTTCATGGCACCAAACAGATTCCGAATCACAGCAGCAGATTTCTCCATTGATTTCATGCGACTTGCAAATTTAGGCATATGACAAACTCCTTTTCCTTGCAAAGCACGTTATTTTTCAGCATGACATGTACTTTGCTGGATTTTTATAATCTCTGATTCTACATGATACAAGGAGAATTGTCAACGCTGAAAAAACATTTGTCTTCCCCAGATGTATTAGAACTCTGGATATTCCACCAATGGATCTTTGAAATTTCTGATACCGCCTCTTGGTTTAACCACATCATCTTTATACCTAGGAATCATATGAAAATGCAGGTGAAAAACCGACTGTCCTGCCACCTTTCCTACGTTAGCACCTATATTATAACCTTCTGGCTGAAATTCCTTATCTAAAACTGTTTTACATTCCTTCATCAGTTGGTAAATGGCAAGAATTTCTTCTGAATCCAGATCGAAAGGGCCTTCTGTGTGCCTCTTGGGAATAATGAGGGTATGTCCATGATTTACCGGAAAAAGATCGTACACTGCATAGGCATATTCATTTTCTAAGTACTTGGTTTTTTCAACCTCTTCACAGAATGTGCAGTATTTCATTCTCCTTACCTCCTATCCTTATGTTCTTTTGTGATACCCTTAATTTTCACTTCTTACCAAACAGTTCGATAAAATTCTGAATTCTCATGCTTCCACTTTCTTTTCTACAATTTTACGAAGGGTTTCAGCAAAAGCTTCTGGCTTTTCCATCATTGTAAAATGACCGGCCTTAATACTTCGATGGATGTTTTCTTTAGGCAAATGTTCATATCCATATTTTTGAATCACTTTGTCTTTCAATGCTTCTGTTGGAGCCAAACTTCGACTCAAAATCAAATGGATAGGCACGCTTATTTTTTTTACCTTTTCATGCAGTTCTGTATATAGAAGACTCTTCATAAAACGAAGATAGGCCTCTCTATTTGTTTCTTTACACGTTTCCACCAGTTGATGATATAAGTCCATATCTCCAGTCATATGTGCATATTGTTTGGCGATTGCTTTATCAAAGTTTTTATCAAGGGTATTCATTACCATACGCTTAAGAATCCAAAAACGAATTTGTCGGGTAGGGGTATCTAAGACAATCAGTTTATTGGTGAGCTGTGGGTTTTTTAGCTCTAGCATCAGACCAATCATGCCACCTAAACTGTGTCCTATCACCGCACTTGGCATCCATTTTTCTTTTTTTATCATCTGGGCTATTTCATCTGCAGCGCTTTCTACTGTTAACAGATCTGGTACCTTTTGGTTGTCTCCATGTCCATGAAGATCCAAGGTCACGCAATGATAGTCTGACTTTAGCTTTTCCACTGTATCCACCCAACAATGTCTATTAGAGCCGAGTCCGTGAAGAAAGAGTAGTGTGGGGCCTTCTCCATTTCGATGGAATTCAAGATTTTCGCTCATAATTGTCACTCCATTTCTGAACTGCTGCTTTTTTTGGAATTCACTGACTTTTATTTTATCATAGATTCGTCTTTCTCAACATGGCATCTTCTCTATTTTTTAGCCAAAGAAAAACCCTCTGCCTATGCTACATGACAGAGAGCTGATTCATACCATTTCTATGAAATTGGACTTCATTCAGGAAATAAGTGTATCGGAAACCCCAAGGCTGCCATTGCAGCTTCTCCCATCCCTTCATTAAAAGTAGGATGCCCATGTACTTGATGAGCCACTTCTTCCAAACACGCCTCCATCCCTATGGCTAAGGCGCCTTCTGCGATCAAATCCGTTGCTCTATCCCCTAGAATGTGAACCCCAAGTATTTCGTTTGTATGAGCTGTAGCAATAATCTTAATGAATCCTTCCATTTCGTAATCCGCAAGGGCTTTTCCTAGGGCTTCATATGGGAATAATCCTACTTTCACATCGCCTCTACTGTCTTGAGCTTCTTGTTCTGTCATGCCTACACTGGCGGCTTCAGGAAAGGTATATAAACCACCAGGAATACATCGATAATCCATTTTTTTGCCATGTCCCATGGCATTTTCTGCAGCTAACAATCCTTGATGCGCCGCCGCATGTGCTAACATTATTTTAGCCGTACAGTCTCCAATGGCATAAACTCCTTGAATATTTGTTTCTAAATATTCATTGATGTCCACTGCATTTTTTTTCAAGGCTACTCCTAATGCTTCCAATCCAATATTTTCTACATTGGGTTGACGCCCCGTCGCTACCAGCAATTTTTGAGTTTTCTTTGTTTCTGGAACTCCTTCGCCTCTAACTGTCAGTTTCAGACCATCTTCATCTTTTTCTACTTTACTCAAGGTAGCACCCGTAAATACGTTAATTCCACGTTGTTTTAGGATTTCTGTCATGGCTTGCTGCACCAGCTCATCTTCTCTTGGTAGGATGGTAGGAAGCATTTCCAATATGGTCACCTTACTACCCAAGGCTTGAAATAGGATGGCAAACTCAATGGCAATTACGCCGCCACCTAAAATCGTTATCTCTTCTGGAGTTTCTTGAAAAGAAAGAGCTCCAGTACTATCCACTACTTGTGGCAAATCCAGCCCCAAAATTGGTGGCATAATAGGACGAGAACCGGTAGCCAAAATCAACTTTTCGTAAGGAATTTCTTGTTGACCTGTTTCCGTGGTGACGATCACTGCTTTTTCTTTCTGAACAAAGGCTCTTCCATGCACTATGTTGATTTTATGTGCTGCCAGCAATCTTTCTATGTTGGTAGTAAGTTGTTTCACCACTTCCTCTTTTCGTTGCATCAATGCTTTAAAATCCAAAGACATCTGGACCGAAAGCCCATAGGCTTCCATTTTCTCCTGCTCATGAATCCAACGAGCTGCTCTCAGCAATGTTTTTGTAGGGATGCAGCCAGTGTTCAGGCAAACACCTCCTACTTTATGTTCTTCGATAAGGGTGACCTCGGCCCCCAATTGTGCTCCTCGGATGGCGGCTGCATACCCGCCAGGACCACCACCTACAATAACTAGTTTCATGATTTGCCTCCTTTGCTAAACCAAGGTCATTCCTGGTTCTTCGATGGACTGATTCAGCGTGTTAATAAACCGAGCGGCTACCTGTCCATCTACGATACGATGATCAAAGGAGAGGGATAGCCACATCATAGGCCTCCGCAGCAACTCATCTTCAACAAATACAGGTTTATCTACAATGCGTCCTATGCCAAGAATGGCACATTCTGGAGGATTAATAATGGGGGTAAATGCGTCCACCCCTTCCATTCCTAGATTGGTAATGGTAAAGGTAGCTCCAGACAATGCTTCTGCTTCTAAGCGGTTGAATTTTGCTTGTTGTACTAAAGTTCCTATTTCTTCGTGGATTTCTATCATACTTTTTTGATGTGCATTTTTCACGACCGGTACCATGAGCCCATCTTCCAGTGCAACTGCTATTCCAAGATGTACCCCTTGATGCCGATACAATAATCCATCGGCAAACTGAGCGTTCAAATCCGGATGTTTTTGTAATGCTTTGGCCGTTAGGATCGCTATTATATCTGTGAAAGATACTTTTTGATTTCTTTCTGATTTAATTCGATCTTTCAGTAGCTTTAATGCGCTAACATCTACTTCACGGGTGATGGTAACATGAGGGGCCTGCTGCCAGCTTGTCTGCAAACGTTCGGCAATAATTTCTCGGAGCCCCTCCATTGGAATTCCTTTCACTTCTTGCTCTGCTGGCTGTGCTCCTGTAGCAGAAATCATTACTGGTTGATAATTTTCAACATCTTCTTTGGTAATTCTGGCTTTAGGCCCTGATCCTTTAATGTTTTCTAATGGAATCCCTTTCTCTTCCGCCAGCTTTTTAGCTACTGGTGACACGCGAATTTTTTCATCTGAACTGGGAGAGACTGCTTTGGGTACTGCTGTTTTAAGGGCTGCTGCAGATTGTTTTTCTGGTTTTTGCGATGCTTCAGGTGCTTCTGATTCAAAGCCAGAAATATCTTCATTCGCCTCTCCAATGATCCCTAACAATGTGGATACGCCTACTTTTGTCTCAGCGGGTACGATGATTTTTCGTAAAATGCCGTCTCCAGGAGATTCGATTTCATTATTTATTTTATCCGTAGAGACTTCAAATAAGGCTTCGCCTTTTTTTACGGATTCACCTTCTTTTTTCAACCATTTGTTTACGGTTCCTTCTTTCATGGTTAACCCTAGTTTTGGCATGACTATTTTTACAGCCATTGAATCATCTCCTTATCATAGATCATCAAATTGTTTTTCGTTGCCAATTTCATTACTTTTTTCAAATTGACTACTTTAGGCCCTTCTAAGTTCAGCATGATGGAAGCCGTATCCTTTTTATGGATTTCGACTTCCCTCTCTCCATCTAAGGCAATAATGCCAGGTGTTTTGCAAATAGTTATCCTGACATTTGGCTCTATTCGACTGCTTTGTGCAATGGGTACTTCTCGTATCAATCCAGGTGCAATGGGAGCTAATACCACCCCTCCACCTTTGCCAATAATTAACCTGAGGCCTTTGGGTTCCATAGAGTCCAAGGGATCCAAGTAACCCCCCAAAGCTGATAACCCAATATTATGGGGTTGGGCACGGGTTAAAAAAACTTCTGATACATTTTCCATCTCCCAAATCGCCCGACTGCCAATAAACATTTCCTTTGAGGTTACTGCATCTACTAATGCATGTTCCACGATTTCATCGTTTTTCACTATATCTAGCTTTTTATGCTGTTCCACACCTTGATGTAATGCTGGATGCTTCGCCATTAACCCAGCCATTAGACCAGCTACCGTACCTTCGATAAACTGCGGAAACACGTTATTGGTTCCTGTTGAGATGGGAATCAGCGGAATCTTCATGCTCCCCTTGGTGACGGCTCGATTGGTGCCGTCTCCACCCATGGTGATAAGTACCTTTATGCCTATGGATTCCATAATGGCGGCGGCTCTACTAGAGTCATTTTGTGTTCCTTCCATAGGCATATCCAAGATGGACACTCGCTGGGTATCAATTTTGTGACGAAGTTTGCAAATTGCTTGTTCCCCAAGTCCGTAACTATCTGGCATTATATAAATTTGGTCAACCTTCACTGCTAAGGCTCCCAAAATCAAACGTTCGACCATATTGATTTTTTCTTGATTATCAATTACAGTTCCATAGGCCACCAGTCGTCGTATATCCCTTCCAGAAGCTGGGTTCGCAATAATGCCTATGCTTGCCATGGGTTCATCTCCTTTGATGAAGAATGACAAAGCCGCCGTCGGCGGCTTTGTTAAATTGCATGGATTACATCATATCTTTGATCACTTTTATAATCCGATCCGCATTTGGCACAACATATTGTTCTAATATAGGATTGAATGGAATCGGTACATTCAGTGCTCCCACCCGTTTTATGGGAGCATCTAAGTCATCAAAGCATTCATCTGCTACAATAGCCGCAATTTCAGCTCCAAATCCACTTCTCTTTATGGCCTCATGGACAACCACTAGTCGATTGGTTTTGGCAATGGACAATTTAATGGACTCAACATCTAAGGGAACCAAGGTTCTTGGATCCAAGACTTCTACAGAAATCCCTTCACCAGCCAATGATTCCGCTGCGGCTAATGCCTGAGGTACCATGCCACCAAGGGCTACTATGGTCACATCCTCCCCTTGTCTATGAATTCTGGCTTTTCCAAAGGGAATCGGATCAATGATTTCTGGTACTTCTCCTTCCATGCCATAGAGGACTTTGTTTTCAAAAAACATGACTGGGTTATCATCTCGAATGGATGTAATCAACAGTCCAGCATAGTCTTCTGGTGTTGACGGCATTACAACTTTCAAACCCGGAACATGAGTGACCCATGCTTCCAAAGACTGGGAGTGCTGTGCTGCCGCCGATATGCCTCCCCCATATGGCATACGGAGGGTCATTGGAACCATAGCCTTTCCACCAAACATATAACGCATTTTCGCTGCCTGATTTACTACTTGATCCATCGAAACCGTTAGAAAATCATTAAACATTAATTCTGCCACTGGTCTCATTCCAACGGCTGCTGCACCAACGGCTGCTCCCACAATAGCTGTTTCAGAAATCGGGGTGTCTCGAACCCTTTCTTCTCCATACTTAGTAAACAAATCTCCTGTTACACCAAAGCATCCTCCAAACTGTCCAACATCTTCTCCCAAAATAAAAACTCTGTCGTCTCGATCCATTTCTTGCCGCAAAGCTTCACGAATTGCTTCTGCGCTTGTCATTTTTGCCATCAGGACCACACCTCCTCTACCATATCTGTGTATACATCCTGAACCGCCTCTTCTTCTGCTGGATCTGGACTCTCTTTTGCAAATTTTACGGCTTTTTCCACTTGGTCTGCCACTTCTTCCTCTATGGCTTTTAACTCATGCTCTTCACAGATTTCTAGTTCTATCAGTTTCTTTCGAAATCTTCCCACAGGCTCTTTGGCTTTCCACTGTTCTACTTCTTCATCTGGGCGATAATTCGTAGGATCTCCTTCAAAATGACCTCTATGACGATAGGTTTTGCACTCAATTAAGCTTGGTCCTTCTCCGTTTCTCGCTCGTTTAACAGCTTCTTTTATAGCCTCATACACTGCTACTACATCGTTTCCATCTACTGTAACACCTGGAATCCCATAAGAAACCGCTCGATCAGAAACATCTTTAACTTTCTGATGCTTTTCTTGACTTAAGGAAATTCCATACATATTGTTTTCACATACAAATACAACTGGCAAATCCCAAACCGACGCCAGATTTATTCCTTCGTGAAAAGTGGATATATTAGAGGCTCCGTCTCCAAAGAAACATACGGTTACATCGTCTTTCTTTTGGATTTTAGCCGCAAGGCCAGCACCTGCCGCAATAGTAAAGCCGCCTCCAACAATTCCATTGGCCCCTAGAATACCCAGATCTACATCTGCTATATGCATGGATCCGCCTTTTCCTTTGCAGTATCCAGTAGCCTTCCCGTACAGTTCCGCCATCATTTCATTTAGTTGACCACCTTTTGCAATTAAATGACCATGACCACGGTGCGTACTGGTAATATAATCCGTATCCTTTAAGTTGCTACATGTACCTACTGCAACGGCTTCTTCCCCTAAATAGGAATGAACAAAACCAGGTATTTCTCCTGCTGCAAACAATTCTGTCACTCGAGTTTCAAAAATACGGATTTCCTGCATTTTACGATACATATTCAGTAACATGCCTTTTTCCATTTCCATTCACATGACACCTCCTCATTTCAATCCATTGCAACGGACACTTCGACGCATGCATTGGCCACGACCACACTATCATCAATGTCGCCAAATCCCTGAACATACAAGCCAGGAACAGCCATCCCTCCCTTCATGACCTTGATAGATTTTTGACCAACAGGTAGTACAGATAGTACTTCCGACTCCTGTATGGTTTCTGGACTAGGACAGGCGATGGTGACATGAACTCGGATTTCTTCGAAATCTTGAATCCCAAGCACTTCATCCAAACCGCAAAGACAACTGCGCCGAATAGCATCCTCTACAGCTCGTTTAGCTGCTTTCGTCATGTCTTGACCATGAAGATCTGTCCCAAAACCCAGTTCAATAATATACCGCCTCCACATCCTTCCTCACCTCCTGTTTTATCTTCCACTCCTATATATCTGCATATTTCATGCCAATTTCTAATATTCGCATAAACAAATACGTTATAGGCTCTCTTCATTGGTTTTACAAGGAAGTCTGTTTCTGTTTTCCTATAACTTCTCCCTTCAGCTACTTTCTTTCTCTTGACCAATCGTCCTATTTTCTAACGCTGTCCCTCCTGATAGCCTCCTCTACAGTGTCAGTATCCCCTTAAAACACTCTTCCTTTTTCTTTCACTACAAAAAAATGTTAGAAAACAGGTCATGTCCTGTTTTCTAACATTTTAATTTCACTCTTTTCTTTTCTCTACTTTTTTATATGATATTTTTTCATTTTCTCATAAAGAGTATTCCTTGCAATACCAAGCTGTGCGGCTGTTGCTGATACTTTACCTTTATTTCGTCCAATGGCTTCACGAATTGCTTGTGCTTCTATTTGTTCCAAGGACTGAATCTCATTTTTTTCGCTTTTTTCTTGATGGGAATAATGAGAAGCAACTCCCAGGTATGGGGGAAGCAGGTCTAGGGTTAGGGTGGATCCCTGCACCATATTAATAGCATATTCTACAACATTTTCCAGTTCACGGACGTTGCCTGGCCAATCATAGGATTCTAGCCTTTGGTATACCTCGTCTTCTATCGTATAGATTGGTTTCCCAAGTTTAAGAGCAATTTTATCGCAAAAATATGACACGAGAAGATGAATATCTTCTCTTCTTTCTCGTAGTGGGGGAACCGTAATAGACACCACATTTAAACGATAGAAAAGATCTTGACGAAATTCACCTCTGGCTACTTGTTCTTGAAGATTTTTATTCGTTGCAGCCACCAGTCGCACGTCTATAGCAATAGCGTAATCTCCTCCCACTCGTAACACACTGTTTTCTTGAAGGACACGAAGTAGGTTTGCTTGCATATCTAAAGGCATATCCCCTATTTCATCTAAAAAGACTGTACCTCCATCTGCCAACTCAAATTTTCCAGGTCTTCCGCCTTTCGAAGCCCCGGTAAAAGCTCCTTCCCGATAACCAAACAGTTCACTCTGAATCAACTCCCGAGGCATCGCGGCACAGTTTAATGCCACAAAAGGAGCATCTCTTCGATCACTAGCGTTATGTATAGCCTGAGCAATCATTTCTTTTCCAGTTCCACTTTCTCCCAGCACCAAAACCGTTGAGGGGCCTTGTGCCACATGCTTCCCTTTTTGCATCACTTTTTTTATTTGGCTACTGGTGCCAATGATATCCTTAAACCGATATCGAGCTTGAGAACCAGCTATCTTATGAATCATTTGATGAACTTGTTTCATCTCTCTAAACACCAAAACCGCACCTTTTACTTGGCCGAAACGTGTCAGAATTGGTGTTGCACTAAAGGTGCAATGAATTTGTTTTTGATCTGTTTCGATTCGTAGTTCTTCTTCCAAGCAAGGCTGTCCTGTTTTCAACACGTGTGAAATTCGCTTGTTTTCCTGAAGAATTGCTGCTGCATCCACGCCTATCAAATGACTGACATGAGCTCCAAACATTCGACCAAAAGCTGCATTGACATGGGTTATTCTCCTTTTTTCATCTAAAGACATAATCCCTTCAGAAATACTGCTCATCACAGTTGTTAAATGTTTATGGGCTTCCAATAGCTTTTCTTGGGTTTCACCCCTGTGAAGCTGATTTTCAATAGCTCTTACCGCAGCTACTACAATTCCCTGATCTTTTTTATAATTTCGTTTTACAGAACAGGACAGGTTTAAGCATCCAATGATACTTCCAGAGTACTCATGAATAGGGGCTGAGGAGCAAAACCAAGGATGATGCTTTTTGCAAAAATGTTCTGCTCCAGCTATGGCCAATGGTTTGTCCAGCATAAGACAGGTTCCTATGGCATTGGTACCAACAGAAGCTTCGCTCCAATTGGCTCCTACTGTAAAACGTATTGATTTAGATGCTTGTAGCACTTCTTCGTCTCCAATCATTTCCAAAACCTGTCCCTTTTCATCGGTAAGAACTACTACAAAGCTATTTCCTTGAACACTTTTGTAAAGAGTTTTCATAATAGGCCTTGCTATATCAAGGATATTTTTGTTTTTTTGCAATAATTTTGGAACGTCTTGTCTTTCCATAACTTTTTTGCATACCCCATCGTAAGGATCAATAGATAAGTCCAAACTTCGTTTCCAAGAAGCAGCAACTTCGCTTCGTAGAAGGTCCACAGGTGGTATCTTTGTTTTTACACATATTTCCCAAGCTTCTCGAAGAGAATCGTTCTCCAATACCATTGGCCGATTGCGCATAGTAGGTCCTCCCCAATCTTCATTCCACCATCTATAAGGTATTTTTATTCCAAAAGCTCCTCATATTGATCTCTTAACTCTTCCAAGGTTGCTGTTAATACTTCTTTTGTGTTTTCCAAGTCTTCGCAGGTCTGCTGCAATGCTGTAGCTGAACGACGCGCTTCTATTTCTTTATATCCCATTTCTCCCAACATTTCTGCTTGGCTACAAAGATATTCCATAATACTCTGAATTTTTTTCTCGCTGTAAACTGCCACCCTTTCCAAAGCTTCCAAGTATTCTTCCTCATCAAATCCAAAGGTTACTGCCTGTTGACGAAAAACCTTGACATCTGGTTCCTGTAGTAAAAATTGTCCCGTATACACGTTGGCCACATGGTATCCCCGAACCATCACTCGTGTCGCTGCATCCATCAACCCGTTTTCGCAGGGATAAATTACGTATCTCTCTCCTTCTTTAAGCATTTTATTGATTTGTTGATCGCTTATGCCACAACGATTATTGGTTGTTGGATGCTTACGATGAAATTTTACACAAATTCCACACCACCCAGATGCGGTTAGTACGTTGCCTTCTAAATCCAACACAGCTGTCAGAATTCCTGTAGCATCGTAAAGTAAATCCATCATTTTCTGAACTTTTTTCATCTCTACTAATTCAAAAAAATGATATTCCACTGTTCCCCCCCGCTTTCCACTGGTTTTTCAAGTCAGTATTACCACCACTAGCTATCAAGAGATGAGACCCCAGCTCTTTTTACTGGGGTCTTTTTTTTATTCTCCTAAGGATGCTAAATAATTAATCATATCTGCTCTGGCAATAATCCCACAGAGCTTTCCTTTTTCATTCACTACTGGCACATGATTTATTTTTTTCTTTTTCATCTTTTGGGCGATTTCAGATCCCAATGTCTCTGGTTGAACGGTCACTACTTTTTTCGTCATTATTTTTTCCACAACTGTCTTCTCCATCAGTTCAAAACCTTGCTTATAATCCATGGTTGCTCCTGGATTTTCATATGGAGAAATCCATCCTGATGAATCGAGCATAGGAACTACATGTACTTTGTTGGAATATTCAACTACGTCGCTTTCTGTTAAAATACCTACTAAATTCTCCTCCATATCTACTACTGGCAAAGCACTGATTTTTTGATCTGCAAAAATTCTTATGGCTTCCTTTAATGTGGTTCCAACGGTTACGCTAATAACTTTGGGATTCATGACATTTTTTGCCTGAACTTTCATTTGATCGCCTCCTTTTTACCGATCCTTCGCTCCTCTTTGCTTATTAAGTACCCGTTTCCAATGTCATCACAACAAATAATTATCCTCCTGCCATGGCGTATAGAATCGTAATTTGGTCTCCATCAGATAATGGATAGTCCAAAAGTCTATTGCTTCCATTGACCACAATTAGATAGTCTTCGCCATTCATTTCAAGGGTTTGCAATAAGTCTTGTACCTTTGCAGTGTCCGGTAGACATATGAACTCTTCTTTTTTTTGGTTAGTCATCCATTGAACTTTTATTTTTTTCAATATTTCCACCTGCCTTTAGTCAAACTCAAATAGGCGTCGTATTTCTTCTTCTGGCACATCAAATACAGTTTTAGAATCAGGGTTTTCTTCCACATAGAAAAATTCTGGAAGGCGATCATCATTATCACTAAAGCCAGCTCGTCGATTGAACTCTCTTTCCAGTAACAGGGTTTCTTTTGCTATGGTTTGTAATTCTTCGTAAGTACAGGAAACTCCATGTATCGCTGTTGCCATTTCTCCTAGCCACTGGGGATTCTCTCCCAATGCTCCATTAAGAAATAGACAGGTTCCAATGCAATCATGCATCGTATTAGTAATTTGGGCTTTTCTTGAAGCTTCTACTTGTCCTTTGGGGCTATGGTGTTCAATAGGCATTCGAACCGTCTGACCAGCGGTATGATCCGCACCCATGGTAGAAGTAGCATAGGTGACACCCAGCCCTTTGATAGCCCTCGGATCATAGGCTGCCATAACCTGTCCTTTCACCGCTGGAATACGCTTAACTCCAAGGACTTGGCCTGTCCGCACACCACCAGATGCAAGGATTCGACCTAACCAGGAGTTGTTTTCTATTTCATCCATCAGTTTTAATGCGCCCTGACCATCACCAAATTGAATGACTCCAGCTTCCATTGCCATAGCCATGGCTCCACCCATATCAATGGTATCCAAACCTAAATTATTGCATCGATAATTCAATTCTGCAATCACATCCAAATCTCCGATTCCACAATTGGATCCTACTAAACTAATGGTTTCATATTCTAAAGGCGCTACGGTTTCTTTCCCTTTATGATCAGGATAGACATTGGAACATCGAATAACACATCCTGGCATGCAGGAATGTGAGGTGTTTCCTTCTCCACCACGTTCTGTAATGACTTTATGCATCTTTATTCCGTTTATTTCGTCGGCCAAGGCAAAAGATCCTCTTGAAAAATTGTTGGTAGGCAGTGCCCCTAAGGTGTTGGTTACGTCTACCATGCCAGCTGTCCCATACTTGGTAAAACGGCCTAAGGCCTCATTGCCCAGAATCGCCTTGTTTAACTGAGAACGGGTCTTTTTAAGGGATGCTTCATCCTTTATATTGGGAGCCTTGGCATTAGATTCATCTAGCACAAGGGCTTTAATGCCTTTGCTTCCCATTAAAGCCCCTAAACCACCACGGCCACAGTAACGAGAAGGCCTTCCTTCGTTATCGGTATTGGCAATGCCAGCCGCTAAGGATCTACGTTCTCCGGTTGGGCCAATAAGAGAAATACCTACTTTTTCTCCAAATTGTTCTCGAAGTTTTTCTGCTGATAAATAAACTGGCATTTCCCGATAGGATTCTGCTGGTATCAATTTTATTTCATCCTTTGAAATGTAGAGTATCTGAAGGGATTCTTCTTTAGGCAGTCCTTCAAGCACAATGGCTCGAATGCCAAGTTTTCCCATTTTATATGCCATGTTTCCTCCTGCATTACTTTCTTTAATGGTGCCAGTTAAAGGGCTTTTTCCACCAATAGAAATACGATTTCCGCAAGAAATGGTTGTGCCAGCAAATAATCCTGATGCCCATATTAGTTTGTTATTTTTACCAAATACGTCGCAGTGGGGATTTACTTCCTCCGCTACTAGTTTGCTTGTCAATGCACGACCAGCTAGAAGCGTTTCCTCCTTGGATACTGTTTCTTCTTTTATAACTCCGGTTTCCAGTTGAATCCGTATGATTTTGCTCATCAGTAACCCTCCCTTAATTGATTTGTTCTATTACTTCGATAAACAAAGAAGAAATTCCTTTTTTTTCCAAAAACTACTTCCTCTGCAACGTTACATAGTAAGATGATCTTCACTCTCCTATCTAATCAAATTAGATACCTTTTTAATTCTAGTGTATCATTTTTTCACCTCACTCAGATGCTTTAGAACAAATTAAAATATATTTCCCAAAACATCGAAAGATCCCTTCATTCTGAATGCATTTGATTTTAACAACACCTTGACACTTTTTAAGGATAGGCGTACACTAATAATTGTTAGCATTTCAACCACAGGGTTCGTCTCAGGGCCACTGCAAGCGTCGTAGATTACTAAATTTATTTATCATGATTTCTTGCTTGCAGTAAACTATTTCCGTTACCAGCAAACTGCTGATACCCAAATACCTGTTTGACGATACCGCCTATACTGGCGGTTTTTTACATTGTTTTTTTAAAGGAGGTGAATAGCAATGGAAGTTCTTTTTCTTGTCATAAATCAATCAGAACGTCTTAATGAGTTACTGGAAGGGTTTTTAGAGGATGGTATTGGCGGTGCAACCGTTCTAGAATCAACAGGAATGGGACGTACACTATGTGATACTGCACCGATTTTTGGTGGTTTGAGAAAAATCCTTCAGGAATGCCGTCCTCATAATAAGACCATTTTTATGGTATTAAACACGACGGAGGAAAAAAACAAGGTTATACAACGTATCCATCAGGTCCTTGGTGACTTAACGCAACCAAACACCGGAATGTATTTTATCATGCCTGTAACAACAGCTAGTGGATTAGCAACCCCTCCTGATTAAGAAAGTGTTTTAAAATCCATTTAAAGACTGATTTAGTGATTTCTGGACGATCCAAGAATCATCGCCTGGACACACGACTATAAACTAATGTTCAGATATCGGAGGTATACAATGACTATTTATGATCAAACCTTGGGACTGGGTACATTGCTTCTCTTAGGATACTTAGGAGGCCGATTAGCCAAGTTAATTAAAATGCCCATGGTTGCTGGTTACGTCCTAATGGGACTTGCCATAGGCCCATCTTTTTTAAATATTATTCCTGGCGAATTAAACACTGATTTCGACCTGATAAAAATATTGGGCCTTGGGCTCATTGCATTGATGATTGGCGGAGAATTAGAAATTAAAAAAATAAAACATCTTGGAAAGTCAATTGCTGGGACTGCCATTATTCAAGTTATAGGGTCGTTTGTAGTTGTTTTCTCGACTATGTACTTCTTGCTTAATTTATCTTTGCCTATCTCACTTTTATTAGGTGCTATGTCCACAGCAACTGCTCCCGCTTCACCCGTGGCAGTTATTAGAGAATATAAGGCTAAAGGTCCTTTTACCACCACCTTGCTTGGTGTTGTTGCTGTCGACGATGCCATTTGTATCATTGTTTTTGGCGTTACTGCCGCCATTGCTCGAATGCTCTTAGATGGCACTTTCACATTGGGCTTGCATATGTTTGCAGAGCCAGCCATTGAACTTATTGGATCCATTGGTCTAGGAGCCATGGCCGGAATCGCTTTAACACTTACCATCAAAAAGTTATATGATAAACAGCATCAAATTGTTGTATTTGTTGGATTGGCTTTATTAGTAAGTGGCATTGCAAATAGTCTCCATCTGTCACCATTATTAGCCAATATGACCATGGGATTTTTCTTTAGCAATCTTTCCAGTAGACCTCAAACAATATCAGTCATAAGTGAGATTGACTTACCCATATTTGTTGTTTTCTTTACCCTCGCTGGCGCAAGTCTTCATATTGATGTTTTAGCGGCTAACTGGCAGATTGCTTTGGTATATATTGTAGCCCGTGGTATAGGAAAAGTGGGCGGTGCTTTTCTAGGTGCTCGAGTTTCTGGAGCTCCAGAAGTTGTACAGAAGTATTTAGGATTTGCAATGTTTTCAAAAGCTGGCGTTACGATTGGCTTGGTCATGTTGGTACAGGGACGATTCCCTGAAATCGCCGCAATTATCACAGCAATTGAACTGGCAGCCGTTACCTTCTGTGAGTTGACAGGTCCTATCGGAACACGTTTTGCTATATTTTCCTCAGGAGAAAATAATGGCGCTTTGAATGATGAACAGATTCCTATGCATGACCACACTTCTTCTGTGACGTCACCATCCTAAGCACTTGATTTTTCCTAATTTATCACCTTTTACTGTGTTTTAGAATTACCAACTCATAAAAATACCTCCAGTCTAGAACCGTCTAACTTTTATTGCTTTAGACTGTTCATTTTGGAGGTATTTTTCTGTTCTAGCTTTCTTAGAACTCTAAATAAAGTCGTTCTGCATTTTGTTTAAATCAGATAGATAAAAAACTGGACCATCTTTACATACATAGAATTCATCCAAATTGCAACGACCACATTTTCCAACGCCGCATTTCATCTTGTATTCCAGTGTGGTGATGATCTGCTCTGGTGCAAATCCTATTTTTTCTAGGGTTTGCAGTACAAATTTGATCATAATAGGTGGTCCACAGGTTACTGCAACGGTGTTTTCCGGATCTGGCGAAAGTTCTTCTAAATATTGAGGAACAAAACCAACGAATCCATTCCAATTGGGTGCCTCTACATCTACGGATAGCTTAATATCAAAATCCTTTTCTTTAGGCCAAGCGTCAAAAATATCTCTTTCAAAGATAAGGTCATCCGTGGATCTAGCCCCATAGATCAATTGTTTGGGTACTGGATACTGTTCTGGACGGTCCAGGGTATACTGAACCAGTGATCTTAACGGTGCCAAACCAATCCCACCACCAATAAAGAGCAACTTCTTGCCTTTAATCCGTTCAACAGGAAACCCAGTGCCGTAAGGCCCTCGAATGCCTACAGTCTGGCCTGGTTCTGCCTGATGCAGGGCTTCAGTCAGCTTTCCAACACGCTTGATACTACACTCCACATAATCTCGACCTGGTGGAGACGTAATGGAAAATAAGGCTTCTCCTATGCCTAGCATAGAAATCATGATGCATTGGCCAGGCATATGAGTAAAAGGTTCTACTGGCTTTAATTGAAAGGTTTTCACGTCGCTACTTTCGGGGATCACTTTAATAATATGTGCGTCCATAGGCATCAATGGATTATTTTCCATGTTCTTCCCCTCCTATTCTTGTCAGCACTGTATCCATAGAGATGCCCACAGGGCATTTATCGCCGCATCTACCGCAGCCTACACAACCCAATGCTCCTTCATTTTTTACAAAATAACTCAATTTATGATAAAATCGGTTTTGCACACGGTCTTTTCGAGTGGGCCGAGGGTTATGGCCTCCTGCCATATTGGTGTAGTCTGGGAACATACAGGAATCCCATGTTCGATACCGGACACCCTTTTCTTTACGCTGAAAGTCACGAATATCGTAACAGTGGCAAGTAGGACAATAGAAAGTACACGTCGCACACCCAATGCATCTCATGGCTAACTCATTCCAAAATGAAGATTCAAAGAAATCATCCATTTTCTGCTGTATTTCTGTTTCATCCATTGATTTAGAAAGAGGCGCCTTAGGCTCTGGAAAAACATCGCCTTCCACTATCCCCTCTTTTTGTAAAAGCTTTTGGGCCAGTGCTTGTCCTTTTTCACTCTGTGGTTTCAAATAAATTCGCTGGCTTTCTGCATCCTGGCTCAATAAGAGATCAGCAGCTTCTGTATTGCGTTTTACTCCAAAATCATCACAGCGACATTTGGGGCCCATTTCCTGACATTGATTCGCAATTAAAATCGTATTCTCCCTTTTTTCTTGATAAAGTCCGTCCACTGGTTCTTCTAGAAACACTTTATCAATTAAAAGTAGACTTTCAACATCACAGGGCTTTGCTCCTAGTATAATCTGTGGAACTGAAGCTTCTGGCGTTTCAACTTTTAATTCTCCTCCGTTTTGTCTGGCAAACTCAATATAAATTTCTGAATCCGGAAATAAATAAGACTTAATAGACCCCAAAGGAGGTTGATTCATCAAGGATAGGGGTTCTATCTCTTTTTTCTGCTCAACTGTCATTTGATTGACCGGGCGATAATGGGCCACTCCATCCTCGTAAGTGGGGGCTATAATAAGATACTCAGACATCAATGCTTGAAGGGCTCCCATCAGCTGATCAAAATTCTCTGCTGAAATTACTTGCATCATGATTTGCCCTCCTTTCCAAAAAAGTCTGGTTCCTCTGCATTGGCATGCGATAAAGGCGTCGGTACTTCATCCACTCCGGCCTGGAACTCCCCATAAAATTCATTTAATTCACGTAACAATTTTTGATTTAGCAAATGAACAGGAATGCCTTCTGGGCATACACGAGCACATTCTCCACAGCTAACGCACCGGTCAGAAACATGAAAAGCTCGTATTACATGATAAAATTGATGTTGGGCCATTTGGTCTTTGGCTCGGTCTAGGATATCTGGATTTTCTCTATCAAACACACACACTCTACAGCTGCACACTGGACAAGCATTCCGACAGGTGTAGCATCGCTTACAGCGGTTCAAGTGGCGTTTCCAAAACTCAAAGCGTTCTTCTTTGCTCATTTTTTCTAATCTGTTAATCTCAGTAAAGCTTTCTTCATGGCTTAGTGGGGATTTTTGCAAGGATTCTTGGTTTTTATCCCCCATGATTGCACAGTCAACTTCTGCTTCGATTGGAGTACGGTGGTTGCAATGCAAACAGAAAGGGGACCATTGATCTTCCCACTTCATTCCACCACATTCCACTCCAATAAGATAAAGATCTTCTTTTTGAACTCGACTTTCTGCTATCATGAGCTTGACAGCCCGATGGTCACATCCCTTCACCACCAAGGCTATTTTTTTCCCCTGAAAGCTTTCTTCTAAAAGATATTTCGATAATGCTTTCTCACAGTATTCGTCAAAAAGCAACTTATGAGTGTCTTCAGGTCGTGTTATAATGCACGGAACAGACTGTTTTGCTTGTTCTCCCGCTGTGTAGCCAAGCACCAAATCTACGGTTTCTTTCTCTAAAAGTTCTGCAGCAATCTGCTGTATTTCTTTTGTTATTTTACGCATCGGAGATCCCTCACTTTCTCGGAAGGGCCCATTTTTTTAAGTTGATTGGTGAAATCTTCTACAGTGCTTTTAAACCGATCTGCTTCGTTCCCGGAGATCCACTTAACCAGAAATCGTTCTTCATCCAAGCCCATAAACGACATCAGGCTCTTCAATAGTCTCATACGCTTACGCGTATGGTAGTTTCCTGTGTCATAGTGACAATCCCCTGGATGACATCCAGCAATCATAACGCCATCAGCTCCATTTTGAAAGGCTCGAAGTACTAAAGAAGCATCTACTCTGCTGGAACAGGGTACACGAATAATTCGAATGTTTTCTGGATACTTTAGTCTTCCTGTACCAGCCAGATCTGCTCCAGCGTAACTGCACCAGTTACAGCAAAAGGCGATGAGTTTTGGTTCAAAGGATTCTTGCATCATAACATATCCACCTCCGCCAGTAATTGTCTTGCGCTGAATCCACCTATATCCATGGCTCCGCTGCGGCATAGTCCAGCACAAGCACCACAACCCTGGCATAAGGCTCGGTTAATAGTAGCCACTGGACGCTGAATCATTTTTCCATGGGCTCTTTCTGAAATCATTTCCTGACTAATGGCTTCGTATGGACATACAGGTTTACATTGCATACAGCCACTACATAATTCTTTATCTACCATAGCCGTAGTCGGAACGCCTTTCACTTGACCTTTGTTAAATAGAACAATGGCTTTTGCAGATGCTCCACTGGCCTGTGCCACAGCCTCCGGTATATCTTTGGGTCCTTGGCATACGCCTGCCAAATACACACCTTGAGTTTGAGTTTCCACTGGTTTCAGCTTCGCGTGGGCTTCTGAATAAAAACCATCACGATCTGATGAAATCCCAAGCATGCCAGCCAATTTTTTCGCATCTTTCTGGGGTTCAATGCTGGTAGCCAGCACCACTAAATCTGCTTCTACCTCCACCTGTTCTCCCATAGATCCATCAAAACCACGCACCAACAAACGATTTTCTGCATCTGCTAGAGGCTCTACTTTAGATACGTGTCCCCGTAGGTAGTTTGCTCCCTGCTGTCGTGCTCGTTCATAAAACTCTTCATAATTTTTTCCAGCTGTTCGTACATCAATATAAAACACATAACTCTCTGTATCTGGAAATTTTTCATTTAGCAATAAGGTATGTTTTGCTGTGTACAAGCAACATACTTTTGAGCAGTATGCATTCCCATCGTGTCGATCTCTAGATCCAGCACATTGGATAAACACAATTTTTTGGGGTTCTTTACCATTAGAAGGGCGATACAATTTTCCTTGGGTTGGTCCCGAAGCATTTAACATCCGCTCCAACTCTAAGCTAGTAATTACATCTGGATGGTGTCCATAATGATATTCCCCTAAATGTGTTGGCTCCTTTAATTCAAATCCTGTTGCTACTACAATAGCGCCATAGTCTTGTTCAATAAGTTCATCCTGCATTTCATAGTTAACAGCATCTGTTGGGCATATTTTTTTGCATAGGCCACATTTTCCAGTTTTAAAGTAAATACAGTTGTCTCGGTCTAGTACTGGCTTGTTGGGAACGGCTTGAGCAAACAAAGTATACATGGCCTTTCGTTTGCTATGACCTTGGTCAAATTCGTTATCGACTTTGGCTGGGCATTTGGTCACACACTCTCCACATCCTGTGCATCGCTCTTCGTCTACACTAGTGGCTCGTCTGCGTAAAGTAGCATGAAAGTTCCCGACGTAACCAGAAAGATCTTCTAATTCTGAATAGGTATATAGGTTTATATTATCATGAGTTGCTGCTTCCACCATTTTAGGGGTCAGAATACAAGCAGAACAATCCAATGTGGGAAATGTCTTGTCAAACTGGGCCATTTTTCCACCTATAGAAGGCTGTTTTTCCAATAAATCCACTGGATAACCAGCATCCGCAATATCTAAGGCGGCCTGAATCCCAGCTATTCCTCCACCAATCACCAAGGCTCTTTTGTTTACTTGTAACTCTTCGGCCTGCAATGGAGTTGCATAATAGCTTTTAGCAACCGCTTTTTTCACCAAATCAATGGCTTTTACCGTAGCTTTTGCTTTGTCTGTATGCACCCAGGAGCAATGCTCCCTTATATTGGCTATTTCAACGTAATACGGGTTTAATCCTTTACGACTCATTAGTTGCTGAAATGTGGCTTCATGCATACGTGGTGAACAGGCGCCTATGACAACCCGATCCAATTGATGTTCCTCAATGGCATTGCCAATGTCTGTTTGACCCACTTCTGAGCATAGGTACTGAACATCTTTTGTATATACAACGTGTGGCATTTGACCCACTGATTTGGCCACTTGCTCTACGTCCACCATGTTTTTTATATTACTTCCACACCAGCAGATGAAAACTCCAATTTTCAATGGTTTCCCTCCCTACCTGGCTTATTTTAACGTCTGTATTTTCGCATGTTTGCAATCACTGCCTGTCTTGGGATTCCTTTTGGAATCTCTTGAAGGACATTGGTTCGACCTCTTTCTCTTAGGATCATGGCCCGAAATCCTTCCATTACTTTTGCTGGTTCTATATCTCGAGGGCATCGGCTGGAACAGGCTAGACAGGAAGCACAAATCCACAGAGATTTGCTGCTAAGAATTTTTTCGTAAAGACCAAGGTTGGTCATTCGCATCATCTGATGAGGCATATAATCCATTTCATCTGCAAAAGGACATCCTGCACTGCATTTCATGCATTGATAACAATCCTTAACATCTTTTTTTATGATGTCTGCCAGTTCTTCACGCTGATGACTGGCTGCTGTTTTCTGTGGAATTCGCATAGGTCTCCCCCTTTCTTTCAAGGGCTTCCATCCCGCCCATTGCTTCTACAATAGGTACCGTCATATAATTGATTGGTAGCTTTTCTTCTTGTTCTAGCGTTTCCTGGCACTTTTCCAAATTATATTTACATAAAGGACAAGCTGTAATCATTTGAGTAGCCCCTGCTCTTTTGGCTGATTCCACAAGCTTTAGACTCATTTGACGACTAACGCCTTCTTCTTGACAGGTATGATAAGATCCACAGCAATCTGTGCTATACGGGTAGGTTACAGGTTCTGCCCCTAAGCTTTGAACGATTTCTTCCATCAGCTTCGGATTTTCTCCATCCACTAAGTTTATTTCTTTTTGTGGCCGAAGAAATAAGCATCCATAGTAGCTAGCAATCTTTTCATCTTTTAAAGGATTCGAAATCGATTCTTTAAGGGTTTTCATTCCTACTAAATCTCTTAAGACTTCCATTAAGTGATACACTTTTGTCTGTCCACTGTATTCTATTTCCAGATAATTCTCTACTCTGGTTTTTGCTTCTTTATCTTCTTTCATCCTTGCATTGACACGTTTTAACACATGATAACAGGCACTACACAGTGTAAGTAATCCTTCTCGTTCTTCTTTCTCTGTTTGCTTTAAGGCTCTCACCGAAGCGAGCAATCCCACATACTCATCTTGAGCTAGCGGGTAAACTGCACCACAACACTCCCATTCTTCTAACTCCTGAACCTGAACGTCAAGAGCCGATAGGATTGCCAGTGATTCTTGTTCAAAACCATCTTTTTTTTGTGCTCTTACGGTACAGCCGGGATAGTATCCTAGCATATCATTCGCTCCCCTTTTCCGTTTGGATTAGCGTTTATCCCTTCATTTTTGGATTCAATTTTTCCGGTAATGGAATTAAAATTGGTGATAATAATGTTTTGTCAATGCCAGCTTCTTTTAATTCTTTTTCAAAAGCATCCACATGACTTACACTTAGTTCTACGCTTTGACCATTCTTTTCTAGTGCACTGGCAGCAGCATAACGGCCGGCTCTTCGTCCCATAACCAGAATGTCTAGCAGTGAATTACCCATTAAACGATTTCGACCATGAATGCCACCAGAAGCTTCTCCAGCGATATAAAGGTTTTCTACGGTGCTTTCTGCCTGATCATTAATGAGAACGCCACCATTTTGATAATGCAAGGTTGGATATACCAGAATTGGCTCTTTTCGTATATCTACATCAAATCGATAAAACTGACGGAACATGGCTGGGATTTCTTTTTCTATGGTTCCTTCTCCGTGTAACGCTTCAATCATTGGAGAATCTAACCATACTCCCATCATACCAGAAGGTGCTTGAATCCCATTGCCACGGTGGCATTCACGGATAATGGCAGAAGCTTCCACGTCTCTCGTCTCCAAATGATACACAAATTGTTCTCCATGGATATTAATGGGTGTTCCACCTAATCCACGAACTTTTTCTGTAATAAGAAATCCTTCAACTTGTTCTGGAAAGGAAGCCCCTGTTGGATGATATTGAACCGTGTCCATAAAAGCTAATTTAGCTCCCGCTCGATATGCCAGTACTAGCCCATCGGCTGTAGCCCCATAATGATTGGATGTTGGGAAATTCTGAGTATGAAGCCTTCCCATTCCTCCAGTTGCTAAAATCACAGATTTTGCTTTTACTACCATGTATTCTTGGGTTTCCATATTATATAATACAGCTCCAGCTGCTTTTCCGTTATGATCCAACAATAATTCTACGGCTGCACAAAATTCTACTACATTAATATCTCTGCAAATCACTTCATCCCGAAGGGTCCTCATAATTTCAGCACCGGTATAGTCTCTGGCAGAGTGCATTCGCATCCTGGACGTACCACCGCCATGCTTTGTCTTCATGGTGCCATCTGTCTCTTTATCGAACATACATCCCATTTCTTCTAACCAATGGATAACATCCGGCGCATCCGTAACCAATGCTTTTACCAATTCAGGAATGTTTGAATAGTGTCCTCCACCCATTACATCTAGATAGTGGGTCGCTGGAGAGTCAGAAGGTTTGTCTGCTGCCTGAATTCCACCTTGTGCCATTACGGTATTGGCATCTCCAAAACGTAGTTTTGTTGCCATCATCACATCTGCTCCAGCTTCATGTGCGATAAGGGATGCAGCTGCTCCACCGCCACCGCCACCAATAACCAGCACGTCTACTTCCTTGTCTGGCTGTTTAAGATCAAATCGACTCCGATCCATTCGAGCATATGCTTCCAAAACATCTGCTACTTCATGAGGAAAACGATCTCCTTTGTTGGGGCCTACAGTTGCTTTTCGAAATTGTTCTTCTATATAATCTGGATGATGATTCTTTAAAACATCTTGTTTTTCTTCTGGTGTCATCCTAGGATAATCATGGCCTAAACGCTCTGATCTAGTGGCTTCCACCTTTTTAATTAACTGACGCATTTCAGGTGTATAACTCATGCTTTCCGCCCTCCTTATTCAATGTCTCGGTTATTGTATTGTTCTGCCAATTCTTCTTTGCTAGCAGTGGCTAGCCTATCGATCTCTGCATCGTATTTTCCTTCTTGAATTTCTTGCAACCGGATCTTCAGATCTTCGGCTCTAGGAACCATATACCGACTATGCAATCTTCTGCTCAATAAAGCTACTTTATACTGAAGAATATTGGCAGGGCATTTGGTGGCACATAGGCCGCACATAAGACAATCAAAAGATTCGTCTGCAGCTTTTGTAATTTCACCTCGAATGCAATGAGCAATATACTTCATTACTTTTATATCCTGAGGACAAACATTGCTACAGGCATTGCAGCCTACGCATTTTGTAATTTCTGGATATATTTCTGTTATCTGGTCTGCGTCTCCCTGTAGTTCTTCCAGTTGATATTGCACTTTATGGGCTGGATAAAAAGGAATCTGTGTCAGATACATATCTTGTTCCACTTTAGTTTGACAAGCCAACCCAACTTTTAACTCGTGATCTCCTGCTACTCTGTAAACAGTGGAGCAGGCACCACAAAACCCAGCACGACATCCACAGCCTCGGATCAAGGTGTACCCAGCATACTCAAATCCTTTCATAATGGTCAAGGACTCAGGTACTGTATATTTCTTTCCCATAATGTAGATGTCCACCATTTTCTGACTTTGAGTCTTTTCTTGATTTTGTACTTCTTTCGTCACCGATAACCCTCCTTTGTTATAAAAAGCGCATCTGGTTTTTTTAGGACTTCCAGTGCTTTTGCTTTATACTTATGTTTACACTACTTGTTTTCTAGTTGCTTTATCGTCTTTTAAGTTCCTAAGATAAACTGTCTTGAACCCATTTTAATGAATATGCCTATTTATTGGAGTTCCCCTTATATTGCAAGTGATCTGAATCCAATACGAATAGTGGCTTTTTCTGATCCACCATACAAATCCCCTCCTTTACTTCTCTAAAATCAGCAAATCAAAATTGGATCCAATATCCACCATCAACATCATACTTCCAATTTTATATTTTGTCAAGAAATTATCAATCTATTTCAGTCTTTTTTTATTCCTTTTATCCATTGCAAATCCATTGTTTTCTGATGGACTATTTTACTCCTTTGATGGAAAGAAGCTTTCTGGAATCTTGATATATGGATTCCCACTGTGGTAGTATGAGTCAAGCGAAATGATTCTGTAAACTGAAAGAAGGTTTTACTATGGTGAACCCCATTAAAATTATGCCCGTACGGGAACGTGTTGCATCAGAGCTCCGAAAAGGGATTTTAACGGAATTTTTTGCACCAGGTACCGAGTTAACCCAAAGCAAAGTCGCCAAAATGTTAGGTGTTTCTAGAATGCCAGTCCGTGAAGCCATTCAAATACTGGCTTCCGAAGGTCTTATTGAAATGCGGCCCAACAGAAGTGCCCTTGTTTTACAGGTACCAGATGCTTTTATTCGAGATCATTTTGATGTACGCATGATTCTGGAATGCGAAACGATTGCAAGGGCCTGTTTGCGTTTTACGGATTATGAAGCATTAAAAGAAGTCCATACTCAACATAAAAATGCAGTTGAATCCAATGAGATGGAAGCAATTCAACATACCAACCAAGCTTTTCATATGCTTATTTGGGATGCAGCTGGCAATAAACGGCTTAAAATGCTTTTAATGCAACTTTGGAGTGGTGTCGCTATCAGTCGGCCCAGTGACAGTATTCTGCATTTGCACAATGAGCATGACCAAATCCTAGAGGCTTTGCTTCGTCGTGATCCTCAGTCAGCTCGAGAAGCCATGAAAAAGCACTTGGAACGTAGCATGCAAGACATATTAAATCGCCAGATTTACCACAAAAGCAGCCCTGGCAAGATTGACTAATAATTCCGCCTATTCCCTATTACATACAAAACCCGCCAATGGCGGGTTTTGTATGTAATAGGGAATAGGACATGTCTTGATTGTTTTTTCCTATAATTTCATCGTTTTTGTATTGATAAACCTCTCGTGCCAACTTAAACAGGTACTCATTTTGTGAGGCGTATGACCAACTGCTTCTTTAGCCTCTTTTAAGTATTCTTCTAACATTTCCCGATAGTCAGGATGTGCACAATTTTGAATGATTGCTTGTGCTCGTTGAGATGGACTTAATCCTCGAAGGTCTGCTAGTCCTTGTTCCGTTACAATAACATCCACATCGTGTTCCGTATGGTCTACATGAGATACCATGGGTACAATGGATGAAATGTCCCCATCTTTTGCCACAGAAGGTGTGGTGAAGATACTGAGATAACTAGCTCTTGCAAAATCACCAGATCCACCAATTCCATTCATCATTTTGGTTCCCATAATGTGGGTAGAGTTCACATTGCCAAAAATATCGGCTTCAATAGCCGTATTCATGGCAATGGACCCAATTCTACGGATTACTTCTGGATTATTACTGATTTCCATAGGCCTAAGCATCACTTTTTCTCTATATTCCTCTAATTTTTGATAAAAACGATCAAAACCTTCTGTCGATAAGGTTAGTGAAGTACCCGAGGCAAAACGAAAAGTACCTTCATCCAGCAAATCCAGAACATTATCTTGAATGACTTCGGAATAAAAGATTAAATCTTTGAATCTTGAATCCGATATCCCTTTAAGAACTGCATTTGCAACACTTCCAACACCTGACTGCAACGGAAGTAAATCCTCAGGAAGACGACCTTCTTTCACTTCTTTTTCAAAAAAACAAATGAGGTTTTTTGCAATTTGCTTGCTGTTTTCATCGACTGGAGCAAATCCAATAGGGTCATCTTTTGCATCGGTTACGACAATGGCTTTGATCTTGCTGGGATCTACTACCATGTATGGTACTCCTATGCGGTCTTCAGGGTTCACCAGGGGAATTGGCTTTCTATTGGGTGGATTCTCTGGCTGATAAATATCGTGAATTCCACACAATTCCAATGGCTTTTGTGTATTGATTTCCACAATGATGGTTTCTGCTTCACTGCAAAACACAGGACTTGCTCCAATGGATGTTGTCGGAATAATATACCCTTCTTCTGTAATTTGTGCTGCTTCCACGAGGGCCACATCAATTTTTCCATAAAATCCATATCTTACTTGTTGAGAAAAATGACTGAGATGAACATCTGAATAATCTACCTGGTTTTTATTTAAAGCTTTTCTCATGGAATTGTTGGTCTGATAAGGCATACGCTTATTGATAAGCCCAGCTTCTACCAAAACGCCATCCAAACTCTGCCCTACAGAAGCTCCCGTGTAAAGATTAATCCAAAAATCCTCATGGCCTCTGTTGATCTCTGCCAAAGCTTCAGGAACTGCCTTAGGATACCCTGTTGGTGTAAATCCACTGGCACCAACGGTCATTCCGCTTTTTATCATTGCTGCTGCTTCTTTGGCTGTCATAACTTTGTTTCTCAGATTTTCGCATAAAACCCTTTCATTCACGATGGCAACCTCCTTTTGTGTTTCTCTCTCATTTCTTTTCCATAAAAAAAGATATGCTCGAAAAGACTTCTTTCCATGAGTGAAAAAAAGCAATCAGCATATCTAACCTTCTCCTGCTTCGACTAAACAAAGGGTCTTTTGTTTAAGAAGCCGTATGGTTAAATGTGAAAGATATCCCTATCTTTGTTATCAATATAACAAGTGAAACAAGAATAGTCAATCCTCTTTATTTTTTATTCGCATTCCACATGATTCTCTAATACCCCACAATACCTGAGGTGACAATTTTTTAACGAAGTAATTAAGGCTTTTTTAGCTGAACCAAAATAATTGTCCCGAAAGACTTCTTCGATTTTTTCTATTTCCATCAGATTTTTCCCCACAAGTACTTTTTGGATAAAAGATTTGGATACATCGGTGATCATAGAACAATCGGCTTCCAAAATAATACCTGTTTCTCTTTCAACTCGAAGCCCCACTGCAATAATCTTATATAGCTGAGCTGCAGTTGTGTTCTCTGGTGGTTTTGCATAGCCACTAACAAAAATTTCTTTCTCTTTCAATGGAAACACCTGCTTTACCTATTTTTAATGTTATCGTAACAAGATCAACTCTTCCTGTCAATCTTCAGATTGATGGGTGGCTTTGGAAACAATCACCATCACTGCAATAGAAACCATAGCCGCCGGCACCATAGAAATATACAATCCATCCCAAATAGCCCAATCCAAGGCCAATCCTGCTTCAATAATTTCTTCTTCGTAATTTGCTTCTCTTGTATAGGGGAATACCAGTATAAAGAAAATCACCCAGGACACAAGGCCAGAGAAAAAGGAAGCAATAGCACCTTTTGCATTGGCTTTTTTCCAGAAAAACCCAAAAACAAAGGGGGCAAACACCGTGCATAATTGAAGTGATCCCGAAAAAACAATTAACCGATATACAGTCTCAAAGTATAGAGCAATGGCCAAAGCTATCATCATGGTTGCTGGAATTGCAATTCGAACTGCCTTTAGCTCTTGTTCCTTGGTTGCTTCTGGTTTAAAGTGTTTGTATAGATTATGTCCAGCCATTGTAGCTGATATGAGCGTTGTATTTCCTACTGTACTGATAATCGCACCAGCTAGAGAAACAACAAAAATCGTAGCTGCCCAAGGGGGAAGAAAATTGTCAGCTACCCAAGGCAGTACCATTTCTACGGTGTTAAGCGGCAACTCCAGTCCCCATGTAAACATAGCAATTCCAATGGTTACTGGTATAATTCCCATTACAAGGTAAACAAATCCGCTGATAATAAATCCTTTAGATGCTACTTCTTCATCTCTTGCTGCCAACACTCTTTGAAGAATCACTTGGCTTGGTACATCTCCAAGTCCCAAGGCCGCCCAAGCAGATAGATAAAAAGCAATACCTAAAATTCCAGTGTACCACAAATAGCCTCCATCTTCTGCCGCGACGGGAGTAAAGGCAAAGGTCGGAAGTTCCAACCAATTATCTGCTTCTGCAAAAAAGAATTCCCAGCCACCTACTTCACCAATCGTAACTGGCAACATGATAAATAAACCGACAATAATAAGTAACATCGCAAGGAAATCTACCCTTGATAATGCCCAAAGCCCTCCGAAGTAAGTAACAAAAATCATCACAATAGAAACCAGTATAATGGCTCCCGCCATGCTAAAGCCAGTAGTCAGAAACACAATGACTCCCAAGGCCACTAGCTGACCTCCCAGCCAGCCAATAGCGGCTAGCATTTGTATAATAAGATAGAGCATCCCCATTTTTGTTCCATATCGCTCATTCATAAAATCCACCACAGTGGTGTACCCAGACTTTCTTAAACGTTTGGCGAAGAAAAAGCCTATAATGAACATCATCAACACAGGAGCGAAAGGATCAAAAATAACAGCCTGAAGTCCACCTACATAGGCTTCTCCAGCGGCTCCCATCATTGCACCGGCACAGATCCAAGTAGCACAAATAGATGGCACCAGAAAAGGCAAACTAAGCCCTCTTCCAGCTAAAGCCAAGTCATCTGACTCACCGATACGACCTGCGTATCGAAACCCCATATACAAAACAAACAAAATAAACAGGCCCAGAATCGTCAAAATCCAATTAGCTGATTGGAATACTTCTATGTAATCACTCTCAACAACCTGCAATGTTCCTATGTTCATATTCTAACCTCCTCCTTCATTGACACGGAATATTCCCATTCTACACTTTTTGAACCTATTTACACAAGATCTTTTTTGAGAAAAATAAAAGACACTTCTTTCTTACTCAAGAAGTGTCTTGCTAGTCGTTATTTTGCTTTATAATTTGTTCTCAAAAAATCGATTTCTTTTTTATACCCATCCAGCTCGTTAGGCGTTTCAAGATTAAAGGGGATTTCCTTTAATCTCGGATGATTGATCATTCGTATAATAGCTTGATCTCCTAGTGTTCCTTCACCGATCACTTCGTGACGATCTTTGTGAGATGCAAACTCCATTTTACTATCGTTTAAATGAAATGCCTTTAAGCGATCCAAGCCTACGGTCCGATCTACATCTTCCAGCACTTCATCCAAATTATTTACCACATCGTATCCAGCAGAATATAGATGACAGCTATCCAAACAAATGCCTACTTTTTCATTATGATGAACGCCCTTAATAATCGTATCTAATTCTTCCAAAGAACTGCCAACTTCTGTTCCTTTCCCAGACATTCCTTCCAGCAAAACTGTGGCCTGTGTATCTTCTGAAATAGACTCATTCATAGCCTGGATAATGAGTTGGATCCCTTTTTCTTTTCCTTGGCCTACATGAGAACCAGGATGAAATATATACACACTTTCTGGCAACTGATTCAATCGTTTCAGATCATCTTGAAAAATCATTTTAGCGAACTCTCGAGTCGCTTTTTTATCCGAGCAAAGATTCATAGTGTAGGAAGCGTGTGCAAACAAAGGACCAAACTCATGCTCTATCATAAGTTGTTTTAATTTGCTAATATCCTCGGAATCGATTTCTTTGGCTTTTCCACCTCTTGGATTTCGAGTGAAAAACTGAAATGTATTGGCTCCTATTTCTACTGCCGCCTGTCCTGCTTTATAAAATCCCTTTGTAATGGATATATGGCATCCAATGGTTAACATGGTTTTCCTCCTAGCTTCTGTTCCTTTAAAGATTGGCGCTACTTTGGATCAATGGTCGCCGTTTCCTATCTTCACTCTCTGCTTATTCAGAAAGCGTTCTCCAGTCTCCGTATTCCATATAGGCTTGTGTCTGTTTTCGGATCTTCGATCCATGAAGTCTTTCCACCATGTGAAGGCTTAAATCTATGCCTGCTGAAATTCCACCGCAAGTGGCGATAGGCCCATGATCAATCATTCGTTTATTTGGATTAAGGATGGTATTAGGTGCATTTTTCTTAAGGACATCCAGTACCAAGTGATGGGTGGTAGATTCCAAGCCATCCAAAAGTCCAATTTTCCCCAATAATACGGAACCAGTGCATACGGACATGATTATCTCTGTCTCTAATTGTGTTTTTCGAATCCACTCCAGCACTTTAGATTTTTTTACTTGGCTATGGGTTCCTTCTCCACCAGGAATAATCAATATATCTACCTTGGGATGATCTTCTATGGCGTAATCCGCAATAACTTTTAACCCATTCACCGTGTTGATGATGCCTTGGGTTTCCCCTATAGTAAATACATCAAAAAGAGTATGATCATTCAATTCTGAAGTAACAGAGTAAACTTCATAGGGGCCTGCAAAGTCCAATACTTCCATTTTATCAAAAATATAAATGCCTACGTTGCGCATCATAAAGCTCTTTCTCCTCTCTGTGTTGGTTTAAGACCACGTTTCCACGTGGCTATATTTTTGGCCATTGATTTCCCATTTTTATCCTTTCCCACATCGTATTTTTTTCCTCCCTTCAAATGGGCCTTCTATCTTTTACCTAGCATCAATCTATCTTTAACCTCTATTCACTCTACCCTCGTTTTCCACCTTGAAACAAGGTATAATAGAACTATCTGAAGGAGGGTGCTTATGGAATGGAACCGTAAAAATATTGAAAATTGGTTGCTCGTCACTATGATCATCACCTTTTCCGGCCAAGTATATTTGAGTCCTTTACCTGGCATATTTCGCCTTTCTATGGCAGTAGCGGCCTTAACGGTGACTTTAATTCACTTTCAAAAACTACCAGTCATGTTGGTTTGCTGCACCGTTGCTTTTACAATTCCACTTTTTCGAGCTCTGGTGGATTACATAAGCCTACCTTCTTCTAACTTCAATAGTTTATTCCTAGGCTATCTACCTGTTTTTATTTACTATTTGTCCTACGGCACTTTATTTGAATTTTTACAGATTCGAAAAAAACTACACAGTCCTATGCTCTTTATGTTTTCTTTATGGTTTGTGGATAGCTTCTCTAATATCATTGAACTATCTTTTCGTCAACTCCTACAACGATCAGAAATTGGAGATGCGATTTTACAGATCATCTTAATGGGCATGGCAAGAACCGTTCTAACTTATTTCCTTTACAACACTACCTTATATTATATTGAACGATACGATCGAAGTATCAAAGAAAAGAAGTATCGTGAAACCATTCTTTTTCTTTCCAGCCTTCGTTCTGAACTTTTTTTTATCCGAAAGTCTATTGTAGATATTGAAGAAGCCATGCGAGAAAGCTATGGCCTTTATAACCAATTGCAACCGGGCCCCCTTAAAGAACAAGCCCTTAGTGTGGCTAAAAATATCCATGAAATAAAAAAGGATTATGTTCGCGTAGCAGAAGGAATGGAGAAAGCCTTAGCAGGTGAACAGGATTATTCTCTGATTAGCATCCGAGAACTTTTTGATTTATTAAAGGAAAACTATTCCAGTTTCGCTAGAAGCAAACAATTGGATGTTCGTTTTTCTTTTCAATGTCGCCATAATATCATGATCTCTGAATACTATCCATTACTATCTATTTTAAACAATTTATTGATTAATGCCTTAGAAGCGATCCCATCAGAAGGCTCTATTGTAGTGAAATCTTTTGTGGACAACGATCATTACCATTTTCAGGTCATGGACAATGGAGAAGGCTTTGACCTAGAGGATAGGGATCTTCTGTTTTTACCAGGCTATTCCACTAAATATGATCTCGTTACTGGTAAAATGTCTACAGGCATTGGTCTTTCTCATGCCAAAGAAATTGTTGAAAAGCATTTTTCTGGACGTATACAGGTTGACACATTGCAAAACTCAAAATGGACAAGATTCTGGTTTCAAATACCCGTAAGTAAACTATTGGAGGAGGCATCCTAATGATACCAAGTTTTTATATCACAGATGATGATCTTAGTGTTCAACGTATTTTAAAAAGCATTATTGAGAAGCATGATCTTGGAACTGTTATGGGGTGTTCTGATAACGGCAAAACAGCCATCCAAGAAATTCAAAGGCTCCAACCAGATATTGTACTCGTAGATCTGTTGATGCCACAAGTTGATGGTATTGGGGTTGTTTCTTGTCTTCATCAATCAGGCTGTAGCAGTTCTTTTATTATGATCTCTCAAGTGAATTCCTGTGACATGATTTCAAATGCCTATGATGAGGGAATTGAGTTTTTTATTAGTAAGCCCATCAATGTGGTAGAGGTAGTCGCTGTCATCAAAAATGTAATTGAAAAGCATAGCCTCACCCAAATGCTCCATTCTTTTGAAAGTGCAATGAAAACAGTTCGTGGCCCTAGGGATTTTCCTCATAGTCCCCTTCCTTCTAAAGATACAAAATCTTATATTCGGATGATCTTAGCAAACCTAGGAATTTCTGGTGAAGCTGGTTGTCAGGATTTAATCCAGCTTATTTACTTATTAACTACCAACCAATTAACAAACTTAAAATCCGGAAATGTCAAAATGGCAGATGCCTACCAATTAGTAAAGGATCATTATCAAGAAAGAGGTTCCATTATTAACCCAGGTACCATTGAACAACGTATCCGCAGGTCTATTAAAAGTGCCCTAAATAATTTAGCCCATCGGGGCTTGGAAGATTATCATGACGATATTTTCATCCAATACTCCACACTTCTCTTTGAGTTTGCTGAAGTTCGCAAAGAAATGGATTATTTAAAAAGGAAAAGCCCTTACGGCGGTAAAATAAGCGTGCGAAAATTTGTGGAAGGAATTCAAATACTCCTATCTGATCTCCAATAAGCCACCTGGTGAAATTTCAATCAATTCCAGCTATTCTGTGTTTTTTTCTGTCCTATTTTGTCTTTTTCTGTCATGTAACCTGTATGCTTGAGATGTCGTTATATTCGTAACAAAGTGTGCAAAAGGAGGAATTATTTTGAAAGGCAAAATGACGCTCACCACTAAAATTCTGTTGGGTCTAGTAGCTGGTCTGGTGGCTGGTCTGATTCTGCAGGGAGCCCCGGACTTTGTCAACACATTTATCGCTCCGCTTGGGCAACTCTTCTTGAACATGATCATGATGATTATCGTTCCCCTAGTCTTTTCCTCGCTCATTGTTGGAGCCGCCAGTGTTGGAGATCCTAAAACCCTGGGTCGCATGGGTGGCAAAACCCTCGCCTACTATTTGGTTACAACTGCCTTTGCCATTACTATTGGTTTGGCCTTAGGAGCCCTTTTCAAACCAGGCGTTGGGCTATCGATGCCAGTAGATGCCAATGTTGCTGCTTCCGAGGCACCAGCCCTTACAGAAACACTGTTGAATATTATTCCTCGAAATGCCATTAGTGCTATGGCCGATGGCAATATGCTTCAAATCATTGTATTTGCCTTGTTCTTAGGCGTTGCATTTAATTCCTTACCTGAAAACAAAGGAAAAGTGTTTATTGATTTCTTTGACGGATTAGCGGAAATTATGTATAAAGTAACCTCTTATGTAATGGCTTTTGCTCCTATTGGTGTGTTTGGACTTATTACCCCAGTGGTAGTCAATCATGGATTATCCGTTCTACTTCCCTTAGCTACTGTCATTGGAGCTGTCTATCTGGGATGTATCTTGCACGCCGCCATTGTTTACAGCACCGCAGTATCTGTTATAGGTAAAATGAGTCCTGTAAAATTTTTCAAAGGCATCGCACCAGCGGCTATCACAGCTTTTAGTACCACCAGTAGTGCTGGCACATTGCCTGTTACCATTAAATGTGCCCGTGAAAATCTAGGTGTCTCCCAGAAGGTTTCCAGTTTTGTTTTGCCTCTTGGAGCGACCATCAATATGGATGGAACTGCACTTTACCAAGGGGTTAGCGTTTTATTCGTTGCCCAAGTATATGGCATTGAACTGACCATGGCACAAATGGGAACGATTATTCTCACCGCTACTCTGGCCTCTATCGGAACTGCCGGAGTACCAGGAGCTGGTATGATTATGCTTTCTTTAGTATTAACGTCTATCGGTCTCCCTCTGGATGGCGTTGCCTTAGTAGCAGGCATTGATCGAATTTTGGATATGGCAAGAACTTCTGTGAATGTGATTGGTGATGGATCAGCAGCTGTTGTTGTAGCCGCCACCGAAGGCGAATTAGATGTGCCGGAAGAAGCTCAACTAGGCTAACAGCTTTGATGCATCTCTATCTTCCATAAAAGCCTGGTGAAATGCCAGGCTTTTTCAGTGTCATATCCCTGAATAAACCTGGCATTTATGTTTTCTACACGAAAGGAGCCTACTATTATGAAGGAAAAAACCGTTGGTATTTTAGGTGGCATGGGGCCTGAAGCTACTTGGGATCTTTTTGGCCGAATCATCAAAGAAAGTCCAGCTGAAAAAGATTCTGATCATCTGAGAGTGATCATTGATTCTAATCCCAAAATTCCTGACCGAACAAAAGCCATTCTTCACCAAGGGACTAGCCCTATTGAATCCCTCATCCAAACGGCTGAAAATCTGGAAAAAGCGGGAGCTAATTTTCTATTGATGCCCTGCATGACCGCTCATTATTTCTATCAAAAAGTACAAGATGCCCTAAATATTCCTTTGGTAAATGCTTTTCAACTGATGCGACAAACCATTGAATCTAATTTTTCAGATCAGGCTCAGATTCTTGTATTGGCCACTAGTGGAAGTATCCAATCTGGGTTATATGAAACTTATCTGAATTCTGATATGCTTGTTTTCCCAGGAGAAACGATTCAGGAAGAAGAAGTGATGGATATTATTTATGGATCTCGAGGGGTAAAAGCTGGTTATGTGGATGAACATAATATAGAACGAACATATCGATTAATGCAGCGTTACCAACAATCTGGCATCTCTGCTTGCATTGCTGGCTGTACTGAAATTGGTTTGTTACTAAAAAACCAACCTTCTCCTCTACCTGTCATTGATCCTTTAGATCTATTAGCAAAAGAAGCTGTCCTCATGGCAAAGCAGTAAGGATTATCCAACCATCATGGGTGTTTTTTGGAATTGGGAGTTATAAAGTCCAGCATAAATGCCATTCTTTTCCATTAAGGTCTTATGATCTCCCTCTTCTACAATACCTTCATCCGTTAGTACCATAATTCTGTCTGCGTTTTGAATAGTAGCCAACCGATGGGCGATGACCAAGGTAGTTCTCTGATGAGATAAGGCAGTTAAGGATTTTTGAATCAATTTTTCTGTTTCGTTATCCAAAGCTGAAGTCGCTTCGTCTAGTATAAGAATGGGAGGGTTTTTCAGGAAAATACGAGCAATTGACAGGCGCTGTTTTTGACCTCCAGACAGTTTAATGCCTCTTTCTCCAATATACGTATCATATCCATGCTCTAACTTAAGGATAAAGTCGTGGGCATTTGCCAACTTTGCTGCTTGAACTACCTCTTCCTCTGTAGCCTCTACGCTGGCATAGGCAATATTTTCTCGCACACTTCCAGAAAAAAGAAAAACATCTTGTTGAACTGTACCAATGTGGCTTCTTAAGGACTGTTGTGTAAACCGTTTGATGTCCCGACCATCAATGGTGATGGAACCTTTATCCAATTCATAAAAACGAGGAATCAAATTGCAGAGTGTTGTTTTTCCTGCACCAGAAGGGCCTACTAAGGCAACGGTTTCGCCAGGCTTCATGGTAAAACTTAAGCCATTTAGCACATTTATCTTTTCATCCTCTCTAGGATTGTAACTAAAAGCCACGTTTTCAAAGGAAACCTCTCCGTGTACTTCTTCGACATCAATAGCACCTGGCTGATCTTTTATCTCTGGTTCCAACTCTAAGGTTTCAATAAATCGATGGAATCCTGCCATTCCCTTTTGATAATTTTCCACCAATACCGTTAATTTTCGCATGGGCTGAAGAAACATCGACACATACAGTAAAAAGCCCATTAGCTCACCGGTTTTCATGGACCCTTGATAAACGAAAATACCACCAAAAGTAATGACCGCTAAATTGATGATATTTGTAAAGAAGTTGGCGCCAGCAAAAAATTCTGCCATTACTTTCAGTGTTTTTTCTTTTGAATTCCGAAATTCTTCATTTCCTTTTTTAAACTTTTCTTCTTCTACACTTTCATTGGTAAAGGATTTCACCACACGAGCTCCCGAAATACTATCTTCCACCTGTGCATTTATATCTGCTAGTTTCCGTCTCATATTTCGAAAGGCCAATTGCATTCGTTTATTCTTCAGAATGGTAAAAGCCATGACAATCGGAATCAAGGAAAAGGTAATCAATGTTAATTGCCAATTCATATTTAGCATAATAAAAAAGGATCCGGTTAAAGTCACCATGGCTATGAATAAATCTTCTGGCCCATGATGTGCCAGCTCGGATATTTCGTTGAGATCATTTACCAATCTGGACATTACATGTCCTGTTTTTGTATTGTCGTAATAGGTAAAGGATTGTTTCTGTATGTGCTGAAATAAGTCTTTTCTCATATGGTATTCCATTCGAATTCCCAGCACATGCCCCCAATAATCTACAATATATTGCAAAAGGGCTCTAATCATAAAGAAAAGAAACATGCCGCTTGCAATCATGATGAAAAGCTTAAGATTTCCTGCAGGAATGATATCATCAATCATCACGGACACCATAAAGGGAAAAACCAAGTCCATGAGAGCCGTCACAAATGCACATCCAAAATCTAGGCAAAACAAAGGCAAATGCGGCTTATAATATCCAATAAATTTTTTGAGCATAAAATAACCTTCTTTCTCTTTGTCCATACGCATCTTTTGACAGATAAAGATGCAGTTTCATATGGTGTTTCTAGGGTAATATATACCTGATGTTATAAATTTTATCATAGGTCTGCTAGAATCACAACGGTAGAAGTATGGTGAAACTTTTTTGATCCTATGGCGTCTATATCTTTAGTAAAGCCAACAAAGGAGGCATTAAAATGTTTATACTATCTGTCCATCAAAAGCGTCGTCCTCTCTCTGTATTCCTTTTCATGGTGTTCCTCTTCTTTGTACTTGCTGGGTCAGGATGTAGTGCTCCCAGTAATGATTCTGCTATGGTTTCAGATTATGATACAGGCCATCTAGCTGCTGAAAGTGCACCTGAAATGGATATGCCTCAGGATGAAGCCTCTCAGGAACGTGGCCATGGATCGGGAGTAGACCTGGGAAACGTACATGAAAGTCAGCACAAAATCATTTATACTGGCAACATTACTATGGAAACCTTAACTTTTGAAGAAACCATCGAACAGGTCACAATCTACGTCCAAGAAATAGGAGGTTATACAGAAAGTTCTTCTATTGAAGGGCGTCGAATCAGTGATTCTCCTCGACAATCTAGACGATATGCCCATTATACCTTTCGTATCCCTGAAGCTCGTTTTACTCGTTTTGCCGATGACATGAAAGAACTGGGAAATGTCACTTCTGAAAGCACCCAAGGCGAGAATATCACAGAACGGTATTTCGACACCGAAGCTCGACTCAACAGCTTACAAGTGCAAGAAGAACGACTGCTAAGTCTACTGGAAAAGGCCGATAGTATTGATGATATCATGCGCATTGAGAGCGAATTATCCCATATCCGCTACCAGGTCGAAAGCCTAACTGGCAGTTTACAGAAATGGGATAATCTAGTTCAGTATTCCACCCTTCACCTAAGTATCCGTGAAGTGGATGAGATAACTGCCGATCCAGATAGTTCACCAGGTTTTCTAAGGGATTTGCAGGATGCACTGGAAGATTCCATCCTTGCTGTTATCGAATCTTTAAAGTTTGTTGTCACCTTCCTCATTATGGCGACCCCCTTTGTAGTAGTTTTTGGTTCATTCTTTCTACTACTTCGAAAGGGTTACAAAAAATTCATTGAGCCCAGACGAAAAAACAAACAACAATCAAAACCACCAAAACCACCACTAGAATAAATAAAAAATCTTCGGATAAGATCCGAAGAATTTTTGTTCTATCTATTGACTAATACGTGCAGCTGTTAAAAATCGAGGTCCCCAGTAAGAGGGGTCCTCTACATCATCAAAGGAAACTGTGGTCCCAGCAGATGGAGCATGAATAAATTGACCATCGCCGGCATAGAACCCAACATGGGATGGACCTGCTTGATATGCTGTAAAGAAAACCAGGTCTCCTGGTTGCATTTCATCTTTGGAGATATGTTCCACAGACTGATACATATCTGAGCTGGATCGCGGCAATACAATGCCGTGCTTTGTTAAGACATAAGATACATACCCTGAACAATCAAATCCTATGTCTGGGTTGGAACCACCAAATCGATAGGGGGTGCCTTTTAAAGCCAAGGCTTCTTCCAGAATACTTTCTCGCATATCTTCAATGGCGGCTGCTTCTTCCTGCAGGAGTCTTTCTGCTTCTTTTAGCATTTTGTCCACGGTTTTTTCTGCTTGTTCTCCCATGGATTTTGTCAACATTACAGAAGCTTCAGCTCTGGTGACTGGATGAGTTGGCTTAAAATCACCATCAGGATAGCCAGAAATCCAATTTTTTTCAAAAGCTTTCAGTACATAAGCTTGATACTCTTCAGAAATATCATTATAATCCATGATTTGTTCTATGAAGGATTCGCATCCTTGTGTGTCTTTTGAAAGCTGTGTTCGTATGAGAATCCTTGCGGCTTCTTCCCGAGTAATTTCCTCATCTAAGGCCATACTTTCTGACCCTCCCGCCTCAATGGCACCTATTTCTTCTGCACCACGTATGTAATTCATTGCCCAATGTTCCTCTTCTGCTATCTGATAATGGCGATGACTGGTTTTCATTGCTAAAACAATGAATTCTGCTTTACTAATGGAATCGTTTGGTCGAAAAGTCTGATCATTGTATCCTCTAACCACATTCATATCTGATAACGTTAACACATACCCTACATGCCAATCTCTTAGATCCACATCGGCAAATCCAGATCCGTTATTGGATGCAAAAGCCGAAGTCCTACTTATGCTCATGACTAGGATGACGAGAACTAAAATTTTTGTAAGTCTCACACTGTCACTCCTTTTAATCCTTTATTACGACTTAAACAACAAAACCACTCTCACAGCTTAAGTCCTTCCAATTTAAAGAAAATTATATCATAAAATCATCTTTTGTAAACTGTTTTCCTTGGTTTCTACGTCCTTTCATTTAGGACATTTGCCATGCATAAAGCCACGACTCCTTATGTCTCCCCTTGACACCCAAAGGCCGTATGATTGATAATAGTTCCAAGTATAGGATTTCTATCCTATGAAAAAGAACCGATAGGAATGATGATCATGACAAAAAAACGAGTTGTTTTTTTGGTGGATATGAATGCGTTTTTTATTAGCTGCGAAATGAGCCGCAAAAATGCATTGAAAAAAGTTCCTGCTGCTGTTGCTGGTGATCCTCAAAAACGAACTGGCATCATTTTAGCAGCAAATTATTTGGCCCGAGATTATGGTGTTAAAACGGCGATGACCTTGCATGAAGCCTGGAAAAAATGTCCCCATTTAACAACGGTTCCCCCTGATCATTCTTATTACAGCCAACGATCCAAAGAAGTCATGGATTGTTTGTCTGGCTATACTCCAGTGGTTGAGCAAAACAGTATCGATGAAGCTTGGCTGGATATGACTGGATCAGAAAAACTTTTAGGTCCGCCACATCAAACAGCTCAAAAGATTATGGAGAAGCTAAATACCCAACTGGATTTATGGTGTTCCATAGGTATTTCTGATAATAAATTTTTAGCTAAAATGGCTGCAGATATGAAAAAACCCCTAGGAATCACGGAATTGTGGCCTCAGGATCTCCCTATAAAACTCTGGCCTTTACCTGTACAAGCAATGCATGGAATCGGAAAAAAAACCATGGAAAAACTTCACCAGTTGCACATTTATACCATCCGTGATTTAGCCCATTTTCATCCTGCAGACTTATTAAAACACTTGGGTAGTCAAGGGATGGACCTGCACCAAAAAGCCAATGGGATTCACCCATCTGAAGTAGTTCCACATTTAAAAGAAGATATGAAATCCATTGGTCGGTCTATGACTTTAGTGACAGATGCATGCACAGCAGCATCTGTCCGTTCCATTTTTTTATCCTTAGCGGAAGAGGTAGGAATACGAGCCAGAAAACACCATAAAAAAGGGACGAAGATCCAAATTGTTCTGAAGTTTCATGATTTCAGCACCATTACCCGACAAGCTACAGTCCCTGCCACCTATTATACAAAGGATCTTTTTGATATAGGCTTTCGTTTATTGAAAAACAATTGGCCCAGCAACAAAAGCGTTCGTCTAATTGGCATTAGCCTTTCTGGGTTTACTCTTCAGGAGTCAGGAGAGCAAATGAGTATTTTTGATGCCTTAGAGCATTCTCATCCAAATAAACCAGTAGACAAGACCCATCAACTTGATGAAGTACTGGATCAAATACGAAAAAAGCACGGCTCTCAAACTATCAGCCGTGCTTCTTTGCTCCGTAAGAATCGATGAAATTCTTATAAAATACTATTGAGTGCTTGATCCAGATCCGCTATGATATCTTCCACCTCTTCGAGTCCCACAGATAGCCTGATTAAATCTGGTGAAATCCCTGCCGTTTGGCATTCTTCTGGAGAATAGGTAGAGTGGGTCATACTGGCTGGATGCTGGATTAAGGATTCTGCATCTCCTAAACTCACAGCTAAGCCACATAATTCCACTTTGTTCATCACTTGTTTTCCTTTTTCCAAATCGCCGTGAATCAGAAAAGCAATCATGGCACCTGGCTGTTTCATTTGCTTTTTTACCAATTCAGCTTGTGGAAAATCATCAAATCCTGGGTAATAAACTTCTTTTACTGCTGGATGATTGCGAAGGAACAGAGCCACTTTTCTTGCATTTTCACAGTGTTTATCCATTCGCAATGTAAGGGTTTTTAACCCTCTCTCAATCAAGAAAGAATTGAAAGGACTAATGGCAGCACCAGTCATGTCTTTTAATCCAAAGGTTCTCACTTCTGTCAAAAATTCTGCCTCCCCTACCACAAATCCCGCAATCACATCTCCATGGCCATTAAGATATTTTGTAGCAGAATGCACTACCACATCCGCTCCTAGTTCCAAAGGCTTTTGTAAATAGGGAGTGCAAAAGGTATTATCCACCATCACTAAACAATTATCTTTTTCATGGGCAATATGACTGATGGCTTCAATATCGGCAATTTCCATGGTTGGATTCGCTGGACTTTCCATGTAGACGATTCGCGTATTAGGTTTCATGGCTTTCCGAACATTTTCAGGATCTTTCATATCCACAAAGGTTACTTCGATATTAAACCGACTTAGGCCATGGCTTAACAAGGCAAAGGTGCATCCGTAAAGTGCTTTGCCTGCAATGATATGATCTCCACTTTTGACCGCTGTCCATATGGCAGAGGTAATGGCTCCCATCCCTGAAGCCGTTGCTAAGGCAGCTTCGCCCCCTTCCAATAAAGCCATTTTTTCTTCAATAACTGTATTGGTCGGATTTCCTATTCGTGAGTAAATATATCCTTCTTCTTCCAAAGCAAAGCGTTTTCCACCTTGATCCGCCGAATCAAATAAAAACGTAGCCGTTTGGTAAATCGGTGTTGCTAATGTCCCTTGTTCATTTCTTATGGCTCCGGCATGAATGCTCTGTGTTGCAAAACCTTGCTTCTTTAGCTGTTCTTTTTTCATGGTACACAAACCCTCCTGTTTTCATTCCATAGTAGTGAGAAGTCTCTTTCTATCTTAACTAATTCGACAATTTTTTTGAAACACCTTCTTTTTTGTTGAAATTTTCTTTTGACCTACTGATTAGTCGTTTATAATGATTTCATCTAATAGGTAAAAGCTCTTTAAATCATGGCGTTGAACCTTATGTCTAGAAGTAGTTAACAAAGTATCTCCTACATACATAATTCGATCAATGTTTTTGGAGCTATTGTACCAACGATGACCTGCTTTCTTATAATCCGTTGGGCTTACGTGTGTAATCCTGTTTTTAAGATGAAATCCAGCTTCCAAATCAAGGCTATATAGATGAGCCCCTTGAAATGTAAACTCCCCCCATTGCCATGGATTTTCTTGATTATCGACTGGTTTCTCCATGACGGTAATCGGAAATGCAATGATATCTCTTTCTTTTGAAAAAAGGAGTGCCCTGTGGTTTCTCAGTAACTCCGAGTCTGTGCCTGTATCTCCAATTTCTATCTTAAATGTCTCTATGGGTTCTTCTACATTAGTTACATCAAATACCCCTATCTTGAACCCACCAGGAATGGCATTGCCTTTCACATCATATACTTCTTTGCCAAAGCCTAAAATATGATTTTCATCATAGGGATGTAAGTAGTCGCTGTATCCTGGAATTTTAAGATATCCTAATATTTCAGGTGATGTTGCATCCGTCAAATCAATTACATAGAATGGATCTATTTCTCTAAAAGTCACTAAATAAGCTCGTTCTCCCATGAATCTAGCGGAATAGATTCGTTCTGTCGGAGCAATGTTTTCTATGGAACCAACTTGATGGAGATCGAGATCTAAAACGAAAAGATGATTCTTAGATGTATGTTCATCGGTTCGCCACATTTGACCCGTAGTGGTGGCAATCCGAAAGGTTCCATCGAATTCATCCATAGAAAATTGATTCAACACTCTTCCTGGAACACTGCCCGTTGCCTTATGTTCTATCTCACCTTCCTCTAAGGCAAAACGAAACAAATCTGTTTCAGAATCTCCTGCTCCCCATTTTTCCATGGCCATATAAAGATTGTCTCGGGAAGCATACAGATTATCTCCTCTACCTAAAAACACTTCTGTGTTCACTGGTTCACTTGGTCGACCCAGATTCACACCTGCTACGGTAATATAGTTAGATGCAATGGCCTCTGGAAAATATCCAATTCGATCATATTGGATGGTTTGCAAATCTCCATTTTCCAAGGCTGAATCTATAAAAACCGGCTGCATCAAGCTTTGGGCTTTCTCAGGAAAATGCTGCATAATCCTGTAATAGTCCAAGCTTCTGTTGGTCACAAAATAAATCGCTTGATCAATTTTTCTGGAAGACACGATGCGGCCTTCTAGGATCACTTGTCTCAACAAAGATGGTTTATTAGGTTTTTCCACATCATAGATTAATAAACAAGTTGTTGTTGGCTGGTGCCAGTAGGGCGGTGGATATATCCTTTTTCCCTCCACCTGTGGCAACACATTTGCTATGGGGGCCTCCTGTTCCACGGCAGAATCATAAATCACCGGATCTGGCATAGGCCGAATTGGTTTTCCTGTCCCCAAGACGATTAAATGGTTTTCATCCAAATATATTTCTTCCGTCCCAAATCCTTCCTCTAGCTGGATGACGCTGGTTAATTCCATTGGATGTTCTGGATCTACTTTCAAAATGACAATTCGATTTTCATCCACTCGATAAAGATACTCGCCATCAGTTTTAACCAAATCTCCTTCATCCACTCCTTCTACCTGAAGATTGGTGCTTGAATGATCTGCAGTCTGACTTTCAATGCTTTTGGTAACTGGTGTCGCCTCCATGGCATCTTCCATTAAAATGTTTGGTTCTATGGCGTGTCGGTAGTCCCCATGAGGCTTATGGGCTTCCATTAATTCCTTGAATTCTTCAAACCCCCTAAGCTTTTCAATGCCACCTGTTTTTTCATTCTCTATGCCCATACTGAAATACGGAAACATCCAGATCAAAATCACCATTCCCAAAAGGCTGATTCTCTTTATATTGCTCGGCATCCCAATTCCCCCCTCCATATATTTTTACTCTGCATTCTACTCCTTACCCTTAAAGACGTAAATTCCATCCTTTGGTTTCAACAATTTTAAAGCCACCGAAATTATTCGGTGGCTTGGTCTTCATCATAAATTAATCGATACTGGTTTTCCTCGATACGGTACACTTTTTCTATCTCATCATTTAAAAGGTTATGAATTTCTCCATCATAGGAAATGTGTGCACTAACGCCGCAATTAGAACTCAGCTGTCTGGGTACTGGCATCAACTCACAGGAAAAAGAGTCTTTTTTAGACTTTCGTTTAAATTTCATAGCTCCTGAGTGAGTAAAAAATAACACCATGTAATCATGCATATACTTCTTCCCTTCAATTGGTTTTCGCAATGAGTTGCAGATCTTCTCCCTCTTCTACGATAGAAACAGTATACCCTGAGCTATTAAGAAAACGCAAGACATTATTCTTAGCAGTTTCGTTATCAACAGAAACGGTCAAGGTTTCAGGCTTCTTTTCTACTGCTTTTTTTGTCATCAAGACTGGCTGCGGACATGATAAGCCCCTTGCATCTACATTAACCAACTTTAACGTCCCCTTTCACTTTTGAATCTGCCAGTTCAGAATTTAAATATGCAATTCCAATCAGAATAATCATCCCCACCATGACCACAATTTTCCCACCACTGGTAGCACCAGCAGGGCTGGAGGCCAAACTCATATTATGAGCAAAAGCTGCTCCTACCATCAGACCCATCACTGTAATGGCTGAATCTGTATTGCCTTCGCCAGCCAAAATCAAATGCCTTAGAGGACAGCCACCTAACATGACTGCTGATAGTCCTACTACCACCATTCCCATGAAATTCCATAAGGTTTCTGTATGTGCCACTGGCTGATTTTCAAATCCTAAGGAAAATTGATTGGTAGCCAAGTTTCCTATTAAAGCAACTACAAAAATGCCAATAAAACTCATAAGCAGCAAGTGATCTCGAAACAAAAAAGCATCCCGAACACCACCCATGGTACACATTCTAGTTCTTTGAGCCACAGCTCCTACAATAAGGCCACTCCCAAGAGCTAACACAAGTGGAGCCCTCATAGAACCAGGTCCTGTTTCACTGAAGATAAGCACACCTGGGAAAACAACCAGCACAAACAGCAATATGGCGTTAAGCATCGGAAAAATATACCCTTCTGATGAAACTAAACTATAATTTCGTTTAAGATTGAAGCCACGGTTTAGGAAAAATATTCCAATGCCAATACCTGCTGCGAAACCAGCCGCTGCTGGCAATGCGTTTAAATCTCCTCCTGCTAAACGCAATACCATTCTTAATGGACAACCTAAGAACACCAAAGCCCCTATCATCATCAGTGCTCCCAAGAAAAAACGAATAAAAGGAGCCGATCCGCCTTTTGATGCAAACTCATTTTTTGTTTTAGCCATGATAAATGCTCCTAGCACCAATCCCATTACTTCGGGCCTAGCATACTGTACAACCTCTGCACGATGCATTCCAACTGCTCCGGTTACATCCCGCACAAAGCAGGCAATGCAATAGCCCATATTAGCTGGATTCCCAAAATAGCCGAGAATCACTGATAATAGACCCACCACACCTCCTGCCATAAGCAACTCTTTCTTACGGATCAATGGTAAAACCTCCTCTTCACATAACATTTCTTATGATAATATCGTCTTCATTTTAACAATCTTCTTCCTAAAATAGAAATAAAGATTTTCTATCCCTTTCTTAAATCTCATTCAAAAAATCAATTGTAATTTCAAAAGAAAAGAATCATAATCAAAAGGAGAGGTGATTAAAGATGAAAAACATCTATTTTGATAACGGTGCTACTACCTTTCCAAAGCCAGAAGGCGTGGGAGAGTCGATGATTCATTATTTAAACCAAGTGGGTGGCAATGTAGGACGTGGAAGTTATGAAGCCTGTTTTGATGCTGGTAATATGGTGTTTGAAACCCGAGAAAAATTGGCAGCACTCTTTGATTTTTCTTATCCAGAAAATGTGATTTTTACTCGCAATGTAACAGAAAGCTTAAACTTAATTCTTAAAGGTTTCCTACAGCCTAAGGATCACGTATTGGTTTCTTCCATGGAACACAATGCAGTAATGCGTCCTCTTACCCGTCTGACAAAAGACGGAATTAGCTACACACGAATTCCCTGTAGCCATGAGGGATGGTTGGAAACAGAAACATTGAAGGATTCTTTAACCCCAAATACACGAGCTATCATTATCACCCACGCGTCTAATGTGAGCGGTACCATCATGCCTTTGCAACTTCTATCAGATTTTTGCTGCCAACATGGATTGCGTCTTATTATTGACGCAGCGCAAACAGCTGGTGTCATTCCTCTTTCCATGAAAAAATTAAAAGCAGATGCCATTTGCTTCACTGGACACAAAGGCTTGCTGGGTCCACAGGGTATAGGTGGAGTGGTGTTGACACCAGAGTTTTCAAAATTGGTAGCTCCTTTTACGGAAGGTGGCACGGGAAGTCTTTCCGATGAAGAAGTACATCCAGATTACATGCCTGACAAATTCGAAGCAGGCACCTTGAATCTTCCTGGAATTTATGGTCTTCATGCAGCTCTTGAATATATCGAAAAGATTGGTCTTTCAAAGATTCATGCCATAGAGATGGATTTAACAAGAGTATTTCTTCAAGAGGTTTCTCAGATTGATGGCATAGACATAATCGGCTCAAAAGAGATCTACCAACGAACCGCTGTGGTTTCTTTGGTTTTTAAAAATCAAGATCAGGGACAAATTTGCCACCAATTACAAAAAAAGTACGGTATTATGACTCGCTCTGGAATGCATTGTGCTCCTTCTGCCCATAAAACCCTTGGTACTTTTCCAGAAGGAACGGTCCGATTTAGTTTTGGTCATTACAACACAAAGGATGAAGTTGCCTATGCCATAAAAGCATTGAAAGAAATTCTTTCAACGCCTCTATGATCGGTTTTTACAATACACACCAGAGCAATTCTCCGACAGTCGCCTCTGTTTTTTCTAATATCTCGCCTGCTTCTTGGTGGCTGTCCAGAAAGCTCTGGATCTGTTCTGTTTCTTTTTCCGATAGCGCCTGCTTAATTCGTATTTTCTGAGTATAGTGTCGGAAAGCTTCTTCCACTGGCATTCTCATTTCCCATTTTCGCTGATTGATATGGATCTCTGGATGAATTCCCTTAAGCCTGAGAATATTTTTTATGCATTGAATTTTATCTGTTTGATGGGCTTTCTCCTTCCCCATCCGTTTGTGTATTTCATCTCCCACCAAGTCTTTCCTTTCAATAAAAGCACTGACATAGCAGTACCCTCTGCTGGCTTCCATCATTTTATCAAAGGTATTTCCATCATGAATGGCCGGAGACATGGATGCGATGACCAAATCAAACTGTTGATGCCATCCATATTGCTGCAAATTAATTTCATCCCAGTTTCCTTTGATCGGGGTAATCGTCTCTAGATTTTCTTGAGTCGCCTTTTCCTTTAGATGCTCCAGCATTTTCGAAGAAATATCCATCGCTACCACTTCTTGACATTGTTTAGCAAAGGCCAAGCTATAAGTGCCTGGTCCACAGCCTATGTCCAAAATGCGGCTATTTTTCGAAAGATACCCTCTCGAAACCATGTCTTCAGCCAATTCATTGGCTTTTTCTTGTCGTTTTTCCGATCTCTGGCTAAATTCTTCTGCCCGATCATCCCAAAACGATTCACACGTCTTCATATCTAAATCTTGCTGTAGCATTTCCTTCCAGTAGGTCATCTCTTTTTCCATTTTTTCACTCCTCTATATTTTTCCGATCCCTATTTATCCTTGCCTGATCCGGTGGTCAGCCATTCCTTCCAAATCACGCCCTAACAATGCTAAGGCTGTTACCAATAAGGTGATAAAAATCCATGGAAACAGCAGCCACCACTTCCAAAAGGAAGTGAGGTAAATCCCCTGAAAATTGACGGCATGATGAATAATCATCCCCCAACTTCTAGAAGCCGGATCTCCTAATCCCAGAAAAGCCAAAGAAGCCTCTGTTACAATGGCCATGCTGGCTAATCGAATCATACTGATAGCAAGCAATGGAAACAATTCTGGTATCAAATGCTTTTTTAGAATATACCCGGTTCCAGCACCGTAATGAGCTGCCATTTTAATATACGGCTGTTCTTTCAGAGATAAGGTGCCAGCTCTTAAAATTCTCGCTGGTCTAGACCAAGAAAACAGTGCTAATACTAGGATAATATTTCTTAAACTGGAGCCAAAAAAGGCTGCAATCACAATCATTGAAGGCAAATCAGGTAGTGCCAACATCACATCCATTAATCGCTGGATGAACCCATCAATTCGCCCCCCTTTCCAGCCTGCCACCATGCCCAACATCCCACCGCCAACACCCGCCAATAACGATGTCCCTATTCCAACGGCCAAACTAATGCGAGCACCGTAAGCGATCATGGCCCATATATCTATCCCTAGTTGATCCGTACCCATGATATGGGGCCAACCAGGAGGTTCCAGTGCTGGACCAGAAGAACGATGATGAGGCATTGTTGTAAGGAAAGGCGCAAAGATTGCCATGGTCAGTAGCAGCAATAACACCACTAAGGATATCTTTCCCAATAGCCTTCTTTTCAACCAAAATTCTTGCCAGTTTAACCAGACCGTATTCATCGTTTTTTTCCCTCCTGCCCTATTCTCGGATCCAGTTTATGATAAAGTCGTTCAGCAAAATAGTTCCCTAGAATTACCGATGTCCCCGTCACCAGAAAAATTCCTTGAAGCAGTGGATAATCCCGTTGTGCTACGGCAGTTGTCATCAATGTGCCTAATCCAGGATAAGCAAACACATTTTCTACTAGCACCGCACCACCCACCAGTCCTCCCAATTGTAGGGCAATTCGTGTAATAAGTGGCACTAGTGCATTGCGCAGTGCATGCAGGTATCGAATTCGATATTCCTTCAATCCCTTGGCCTTGGCGGTTCGCATGTAGTCTTTTGTGAGCACTGTACTCAAGCTATTACGAACCATGAGGTAAATACTTCCAGTCCGAGCAATCGTTAAGGTGGCTACTGGCAACACTGCATGGCTTCCTATATCCCACCATGACTCCCATACATTCTGATAAATAGCAAAGTGGGTTTTAGCTCCGGATAGAGGAAACCATCCCAATGTGGATGCAAAAACCACCAACAAGGCAAGTCCAATCAGAAAAGCTGGTATTTCTGATATCACCATCACCAAGGGATACAACATGGAGTCATTCCATTTATTTCTTCTCCAAGCCGAATAACTTCCCAATAGCGTTCCTGCCACCAAGCTAAGGATCATTGATGAAGTAACCAGCAGCATCGTCCATGGAAGCCGATTCAAGATCAGTGTACTCACATTTTCTCTATGGGAATAGCTAAATCCCAAATCCCCACTGGCTATCTCTCTTAAATAATAGAAATACTGAGTTAAGATGGGCTGGTCCAGCCCGTAGTACTCTCTATAGTATTCTAATTGATCCTGTGAGTATTGAACTGTCATATCATTTTCTTCGCCGCTGATATAAAGAAATGGATCTCCTGGCATCATTCTGGGCAAAGCAAAATTAAGGGTTAGAATAACAAAAAAAGTCAGCAGATATTGCCATGGTTTATCCATCAGCAAGCCCGGCTTTCAATAAATCATCGCTGCTTTTTTTACTAGCATTTTCAAAAATACGACTCGCTTTCCCTTCCTCTATCATTTTTCCTTTTTCCATCACGATCAATTGATCCGCCACTTTTCTAGCTAGATTTAAATCATGAGTGATCAACAGCAATGCAAAACCCATCTGATTCTGTAATTGTTTAAGGAGCCTTAACACATTCGCCTGAGTAGAAACATCAAGCATTGAAGTAATCTCATCTGCTATCAGAACTTTTGGTCGCATGACCAAGGCCCGAGCTAGCGCTACCCGTTGTCGCTGCCCACCACTTAGACTGGAAGTATATCGTTTTAGAAAACCATCGTCATAATTAAGTTGGAGGGACTCAAGGGCTTTTCTAATTCGTTGGATGATTTCGTCTTCCGAAGCGAGTCGGTTGATTCGCAGCGGTTCTCCTACTGCTTCTTCTACTGTAAGACGATGGCTTAGGGCACTAAAGGGGTCTTGAAGCACTAGCTGGATCCCCCTTTCGCAGCATGCCACTTGATTGTTTTTCAATGGTTTTTCTTGGTAAAAGAGTGTACCCGTATCTGGTGACAAAAAACCAGCCATTATTTTTGCAAAAGTTGATTTCCCTGATCCAGATGAACCGATTAAAGCCAGGGTTTCTCCATGGCGAATATTCATATATCCTTTACTAAGTGCATGAATTTTTCTATCTCCTACCCAATAGGTTTTTGATACGGCCTCTGCTTTCAGTATGCTAGTGAGGCCCTTTTGATGACAGGCGACTTCTCTTTCAATAGATACTCCTTGCAATGCTGGTACATGAGACTGGCAAGTATCTAAAGACTGGGTGCAGCGTCCTCTAAACACGCACCCCTCCTCTCCATCCTCATTCCTGGTCTCTCCTGGAATCCCCCATAGATCTTTATAGGGAGCCATTTCTACCGAGGCATTCATGAATCCACAGGTATATGGATGCATGGGTTTTTCAAGTACAGCATCCGTCAATCCTTTTTCGATTACTCGCCCTCCATACATAACCATGATTTCTTGTGTCAGTTGACTGACTAATTTCAAGTCGTGAGAAATCACTAACATGGCAAAATCCAGTTTCTTTTGAAGAAACTTTATAGTTTGGATCATTTCCCGTCGAGCAATTCCATCTAAGGAGCTGGTTGGCTCATCCAGAATAAGAAATCGTGGCTTGCAGCCAATTGCCATTGCCAACAACACACGTTGCTGCATTCCTCCAGATAACTGGTGCGGATAAGCACTAGCTTCCCATCCCTCTAATCCTACAAGTTTTAGTAATTCTTCTGCTTCTTCTCTTGCTTCCTTAGATGTAATGAATCCTTTTTCTATCAGTGGCTCCGTTAATTGATTCCCTATGGTCATAACGGGATTCAATACTTCTGACGCATTCTGAAACATCATGGCTATGGTATCCCAGCGATATTTTTTTTGCTCGTCCTTCTGAAGACTCAGATAGGGATTTCCAAATAGCGTTACCTCTCCAGCTGTTTGATGAGGCTTATCCACGAGCCCCATCAACGCCATCCCTAAGGTTGTCTTTCCACTTCCAGACTCACCAACAATTCCAAGGCTCCGTCCTTCCCGAAGTGTAAAAGAAGTGTCCTTTAATGCCTTAAACAGATTTCCTGCTGTATGATATTCCACTTGTATGCAACTGGCTTTTATCCTTCGATCCATGACGTCCTCCTTGCTTATTCTCTTCCCTTTACCGTTCTAAGTAAGATAATTTATTATGCGTCATATTATGATGATCAAACACATGCATCCATCCATCGTATGCTTCCAGATTATATACCGTGTATCCAGTCCGTAGAAATAGAGGAATTTCTGGTATTTCATCTGCCAATATTCCTTGTATTTCCATCATTTGATTCCGGCGCTGCTCTTCATCCATGATTCGAATTTGTTCCTCTAATTTGTCTGTAAGGAGGGCGTTATGATAACCCGGCACGCTATTGACCCAGTCTTGATCTGCATCTGTAAATCGAGCTCTCAAATAGTCAGCATCTCTGGCCCAACCTCCGTGTCCTACAATGACCATTTCATATTGACCATCAGCAATTTGCTGATCTCTAGACTGACTATCCATAGATCGAAGATTAACTACAATACCAATATCTTCTAACTGTTCTCGAATCAATTCGCCCATTCTAGATTCCTGATCTTCTCCGGTTAATAATTCAAAAGATAAAATTCCTTCTGACCACTGACTCTTCTCTAATAATGCCCTCCCTTGATCCAAGGAGTGTTCGTAGGCAGGAAGATCTGGGTGAAACCAACGATGATCTGGAGGAAGAATGCCCATACTTCCTGGAATTGCTCCTCCTCTGGCTATTTTCTCCACCAAAGATTGACGATCAATGGCGTATGCCATGGCTTGCCTTACATTCCGATCCTGTAATTCTGGTCTTTTTTCCATATTAAAACGCAATCGATATCCCCATACGCCAGGCTTCTCTACCAATTTATAATTCGCCTCTTCCATGAATCGATCTAACGAGTCCATGGGAATGTCCGTAAGATGAATCTCACCATTCTGCAATGCCAGTACTGGATCGCTTACGGGTATAAACTCAATTACATCCACCTGTTGCCTGGGGCCCCAAAAGTTTTTTGACGCTACAAATCGGTAGGTACCATGTTCTTGTTCATAATCCGTAAGACGGTAAGGACCTGTTCCCACTAAAGATTCTGGATCCGAGAAGGACTCTGGTGCTTGGACCTCTTCCCATATATGCTTAGGTATTATGTTGATACTATACAATTCTTCGATAAAAATTGGACTAGGCTCCCCTAAAGAAACCCTTAGGGAATGTTCATCAAGAACTTCAACTTCTTTGACAAACTCCTCGTCCATCAAGTGAGCTGAAGACACCACTGGTTTGAATTTTTTAGCGTATTCCAAGGTAAAGGCAACATCTTCTGCTGTAAAAGGGGTTCCATCATGCCATTGGACACCTTCCTGAAGTTTAAATTGGTATTCTTTTCCATCTTCAGAGATTTCCCAGCTTTCTGCTAACCAAGGAATATATCCTTTTTCATCCTTTTCTACCAGTTTGTCAAATATCAGATTCACTTTATAACGACCAGGTCCCCGAGAGTGGGTGGTGTAAGGTTGAGGTAACCCGTAGTCTCCACCTTCTAACCGTATGACCGTTTCTTGAGATGCTTCTTGGTCTGCTTCCTGACTCTCTTGTTGTGATACGGAATTGGTGCAGCCACTTAGAATCATCATCATGATCAATACACCTATCCATAATCCCTTGAACTTTTTTCCATTCATCTTTTTTCTCTCCTTTTTTATTCTATTTGATTCTCTTTCATAGCCATAGACAATCTAATTCCACCCTTTGGAGAGATGAGAAAAATATATCCGTCAAAAAAAGCCCCTTGATTTTATCAAGAGACTTTTCCCATTGTAAGTCTGCTTTTATAACGAATAATGAACATTTTCCCCATGTTCATTGGCTCTCATCCAAAGGCAGGTCTCCTGGCTTACGGTTCTTCCTCTTCCCCGCCTTCCCAAAAAAATTCAGTGGCCTTGTGGGGATTTGTCACCGTTTACAGTGGTGGGTCCGCGCCGGATTTCAACCGGTCTTCCCTATTCTCCCTCTTTTTCAAGGGCACCTTTGATGCATTTTAATCATATGTTATTATATCAAGTTCAGGTTCCTTATACAAGCCCGTAGAAAAAACGACTTCTGCCTATGCAAAAGTCGTTCTAAACAAAGCATAAATATCTTGTTACTCTAATCCTCTTCCAGTATTTCTTTTTTGCGACGTAGAAAAAAGAAGATCGAAAGAATAGTGACAGTCCATAGACCAATAGAAATCGGACTCCCTACAAAATACAGATAGTTTCCTCTGGCAATGGTTAAGGCCTGTCGAAAACTGGCCTCAAAAAGAGGTGTTACCAGAAATGCTAGGATCAATGGACCATCTGGTAGCTTATACCATTTGTAGAAGTACCCAATGAATCCAGATACAATTGCTATGATCGTATGGTAGGGCATATTGCTATAGGCATAGGTTCCTATCACAAGAAAAAGTGCAATGATAGGCCATAGGACTTCCGCAGGTATCTTTGAAAGCTTTGAAAATACAGGAATCAGTATCCATCCAAAAATCAAATTAAGTGGATTCGTCATCAGCATTAAAATAAACAGCGTATAAACTACCTGGGTATGATCAACCACGACCCTGGGTCCTACCGGAACTCCTTCCATAACCAAAGCAGCCATCATTAAAGCTGCAATGGAACTGCCTGGTATCCCGAAGGTTAACATAGGAATAAAGGTCGCTCCACAGGTAGCATTGTTAGCAGCTTCCGCAGCTGCTACCCCATCTAGGGATCCTTTGCCATAGTTTTTATCTTTGGTTATTTGACTATAAACAGAATAAGATGTGTAAGAAGCAAGTGTGGCTCCTGGTCCTGGAAGTGCTCCTAGGAATGTGCCTAGTACAGACCCAATGCCAATAGCCTTACCAGATTTAAATAATTCTTTGAGGGTAAGGCCTTTTTCTTTCTTTTTTGCTTCATCTAGGATGCTATCGCCCAAATCCCCAGATTTATCTGGATCTTTGATAAAACCATGTATTTCTTTCACAATCACCGGCAATGCAAAAAAGCCCATAAGCAGTGGTACCAAAGGAAATCCTGATTGCATTTGTCTTATGCCAAAAGTAAAGCGTAAACCACCAGTAATAATATCCCGTCCAATAATGGCTAAAAAGAAACCAATTCCTGCAGACATAATCCCTTTTCCTGGGTTTTCTGCGGAGAAAACAACGACTAAGGATAGTGCCAACATATAAAGGGCCGTTAATTCTGCTGGCCCGAAACTTGGCGCCATTCTACCTATCGGTACGACTAGGAAAATCAATACAAAGGACCCGAAAAAACCTCCTAAAACAGATGCATAAAGGCCCATTTGAAGGGCTTTTTTGCCTTTTCCCATCTGGGTTAAGGCATAACCATCTGCTACAGTTGCTGCCGCTCCAGAGGTTCCTGGTGTTCCAAAGGCAATGGCCGTTATGGATCCACCGTAGGTCCCGCCCACATATGTACCGATTAGCAATCCCATGGTTTGTGCCAGTGGTAAAATAAATGAAAAAGGCAATACAAGTGCAATAGGGAGGCTGTGTGCAAGGCCTGGAATAGCACCTACCGAAATCCCTACAACGATTCCCATCATAATAAAAAGGATGGTTTGAATCGTAAATACATCCGATACTGCTCCTGTTAATGCGACGGTATCAATAGCCATATTCTATCCCTCCCTTTATGGCAATGGTGTTCTAGGCATATACATGGATAATAACTCGATAAATAAGATGTGTATGACAATAGAAACCACCACTGCTAATGCAGCCATTTTAGCTACTCTTTTTCCCATTTGCTGAAATTCGTTTTTCCGTTTTACATCTCGATATACACACCAAAGCCACCATACAAACAGAAAAACAAAAGTTGATGTTACGAGCCCTATATTTCGGAAGGACCAAGAATATGCCCACATATATACTGCTATACCAAAGGCATATGGAAGTTTTCCAGTAAACTTGAACTCAATCTTAGTTTCTGGTTTCATCACTTCTCTAATCGGAACCAAGATGCCTCCAATAGCCATCAAAATCAAAGAAATACGGGGTACAAATAGCTCCATGGTTCTTAAGGGAGAAGTAAATGTCCATGCATACCCACCTAAGGATATAATAGCAATAAGAATTCCAACTTTTGAGTTTAGAGATAATAGGTGTTTTGAGCTCATGTTTACACGCTCCTGACTCATACTTTTTTAAAGTCCGATATTTCTGTCTTTTCAAAATAGACCAAAGCGATTTCCAATGGCTTTGGTCTATTTTTTCATAGAAAACTAATCTAGTGTTTGAATCCATTCCATGTAATCTGGAACCATGGTTTCTTTAACATCCATATAAAAATCCCAAGTCTCTTCTGCATTTAAATAATGTGCCACTACTCCCATATCTTTAAAACTTTCCTTTAGTTCTGGCTTTTCAGCAATTTCGCCAATTGCATTGGAAATTCGATCTTTTATGGCCTGCTCCGTTCCCTTCACAGCCCATAACGCGATGGGATGTCTTTCCCTTCCATCTTCTATGCCATATTCTGATACATTCGGAACTTCAGGCATCAGTTCATCTCTTTCCGTTAGTGGTTGAGTATTGACCATTACGGTCATATCTCCATCTTGATGCAGCGGAACCGCCGCAGCCAAACTCAAGTGTCCAACATCCACATGCCCGCCTGTTAGATTTAACGCTACATCAGCTCCACCTTCCAGTCCCACAAAAACATAATCAAATTCGTCTGGTGGTAAGATTTTTTCTACGATATAATGACGAACATTACCTTCCCCCTGTCCTCCAAAGGTTACTTCATTGGGGTTTTCTTCCATATAGGCCATTAAATCGTCTAAGGTTTCCCACGGAGCTCCCTTCCGGTTTCCAATAACAAAGGTGGGACTTGCCAAGGTAGCAACTGGCTCAAAATCATCGATGGTATATCCTCTGTCTCCAGCCGCAGGTTCAAATAATAAAGGTCCCGTATGACCCCAAAAAAACATATTAGCATCTGGTGTCTGGTTGGATACGTAGTAAGCCGCTTCTGTACTCATGCCTCCTGGCATGTTTACAACATTAGCGTTAATGCCAAATTCCCTCATATGTTCTGCCATATACCTTGCTGTCAGGTCATTTGAACCCCCAGCACCAAATCCTACCACAATATCAATATCAATTTCTTCTTCCAGTTCTGCTGACGGTTCTGCTGTAGCTTCCGCCGTTTCTTCCGTATCCACTGGTGCTTCCATTTCTTCTGAAGGCTCTTCTCCTCCGCATCCAATTAACATGGTCCCAGCCATTATCAGCACTAGCAGCATAATCAACCTTTTTCTAATCTTCATCTCTTTTCCCCCCTTTTCGCTCTCCACTTATATACAGCCCATTAATCGATTGATCTCTCTACCAATCATAAGGAAGGGTACTGCAATAGTTACATAAGGGGCTTGGCCGGAGCACATATTAAGGCTCCTGTGCTCCGTCACTTCATGCTTTTGGATCCCAGCGTTGACCAAACCTATGCCTCAGATTTCTAATTGAATCTATTTCTGGGATGGTTCAGTTCAACAACTAGTCTTCAAATCCATCTAACCATTCAGTAAATCGAGGGATCATTTCATCTTCAACTTCCATAAAGAAATCCCATTGTTCTTGTGGATTCAAGTAGTGGGCAACCACTCCAATATCTTGGTAGTTTTGAACAAAATTCTCGTCTTTAGAAATCGCTTCCACTGTGCTGCTTACACGATCAATAAGTTCCTGGGGAGCTCCTTTAGGTGCCCATAAACCCAATGGATGCGGCTCTTTTGCATCAATTCCAAACTCTTCGATATTTGGGATATCTGGCATCAACGGATCTCTATCCATTAAAATTTGTGTATTCACCAGTACTGAAAGGTCTCCATCTTCATGGAGCGGTCGTGCTGCAGCCAAACTCATATGTCCTAAATCTACGTGTCCCCCTGTCAGATTTAGTGCCACATCCGCACCGCCCCCAAGACCCACATAGGTGTAATCTAGTTCGTTAGGATCCAGAATCAGTTCTGCTATAAAGTGCATCATATTTCCTTCCCCTTGGCCTCCCAGCACTACTTCGCCTGGATTCTCACGAATATACTCTACTAGTCCATCCATATCTTCCCATTCAGCATCTGCTTTTGAAGCAAGGGCAAAAGTAGGGCTTGCTACTAAGCCCGCTGGGTCAAAGTCATTAATGGTATACCCTCTATCGCCTGTTGCTGGCTCAAAGGACATAATCAACGGATGTGCCCACATAAACATATGTGAGTCTGGTGCTTGTGTCGAAACATGATACGCTGCTTCTGTTCCCATTCCACCTGGCATGTTAACTACATTTGCATTGATGCCATGAGCATGCATTGCCTCTGCTAGGTATCGTGCCGATAAATCATTAGATCCACCTGCACCAAATCCTACCACAATATCTATATCAATATCTTCAAGGTCTTCCGCTGTTTCGGCTGGCTCTTCTGAAACGTCTGCAGGATCATCCGCAGGTTCTTCTGTTGGAGCTGCTTCTTCACCACCGCATCCTGCCAGTAAAGAAACAACCATCACCATGGCCAACATTAGCATAAAAAACTTTTTGTTTTTCATTTGTAATAATCCCCCTTTTTTATACCTTGCATTCAATTCTTCCAGTAAATGATTTTACGTTTACCTTGCCACCTCCCTTTAATGCACATCCGCTTCAGCAGGATCTTTGTGCATCTAAACTTGAAGTCATTATACAATAAACGTAAGAATATTTCAATCTTTAATCAAATCCAAATCATCAAAATATATTCAATATACCGTAAAGTAATTAAATTACGTAACTAACGTTATGTTCTTTGCTTCCAGTCCCTTCTCAAAGGGTATCTAAAAAGAGATCTCCTTAGCAGAGATCTCTTGCATCCATCCTATGAAAATAAACCTTAATTAAGGGTTTGGTGCCACTCTTGAAACAACGGTACCATTGTTTCCTGAATTTCCATATAAAATGCCAAGGTGTCTTCTGGATTTAGATAATGGGCAATCAAACCACTATTGAAATAGTTTTCCTGTAGTGTTTCATCTTGTGCCACTTCCTCCATAGCACCGCTGATTCTATGGATTAGCTCTTGATCTGTCCCAGGTAACGCAAATAATGAAATCGAATGTGGCTCTGCCGGAGCACCAGATACTTCTGTAATGTTAGGGATATCAGGCATGAGCGGGTCACGATCCATTAGAATCTGTGTGTTCACTAATACCGTCATATCTCCTTCTTCGTGAAGCGGTCTTGCAGCAGCAAGACTCAGATGACCCAAATCCACATGTCCTCCTGTCAAATTCAAGGATACATCTGCCCCTCCAGCAAAGGCTGTATAAGCATAGTCTAATTCATCAGGTGGAAGCATCCGCGTTAGATAAAAATGCATCATACTACCTTCTCCCTGACCTCCTACACTGACTTCTCCTGGATTTTCTTGAATATATTCAATCAACTCATCCCAGTCTGACCATGGTGCCTCTGCTCTTGATCCCAAGCTAAAAGTTGGGCTAGCCAACATTCCAACTGGTACAAAGTCATCAATGGTGAATCCTCTATCATCAATCGCTGGCTCAAAGATCAAGGTCATAGCTTGACTCCAAAAAAACAGGTTCGCATCAGGTCTTTGTTGCGTCATATAATAGGCCGCTTCAGTTCCCATTCCTCCTGGCATATTAACCACATTAGCCATAATGCCATGGGCTCGTAAGGCTTCTGCCATGTAGCGAGCTGCTAAATCATTAGAACCCCCGGCTCCAAATCCAACAATAATGTCGATTTCTACCTCTTCTTCCAATTCCTCCCTTGCTTCTTCTGTAGCTTCATCTTGATCTTCTGCAGCCGTTGTATCCTCAGCAGGGGCATCTTGGCCCCCACAACCTATTAGCAGTGAAAACATCATCATTAACGCCAATATCATGATTCCTAATTTATGGCTTCTCATCCTTTTTCCCCCTTTTGTTCGTTGATATTTAAATTTCTTTGTTTTCATATTGATTCAGGATTGTTATTTTCACCGCCTTTCCATTTTTATGTTACACAAAATATGTTTACATGATAATTGCTTATTATACACCCGATCCTAATTAATTGCAATATTCTAACTAATTTAAATTTTCATTTATTCGCTTTCCAAAACCAATAATCTAACCTTTCCTCTTACCTCCTATTCCCTCCACAACAAAAGCCCAGCGTATACTGGCAGCATCTTTCTCTGCACCTACACGCTGGACTTTCACTAATCTTTATTATCTTTTACCAATCATTATTCTTATTCACCAGTCTTTATTTTGATTCGACAGATTCGACAACAACAACAAGATTCTCAGATTTTTTATTATTCTACCGTGACACTTTTTGCAAGGTTTTTAGGCTTGTCTACATCGGCTCCTCTGGCAACAGACATATAGTAAGCAAATAACTGAAGTGGCACCACTGAGAGAATTGGAGCAAGGATGTCTGAGGTGTCTGGAATACTCAGAACAATATCCGCCGACTGTTCCACTTCTTTCTTAAGAGATTCTTTTGTCACCGCCACCACATAAGCCCCTCTCGCTTTTACTTCTTTCATATTGGAAAGCATTTTATCGTATAAACGTTCCTGGGTTGCCATCGCCATTATTAGGGTTCCTTCTTCTAGCAATGCAATGGTTCCGTGCTTAAGTTCTCCAGCTGCTATGGCTTCTGAATGAACATACGAAATTTCTTTTAGTTTTAGGGATCCTTCTTTGGCTGTATAGTCGTCCAATCCTCGACCTATATAAAAGGCATGATGTTGGTGAATCTGTTTATTAGCTATTTCTTGAATGGTTTCCTGATGATCCAGGATGTATTGAATTTTATCTGGCATCGATTTTAATTCTTTCACTATCTTAGCCACTTCTTCTTGGCTCATAATACCTTTTAACTCTGCCATAAACAATCCTAACAAATAAAGTACGACCACTTGAGTGATGTAGGCTTTCGTAGAAGCAACTGCAATTTCAGGTCCAGCCCAGGTATAGAGAACATCCTGAGCTTCTCGTGAAATACGACTGCCCACGACATTCGTAACTGTCATGATATGAGCTCCTCTTGCTTTCGCTTCTCTGAGGGCTGCCAATGTATCTGCTGTTTCCCCGGATTGACTAATGGCAATCAAAAGGGTCTTCTCATCCACAAAAGGGTCTTTGTACCGAAATTCTGACGCAATTTCTACTTCTACTGGAATACGAGCAAACCGCTCAATCGCCTCTTTTCCAATAAGACCTGCATGCCATGCAGTGCCGCAGGCTATCATTACAATTTTATTGAATTTTTTAAATTGATCTGGGGTAAAACTCAATTCATCCATCACAATACGATTTTGTTGGTCAAGACGTGGCATCATGGTATCCCGAACTGCTTTGGGTTGTTCATACATTTCTTTTAACATAAAATGTTCGTATCCACCTTTTTCGGCAGATTCTAAATCCCACGTTACTTTAAATATATTTCTTTCCATAGGCATTCCTAGTTCATTAAAAATATCTATATGATCTTTTGTTAATACAGCCATTTCACCATCTTCCAAAAAATATACATCCCGTGTATATTTTAGTAAGGCTGGAATATCCGATGCAATGAAATTTTCACCCTGACCTATGCCTACCACTAATGGGCTATCCTTCCGTACCGCAACAAGGGTCTCTGGTTGTTGCTTGCAAATAACTCCTATGGCATAGGCACCTTCCATTCGCTGAACTGCTTTTTGAACAGCCTCGACAATATTTCCTTCATAATAGTATTCTACCAGATGAGCAATTACTTCCGTATCTGTTTCGGTCGCAAAGGCTATGCCCAACGTATTTAACCATTCTTTCAATTTCATATAGTTTTCAATAATCCCATTGTGAACCACAGCAATGTTCCCAGCGGAGCTAGAGTGTGGATGGGCATTAATATCGTTAGGTTCACCATGGGTTGCCCATCGTGTATGGCCTATTCCAAGACTTCCTGAAATCCGGTTTTTATTCAGATGCTCTTCCAACACTGATAATCGGCCTTTAAATTTTTTTACGGCTATTCCTCCATTTGAATAAATAGCAACTCCAGCCGAATCATACCCTCTATATTCCAACTTACGTAACCCTTCCATCAATATTGGAGCCGATTCTTCTTCTCCAATATAGCCTACAATTCCGCACATTATGACTTCCCCTTTCAACAGTTCTCTGCTCATCTATTCTTATTTTTGACATAGCAAAATGACCTCTGATTTACATCACAGGTGTTCACCCAAAACCTTTTGTACTGCCAATCGCTTGCCAGTTTTATGGTTTCTTTTTCGGTGGTGATATCACCGCAGGGCATCCGCCGATTCCTCGATAAACCCTGTTCCTCGTCAACTCATGAATCCCATGAGTTCAGGCGCTTGGTTTTGCTATTCAGTTTTGCTCTTGTGCATAGCATCACCTCTTTCCATGTAATTGTATCACATTTTAACCAAGTCTTGCTTCAATGAGCTCTGCTAGCCCTTGGGCCATTCGATTTAATTCATCCTGATTCTCTCCTTCAAGCATCACCCTAACCAAAGCTTCTGTTCCCGATGGACGAATCAGTACCCTTCCTCTTCCATCCATTTTTCTTTCCAATGCGCCGATTTCCTGGCGAATCTCTTCGTCTTCCATGTAGGCATTTTTAAAAGCATTTTGAACCCTGGCATTCACCAATACCTGAGGATAGTGATCCATGACAGTAGCCATTTGAGAGAGAGTTTCCTTCTTTTCTGCCAACAGGGACATCAGCATCAGTGAGGTTAACAATCCATCTCCAGTGGTGCTTTGTTCTAGGTAAATAATATGTCCTGATTGTTCTCCACCTAAAACATATCCTTCTTTTCTCATTTCTTCTAAGACATATCGATCCCCAACTTTTGCACGTATGAGTTGGCACCCTTCTTTTTTCATTGCCAGTTCAAGGCCGAGGTTACTCATCACGGTGGTTACCAAGGTGTTTTTAGGAAGATGTCCTTTTTCTTTTAACCACAAAGCCAATAATGCCATAATGGCATCCCCATCTACAATGGAGCCTTTTTCATCTACCGCTATGAGTCGATCTGCATCTCCATCGTAGGCGAAGCCTATATGACTCTTTGTTTCCACTACTTTGCGTTGCAATTGATCTGTATGTGTAGATCCACAGTTTTTATTAATATTGGTGCCATCCGGTTGATCGTTAATGGTATGGACTTTAGCTCCCATTGCAGCAAAAACTTCTGAAGCAATTCGACTGGCCGCACCATTGGCAGTATCCAGGGTAATTCTGAAGGACGATAAATCACTTAGCCCACAAGTCTTTAGGTGTTTGACATATTGTTCTACACTTGCATCCCTTGGCCTCCAATTCCCTATGTCTTTGGTTTCTACGGTCGTTGCCATTTTTATGGGATCTTTCATCACTTCTTCTATTTCATCTTCCATGGCGTCATCTAACTTGAATCCTGCTTCATTAAAAAACTTAATCCCATTGTATTCAGCAGGATTGTGTGAAGCTGAAATCATCACGCCGCAGGAAGCACTGGTTGATTTTGATAAATAAGCCACTCCTGGCGTCGGAATCAAACCCAAGGAGGATACATCTACTCCCATGCTAAAAAAACCAGCACTCAATGACGCTTCCAGCATATCACAAGATTTTCGAGTATCTTTTCCTATAATAACCAATGGTTTTTTTATGTGTTTTAACATAACAATGGCGCAGGCCTTAGCTAATTTATAAGCCAGTTCTGCTGTTAAATCATCTCCTGCAATTCCTCTTACCCCATCTGTTCCAAAGAGACGCCCCATGGATCATCTTCCCCCTTTGTTTTCTTTATGAATGTTCATTGTAGCATAGCCTTTGGAGAAACTCAATAAATGCTTAAAACAAAGGTGCAGCCATATTAGGCCTGCACCTTTGTTCTCAAACTTAATAGACGGTTTTACTTACTTCTTGTTTATTCTGCAGCTAATTTTTTGTAAATCTCATATCGTTCTTTTGCATCTTGTTCCGACATCTTGAATAGCTTTTCTGCATCTTCTGGGAAGGTTTTCTTCAAGGAAGCATATCGTACTTCGCTACTAAGGAAATCTTGGAAGGATTTTTTAGGTTCTTTGGAATCCAGGATAAATGGATTCTTACCTTCTTCTTTTAATAATGGGTTGTAGCGATACAGATGCCAGTAACCAGCTTCCACTGCATTTTTCGTTTGTTCTTGTGTTTTACCCATTCCCGCTCCAATTCCATGAGCGATACATGGCGTGTATGCAATCACAAGGGATGGACCTGGGTATGCTTCTGCTTCTTTCATGGCTTTCATGAGCTGATTTTTATCAGCACCCATTCCTACCTGTGCTACATAAACGTATCCATAAGTCATGGCCATACGACCTAGATCTTTTTTAATGATTTTCTTTCCAGAAGTCGCAAACTTAGCAACGGCTCCGGCTGGAGAAGCTTTTGAGGACTGTCCACCTGTGTTAGAGTACACTTCTGTATCCATTACTAGAATATTAATATCGTCACCAGATGCCAGTACATGGTCTAAACCACCGTATCCGATGTCATAAGCCCATCCATCGCCACCAAATACCCACTGAGATTTTTTAATCAGGAAATCTTTCTTCTCAATGATTTCATCTACAATAGCGTTGCCTGCAGCTTTATCTAGAAGTGGAAGCATCTCGTAAGTGGCTGCTTTTGATGCTTTTGCATTATCTTTTCCTTCGATCCAAGCTTTAAACGCCTCTTTCAATGCTTCTGGAAGATCAGCTTCCAATCCTTCTTTCATCAGGTCTTCCAGTTTATTTCGAATCTGAGTTGTGGCTAATACCATACCATAACCGTATTCCGCGTTGTCTTCGAATAGGGAATTAGCCCAGGCTGGTCCTTGACCTTTTTCGTTGACACAATAAGGAACTGATGGAGCACTGCCACCAAAAATAGAACTACATCCGGTTGCATTAGCAATCAACATACGATCTCCAAACAATTGAGTAACCAGCTTGACATATGGAGTTTCACCGCATCCTGCACAAGCGCCGGAGAATTCAAACAGTGGCTGAGCAAACTGACTGCCTTTCATATTTTCGATATTGGTCAAATGAGATTTATCCTTAATGGTTACGGCATATTCCCAGTTTTCTTTTTGTGCTTCGATTTGTGGCTCAATCGGCTTCATTTCAAGAGCTTTGTTTTTTGCTGGGCAGATATCCGCGCAATTTCCGCAGCCAGTACAATCCAGTGGCGCAACCTGAAGGCGATACTGAAGTCCGTCAAACTCTTTGCCCATGGCTTTCAACGTATCAAAGTTTTCTGGTGCAGCCTTCACTTCTTCTTCGTCTGCTAAGAAAGGTCTAATCGCTGCATGAGGACATACAAAAGAACACTGATTACACTGGATGCAATTTTCTTTGATCCACTCTGGTACATTCACTGCAATTCCACGTTTTTCATAGGCTGAAGTACCCATTGGAAAGGATCCATTTTCTCTACCAACAAATGCGCTTGATGGCAAGTTATCGCCTTCCTGTGCATTCATAGGTCGTAATATATTTTTAATGAAGTCCGGAGCATTGTCCTCTTTTGCCACTTCTTCTGTTACATTGGCCCATTCAGCCGGCACTTCTACTTTTTCAAGGGCATCCATACCCATGTCAATGGCTTTTTGGTTCATTTGAACGATCTTTTCACCTTTTGAACCATAGGTGTCTACAACAGCTTGCTTCATATATTTAATAGCATCTTCTACAGGTATTACTTCTGCCAGTTTAAAGAAAGCGGACTGCATAACCATGTTGATACGATTTCCAAGACCAATTTCTGCCGCTATATCGGTGGCATCAATCATATAGAATTTGATCTTTTTTTCTGCCAATGCCTTTTTCAGACTAGCTGGCAACTTCTGATCTAACTCTTCTTTTTTCCATATGCAATTTAGCAGGAAAGTTCCGCCTTCTTTGATTCCTTTTAGTAAATCATACTGATTCACATATGCCTGATTATGGCAGGCAATAAAATCTGCTTCACTGATCAAATAGGTAGACCGAATTGGTTTTTCTCCAAAACGAAGGTGGGAAATCGTAACACCACCAGATTTTTTGGAATCGTAAGAGAAATACCCTTGTGCATACATGTCTGTATGATCTCCGATGATTTTAATGGAGTTTTTATTGGCTCCAACGGTTCCATCCGATCCCAGTCCCCAGAATTTACAGCGCACGGTGCCTTTGGGCTCTGTACTAAGGGTGTCGGTCACAGGAATAGAGGTATTGGTTACATCTTCATTAATCCCTACGGTAAATCCATTCTTAGGCTCTGCTTGGTTGAGGTTTTCAAAAACAGCTTTCATTTGAGCTGGCGTTGTGTCTTTAGATCCTAATCCATAACGTCCACCTACAATAACTGGTGCATCTGCTTTTCCATAGAACATATCTTTAATATCCAGATACATTGGCTCTCCTGGTGCACCTGGCTCTTTACATCGATCTAATACAGCAATTTTTTTCACGGTTTTAGGAAGTACATCCATAAAATAATCAGAAACGAAAGGTCGATAAAGATGTACTTTAATCACACCAACTTTTTCGCCTTTTTCCATCAGATAATCCACGGTTTCTTCCAAGGTTTCTGTGACAGATCCCATGGCTACAATAATATGCTCTGCATCTTTGGCTCCATAGTAATTAAACGGCTTATAGTCGCGTCCAGTAATTTCACTGATTTTGTTCATGTAATCTACTACGATTCCTGGTAATGCATTGTAGTACGGATTAGCCGCTTCTTTAGCCTGGAAAAAGATATCTGGATTCTGTGCTGTCCCACGTAATTCTGGATGCTCTGGGTTTAAGGCATCTGCACGGAAAGCTTTAATCGCATCCCAATCTACTAACTCTTTAAAGGTATCGTATTCAATTGCTTCAATTTTTTGCACTTCATGAGATGTTCTGAATCCATCAAAGAAGTGAACAAAAGGAATTCTCCCTTTAATCGATGCAAGATGAGCGATGCCGCCAAGATCCATTACTTCTTGAACACTTCCTGAAGCTAACATAGCACATCCCGTTTGTCGAGCTGCCATCACATCGGAATGATCTCCAAAAATTGACAATGCGTGAGCTGCTACTGCACGTGCACTTACATGAAATACGCCAGGCAATAATTCACCTGCAATTTTGTACATGTTTGGAATCATCAATAGTAATCCCTGAGAGGCTGTATAAGTAGAAGTGAGTGCTCCTGCTGCCAAAGACCCATGCATTGCACCTGCTGCACCTGCCTCAGATTGCATTTCTGTAACCGTTACTCGTTGTCCAAAAATATTTTTTTGTCCATAAGCACTCCACTCATCAACACTTTCAGCCATGTTGGAGGAAGGGGTAATTGGGTAGATGGCCGCCACATCGGTAAATGCATAGGATACATATGCCGCGGCAGTATTTCCATCCATGGTTTTCATCGTTTTTGCCATTGTATTGCCTCCTTCTTGATATTGTTTTATTTTTAACTATATTTGGGCAGGTATCTAATGTCGTCACTTTCTAATTATAATGCATTCATATGGCATTTACTAGTATGATGATCAAAAAACAATAAGTCTTTTTTTTCAAACAATAGCATGATTTGTTTTTTTTATTTCATTTTTCACAACCCTATACAAGCCAAGCAATTTAACTCATTAAAACCTTGTTTCTTTACGCTTCTTCTTTTATAATATCCCTAAACATGCAAGAACTTTACCTTTTTTCAGACATATCGAATGTAATCGAAGTAGCTTCTTTCATGTATGCCTTAACGAAGGAGGACTAAGATGAAAAGCCTTGATGTTTTTATCTCAAAGGATCGTTTAAAGGTGCTTACGAAACGTTTTTGCATCCCATGCACGGATTCCCATGAGTATCGAGTAATCCAATATGCTTTATCTATTTTCAACACCCTCTGTACTGCCTATGCTTTGAACAGTCAACAAAAGTTTTTACTTTATTATAGTGCTCTTTTCCATGATATCGGTTATGAAATAAGCCCTCAAAAACACGATCAACATACTCTTTCCATCATTAGGAAAGACCCTATTTTTGATTTTCTACCCCAAAGAGAACGGCTAGCCCTATCCTTAATAGCCGGTGGACATCGGAAAAAAATGAATCCTAAAATCAAGGAATTCGATCACAAGGATCAATTAATTATAAAACGATTGACTGGGATTCTCCGAGTGGCCGATGCCATCGACTTCCCAAGAGATATACACCTTCTAATGGATAAACCTCAACAACAGGATCAAGTTTTCCTATTAAATATACAGTCGGATGCTTTTGATATTCTCTCAACCCGCATTTTCAAAAAATCAACTTTATTTGAAGAAGCTTTTGGCTTAACCATCAAAACCATGGAGATTAGTTAGACTTTTCGGTCTACATTCTATTTCTGCCAATTTATTGGACATCTGTGGGCTTTTTTGATATCATGAGCCCAAACGTAGATAAAGGAGCGATCTCATGGATGAGAAAAAAGTGCTGGCCGTTGTAGAAGGTCGGGAAATTACACAGGAAGATCTAGAACTAGTTATTCAAAGTTTAAACCCTCAACAAGCCAACCAGTTTCAGTCAGACGAAGGAAAACAACGATTACTTCAGGAATTGGTGAATCAAGAACTGATTTATCTAGATGCTGTTGAAAAAGGGGTAGAATCTAACCTGGATTATCAGCGATCCCTTAAAAAAATGAAGGAAAACTTCTTAAAGCAATATGCTATGAACGCAATGTTCCAGCAGGCGGAAGTATCCGAGGACGAAATTCAAACTTTTTATGAAGAAAACCCAGATCAATTTCAGCAACCAGAACAAACAAAAGCAAGCCATATTTTAGTGGATGAAGAAGAGGCTGCCAACAAAATCAAAGAGGAGTTAGATAACGGCGCTTCCTTTGAAGAAAAAGCGAAGGAATCTTCTGGTTGTCCATCAAGCCAAAAAGGGGGAGATCTTGGATTTTTCTCTAAAGGCAAAATGGTTCCTGAGTTCGAAGCGGTTGCAATGGAATTAAAGCCTGGTGAAATAAGCGAACCAGTTAAAACACAGTTTGGTTATCATATTATTAAGGTAGTAGACCGTAAAGAAGGAACCACTAGTGCTTTTGACGATGTTAAGGATCAATTACGCCAGCACTTAGCCGCACAAAAACAGCAATCTATTTACTTGGATACCGTCAACAACCTTAAAGACAAGTATTCCATCGAAATTAAGTAACTATAGTAGCTAAAAAAAGACTTCTTCCCCTATTGGGGAGAAGTCTTTTTTAATAGGTAATATCCACTCCATCAATAGTCACTTCATGGGTCAGAAAAAACTTCCGAAGGTCCATATTAATGGTTTCACGTTTAAAAACAATTCTATGGTCAATATATACATGAATACCCTCGGTTTCCTTCTGGATATATCCTTCTAATGATGTTGGTTTTCCTTCCTTCACCGAAGGAAGATTTGGCCCCAGTCAACAACGCTTGATTTCCACTTGCTCCACTGTCAAATGCTGGACATGTTTTTTTGTAAGATATTTTTTCAGTTTATCCGATAGGATGATTTGCATCTTTACACCGCCTTTCCATTTCAATAACCCTACACGGTATATTGATTCATAATGGCTTCAGCCACTCGAATCCCATCCACTGCTGCAGACATAATCCCTCCGGCATACCCGCTCCCTTCCCCAGCAGGATAAAGGCCTTGAATATTGCTTTCCATTTCGTCATTCCGCTTAAGCCTTACTGGTGAAGAACTTCTGGTTTCTACTCCCGTTAAGATTGCATCCGCCAAGGTAAATCCTTTCATTTTCTTGTTCCACTGAATTAGTGCTGGTTGTAACACCTCATTGACATAGGGTGGAAGACAGAGAGATAAGTCTGTTGGCCTTACGCCTGGTCTGTAGGTAGGCTTCACATCCCCTATATGTGTTGAAGCCTTTTGTCCAATATAATCTTCTAGGCGCTGGGCAGGTGCCTGATAATTCTTTCCGCCTAATTCAAACGCTCTTTTTTCCCATTCTCGTTGAAAGGCCACGCCAGCTAAAGGACCTTTTTCATAAAAATCATCTGGTGTTACCGATACCAATAGTGCACTATTAGCGTTCTTTCCTTTACGTCCGTAGGCACTCATTCCATTAGTCACAACCATTCCAGCCTCCGAAGTAGAAGCTACTACCATTCCTCCTGGACACATGCAAAAGGAATAGGCACCTCTGCCTTTAGGGTGATGCCAGGATAGGCGGTAGTCTGCTGCTCCCAGTGTTGGAAGGTTGTTTTTTCTTCCATACTGAATTTGGTTAATCTTTTCCTGAGGGTGTTCAATACGCACCCCCATGGAAAAGGCCTTTGCTTCCATCTCTACTCCACTTTGATAAAATGAATGAAACAAGTCTCTTGCACTATGACCCATAGCAGCTACCACAACTTTCGTTTCAATGGAATCTTCCCCTTGAACAGAAATACCACAAATTTGATTTTTTTCAATTTGGAGATGATCGACGCAATGGCCATAGAGAATACGACCACCCATTTGTATAATAGCTTTCCGTATGTTTATGACTACTTGACGTAACTTATCTGTTCCCACGTGGGGTTTGCTATCATACAGTATTTCCTTAGGAGCACCATATTCACACATTTTTTTCAGTATATAGCGACACTTAGGATCATTAATTCGTGTAGTCAGCTTTCCATCCGAAAAAGTGCCAGCACCGCCTTCTCCAAACTGTACATTCGACTCTGGATTTAGAACGCCTTCCTTCCAAAAGTGATACACATCTTTTACCCTTTTTTCTACGGACTCACCTCTTTCCAGTAAAACTGGTTGGTATCCCTTTTCTGCCAGCAGCAGTCCGCAAAAAAGACCAGCCGGTCCTGTTCCAATAATCACTGGTGGCTGATGTAATAGCTGGTCCCCTATCTTGATGTTAAAGACAGGTTCTTTAGGGGTTTTCATGATTTTTTTATTTTTATTACGTTGAAGAACGAGCTTTTCGTTGCGAAGGCACACATCAACGATATACACCAACATAATCTGATTCTTTTTTCTGGCATCTACGGATCGTTTATGGACATGATACTCTAATAAGTCCTCCACTGAAACGTCAAGTACTTTTATAATGGCTTCTTCAAGGTTTTGTTGTTGATCTGCTGGTATTTTTAATTCATGGATGCGTAACATTCCTATATTCCCCTTTTTCCTTATTATAAGGATCTTGCGGCACTTTTTCCAGCAATTAAGCCAGTACACCAAGCCCAATGCAAATTATATCCTCCGCAGTCTCCGTCCACATCTAACACTTCACCCGTTAGGTAGAGTCCAGACGTTTTGATAGATTCCATGCTGGATGCCTTAATTTCGCTTGTCTCAACACCACCTGCTGTCACTTGTGCGTGTTGCCAAGCTAATGTTCCAGATACCTTCATTTCCCATTGACAAAGAAATTGAATCAGTCTCTTGATCTGTTGCTCTGGCATTTCTGCTGAGGGTCGAGATACTTTTTCCACCCCTGCCAACTTCAAAAGTATAGGAATCATTTTTTTATGCAGTAAGCCAGTCAAGGCAATATCCATTGGTTTTTCGGGACATTTCCTGAGACGTCCAAAAATTTCTGCCTGAATGGCTTCTATGGACCAATCCGGAAAAAGCCTTAGAACTACTTTCATCTTGGATCCACCTTCTCCAACCAAACGACCAAGTTGTAAAATCGGTGGACCTGATAGGCCATATTCTGTAAATAATATTTCTCCTTTTTCTTTTCGCTTTACTACACCATCAGAAATAAAGATCGCTTCTCCCTGCCATTTCACTCCATTGAGAGCTTTCAACCAGTTTTCTTGTAATTTAATCTGTACAATGGCAGGAGAAGGGTTCACAATTGAATGACCCAGATTTTTTGCCAATTCGTAGCCACTGCCATCTGCCCCGAAAGGACTCCCGGCTTTCCCGCCTGTAGCGATAATGACTTTCTTCACTGGGATTCGATCCCTTTGGTTGGTCTTTATCAGAAACCCCTTTTTCCCTGGTTGAATCGCCATGACCTTGGTTTCTGTTTCGACTTTTATAGGCAATCTTTCCATTTCATACCTCACTATATCTAGAACTGAGGATGCCTGGTCAGAGTATGGATATACTTTTCCAGCTTCTTCCACTTTATGAGTAATCCCCAGCTCATGAAAAAAAGCCAGAATTTCTTCTATCGACTTTTGTCTGAGAACCGCTTGAATTTGACGAGGGTTTTGACCATGGTAGTAACGTAAATCCGGATCCATATTGGTAATATTACACCGACCATTTCCAGTAGCCAGTAATTTTTTTCCTATTCTCTTTTCTTTTTCTAATACGAGTACTGATGCACCATTTCGAGCTGCCTCAATAGCAGCTGCTATTCCAGATGCCCCACCACCTATAATCACAATTGATTCCTGCATTTCCATTGGCTTCACCTGCCTTAGATGTGTTGAAAAAAGCTGGAGGCCATTGAGTGGCTCCAGCCTGGTTTTTTCCGATATCTTTCATTATTTTCTCGTGTTGATATTTAATTATAGCATATGTGACCACTTTTTAGGAGCCTTCCTCTTTTTCTCCAAGAACATTTTTTTTAGAGGATATGATTCTTGCTGGGATGCCTACTGCCGTACACTTGTCTGGAACATCTTCCAGTACCACTGCATTGGCCCCGACTTTTGCATGATTCCCAATGGTAATAGGGCCAAGAATTTTTGCCCCAGCTCCAATGGTGACATTATTCCCTACCGTGGGATGTCTTTTCCCTTTGTCTTTGCCCGTTCCACCCAACGTCACTCCGTGAAATAACGTTACATCATCGCCTACTTCTGCTGTTTCTCCGATCACTATCCCCATGCCATGATCAATAAAAAATCTTTTTCCAATGGAAGCTGCAGGATGAATTTCGATGCCTGTGAAAAAACGACCCACGGTCGAAACAATTCTTGATAACAATAACAATCGACAGCGATACAAGGTGTTTGCAACACGATGAAAAAAGATGGCATGTACTCCTGGATAAGTTAAGAGAATATCTACCCAGTGGCGAGCAGCTGGATCCTTCTCTCTTACAACGTCAAAATAGGACGACATTTGATCCCTCCATTTCTATACTCTAGTAATTCAGTCGGAATACTGATGTTTATTTTACCTATTTTCTGAAAGTCTGTCAATAAAAAGAGGTCTTTTCTTTTGTTCAAATCATCGCTATAATAGAATGTAAGACTGAGGAGGACTTTTATATGAAAACACATCTACAGAGTCAGCGATTGGGTTCTGAACCCATATTGCCTTTATTGTTTCGATTATCTATTCCTGGTATGATTTCTATGTCTGTTCAAGCTCTTTATAATATTGTAGATAGTTTGTTTGTTGCACGTGTGAGTCAACACGGTTTAACCGCTTTAGCTATTGCTTTTCCAGTACATATTTTTATTATCGCCTTGTCTACTGGCACTGGAATTGGAACGAGTTCTTTGATTTCACGATTGTTAGGTAAAGGAGAGCCCCAAAAAGCTTTTCTTGTTGCCCAACATGTTATCGCCGCTGGTTTAGTGTATGGAGTCCTATCTGCTCTTGTTGGGATGTTCTTAGCCGCACCTTTGGTTTCCCTCTTCACGGAAGATCCTCAGGTGCTTGCCTATGGCATTGAATACATAAGAGTCCTTTTGTTGGGATCTGTTTTTCTGTATATCACAATTATTGCTAGTGATATCATGAGAGGGCAGGGCAATACCTTTGTTCCCATGCTTGCATTGATGCTGGGCGCCATAACCAATATTGCTTTAGACCCTTTTCTTATTTTTGGTATTGGTTTTTTCCCACGCATGGAGGTGCTTGGAGCTGCGGTTGCAACTGTCATTTCTAAAGCAATCAGTTGTTTGTTTATTTTACTGCTTCTTTATAGAGGAAACAATGAAATAAAACCAAGAATAGAGCCCTTTGCTTTTGATTACCGAATTATGGGTGAAGTTTATAAAATTGGACTCCCCAATATGGTGATGCAAGTGATGTCTTCTTTTATGATTAGTCTTTTAAATGGAATAGTAGGTGCTTATTCTGAGGTTGCTATTGCTGTTAATGGGGTATATTTTAGACTACAATCTTTCGCCATTATGCCCGTCTTCGGCTTAACTCAAGGGTATATCCCAATTATTGGCTTCAATTATGGCGCTGGCAACACAGAGCGATTGCGTAAAACCGTGGTCTACGCACTTTCTGCGGGGCTATTGATCACTAGCATCGGCTCTATGGTGTTTCGATTTTTTCCAGTACAGTTAATGAGTCTCTTTAATCCTGGGGATGAAATGATGATGATTGGTGTTCACACTCTTCAGACCATTTCCATAGGCCTTTTTGTTGTTGGTCCTGCTATTATTGGCGCAACCACTTTTCAGGCAATTGGGAAGGGACTACCTGCCCTTGCCTTGTCTTTTTTACGTCAAATGATCTTGTTAATTCCTTTGGCCTATTTATTTGGAAAGCTTTGGGGGCTTTATGCGGTCTGGTACGCCTTCCCTGTTTCAGAGTTTATTTCTTTTTTCATTATGACCTTTTGGCTAGGCAATCGTTTAAAAAGAGTTTTCAAAGAAATGGATGCTCAACATCCATAACAGAACCCCCAGGAAAAGTTCGAAGGTATTTTTGGTACGCTACAATATGATAGGAGGATCTAAAATGAAAGAACAAAAGATAGTAGAGGAACAAAAATTAGTGTTAAGGGCCACCCTAAGCGGTATGTTAAGTATGCTCATGAAGTTTAGCTCGCTGCTACTAGTGACTTTACTCGTTTTTTTTCGTGTAAGAGGCTACCAGCATCAATTACTGGAAGCCTACGAAGTGACTTATATTTCTGCACTTACACAGATTTTTGACACGGAAATGGAGTTGATTGAATATGGGGTTTTAATCCTGTCCTATTTAGTGAGCATTGCATTATTTTTTCTTATTCTTTATTTCCTATACCGAATACTGGCTTTACTTTTCAATTTGTCTTCTACAACCGTTATTGATTTTCAACAAGGACGTATCCTACAGAAATCATTACGCTTTCCATTTCAACGTATCGAAGATGAAAACAAATTCCACAAGTTAATCCAAGTCCGTATTGAGCAAAGTTTAATTGATGGACTTGCTCAAAGCGGCACATTATATGTAGAGTATTTAGTACAGAGTCAGTTAGATTCTCAATTGCGAGTCCTGGTAATCCCCTTCCTAAAGGATCCAGACCGCGTCAAAAGAAGGCTCTTTTCACATTAAGAAAGGCTGATCTTTGCCAAAACAAAGATCAGCCTTTTTCTTTTTATGCTTCTATCAAACTTCGATAAGCGGCTTCAGCCATAGGCTTATAAAAATAGTACCCTTGAACCTCTTCACAACCAAATCCTTGAAGCATTTCCTTTTGTTCTTTTTGTTCAACCCCTTCCGCTGTCACCGTCAGATTCAGTTCATGAGCCATATTAATAATCTGTTTTACGATGGCCGCCTCTTTAGGATTTTTCCCTAAATGGCTAATAAAGGATTTGTCGATTTTCAAGATATCCAAGGGCAATGTCCGTAGATAGTTTAGTGACGAATAGCCTGTCCCAAAATCATCTAAAGCGACTCGTACTCCAAGGTTACGAATTTTTTCCAGCATATCAATACTATGACTCAAATTCTCCATGGCTATGGTTTCGGTAATTTCAATTTGCAGGGTTTCTGGTTTCATCTCATATTTCACAATCAGTTCTTTCATCCACTCATGCAAATCATGACGTTTGAATTGTGCTGGAGATAAATTCACAGATATCATTAGAGGGTCATGACTTTTACTATTCCATGTTTGATAATGTTTTAAGGCCGTTTCCATTACCCACTGACCAATGGAGACAATTTGTCCGGTTTCTTCTGCAATTTCTATAAAGTAGTAAGGGGATAAGATCCCTTTTGTAGGATGATCCCATCGAACCAAAGCTTCAGCACCTCTGATCCTCCCTGTCTCCACATCCAGTACAGGCTGATAATACACCAAAAACTCTTCTCGGAGAATGGCGTATCGAAGATCTTTTTCTTTCTCCATCCAGGTGGTTACACGTTCTCGTATATCTTGGTCGAAAAATCGGTACTTGTTTTTTCCCCCTGCTTTCGCTTCATTCATGGCTACATCCGCGTGCTGAATTAATGTATCTCTGTCATCTGCATCATCAGGATACAGGGCAATGCCTACGCTCGCACTCATAAAAAATTCAGATTCTTCTATGGTAAATGGTTTTTCAAAGGTTTTTAATATCTCCGATGCCAACATTTCAATTTCTTCTATGGATTTAGTCCCAGGTTTAAGAATAAAAAATTCATCCCCGCCGGATCTAGCCAACATTTCTCCAGTTCTTGTAATTTCAGAAAAACGATTTGCCACCTGTTTAAGCATTTCATCTCCCACTAAGTGACCTCGAGTGTCGTTTATCCGCTTAAAATTATCTAAATCCACAATCAGCAAGGCAAATTGCTTTTTTCGTCTTTGATGCGATAAGAGAATTTTTTTTAGGTGATCATAAAACAAACTTCTATTTCCAAGCCTTGTTAAGCTATCATAAAAGGCCATATCATACATTTCCATCATCATGCGTTTCTGTTCTGTTACATCTAAATGTGATCCTGCCATTCGAGTCGGATTCGCCTCTCCATCTAAAGCTACTTTCCCACGACTCTGAATCCAACGATACTCTCCCGCTTTGGATTTTAATCGATACTCACAATAATAATAAGGTACTTGCCCCGTAATATGTTGTTCTTCTGCTTTTCGTACTGTTAAAAGGTCTTCTGGATGAACAAGTGACTGCCACCCTTCTAAACTATCTTCTATTTCTTCTTCTGAATATCCAAGCATTTCTTTGGTGCGACTAAACAGCATAAACCCTGTACGCTTGTTGAAGTCCCATATGTTTTCATTGCTACCCTCAACAATCAATCGATACTTTTCCTCGGTTTCTTGTAGTACTTGTTGATTTTCAATTAATTCATCATACTGATGTGTCACTTCTTCTTCCATAGCAATTAATTCTTCATAGGCACTTTCCAACTCTTCATAACTAGATAAGATTTTTTGCCTTGAATCTTTCAATTTTTCCATGCGATTCTTCAACAGCAGGTACAGCATCACTGTTGTCATCACAACATAAAACCAACCTTTATAGGTTTGAAGAGACTGATATCGCTCTGCATCTTGAACCATCATAAACAAAACTTGATCAGACAAAAGAATCCAGAGAGTCCCTAAAACCAAATAAAGAACTGGTATTACCCATATAATATTATCTAAATTAGATATCTCCAATGAATAACTCCATGTTATTTCTCTGTTATTTCCATGCCTCTGTTTCGCCATGCGTAGCCTCCCTTCATACGATGTTCCTTGTCAGTATTTTGTGTTATACCCATCTATGAAATTTTCACGCTTTTTTCATCTTTTTATGATGATACATTTCATAATAAGAGAAAAACTCCTGCTTTCGCAGAAGTTTTAATTTTTACTCCCTATTTACTTATTTAAAGCCCTTCCGTTACAGGTCTAAAGACTCGTTTTAATTGCAAGTAAGAGGTAAAGGCACCGCTGATAAGGCATACCAACCAAAAAGTGATGGTTCGAAATACAATAGCCAAGGCCAAGGCCTGTGAAGGCCCTATTTCTGCGTAAGCTAGCAATACCACCATGGTTCCTTCAAAGGTTCCAATGCCACCTGGGGAAATAGGAATCATCGCTGCCATGTATGCCATGAATACTACAGCTCCTGCTGCTATAAAAGATATTTCAATTCCTATGGAACGAGAAAGAATAATCATTTTTATTGGATACAGCAACCATATAAATCCACTTAACATAAACTGAACTTTTTTTTCTCTTTTTCTTTGATTCAAGGCATTCCAGTGACTCTTAATGGATTCTATCATTTCAGACAATCGATCAATTGCTTTTTCTATGAATCCTCTTGGATTTTTAAATTGAAGCAATAGCATGAAGACCACTATGGCTGAAAAGAAAAAAAGTAACCATCCACCCATTCCACTAGGCAAAGAAAAATCACTAGACCACTGAGCAGAAAAAAGACTCCATTGACTACTCATAAAGAATACTGTAAATAAAAGGGTTACTAGTATAAACATCGCTCCGCTTATGCTCTTTTGCAACATCAACAAAGACGCTGCTTTTATTCCAGACCAATTATAGCTGGTTTTCAACCACCATATTTTAACAGCTTCTCCACCAAATTTCACAGAAGGTGTAATGGACTCCACAAAACTTCCCACCATGTTCATCCGAAGCATTTGCATAAGGCTAACCTGAGGATCCATGATCTGGGCCAGTCTCTTCCACTGATAGGAAATTAAGATCTGGGTTAAGGCTTGCAAGGCTACCAAAAGCATAAGGACTTTAAAATCAATCTGCTTAAATGTGTTTATTACCAATGTAATGTCCGTCTGCCAGTATAGCACCAGTATTAATGGGATTCCAACCATTAGAAGGGCCCAGTTTTTCCATGTTTTCATTTGCATTTCCTCCCTGGACCATAACACAAGTTCCTTTAAGGGTTTTTTCAGGGTTCACAAGTAGATGATTACTCTGGTTTAGCATTTTCTGACTAATGCTTCCGCAGGATTTATGATAAAACTGTTCCATAGATTCCCGTGGAAACCTTGCCAAAATTCGTGTTCCAGGAAGCGCATGTTGCTGAAGATGCTCTAAGATTTCTTCTCTATCCCGAACTTGCAATGCAATATGAACCACTTCATATTCTTTAGGATCAAAATTTTGACCACACCCACAGAATACGTTAATTTTCTTATCTAAATGCATGCGTTTTAGTAAATTTACGGCATGTTTCACTGCAACTCCATCACAATCAAGCACATCCACCTTTGCACCAGTCTGCCGATTAATCTCAATTGCCGTCGCCGGAAATGCCCCTCCACCTATACAAAGAACACGTTCATGTTGCTTGATGTCTCCTAACAAGATTTCCTTTGCCACAATTCTTTCGTAATAGCATTTGAAAATATGATAAGTGTTGGAGAAATGAGATAACGTAATTTCTAAAACTCGGGTCACTGCCGGAATCATAAACAAACTCCCTCCTTAGGTCAGCACTCTACTGACCATGCTAATGGTCTGAAAAAACAATCCCCCGAGAATAAATGCACTCACGGTAGTAGCAACAGCCATTAGTAGTCCAATTTTTGCACCAAACTCCTTGATTAGAATCCCCAAAACCGCAAGACAAGGCATATAAAACAAAGCAACCACCGCGCCAGTGAATAACTGGGTCCCTGTTAATCCAAGTTCCAGCAATGGAAGTACCGCCAGTTCCCTGCGGACAATTCCTAAAATTAACCCTAAGGTAGCTTCTGGTGGCAAACCAAGCCACCCTTCCACCAAGGGTGATAAGAAGACCCCTACTTGGACAAGGGCACCTGTTTCAGCTAATAGTGCGGCAAAACCTACACCAAGTATCATAGGTAGTTCCGCTTCCACAATAAAATGCTTCACTCGAATTCGTATTTTCTTTATCAATGTTTGTCTATCAGGCATCAGTAGATTTGGAATCTCTAATAGCATGGGGTCGCTTTTTCCTGGAATAAATCGATTCAGCATCAACCCAGCTAGAAAAATAGCAATAAATGAAACTAAATATACTGAAAGTAGTAGCCATACAGAATGATCGCCTAATAATGCGATAAAGGCACCAGTCTGTGCGGCACAAGGTACACCAAAAGTAACCATAGAGGCAACCATCAGTCTTTCTTTCTTGGTAGTAGCTGCCCTAGTCCCTAAAATTGCAGGTATAGCACATCCATAACCCATAATCATCGGCACAATATTACCACCTTGAATACCGATTTTTCTAAAGAGACCATCCACCAAAACTCCTAATCTCGGTAGATATCCGCTATCCTCCATAAAGGACAAGACCACGTAGAACAAGAAAACATAAGGGAGAATTAATGCAAAGGGCCATTCTATCCCTTTGACCAACATTCCATATTCTCCCATCAGCACATTGTATAAAATCCCTTCTGTTACAAACATTCTTACCACTTGATCCATGAGCGGAACAATCACTTGATGCACCAGTGGCAGTAAAATTAAACCACGAAGTCCCTTTCCGCCCCCAACAACAATTCCAAGTGCCACGGCCATTACCAGCAGCGCTATTGGAATCCCAGGAAAAGGCTTCATCGTAGCATCGCCTAACTTTTCTAGCCAAGTTGAATGGCGGTGCTCAACTTCTTGGACCTGACGGATCACTTTTCCAACCCAAACCCAGCGATCTTCTTCTGTATCTGGCCAATCTTCATGTTGATAGACTTCTTTTTCTTCGATGGCTTTTATAGATGCCTCCATCACCTCAGACAAACCTATATTGCGAACTGCTACCGTTGGAATTACAGGTGCTTGAAGGGTTTTTGACAGCTCTTGAACATCTATTTGTATCCCTTGCCGCTCAGCCACATCAATCATATTAAGCGAAAAAATAACTGGTATGGGTTTTTCTGTTATTTTAGTACTCAAATATTGTATTTGAGATGCAAAAAATAAATTTCTTTCTAGATTTGTTGCGTCAAGGACTACAACAATCGCATCTGCCGTTTCTTTTTTCATCATATCTACGGCCACTTTTTCAGCTTGTGAGGATGCATCTAAGGAATAGGTACCAGGGACATCTATCATATCTCCCTGTTTTCCACGGAATTGCCAGTCCCCTTTCGTAAAGCTTACGGTAGTACCGGTGTAATTAGCACTTTCTACTTCTACACCTGTCAGCTTGGAAAAGACTACACTTTTTCCTACATTAGGATTTCCCATTAACAGAATTCTATATCCTGACTGTTTAGGCTCTAATTCGCCTTGTTCAGTATGACATTTCAATTATGCATCCTCCTTGACTGTAATCTGCTCTGCCAGTTCTCTTGCTAAAGCAAAGTTTCTATTTCCCAAACACACCACAACTGGCCCACCAAAAGGCTGCTTGGATTTTATTGCGATACATTGTCCAATTCTAAAGCCCATTGCATCTAGGAGTGGTACACTTGGCAGGGATTCGATAATGCAATTGCATTTTCTTTTCATTTTATATAGTGACATGGATAAGCCCTCCCGTATAGGTAAAATGTCAAACAATGATTATCTTTCTCATTTGCATCTTTAGCTTATCACTAATCAAATAAAATTTCAACAACAATTTATTTTTTGTTGAGACCGAGCTTTAATGTTTTCGTTTGTTCGTGTCTTTGTATGGGTTTAAAGGACAGTGTTTACACCTTTCCAATCGAGAAATCAAATCACTGCTGGCTCTTTTAGAAAAGACACAAGGAATTTTCATTTGTTTTGCTTTTTCTTTAACTAATTGGGTTATGTTATGTTCGATGAAGTCTGTAAAGACTATAATTAGCTCTGTTTGTTCTGGAATATCCATTTTTCGCATTCCTTTTTTTCTTCCAGTCCAGTGGGTGTAGTCGTTAATTCCAAAGGACTCTAATGCACTTGGTATGTTCCCTAATCGATCTGCTCCTACTAATAATGCTTTCATTTCGACACCTTCCTTCCATCATTTGAACCATGGAATCTTATAGTGTATTTGATTTTGATTCCATAAATCCTGATTGTTGATAATGATTATCATTATTATATTATACTGTTTAGAATTTGTCAAAATAAAAAAACAAGGGCATATGCTCCTTGTTTTTTACTAGCCAATATTAGAGTTCTTTTAGTGCTCAATAAAAACCTTGTTTCTCTTTTCTGAAAACCCTTGCAACTGGATATTACGGATGAAGAATTCGTTGAATTACTGCTACTATAATTAAAATGCCCACTGAGGTCATAACAATGGTACCGCCGGGAGCCAGAGAAGCATAAAAAGAAATAGTGAGACCCACCAACACCGAAATAAGACCAAAGAACAAGGATGTAATGAAGGTAATCAAGAAACTTTTTTTCAACTGAAGACTTGTTGCAACTGGAATCACCATCAAGGATGAGACCATCAAAATCCCAACAATTCTCATGGAAATAGAGATCGTTACAGCCACCAAAATGGTGAATATCATATTGATCTTTTTTACTGGTACCCCAGCCAATCTTGCTGCCGTTTCGTCAAAAGCCATATAAAATAATTGGCGATAGTAAAACAAAATCGTCCCGATGATCATAGCTCCTAAAATCACAATACTAAGCATATCACGAGAAGAAACTAAGGTGACGCTTCCAAAAAGATAGCTGAACACTTGGGCACCAGCACCTCCTAGGCTTATTAGTATCGTTGCTAGCCCTATACCAAAAGAAAGCACGACTGCCAAAGATATTTCAGCATACTGGTGAAACTCTTTACGTAATAATTCTATACCAAAAGAAGCTAAAAGCGTGAAGGCAAGGGCCATATAAATGGGATAAAAATTTAATAGTATGCCACCTGCTACCCCGGCTAAGGCTACGTGGGATAAGGTGTCTCCAATCATAGAAAGCCTTCTTAAGGTCAAAAATATGCCTATGGCTGGACAAATCAAGGCGACCACCACTCCCGCCAGAAATGCTCGTTGCATAAATCCATATTGTAAAATTTCCGGCATATATTCCACTCCTTTTCAATGGGCGTGATGCAGCAATCTGGTTTTTTCTCCATATATGCTTCCCAAGTATTCTTCTGGGTTAAATGACTTAGCGTCGTGTACAAAAAGTTTTTCTTTCCCCATGCAAGCAATATGACTGGTTCTTTCGCTGACAACTCCTATGTCATGGGAGACCATTATTAAAGTGATGCCCATTTCCCGATTCAGTTTTTCCATTAACTCGTAAAACTTTTCTTGGGATTCTACATCTACCCCTACTAATGGTTCATCCATAAAAATAACTTTCGGCGAATTTACCAGTGTCCTCGCAATAAAAACTCGTTGTTGCTGGCCTCCAGAAAGGTTTCCTATGAGTCGATGAGCATAGGATTCCATCCCAACAATACGGAGGGCTTCTAGGACTTTCTTTCGATGATGAACTTTCATCCATTTAATGATACCCATTTGACTAATTAAGTTGGCACTTACCATTTCTTGGACCGTAGCCGGAAATCCCATATTAAACTCTCTGATATTTTGAGGAATATACCCGATTTGATTCCATTTCCGAAATTCACCAACAGGGGTTCCTAACAGCATGCAGGAGCCTGACTGTGGCTTGAGAAGCCCTAGTATCAATTTTAGTAATGTACTCTTAGCCGATCCATTAGGCCCAACAATCCCCCAGAATTCTCCAGTTCGTACTGTAAAGTTCACCTCCTTTAAAAGTGTTATTTCATCATATCCAAAGGTTAGGTTTTCCAGTCTTACCATCTCAGGCATCTAGTTCACCAACTTTCCAGGTTGTATTTATCATTCCATCAAGGCTTTTCTAAGAGCGGTTACATTCTTTTTCATTAAACTAACGTAGGTTTCACCAGCTTCTTTCTGCTCTTTTGTCAGCCCTTCTACATTATATAGCATCAAAGGTTCAAGACCAGCTTCTTCGGCTAAAACTTCCGCCGTTCTTGGATTCGCTAATGTCTCAAAAAAAATGTATTCCAGCTCATAGCTTCTGGCAATTTCAGTGAGTTCTGCTAGTCTTCCTGGATTGGGTTCCGCATGAGGAGAAATTCCAGTAACGGCTATTTCCGTAATTCCATGGCGGTCAGCCAAATATCCAAAAGCAGAATGAGAAACAAGAATAATATCCGTATGCGCTTCTTCCATTATCTTTTCCAAGGATTCATGGATTTCCATTAATTCTTCGACCAACACTTCGAAGTTTTTTTGATAAGACTGGCTGTTATCTGGATCTTTTTCCTGCAATACTTGATTGATCTTTTCAGAAATAACCATGGCATTCATAGGATCCGTCCAGATATGCGGGTCATATTCGCCGTGATCGTGATTGCAACCATGATCGTGGTCATGGTCGTGGTCATGGTCGTGGTCGTGGTCATGATATCCTCGTACTTCGACTAGTTCGCTAGCATTGATCACCAGCACCTCTTTATTTTCCAACATGGATAATACTCCATCAATCCACGGTTCCATGTGTAAACCGTTATAGATAAATATATCCGCTTTTTCAAGGGCAACCAAGTCCTTAGGCGAAGGTTCATAACTATGAGGATCTGCACCATCTGCCACCATCTGATTGACATGAATATGATCCCTTCCTATAAAAGAAGTAAAATCATAATAAGGATAAAAGCTTGCAATGACATTAATCTTTTTGCTGGACTCTTCATTTGCTTCAACGGTTTCAGCGAGACCGTCTTCAAGCTGATTTCCCTGATCTGTTTCTATTTTTCCATTGCCGCAACCCAGTAAAACAATGGATAAAATCAACACTACTGTCCACGTAAAATAAATCTTTTTCATCTTAATCCTCCCTTTTGCAAGTCATTTGCATTTAGCATATGGATATTATACCCTGTTATTTACTTTTAAACAATGTTTCTTTTGAAGAAATTAAGAAAAGTTCCATCTATTTTCATATTTAAAGATCAACTGAAAATCCCTGTTGACATTTCGGTACTCCAATGTTATTATTTTTAAAAAGAGGAGGTGAACAGATGGCCGGTGTTTTCCACTTATCAGAAATGCTCTCACTGGCATTGCATAGTATGGTTTATATTGCAACATCCGATGATGATTATGTCAATGTTAAGCAAATAGCGTCTTCCACTGCAGCTTCTGAAGCGCATTTGTCTAAGGTGTTGCAACGCCTTGTTAAAGGACGCCTAATTCGTTCAGTCAGAGGTCCACGTGGCGGTTTCGCTTTGGCTAAGGAGCCTGAGGACATCACTTTTCTTAACATCTATGAAGTTATTGAAGGGCCTGCTGTCATCGAAGGGTGTCCAAACCATCGTAAATCATGTCCTTTTTCTATTTGTATTTTCAAAGGAATTCCAGAAAAAATGAATAGTCAATTTTTCAAGTACCTGGAAACCAATAGATTAGTTGACTTTTTGGGAACAAGAAAAGCAAAGGATGAAAATTTAAAGGTTATTTAGATTGTTCTAGACTTATTTAAGAAGAAGCTTATACGTGTCTTACAGGATCATAAATGTAAGACACCCGTATCATCAGGAATCTATATTTTTTATGTTTATTCTGGTATTTAGATACCTTTTAGCCTCTATTTTGTTTTAAAGAATAGCCAAAAGGTATGTAAGTAATAGATCTTTATTCACGTAACACAATTTAAAGGAGGAGTTAATCAATGAGTATGTTTTGTTATCAGTGTCAAGAAGCTTCTAAAAATAAGGGTTGTGAAGTTCTAGGAGTTTGTGGAAAAAAAGAGAATGTGGCAAACTTGCAAGATCTACTAATCTACACAGTCAAAGGTATTGCTCAAATTGTTCAGAAAAGTCATATGGCTACCAAAGATCTTCAACGTGTTAATCAAGAAGCATTTACTAGTATTTTTATGACAATCACCAATGCAAATTTTGATAGCAGGGCTGTGGAAGCACAGATCAAAAAAATGATATCCCTTCGTAATGCTTTAACTCATAATCTATCTTCGGAAGAACTCCACGATGCTGCTAAGTTTCAATTAAATAGCATGGATGATATGGAAAAAAAAGCAGCTAGTACAGCAGTTGGCGTTATGGCCACTCAGGATGAAGATGTGCGTTCTTTGCGAGAGCTGATTACTTACGGGGTAAAAGGCATCGCTGCCTATGGCGAACATGCCATGAACTACGGGAAATCAGATCAGGAAATCATCAGTTTTGTCTATGAAGCCCTAGCAGCTACTCTGAATGATAACTTATCTGTGGATGAACTGGTGGCTTTAACCATTAAAACAGGCGACTATGGTGTGAAAGTAATGGCATTATTGGACGAAGCCAATACATCTAAATATGGCGATCCTGAAATTACGGAAGTTAATATTGGTGTTCGCCACAATCCTGCTGTCCTCATCTCTGGACATGATTTAGTTGATTTGGAAATGTTATTGCAACAAACTGAAGGATCAGGCGTAGATGTTTATACGCATAGTGAAATGCTCCCTGGCCATTATTACCCTGCCTTCAAAAAATATGATCACTTTGTAGGAAACTACGGCGGATCATGGTGGCAACAAATTACAGATTTCGAATCCTTTCATGGACCCATTTTATTTACAACGAATTGTATCGTACCTCCCAAAAATGAAGAAGTTAAACATCGAATTTACACAACAGGTGCCGCTGGTTTTCCTGGATGTACTCACATTGATAGGGATGCAAGTGGAAGCAAAGACTTTTCAATCATCATTGACCATGCAAAAAAACTTCAGGCGCCAAAAGAAATCGAAACTGGCAGTATCCTTGGTGGCTTTGCCCACAATCAAGTCATAGCTTTGGCTGACAAAGTGGTGGACGCAGTTAAATCTGGGGCCATCAAAAAATTCGTTGTGATGGCAGGTTGTGACGGCCGAATGAAATCTAGAACTTACTATACGGATTTTGCACAAAAATTACCAAGGGATACGGTTATCCTAACGGCAGGTTGTGCGAAATACCGCTATAACAAGCTAAACCTTGGTGACATCGGTGGAATCCCAAGAGTACTAGATGCTGGCCAATGCAATGATTCTTACTCCCTAGCCGTCATTGCGCTTAAACTAAAAGAAGTTTTTGAACTAGAAGATATAAATGAACTTCCCATCGCCTATAACATCGCTTGGTATGAACAAAAAGCAGTCATCGTTCTATTAGCTCTACTTTCTCTTGGCGTTAAGAATATTCACCTCGGGCCAACGCTTCCAGCTTTCTTGTCTAAAAATGTTGCAAATGTATTGGTGGATACCTTTGGAATAGCAGGTATCAATTCCGTCGACGATGATATGAATTTGTTACTTGGATAAAAAAACACGACAAAAAACCTTCTCATTAATTGAGAAGGTTTTTAATTTTGGCAGGGGTGGCAGGATTTGAACCCACGGCATACGGTTTTGGAGACCGTCGTTCTACCAGACTGAACTACACCCCTATGTTTTTATTTTTTAGATATTCTATTACTTACCCCTAGTTTATTAAAATATGGTGGGCCTTCAGGGACTCGAACCCCGCACCTGCCGGTTATGAGCCGGATGCTCTAACCATCTGAGCTAAAGGCCCTCTCTTTGCTATCTAGCTCAATATATTATGTTGAACTTAAGTACGTCTCCTCAAGCAAAAAGCAAGGATGGTATTAGGTTTTTATGTGGCGGAGAGGGTGGGATTCGAACCCACGGCCCCTTTCGGAGTCACTGGTTTTCAAGACCAGCTCCTTAAACCACTCGGACACCTCTCCTGGTGACCCATCCGCGACTCGAACGCGGGACACCCTGATTAAAAGTCAGGTGCTCTGCCAACTGAGCTAATGGGTCTATGATGGCTGGGATAGCAGGACTCGAACCTGCGCATGACGGAGTCAAAGTCCGGTGCCTTACCGACTTGGCTATATCCCAATGAAAATGGCGTGCCCACAGGGATTCGAACCCCGGACACACGGCTTAGAAGGCCGTTGCTCTATCCAACTGAGCTATGGGCACATATTTGATTAGTTTGGTTGCGGGGACAGGATTTGAACCTGCGACCTCCGGGTTATGAGCCCGACGAGCTTCCAGCTGCTCCACCCCGCGTCATTATTCTATTCGTATCATCAACTTACTGGTGCCGAAGACCGGAATCGAACCGGTACGATCGATTAGGATCGCAGGATTTTAAGTCCTGTGCGTCTGCCAGTTCCGCCACTTCGGCTTGTTGGCCTATCTTTTTATATAAGGTAAGAAGACGCAGCGACCTACTCTCCCGGGAAGTCTCCTTCCAGGTACCATCAGCGCTGAAGGGCTTAACGGCTGTGTTCGAGATGGAAACAGGTGTTTCCCCTTCGCTATGGCCACGCCTTCTATTGTTCCCTCAAAACTACATGAAACGTTCTGCACAGGTTAGGTCAAGTCCTCGTACCATTAGTACCGGTCAGCTGCATGCATTGCTGCACTTCTACCTCCGGCCTATCAACCAGATCGTCTTTCTGGGGTCTTACCTCCTTACGGAGTGGGAAATCTCATCTTGAGGCGGGCTTCGTGCTTAGATGCCTTCAGCACTTATCCCTGCCATACGTAGCTACCCAGCGATGCTCTTGGCAGAACAACTGGTTCACCAGCGGTATGTCCATCCCGGTCCTCTCGTACTAAGGACAGATCCTCTCAAATTTCCAACGCCTGCGACGGATAGGGACCGAACTGTCTCACGACGTTCTGAACCCAGCTCGCGTACCACTTTAATGGGCGAACAGCCCAACCCTTGGGACCTACTTCAGCCCCAGGATGTGATGAGCCGACATCGAGGTGCCAAACCTCCCCGTCGATGTGGACTCTTGGGGGAGATAAGCCTGTTATCCCCGGGGTAGCTTTTATCCGTTGAGCGATGGCCCTTCCACGCGGTACCACCGGATCACTAAGTCCGACTTTCGTCCTTGCTCGACTTGTAGGTCTCGCATTCAAGCTCCCTTGTGCCTTTACACTCTACGCACGATTTCCGACCGTGCTGAGGGAACCTTTGAGCGCCTCCGTTACTCTTTAGGAGGCGACCGCCCCAGTCAAACTGCCCGCCTGACAGTGTCCCAGAACCGGGTTACGGTTCGTGGTTAGAATTCCAGTACGAAAAGAGTGGTATCCCAAAGGCGACTCCTCCGAAACTGGCGTTCCGGGTTCTTAGTCTCCCACCTATTCTGTACGTTCCGTACCAAAATCCAATGTCAGGCTGCAGTAAAGCTCCACGGGGTCTTTCCGTCCTGTCGCAGGTAACCAGCATCTTCACTGGTATTACAATTTCACCGGGTCTATTGTTGAGACAGTGCCCAAATCGTTACGCCTTTCGTGCGGGTCGGAACTTACCCGACAAGGAATTTCGCTACCTTAGGACCGTTATAGTTACGGCCGCCGTTTACTGGGGCTTCGGCTCCGAGCTTCGGTTACCCTAACTCTTCCCCTTAACCTTCCAGCACCGGGCAGGCGTCAGCCCCTATACTTCGTCTTTCGACTTTGCAGAGACCTGTGTTTTTGCTAAACAGTCGCTTGGGCCTATTCACTGCGGCCGGGGGAGGCTCCTAAAGTTTTTTATTCACCTCTCCCGGCACCCCTTCTCCCGAAGTTACGGGGTCATTTTGCCGAGTTCCTTAACAATAGTTCTCCCGTTCGTCTTAGGATTCTCTCCTCACCCACCTGTGTCGGTTTGCGGTACGGGCACCTTGATTCTCGATAGTGGCTTTTCTTGACAGTGTGGATTCAACCGCTTCGCTACTTATATTTCGCTCCCCATCACTTCTCAGGATTGAACCAGCGGATTTGCCTACCGGTTCTCCCTACCTGCTTGGACGCGCTCAACCAACGGCGCGCTCGGTCTATCCTCCTGTGTCCCCACTTCTCTCAATCGAATCTCGGTGGTACAGGAATCTCCACCTGTTATCCATCGCCTACGCCTTTCGGCCTCGGCTTAGGTCCCGACTTACCCTGAGCGGACGAGCCTTCCTCAGGAAACCTTGGGTTTTCGACGGGCAGGTTTCTCACCTGCCTCTCGTTACTCATGCCAACATTCTCTCTTGTGTGCGGTCCACCAGATTTCACAATCCAACTTCGCTCCGCACGCATTGCTCGCCTACCATGTACCTTAGTACATCCAAAACTTCGGTGGTATGTTTTAGCCCCGGTTATTTTCGGCGCAAGATCCCTGGACCAGTGAGCTATTACGCACTCTTTAAATGTATGGCTGCTTCTAAGCCAACATCCTGGTTGTCTATGCAATCTCACATCCTTTTCCACTTAACATACACTTGGGGACCTTAGTTGTTGGTCTGGGCTGTTTCCCTCTCGACTACGGATCTTATCACTCGCAGTCTGACTCCTGGATTTCTCGATAGGCATTCGGAGTTTGATAGGTGTTGGTAACCGGTGAAGGTCCCGCGACCATTCAGTGCTCTACCTCCTATCGAGGTTTGTTCCAAGGCTAGCCCTAAAGCTATTTCGGCGAGAACCAGCTATTTCCGTGCTCGATTGGAATTTCTCCCCTACCCACAGCTCATCCAATGACTTTTCAACGTCACCTGGTTCGGTCCTCCACGAGATTTTACTCTCGCTTCAACCTGGCCATGGGTAGATCGCACGGTTTCGGGTCTGCAACCGGTAACTATTCGCCCTATTAAGACTCGCTTTCGCTACGGCTCCGCTCCTGAAGAGCTTAACCTTGCTACCAATCGCAACTCGTTGGCCCGTTCTACAAAAAGTACGCGGTCACATTCGTTAAAAATGCTCCCACAGCTTGTAAGCAAAGGGTTTCAGGTTCTATTTCACTCCCCTCCCGGGGTTCTTTTCACCTTTCCCTCACGGTACTATTCGCTATCGGTCACTGGGTCGTATTTAGCCTTGGGGGGTGGTCCCCCCGCGTTCCCACCGGGTTTCTCGTGTCCGGTGGTACTCTGGAGCATTCTCGTTGTGGTTCGCAATTTCGTCTACGGGATTGTTACCCTCTTTGACTCGCCTTCCCAGACGATTCGACTATCGCTACTTCTCAACTTAATGAAAATGTCCGAACCCCAAATGGCCGTAACCATTTGGTTTGGGCTCTTCCCGTTTCGCTCGCCGCTACTCGGGGAATCGATGTTTCTTTCTCTTCCTCGGGGTACTTAGATGTTTCAGTTCCCCCGGTCTCCCTTCCAACCACTATGTATTCATGGTTGGATACGCCAGGTTCTCCTGACGTGGGTTTCCCCATTCGGATATCTACGGATCAATGCTTGCTTGCAGCTCCCCGTAGCGTTTCGCCGCTTACCGCGTCCTTCTTCGGCGCCCAGTGCCAAGGCATTCGCCCTTTGCTCTTTCTTTCTTGACCTGTTTTACTGCTTTTCTGTGCTTTCTTCGTTTCATGTAGTTTTCAAGGAACAGTCTAAAAAATCAAGCACGGTTGTTAACTCTGTGGTGGAGACGAGGAGATTTGAACTCCTGACCCCCTGCTTGCAAGGCAGGTGCTCTCCCAACTGAGCTACGCCCCCGTTGTGCTTGTCTTTTGGTGAGCTGATTCGCTCAAAACCGAACAGCAGATGTTCGAAACCTTTTTTTACTCCTTAGAAAGGAGGTGATCCAGCCGCACCTTCCGATACGGCTACCTTGTTACGACTTCACCCCAGTTATCGGCTTCACCTTCGACAGTTCCGTCCGTTAGGTTCGGTAACTGGCTTCGGGTGCTTCCGACTTCCGTGGTGTGACGGGCGGTGTGTACAAGACCCGGGAACGCATTCACCGCGACATGCTGATTCGCGATTACTAGCAACTCCAACTTCATGGGGGCGAGTTGCAGCCCTCAATCCGAACTGGGACCGACTTTATGGGGTTCGCTCCAGATTGCTCTTTCGCTGCCCTTTGTATCGGCCATTGTAGCACGTGTGTAGCCCTGAACATAAGGGGCATGATGATTTGACGTCATCCCCACCTTCCTCCGGTTTATCACCGGCAGTCTCATTAGAGTGCCCAACTTAACTTGCTGGCAACTAATAACAGGGGTTGCGCTCGTTGCGGGACTTAACCCAACATCTCACGACACGAGCTGACGACAACCATGCACCACCTGTCTCCTCTGTCCCGAAGGAAAGGCAATCTTACTTGCCGGTCAGAGGGATGTCAAGCTCAGGTAAGGTTCTTCGCGTTGCTTCGAATTAAACCACATGCTCCGCTGCTTGTGCGGGTCCCCGTCAATTCCTTTGAGTTTCACTCTTGCGAGCGTACTCCCCAGGCGGAGTGCTTATTGCGTTAGCTCCGGCACTGAGGTTTGACCCCCAACACCTAGCACTCATCGTTTACGGCGTGGACTACCAGGGTATCTAATCCTGTTCGCTCCCCACGCTTTCGTGCCTCAGCGTCAGTTACAGTCCAGTAAGTCGCCTTCGCCACTGGTGTTCCTCCTAATATCTACGCATTTCACCGCTACACTAGGAATTCCACTTACCTCTCCTGTACTCAAGCTAAGCAGTTTCAAAGGCTTACATTGGTTGAGCCAATGCCTTTCACCCCTGACTTACTTAGCCGCCTACGCACCCTTTACGCCCAGTGATTCCGGATAACGCTTGCCCCCTACGTATTACCGCGGCTGCTGGCACGTAGTTAGCCGGGGCTTCCTCCTATGGTACCGTCACTTCTTCTTCCCATAGGACAGAGCTTTACGACCCGAAGGCCTTCTTCGCTCACGCGGCGTTGCTGCATCAGGGTTTCCCCCATTGTGCAATATTCCCCACTGCTGCCTCCCGTAGGAGTCTGGACCGTGTCTCAGTTCCAGTGTGGCCGGTCACCCTCTCAGGTCGGCTACTGATCATCGCCTTGGTGAGCCGTTACCTCTCCAACTAGCTAATCAGACGCGGGCCCGTCTTGATCCGATAAATCTTTCTCTATTAAAAGATGCCTTTCAATAGAGCTATGCGGTATTAGCACTGGTTTCCCAATGTTGTCCCCCTGATCAAGGTTGGTTGCCCACGCGTTACTCACCCGTCCGCCGCTAAGTAACTTCTTCTTCCATCCGAAGATTTCCGAAAAAGTACTCCGCTCGACTTGCATGTGTTAGGCACGCCGCCAGCGTTCATCCTGAGCCAGGATCAAACTCTTATATAAAGTCTTCCCTAACCCAAGCCTAAGCTTGCGTTTCTTACTATCACGTCTTTGACGTGTGGTTTCGTTCTTTTCTGCTGTTCAGTTTTCAAGGAACCATTTTGTCGCCGCTGTTTTGTTAGTAAAATCTTTGTTTTTTGCGGCTCATTTAATATACCACTTTTAACGGGGGGTGTCAACAATTTTTAAATATTTATTGTCTTTTTTTTTAAGCACCCTTTATTTCATCATGTATTCCTTTACTTTCCTACTATCTTATCATATGATATTAGCAGAGGCAGAGTAGACATTATGCGTTAAGTGTTGAGAGATGGGAGGTTGCTCTCAAACGAAGAATTGTTCGTTCGCGTTATGATGTTGCTTCCGCTGCCACATTGGAGAAATCATCCCTTTATTTCTCTTATGTGGGGTCATCATTGCCTCACCAAAGAGAAAGGAGGTGTGCATATGTTTCTAACAAACACCGGACGTATATCCACTAAAGTTTTAGTGATGGCGTCTTTTTTTGTGGGCATCAACATTATTCTTTCCCGCATCGGAGCCATTATGCTTTTCAACAACAGTGTTCGTATGAGTTTTGGGAATGTTCCTTTAATCATTTCAGGCATTATGCTAGGGCCATTAGCTGGATTTTTGACTGGTATCGTAAGTGACTTGCTGGGATTTTTGATCAACTCCCATGGAGGCGCTTATCATCCTGGATTTACCATAAGTGCTGGGTTAACTGGTCTTATACCAGGATTTGTCGCCTTACTTGGGACTCGGTTTGGATTCCAAAAATTCTCTCTACCTACGGTTATATCATCTAATCTGCTTGTTTATTTCTTAATTTCTGGATTTTTAAACACCGTCTGGTTAACTCATTTGCTTGGCACTGGTTTCTGGGTTTTGTTCCCAGCAAGACTAGCCAGCCATGGTCTTGTTACGATTGTCAATACAATGCTGGTTTATGCCGTGGTCAAGTCTTTCCAAAAGACCAATCTGATTCCTGGCTTAGTATAGGATAGGATAGATCCTCATTCAATGCTATTCCTAAAAAGCTCCTGCTCTTTGGCAGGAGCTTTTTGCTGCTAACATCGTTTTCTGAAAACGCTACTTTCCTTTTTCCAAGACTCTCAGGGCTTTGATTTTCATCTCCCATGTGTTGTAAGGAGCTGTTTGATTTGCCTTCTCAAAACCCTGTCTTCCATGGCTTCCTTGGAACATCTCCACTGCCAATTATTGGTGGTGGTTCCAGGGAAGTTCATTCTAGCTTCCGTCCCAAGACATAAATAATCCTGCATTTGAACCATAGCGACGCCAGCATTTGTCTTAAACAACAAATCCAATAGCAGCCAGCAAGTCTGTTCTAGTGATCCTTTAACATTAATCTGATGGTATTGATTCAAACGTCGGCTAATGGTTTTATCTTTTCTGGCTTCTGCTTCAATCCAACCGACCATCGTATCATTGTCGTGAGTACCACTGTAGGCAAAGGTGTTTTTTTCATATTCAAAAGGTCTTTCCTTTTTGCTGATTTTAGAATAGAAGGAAAACTGCAGTATTTTCATTCCTGGCAGCGAAAACTTTTTTTTCAACGCTTTCACCGGAGGTGTAATGATCCCCAAATCTTCGGCAATAAATGGGAGTTTAGGCCAATCTTTTCTTAGAGAATTTAAAAAAGCTTCTCCTGGGGCTTTCACCCATTTACCCTTAACAGCTGTTTTTTCATCCGCTGGTATCTCCCAGTATGCTTCAAAACCACGAAAATGATCGATTCTTATAAGATCTACCAGTTCCAACAGATGACTAATTCGCTTTTTCCACCAGTTGAAATTGTTTTGTTTCATTACTTCCCAACGATAGTGTGGGTTTCCCCATCGTTGACCAGTTTCAGAAAAATAGTCTGGTGGTACACCAGCCACCACCGTTGGCCTTCCATTTTTTTCTAATTGAAATAAACCAGGACTCGACCAAACATCCGCACTATCATGGGCTATAAATATTGGTAAGTCACCGATTACTTGGATATTATTCTTTTGAAGGGTTCTTTTCATATGTTCCCACTGGGTAAAAAAACAATATTGTAAAAACTCATAATAACGAATAACTCCTTGGTTTTCTTTTTGAAAGGCCTCTAAGGCCTCTTTTTCACGATCTCTTAGTCCCGATGGCCATACATGCCATGGTTTCCCCTTTTCTTGGTCTTTTATCGCTCTAAAGAGACAATAATCTTCCAACCATCCTTTATGATGTTCCAAAAATGTTGAATAGCTTTTCTCACGGACTCGACTATTAAAACGTAAAAATGCTTGTTGAAATAGTTTTTCCTTCCATTGTCTACATGCTTCGTAGTTAACTTTGCTTTCACTAAAATCCGGTGCCGCTTCCAGCTCTTGTTTCTTTAAATATCCATCTTCATATAACCACAACGGGTCTATGAATAATTCTTCTCCAGCAAAGGCAGAGTAGCTTTGATAAGGAGATTCTCCGTATCCAACAGGATGAATGGGAAGTATCTGCCAATACCGATGCTCTGTTTGAACTAAAAAGTCAAGCAACTCTCTTGTCCCACTGCCTATATCCCCTATTCCATGTTTAGTTGGTAATGAGCTTATATGCAGGAGTAAGCCGGCACTTTTTTCAGAAATAATCATGCCAATCCTCTACCTTTTTTCGGTTTATACATTTTATCCCAATATTCCTGTACCATTCGAGATGCGGAAAAAGCTTCTTTTACTGATGTTATGCTTTCCATCATCATGTTTACCCATTTTTCATGGTTTTCATAATAGGTCGGTATCACTTCATCAAGCAAAACTTCATATAGGGCTTGTGCATCTTTATGATTCTGCTTTTCTTCGGTCTGAGGAACGATTTCATCTCCAATAGCCCATCCATTATAGCCATGTTGGCAGGCTTCCGGCCACCAACCATCTAAAATACTCAAATTAAGCACTCCATTCATAGCTGCTTTCATCCCAGAAGTTCCACAGGCTTCTTTGGGCCTCTGGGGATTGTTCAGCCAAACATCACATCCTCTGGTCAATTTAGCGCCCAGATCCATATCATAATTTTGTAGTAATACAACGGATTTGGGATGCTTTTTCTGCATTTCATGTAAAGTGCTTAGCATTTCTTTTCCCTTGGCATCCATTGGATGAGACTTCCCTGAAAACACCAGTTGAATCTTTCCATTCTCTAGCAGTGATTGCACTTTTTCTGGCTGACTAAAAATCAAATTACTTCTTTTATACGGGGTCATTCTTCTAGCAAACCCTATAAGCAATTTATCTGTTTCTAGCTTTGTACCTGTTCTTTTAAAAATGGTTTCGATAAGCGTTTTTTTATTTTCCTGATGGATTTTCCAACATTCACTAGAATCCAAGAATTCATTCATGAACCGTTGATCCATCCATGTTTTCCCATGCACTCCATTGGTTATATTAATTAACGGAGCTTTCTCTGGAACCTTACGCCACATTTTTTTGGTTGTCTCTAGGTGAAGAGCCGCCACCGAGTTGGCTTTTCTGGAAAGACGAAATCCCGCCACGGTCATATTAAAGGGAATCCCTCCAATTTCAGCTAGTTGTTCAATGGTGAGGCCAATATTGGCACTCATGTATCGAAGCCTTGAAATGGGATGAATTTCATTTCCTGCTTCTACTGGTGTATGCGTCGTAAAAACGATTTGTTTTCTTGTCTGTTCCCAAGCTTCATAAAATGAAAAGCCTTTTTTCATTTTTTCTGAGATTAACTCTAATCCAGCTAGGGCTGCATGGCCTTCGTTAAAATGATACGTCTCCACTTCAATCCCCAATGCTTTTAGTGCTTTTACACCCCCTGAACCCAAAACAATTTCCTGCGCCACACGTTCCTCATCGTTGCCTCCATAAAGTTGTTTCGTAATGCCATGATAAGGAGACCCTGGCACATCTGTATCCAACAAATACAAAGGTGCGTTTTGATACGCTTCTGTTTTCCACACTTTGATAGGTACGGACATTTCTCGAATCCTTACTTCCACTGTGGTTCCAGTATCTTCTAGTTTAGATGTGTCAATATCCCGATAACAATCATATACATTCCCCTTATCATCCAGTCGCTGCTCTACATAGCCCTGTTTCCACTTTATACCAATGGCTACCAAGGGTATTTCCTTATCTTTACATGCCTTCAAATGATCTCCTGCTAAAATCCCTAAACCTCCTGAATAAATATTAAACTCAGATGCTAGTCCATATTCCATGCAAAAATAAGCTACTTTTTTCTGTTCTGACTTTTTCTTTGTCACTTTATCACCCTTTCTTCTTTGCCTTAGACTAAAAACAATCCAACACCTATCATAAAGAACAAAGGAGGGATCATCATTGCCATCATCTTACCCATTTTCGCACTAAAAAAATCAGCTGTTAGTACTAAACATAGATGCATTGGTGATAACATAATTCCTGCAAAACCACTGACATGAGCTAGTGCCATTAACGTTAAATCTATCTCTGTCATCATTCCTAAAAGAATTGGAAATGCAATAGCCACAAAAGCATGAGAGAGACCAGTGAAAAAACCAATGGAAAAAGGAAGCAACATACATAACAGCACCAGGGGTATTCCCCATTCCATCATCTGTTCTACCAAAATTGTCACGGCACCAGAAGCCTCCAACATTTCTTTAAAAATCATGACCCCTGCTAAAATCAAAATGATCTTTGCTGAAACGGATTCCTTGAGAAATGCGGGTATTTTTGCTAAAGGTATTCTTAAGGAAAGAAACATTGGTGTGATGACCAACAAAAGAGAGATCCATAAAGGCAAACCAGCTATAAAAAAGAGCAAAAGAATTGCCAAAATAGGTGATATTCCCTTTAACAACTCTCCAACGCGCTTTATTTTTTGAGATTCTGATGCTATTTCAACTTCCTTGGGAAGGGATCTAAAGTCTTTTTTCATATGATAAAACAAGTAGGGACATCCTAAGAGGATTGCCATCACCGTAAATGGGTATGTATTTCGAATAAATTGATTCATTGGCACTCCCATAATTTCAGATGCAATGATTAAAGATGGATACAATGGCAATACGCATTCCCAAACGTGTCGGTACCAAAAATTAATGACGCCTTTTCGTTCTGCACTCATAGAATGATCCCCACAAGCATTGGCTACCATAGATGCTGAAAACAACGCCCCTCCCGCCGATGGTAATAGCCCCATAAATACAGCTGGAACAGGCATGACCAAACGATAATCTCGAATTAGATAATTCAGTGAATCCACTATTGTTTCCAACATTTTCCGTTGTCTCATGAGGTACTCCAAGATCATGATAAAAATAAGTGCTGCTGATGTTTGTAAAGTAGATGTGTTGGTAAGGGCCACCATTATGGTTTCAATGGTTTCTAAAAACGTCATATGGTAAAAAAAAGCCATCAATACAGACCCTATTGTCATGGCAATTCCAAGGTTTATTTTGCGTTGGATCATCAACAATATGAGCACAAAGATAGCTACTAATTTAACTAACTCCAAGGATTTCACCCTCTTCCCATTTTTTATTGATGAAGATTTTTTCCTTCACGCCTTTCTGTGATTGTATCATGAATTTCTATGGGAAGAAATGATTTGCAAGCTCATCTATCTCTATTTTTTCAAAAAGGAACAGGATTCTTCGGTAATGGTGTCCATTCTCGAAAAATCCTGTCAACTGCAGAGACCTCTTAGGTTGCCTGGATATTCAGTTTTATTGTTTATCGAATATTGGATTCCGCATACCCCCTGACATTTTGCATTAGAACTTGATGAACAATTTTCATGCAAACAGCCTTTCTTTCATACAAGGTAACGGTTCTTTTCATAGGAATACAAGGATTTCACTCTGTCTCCTATTGTTATTATGCGAAGTCCACTCCGCATCTTAGGACGTCTCTGCATTTAAAGAGTTGTTTTGCCAGGCTACAAAACCTCTTTCCTTGAATATATTATACCACTTTCTGATAATTCAATCAATCTTTTTTTCTGCTTTTTTAGAAGATCATCGCTTGTTTTATTTCTTCGATAGAAGAAAATCCTTGTTCTATCATGTAGGCCTCCAATCCCTCTAAAACCTTTATGGTGGCACAAGGATCAGAAAAATTCGCTGTTCCAACTGCTACACCAGTAGCCCCAGCCAAAATGAATTCTGCTGCATCTTCTCCGTTGGTAATGCCTCCCATGCCAATCACAGGAATCTGTACCGCCTTACCAACCTGATATACCATCCTTAGGGCTACTGGCTTGATAGCTGGACCTGAGAGTCCTCCCATTATGTTTCCTAATAGCGGCTTTTTCTGATGTATATCGATGGCCATGCCCATCAATGTATTGATCAAAGAGACCGCATCGGCTCCTTCACTTTCAACGGCCTTTGCAATTTCAGTAATATCGGTTACGTTAGGACTTAGTTTTACTATCAGTGGTTGTTTAGCTACTTTCTTCACTTGTTTAACAACCAACGCAGCCATCTGTGGATCAGTTCCAAAGGCGATGCCACCTTCTTTTATATTGGGGCAGGAGATATTTAATTCCAACATATCAACCTCTGTTTCTGCCAATTTTTCAACCACACTAGAATATTCTTCCATGCTTTTGCCCGAAACATTAACAATAATCCGAGTATCGTACTGTTTCAGGAAAGGAATGTCCTTTTCGATAAAGGAATCTACCCCTGGATTTTGTAATCCTACTGCATTAAGCATTCCCCCATAGGTCTCTGCCACTCTTGGTGTTGGATTGCCTTTCCAAGGTGTCAAACTAACGCCTTTTACAACCACTGCCCCAAGCCGATTTAAGTCTACATACTCACCATATTCTCTTCCAGAGCCAAAGGTTCCAGAAGCAGACATCACAGGATTTTTTAAGGAAACTCCTGCAATTTTCACAGAAAGGTCTGGTTTTTTACCCATTGATTTAGTCATCCCATACCACCTCCTGACTCCAAAATACAGGCCCGTCTGCACACACTCTTTGGTAATCCCCTTCCTTCTGGTTTTCTTGTGCTATTTTGCAGGTGCATGTTAAACAGGCACCGATGCCACAGGCCATCCGTTCTTCAAGAGAAACTTGGGCAGGTATCTCTTTTTCTTTGGCCCAAGCCGAAAGTGCTTTTAACATAGGTCGGGGCCCACAGCTATAAATCCTATCACCACTTGCTTGTCTCTGATTCATGTTATCGATAACCGTTCCACAGTGTCCTACACACCCATTATCTGTTGATATATGAACATTCGCATCTAAGGCTTGAAATTCTTCTACCAGAAATGGGGTGGTACTATATCCCAGATAGATTTCTTTCGTTCCTTGGATACGTCTAGCCAATTCCAAAAGTGGCGGAATCCCCATCCCTCCTCCAACAAGGATGCTTTTCCTCACTGTGGCATCCACTTTAAACCCCTTTCCAAGGGGGCTCATTACAGACAAGGTCTCACCTACCTTCATGCAGGAAAGATCTTTTGTTCCATTTCCAACAACTGCATATACAAGTCGTAGAGCATTTTTTTCACGATCCGCTTCACAAATACTTAACGGACGGGGCAATAGCTTTTCTCCTTGGTTCAATTTTACATGAACAAATTGGCCTGGTTCTACTTCATCCGCAATGCCTGGAGCTTTCAACCAAAGGCTCCAAGAATTTTCTCCTATTTTTGTCTGATCTATGATGGTTGTTGTAATCATTTTTTTCATGCCTTCCCTCCTATTTCTACCACTTCTAATGCCTCTATTTCTAGACCACTTTCCATAATACGAATCATCGCTTCCAAAGTATCTAAAGATGTCACCAAGGGAACGCCAGCTTCAACTGCATTTCTCCGAATACGAAATCCATCTCTTAGGCTATCGTTTCCTTTTGTCGGTGTATTCACAATCATATCTATGGTTCCACTTCTAATAAGATCCAGTAAATTAGGGACTCCTTCTTTGATTTTTTTAACCTGTTCAACGGGTATTTCATATTGTTCCAGATGCTTAGCCGTTCCTACTGTAGCCTTCAAGTGAAATCCCAGGGCATGAAGTCGTTTTGCTAACTGAGCAAAGTTTTCATGTTCATGTAGGTTGACCGTGGCCAATATGGTACCTTGCTTAGTTGGCATCTTGATGCCCGCAGCCATCAGTCCTTTATACATGGCTTCTGTGTAACTCTTGCCTATTCCTAAAACTTCTCCAGTGGATCTCATCTCTGGTCCAAGGCTTACTTCCACCATCGGAAGCTTTTCTGTTGAAAACACAGGGACTTTAACGGTATAAAATGCTGGCTCTTTATAAAGCCCTATGCCCCAGCCCATATCCTTCAGCTTTTCTCCCAGCATAGCTCTGGTTGCAAGTTCAATCACTGGTACTCCCGTAACTTTACTAATATAGGGCACTGTTCGACTAGAACGTGGGTTGACTTCAATCAGGTACAATTTGTCTTCAAATTCAATAAACTGGATACTGACCATGCCTAAGGTTTGTAATCCTTTGGCTACTTTGTGTGTCACCTCTAAAAGTTCTGCCTTTCTTTCCTTTGACAAATGTTCAGATGGATAAAGCGATGTGCTGTCCCCAGAATGTACCCCTGCCCGATCCAAATGCTCCATGATTCCTGGAATCAAAAGATCTTCACCATCGTAAATGGCATCCACTTCAATTTCACGGCCCATCAGGTAACAATCGATCAACACAGGGTTTTTATGGTCTGCTTTAAAGGCTTCTGTCAAGTATTTCTCCAGTTCCATTGCATCTCTTGTGATCTCCATACCTCTTCCACCAAGAACATAGGATGGACGCACCAGAACTGGATATCCTAGCTCTTGGGCGACTTTTAACCCTTCTCCTAATGACCAAACTGCTTTTCCTTTCGGTCGTCTAATCTTTAGATCTTCCATTAATGCTTCAAATTTTTCCCGGTCTTCTGCTGCATCAATTTGTTCAGGCTGTGTCCCAAGAATAGGAATATCCATTTCTCGGAAAAAATCTGCCAGTTTGATGGCAGTCTGGCCTCCAAACTGGAGGATTACACCCTCGGGTCTTTCTTTCTCCACAATGTTTAAAACATCTTCTTCTGTTAGAGGTTCAAAATATAGTTCATCAGAAATATTGAAATCCGTACTCACGGTTTCCGGATTGTTGTTGACCATGATGGTTTCCATCCCTGCTTTTTTCAGTGCTAGAATGCTGTGTACAGAACAATAGTCAAACTCTATTCCCTGGCCAATACGAATTGGCCCAGACCCGATCACCATGATTTTTCGTCGATCTGTCACCTCCACTTCATCCACCTGATCGTAGGTGGAGTAATAATAAGGGGATTGGGCTTCAAATTCGCCACCACAGGTATCCACCATTTTATAAACTGGATGAATGTTCCACTTGTTACGCAGGGCATAAAGGTCCTGAGGGCTGCATCCTATCAAATCAGCCATCCCTTTGTCTGAAAACCCTTTTTGCTTATAGTTTCTAAGGATTTCCGCTGTTAATGTATCCAGAGTTTCTTCTCTAAGAGCCTCTTCCATAGCAACAATCCCTTGAATTTTATTAATAAAAAAAGGATCCATCCCAGTAATCTGAGACACTTTGTCTACTCGATAATTTCGACGAAGCATTTCTGCCAAATCAAAGATACGCTCGTCATCTGGGATTTGAATTTGTGCCTTTAGTTCTTCAAGGCTTTTTTTCTCAGAATCCCAATGACAAAGACTGTATTGACCAATTTCAAGAGATCTAATCCCTTTTAAAAATGCTGCCTCAAAATTATTTCCAAGGGCCATCACTTCCCCTGTAGCCATCATTTTAGTCCCTAATGAGCGTTTTGCGTTGCGAAATTTATCAAAGGGCCATTTTGGAATTTTAAGAACCACATAGTCCAAGGTCGGTTCAAAGCAAGCAAAAGTCTTTCCTGTCACTTCATTTTTTATTTCATCTAACCCATACCCCAGCGCTATCTTAGCACCTACCTTGGCAATGGGATAACCTGTTGCCTTGGAAGCAAGAGCAGAAGATCGACTGACCCGAGGATTTATCTCAATGACTGCATATTCAAAACTCCTAGGATGCATAGCAAACTGTACATTGCATCCGCCTTCAATCCCTACCGCATTTATAATATCAATAGCGGCTGTCCGCAGCATTTGATGCTCTTTATCGCTTAAGGTTTGAACCGGAGCAATCACTATACTATCGCCGGTATGAACACCAACTGGATCTATGTTTTCCATGTTGCATACGGTAATGCATGTGCCGTTAGCATCGCGCATCACTTCGTATTCGATCTCCTTCCACCCTAAAACAGATTTCTCTAACAATACTTGACCAACTCTGCTAAGATGAAGGCCTCTAGCCAGAATTTCTTCCAACTCCTGGTCATCGTAAGCCATGCCTCCACCAGTTCCTCCTAAGGTATAGGCTGGCCGTACTATCACTGGATAACCTACTTCCACCGCAAAAGCCAGCCCTTCTTCCAGATTCGTAACCGTAGCACTTTCAATGACGGGTTGTTCAATGCGTTCCATCATAGCTTTGAACCGTTCTCGGTCTTCTCCTTCTTTTATGGATTCGATGGATGTCCCAATAACTTGTACTCCATATTTTTCCAAAATTCCGCTATCATTTAACTCAACCGCCAAATTTAGAGCTGTTTGGCCTCCCATTCCTGCCATCAAGCTATCTGGCTTCTCTTTTTTAATGACTTTTTCAACGAATTCAACGGTTAAAGGTTCCAGATATATTTTATCTGCAAAGGCTTTATCTGTCATAATAGTCGCCGGATTGCTGTTTATTAAAACCACTTCTATACCTTCTTCTTTTAAAGCTTGGCAAGCCTGAGTTCCAGAATAATCAAATTCAGCTGCCTGTCCAATAATAATAGGACCGGAACCAATTACCAACACTTTTTTTATGCTTGTATTTTTAGGCATCTTCGTTTCCTCCCTTCATCGAGCTGATAAATTCATCAAATAAGTATTTAGTTTCTCTTGGTCCTGGACTAGCTTCTGGATGAAACTGCACACTAAAAACTGGTAAGCTTTTATGCCGAAGGCCTTCTATTGATTGATCATTTAGGTTAATATGGGTAATCTCTAAGGCTTCTGGTACTTGAGTAACCATATATCCATGATTTTGAGAGGTAATATACACTTTTCCCTGTTGTAGATCTTTCACAGGATGGTTGCATCCACGATGTCCGAACTTCATTTTTTCACTTCGCCCCCCTAAAGCTAAGTTTATTAATTGATGTCCAAGACAAATCCCAAATATTGGTTTTTTTCCTACAAGCATTTTAATATTAGCGGCTACTTCCAACATGTCTTCAGGATCACCTGGTCCATTGGACAAAAGAATTCCATCTGGATTAACGGCCAAAATCTCTTCAGCCGTCGACTTAGCAGGAAATACCGTGATCCGACAGTCTCTCCATTGAAGGGAACGAAGGATGTTTTCCTTTATACCACAATCCAACACTGCCACATGAGCTCCGGTTCCACTTATTTCATAACTTTCCGAAACAGTCACCTGCTCCACTGCATTTTGATTGTTAAAGTGGAGGAATTTATGTTTTATTTGGCTTTCTGAAACATCCTGAAGAGATATTATCCCTTTCATAGATCCTTCCTCACGTATGATTTTAGTAAGTGCTCTTGTGTCGATTCCTTCCAGCCCTATTATTTTATGATGTTTCAAATATCCATCCAGATCCATTTCACACCGCCAGTTACTAGGAAAATTAGATTTTTCTCGAAGGATAATCCCTCTAGGATGAGGTTTAGATGACTCAATGTCCTCCAAATTAATTCCATAGTTTCCAATGAGCGGATATGTGAAGGTAACTATTTGGCCGTGATAAGATGGATCTGTCAACACTTCTTGATACCCAGTCATTCCAGTGGTGAAAACAACTTCTCCTACGCTTTCTTTTTGATACCCAAAGGCTATTCCATCAAAGGTTATTCCATTTTCTAGTATTAATCTTGCACTCATCTTATAATCCTCCTGTTCAAAGTAGGTTGTCTTCCTTTGAAAAACAAAAAAAGCAATGAAAAAGCAGCGTATCCTGCTTTTTTCATTGCCCTATAATCTTTCCTACATAATAATACCATTGACAGGTCATTCGATACCTAAGGTTCACATTAACACTCCCTTTCTGACCTCACAGGATCAATTTAAAGGTGTTTTCTTTTATCTAGTTTATATCTTCAAAACAGCTTATCATGATATCCTATCTCTGTCAATAATTTTATAAAAAAGAAAGGATCAGAGATCCACTTCCCAGCGCCCATGTATAGTAAGAGAAATAATAAAGTCTTCCTTGTGCAATCATACGTATTAATGCTCTAATGGCAAAAACACCTGCTAAAAAAGAGGTTATAATCCCAACCATTAACATACTTAATGTCACATCCACCGTTCCAACTTCCAGAGCCTCCACCACTTCTAGCATTGTGGCTAAGGCGATGATCGGGAAAGATAGTAAGAAAGAATATCGAGTCGCTGTATGTTTGTTGATGCCCTGGAATAAAGCACCAGAAATAGTTGCTCCCGACCTAGACATACCAGGTGTAATAGCAAATCCTTGAAAAACACCAACAGCTACTGCATTTTTCCATGTCATTTCTGATAATTCTTTTTTATTGTTCTGGAACTGCTGAGATCGCTCTGATGTCCACAGTAGCGTTCCCGTTAGAATAAGCGCGATACCAATCACCCTTTGTGATGTATAGATATTGGCGAAAAGATCCCTAAGTAATAGGCCCATAATCCCCGTCGGAATGGTTCCCACAATGATAAGAAAAGCCAACTTTCGGTATTCATTTTCCAATCCTAAGCCTTTCCCTCTAAGGGCATCCATACACATTTTAAAAAATGCTATCAAAATATTAACCAGATCCGACCAATATACCACCAGTACCGAAAACAAGGTGCCTATATGGAGCATTACGGTCAAAAAAAACACTCGATCCTCTGGCACTCCCAACAAAAACTGAGTTAGGGCTAAATGACCAGAACTACTCACAGGCAAAAACTCCGTTATTCCCTGTACAATTCCCAGGACAATCGCTTGAAACAACGTCATATAAATATCCTCCCGTCACTGTTGTTTTCTTACTCACAATGGTTTATTATATTCGATTCTCTTGCCTACTGTCAAAGGCTATCTAGCACTTTTCTTATATCTTTCCACTTCTTATGTGATATGCTCTCACTATTCTTTTTCATTTTAAAAAATCATTTATCAGAGAACTTGTTTTTACCAACTCGATGCCTGCATACGGCCACCATAAGGTAATATTTTGTTTCCAAATTAGGTTTTTCTATCCTTACATCCACCTGATGATACATTTCCACATCAAAATGCACTTCTAATATTTCCATAAATTCCTTTTCTAAATATTGATGTACATGAAATGGCGAGGCGCATGGCTTTCCTTTTCCTTTTCCAAAAGGCGTCGAAATCAGCAAAACACCATCTTTTTTCAGCATTTTCGCTATGTTTTCCATCACTAGATGATCTTCATGCAAATGTTCAATCACTTCGTAGCACGTAATGGTATCAAAGATTCCCACTTGATCTACAATATTTTCATCTCGGATATCTCCTTGAAAAAAGGATGCTTTCTGATACCCATACATTTCACGTGCATAAGCAATGCTTTCTTGGTCCCAATCAATTCCCACTATCTGCTCGATTTCTCGTTCTTCATCTAAGTCCAGCAAGATTTCTATCCCATATCCAACACCACAGCCAAGGTCAAGTACCTTTCCTTTGCAATATGTCGAAGCAAATTCATACCGAGCTATATGCTCTTTCAGCATTCCATTTTTAGGATTCATCAATTCCGGAACCACTCGTTCACCAGTATATTCCATTATTATTCCACTCTCTCTTTCTTTTTTTGACAAGTAATGAATTTGATCATACTTTGCTTTTCTTTATTCATTCTACTATAATGATAGGAGAATAACCATTACCCAAAGGAGTGATTATCATGTCTGTTCAAGGATATGTTCATGTTTACACTGGCAACGGAAAGGGCAAAACCACTGCAGCACTTGGTCTTAGCCTAAGAGCCATTTGTAGCGGCAAAAAAGTATATATGGGACAATTTGTTAAAGGTATGGCTTATAGCGAAATGGAAGCGCCTTCCTTGCTACATGGAATTACCATAGAACAATATGGTCGTGATTGTTTTATTAAGAATAACCCCACAGAAGAAGATAAGCGAATCGCTCTGGAAGGACTCCAAAAAGCTAAAGAAATCATCCAAAGTCAAGCTTACGACCTTGTTATTCTTGATGAACTAAACATTGCTCTCTATTATCAATTAATTCCCATTGCAGATGTCCTTGACCTCATTGCTACAAAGCCTGCTCAAATGGAGTTGGTCATTACCGGAAGATATGCGCCAGAAGAAGTAATAGCTGCAGCAGATTTGGTAACGGAAATGAAAGAAATAAAACATTATTACCAACAGGGAGTCCAGGCACGTAGGGGCATCGAAAACTGATCCTTCCTCATCTAACTCACATTATTGTATATTTCTTAGCCATCAAAAAAACAGCTCACGTATGTGAGCTGTTTTTTGAAAGCAATGATTATCTTTTCGAAAACTGTGGTGCTCTACGGGCTTTTTTAAGACCGTACTTCTTACGTTCAACCATTCGAGCATCTCTCGTTAAGAATCCTGCTTTTTTCAACGTGTCTTTTAATTCTCCGTCTGCTTTCACTAATGCTCGGGAAATCCCGTGTCTTAATGCTCCAGACTGGCCTGTAAATCCTCCACCATGTACCCTTGCTAAAACATCATACTGACTCAATGTATTTGTTTTTTCAAGTGGGCTTCTTACAAGCTCTCTTAAGGTTTCATAATTAAGGTATTCATTAATGTCTTTATCATTAATAATAATTTTACCATCGCCTGGTACTAATCGAACTCTGGCAACAGATGTCTTACGACGTCCGGTTCCCCAATAGACTACATTACTCATCTTTCAAAACTCCTTCCTGAAAAAAGTCATTACACGTCCAGAACTTCTGGCTTTTGTGCCTGGTGTGCATGTTCACTGCCAGCATAAACTTTAAGTTTTTTATACATTTGACGACCTAATCGGTTTTTAGGAAGCATTCCTCTAACCGAGTGCTCAACTACTCGTTCTGGATGTGTATTCAACACATTTCTCAACGAAACTTTTCTTTGTCCGCCTGGATATCCAGTATGACGAACATGGAATGATTGATCTAGTTTTTTGCCGGTCAATTCTACCTTTTCAGCATTAACAACGATGACATAATCGCCTGTGTCAATATGACTGGTGTATTCTGGTTTATGTTTCCCCATCAGGATCATAGCAATTTGTGTTGAAAGACGACCTAAGGTTTTTCCTTCTGCGTCTACAACATACCACTTGCGGTCAATATCGCTTGGTTTAGCCATATATGATTTCATGTTTTTACCTCCTTGTTGCAAAAAAAACTTGCAATTCGTAATTCATTCTCCATTATTCTAAAAGAACTATTCTGCCTAGGACCCGGGGCGGGATCCCTTAGACACACTCCATAATATTAAACCATTGTGCCTGGTGTGTCAAGCCTTAAATAAATTTCGTCATAATAAACTTTGTTTAAAAACAATCCTTGGGCTGGTGCGGTCCATTTATGATAACATCTCTTCTGGAGATGTAGGCGTTTCTCTAATTGATTTATATCCGATTTGTTCATTCCTATTTCTACAACAGCAGCGACTATCATCCGCACCATTTTATACAAAAATCCGTTGCCTTCCACTATAATGGATATTTCTTCGGGTGTTTTCCCTTGTACTAATTCCATATGCGTGATGGTTCTGACCGTATCTTTTACATCACTGCCCTTGGCCATAAACTGACAAAAGTCATGGGTGCCCTTAAAAACTTCCAACGCCTCTTTCATCCCTTCTCTACAAAGAGACCTAGCTAAGTGCCATGCATAATGGCGATGAATAGCACTTCGATATTGTTGATTGATAATTCGATACTCATACTGCTTGCCTTTGGCGCTGTACCGTGCATGAAATTCTGGTGACACTTCTAAGGCACTGGTAACCACAATATCCTCTGGCAAGCAACTGTTCATAGCATCTGGAAACTTTTCTGTAGGGATGCTACACTGGATTTCAAAACTTGCACATTGACCATATGCGTGAACTTTAGCATCCGTTCTTCCAGCGCCATGAATGGTTATGGTCTGACCAGTCAGTCCTTCTAGTGCTTTCATCAACTCTTCCTGAATGCTTTTCCCATTTGGCTGAATTTGCCAACCACTGTAGTTACTGCCATCGTATTGAATATTAATCTTCAGATTTCTCTTCATTTTACACCTCAATCAAACAGTTATCCGCAACAAAATCATCAGTCCAAGATAACTAGAAATCACAAGAAGGGCTATTCTATCCTGAGTTTTCCACTGTAGCGCTTTTAGCCGAGTACGTTTTTCTCCGCCTCGATAGCATCTTGCTTCCATGGCCATAGCTAAATCGTCGGCCCTACGAAAGGAACTAATAAATAGAGGGACGAGTAAGGGTACCAAGCTTTTTGCTCGTTTCATAAGATTGCCACTCTCAAAATCAGCTCCTCGTGCGATCTGGGCTTTCATGATTTTATCCGTCTCTTCTAAGAGTGTTGGGATAAAACGGAGTGCTATGGTCATCATCATGGCTAATTCATGGGCTGGTACTCCAATTTTTCGAAGCGGATTCAATAATTGTTCTATTCCATCTGTCAGTGTAATGGGAGAAGTGGTCAATGTTAATAGTGAAGTTCCCACGATGAGAAAAATCAACCTCATTCCCATAAAAACACCTTGGTGAAACCCTTCTCTTGTTATGTTTAAAGGCCCAAGACTTACAAGAATTTCTCCTCTTGTCATCAATAGGTTGATAAAAAATGTCACTAGAATTAAAACTTTTAAAGGTTTTAAACCTTTAATAACATATTTTATCGGAATTCTCGACGTAAGAATAACAGATCCTAACAGGGCAATAACAGCGATATAGGCTCCAAAAGATTGGATTAGAAACAATCCCGCCATAAATGCAAAGGTTCCCACTATTTTTGTTCTGGGATCCAGTCTGTGGATCACCGAACCCGTGGGATAATGTTGTCCTATTGTGATGTCTTTAAGCATGATGATTACCCCTTAGCCATTCTAGGATAGCTTCTTTTGCATCCTGTAGTGCAAACAAGTTTTCTGGCAACTGATATCCTTCCTTGTTTAAGCGCTTTATCAAAGTTGTAATTTGAGGAACTCCAAGACCCATTTTTTCTAATGCTTCGGATTTGGAGAATACGTCTCCCGGACTACCTGTCAGTGCAATTTTTCCACCATCCATGACTATAATTCGATTCACGAGACGTCCTATATCTTCCATACTATGGGAAACCAGAATGACTGTCAGTCCAAATTCTTGATGAAATCGCTTAATTTGCTCCAATATTTCATCACGACCTCTTGGATCTAAGCTTGCGGTGGGTTCATCCAAAATTAAAATTTCTGGTTTCATAGCTAAAACCCCTGCAATTGCCACTCGCCTTCTTTGTCCTCCACTTAAATCAAAAGGAGACCTATCTTTTAATTCTTCGTATGACAAATTCACCAGATTCATGGCTTCTTTTACTCGATCAAGAATTTCCTCCTCTGACAAACCAAGATTTGAAGGCCCGAATGCAATATCGCTGCATACGGATTCTTCAAAAAGCTGATGCTCTGGATACTGAAAAACCAAACCAACTCGTTTGCGAATCTGTTTCATGTTGATGCCAGACTTGGTTAACTCCTGACCTTGAATCCATATTCTTCCCGAGGTGGGTTTTAATAATCCATTTAAATGCTGTACTAAGGTAGATTTCCCTGATCCTGTATGTCCAATGAGTCCAATAAACTCACCAGCTTTTATTTCTAGATTAATATTCTCTAATGCACTGGTTTGAAACGGGCTTCCTGGATTATATATATGATTTAATTCTTCGATTTTAATTGACATAAGGCACTCACCATCTCTTCAACTGTCAAAATATTAGAAGTAATTTCAATACCTGCCTCTTTTAACTCCTCTGACAACTCGGTCATTTGGGGTACATCTAATCCTAATTTTTTCAATTCAGAAACTCTAGAAAATATTTCTCTAGGCTTACCTTCCATCACGATTTCGCCGTCTTCCATCACGACAATACGGCCTGCCTCAACGGCTTCTTCCATAAAATGTGTAATATGAATAATGGTAATTCCTTCTTCTCTATTGAGTTTCTGCATGGTATGAATCACTTCTTTTCTCCCTGATGGATCCAACATGGCTGTAGGTTCATCAAAAATGATACAGTCTGGCTTCATGGCAATTACTCCAGCAATAGCTATTCTTTGCTTTTGTCCGCCAGATAATAAATGAGGTGCTTTTTGTGCATACTCCGTCATATCCACAGCTTTCAAAGATTGATCTACTCTATCTCTTATTTCCTTTGGGTCAATACCTAGATTTTCTGGTCCAAAAGCAACATCTTCCTCAACAATCGTTGCAACGATTTGGTTGTCTGGATTTTGAAATACCATGCCAGCTGCTTGCCTAATTTTCCAAAGGTTTTCATCATCACGAGTATCCATTCCTTTAACAAGGACTTGTCCTTTAGTCGGTAGCAAAAGAGCATTCATTTGTTTGGCCAGTGTCGATTTTCCAGAACCATTATGACCAATAATGACAACATGTTCACCTTCATGAATTTCCAGATCAACACCATCTAGAGCCTGAAAGTCAGATTCGTGGCCTTTGTATATGAAAGTTAGACCTTTTACATTCATCATCAGTAAATTCTCCTTAGAGTAGTAGCCTCATAAAATGCCTGTTTATCCATAAAAAAATAAAAAATAGGGACTAAGCATTACAACTTAATCCCGAGTTGGTCCCTAAACCAGTTCAATCATTACCATTTCTGTTCCGTCGCCTTTTCTCGTACCAAGTTTTAAGATACGGGTATAGCCACCATTTCGTTCTTGGTATTTTGGAGCAATGTCTTCAAAAAGTGTCTTAACGACAGTTTCTTCCGTAATATAGGCCAATGCTTGTCTTCGGGCATGAAGATCTCCTTTTTTCCCATGGGTGATCATCTTCTCTGCCAGACGCTTTGTTTCTTTCGCTCTAGTGACACTGGTTTGTATTTTACCATGTTTAAGCAAACTAGTCACCAAGTTTCTAAGCATTAAGTCACGGTGTGCGCTATCACGACCTAGCTTTCTATATGTTGCCATCAAATTTCCCTCCTTCGCTACTGACAGTTGTCCCAATAAAGACCATTAAACTTCTTCTTTATCTTTTAGTGAAAGGCCTAACGCTATCAGCTTCTTCTGAACTTCTTCTAGAGATTTTTTTCCTAAGTTTCTAACTTTCATCATCTCGTCATCGTTTTTCTTTGCTAATTCCTCGACGGTATTGATCCCAGCTCTTTTCAAACAATTATAGGATCGTACGGACAAATCCAGCTCTTCAATAGTCATTTCCAGCACTTTCTCTTTTTCATCATCCTCTTTTTGTACCATGATTTCAACATCGTTAACATGATCCGTTAGATTGATAAAGAGATTCAAGTGCTCGGTCATCACTTTTGCAGACAAAGATAGCGTCTCTTCAGGCGTAATGCTACCATTTGTATGCACTTCGATAACCAGTTTGTCGTAGTCTGTCATTTGACCTACACGGGTATTGCTAACCGTGTAGCTTACTTTTTTTACAGGCGTAAATATGGAATCCACCGGTATAACACCAATTGCCATGCCAGGTGTTTTATTAGCCTCTGCTGTTACGTAGCCACGACCTTGAGAAACGGACATTTCCATATTTAACCGAGCCCCTTCTGCTAAAGTTGCTATATGCATATCTGGGTTTAATATTTCCACGTCCGCATCCGCAATGATATCTCCGGCACTAACAACACCTTCACCCTCCGCTTCGATACGAAGGGTTTTTTCTTCGTTTCCATATACTTTAATAGAGAGATCTTTTATATTGAGAATAATTTCTGTCACATCTTCTTTGACGCCATCAATGTTATCAAATTCATGAAGGATTCCTTCAATATGAACCGATGTCACCGCCGCGCCGGGTAGTGATGAAAGCATAATTCGACGCATGGAATTTCCAAGGGTTGTTCCATACCCTCTTTCTAAGGGTTCAATGACAAATTTCCCACTCTTTTGATTCTCGCCTATTTCAAGTATTTCAATTCTCGGTTTTTCCATTTCGATCATTCGAATAAGACCCTCCTTTGGATTCCCCGGGCTTCCTTTTTACCGTTGAGGGCAATCAATTCCAGCAATTTAATTATTTTGAGTAAAGCTCAACAATTAGATTTTCTGAAATTGGCAGGTCAATATCTTCTCGAGTTGGCATTGAAACCACTTTTCCGCGAAGATTTTCGATATCAACGGATAGCCACTCTGGTGCATTTCCTTTTGATTCTTCTATTTGCGCCTTGAACTTAGGACGGCCTTTAGATCTTTCTGAAACGACAATTTCATCCTCTACCTTCACTAGAAAAGAAGGGATGTCTACTTTCTTACCATTCACAAGGAAATGTCCATGAACAACAAGTTGTCTTGCCTGTGCTCTGGAAGCTGCCAATCCCATTCGGTAAACTACATTATCAAGTCTTGATTCAAGAATTCTGAGTAGGTTCTCACCAGTGATTCCTTTTTGATGGTCCGCCATCTCAAAATAGTTTCTAAATTGCGTTTCCAAAACGCCATAAAATCTTTTCGCTTTTTGCTTTTCTCGCAACTGAACACCATAGTTGGATAACTTTTTCCGACTGGTCCCATGTTGTCCTGGAGCCATATTTCTTTTATTGATCGCACATTTATCTGTATAGCATCGATCGCCTTTTAAATATAACTTCATACCTTCTCTACGGCATAATCTACATACCGCTGCTGTATATCTAGCCATTTATTGAATACACCTCCTTAAGTTTAAAACTATACTCGTCTTCTTTTGGGTGGACGGCATCCATTGTGAGGAATGGGTGTCTCATCCTTAATCATACTAACTTCCAAGCCTGCAGCCTGCAATGAACGAATTGCGGCTTCTCTTCCAGATCCTGGTCCACGCACAAAGCATTCTACAACTTTCAGTCCATGTTCCATAGCCCCTTTTGCTGCTGCTTCTGCTGCCATTTGTGCGGCATAAGGAGTTGATTTTCTAGAACCTTTAAACCCAAGTTGTCCAGAACTTGCCCAAGCAATGGTGTTTCCTTTAGTATCAGTCAATGTAATAATAGAGTTGTTAAATGTGGACTGAATATGAGCTTGACCACGTTCGATATTTTTCTTTTCTTTTTTTCTTCTGGAAACTTTCTTTCTAACTGCTTTCGCCATTCAATCTTCCCTCCTTACTCGTTATTTTTTCTTTTTACGCCCGACGGTTCGCTTTGGTCCCTTGCTAGTTCGCGCATTTGTTTTGGTTTTCTGCCCATGCAGTGGAAGACCTTTAATATGACGAATTCCTCGATAACAACGAATTTCTTTTAGTCGTTTAATGTTTAAGGCTACTTCTCTTCGAAGATCTCCTTCTACATTGTAGTCTGCATCAATGGTTTTTCGTAGGGAGTTGATCTCTTCTTCTGTTAAATCTTTAATGCGTGTATCCGGGTTAATGCCGGTAGTTGCCATTATTTCATTGGATTTTGTTCTACCAATACCAAAAATATAAGTTAAAGCTATCTCAACACGCTTGTCTCTGGGTAAGTCCACACCAGCAATTCTTGCCATTAATCAATACACCTCCTGCTTTCTATACTCCTATCCATTAATCTTGTATCAAATGAGTTTATTGCCCATTTATATTACAGGGAATCAGGATATATCTGATTCAGCCGCTACCCTGGTAACCCTAATTATCCTTGCTTTTGTTTATGTTTTGTGTTTAGACAGATGACCATGACTTTTCCACGTCTTCGGATCACCTGACATTTTTCGCAAATTGGTTTTACGGAAGCTCGTACTTTCAAAATAATCCCTCCTTAACATTCTTTACATACACATGGCAGGATATTTATTTTTTTCGCCAGGTGATTCTTCCACGTTTTAAGTCGTAGGGAGACAGTTCAACCGTCACTTGATCCCCAGGCAGGATTCTGATAAAGTGCATTCTCAGTTTACCTGAAATATGAGCCAGGATTTCATGTCCATTTTCTAATTGTACCACGAACATGGCATTGGGAAGTGCTTCTTTTACCGTACCTTCGACTTCTATGACATCTTTTTTTGACATGCAGCCATTCACCCTCCATTCCTACTGCGTCTCATCTCCAGTTAGCCTTTCAATTTCTCTTCTAATAAAGGCATTATTCAGTTTACTATCAGACTCAATTCTTTTTTTAATTTCTTCTGAGATCTGGTTGCTGACTTTAAAGTGTTTAAGCTTCTTCTTTTTGGGCTTATCTAGTCTTCTAAGGCTTCCATCCACAAGCAGCGCATACTGGTCATCTAGTATATCGACGACAATAAAGTGCTTTCCTTGATCCCTGCCTTGCTGCGACTTAACGACTTGCCCAACTTTCAGTTGCTGTTGTTTCACTGTTTCACCTCTCTGCCCTTTAATCAACAGACCGTTAATATTTCCGGTATATCTTCTGTGACAGCCACTGTATGTTCATAGTGAGCTGATAAAGATCCGTCATCTGTCACGACCGTCCAACCATCACTCAGCACTTGTACATCGTAATGGCCTTCGTTGATCATTGGCTCGATTGCCAAAACCATCCCACTTTTTAACCGAGGTCCTTTCCCTGGGGTTCCAAAGTTAGGAATTTGTGGTTCTTCATGCATAGCTGTACCTATACCATGACCAACATAATTTCTTACTACTGAAAATCCATGACTTTCAGCATATGTTTGTATTGCATGGGAGATATCTGACAATCGGCAACCTTCCCGAACAAATTTCAGTCCTTCGTAAAAACTTTGTTTCGTTACATCAATGAGATTTTGCGCTTTGGAGCTGATTTTGCCAACTGGATAAGTTTTGGCTGCATCTGAGAAATACCCTTCTAACTGAGCTCCTGTATCGATGCTAATGATATCACCTTCTACCAACCGAACTTTTGCAGGGATCCCATGTACAACCTGATGATTAATAGAACTACAGATGGATGCCGGGAAGCCCCCATACCCTTTAAAGGCTGGTACGGCTCCACTTTTTCGAATATGTGCCTCTGCAATTTCATCCAGTTCCATGGTAGTAACACCAGGTTTTATATGTTCTTTCATCAGTTCGTGGACTTCGGCTACAATAACTCCGGCTCTTTTCATGCGCAATAGTTCTTTTTGTGATCTTGTAAAAATCATTGACTATTTTCCTTTACAACTTTCATAATGTCCTCTGTTACCATGTTTATCTTCTGTTCTCCATTGATAGTCGCTAGGACATTTTGGGACTGGTAATAATCAATTAAAGGCTGTGTTTCATCCATATACACCTGAATGCGTTTTTCAGCCGTTTCTTTTTTATCATCTTCTCGCTGAACAACAAGTCCGTTGCAGATATCACAGATTCCATCTTTTTTAACTGGATTAAATTCAATATGATAAGTAGCTCCACAACTCTTGCAAACTCGTCTGCCAATGGCTCTTTTAATCAGTGTTTCTCTTACAACGTGAATGTTTAGCACTAAATCTAGTTTCAGGCAGTTCTTCTCTAAATAATCGTCCAAAGCTTTTGCTTGAACTACGGTCCTTGGAAATCCATCCAAAAGAAAACCCTCGCTGCAATCTCCTTGGTCTAAACGATCATTGACGATATCCACCACTAATTCATCAGGAACCAACAATCCATCATCAAGATATTTTTTTGCTTTAACTCCTAATGGTGTTTTCTCTTTTATATTCTTGCGAAAGATATCTCCCGTGGAAATTTGAGGAATGCTAAACTCCTCAATCATTGCCTTGGCTTGTGTACCTTTCCCCGCATTGGGCGGGCCTAGCAAAATAAGTCTCATCATCTCATCTCCTGTCAAAGATCCTGTCGTGGATTTCCAGTTTCCATTCTGTCAGAGATGCTTCTACTTCAGAAATCCTTGATAATGTCTCATCATCATTTGAGATTCAATTTGTTTAACAGTTTCAAGGGCAACCCCTACTACAATCAGTAATGCTGTTCCACCAAAGGCAACTGGCATCCCAGTCAAATTCAATATTATCATTGGCATCATAGCAATAAAGGCTAGAAAAACTGCTCCTGCTAATGTGATGCGATTTAGAACTTTTCCCAGATAATCAGACGTTGGTTTTCCTGGTCGTATCCCTGGTATAAACCCACCATTCTTCTTCATATTTGAAGCTATTTCTACAGGATTAAAGGTCACAGCCGTGTAGAAATAAGTAAAGAAGATAATCAGTGTGGCCGTTAGGATCGCATAAATATATACCCCTGGGCTTCCTGCCGGCGATAACCATCTTTCAACAAAACGTGCAAATCCACTGGTCTCACCTACAAAGAATGCTATGGTTTGAGGAAATGCAAGAATTGACATAGCAAAGATGACGGGAATAACACCTGCTTGATTTACTTTTAATGGAATATGGGTACTTTGTCCACCATACATTTTTCGTCCTACTACTCTTTTTGCATACTGAACGGGAATTCTTCGCTGACCTTCTTGGATTGCAACAACGCCGGCTACAATGAAAAGAGCCACGATTGCAAATATAACTAAAGAAATTACATGAATCTCTCCTTGACTTGTTAACATAAAGGTTCTATATACACCATCTGGGATTCCAGAAACGATCCCTGCAAAAATCAGCAGAGAAATGCCATTTCCAATACCATATTCAGTGATTTGCTCGCCAAGCCACATTAAGAAAGCTGTACCAGCTGTCAACGTAAGGATTACTACGATAATGCTAAACGTATCTCTTTGAATCAGTGCTCCTCTGAACAGCCCTACACTGATACCTGTAGCCTGAATAAAAGCCAGTATAACAGTTCCATACCGTATATATTGAGCAATCTTCTTTTTGCCTTCTTCCCCTTCTTTGGATAGTTCCTCCAGGGCAGGAATCGCAATTGTGAGCAACTGCATAATAATAGATGCCGTAATGTAAGGCGTAATGCTCAGGGCAAATATTGTCATGTTCCCAAAAGCACCACCGGAGAACATGTCAAACATCGAAAGAAGTCCTGCATTTTCTACAATGTTTCTCACATAGTCAATATTAACACCCGGCACCGGAATAACGGCCCCGAGTCGGAAAATCATTAACATCAGCATTGTAAAGGTCATTTTTTTACGCAGGTCTGGGATTTTCCAAGCATTTCTCAGGGTTTCGAGCAATTAAATCACCTCTGCCTTTCCGCCGGCACCTTCAATTTTTTCAGCTGCTGTTTTCGTAAATTTGGCAGCTTTAACATTCAATTTCTTAGAAATTTCTCCTTCTCCTAAAACTTTCAGGCCATACTTCTCGATTTTTTTAACAAGACCCAATTCTTTTAGCAGCTCTACTGTTACATCTGTATTCTCATCAAATCGATTTAATTCTTCTACATTAATGAGATTGTATTGCTTTTTAAAGATATTTGTAAAGCCTCGCTTAGGAATGCGTCGAGCCAAAGGCATTTGACCGCCTTCAAATCCGACTCTCACACGGCCGCCACTTCTTGAACGCTGTCCATCTCCGCCGCGACCAGCACTTTTGCCAAGGCCTGATCCGGTGCCTCTGCCTTTACGCTTCGGCTTTGTTACAGCACCTGCAGCTGGTTTCAGTTCATGCAGTTTCATGTTCCCACCTCCTATTATTAAGCTTCTTCTACTTCCACCATGTGTTTAACGGTATCGATCATTCCCATGATAGAAGGATTATTCTCTTTTTCAACAACCTGGCCGATCTTCCTGAGTCCCAGGGCAAATGCAGTCTTGCGCTGTTTAGGAAGTCTTCCGATCAGGCTTTTGGTCAATTTAATTTTGATTGTAGCCATGACACTTCACTCCTAACCCAAAATTTCTTCCACGGATTTGCCCCGTAGTCGAGCTACTTCGTCTGCTCTTTTTAAATCTTTTAACCCAGCCATGGTTGCGTTCACCATGTTCCGAGAATTATTGGAACCCAGAGATTTAGCACGAACATCTTTAAGGCCTGCTAATTCAAGCACTGCTCGTACAGGGCCACCGGCAATGATACCAGCACCTTCTACTGCCGGCATGATTAACACTTTTCCAGCTCCAAAATGACCTCTTACTTCATGTGGGATAGTCGTTCCTTTAATCGGAACTAGAATCATATTTTTCTTCGCAGCATCGATGCCTTTACGGATTGCATCCGGAATTTCCATGGCTTTTCCAGACCCAATTCCTACGTGACCATTTTCATCGCCAACAACAACAATGGCTGCAAATCGAAAGTTACGTCCACCTTTAACAACTTTGGTGACTCGTCGAATATCTACAACTTGCTCTTTCACGTCAAGTTGAGATGCGTCGATTTGGTCCTTATGCATGAATTACCCTCCTTCTTTAGTAACGCCGGATTGTTATTAAAACTTGAGTCCAGCTTCTCTGGCACCATCTGCCAGTGATTTAACCCGACCATGGTAAAGATACCCGCCACGATCAAAAGTAACTTCTGTTATTCCCTTTTCAACGGCTCTTTCAGCAACTGCTTTCCCCACTAAAACCGCAGCATCTTTAGTGCCACAGGATTCAACAGCTTCTTTGATGCTCTTTTCAAGTGATGATGCAGCTACCAGTGTTTTGCCATTGATATCGTCAATTACTTGCGCATATATATTGCTCAAGCTTCGGTACACATTAAGTCTTGGACGTTGTGGCGTTCCAGTAACTTTATTTCGAAGCCTTTGATGTCTTTTTGTTCTTAAACTATTTTTACTGGGCTTTTTGAGCAACTTTTGACACCCCTTTCATTCACTATTTACCTGTTTTACCTTCTTTGCGGCGGATATATTCGCCGGCATAGCGAACACCCTTGCCTTTATATGGCTCAGGCTTACGATAAGCTCTGATTTTTGCAGCATAGTTCCCAACTCTTTGCTTGTCAATGCCTTTAACAATTACTTCTGTTTGCGTAGGCACTTCTAATGTAAGGCCTTCTGGGGCCGTAAGCTCAATTGGGTGTGAGTAACCTAGACTAAGGACAATCTGGTTACCTTGCTTTGCAGCACGATAACCTACCCCTACTATTTCAAGTTTTTTCTCATACCCTTTTTCAACTCCATGTACCATATTAGCAATTAATGAGCGGCTCAACCCATGAAGTGATTTATGTTTTTTAGCGTCACTCGGTCTTTTCACAGTGATTTCGCTGTTTTCTTGATCAATAATCATTTCCTTGCTTAACTGCTCGCTAAGAGTTCCCAGCGGGCCTTTAACTGTTACAAGATTGTTATCATCTACCTTCACTTCAACGCCTTGAGGTAGCTGAATAACTTTTTTTCCAATCCTGGACATGGTTCCACCTCCTCGTATCTAAGAATTTACTACCATACGTAGGCAATTACTTCTCCGCCAACGCCGGCTTTTCTTGCCTGCTTGTCTGTTACCAGTCCCTTAGACGTTGAAATAATGGCAACACCCAGGCCACCTAAGACTCTAGGCACATCATCTTTATTTGCATACACCCGTAGACCCGGCTTAGAAATACGTTTAATGCCGGTGATTACTTTCTCTTCGTTTTTACCATATTTTAACTGAATTCTAATTAGTCCTTGTTTTCCGTCCTCAATCACATCAAAGCTTTTTATAAAGCCTTCTTCCAACATCAATTTTGCGATTTCTTTTTTAACATTAGATGCTGGAACATCGACGGATTCATGCTTTACAGCACTTGCGTTTCTGATACGCGTTAGCATATCTGCCAATGGATCAGTCATTGTCATGGCGCTTCCCTCCTTCCAAATCTACCAGCTGGCTTTTTTAACCCCTGGTATTTGTCCTTTGTATGCCAGTTCTCTAAAACAAATTCGGCAGATACCAAATTTTCTTAAATATGCATGAGGTCTTCCGCAACGCTTACAACGTGAATACGCTTGTGTGGAAAACTTCGGCTTTCGCTGTTGCTTTACAATCAGTGATTTTTTTGCCACTGGCCTGCTCCTCCTTTACTACTTACTTTTCAAATGGCATTCCCATCAATCGAAGTAATTCACGACTTTCTTCATCTGTGTTGGCAGTTGTTACGAAGATAATGTCCATCCCTCTACTTCGGTCTACTTTATCGTATTCAATTTCAGGAAAAATCAAGTGTTCTTTCACACCTAGTGTATAATTTCCCCGTCCATCAAAAGCTTTCCCGCTAACTCCTCTAAAGTCTCGAACTCTCGGCAGTGCAATGTTTAAAAGTCTATCGGCGAATTCATACATTTTAGCGCCTCTAAGTGTAACTTTTGCTCCAACCGGCATCCCTTCACGAACTTTAAAGTTTGAAACGGATTTTTTCGCTTTTGTAATTACAGGTTTTTGGCCAACGATTAAAGTCAATTCACTAACGGCTGACTCCAGCGATTTAGCGTTGTCTTTCGCATCACCAACACCCATATTCACTACGATTTTTTCAATTTTCGGTACTTCCATTACGGATTTATAGCTAAATGCTTCCATCATCGCTTTTGTCACATCGTTTAAATATGCATCTTTCAATCTTGCCATTACCGGTGGCACCTCCTTTCATCGGATTATTAGTCTATAACCTCTCCGGTTCTTTTACTGACACGTACTTTTTCGTTGCTATCAAGTACTTTATATCCAATTCTAGTTCCCTTGCCAGCTTTTTTGTCATAATACATCACATTGGAAACATGAACAGGTGCTTCTTGATTAACAATTCCACCCTGCTGAACTTTCTGTGTTGGCTTCTTATGCTTTTTAACCATATTAATACCTTCCACAATTACTCTTTCTTCTTTAGGAAATACTTCCAGAATTTTCCCGGTTTTACCTTTGTCTTTTCCGGAAATCAAGATAACTGTGTCTCCTTTTTTGACTCGCATGCAGCACACCTCCTCGTTATAATACTTCCGGTGCCAGGGAAACTATTTTCATGAATTCTTTGTCTCTCAACTCTCGGGCAACAGGTCCGAAGATTCGAGTTCCTGTTGGTTGCTTATCTTCTTTTATAACAACGGCAGCATTCTCATCAAACCTGATATGCGTTCCATCGTTTCTGCGGGAGTCAGATTTTGTTCTAACAATAACCGCTCTTACAACCTGTCCTTTTTTAACAACTCCACCGGGTGTTGCACTTTTTACAGAACATACGATGATATCGCCGATTTTTGCATATCGCTTTCTTGTACCGCCAAGCACGCGGATACATTGTAATTCTTTAGCACCTGAATTGTCCGCTGCTTTCAACCTAGACTCTTGCTGAATCATTGCGGCCCCTCCTTTCAGTATTCAAACTTATTTAGCTTTTTCTATAATCTCAACCAATCTCCATCTTTTATCTTTTGATAAAGGCTTAGTTTCCATGATTCTAACTCGATCGCCAACCTGACACTGGTTCTCTTCATCATGCGCCTTATATTTTTTCACACGTTTCATGGATTTTCCATAAAGAGGGTGAAGTTCGATGTTGTTGACTGACACAACTATGCTCTTTTGCATTTTATCACTTGTTACATAGCCGATTCTTGTTTTCCGATTATTTCTTTCCAAGACAAGGGCCTCCTTTCCTTGATAGATGCACAGATATCTATCCCACTGACTAACCTTGATCTAATTCGCGTTGTCTTAATATTGTTTTTACTCTTGCGATGTCTTTTTTGACGTGGCGGATCCTTAAAGGGTTATCCAGCTGACCTGTGGCTAACTGAAAGCGCAGGTTGAACAGTTCGCTTTTTGCGTCGATCATCTTTTGGTTCAATTCTGCACTCGACATATCACGAAACACTTTAGCTTTCATCAGCTTCACCACCCATTCCTTCTAGTTCTCTTCTCGTAACAATTTTGCATTTTACCGGAAGTTTATGCATTGCAAGCCTCATGGCTTCTCTTGCTTTTTCTTCAGATACACCTGCAATTTCAAACATTATTCTTCCTGGTTTTACAACGGCTACCCAAGCTTCTGGAGAGCCTTTACCAGCACCCATTCTTGTTTCAGCTGGTTTTTTTGTAACCGGCTTGTGTGGGAATATTTTAATCCAGACTTTACCACCTCTTTTGATGGATCTAGTCATGGCAATACGTGCTGCTTCAATTTGATTCGAGGTAATCCAAGAGGCTTCTGTAGACATAAGACCGTAATCACCATATGAAATAGTATTACCTTTATTGGCACGTCCGCTCATCTTTCCTCTGAAAACGCGTCGCCGCTTTACTCTTTTTGGCATTAACATGCACGATTCCTCCTTCCTATACCATGATGCTCAGACGTTTCGTCTGTATCTTCATGTGACTAGTTGCTTCTCTTTTTATGATTATCTGCAGATTTTTCTTCAGTTACTTTAGCTGTAGAAAGTACTTCCCCTTTATAAATCCATACTTTCACGCCTAATTTTCCATAAGTAGTGCTCGCCTCGTGGAAACCATAATCAATGTCAGCTCTAAGTGTATGCAAAGGGACATTACCTTCGTTGTATCCTTCTGTTCGAGACATCTCTGCTCCACCCAGACGGCCAGCTGTCGCAACCTTTACCCCTTTAGCGCCAGCACGGAAAGCTCTTTGCATGGCTTGTTTCATTGCTCTTCTAAAGGCAACTCGACGCTCTAATGAAAAAGCAATATTCTCTGCTACCAGCTGTGCATCAAGTTCTGGTCTTTTTACTTCCACTACGTTGATTAATGCCGTTTTACTAGTCATTTTTTCAACGCTCTTCCGCAAATCATCAACACCTTGACCACCTTTTCCAATTACCATTCCAGGTTTGGCAGTATGAATGTTCAATTTTACGCGGTTGTTAGCAGCTCTTTCAATTTCTATCTTTGAAATTCCAGATGTAAACAGTTTTTTCTTCACAAACTCTCGTATTTTACAGTCTTCCATCAGGATGTCGCCGAAGTCTTTTTTGTTGGCATACCATTTTGTATCCCAATCTTTGATGACTCCGACTCTCAACCCATGGGGATTCACTTTTTGACCCATTCTATCCCTCCTTACCTGGTTTTTCGCGTAATACGATTCCAATATGACTGGTTCGTTTCAGGATTTGTGTGGCTCTACCCTGTGCTCTCGGACGAAACCGTTTCATCGTTGGTCCCTGATTCGCATATATTTCGGCAACAAAAAGTTCTTCTTTATCCATATCATGATTATTCTCAGCGTTGGCAATGGCTGAGCGAAGTAATTTTTCTATAATTGGCGAAGCGCCTCTTGGTGTGAATTTAAGGATTGCTAGTGCATCATTCACTTTTTTTCCTCTTACCAGATCCGCTACAAGCTTCGCTTTTCTTGGTGCTATACGAATATGTCTGGCTATTGCTTTAGCTTCCATAGCCGTAACCTCCTTTCGCTTGACTAACTAACAATTATTTTCTTTTAGCTGTTTTTTCCGAATCGTCATGACCCCTATAAGTTCTTGTGAGTGCGAACTCGCCTAGCTTATGCCCTACCATATCCTCCGTCACATATACTGGTACATGTTTGCGTCCGTCATGAACTGCAATAGTATGCCCAATCATTTGGGGGAAAATGGTTGATGCTCTGGACCAAGTCTTAATTACTTTCTTGCTGCCGTTATCATTCATTTCTTCAATCTTTTTTAACAGTCTTTCATGTACAAAAGGTCCTTTTTTAGCTGATCTAGCCAATGGGTTTCCTCCTTTCAACAGCGTTGCAAGCCGTCCAACAATTATTTTTTCTTTGGCTTACTGACAATCATTTTGTCAGAGTATTTGGTCTTCTTCCTGGTTTTATAACCAAGTGTAGGTTTACCCCAAGGTGTTGATGGTCCTGGGCGTCCAATAGGTGCTTTTCCTTCTCCACCACCATGAGGGTGATCAACAGGGTTCATAACGGATCCACGTACAGTGGGTCTTATTCCCATATGACGCTTTCTTCCAGCACTACCAATCGTAATGTTCTCATGGTCAAGATTTCCAACTTGCCCAATAGTAGCTCGGCATTCATTCAAAATGTATCGGATTTCACCTGAAGGGAGTCTTAAAAGTGCATACTTACCTTCTTTGGCCATTAACTGAGCGGAGTTACCAGCAGAACGAGCAATTTGTCCGCCTTTCCCTGGCTTCATCTCAATATTATGCACTACGGTTCCAACTGGAATGCTTTTAAGTGGCTTTGCATTGCCCACTTTAATATCAGCTTCTTCTCCGGATTCTACTTTATCTCCAACTTTAAGTTTGTTTGGCGCCAGAATATATCTTTTTTCTCCGTCTACATAGTGCAAAAGAGCAATATTAGCACTTCTATTCGGATCGTATTCTATTGTAGCAACCTTGGCAGGAATGCCATCTTTAGTTCGTTTGAAGTCAATGATTCTATATTTGTGCATCGCACCGCCACCGCGATGTCTAATGGTAATTTTCCCCTGGTTGTTACGACCACCAGTTTTTTTATTCTTAGCCAACAAGGACTTTTCTGGTTCTACTTTTGAAATCTCTTCAAAAGTAGAAACTGTCATATGTCGTCTGGCTGGGGAAGTCGGTTTAAACTTTTTAATCGGCATTTCTATACCTCCTCCATGAAGCCGTCATTATACGCCTTCAAAAAATTCTATTTCTTTGCTTGCTTCCGTCAGCTGAATAATCGCTTTTTTCCATGAGGGTCTTTTTCCTACAAAACGACCCATTCGCTTTGTCTTGCCTTGCATGTTCATGGTGTTTACTTTTTTTACTTTTACAGCAAAAATCTTTTCAACAGCGTTTTTAATCTCTGTTTTGTTAGCGCCTTTTTTCACAACAAACACGTATTTCTTCTCACCCATGTCACTCATGCTCTGCTCAGTCACGAGAGGTCTTATAATCACGCTATATGGATCAAACATTACGCGTACACCTCCTCCACTTTTTCAACAGCACTCTTGGTAATCACAAACTTATCATACTTGAGGATGTCATAGACATTCAGTGTGTTTACGAGGGTTGTTTCAATTCCAGGGATGTTTCTGGCTGATCTAATTACCATCTCGTCTTTTTGATCCATGACTATCAAGGTTTTTTTATCTGCTTTAAGGTTTTTAAGAATATTCGCCATTTCTTTTGTCTTTGGTTCTTGTAGCGACAAATTTTCCACTACGATTAACTCTTCTTGATTCACCTTAGAAGATAAAGCAGATTTCATTGCAATTCTTCGTAATTTCTTAGGGAGTTTATACCGATAATCTCTTGGTTTTGGAGCAAATGTTACTCCACCGCCTACCCAAATCGGAGAAGTTGACGACCCATGCCGCGCACGGCCTGTCCCCTTCTGTCTCCAAGGCTTTCGACCTCCACCTTTTACTTCTGATCTCAGTTTTGCAGATTGAGTTCCTTGTCTTTTGTTAGCAAGTTGGTTTTTCACTACCGCATACAATGCATTTTCGTTGACTTCTATTCCAAAGATTCCATCAGCCAGATCTATTTCGCTGACTTTTTCGCCTGAAAGGTTATATACTGGTACTTTAGGCATTCTGGTTCCTCCTTTCTACTCTATTTTTCTAACGTTTTTCTTGCTTCTCGAATCATAACTAGTCCTTTTTTAGGGCCTGGCACAGCACCTTTTACCATAATAGCATTTTTTTCTGTATCCACTTGAACGATTTCCAAGTTTTGTGTCGTAACGCGCTCCGCTCCCATTTGACCGGGTAACTTTTTGCCTTTAAACACGCGACTTGGCGATGAAGAAGCACCCATGGATCCGGGTAGCCTTTGAAAATGAGAACCGTGTGTCATCGGGCCAGTACTATAATTATGTCTTTTTATAACCCCTTGAAAGCCTTTCCCTTTTGACTTTCCAGTTATATCCACTTTGTCACCGGCTTTAAATACTTCTGCATTGAACTCTTGGCCAATTTCAAAACCACTCACATCTTTTGCTCGAAGCTCTTTCAAATGCTTTTTTACTGTAACGCCAGCTTTTTGATAATGGCCTTTCAAGGGCTTTATCACACGTTGCTCTTTAGCATCTTCCGTTGCAATCTGAACCGCATTGTATCCATCTTTTTCTTTTGTTTTCACTTGTGTGATCACATTTGTTTGAACTGAAATCACTGTAACCGGTATGACATTGCCCAGTTCATCAAAAATCTGAGTCATGCCTACTTTTCTTCCCATAATTCCTTTCATTACTGACACCTCCTGATAATCTTACAGCGGATTGCAAAGGCAATCATACTAAGAATGATCTATGTCCAGATCTATCAAAATCGCTGCTTCTATTTATAATTTGATTTCAATGTCGACGCCTGCCGGCAGATCCAATTTCATTAAGGAATCTACGGTCTTTGGGGTCGGACTTAAAATGTCGATCAGACGCTTATGGGTACGCATTTCAAACTGCTCTCTAGCATCTTTGTGCTTATGCACCGATCTCAGTATCGTAACCACTTGTTTTTCTGTTGGTAACGGAATTGGACCAGAAACATTAGCCCCGCTCCTCTTTGCTGTTTCAACAATTTTTTCCGCAGACTGATCTAGCACAGTATGGTCATACGCTTTCAGTCTAATTCTGATTTTTTGCTTGCCTTTTGCCATTGCTTAACCTCCTCCATTCGCACTGTTTTGTGCGACGGTACCATGGCCACTGTTCCGGGTGTGTTGTAATGCTTTAAATCCGAAAAGCCATCGCCTGTCGCCTGATTCATAGATCCGACATACTCCACAGAAATTTCCCAATCAAGGCTACCTTCTGTTTCATCGCATAATTTAGGACACTTATTTAGTTTATAATATTCTTCGCAATAATGCAAGCTTTTTTCCAGGTTTTATTAAATTAATATCAACCCAGTCTCTTTTCACATTTGACCAAAAGAAAAGGCAGAAGATCTTACACTTCTGCCTTTTTTCTCTTAGGTCCTATTGGTGCTGTTTAAATCTACTCAATAATATCTGCAACTACTCCGGCTCCTACTGTTCTTCCACCTTCTCGAATCGCAAATCGGAGGCCTTCTTCAACGGCTATTGGGGAGATTAGTTCTATGTCCATTGTTATGTTATCTCCTGGCATTACCATCTCTACTCCGTCTGGTAATTTAATGCTGCCTGTTACGTCTGTTGTTCTAAAGTAGAACTGAGGACGGTAGCCATCAAAGAATGGTGTATGGCGTCCACCTTCTTCTTTTTTCAATACGTACACTTCGGCTTTGAATTTTGTATGTGGATTGATGCTTCCTGGCTTGGCTATTACTTGTCCACGTTCTATTTCGTCTCGCTGGATTCCTCTCAGCAATAAGCCTATGTTGTCTCCTGCTTGAGCGTAATCTAGGAGTTTTCTAAACATTTCTACGCCGGTTACTACTAGTTTTCGTGGCTCTTCGGAAAGGCCTACTAATTGTACTTCTTCCTGTACTTTTACGGTTCCTCGTTCTACTCTTCCTGTAGCTACGGTTCCTCGTCCAGTAATGGAGAATACGTCTTCCACTGGCATTAGAAATGGCTTGTCTACATCTCTTTCTGGCTCTGGGATGTATTCGTCTACGGATTTGAACATCTCTACGATGTGCTCTGCCCATTCACCATCTGGATCTTCTAAGGCTTTTAATGCGCTGCCTTTGAAGATTGGGGTGTCATCACCTGGGAAGTCGTATGCGTTCAGCAGGTCTCTTATTTCTAACTCTACTAATTCTAGTAGTTCTTCGTCGTCTACCATATCGCATTTGTTCATGAATACTACAATATAAGGTACGCCTACTTGTCGAGATAACAGAATGTGTTCTCTCGTTTGTGGCATTGGACCGTCTGCTGCGGATACTACTAGGATTGCTCCGTCCATCTGCGCCGCGCCTGTAATCATGTTTTTAACATAGTCGGCATGGCCTGGGCAGTCTACGTGGGCATAGTGACGATTGTCTGTTTCATATTCTACGTGGGCTGTAGAGATGGTAATACCTCTCTCTTTTTCTTCTGGTGCTTTGTCGATCATGTCAAAGGCCACTGCCGCACCTGTTCCAAATCGTTTGTTTAATACAATGGTAATCGCTGCTGTTAAAGTGGTTTTACCATGATCTACGTGGCCAATGGTTCCTATGTTTACGTGGGTTTTACTTCTTTCATATTTTGCTTTTGCCATTTTCTTTCCTCCTAATCTTATATTAATAAGTGTGCTCTGCAACTATAGCATTCTTATGGTTTCATGATTTTTTCAGCTATGCTAGCGGGTACTTGTTCAAAATGATCAAAATGCATGGAATAATTTGCTCTTCCCTGGGATTTGGATCTTAAGTCTGTAGCATAACCAAACATTTCCGAAAGAGGAACAAATGCACGAATCACCTGAGCGCCTCCAGGACGTGGGTCCATGCCTTCTATTCTCCCTCGTCGAGAATTTATGTCTCCCATGACGTCTCCCATGTACTCTTCTGGCGTCACTACTTCTACACGCATATAGGGTTCTAGAAGCGCTGGTTTCGCTTTTTTCATCGCATCTTTGAAGGCCATTGAGCCGGCGATTTTAAAGGCCATTTCCGATGAATCCACTTCGTGATAAGAACCGTCGTATAGGACAATTTTAAAGTCAACAACTTCATATCCTGCCATCACACCGTTGCGTTTGCTATCTTGAATGCCTTGATCTACTGCTGGGATATACTCTTTTGGGATAGATCCTCCAACAATTTTGTTTTCAAACTCATATCCATCGCCTGGTTTTTGTGGAATCATTCGGATTTTAACATGTCCATATTGGCCTTTTCCACCAGACTGTCGAGCATACTTTGTTTCCACAGCCACTTCTTCTGTAATTGTTTCTTTATAGGATACTTGTGGTTTCCCAACGTTAGCTTCTACTTTAAACTCACGAAGCATCCGGTCAACTATGATTTCTAAGTGTAGCTCTCCCATTCCCTCAATGATCGTTTGACCAGTTTCAGTATCCGTGAATGTTCGGAATGTAGGATCTTCTTCAGCTAATTTTTGCAATGCAATTCCCATTTTATCTTGACCAGCTTTGGTTTTAGGCTCAATTGCTACGGATATAACTGGTTCTGGGAATTCCATAGACTCTAAGATCACCTGATCATCCATATCACAGAGTGTATCGCCGGTACCCGTATCTTTCAATCCAACTGCCGCTGCAATATCACCTGCATACACTTCATCGATTTCTTCACGGGAATTGGCATGCATTTGAAGAATACGCCCAACTCTTTCTCTTTTTCCTTTGATAGGATTATACACATAAGACCCTGATTTCAACACACCTGAGTAAACTCGGAAGAATGCGAGTTTGCCAACATAAGGATCTGACATAATTTTAAAAGCAAGGGCTGCAAATGGCTCTTCATCATCTGCGTGTTTCTTGATTTCCGACTCACCATCTACAGACATGCCTTGAATTGATTCCACATCAAGGGGAGATGGCATCAATGCTACAATGAAGTCCAGGAGAATTTGAACCCCTTTATTCTTATAGGATGATCCGCATAGCACTGGTGTGATTTTTGTCTCAACCGTCGCTGCCCGAAGCCCCTTCATGATTTCTTCTTCTGTCATGCTTTCACCTTCGAGATACTTCATCATCAGTTCCTCGTCTGTTTCAGCAATGGCTTCTAGCATCTGTTCTCTATATTGTTCAGCTTTTTCCTTCATTTCAGAAGGAATTTCTTCTATACGGATGTTCTGCCCAAGATCGTCTTCGTATATCCTGGCTTTCATGGAAACTAGATCAACAATGCCTAGAAAATCCGCTTCTTTCCCAATGGGTAATTGGATCGGGATCGCATTGGCACTAAGTCTGTCTTTCATCATATCAACCGCATTATCAAAGTCGGCTCCCATGATGTCCATTTTGTTAATAAATGCCATTCGCGGAACTTTATATTTGTCCGCTTGACGCCATACAGTTTCTGACTGAGGCTCAACTCCGCCTTTTGCGCAAAAAACTGCCACAGCACCATCTAGGACCCGTAATGATCTTTCTACTTCCACTGTAAAGTCAACGTGTCCTGGTGTATCAATTATGTTGACCCTATGTCCTTGCCATTCGCAAGTAGTTGCTGCTGATGTAATGGTGATTCCTCTTTCTTTTTCTTGGTCCATCCAGTCCATTTGGGATGCACCATCATGAGTCTCACCTATTTTATGAATACGCCCCGCATAATAAAGGATACGTTCTGTCGTTGTGGTTTTACCAGCATCAATATGAGCCATAATACCTATGTTTCTTGTTTTTTCCAATGAAAACTGCCTTGGCACTGTGATCCTCCTTCCAAGGTACTACCGAACCTCTATATTTTACCAGCGGTAGTGGGCAAATGCTTTGTTTGCTTCTGCCATTTTATGTGTATCTTCTTTTTTCTTAACGGAACCACCCATGTTATTAGCAGCATCCATGATTTCTTTTGCTAATCTTTCTTTCATTGTTTTCTCACTTCTAGCTTTGGTATACTTAACCAACCATCGAATTCCAAGAGTTTGTCTTCTTTCTGGTCTTACTTCGATAGGCACTTGATAGTTGGCTCCACCTACACGTCGAGCCTTCACTTCAAGAACTGGCATGATATTGTTCATAGCCTTCTCGAATACCTCTGTTGCATCTTCACCTGTTGTTTCTTTAATTGTTTCAAAGGCTCCGTATACAATCTTCTGGGCCGTCCCTTTTTTGCCATCTAGCATAATGCTGTTTATTAATTTGGTAACAACTTTACTCCCATAAATCGGGTCTGGTAATGAGACTCGCTTGGGCACGCTTCCTTTTCTCGGCACTTTACTTCCCTCCTTATCCAATAAAAAGATTCATCGGTACTCGACACCGTTCCCGATGCCGCTGTGCGTTCGAGCAAATTATATTGTATTATATTATATGCTTAAACGCTTCGCGTATTATTTTTTCTTAGGTCGTTTCGCTCCATACTTAGATCGACTTTGCATTCTGTCTGCAACACCTGCAGTATCAAGAGATCCTCTAACAACATGGTATCGAACTCCCGGAAGGTCTTTCACTCTACCTCCACGAATCAAGACAACACTATGTTCCTGTAAATTGTGTCCAGATCCAGGAATGTAAGCAGATACTTCGATTTGATTCGTCAGACGCACTCTGGCCACTTTCCTAAGCGCTGAGTTCGGCTTTTTAGGCGTTACTGTTTTTACCGATACGCATACTCCTCTTTTTTGCGGAGCACTAATGTCAGTTGTTTTTCTCTTAAGCGAGTTAAAACCTTTTAACAGCGCAGGAGAGTCAGAGTTTTCCTGTTCTACTTTTCGGCCTTTGCGGACTAGCTGATTAATCGTTGGCATTCATTTTCACCTCCTTTAAATGATTTCATTTATTTTATAACAGCTACAACAGTAGCTCCCACATCAATGGCACACATTTTCCCTAATTTTTTGCGACTTTCTATCTTCACAATATCCAGATCATGTTCTTTTGCCATATGGATTATTTTTTCAATCAGTCCTTGATCTGCATCTTGAGCAATGTATATCCTGCTAATTTCTTTTCCTTCACGTATACTGCGTGAAACCTGCTTCATTCCAACAACCGTATGTTCACGCTGCAGTTCTTCCAACACAACCATCCTCCCTTTCAGTGTAAGAGGTTTCTTCGCTGGAAATAAATCTTCCAGCGAAGTCAAAGATTTCAATGGTTAACTGCTGTTTTTTAGCACACTTATATAGTTTACCACCTGTAAAATATCGTGTCAAGATTTATTCGTCAATTAACACGGCATCTGCATACGGTGCTTTTTCCATCACAGTCATAGTTTCTTTATCAATTGCATCTTCCGAATCTACATTTAATGCAATTTTCTTATACTTATCCATGCCTGTTCCTGCTGGAATTAGCTTGCCAATAATAACATTCTCTTTCAAACCAATCAAAAAGTCTTCCTTGCCTTTAATAGCAGCTTCTGTAAGGACACGAGTTGTTTCTTGGAAGGAAGCTGCTGATAGGAAGGACTCCGTTGCCAAAGAAGCTTTGGTAATTCCCAATAAAACTCGTTTTCCCTTAACCAATTCTTCTCCAGATGCTACTCTCGTTGTATTAAGATCTTCCATGGAGTAAATACTCTCCAAGGCTCCTGGTAACATAGTTGCTTGTAAGTCTTCTTCAATCTTCACTTTTGAAAGCATTTGTCGTACAATTACCTCGATATGCTTATCGTTAATATCAACACCTTGAAGACGATAGACACGCTGTACTTCTTTAATAATATAATTTTGGACTCCTACGACCCCTTTTATTCCAAGAATATCGTGAGGATTCACGGATCCTTCCGTTATTTCGTCTGCCGCTTCGATGGTTTGACCATCACGAACTTTGATCCTTGACCCATATGGTATTTCATACACTTTTTCTTCATTTGCATTTCGTACATAAACTTCCCGCTTCTTTTTACTTTCTACTACGGTAACATCGCCATCGATTTCACTGATAATCGCCAGGCCTTTAGGTTTCCGCGCCTCAAAAAGCTCTTCTACCCTGGGAAGACCCTGGGTAATATCCGCACCAGCTACTCCGCCAGTGTGGAAGGTTCTCATGGTCAGCTGGGTTCCTGGTTCACCTATGGATTGAGCTGCAATAATTCCTACTGCTTCTCCTACTTGAACCTGTTTGCCCGTCGCAAGGTTTCTACCATAGCATACTTTACAAATGCCATACTTTGTTTTGCAGTTTAAGATGGATCTAATTTTAAGTTTTTCAATCCCAGCGGCAACAATGGCTTCTGCATCTTCTTCTAATACCATTGTCCCTTTTTCTAGAACTAACTCTCCTGTTTCTGGATGGATTGCGTCCTCCAGGAGATATCGTCCTACCAATCGATCGTAAAGTTCTTCTATGATTTCTTTCCCATCTTTGAAGGCCTCAACCACAATGCCTTCAGTAGTTCCACAGTCTTCATCCCGAATAATGACATCCTGGCTGACATCTACTAGTCTTCTGGTCAGGTATCCAGAATCCGCAGTTCTAAGGGCCGTATCTGCCAAGCCCTTTCGTGCCCCATGGGTTGATATAAAGTATTCTAAAACTGTTAACCCTTCACGGAAGTTGGATTTAATGGGTACCTCCACTGTATGTCCACTTGCATTTGACATTAATCCGCGCATACCACCCAATTGTCTGATCTGATTTTTACTACCACGAGCTCCTGACTGAGCCATAATGAAAACATTATTCATTGAATCTAATCCATCCATCAATGCATCCGTCACTTTTCCTGTGGTTTCTTCCCAAACACTCATTACTTTTTCGTATCGTTCATCATCCGAAATAAGTCCCCGACGATATACTTTTTCATACTGGTCTACACGACCTTCTGCTTCTGCTATGAGAGCTGCTTTTTCTTTAGGAACTTCCATGTCAGATATGGCTATGGTAATGGCGCCTTTTGTAGAATATTTAAAGCCCATAAATTTAATATAGTCTAACATTTTTGCTGTTGTTTGATTTCCATGTTTTCTAAAACATTTAGAAATGATTTGACCTAGTGCTTTTTTATCGCATACAAAATCTATTTCTAAACCATGAGGGTTTTGATGGCGGTCCACAAACCCAAGATCTTGTGGTATTTTTTCGTTAAAGATAAATCTCCCTACTGTACTTGTCACCATATGAGCTTCTTTATCTTCTTCACGCTGCATCCTCACAGTAACTCGTGCATGAAGGCTAACCTTTTCAGTAAAGTAGGCCATGAGCATTTCTTCATAGTCTTTAAAACGCATGCCCTCCCCAAGACTATCTGGGGTTTCTATTGTCAGATAATACGTACCCAATACCATATCCTGTGTAGGGGTGGTGATAGGTTGTCCATCCTTAGGTGCTAAGATATTATTAGGTGATAGCATTAAATTCCTAGCTTCTTCTTGTGCCGCATCAGAGAGAGGTACATGAACCGCCATTTGATCCCCATCAAAATCTGCATTATAAGCAGTACACACCAACGGGTGAAGTTTAATGGCTTTCCCCTCTACTAAAGTTGGTTCGAAGGCTTGTATTCCAAGGCGATGAAGTGTTGGAGCTCTATTGAGGAGAACAGGATGGTTCTTAATCACTTCTTCTAGTACATCCCATACTTCTGGCCGTACCTTTTCCACCATTCTTTTAGCACTTTTTATATTGTGTGCATGGCCTTCACCCACAAGTTTTTTCATCACAAAAGGCTTGAATAGTTCTAAAGCCATTTTTTTAGGGAGTCCGCATTGGTGGAACTCAAGTTCAGGCCCTACTACAATAACAGATCTACCAGAGTAATCCACTCGCTTCCCAAGCAAGTTTTGTCTAAATCGTCCTTGTTTCCCCTTCAACATATCTGATAGTGATTTCAATGGCCTGTTTCCTGGTCCTGTCACAGGCTTGCCACGACGCCCATTATCAATCAATGCATCTACAGATTCCTGCAACATTCTCTTTTCGTTTCGGACGATAATATCCGGTGCTCCCAAATCCAAGAGTCGTTTGAGTCGGTTATTTCGATTGATAACCCTTCGGTATAGGTCATTCAAATCTGAGGTTGCAAACCGACCACCATCTAACTGCACCATGGGTCTTAAATCTGGTGGAATTACAGGCACCACGTCCATAATCATCCATTCAGGATCGTTTCCAGATTTTCGAAAAGCATCTACTACCTCAAGTCGTCTAATGGTTCGAACTCTTTTTTGACCAGAGCTATCGATTAATCTTTGCCTTAGTTCTTCGTTCAATTCATCTAATTCTATTTGTTGCAGCAGAAGCTTAATGGCTTCCGCCCCCATGGATGCCTTGAAATAATTCCCAGTTTTACGAGCATGTTCCATGGCTTCTGCAAACTCTTTTTCCGTGAGAATTTGTTTATGTGTTAAATGACTTTCGCCTGCATCTGTAACCACATACGCTGCAAAATAAAGGACTTTTTCCAGAGATCGCGGAGACATATCTAACAAAAGTCCCATTCTACTGGGGATTCCTTTGAAATACCAGATATGCGATACTGGTGCTGCTAATTCAATATGGCCCATTCTATCTCTTCGCACTTTCGATTTGGTTACTTCCACACCACAACGATCACAAATAACACCTTTGTACCGAACTCTTTTATATTTGCCGCAGTGGCATTCCCAGTCTTTGGTAGGCCCAAATATTTTTTCGCAGAACAAGCCTTCTTTCTCAGGTTTCAACGTACGATAGTTAATGGTTTCTGGTTTTTTCACTTCACCCTTGGACCATTGTCTGATTTTTTCCGGTGCCGCAAGTGAAATCCGGATAGACTTAAAGTTGTTCAATTCTAACAAGGAGCTTCTCCCCTTTCTGATTTTAAACAGGTCAGTTCTCTGATCATCTCAACCTTCAGTGTTCCTCTGATCCTGTACCATCGTCTCCAGCATCATCCTCGTTCAAGGGTGGTTCCTCCTCAGGTGCTATGGAAAGCATGGATGACTCCAATTCTTCATGATCATATGCACATGCAACTCCAGGCTGAACATCAACTTTATCTCCAGATTCGATAGAAGCTTTTTCTTTTTTCAGGTCAGGACTTAATTCTGCTCCTTCAGCATGAATCTCGTTGATTTCTTCTTCGCCTACTTCTTTCAACTCAATTTCTGCATTGTCATCGGTTAACACCTGTATGTTCAACGCTAGACTTTGAAGTTCTTTAATTAACACTTTGAAAGATTCAGGCACGCCTGGTTCAGGAATTACTTCACCTTTTACAATACACTCGTAGGTCTTTACCCTACCAATAACATCGTCTGATTTAACGGTTAATATCTCTTGTAAGGTGTGCGCCGCTCCGTAGGCTTCTAGTGCCCAAACTTCCATCTCTCCAAATCGCTGCCCTCCGAATTGAGCTTTACCACCCAATGGCTGTTGCGTTACTAGGGAGTATGGTCCTGTACTTCTAGCATGTATTTTATCATCCACAAGATGGTGAAGTTTCAACATATACATATAGCCCACTGTTACTGGATTGTCAAAAGACTCTCCTGTCCTTCCATCTACCAACTGTATTTTACCAGATTTGGGATATCCAGCTTCTACCAATGCATCCATTACATCATGTTCATCTGCTCCATCGAAAACAGGTGTTGCTACTTCCCAACCAAGGGCTTTGGCAGCCATACCCAAATGAACTTCTAACACTTGGCCTATATTCATTCGTGATGGTACACCAAGGGGATTCAATACGACATCCAGCGGTGTTCCATCCGCTAGAAATGGCATATCTTCTTCTGGAAGTATTCTGGAGATAACCCCTTTGTTTCCGTGGCGGCCAGCTACTTTATCTCCTACGTTTATTTTTCTTTTTTTTGCAATATATACTCGAACCAATTCATTGACACCTGGGGAAAGCTCGTCACCATTTTCTCTGGTGAAGACTTTTACATCCACTACGATGCCAGACTCACCATGAGGCACTTTCAAGGATGTATCACGAACTTCTCTGGCTTTTTCACCAAAGATCGCCCTAAGCAGTCTTTCTTCTGCTGTTAATTCTGTCTCTCCCTTTGGAGTTACTTTTCCAACCAAAATATCACCAGACAAAACCTCTGCTCCGATTCGAATAATACCACGTTCATCCAAATCTTTTAACGAATCTTCTCCTACATTGGGGATATCTCTTGTAATTTCTTCAGGGCCAAGTTTTGTATCTCTAGCGTCTGATTCGTATTCTTCAATGTGAATTGATGTCAATACATCTTCTTTGACAAGCCTCTCATTGATCAAAATAGCATCTTCGTAGTTGTACCCTTCCCATGCCATAAAGCCAATTAAGCAGTTTTTCCCAAGTGCGATTTCTCCGTCTTCTGTTGAAGGTCCATCTGCAATTACTTCACCAGCTTCTACGCGCTGGCCTTTATGGACAATGGGTTTTTGGTTGACACAAGTTCCTTGGTTGGATCGTTTGAATTTCAGTAGTTTATACCGATCTTTCTGATCCTCATTATCTCTACGAATCACAATTTCAGTTCCAGTCACACGCTCGATAACACCAGCATGCTTAGAAAGCACCACTACACCTGAATCGATAGCGGCTTTGTATTCCATTCCAGTTCCAATAATGGGTGCTTCGGACTTTAATAGAGGTACAGCTTGTCGCTGCATATTAGACCCCATCAACGCACGGTTAGCATCGTCATTTTCCAAAAATGGTATCATTGCTGTGGCAACAGAAACAATTTGCTTAGGAGAAACGTCCATATAATCCGCTTCTTCTTTAGGAACAACATCGATGGCTCCATCTAGTGTTCTGGATGTAACTCTATTATTGATAAAACGACCGTCTTCGTCTAAAGGTTCATTGGCCTGAGCAATCGTAACCATATCCTCTTCATCCGCAGTAAGATATTCTACTTCCTTAGTCACCTTGCCTTCTTCCTGAATAATTTTCCGATAAGGCACTTCAATAAATCCATACTCATTTACACGGGCATAGGTGCTTAGGGAGTTAATCAAACCAATGTTCGGTCCTTCTGGTGTCTCAATAGGACACATTCTACCGTAATGGGAATGATGTACGTCTCTCACTTCAAAACCAGCTCTCTCACGAGATAAACCTCCTGGTCCCAGTGCCGATAGTCTTCTTTTGTGCGTTAGTTCTCCTAAGGGGTTTGTCTGATCCATAAACTGCGATAATTGAGAACTTCCAAAAAACTCTTTTATAGATGCTACCACAGGTCTAATATTAATAAGAGCTTGTGGCGTTACTAAATCCACGTCTTGTATGGTCATTCTTTCTTTTACCACGCGTTCCATCCTGGATAATCCAATACGAAACTGGTTTTGCAGTAGCTCCCCCACAGATCTCAGCCTACGATTACCAAGATGATCAATATCATCCACATGACCAATATCATGAGCCATGTTGAAAATATAGCTAATGGATGCAATGATATCCGATACTAAAACATGTTTTGGCATTAGTTCTCGATAACGAGCATTGATAGCTTCGCAAATGGCTTCCTCGGTATCACAGGTTTCCAATATTTCTTTGAGAACCGGATAGTAGGCCATTTTCTTCACTTTTAGTTTAGATGGATCTGTTTTAATATGGGCTTTAATATCGACAAATTGATTGCCAATTACCTTGATAATTTGATTTTCCTCAGAGTAAACCTGGACTTCATTGATTCCTGAGTTTTGAATAGTTTCTGATATTCGCCGCGTAATCTTTTGCCCCGTTTCAATCAACACTTCGCCAGTATTGGGATCTATAACGTTTTCTGCCGCTTTTCGATAGATAATTCTACTGGAAAGCGCTAGTTTTTTGTTAAACTTATAACGTCCCACTTTGGCCAAGTCATATCGCTTAGGATCAAAAAATAGGGAATGCAAAAGAGAGGTGGCACTCTCAACAGTTGGCGGTTCACCTGGACGTAGTTTTTTATATATTTCAAGGAGTGCTTCTTCTTTATTAGTCGTATTATCTTTCTCCAAAGATGCTAGCAAACGATCATCTTCGCCCAGCAAATCGATGATTTGTTGATCCTTTGAATACCCTAAAGCTCTCAGAATAATCGTAATTGGTTGTTTTCGGGTTCGGTCAATTCGGATAGAAACAACGCCATTTGAATCTGTCTCGTATTCCAACCAAGCTCCCCTATTGGGGATGAGAACGGAAGAAAACAATCTATTTCCTGACTTATCATATTCTGAATTGTAATAGACACCAGGAGACCTAACTAATTGACTGACAATCACTCGCTCAGCACCGTTAATAATAAACGTACCCGTTTCTGTCATGATTGGAAAGTCGCCCATAAACACTTCTTGTTCTTTGACTTCACCGGTTTCTTTATTAATTAACCGGACCTTTACCTTTATGGGTGCAGAATAAGTCATATCCCTTTCTTTTGATTCTGCAACACTGTACTTTGGTTCTTCACCCAATTTATAATCTACAAATTCTAAAATCAAATTTCCTGTATAATCTTCAATGGGTGAAATATCTCCAAAAACTTCACCAAGGCCTTCTTCTAAAAACCAATCATAGGATTCTTTCTGGATTTCAATCAAACTGGGAATTTCAAGAATTTCTTCAATCCTCGAATAGCTCATACGCTCTTTGTTGCCAATTTTGACAGGATGAGGCATGCTGGGATTCACTCCTTATCGATTCAAGATGGGGTTTGTATTTGAAATGAAAAATCCCGTTTTCACAGATGAGACGCCATGTCTAAAGGCTGCATACGGAATTGTCATTAAAGCGGATACCGGATCACTCCAGTGAAAAGAAATATTGTTTTATGCAATGTGTAATTTTATCACAATGATCCATGTTTAGTCAACATAAAGTTGTATTTAAGAAAGCCCCTCTGATCCATAATAAATAGAGGGGCTTTCGAGTAGATGCAACAAGAATGCATTTCTATGATTATTTAATCTCTACAGTAGCTCCAGCTTCTTCTAATTTCGCTTTGATGCTATCTGCTTCTTCTTTTTCCGCAGCTTCTTTAACTGGCTTCGGCGCTTCGTCTACCAATGCTTTGGCTTCTTTTAAGCCAAGACCAGTAATCTCACGAACCACTTTGATAACACCAATTTTAGAAGAACCAGCGCTTTCAAGGATAACATCAAATTCTGTTTGCTCCGCTTCAGCTGCTCCACCTGCCGCAGCTCCACCAACCATTACTGGAGCACTTGCAGATACTCCAAATTTTTCTTCTGCCGCCTTCACCAACTCATTTAATTCAGTCACTTTCATATTTTCAATTGCTTCGATAATTTGTTCAATTGTCATTTACGACACCTCCATTAGATTTCTTGTTTTTTTATATAAGCTTGTACACCCATCATTTTCCACCATTTTAACTAGCTTCTTCCTGTTTATCTGCAATCGCTTGTACCAGATAAGCAAAGTTTGCCACCGGAGCCTTAATGCTTCCAAGAAGTTTTCCAATAAGAACTTCTTTGGAAGGAATTGACGCCAGTTCTTTCACCTTTTCTTCATTAAAGTATTCGCCTTCTACAATACCCGCCTTGATTTCAAGAGCGCTATGTTCTTTAGCAAATTCACTGCCGATTTTCGCCGCAGTTATTGGATCGTCATATCCAAATGCAATTGCATTGGGGCCTGTTAGAACCTCTTTGATTTCTTCCATCCCTGCCACATCAGCAGCTCGCCTTACAAGTGTATTTTTATATACTTTGTAGTCAATTCCAGCTTCTCGGAATTTAGATCTTAATTCGGTGGCTTCCTCAACGGTAAGTCCTCTATAATCAAATAGTATTGCTGATGCTGATTCATTCAGCTTTTTAGCAATTTCTTCAACCACCGCTTTTTTTCTTTCAATGGCTTTCGTCATACATGTGCACCTCCCCTTTAATTGATCCTTGCTTTTACGAAACAAAACCTTCATCTACCATGCAGACAAAGGCCTTTTTCTCTATTTCGAAAAAGCCTCGGCAGGTTCTTTAAACAGTTTTACTGTCCCTGCGGTCTACGGCAGAATATACAATTTTATTGTTGCTGATTACATTACTTTACTAGGGTTGATTCGAATTCCAGGACCCATCGTGCTTGTTAATGTAATGCTTTTAAAATATTGTCCTTTTGAAGCCGAAGGCTTTGCTTTAATAACCGCATCCAACAAAGCATTTAAATTTTCTTTCAACTTATCTTCATCAAAAGATTTTTTTCCTACGGGTACATGTAGAATATTCGTTTTGTCTAGTCGATATTCCACTTTCCCAGCTTTAATTTCTTCTACAGCTTTCTCTAATTCGAAAGTCACTGTCCCAGATTTAGGGTTAGGCATTAATCCTTTAGGACCAAGCACTCGACCTAATCGACCTACAACACCCATCATGTCAGGTGTCGCTACCACTACGTCAAATTCAAACCAATTGTCTTTTTGAATTTTTTCTACCATGTCTTCAGCACCAACGAAATCAGCACCTGCTTTTTCAGCTTCTGTTGCTTTTTCACCTTTTGCGAAAACTAATACCCTTTTGGTCTTACCTGTACCATGTGGCAAGACAACGGCTCCACGCACTTGCTGATCTGCGTGACGCGAGTCTACTCCCAGCTTCGCATGCAATTCAACGGTTTCATCAAACTTAGCCGATGGTAATTGCTTTAGAAACTCTACGGCTTCATTCACGTCGTACATCTTTTCTTTGTCGTATACTTTTATAGCATCTTGATATTTTTTACCTCGTTTTGGCATTTTCTTACCCTCCTTGTGGTTCTATCGACTCCTAGAGCCTCCCACCGTCTCATTACTCTTCTACTTCGATTCCCATACTTCTTGCTGTGCCAGCAATCATGTTCATTGCGCTTTCCACTGTTGCCGCATTCAAGTCTGGCATTTTCAGCTCAGCAATTTCTTGAAGCTGTGCTTTCTTAATTTTTCCAACTTTGTTTTTGTTGGGCTCACCTGAAGCTTTGTCTAAGCCTACTGCTTTTTTGATTAAAACTGCAGCTGGTGGCGTTTTTGTAATAAATGTAAAGGATCTGTCTGCATAAACCGTTATAATAACCGGAATAATAAGGCCGGCTTGTTCTGCTGTCTTTGCATTAAACTCTTTACAGAATCCCATGATATTGACACCATGTTGTCCCAAAGCTGGACCAACAGGTGGTGCTGGTGTTGCCTTTCCCGCAGGGATTTGCAATTTGATTTGACCAACTACTTTTTTCGCCATCTTTCCACCTCCTTCATCCTAATAATCGCATCCACAAGGGCCGCGTTTTATAAGGTTTCCACTTGGTGAAACTCAAGTTCCACCGGGGTTTCCCTTCCAAACATGTTGATTAACACTTTAAAGGTTTGTTTGTCCATGTTGATTTTGACAATACTTCCAATAAAGCTTTCAAAGGGACCACTTACCACACGAACAGAATCGCCTTCTTTAAAGTCAATTTCTTGTCGTGGTATTTCAACACCCATATTCCTTACTTCATATTCCGTCAGTGGGACTGGCTTGGAACTTGGGCCTACAAACCCAGTAACCCCTCTGGTGTTACGCACTAAGTACCAGGATTCATCCGTCATAACCATTTTGACAATGACATATCCTGGATATAATTTTGTTTCCTTAATTTTTTTCTTACCATTTTTAATTTCCACTTTTTCTTCCGTGGGTACATTCACTTCTTCAATCACATCTTCCATCCCACGATTTTCAACCATTTTCTCAATGTTTACTTTCACTTTGTTCTCATGGCCAGAATATGTGTGTACTACATACCATTTCGCTTCTTCAGTCATATGTTAGCAGGTATCGCCATTGACGACAACCCGATCCCCCCTTTTATATCCATAAACGCCAAATATTCATTGGTTATCAGATGATCATATTTAGTCCGAAACCAAAAACCGTATCCAGCAGCCATAGGATTACAGTGGCAATTGCACATACGACTACAACGACGGCTGTATGATTCTTAAGCTCTGCCCTAGTTGGCCAATGAACTTTTTTAAGTTCAGCTTTTGAACTCTTGAAGTACTTTCCCGTCGACTGGGATTTGTTTTGTGGTGCAGTTGTTTGAGTAGCCATCACGCATCACATCCTTTATTTGTATTTCTTTTGTGGCTAGGTTACTTGGTTTCACGGTGTAAGGTGTGGCACCTGTCAAATTTGCAGTACTTTTTTAGCTCCATGCGATCTGGATCATTTTTTTTATTTTTCATTGTATGATAATTTCTTCTTTTGCATTCAGTGCAAGCCAACGTCACTTTAACTCTCATTCATTCACACCTCCCTGCTCACAATACTTAACTTTATCTCCGTCTATTAGAGTGCGGATCCTAACTTTCGACTCTTTAACTGGTAAAATATATCATATTTATTCTCACCTGTCAACACAACCTGTTTTTTTCATGGCTTTTCACTAGGCCTAAATAAAGGATCAAGCAGTGCCTGACCCTTTATTTCTTCTCTCCTACCAAGTTCTACACTACCTACTCAATAATATCTGCAACTACCCCGGCTCCTACTGTTCTTCCACCTTCTCGAATCGCAAATCGGAGGCCTTCTTCAACGGCTATTGGGGAGATTAGTTCTATGTCCATTGTTATGTTATCTCCTGGCATTACCATCTCTACTCCGTCTGGTAATTTAATGCTGCCTGTTACGTCTGTTGTTCTAAAGTAGAACTGAGGACGGTAGCCATCAAAGAATGGTGTATGGCGTCCACCTTCTTCTTTTTTCAATACGTACACTTCGGCTTTGAATTTTGTATGTGGATTGATGCTTCCTGGCTTGGCTATTACTTGTCCACGTTCTATTTCGTCTCGCTGGATTCCTCTCAGCAATAAGCCTATGTTGTCTCCTGCTTGAGCGTAATCTAGGAGTTTTCTAAACATTTCTACGCCGGTTACTACTAGTTTTCGTGGCTCTTCGGAAAGGCCTACTAATTGTACTTCTTCCTGTACTTTTACGGTTCCTCGTTCTACTCTTCCTGTAGCTACGGTTCCTCGTCCGGTAATGGAGAATACGTCTTCCACTGGCATTAGAAATGGCTTGTCTACATCTCTTTCTGGCTCTGGGATGTATTCGTCTACGGATTTGAACATCTCTACGATGTGCTCTGCCCATTCACCATCTGGATCTTCTAAGGCTTTTAATGCGCTGCCTTTGAAGATTGGGGTGTCATCACCTGGGAAGTCGTATGCGTTCAGCAGGTCTCTTATTTCTAACTCTACTAATTCTAGTAGTTCTTCGTCGTCTACCATATCGCATTTGTTCATGAATACTACAATATAAGGTACGCCTACTTGTCGAGATAACAGAATGTGTTCTCTCGTTTGTGGCATTGGACCGTCTGCTGCGGATACTACTAGGATTGCTCCGTCCATCTGCGCCGCGCCTGTAATCATGTTTTTAACATAGTCGGCATGGCCTGGGCAGTCTACGTGGGCATAGTGACGATTGTCTGTTTCATATTCTACGTGGGCTGTAGAGATGGTAATACCTCTCTCTTTTTCTTCTGGTGCTTTGTCGATCATGTCAAAGGCCACTGCCGCACCTGTTCCAAATCGTTTGTTTAATACAATGGTAATCGCTGCTGTTAAAGTGGTTTTACCATGATCTACGTGGCCAATGGTTCCTATGTTTACGTGGGTTTTACTTCTTTCATATTTTGCTTTTGCCATTTTCTTTCCTCCTTAAAATATATCCATAAAATAATTCTTTGAATCAACTCTGTTCATAGTGGTTTCTTTCTTCCAAATAGCGTTCCAACTTCCTTTTTACTCGCTGCAATGCATTATCGATGGATTTTTCTGATCTCCCTATCTCTTTAGCTATTTCCTGATAGGATCTTCCGTTTATGTACAGCATCAGGACTTTCATTTCCAAATCACTCAACACTTCTCCTATAACGTCCTCAATAGAACACAATTCTTCCTGGGAAATCATCAGTTCTTCTGGATTTGTAATCCTATGCCCAGATACCATCTCCATCAACGTCCTGTCAGAATCATTGGCGCAAACTGGCTTATTAAGAGATATATAGGAATTCAACGGTATATGTTTTTGGCGGGTTGCCGTTTTGATAGCTGTAATCATTTGTCTGGTGATACACAGTTCTGCAAAGACTTTGAAGGATGAAGGCTTTTCATTACGATAATCTCGAACTGCTTTAAATAAACCAATCATGCCTTCTTGAACGATATCTTCCCGATCAGCACCAATTAAAAAGTAAGATCTGGCTTTTGCCTTCACAAAATTTTTATACCGATCCATGAGTATTTCCAAGGCTTCTAAGTTTCCATTTCTTGCTAATTCTAGAACCAACTCGTCTGACAGTTGCTGTACTTCAGTTGCATTAGTATGGTGAGGTAAATGCTTTGTCACACCCATAGACATCGCTCCCGACTTATAACTAGACGAACCTATAGGTATTATATCCCAACCTTTAGGCTTACGTCAACCTGAGCCTCTATTCCTCCTAAGTTTCTCTAGCTTTTCCAAAGTAGTTGGGTCTATTCTAGTTGCAAGATCTTCTTTTGGCTTTTCTAGCTTCTTAGCCGCTTCTCGTATTCCTTTGCCAGCATCCCCCAAGTCCAACTGTAATTCTCTTACGCTAATCCTTGTGGCACCCCCACCTAATATCATTAGTTGCTCTGTCCAGTCATTTGTAACTACCATGACGTTGTATCGGTTCACAAATTCTTGTATTTTTTTTTCTATAAAACGATCTGCTGTCATTTTTTCTTTTGTAAACACCACTTGTATTCCTTTTATGTTTTCTACGGTTTCTCTGGATCTCGGTGTTTTATAGGCGTCAAATACAATAATGACATCCATCCCTCTGTAGGCACGGTATTCTGCCATTATTTCCACCAGCTGATCCCTGGCTCCCTGAAAATCATGTTGCTGTATTTCCTGAAGCTCTGGAATCGAATTAATGACATTGTACCCGTCCAGAATCAGCACATCTTTCACCGTGTCGTCTCCTTTATTCTGTGGTTCTGAGAGAACACTTCATACAACAATATCCCGGCTGCAACAGAGGCGTTAAGGGAACCGGTTTTACCAGCCATAGGAATACGAATAAGATAGTCACAGTTCTCTTTAACCAACCTAGAAACCCCTTTTCCTTCGCTTCCAATCACTAGTCCCATAGGCCCTTTTAAATTTTGACCATACGCCTCTTGGGACCCTTCTCCATCTCCACCAGCAATCCAAAAGTTCTTGTTTTTCATGGATTTGATTGCCTCTGTCATATTGACCACCTGGATAACCGGAACATGTTCCAGTGCTCCACTGGCAATCCGTGCCACGGCTGGCGTTACCCCCACGGCTCTTTTTTTAGGAATCACTACTGCTGACGCACCAAAAACTTCTGCACTACGTATAATTGACCCCAGATTATGAGGATCCTCAATGCCATCCAGTAAAATTATTAACGGATTTTCCTTTGTACGAATGGCTTCATCAATGATGTCATCAAAATCTCCGTATTGATAGGGCTCAACTTTCGCAACTACGCCTTGATGATTTCGACTTTGAGCCATTCGATTTAATGTCTCTTTGTCCGATTCTTTGATTGGGATTCTTTTCTTTCTTGCTAAGGCTACAATTTCTTGTACCGCTTTTCCTTTCATGCCACCGGCCAACCATATTTCCAATATGGTTTTATTGGATTTAATCGCTTCTAATACTGGATTTCTTCCTTCTAATTGATCCGCCATATTTAAACAGTCCCTCATTAAAGATTTTTAAAATACGATGATACTTCCTGGGATTTCCCGCAACTCATAGGTCCTTCACCACAAATCCCATAGACGCAATCTGGTCCAGCTGCTGCAAAAATCGAAGGTGCCACTTTTTTAACCTGCCTCAGCATTTCTGTGGCGAGTATACGGATTTCCCACTGGGCACGATTACAACAACGAATCCTAAAAAAATGCAGAAGGGTTCGTGCATTCATGGTAATCACTATTTTTGTTTCACAGGCATTGGGCAAAACGTACCTAGCGTCTTCGATCCCACGCTTTTCAGCTTCAGAACCTGCTTTTGCTTCTGAAAGTCCCTTCTCAATTAGTTCACGTCTGTACTTTTCCGTCAATCGATCCGCTATTTCATCGTAGGTTTTTTGCTGTTCTTTCATCATTCTAACAAATAATTCTCTACTCTTTTCATCCATATCTATGGCAGGAGGAATCACATATTCAAATCCACCTTCCCGAACATATCTCTGGCTTTTTTGGGAATAGCTTGCAATTCGGTGCCTCACCAATTGATGCGTCAAGCTTCTGGATACCCCTTCAACAGAAAAAGTAAAGCTAATATGCTCGATCGGTGATTCATGCCCCATTTTTGCCAGCAACTGAACAAAATGGTCAACAGCATTAGACTCCAGTCCCTCCATGAGTTCTGTAGCACCATGTGATGAATAACAAAGTTTCGCTGCGGCAGCCACCATTTTTTCTGGTTCAGGGGTGTGGGTCATCAATTTAACCATCAGCTTCGTTTTCATAGGCTGGAAACCCTCCTTCTATTTGAACATCTCTTAATGGGATTATCCATAGAAGATATGCTCTTACTCTTGCTTCGTACTCTCCTGCTAGTTGAATCTCAACCATTTCATCTGTATCATCATCTAAGCTAACGATAGTTGTTTCACCGTCACTTTCCACCTTGTTGACGTTAATTGTTCGATAGGTCAGTATTTTCATTCGATCCATCATCGTTTGCTGCTGAAACGGTGCCATCAATCTGGCAAATTCTGCATAATCAGCCATCCTTTCAGACTCTGCCCTGTAAGGATCCATGAAAAGGGATTTAACCGACAGGCCGATCAGTAGCACAATCAACGCTATGAACATCTTCTTTTCAGTGGCTTTCATCGCTTAATTCCCCTTTATGCCATTCTTCTAAAATCTCCATACCTTTTTCCATGATTTGCATCATACGGTCTGTCTTTTGCTGGTAATATAAGAATCCAATCAAGGCTTCAAATCCAGTGGCATACCGATAGTCCTGCATGTCAGCATTTTTCGGTGCATTGGTCTTTTGATTTCTACCACGTCGAATAAACCATTGCTCCTCTTCCGTCAATTGCTCCTTCAATCGATGTACCATTTTCGCTTGAGAAGCTGCTTTTACATAAAAGATGGCTTTATGATGCAATCGGTTAACAGAAATATCATTTCGGGTCACAAGGCAATCCCTTACATACAATTCAAAGATGGCATCCCCCAAGTACGCCATGGCCAAAGGAGAAGCTTTTTTTATATCGACGTTCTTTTTTTCAGCGTTTTGTTCTCTCATTATTTCAAAAACTTTCATAAGATAGCAGACTCACTCCTTTTCTTTCTTCACATTCCCATTGGATTATATGACAACGAGCATCCGTTTTCAATGTTTAGATCTTTTTCCACTTGATGCCTTCCGGCGTATCTTCTAGCAAAACCCCTTTTTCCCTTAGGCGATCTCTAATCTGATCTGCCAATACAAAGTCTTTCGCTCTTCTTGCAGCTTGTCTTTCTTCAATAAGATCCTCTATTTCTTCCTCCAAAATTGCTTCCGCTGGATTCCTCTTGGTTAAAAGCCCAAGCACAGCGCATTGTTCATTTAAGACTTGGACAGCTTGCCGGATCGTTTCTTTACTTAAACCACTGCTTAAGTGGCCATTAATGGTTTTTACCAGTTCAAAAATAACCGCTATCCCATCCGCTGTATTAAAGTCGTCATCCATTTCTTGGATAAATCGATTTTCAAATTCATGGATTTGATTGAAAACTTCCACATCCTTCTCTGATGATGCTGGTAGTTTTTCTATATAATAGTTCCAATTATCCCTGGCGGTATAAAGCCTCTCCAATCCCTGTTTTGCCGATTCCATTGCTTCTTGGCTAAAATTAATGGGATTACGATAATGCGCTGATAGAATGAAGAATCGAGCCACTTCCAAATCAAATGTTTCCTTGATTTCGCGAGGTGTAAAGAAATTATTAAGGGATTTTGACATTTTTCTATTATCCACATTTAAATACCCTACATGAATCCAATAATTAGCAAAAGGTTTCCCATGTAAAGCTTCGCTCTGGGCCACTTCATTTTCATGGTGAGGAAAGGTTAAGTCCCCGCCACCTCCATGAATATCAATGGTATCCCCCAAGTATTTACGTGCCATAGCTGAACATTCTATATGCCAGCCTGGTCGCCCATGGCCCCAGGGACTTATCCAATATGGTTCACCTGGTTTTGTTTTTTTCCACAAGGCAAAGTCTAGGGGATTCTTTTTCTTTTCATTGACTTCAATCCGTGCTCCAGCTCTTAATTCCTCCAGGCTTTGCTTCGAGAGACGACCATAGGCTGGATAAGCCACCACATCAAAGTAAACATCCCCTTCCAATTCATAGGCATATCCTTTTTCAATTAATGCTTTTACAAATTCAATAATTTCTTGAATGTTCTCCGTGACTCGAGGATGAATATCTGCTTTTCGAATGCCAAGACTTTCTGCGTCTTCAAAATACGCTTCAATATATTTTCGACTAACAGCTTCCGGTGTTAGGCTTTCTTTTTCTGCCTGCTGAATAATTTTATCGTCCACATCTGTAAAGTTCTGTACAAAAGTAACCTGGTAGCCTCGATATTCCAAGTAATTTCTCATGGCATCAAAGGTGATAAACGTTCTTGCATTTCCAATATGAAAATAATTATATACCGTCGGCCCGCAAGCGTACATTTTGATTTTACCCTCTTCCAAGGGTATAAAGTCTTCTTTTTGTCGTGTTAAAGTATTATAAAATTTCATCTTTTTTTGCTCCTTTCTCTCTAAGCATTTTTCATACAAAAAACCGCCTTTGAACAAACGTTCAGAGACGGCCTTAACCGCGGTTCCACTCTGCTTACAAAGTCATTGCTTTGTCTGCTTTTTCAGCTTTATCGGTGCCTGACCGACTGACCTTTTGAGGTTTCTTCAGTTGCAATTCAGCAAAAGTACGCAGTGCCTTTCACCCAGCGGCACCTCTCTGGAGCGTCAGCTTTTGCCTCCATCCTGAATAGATCAGTTTTAATCCTTATGATGAAATCGATTTTAATCTTTTAAGCACTCTTTCTTTCCCTAGGACTTGAATCACCAGCATCAAATCTGGTCCATGGACATTGCCTGTCAATGCAACTCGTAAGGGTTTGAAAAAATTAGGTCCTTTTAATCCAGTGTCTTTCTGGACTGGCTTCAGGCTCTTTTTAATAACCGAGACTTGCCAATCCTCCAGGCTTTCAAAAGTTTGTATTAAGGAGTCTTTTAGGACTTTGAGCTCATTTGAAGAATACCACTCCTGAGCTTCTCCCTCTTCTACTTCCACCTGATCTTGGAAAAACACCAAGGCTTTTGCAGGCAATTCCGAAAGGCAATCAACACTTTCCCGGAGCACTGCTACCAAATTTTGAATCCATTCTTTTTCCGTCTCCGAATGACTCCCCTGAATCAAACCAGCTTCTTCTAAGTGTGGAATCGCAAGATCTGTCAACCAAGGGAGCTCCGCTTCACGAAGGTAGTGAGAATTCATCCAGTTTAATTTTTTCACATCGAAAACACCACCGCTTTTCGATACTCTTTCTAAGCTAAACTGTTGCTCTAATGCTTCCAGTGTAAATATTTCCTGATTTTCTTTTGGACTCCACCCCAATAAAGCAATATAATTTATCAATGCTTCCGGTAGGTATCCTTTTCGCCGAAAATCTTCTGCGGCCACATCGCCATGACGTTTGCTCAGTTTTTTTCGGTCATGATTTAAAATATTTGGCAAATGTACGTGAATTGGAGCTTCCCATCCCATGACCTGATATAGATACACATGTTTAGGCGTTGAGGATAGCCACTCTTCTCCTCTGATCACATGAGAGATATCCATCAGATGGTCATCTACCACTACGGCAAAGTGATAGGTGGGGTATCCGTCTGATTTCATCAACACTTGATCGTCCATATCTTCCGTATTCATCTTTACAGTTCCCCGTATCAAGTCTTGAAACTGAATATCCATTTTTTCAGGAAGCTTCAACCGCACAACACTAGACTCACCATCCCGAATTCTTTGTTTTGCTTGTTCTAAGCTGACGCTTCGACAGTGCCCATCATATCCAGGAGTCCCTTTTTTCTGACGCTCCTGTTCTCTCGCAGCTTCTAGTCTCTCTTTGCTACAAAAACAATAATAGGCATGTCCAGATTCCAGCAAGGTTTTAATATGTTCTTGATAAATAGGTAATCTCTGGGATTGAATATAAGGACCCTTGTCTCCTTCTTCTGTAACTTGTCCATCCTTCAACACAACACCTTCATTGTGAGGAATACCTGCCCACACAAGGGAATCCAACATATTCTCAAGGGCACCTTCAACATACCGTTCTTGATCGGTATCTTCAACTCGTAATAAATACGTACCCTTATGGGCTTTTGCAAATAAATAGTTGTATAATGCGGTTCTCAGTCCACCTACGTGAACGAAACCCGTAGGACTCGGAGCAAATCTAACTCGTACGCTCACCGATTCCCCTCCTTTCATCTAAATCTACCTCATTATTTTTTAATACGCTTTTGCATAATAAACCATTTTTTCTGCCTTTTTGTCGCAGAATGGACATGTCTCCCCTAATTGTTCCTGCTCAAAGGGGATGCATCGAATCGTCGCACCTGTCTCTTCTTTCACCTTAAGCTCACAAGACTCTTCGCCACACCACATCGCTTTTATAAATCCAGGTTTTTCTTTCATAATGGTTTTAAAGGTTTCTGCGTCTGTTGCTATGTGAGTTTTTCGATCCCGCATTTCTTTTGCTTTTAGAAATAGATTGCTTTGGATTTCTTTCATCATTGTAGCCACTGTATCTTTTAATTGATCCAAGGGGCAAACTTGTTTTTCCAAAGTATCTCTTCTAAAAAGCACCACCTGATTATTCTCCAAATCTCTAGGGCCTATTTCAATCCGTATTGGAACCCCTTTCATTTCCCATTCATTAAATTTCCATCCCGGAGAGTATTGATCTCTATCGTCTAATTCCATTCTAAATTCATGGCGTAAATCTTCGTATATTTTTTCTGCCGCCTCTGCAACGCCTGCCTTATGAGATGCAATCGGAACCACTACAGCTTGTACAGGTGCAATCCCTGGCGGGAGAGACAGTCCTCGATTGTCTCCATGTACCATAATAATCCCACCTATCAATCGGGTTGATACTCCCCAAGAAGTGTGGTACGGATTTTTTAACACGCCGTCACGATCTAGGTATGTGATTTCAAAAGCCTTCGTGAAATGTTGACCTAAATTATGAGATGTTCCAGCTTGCAGGGCTTTTCCATCATGCATCAAAGCTTCCATGGTGTAGGTAGAGTAAGCTCCCGCAAATTTTTCGCGGTCAGACTTTTGACCAGTGATTACTGGCATCGCTAGCAATTCTTCTGCTGTTTCCTTGTATATTCCTAGCATTTGAAGCGTTTCTTCTTGGGCTTGATCATAGGTTTCATGCAATGTATGGCCTTCTTGCCACAAAAATTCAGATGTGCGCAGAAAAGGTCTGGTGCTTTTTTCCCATCGCACTACATTACACCATTGATTATATAGGAAGGGCAGGTCTCGATAAGAGCTTAACCACTTGGAATACATGGAGCAAATAATAGTTTCGGAGGTAGGCCTTACACACAATCGTTCTGCCAGTTCCTCATCTCCTCCATGAGTAACCCATGCTACTTCCGGCGCAAAACCTTCCACATGCTCTGCTTCTTTTTGTAAGAGGCTTTCCGGAATCAAAAGAGGAAAATAACAGTTTTTATGACCTGTATCCTTAAACCTTCCGTCCATAAATCGCTGAATGTTTTCCCAAATTGCGTATCCATAGGGTTTTATGACCATAAAACCTTTCACAGGTGAGTAGTCCACCATATCGGTTTTTTTAATCACATCTGTGTACCACTGAGCAAAATCTACTTCCATTGGGGTTATTTCTTCCACAAATTGCTTTTCCTTTTTTCCCATGATTCTCGTCTCCTCTCGATTTCTGATCCTTTTCTGTCGCTGCTTTTATGGCTTTCACTTCTACAAAGGAGAGATTAAATACCTCTCTTGAATCATCCACCCATGTCAACCTGTCCCTAATTATACGCTATGGAACCTCTATTAATCAATCTGTTCTTTAAGGAGATTTTCGCCTATAGGCCTTTGACCACTCCGTATTGGCAAAATGTTAACAATCTCCATTGAAAATCTTAAGGCACTCCTAGCTTTTTATGCTTCTTCGGCGAAGATTACTTTTTTTGTAACAAAACCACTACTTGTGCCGCTATTCCTTCTTCACGACCGACAAATCCAATTTTTTCTGTTGTAGTCGCTTTTATATTTAATTGATGGCAATGGATGGAAAGTGCTTCACAAAGCTTCCCTTGGATTTCCCCCAAGTAAGAGGCAAGTTTTGGTTTTTCAGCCATAATGACTGCATCCATATTGACAATCTGCATTTCTTTTTTTTCAACTAAACCCATTACTTCTTCGAGTAATTTTAGACTATCTGCATCTTTATAGGCATCATCCGTGTCTGGAAAATGATGCCCTATATCTCCTGCTGCGACGGCTCCTAAAAGCGCATCCATTACTGCATGAACCAGCACATCAGCATCAGAGTGGCCATCCAGCCCTTTGTAATGCGGAATGACGACCCCCCCTAAAACAAGCCTCCGGTTGGATACCAACCGATGCACATCAAATCCGATTCCGATTCTCATCTTCTCTTCTCCTTTGCTTCAGAATCAATTCCGCAATAGCAAAATCCTCTGGTGTTGTGATCTTGATATTTGAAGCATCTCCGAATACAGTGTCCACTTGATAACCAGCATGGGCTAATACGTCGGCATCATCTGTCACCTTTTTATCTGCTGGCAAAACAGCATAGGCTTTCTTCATCCATTCGGCACAGAAAACTTGGGGGGTCTGGGCCAGTCTCAGATTATCTCGACAGATGGTTCTTCCCACCCTCTCGGATTCGTCAACTTCCTTCACTGTATCCGTTACTCGCTGCACCAGCATGGCCGCGCCAGTAGCCATAGCTTTATGAAATACCTGTTCTATTTTTTCCATTTCAATTAAGGGGCGGGCTCCATCATGAACAGCTATAAAGTCTTCATTGGCATTCAGTGCTTCCAATCCTGCCTTCACAGAGTCAACGCGTTCTCTGCCGCCGGCCACAACCTTTGTTACTTTATTCAACTTATAAGGCTGAAGGATTTGGTTCCAGCATCTTTTCAGCTCATTGGCAGGCGCTACCAACACAATTTCACTCACCATTTCCGAACGTTGAAAAGGTAACAGCGAGTGGACTAGAACTGGTTTTCCCAACAAGGGCATAAATTGTTTTGGTTCTGAGGCCTTCATTCGTTTCCCACTACCGCCAGCTACCACGATAACCGCAATTTTTGTTGTGGTTTTCAATACGCTTTCCCTCGCTATCTTTTAAGATTCATGATTTTTGGGTTTTGCAAAAATCATTCTTCCTGCTGCTGTCTGAAGAACACTGGTAACAAGCACATCAATCTCCTGACCAATTAGCTTTCTGCCACCTTCCACCACTATCATGGTTCCATCGTCTAAATAAGCAAGACCTTGGCCTGCTTCTTTTCCATCTTTAATGACTTCTACATGCATTTCTTCACCAGGTAAAACCACTGGCTTCACAGCATTAGCCAATTCGTTAATATTCAAGACTTTCACGCCTTGAAGTCCAGCAACTTTGTTTAGGTTATAGTCGTTTGTAACAACGGTTCCATCAATCACCTGAGCTAATTTTAGCAGTTTTACATCTACTTCCTGCACCTCTGGAAAGTCCTTATCCACAATCCGAACCTCTACATCCAGTTCTTTTTGAATGATGTTCAGTACATCCAGTCCCCGTCTCCCTCTATTTCGTTTTAAGGAAGCCGAAGAATCAGCTATATGTCGTAATTCTTCCAATATAAATTCTGGAATAATTAAGGGCCCCTCAACAAAACCAGTGCGGCAAATATCAGCAATTCGCCCATCAATGATTACGCTGGTATCCAGTATTTTAGGAACTCCCGTAACAATAGGTACCTCTGGAACCGAATCCGCTTGGTCTTTCAGGATATTTTTTTTGAGAATATTTCCCAGGCTTACGTATTCACCAGCTTTCACCGCTAAATTAACCCCCAAATATCCCATAAAAATATACACCACAATGGAAATAATGGTTCCCACTAAGGGTACGGGTATTCCTGAAATAATGTGGCTGATCAGATATGCTACAATCAATCCCGCAATCAATCCTCCAGATCCCATCACCAATTTGTCCACAGGAACCCCAGAAAGCTCATTCACAATAAAATTGGCTAAATTGCGCCCCATATTAATAAGCCAAGGAGAAATCACATAAAAAAGAAGGCCACTTAATAAGGTGGCGGTTATAAGTCCGAAAAAAAAGAGTGGCCAGCTATCAATATTGAGTAGTGGTCCTGTTTTTGCAATATAGGTAAACACTGCCAAGCCAGAGAATCCGCCTAAAAACGCTATTACCCACTTCAGTACACGGTTCAATCAATCCCCCTCCTTTCGACGATCAGATTTTCATAGGCACAAAAAAAACTTCTGCGAATGATATCAATTAGTATATCAGATATCCAGAAGCTTGAGGAGCCTTTTTAAAACAAAATTGCTAAATGATCCCGTAGAATCACTTAGCAATTCTATTATTTAATTACCTGCTCAATCATATCCACGGCTTTTGCTTCATCCATATCACCGGCTAAAATAATTTCGCTGATAAGAATTTGCCTTGCATTGTTAAGGATTTTTCGTTCGCCAGTTGAAAGTGATTTTTCCCGATCTCTCAACACAAGGTTCCTCACTACTCCTGCTACTTCAAAAATATCACCGCTTTTAATTCGATCCATATTGGCACGATACCGATGATTCCAATTTTGAGGCATTTTAGTGACATCCGCTGAAAGAATGGCAAAGACATGCCCTATCTCTTCGATACTAATAATAGGCCTTACCCCTATCTGTTCAAGGTTTTCCATGGGAATCATTACCTGCATGTCATTCAACGGCATTCGCATGACATAATACCGTTTTAACTCACCAAGAATTTTTTTTTCTTCAATGGCTTCAATGATTCCTGCACCATGAACTGGATAAGCAATTTTATCCCCGATACTGTACATAAACAGCCCTCCAAGTCCTCATAAAACAACAGTTTATCTTCTAAGTATACCTTAAGAAAAGGAGGGTGTCAACAAAGCATAACGGATTACAATATCACAGAGGCCTTTCCTTGTCAATATTATCTTCATCCTAAAACTGTTATTCTGATTTTACAGAAAACACATGCCTCACTACGGCTATCAAAGCCTTTTTTTCAATAACTTCAATGCTGTCAAACTCCATGGATTTTGCCAGACTTCCAGGTGCAATATAAACTTTTTTAAACCCCATTCGATCTAGTTCTCTTATGCGAGACTCTATCGATGGTATTCTTTTTAATTCACCTGTTAATCCTACATCTGCAATAAAGGCTGTGTCATTCCGAATCCCCTGATCTAAGATAGAAGAAACAGTACTCATGATCACTGCCAGATTCACGGCTGCTTCTCTAAGTTTAAAACCTCCAGTTGTCTTAATCACCACATTTTTATCATGCAAAGCCATGGAGGCTCTCTGTTCCAAGATGGAAAGCAATGTATTAAGTTGTTCTTTTCTCAAGCATTCTCCAATTCGTGAAGGATATGGCATAAAGGTCTGAGAAACCAAGCTTTCAATTTCAACAATCACCGGGCGTGTTCCTTCCTTCACAACAGTCAACGCACTTCCAGAAACCCGTTCTTCTGAAGAACGCATGGTCATAAAATATTCTGAAGGATTATCAATAGAGACCATTCCCTTTTCTGTCATGGCAAAAAAACCCATCTCTCCAGTGCTACCAAAACGATTTTTAGAGCAATAAACCCCTCTCAATTCTTCTCCTTTATCACTATCAATAATCAACACGGTATCCACTAAATGTTCTAATGCACGAAGTCCAGCCAATTCATCTTCTTTTGTCATTTGTCCAATCAAAATGATGGCTCTATTTCGTTGGCTGTTCTTAGCCATCTTTTGCAATACCGACGCGCATTCCATCGTTTGAGTAGGCGATCCAGGTCTAGAGTCTAGCTCCTCAAAAGCAAAGGTTTGGATGCTATCCACAATGACAAGGTCTGCATCGATGGCTTCTATTTGTTGGATGACATTTTCCATGCTGTTATCCGATAAAATCCATAGATTCGGATCAATTTCTTCTAGGATTCGGTTGGCTCGACTCTTAATCTGACTCTCACTCTCTTCTCCAGAAGCATATAAAATTCGATATCCTTGTTGGGCTGCATCATTGGCTATTTCCAGACTTAAAGTTGATTTCCCACCACCAGGAGGGGATGTAATAATCAAAAGAGAATCTTTAACCATGCCGCCTCCCATGACTCTATTAAACTCTGAAATCCCAGTTACAATCCGATCAGACCTGCTATTTGTAACTTCTTGCAATGGCTTAGCTTCTCGTAATTTATGCTGAATCTGGATTTTTTTTCCACCTTTTCCTTTTATCATTTCTCTTTCTTCCATTGTATTCCAGCTTGCACATTCAGAACACTGACCATTCCATCGGGGAGTCTGATGGCCACATTCTATGCATTCATATACGGTTTTCTTTTTCATAGCATCTCCTTTTTACGAAGTAGATAAGACTTCCGTTGTAATACTAAGGCTATCCTCCGTAAAGTCTACTCGTATTTTCTGTCCTTTCTTTACTTTTCCAGCTAGTATTTCTTCTGTAATCCGATCTTCCAACATTTTCTGGATCGTACGTTTTAGCGGCCTAGCTCCATATTCTGGATCAAATCCTTCCTGACCGATGTATCGCTTAGCCTCTTGAGTTAACTCCATGGATATCTCTAGTTCTTTCAATCTATCAGACAATTCCGCTACCATGAGTTCTACAATATGTGCAACATCTTTTTCGTCAAGGCTATGGAAAACAATGATGTCATCAATTCGATTTAAAAACTCTGGTCTGAAGGTGTTTTTTAAGTCTTCCATAATGTTTTCTTTCATTTTCTCATAATCATTTTTCTTACCTTGCTCTATACCAGATGTAAATCCTAGGGTTTTTTGCTTTTTGATATTATGAGCTCCCACATTGGAGGTCATGATAATAATAGTATTTTTAAAGTTCACCAGTCGGCCTCTTCCATCCGTTAATCTTCCATCTTCCAAAATCTGCAACAACGTATTGAACACATCAGGATGTGCTTTTTCGATTTCATCGAAAAGAATAACCGAGTAAGGTTTTCTTCTGACTTTCTCTGTCAGTTGTCCTCCTTCCTCATAGCCTACGTACCCTGGTGGGGATCCTATTAATTTAGATACCGTATGTTTCTCCATATATTCGGACATATCTATCCGAATCATTGCAGTTTCTTCTCCAAAAATAGTCTCTGCCAAAGCTCTGGAAAGTTCTGTTTTACCAACACCAGTAGGGCCTAAAAAAACAAAGGAACCAATGGGCTTTTTAGGATCTTTCAGCCCTACCCGGGCTCTTCTAATGGCTTTCGAAACAGATTCTATGGCTTCTTGTTGTCCTATGACTCTCTCGTGCAAAAGAGACTCCATGTTCAGCAATCGTTGTGATTCATCTTCCTGGAGTTTTCGCACAGGTATCCCTGTCCAATCAGACACGATATCTGCAATGTCCTCTTCGCTGACAATCGGTTTTTTCCCTTCTTTTAACTGATACCACTCTTTCTTTTCTTGATCCAGAATTTGCTGTACTTCTTTTTCTTTATCTCGGAGCACTGCTGCCCGCTCAAAGTTCTGAACACTAATGGCTTCCTCTTTTTCTTTAAGCAAGTTTTGCATTTCTTCCTCCATTTCTTTCAAATCTGGAGGTTCTGTTATTGTTTGAAGCCTTACTTTGGAAGCTGCTTCGTCTATAAGGTCAATGGCTTTATCTGGCAAGAACCGATCGGAGATATATCGATGAGAAAGTTTAACAGAGGCATCAAGGGCTTCATCTGTTATTTTCACCCTATGATGAGCTTCATATCGGTCTCGTAGTCCTTCTAAAATTTTTATTGCATCTAAAATAGTTGGTTCTTCAATGATAATCGGCATAAACCGGCGTTCCAAAGCCGCATCTTTCTCTATATGTTTTTTATACTCATCTATAGTCGTGGCTCCAATGGCCTGCATTTCACCCCTAGCCAGTGCTGGTTTTAGGATGTTTGAAGCATCAATGGCGCCTTCAGCCGCTCCAGCACCAATAATGGTGTGTATTTCGTCAATAAACAGTATGATTTTATTATTCCCTCTAAGCTCTTCCATTACCTTTTTTAATCTTTCTTCAAATTCTCCTCTATATTTTGCTCCTGCCACCATCCCCGCTAAATCTAATGTGACAATTTGTTTTTCTTTTAAATTTCGCGGCACATCCCCAGCAATAATTTTCTGGGCCAAGCCTTCTGCTATTGCGGTTTTTCCGACACCAGTTTCTCCGATGACACAAGGGTTATTCTTCGTTCTACGACTCAGAATTTGTATCACCCGCTGAATTTCTTTTTCTCTCCCGATGACTGGATCCATTTTTTCTTCTCTTGCCATCCGATTAAGATTACGACTATATTGTTCCAACATACTCTTTTCCTTTTTTTTCGTAGCCATTGCTTCTTTTGGAGAATCGGTTCCATGGCTGGTATTTAAAAGTTTCAATACTTCTTCTCTGGTTTTTTCTGGTGTGCTTCCCATTTCAGAAAGGATCTTTGCGCCTACGCCTTCCCCTTCTCGAATCAACCCTAGCAAAAGATGCTCTGTGCCAATATAACTATGTCCTAATCCCCTGGCTTCAGCAAAACTGAGTTCGAATATGCGTTTTGTTCTAGGCGTAAACCCCAGTAGTTGGGCTTTTTGTTGGCCTGCTCCCGCCACCCGCATCACTCGTTCTTTTAGAGCAGGTAGATCCATGCCTAGTTTTTTCATAGCCTCTGCTGCAATCCCCTCTCCTTCATGCAGTAAGCCCAATAGTAAATGTTCTGTCCCAACATAATTATGACCAAACTGCTGTGCATATTCTTGAGAAATCAGAATTACTTTTTGTGCCCTTTCCGTAAATCGTTCATTCATAGACATGACTATTTCCTCCTTGTCTCAATACCAACCCGATCTTTTCTGCCCTCTTTCCATCACTTTCTGCTTCTGTTAACCGTTTTCCTGCCTCTTTCTGTAGTCTAGCAGGTTGAATTTGTTCTATTAAACCATGTAAGAGGGTTAAGGAATAGTCGGAATGGATGCCTAGTGAAGCTCCTAAAATAAGATTTGAAAGGAGATCCATGGCTTCTTTTATCCCCATTAAACGTGCATGTTTTAATGTTCCCAGTGAGCGAAACACTCGATCTTCCAGTTGGATTGTGCGTTGATCCATCAGGTATTTTCGTGCATTTTGTTCTTTTAAGATTACTTGTTTCGTCATATCTTCTAAATTGCCAATGATCTCTTCCTCTTTGACACCAAGGGTTATTTGATTGGAAATTTGGCATAAATTCCCTAGATAAGCTGTTCCTTCCCCAAACACCCCTCGAATCACAAAGCCCAGTTGCCCAGCCGCTTTCACCAAACCATCTAACTGTCCCAGGATAGTTAACGCAGGTAAGTGAAGCATGACAGAGACACGCATACCAGTACCAACATTGGTTGGGCACGCTGTTAAAAAACCTAAATTTTCGTCATAGGCAAAGGATAGGTTTTTCCCCATCCATTTCTCTAAGGCATGTGTTTGCTTAAAGGCAGAGTCTGGATATAATCCCTTCCGAAAGCATTGTATCCGAAGGTGATCTTCCTCATGAATCATGATACTACAGCCACTTTTTTTATCCATCATGACTTCACCCTTGTTTACATTAGCGGCCAAAGACGGACTTATACCATGTTCTTCAACAAGTACCTGACGATGAATCTCATCTATCTCTTTCATCCGAACAGAATGAAATCTATTTTTATAGTAAGAGTTTTCTTTTTCAAGGGCATTTCTAACTTGCTCTGATACCTGACGGGCCTCTTGCTCGCTGATGATATGTGGGAAAACAAAAGAATCCAGATTTCTAGCTATACGCACTCTGCTGCTCATGACAATATCGCCATGGTCTATTCCAGCTAAGGTAGACTGGCTCACTTTTTTCCCTCCTTCAAGGACATTAACTTTTGTTCAAAACCTTTAATTTGATCCCTTATTTCAGCTGCTTTTTCATATTCTTCTGTATCAATGGCCTCTTTCAGCATAGATCGAAGATGTTTAGTTTGTTTTTTAAATCGTTGGATACGTTCTTCTTTTTTAGGAAGCTTACCAATATGCTGACTACTTCCCTGAATCCTTCGGATGAGAGGTATCATCATGGGTCGAAATTCCATGTAACATTTCCCGCAACCCATTAAACCAGTTTTTTTATATTGCAAATAGGTTTGCCCACAATGAGAACAGGCTTTTTCTCCAAGCTTTGTTCCATGAGCATCTACCCATACATCTTGATCTAGGTAACTGGATACTAAGTCATGTACAGTAAAGGAAAACAAAGCACTAGCACTTTTTTTTTCTTCTGCGCAGTCCTCACAAAAATAACGCTCACTAAGATGGCCGTTGAAATTTTCTTTTATGTGGACCGTTGCTTTACGCTGTTTACAATGATCACACAGCATGGCGATCCTCCTTTTTTGTCAATGATGAAATAAAGCTAAAATCATTCCTTTTAGAATTTGTGCTCTAAGCTGTTCTCTATTATTTAAGGGTGATAGTAGTGCATTTTCATCCAGAGCTGCTTTCATAATAGAGGCTTCTCGGCTAGAAATATACTGTTGCTCCTGTAGGGCATTTACGATGCGATTTCCCTGTGTTTTTGTAATTTCTTCGCCAATTTCTTTTAGAAGTACACGGTGAGCTGGTAGACTGTTATCGGCTTGAAGCATGGTGATTTTAATAAACCCACCGCCACCTCTCTGGCTTTCTATATAATACCCATGTTGCACATTAAATCTCGTCATCAGTACATAATTGATTTGAGAAGGCGAACAATCAAAATGCTTTGCTACTTCATTTCTCTGTATCTGAATGGTTCTCCCTTGGTTTTCTTCTAATAATTCTTTGAAAAATTTTTCAATTACATCACTGATACTGGCCATCATATCCCCCCATACCCTTCGGTTAATCGACTTTCTTTGACTTTAATTATAATAGGTCCTCTCTATCAAGTCAAGTATGCCTAGCTCCGTTTCCCAACCAAGGGCTTGCAGGATTGTGCCCTGAAGACCAGCATTAGTTTTTTCTTTTTTATTTAAAAGACCTCCTTTTTCAGGAGGTCTCTGGTGGTTTATGAATTTTTTTGTTCTTTAGCCGCTTTCGCTAATTCAATGACTTTATCACTTATAGCCTGAGGCACTTCTTCATATCGCTCAAAGGCCATTGTGAAATCTCCTCTTGCCTGGGTCATTGATCTTAGGTCTATGGCATATTTAAACATTTCAGACTGTGGCGCTTCAGCTGTTACCTTTTGATACCCATCATCCTGCGGGTCCATCCCAAGTATGCGTCCTCTTCGTTTGTTTAAATCTCCCATAATGTCTCCCATATTCTCTTCTGGCACCCTTACTTCTACTTTTGCTATGGGTTCCAATAAGACTGGATTCGCTTCTTCCAATCCTTTTTTAAAGGCCTGTGAGGCAGCAATCTTAAAGGCCATTTCCGATGAATCCACATCATGATAGGAACCATCATACAATGTTGCTTTAATATTAACTACTGGATATCCTGCTAAAATGCCTACTTCTTTAGCCTCAAGTAATCCTTTTTCAACTGCTGGAATATATGCTTTTGGAACCGATCCGCCAAAAATAACTTCTTCAAACTCAAAGGTTTCAGAACTTGGTTCAAATCGCATTTTAACATCCCCGTACTGACCTCTGCCTCCGGATTGTTTCTTGTGCTTCCCTTGAACATCTGATTTGCCTTTAATGGTTTCTCGATATGGGACAATGGGGTCCTTTAGTTCTACTTCCACTCCATATTTTGCTTTTAGTTTGCTGGTGATCACTTTTATGTGCAGCTCTCCCTGTCCACGTATTAAAGTTTGTTTTGTTTCTGCATTTCTTGAAAACGTAAAGGATGGATCTTCTTCCGAAAGCTTTGTTAAACCGGAGCTAATTTTTTCTTCATCGCCACGACTTTTAGGCTCAATAGCCTGGTACAATTGTGGCTCCATAAATTCGATTTCACTGTAGCGAACTGGATCTGAATTACTGCAAAGGGTATCCCCAGTTTTAGTGTGTTGTAGTTTAGCCACAGCTGCAATATCTCCCGCCATGACTTCCTTTGTTTCTTCTTGATGCTTGCCTCTCAGAAAAAACAAAGACCCAATTTTCTCTTTTTCACCCTTATTGCTATTCAACACTTCTGCATCTGCTTTCAGTGAACCTGATATCACTTTCATAATAGATATTTTTCCAATAAATGGATCTGCAATGGTTTTAAAAATTTGTGCAGAAAAAGGTTCCTTCGGATCTAGTGTACGCTCAACCTCCGCATTATCTTGGGGATTAATGCCGGTTTTAGGCGGCATATCTTGCGGTGAAGGTGAAAAATCGCAAAGCATATCCATCAATGTATGAACCCCAACATTTTTAGCAAAAGATGCGCATACCACAGGTATTACCTCTCCAGAAAGTACTCCTTTTCTGAGTCCTGCTTGAATTTCTTCTTCTGTAAATGCTACCCCTTCAAAATATTTCTCCAGCAGTGCTTCATCACTTTCAGCTACTGATTCCATTAACAACTCTCGCATTTCAGCTGCCTGATCCTTATACTCTTCAGGAATGGGTACTTCTTTGCACGTTGCTCCATCATATTCTCGGGCCATCATTTTGACAACGTTTACATTCCCAATAAAGTTTTCTTCGGCTCCTACTGGAATCTGAAATGGTGCAATGCGTTTGCCGTATTTTTCTCGCAAATCTGCAATTATTTTATCATAGTCTACATTTTCCCGATCCATTTTATTGACAGCGATAAAGGTGGGAATTCGTTTTGCAGCTGCAAAATTCCAGGCTTTTTCCGTCCCTACAACAATGCCACTGGTCGCATCAATAAGAATAACCACGCCTCCAGCTGCTTTCATAGCTCCTTGGACTTCACCAATAAAATCAAAATATCCTGGAGTATCAATAAAATTCACTTTATAGCCATTCCATTCTACTGGAAGAACCGAAGTATTAATAGACGTTTTTCGATTTATTTCTTCTTTATCAAAGTCAGAATAGGTATTTCCATCCTCCACTTTCCCTATTCTTTTTGAAACACCTGCGGAATACAACGCTGCTTCTGTCAGGGTAGTTTTACCACTTCCACCATGCCCCAACAATGCTATGTTTCTGATTTTTTCAGCTTCATAAACTTTCATCGTCATTTCCTCCCGTCTAGTAGCATTATTTCTAACAGTAACATATTCGATGCGAATATTCAAACTCCTTCTTTTTGTTTAAATATTTTTCCGATTCCTAGATATTTCTCTTTTGAACCTAAGCTTTCCTTATCTAAAAGAAAAAACAAAGCCCAATAAAAGGGCTTTGTTTTTTACATCTCTTATCGAATAGGACAAACACCATTTTCACAACTCTCATCCCCAATATCCTGCATAAAACCAGGGTTTTCATACTTATTGAGCAGGGATGCGATAAACGGTTTCATTTGAGAAGCTTTTTCTTCGTATTGCTGTTTATTAATACTCTCATATGGCATCAGTTGATAAAAACTCTCGCTTAAAGAAAGAAAACTTACTGCTACCACTTCATCCCAATTATTCCACATCCACTCTTCTACTTCCTCCCATTCATGGTCTTTCACATGAACGGTAATGGAACAATTGTGATCTACGTAATAATTCATAAACATTTTATAATTTTCCAGTTGTTCTATGGCACTGACATCATATTTTGTTTTCCCTTCTGGCGCCTTCACTGGGAATTCCACTACTTTCGTTGTGCAGTTTTCATCTGTTTGGCCAACTTCCGGATGTACTACATAGCCTAACTCTTCGCAAACCTTTACTAGTGGATCTTCAGCACTAACTCGAATCCTCCTAATATAATAAGGGGAATGAGAATAGTGGACGCCAGAAGATACGGTTGGTAATTGGCTCAATGTTCCTTCTGGTTTTACTGTAGTAACTAGCAACGGCCTGTTTTCCCCAATTTCATCTGCATATTCGTCGGCAGCTTTTCTTGCTACTCTCTTTAACTCTTTAAGAAGTTCTATTTGATCTTTCTTCTCTAGGTCTAAGGCATTCACCATGTCTTGCCAGCCAGTTAAGGAGCAACCCACTAATTTATCTCTACGCTGTACAGCGTCCCAACCTGGCAACTCTAGCTCCACGCAGGTCATACGATAACCCGCTCTGACAGATAACCGCTGTGCCTCCATTAGCCCCTCTCGATCTAAAGTGCCATCTTCTTTTACATAGGCAAACACATTAATAGTTGTGAGGTTACACACGCCTCTTGAATCAAGGAGGATTTCACCGCAAGGATTGACACCATTTAAGTTTTCTCGCCTTTTGGACGCTGCCTCCGCATTAATAAAACCAGGCTCACCTGAGTATCGCATTTTTTTCATTAGCCAGTTTAGTGTTTTTCTATCTGGTTTTTCTTGATAATAAATAGAATTATTACTCATTTGTCTATGGATAAGGTCTTTATCCACAATCCATTGACCGTCAATTTTTCGATATAGGGATTCTTTGGCAGTGATACTATCGAGATCTTCCGGATCTAACATAACCATTTCTGCCGTTCTTCGAACGCCCCCTACTACCACATTTTCTCCAATAATATTAATAATGTCTAGCATATCTAGAGGATGAAGATTCACTCGATTTTCGCTTTCTGTCCATCCTCTTTTTCTCACAACGTAATCTATTTTAGCAAACATATTTTTTAAACTGGTATGACCACTAGCAGTTCCTCCAAAGGTTCGTAACTTTTCCCCTTTGGGGCGTACATGATCATAATCAACAATAATGGTCTTAATATTCTTATACTCGCTATTAGAAAGCAATTGGAAGAAGTGATCTAAAGACTGTGTCCAACCTTCCTTACTATCTCCTACTGTGATTTTCACCGTATTATTGTGCATAAATTGCAAACTGGTATTGTCTTCTCTAAGGGATGGAGGGACAGACATATAGTCTTTATGAATTAGCTCATAGTCGCATCTTACTTTCGGTATTGATTCTACATCCGAATAAAGAATCCTAGCACCCACTCCACTACCTAACATCAAGAGATAAAATAATTCTTTTAAAGAATTTAAGGAATCTACAATAATAAAGGCACAGTTATAATTCGACATGGGATAATTTTTTGCCACATCTGTATTCCCTACCCAAAAGGTCCTTCCTGACAGAAATTGCTTAAGATTGAAAACATTATCATACAGTTTTTCAGCTTCCTCTCGAGTCGTTTGGACTAAAGAGGTGTTGTAATCCACTGCTCTTCGTACAGTTTCCCACCAAAATTCTCTACGATTTTCTTCTTGCAACCATCTTGAATAGGTACGATAATACACAAAAGAACCTAGTTGCTCCATGGGGTTTGTCATATGTTTATAGCGACTAACAAAAGAGTCCCCTATCATTTGATAGTCGGATTCTAATCGAAGGGCACGTGATTTGCTCCGTTCGTTCCTGTAAAGAATATAGGTTTTTGCCGCATCTTTTCTCGTACTATCCATCAAGTAGAATTCTACCCAATCTTGTATGGTTTCAACATGTATTGGCTCTTTCTCAGATTTCAAGGATTCTTCTACACGTATTGCAACTTCCTGACTCAAATTCAAATCTACTCCAGCCTTTGTTTCAGCCATGGCTTTTTGAATGGCATTGCTGATTTTATCGCGCTGAAAGATGGTTGACCTACCGTCTCTTTTTTGTATTTTCAATCTTATTCCTCCTATTTTTTCAATAAAAAAACAATATATGGTATTTAAAAAGATTATCGCAATCTTAATTATACCATATATTGTTTGTCTTAAACAAAATTTCTTCAATTACTGGATAAATTCAGGGGCATTCTCCGGATGTTGCCGCAAGGCTTCCCATGTGTAATTATTGCTAGCATTCCAAAGCAACCATTCATAAGCACCAGCATCGTAGGTGGCTTTAATTTGCTCTTCAATTTGTTTTTCTTCATATCGCTGATAATTACCAGCTCCTAAATATACTGCTGTAAAATCTTGTAACCATGGTCTTAGTGTTGCTTTTGGTTTGTCTGTTTCCAAGGCTTCAATTCGTTCAACGGCTTTAATCATGGTTTCATAAATAATGGTATATGGGTCTAGATCTGGTAGTCTCACCCCAAAGGTTCCCATAGCGTAATGAGATGGATATACCATAGGACAAAGAATGTCTGTGGCAGGAGTCAAAGTTTCCAGATGTTGACCAAGACGCATATCATCCTCTACAATGGGGACCAATCCAAAAATATCTGCAGATACATAGACACCATATGGCCGCAGTTCCTCTCTTGCATAGTCTAAAAACCCTGCAATAGCCTCAGCCTTTGTTTCTTGTTCTCCGGCTTCACCATAATCTATCTGCTCTCGTGGCCCATCCGTGGGAAAACGCACATAATCGAATTGGATCTCTTTGAAGCCTTTTGTAGCTGCTTCTTTTGCTATATCCACCAGATAATCCCAGGTTCTACGGTCATAGGGATTTAGCCAAGCATCATTCTTGTTGTCTCGCCATATTTCTCCATCATGGGTCATAATAGCCCAATCCGGACCAGAAGTTGCTGCAATAACATCTTTAAAGGCTACCACCCTAGCAATTGGATAAATATCATGCTGAGCCAACCGATTCATGGCTTGCTGAAAGTCTCCTACTTTAACCCGCCGATCTTGTTGAAAGTCATTAACGTACTGGATATCGGATTTATATGTAAATGTTCCATGATCATCCTTTACATCCACTACCCAAGCGTTGATCACAGAATTGTCTGTTTCTTCCAAGAACTGTTGGAATCGCCACCCTAACCCTAAAGAGTTGCCGGTAACGTAAATTCCTCTTGCCTGACGATACTCTTTGTAGGGTTCCCAACTTACTGTGTTATTTAGGAAATAGTCCTCTCTGTGCATTGGTATTTCATCCATGTTAAGATCCCTAACAGTCTCTGAAAGGATCCCAGATTCTTGAGATAAAATCTTATCTGTCACGCTGCAAGCAGATAGAAGTAATACGGATGAAGCCAGCATAGCAAGTATTCTTTTATTGTTTTTACGTAGACCTTGGACTATATTAAACATATAAACCTCCTGATGAAATCCGTCTGTGCGGAGTATTTTACCCGATCCTTATTGTATCACAACCAAGGGTCAAGAATCTAATGTTTTTCTTCTATTTCAGTAGAGGAAATATATCTATTTTTAGTAATATTTCTCAAAAAATCAAAAAATAGAAAAGAGACGCAACGACCTACTCTCCCGGGAAGTTTCCTTCCAGGTACCATCAGCGCTGAAGGGCTTAACGGCTGTGTTCGAGATGGAAACAGGTGTTTCCCCTTCGCTATAATCACGTCTCTTATTCCTATTATGTTTTGGTGAATCTATGTAATCTAAAATCAGATAATCATTTGTTTATATAAGGTAAGAAGACGCAGCGACCTACTCTCCCGGGAAGTCTCCTTCCAGGTACCATCAGCGCTGAAGGGCTTAACGGCTGTGTTCGAGATGGAAACAGGTGTTTCCCCTTCGCTATGGCCACGCCTTCTATTGTTCCCTCAAAACTACATGAAACGTTCTGCACAGGTTAGGTCAAGTCCTCGTACCATTAGTACCGGTCAGCTGCATGCATTGCTGCACTTCTACCTCCGGCCTATCAACCAGATCGTCTTTCTGGGGTCTTACCTCCTTACGGAGTGGGAAATCTCATCTTGAGGCGGGCTTCGTGCTTAGATGCCTTCAGCACTTATCCCTGCCATACGTAGCTACCCAGCGATGCTCTTGGCAGAACAACTGGTTCACCAGCGGTATGTCCATCCCGGTCCTCTCGTACTAAGGACAGATCCTCTCAAATTTCCAACGCCTGCGACGGATAGGGACCGAACTGTCTCACGACGTTCTGAACCCAGCTCGCGTACCACTTTAATGGGCGAACAGCCCAACCCTTGGGACCTACTTCAGCCCCAGGATGTGATGAGCCGACATCGAGGTGCCAAACCTCCCCGTCGATGTGGACTCTTGGGGGAGATAAGCCTGTTATCCCCGGGGTAGCTTTTATCCGTTGAGCGATGGCCCTTCCACGCGGTACCACCGGATCACTAAGTCCGACTTTCGTCCTTGCTCGACTTGTAGGTCTCGCATTCAAGCTCCCTTGTGCCTTTACACTCTACGCACGATTTCCGACCGTGCTGAGGGAACCTTTGAGCGCCTCCGTTACTCTTTAGGAGGCGACCGCCCCAGTCAAACTGCCCGCCTGACAGTGTCCCAGAACCGGGTTACGGTTCGTGGTTAGAATTCCAGTACGAAAAGAGTGGTATCCCAAAGGCGACTCCTCCGAAACTGGCGTTCCGGGTTCTTAGTCTCCCACCTATTCTGTACGTTCCGTACCAAAATCCAATGTCAGGCTGCAGTAAAGCTCCACGGGGTCTTTCCGTCCTGTCGCAGGTAACCAGCATCTTCACTGGTATTACAATTTCACCGGGTCTATTGTTGAGACAGTGCCCAAATCGTTACGCCTTTCGTGCGGGTCGGAACTTACCCGACAAGGAATTTCGCTACCTTAGGACCGTTATAGTTACGGCCGCCGTTTACTGGGGCTTCGGCTCCGAGCTTCGGTTACCCTAACTCTTCCCCTTAACCTTCCAGCACCGGGCAGGCGTCAGCCCCTATACTTCGTCTTTCGACTTTGCAGAGACCTGTGTTTTTGCTAAACAGTCGCTTGGGCCTATTCACTGCGGCCGGGGGAGGCTCCTAAAGTTTTTTATTCACCTCTCCCGGCACCCCTTCTCCCGAAGTTACGGGGTCATTTTGCCGAGTTCCTTAACAATAGTTCTCCCGTTCGTCTTAGGATTCTCTCCTCACCCACCTGTGTCGGTTTGCGGTACGGGCACCTTGATTCTCGATAGTGGCTTTTCTTGACAGTGTGGATTCAACCGCTTCGCTACTTATATTTCGCTCCCCATCACTTCTCAGGATTGAACCAGCGGATTTGCCTACCGGTTCTCCCTACCTGCTTGGACGCGCTCAACCAACGGCGCGCTCGGTCTATCCTCCTGTGTCCCCACTTCTCTCAATCGAATCTCGGTGGTACAGGAATCTCCACCTGTTATCCATCGCCTACGCCTTTCGGCCTCGGCTTAGGTCCCGACTTACCCTGAGCGGACGAGCCTTCCTCAGGAAACCTTGGGTTTTCGACGGGCAGGTTTCTCACCTGCCTCTCGTTACTCATGCCAACATTCTCTCTTGTGTGCGGTCCACCAGATTTCACAATCCAACTTCGCTCCGCACGCATTGCTCGCCTACCATGTACCTTAGTACATCCAAAACTTCGGTGGTATGTTTTAGCCCCGGTTATTTTCGGCGCAAGATCCCTGGACCAGTGAGCTATTACGCACTCTTTAAATGTATGGCTGCTTCTAAGCCAACATCCTGGTTGTCTATGCAATCTCACATCCTTTTCCACTTAACATACACTTGGGGACCTTAGTTGTTGGTCTGGGCTGTTTCCCTCTCGACTACGGATCTTATCACTCGCAGTCTGACTCCTGGATTTCTCGATAGGCATTCGGAGTTTGATAGGTGTTGGTAACCGGTGAAGGTCCCGCGACCATTCAGTGCTCTACCTCCTATCGAGGTTTGTTCCAAGGCTAGCCCTAAAGCTATTTCGGCGAGAACCAGCTATTTCCGTGCTCGATTGGAATTTCTCCCCTACCCACAGCTCATCCAATGACTTTTCAACGTCACCTGGTTCGGTCCTCCACGAGATTTTACTCTCGCTTCAACCTGGCCATGGGTAGATCGCACGGTTTCGGGTCTGCAACCGGTAACTATTCGCCCTATTAAGACTCGCTTTCGCTACGGCTCCGCTCCTGAAGAGCTTAACCTTGCTACCAATCGCAACTCGTTGGCCCGTTCTACAAAAAGTACGCGGTCACATTCGTTAAAAATGCTCCCACAGCTTGTAAGCAAAGGGTTTCAGGTTCTATTTCACTCCCCTCCCGGGGTTCTTTTCACCTTTCCCTCACGGTACTATTCGCTATCGGTCACTGGGTCGTATTTAGCCTTGGGGGGTGGTCCCCCCGCGTTCCCACCGGGTTTCTCGTGTCCGGTGGTACTCTGGAGCATTCTCGTTGTGGTTCGCAATTTCGTCTACGGGATTGTTACCCTCTTTGACTCGCCTTCCCAGACGATTCGACTATCGCTACTTCTCAACTTAATGAAAATGTCCGAACCCCAAATGGCCGTAACCATTTGGTTTGGGCTCTTCCCGTTTCGCTCGCCGCTACTCGGGGAATCGATGTTTCTTTCTCTTCCTCGGGGTACTTAGATGTTTCAGTTCCCCCGGTCTCCCTTCCAACCACTATGTATTCATGGTTGGATACGCCAGGTTCTCCTGACGTGGGTTTCCCCATTCGGATATCTACGGATCAATGCTTGCTTGCAGCTCCCCGTAGCGTTTCGCCGCTTACCGCGTCCTTCTTCGGCGCCCAGTGCCAAGGCATTCGCCCTTTGCTCTTTCTTTCTTGACCTGTTTTACTGCTTTTCTGTGCTTTCTTCGTTTCATGTAGTTTTCAAGGAACAAATGTTATAAATAAATGCAAGAGAAAAAAGCTCTCTCAAAACTGAACAGCAGATGTTCGAAACCTTTTTTTACTCCTTAGAAAGGAGGTGATCCAGCCGCACCTTCCGATACGGCTACCTTGTTACGACTTCACCCCAGTTATCGGCTTCACCTTCGACAGTTCCGTCCGTTAGGTTCGGTAACTGGCTTCGGGTGCTTCCGACTTCCGTGGTGTGACGGGCGGTGTGTACAAGACCCGGGAACGCATTCACCGCGACATGCTGATTCGCGATTACTAGCAACTCCAACTTCATGGGGGCGAGTTGCAGCCCTCAATCCGAACTGGGACCGACTTTATGGGGTTCGCTCCAGATTGCTCTTTCGCTGCCCTTTGTATCGGCCATTGTAGCACGTGTGTAGCCCTGAACATAAGGGGCATGATGATTTGACGTCATCCCCACCTTCCTCCGGTTTATCACCGGCAGTCTCATTAGAGTGCCCAACTTAACTTGCTGGCAACTAATAACAGGGGTTGCGCTCGTTGCGGGACTTAACCCAACATCTCACGACACGAGCTGACGACAACCATGCACCACCTGTCTCCTCTGTCCCGAAGGAAAGGCAATCTTACTTGCCGGTCAGAGGGATGTCAAGCTCAGGTAAGGTTCTTCGCGTTGCTTCGAATTAAACCACATGCTCCGCTGCTTGTGCGGGTCCCCGTCAATTCCTTTGAGTTTCACTCTTGCGAGCGTACTCCCCAGGCGGAGTGCTTATTGCGTTAGCTCCGGCACTGAGGTTTGACCCCCAACACCTAGCACTCATCGTTTACGGCGTGGACTACCAGGGTATCTAATCCTGTTCGCTCCCCACGCTTTCGTGCCTCAGCGTCAGTTACAGTCCAGTAAGTCGCCTTCGCCACTGGTGTTCCTCCTAATATCTACGCATTTCACCGCTACACTAGGAATTCCACTTACCTCTCCTGTACTCAAGCTAAGCAGTTTCAAAGGCTTACATTGGTTGAGCCAATGCCTTTCACCCCTGACTTACTTAGCCGCCTACGCACCCTTTACGCCCAGTGATTCCGGATAACGCTTGCCCCCTACGTATTACCGCGGCTGCTGGCACGTAGTTAGCCGGGGCTTCCTCCTATGGTACCGTCACTTCTTCTTCCCATAGGACAGAGCTTTACGACCCGAAGGCCTTCTTCGCTCACGCGGCGTTGCTGCATCAGGGTTTCCCCCATTGTGCAATATTCCCCACTGCTGCCTCCCGTAGGAGTCTGGACCGTGTCTCAGTTCCAGTGTGGCCGGTCACCCTCTCAGGTCGGCTACTGATCATCGCCTTGGTGAGCCGTTACCTCTCCAACTAGCTAATCAGACGCGGGCCCGTCTTGATCCGATAAATCTTTCTCTATTAAAAGATGCCTTTCAATAGAGCTATGCGGTATTAGCACTGGTTTCCCAATGTTGTCCCCCTGATCAAGGTTGGTTGCCCACGCGTTACTCACCCGTCCGCCGCTAAGTAACTTCTTCTTCCATCCGAAGATTTCCGAAAAAGCACTCCGCTCGACTTGCATGTGTTAGGCACGCCGCCAGCGTTCATCCTGAGCCAGGATCAAACTCTTATATAAAGTCTTCCCTAACCCAAGCCTAAGCTTGCGTTTCTTGCTATCACGTCTTTGACGTGTGGTTTCGTTCTTTTCTGCTGTTCAGTTTTCAAGGAGCTTTTCCGTTGTCGCTCTTTCGAGGCGACTAGATCATCTTATCATTTTTTTCTTTGTCTGTCAACATCTTTTTTAAAGTTTTTTATGTCTTCAAAACTACTTTTAAGGGATGTTGAATTTCGCTGCCGCCGTAATTTGACGACTTGATTATCTTACCATTTTTACTTTTGTTTGTCAACATCTTTTTAAATGTTTTTGTTGTCTATTTTAAAGGATGTCGAATTTTTTCTTGCCGCAATTTGGCGACTTGATAATAATACCACCCATAAAGAACGATGTCAACACTTATTATCATAAGAAATTATTGTCGGATTAATCTAGGATTTCCTAATCTTTGTCCTAGTCTATAAATTACCCAAGTTCCATAGGATTAAACATTTTATTTTCATCTATATCCAATAAAGAGACTCTTTAGAATCCATAAAAAAGACGCTTCGCGTCTTGTTAGTTGGAAAGTTGGTTAGTTGGAAAGGAAAAGCAAAGTCAAAGTCACAAAATAATCCACAAGTTAAATGCGCATGCTATTTCCTTAGACATAAAAAAACAGCGACTCAAAGTCGCTGTTTGTCCTATTCTTTCTTTCCTGGATCTTGTGGCTTCATAGTCGGAAACAGGATGACGTCTCTTATAGAAGGAGAGTTTGTCATCAACATGACTAGCCGATCAATCCCTAATCCCATGCCCCCAGTTGGCGGCAAACCTATTTCTAGTGCGTTTAAAAAGTCTTCGTCTAAAGGATGTGCTTCTTCGTTTCCTGTTTCTTTTTCTTTTACTTGTTCCATGAAGCGCTCTCTTTGATCCACTGGATCATTTAACTCCGAAAAGGCATTGGCGATTTCCCATGTATTAACGAATGCTTCGAATCGATTGGTCATAGTGGGCTCTTCAGGGTTTCTCTTGGCTAGTGGTGAAACTTCTACTGGATGATTTGTAATGAACACTGGTTGAATTAAGTGTTTTTCGACATAGGCTTCAAAAACTTCACTGATTACATGGCCTTTGGTCATGTTTTTCGTTATTTCCAACCCTAGTTTTTTCCCTAAATTTCTCGCGTCTTCGTCTGTATGGATACTGGAAAAATCAATTTGTGCGTACTCTTTGCATGATTCTTCCATGGTCATTCGTATCCATGGTGGTTGGAAATCTATCTCAACCCCTTGATACGTTACCTTAGTGGTTCCAATAGCCTTTTCCATTGCGTAGGCTACTAGGTTTTCCGTCAGTTCCATTATGTCCTTATAATCTGCGTAGGCTTGGTAGAGCTCTATAGAAGTAAATTCAGGATTATGTTTGATAGACATGCCTTCATTCCTGAAAATACGGCCAATTTCATATACCCGATCAAAGCCACCTACAATTAAACGCTTAAGATGTAATTCTGTGGCGATCCGAAGGTACATATCAATCCCAAGGGCATTATGGTGGGTAATAAAGGGTTTCGCATTTGCTCCGCCAGCCAGTGTATCCAGAATAGGGGTTTCCACTTCTAGGTAATCCCGTTGATCCAAATACTCTCGTATGGCTTTAATGGTATTGCTCCTGGTTTTAAAAACGGATTTAACTTCTGGATTTACGATTAAATCCACATATCTTTGTCTATATCGAATATCCGTATCTTTAAGGCCATGCCATTTTTCAGGCAAAATTTGTAATGATTTTGTCAATAGCTTGACTGCATCGGCCTTAATAGATATTTCTCCTCGTTTCGTTTGAAAGACAATTCCGTTCACTTCTATGATATCCCCGATATCATAGTGTTGAAAGTCTTCATAGGATTCATGGCCAATACGGTCTTGACGAACATATACCTGAACCTGTCCTTCTTTATCTTGAAGGTTAATAAAGGTTGCTTTCCCATGTTCTCGCCTTGTCATAATTCTACCTGCTATTATTACTGTCTCATTTTCCAGTTCTTCGAAGTTATCCTTCACCTCATGGCTGTAATGGCTTACTTCTACTCGTTCCACCACAAAAGGGTTTTTCCCGTTTTCTTTTAAATTCTTAAGTTTCTCGTGACGAATTTTTCTTAATTCGTTTATATTTTGTTCTTCTCCTGTATTGTTCATTCCAACACCGTCCTCCTTTATGGTCGCTTTAGCCGTCTCTATGCATCAGATTTCTCAATTTTGATGACCTCATAATGGGTCACTCCGTCTGGAATTTGAATTTCTGCTTTTTCTCCCACTTTTTTGCCAAGCAGTGCTCGTCCCACTGGAGACTCATTGGAAATCTTGGCCTCGTAAGGGTCGGCTTCGGCAGATCCTACAATTGTATATTCCATCACTTCGTCATGACCTTCTTCTTTTACATGGACTTTTGACCCTACACTCACCAAATCGGTCTTGATATCATCCTCATCGATAATAACTGATTTTTTCAATATGTTTTCCAGTTTGATAATTCTTTCTTCCACTTGTGCTTGCTCATTTTTCGCCTCATCATATTCCGAGTTCTCACTAAGATCACCAAATGCAATAGCTTGTTTGATACGGGCTGCAATTTCTTTTCGTCGAACTGTTTTTAATTGTTCTATTTCGTTTTCAATTTTTTCTTTCCCTTTGGGTGTTAATACCATTTCTTTATTATTCATCATCTATTATTCGCCTCTCTTTCAAATATCCTTAGATCATTCTGTTTAATATCGTAACACATTTTGAATTCTCTATATAACAAGAAACACTGACCATGATCAGTGTTTCTTTCCATACTTTATCCAAGTAATTATAATTCAGCCCCTGCAGATTGTCAAGTCCTTGTCAACGCAGTACAAAAGTGTTGTTTTAGCGTAGGCATCTCTCCATCAAAGAAATCATTTCTTCTGCCGATTCTGCATGATTCATTTGTGACCGCAATTTGGCTGAACCCGTAAACCCTTTTGTATACCAAGCCGCATGTTTCCTCATTTCTTTTGTTGCAATAAATTCACCTTTATGGTCTATCGCCAGTTTCAAATGTTTTTGGAATATCCGCTTTATTTCATGGGTATTTATCTTCTCCGTAGGATGGGTTCCCTCTAGCAAATGATTGATCCCTCTGAAAATCCAAGGCTTTCCACGAACCCCTCGAGCAACCATCACGCCATCGCAACCTGTTTTTTCCATCATCTCTACAGCATCTAGAGGGCTAAAGATATCCCCATTCCCTACAACTGGAATACGAACCGCTTGTTTTACTTGACGGATAATAGACCAATCTGCTTTTCCAGCATAAAACTGTTCTCTTGTACGACCATGAACGGTTATGGCCTTGACTCCGTTTTCTTCGGCTATTTTTGCTATTTCAACAGCATTGATCCAAGATTCATCCCATCCTTTTCTTATTTTAACGGTTACTGGTTTCTGGGAAGCCTCCACCACGGCTCTGATGATGCGACCTGCCAGTTCAGGGTTTTTCATCAAAGCAGATCCATCTCCATTTTTTACTATTTTAGGAGTCGGGCATCCCATATTAATATCTAGTACATCATGAGGTTGATGATTCAGATGTTTCGCTGCCCACGCCATAATTTCTGGGTCAGAACCAAAAATCTGGATCCCTACTGGTTTTTCTGTCGGGTCAATTTTAAGTAATTCAGCTGTTTTTTTATCGCCATAAAACAATCCTTTCCCACTAATCATTTCCGTCATAGTCATGCCACAGCCCATCGACTTACACACCGTGCGAAAAGCTAGATCTGTTATGCCTGCCATAGGGGCCAGGATTACTGGTTCTGGGAGTATTACCTTCCCTATTTTTAATGTTTTCAATGTTCATTTCCTCACTTTACTATCCTCACTAGGATTACCATTGTTTCGCTTCATACTTTAATTGCTCGATAATATCTGTCAATGAACCCACAGCCTCATCCACTTGATGATTTGACTGAGCTTGTTCTAGTGCTATTTTTTTTACATCGCTAATGCCCCTTGCGATTTTTTCGTTGATCTCTTTAATATCTTTAAGGATTTTCTCAATGTTGACGATGGACTCATTGGAAGAGACGGCCAGTTTTCGTATTTCTTCTGCAACTACAGCAAAGCCTTTCCCAATTTGTCCTGACCGAGCTGCTTCTATTGATGCATTCAGTCCTAATAAATTGGATTGACTGGAGATTCTTTTAATGACTGACGTAATTTCTTCCGTTGTATCTGCATAACTCAACGCCTCTTTGGACATGATTTCCAGTGCTTCTCCAGTTCCTGATAACCGTTCTGCTTCCTTCACTACATTTTCCGAAGAAGCTTTAAGTTTTCCAATCCCTCGACTTATGGTTTCTGCCATTTCTAGCAGTCTCTCTTCATGCTCAGTAGATTGCAGAAAAACAATGCCACCCACTATTTTTGACTCGTGGAACAAAGGAGTTGCTATCCCGATATAGGGGAATCCGAATAATTCTTTACCCATTCTTTCTGAAACAGGCTGTCCCTTTTCCATACATCGATATACAGCCGTTTCCTTTTTTAACTTATCACCTGATTTTACAGGAAAAGAAATGGCTTTACCAGGATAAAAAGCAATGTATTTTTCTCGGTCACAAATGGCAATCGCCACATCATTGACAGTTAAACTGCTCATGTATGGTGCTACCTCTATAAAGGATTGAAGAATTTTCTGGTTTTCCCCTAAGCTTGTTTCATAGCCCATATCCATCACCTTTCTTATGTAAAAAATTTTAGAGAATCACTTTTTAGCCGAGAGTAATATTGTACTTCAACATCCCTAATCAAGCAAGATGGCCAGATAAAAAGAGCTGGTGTCACCAGTTTTCAATGTCACCAGCTTTTCACTATTCCTTTTATAGCGATTCTTTAAAGAACAACGCCACCGTCCACACTTAGTACAGCACCAGTTACAAAACCAGCTTCGTCTGATGCTAGGAATGCATAGGCATTGGCAATATCTTCTGATGTTCCCAGTCTATTCATAGGGGATTTGTCCTTCATCATATCCAAAACGTTTTCCGGCATTTTTTCCACCATGGGTGTTAGAATAAACCCTGGAGCTACTGCATTAACTCTTATACCTTTTTTCCCTAACTCCTTAGCCCACGTTTTGGTCATCCCAATGACACCCCACTTCGTTGCTGCATAATTGGTTTGGCCAAAATTTCCATATACACCAACTACAGAAGATGCATTTAAAATGACTCCTCCTCCTTGGTCAGACATGATTTTAGCAGCAGCCTGTCCACAATTGAAAACACCTTTTAGGTTTACATCAATCACTTTATCAAAATCTGCTTCTTCCATTTTTACCAGTCTGCTATCCGCTGTGATACCCGCATTATTCACTACAACATCCAGAGATCCTTTTTCTGCTTTAATGTCTTTCATCATTTTTTCAACAGCTTCACGATCCGTAACGTCCACTTCAAAAGCCATAGCATCCACGTTTATTTCTTTGAGCTCTTTTATTACCTCCCCCATACTTTCCATTGAAATATCACAAACAGCCACCATTGCTCCTTCTTCCCCAAATTTCAACGCCGTTGCTTTTCCAATTCCTCTTGCCGCACCTGTAATGACTGCTATTTTACCTTTTAATCTCATCCTTAATTCCTCCTTTGTCTAATTGTGTTATCACAGTACCCACGCCTATCCTTTACCATTGCTTCTGACTATTCATACTCAAAGAATCCTTTTCTTGTTTTACGTCCTAGCAAATTTCCCCTCACCATTTTTCGCAACAATGGATGTGGTCGATACTTGGAGTCTCCATACTCTTCATATAAAACTTCCATTATATGCAAGCATATATCATTCCCGATGAGATCCGCCAATGCCAAAGGCCCTATCGGATGATTGGCTCCTAATTTCATTGCTGTATCAATATCTTCAGCCGACGCTACTCCATCTCCTAAAACACCAACAGCTTCATTAACCATCGTTACCAATATCCTATTTACCAAAAACCCAGGAGATTCTTTGACTTCTACGGCTGTTTTATTTAGTACTTCCGTCATTTCCATCACAAGATCCCTTGTGGCATCGTCTGTTTTAATTCCTTTAATGACTTCTACCAACTTCATTACTCTAACTGGATTAAAAAAATGCATTCCTACGACTTTTTCTGGCCTATTGGTGCTACTTCCCAGCTCTGTAATGGAGAGAGAAGATGTATTGCTAGCCAAAATTGTGTCTGGATGACAAACTTCGTCCAACTCTTGAAATATTTTTTTCTTGATAGACATTTTTTCTGAAGCTGCTTCAATCACAAGCTGGCAATCTATCAGCATTTGATTTTCACTGGTTCCTTGAATTCTATTCATAATAGAATCTTTTTCTTCTGACGTCAACCATCCTTTGATCACTGATTTTTCTAAACTTTTACTTATATTTTCCACACCCTTGATGGCCAAAGATGCTTCCATGTCTTTCATAATGACATAATACCCTGCTTTAGCAATTATTTCAGCAATTCCTGCCCCCATGACTCCAGCACCAACAATAGCTACTTTTTGAATTTTCATAGACTACCACCTTTCTTCAAAGAATCTATAGACCTGCCTAGCCTCAAGGATGAATTATACTAGACCGATGCTTGCAAGCAGGATGGCAACAATAACCGCCAAAACTGGTATAGCAGTTCCTACCATAAAAATATCCTTATAAGAGTCTTTATGAGTCATGGCACATACCGCTAACAATGTTAATACGGCACCATTGTGAGGCAGCGTATCTAATCCACCACTTGATAGGGAGGCTACTCTGTGAAAGGCTGCTGGATCAATGCCTGTAGTCAATGCTAATTCCATGTACCGATCCCCTAGTGCTGCCAAAGCGATTCCCATACCACCAGAAGCCGAACCAGTGGCACCCGCCAATATGTTTACGGATACCGCTTGTGAAATCAATGGATTGCCTGGAATTCCCAATACTAAGTCTGTCAATGTTTCAAAGCCTGGAACCGCTCGAACTACCGCTCCAAACCCAACAGCTGCACTGGTATTAATGATGGCCAATACAGATCCAGATGCACCAGCATTCACCGTTGCTACTTTTTCTGGTAAGCGGTTAAAGTTTAAGGCTATCCCCACAAGAATCCCTGCTAATAATGCCACGATAATATCAATGTCTCTATTAAATAAGATCGGAAATACATTGAGAATAACAACTACTGTTAACAAAGGTACTAAAGAAAGAATAGGACCGGGTAAGTCTTCTCCATTGCTATCCTGAAGCTTTTCTTTCGGTTCGGTAAATAAGTCTCCAGCTTCCCTTAGTTTTTTCTCGCTTCTAATAAGCCAAAGCATTCCTACTCCCAGCATAACTGCCGCTCCTGCCATCCCCATAATCGGTGCAGCCATAGGGGTTGTTCCATAGTATTCCATTGGAATAAGATTTTGAATTTGTGGCGTTCCTGGCAAGGCTGTCATGGTAAAGGTAAAAGAACCTAGTGCAATGGTTCCAGGAATCATTTTACGTGAAATGTTAGCTTCTCTAAACAATGCTAATGCCAATGGGTACATCGCAAACACGACCACAAACAAAGAGACGCCACCATAGGTTAACACAGCGCAACCCATGACCACAGCAAATATGGCTTTATTGGTCCCTATTTTAGATGTAATCCACTGAGCAACCGAGCGGGCTGCACCAGAATCATCCATGACCTTTCCAAAAATGGCACCAAGCATGAATACAGGGAACCATGACTTTGCAAATCCAACAAACCCACCCATGTATGCTTCTCGATAGGCTTCTACCAAGTCCAAGCCTCCTGTAAGCGCCACTAGGCCTGCGCAAACCGGTGCCACCCAGATAATAGACATTCCTTTGTATGCTAAAAACATTAGTAATGCCAATCCAATAATAATTCCAATCATTTCGCTACCTCCTTTTCATCTTTCCCTTCAATAAGAATTCTTTCCAACTATGACTCATCAAAGGTGAAGTTCATTTTTTCATGGTTAAAAATTCGCTTATCCATGGTTTTAAGATTTGTATCGATTTTTGGCTGGAAATCCATTTGGTCCAATATGTCCTTTTGCAAATCCATTCCAGGAGCTATTTCTGTTAAGACTAACTCTCCTTGTTTCAACTCAAACACAGCACGTTCTGTCACATAAAGCACAGACTGATTGGTTTCAGTCGCATATATCCCACTAAACGTAATTTGCTCTACATCAGGAAGAAATTTTTTGAATTTTCCTTCCTGAACAATCTTAAGATTTCCATCCAGGGTTTCTTCTTTGAGTCCACCAGCCGTAAAAGTACCGCAGAAGACCACTTTCTTAGCATTTTGTGTGATATTAATAAATCCTCCAGGTCCGGTAATTTTAGGGCCAAATTTGCTCACATTGATATTCCCTTTTTCATCGCATTGTGCCAATCCTAAAAATGCAACATCTAATCCACCTCCATCATAAAAATCAAATTGATTCGGTTGATCAATGATAGCCATTGGATTCGTGGCAGCTCCAAAGCTCAATCCACCGGCAGGTACTCCTCCAATTGGACCAGGCTCAACTGTTAGTACCATCTGATCCCCGATCCCCTCTTCATTAGCCACATTTGCAACCCCTTCTGGCATACCTATTCCCAAATTAACAACAGCCTGTGGCACCAGTTCCATCATAGCCCTTCTGGCAATAATTTTTCGTTCATCCAAGTTCATTGGCTTCATCTTGTTCACTGGCACCTGTATGGTCCCTGAGTAACTTGGATTATAAGCCTCTGCAAAGGTTTGCATATGGTTGGCCATATCTTCTACTTCTACTATGGTATCCACATATATGCCTGGTATCTTTACCATCCATGGATTCAGCGTCCCGGCTTTCACCACTTTTTCTACCTGCACGATGACTTTGCCTCCAGAATTTTTGCATGCTTGTGCAATAGAGAGTACTTCCAGGGACCCTGCTTCTTTTTCCATGCTTACATTTCCATTTTCATCTGCATAGGTTCCCCTCAACAATGCAAAATCGATAGGAAATGCTTTATACATCAAATATTCTTTCCCACGAATTTCAATGATCTCTACCAAATCCTCTTGGGTAATGGCATTTAATTTTCCGCCCTCAATGCGTGGATCCACAAAGGTTTTTAGGCCTACATGCGTAATGGTACCCGGTTTACCTGCAGCAATGTCTCTGAAGAGATGAGCCATTACCCCTTGAGGAAAGGTATATCCTTCTATTTTGTTTTCCAATGCTAATTTCTGAACTTTCGGAGCCAAGCCCCAATGTCCACCTACAACCCGTTTAAGAAGTCCTTCATGGCCAAAATGGTTTATGCCTTTGTCTTTTCCATCTCCTTGACCAGCACAGTAAGCCACAGTCAGATTTTCAGGTTCTCCGTATTCCATGAATCGTTCTTCCAAAGCAATCTCCAATTCTTCAGGAACTGCATTGCCTACAAAACCTCCGGTTACTACGGTACTATTTGAGTCAATCAAAGCGACCGCTTCTTTTGCCGACAAAAATCTTGGTGCCATTTTAATTCCCCCTTTATGTTTTTTATTCCTTATCTATTATTGCAACTCACATGCCAACATGAAGCACAAACTCTTTTTCTTTCAATAATTCTTTGAAAAGGACCTTCTCTTTTTATCAGGTATTTTTTATTAATTCTTTCAGAACAAAGATGCTACCCCTCTTATTCCTTGCTTGACAACCGATTCTTCAAAACATAAAAAAGCCTCTAATTGTCTATTTGTTATATGTATAACAAATAGACAATTAGAGGCTTTTTTATGTAGTTGTACATTTTATGAACATTCCTTTGGAATAAATAGACAATTCTTAATTTTTAGTTTCTTGACCCTTCTCTATTCCCTTGGTCCAACTTTCACAATCAATTTGCACGCTCTATGTCTATTTTTTGTACAGTGTTCAAAATCTTTACATCTCAATGCCATAGCGTTGAATTTTTTCATATAAACTGGTTCTACTGATGCCTAAACGCTTAGAAGCTTGATATTTATTTCCCAATGTTTCTTTCAAGTGTTTTTCAATAGCGTTTTTTTCCACCTCTTCAATAATCTGCTTTAACGTATAGGCCTTATTCACAAAGCTATTTTTACCTTTTTGCATCAATGCCGGCGGAAGATGTTTGATTTCAATCTTAGCTTCTTTGTCTAAGAGATTAAAAGCTCTTTCCAACACATTTTCCAATTCTCTGATATTCCCAGGCCAATGATGCTCTTGCAGACACTCCATAGCAGCTGGAGATATTTCTGTAACAAATTTGTCCATTTCCTTGGATAATTTTTTGATGATGACATCGACCAACAGAGGGATATCCGTTTTTCTACTCCGCAAGGGCGGTACCACAATTTTAATCACATTTAACCTGTAATATAAGTCTTCTCTGAAGGTTTTCTTCTGCACCATTTCTTCCAGATCTTGATTGGTGGCTGCAAGGATACGAATATCTATCTTCTTGCTTTTAACACCTCCAATACGTTCTATCTCTTTTTCTTGAATGACTTTCAATAGTTTAACCTGCATATTAAGTGGCATATCACCGATTTCATCCAGAAAAATCGTGCTTTTGTGAGCTAATTCAAATTTCCCTGGTTTTCCACCTTTTTGAGCCCCTGTAAAGGCGCCACTCTCATATCCAAATAGTTCCGATTCCAATAAGTCTGGTGGAATCGCGGCACAATTTACTTTAATCAAGGGATACTCAGCACGTGCACTAGCATTATGAATAGCATTGGCAAACAATCCTTTTCCAGTTCCACTTTCTCCAAGGATTAGAACATTTGATTTTGTATCAGAAACCCTTTTTGCAAGGCTTAGGGACTTTTGAATTTCTTCACTGCTACCAATAATTCTATCAAAAGTATCGTCGGTTCCTAAGGCCTTTTTCAATTCTTTCTTGAAAAAATCAATCTCTTTTTCCATATTATTGACTCTTTTTACATACATGCCCAATTCAGCCAGATCTTTGAAAATAACCGTCCCTACTGCCCCGACGATAGCCTTATCTTGAAAAATCGGAAATCTGTCCGCAATCATTTTATTGCCCATTATTTCTTGCACATCTCCAATTTCCTCTTTTCCAGTTTTAACAACAATATGCATACGTGTATTTTCAATGACTTTTGTAACATGAACGCCTATGGCTTCTTCTTTTTCTATTTTTAGAAAATCACAATACCTTTGATTTATCATCCTTACAAAGCCATGCTGGTCTACCACTACAATCAAATTATAGATAATGTCAAAAATAGTTTGATACATAGAGAGCAGGTTATCCTCTTTGTCAAGGGATCGGATTGTTTCTTCTGAGATACTTGTCATAGGATTTCCTCCTTTCTTAGAATATATTTACTTGTGTTGTAGATATTTAGAAAAAAGCCCGGCTCTAAAAAAAGAGGCCGGGCTTACTCTATGAAATCTATTCTTTATACCTGCCTCTTATCGTTTAACAACCAAAGCAGTACCCATTCCACCACCAATGCACAGAGTTGCAAGGCCATGCTGGGCATTTTGTTTTTCCATTTCATGAAGTAAGGTAACTAAAATTCTTGCTCCACTGGCTCCTACTGGATGACCCAGAGCAATAGCTCCACCGTTTACATTCACTTTTTCTGCGTCCCACTTCAGCTCTTTTCCGACGGATAACGCTTGTGCCGCAAAGGCTTCGTTTGCTTCTATCAAGTCTATATCACCCACAGAAACGCCTGCCTTCTCAAGCGCCTTCTGTGTAGCCGCTACAGGACCGATTCCCATAATCGCTGGATCTACACCTGCATTTCCATATCCCACGATTGTTGCTAAAGGTTTTATACCAAGTTCTTCAGCCTTTTCTTTGGACATGACTACGATAGCTGCCGCTCCATCATTAATTCCAGATGCATTAGCCGCTGTTACAGACCCATCTTTTTTAAAGGCTGGCTTCAACTTCCCTAGTTTTTCTGCTGTGATCCCAGCTTTAGGAAATTCATCTTGATCGAAAACAATTGGATCTCCCTTTCGTTGAGGAATCTCCACTGGTACAATTTCATCTTTAAACTTTCCTTCTGCCATTGCTTTTTCTGCCTTGTTTTGACTGGCCGTTGCAAATTCGTCTTGTTCTTCTCGACTAATATGATATTTTTCAGCTAAGTTCTCAGCTGTAACACCCATGTGGTATTGGTTAAAAGCATCTGTTAAGGCGTCTGAAATCATAGAGTCAATGATTTTATCATGACCCATACGAACACCCCAACGAGCTTTTGGCAGTAAATATGGTGCTTGACTCATATTTTCAGTACCACCAGCTACCACGATATCATTGTCTCCAGCGATAATGGTTTGAGCTGCCATAGATACCGTACGCAGACCAGAACCACACAACATGTTAATGGTTGTAGCTGGCACTTCTACTGGAATTCCTGCATTAATGGATGACTGGCGTGCTACTCCCTGGCCAGCTCCTGCTTGAAGAATGCATCCCATGTATACTTCTTGAACTTGTTCTGGTTGAATACCAGCTCTTTTCACAGCTTCTTTAATGGCTAAAGCTCCCAGTTCCACCGCGGATACGTCCTTTAAGGTTCCACCATAGGACCCAATAGCAGTTCTAACTGCACTTGCAATAACAACTTCTCTCATGATAATCCCCCTTTAATATAGTTATTCCATTTTACACTGATGAATATAATGCAATTTTCATACCATTATACTTCCAACTGAATGTTTTTTTCTGGGAGCATTTCTTCACTTTGAATCGATTCTCGTGTTCTTCCTTCTTTGTTTCTTTCATAAATGATCTTTAACCCATCCAACGTAATAGTTTTATCGATGATATCAATAGCAGTCGTTTCGCTAGCAATCAACGTAGACAAACCTCCTGTGGCAACTACTCTGATGTCTTCATCACCATCTTTGAGTTCATTTTTCATTTTGTCAATAATATATTCTACCAGTCCCACATATCCATATAGGATGCCTGCCTGCATACTCGTTACAGTATTATGACATATCACTCTTCCTGGCTTCACTAAGTCAATCCGTGGTAATTTTGCTGCTTTTTGAAAAAGGGCATCACTGGATATTTTTATCCCGGGAGAAATAGTGCCGCCCAAATATGCTCCCGTTGGTGAGATAGCACAAAAAGTAGTGGCTGTACCAAAATCTACTACAATAAGAGGTCCCCCATATTTTTCAAAAGCCGCTACTGCATTGACAATTCGATCTGCTCCCACTTGTTTCGGGTTGTCATATTGAATCTCCATCCCTGTTTTAGTTCCTGAGTCCATAGAAAGTGGATACAAATGAAAAAGTTTACGAATGGCTAATTCCAGTGTATACGTAATGTCAGGCACCACAGATGATACGATGACGTCACTAACGCTCTCTGGCTTTAGATCATAATAATGAAGCAATTGGTTAATCAAAATCACATATTCATCAGAACTCTTTGCTTGATCCGTTGAAATCCTCCAAGAGTAGGCCAACTTATCTTCCTTAAACATTCCCAACACAATATTAGAGTTCCCCACATCAAATACCAGCAGCATATATTCACCATCCGTTATAATATTATTCTTCTATCCACCATAGTCTATTTTAACAGCTTCCTTTAATTTTGACAACTGATGCATTTCAGAGGTCAATCAAGTTCTCGTTCTCTATTCCAGATTCCTGACAGATATTTCGCCACCAGTAAGGATTTCGCGGCGGCCATTTTCCTGCTCTATTTCTAAATTTCCATTTTCAAGTATTTGTATTCCTGTGGCATTCACTTGATGACTACCGCGAATCACACGAATAGACTTTCCCAATACCGAGGAGTGTTGGCGGATGATCTGCAGGGCTTGCTGAGAAGCATCCTCTTTTTCCATGTCTGTATAAAAGGCTTCAAAACTCTGTAGAAAATCCACTAGTAATTTTGTACGATCCCGTGGAGTTTCTGTTTCCAAATATAGGGATGTAGCCGTTTCTTTCAAATCATCTGGAAAATCAACGGTATTGACATTAAGGCCAATTCCCACCAGCATATACTCAATTTGATTAATTTCTCCTGATAGTTCCGTTAGAATGCCGCATATTTTTTTTCCGTTGATTAAAAGATCATTAGGCCACTTTATTTCAGCCCTTATATCTGTATGCTTATAAACAGCTTGCCACATGGCTGCCGCAGCCAATTGAGTAATAAAAGCGGCTTTTTCCATGGCAAAACTTGGTTTTAAAAAAACCGTCACCCATAGTCCATCTCCTCGCGGGGAAGACCACGGCTTACCCATTCTTCCTTTTCCTTTTGTTTGTTCTTCTGAAAGGATCACATCCCCATGAGAAAGTTGATCCTGCATCTCTTTGGCATGCAAATTGGTAGAAGTGACAGAGGGAAGCACTGTAACATTGCCTCCTATCACCTTTGTCTTCAACTGTTTCTTCACTTCCCCTGCTAGCAGAAAAGACTGTCCTGAAGCAAGTAAATATCCTTTTCTATCAATGCTCTGTATCGGATATCCTTGTTCTTGGAGGCTTTTGATATGCTTCCAAACCGCCGTTCTTGATATCCCTAGTTTTTCACTTATGTTTTGTCCAGAAACACAATTTCCATCATGGTGCATCAGCCATTCAAGAATTTTTTCTTTTATCATGCCTTATGCTCCTTTTTGTTTTATCATTTCAAAACCCCCGCAGTTTAACGTGCGAGGGTTTTAAAAAATCTTTTAAAACAGAGATAAAAGAACACCGGCCGCAACGGCTGATCCTATAACGCCTGCCACATTTGGACCCATGGCATGCATAAGCAAAAAGTTGCTGGGAAGTTCTTTTTGACCAACGGCCTGTGATACCCTGGCAGCCATAGGCACTGCAGATACCCCTGCGGATCCAATCAATGGATTTAGGGCATTGCCTCCCATAGCTTTGTTCATCACTTTTGCCAAAAGCACCCCTGTAGCTGTTCCTACTGCAAAGGCAACTACTCCCAATACAATAATCTGGATGGTTTCAAATCGCAAGAATTGTTCTGCCACAGCAGACGCTCCAACACTAACACCCAGAAGAATGGTAACGATATTAATCAGTTCATTCTGAGCTGTCTTAGACAATCTATCTGTAACGGTAGATTCCTTAAGTAGATTTCCAAACATCAACATTCCCACCAAAGGTGTGGCTGCCGGTAACAATAATGATACGGCTACGGTTACCAAGATTGGAAAAAGAATTTTTTCTTTCTTGCTTACATTTCGAAGCTGTTTCATCTTAATCCTTCGTTCTTCCTTCGTCGTCAGTGCATACATGATAGGTGGCTGAATAATAGGCACCAGTGCCATGTAAGAATAAGCTGCCACTGCAATGGGTCCCAATAAATGGCTGGCCATCATGGCAGTCACCAGAATAGCCGTTGGCCCATCGGCCCCTCCAATAATACCAATCGCCGAAGCTTCCTGAGCTGTAAATCCTAGTAGTAATGCACCTGTAAAGGTAAAGAAGATCCCAAATTGAGCTGCGGCGCCTAAAAAGATACTACGTGGATTCGCAATTAGTGGACCGAAATCCGTCATCGCACCAACACCCATAAAGATAAGTGGCGGAAAGATGCCTAATTGATTCCCTCTATAGAAGTAGTTGATTAGGCCTCCTGGAGTCTTAGTATAATATTCTACGGGTATACCTTCCCGCAGCATATCAGCCGTTGGCTCTGCCAGCATACGGGCTGTATCCCCAGCGGCTTGGGGGCTAATGGCCCTAAGAACGGTTTCTCCAATTTCCATAACTCCGGACATCGGAAGATTTGTTAATAACATCCCAAATGCAATAGGGACTAGTAATAATGGCTCAAAAGATTTCCCAATGGCCAAGTACAACAAAATTCCAGCAACTGTCAGCATAACCATTTCCTGCCAGGTAATATTGGCGAATCCGGTGGTCTGCCAGAAGCTTGTCAATAAGGTTACCATGTGTGCATCTCCTTTCGTATCAATGGTTTCTTCATTCCCGTTTATTTAATACTAACAAGAATGTCTCCGCCATTGACTGCATCGCCTTCTTTTACATGTACAGAAGCGACTGTGCCATCACATGGTGCCGGAATTTCATTTTCCATTTTCATTGCTTCTAGAATAATTAGGGTTTCGCCGTCTTTTACTGCTTGTCCCTCTTTAACTAATACTTTCCATACATTCCCAGGCATTGGAGATTCTACAGTTTCTCCACCTGCTGGAGCTGCCGCCGCTGGAGCGGCTGCTTCTTTTTTAGGAGCTGGAGCAGCGGCTTTTGGGGCAGCGGCGGCTGCAGGTGCGGCAGCCGGTGCAGGTGCTGCAGGGGCTGCTCCTGCTTTTAGTTCCTCTACATCCACTTCATAAGAAACACCATTAACGGTAATATTAAACTTTTTCATGAGTAAGGTTCCTCCTTCATCCTTCGATTAAAATTTTTAATGCAATTGCCGATTTATTTGTTGGATTCTGCCCAGACGATTCCATGCTGGAGCAGTATCACTTGTTCTTACAATGTTTCGAACTACAATGCTGTGGGTTGATGTATGAAGACTCGCCGCAATCGCTGCGGTGATCACCGCCACCAGCTGCTCCTGATCTTCTTCGGAGTCTTTTTCACTTGCTTGGGATTCTTGGGTTTCTGCTACTGTAGGTGCAGGCTTTTCTATTTCTTCTGTTTTTGTTTTCGCTGAACCAGCATCTGATTGAGCTACTACTTTTTCCAAGACTTTTATAATTAAAAACAGCATAAACAGTGCCGCAAAAACAATTCCAATTCCCATAATCGCTACCTGTATGCTTGCATAAAATCGCTCAGCCAACGTCATTTCATGAGACGCAACACTTAATCTTTCCAATAAAGTCATGATGATTTCACCTCGTTTTTTCCTCCTTTATCGGTCCTGATTGATTATACGGGCAGGTTTCCATGTTTTTTAGGAGGTCTGGTTTCCCGTTTGCTTGCTAGCATGTTGAGTGCATCAATTAACCGAGGCCGCGTGGCTGAAGGTTCAATCACATCGTCCACATAACCCCGTTCTGCTGCTTTGTAAGGAGTGGCAAACTCACTCTTGTAATTGTCAATCAACGCCGTTCTGGTTTCTGCCGGATTATCTGACTCGCTAATTTCCTTTCGGAAAATGATATTAGCCGCACCCTCAGGTCCCATAACAGCAATCTCTGCTGAAGGCCACGCTAATACCATATCAGCACCTAGTTCTTTGTTGCACATACCGATATAGGCACCTCCATAGGCTTTTCGGACAATCAGAGTGATTTTGGGTACTGTTGCTTCACTATATGCATAAAGCATTTTAGCTCCATGTCGAATAATACCGCCGTACTCCTGGCTTGTTCCTGGTAAGAATCCAGGTACATCCACTAAGTTAAGAATTGGTACATTATAGCAGTCGCAGGTTCGAATAAATCTTCCAGCTTTATCAGATGCGTTTATATCTAAGCATCCAGCCAGTACTTTAGGTTGATTTGCAATAATGCCAACGGATTGACCGTTGATTCGAACATATCCTGTAATCATATTAGTAGCATAATACTGTCCTACTTCTAAAAAGTCACCTTCATCTGCAATAGCCTTGATAATGTCTTTCATATCATATGGCTTATTAGGATTCTCTGGTACCATGGTATCTAATTCCGGTATGATTCGATTTAGATCATCCGATGTTTGAAACACTGGTGCAGTTTCTTGATTGTTCGATGGCAGAAAGCTTAAAAGGCGACGAATTTCCTGAATGCATGCTTCGTCATTGGCAGATTTAAAATGAGCCACTCCACTGGTTCTATTATGTGTCATTGCACCACCCAGCGCTTCAGCAGTTACTTCTTCTCCTGTTACGGTTTTGATAACCTGTGGTCCTGTGATAAACATTTGACTCGTCTTATCCACCATGAAGACAAAGTCTGTTAAGGCCGGGGAGTATACTGCACCACCTGCGCAAGGACCCATAATGGCGGTAATTTGAGGAATCACGCCAGATGAAATCGTGTTCCGGAAAAAGATGTGACCATACCCAGATAAAGCATCAACACCCTCTTGAATTCTAGCGCCACCAGAGTCGTTGAGTCCAACAATAGGTGCTCCCATTTTCAAGGCCATATCTTGAGCTTTGCATATTTTCTTGGCATGCATTTCCCCCAAGGATCCACCTACCACCGTAAAGTCTTGAGCATATGCGTACACCAATCGGCCGTCTACCTGTCCGTAACCGATCACAACGCCTTCACCAGGAGCTTCCACTTTTTCCATACCGAAATTCACACACCGATGCTTAACAAACGCATCTAATTCGACAAAAGAATTTTCATCAAAAAGAAGATTGAGTCTTTCTCGAGCGGTTAATTTCCCTTTTTCATGTTGACTAGCGATTTTTTTCTCGCCACCGCCCTGTTGGATTTTCGCTTTGCTTTGCTGCATTTCTTCTAGTTTATTTACCGTCATCCTTTACCCTCCTACTTTTCATTCGATGAACTTGAAACAATTAATAGATTAATCGTCCTTACGCTCACTCAATTCTACCAGGACACCGCCCGTGCTCTTGGGATGGCAAAATGCGATTTTTGCTCCGCCTGCGCCGTAACGGGGTTTCTCGTCAATCATGCGTATCCCTTTATCCTTCATGGTTTCGATGGCCTGTTCGATGTTGTCGACACGAAACGCAATGTGTTGAATTCCTTCCCCCTTTTTATCAATATATTTGGCAATGGGCCCTTCCGGATCGGTTGATTCCAGAAGTTCAACCTCTGAATCCCCGACGGGAAGAAAAGCTACCCGAACCTTTTGTTCATCCACTTCTTCTTTGCCGGTACATTCCATGCCCAGCACTTCCTCATAAAACTTCAATGTTTCATCCAAATTTTTAACTGCTATTCCAATATGATCCACTTTTAACGTTTTCATCCTTCTACGCCTCCTTCTTCACCAATAATCATTTCTCTTAGAACGGTTTTACTGATGCTATATGGATCTCTTTCACGAATAGCCACTTTTTTAGCCAATTCTCTGATTCGGTTTCGATTATCATCGTTTCTCATCATTTTTTTCAAAATAGCCGTTTGGGTCAAATCAATTATTTCTAATTCGCTGTTATAAACTCTTTTTTCAATTAATTGGCCACTATCTTCCATATATGTCCAGTGTTTATCGAGATTCTCTGTTACTTCTTGAATTCCAGTGTTTTTTACGGCTACTGCCTGAGATACTGGCGGACGCCAATCACTATGATTAAAGTCTAACATCATTTCAATTTCTGTCTTTGTTCGATCTGCACCATCTCTATCCGATTTATTAATCACAAAAACATCCCCAATTTCCATGATGCCGGCTTTCAGCGCCTGTATATCGTCGCCCAAGCCTGGTACCATTACCATTAAAACCGTATCCGCAGCTTTAACGATGTCTACCTCCGACTGGCCAACACCCACTGTTTCAATGAGTATGTAGTCCATCCCCAGTATGTCTAGGATTTTAACAGCTCCCAGTGTTGACTTAGAAAGACCACCTAAATGCCCTCTCGTACCCATACTTCGAATAAACACCCCTGGATCAAGGTTTAAATCCGACATCCTAATTCGATCTCCTAGGATAGATCCTCCTGAAAATGGGCTGGTTGGATCCACTGCTAATACCCCTACCTTTGCATTCTTTTTTCGAAGCTCCTTGGCCAATTTATCTACCAAGGTGCTTTTTCCAGCTCCAGGTGGGCCTGTAATACCAATCACCCTTGCATTTCCTGTATGTGAATAATAGGCCGAAAGGGTGGCAACTGCTTCTGGATCATCATTTTCAATCATACTTATCAAACGAGCAGCCGCTCGCTTGTCTCCTTCCAACAGTCTTTTGCCAAGTTCCATGGGAACACCTCCTTTCAGCCTATCTTTAAGTATGAAACATCAATTGCCATTATATCGTTTATTTACTCTAAATTAAAGGCTTCTTTTTAGATTGTTTTTAATAAAATCAATTGTTATCCCTGTCGGCGTTCCAGGTGTAAAGATTTCTGCTACTCCCGCTTTCTTTAACTCAGGAATATCGTCTTCTGGAATCACGCCTCCGCCCAATACTAACACCTCGTCATAGATGCCTTCTTCCTTCAATTTATTCACCACTTTGGGCAATAAATGGCCATGTGCTCCTGACAGAATACTCAAAGCCACCACGTCCACGTCTTCCTGCAAAGCGGCCTGAACAATCTGATCTGGCGTCAATCTCAAGCCAGTGTAAATAACTTCCATTCCCGCATCCCTTAAAGCACGGGCTATTACTTTCGCACCCCGATCATGTCCATCTAAACCCGGCTTTGCAACTAATACTCTAATGGGTCGATCCATAATAGTTCCTCCTTAAATGGTTTTCAGATTTTACAGCACAACACTCTGCTGGTATTCACCAAAAACTTCCCTGAGAGCACCGCAGATTTCGCCCAGGGTTGCATAAGCCTTAACGGCATCTAGAATGAGAGGCATCAAGTTTTGATCTGTTTCAGCAGCTTTTTTTAAGGTTGCTAGTTTTTCTTCTACTTGCTGATTATCTCTCTCTTCTTTTAATTTATTGATTTTATTGACTTGGAGTTCTCCAACAGATGGATCTACTCGTAGTAATCCCTGTGGTGGTTCTTCCTTGATTTGGAACTTATTAACTCCCACTACGATCCGCTCATCGCTTTCAATCTGTTTTTGATACTCATAGGCACTGTCCATAATTTCTTTCTGAATATACCCTTTTTCTATGGCTGCTGGAGCTCCACCCATATCAATGATTCTTTCGATATATTCCATGGCCTGTTCTTCTATTTCATTGGTCAAACTTTCTACATAGTATGATCCTGCCAAGGGGTCAACGGTCTCCGCTACGCCACTTTCATGAGCTACGATCTGCTGAGTTCTAAGGGCCACCCGAACAGAGTCTTCTGTTGGTAATGCCATGGCTTCATCTTTAGAGTTAGTGTGTAGAGACTGAGTACCGCCAAGAACAGCTGCTAAAGTTTGAATTGCCACCCGAACGATATTGTTGTCTGGCTGTTGAGCTGTTAACGTAGATCCACCTGTCTGTGTATGGAATTTCAGTTGCATGGATTTAGGGTTTTTTGCCCCAAACTTTTCTTTCATAATTTTAGCCCATATTCTTCTAGCCGCTCTGAATTTAGCTACTTCTTCCAGCAAATCATTGTGCGCATTAAAGAAAAAGGATAACCTTGGAGCGAATTTATCGACTTCTAAGCCTGCTTCAATGGCCGCATCTACATAAGCTATTCCATCAGCCAGTGTAAAGGCCACTTCTTGGATAGCCGAAGATCCAGCTTCTCTGATATGGTAGCCAGAAATACTAATGGTATTCCATTTCGGTGTTTCCTCAGAACAGTATTCAAAAATATTGGTTATTAAACGCATTGAAGGTTCTACTGGAAAAATATAGGTACCACGCGCAATATATTCCTTGAGAATATCATTTTGAATCGTTCCTGTAAGTTTATCAGGAGATACTCCTTGCTTCTCTGCTACTGCAATATACATGGCTAACAAAACTGAAGCTGGAGCATTTATGGTCATAGAGGTGCTGACTTGATCAAGTGGAATTCCATCAAATAGAATCTCCATGTCTTTTAAGGAGTCAATGGCTACTCCCACTTTTCCAACTTCACCTTCTGACAGCGCGTGGTCGGAGTCGTATCCAATTTGTGTTGGTAAATCAAAGGCTACAGACAACCCTGTCTGGCCTTGGTCCAACAAATACTTGTACCGTTGGTTGGATTCTTCTGCTGTTGCAAAACCAGCATACTGACGCATCGTCCAAAATCGCCCTCGATACATGGTAGGTTGTACCCCTCGGGTATATGGATACTCTCCTGGAAAGCCTAAGGATTCCTCATAATCCATACCCTCCAGATTCAAAGGGGTGTATAGCCTCTCCACTTCATGGTTCGAACCTGTCACAAACGAGTCTTTTCTTTCGGGCCTTTTCTGGACTGATTCATCTGTTTTTTCAGTCCATTCTTTCTGGGCATCTTTCAATTGCTCCATTTTTTCTGTTCCAGCCATCTTTTTTCCTCCCTTGTTCATTCGTTTCCCTCATTCAGCTCTGTTATCTCTATAGTTCTCGCTACTTTCTGATGAACAACGAAACCGCTATCCATCGTTTCGGCAGTTTGCTTGCATTTCATTTCACAAGTGAAGAGAAAACTGCCAATCTTATTCTACATCCTTTTTTAGCTTGGTGCAACCGATTTCCTTGGGCTGATTGGAAATCTTTCTTTTTTTCTAATTAATTTGAAGTAATCAAACTTATTATGTATTGGCTTTACGCAGAATTCACTGTCTCTGATTTCATTTTTCTGACTATATTGGCATCCATATGTAAAATAGCCTTGCAGCATATTTAACTGCAAGGCTACCTCCACTTCTAGTTTTCCGACTCTATTTTCTCACTTTGTGCTGGCTGGTATCCTTCTTTTAAGCTTTCTTTCTCTAGGGTTTCAGGATTTTGTTCCAGCTCTTTTTTAATGTTTTGAGCCTCATCTGATTCTGGTTTTTCATCAGCATTGCTTTCTTCTCCTACTTCGGAGTCGATTTCTTTCAACTGGACAGATGAAATTTTATTTTTTACTGTGTCAATATCATCTTCTTTTTCTACAATGATATCTCCCTCAAAAATTCGTTTGTATTCATCTGCATTTAGCGTTTCTAACTTTAATAACGCATTTGAAATAGAGTGTAGTTTTTCCATATTCTCTTTTAACAACATCTCTGTACGATGATACGCTTCATCTACAATACGACGGATTTCATCGTCTATCTGTGCAGCCACTTCCTCGGAGTAGTTTCTTCGTGATGTCATATCTCTGCCAAGGAACACTTCGTCTTCATCGCTTCCAAAGGTCATAGGGCCTAACTTCTCACTCATTCCATATTTTGTAACCATGCCTCTTGCAATCGCCGTGACTCTCTGCAAATCATTTTGAGCCCCAGTACTAATGTCCGACAGCACTAATTTCTCCGCTACTCTTCCACCTAATAAATGAATAATATGTTCTTCCATTTCCGTCTTCGTTGCATAGTATTTATCTTCCTTAGGAAGAATCATGGTAAAGCCACCTGCTCTTCCCCTAGGAATAATACTAATTTGATGTACTGGATCCGTATTCGGAAGCATAGAAGCCACCAATGCATGACCCGCCTCATGAAAGGCCGTTAGGATTCTTTCTTTTTCACTAATCACTCGGCTTTTTTTCTCCATTCCAGCCACCACTTTTGTAATAGCCTCTTCAATGGTATCCATCATGATTTTTTTCTGGCTTTTTCTAGCAGTTAATAAGGCTGCTTCGTTCATGAGGTTCTCAATGTCCGCAGGGGTAAAACCTGGAGTTCTTCTTGCCAATACCTGCAGTTCAACAGATTCGTCAATGGGTTTTCCGCGGGCATGTATTTTCAAGATCGCTTCCCGCCCTCTTAAATCAGGAAGGCCTACGGCTACTTGGCGGTCAAATCGTCCTGGTCTTAGCAAGGCTGGATCCAGAATATCCGCTCTATTGGTAGCAGCCACCACAATAACGCCTTCGTTAATTCCAAAACCATCCATCTCTACCAGCAGTTGATTAAGGGTTTGCTCTCGTTCATCATGCCCGCCACCTAAACCAGCTCCACGACGGCGTCCAACAGCATCAATCTCATCGATAAAAATAATACAGGGTGCGCTTTTCTTGGCCTGATCAAAAAGATCTCTCACCCGAGATGCACCTACTCCTACAAACATTTCCACAAAGTCAGAACCACTAATGCTGTAGAAAGGAACTCCAGCTTCTCCTGCCACGGCTTTTGTCAGGAAGGTCTTCCCTGTCCCTGGCGGCCCCACCATCAAAATCCCTTTTGGTATTCGAGCACCTAGCTCTACAAACTTGCGAGGATTCTTTAGAAAATCTACCAATTCCTCTAATTCCTCTTTTTCTTCATCCAACCCGGCAACATCGTCAAAGTTAATCTTGCTTTTTTCGTCTTCTTTATGGAGTTTGGCTTTGCTTTTCCCAAAAGACATTACTTTGTTTCCGCCACCCTGAGATTGTTGCATAAAGACAAACCAGAGAACCACAAAAATCAGAATCATAAACACCGAAGGCAATAATTGAATAAACCAAGGCGTTGACGGCGGCGGTTCACCCTTAACTTCAGCCCCTATGTCAACCATGTTACTTTCTAAAATCGCCGTTAGTCTCTCGTCACTGAAAACAACCGGTAAAAAAGATTCGAAACTGACAGATTCACCGTTTCGTTTCAAAGTTCCATCTACCGACCTGTCGACAATATTGATCTCTTCCACGTTTCCATTGATCAGTTCTTGGTATAGCTCTGAAAACGGTATCTCAACGGATTCCTGCGGTGGTTGCACAAATTGCTGTACCAGTATCAGCAACACAATAAAAATGATGATATAGAAACTGGCACCGCGGAACATTTTCTTCAACCTGTCTTCCCCCTTCCAATATAGTCATTTTCACATTAAACAATTGTACCACACAACATAATGATAGACAACCTGTAAAAAGCTATTCAAAGCTCTCTTTCTCTTTGTTTGGACGATAATGCATCCTGACCACTTTTCTTGTTTTTTTCGATACTTTCACCTCTTCACTCATTCGATAGCCGATAATCCACAGAATTTCCTGATCATGAGCCAGAAGAAAGATGCGATCTCTTTCTTCCACAGGAATCTTATTGTCTATAAAAAAGTCTTTTAGTTTTTTGCTACCCTCCATGCCCAATGGCCTTATCCAGTCTCCGTCTCGCCGATTTCGCACCACCAGATTGGACGGCAATCGATGACGATCAAAAACTTGACATAATGGGTTATTCGATATCTTTGGTGGCTTTTGAGAATTGATCACTTCACAAAGAATATTCCCATTTTCCCATGGCAAATTAGTAACCCCTGGTATTTTTAAGGGTATCGATTTCCTCTCACCATACTTTTGGAAAGGATCTAGGCGGGAAAGTCCATAGGATTCCTTTGCAAAACATACGGATTCCTTCCCTAAAACAACCGATATTTTCCCAGGCAATTGATAGGTTTTATCGATCTTTCCATCTCTTAATCCTTGCATAATTCTTTTAATCGGATGAAATTCCATGGTATGATTACTTTTTTGAATCGTGTAATAAGCCTTCCGAAGGATTCGAGATAAAATAGCTGGAGAACAGTTTTCCAGCTTTTTTCGTTCCATTTCCACATGATCATCGTCTTGTTGTAACACAAGGGTCTGAAACTCTTGGAAGACCACTTCCTCAAAATAGGCTTTATCCTGTTCCAACAACTCCACTGTCTTTGCCATAGACTCTAGCACTGTAGGCTGAAAGCTTTGGAGTTGAGGAATCAATTGAATTCGCACTTTGTTTCGAAAAAAATCTGTTTCTTTGTTCGTAGCATCTTCTCGATAATTCAAGGCGTGGTCAGCGCAAAAGGTTTCTACTTCTCTTCGACTGCATTTCATAAGTGGACGAATAATTTTGCCCCGAGATGTGGGCATACCTGCTAATCCATCCAATCCAGCCCCTCTTATAAGGTTCATTAGAAGCGTTTCTGCCTGATCATTCAAATGATGGCCTAGGGCAATTTTATCTGCTTTTATTTTATCTGCCACTTCTTCAAAGAAACGATATCGGCATTCCCTTCCAGCTGTTTCCAAGGACATCCCATGTTTTTCTGCATATGTGGTGACATCCACACTTTTTATCACACAGACAATTTGACGTTCCTTTGCAAAGTTCAATGCAAAGGCTGCGTCTTCATTGGAATCCATTCCTCTTAATTGGTGATTCAAATGCGCTGCATAGATTGTCAGGGACAAAGGTTTCGACAATTTATACAAGCCATGAAGCAGGCACACAGAATCTGCTCCCCCTGAAAACCCAACTAAAATGGAATCGCCAGCATTGATTAATTTTGTTTTCTTTATCTTGTCTATAATGGCTTCTTCCATTGCTTACCCTCTTTTCATCTCTGAATCCCTTCTTATTGTACCATACTACTAGCAGAAAAAAAGCCTGTTTTGCATCTTCCTACTTCTCGATGCAAAACAAGCTCTCTTGTCTCTTGTAACGTGTTTAGGCTAGATCTCGTTCCAGCATTTCATGAATAACAAAGGCAGCTACATCCTCTGCATAGGTATTGGTGCCAAAACCTGCATCGTACCCCAATTCTTTTGCCAATTCATGAGATATCCGTGGCCCTCCACAGACTACAATCAATTTATCTCTCAAGTTCTCTGCTTCCAGTAGCTCAATAAGATTGGTCATATTCTGGATATGAACGTCTTTTTGTGTCACCACCTGCGAAACCAACAATGCATCCGCTTTGAGTTCAATGGCTTTTGCGATCAGTTCTTCGTTTTCCACCTGACTTCCCAGGTTAATGGCTTCAATCCCTTTGTATCGTTCCAATCCATAATGGCCATGGTAGCCCTTCATATTCATAATGGCATCAATGCCAACGGTGTGAGCATCCGAACCCGTACAGGCACCAAGAATCACCACGTCTCGTTTAATCTTTTTATCAATGAATTCTTCCACTTCTTCCTTGGACATACGATCTACATCCACCTTAGGCACTTTGATCGCATTGTAATTAATCGTATGACTGCTTTTTGCATATACGATGAAATACGTATAACCAATCCCTAAATCCATGGCATTTACAACACTTGGCTCTTCTAATCCCATTTTCAGCATTAGTCGCCGTGCTGCTTCTTTTGATTCTTCGCCATATGGCACAGGAAGCGTAAAGCTAAGTTGAATCATTCCATCGTTCAATGTGTCTCCATAAGGCTTCACATTGGCCAGATCCACTTTTTCAATGGCCATTATCCACACCTCCCAACATCAAGTCAATAAATGGATTTAGATATGCTTCGGCTTTTTCAAAGACACCATCCAACCCTTTCCCTCCATTTTGCGAACGCTTCACCCCACCAAACTTCCCTTCTTCAATGGTTCTAAAGATGCCATCTTCCTGAATTTGATCGAGTAACTCAGCTGCATTTCCTAAGACTTTTTGGGCTCGTTGTTGGATAATACCATCCTTCTTAAATTCAATTTCATCGCCTATATCTTTACAATTATTAAAAACATATTTGGCATTCTCTATGGATAAAGCACGATCATGAAGATGCGGGGTATGATTGGCTTCCGTAAGCATGCCAAGTAACTGAATGCCTTGTTGGGTCCAGATGGCCGCCAAATTAAACATAGCATCCTGAATATGTCCTTTAAAAATATTTCCGGTCATAAACTTGGTTGGAGGCATGTATTTCAATGGTGCTTTGGGAAAAATTTCTCGTGCCATTTGAGCCTGTGCCAATTCCAATAAAAATCCATTGGTCATTTCTGGATCCATTTCAAAGGCATGGCCTAATGCCATTTGTTCTTCGGGTAACCCAGCTTTCAGTGCAAATTGTTCATTGATAAACTGGGAAGCCACCACGGTATGTGCTTCTTCTACCGCATCAGCCGTTGTCAGGTAGTTGTCTTCTCCTGTATTGATGATAATCCCTGCAAAGCCATTAATCATTCTGGAAAAATACTGATCCACAAAGGTTCTCTTCATGTTGATATCTCTGAATAAAATTCCATACAAAGCATCATTCAGCATTACATCCAATCTTTCAATGGCCCCCATTGCGGCTATTTCAGGCATACACAACCCACTACAATAATTACACAGGCGAATGTATCGACCTACTTTTTCCCCTACTTCGTCAAGCGCCTTACGCATAATACGGAAGTTTTCCTGTGTGGCGTAAGTCCCTCCAAAGCCTTCTGTTGTAGGTCCATACGGCACGTAGTCCAATAAGCTCTGGGCCGTACTTCGGATCACCGCAATGATATCTGCACCCTGGCGTACAGCCGCCTGGGCCTGCACCACATCTTCATAAATATTGCCGGAGGCAACAATCAAGTAAAGGAGGGGTTTTCTTCCTTCCCCTAAGGTGTCGATCATTTCTTCTCTCTGTTTCCGATTGGCTTTAATCCTTTCCACCATTTCCTCGGCTTTGGTTGTAACGGCTTTCACCACATCTTCTCGCTTTTGAGCAGGGATTTCTGTTAGTACGATTTCCTCACGACTCACTGCTTCTGCTATTTCCTGGGGATCCTTACCAGTTTGAACCATGGCATTCCCTATCCAGTAAGCAACGCCTTCATTCAAACCGCCATTCTCTCTTACATGGTTCACAATAATATTAGGAAGTGGTCTGTCCACTTCGTCAATTCCGTCTATGCCTAACAAACGAGCAATGGTTCTTTCTACACTCACTGTGGTGTGGGCATCAATAAAGGGCTGTACTTCTTCTGCCACGGCTTTGGAAGCCCTTCTCGCCTCATCAATGACAGACACATCCAAATTCAACTTGCTTTGCATTTTCAGTCCTCCTTCTCCCGGCTTTCTTCCCCTAAATACCCTCGGGCCTGCTTTAAAATATTTTCTGGAAGTCCCATTAATTCGGCTACCCGAATGGCATCTCTTGGAACCGGATCCTTACGGTCTTTGGGTTTCAATCGATAATCCATGTATTTTTCAAAAACGCCTGCTGGATTCTTTGCCTTTTCCAATTCATTTTTCATTTGTTCTTGAAGCCCATCCCTTAATCCAACAACTTGCAAATGCCTTATCCCATCCAAGTCCCCTATCCCATCATAATGGGTAGTGACCACCGAGATGGCCCTTTGCTGACTAAGATGATGTACAATTGCCTTGGAAATTCCATATCCTTCTTTGGGATTGGTTCCGCTGGCCAATTCGTCTAATAAGATCAGCCCATTTCGTCCCGCCATTTTCAGGGCTTTGTTTAATCCATGGACTTCCGCTCCAAAAGTAGAAAGTCCTAGGTCTTGGGATTGCTGATCTCCTGTGGAAAAATAGAGGAACTCTATAGGTTGAAAGGAAAAGGCTTCCGCTGGCACCCAGAAACCAAGTTGAGCCAAGGATACCATCAATGCCATCATTTTAAGCGACATGGTTTTTCCACCCATATTCGCTCCAGTGATCAGCGTTACACCTCTAGATGCTTGAATATCTACCGGCGTATAATGGAGTCCTTCTTTCCTTAGTTTTTCCTCTAGGCCTGGATGCCTGCCTCCACTTACTCGTAGCCATGGTTTTTCAAGAATTTCCGGCTTACAGCATTGATACTTGATGGCTAGGGACACTTTCCCCAATAGAATATCTAAATAACCTAAGGCTTCTGTGTTTTGGATGAGTTCAAAAGCCTTTTCGCCGATACAGCGACTTAAACGACTTCGAATTTTTTGCTCCAAAACTTCTTCCTCTCCCAATAAGTCGCTATAGCTTTCTTCCATTTCGTGCTTAACAGGCCCATAGATCCAGTGGCTTTTTGTTTCGTTTGCCTTCACATAGGTCCCCATTCTTTGCAATGTTTCCTGCTTTTCCGGCTGCTCTTTAGGAATGTGAATTTCTTTGTTCCATAGCGGCTTTAATGCAAGTCTTTCCACAATTTGTTTCTCTTGTTGTTTTTCTTCCACCAAGATCTGTTCCTTAATTTTTTCTTTTCTACTTCTTAATGCTTTTAGCTTGGGGTCGTAGGCATCGTATATATAGAATGTCTCGATGCCCGTAGCTTCTGGATCCAGAAGCTCTATCAACCACTTTACTGGGTAAAGGGTAATAGAGGGAAAGAGGACCGCCTTATGCCTTTCAAGATACCTATTAAGCCTTTCCATAGCAAATGCCTGTATTTTTATCTCGAAGAGCTCAACATCCGACAGTACTTGTTGATCCATGGCATTTCTCATGGATTTTCGAATATTTTTCTGACCATGAATCAATTTCCGAAGTTCTTTTATGAGCCCAGGATGATGAGTACGTTCCTCCATCATTTTCTCGATTTCTTGGTAGGAACGCTCTAAAATCTCCCTGTTTTCTTGTCCAACAGGTTGGAGCATTTCTTTTTCCATTCGTCCATATTCTGTTTCAATGGGAAGCTTTGTCAAAAAATCATTTAGTCCGATTTGTTCCGGGGTTTCCGGATTCATAAAATAATTCAATCCAGTCCACCTTCCTCCATTGAATCCACCACAGGTATGTCTCCAAGGGCATGTTGCATCTTATGCTTGAAACTCCTCTTGTCAAATTCATAGCCTTCTGGTGCTAAGGGATTGATGGTTACCGCCAACAGCTTCACAGGATGGATAACTTCCAATTCTATCCCCATACGTTTCCATATTTTCCATTCTTTTTCCGTTATAAATACTTTGGTGGCATCCGACATGACGATAGGCGTTTCTTTGTATAAAGAGGTTACCTGCGTAAGTTCTTTTAAGGTTTTATCCGTCAGGCTCCCATTGATCAATAAGTATCGATCTCCTTTTTTCAAGGACTTCCCCAGGTCTCCTCCACTATTAATGGCAGAACTCACTGGAATCATCCGAAGCTCACCACAATGCCCTACCACCCCAACATTACCACGTTTCACCAATTGACTCCATTGACGCTTTACTTCAGGATCCTTTGTTTCTGGGATGGAAAACAATTCAGCCTGGTGCTTTGTCTTTGCCACAACCATTTCTGGATCACGATGCAGCACAGCTCCGGTTGCTAGGATGCATCCATCCGTAACACCTGGCGAAGCGCTGGATTTTCGGTCGATGGCACCATCTACCAACACTTTAGTAGCTCCATGAGCCTCCAAGTCTCTGGCTATCCTAAGCACTCCTTGATTCGTATCAGGGCCAGCGATTTGAATGAATCCTGCCTGCCTGACTCGAACCAACACTACCTGTCCCATAGGAGTGTTCTCTCCAGTGGTTTTCAAAATTTCCACCTTGGCATCCCCTTGTTTCAAACATCCTTCTGTGGTTCCCAGCAGCGTCCCTACCGGCACATGTATTCTGGGCTTTTCTGTCAGGGTCACCAAATCCTGCTCTTCGCCGTCACGTCCTGTAGAGGTAATCCCCATGACTTCTTCAGAATCGGTTATTTCTGAAATCAAGCGATTCAACACCACTGTTTTACCTGCGTTCTTAGCCATCCCCACTACAGCAATGCGCCGACAGTTTTCAGGAATCAGGTCTTTTAACATCATTTTATATTGCGTTGGTGACGTTCTAAATCAGCTGGTTCAATGGCGGTTTTTTCTCCATTGATTAACCCAGCCACTCCTCCAAGCTTCTGGTCTTTTTGATCTTTATCGACTTTACAGACATCTTTTTGCTGATAATCCATGGGTTCGGAATAAGTAGAAATCACTCCTTCGTAATTTCTCAACACCACTTTCCCAGCTCCTTGAGATATCATATACGTTGGCATCACAGGAATTTTTCCCCCACCTCCTGGTGCATCTACCACAAAAGTTGGAACCGCATAACCAGATGTATGCCCACGAAGCCCTTCTATGATTTCAATGCCTTTGGCTACTGTGGTTCGAAAATGTTCGATCCCTACAGACAAATCGCATTGATAAATATAATATGGTCGCACTCTCTCTCTCACCAATTCATGAACTAGTTCTTTCATCACTGGTATGCAGTCGTTGATTCCTTTTAAAAGCACGGTTTGATTCCCAAGAGGAATCCCTGCATTTGCAAGTTTTGACAACGCTTCTCTCGCTTCAGGTGTCAATTCTTTGCTGTGATTAAAGTGGGTGTTCAACCAAATTGGATGATATTTTTTCAGCATATTAACAAGAGAATCCGTAATACGCTGCGGCATCACCACTGGCGCACGGCTTCCTAGCCTGATAATTTCTACATGAGGAATCTCTCTTAATTTCTTGATAATCGTTTCCAGTCGTTCATCCGATACCAACAGACAATCTCCACCAGAAAGAAGAACATCTCTAACTTGAGGCGTTTTTCGAATATACTCTACGGCTGCATCGATACGATCCATGGGTAATCCCGAGTCCTGTTGTCCCGCAAAACGACGTCTTGTACAATGGCGGCAATACATGGAACACATATCCGTAATGAGTAACAGTACGCGATCTGGGTATCGATGGGTCAATCCTTCTACAGGGGAATCCACGTCTTCATGAAGTGGATCATCCATATCTGATTCACCCTGGTGAAGCTCAGAAGACTGGGGAACTGCTTGCATTCTTACAGGGCATGTCTCATCATCCGGGTCCATTAAAGCCGCATAATATGGTGTAATCCCCATTCTCAGTTTTTCCAGGCATTTTTCGATGCCTTCTTCTTCACCTGCTTTAAGATTCACTACTTTTTTCAATTCTTGAACCGTGGCAATCCTATTTTTAACTTGCCACTCCCAACTATTCCATTGATCTTCGGTTACCTCTTTCCAAAGTTCTATATCATGATAATCACGCATGATTGGTTTCTCTCCTTTGTCTTTTATCAGATAAAAACCCCAGGTGAGATGAGTATTGGGTCGCCTGGGGTTTACTTGCGTTACTCCTTATGCATAGAGCTCTTCGAATTTTTTACGAAGAACATCGCTTTCTCTCATGATTTGCATGGATATCTCCGCATGACCCTTGGTATATCCATTTCCAATCAACATGGTGGTATCTCTTCCAATTCCTTCTGCTCCCAATGCTGCTTTGGTAAAGCTGGTAGCCATGCTAAAGAAATAGATCAAACCAGTATCTTTTGCGGCTAAAATGCTTCCCATTTCTGTATTGGCAATGTTTACGCAATTAATTACCACGTCGGCCATTTCCCCATCCGTAACCTCTTTCACTGCTTCCATTAATTCTACAGCATTGGTTGAGTCAGCTACCACGTATTCATCTGCCAAGTTCAAGTCTCTAATACCATCGATTCCTTCTTTGCGACGCCCTACGCAAATGACTTTTCCAGTAACTCCTGCACGTTTTTTGGCTTCATACAAGCATAGCATTCCAGATTTTCCGTATCCGCCAATAATCACAACCGTATCTCCTGGTTTAACAAGCTTCGCCGTTTGCGCTGGTGCTCCAGCAACATCCAACACGGATAAAGCTAAGTTTTCTGGTAAATCCTTTGGCAATACAGCGTAAATACCACTTTCAAACAAAACAGCTTGTCCTTTAATATCCACCTGATCGATATCTTTTCGGATTTCATTTATTTCTTCAATTACTAATGGAGTTAAAGAAAGGGATACAAGGGTTGCTAGCTTGTCGCCCACTTTTAAGTCTGTTTTATCCTTCATGGCAGCGCCAATTTCCTTTACAGTTCCAATCAGCATTCCACCAGAACCTGTCACAGGATTATGGTGTTTTCCTCTTTCCGCCACAATCCCCTTCATAATCTCTTTAATTTTATCTAAGTCTCCTGCTGCCTGCTCTTTTATCTGTGTAAAGCTGGCAGAGTCAACGTTTAAGGTTTGAACATCCAGCAAAATCTCATTGTCGTAAATCTCCATGCTGTTATCAATCTTTTGAGCTGGCTGCGGCAATACCCCTTTAGGCTCAATTACCCTATGCGTACCGTATGGACATCCAATTCTTTTCATTCTCATCATTCCTCCTTAAAAATATTGGTGGTGTCATTCATTATGAATTTACTTATATTCTTAATACTTTGCAAGGTTTATGCCATTTTTTCTGTTGCCTCTAAAAACCAGAGATACATCCTTCATTCTATTCCATACACCCTCTCCATTACAAGGGTTTTCACTGGATGAGTTTTTTTCTCCCGCTTAAAAATCCACCATCACCATAGGCCATCCTAAGTCTCTCTACTAAAATAACCGCCTGTTTTTCGGCGGTTATCCTTGATTTCTATTCTCTTCCCCTGTAATTCCCAATTTGCTTAGTCGGTATTGAAGGGTTTGTCTCGGCATAGAAAGACGTTCAGCAGTTTTAGTAATATTCCTTCCCGTCCTATTATATACTTTTTCGATTACCTGCTTTTCCATATCACCCATTAATTTTTTCAAGGAAAAGCTTGCATCTTCTGGGATTTCTGCCAACAATTCTTTTTTATTTTTCTTTCTTTTTTGTAAGTAATGCGGCAGATCTTCTACACGAATCCACTGGCCATCCATAACATTCATGGTCCCCTCAATGATATTCTCAAGTTCTCTTACATTTCCTGGCCAAGGATGATTTTCTAAAAAACACAGAGCTTCTTCACTCACACCTAAGACTTTTTTATTTAACTTTCTATTAAATTTATCCATAAAATATGCTAACAGCACAAAAAAATCTTTTTTTCTCTCCATCAAATCCGGTAGACGGAGAGATACCACATTAAGTCGATAAAACAAATCCTCCCTCAACTTCTTTTCCTGTACCGCCTGAAAAGGATCTATATTCATTGCTGCAATTATTCGTACGTCGATTTCTATGGTTTTTATATCGCCTACTCGACGAATGGACTTTTCTTCTAGAACTCTTAACAATTTTGCCTGCAGCTCCATGGGCATTGAGTTGATTTCATCTAGAAACAGTGTTCCGTTGTTGGCTAACTCAAACAATCCTGGCCGATGATCCGCACCTGTAAAACTTCCCTTTACCGTCCCAAAAAGGATGCTTTCCAGCAACGTCGTTGGAATCGCAGCACAATTCTGGGCTATAAACGGATTCTCCCTGCGTCCACTGGCATTATGAATCGCCTGAACAATTAACTCTTTCCCTGTACCCGTATTCCCGTATACAATCACCGAAGAATTGGTAGTAGCCGCTTTCATTGCTTTATGTTTCAGACTTTCTATTTCCGGACTCTCACCAATAATATCATCAAAACTATATCGAGCCGTTCCTTTTATAGATTTTTGCGTGTCAACTTTTGGAGCATACATTTTTTCCTGTAGGTCTACTAGGCGCTCGGATAATTCTCGTACTTGGGTGATATTCCGAGATAACTCCAAAGCGCCTACCATAACTCCATTTTTATTGAGAGGAATTGTACTGTTTATGGTAGTGATCTTGCTTCCTTTGTAATTCAAAAAATCTTGTTGATAATGATAAATAGCCCTTCCAGTTTTTAAGGCTTCCAGTAAGGTACTGGTTTCTTTTGTAAGAGAAGGATAGATATCTAAAATATGACTTCCTATTACTTCTTCTTTTTTCAAACTGTCCAGATCTGCCGCTGCCTCGTTGCAATACACGATGATTCCATGGCAGTTTACCACTTGAATCCCTTCATCCAAAATATCTAACACAGCTTCCATATCTTCTTTATTTAATAAACTATCCACAAAACCACCGCCAATTCTTAAGCTTCTCCGCCAGTTTTTCGGCATTCAGGTGTTTTCTTTTATTCTCCAGTTTCTTCTACTTCTTTTTTCTTTGGTGGTCGCGGCCCTTGATATTGATAAAACTGACACATGATTCTTCCATTGTATAGCTTTCTTCTTCGATCTGCTTTTTTTCCAAAATCCGCTTCCAAATCCGGATAGGCCGTTAAAATATATTTGGACCATGTTTCTAATTTTCCTAGAACACTTCCAAGTTCCGAATAGATTTTTTTCACTTCTTCTTCATCGCCCATACGTTCTCCGTAAGGGGGATTCGTAATGATGCATCCATAAGAATAGCGAGACCTAAGCTCATTAATGTCACGGGCTTCAAAATGAATCTCTCCATCTAAAAAGGCTTCCTGGGCATAATGCCTTGCTGCACGTAGGCCACGTTCATCAATATCAAAACCCTGTATTTGAAGAGGTTCCTCATATCGAGCTAAATCATGGGTTTCTTTCCTTGCCTGCTGCCAATCACTGGCTTGAATCCATGGCCATGCTTCTGAAACAAACTCTCGGTTCATTCCAGGTGCCAGGTTTTTTCCAATCATCGCCGCTTCTATAGGAATGGTTCCCGAGCCACAAAATGGATCAATCAATACTCGTTCCGGTTTCCAGAAGCTCAATTGCACCATGGCAGAAGCTAAGGTTTCCTTTAATGGAGCCTGATGGGTGCTTTTTCGATATCCTCGTTTATGAAGCCCTTCTCCACTTGTATCGATGGTTAACGTCGCTTTATCTTTCAACAGGGCCACTTCTATTTTATACTCTCCTTGATTTTCTTCAAACCACTCTTTCCGATATTGTTTCTTCAGGCTCTCCACCACTGCTTTCTTTACAATTGCTTGACAGTCTGGAACACTAGTTAATTGAGATTTTACAGATTTTCCATTCACCGGAAAACGTCCATTCTCGGGAATCCAGCGACTCCAATCTAATGCTTTTGTTTTTTCAAACAGTTCATCAAAGGAGTTGGCCTGAAATTCACCCACCTTTAAAAGAACTCGCTCAGCGGTTCTTAACCAAAGATTACTTCTACAGATGGCTTCTGGTGGTCCTTCAAAGGTTACCCGACCATTTTCAGTTTCTAACACCTGGTAGCCAAGAGCTTTAATCTCCCTAGCTACAATGGCTTCCAAACCAAAAGCCGCCGTCGCCATTAATTGAATATGAGATGCTTTTTCATAGTTTTTCAATTTACTGATGTCCTTCCTCTGGCACGATGCATATAAATTCAAATGGCTCGCTGCCCTCATTTATGAATTGATGTTCCTTACCTGCCGGCACATAGGCATAGGACCCCTCTTTTACGGCATGTTTTTTTCCTTCCAAGAAAAGAGTGCCATGACCATGGACCATAAAATTAATATGAGGCCAAGGATGGATATGCCGTGGGGTATGCCCACCTGGCTTCAACTCCACTACTCTCATAACATGGCCTTCCCATCCTTCCTCTGGGGATATAAGCGCCTTCATAGAAGCTTCCCTGGCTTCTGGATGGTTTATTTTCTTTTTTTCTGCTTCTTGAACATGAGAAACAATCATTTTTCTCCCTCCCGCTTCTTAAGAATATGATCTCTCTTGACATAGTATACATTATAGCAAACATCCGCTTTTTTCGCTATAAAAGCAAAAAAAGACCCCTTATGGGTCTTTAGCAGTTTTCATTCTCTATTGGCACCTGAGTCACTTCTCTTCGTACCAATACCTTTATTTTTTCATTTGTTAAAACGGTTCCCTTTTTCATCAATAATAGTCCAGAATCGTTGTAAAGATCTTCGGATAAAACCATCCCCACGTCGCATTCTTCCAATGGAATTTTTACTTTTACCATTCTGACCAGCTCCTCCCTTTGTTGTCGCCTTGCCCTTAAATTTACCGAGAAAAAAGACCCGCACAATAGCATACGGGTCGCCTAATTCATCCTTGTTTTTAGGGGCAACCCGACCATCTTATCAGCCTATACTGACGTAGATTCGTGGCTTTGCGTCACCGTCTTTCGAACGGTTTTGCCTTTTTTTATTAACTACATCTTATCACATATCGAATTTTTTGACAACGTTTCTTTTTTCTTAGCTTTTCTCCTGATAGCGTATCTCCCCACCCAGGATGGTGGTGGTCACTTTTCCCCGAAGTCCCATCCCATGATAGGGTGTGTTTCGACCTTTGGAGAAAAAATCTTCTGAATCCACCGTCCAGCGTCGATCCAAGTCCACCAGTACCAGATCCGCATCCATTCCTGGCTTTAAAACTCCTTTTCGGTCCAAGCCTAACACTTTGGCTGGAATGGTACTCATCCGTTGAACTAGCTGTTGTATATCTAAAACTCCATTATCGATTAAATACGTGACCCCCACAGAAAACGCTGTCTCCAGCCCAACAATTCCATTGGCAGAAGCAATTAAATCTTGGGTTTTATCGGATTCTGTATGTGGCGCATGATCCGTAGCAATTAGATCGATGGTTCCATCTTTTAGACCTTGCTGTATGGCTTTTACATCCATTTCCGTCCTAAGAGGTGGACTCATTTTAGCCATAGACCCTCTGGTTAGAATCATTTCTTCCGTAAGAGAAAAATGATGTGGTGCCGCTTCGCAGGTAACAGGAACGCCTTTGGCTTTTGCTTCTCGAATTAACCTGACGCTTTCTGCAGCGCTTACATGTTGAATATGAAGCGGACAATTCAAGATTTCCGACAGATAAAGGTCCCGATGAATCATAAGGGTTTCCGCCATAACAGGGACCCCCTCCAAATTCAGTTTTCCAGATATCCTTCCTTGATTGATACTTCGATCAAACATTAAGCTTTCATCTTCGCAGTGCAATCCTACCAGTAAGTTGGATGCTTTCGCTTCTTTCATGGCCTCTATCAAAATTCTTGAAGAAGACACTGGGCGACCGTCGTCTGTTACCCCAACCACTCTTGGATGCGTATACAGCCTAAAGTCTGATTTTTCTGTTCCTCCTAACCCCTTTGTGATACTAGCCATTAAAAGTACCTGACAAGGAAGATGTTCCGTCTTCTTAAGCCAGTCTTCCAAGGCGGATTCATGGTCTGGAACTGGTTGTGTATTTGGCATACATACCACCGTTGTATATCCACCAGCCAAGGCAGCTTTGCTTCCAGTTTCTAGGGTTTCCTTCTCTTCTCCTCCTGGTTCACGAAAGTGTACGTGCATATCAATAAAGCCTGGTAGCACCCATTGATCATTGCCTTCAATCACCTCTGCCCCTTCTAAATCTAAGGCTTCTGTAAATCTTTCTATGGTCCCCCCTGAAAGAACAAGACTTCCCTTTGCCTCGGCTCCAGTTTCTGGTGAAACATATCGAATATTTCGAATTAGCTTTTTCATAAACTTCCTCCTTTGCACAAGGTTTCTTTACTCAACGTTTCTAAAACCAACCCTACATCTTTTTCCACCTTATCCCTATAAATGGATAGGTTTTATGAAAAACACCTCACTCAACAGCATTGGATGCTTGATGATCCTCTGATGAGGAAGTATCTTGTTCTTCTGATGGTGCTTCTTCCGATGGTGCTTCTTCCGAAGAAGTTTCTTCTTCCTCTTCTTCCGGTTCCAGCTTTGGTGGTGGTGCCCGATGAACAGAACAATACTGATCTGGTTCTGTTCCCATGATGAAAATCTCTTGCCTAGTGCTTCCACAGTGGCGATTCGCCAGAAAACCAGAAGTACTACAAATCGTTTTTTCAACAATATCTTTGGGCCTTGTATATCCTTTAGGTTCTAAGTTTTCATGAATTTCCATCATCATTTTCTGCCACAGGACAGTTGCCATCCTGCTTCCCTCCGTTAACGCTTCCGGTCGATCATTTCCAATCCAAAGACTGGCGGCGTAGTAAGGCGTATATCCCACAAACCAGGCATCTTTTTTATCCGTTGTAGTACCCGTTTTTCCTGCTACTGGTATTCGCTGATTTTGAGGATCTAGTTTAGCTTGAGAACCAGTTCCATAGGTAATGCTATGCACCATCAAATCCGTCATGATATAGGCAGTTTGTGGCGTTACCACCCGCTTTCTTTTGATGTTCCTATCTACCAAAAGATTCCCTTGACGATCCTTAATATGCGTAAAGGTATAGGGTTCTACATAAACCCCTTCATTGGCCATGACGCTAAAAGCAGCCGTCATATCCATAGGAGAAACTCCTAGGGTCATCCCTCCAAGAGCAGTAGAAAAGGTCTCATCATGATAGGAAGCTCCATCCTGATCCACATAGGGTTCCTTTCGACTTATGATAGAAGTGATTCCACTCCGTTCCAAATATTCAAACATGATATCAAAAGCACCTTGCCGACTTCCACCAATTTCATGCAATAATTTCACCGTCGCTACATTGCTAGACCATTGAAGGGCTTCCCGCAAAGTAATATGACCAAAATATCCTTGTCGATACCAATTGCGAGGCCAAGGCCTATTGGGATTCGCTGGATCCAAGTACACTGGTGCGTCATGGATAAGAGAGGCAGCTGTCTTGCCCTTATCTATAGCTGGAAGATAGACCGCCAATGGCTTAATAGCCGATCCTGGCTGCCTTGGCACCAAGGCTCGATTCAGCATATTTCTTCCGGTCACCATCCTCCCACCTGAAATGCCACGAATAGCGCCTGTCTTATGATCCATGACCACAAAAGCACTTTGAGGTTGAATGTTTCCATGAAGATCTCGAAGGACATGGCCTTCTGCATCTCTCATGGTTTCAGGAAAAGCGTCTGGATCATCAAAGGTAGCTTCAATGATTTGCTGTATCTCCATATCTAATGTGCTATAAATATGCAACCCGCCGGCATAAAAAAAATGCCGGGCCTCTTCTAGGCTATAACCCCTATCCTGAAGGACTGTCAGCACATCCTGTCTCACTAAATCTGCAAAATAAGAACCTATTTCTTCTCCATCTTGCAATCTTCCTGGTTTCAACAAATCTACTAAGGTTTTATCGATGGCTTCATGGTAGGCCTCTGTACTGATCCACCCTAATTCATGCATTTTTCCAAGTACCAGCTGCTGTCGGTTTTTTGCTTCCGGCTGCATCAGCATCACATAGTTTTCGTCCAGCACCTTCAGAATCCTTGTTTCATCCATCACTTGAGATGCCTTAACGGTTTTAATAGGTGCGTATCGACTAGGATTTCTGGGAATACCTGCTAGCAAGGCTACTTCTGCCAAGGTTAGTTGCTCAACATCTTTAGAAAAATAAACTTGTGCCGCCGCCTGAACCCCATAAGCACCAGCTCCTAAGTAAATAGTATTCAGATAAGTCTCTAGTATTTTTTCCTTTTCAAGGTTTTGATTTAACTGAATCCCATAATACATATCCTGAATTTTTCTAGTATAGGTTTGCTCGTGGGTCAGAAATAACATTTTAGCCAATTGTTGGTTAATGGTGCTGGCGCCTTGACGACTACCTGTTCGATAGTTGGTCCAGCCAGCTCCCAAGATCCTTCGGATATCAATGCCAGGATGATCCCAAAATCGCTCATCTTCAATGGCAATAAAAGCGTTTTGAACCAGCTTTGGTATTTCTTCATAGGAAATGATTTCTCGATACATTGGGGTCTCAACTTTTTCCAAGACTTCCCAATCATTATTGTTCGGATAATAAATGAAGGAACTTTCATCCAACAGTTGATATAAGTTGTCCGTATGAATCGCTTCCAGATCAGAGACAATACTGTGAACAATGGCAATAGTGGTGCCGGTAACCGCTCCAAAAAGAATAAGCATTACCAGCACCACTGTTAGAAAAATTCGTCGAAAAACATCCGACCATTTTTGTTTCTTTTGAAGTTGTTTTTCTGTTCGAGGCCTTTTATTTTTCATCCTTTATCCTCACTATCCCATTTAAACCCAATCCTAACTTCCATTGTAAAGGAATAACCGAGGTATTGCAATGTCTAGTTTCATAGAGGATTATGCTTTCAATGCTTTTTCCAGCAGTGTCTTTGCCACTTGTGGATTTGCCTGGCCTTTGGTTGCTTTCATTACTTGACCCATGAGAAACCCAATGGCCTGTTTTTTTCCATTTTTGAAATCTTCTACTGAGGAAGGATTCTCTTCCATAACCCCTTGTATGGTTAATTCCAATTCACCTTCTCCACTTATTTGCTGAAGCCCTTTTTCTTCTATAAGGATATCTGGTGTTTTTCCAGTTTCTACCATGGCATCGAATACATCTCTCCCTGCAGTTACACTAATGCTGCCTTTTTCAATAAAACGGATTAAACTGACCAAATCCTCAGGCTTAAGAGGTTGCTCTTCTGCTGACATTTCTTTTTCTTTCATCACTCGAAGCAAATCCCCTAAAATCCAGTTGGCAGACGTTTTAGGGTCAGCTCCCGCTTTCACTACCTCTTCATAAAAATGACTCAAGGCCATTTCATTCACCAGTATTTCTACTTCTTTCTGACTCAATCCATAGGTTTCTAAGAATCGTTTGGACTTCTCCGCTGGCAATTCCGGCAATTCTTTCTCTACTCGTTGAATAAGTGCTTCCTGAATAAATATGGGTTTCAAGTCTGGATCTGGAAAGTAGCGGTAATCATGGGCATCTTCTTTGGTTCTCATCGAAATAGTTTTTCCTTTTGCCGCATCCCATCGACGAGTTTCTTGAACCACTTTATGACCTTCGTTAAAACTATACAGCTCTAACTGCCGCTTTTCCTCCTTCTCCAAGGCTTTTTGCAACTCTTTAAAAGAGTTAATATTTTTCAGCTCTACTTTTGGATTAAAGGCCTCTTGTCCATAAGGCCTCACAGAAATATTTCCATCGCATCGAAGGGATCCTTGCTCCATTCGACAATCTGAAACGCCTGCATATTGTAAAATAGATCGAACCGCCCTTAAATAGGCTACCGCTTCTTCTGGCGAACGCATATCTGCTTCGGAAACAATTTCTACCAAAGGAACCCCTACCCGATTATAATCAATAAAAGAAACTGGTTCTTCTTCGTCGTGCAGTAACTTTCCGGCATCTTCTTCTATGTGAATTCGATGGACTCTAATCGTTTTCCGTTCTCCGCCACTCTCAATCTCTACATATCCACCAGTACAAATCGGAAGATCATACTGGGAGATCTGATATGCTTTGGGCAAGTCTGGATAAAAATAATTTTTTCGATCCATTTTATTGTTTTGTTGAATTGAACAATTTAGAGCCAACCCAGCTTTCACCGCCATTTCCACTACGGCTTCATTTAACACTGGCAAGGTTCCAGGAAGGCCAATGCAAACGGGGCAGGTATTTTGATTTGGCGGAGAACCAAAGGTAGTGGGACAATGACAAAATATCTTTGTTTTTGTATCCAATTCTACGTGAACTTCTAATCCTATAATCGTTTCCCAATTCATTTCAACGCCTCCTTCCCAAGGCTATTTCTAATATCTAAGTTCAAGCTTTTTTCCAACTGATAGGCCATCCGCAGCAAGGTACTTTCGCCAAAATGTTTGCCTATCAACTGCATTCCTATAGGAAGGCGATTTTCACTGAATCCACAGGGCATTGAAATAGCAGGCAGCTCTGCCAAGTTCACATCCACCGTATAGATATCCGCTAAGTACATGGCTAGTGGATCCATTATTTTTTCCCCTTTTGGGAATGGTAGAATAGGAGAAACCGGACCCAGCACTGCATCATATCCTTGAAATAAATCTTCAAATTGCCCTCTTATTTTCTTTCGTAATTTCTGAGCTCTCTGATAATAGGCATCATAGTAACCAGAAGACAATGCATAGGTACCGAGCATAATTCGTCTCTTCACTTCTTTCCCGAAACCTTCAGACCGGCTGTTCACCATCAACTCTTCCAAAGTATCAAACTCTTTGGGTCGGTACCCATAACGCACGCCATCAAATCTGGCCAAGTTTGAACTTGCTTCCGCTGATGAAATAAGATAGTAGGCGGATAATCCTGCCGCAGAGAATGGTAATGAAACCGTCTCCACCTCTGCTCCTAACGCTTGAAGCTCCTTCACCGTTCTATTCAATGTCTGGTATATTTCCTTGTCTAAACCTTCTTGCTGATATTCTTCTGGCAAAGCTATTTTTAACCCTTTTAGACTTTTTTCCAATCCATCTGCAAAAGACCCTGTATGATGGGCCGCCACACTGGTAGCGTCCATAGCATCAAATCCTGTCAGCACATCCAATGCTAACGCACAGTCTTCTACATTTCTAGTGAAGGGTCCTATTTGATCCAAGGAAGAAGCAAAGGCCACTAACCCTGAACGAGAAATACTTCCATAGGTAGGCTTCAATCCTACGACTCCACAAAAAGCTGCCGGCTGACGAATGGATCCACCTGTGTCGGATCCCAGGGCTAGGGCAACTGTTTCCGAAGCCACAGCAGCTGCGGACCCGCCAGAAGAACCACCTGGAACTCGATCCAAATCCCAAGGGTTGGAGGTTGCCTTGAAGGCGGAGTTTTCCGTCGAAGAACCCATAGCAAATTCATCCATATTGGTTTTTCCAATTATAATGCCATCGGCTTCTTTAATTTTTTGAACAACCGTTGCATCGTATGGAGGAATAAAATCCCCTAACATTTTCGATGCACAGGTTGTTGCAATACCGTCGGTACATATATTATCCTTTACAGCTATAGGAATAGCCGCCAGTAATCCTGTTTTTTCCCCTCGACTTCTTTTTTCATCTAAATGTCTTGCCTGCTCCAGTGCTTCTTCCTGGCATAAATGCAAATATGCATTCACTCGTTCTTCTGTTGCATCAATTTTTTTATAGGTTTCCTCTACCAATTCTCTTGCCGAGACCTCTTTTTTTATCCATCTTTCACGTTGAGACTTGATGCTCATCATTTCCATGGTTATCAACACCCTCTTTTTCCATAATTTCTATTCCAGTATTTTAGGAACCTGAATCAATCCATTTTTTAGCTCTTTGGTATTTTGGTAAAGTTTTTTCTGATGGCCAAAAAGAGTTGGATGATCTTTTCGTAGCAATGTTTTCTGTTCTTCTTCTGGAAGGGTTAACTCAACAGAATCCACATCATAACTGGCAATAACTGCAAAATGCTCTAAAATATGGTCAAACTCACGGGTATACTGCTGAATTTCCTCTTCCTCCAAATGGAGTTTAGCAAGTTTCGCAATATACTTCACTTCTTCTGGTTTCATCATTACTTCTCCCTCCTTATGGGGTGATTCGTTTCATATCCCTTGGCAGTAATGTTGCTTCTCGTATATTGTCCAGTTGACATAATTTCATGGTCAACCTTTCTAATCCAATGGCTAAGCCTCCATGAGGTGGCATCCCGTATCGAAAGGTCTCTAAATAAAAATCAAAATCTTCCGGATTCAGTTCAAAGACTTCCATATTTCTTTTTAACTGCTGATAATCATGGATCCGCTGGCCCCCCGTAGTAATTTCTAGGCCTCTAAAAATAAGGTCAAAACTCTTAGTTAAGGTTGGATCTTCTTCTACTGGCATGGTATACACAGGTCTTTTGCTAACCGGATACCGAGTCAGAAACACAAAATCACTATTATATTTCTCTTTCACATATTGAGAAAAAAGGATTTCTCCCTCTGCATCCAAGTTGCCAGGAGGAGATTTTTTATCAAAAGAGGTTCGTAGAATCTCTCGGGCAGTTTCCAGTTCAATTCTTGGTATTTTTTCAATGATAGGAAGATCCACTTCAAGAATTTCCAACTGTTCCCTACACGTTTTCCTCAAGTGATCCAATATATGACGAAGCAATCCTTCCTCTAGATCCATAATATCGTTTTCGTCCTCAATAAACCCCATTTCAACATCTAAGCTAACGTATTCATTTAAATGCCTCCAGGTATTATGCAATTCTGCCCGATAGGCATGACCAATTTCAAAAACTCTCTCAAAGCCAGCTCCTACCATCATCTGCTTATAAAACTGTGGGCTTTGGGCCAAAAATGCTCTGGTATCAAAATATTTTACCGTAAACATTTCCGATCCGCCTTCTGTTCCAGAGGAAATAATTTTCGGAGTGTGAATTTCTGAAAAATGTTGTTGCTTGAGATAATCTCGAAAAGCCGTTACAATTCCTTCTTGTATGGCAAAAGGTGCCCGAGTTTTAGGATTTCTTAAGCTAATGGATCGGTGATTCAGCTGTGTCTCCAGATGTAGATTTTCTTGCTTATTAACCGGAAATGGTAATTTATCATAATAAGCATTCCCTAGGACTTTTATTTCTTCTACTTTTATTTCTAATCCATTCACTGCTTTTGAATTTTCTGAAACCACCCCAACTACTTCCAAGGCCATTTCCAATCTTAAGCCTTGAAGTTCCCCTTCTTCCAACACCAATTGTACAAGACCAGATTTGTCTCTCAAAGTTACAAATGCAATTCGCCCCAGATTGTGAATTTTATAAATCCACCCCTTGACCAGTATTTTTTGATCCAGTACGCTTTGTAAATCTTTCACATAAACTCGTTTCATAATCCTTCTCCTTTCTTATTTTCCATACAAAAAACCCGTCTCTGCTCAGCAATACTACTGAAGCAGGGACGGGTATCTTTTCCGCGGTGCCACCCTTATTAGTCTAATAAATAGACTCACTTTATTTTTTCATACAGAAAGAAAATCTTTCGATATGTACTCCCTTTATCGGAGGAGAATCGTCCAAGTCTACTAAGTCTAAAAGAGTGGCGTCTTTGTAACTGGCCGTCTTCGTAACCGTTTGGTTGGATGCTCCCGGGTGTTTTTCTACTCACACTGCCTACTGGACTCACACTATCACCAGTTCGCTGAGAGGTTCGTAATGAATATACTCTCCCGTTCGTCACATGATTATCTGAATTTTTTCTTATTATATCATTTTTAAAAAACTTTGCAAGCTTTAATTAAGGATTTTCTCCATGTATGCTTATGGGTTAATCCAATGCGGATTATTGTCAATAAGGCTTTTGATATCCTTGGAGGAAATTGCAAAATTAAGATTCTCAGATTCATCCATTTTAAAGGTTGTCAATCCAATTAATTCACCTTTCATATTCAATAAGGCCCCTCCAGAATTTCCTTGAGAAATAGGTGCCGTTATTTGAATCAATGTTTGTTCTCCAGTTTCTCGAATTCCAGACACAATGCCATCCGAAACAGAATTCATCAATCCACGAGGGCTTCCAATGGTAACGATCCGTTGTCCAGGGCTTACATCAGATGCAGCGCCTAGAGGAATTGGTTTTAAAGACATCTCATCCCTGTTTTTCAGTTGCAATACGGCCAAATCCTGTTGTTGGTCATACCCCAAAAGCATTAAATCTCTTTCTATCACCACTCCACCAACAGCTTCAAACTCGGCTTTTGCCATATAGGGAGATGATTCAATGACATGAAAATTGGTGACCACATGACCCTCTTGACTAATCAAGACACCAGATCCTTGACCTTCTCCCGCTATTATTTTAACCACACCTTCCTTCATTCCTACTATTTGTTCCATGCTTCGTTCTATGGGAGCATCTAAGATTTGGTATGCCTTGGTCCTATCCGCTACCGGCGCTTGAAGGCTATTGCTTTCCGTCTTTTCTTCCAAAGGCGGTGTCGTATCTTCTTGTTTCGGCTCAACTTCTCTTTCTGTTGAAACAGATGCGGTTTCTGCATGTTCATTGCTGAAATACTGAAACAACAAAAATCCAGCGGTTCCATATACAAAAAGCAGCATAAAGGTAATCCCTGCTATCATAGTGATGGCAAGAGATTTCGATACTTTTTTGTTTTTTCCTTTTTCTTTTTTCGCCATTTTTTCAATCCTTTACCCCATCTAGTTTCTGTCAATAAATTAGTATTCCTTTATCTCAATCATTTTTCAAAATGTTTTAAAAAAGAAGCCTCACCTGGATCTTTTAAGGTTCTGGAAATCATAAGATTTCGATTGGTCAATAGATCTATTTGTTTCCCCTTCATTGGTCCGTTAATGATTTTAAGCACTGGACGTGTATGAAATGGTGTGTTGGTCTTGATGACAACGCCTGAACTTCCATCATTTAACTCTGCCAATGTATTAATCGGATACGGATTAATGTTTTGAATAAATTCTTGTACCAGTTTTGGGTTAAACTGAAGGCCAGACTGAGACATAATATACTCATACACTTCTGGTATTGGATATGCCTTCCGATAAGAGCGATCATTGATCATCGAATCAAAAGTGTCCGCCAAGCCAATAATTTGGGCTTTTTCGTCAGTCTCCTTGCCTTTTTTTCCCTTTGGATACCCACTACCATCCCATCTTTCATGGTGCTCCAAAATTGCAATCAGAGCTTCTTTGCCAAGGCTCGCTTTCTCATGAAGAAAGCAATAACTTTTTTTCGGGTGACTTCTAATAATTTCAAATTCTTCCTCCGATAGTTTTGGTTTTTCCATAATTTCCAACGGAATAAAGAGCATACCTATATCATGAAAAATAGCTGCTCGTCCAAGGATTTCCAATTGATTTTTCGGCAGCCCAAGACTGGTCCCTAGGAGCATGGCATTAATCATAACTCCTACAGAATGTTGATAGAGATATTCATAGGCCGTTTTCATACTAACCAGCTTTTCCATGACGGCTTCTTCTTTCAGAAAATCCTCTACAACAGAACTCATCATTGACCGTACTTCATACAGTTCAAACTCTTGACTTTCCTTTTCCGATCTTCCACGAATTCTCACTAAATGCCTAAGCTGAACCGTCATTTTTTTCTGTATTTCTGGCCGAATAATTTCCTGCAGTTGATAATCCAATAGCCTATCGTATATCCGGATCGATGTAATGCCTTCCATATGCATTTCCGTCCGATTAAAAATAGAAATAGGCGTACCCTTAGAGTAAAGTAGCTTGCCTTGGGAATTATAGACTGCTTCGGCTAAGATTGTATTTTCCTGAGCATAACTGGTTTTAACCTTTTTAATCATGGTTTCCCTCTCCATCAGCATGACGAAATACCTGCTTATATTTCATTATACAGGATGATACCTATTTCAACAACCACCATCTCCTAAGGTTACCCCACCTATTGGCTCAAAATACGTCATAATGAGAAACCTCATTTCCACCTTTTTCTTTAGAACGATATAACCCTAGGTCTGCTTTCTGGATAAGTTCTGTCACACTATCTCCATCTTCAGGGTAAACAGCAATCCCAATTGAAATCGTAAAATGTGGGTCTTTGGTGTCTTGGATTTTTCTCAAGAGGCGTTCCGCCACCAGTTTTCCTTCCGCCAAATTGAGTTGCTGAAGCAGGACAATAAACTCATCTCCACCATAGCGCCCAAGATAATCTTGATCTCGTATGACGCCCTGTGTCACAGAAGATAGTGTTTTTAGAGCAACATCTCCTTTTACATGACCATACCGATCATTCACCTCTTTGAATTTATCGATATCAAACATCAGTACAGAAAAAGAAGAACCATCGTTATGCCTGATTTGTTCATCAATAAAGTCCATAATGCTAATCCTATTAAAAGCCCCTGTTAAACCATCCTTTTTAGCATTTTCTAGAAGAGTCTGATGACTTCGAATGATTTCGTTTTCTCGCTTTTTCACTGCATGATCTGCTGTTTTTTTCAAACGACGCTGGTAGGTGGCCGCTAGAGATTGCATTTCTTTTATTTCATCCTCCATCATTTTGGAAAAATGAGTTAAAAGCATGGTATACCCCCCTACCTTTAGAAGCAAAGATACTTCTAGGGCATAGAGAGATCCACGAAAAAACTGAACCGTATAAGCCATCACCACCATAAACAACCCATAATGATATCGTGTAAAGACTTCTTTGCCTCGGTTCATTTTATAAGTCGTTATGATAGCTGGCAACCATAGAAACCAAGGAGCCCAGCGATGATCTATCCGTGTGATCCATCCAGCTGCAAACCTATGGGTCATCCAGAAAAAAAACACACTCCCAACCATCCCTACTATAAAAAAAGATAACGGGTTGGTTTTTTCTTTAATGATATCGCCATAGATCAACATGACTAAAAACAATAGCATGGTTTCTGCCATCCAATAGACTTGATCAATTTGAAGACCAGGAATAAGCAGTAATCCATTCATTAAATATCCAACCATAGAAACCCCAAATATAGCACCCAACAACCGTTGTTTTTGTTGTTGATAGGGGAAGTTCATTACCATCACCACAATCGAAAAACTGACGCATAGTGAATAGAGCCATAAAAAGCGATTGGCTACATGATAGTAATCCATGATACTCCCCCCTTTTCTAACCGTCGAATCCTATCTCTACTCTGACGAATCTTTATGTTCTAGCCGTTTATGATCTTTTTTCTCAGGCCATCATCCAGATTACATATGTTTTTCTGCCAATTGGGCCAAAGGACTTCTTTCTACTTGCTGCAATGTGACATGTCCTGTAATTTCAAAAGGCTTCATTCGATCAACGGTATATACCAGACCATTTGACTTGGAATCAACCAACACATTATCAATCTGATTGTCTGATGGATCTCCTAAAAACAAAAACTTAGCCCCATCGCCTGCTCTAGTCAGCATCAACTTGGCTAAATGCGGCGTGGTTTCCTGGGCTTCATCTACAATAACCAATGCGTTGGATAATGTTCTTCCACGCATATAATTGAAAGTCTTCATTTCCAAAACACCTGCGTCCATATAAGTATTAATAAAATGTTCCACAGAAAAGTCCGGCTTTTCACCTTTTGAATACTGTCTGGTTTTCTCTTCCCCTTTTGATTTTTGTTTTTGATCAAACAGGTTGTCCACGGCATCGTAAAAGGCTTGCATCCATGGCTTCAGTTTTTCTCGTTCTTCTCCTGGTAAAAACCCAATATCGTTTCCAGCCGGAACCACAGGTCGAACAAAAATGATTTTTCGAAAAAGATTTTTCTCTAAGACACTTTGTAAGGCATAGGCAATGCTAAGAATGCTTTTTCCGCTTCCAGCACCGCCCATGATGCTTGCAAAATGAATCTTCGGATCATGGAGTAACTCCATGGCCATTTTTTGTTCTCTGTTGATGGGTTTCAGTCCCCAGGTATATTCGTTAACGTACTCCAAGGGTTGTATTTTATTATTTTTCAATTTTGCTAACAACTCATGGCCTGCTTGATCTTGACTTTTAATATGAAAAAAATGATTGGGATGCACTGAATCCGTTAAGTTTTTAGGCACATCCAGTCCTCCGGCATACACTTGATTCATTTCTTCTGAAGCCATGGTCAATTCACTGAAGCCTTGATACAAATCGTCGGTTCGAATTTTATCCGTTTCATAGTCTTGCACTGTCAATCCCAGTGCATCGGCTTTTACGGTCATGCACATGTCCTTTGTAACTAAAATAGTTGGTCTTTCCTTGTCTTTTTCCGCTACTGCTTTTGCAATGGATAAAATCCGGTTATCATTTTTTTTGGAATCCATTCCTTCTGGCAAATTGGCTACATCTACATAATTCATTTCAATTCGAATCAACCCTCCAGAAGGCAATGGAATCCCTTCCACAAAATCTCCTCTTTCTCTTACTTTATTCAGTTCCTTTAAAACCTGTCTGGCATGATACCCTACCATACCGGATGCTTTCTTGAGCCCATCTAACTCTTCCACCGTTACCAGGGGTAGGATCAAATGATTATCTTGAAAATTATATAGAAATAGTGGATCATGAATCATCACATTGGTATCAATCACATAGTTTTTTATCATCACATGACTCCTTTCTAGTAGTGTTCAACAAAAACGATAAAATCAAGTGAGCAATCCATAGTCTTCAGAGCACTGATAGATCATGGAGTCCCAAATAAAATGATCCCTCGCCCTCACAATGATCAAGGAGCTGCATTGGCTGCAACTTGAACGACATCCCACACCGTAGAAAAAGGTGGTGCATAACTAAGGTCCACGAGGGCTAATGCTTCCGGTGTCATCTGCTGATGAATAGCCAGTGCCAAGACATCTATCCGTTTCCCAGCTTCTACAGGGGATATCATCTGTGCCCCTAACAAACTGCGACTGTCACGATGATAAATAAGTTTTATAATGACCCTCGAAGCCCCTGGGTAGGATTTCGCATGGTTCAGGCCTTTGACTGTAACCGTCTTGTATGGAATCTTTTCTTGTTTCGCTTCTTTTTCTGTCAGGCCAGTTTTAGCAAAAGCCAAGTCCATTCCTTTTACAATAGACGTCCCCAAAATCCCTGCCATGGTTGCCTCTTTTCCACCGATTACACTACCAGCAATTTTTCCCTGTTTGTTAGCCGTTGTCCCTAGAGGAAAATAAACATCCCTTTGATAAATTCGGTGAAACACAGTGGCACAATCTCCTGCAGCATACACATCCTTCAGATTTGTACGACTTTGCGCATCTACCACAATGGCACCTTTTTCCGACATTTTGATTCCACAGCCTCTTAGCCATCCAGTATTTGGCTTGATTCCAAGAGCAAAAATAACCAAATCCGCTTCGTAGGATTGTCGATCTGTTACGACACGCTGAACCTTCCCTTCTCCTTCTATTTTTTCTACTGTTTCTTCCAATCGAACCGTTGCCCCATGTTTTTTCAGTTCTTCCAAAGCAGCCTCCCCAAACTCGAAATCCATATTGTTCAGCAGTTGGGAGGGACGTTGAATAATAGTGGTCTGCTTCCCTTGCACCAACATAGCTTCAGCTACTTCTACATTAATATACCCACCACCCACAAGAATCACCTGATTCCTACTTGGATCTTTCATCCATTGTTGAATCTTTTTGGCATCTGGAATGGTTTTCAACAGAAAAACACCCTCTAAATCTCTTCCCATCATATCTGGAAAAACTGGATCTGCTCCTGTTGCAATCACCAGGTAATCATAAGGTTTGTCCATGACCAGATTTGTTCCTATCTCCTTGATAGACACTATTTTCTTTTCAGGATCTAGTTCAACGGCTTCGTGATAGAGATAAATATCGATTCCTTCTTCTTGAAATTTTTCAGGTCTTCGAACCACCAGCTCTTCTGGATCTTCTAGATGCCCTGCCAGGTAATAAGGAAGTCCACACTGGCCATACGCCACAAATCCTCCTCTTTCATATACCTCTACCTCTAGTTCTGAGTTTTCTCGTTTGGCTTTTGACGCAGCACTCATGCCTGCGGCAACACCACCTATGACAATGAGTTTTTCTTTCCCCAAAAAATTCACCCTTTCTGCCCCTATATGCCTTATTTCAATTCAATGCAACATGTGGATGCTTTCACCTTTCGGGGATCCTATTGATATAAAAGTAGGATTCCTTACAAGATATGTACCCCCATAGGCTTAAAGCATTCAACCTTATGACAGAAATCCCCTCAGAAATAATCCCCTAAACGCCACACTCTTTTAGACCTAGCTGGCCTCGGTGATGGTCAGGCCTCAAAACTAGTCTCCACACCCTTTGCGTATACTAATTTCTCATAAAAAAAAAGCCACAGGCATGGCTTTTCAATGATCTTTAAGGACTTCCATGGCCCGGGCCGCATTATAGGAGCTGCGGATAAAAGGCCCACTCTCTACAAAAGAAATTCCTTTTGCAAGACCCATTTTCTTATAAACATCAAACTGTTCTGGGGTGACAAATTCTTCCACTGGAAGGTGTTCATCCGATGGTTGAAGGTACTGACCAATGGTCAGTATATCACATTTTATCTTGACTAATGTATCTATAACGTCTTGCATCTCTTTTTCTTTTTCTCCCAGCCCTACCATAATCCCAGTTTTGGATAGAATCGAAGGATTTTTTTCTTTTACTCTTTTTAATAATTCTATGGACCTTTGATAATTCGCTCCAGGTCGGACATTCCTATACAGAGAAGGCACAGTTTCTATATTGTGATTAAGGATTTCTGGTTTTGCTTCCAAGATGACATCCAAGGCTGCTTCCTGGCCCTGAAGATCTGGGATTAACACTTCAATACTCGTGGAAGGATTCAATCTTCTGACTGCCTGGATTGTCTCTGCAAAGTGAGCAGCTCCACCATCAGATAAATCATCCCTTGTTACAGAGGTAATGACTGCATGCTTCAGTCCCAATTCCGAAACAGCCTCTGCTAAATGCCGAGGTTCATCGATATCCAAAGGCTGGGTCTCCCCTTTTCCAACGGCACAAAAACGACAACCTCTGGTGCATATATCTCCCATAATCATAAACGTCGCTGTCCGGTTTTCAAAACACTCGCCCACATTCGGACAATTGGCTTCTTGACACACCGTATGCAAGGATAAGTCTTTCACCATGGCTTGCATTTTGTCCAAACTTTTTTTGTCCGGCATTTTTTTTCTAAGCCATTCTGGTTTCCGTTTCACTGGCAATTTTTTTTACCTCCTCCAAGGTTGTCGATAGTAACTTTGCCTTATATAAGGATTCAAAATTTCTTTTTAGGGCTTCTATTATTTCTTTCCGAGTTTTCGTAATGCCCAGTTTTTCCATTGAGGTAACGCCAAATTCCGTAATCCCACAAGGGTTAATATACGTAAAATGCTCTAGGTTTGTATGATGATTTAGCGCAAATCCATGCATGGTGGACCATCGTTTAATCGCCACTCCCAGTGCACAGATTTTTTCATCACCTACCCAGATACCCCGATACTTTTCTTTCCGCTGGCTTTCTAAATCAAAGTCTTTTAAGGTTGCTACTACCCATTCTTCCATCTGCCACACAAACCATTGAACATCCTTTTTGAAGTGTGCCATATTCACCAACAGGTATCCAACTACCTGACCAGGTCCATGATACGTTACATTGCCACCTCGATTACTTTCAAACACTTGAAAACCCTGGTTTTTAATAAGCTCCACAGGAAATAAAAAATCATCTTCCTTATGATTTCTTCCTAATGTAAAAACTGGGGGATGTTCCACAAAAAATAAGAATCCTGGTATTGAAGGATTTTGTTTCAAATACCCATTGACTTGTTGCTGCAAGGCAAAAGCTTCTTCATATTCCATCCTTCCTAAGTCTACCCATTTGATATTTTTCAAGGTTTCACCCTCTTTTCTTCATCTTTTTGTATCCTTGAAGCAAATAGCCATGGTAGTACCCTCTCCTATCTTACTTCGAACCACTAAGGATGCACCAATTTGCTGAATTAACTCCCTTGAGATTAAAAGACCCATGCCGGTACCTTTTTCATCCGCAGTTCCATTCTGACTCTCCACCTTATCCGTTTTAATCTCTGTTACTTGTTTCTCCGTCATTCCAACGCCTGTATCCCTTACTCCCACCAAAATTCCCTCTTTCTGTTTCTCCGCAAACAAAAGAACCTTTCCTTGGGACTTGGTGTATTTAATGGCATTGTTTGTAAAATTTCGAAGAACCGTTTTCAGAACATTATAATCGCACTGAATGCATATGTCTGCTTCTAATTCTGGGTCGATCCCAATAAAAATCTTTTTATGCCCTGCCTGTGCTTGAAAAAGAGCTAACACCTCTTCTAACACTGGCAATAGAGGAAACCGATCCACATCCAAACTTACATTCCCTTGATGTACCGTTGCCCATTGTAAAATATTTTCTAAAAGGGTATAGCTGTTTTTAGAGGCACCATGTAATTCTTGAAAAAGCATGTCTTTTTCCTCTAAATCAAAATCTTCTGGCGATGCCAACATCATCTCAAATATACTTACCACATTTCCTATGGAATTTTTAAGGTCATGGGCCATAATACGCATCATTCGGTTCATAATTCGGTTGGACTTTTTTAAAGCCTGTTCCGACTCATATACTTGTTTTTCCCCTTGTTTTCGATCGGTGATATCAAATACAATGCCCCGAATTCGATGTGGTTTTCCTGTCGGTGTCCATTGGATGATCTTTCCCCGATCATAGAACCATTTAATTTTTCCCGTTCGTGTTAAAATTCGGTATTCTGTCTCATAAACTGGTTTATGACCACATAAATGATCCCGCATGTCTCGATTAGCTTGATCACGATCCTCTGGATGGATCATCCCTACAAAATCTTCAATCGTGAAAACGTCTTTTTCAGGATCATACTCCAATGCTTCCAACTTTAAATGATTCGCGAAAACTTCTCTTGTGACATAATCCATTTCCCAATGACCTAAATTCCCAGCCCAGGCAAATTCCAATTTTTCTTCCTGCAATCGCTCTTGCATCAGCTCTTCTTCTCTTTGCTTTAACCGATCTACTTCCGCCTGACATTCCTGAAGCCTTCTCCTTAAGTGCTCTAATTCCTTCTTATCCTTCTCCAAGTCCATCCCCTCCTTGCATCATCGAGGTTAAAGGGTTGGTTGCCCTAAAGCTTCTTCTATCAGGAAGCGGATTAATTCTCCATAGGGCATACCAGAAGTCTCCCACATTTTTGGGTACATGCTGATTTTAGTAAAGCCTGGCATCGTATTAATTTCATTGACCATCCAATCCCCTGACTTAGGATCTAAGAAAAAATCTACTCTAGCCAACCCTTCGCATTCTAAAAGCTGATATACTTGGATTGCCATTTTTTGAACCGTTGCTATTTCCTTTTCTGAAAGAGTTGCCGGAATTTGAAAACTGCTCTTCCCAGCCAAATATTTATCTTCATAATCATAAAATTCTCTTGATGGAATGATTTCTGCTGGTAGTGCTACCCTAGGATTCCGATGATGCCCTAACACAGCACATTCAATTTCTCGTCCTTCAACAAAGGCTTCCACAACTACTTTGGAATCATGAGCCGTTGCTTTTTCCAAAGCTGTTTTCAACTCTCTTGGATTCGATGCTTTACTGATTCCAAGGCTAGAGCCTAACCGTGCTGGCTTAACAAACATAGGGTATGATAAAGACTGTGCCAAGGTCTCCAAGATCTTCTCTTCTATAGGCATGGCCGAGGCCAAAGATATCACCTGATAAGGCGCCTGATTTATATTTTCTCTTTCGAGTATTTTTTTGGTCATCCCTTTGTCCATGGCCAAAGCAGATGCCAGCACCCCTGAACCAACATACGGTATTCGACAAGCTTCCAGCAATCCCTGTAACACTCCATCCTCTCCATAAGGTCCATGAAGAATAGGAAATGCAACATCCACCATCAGCTTCTGATCCTTTTCCGGATAATGAATCCTTAAAGAGGCTTCTCCCGGAGTCAGAGTAACGGTTTTTCGATGGTCTCGATACTGAAAACTAGCTTCTTCGAATCCATTCCATGTACCTGCTTGAATTTGATGTTGTTTTTCATAGAGCTGAAAGAAGCCTTCTGGCGTGATGCCCACAGGAATTATCTCATATTTTTTTATATCCATTTGCTTTAGAACTGAAGCCGCAGACATCAGGGACACTTCATGTTCCGATGACGGCCCTCCAAATAATACCAGCACTTTAATCAAACTCATACCATCAACCTTTCCCATCAATCTGACATTCAAATGGCCCTCCATTATCTTACAATGGTGTGGGCTAAATAGGTTTCACGATAAATCCGCTTTAACTTTTCATGGGCTCTTTCAGCCTGCTGCTTATTTTTATATAAACCAAAAACCGTAGGCCCACTACCACTCATCATTGCTCTAAACGCATTGAATTCCATCAGTTTTTTTCGTATTGCTTCTACTTCTGGAATCATCCCTACCGTAACTGGTTGCAATACATTGCCCATAGACTCTGCCATCATTGCAAGATTTCCACTTTCCAGTGCCTTTATGAGTTTTTCATTATCTGGACGCTGTGTCATTTTCTCCATCTGAAACTCCCGATATACATCGGCTGTAGAGGCAGAAAAAGGAGGCTTTACCAACACCAACCAAAGAGGCGATTTGGTTCCAATGGGCGTAAGTTGTTCCCCGATTCCTTGGGCTAAAGCCGTTTTTCCCATCAAACAATAAGGGATATCTGCGCCCAATTTTTCACCAAGTTCCGCCAACACATCCTCTGGCGTCTGCTTTTTCCAGTACCGATCCATCACTCGAAAAGCCGCAGCTGCATCTGCACTTCCTCCAGCTAATCCTGCCGCCACTGGAATCCGCTTTTCAATATGTATTTGAAGGCATTCCTTCTTGATATCGATGCCATGGTATTCTGCCAAAGATTGAACAGCACCATAAACTAAGTTATTTCGATTAAGGGGAAGGGTAGACTTATTGGATGTTAATCTAATTCCCGGTCTATTCCCTGGCTGGACTTCTAGTAAATCACACAAAGAAATCTGTTGCATCACCATAGAAACCTCATGGTACCCATCCCTACGCTTTCCAAGAATGTCCAGAGATAAGTTTATTTTTGCATATGCTTTTTCTTGTATCCGTTTCAATCCCTTCACTCCTATGGCCAGTTGTATTTCAGTATTTTCTCAGGTATTCTGCCTTTCATTGTACAACAAAGCATGTTTAATTTCCAGCTTAATCAATTTGTCACCACAGGAAAAAAGCCACAATTAGTTTTGCGGCTTCTTCCTTAAACTCCCTTTATGCTTCCTTCTGTTTTTCCATGGCCAAATATTCTTTCAAGGGCTTGTACTGCATCTGTAGGCCTGCTTTTTTCTTTTTGACCACCTGCAGAAATGCTTCTGCTGTCTCTAACACGGTAAAGGTTGGTATCTTATATAAAATCCCCATTTTCCGAAGCCTATGACCTCTAGAGTCCATTCCTTGTCCACGGGTCGGTGTATTGATGATCATATTTATTTTTCCATTCTGAATCAGATTCAACAAATCATCTCCTGCCACTGCTTGACAGGGAATCCCATGTTTCCTTAGATAATCAAGGGTCTTATGGGCACTGAAACATGTAAATCCAATTTCTCCATAGATTTTTGCCAACTCCAACCCTTCTTTTTTATCCGAATCCTTCAAGGAAAAATAAATCCCACCTTCTTCCGGTAGCGTGATCCCTGAAGCAATAAATCCTTTCATAAGAGCCACGGTATAGTCTGGATCAATTCCCAGCACTTCTCCTGTTGATTTCATCTCGGGTCCCAATGCCATATCTACATCCGAAAGCTTTTCCGCCGAAAACACTGGTACTTTAACAGCATAATATGGCTTGGGCGGAAGCATACCCTTTCCATATCCCATATTCTCAATTTTTTCTCCCAACATAGCTCCAACTGCTAATTTCACCATTGGTACACCTGTTATTTTGCTAAGAATTGGTACGGTTCGAGAAGCCCTAGGATTGATTTCAATAACATAGGCTTGGTCTCCTTGTATCACATACTGAATATTGACTAATCCCACCAGTTTCATCTTTTCTACAATGGTTCTCGTCATATTCTCTAACTGATCTATCACCGCTTTTTTTAGATGCTTGGCTGGATACACAGAAATACTATCTCCCGAATGGACACCTGTTTTCTCGATATGGGCCATCAATCCCGGAATCAGAATTTCCATTCCATCTGCTACTGCATCCACTTCTACTTCCATCCCTCGAATATATTGATCAATAAACAGCGGAAATTTCATAGATGCCTCTTTCTTCTCCCCTAAGTAATGCTTGAGTTCCTCTGGGTTTTGAAGACGTTGCATACCTCTTCCCCCGATAACATAAGAGGGACGGACAATGACTGGGTACCCCAATGCCTCTGTTTTCCACATGGCTTCTTCTTCATTTGCAACCATCATGGCCTTGGGCGTAGCTATATGATTTTTTTGTAAAAACTCATTGCACTTCATGCGATCTTCCGCTAAGTCCATGGAGGGAAATTGGGTACCAAGAATCGGAACCCCTCGTTCATAAAGGGCTGGTGCCAAGTTAACAGAAGTCTGTCCTCCCAACTGGACAATAACGCCCTCTGGATTTTCCTGACGAATAACATTCATCACATCGTCAATATGAAGTGTTTCAAAGTAAAGTTTATCTGCTGTATCAAAGTCTGTACTTACGGTTTCTGGATTATTGTTCATCATAATGGATTCATATCCTGCTTCTTTCAAGGCCCATACTCCATGAACACAAGAATAGTCAAATTCAATTCCCTGACCAATTCGTATGGGCCCAGACCCAATAACCAATACCTTTTTATGGGAGCTAATGCGGTTTTCGTTTTCCTCTTCATAACATGAATAATAATAAGGGGTCACAGCTTCAAACTCTCCACTACAAGTATCCACCATCTTATATACTGGATATATTTGATTTTCTTGTCGCATTTTTTCCAGTTCCGATGAATTCCTTCCAGATAAAGCAAGGATTTCTTCATCAACAAATCCCATGGATTCTGCACGGAATAAAAGCTTATGGTTCATAGCTTCCGATACCAGGCTTCTTTCCATCTCAACAATGTTTTGAATACCCCGAAGAAACCATAAATCCATCTTGGTCATGTTAAACAGTGCTGTCAGACTGTACCCCCGGCGAATCCCATCCGCCAAGGCAAATACCCTTTCATCGTCACAGGCTCCAATTTTTTCTTCTAAAGCTTCCTTTGTAAGCCTAGCCATCTGTTCCATTCGAAGTCCTGTGAATCCCCCTTCCAAAGAGGTAATCGCTTTTAGCAAGGCTGCCTCAAAACTCCTGGCAATGGCCATGACTTCTCCCGTTGCCTTCATCTGAGTTCCTAGACTTCGATTAACATGATTGAATTTTTCAAAGGGCCACTTTGGATATTTTATCACCACATAATCCAATGTCGGCTCAAAAAAAGCACTTGATTTTTGTGTTACTGCATTTTTAAGTTCATTTAGACTATAGCCAACAGCTATTTTCGCTGCAATTTTCGCAATAGGATATCCTACGGCCTTAGAAGCCAAGGCACTGGAACGACTAACTCTCGGATTCACTTCAATGACGACATACTCACTACTTTCCGGATTCATAGCAAACTGAATATTACACCCACCAGCTACCTTTAAACTACGAATAATTTTAATCGATGCTTGTCGCAGCATCTGATATTCTGCATCTCGCAGAGTCTGGGAAGGAGCGATGACAATACTGTCTCCCGTATGCACGCCTACTGGGTCCATATTTTCCATATTACACACAATCATACAATTATCTTTATGATCCCGAATCACTTCATATTCAATTTCTTTCCAGCCAGCCACGCTTTGTTCCAACAGTATCTGTCCGATAGGACTCGCTTTCATTCCCCGCTGGCTAATTTCCATCAATTCTTGATGATTTCCAGCAATACCACCACCAGATCCACCCAAGGTATAGGCTGGTCTAATAATCAGTGGATATCCAGCCTCTTGGACAAATTTTTCGCACTGCTCCAAATTCGTGGCAATAATACTAAGAGCTACTGGCTCCTGAATTTCTTCCATTAATTCTTTAAAAGCTTCTCGATCCTCAGCTTTTCGAATGGTTTCACTTTCAACTCCCAGCAACAATACCCCTAAGTTTTCCAAGGTGCCTTGTTCCTGAAGGGTCATGGCAATATTTAAAGCCGTCTGTCCTCCGAAACCAGCTAGGACCCCGTCCGGTTTTTCCTTTTTTATTATTTCCAAAATGCTTTCCTGAGTCATAGGCTCCAGATACACTTCATCGGCAATATCCGTATCCGTCATAATCGTTGCTGGATTGCTATTTACCAAAACCGTTTGGATCCCTTCCTCTTTTATGGCTTTGCAGGCTTGGGTCCCTGAATAATCAAATTCCGCCCCTTGACCAATGACAATGGGGCCAGATCCAAGAATTAGGATTTTCTTCAACTGTTGGTTTAAGGGCATAGCGTTCTCTCCTTCATAAGTTGAATAAACTGATCGAAAAGGTATTCAGAATCTTGAGGACCAGGCGACCCTTCTGGATGGAATTGAACGGAAAAAATTGGTAATTCATGATGCTGCATGCCTTCTACGGTATCATCGTTTAAGTTGCTATGGGTTATGGTCATCCCCTTGTTTATCACGCTTTCGGCTTCAACGGCATACCCGTGATTTTGAGATGTAATGTAGGCTCTGTCTTTTAAATGATCATACACCCCATGATTCCCGCCTCGGTGTCCATATTTCATTTTATAGGTTTTTCCTCCCAAGGCATGAGCCAACAGCTGATGTCCCATACAAATTCCAAAGATTGGTATTTTACTCATCCAGCTACGAATCAGTTCAATTCCTTCCACCGCCTGAGCTGGATTCCCAGGCCCATTGCTAAGAACCAGTCCCGCGGGTTCGTAGGCTTTGATGGCTTCAAAACAAGTGTGATATGGGAATATCATGATGTCACAATTTCTTTTTTTCAGTGCTTCCACTATATTTGACTTGACGCCCATATCCAAAAGTGCCACTCGAAATCCTGAACCATGTATACGCTTAGGTTCCTGAGTACCCACCACTTTCATCCAGTCTTCTTGCAACGCTGTTTCCCGAAGGATTTTTTTCAATACATCCATCTGGAGGTTTTCATTGGAAATCACAGCTTTTAAAACACCACTTCTCCGTATTTTCCGGGTAATACTTCGGGTATCAACCTCCGAGATCCCTATAAGCCCCATTTGCTTCATCATTCCATCTAAGGTCCATTGGCTTAAATAATTGGATGGATGATCTGAGATGGATTTCACCACCACTCCTCGAGCATAAATCCCCTCGGATTCAGATTCCGTCACAGAAACTCCATAGTTCCCAATCAGAGGGTATGTCATTGTAAGCATTTGACCTGCATAGGATGGATCCGTCAATATCTCCTGGTAGCCGGTGACAGACGTATTAAAAACCATCTCTCCAACAGCCGTCCCTATTCTCCCAAATCCTTTCCCCTTATATGTCGTTCCGTCTTCAAGATAAAGTATCGCTTCCATCCTTACGCCCCTTTACGATTCATCTAATCTTCCTAAACACCCTATTCCCTTCTTTATTGGGTTTTATTCCTAGGCCAATTTCATGATGGCCTCTGTCTTTGGAGACCCCTTCCATTAAAAATGACCAGTGGGACCCATGGTAGCTATGAGCATGGCTTTAATCGTGTGCATCCGATTTTCTGCTTCATCAAAAACAACAGACTTAGAGCTTCTAAAGACTTCATCTGTCACTTCCAGCTCTGAAATCCCATGTTTTTCATACACTTCTTTTCCAATAAGGGTTTCCGTATCATGAAATGCTGGAAGACAGTGCATAAAGATGGTCTCTGGATTACCAGTTTTATTCATTAAAAACCCATTTACTTGATAAGGCTTCAAAAGCTTAATTCTCTCTTCAAACTGTTCTTCTTCTCCCATCGATACCCATACATCTGTATAAATGACATCAGCACCTTTTACCCCCTCTGATGGATTTTCAAACCATTCAATGGTCCCACCGGTTTCTTTCGCTACTTCTTCCATTTCTGTCATCAAGGCTTTATCCGGAGCTAAGGAAACCGGGGATACGGCACGGAACTTCATTCCCATTTTAGCCGCACCAATCATCAGAGAGTGGGCCATATTGTTCCGAGCATCCCCTACATAAGCAATGGTTACTTCTTCCAATGGTTTGTCTACTTTTTCCATAATCGTCATCCAATCTGCCAATATTTGTGTAGGATGGTAGTCATCCGTCAACCCATTCCAAACTGGAACTCCTGCATGAGCCGATAAGGCTTCCACCGTCTTCTGGCTATAGCCTCGAAATTCAATACCTTCATAATAACGCCCCAATACTTTTGCTGTATCCTCAACAGACTCTTTTTTTCCCATTTGCGAATCTTTCATATCCAAAAAAGTAGCATTGCCACCCTCCTGCATCATAGCCACTTCAAAAGCACATCGAGTTCGGGTCGATGTTTTTTCAAATAGAAGCACAATATTTTTCCCCTTCAATAACTCATTATGTCGCCCAAACCTTCGCTGATTTTTCAATTCCAATGCTAATTTTAATAAACTTTTAATTTCTTCTGGCGAATGATTTTTCAGCGTTAATACACTCTTCCCTTTCCACGATCTAGTTTCTTCCAAAACTTTGTTTAATGTATGATCGCTGTCAGCCGCTAAAGATCCACCTTTGTGCGTCCACAATTGATTTTTCATTTTCATCACTCCGTTATCAAGATTTTCATAATTATACATTACCATATATATTTATGCAAGTTTTTTCTTTGGAATACAAAAAATAAATAGTCCTGTAGAGAACAGACATATTTCTGTTCTCTACAGGACTATTTATTTTTCACAGTCAGAAAGTCGTCCAAAGACGACTTTAACTGACTTTAATCGGTCTGTTGTTGTCACATACAGTAATTTCAACGGTTTCTGTAAGGACATCGCAATAACTGTAAGACACCTTTCGAATCGTATCAAAATCACCAAATACTTTGACGATAAAGATGCTGGGATAGGTATCTTCCAATATACCTTCCCGAATTACAATTCTTTTTCTTCCTTTATTCGCCTTGAGTGTGACTCGCTTTCCCAGATACCCCTCGATGGTTTTCTTGATTTCGCCCAGCGTGTTTCGATCAGCCAAATCATCACCTCTTTCACCCATTCCTGTATAGAGTTTACCATAAATGAAAGAGATTGTCAATTGATTTAATTGACTATTATACAATTACTCAGCACCCTTGTCAAATGGTATTTTCTTTTTTTATTTTCCGCAAGGGATCAATAACACTGGTCGTTTGGAATGACGAGAAACTGCATCCGATGTGCTTCCCAGCAATAATGACTTCAATAAACCAGCCCCTCGAGTTGCCATAACGATCAAAGTTGCATTTTCCTGCTCGGCTGTTGTGGTGATGATTTTAGAGGGCAATCCCACGCCCACTTTCACCTGGACAATAATGCCCATCTGACGATAGGATTCTGCAATTTCTTCTAATTTTTCTTTATAATCCTCTAAAATCCTTTCCACTTCCTCCCGTGTTTCACCATGTTCAGCGACGGCAATCAAGATGATTTCACGAATGCCACCCTTTATTTGTTTTATTTCATCCAATACCACTTGGGAACATCTGGAAAAATCAACAGGCACCACAATTTTTTCAAATTTACTGATGCATACATTTTGAAGTTTTTCATCTTCATCCTTTCGGTATTTTTCAATTAATACTGGGGTGGTAGTCATGCGAATCAAATCAAAGGTTGTGCTGCCTAAAAATATTTCTCTTAAAATTGTTTTTCCAATAGAACCAATAAGAATCATGGAGGCCTTTTCTTTTTCTGCTACATGGGCAATTTCTGATGCAGCAAATCCACCTAAAACACTTATTTTAGCCGCTACTCCTTTTTCTTTTAGGTCTGTAGCGATGGCCTGTAATTTTTCTTCTGTCTCTTTCTGAATAGAAACAATAGAACGATCTTCTCCAATTCGAAGATCGATCACGTGGACCAATACCACTTCTTCCAAACCATTATCCCTAAGTTCTTGGATACAATTAAGCAATCTACTGGAAGCTGGGGAGAAATCCATAGCAATAACTACTTTTTTTACCAACATAGGCAATCCCTCTCTTTCTGTTCTGATTCACTTTAAAGACAATTGATTTTTTACGTTATTGCTATTGTACCCTTCTTAAGAAAAAAAAAGCATAGAAAAAACGGTTAACACCGCTTTTCTATGCTTTTCTATTTCTTTTTTAGCAAGACCCTCCGGCTCCTTCGCCAGCATAGTTTACCATAAACCGTTTTCCCAGGAATCCAGAACTAAAGTCTACGTTAACTGCTCCAAACTGACTAAAGGTGCTGTCTTCTACTATAAAGTCTATTCCATCTACTACTTGTTCCTTGTCGTTTTCTTTTGCCTCATCCAGAGACAATGCAAATCTTGGCCCTGCTCATCCAATTCCAGAAACGTAGATACGAACTTTTTTTCCGTCTTGGTTTTGCTTTATAATTTCTTGCTTAGCTGCTTCTGTTACACTAATTTTCATAAGATCGCCTCCCTATCCCCCAGGGTATGGGTTTCTTTTTATTATACAGAGTTTCCAGCATTTTGTCAACTATTTGGATGCCTCGTCTTCTAAAAAGCTCGAAGAAAAATTGCAAACCGTCTGAACTAATGTGCTCACAGCCGATCCTGTTCCTCCCTTTTGTTGATGAGGAGCTGGTTTGGAAGTTCTTGCGGTTCCAGCAATATCCAAATGTACCCAGGGACGTTCTTCCACAAAAGCTTCTAAGAACATTCCAGCCGTAATAGCCCCTGCTTGTCGTCCACCAGCATTAACCAGATCGGCTATGTCGCTCTTTAGCTGCTCCTTATAGATGGCATCCAGCGGCAACGGCCAAAGTTTCTCTCCTGCTTCTTTTCCAGCATCCAAAACCGCCTGTTGCCATTGGTGATTATTGGAAATCGAAGCTGTGTAATGATCCCCAAGGGCAATGACACAAGCTCCCGTCAATGTCGCTATATCTATGAGATGGGTTGCTCCCAGTCTCCCTGCAAAGCTAAGGCAATCTGCTAACACCAGTCTCCCTTCTGCGTCTGTGTTGGTTACTTCCACAGTTTTGCCATTCATAGCTGTCAGCACATCCCCAGGACGATAGGCTCTATGAGAGGGCATGTTTTCACAAATCCCCAAAATTCCTATGACGCTGGCAGATGGCTTTAGATCTGCAATTGCCGACATGGCTCCTATCACCGCAGCAGCCCCTGCCATATCTGTTTTCATTTCCTCCATCCCCGATGCAGGCTTCAAGGAAATTCCACCAGTATCAAATGTTAATCCTTTTCCAATTAATCCAATGACCTGTTCCGCTTTCTTTCCATCTCCATCATAACGAAGAACGACCAACTTGGGTTTATGAATACTTCCTTGGGCCACGCCAAGGAAACAACCCATTTCCAATTTTTCGATTTCTTCTTGATCCATCACTTCTACCGACAATCCTTTTCGAGTTGCCAGCGCTTCTGCTTCCAAAGCTAAGTTTTCAGGTGTCATTCGATTTGCTGGCTCGTTTACCAAGTCTCTAGCAAGAACGATTCCTTCCCCGATGCTTTTTCCAATATTAAGGCCTTTTGTAAATTCACTGTCTTCACAGCCTAAAGGCATTATAATTTTCACATGACTAATGCTAAGATCTTCCTCTTCCTTTGTTTTATATTGATTAAACTCATAAAGACCCGTGATAACCCCTTCATGAATAAACCGACCTGCAGTTTCTGCTGACATTGGCATTTCAGGGGCATCTTGTTGAAAAGGTAAAAACCCTATTCGAGTACATTTTGCTTTTTTCCCTTGCCGGCATACTTCTGCTGCTCCCTTCATTAAGGCAGATGGACTAAACTCCGCTTTCTTCCCTAAGCCAATTAACATCAACTTTCTAGCAGGAATTTTATGAAAGGTATGCAGTATTACAGACTCTTTCTCTTTGCCTTTAAAACTCTTTTCTTCCAAGATAGCTGTCAATTGACTTTCCATCTTTTCATCAATCTCCTGCATAGAAGTTCCTAGGCATAACTCTTCTTCAAAAAAACCAACGGCCAGCACGTCTACTTCCAGTAATTCTGATTTTTGTGTTGTCATTTCTATTTTCATGAAATCCCTCCATAGACAGGCGTTCTTATGCACCTGCAAAATAGTATTTTTATTCCTCTTGTTCTTTTTGTTGAATTAATGCCAAAAATAGTTTTTGAAAAAAAAGCCTCATCACGCTAAATACTGGAACACCAAGAAACATTCCCATAACTCCAAAAAGCTTCCCTCCAATGATAATAGCAAAAATAACCCAAAAAGGCGGCATACCTACACTACTTCCTAGAATTTTGGGGCCCAAATAAAGACCATCAAACTGTTGCAACGCTAATAAAAAAACCACTACCCAAAAAGCCTTTATAGGACTATCGATAAGTGTTAAAAGACCTGCAGGAATCATCCCAAGGATAGGTCCAAAATAGGGAATCATATTGGCGACGCCAACAAAAACACTTAAAAGCAACGCATATCGTATATCCATCATCAGCATTCCGATATAGCATAGAATCCCGATAATCAGAGAATCAATGGACTTCCCTACAATAAAACGAGAAAAAAGGTAATCTGCTTCACGACCAAACTCTTTGATCTTTTCCACGCGTTCCTTACGGATAAAAGCCTTCAGCATTGACTCTAAGCCATTTTTAAAAGATTCCTTATCTGCCAAGGCATACACAGAGATCACCAGTCCCAAAATAAAGTTTAAAAATCCAGAAGTAATCGCCATGGCACGGTTAACCAACAGAGAAACAGAAATTTCCATAATTTCACTGGCACGATCTAAATAGTGATCCAAATTTTCTTCAAGGGGTCCTGCAAAGTCATATAAGTCAACATTCATGTGATAAATTTGAATGCTTCGAAAATCCGTGGACCATCTCTGAATAAGCCCCTCAATCATCACCGCATATTCTGGCGCCCGTTTGGCGATATCCCGAACATTAGAGACAATTTGTGGTGCAATAATCAACACTAAGGCTGTCAGCACCCCAGCAAAAATAAGGTATACACTGAAAATACTGATATTTCTCCGAAGGCTTGGACTCTTCTCTTTGCCCAAAATGCGTCGATAAAAACGTGTTTCAAACCACCGTACGCCTGGATTCAGTAAATACGCAATAAAGCCTGCGATGATAAATGGACTCAACAACTTTCGGAGCCACTGGAAACCATTCCCAATACTATCGACAAAGATTGCAAGATTATCAATGGCATGATAAAACACGATAGCAATCACAATTGTCAAGGAGGCGTACAACGTATACTTCAAATACTGTCGGTCCCATTTCATTCCCAACCAAAACCCTCCTGCCACCTTTTGTCATTCCTTCATGCTCTTATTATACCTCATCTATAGATTTTCTTCCATCCGCGATCTCCAGATTCCTTGAATGATAATCCATCTTTCCAAGGAGCGGCTTTTTAGTTCTCCTTTCATCTCTCTTTTAGACCAGGATACCCCCACTTCTATAAGTGGGGGGAATGTCCTTTCTATCAATCCTGTGTTTGATTGACAAGAAGATAGGCGGGAACTGTATAGCACTCCACCACCGATCCTATAATGCTTTTTCTTCCTGTCCTAATGTAAGGACCCTGGAATCTTTGATTATAGACAAAACACCCCATTAGATATTGCTGGTCTTCAAACCATGCCTCTCCTTCACGAAACATTGCCATAGGCATGTGCGGAACATCACAATAGCGCTGAATCAAATAGTCTTTTCCTGCATACTGCTCAAGCATATTTTTCCATTGCTGAAGATCATAGTCTTTTCCAGCATAAACACCGGAAGAGGCATACCAATCTTCCGGTTTTATAATATACTCATTTTTATGATTCGCCCATTGGTCCCACTGTTCAAGGTGGTCTTTGCTTAAAATAGCGGTATACGGGATATGCTGACGGATAAATTCTTTCTCTTCTCTATTCAAAAAGTCTGTGGCTTCTTCTTGGTGCAAGACTGCAAAAAAACGCTTGTTATGTGGAATTTGCGAACGGATCGGACCAACGACACACACGTCTCCTGCTAAGTAGGCATCTATCAATGCCTTTGTTTCCGGATACCGCTCCACCAATTCCCAGCTTACTATTCGCCGATATACCGCATCAATATGAAAATCTCCTGCCATCAACTTTCCATTTTGATACGTCAATTGACGTACATCCACTATTCTTGCAGGACAATTTTTTTCTTCAAAAACTTTTTGAAATTCCACAAACTCAGAGGCAATTTCACTTTGAAACCAATCTACAATAGCAACATTCGGAGGGGTATTACCCCCACTAAACTCCCAGTAATTTTCCAAAAAAGAACTAACCCAACTCTCAAAGAACTCCCCTTCTGAAATATCCCCCTCCGCCACTGGCAACAATTCAACTGCCGGCGAGTTCCGAATAATTCGCTGTAATTCTCTACACTCTGTCATTCCTGAAGACCCATCTGTGTTAATTTCACAAAACTGAAATCGACCATCAAAATGATAAAACACATCCATGCGAGCCATGGGCATCTCCTGAGAGTATCCTGGCTTTTTTAAAATCAAGGTTTCCATCAAGGGATCAAAATCAAAATATGCTCTGAATTTCGGGTTTTTTAAATACTGCTGCGTCACTTTATGAATCAGCATTCCCATCTTTTCAGTTATTTTTTCTAGATCAGACCATTGTTCCAATGTTAAAAAAAAGGGCTGAAAAAGAAATTCCACTGGCTTTCCTTTGTATTGAGCCGGGGAATCCGCTACTTTTGCCAATGCTTCTTGATACCCTTGCCAGAATCCTGCAGGATCTTTTAAAACCATTTCTTCATAGGTTTTAAAGAAAGTACTAGGAGTTGTCTTCATGAACTCTCCTCCTCGAAGCCATGATCAGCCCTAAGGCATTGCATCCATTTGGAATTCTGACGGGCTCTTTCTTTTTCTATGGATGCCAGGGTTTCTTTCCGTATTACTAATGATTCCAAATGAGAAAGCCACTTCTGTTCTTCTTCCTTTAGCCCTCTACGAGCTAAATCAAAAATCATCATCAAGGCCTCTCCATAGGACTGCCCCATGAATTTTCCATCATATCCTTTTTCCATAACTTGCTGTCTCCCATGAGCCAGTTTGGCATCCGACATACCGAGGGATAGCCGATATAAATAAGACAATGCCTCTTTCTGATAAAAAATACCTTTTATCAGTGCAATAAAACCAAAGTTGTAGGGATAAGGGATAGAGTCTGCCATCCTTATTTCAATATATTGTCTTGCTCGGACATCCGGAAACACCATGGAAAGAATATGATCAACTTCAGCGTCGGTTAAATCCTCAAAGCCTTGAATTTCTCCTGCCGTTTTGTCCTTGAATCCTTTAAACCCATCTTCTTCTTTCAGTAAAATAGGACAGGTTCTCAGGATATATCGTGCATAATCACGATATCCAAAAACCTTATCCATTACGCCTGGTATTAACCCACATCTGGCCGGATCTGTCTCGTCCCAAATCGCCGTACGAATACTAGGATGAGCCGCGGCTTTTCCTTCAAAAAAAGGTGCATTATCTGTTAAAAGAGCCAATAGAGGCATTAGAAAATGAGCCACTCGAAATTTTTGTGTAAAATCTTCCTCACTTTCATAGTCTAAGACTACTTGCAAGGATGCGGTTCCTTTCATCATATGATGGGCATACCTACCATATTGTATCAAGTATTCCGACATATAAGCATATCGTTGTTTTGGATTAAAAGGGATGTCCTGAATAGAAGATACGGGATGATAGCCAATACATAAAAGCCATTGTCCTTGACTAGATACAATCGGTAGTATTTTGTTTAAAAACCCACCATAGATGTTTAAAACTTCTTCCGTCTCATAACAAGGCTTTATACTTATCTCTACTTGCCCACCAGGTTCCAGGGTAATGGCATAATCTGCATGTTTCAGTCCAATTAAGAAATCTTTTTCCATAACAGGCTGATGCTGTTCATCTACCATTTGTTTTAAGATATCCCTGATCCCATGAGGTTGATCATAAGAAACACTCTTTCCTGTTTCTTGGTTGACCACAATATGTTCCAGCTCCACACCTACCTGAAATGCTTCTGCAGGTTTTTCGCCTTGCCGAAGAATCTCCATAATTCTATTCTCTTTTCTCTGTAACGGATCCATCTGTCACACCTGCTTTCCTGATGTCATTCTAAAATATTACTTTTTAATTGCTACCCTCTTTCGGATTTTTTAAGCACTTTCCTATTTTTCTGCGCCATAAAGACGCTGGCATCTGGTTAGGGATTCAAAAAACCCTCCTGGGTAAACAGGAGGGGATAAAAGAGCTCCAGGAGCTGAAGTTATGACTTAAGCTTGAGAAACTTTTGTTTCATGCTTTGGAAGACTCTTGTCATTTTTTTTCAATTTATTGTATTGAAGCCCCAAGACAATGGCAATAATAACGATTCCAAGGACATCTTGCATTCCATTGGCACTAATTAATAACAAGGAAGCAACCAGCAAGATGATCCGCTGCAACATTGGAATAACAGCGAAGAAGTAACCTTCCACTGCACTAGCTAAGATCGTTACGCCAATAATCGCCGTCACCGCAACCAACGTGCCTTCTATCAAGCTAGTACCTCTTAAGAGAAGTGCACTGTTATATACAAACATATAAGGCACGATAAACCCAGCAATTGAAAGTTTTAAAGATTCCACACCAGTTTTCATGGAATTCCCACCGGATATACCGGCTGCCGCAAAGGATGCCAAGGCAACTGGTGGGGTAATATTAGCAAACATGGCAAAATAAAATACAAACAAATGGGCCACAATCGGCTCAATATCTAACTGGATCAAGGCTGGCGCAGCCATGGTAGCCGTAATGAGATAGGCCGGGATACTCGGCAATCCCATTCCCAAAATAATACACGTCAACATGGTGAAAAACAACGTAAACATCAGACTGGTTCCACCCAAGGAAACGATGGCATAGGCCATACTCAAGCCAAATCCAGTGATACTAGCAACCCCTACAATAGGCCCAACAGCTGCACAAGCTACAGCCACTGGAACAACGGATCTAGCGCCATTATCTAATGCTTCTAAAATTTCACGAGGGCTCATTCTGGTGGCTGGCCTCAAGGTACTAATGAAAATCGTCACCAAAATAGTTAAAAACGCAGAAAATATAATGGTTCTGCCGCTAAAGAAAAGCATATACACTAAGAATAATAGCGGAAGCATAAGATGTCCTCGTTCTCTCATCACTTCTCTCACCGTAGGAAGCTCTTCTTTAGGAATCCCTTCCAGTCCTAATTTCGATGCTCGCATTTGCACCTGCACCATAATGCCTAAATAATACAAGAGTGCTGGCAGAATGGCTGCCGTGACAATAACACGATACTGCACCCCTAATACTTCTGCCATGATAAAAGCAGCCGCACCCATAATAGGCGGCAACAATTGTCCGCCAACAGAGGCGGATGCTTCTACTGCCCCAGAAAAGTCTTTACTATATCCAGTTCTTTTCATCAAAGGAATGGTAAACGCACCTGTGGTCACCACATTGGCAATGGCAGCTCCATTAATACTTCCCAAAAACCCACTGGCAATCACCGCCACTTTAGCTGGTCCACCTTTGGTATGGCCAGCCGCTGCCATGGCAATATCATTAAAGAATTGTCCCATGCCAGATTTATTCATAATAGCTCCAAATAAGATAAAAAGAAATATATAGGTGGACGCTACCCCTACGGCAGTTCCATAGATGCCATCCGTTGTCACAAACAAGTGATTTACGATTTGCTCCCACTGATACCCACGGTGACCAAAAAACCCTGGAATGTTTCTACCAAATAGGGAATAGGCAATAAAGATTACTCCTAAAGATGGCAATGCCCATCCAGCTACTCTTCGGGCTGCCTCTAGCACCAACACGATCAAGACTGTACCAAAAAAGAGATCATACTGATTGGGTATCCCAGCACGATGAACAATGCCTAAATAATCATAAAAAATATACACCGTTACCGAAACCGCCAACAAAGCACAAACCCCATCATACCATGCCAACTTCTTACGGCTGGATTTTTTATACGATGGATAGAGCAAATATGCTAGTGTCAGCACCATGGCCACATGCAACGAACGATGCTTCAGCGTTACCAAGGTTCCAAAATAAGCCGTGTATAAATGGTATAAGGAAATTGCAATGGCTAGTATCGAAACAAACAAGGACATCCCTTTGTTGGCAAAAGTTCTCGTTCTAGCTTCTGCATCATATTTCTCCAGCAATTCCTGCTGTTTTTTCTCATCCAGTACCTCTTCATTCAATAGCGATTTTTTTTCGTTATCCACTTTTTTTCACCTCTCCTCAATGGTCATCCTCAACGACTGATGATGGGGCAAAGCTTCCCCCTTTACCAATAATTCTCCATTCATGGTTATTGTTGGCAATGCCGTATGAGAATGAATCCAATCGTAATAAGGTACTTGATGATCTATGGGTTCAAAAATCATCATACCCTCTTCTACTCTAAATCCATCCTGATGATCATGGGGAATCCCTGCACCAAATCCCGCAAAACGACTTTCAATAAGATAAAGCACTCCTTTGTCACTAAGTTGAAGGGTTTCCGTCCATTCAATATGTTCAACAGAATGAATCCAATGAAATTCAATAGTATCTTTCGGGTCCATGGCCTTAGCAATGTAGGTTTCTCCGTCTGGAGACTCCTGTATTGTTAAAACCCATTCAGATTCTTTTTGCATAAAACACCCTTGCATGAATCCCATAAGCATCATCATCACCATAACAAGATAAAACACTCTACAAAATCTTTTTAGGGATAGAAAGGAGGAGGTTCCCCTCCTCCTTTTATCAAAACCTTCGCTATACCATGTCACAATTAATCAATAGCTCCCACTTCTTGGTAGTATCTTTCAGCACCAGGATGTAAGGGAACAATCATACCGTCCATCACACTATCAATGTTAATATGACGTTCTGCTGCATTATGAGCACTGTGAATCGTAGCAATGTTTTCAAAAATTCCTTTGGTCATTTCATAAACCGCATCATCTGGCAGGTCATGATGCACCAACATTAAGTTCATAATGGTGGCCGTATTAATATCTTCTTCATTGTCATAGGTTCCGGCTGGAATAATTTGAGGAACAAAGAAAGGATAATGTTCTTCTAGATACGCCATTCCCTCGCCTTCAATGGGAATAATACGAATATCATTGGTCGTTCCCAAATCCATAACGGTTGCGTTTGGAATCCCACTGGTAACAAAAGCAGCATCAATCATTCCATTCCGCATCTGATCCACGGCTTCACCATAGTCTAAATAATCTTCGTTGATGTCTTCATAGGTCATTCCATGAGCTTCAAACATAAGCCTTGCATTTAATTCTACACCTGAATTTGGTGCACCAATGCCTACTCGCTTCCCTTCTAAATCATAGAAACTTTCAATGCCAGAGTTTGCCATAGAGACCAATTGAACATAATTAGGGTACAAACTCATCATGCCTCTTAATTCTTCTTTGGGTTCTTGATCTTCAAAAGCACCAAATGCTTCGTAAGCCTGGGTTACAGCATCTGCCATGGCAATAGCCATTTCCGCTTGGTTGTTCAGGAGTAAATTAACATTCTCTACTGAAGCTCCCGTTGACTGGGCTGAAGAACGGAAACCAAGATCATTTTGAATCACACTTGAAAATGCTCCGCCAATAGGGTAATAAATCCCACTCGTAGGGCCGGTGGCAACCGTAATAAATAAATCTGGATCCACTGCTGAGGCTGTTTCTTCTCCATTTTCATCGGCAGGAGCTGTTGCTTCGTCGGTGCCGCCACCACATGCAGCTAAAACCATAGCCAAGGCCAATAAAAGAATTAGTAATTTCTTCATTTTAAATCTCCCCTTTTCATCTTTATTATCTTATGATGCAACACCTCTATATTCTTGCAATACTCGTGCCAACATTCCCCACTTCCCACACCTCTGCTCAATCCCATTACTACTGGGTTCCGAGGCCCTAAAACCTTCAAATTTCATTTAAAGCACTTCTCAACCCAACACAAAAACGGCATATTTTTCCATCTCTATGGCATATTTTAGACAACCCTTTATTTTCCAACATTTATAAAGCTACAGGATCCATCTTTTCAAGTCGGCATTTTTTACCTCATCGGCATTTTTTGCCGATATTGGCTCTTTAATCCAGCTGATACCGGTTTATTTTGTTTCGCAGGCCCCTCTCACTAATCCCCAACATATCCGCTGTTTTTTGCCGATGCCCATTTTGAGCTTTTAAGGTTTCTCGAATGACTTCTTTTTCTATGGATTCCAATGTGGACCCCACCATTTGTTTAAAGGGATCTTGAGCTTCAGGAGCCTTTACCCAGGAATTAGCCCGAAGGGGTTCCGGTAGGTCTTGCTCTTCAATATATTCTCCTTCCGCCATCACACAAACAGATTCAACTATATTACTGAGCTCTCGGATGTTTCCTGGATAATCATAATTGAGTAGGCATTTCATCGCTGCTTCTGATACCCCTAATGCTCGGTCCTCTTTTTGTTTATACACCTTTAGAAAATGTCGGATAAAAATCGGCAAATCTTGCCGTATGTCCCTCAAAGCAGGTAAAGAAAGATGGACCACATTCAATCGATAATACAAATCCTCTCGAAACCTACCTGACCCAACAGCTTCCATCAAATCCTGATTAGTGGCTGCTACTACCCTAGCCCGAACTACCTCTGGTTTATTGGCTCCCAAAGGCGTTACTTCCTTTTCTTGCAATACGCGCAGAAGTTTTGCCTGAAGCCCTAAGGGCATATCCCCAATTTCATCTAAAAACAAGGTACCCCTATCTGCATATTTAAATTTCCCTAGCTTATCCGAATGTGCTCCTGAAAAAGCACCTTTCACATGGCCAAACAGCTCGCTTTCCAAGAGATTCTCTGGTATGGCAGCACAGTTTAATGCAACAAATGGGTGTTTTTTTCGATTCCCTGAATAATGAAGGGCTTTGGCTACTAATTCTTTCCCAGTGCCACTCTCTCCATGAATTAACACGTTGGTGTCTAAGTCTTTTAGTTTTTCAATTTTATCAAATACTTTTTGCATCTGAGGACTATTCCCAATAATTCCTTGATACCGATATTTCCCTTCTAGTTCCTGGCTTAAATCTTCTACTCTTTGGTTGAGCCGCTGATATTCAAGGGCCTGATCAATCGTTGCTAAAAGGCCTTCTATTTGAAGCGGCTTGGTTAAATAGGTATAGGCCCCTTTTTTAATGGCATCCACAGAAGAAGCAATGGAACCGTAAGCCGTCATCATAATGACGACTAGATCCTTTTGAATCCCCTTCATTTCCTGAAGCACATCAATGCCACTGATTCCATCGATCTTCAAATCCAGCAAACATAAATGTGCGTTTTCTTCTTCTAGCCACTGAATGGCCTGATATGGTTCCGTTGTTGCTTTGACTTCATAGTGATCTTCCAGGGCAAACTCCAAAGAAGTACAAATAGATATCTCATCATCCAAAATTATGATTCGTTCCATTAAGGCTCCATCCTCTCAAATTTTAGGTGAACCGTTGTGCCATGATCTTTTATGCTCTCAAAATAAACATGTCCATTGTTTTCTTCAATATATTTTTTGGACAAGGTAAGACCCAGTCCAGTGCCACTTTTTTTTGTTGTATAGAAAGGATCCAACATCTTATTCACTTCCACCTGATCCATGCCCACTCCCTCATCCCGAAGGAGTATTTCAACAAATCCCTTTCTTGCAAAGCCTTGGATCTCCATAGTCAATGGCTTCCGGGAATTTGCTTCAGATATTTTTTTTTCCATGGCTTCCATTCCATTAAGCATAAAGTTTACCAAGGCTTGTTTTACTTGATCCCGATCTGCATAGATCACTAAGGGAGATTCTAGCATGGTTACTAGTTTCATTCCTTTTTTTTCAAAGGTTGGTTTAAAAAGCACCTGGCAGGATTCAATCATTTTTTCCATATCCACTTCCTGTTTATTGATTTTTTTAGGCTTCGCATAATCAATCAAACTCTCGATCAACTGGCTAATGCGATCAATTTCTTTGGGAACGTGATTGATCATATCTTGCCGAAACTTTGGATTATTAATTTTTGCTGGTAATACTTCCACAAAGGTCTTTATAGAAGTTAAGGGGTTTCTTATTTCATGAGCAATGCCTGCCACTACCTGACTCAAGGCTCTGGACTTTTCCTTTTCAAACCCTTGGGCGCGCATTTTCTTTTCCTCTGTAATCTCTTCAAAAGAAACAATCGCTCCTATAATATTCTTTTCATGATTTCGCAGTGGATAGACGGTATACCGTATGTCGGATTTTTGAAATTCAGCATTCACCCATTCTATCTCTCCTCCTATGAACTGGGTCCCCTTTTTTAATACATCTTCCATTTTATTCACCAATATGGACTTCAACAGATCCACCTCATAAAAAAAAGAATGCATAGAACCTTCGTCCATAGACATCATTTGAAAGGCCATGGGGTTAACAGAAGTTATTTGACCCTCACAGTCCATTGTCACCAAACCCCTTGGACTATTTTCCAGTATTTGGTTCTTTAATTCACTCATATCCAGTGTTTCCTGAATTTGTTGACTTAAATCATCGTTGGCCATCTTTAATTCTGCTGTCTTTTTCTGCACTTCCTTGGTCAGCAGACGATTCCACCAAAGAATCCCTAGAATAATCAACACGGTCATTCCACTGGCAATCGCAAAAATTCTCAAAAGATACTCTAACCGCTGTTGAAAGTCTTCTCCACCAAACCACTTATCAGAAATCCTTTGGTAGTCACTTTGACTTCTAGTCATCTGAATTCCTCGATTAAGCAAGTTTAGGATGGCGTAATTTTCACTTTTCACTGCCATGGTATATTCTACTGGCAGCATAAAACTACTGGTGACCACATAGTCATCCGTCAAGTTTTTCTCTTCCAAATAATGCTGCAACACCCATCGATCTCCGACTAACGCATCCGCACGACCCATGACCAGAAGATCAAAGGCTTTTTTCTGACTGGAAGTCCCATTAAAATCTATTCGTCGAAGGTTTTGAAGAAATTCATAGGCTACTGAACCACGCTGTACCGCTACTAATTTTTCCGATAAATCTGCAATGGTTTCTATGTCATCGGCTTCGGATTTAGGAACCACCAAAGCAATGCTAGATGAAAAGTAGGGCTCTGTAAACTCCATTTGTTGAGCGTAACGGGCTTGATAAGCAATGCCTAAAATCATATCGATCCGATTTTCCTGAAGCTGGCGAGCCGCTTCTTCTGTGGACAAAGGAACCCAGTGAATAGAAAAAAAATTTTGTTGTCCTATATGCTCCAATAGCTGTATGGAGAAGCCATTATATTCTCTTTTTCCACCCGCTTCATACTGAAAAGGCGGCATTTCCGGATCAAAAGCTACCCGAAATACCGATTGCTGTCTGCGATCATAAAGGTTACCCAGGCCATCTTCCGCTGCTACAGGAAGGTATGCTACCATCAAAAAGAAATATAGGACCAGTAGGATCCCTACCCATATCTTGTTTTTTATGAGTTTCACATAAGTTCACCTCTATCTTTCCACGGTTGTTTCCATCCATTATATCGGAAGCCTCTGTTTCTGAACAGCTATGTAACTCAGTAAAATTTCAGCCCTGCTTCTCACAATCCAGTTTCCCTCCCTTCATTTCGGGTAAAAGAAGGGTAGTGCTAGATTTTCATCTTCAAAATCTGTGTATCAAAAAAAAGGATTTTGTCTTTCTATCACGAATATAAGCGTATGGAGCTTTTTTTATCCCATTAATATGATGCGGGGAAATATGACGTAGGACTTTTTTTGAAAGGAGGTTGCCTATCCTATGCCACCAGAAAAAATGATTAACAACCAATATTTGATTGAAGAAACCCTTCACCATGATGCATTCCAAAAGATATACCTTGGGTCGGACCAGTTTACCGAATCTAAAAACCCAGTTTATATTACTGTTTTCAAAGACATGGATGCCGGCTCCCCTATTACCAATGCTTTTTTGGAATATGAACATGAACTCAAAGACATTTTTGTAGAGATTCTTGTGTTAGAGGATGTGTTACACACGGTTTCACGTTGTTGCCCTGGAAAACCGCTATCCAATTTTATTACCAACACCTATCTGAATCCCTACGAAAAAGGTATGATCGTCAGTAATTTTCTGAATCATATCCGCAGCTTTGAAGACCTCCCCCTGCTCCTAAAGTATGTACTTTGCTCTTTTGGAAATATTTCCATTGTTGACCGTAAACTAGTGTGCTTTAATCACATTCCTTTTTTTTCGCCACAAGACCTCATCGTAACCCATAAAGAATACCTGCAGCGAATCGGCGACTTTATCTTAACGATTTACGGAAACTCAGTGTCCGCCGAACTCACTCCTGAGATCCGAGAAATAGAACCTGCCGTTGATGCCATTATTCGAAACTGCTACCAAGGTCTTTATGATACAGAAGGCGATATCCAAAAGGATTTTAATCCTGTTTATTTTCGGGCTCGTATGAGTCAAGAGGAACCCAAAGCATCCATTGTCCCTCCGCCTTCCAAAGAGAAGCAAGTTCCACTTACAATGCCAGACCATCCAGATGCACCCAAACGCTCTTTTCTCTATACTCGAGAGAAAAAAGAGGGGCGAAAATCAAAAAAAGCAAAGAAACTTCAACGCTTAGCTATTTCCTTTGCCTTGATTATCGTGGTTTTTTTCACAGGCATTTGGGGAGTTAGCCGGATTTTAACTGGAGAGCCTAAAGATTCAGAACAATTGGCTGAAACTGATAGGCCACCAATCGAAGACATCACGGAACAAAATGTCTCAGAGGATAATGGATTGGAAGATGAGGAGATGCCAGAAGAAGGTCTCCTAGAAGACCCTGCTGATCCAGAAGGGTTTCCTGAAACCTTCCCAGAAGAACCTGATGAAGAGCTTCCTGAAGAAGAACCCCCTTCAACGGAGGATCCCCCTTCCCAGTACACCGTTAAATCTGGAGACACCCTCTACAGTATTAGTCGAAAAATGTATAACGACGGTAGTCGCTATCCAGAAATTATGGATGCCAATAACATTACTGATCCTAGTAGCCTCAGAGCTGGGCAAGTCCTTCAAATCCCATAAAAAAACATCCTCTTCCCATCTAATAAGCATCCATGATACCTATTAAAAAACCGCCGATTTTATCGGCGGTTTTTATGGTTTATCGAAGTAGCTCTAATGCCTTTTGAGTCACTTGATCTACCGTCAATCCAAATTTTTCAAACAGTATATTGCCTGGAGCCGACGCCCCAAAATGATCTAACCCAATTACCTTCCCATCTATGCCTACATATTTATACCATCCCAAAGTGGAACCCGCTTCTACTGCTACCCGCTTTCGAAGTCCTGGCGGCATAATGCTTTCCTTGTATGCTTGAGATTGTTTTTCAAATAGTTCCCAAGAAGGCATACTGATGACGCGTGGCCGATATCCTTTTTCTCTCAATTGTGCTGCAGCCTCTACAATCAATTCTACTTCAGATCCTGTAGCCATCAACAAGATGTCCGGCTCTCCCTTATCTGCATCTTCTAAAATATAAGCGCCTTTTAAAGCTTCTTCTCCACTATTTTCGTACAGTGGTAGTTTTTGTCTTGTCAACACTAGAGAAACCGGGGTTTCATTATTTTCAAGGGCTAATTTCCAACCCATGGCGGTTTCTTTGCCATCTGCAGGACGAAACACAATCATGTTCGGAACACTTCTCAGAGCCATTAAATGCTCAATAGGCTGATGGGTCGGACCATCTTCACCCACCCCGATGCTATCATGGGTCAACACATACGTCAGCGGCACCTTCATTAAGGAAGAAAGTCGCATGGATGCTTTCATATAATCCGTAAACACAAAAAAAGTAGCTACATAAGGAATCAATCCACCATGGAGCGCTATGCCATTGCCAATAGCTGCCATGGCATGTTCTCGTACTCCAAATCGCAGGTTGGACCCTTGATAATTCTCCCGTTGAAAATCTTCTCTTTCCTTCATCAGTGTCTTGTTAGAAGGTGCCAGATCTGCAGATCCACCCATTAAATTCGGAATCACTTTAGCCAATCGATTAAGGATTTCACCAGAAGCACTACGGGTAGCATCCGCTTTATCGTATGTCCAGATATCCTCTTGATCCAGAGCTTCCACAACCCCTTGGTTTCCATACCAGGCATTCCACTCTTTTTCCTTTTCTGGGAACTCTCTAAAATATTCTTCCATCATCATTTCCCAAGCAGCTTCATTTTTTAATCCTGTTGTAAGAGCCGCTTCCTCAACTTCTTGCATCTCTTTAGGCAAAACAAAGGGATCTTCATTCCAACTTAGGAATGATTTTGCTTCCACCAAATTTTCCGCTCCCAAAGGTTCTCCATGAGCGGAGGCTTTCCCCTGCTTTGCCGGAGATCCATAGCCAATTTCCGTCACCACCTCTATAAGAGTTGGATGTTCCTGATCCTCTTTCGCATCTTTTAATGCTTGATGGATGGATTCAATATCATTCCCATCTTTTACCTGTATTACTTGCCATCCGTAGGCTTCATATCGTTTTTTAACATCTTCACGGAAGGCAAGAGAAGTTCTACCTTCGATGGAAATTTCATTGGAATCATAAAGGACAATCAGCTTTCCAAGGCCCAAAGTCCCTGCCAAGGAAGAAGCTTCTGAGGCAATCCCCTCCATCATACAGCCATCACCAGCCAGCACATAGGTATAATGATCTACCACTGGGTATTTCGCTTTATTAAACTGTACTGCTAGCTTTGCTTCTGCCATGGCCATGCCTACAGCGTTGGCAATCCCTTGGCCTAAAGGCCCTGTAGTCGTTTCTACTCCAGTGGTATGGCCGTACTCTGGGTGTCCCGGGGTTCGACTGTCCCATTGTCTAAATTGCTTGATTTCTTCCATGTTTAAATCATATCCAAATAGATGCAACAGCGAGTAGAGGAGCATGCTACCATGACCGGCAGACAGTACAAATCGGTCTCTGTTTTTCCATACTGGATTTTTAGGATTATGCTTCATGACACGACTCCAAAGGGTGTATGCCATAGGTGCGGCTCCCATGGGCAGCCCAGGGTGACCGGACTTTGCTTTTTCAACGGCTTCAGCAGAAAGTATTCTTATTGAATTGACCGCCAACTGATCCAGATTCTTTTCCATTTACAATTGCCTCCTCTGTGATGGTGCTGCTTCATTTAGTACAAACTCTTTTCCCTTTATTGTACCATGTTTCACCCTACCATAAAAGCCTGTTCTCCAGATCCTTGATCCCAGGAATGCCAAATAATCCTTCAGCGTTGGTAACCGCATTCAATACTGCCCCTTCTATGGCTTTTGCCGCCAAGGTACCAAGTAAACTTCCATCTACTGGTGTTTCACCAGTTCCTAACACAAAAATGGTATCTCCGTCAACCATGGTATGACAGGGCCTAATGCTGCGGGCAAAGCCATCCTGTGCCATGGATGCCACTTTTGTTGCTTGTGTTTTGGTGATTTTTGCGTTGGTCATCACCACTCCAAGGCTTGTATTGCCACTGAAGGATACTTTTTCTTCGATGCCATCCAAGATCATTGTTTCTTCTGTACCTGCCAATGCCTTCTTATCTTCCCGAAGTAATCCGGCTACCCGTTCTCCTGTGGCGGGATTCACCACATCTCCAAAGGCATTCACAGCCACTAAGGCATGGACCTTTAGCCTTCCTATTTCCAAGGCAAAAAATCCGATTCCACCTTTCATGGCTCGTGTATATCCTTTAAGTTTCCCAATAGTAGCCCCAGTTCCAGCACCTATGCTTCCAACCATGAGTGGGGATACGCCTGCATTCTCACATGCTTGATACCCCATGGCTGCATCTGGTCGTCGAAAAGCATTTCCCACCGCCAGATCAAAAAGAACTGCACTGCATACGATGGGCACCTTGGCTACTTTCACATCAAATCCATACCCTTTTTCTTCTAGATACTTCATCACACCTCCGGCGGCATCCAATCCATAAGCACTTCCACCAGCAAGCACCACCCCATGGACTTGATCTACCATGTTAACCGGATTCAACAAATCTGTTTCACGGGTTCCTGGAGCTCCTCCGCCCACGTCTACTCCTGCCGTAGCACCTTCTGGACACAATACTACGGTGCATCCTGTGGCTCCTTGGAAATCATGGGAGTGCCCAATGCGAAACCCCTTTATTTCATTCATCAATATTTCTTTCATCTCCATCACTCTTTTCGCTAAACTCATGATACAATAACATCTGAGAAAATCATCCTTATGATTCATTTTATCTATGGAGGGGTTTTAATTGAAAATTATTCATCAACTCAAGGAAATGCAAGAAGATTCTGCCCTGAATCGATCTCAAGGAAAATCCATCGGATTAGTTCCCACCATGGGAGCCCTGCATGAAGGTCATCTCTCATTAATCCGAGCAGCCCGCCAAGAGAACCAACGAGTAGTGGTCAGTATCTTTGTGAACCCGACTCAATTTGGTGCCAACGAAGACTTTCATCAGTACCCTAGAAACCTTACAGCAGATGCTGCACTGGCAGAAGAAGCTGGCGCAGATGTACTCTTCAATCCCAGTGCTGAGGATATGTATCCATCAGATCTTTGCACCCGTATATCCATGGGTTCCATCGCTAAGGGAATGTGCGGACGTTATCGGCCAGGACATTTTGATGGTGTTGCTATTGTGGTCAACAAGCTATTTCATCTGGTCCATCCCCAGCGAGCCTACTTTGGCCAAAAAGATGTACAGCAAGTTCAAGTGATTAGACAGATGGTGAAAGACTTAAATATGGAAGTAGACATAATGGCCTGCCCCATTATCAGAGAAGCCGACGGTCTTGCCATGAGCTCTCGTAATGTCTATTTAAAACCAGAAGAACGGGTTTCTGCCCTGTTATTAAGCCAAGCCTTAAAAGAAGGAACACAATGGATCGAAAACCAGGGGAAAGACCCACATCTCCTTCGTGAGCACCTGGAACAGCGATTAAAGTCCGATTCGAAGATCCAGGTTCAATATATTGAAATCCTTCACCCTACTTCCTTACAACCTCTTGAAACCCTGGAAAAGCCAGTCTTAATTGCCTTAGCAGTCTTTATTGGACGTACTCGTCTTATCGATAATACCCTAGTTCTTTAATCAAGAAACCTAGGCCTATCGCAGTCCGATATCCTTGCGGTAAGTTTTTCCTTGAAATTGAATTTTCTCTGCAGCTGCATAGGCTTTGCTCCTAGCTTCTTCTACCTCTATTCCAGTAGCTGTCACACCAAGTACTCTACCGCCTGCCGTTACTAACTGGTCTTTCTCAGAAGCTGTTCCTGCATGAAAGACCAGAACGTCCTCAGGAATATCCTCCAGACCAAGGATAGGGATCCCTGTTTTATAGGAACCTGGATACCCACCAGAAGCCAGCACAATGCAGACTGTAGTTTCTTCAGACCATTCTAGCTGAACTTTATCAAGATTTCTATTAAGAAGATGTATCAACACCTGACTTAAATCATTCTTTAGTTTAGGCACTACCACTTGGGTTTCTGGATCTCCAAAGCGCACATTGTATTCCAACACTTTGGGTCCATCTGCTGTGATCATAAGCCCAATGAAAAGAATCCCTCGGAAATCCATTTCTTCAAGTTGAATCCCTTTTAATGTTGGCTGAAGAATCATTGCTTCCACTTCTTTAGCCATGGCTTCCGTATATACTCTATTGGGAGAATAAGTCCCCATCCCACCAGTGTTAGGCCCCGTATCCCCCTCTCCTATCTGTTTGTGATCCTGAGAACTAACCATAGGGAGAATTGTTTTCCCATCTACAAAGCAGAGCACCGATGTTTCGATTCCTTCTAAAAACTCCTCTATGACCAAATGTTTCCCTGCATCGCCAAAAGCATTTTTTTCCAAAATAGCTTCAATAGCCTGATCCGCTTCCGCCTCTTGATGACAAATCAATACTCCTTTTCCAGCCGCTAAGCCGTCGGCCTTAATCACCACCGGATAGGTAAAGGCTTTCAGTTTTTCTTTGGCTTCCACGGAATCATATGCCACTTCATAATGACCTGTAGGAATTTTGTATTGTTTCATAAAGGCTTTCGCAAAAGATTTGCTCCCTTCTAAACGAGCAGCGGCTTGATCCGGCCCTACAATCGGAAGGTCCGCTTCTCTAAATTGATCTACGATACCTGCCACCAATGGCACTTCTGGCCCCACAATTGTTAGATCAATTTGTTGCTCCAGGGCAAAGGCTTTTAGCTCCTTTATTTGATCTGGTTGAATTTCAACACATACTGCCAATTGACCAATGCCTGGATTCCCAGGGGCACAGTAGAGCCTATGTCCTTCCGAAGACTGGCTGAGCTTCCAAGCCAAGGTATGTTCTCTACCACCGTTGCCTATTATCAGTATCTTCATCCTTATCAACTCCTAATGTTTGAAGTGTCTCGTTCCAGTAAATACCATGGTCATTCCCGCTTTGTTGCAAGCGTCAATGGAGTCTTGATCTTTTTGGGATCCACCTGGTTGGATAATGGCTGTCACCCCGGCTGCATTGGCAGCTTCTACACAGTCTGGAAAAGGAAAAAAAGCATCGGAAGCCATCACCGCCCCTTCAACAGTATGAATCGAGTTGCTGAGGGCGTTTTGAAGTGCCCATATGCGACTGGTCTGACCTGGCCCTAGGGCTAAGGTTTGTTGATCCTTCACAAATACAATCGCGTTGGATTTTACGTGTTTTACAATTTTCCAAGCAAACTCTAAATCCTTTTTTTCTGCTTCTGATGGAGATCGTAGGGTTTTGGTTTCCATTGCCTCCCACAGACGCTCATCTGCATCTTGCAAAAGTAGTCCACCTGGCACTCGCTTTAAATCCACGGCTCCTTTCTCTCTTTTCTCTATTTCCGGGATTTCCAAGAGACGAATATTAGGCTTTTGAGCCAATACCTCCAAGGCTTCTTTGGTGAAGGAAGGTGCCAAAATAACCTCTAGAAAGATAGCTGCCATTTTAACGGCTGCAGCTTCTGTCAAAGGACGATTAACCGCCACAATTCCACCAAAAATAGAAAGTGGATCTGTCTGAAACGCTCTTTCGTAGGCTTCTTCAATGGTATCTGCTGATGCAACGCCACATGGATTCGTGTGTTTTACAGCCACTGCCGTTGGGGCATCAAATTCCTGCAGCAAACTTAAGGTTCCTGCCGCATCGTTAATATTGTTAAAGGAAAGTTCTTTTCCCTGCAACTGCTTTGCCGCCGGTAACGTCCCCTTGGTAGCATTTACTTCTCGATAAAAAGCTGCCTGTTGATGGGGATTTTCACCATACCGGAGATCCTGTACTTTTTCAAAGGTTAGGGTTTTGGTATTGGGAAAAGGTTCTTCCTGTTCCTGAGAAAGGTAGGAGGCAATCAACGTATCATAGTGGCTCGTTAGTTGAAATACTTTGGCAGCCAGGTTTTTTCGAGTGGTCAAACTGGTATTTCCCATTGTTTTTATTTCTTCTAAAACCCTAGGGTAATCTTCAGGATCCACCACTACCGTCACATCTTCGTGATTTTTTGCTGCAGATCGAAGCATGGCTGGTCCACCTATATCAATTTGTTCCACTACCTCCTGAAAAGAGGCGTCTGTCTTAAGCATGGTTTCTTTAAAAGGATATAAATTAATAATCACCAGATCGATGGTTTCCATTCCTTGCTCTTTCAATGTTTTCATATGCTCCGGTAGGCTTCGTCTTGCTAATAATCCACCATGAATTGCCGGATGTAGGGTTTTTACCCGCCCATCCAGACACTCTGGAAATCCTGTTATTTCCGCCACTTCCTTTACTGGAATGCCATGATCTGACAAAATTTTTGCCGTTCCTCCAGTGGAGAGGATCTCAATCCCCTGTTCATGTAAGATTTGTCCCACTTTTTGAATGTCCTTTTTATCCGAAACACTAATGAGTGCCCTTTTCATGATTGTCAGCCCCCTTTTCTCTCTTGATAACCCGACCATTTTCAATGGCCAATTCATTGTTAACCAAAAGGCCTAGGGCTTTTGGCAATAGTCGATGTTCCAATTTCAATACTTTGTCCGCAATAATAGCTGGTGTCTCCTCTCCTGTTAAGGCTACGGCTTCCTGTAGAATAATCGGGCCTTCATCCATTCCTTCATTGACAAAATGAACCGTTGCGCCAGTCAGTTTCACGCCACGACGATGCACTGCCTCATGGACTTTAGCCCCATAATAACCCAAACCAGAAAAAGCTGGAATAAGAGACGGATGCACATTAATGATCCTATGTTCATAGGTTCTCACTACAGAATTTGGTACTTTTTTGACAAATCCAGCTAATACGATCAGTTCAATGGCTTGTTCCTCCAGGCATTTCAGCATTGCTTCTTCTCTCGCTTCCTCCTGACTTCCTACTTCATCCAGACATTTTACCTTGATCCCTTCTCTTTGGGCTCGTTGTACACCATAAGCTTCTTTGTCACTGGAAATTACCAGACAGATTTGGATATTAAGTTCCTTCTTATGCACAGCATCTATGAGGCTTTGCATATTGGTGCCACCACCAGAAATAAATACAGCTACTTTCACTGGTTGCATACCGTCACCTGTCCATTTCCTTCTGTGACTCCACCAATTTCCCAAGCCAGTTGTCCATGCTTGTGCAACAACTCCAAAGCTGTGTGGACATCTTCTGGCGCCACCACCATGACCATGCCAATTCCCATATTAAAAGTTCCAAAGAGCACGTCATCTTCCAAAGGCCCTTTTTCTTTTAAGCATTCAAAAATAGGAGGAATTTTCCAGCTTCCCATCCTTAGGTTAGCGGCTCTTCCTTCTGGAAGCACTCGTGGAATATTTTCATAAAATCCGCCGCCGGTAATATGAGCCAGTCCTTTAATGGTAATTTCTTCCATCATTGCCAGCACAGGTTTAACATAGAGGGCCGTAGGTGTCAGCAATTCTTCTCCCAAGGTTTTTCCTTGTGCTCCAAAGGGCTCCGTCAGCTTTAGACCCTCTTTTTCCAATAATATTTTCCGAACCAGAGAAAAACCATTGCTATGAAGTCCCGAAGAAGCTAAGCCAAGAATAACATCGCCTACCTGAATCTTTTCGCCTGTGATCATTTTTTTTCGATCCACCATGCCTACGGCAAAACCAGCCAAATCATATTCTCCGTCGCTGTAAAATCCTGGCATCTCTGCAGTTTCCCCGCCAACTAAAGCACAGCCCACCTCTTTACAGGCTTCGGCAATGCCAGCAACAACGCTAGCTGCTTTTTCAGCTTTCAGTTTTCCCGTAGCCAAATAATCCAGAAAAAACAAAGGTTTTGCTCCATGGCATAAAATATCGTTCACGCACATCGCTACGCAATCCTGTCCAATGGTATCGTGACGATCCATTAAAAACGCCAATTTCAACTTGGTTCCAACTCCATCCGTTCCAGATACCATCACTGGTTGGTCCATATTGGTCAGATCTGGCTGTACCATTGCTCCAAAACTACCAAGGCCCTGCAGCACTTCTTTGGTCATGGTTTTTTGAACGGCTTGTTTCATCAATTCCACGCTTCGCTGCCCTTCCTGCACATCCACACCTGCTGATTCATAGGTCATTTTATCCATCAGGAACCCTCCTCTTCTAATCGTTGAAATACCCGATGTCCATTCTGTTTCTTCTCTTTTTCTGGCAGTTCCATAGGATAATCTCCATCAAAACAGGCTAAACAAAACTGCTTTCTTGGTTTTCCGACGGCTTGTACCAGTCCTTCGTGACTAAGGTAGTAGAGACTATCTGCTCCTATGATCTTACAGATTTGATCCACGGTTTTAACGGCACCAATGAGCTGACTCCGGTCTGGTGTATCAATACCAAAGTAGCAACTATACGCCACTGGAGGCGAACTGACTCGCACATGCACTTCTTTTGCACCCGCCTGTTTCAAGGTTTCTACAATTCGTTTGCTGGTCGTACCCCGAACAATAGAATCATCAATGAGAATCAATTTTTTTCCTCGGATATTAGCCGCCATGGGCGATAGTTTTAACTTCACTGCCAGTTCACGAATGGCCTGAGTTGGCTGGATAAACGTCCTGCCAATATATCGATTCTTGATCAATCCTTCTCCATAGGGGATTCCAGATTCTTCTGCATAACCCAGAGCCACTGGAATAGATGAGTCTGGTACCGCCATAACCATATCTGCCTCTACAGGCATCTCTTTAGAAAGAATACGCCCCGAATTTTTTCTAGCATGATATACATTAACGCCATCCATAATGCTATCTGGTCTCGCAAAATAGATATATTCAAAAATACAACCAGCCCTTCTGGCAGATGTCTGAAAAAATTCAGACTCTATGCCCTCCGATGTAATGGTGACCATTTCCCCTGGTTCTACATCTCTTACGATTTCCGCTCCCATCACATCGAAAGCACAGCTCTCCGAGGCCAGTACATAGCCTTTTTCTGTCTTACCGATGCAAAGCGGTCTTAAACCCAGTGGATCTCGAACACCAATTAAACATTCTTCGTTCATAATCACCAAGGCATAGGCACCTTTAATTAGTTCCATAGAGCGGCGAATGGCGCCATGAATCCCTTCATTACTATAGCGAGCAATCAAATTTACCACCACTTCAGAATCAATGGTGGTTTGGAACACAACACCAGAGTCCTCCAATCGGCTCCTTAACAGCTTAGCATTCACCAAGTTCCCATTATGTGCCAACGCAATGGTACCACCACGATAACGCACTACAAGAGGCTGTGCATTTTCAATGTCAGATTCTCCAGAAGTGGAATACCGAACATGACCTATTCCAATTTTCCCTGTTAGTTTTTCTAAGGCACTTTCGCTAAACACTTCTGATACCAAACCCATGTCTTTGTGCCACTTAGCTTGTTCCCCATTATTAACTGCTATGCCAGCGCTTTCCTGTCCTCTGTGCTGCAGTGCGTAAAGCCCATAATACAGCAACTCAGACGTATGGTCGTCTTCCGTCTGAATCAATCCTACCACACCACACTCTTCTTTAAGCCCATCCCACATCAATTCCTTGGTCACAGTCACCCCTCCATCTTAAAGACTCAGCACTTTTTCAATTCTCTTCAACACTTCCTGATAATGTTCCTCTACCTGTCCTAAATCTTTTCTAAATCGATCTTTGTCCATGATTTCACCGGTTTCCATCTCCCACAAACGACAAGTATCCGGAGATATTTCATCCGCCAATAAAAGTTCTTCCCGCTTCATGCCAAATTCCAACTTAAAATCTACTAACCGAAGGCCTGCTTTTCCCATGACCTCTTTTAGTAAGTCATTGATGATTAAGGCTTTTTTTCGAATCGCCGCTACCTGCTCTTCCGTTGCCCATTCCAAGGCTAAAATATGATCTTCACTGACCATAGGATCTCCCAATTCATCCTTTTTAAAAGAATACTCCAGAATCGGTTTTTTTAGTACTGTCCCTTCTTCCACTCCCAAATTTCTAGCCATAGAGCCTGCGGCAATATTGCGAAGGATCACTTCCAAAGGAATAATCTCTACTGCATCCACCAACATTTCTCTTGGGGATAATTGACGAATAAAGTGGGTTTTTACTCCCTTCTCTTCCAAATATCCATAGAGAAGAGAGGATATCGTATTGTTTATTTCCCCTTTTCCAGGAATAAGACGTTTCTTTTTTCCGTTAAAAGCCGTTGCATCGTCTTTGAAAAAAACGATAACCTGAGAAGAATCCTCTGTGGCATACACCTGTTTTGCCTTTCCTTCGTACAGCATTTCTTTTTTTGCTGGTACCCCTGTATTCCTCATTCTACTATCTCCCTTCCAGAAAAGCATCTATCCCCATTTTTTCCAAAGCTTCTGCTTTTTTAATAACCTGATCCTTTTGACGCTCTCGAAAGATTTCCAGCTTTTTGTCAATTTCAACATTGGTTATTGCCAACATCTGAGCTGCCAGTAATCCAGCGTTTCCAGCACCATTAATAGCTACGGTTGCCACAGGAATCCCTGCTGGCATTTGTACAATGGATAGCAAAGAGTCCCAACCATTTAGAGCTTTACTCTTAACTGGCACTCCAATAACAGGAAGTGTTGTCATGGAAGCCACCATTCCCGGTAAATGAGCTGCACCACCAGCACCTGCAATAATCACTTTAATGCCTCGCTCCTTAGCCTGTTGTGCGTAAGCTGTCATACGCTCCGGTGTACGATGTGCCGAAACAATCGTCATTTCCGATGAAATTCCTAAATCTGACAATGCCTGAGTTGCCTCTTTCATTACTGGTAAATCTGAATCGCTTCCCATAATAATCCCAACCTCTGGTTCTTTCATCAACATCCACCTCTTCTCCTTATTCTCCAGCTTTGACTTTAAGCATACTCCGAATTTTTTCCGCTTTTTCCATGGCTTCTTCCCTAGTGTCCCCTAAAACCGTCACATGACCCATTTTTCTCCCAGGCTTACTTTCCGTTTTTCCATAAAAATGAGGGTATACTTCCGTCAACTTCATAGCTTCTTCCATGCCTTCCAACCTAGGCGGTCCACTTTTATCTGGATCTCCCAAGAGATTAAGCATAACCGCAGGTTTTCGTAGCTTTGGCTTCTCCAGCGGCCATCCCATCAACCCGCGGATCTGCTGCCCAAACTGAGAAATAGTGCAGGCTTCTATGGTATAGTGGCCTGAGTTGTGGGTTCTAGGTGCAATTTCATTAATCCATAATTCATATCCTCGACCCACAAACATCTCAATACAGAAGATCCCGGTTCCCTTCAACTGTTTCATAGTTTCGGCTGCTAGGGATGCCGCCTTTTGTAACACCGATTCTGGCAGTGGCGCTGGCACAATACACCTATCCAAAATGCTATCTCGGTGGATATTTTGTCCCACAGGAAAGGTTTCTGTTTCTCCTTGCTGGTCTCGAGCAACAATCACGGATATTTCCATCAAAAAATCCACAAATACTTCCCCCATCAAAGGGTGCTCCAAACCTTCTAACCCATGAAAAGCTGCTTCCAATTCCTCTTCACGGCGAATCACTATATTCCCTTTTCCATCATACCCGCCTCGGCAACGTTTCAAAAGAAATGGGAATCCAAAGGTTTCCGCTGCCTTTTTCAAGTCCTCCACCCCATGGATTTTTCTATAAGCAGGCACTGGCAATCCTTTGTCTTCCAAGGCCTGATTCTGTCTGTATTTATCTTGAATCATGTAAAGCGTTTCTGCTGATGGCATCACAGAAATCCCTTCTTTTTCTAGCTTCATTAAAGATTCAGCATGGATATGTTCAAATTCATAGGTGATCCTTTGACTTTTCTCTGCCAGCAACCGAATACTCTTTTCATCAAAAAAACGGCCATGAATCAATTCATGAGCCATTACCCCTGCTGGACACCTTTCAGAAGGATCTAAAACAGCAAAAGTTAACCCCCTTTGGTGCCCTTCCATCAACAACATTTTTCCCAATTGTCCTCCGCCAACGACTCCAATGTCATAGCGCTTCACGTTCATTCCCTCCTTTTTTGTTTCATTCAAATGAGATCAAAGGATCCTCTGGCTGTTACCAGCAGGAGCATCCTTTTCTCTCTTTTTCTTTGATTAATGTGGCAAAATAGTAAATCTAAGAATAAACAAAGCAGCCAAAATATAAATTGACGGATGAACTTCTTTCCCTTCTCCTACGGCCAGCTTGGTGATAGGGTAAAAAATCAGCCCAGCAGCAATGCCATTAGCAATACTAAAGGTGAAAGGCATTATGGCAATGGTTAAGAACGCTGGCATAGCCTCTGTAAAATTATCGAAATCGATGTTTTTGATGGTCCCCATCATCAAAACGCCTACGATAATCAACGCAGGTGCTGTAGCCTGAGGTGGAACCACCAAGGCCAAAGGCGCCAAGGCTATGGAACACAAAAATAAAACACCAGTTGTTACGGCAGTTAAGCCAGTTTTTCCGCCTTCAGCTACGCCAGCGGCTGATTCAACATAAGTAGTCACCGTAGAAGTTCCTAATACCGCTCCAGCCGAGGTGGCAATAGCATCTGACCACAGAGCCTGTTTCATATTAGGCAACTTCCCATCTTTATCCAACATACCTGCTTTATTGGCCGTTCCAATTAAGGTACCAATGGTATCAAACATATCTACCAAACTAAAAGAAACGACTACAAAGAGGACACTGGTAAAGGCCCCTGCAATACCAGCTTCCCCAATGGCCAAAAGGCCACTCATATCCATTTTCATAAAAGTTGGCGAAAGATCTGGTCTGGCAAAATGAGCAATTTCTGTGCTGGTAACTCCTAAGGGGATCCCAATGGCTGTAGTCAGGAGAATCCCAATCAAGATGGCTCCTTTCAAGCCCTTGGCCATTAAAACACCCGTAATCACTAGGCCTAGCACAGACAAAATCACCTTCGGATCTGTAAAATTTCCAAAATCGACTAAGGTGGCTTCATAAGGAATAACGATGCCTCCATTTTTCAAACCTATCAATGCAATAAAAAGACCAATACCACCTCCAATGGCATGTTTTAACGCATTTGGAATGGCGTTGACAATGGCTTCTCTTGTTCCTGTTGCAGTTAATACCATAAAGACAAGTCCAGAAATAAATACAGCAGCCAAGGCCTGTTCCCACGTGTAGTCCATCCCCAGAACAACGCTAAAAGCAAAAAATGCATTCAGTCCCATGCCCGGAGCCTGAGCAAAAGGCAGATTAGCATAAAACCCCATAATAAACGTACCAATAGCCGCCGAAAGACAGGTGGCCAGAAAAACCGCATTAAAATCCATTCCTGCCGCCGATAGAATGTCTGGATTAACAAAAAGTATGTACGCCATGGTAATAAAAGTGGTAACCCCTGCTAAAATTTCCGTCTTCACATTTGTGCCTCGTTCTGTTAGTTTAAAATAATTGTCCATCAATGAATGCCTCCTTAGATTAGTGTGAATCCAGCCCCAAAAACAAATGCCTCGCTGCTGATTCCATTAAATGAATCCAGCTCGAAGCATCAATATGCTGCATGGCAGCATAGGCCTCGCTCGTAGTAGAGCCATTTACGGTGACTCTGTAGAAACTGCCGAACCATATTATCAGCATTATAGGATTGAGTTCTTTTCTTTATCATAGCAAAAAACAAAGAAAAAGCAAGGGTTTTTCGAATTTTTTTATGCTAATCAGGAAGAAAAACCATTCAAATATGGAACGTTTATGGTTTAAAATTTTTAATCGTTCGTTTTTATGCTTTCCTCTAAGGAATACCCATCTTCTCTAAATAAACGAATACACGCATCCACTATGTCTCCATCGTACCAGATCCCTCGGTATGCTTGGATTTCTTTCAAGGCATATTCGACCCCTAAAGCTGGGCGTTGGGGGCGATGGGAAGAAATAGCTTCCACCACATCGGCAACCATCAAAATTTTTGCCTCCATAATAATCTCTCCACCGGATAACCCATTTGGATAACCTGATCCATCTATTTTTTCATGATGTTGAAGAATGATCTCCGCAATTGGCCAATCAAAATCAATATCGATTAATACATCGTAGGCATTCTTTGGATGGGTTTTTATAAATTCAAATTCCAGATCCGTCAAGGCTGCTGGTTTACTAAGAATCTCTGATGGAATGATAATTTTCCCGATATCATGCAAAGAAGCCGCAATCCAGAGACCTTCTAATCTTGTTTCTCCTACATTCATTTTCTTTCCGATGGCTTTTGCCAAGCCTGCTACCCGTTGTTGATGACCAAAAATATATAAATCTCGTTTTTCAGATAATTTCGCAAAGCTATTGACGGTTTCTGTTAATGCTCGTTTCAATTGTCTTTCGGTTTTTTTCTGATTCGAAACATCTGTATAGATCCCTTGATAGCCAACTATTTCATCCTCTATCCGAATAGTTCCTCCACGGATTACCACTGGTATTTCCTTACCTTTCTTTGTATAACGAAGGGTTTCCATCTCCATTATTGAAAGTTCTTTGGCTAAGCGATCTATCCTTTTTGCTTCTTGAGCTTGATGAGAGGCTACAATCAAATCATTAATATTTTTACCAATACACTCTTCTGCGGTATATTCAAAAATGTTTAAAAAAGTTTGATTCACCTCTTTTATAACTAGTTCATCTGTCATATGAACAATAGCATCCGGGGATTGTTGAAAAAAAGATTCTAAAATAAGCTTTTGATCCTTCCTTGATTTTTGTCGTTTTTTATCCTCTGTAATATCCATTATAATGCCACTAAACGTCTTTAATTTCTCATGTTCATCCCAGGCCACTGGCTTCCCACTAACTTTTATCCAGAATGGATCTCCATCTATGGTACGCATTAAAATCTCTTTTTCATACTCCTGTTCCCCTCTGACAATCTTTTCATCGTCTTTCAACACCTCTTCTCGAAGAGATGGATCGATCCTTTCGTTCCACTCCTCCGTTGAGATAATCGATTTGGAAACACCTAATATCCTTCTACTTCCTGGATCCAGAAAAATCTTCTTTTCTTGAACATCCCATTCCCATATGCCAGAACCACTTCCCTGCAACACAAACTTAAGCTGTTGACGATTAGCCATTAAACGGTTAATTTTTTCTTTCCATTCCGTATAGTCCGTATGAGTCCCAGTAATACGAGATGGTTTCCCTTGTTCATCCCAGGCAACTACTTTGGCTTGGGAAAGAATCCATTTATAAGTCCCATCTTTACAACGCATTCGAAATTCATAACGGCGAAACAGATGCTCCCCCTCGCGAAATTGCTTTAATATTTTACGGATCCTCTGCCTATCCTCTGGATGAAGATGAGATAAAAAAAAATGCACCTGATCCATGACTTCTTCTTTGGTGTACCCCAACATAGATGCCCACTGTTCCGTTATCGTGTTTTTATCCTTGAGTAAATCCCAGTCCCATACCCCGTCTTGACTCCCCTCAATAGCAAAACGCCACCGTTCCTCATTTTCCTTTAAAAGCCTCTCCTTTTCCTTTAACAAATCATAATGATGCCGCAACTCTTCCTCCGTGGCTTTTAACTGTTGCAACGAACTCTGCATTTGCTGGTTTACCGCCGAAAGTTCTGTACCAATAGACTGTCGACCATAAATTCCTTGAAACATTTCCGCAAAATATTCTGTTAACATTTGCAGGAATGATATATGGCAACTCAACTCTTCTTCCGTCATCACAGGGACTTTCTTCAAGGATGCGAGATACACTTCTTCATCATAGCCATATTCATGGGCTTGGCGACGAAACACTTCTTCTGTTGGTTTTACCAAGAAAAACTCTCCCAAGACAAGCGTCGCAACTTTTTCGTTGGCTACCATTACTGGAACAGCTACATTCACCAAACCATTGGCACAAACCTGACGATAGACTGTCTCATCACTTTTTCCCCTAGCTAAGTGGGAGATGGATTCCTTGCTAACATGACAATTCCTTTGGAACTCTCCATGCATCGGATGAAATTCAGCACATATGGGTTGATGTACTCTTTCTGTAATGACCTCTCCTTTGGGATCTATCATCAAAACCGTCAGACCTGTTGATACCTGAAAGTGAATCATTATTTCTTCAACGAATCCAAATTCTAAATGATCAGATATTTTTAGGGATGTTTCAACTCTCATCTCCCTCACCTCCTTTGTAAACCCTTGTGCGCTATCCAAAGCTAAAAGATCCAGATTGGAATAATTTCAAGCAAATATCCACGACTTCATGATCATACCAACTTCCACGACGATTGTTAATTTCATCCAGGGCTACCTCTATTCCCAGAGCTGGCCTATAAGGACGATGAGATGAAATAGCCTCCACCACATCCGCTACGATTAGAATTCTAGCTTCTGGAAGAATGGCTTGTTTTGTCAATCCACCTGGATAACCACTCCCATCACAGCGTTCATGATGTTGAAGCACCATGTCTGCCACCGGCCATTCAAACTCAATGTTTTTAAGAATATCATAGGCATTCTGAGAATGGGTTTTAATATATTCAAACTCTAGTTGTGACAAGCGAGAAGGCTTACTAAGAATCTCCGAAGGAATCATTATTTTACCAATGTCATGCAATAAAGCTGCCGTCCGTAGACCTTGTATCTTATTCTCATGCCATTCCATTTCTTTTGCAATCGCTACAGCCAATGACGCCACTCTTTTTTGATGGTCCGACGTATAAAGATCTCTTTTTTCAGATATGCGAGATAGACTAACAACGGCATCCTGCAAAGTTTTTCGTAATTTGTTTTCTGTTAAGACTAGTTTGCTTATGTCCGTGTAACTTCCCTGAACCCCAAAGACTTTTCCATTCAGCACCGCTGGCCCTAACCGAAGAATCACCGGAATCGCTGCACCACTTTTCTTGTACCGAATGCCACGTCCTTCATAGTAATGAATCTTGTAGGCTGTTTGTGTGATGTTTCTACCCAAATTCGTTTTATCTGCTGGTAAAATCAATTTGTCCAAGTCAGCACCACTGGCTTCCTCTACTGAATACTCGAACATTTCTTCAAAACGACGATTTGTCATCCGTATTATATTTTCTTTTCCTCTTAACTCCGTATAGACCAACGCATCCGGAGAATGATTAAAAAGCGCCTCTAGCACTTTTTTCCGCCGCTCATAGTCTCTTTCTTCTTCCACTTCTTGGCTTCGATCGGTTATCATTCCACTGACCCGCTGAATATTTCCATCTTCGTCAACCTCCACGGCTCTTCCTCGATCTAACACCCATCGAATTTCCCCATCTGGTCGCAAAATCCGATAATAATGAGAAAAACCTTTTTTCTGCTGCATTTTCTTTTTTTCTGCTTGAAGAATTCGATTTCGGTCTTCTGGATGTATCATTTGTTTCCATGTATCTGCAGATACAACGTTGGAATCTATTCCCCATATTTCCTTGGTTTTATCTGAAATAACGCCTTCCCCTGTCACGTAATTGGTATCCCACCATCCATCTTCACTGGCTTCCAGTGCCAAGGTTATTCGCCGTTGACTCTCTTTAAGCTTTTGTTCCAACATTCGATTCTCAGTCACATCCCTCTGAGTCCCGACAATTCTCCTTGGAACCCCCTTTTCATCCCACTCAAAAACTTTTCCTCTGGTCTTAATCCAACGATAGGATCCATCTTTCCCTCTCATGCGAAATTCATAGTCCTGTTGCAGGCAAGATCCGTTAAAAAAACGATCTAAGACAGATTCCACATAGGTTTTATCCTCTGGATGCACCAGAGATCTAAAAAAATCAACATTCCCTTCTACCTCACTTGGCTCATAGCCCAGCATTTCTCCCCATCGATGTGAAATAAAATTTTTTCCCGATGGAACATGCCAGTCCCATACCCCATCTCGGCTTCCTTCAACAGCATAGAGATATCGTTCTTCTGTTTCTCGAACCATTTCTTCTTTTTTCAGAAGCTCATCATATTGACAACGAAGTTCTTCTTCTGTTTGTTGAAGCTGTTCAAAGGCTTTTTCCAGTTCTGCATTGGACTGCATCAACTGTTTTTCTTCCTGTTCCTGATTGTATTTAGTCTCTTCTATGGAAATAGCAAACACCACCAGACGGTGTACCATCCGGAGATGGGCCATTTGAGTATATGCTTTCTCCGAATAACCATATGCAAAGGCCTGTTTCCTTAAAGCATCCAAGTCAGACTTTTCCAGAAGAAGCGGCCCAACAAAAACACATCCTATTTTTTCACCCTTTATACAGACATCCATTGCCCCATGAAGACTTCCTAAAGAACAAACATAGATACCATAGGCTTCTTCCCCTTCATACTGCCGACGATAACCAGGCATTTTGCTTTTTTCACATACACATTGGATCTTGGAATTTTCATGAGAAAAATCTTCGCAGGCAGGTTTTGCTTCCGATGACGCCAAGACCACTCCCTGAATGTCTGTCAATGTGGCTGTCATCCCCGTCATATTTGAAAACCCACGAAAGAGTTGTGAAATTTTATCCTTCAATTTCGGAGATAATTGCATCTTCTTTCTCCTTATCTTTTATGTCTTTTTTTAAGTATACGACAAACAGAGGCTAATTTCCTCTTTTTTCTAAAAAATGACATAAAAAAAGTGAGTCTATGAAAAGACTCACTTTTTTTCGTTTACTTGATTCCCTTCCAAAATAGTTCCCAAGCAGTTTCTGCATGTTCTTCGGAAAATTCAATTTGCCTACTTATCAACTGAAGGAAATAACCCGTGATGAATCGGTGAAAGGCATCCAGTATTTCTCTAATATCTGTTTGAGGCATCTTTCTTTTTTGACTAGTAGCAATAAATTCACTGACTTTCTCTGCATATTGCTTTCTCCATGTCAGATGCATTTCCCAAATTCTTTCTTTCATGGTAGCCACTGGAAAAAGGACATTTCTTAACAAGAAGGTATGCTCTTCTTTTTGCTGACGATAAAAGTCCAGCAAGGCTTTAAAGATATACTGTAGACGTTCTTCTGCCATTAAACTAGGACAACTCTCGATGGCTTCATCAATGACTTTCTGATGTAAGGCTTCTGCTTCTTTGATCATCTGCATATACAAAAGCTCTTTTGAATCAAAATAGTAATAAAAGGACGGTGCTGTAATACCTATTTCATTGCAAATATCTCGGATAGTCGTTGCTTCATATCCTTTTTCGTTAAAGAGTCTCATCGAAATTCTTTTGATCCGCTCTGCTGATTCATGTGCTCTCACCGTTTACACCTCTTTCTACCTATCGTTAGTTGTTCCTTATTGTACCTCTAAATTTGCAAGAAATCAAGTAATTTTCTTTCAAATTGATAAAAACTAATATCATTTTATTCCCACTCCACAGTGGCTGGGGGTTTCGATGTAATATCATAAACGATACGATTTACATGATCCACTTCATTCACAATTCGATTAGAGATGATTTCCAAAACTTCATGAGGAATTCTAGCCCAATCTGCTGTCATGGCATCCGAACTAGTGATGGCACGTATGGCTACGGTGTGGGCATAGGTTCGCTCATCTCCCATAACTCCAACGGTTTGAACATTGGGCAATACAGCAAAATATTGCCAGATACTTCGATCCATTCCTGCATTTTTTATTTCTTCTCGTACAATGGCATCTGCTCCTCGAACAATTTCCAGTTTTTCTTCTGTTATTTCGCCAAGAACCCGTACCGCTAATCCTGGTCCAGGAAAAGGTTGTCTCCATACCACTTCATCTGGTAAACCCAGAGCTGTTCCCACGGCTCTTACTTCATCTTTAAATAGATACTTAAAGGGTTCGATCAATTGAAAGGTCATGTCCTCCGGAAGCCCGCCAACGTTATGATGGCTTTTAATTACCGAAGCGGTGTCCGTTCCACTTTCTATGATATCTGGGTAGAGAGTTCCTTGTACCAAAAATTCCATCTGCCCTAATTTTTCTGCTTCCTCTTCAAACAAACGTATGAAAGATTCTCCAATAAACTTGCGTTTCATTTCCGGATCTGTAACGCCTTTCAAGCCTTTAAGAAAGCGGTCTTTGCCGTCTACACGGATAAAATTCATTTTAAACTGTTTTTCAAAAATGGCTTCCACCTGTTTTGACTCATCTTTCCGAAGCAAACCATGATCTACAAAGACACATGTTAGCTGGTCTCCAATAGCTCGATGGACCAAAACCGCTGCAACCGAAGAATCTACCCCTCCAGAAAGTGCACAAAGGACTTTTCGATGACCTACCTGCTGCCTAATTTCTTCAATGGTTTCTTCAATAAAGTTACCAGTGGTCCACTCTCCTTGACAGCCACATGCCTTGTATAAGAAATTCCGAAGAATATCTGTTCCATATTCTGTATGTTCAACTTCTGGATGAAATTGAAGGGCATAGCATTTCTTTTCGACGCTCTCCATAGCCGCTACTGGACAATCTTTGGTAGAGGCCGTTACAAGAAACCCTTCTGGTGCTTGCTGAATCGAATCTGTATGGCTCATCCAGCATACTAGTTCTGTTCCGATGGTATCAAAAAGCATGGACTGACTTTCTAAAGATAACTTAGTTTTTCCATATTCTCGCTTATGGGCTCTGGCTACGGTTCCATCAAAATGTAGCGCCATCAATTGGCCCCCATAGCAAATACCCAATACTGGAATGTCCAAGCTAAAAATTCCCGGATCGCATTTCGGTGCATTGTCTTGGTATACACTGGCTGGCCCACCTGTAAGGATGATGCCAGTCGGATTCTTTTTCCTCACTTCTTCAAGGCTAATATGGTAGGGTACCACTTCACAATAAACCTGACACTCTCGAACTCTTCGGGCAATTAATTGATTGTACTGCCCACCAAAATCCAGAATTAAAATGTTTTCTTTTGCTAACTCCATTGACGCCATCCTTTCTCTTTTCATTAATTCGTTTCTTTCACACTGTAATTTGGTGCTTCTTGGGTGATAAAAATGTCATGCGGATGTCCTTCTACCAAAGAAGCACCAGTTATTTTAGTAAACATTGCATCTTTACGCAAGGATTCAATTCCCGGTGTACCGCAATAGCCCATACCTGATCGAAGTCCACCCATCATCTGGTAAATAGTGTCCTTTAAGTGACCCCTATAAGGAACCATCCCTTCTACCCCTTCCGGCACTAGTTTTCGATCATCTTCTTGGAAGTACCGATCCTTGCTGCCTTGTTTCATAGCCCCTACAGAGCCCATGCCGCGATAGGTTTTGAAATTTCTCCCTTTGTAAATAACGGCTTCTCCAGGACTTTCCTCTGTTCCTGCAAACAACGAACCAATCATCACCGTACTAGCCCCTGCCGCCAATGCTTTTACAATATCACCAGAGTATTTAACGCCTCCATCCGCTATCACTGGAATCCCATAAGCGTCTGCTGCCTCTGCACAATCAGCAATTGCAGATATTTGCGGAACGCCTACGCCTGTCACAACCCTAGTGGTACAAATGGAACCTGGACCTATGCCTACTTTTACAGCACTGGCACCCGCTTCAATCAAGTCTCTGGTAGCTTCCGCCGTCGCTACGTTCCCTGCTACTATTTGTAAGTTCGGGTAGACACTTCGAACTTTTTTTACAGCCTCTAAAACACCCTTAGAGTGGCCATGAGCTGTATCAATTACAATCACATCCACTTTGGAGCTCATTAAAGCATTCACCCGTTCCATCATATCTTCCGTAATCCCAACGGCTGCGCCGGCTAGCAATCGACCACCTTTATCTTTTGCAGAATTCGGATATTTAATGGATTTTTCAATATCTTTAATGGTTATAAGGCCTTTTAAGTTATTCTCTCTATCCACAATTGGTAATTTTTCAATTTTATGTACCATTAGGATATTTTTTGCTTCTTCCATGGTCACGCCTTCTTGTGCCGTAATAAGATTTTCTGAAGTCATCACCTGGGAGATGGATAAGCTATAATCTTGAACAAAGCGAATATCCCGATTGGTAATAATGCCCGCCAACTTTCCTTTTACCGTAATAGGCACACCAGAGATGTGATATCGTTCCATCAACTCCAGTGCATCTGAAACAATATGGTCTGGCGATAGAAAAAATGGGTCTACAATAACTCCATGTTCACTTCTTTTTACTTTATCTACTTCCAAGGCTTGTTCTTCAATGGTCATATTCTTGTGAATAATTCCAATCCCACCTTCTCTAGCCATGGAAATAGCCATTTTCCCTTCTGTCACTGTATCCATTCCCGCACTAAGCAAGGGGATGTTTAACTCAATCGAGGGAGTTAGTCGAGTTTTCAATGAAACTTGCCCAGGTAACACTTCTGATTTGCCTGGGATTAGCAATACGTCATCAAAGGTTAAGCCTTCTTTTACAATTTTTTTCATTCTCTATTCATTCCTCCTTTAAAATAATGACAAAGCCCCAACTTCAGGAGTCGAAATCACTCCATGGGCAGTTCCCTACGGAAGTACGACATCTGAATTTGGGGTTAGGTTTGTAATGCTATTTTTTCAAAAACCAGTACACATATCCGCAATGTTCACATATGTAATTCTGAGCTGCTTGATTGGCCCAATCAAACCCAAAAAAACTTGCCCCTGCGGTATTCATTAAGGTTTCCCTCTCCCAAAATTGATCTTCCCCGCAAACCGAGCATATCAGCTGTTTGCCGCTAACCGTTACTTGCTTTGCATCCTTATTCATCTAAGTCACCTCAAATCCATCATTCCTTGAATTTTTTTCAACCGATCTATAATGGGGAGTTTTTGCGTACAAAGAGATTCACAAATACCACAAGCGGTACATTCTTTAGGCAAAAGGTCTGTTTCTGTTAAGTCGTTTTTTTCCTGGTACCACTCTAATTGTTGAAACATTTCTTTTTCACCCATCAACAAGTAAAGGTTATAGGCTTCCATGTAATAATTCATTTTAATTTTCAAAGGACATTTTCGACAGTATTGACAATTGGTGCAAAGCTGATCCATCATACTGGTAACTTTTCCTCTTATTTCTTTTTCTTTGGTTGCAGATACGGTCACCGGTCGCTGAATGATTTTTACGTTTTCATCCACTTCTTCTTTAGTGCCCATCCCTGCCAAAACTACTGTAATACCATCTTGGGCTGCATTAAACCGAAGGGCCGCTTGAGAAACGGTTTCGTCTTGGTATTCTCGAATAAAGTCAAAATAGTCTTGATGCCTAGGGATCAAACCGCCACCCAGTGGATTCATTGTGACTACCCCGATCTGTTGCTTTTTCGCTGCCTCTATTCCCTGTTGACGAAAAGGATGATTCATCACATTATATCCCAGTAAAACGCCTTCAAAAACACGGTCTTCAATAATGTGCTCTATGTCTTCTCCCTTGCAGTGAGTCGAAAAACATAGATGCTCAATCAGTCCTTCTTCCTTGGCTTTCAATGCTCCTTCATAAGGCCCTCCTGGAGCCATGACTCGATGATACTGATCCAAGTCCATAATGCACCACATATGGTAAAAGGTGATTTTTTCCAAATTCATCCTTTTTAGGGAGTTTTCAATTCGTCTCCTTACCTCTGATGCGGTTTTTTCGCTGCTAATACCGCTTTTGGTAGACACGTAAAAAGGTGCAGGCATTTTTTTAAAGGCTTTTCCAAAAATATCTTCGCTACGATCCTCATTATAAAAAGGAGCTGTGTCAAAGTAGTTAATTCCATTGCGACTAGCATGTCGAACTACCTCTGCACCATAATCGTCGTCCTCACCGAATCTCATCCCTCCCATCCCAATGACGGAAACATGTTTTCCAGTTTTTCCATAAGGTCTGTAGATCAAAAAATCGCCTCCACTTAAATACATACTGCAATTTTTATGGCATGTTTATAATACTACAATTATACTGCATTTGACTCTATACGTCTACATCAAGATAAATTTGGATTTTAACGCAAAAGGGCAAAATAATAACCAGACCTCTCATAATAGTTCAGAAAGGTCTGGTTAAACAAAATAGAATCCTCTTACTTCAGACAGAATATGCAGTTCTTTCACTCCTTCGATCCTTACTTGCATTGCATTCCTTCTTTCGTTGGTCTAATTGCCGTACAGTCAACAGCAACTGTTCCTACGATGCGAGAAACAAACCATTTTACTTCAACTACTCAACTACTCAACTACTCAACTACTCAACTACTCAACTACTTAAACTACTTAAACTACTTAAACTACTTAAACTACTTAAACTACTTAAACTACTTAAACTACTTAAACTACTTAAACTACTTAAACTACTTAAACTACTTAAACTACTTAAACTACTTAAACTACTTAAACTACTTAAACTACTTAAACTACTTAAACTACTTAAACTACTTAAACTACTTAAACTACTTAAACTACTTAAACTACTTAAACTACTTAAACTACTTAAACTACTTAAACTACTTAAACTACTTAAACTACTTAAACTACTTAAACTACTTAAACTACTTAAACTACTTAAACTACTTAAACTACTTAAACTACTTAAACTACTTAAACTACTTAAACTACTTAAACTACTTAAACTACTTAAACTACTATCTTTAAGGTGCTACTTGCTACTTGCTACTTGCTACTTGCTACTTGCTACTTGCTACTTGCTACTTGCTACTTGCTACTTGCTACTTGCTACTTGCTACTTGCTACTTGCTACTTGCTACTTGCTACTTGCTACTTGCTACTACTAAACTCAATTCCCCACATATTCTAACCGTCTGTCAGAGGATTCAAGGAAGGAGTCTATCTTCCTGTAATGTTATTATAGCAAAAGTGTGAATATTTTGCAAGCTTAATATTGATTTTTTTTAAAAGTTTTTTTAAAAAAGGGATCATCGCAAGATGATCCCTTTAGGCTTTTAAACCTTACATCATGGGCATGCCGCCGCCCATGCCACCCATGCCGCCGCCCATACCAGCGCCAGCTGCTGACTCATCTTCTTTGATATCTACCACAGCACTTTCTGTCGTAAGAATCATTGCAGAAATTGAGCCTGCATTTTGAAGAGCACTTCTAGTTACTTTTTTAGGATCTACAATCCCAGCTTTAATCATATCAACGTATTTTTCGTTCAGGGCATCAAACCCAAAGTTCTTATCGGAGTTCATCACTTTTTCAACAATAACAGATCCTTCTAGTCCAGCATTTTCAGCAATTTGTCGCAATGGCTCTTGTAATGCTCGCTTCACAATGGCTGCACCAGTTTTTTCGTCGCCTTCGAGACTATCTACTACTTCTGATAATGAAGGAATAACATTCACTAAAGCTGTTCCTCCACCTGCAACAATGCCTTCTTCAACAGCTGCACGAGTTGCGTTTAAAGCATCCTCAATTCGAAGCTTTCTTTCTTTAAGCTCTGTTTCAGTTGCTGCACCAACTTGAATAACAGCCACACCACCAGATAATTTCGCTAATCGCTCTTGTAATTTTTCTTTATCAAAATCGGAAGTGGTATCTTCCATTTGTGTTTTGATTTGTGCAATGCGCTCTTGAACTTTTTCTTGATCTCCAGCACCTTCTACGATTGTAGTGTTTTCTTTATCTACCTTAACCGTTCGAGCCGTTCCTAACATGCTGATTTCAGCATTTTTTAGCTCGTAACCTAGTTCTTCTGAAATAACTTGTCCGCCAGTTAAAGCTGCAATATCTTCCAACATGGCTTTTCTTCGATCACCAAAACCTGGTGCTTTAACAGCTACGCATTCGAAAGTACCTCTCAGCTTGTTTACAACTAAAGTAGCCAAGGCTTCTCCTTCAAGATCTTCTGCAATGATCACTAATTTTCGTCCTTGCTGAACTACTTGTTCCAGCAAAGGCAGCAATTCTTGAGCATTGGAAATTTTCTTGTCTGTAATCAGAATATATGGGTTGCTATACACGGCTTCCATCTTCTCTGAATCCGTTACCATATATGGAGAAAGATATCCACGATCAAACTGCATACCTTCCATCATATCTAAAGTCGTTCCCATAGATTTAGATTCTTCTACAGTAATAACGCCATCTTTGCCTACTTTATCCATAGCATCGGCAATTAAAGATCCAATTTCTTCATCTGCTGCAGAAATAGAACCAACTTGAGCAATCGCTTCTTTGCTTTCTATTGGCAGCGCAATGTTCTGAAGCTCTTCCACTGCTTTTTCAACAGCCTTATAGATCCCCTTCTTTAAAATCATTGGGTTAGCTCCAGCCGCTACGTTTTTCAAGCCTTCTCGAACAATTGCTTGAGCTAATAAAGTTGCTGTAGTCGTTCCATCACCAGCTACGTCATTGGTTTTAGTCGCTACTTCTTTAACGAGTTGCGCGCCCATGTTTTCAAACGGATCTTCCAGTTCAATTTCACGAGCAATGGTTACTCCATCGTTGGTAATCAAAGGAGAACCGAACTTTTTATCAATCACTACATTTCTACCTTTTGGCCCTAATGTAATTTTTATGGTATCAGCCAGTTGGTTTACACCGCTTTCCAAGGCTTTTCTTGCATTTTCACTGAATCTAATATCTTTTGCCATGTTAAAATACCCTCCTTGTTGATTGTTTTCTCTTTACAGCGTTGCTCTTATTCTACAATAGCCAGTACTTCACTTTGACGCAAAATGGTTACTTCTTCTCCATCTAGCTTCACTTCCGTACCGGAGTATTTGGAAAAAATTACTTTATCGCCTTTGGTTAACTCCATGTTCACTTCTTTTCCATCGACCATTCCACCTGGTCCTACGGCTAAAACTTCAGCCATTTGTGGTTGCTCTTTTGCGCTTCCTGGCAACACAATACCACTCTTTGTTTTTTCTTCTGCTTCTAATTTTCTAATGACTACTCGATCTCCTAGTGGTTTAATTTCCATTTCTTTCACTTCCTCCTTTTCCTATCTTAATAAAATTATTTCCGTTTTATTGTTAGCACTCACCTTAGCTGAGTGCTAACATACTACTATCATATAGAAAAGCGAATCATGATGCAAGGTTATTTATCGACAAATACATATAATTATATGCCATTTATCCAAAATAAGACATTCAAGCTTCTATATACTTCTGATTTCATTGTTTTTCATTGAAAATGAATTTTCGGCACCGTGATCTATGGATTCCTTGTGATTCCTAAGATAAAAAAGACGCTTCGCGTCTTGTTAGTTGGAAAGTTGGTTAGTTGGAAAGGAAAAGCAAAGTCAAAGTCACAAAATAATCCACAAGTTAAATGCGCATGCTATTTCCTTAGACAGAACAAAAAAATAAAACCGCATGCGGTTTTATTTAAACTCAGAAATATAAAGAAATAGTCCATATCCTAAAAAAGCATGGCCACCTGTCGAATCAATCCCTCTACAATAGGATACATCATGGGGATAAATACGGCTGGAAGCAAGTTCCCCACTGGAACCTTCTTAATCTCCAAAATATTGAAGGATATTCCAACAATAAGCAAGCCTCCAATTGCAGATATTTCCAACACAACAGCCTCTGTCAATAGGACGGCTAAATGCCCCGCAACCAAAGTAATCGTCCCTTGGTATACAAATACACTGAAGGCAGACAGCAATACGCCTATCCCTAAGGTAGATGCAAAAATAACCGATGAAACACCATCCAACAAAGATTTGGCATAAAGGGTTTCATGATTGCCTGCAAGACCACTCTCCAAAGCTCCTACAATAGCCATCGCTCCTACACAGTAAATAAGACTTGTCGTAACAAACCCCTTGGCCACCAGACCTTCACCCTGGCCCATTTTTCCTTCAATGGACTTGCCCAAGGAATTCAACTTGCCTTCTATGTCCATAGCTTCCCCAATAATCCCTCCCAATACAATGGAAAAAATCATCAGCAGGACGTTTTCCGTTTTTAAAGCGCCGGATAAGCCTATAACAAAAACAGCCAGTCCTAATCCTTGCATCACGGTTGTTTTAAATCGCTCTGAAATGCCTTTTTTAAGCAAAAGCCCCATGGAACCACCAAAAATGATGGCTAAACTGTTTACGACTGTCCCTAGCATTTCTGACCGTCTCCTCTCCTATAGTATAGGCTCGTAAATATGAAATCCTTCGTGAACAAGATTCCCGGACATCACATCGAAATAAACCATGGTAGGCTGACCGCCCTTCTTAACTCGAAAGCCATGGGCCAGCTTGGGCTTGAATCGTGTATCAAAAGATCTTACAACACTTAACCCGTTATAAGTCATAATCCCCAACTCTTCTCGCCACCGACGTCGAACCTCTTGTCTTGATAACACTATGGGTGTATTAGGAACTTCCGTCTTGCAATAGCCATTCTGAAATTGAAGCAATCGCCCATCCACAGCAGAAATTTGAATTTGGAAAGCATCGCTGACAATCTCAATGTTGGAACGGATCGGCGCAAAGAGAAAAGCAAAAAAAGGTTCTTCTGTTGTGCCATTCACTGGTTGAAAATACACTTCCCTTTTCATTTCGCCTTCTATTTTTACATGCTGCAACGCCCTATCCAATGCTTCTTCCATTGTTAGGGACACCTCTCCTGGATTGGATTGAAGTGTCTGATATTCTCTGATGCGTCCATTTACCGCATCCATCTGAACACGACTTTCCTGTTTTTCTCCAAAATACAGCCTAAAAGGATATGTGTGTACACCATTTCGAATCCTTACGGTTTCCTGGTCAGCTTGGATTTTTTCCAGATTCAAAAATGCCATGGCTTCCCACGCCTTCTCTTGGCATTCCTCTATCTCCATATAAACTGGGTGTTGGTTTGGAATAGCACTATGACGATAGAGCAGTGCTATTTCATGAATCTGTTCTGCCACATGGCCTAAACCACCATCTGGATTGTCTGGATCAATCAACTCTTTCAAACGCCCTTCACTATTGTGATAAATCAAAAGAAAGCGCTCCATTTGATCCTTCATTTTTTCTAACATTTCCCGATCATATTGGTTTAATTGCTGTTCCTGATTTTGGTATTGTCGATCCAAGTGATTCACAATGGCATTTCTCATGGCTTCCATTCCTGCAAGTCCTTCTTTAAGTCGTTCATTGGGTTGGTCTTTCGTACCACTTAGCATCACCCATTGTTGAAATACAGACACCAATTCTTCCAAAGACCAACGAAGCCGAGCCATCGATTCTAGTGATTCCGTCTCTAGCAATACATCTATCTGCCTAATGCCATGCCGGGTATTTCGTTCAATACTTTCTGATGCCATTTGGTGCACTTGATCCAAACGGTACCTTTGTTGTGCCATTCTCTGATACATCATGCCATTTATCACCATGCTTATAAAAAGAATCGCCAGCACAATTCCCGTTAGTTTACTGAATTTCAAAAACTTCACCTCTTTCTTCACTGCTTTTCTATTATATGAAAAAACACTGGAACTGACAACTATTATTATGTTTCTTATCCTCATTAGCCCCAATCAGAATGGGGGGTCGTTAAGATTTGCACTCCTATGGTATAATGGACAAAATGATTTTAATCGTTAAAGGATTCTAACATCATTAAATCAAAGGAGGTACTTATTGGATGGATCTAATCATCAAAAACGGAACAATCATCACTGCAAAGGATACGTACCACGCAGACATTGGTGTAAAAGACGGAAAAGTAGTGCTCATCGGGAAAGATTTACAGCACGACAATGCTACTATTGTTGATGCAACCAATCAACTTGTGCTACCTGGAGCCATTGATGCTAATACACATCTAGGCATGCCCCTTAATCATGTTCAGTCAGCCGACGATTATGAGTCTGGTACTCGTGCTGCTGCCTGCGGCGGCACCACTACGATCTTTGATTATGTGATCCAACAGCCTGGGGAAAAAATCATGGAAACCGTCAAAAAAAGAAAGCAACTCTGCGAAAAAGAAGCTTGCATTGATTATTCTTTTCACGCTACCTTGACAAATGTCACTACTGAAGTCTTAGCAGACTTAGAAGAGGCGGTGGATTTTGGCATTAATCAATTTAAAGTCTTCATGATTTACAGCAAGGAAGGCATGTCCACCGATGATGGAACTCTGGTCAAGGCCATGATTCGAGCTAAAGAACTAGGTGCCCGTATGGCTGTCCATGCAGAAAATCCCCATATTATCAATATGCATACAGAAGCTTTTCTGGCCGAAGGCAAAGTTCATCCTTGGTATCACTATCAAAGTAGACAAGAATACGTAGAAACTGAAGCCGTCAAACGTGCTGTCTATTGGGCCACTTCCTTTAACACACCCTTATACATCCCTCATCTAGCTTGTAAGGAAGGACTGGATGAAATTTCTAGAGCTCGAAATGAAGGGTACAGTATCTTTGCTGAGACCTGCCCTCATTATTTATACTTTACCAATGAGGTATACAAATACGAGGGTGCTCAAAATTATGTTTGCTCCCCACCTATGAAAGGCCCAGAAAGTCAGGATGCTTTATGGGATGGCATCAAACGTGGCGACGTGTCTATTGTATCTACGGATCACTGTCCTTTCCAATCCTGGGAAAAAGATGCTGGTCTAGAGAATTATACCAAAATCCCAAACGGGGTGATGGGCATCGAAAATATGTATCCCTACATGTTGAGTGAAGCCAATAAAGGCCGTCTGCCCTTTAATAAAGTAGTGGAGGTTTGCTCTACAAACCCAGCACAACTCTTTGGCTGTTCCCCCCAAAAAGGAACCATTGCCATCGGCAGCGACGCAGACATCGTGGTATACGATCCAGAAAAAACCTTTGTGGTCCGCTCAGAAAACATGCATTCCAATGTGGACCATACCATCTGGGACGGCGTAGAGTTTTCTGGTTATCCAGTCAAAACATTCTCCCGCGGGAAATTGATCTACGATCAGGAAACGTTCCTTGGTGAAAAAGGATGGGGTCGCTTCATCAAACGTCAGCCCCTGGAGTAAAAAAAGATACATGGGATGAGGGAAAAGAAAATGAAACGAGTAAACTGCCTAACCTGTCGTTATTTTAAGGTCACTTGGAATCCTAAACACCCTAAAGCCTGCACATTTTTTGGTTTTAAGACCACTAAAATGCCTTCGCAGCTTGTGTTTGAATCTACCGGTGAAGCGTGTAAACAACATGTGCCACGAAAAAAAACGTCAACTAGGTAAGTCAACCTTATTGAAATTTTCGAACCTGAATCGATACTTCCTCTATATGAAAGGATGTCATCCCTTCAACTTCTTTTATGATGTTATCTTGTAACTTTTCCACAGATTTTGGAATTGAAACCCCATAACAGACTCGTACTTCCAACTGAATTCGTAGTCCTGAGGTTCCGTTTTGAACAAAGGTACGGCCAACTGGTGATACTTCCGGAAACCTGCGAAAGCTATAGTGAACAAGACTTCTAATAACACCATCGGAAATCGTATAATGTCCCATATAGCTAAAGGTTGGGCGTACTACAGATTTATCATGAGCCGCAGAATCACTTTCTTTCCCAAGACTCCGAAGGGCTTTCAACGGATTTAGAAAATAACCAGAAAAATCTTTTTTTAACTGTAATGCAGGAACGGGAATAACATGTTTCCCTTCCTGCTTCCTTATTTTTTGTGCTAATTTAATCTCTTGACTGCTTACCAAATCCTGAATCCACAAGACCTCATCTGGCTCCCCTAAATCTAAATTCTCACTAATAATGTCCACCATTCTTTGAGAAGTTCCCAAAACCATAATCGATTCTGGTTTTTCTCTCTGAAGAATATGGATGATTTCCTGCCGATGTAAAGGATCCATAAATAGAGCACGACGAACCGCCCCCAATCTTGAAGCTTCCCGTTTTGCTGATTTCCCACCCAGAATCTTATTCTCCTTTATTAAAAGCCCATCATCGATTAAAAATCCTATGGATCGCTGGCTGGCCAAATGCATGGCTTGATAACTTTTCCCGGTGCCACTAGTTCCAATCAAAAATGTAACCTTCATAGTTCACCTCCAAAAATGATCCTTCCTTATACCAATCCCCTGCTTTGATATCCGCTTCCACTTTCCAACTTTTCAACACCAGCATCCCGATATCGCATATCTACTTTAACAAGAAATTTCAAAATTGCCTTTTCTTCGTTAAAGGTAAACTCATTCAGAAGCTCAAATAAATGACTCTGCTTTTCCTCCCGAAATTGTGCCAAGGTTTCTTTGCCAAAGGGGGTCAATGCTAGTTCCTGTACTCTTCGATCTTTCTTAGCACTTTTTTTCAAAAGCATCTCCCGTTCTGCCAGCCGTTTCACTGCAGAAGCAAGATCATTTCGCTTTAACCCTGTTTCTTCTGCCAATTGTTGAATGCTTACTTGGCTTCTATTATTGATCCATACCATTAACAACAAGTCCATTAGCTGGAGCGATTCTCCTTTTACTAATTTCCCTTGTTTTTCTTCCATCATCACTAGATAGACCAATTTTTCAAGATACTCATAAATCTGATGATAATAATTCCGCATCTAAATCCGCTCCTATTATACACACTTGTTTTCCATTATACCATAGGAAAAGGACGCTCATCCGTTAAATGTTTATCCTGCTTCCCCATAAAAAAACGGACATCCTTGGATGTCCGCAATAAAAAAATAATTTGATTTTAGGTCTGTTCAGATTCTTCCATTTGCATTTTCAGCAAATAAGAAATCACAAACAAACTGTCGCTTAAATGAACATTTTCTTGGATGATATGATCTGGCAAATCAATGTCCACCGGTGCAAAGTTCCAAATTGCTTTCACTGGTAATTTAACCAACAAATCTGCTACGTCCTGAGCGCTTTCTGAATTGGTGCAAATAACACCAATGCCAATTTCTTTATCCGCAGCAAAAGATTCCAAATCCTCAATGTCCATCACAGGAATATCACGTATTTTCAAGCCTATGAGTCTTGGGTTTTTTTCAAACAATCCCAATACATGAAACCCTTTTTTCTCGAAATTTGAATAGTTGGCAATCGCCTGTCCCAAATTTCCAGCTCCGATAATCACCGTGTTATAATGCTGCGTTAGTCCCAGAATTCGGCTAATTTCCGAATAAAGTTCTGCCACATCATATCCGTAACCCTGCTGCCCGAATCCTCCAAAACAATTGAGATCTTGACGAATTTGGGAAGCCGTAAAACCAATCATCACACTAAGCTCTTTGGACGAAATTCTGGTCACATCTTTCTCCATTAGTTCTTTTAAACGTCGATGATACTTTGGCAGCCTTCGAATCACCGCCATTGAAACATTTTTGTGGTCTTTTTTCAATTTTTTCACCTCTTTATCTCGGGATGACAGGATCGTCGATCTCCATTATAATATAAAATGACAAAGAAAAAAATGTTTATTTTTTAACAATTTTTTCTCTATTCTTAATTTACCCATTTTATTACACATTAAAGGAGCTTCTATATGATTGTTTTATCTGTAAGTCAGCTTAATAAAAGTTTCGGAACCGATATTCTCCTTGACCAAATATCTTTTTCTATCCGGCACAAAGAAAAAGTAGGCCTAGTCGGTGCCAATGGTGCTGGAAAATCAACGCTTTTTCAAATCATAGCCGGAAATCTTTCCTATGACAGTGGTTCCATCCAAATTCCCAATAGTATAAAACTTGGTCGGCAAGATCAATTGCATCATTACCAAACAGAAGAAACCGTTTATGATCACCTGATGTCTATCTTCGCCCCTTTAATAGAAATGGAACAAAACCTCCGTGAAATGGAAACCCGTATGAGTGACCTAGGTTCCCAACCTGATAAACAAGAGGAGCTAAAGGTTTTAATGGAGGAATACAGCCTGTTAACAGACGCATTTGAAACCCAGAATGGCTATGGGTTTCGCAGCGAAGTACGAGGCGTTTTAAACGGACTTGGCTTTTATGGAGAAGATTTCCATCGACCAGCCTCTGTACTTAGTGGCGGTCAAAAAACACGCTTAGCCCTGGCAAGGCTTCTTCTCAGCAAACCAGACTTGATTTTTTTAGACGAGCCTACCAACCATTTGGATATTCAATCTGTTGAATGGTTGGAAAGTTTTTTAAAAAATTACCCATCTGCTCTGTTAATCATTTCACACGACCGTTATTTTCTCGATCAAGTAACCAACCGCACCTTGGAATTAGATCAAACCCATTTAATGGATTTTGAAGGCAGTTACACCACCGCCCTTAAAAAAAAGAAAGCCTTGATGGAGGCTCAAGAGCGAACCCGTATCCGTCAGGAAAAAGACATTAAACAACAAGAAGATTTGGTTCGACGTTTAAAACAGCATGGGACAGAAAAACTGGCAAAACGTGCTGCTAGCCGCGAGAAAAAACTGGAAAAGATGGAGGCAAGTCAACAGTCCTACACCACCCCCACCCTTTCTTCACTAAAATTCCAAATCCAAAATACTAGCGGCCGTCATGTGTTAACCGCCGAAAATCTTAGTAAACAATGGCCACATCAACCACCTTTGTTTCAAGACATTTCTTTTTCCTTAGAACGAGGAGATCGCATGGCATTAGTAGGTCCCAACGGCATTGGAAAAACCACTCTCTTTCGAATGGCCATGGGTTTATTAGACGAATTCCAAGGCTCTATCCATATGGGGCATCAGGTAGCGCCTGCCTATTACCATCAAGAACTGACCCAGCTTAATGAAAGCCTTACCATTATGGAGGAAATGCAAGAAACCTTTCCCCATATGAAAGATTCGTCTCTACGTACTTGCTTAGGCTCTTTTCTTTTCTTTGGAGACGATGTTTTTAAACCCATTCACCTGTTAAGTGGAGGCGAAAAAGCTAGGCTTTCTTTGCTAAAAATCATGTTGTCGCCACATAATTTACTGCTACTGGACGAACCTACTAACCACTTAGATATTCCAGCCAGAGAAAATCTTGAGGAATCCCTATTAGAATATAACGGCACCCTCTTTTTCATCTCTCATGACCGTTATTTTATTAATCGAATCGCCAATAAAGTATTGGAACTCTCATCAGATGGTAGTACAACCTACCTTGGTAACTATGACGATTATCTGGCTAAAAAAAGACAACTAGAACTAGAGGAAGAGCCTGAACCTACCCTCTCCATCACTCGAACACAGGCTAAGCAGGATCGAAAAAAAGATCGAGAAGTACGCCAACAAGCCAAGGCTTATGAAAAAGAAATTCAAAGGTTGGAAAAGGAAATCGAAGAAACCGAAGGATTCATCCAAGAGGCAGAGTCAGCCATGTGCCTGCCAGAAGTTTTTCAGGATCCAGTTAAAAGCAAAACACTCCACACAGAAACTCAGCACTTAAAGAACAAATTGACTTCCCTTTACCAGCAGTGGGAAGCCAAGATAGAAGAAGGCGCCAATTAAGGACGCTGTCCTATGGGCACATTCGCTGTAGCGTTGAGGTCCCATCCAGATCCATAACCTAGACAATAATCGTAATAACCAACACATGCAATCATTGCTGCATTATCGGTACACAAGTATAATTCTGGTACATGAAAATTCTTTCCTTCCTTGGAACAAGCCTCTTCTAACTGTTTCCGCAGCAAAGAATTTGCCGCTACTCCTCCAGAAAGCACTACTTGAGATACCTGGTGTTCTGTGGCGCAGGTCATGGTTTTTTCTACCAAAACATCTACCACGGCCTGTTGAAAACTGGCAGCTACATCTGGCACCGAAAAGGCTTCCCCTTTCATTCGACAGCTATTCAAGTAATTCAATACCGCGGATTTTAATCCACTAAAACTAAAATCATAGGTCTTTTCATCCAATAAAGCTCTGGGAAAGGCAATGGCTTCTGGATTTCCATTTTGGGCCTGTTCATCAATCAAGGGCCCGCCTGGATATCCAAGGCCCAAAGCTCTGGCAATTTTATCAAAGGCTTCTCCCGCCGCATCATCTCGGGTTTTCCCAAGAATTTCATACCTGCCATAATCCGTCATTTTCACCAAATGAGTGTGTCCACCAGAGACAATCAATGCCAACAAAGGTGGCTCCAACTCAGGATACTGAATAAAATTGGCCTGTAAGTGGCCTTCAATATGATGAACCCCATTTAGGGGTACTTCTAAAGCATAGGCCATGGCTTTTCCAAAAGCAACTCCCACCAGCAAAGCCCCTACCAAACCTGGTCCATAAGTAACCGCAATCTGATCTATTGCTTCCAGTTTTTTTCCTGCCTTGTCCAAAGCTTCTTCCACCACTTGATGAATGCATTCTAAATGATAGCGAGATGCTACTTCCGGCACTACACCACCAAACTTTCGATGTTCAGGAATTTGAGAAGCAATGACGCTGGAAAGAACTTTTCTTCCATCCTCCACTAGGCTAACCGCCGTTTCATCGCAACTTGTCTCAATCCCCATGGTGATCCATCCCTTTGGAGGACTGGTTGCTTGTTTATGTTGTTGAGCCATGGGTTCCTCCTTTTCCCTCCGTCAGCGTGAAGTCGCCAAACCGAGAATCCACAATCTGACCAAGTCCTATTAATTTAAATAAAAAGGTAAATACTTTCCCTACAATGGTTATTTCCAGCACAATAAATAAGAGAGTCCCCAAAAAAAGAGCTGCTATACTGCCCCACTCTTTTCCAATGCTTCTCACCATCCTACGGCCAAATGCTATTTTCACCGTGGTATTGGCTCCGAATTCCAGCAACATAAAGGATGGAATCAATATGGGTATAAGAGGAGCTCCCATGACAGACACCACCAGAATCACCAACAACACCCAACCACCTCCGTACACCAACAGGCCTACCAAGGTTTTTCGTCCTATATCATCAAAGGCCACTGAAGCCATTCGTTCAAACCGTTCCGGAAATAATACAAGGGCTATCACACCCAAAACAAAGGCGATCCCTTGTTTGATCACAAACAAAAAAGCCATCAACCCCGCCAATAACCCAAGGCCACTGATATTGGCTGGGATCCCACCCAGCACATCAATATGACTCCCCACAACCTTGGTATCCTCCAGCTCCAGTCCATGACCCAAGATGGCAATGGCATCGCCGTGAATTTTCGAGTTTTCACTTCCGTCAATCCCCCCCAGAACAGACACCACATCCCCTTTTACTTGGCTCTGCTGCATGGTAATGGGTTTGAGAATGGAGATCACATCCCCTTCCACTCGACTCTTATTCATATGGATCTGACTAAAAATCCCCACCACATCTCCCGTCACCTGTCCATGAATTTCCACATGGCTAAAAAAAGAAACCACGTCTCCCTTCACCACTTCATGGGCTTGGATGGTAACAGGACTAAAAAATCGAAGCTGTTGTCCTTTTATGTCCTGTTCCAAGGAGGCATTAGCTGGAATAGCCCACAAGAAAACAAAAACAGCCCATAGTACAAGGGCTTTTTTACGCATTTTTTTCATTTCCCTTCCTCCCTGGAGTTTCGAATGATTCGACGTAGAGAAAAGTGAAATAACAGCAAAAGCAGTACCAAATTAAGCAGGCCAGCCATGTGCCACATCTGATTTCCCACACTCACACGCGTCACAAAATCCACCAACATCCCATAAGGAACAAATACATAGTAAACCAATCGATACACCACTGAATGATAAATGGTATTCATGGATTCAAGCAGTGGAATCTGTGGTGCTATTTCCATTAAACGAAGTAATATCCATTGAAGGGTATCTATGGTCAGTGCGTGAATCATGGCCAGCACTCCCAAAGCCACCAACATATGGCCAGTATGATGCTTTTGATACAATGGACCAGGTCCCTCATACAAACTATTATCTATTTGATTCATGACCCGAGTAGTAAAATCAGCAGAAGGTTCCAGCATTGGGAGCTGACAGATCCATTCATCTATCTCTTTCCAATTTTCATCTATGAAGTTCTGGGTGGGCTTTTGGCTGTCCATAGCATTTCCTCCTTCAACGCTTTCAGTTCTTCCTTTAATGTTTTACGGGCTCGAAACAATCGATTCTTTACCATGGATAATGGAATGTCCAAGATATCAGCAATTTCTTGGTATGATTTTCCCTGTTGATGGTACAGCAAAACAACGATCCGGTGTTCTGGAGAAAGCCGGCCAATGGCACCTTCAATTTCCTGCCTTGCCTCTTCCTGCAAAAACGTTTTTTCCGCGCTCAAATCTTCACGGTGAGTTTCAATTTCTTCTTCCAAGGGCATGGTATCCAACTTCTTTTTTCGCAAGGCATCAATAGAAGTATTGGTAGCAATTTTTAAAATCCAGGAAGCAAATTTATGGTCTGGATTGTATTGCTTTAAGGATCGGTAGGTTTTCACAAACACTTCTTGAGCCAAATCCTCTGCCTCTTCTCGCTGTCGCACCATTCGGTAACAAATCGAAAACACTTGTTTTCGATACCGGGTCACCACCTCTTCAAAGAAATATGTTTCACCCTGTATGATTTTTTTTACCAACTGCTCATCCGATAACGCCACAGGGACACACCTCAACTTCACTCTTACTATTCTTTACGGACGTAGAGGCAAAAAGTCTGTTTCTTTTACCTCTTTCCACATAATAATAGCATCTTCTCCATTATCATGGTAATACCCAGGTCGTATGCCAGACACTAAAAAGCCCATGGTTTTATACAGCTGGATGGCCACTTCGTTACTCTTACGTACTTCTAGGGTCATCCTTTGAATCCTTCTTTGGTCCGCTTCCTGTACCAGCGCCTCCACAATTTTCTTTCCAATTCCTCGGCTCTGGTATTGAGGGTGTACGGCTATATTGGTAATATGCGCTTCTTCCATAATGAGCCACATGCCGCCATAAGCCACTATTTTTTTGTCTATGACTGCTACCTGATATACCGCCAGTTTGTTGCGCATTTCCATACGAAACGCATGGTGTGTCCAAGGGATCGGAAAACACAGCACTTCAATATCAATAACCCCAGGGATATCTTCAAAGGTCATATGCCGAACCACTACTTCCGTTGCTTTCATGAATCAAACCCTTTCTCTTCTATCTGTTTTTGCCTCCAGGCCCGTTCCGCTTGAGAGGTTCGAAGATACAGAGGAATCATTTCTTTGGGAGATATCAGCTCCTTAAGCATGGCTTTTTCCATGGCACACTGGGCCACAGCCGCTGCCGTAGGCATTCGATGCAAGGCTGTGGTGAAATGAGCTTGTGCCCCTAAAATTTCAACAATTCGTGAACGATGCATGGCAGCTGCATCACCTGAAAAAAGTACGGATATTCCTGTTTTTTTCAACATTTCTAGCCATTCCAAAAGATGAAACACATCCGGTGCCTGCTGAATACTCTTTTTTCCATCCTCAAAAGAATAAGCGGCCGTATATATTAAGTTTTTTTGTGCATCAATCATGGGTGCGCACCAACCTGAAAAGTAAGGTGTTTGCACCGCCAAAGATTCTAAGCTATCCACAGCCACCACAGGCTTCTGGAGAGCTTGGGCCAACCCTTTCACCGTGCTGACTCCTATTCGGATCCCTGTAAAAGAACCTGGTCCTATATTGGCTGCAAAAAAATCAACCTCCCGAAGGGTACATTGGCAGGAGGTTAAAAGCTGATCCACCATGGGCAGCAGTCTTTCAGAGTGATTTTTTTTATAATGAGTGCGGATTTCCCCCACCACTCGATCTTCTTCCATCAGAGCGGCCCCAGCTACAATAGAACTACTTTCCAAGGCTAAACATCTCATAGGGTTGCCAGCTCCTTTATCTTTTTATGGTCAAATCCACCCTGTGGGTCGAAACAAATCCTTCTTTTTTCCACATCCACCCAACGAATATCAATCCATAATTTTGTTTCTGGCAAATAGTCCTTCACCAGATCCGCCCATTCGATCACACAAATCCCATGTCCATCAAAATATTCCTCGGCTCCCAGATCATTAAATTCTCCAGCATGCTTTATCCGATATACGTCAAAATGATAAACCGGCATCCTTCCTTGATATTCTTGAATCAATGTAAAGGTAGGACTGGTAATATCATCTTCCACGCCTAATCCTACTCCTAGGGCTTTTGTAAAGGTAGTTTTTCCTGCTCCCAAATCACCAGTGAGACAAAGAATATCCCCAGCTTCCAGACAAGAAGCCAGTTGATGAGCCAGGTCCTGTGTTTCTTCTTGGTTGTTTACTTCAATCCATCTCTTCAAAGGATTTTCGTCCTTTCTTTTATCAGAATACTTTCTATTCCACATCCCATAAGTCCTAGGCATCTAAGGCTTTAGCAATGGAGATAGTTTTTTATACAATAATAAGGTTAAGACAGCAATCATGGTCCCCTTAAATATATTAAAAGGCATTACGCCATAAATAACTAAGGTTCTTACATCCACAATCCGACTATTAACCACATTTCCCATCTGAATAATAGCTTCTATGGGCATGAACTGGGAATACATAGGGATCAGGACAAAATAGTTTGCCACAGCACCTAAAACCGTCATAATAACCGTCCCTAGGGCTACTCCCATAATAGCATGTTTTCTGTCTTTTTTATAATGGTAGACCAGGGCTGCTGGTACCACGTAAAACACCCCTACAATAAAGTTTGCCAGTTCTCCTACCCCTCCAGACCAGCTTTTGGTAATAAAATGCAATGCGGATTTTACAAGCTGAATCAATACCCCAGCCATAGGCCCCATGGCAAACGCACCAATAAGGGCTGGCAGATCGCTGAAGTCCAGCATCAAAAATCCAGGAAAAACAGGTAATCCAAACTCTAAAAACATCAACACATAGGCAATTACCGACAACACAGCTATCCGAGTTAAATGCTGGGTACTTAATTTATACCTTGTCTTTCTTTTTCCACTTCCGAGAATTTCAATCGTTTTATCCATAAGAACCCCCATAAATATAATTGATAATTGATAATTAAGTTCACTTAACCCATCAATATAATTGATCATTATTACCTTCAAGTACTCTAAAGAGTACTTGAACTGACAATCAAAAGATAAAAAAAGACGCCTGGATTTCTTCAGGCGTCTGGTTTGACTGTCACATCAATGCCATCTTCTCCCATCCAGACTGTACTGTCGGTTCCGGATTTACACCGGATCAATCGATTAAAGCCGATTCGCGGACTGTCACCGCCGGTCGGGAATTTCACCCTGCCCTGAAGATTATACTTTTATTATACGAGATCCCTAAGGAATTGACAAGGATTAATCCTGAGAAACCCCTTTCATCGTCAAGGCAATACGCTGCTTTTTCACATCCACACTTAGTACCTTCACCCGAACTACATCTCCCACAGATACCACATCCAAGGGATGTTTCACAAACCCATTTCGAAGCTGAGAAATATGCACCAGTCCATCTTGCTTTACACCAATATCTACAAAAGCCCCAAAGTCAATGACATTCCGCACCGTTGCCGTTAATTCCATCTCTGGCTCCAAATCTTCCATTTTCATTACATCAGTCCTAAAAATCGGCTTTGGTAAGGCTTCTCTAGGATCCCGACCTGGCTTTTTCAACTCTGCTACCATATCTTGCAAGGTAGGCAGGCCCACTTCCAACTCTTCTGCCAAAGGATCAAGACGAAGCCCAGAAAGTTTTTCTTCTAATTTGATAGTGGCGTCCCCCTGAAGATCCTTTAGAGAAAGATCACATTTATCCAACAAAGCTTTTGCCGTCTTATAGGATTCTGGATGAACACCAGTCTGTTCTATGGGGTTTTTCCCTTGACGAATCCGCATAAAACCAGCACATTGCTGGTATGCCGCTGGCCCCAACCGTGGCACTTTCAGCAACTGCTTCCGCTCTTGAAAAGAGCCTATTTCATTCCGATAGGCGACTATATTGTCTGCCACCGCCTTACTAATCCCTGCTACGTATTGCAACAAGGAAGGTGAAGCCGTATTTACATCTACCCCTACTCGATTCACACAATCTTCCACTACGCCAGAAAGTCGCTGGCCCAACTGTTTTTGATTTACATCATGCTGATACTGACCTACGCCTATGGCTTTAGGCTCTATTTTCACCAATTCTGCCAATGGATCCTGTAATCTTCTCCCAATGGAAACAGCTCCTCTAATGGATACATCTAAATCAGGAAATTCCTTGGTGGCTAGCTTAGAAGCCGAGTATACAGAGGCACCAGCTTCACTGACAATCACATAGGCTACTTTGTGGGAAAAGGATGGAATGAGAGAGGCGATAAACTGCTCCGTCTCCCTAGAGCCAGTCCCATTTCCGATGGCTACTGCTGTTACACCATAGGCTTCAACAAATCCCTTGATTATTTCTGCAGATTTAACAAATTCATTTTGAGGTGGCACTGGAAAAATCGTAGCCCAATCCAAGAGTTTTCCGGTTTCATCCACTACAGCCAACTTACAGCCTGTTCGATAAGCAGGATCGATCCCTAATACTGGCTGACCTGTCACTGGAGGCTGCATCAGCAAACCACTTAAGTTTTTCCCAAACAACTGGATGGCAGCGGTTTCTGCCCTTTCTGTTAGTTCCGAACGAATTTCCCTCTCCAGAGACGGTTGCAACAACCGCTTCCAAGCATCTGCTGCTATCGCTTCATAGGTGGCATTTCTAGGGTCTTTTTCTGAGTACACAAGGGTCTTTTCCAGTTGAGCCACCATTTCCTGCTCTGGTGCCGCCAGCTGGACTTTCAGGATTTCTTCTTTTTCACCACGATTGGCTGCTAAAATCCGATGGTCTGGTATCTTTTTTGCTGGCTCCGAATAATCATAATACATTTCGTAAACAGATTCTGCTTCTGGATCCTTGGCCTTGGTCACAAATTCTGCCTGCTGCCACAACAAACGACGAAGCTTTTTCCGAAGATCCGCGTCATCTGAAAGGTCTTCCGCCACAATATCCATGGCTCCAGACAAAGCTTCTTCTGCTGTGTGGACCTCTGTTTCTAGTTGCACATATTTTTCTGCTTCCTCCATAGGATGATGACCTGGAATAGATGGGGATACCAACCACTCCGCCAAAGGTTCCAATCCTTTTTCTCTGGCTATGGTGGCCCTTGTTCTCCGCTTTGGTTTATAGGGTCGGTATATATCTTCAATATCCTGCAGCGTTGTAGCCTTAGCCAGTTTTTCTTCTATGGCTGGCGTCATTTCCTCCAAACCCGTAATCAACCGATGTACCTCTTCCCGTCGTTGCTCCAGATTTTGAAGGTACGTAAGCCGCTCATGAAAATCCCGTAGCACTTCATCGCTGAGACCGCCGGTCATTTCCTTCCGATATCGGGCAATGAAAGGGATGGTATTGCCCTCTTCCAACAGTGCCAGGATCTGAGAGACCTGACTGGTTTTTAAATTAAATTCTCCAGATAGTTTTTTAGTTAAGTCCATTCGAAAGCTCCTTTTTTGGCAATCTGCAGGTGCTCTATGGTGATGAGGCTAGCACCTGACGTACATCTTCTGTGTAACAGTATACCATGAATAGGCAACCTTCTAAGCCTTCCTTGGATTTTTTCAAACTGATTTTTAATATTCTGAAACACCTTGCTGTCTTCCCCTTATATAAGGTATAATATTTTTTATTACAGCCTTATTCTAGTATGCTTGTATGCTTAAAGACATCCTATACCCTAGGGAAGGAATGAATAAAATGATCATCGGAATTGATCTTGGCACTACCTTTTCCGCTATGGCTTTTATAGATGCTCAAGGAAATCCTCAACTCATTCCTAATAGCGAAGGGAAACGGACTACTCCTTCTGCCATTATGTTTGAAGAAGATGGAAGCGTCATCGTGGGAGAGATCGCACGAGAAAATGCTCTCTTGGATATCACAACGGTTGCGGAGTACATAAAAGATGAAATGGGCAACCCAAATTATCGCTTCCCATGGAAGGACCATGCCTATACCCCAGAAGAACTATCCGCATTAATTCTTAAGAAACTAAAAAAAGACGCCGAGAGCTATTTAGGAACGCCCATTGAAAAAGCCGTCATCACCGTACCGGCTTATTTTAATGATGCCCAGCGGAAGGCTACTCAACATGCTGGCATGCTGGCTGGCCTAGACGTATGTAAAATTATCAATGAACCCACAGCCGCTGCCATCGCTTTTGGTGCAGAAAAAAAACTAAAGGACTGTCGATTGCTGGTGTATGACCTAGGCGGCGGTACTTTCGACGCCACCATTGTTCATTATCAAGATAATATGGTTCATGTGAAAGCCACAGATGGCATCCGTCGGCTAGGTGGCCATTTCTTTGACCAAGAAATCCTTCGACATGTTGCCCAAATAATTGAAGAGAAGCATGGCATCGATCTTTATGAGGAAGAATATGCGGAAACCTTGCAAGAATTAGTAAAACTTGCAGAAGACTGTAAAATCCATTTAAGCACGCGAAATGAAACCTACCTTCCTTTTCGTTGCCATAAAATCCGTGAACGCATTAAAATCACTCAAGAGGAGTACCATCAACTCATCAAAAAACTCTACGAAAGAACCGAAGCCATTGTGATGAGTACTTTGTCCGATGCCGAGATGACCTGGGAAGAAATCGATATGATCCTCTTGGTCGGTGGCGCTACTCGAACCACGTATATACGTCAGCGTTTAAAAGCCCTTTCTGGAAAAGACCCTTGCTGTGAAATCAATCCAGATGAAGCGGTTGCCATGGGTGCCGCCATCCAAGCCGCTATGCTCACGGAGACCCCTGAAGCCCAACCAGAAAACGCCCTTCAAATCACGGATGTATCCTCTCATGGCATCGGCATTGTCACCTTGGATGCAGCCACAGAAAAACATATAAACTCTATGATCTTAGAACGAAACACCCCTCTTCCCGCCAAAGAAAAGAGACGTTTTTATACCGCCGAGGAAGATCAGGAGATAATCCGATTAGAAGTAACAGAAGGAGAGTTTGCGGAACTGGAAAACGTAAGTATTATCGGTTCCTTTGAAATAGAAATCCCTAGACTATTGCCCAGAGGAAGCGAAGTTGAAATTGAAATGATGCTGGATGAATGTCAGCTCTTACACGTCTATACCCGCATTCCCTCTGTCAGCAATTTTTTTAAGGAACTACATCTCAATCGAAACGCTTGTCTCTCTGATGGGCAAATAGTCAAAAGAAAAGACCTGGTTTCAAAAATTCAAATCGCCTAAAAAGGGGGCTGACGGATGAATTTCAAAAAAGAACTCCAATCCCTTACCGCCAACCATCAATGGAAAAAAGCCTATTCCCTTGTGGAAAAAATTGATTTATCCGATTCTACGGATCCAGAGTTCCTTTATCTGGCAGGGCTTTCCTATGAAAAAAACCACTATATCCAACAAGCCCTGACTTTGTTGAGCAAAGCTTACTCCCATGAACCTAAAAACCTAAAGTATGCCAAGGCCTTAACCGAAGTAGCCTTAATCGGATCACAACCGCTTCTTGCCACGGATGCTTTAACCTACTTAGAACAGGCCGAACCCGACGCCCTCACCACCCTTCGCTTTAAAGCCCATTGGTTAAAGTTGAAGCAAGAAGACCCAGCAATAAGACGAGATTTACTGAAAAAAATCACCCGTGAATCCTATGAAGAGTCCGAAGCCATGGAACTCGCTGAACTTTACCTTCATCTAGGGGACGAAAAAAAAGGAAAAACCGAATGTCGTCGAATTATTCATTATTTTCGTCGTGGACCCGTGGTGGACAAAGCTTCCCAGCTTCTTGAAGACCTAAAAAAAGAAACGGAAAAGCCCTCCACACCTCCTCAGTCCTCACCCCAAAAGATGGTGCGCCCTGCTCCAACAAAGGGTAGCCCTCATAAAACTTCTCCAAAACCCACTCCACTGCCGCCGGAGATTGAAAAAGAGTTCGCTTCCCTGATAGGCATGGATTCCGTCAAGCAGCAATTTATCAGTTTTGTTAATGAGGCAAAGCTCGATCAAAAACGTGGCCTTTCCAGTAAGGATAACCACCTTCAGGACCGCAGTTACCATTTTATGCTTGTAGGAAATCCTGGAACTGGTAAAACCACCGTTGCTCGAATTATTGCCAAGGTTCTTCATCAATTAAATATCCGAAGTGCCGATACCCTCGTAGAAGTAGACAAAAGCAATCTTGTTGGTCAACATATTGGTGAGACAGAGAAAAACACCCGCCAATATATCCAACAAGCCTCCCAAGGAACCCTGTTTGTTGATGAAGCCTATACCCTCTATTCCAAGGACAATCCCAAAGATTTTGGCCGTGAAGCCCTGAACGTCCTCATGAAATCCATGGAAGACAAGCGGGATACCATGACAGTGGTACTAGCCGGCTATGAAAAACAGATGAAAGAAATGCTGAATGCTAACCCCGGACTAGCTTCCCGCATAGATTTTACCATCCGTGTTCCGGATTACTCAGATGAAGAACTCCTGCAAATCGCAGATGAAATTGCCCAAAAACGCATGCTCCTCCTGACAGCTTCCGGCAAAAAAGCCTTGTTACACCGTATTCAGCAAGAACGTATCGATGATAAATTCGGCAATGCCCGCTTTATTCGATCTACTTTAAATGAAGCCTATCGTACACTAGCCAATCGACTTTCCCAAAGCAATCATAGTCAAGATGATATGTATAAACTTACGGCAGAAGATTTTGGAGTTGATTTACAGTTATCTCCTGAAGAAGAAATTAGCCAAGCCTTAGAAGAGTTAAACCAGCTTACCGGACTAGAAAGCGTCAAGAAAAACGTAAAAGAAACCGTCAACAATCTTCGGGTTCGAAAAGAAATGATTCGAAGAGGTCTTTTAAAAGAAAGTGGCAGCTCCGAAACCCTTCACATGGTTTTTTCTGGCAACCCAGGTACGGGTAAAACCACTGTGGCACGAATTATTGGACGCATTTATAAATCTCTAGGAGTTCTAAAACGTGGCGATGTGTTTCAGGAATGCACCCGTGCAGACTTAGTTGGTCGTTACCAAGGCCATACGGCAGAAAAAACCAAAACCCTTATTAGCGATTCCCTGGGTGGCATCCTTTTTATCGATGAAGCCTACGGCCTTTATCAAGGAGAAAATGACACCTTTGGAAAAGAAGCCATCGATACCCTCATTGCTGAAATGGAAAACAAAAGAGATCGACTCCTAGTTATTCTGGCAGGATATCAAGAAGAAATGGAAGCTCTTTTAGAAGCCAACCCAGGCTTTAGAAGCCGTATCAGCACCAGCATCGTTTTTGAAGATTATTCCCTGGAGCAACTAAAAGAAATTTTTCTCTCCATGACCCATAACCAGCAGCTTCATCTGTCTGCTGAAGCATATCCACTTTTAGAACAACGTTTGGCAGAATCTTTAGCATCAAAAGACTTTGGCAATGCTCGAGGTGTTCGAAATCTTTTGGATCAAGCCATCCGCAGCAAAAACAGTCGAGTAAGTCGCCTATTGGATGCAGGAAAAGAACCTAAGGAATATGATTTCTTAAGGATTACACCAGAAGATTTAAAAGCATAAAAAGGAGGCACGATCATGTCGAACTATTACAAAGAATTGGAACTTGATCCAAAGGACACCACCGATGTTCTAAGAAAAAAAGTCCAAAGCATTCATAGCATGGCCATACGCCGGCTTAACAGCACCCTAGGAGATGCGGAAAGAGAATATAATGCTCGTAAAACCTTGGAAAAAATCGAACATGCCCTAGACATCTTCCAAAACGATGAAAATCGAAAGGCCTATGATGAATCTTTGGGAGGTTCCGAAAAAAGCAGGGGAAATCTGACGGCAGAAAAACCAACAACTCCTGATGCCGTTGAAAAAAATATTTCATCTTCTGAAGCTCCCAGCAATACACAGGAAGACCCGTCACCACCACCTATAACAGATGAAGAGGCTGAAGATAACCGAAAACTGCAGGATATTATGCTAAAAAAAGCTATTAAAGAAGCCTTGGAAGAGCAACAAGCTTCACAGAAAGATGTTTCAGAACCCTCAAAACAAAACACCCAACGGGCCAAAGCCCATAACTTTGTGATTCGAGCAAAACAGTCTTTGGATGCTATCCTTGCAGAACAGAAATGGCAATCGTCCTACTGGGACAAAAGCCGCTTGGAACAAGTCAAAGAGTTTACCGAAGCTGCTTTAAATGAAGATGCAACCTATCCGGTTGCGTGGGAAGTTTTTTTCTATTACCATGTTATCCTAAAAAATTCCAATTGTTTCACTTATGACTTATCGTTGCTAAATCCATCCGATATCTCTATGGCCATGACAAATTGCAGGCGATCTGCTAATTATGAGAACATCGAAAAATTGCCAGATTTCGATGAGTATCAACATCTATTACGCCAACTTGAAGAACTGGAAAATGTGAAGATATCTTCTCTGAGAAGTAATGCCACTTTACTTCAGAAACTATCAAACCAGAAAGATGACCTAAAAGCATGGTTAGGTTCTGAAAAGCGATTCCAGCCCATTGCTCGCATCGTAGAAGATTATCGGCAAGAGGCCCAAGCAAAAGCACCTGATCATTATATACGTGCTGCCTCTTTGCCTAATGAAGTCTGGGAAGCCTATAAAAAAATCCAGGAGTATTCTTCAGCTTCGGAACAAGAAGAAATCCACCAGCGAATTTTGAACTTTCTAGAAAAAGTATGGCAAAGTGATCTAGATTACGCTTATAAAAACTATTGCGCTTGCCTTGAAAATGATATTTTGAGTCCACTGAAGCAACTACAAAATCGCTTGGATTTAGTCGATAAGAAATTTCATTCTGCCAAAGTACAGTCAGAAATGATGAATGCACCTACACGTTTTATTTTAGGCATGGGATTGCTTTTTATCAGTTTCTTTTTTCATGGCGTTAAATTAAATCACTATGACTCTTGGCTTTCTGACAATGTTATTGTCTTGCTCTATGATTATTGGGTGTTTAAAGATGTTCGTGTCTTTGGAATTATTAACCTATGGCGCCGTAGAATCATGAACCTCATCCCCATTGACACCTTAGGTTTTGTTTTTTACGACCTGCTTATTTTAGTCATTATTTACCTCATTTACAAAGTAACCGTTACCCTAAAAGCATCCACCGCTTATGTTCAATGGGGCCTCATGTTTATTACTTTACCCCTTTCCGCCATTGGTGCTTTACGGTTTGGCAGCTCTATCGGTTGGCTCCCAGCTATCTTGCTAATTCTCCTTTATGGGTATTTGTTATTTGATTGGATATTACTCGTTGGGATGGCTGAATATACTTCAGAAACAGATAAGACAGGAAAAGCCGTCACCCCCATAGACAAACTATTTGGCTTTAAACGTTAAAAAAAAGAAGGTGGAATATTCCCACCTTCTTTTTTAGATTCCTTTACCCTATAAGCTATGAAGCTTTTACCTGCTTTGACCTAGCCTCTGCCCAATCGGTCATCGCCATCCATGACATTCTCATTGAGGGTTCCTTTACCATAAGTCATTCCTGCCACTACAGAAGGGCCCTTTTGACCCGCCGGTGTTTCTGCCAAAGACGGATTTTTCTCCAAATGCTGCCAGCCTTCCAATACTGGTTTCAGTACTTTTTTCGCCTCTTCCAAAGGAGCTTCCACCCCTCGATTCCCTGCATCTGTTACCAACTTATTCATATAAATATATAACTGACGAGAAGAAATCGCCACTTCCGAATCTCCCCAAAGCGTTGCCAAGAGTTCCGCTAAAATAGCTCTGGCTTTATCCGTAGCCACCTTCAACAGGGCTTGATCACGGATATGAATGGCGTGTATTCCCTGATCAAAGGCTCCGTCTAATCCTTCCAACATCATTACCACCAGTTCCGCTGCACTGGCATTTTCCACTTTTTCTGCGAATATTTCTTGCTCTGTCATAGCCTGCCCCCTCTAACATCCGGCTCAGTGGGAACGGAGCCCCATGTGCCTTTCCCTTATCTTTTACCTCTAACCTATTCCCTTGTCCCCTATAACCTATTCCTTATAACCTGTTGTTCTATAACCTGTTCCCTTGTCCCCTATAACCTGCTTTTCTATAACCTGCTTTTTAACTCTAATCTCTTAACTTATAACCTATAACTTTCAACTTATAACTTTTAACTTATAACTTTTAACTGCTTTTTAAACTGGTTTCCAACTGCCCTTCCCCTATCCTTGCAACAACTGCAGTACCATTTGCGGCTGCTGATTGGCCTGAGCCAACATAGAAGTTCCAGCTTGCATCATTACATTCATCTTTGTGAATTCGCTCATTTCTAGAGCCATATCTGCGTCTTCAATACGAGATAAGGCGGCGGTCATATTTTCTTGGGTATTATCCAAGTTGGCCGAGGTGTACTCCAAACGGTTTTGAATGGCCCCCAGTTCTCCACGAAGCTGAGCCACGTGGACAATGGCATTATTGTATACGGTGATGGCTGCGGTAGCCGTTTCTTCTGAGGAAACATCCAATGCATATTCATTTAACTCATCTGTTAAACCATCTGTCACCCCAGGATCCTTAAAGAACTCAGCCCCCCTTACACCAGTGGCACCATCCGGTCGAGTAGAACTAATCCGAAGTTCCGTAGCTCGAATATCGCCTACCACCAAACGGAAGCCTTGGCCTTGATTCGGTCCAATTTGAAGGTTTGCCACAAATTCATCTGGAGTTCCTTCGATGAAAACCCGCTGTCCTTCAAAACCTGGTTTATCCGCCGTTAAAATAAGTCTAGTGTCTACGTTATCATCCACTACAATACTATCAATTCCATCAAAAGCCATGCCTGCTATTTCACCAGCGATGCCCGAAGCCTCTTTGTATCCAGTTCCATCCCATATATCGATAGGTCTATTAGCACCTGTATAAGGGCCTGTAGAACTATCAAAGAATTCTATTTTTTCCTTGCCAATGGTAATAGTGGAGCCAGCTTCTGGTCTAGCCGTAAAATTAATGGCACCCGAAGCCACATCACTGTCATTTTCTGCATCTCCACGAGCAGATGCTTTTCCATTCTCTGCATCAGTAACAAAAATTCCATTGGCTACTGCAGTATCATCTGTTAAGGCGGTGCTTTCTAAGACTATTTCACTACTTCCACCAACGGAATTACTTCGGATTTCAAAGTTTCCATTGTTATCTTCAATGATCGTCCCTAACCCTCTAATGGCTTCATTCATATTCTCAATCATTTTAGCTCGATCATCCGCATCATCCGCATCGCCGGTTAAAATAACGGTTCGGGTTTCCCCATCAATGGTGATATCCACTTTTTGGGATTCAATATCCCCTTTCAGTTCTCCTGTTAAAACAGCTGGGCTACCTGTGCTCATTCGATGCACCGTGGTATTCGAATTAGGACCTTCATTACCTTTCAGAAGGTTTCGAGTGTTAAATTCAGTTCCATTGGCAATTCGGTTGACTTCGGAAGTCAACTGATTCACTTCTGCCTGAATCGCTTCTCGGTCATCATCCGTGGTGGTTCCATTGGCAGATTGCACTGAAAGTTCGCGCATTCGTTGCAACATGGAATGCACTTCGTTCATGGCTCCTTCTGCTGTCTGGATCAAAGAAATACCGTCTAAGGTATTCTGGCTGGCTTTTCGAAGGCCACGAATTTGAGTCTTCATTTTTTCACTGATGGCCATCCCCGCAGCATCATCTTTTGCTCGGTTGATCCGACGTCCTGAGGATAGTCTTTCCATTATGTCAGAAGACGTATTGTTATTTCGACTTAAAATTCGATGGGCATTCAATGCCGGGATGTTATGGTTAATTCTCATGGGTGATTCCCTCCACTCTGATATTTTTTATTGTCTGAACCCTCCATGGTTTTGACTGCGGCACAATGCCCTCCTTGGCCTGTTACCGTTTGCTTTCTCTCAGATGCTCCTTTGCTGATCCCTTGGCTGTATTATTTCTTTCATGATTGTTATCGTCTGTTTAAGGGTAATACTTTAGACGATTTTTGTTTCTATCCTATTCTTTGCGCCCCTTGGCATCCTTTGCAGTTCATGGTTTTTTATTTAATTTTATTTTTCTTACCTGCGTTTTAAGTCCCTATATTTTCCTTTTTCTTTATCTACGGATTCCACAAATACCAACACCTGAGCTACAATTTCATATAGTTCCTCTGGGATTTCCGTTCCAATTTCAAACTGAAGCAATTCCTTCACCAACCTCTCGTTTTCATATACCACCACATCATGTTCTTGGGCCTTTTTAACCATATTGTCCGCCACCATACCTTGACCCTTTGCCATGATTTTGGGAGCAAAGTCCTTTTGAAGGTCATAGCCCAAGGCTACGGCTCGTTTTCGTTTTTTCCTTTCTTCCAAGGCTATTCCCCTCTTTCCTTCCCGCCCTTCGTGTTCATCTCTCTTGTGACTTTATTCTTTTGAACTTAATGATCCATTATCACTTATCCATTATCACTTATCCATTATCACTTATCCATTATCACTTATCCATTATCACTTATCCATTATCCATTATCACTTATCCATTATCCATTGCTCTCTAGATTTGCAAGTCTAGTATTCCACTTCTCAATCCCCGAAACTTCTGCACCTCATCTGCTAAGGTCAAGGTATGTTGTTCTTCTTCTACTCGGAAGGAAAAGTCTTTGATCTCATAGCCCAATTCTTCCATGGTTTCATGCAATTGATTGGAAAAACGCTCCATCCATTGTCGATCTTCTTCCTGATCCACACCCATTTTCATCACAATTTTTTTATATTTAACTCCCAGAAAAATATTAAGATTCCCCATATTTTCTGTATCGAAATTAAAGAGAATCGACATATCTTCTGGGTCGATCTTCTTTCCTTTTTGATCGTTCATAAAAAACATCTGCAGGTTTTTTGCTTCGCCGTTCATCATAAAAGGAAGCTGAAAAACCGAGTCTTCCCGATTTAACTGGCTTTGAAGCTGTAAGGCATTCATCAATTGCTCTGAAGACCTTCCAAAACTTTCCCTCTCCCCAGCATTCATTTCTGTCATGCCCTTCTCGGCTTCTTGTAGTATGTGACCAATTTGCCGATATAAGTCTGCCGCTGGTGGTTTTCCTTTGTGTAACTGTTCACCTACTTGATGCATAAGAGTCTGTAACTGAAGGGCTGCTTGACGTGCCGGGTGATCTGATTTATCTGAATACTGTAGCAATCGATCTGTTAGCTCACCTAAAAGATGGCCCATCTGATTCTTATTCTGAAGAAACAAACCGGTTTGTCGAACTTCTTCCAGATTAACTGGTATAGCATTTTTTACCATTAAGGATAATGCCCCATTTTGCCGAGATTCACTGGCCAAAAGTGCTTTCATAGATTCCAGATTTTTGGTTATTCGTTGCATTTGTTCAGGCTGTATCTCTCCAGATTCCTTGGAGGAAGGCTGAAACTGCTGGGCTATTTGTTGAAGGGTTGTTTCAGGGGAAATAGTCCCTGGAGAAGTCCCCATAAACCCACGAGGATCCTGAAGAATAGTCTGCAATTGCCGTTGAATTTGCATTAATTCCTGCATGTTTTCTCGATTTAAGGGCATTTCATTGGCTATGATGGCTCTTGCTAAGGATTTCATCTCCGCTAAAGCATCCTGATCTTGGATGCTTTGGGGCGCCATCTCCATTACATGCCTGGAAATAAGGGTTTCTAATGCCTTCGGCAGTTCCTTTGGCAATGTCATAGGATCTGTCCTCGTGTCAATATTCATTTTTTGCTTATAGTGATCTTCCGTTTGGTTTCCTTCTATCAATGCTTGAGTTGAAGCCAACGATGCTGCCGTAATAGGAATCTGGTGCTTATGAAGAAAGGCCAAAGTATCTGGATCTGCTTGCTGTAGTATATTAAAAATTTCCATCCGCTCCAGGCCCTGTTCTAGGGTTATGGTTGGCGTCCCAGCTACTTTCATTCCATTCATGAAAGCTTCCAATTCGTAAATAGACATTTGCTCTGGCGACATCTGTTGACTCACTGCCTGCTGAACCGTTGCCACTGTAAGATTCTGATGTAGATTCTCCACAGCTCCACGAAGTTCATAAAGCTGAGCTACCCGAGTTTCCGTCAGAGGAAGCTGTTGCAAACTAAGGGCACGGGCTGCATCAAACTCTCCATGCTGTTGCACAGCATGAGCACTGGCACCTCGTTGTACCAAGTAAGCTTCCATAGCTTCTTGGGCTTTTTCTATGCCTTCTGTTGTCTGACTTTCCAGTGGTAGGGCTTTTGCTGGGTTCTCCGCTACAATCTGCTGGCTTTGGGCCAAACTCTCTAGGGTCATAGGTGCCTGCTGTCGCTGATGATGGGCCGCTGCTTCCAAACTAAAGTCACTAAGGCGCCCCAGCACTTCTGCCATTTTCAGTACTTGTTGGTCTGTTTCACTCAAGGTAGTAATGATCCCTTGATCCGCCATAGGCGCTAACTGACTTAACTTCAAATCGCCACCCTGACGTACCAATTTAAGCAACTGAACTTCGTCCATTTTTCCTAGTTTTTCTATCTGCTGTTGTAAGTTCTTTAAAATGGCTTCCTTTTCCTTGGCTGTCATTTCTCCCCTAGAAGCAAAGGATTCCTCCTTTATTTGGGTTTCATACTCCTGTAGCCAACGGGCAATTTCTGTCACATCGGTTTTTTCCACTTGGATGCCAGCTTTTTGCATCGCCGCCACTTTTTCTGGATCTAATTTTTCCGCCACCACTCGAACTGCTTCTTTCAATGCTTCCATCCGTTCTATGGTTTCAGCCGTCACTGGTATGCTGTTTTTCAAGAAGGTTTTAGCCGTTGTCATCCTCTCTTGAGATACGTCCAATCCTTCGGATCTCAATTGGTTGGCGATGCTTTCTTCCATCCTCTCCAAATCCGAAGACGAAAGAGGCTGAACCGCCCCTGCGTCCCCCTGATAAGCCCTATAGGATGTAGCTTTTCCTCCTGCTACAGGTTCTGTTTCTACTTTGCCCGAAACCATGGATTGATTCAATTTAAACAAATGATCCAAGGTGGCATCCACTTTCCCTTTAAGAGGCTCTAATAAGGCTTCTTCCCTTATGTCTCGAAGTGCATGAACTTTATCCAGCACCTGCTGCACGGCTTCAATTTTGTTCTTACTGGGTGTCATCCCTATTCGATCCAAGGCTTTAATCGTATCCGTAATGTCTTTTCCCATTTTGCTTCCATAAATCTTTGTGGCTATTTTTTCTGCTTGTTCTGTGGTCATTTCCTTTTTAATCCCCAGCCATTTCAAAAATGAAAATCCTTCTTTGGAAGTTGGAGCTTCTTTCAGCAATTGGGCTAACTCCTGTAGGGAGGTACGATCTAAATCAATATTTTTGTTCATTAACTCCAGTGCTTTTTCTGGGTTCAAGTCTTCCATCACTTGATTCAAGAGGTTTTTAGAAGTAATAAAGGCCATCACATTGCCCCGCGTTAGTTCTACGCCATGCTTCTGTAATGCTTCCAGCGCCTCTCTGGACTCTTGGCTGGGTTTGATCTGAAGCCGATCCAACAATTTATCGGTTTCTGCTTTCCCCTCCTGCTTTTTTCCTTCCTCTACTTGAGTGTTGATATGCTTCTTCACTTCCATCTTCTCAATGTTTCTCCCATCAATGCTAACGGTTTGACCTGGTTTTTCAGGAATTTCCTGTTTTAACGTAGCATGGACGACGCGACTATCCGAAATCCGCACCTGTACTTCTCTGGCTTTTTTTTGCAACAATTCACCTGTGATCTTGGCTGGTGTTTGTGGTTTATCATAGGTGAAACTTTTCACCGGTGCTGAAATTTTATCAAAAAAGGATGAAATCATTGTTTCTTGCTCCTTCCTGCATCTCTTGTATTTCTTTTATAATTATCGACAAAAACCCTTAAATGCTTTAGGTTAAGGAATTTCTCATGCTCTTTCCTTCATCAGCCCACAGAAAAAGCGACGAATGTCTCCGCCGCTTTGCTCCTTTGTTATTGTTTTGTATGGCTCCTATAATTTGAATTGGGCACTGGCTTGCTGAAGATCTTGTGCCAGCTTTGCCAAGTCTTCGCTGGTATTGGCAATTTCATCCATAGCGGCGGTCTGTTGTTGAACCGATGCTGATGCTTGTTGGGTACCAGCAGCATTTTCTTGGGAAATAGCAGACAGATTTTCTATCATCCTTAGGATTTCATTTTTCTTCTCTTCCATTTCTTCTCCAGATTGGTTAAGGTTTTCCAAAATATTCTTCATGTTTTCAATGGCTTCTGCAATTCCATCAAAACGATCTGTCGTTTCTTCCACACTTTTATTCTGTTCTTCTATGACGGTGCCCAGATTTTGCGTGGTACTCACAGCCTTTTCTACTTTCTCTGTTAAGTTATGAATTACCTTAGCAATTTCATCTGTAAAGTGATTGGATTCTTCTGCTAATTTCCGAATTTCATCTGCCACTACGGCAAATCCCTTCCCAGCTTCACCAGCTCTGGCTGCTTCAATGGCTGCATTTAACGCAAGTAAATTGGTTTGCTCTGCAATACTCTTGATCATGCCACTTGCCTGTTCAATCTGACCAGTACTTTCTTGGGTTTCATTGATCACTCGTTGAATCTCCAAGACTCCGCTTCTACTTTGGTCCGATTTTCCCATAAGCTCTTTTGTTTTACCTAAGCCTTCGGCTTTTAAGCGGTCTACCACTTCTACAGATCCATTCATGGTTTGCATAAAGTGCTGATTCTTTTCAATGATATTCCCAAAATCTTTCAGGTTTTCTGCTCCATTTTCTGTCTCTTTCGCTTGATCCGAAGCTCCTTGGGCAATTTCTTCAATGGTTTTTGCAACTTCTAATGCGGCTGTTGACGCTTCTTGACTGGTAGATGTCAGTTCTTCTGAAGAAGCTGCCACATGATCTGCTTGATCTGCAATTTCTTTTACTAATTCCGTTAAATTCTGCTGCATAGTTGCCAAGGCCTTCACCATGCCCCCAATTTCATCCTGTTTTTTCATATAAGCTACCGCTTTGCTGCTTTTATCAAAAGTTAAGTCATAGGTGGCTAGTCTATGGATTATTCTTTGCATTTCTATCATGGGAGTGGCAAAGGAGTTCCCTACCCATACAGCCACTAGAATACCCAGCATGACCATCCCAAAAGTAGTGGCCAACAAGGTGTTTCGTAGGCGATTCACCCCATCTAAAATCTCGCTTTCCTCTGCTACAGTTGCAAGCACCCATCCCGTTCCCATGATTTCCGCAAATCCAGCATAAACATCCATTCCTTCGAATACATACTGCCCATGGCCTTGGCGTTCCTCTAAAATAACTTGAAAAAGTTTTGCTGCGGAATTTAAACTTGCATCTTCTTGGGCGGCCACAATGGGATTAAAGGCATTTATAACTAATTCTCGATTGTTATGTGCTATAAAGGACCCTGCTTCATCAATAATATACCCATAGCCAGCTTCTCCATAGCCAACCTCATCCACAATATAACTCAGAAAGTTTCCATCCCCTACAGCTACAATGGCTCCCAGAATTTGATTCTTATGTTTGAGAGGAACAGAATATACCATAACCATCCCACCTTCATCATCTGGATTAACACTGACCGCAGGTGGCATCATGGCTCTGTTACCAGCTAGAGATTCATGAAAATACTCTCTTTCAGCGATGTCTACAACATTTCCACCAATGCCGTAGCTATCGGATAAATATAGATTGCCTTGTAGATCCGCTACGCCTATGCGAATAAAAGGACTGTCTTCCGCTTCTTCTAATAGTATTTCCATTTTTTGATCCAAGTCTGCTTCTGGATTGTTTAAACGCTGGATTTTCCCTAAGCCCTCTAAGTAGGTAAATTGACTGTTAAGACTCTCTTCTGCAATGGTTGCCGCTTCATGAGCCTGTATTTCCAAACCTCTAATTGCTTCTTTCAAAACAGCATCACTGGCTGTATGAATGGAAATAAAGGATAAAGAGCCACTAAACAATAGGATCACCAAGGTTAGTATTAAGACCATTTTCATTTTAATCGATTTCATGAGCAGCATCCCCTTTCCAAGGCAGTGATCTACTGCCAAGATCGTCCTTCGTCTCTTTTTCTATGGACTGTTATGATTTTATCAATACCCTTTTTATGAGTTTGAAACCTTCCTTTCGGTTTCAGCTCGAAAAAGATTATGCGAATCTTCTCCTAAGGCTTCAAGATTTTTTCCTTAATGCCGATAATAGTATTGAGGAATAGATGAATCCTTGATGAAAACAAGGCCAAACAATGATTATTGGAGTGATACCATGTCCAATCGAATAGATGGAGTTTTATCCCCAGAACCAGCTCAAAAACAAACAACAGCCCCACAGGTTCTAAAACCTGCACAGGCAAATTTTATGGATAAGCTTAATGATGTGAAATCCGATGAGGTGCGAACACATCTTCAAGGATTATACGGCAAAATTACAGAACAGGCGGATCGTCTTTCGGATCGTTTGTATTTGGATGACGTTTTGCATTACAAAAAGCTGGTCAGAGAATTTTTAGACGTTGCTTCCAAAAATTCTCACCATTTTTCAAAGCAGAATTTTCTGGATCGCCGTGGTCGCCACCGTGTCTATTGTATTGTCAAAAACGTAGATCGAGAGTTGGATCAGCTAACCAAGGAGTTTATTAATCAAGAAGCCGATCGAATCACCGTCCTTAAGCGGTTAGATGATATTCGGGGTATGCTGGTGGATATTATGATGTAATCATTAAAAATGGATCATTAGGTTCAACAAACAACACCAGATAAAAAAGGTGCTAGCGATTTTAAAATCGCCAGCACCTTTTTTAAATTATCTCTCTTACTGATTCCCAACTACTTTTCGACTATTTTTTTAACACTTTTTGCTGTAGATAGCCATAGATAAAGGGATCTAAATCCCCATCCATTACACCCTGCACATTCCCAACTTCTACATTTGTCCGATGGTCTTTCACCATATTGTACGGATGAAAAACATAAGACCGAATCTGACTTCCCCAAGCGATTTGATTGTACTCCCCTTGTAGTTCATCGATTTTTTCCTTGTTCTCTTCCCGTTTCAACTCCAATAACTTTCCCTTGAGGACTTTCAAGGCGGTTTCCCGATTGCTATGCTGAGACCGCTGGTTCTGACACTGCACCACCACCCCCGTAGGCAAATGAGTAATTCGAACTGCCGAATCTGTTTTGTTGACATGTTGGCCACCTGCACCACTAGATCGGTAGGTATCAATGCGAAGGTCTGTTGTTTTGATATCCACCTCCACAGAATCATCAATTTCCGGTGTCACATCCACGGAAGCAAAGGAGGTATGTCTCTTGCCCGAAGAGTCGAAGGGAGAAATTCGCACCAAACGATGAACCCCTTTTTCTGCTTTAAGATATCCATAGGCATTTTCTCCTTTTACCAAAAAGGTCACACTTTTAATGCCACCCTCCGGATCCCCTTGCAGATCGTAGTTTTCCAATCCAAATTCCTTAGACTCTGCCCATCGGGTAAACATCCGATAAAGCATCTCTGCCCAATCTTGAGCATCCAATCCCCCAGTACCAGCATGAATCGCCACCACACAGTTTAAATGATCGTATTTTTCATTCAAAAGGGTTTGAAGTTCCATGATTTCCAGTTTGCTTTTTAGCTCCTCCAAACCTTTAAGAAACTCTTTCTCAAACTCACTTTCCCCTTCTTCCAGAAAAAAGATCATGGTCTTCAGCTCTTCCTGCTGATTTTCCAAGAAATGATACTCGGCTACTTTATCTTTCATCTGCTTACTTTTTTTAAGCATTTGCTGAGCTTTTTCTGGATCATCCCAAAAGCTGGGATCACTCATTTTTAACTCAAGCTCTTCAATCTCATGCTGCAGACTGGCTATGTCAAAGAGAAGTCCCCATTTCTTTTATTTTTTCTTCCAGTTCTATGACTTCTTGCCGGAAATTATCTATGTTTAGCATCCTCTTCAGCCCTTTCGTAGAATCACAGGCGGAGGGAGGTCATCTTCCCCGCCTATAACTTTATTACCCTGCTTGCACCCTATAACCTATAACCTGTTCACCTATAACCTGATTTCCTATAACCTGTAACCTGTTCGCTTTTAACTACTTTTAACTGCTTTTAACTGCTTTTAACTACTTTTAACTGCTTTTAACTACTTTTAACTGCTTTTCATCTGCTTTTCATCTGCTTTTCATCTGCTTTTCATCTGCTCTTCATCTGCTCTTTAAGCTCCATGGCATTTTTTATATTTTTTACCACTGCCGCAGGGACACGGATCGTTTCGTCCAGGGGTTTTCTCACTCTTTACTGGCTCTGGTTTGCCTCCCCCAGAAGCAAGCCCTGGGGTATTGGCTCTAGCCACAGGTTTCCGCTCTACTTGGGTGGATTTTTCCATCAAGAACAAGTATTTCACTGTGTCCTCTTGGATGTTCTGAATCATTTCTTGGAACATATCAAACCCTTCCATCTGATAAGCTCTCACAGGGTCTACTTGTCCAATGGCTCGAAGGGAAATTCCCTGTTTTAGCTGATCCATGGCATCAATATGATCCATCCATTTGGTATCTACTACTCGTAACATAATAATTCGTTCCACTTCACGAATTCGTTCATCGCCAATTTCCGCTTCTTTTTCTGCATAGAAAGCATGGCATTTTTCTAAAATCTCTTGTTTCAAACGATCTTTTGTCATGTTTTCCACGTCATCTGTGGAGAAGAAGTCTACCAGTCCAAATTTTTGTTGCAATAGTTTTTCTAAGGCATCCAAATCCCATTCTTCTGGATACTGGCTATTGGCGGTATAGAGTTCGATACTAGTATCAACAATGGTTTCCACCATTGACATAATCTGATCCCGCATGTCGTCTCCATCTAGGACTTTTCGACGCTCATTATAGATAACTTCACGTTGTTTGTTCATGACATCATCGTACTGAAGCACATGCTTTCGAATCCCAAAGTTGCGACCTTCCACTTTCTTTTGTGCATTTTCAATGGATTTAGATAACATACTATGTTCAATGGCTACGTCTTCTTCCATGCCTAATTTTTCTACCATGTTCTGCATCCGTTCTCCGCCAAAGAGACGCATTAAATCATCTTCTAAAGAAATAAAGAAACGGCTGGAACCTGGATCTCCCTGACGCCCTGCACGACCACGCAACTGGTTATCAATTCGCCGAGATTCATGACGTTCTGTCCCAATGATGTGAAGTCCTCCTGCTTCAAGGACCTGTTTTTGTTCAGCATCGGTTTCTTGCTTGTATTTTTCATGCAAACGCTCATACTCCCGAACCGCTTCCTGTATTTCCGGATCATCTGGCACGGTCAAGGCCGTAACCATGCCCATGACCTCCTCTGTATAACCACGGGCTTTCATATCTTTTTTTGCCATGAATTCTGGGTTCCCACCCAATAGAATATCCGTTCCTCGACCCGCCATATTGGTGGCGATGGTCACGACGCCTTTTCGACCTGCTTGGGCTACAATATCCGCCTCTCGCTCATGATGTTTGGCATTTAGGACTTCATGGGGAATCCCTCTTTTTTTCAGTAGGCTGGCAAACAATTCCGAATGCTCGATGGAAATGGTTCCTACTAGAATTGGCTGTCCTTCTTTGTGTCTATCCTCAATTTCCTGAGCTACTGCTTCGTATTTTCCCTTCACCGTCTTATAAATAGCATCTGGGTAGTCTTCCCGAAGAATTGGCTCATTAGTAGGAATTTCTACAACATCCATGCTATAGATAGATTTAAATTCTTCTTCCTCGGTTTTAGCGGTACCCGTCATCCCTGAAATTTTATCATACATTCTAAAATAGTTCTGGAAGGTAATGGTGGCTAAGGTCTTGGACTCACGCTGGACTTCAATGCCTTCCTTGGCTTCAATGGCTTGGTGCAATCCATCGCTGTAACGGCGTCCAAACATCAATCGACCGGTGAAATCATCTACAATAATCACTTCACCTTCTTTAACCACATAATCTTTATCTTTTTTCATCAATGCATTGGCTTTCAGCGCTTGGTTAATATGATGAGACAGCTCCATATGTTCTGGATCCGACAAATTATCCACAGAGAAATGTTTTTCTGCCCGTTCTACCCCTTCCTCTGTGAGAGCCACAGAATTGGCTTTTTCGTCTACGCTATAGTGATCTTCGTTTTTCAATAATTTTATAAACTGATTCACCAAAGCATACATCTGGGTAGATTTTTCCCCTTGGCCAGAAATAATCAGCGGCGTTCTCGCCTCATCAATAAGGATTGAATCCACCTCATCCACGATGACATAGTTCAAACCACGTTGCACCATGTTCTCTTTCTGAATCACCATATTATCTCGCAGGTAATCAAAACCAAATTCATTATTGGTCCCGTAGGTAATATCCGCAGCATAAATTTCTTTTTTCTCTTCTGGTTTCAGACCATGAACATTAACACCCGTAGTAAGGCCTAAGAATTCGTAGATTTTCCCCATCCACTCTCGGTCACGTTTGGCCAAGTAATCATTCACGGTCACGACATGAACGCCTTTTCCTGACAGCGCATTTAAATACACGGGCAAAGTGGCTACCAAGGTTTTTCCTTCTCCGGTTTTCATCTCGGCAATTCTTCCTTGATGCAGGACAATACCACCAAATAGCTGGACTCGATAATGCTTCATCCCAAGGACTCGAAAAGCCGCTTCCCTTACGGTGGCAAAGGCCTCTGGCAAGACATCATCCAAGCTTTGGCCCCTTTCAATCCGATCTTTTAAAATTTGTGTCTGATTTTTTAATTCTTCGTTGGTCAACTTGCTGTAGGCGTCCTCCAATGCTTCAATGGATTCCACCTGTTTTTCCAAACGTTTTAACTCTCGATGGCTATAACTCCCAAATACTTTCTCAAATAATGCTTTCAATTAAGTCACCTCATTCATTTTTTACCACTTCATCGGTTTATCGTTTCAATATTTTACCATGATGGTCAATTCTAAGCATACGTGCCCGCTGATAATGGCCAGCACCCAGCCATAAGTTCTGAACCCAGCATAAGATCCCCAGGGAGATGATTAAATCTCCAATGGAAAACACCTGAGCAACAGGATAAAAGGCTGGCGGTGTTAACCGTTTCGCCAAGAACCCCATGACACCAGAAACCTCTTGCAATAGCAGGTAATGTGGGAGTCTTCCAGCTTCAATCAAAGACAATCGATTTAAAAACCCAGCTTCCTTTAGGGCTTCCGCCGAAATCAGGATGCTTCCGCCGTTCAAAAAAATGACTGCAAAGTTCATCACACTGCCGACAACCAGCAACCATACGGCTCTATGGGACACATTAAAAAACAAAACAACAAACAGCAATCCATAGCTCACAGCATATAGCAGCATCCGATGTTGAATAAACCAGGTACTTCCCGCCAGCATCATAAAAGACAAGGTGCTTTGCAGGATAAAGCCAACTATCAACAAAGCCGGCATCCGAATACGCGCCAGCTTCATGTTTTTCACCGAACCTCCCCGAAGAAGGCCAATGACCGTTCCCAGTATTAAAGCTTCAATGAACATAGGATCACTTCCTCACCATTCTCTGAACAACATTATATCAGAAATCCCATAAAAAAAAACCGCCTTCTGAAGAGTAATCCACAGAAGGCGATTTTTTTATTCGGTATTTATTCAAATTCCGGCTCAATTAGGCCATAGTTCCCATCTTTTCTTTTGTATACTACATTAACTTCGTTCGTCTCATCGTTGGCATAAACAAAGAAATTATGTCCTACCAGTTCCATTTGCAACACGGCTTCTTCATTGCTCATAGGCTTAACCGCAAATCGCTTGGTTTTTACGATTTTAGACTCATCTTCCTCTGGTTTTTCATAGGTAGGGATATTATCAAACCGAATGGTTGCGTAATTATTAATTCGATTTTTTTCCAATTTGGTTTTATGTTTGCGTAGCTGGCTATCCAGCTTATCTACTACTCGATCCATGGTCGTATACATATCCGCAGTAGCTTCTTCTGCCCGAAGTACGGAGCCACTTAAGGGAATGGTCACCTCCATAATTTGTCGTTCTTTTTCTACAGAAAGCGTAACCTGTGCTTCCGCCTCCTTATTAAAGTATTTTTCAAGCTTCTCCATTTTCGATTCGATATTGTTGCGTAAAGAATTAGTAATGTTGACATTTCTGCCTGTTACGGTGACTTTCATGTTTCCAGCCCCTTTCCTTCTTTTTTCTATCAGATGTCTTATCCTAGATGTATCTCATAATATACCCGAAACTCAGCCCTCAAACCAGCCAATTTCATTTGAATTTATTTTCTGTCATTCATTTTTCGTCTCTTGCCTGTGGATAACTCTGTGGATTGTGGATAAGACTCAGGGTTTTCTGTGGATAATGTGGGTAACTCTGTTGATAAGTTGAAATCAGTGGATTCATCTATGTGGAGAAGCTGGGGAAAAAAGAGGCACTTAAGAATAGTTTTCCACATTACAAAAAGTCAAGATAAAAAAAAAGCCGCATAAGCGGCTTTTTTGAATAGAAGCTGACCTGATCTTTGACCCCACACTCGCCTGCTGGAGGGTTTGCTCCGGGGTTGCCGTCACGACTACCTCTCTCAGGCCAATTGCCTGGCAGGACTTACTCCTAAGCCGCACCATGCTCCACAACACTTTTGGCTGTGTTACGTGGGTCCTTTTGCCTGCGACTGGCATGGACTTTCAACCACAGACCTTCCATTCTTGTTTATTATACCACAAAAGAAGAAGACCTTGGGGCTGTTTTAACAGGTTTCGGCAAGAAAAAACAATCATCTCCTCATAAAGATGGATCCAAATAAAGATGGATCCAACTACTTACGATGATCCTTCTCCTTCTTATCCATAAAAATTGATGGTTGCTGCTGTTTGGTGTTGGCATAGCCATGTATGGCTTTTTTACCTTTTTGAATCTGATTTATTTCGCTTTTCATTTTAACCATCATAGACTTCATGAATTCCCGATTTTCGTTGTCCAAATCAACCACTTCATTGAGCAACAATTGAATGTTCTTTGTTACATTTTGAAGGTTTTTCACCTGATCCGCTTCAAAAGTACCAGATGGAACTTGATCCAAGGCTTGACAGCCCACTTCCACTTTAGCTTTCTCCAAGTCTTTTAAAAAGCCTTTATCTAACTCATCAATGACTTCCATTATCCGATTTCGCTCTTCAATCAACGACAAGTGTGCCTTTTGATTCATCTGATCATCAGAAGCACTTAGTATTTCTTTTTGTCTAGCAGTTAACTCCAGAAGATCCTGCAGTATCTCCTGCTTCTCTTCTAAAACATTGATTAAAGAAATTAATGAAGGTTTCTTTTTCATTGATACCTCCTAAAACTGCATCAATTGTTGTTGCAGCCATTCTGACTGACTATTCATTTCACCCATAGCTTTTTCCATAGCTGTAAAACGTTGCCACAGTTGATCCTCTTTACGCATGAGACGCTGTTCTTCTCTGTCAATTCTCTGATTGATAGAAAGAATATCTCGGTCTGAAACACTTATACCACTATTGCTTGTTACAAAGTCCACTAACATATTTCCTTGAACAGATCTCAATTTATCTGCATGCTCGCCAACACCTAAGCGTCTTACGCTGTCCTTCATGCCAGCAACCATTTCATCACTCATCCTCTGAAATAGACCACTTTCTGCTTTCCGCTGAGCTGGATCCTCTGCATTAGAAGTTTTAAAGAAAAGGTTTACAACACCTTCTGCATCTTCATTAATTGCATTCCTTAGCTTGTCTTCATCTATAAACAACTTTCCACCATCCTGATAATTTCCAGTGGTAATTCCAACCTGTGCAATCTGATTAAACGAACCAGTGGCGCCCTCCACTTGTTGATACATCCCTCTACGGAGATTTTGCACCATTCTCGTCATACTATCGTCATTTCTTAAAAGCCCACTTTTAGCTCGTTCTTCCCACTGTTCTACTTCCTTTTCGCTCATGGCTTGTCTCTGTTCGTCTGTCAAGGGTTTATATTCTCTATATTCTTCTGCTTTCAGTTGCCCGTTAACATCATCCATAAGCTTGTTATACTCATCCACAAAATCTCGGATTTTATCTACCATACCATCTGTATCAGTTTGAACACTAACAATAGCAACTTCGTTTAAAGCTGCACCACCCTGAATATCTAAATAAATCCCAAAAATTTCGATTTCATTGCTGTGATGAGTGATGGTTTCACCGTTAAATTTAATCTCAGCATCTTGACCTTTTTTTTCTAGTTCCCCATCTTCAAAACCATTAAACAAAACCCCACCAAGATCATCTTCCATAATCGTAAAGGCATGATCTTCACCAGTCTCCCTAGTGGTAATCATCATTCGCCCAAAATTGGCATCATAAGAAGCATTAAGCCCAGTTTTATTGCGAATTTCTGTTGTAAGACTGGCTACGGTATCTCCATCCTTTACTGTAAAGGTTATTTCTTCGCCGTCTACCTTCATTTTTAATTCTCGGGTTATGGGATCTTCTCCTTCTGGTGTTTCAAAGTCAAAAGTTCTCCCATTCTCTGAGGTAATGGCTTGCATATCTTGAGAAGTAATGCTTCCAACCTCTGCTCGTTGTTCTACTTCCACTGTATGGTTTCCTTCAATGGCGTTGGCATTGGCCCTGGTTTTTACAATAGATTCATCAGAAGATTGGGCCGACTTAATCCAGTCAAACCGATTCACATCCGAGGCTCGAATCTGTCCATTATAACTAACCTGATTCAGGCCAAAACCCTCTCGACTGTCCAAGACAAACTGAGCCACTCGCTTATTCATATCATGGGCTGCTTCTTGACGCCATTGAATAGTCTGACTTCGCTGATGAAAACGATCCACTCTCATCCGTTCTACTTTCATCATCTGGTCTATCATGTCATGAGTATCTATCCCAGAGCTCAATCCACCAAATCGCATTCGATCCATCATTTTAACCTGCCTCCTTCAAGTATGCTGCAACGTTCACACTCAATAGTAATCGCCGCATTCCGTACTAGCTTTATCCTCGCTCATCTACTAGAATACCTGCTATTTCCAGCATATTTGCTACCATATCCACCAACTTTTCTGGTGGAATTTCTCGAATTACTTCATCAGTTTTTGTGTTAATTACTTTCACCATCGTACGATCCAGCTTCTCATGGGAAGAAAACTCAAAATGCCTATTTAGCGGTTCAAAACTTTTATTTGCCTGATCCAAAGCATCTTGAAGATCCTCCACACGACTTCCTTTATCCGTTGCATTCTGGATTTTTTCTTGCTGAGTTTTAATGCTTTCCTTACTCTTCATTCCCTCGTTTTCAAGTGTTACCGCTACTTGGCTTCCTTGCCTTTCCATCATTCGATCACTAGTATGAGTCGTCTGCAAGCGATTCACGCTAGCTGCACCGTCCATTTTCATATAGGCTCCCTCCCTTATTGAGTGCATCTTTATCGCTATTATGTGCAATTCAGATGCAATAAACACACTTCCTTATTAATAATATCGGAATAAAAGCAAAATAGTTTAATGATCTTTTCAATGGGGTTCAACAGTGATACAATGTCTTAGAGGTTCTCCCGTCAGAAATCAAAATACATAAACCTTCTTAAGGTCATGGCCTTTAGAGGCTTATCTCAATATGGAGGAATCACCGATGCATCGTGAAATCCAGAAACAATTCTATCTCTTAAACAGTACTTTTTACCCAGTAAAGGACTTTGACCCAGAAAAAATCTTGGAAACCCCTTCTGTTTACGAAGTAATACGGGTCATTGATGGCATCCCTCTGTTTTGGGAGGCCCACTTAGATCGGATGAAAAAATCCCTTCATCTCCTTGGATATTCTTTTTCTTTTGAGCCATCCAGGCTTTACGCTCAATTGCTGGATTTAATTGAAAAAAATCAGACTCAACAGGATAATATTAAGTTAGTCCTTAATCAATTGGATACACCAAGTCCCAATTTATACCTCTTTTTTATTAGCAGCCATTACCCTTCTACAGAACAGTTAAGGAAGGGGGTTCCTGTGATTCTTCATAAAGCAGAGCGGCAGAATCCCCATGCCAAAGTAATTGCCACGGATTTTAGAGCACCTATTCTAGAGGCCCTTCGCCGTAGAGATGCTTATGAAGCACTTTTGGTGAACCCTGCTGGAGAGATTACGGAGGGGAGTCGTTCAAATTTTTTTCTTGTGAAAGATGGTCATTTTTACACATCTCCCCCTAGCAAAATCCTGGAAGGGGTTACCCGAAAAGTGGTCGTATCCCTGCTCCATCGGCTAGGATACCCTTTGACCCAAATGCCTATCACCAAAGAACTGCTTGAGAAAGGGGATGGCCTTTTTCTGACAGGCACTTCCCCAGGGGTATTGCCCATCAACCAAGTGGACCAACAAGCCTTTGATTCAGGTGCACAAAAAGAAATACAAGACATCCAAAAAATGTACGATCATTTTGTCCACACTTATATTGAAATCCATAAAACAAAAGAGGGTGCACCCCTGCACCCTCCTTATCAGGAGGAATAAAAAAATGAAAATTGGAATTGTGGGACTTCCCACCACAGGAAAAACCACCTTGTTTAACTTACTCACCGGAGCACAGGAAGAAACCGCTGGCTTTGCCACGGGTAAAGTCGAAGCCCATACGGGAAATGTCAAGATCCCAGACCCACGGATTGATTTTTTAACTGCTCATTACAAACCTAAAAAAACCACTCCAGCTACCATTGAGCTAACAGATGTTCCTGGCCTTGTAAAGGGTGCCAGTGCTGGAAAAGGCGTTGGGAATCAGTTTTTAGATACCATTCGAAAAGTAGATGCCCTTATTCACCTGGTGCGTGTTTTTGAAAATGATCAAGTCCTTCATCCAGAAGGAGACATAGATCCTCTCCGAGATATCGAAACCATTAATATGGAACTCTTGTTTTCCGATTTAGGCGTCATCGAAAATCGAATCCAACGCATTCAAGCTGGCAAGAAAATCACCAAAGAACATCAGGCAGAAATGGAAGTCATGAAAAAATGCCAAGATGCTTTGGAAAACGGAAAACTCATCCATGAGTTAGAGATGAAGGAAGATGAGCAAGAACTTATGAAAACCTTTGGTTTTCTATCGGAAAAACCCATGATGATGGTGGTCAATATCGATGAAAATCAATTAACCGAGGGAAGCTATCCCCAAAAGGAAGCCTTGGAAAATTTTTGCCAGGAAAGAAATATGCCTCTCATTGCCCTTAGTGCCAAAAGCGAACAGGAAATCAGCCAATTAGACGATGAAGACCGAGAAATGTTTATGGAAGAACTTGGCATCGAATCCCCAGGAATTCACCGAGTAGCCCAATCGGCCTATGAATTGCTAGGACTTATTTCCTTCCTTACTAGTGGTGAGGATGAAGTGCGGGCTTGGCCAATCCGAAAAGAAACCATTGCCAAAAAAGCTGCCGGGAAAATTCATACGGACATTGAAAAAGGATTTATTCGAGCCGAAGTTACGGCTTTTGAAGACTTCAAAGAACATCCTTCTACGGTAAAGCTCAAAGAACTAGGAAAAGTTCGGTTGGAAGGCAAAGAATACGTGGTTAAAGATGGAGACATCATCAATTTCCGTTTTAATGTTTAAGAACGACGGCGCCTCCCAAAACTGCTAGAAACACGTTTGGAGGTGCCACCTTGTTTCTTCAACTCCAACTCCATGTTTTTTCTTTTACAATCCTTGCAATAGTGGCCATAATCCAAAAGAACACCGCAATCTCGACAGGTGTTTAGCATACTTCGCCCCTCCATCAAGGAAATCCGCCCTTCCTTTACGTAACGTAAAATCAAAGAGCGACTCACTCCTGTGGCTTCTTCGGTTTCTAGTACCGTAGCCCCTCTATGATCGTAGACATAATCTCGTACCCTTTTATAAGGATCGCCTTGCTCTTTGGCACAATCTTTACAAAGCAACTCCCCCTCTGGCTGTTCCGTCACTAAATGCCCACAGCCAGGACAGTTATGATAGCTCATTTTCACACCACTCCTTTTTGCCCAATATAACATGCCTTGCTTTTATTTCTCCATCCAAAAAACCCTTGTGATAGTTCTATGCTACCACAAGGGTTCTCTTCTGTCTCTTTCCAATTTTATTTTCCTAAGAAAGTTTTGCTTCTGTCATGACCTGCTTCCATGTGTCCCGTAATTCCCTAAGTAGATCTGCCGCTTCTTTCAATTTATCGGTGCTTTTTTCAGTGTTGGCTTCAATCAAATGGAAATGAATAAATTCATACATTCTGAAAAAATCCTCAGCAATTTCATATTCCTGCTTGAGTCCTCCCATTAGTTCCAAGACAATATTCTGGGCCCTTATATTAGTAGTATGGGCTTTTTCCATGTCCTTTGCTTCAATGGCTTCCGCAGACTGATTGATAAAACGCAAAGCTCCATCGTACAGCATGGCTACCAGCTCTTGGGGCGAAGCCGTCATCACTTTGGATTGTAAATATGGATTGGCTTGCTTCTGCCCTACTGCTTTCGTGGTCTCTTTTTTTTCATCGGTACCTAGATTGACTTGTTTAGGCATTTTATAAATTTTAGGGTTTTGCATTTGTTTTTTTTCTTGATGTGGGTTTTTCATTGCCATTTTAACACCTCTTTACGTATTTTAAGGATAACCTTCGGATCTTTATCTGTTCATTAGTATTATCGGCTAAATTTCTTTTAACTTAACCCTTCCCAACCCCTATCAAATTCTCTTTCTTCTTTTATACATAGGACTTTGGTAGGAATCATTCCTATGACTCCTACTAAAATGGGCCACTCAGCAAAACCCAGAATAAATCCACCCTAAAGCACCGTATACGCCCTTGAATCTCTTTCTATTTAGTGGTACATTGTGATTATGTGAAAATTCCCTAAGTGTATATAAATACATACTACGCTTCCCAGATTATGCCCAGCATATGGATAGGCTCTTTTGGGCAAACTTTTGAAGTGAAATCAACCTAAAATTACTGCTACAGGAGTTACTGCTACAGGAAATACTGCTACCGGCGAATTAAAATGATTGTGAGTACAGGAGGATTAAAATGATTAAAAATACAGAGGATTATGATTTTATGAAAGGTGTCTGCGAGGATACACTACAGGATGTATTGGATTTATTAACGGATATTTCCTCTTCTATGATGAGTCTGAATATTCAAAATGAGTACTTGGTCAACCGTTGTCTCCAACGCATTGGTGAATTCACCAAGGCCTCTAGGGTGTATGTTTTTATGTTTCGGGATGAATTGGGGTATATGGATAACACTTATGAATGGTGCGCAGAAGGTGTTTCTTCTGAAATAAACAAGCTGCAAAACTTAGCCACCGATAATTTTCAATGGTGGATGATTAAACTGTTAAAAAAAGAAATTATTTTTATCGAAGAGGTAGAACATATGGATCCCTTTGCCACATCGGAAAAGCAAATCCTATTGGAACAAGGCATTAAATCCCTGATCACCGTTCCTATCTTTTACCACCAAGAGCTCATTGGGTATATAGGCATTGACTTTACAAAGGAAAAAGCCCAGTGGAGCGTCTCTACTCCTTTTGTGTTAAAACTCACCTCTGAAATATTTTCATCGGCTTTTGAACGCCTGCGCCATGAAAAAATACTTTATGAGTCCCAGCAATCAGCCATTCCCTATAAAGGCGACGGTTGCCCCCAACTACCAGCACACTTCTCTTATCCAGTTGGCACCAAGGCCGAGAACCTTAATCGACTCATTGAAGAAGTCCTCCATGACATAGAATCTAGTTTAAGGGTTTTTGATGTGGTGGAAACCAACTTGACGGATCAAGATCCCATCATTTTAATCAATAAATACGACTTTTTTCAAGTGTTGATAATTTTAATCCGGAACAGCATCGATGAAATCACCCGTTGTAAGAAAACTGCTCTCCGTGATTTTACTCATTACTTGGTCCTTCGTACCCATCAGGAAAATAATTGTGTTAAAATAGAATTGTTAGACAGTGGCCAAGGGTTTTCTCCCCATGATGGCACGAAAGTATTTAATCCTTTTTTCACTACCAAAGAACTTGGAGAAGGAACCGGCTTGGGGCTAACCTATGCCTATGATCTTATTGCCAATAAATACCACGGAAGCATCGAAGTAGTAGATAGCCCAGAAGGGGGACAGGTTGTCATCCTACTTCCTTTGCTCCAATCGCTTCTTTCTTAGGTCATAACCAAGACGCAAGAATACATCTTAAGGAGGTTTTTATATGATCGTAAAAGAAATAATGAATTGCCATGTGGTATCCGTTAAACCCAACGATACCTTGGACACAGTACTAAACATTATGAACCAACACAATATTAACGGAACTCCTGTAGTCAACGAATCCGATGATTTAATAGGAATGATTGTAAAAGCTGATATCTACCGATTTTTAATGGATCCAGGTCATTATAAAAGTTGTCCAGTAGAATGGGTCATGACAAAAGAGGTGATCTATGGCCAAGCCGATGAAGACCTGTTAGCCATTGTGAAGCGCTTGCGTCATCACGATATTGTCGCCTTGCCTATTCTTGAAAACAATAGGGTGGCAGGCATTATCTCCTTAGAAGATCTGCTGGATTATTATATACAGACCCAAGAAAAATAAAACCAACCCGCATCAGCGGGTTGGTTTTATTTTCGGATTCTTGCTGCCACACGATTGCCGCCAGTCTGAATAAACTGAACCAAAATTACCAACAAGGCAACGGTGGCATACATCACCGTAGCTTCGTAACGCAAATGCCCGTACCGATAGGCCAAGTCTCCCAATCCACCAGCTCCTACCAGTCCAGCCATAGCCGTTGCGCCAATCAGGGAAATCACCGCTGTTGTCAAGCCCAACACCATAGCAGGTCGTGCCTCTCGGATCATGACATACCACACAATCTTTGGTGTGGTAATGCCCATAGCCTCATACGCTTCAATGACACCACGATTCACTTCTAAAAGAGCTGACTCCATTAACCGTGCTACAAAAGGTGCCGTATGAATCACCAAGGGAACCAACACTCCTTTTACCCCTATGGAAGTCCCTACCAGCAAACGAGTAAAGGGTAAAATAAAGAAAAGAAGAATGATAAAAGGAACGGAACGAAAAAAATTAATGATGGCATTGAGTCCATTATAGAGAAGCCTATTCTCGTAGCCGCCTCCCTTTCTCGTTAGAATCAAGCATATGCCCAATGGAAGCCCTAGTAAAATGGCAAAGAAAATGGCAATTCCCACCATCTGAAAAGTTTCTATGCTTGCATTTACAATAATCATCGCCCATTCTTCAAGAAACAACTTCATAATCACCGCCTCCTCTCACCACATCTATGCCAATGCCCTTGGCTTTTAAATAGTCCAAGGATTTTTCTGTTTCTTCTTTGTCTCCTTGCAATTGCACCAATAATTTGCCGTAATGCTGTTTTTTAAGAGGCACCATATTACCCGACAGAATATTGGGGTATACATGGAATTTTTTCGCCACTTCAGCCAAAACTGGTTTATCCGCTACCTTTCCTACAAAAGACAATTCTACTACCAGATGGCTATCCATCCATGGCTGATTCACTAGTTCTTCTGCTCCAGAGGGAAACTGACTGTTGATGAATTTTTTTGTGATCGGATGTTTCGGTGCCGATATAATCTGGGTTAAATCCCCTTTTTCCACTACTTTACCTGCTTCCATAACGGCTACACTGTCACAAATACGTTGAATCACCTGCATTTCATGAGTAATCAGTAACATGGTAATTCCAAAATCCCGATTAATCTGTGTTAACAAGGCTAAGATAGATTCCGTGGTTTCTGGATCCAAAGCACTGGTTGCCTCGTCGCATAGCAATACTTTCGGCCGGAGAGACAAAGCTCTGGCAATGGCCACTCGCTGTTTTTGTCCACCAGATAGTTGGGCTGGATATGCCTTTTCTTTTTCCTCTAGACCCACTACAGATAGGTATTCCTTCACCCGTTTATTCATTTCTCTGAAATCCAGACCCGTTAGTTTTAATGGGATGGCAATATTTTCATACACGGTTGCAGTTTCCAGTAAATGAAATCCCTGAAAAATCATCCCCATATCCTGCCTTGTTTTTCTAAGATCCTTTGCTGAAAGAGAGGTTAAAGACATCCCGTTAAAAACAACCTGGCCCGACGTAGGCTTTTCCAGCAAATTCGCCACTCGAATTAAGGTGCTTTTTCCAGCGCCACTATGACCAATAATGCCATAGATTTCTCCTTGAGAAACCTTTAGGGATACTTGATCCAGGGCAATATTCCTTTGGGTCTCTGTTTTAAACTCTTTTGTGATATTTTGAAATTCAATCATTGGCCTTCTTCCCTCTCTTTACAAATGATTTCTGTTACCACCCAGGAACAATGGATCCCTGAAATCTCTCCTCAATAAACGCTTTAATATCTTCTTGATAATAGTATTCCATCAATTGTTGGATGGCTGGGTCCTCTTGATTCTCTGCTCTGGCAGCCACTACATTGACATAGGGAGAATCACTGGCTTCCATCAAAATAGAATCTTCCGTCGGTACAAATCCATATTCAATGGCAAAATTCGAGTTGATGACAGCCGCTGTTACCTCTCCTAATTGCCGTGGTAGTTGTGAGGCTTCTAGCTCAATGAATTCTAAATTCAGCGGGTTTTCTGCAATATGGTTGACGGTTGCTTCCACGCCTACGCCTTCTTCCAACCTAATAAGTCCAGCACTTTCCAATAAAATAAGGGATCTGGCTCCATTGGTCGGATCGTTGGGTATGGCTATTCCATCCCCTTCCTGTATTTCCTCAATGGATTCTAAGGATTCTGCATACACACCAATAGGAAAATTAATGGTATATCCTACATCCACAAGATCAAGGTTTCTTTCTTCCCTGAACTTTTCTAAATATGGTTTATGCTGAAACATATTTAAGTCCAATTCACCTTCTGCCAATGCAATATTAGGCATTACATACTCTGTAAACACTTGGAGTTCGATAACCATTCCATCTTCTGCAGCCTTTTTTTTCACCTGCTCCATAACTTCTTCATGGGGTCCTGGTGTCACCCCAATAGTTAAGTGAGCCGGATCCAAGGTGGTTGTTTCTTTCGATGAGCCACAACCACTGACCAATAAAATCAATATAACCAACCATACGCCACTTAATTTTTTCATTTTTATCATCCTTTTCCATTTAAATTTTTTCTGAAACCCTAGCCATGTCCTACCCTTTTCTCTCATCCCCCTTTTGAACAATAAAAAAACTCTCTGTATAAGACAGAGAGACAATTTAGTAAGTATATTGACTCTCTCATCTTCCGGAAATTCCGCAGGATTTAGCACCTTTAGCTGTTATCCTTGGGATAAACAGTTATGGTTGCCGGGTTTCATCGGGCCAGTCCCTCCACCACTCTTGATAAGAGTTTGATATTATTCGATTGTTGGTATTGCTCTTAAAACGCTTTCTATTTGGAAATTTTTAAATCTGTATAGAATAATAATACGGATTTTCTGCTTTGTCAACTATTTTTTAAATTTTTCTTTTTAGAATTTTATCCTTTTTGAAAATAGGCCCTTAGATTTTCATCTGAAAGAGGGCGGCTCACGAAATAGCCTTGAACCATATCGCATTCATAGGATTTTATCCTATCAAGCTGTTTTTCGGTTTCGATGCCTTCTGCAATCACATCTAAATCCATTTTATGAGCCATGGCTATAATGGATTGAATCATGACTTTTGTGTTCTGATCTTTTTCCATTCCTTGGACAAAAGCTTTATCGATTTTCAAGGTGTTGATGGGCAAATTTTTCAAATAGGATAAGGAAGAAAAGCCCGTACCAAAATCGTCTAGAGATGTTTTCACTCCTAGAGTTCTTAATTTCTTTAGGATGGTCACTGCTTCATCAAAAGAATGAATAAAGACACTCTCCGTTATTTCCAGTTCTAGCAAGGCTGGGTTAACCCCAGATCCCTTTAATTGCTGTTTCACCATCTCAACAAATCCACGACTTCGCAACTGCAATGTAGAGACATTAACCGAAACCACTAAATCACGGAGATGGGACTCTTGAAAAGACGCTATTTTCTCACAAGCTTTAGATATCACCCATTCTCCAATAGGGATAATGAGTCCAGATTCTTCTGCCACAGGAATAAACTCATAAGGAGATACCGCCCCCAACACCGGATGTTCCCAGCGTAAAAGACCTTCGATGCCTCTTGTTTTCAATGGATGCGTAAAGACTTGAGGTTGGTAGTTAAGTGTCATTTCGTTATTTTCCAAAGCCCTTCTCAAGCCTTTTTCCAGTTCCATTTTTTTCATCAAATCAAATTTCATGGATTCTTGAAAAAATGTATGCCGATTGTTTCCTTGCTTTTTAGAAGCACAAATGGCTGTATCCGCATGTTGAAGCAAGGCTTCCACCGTATGGCCGTGATCTGGGTACACCGCAATACCAAAACTTGTATTTATATATACTTCTGTTTCTCTACAGGAAAAAGGATATTCAAAAATATGGCGAATCCGATTGATTTCTTCCAACACCATTTCAGGATTTGTCATTTCCGACAACACACTAACAAAGTCATCTCCGCTCATTCGAGCCAATAACCCGGTGTCTTTTTTTAAATAAGCCATTTTTTCACCAATCTGGGCTAAAATTTCATCTCCAAAACCATGACCATAGATATCATTAATGCGTTTAAACTGATCTAGATCAAAATAAATCACCGCTAGCTTCTTTTGCTTTTCCCTGTGGTTCTCCAGGGTTTTGCGTAAGGCTTCCTTCAAATAACTAACATTAGGAAGTTTTGTTACCTCATCATAGTAGGCTAATTCCTGCAATCGTTGGTCTCTTTCTTGAATTTTATCTACCATCCCATTAAAACTATCCGCTAGTTGATTAAATTCTTCAAAACTATCGGTTTTCACTCTTTCTTCATAATTACCCTTGGCAATTTCTCGAGTTTGAGCCAGCAACTCTTGAAAAGAACGGGTAATTCTACGGATATTCCTTCGAGTGATGCTGGTTGACATCAAGAAAAAGAGGAGTAAAATGACAAAACTAAAGACCACCATTCGTTTCACTGTATCATAAAGAATATCAACAGATTGATAGACAATGGTATACCAGCCTGCGTTTTCAATGGGATATGCTGTTACCCATTCTCCTTGGATTCTCCCTGTATAATAATCTTTTTCCTGAAGGGTTTCTTTGATGGTATCTACATTAGGATCCAGCTCCCGTTGATACACTTTTTCTAATTCTTTGTATGAAATATAGACCCCTCGACGGTCGGTTACTGCCACCATCATGTCGTTGCCATAGCTATGGCTTAATTGTGCCGATAACATGCTAATTTGCTCTAAATCCAAATATGCCACCAAAACAGAGGATTCATGTTTCATCGCAACGCTTAAAGCTGGACCTCCTGTTTGTTGAGAAATAAAACTAGTAGAAAAAAAGGGATCCTCTTGATTTTTAGCCGCTTGATAATGGCCTTGATTCACTCGACTAATGCCCAGCAAATTGGGATTCGCTGGTGCTATATACTGGACTCGCCCGTCTTCATTAATTATTTCTAATCCTTCTAGATAATCCGCATGAGTCACCACGGTTTGTAAATAAGCGGGGATTTTTTCTGCTTCCAAGGTCTGCTGCTCCAACAGGGCTGCGATCTCCTTTAGATCTGCCACGGGTTTATCCAACATTTGGGTAATTCGCTGTGCAATGGTAGAGGCAATAATATGATTTTTTTGCTGCATATCCTGCTCATTGTAGTATAAAATCATGGAGACCACCAACAGTCCCACCATCAAAATAGGAAATAATACGGCCATGGCATTGCTTCGAATAATGTAATCACGCAATCTTTGGCTTTTTTTCATGGCTTTTCCACCTTCACAAATTCCCCATGGATAATGGTATATTCGTAGAGTTCACGGCGGGCATCGCCATACTGGTCTATTTCAATGTCGCTTTGCAATCCCCGAAAAGTGCCTATGGAAATTATTTTATCCTTCACCTCCTGAGGCGTATGGTGTTCAGCCTCTAATGCCAACAAACTTTCAAATAAAACCGTAGCGGCATCATGGGCAAAAATCGCAGAAAAAGAAGGTTCTTCTTCATAACGATCTTGATATTCTGCTGCGAATTCCAGATAAGCCTTGTCTTGACTATCTCGATTCATCAAGCTAACCATATGAACCCCTTCCACAGCCGTTCCACCATGAGTAATTAAATCCCTGGTCATGGACCAAGCGGATAGCAACACTGGTAAATCGACTTGAGCTTGCTCCAATTGCTGGCAAAACATGGCTGCATCGAAGGCAGAAGACAGAATCATCAGCCCATCTGGTTCTGTTTCCACGACCTTGCCAATCCACTCCCCATAATCCATGATTTCACTGGAATGAAAGGCCAAGGAAACAACCTCTTTCCCTAAATCCCCTTGGAAAGACTCTGTAAAAAAATCCCGTATTACCTGGGTATAGGCCGCATTGGATTCATCATAGAGAATTGTCACTCGCTGAATTTCAGGATTTTTTTTGTAAATCTCAGCCATAAAAACAGCTTCTTCCTTGTTGGAAGAAACCACACGAATTAAATGATCGTCCTTGCCTGTCAGATCATGAGAACTCATGGTTGGCGTAATCATTAATAGGTTGTTTTGGTTGATAAATGGAAGGGTTTTTTCTGCCATATTACTGGTCATATGGCCAATGATAAATTGAATCCCTTGTTGATAGTGGGCTTTATCTACTTCCAAGGCTTTTCCCACATGGTTTTCATCATCCCGAACTACCAATTGCACCTCTCTGCCATGGATGCCACCTGCCTCATTGATGCTTCCTACGGCCATCATCAATCCATTCCGACCACTAACCCCCAGTTCCGAAGCCGTACCTGTCAATCCAGCAGAAAATCCTATTTTCAAAGGTTCCGTAGTCCAAGTAATGCCCTGCCAAATCAACCCCAGAATCAGCACAAGGCTAATGACTCCTAGCATTTTCCATTTTTGCTTTTTCATCCTTAGCCCCCCTACAGTTTTCCACCTACCATCGATCCTTTATTGATAAGTACCCTTTCAAAAGATCTATAAACCTTTGCCCATCACCAAATAACAATCTCCGTCTTGGTTTCAATGCATTTTTCTAGGCACAGATTTCTTCAATTTCCTTTAGGATAAAACAAGATAAATCTTTCATTAAATCCACTTCCCCCACAGGCTGATTTTCTGTATTTAAAACTCGAACCAAGGGCCTTGCTGGATATTCTCGATTGTTTTTTACCACCATGGCTTTGTCCCCAGTAGATAATTGAACCAATTGGCCTGGAGGATATAAGTCCACATTTTGGATAAACGCCCGAAATACCTTTTCCTCATATCCTCGATGGACCTGAGCGGTTATGATTTCCACAGCTTCATAGGCTGGTACCGCTCTTCGGTAGCAACGATGACTCGTCACCGCATCAAAAACATCTGTCATGGAGACGATTTGGGTCAGCAGATGAATTTTATCTCCTTGAAAACCATTGGGATATCCGCTTCCATCTATTCTTTCATGATGAGACAAAATTATGGCTTTTGTATAGGCACTAATGGCTAAATTATCTTTTACCATTTTATACCCTTCTTCTGGATGTTCCTTCATCTTAACCCATTCCGCTTCCGTTAATTTTCCTTGTTTATTGAGAATCTCATCCGATATAGCCATCTTGCCAATATCGTGGAGTAAGGCTCCTACTCCCAATTCTTTTATTAATCCTTGAGACAACCCTAAAGACTGTGCCGTTAACACAGAAAGCACCGCCACATTCAAACTATGGGTATAGGTATATAAATCCGTAGACATGAGCTCCGCCATATTCATGGTGGCTCCTTTATTGTTTTGGAGATTTTTCATAATCTCATCAAAGGTTCCTTTTACTTGTTCATAATGATGATCACTGATATAGCGAGTGGCCATTTTCTTTTTTTGATCTCTTACCTCTTCAAAAATATCTTTTATCTGCAAAACCGCTTTCATACGCACTTCATGATCAATGACATTGGGCGCCTCAATACCTCGGGACAATTCATCATCCACATAAACCGCTGGTATATTTTTCTGTATCAACTGAAGAATATAGGCATTGGTTAGGCATACCCCTTGTCGCAACAAGGCCAACCCTTGTTCGTCGTATACGGTTTTTCCCAATTTCATTCCTGGAACTGCTCGATAAACATTTACTACCCTCATGACTACGTCTCCTTATTCACAACCCAACTTCTAATCGTTTCCTTTATATACCTGTAATTATATCATGGATTTCCTTGTTCAACCAAAAAAATCATATCTGCCAAGGCTTTCTTTGAAATTAGGCAAAATGTCATATGCTTATATCCTTTCAAGAAAAAGACCCTTTTAGAAAAATGCTTCTAAAAGGGCGTCTTATTTGTATATCTTATTTATCCATAGACAGCCGCAGGCTGATGGTTTGTAAAGGCACCTCCAATGGCTTCAGCACCTTGAACCAATTGATCTGCTGTGTAACGGACAGACTGGCCGATGTCTTGACCAATGCTAATGGCAGCAGATTTTATTTCACTGGCTTCCTCTCTTACAATTAAATAATTACCCTTAATCGCATCCATACGAGAACCAATTTCTTCTTTTCCAGTTTGGAAGGTTTCCGAAATATTGCTTAAAGGCTCAAAAGCCGTAGTCATGGTTTGAATTCCCTGGGATAAGTGACCTACTCGCTGCCCAAGGCTTTGGTCTTTTCCAAAGGCCCCACCAATTTGTCTAAGACCTTCTGCAATGTTGGCTCCAGTCTTTACTACATCCTGACCAATGGAAACCGCCGTACCCACCCCTTGGGAAACGATGGCCGTAGCATCCTTAACCATGCCAGCCGCCGCCGCTTTTAATTCTTCCAGACTTTCAGAGGCTTGCTGTGCTTTTTCCCCTACCTTGACAGCCGTTTCTTTCACATTAGAAGCAATGTTGGAAGCCGTTTGTTTCACGGCACCTGCCACCTCTTTTCCCATGGATACCACTGTTTCTGCTGCATGCTGAACACTTTCGCCAGCGGAAATGACTCGCTCTTTTACAGAACTGAAAAACCCTCTTAATCTCCCGTTCCCTGAAGCTTTACTATCTGAAGTTTCGGCTTCCTGACGAGACGCTTCTTGACTCTTTTTTGCCATATCGACTTTAATGCCGGTTCCTTGCTTATGGTTTTGATTGTGGACCCCTTCCTTCTGTGCTGGATGGTTGATGGGTTGATTTTGTTGCTGATTCAAATGAGAAACATTCAGCTGATTCATCCCAATTTTTGTCATGATGATGCCCCCTCTGCTTATACATTTACTTGTTAAATGGACCATAGACAGATTCTTCGTGGATCATAAAACTATCTTCCAGTATATAACGACCATCTATAAACAACCGCAAGGTCCACTTCCCTATGGATACCTCTCTTTCGGAACCTTTTAAATCCATCCAAAACCACAAATGTATCTTTTCGTCTTTGGTTTCAGGCTCCACTAAATACTGTTCTGAAAAACGGTCTAACGTGTTATCTGGCTTGTACCAGGCCACGGTAACACAATGAAGGCCTGTCACTTCCTTAAAAGTAAAACCAGCTGCCACTTTAGGGTCTATTCGCTTGTTAAAGACTTTTTTGCTCCTTCCTGAAGGAGTTTCGGATAAAAAGGAGCTTAACAGGTAGGCGTCAATATGCAACTGGTATTCTTGATTGTTATATAGCCGTTGTCCTGCTTCATCAATCAAGAGAACAGACCATATGGTTTCATGATCATCTGGTGCATACATATTTGCTTTCGGATCATTTAGCCTTAAGTTGCCATTAATTAAAAAAGCATAGCGATGCTCCCCAGGCGGCAGATTTTTTTCCAGCAACCAGTCCTGACCCTGCCTCTTCATAGGAATGGTTTCTTCCACGGCTTTCTCTTTACAAAGAATACAAGCAACTTCATGAACCGTTATTTTTTCTGGATTTTCATAACGCAACACAATCCCCATTTGTTTCTCCTTTGTCCTCTGATTGGATCTATACTCCATCAAAGAATATTCTTTATGATTCTTTTACCCTATAGAACAATATTATAACATATCCCGAAAAACTTTGGTAATTTTATAACAAAGTTTTTCCCTGTCTCCAAAAACAAGAACAGAGAAGGCATGGCCTTCTCTGTTCTTGCTTCCTATAATTTAAATCTAGCTACTTCATTTTGTAACCTAGTTGCAATTTCATTTAAAGACTCAGCACTTTCTGTAATGGCTTCCATTCTCGACAACTGATCTTGAGCAGATGCTGAAACTTCCTCTGTACTAGCAGATGTTTCTTCGGCTGAAGCAGAAATGTTCTCAATGGCTGCTACAATTTGATCTTTTCTTTCTCGCATGCTTTCTGATTTAGAGGTAGTTTCCCCTCCTTTTTGTGCAGCTTGATCCACTTGTTTTTTTATCTCATCGAATATCGCCTTGGTCTCAACGGCTACCTCTGAATTCTTTTCTACTACCTCCAAGGTATTTTTAATTTCTTCTACGGCTTCTTTGGAAATATCTTGGATGCTTCCTATTTTTTGTTTGATAAATTCTGTTGCTTCTCCAGTTTGTTCTGCCAGTTTTCTAATCTCCTCAGCTACTACGGCAAAACCTCTTCCCGCTTCACCTGCTCTCGCTGACTCAATAGAGGCATTTAATGCCAATAAATTGGTTTGGCTGGCAATATCGGTTATGGTATTAATGATCCCTGAGATTTCATCAACGCTTCCATCTACATCGGACACTATTTTAGACACATTTTCAGATGATTGTTTGTTTTTCTCTGCCCATTCTTCTAAGGTAGAAATAGTCGTAACGCCTTTATCGCTGTAGGATTCCACAGTTCTTGTCATCTCTACGATATCTTGGGTGCTGCACAATACTTCGTCTATATCCTTTGATAGTTCATTGACAAGCTGTGCTCCTTTTTCCGTATCTAATGCTTGTTCTTCGCTGGCTTTTGCCATTTCTTCTACAGCTTGTGTCACTTCATTGGTAGATTGATAGCCTTCTTTGGACACTTTGTCTAATCCACTAGAAGCTTGGAACAGGTTATGGGTTGTTACGTTCACTTCGTTCAAGGCTTTGGCCACGGTGGTATTCATAAATTGAATAGAGGTGGCCATTTCCCCTATTTCATCTTTGCTATTTCCTAACTCGTCCATGGACTCATCCATGGTAAAATCTAGGTTTCCAATTTTATCCACCACGGCGGATAATTTTCGTATTTTTTTGATGATAACGCCTACGATCATGTAAATCAATACGGCAATCAGGATAAAACTGGTGACTGCTATGATCACTTGCTGACGTAAAACAGATGACACCACTGACTCAACGCCACTTTCAGGCATACCAACGTCCAGCATACCAAAATATTCTCCGTTTAAGTAAATCGGTTCAAATATATCTATAGTCCAAATCCCTTCAGCATCTGCATACCAGCGGTCTTGCTGCCTTACGCCTGTAGAAGCACCCTCTACTGTATATTCATCTTCATAAACTCTTCCTATGCGATCAATGTTACTATGAGCAATAGCTTTCACTTCAGAACTAATAATAATTGCATAGGTTACATTCTCTTGGTTTGCTTTAGTCTCTACAAACTCCTGTAAATCTACTATTGGACGCTGCGATGTATTTAATATTAGTTCTGCATGTCTTGCCATTTCGTATACTTGCTCTCTTGATTGCTCAATCATTACTTCCTGCATGGTATTGCTAACAGTTCGATACGTCATGATATTGTTGACAACATAGGATAATAGCAGAACTCCCAGTAAGCTTAGTAACATAAATTGACGAATACTTCTTTTCGGCATAAAACCTCTCCCCTTTTTTATTCAATACAAATAGTATACCCTAGATACCCTGCCTGTTATAGGATATTCACTCTTTTTATAGAGGCGTCCATAAAAATAGGCATAATGACCTGGTAAGGGGCACGGCCTTCAAGGTATTGGTTTCTCTGCTTATAAGGGGTTTAAGGTTTTTTGCATCACAAAATCCGTATCTGTGATTTGGAATCCTTCCTTTTCGTAGAGGCGTAAGGCTGCCTTATTCTCTCCAGCCACCAATAAGGAGGCTTTTTTCATCCCAGCTTTTTCTAATTCAATCTTGGCTTGTTTCAGCAAATAACTTGCCAGTCCCTGTCCTCGATGCTCCTTCAATACGGCTACATCATAAATATACCCTAAAGACAGATTCCTTCTAAGTTGCATGGCTACGGATCCTATGATCTCTCCCTGATTCTCCAAGAGATATACGGCTATGGAAGGATCTTTCAGCAATCGTCTCAGTGAATCCTCTTCTACTGAGTCTCCGAAGCATTCATAAACTATAGATGCATAGGCTTTCCCATCGGATGCCTCTGTCCTTCGAAAGGCAACAGATTTCATTGTTTCATATGGCGTTCCTGTTTTTTTCAATGATAATTCCATTTGCCAAGAATAAAGCACTACCTGAAAGCCCTTTGTCAGAGCAAATCTCACAGCATTCTCTAATCGCTTCTTTACATAGGCTTCTACTGTCTGAACATGCTTTTGTCTCGCATATTCCAATAGGCCATGGTAAAGAGCCGTCCCAAAACCCTGATTCCTCATCTCAGGGTGAATTACCACATTAAAAGTGGCCTGATTACTGTCTTCAGGATTTATCATGCAGGTTCCTAGGCCTACCAGCAGGTCACCACGATACCCTACCATTAGGCCTTCTCCGGCTTCATCCATGACATAATCAAGCCACTCTTCTGTAATGGAGTAATGCAGCTTATCTCCTCGATTTACAGCGTCTATGAGCTTAAAAATTTCCTCTTTATCTTTTTTAGCCATTCTATTTATCTGTACCGACATCTTCGCTTTTCTCCCTCATTAAGCTTATAGTTTCACATCCAAACTTCCACCAATATGAGGGGCAAGGGATTGCTCCATCATTTTCTGACTTGCATCCATAGCCTCTAAGGATTCATTCATTAATTTTTCCATTCCACCACCTTGAGCATCCATAGCCATTTTCATAACCGAAGTGCTTACTTCATTTTGCAATTTCATTTGGCTTAGTCCCATTGATAATGCGGCAATATCCATAAATCATGCTCCTTTCTTCCATCTTTTATCCAAGTCTTCTAGTCTTTTATACACTCGTTTTTCAACTTCTTTTGTATCTAGCTATTATAAAACTACCCATTCTATTGGCAGTATACCATTTTCCTCTGTAAAAATCTGCCCTTTTAAAGCAAAAATTCGTTGACATTCGGATCTATGATTTCTATCATACTCCCTGGAAAACCTCTATATTTTCCAATGAGTTATAAGGAAGAGATTTTTATCTCCTATCATCCTATCATCGCCATAAGTTGACTCATATTAAAATAAAGGCCATGTTTTTTTATCAGCTCTTCCATTAAAGGCTTTAAAACTTCATAGTCTTTCTCATAATCAATGCTTAGTCTTATCTCTTTATGATTGAAGGGATAGGGGATTTCAAAGGCATTTATTATGTGAAGGCGTTTTTTAAAATAAGGTAACACGTGTTCCCTTTCTTGATGAGATGTAGACTCATTATTCGCCCTCTCAATCATGTCTCTTGTAAAGCACATGGTCCCTAACCCAAAAGGTAAGTTCCTTCCACTTAAAGACGGAGCTACAAAATCATTTTTATATAACCCTCTCAAAAGAAATGCTAAATCCAAAATTTCTGACATAACAAACGGATTATCCGCCGTTACCCTTGCAATGTTTTCTATATCAAATTCCTTTGCCGCTTGATAATACCTATTAATCAAATCACATTCCAAACCTCTAAAAACATGGATGTTATTCTCCAGACACCAATGAACGATCGTATCATCTTCTTTTTTCCTTGTAGTAGCAATCACTATTCTATCCGAATATTTCGCATGAGCGCTTCTTTTATATACATAATAAAGAATAGGCTTTCCCATTATTTCTTTCATTACTTTTCCTGGAAACCTGTTAGATCCCATTCTGGCTTGAATGATAACTCCATTCATTTTCACACCCCTGTATCAATACGATCCTTTACATTCTAAAATCCTATCTGCTATTTCCCTAAGAGCTCCCTTACCACCCTTCGCCCTCGTTATGATATCCGCTTCTTTTTTTAATAATTCCGCTCCATCCTGAACCGTTACGCTTAATCCTACTATTCTCAACGAAGCATAGTCATTAATATCATCTCCCACATAAGCGATTTCATCCAAGGATACATGATATTTTTGAGATAACTCTCTAACAATTGGTTCTTTATTCGCCACACCTAAATAAATCTCTTTAATCCCTAGTTTTTCACCTCTTCTTCTAACTAAATCAACGTTTTCTCCTGTAATAATCACCGTTTCTATTCCGTTTTTCCGAAGAAGCTTTATTCCCATTCCATCTCTTGTATTAAACTTTTTTAACTCGTCTCCACTTTCTGAATAGTACATGCCACCATCCGTTAAAACACCATCGCAATCTGTGATGACAAGTTTGATTCGTTTTAACTTTTCAATTAACTTATTCTCCGCTTGATGATTCTCTCTCTTTTTTAAGAGTTTCTCTACCATCATCCAATCTGACATCTCATCTATTTCTGCATATGTTTCTTCAGGCATTTCCACAATTCCTATTTTTCCAGATAGCCTATTTTTATGTTTTTCCAATCCTTCTTTGGTCGTTATATAAAAGGCCCCATTTTCTACCAAAAAACCCTCAAAATCTTGTCTCCGAGGTCGTTGATTGATATCATAGTTCAAAGCCACAGAGCCACCTTTTTTTTTCTCCCAAATAAACCTCTTTTGCCTAACAGCAGATAAGACGCTATCGTACTTTTCGCTTAGTAATAGCTTAAAGCCTTCGCTTATGTACTTTTCTTCTAATAATGGAGATGTGGCCTGCACTAAAACCATATGATCAAAATCATATTTGCTACTAAATTCAAGCATTACAGCTTCTGTTGGCGAGTGATCTCTGGCATTTTCTTCCGATCTGTCAATAACAGTAATTTTCTCTTCCCCATAGGCCTTGACCACTTTTCTAATTTCTTCGCAGTCAGTAGCCACATAGATTTCATCTAAGTACTTGCATTTCACTAACTGATCTAACACCCAATAAACTAGGGGCCTTTTATGAATCCTCTTTATATTTTTCTTTGGAATAGATTTACTTCCACCTCGTAAGGGGATGAAGGCTATATTTTTATGCTTTGTTTCTATGATTTTATTTGAATGTTTTAATGACTCAACGTACATTTTGTTATAATAATTAATATATTCACCAGATACAATCGTTTCTATCCAATGCCTATAATCCAAATACCACTGTATTGTTTCCTGTATTCCTTTTTCAAAAGAATACGCTGGTTTCCACCCAAGTTCTGTTGTTATTTTAGTATTATCGATTGCATATCTTCTATCGTGGCCTGGTCTATCTTGTACAAAGTCAATTAAACTTTCAGTCTTTCCAACCGCCTTAATAATCAATCTAACTACTTCAATATTTGTTTTTTCATTATTCCCACCAATATTATATACCGCTCCGTCTTCCCCTTTATGAAGCACTACATCAATAGCCCTACAGTGATCCTGTACATGCAACCAATCTCTTACTTGTAACCCATCTCCGTAAATAGGTAGTTTTTTTCCTTTTAAGGAATTATTGATCATAAGCGGAATGAGTTTTTCTGGAAATTGATATGGACCATAGTTATTGCTACACCTTGTTATATTTACGGGCAATCCATAGGTTTTGCCATATGCTCTAACAATCGTATCCGCACTTGCCTTCGATGAGGCATAAGGACTATTGGGCATTAATGGCGTTGTCTCTAGAAACTTTCCATTTGAACCAAGTGCTCCATATACTTCATCCGTAGATATTTGAACGAATTTTACACCATGTTTATACATTTTACAGTATTTATCTTCAGGATTAATCTTCCACCACTTCCTAGCCGCATCTAAAAGAATTTGAGTCCCAATAACATTAGTAGTTAAGAATACTTCTGGCTCCTCTATACTTCGATCAACATGAGACTCTGCTGCAAAATTAACAACACAATCGATTTTTTCTTTTTCAAAGATATTGTATACGTCTTCCCGATTTCTAATATCCCCTTTTATGAATTTATAGTTCGGTTCCGTTTCTATATCATGAAGGTTTTCTAGATTGCCCGCATAGGTTAAACAGTCCATATTAATGATTTTATAATCCGAATAGTGTTTTAGCATCATCTTAATGAAATTACTTCCAATAAATCCTGCTCCTCCTGTTACTAAAATCGTTTTCATGTTTGATGCTCCTCACATTAATAACTATTATTTTTTCCCACCTATCAGTCTCCATTAGTATCTTAGAAAATAATCATCAAACCTCCCACCCATAGAAACATAACCTACATTCATCTGCAGTGATCAAAACGTATCAGAAGTATGCATACTTATAGTCACCTTGCTTGCCCCCATAAATAGTGTGCTTAATAATAATTAAGCGTATGCCAAGATCAAGAGGATTATTTTGCGGAACAGAAATTAGACCGATCTACTAAAAATGAACTTATACGACTTTCTATCCATCAAAATATGCTTTTCAAAAGATTTAGACCGATTCCCCTCATTTTCTGATACTGAATCCGCGAAACATTTCTGCGTTTTGTCACTTTCAACTCCTTAATAATAGTAGCTATAACACACCGATGAGTGTTTTGCAATTCAATGTCAGTCTCAATAACCATGCCTTGATTCGCCATCTCCTTCACAATCCATCTCTGATTCTCTGCCATTACAAAAGAAATTATTGGCGTACCACAGGCACATAGCTCATACAAAGTGCTTCCGCCTGCCGAAATAGCTAGATCTGCTTTCAACATAATTTTTGACATACTCTTCACATTTTTATGTAAGATAACATTTTGATGTTGTTTTGACATCTTTTCCAACAAAAATGTTTCTCTAAAGCCCTGGCCAATAACTACGTGATAGGTTATCTCCATCAGCTCCTCATCATATAGGCAAGATGAGAGAATCTTTTCACTCATCTGATATGGATCTGAGCCTCCTGTGGTGATCATGATGTGTTCGATCTTTTCTTTAATGGTTCGTTCTGGAAGGTTGTGGAATTCATCCCTTAAAAGGTTATATGGTAGCCCTAAAAGTAGCTTGGTATGGGGATAGTATTTGGTGTAATGCATTTTTTCAGCTCCGATGTTACCGTTTAGCACCGCGTCCACTGGATAAGGGAAACGGTTTATATCATCGATGTAAACCAGCTTTTTGACGTGAGGTTTTATGGTCAGGAAGTATTCTTGATTCACATGATAGCTGTCAATAATCAGTATGTCGATGGCGTAATCTGAAAGTATCACCACAATTTCTGAGGCTTCTTTTTCCAAAAGTTCCTGGCTGTCATAGTCAAATCCTTCTTTATGCTCTCGTTCTGATAAAGCTGCTTCTGTATTTTTTTGAGTAGAGTCTAACGAAACTACTGAAAAACCTTCCTCTTGAATTTTTTGAATACCATTATCTTCTCTTGAAAGAAAAAGAATTTCATGACCCTCTTTGCGTAGCATCGAAGCAAGAGATAATGTTCGAATAATATGCCCCATTCCAATGGATGGTCCGCCATCAGTTCTCATTGCAATTCGTTTCATGATACCTATCTCCTAATCTACCATATTCCAAACAAGGGGTGTTCCACGAGCAATTGCCTTTGAAGCTTTTTTTCCCAGGACTTCATCTATGTGTTTCGGTGCCAAGCCATAACCCGGACGAATAATCCGTATGTTTTCTTCTGTAAATGTCTCTCCTGCATGGATTTCTTTCACGGCAAAAATGGATCGCCTAAACACATGACTGGATTTTTCTTTTTCCGAGACATCATAATTGATGCTCCCTATGGCTCTTTCTGCCGCACGGATTGCTTCAACCATTTCTTTAAATTCTTTCGGTTCCATTGAAAAGGATGCATCTGGATTCTTAATTTCCCTACTGATGCAAAAGTGTTTCTCAATGACTTTCGCTCCCATAACTACTGCCGTCAAAGCCGCTATGGAGCCTAAGGAGTGATCCGACAAGCCCGCTACTACACCAAATGTCTCCGAAAGATGTCCGATTGATTTCAGATTCATATCCTCCGGGATCGCTGGATAGGCACTAGAGCATTTTAACAGACACAACTGATGATTGCCCTGTGCTTTAACCGTTTTTACCGCTTCATCGATTTCGCCTAAAGTTGCCATTCCGGTGGACATAATAATTGGTTTTTGTTTAGAGGCAATATAGGTTACAAGCGGCAAATCTGTTATTTCAAAAGAGGCAATTTTATAGAAGTCTATATCCAAGGATTCCAGAAAATCAACAGCAGTTTTGTCAAAGGGTGTTGAAAGGAAATCCAGACCGATTTTTTCGGCTTCTTCTTTTAACTGTCCCTGCCATCCCCACGGTGTATAGGCTTTGCCATATAAACTATATAGGTTTTCACCTTCCCACGTGCCTTTTGTAATCTGAAACCATTCTTTGTCGCAGTCGATAGTCATGGTATCTGGTGTGTATGTCTGAATTTTGATGCAGTCGGCACCAGCATCTTTGGCAGCGTGGATAATTTCGATGGCTCGGTTAATGTCTCCTGCGTGGTTAGCGGACATTTCTGCAATCATATAAGCAGGATGATTTGAACCGATTGTTCTGCTGTTTAACTTTAATACTGGTTGATTCAATATTTTTTCACCCCTTTTTTATTTTCAGGATATACTTTTGTCCATTTTTCATAAAGTAAGCTGGGTATCGGTGGTTATCTACAACTCGAAGCAAGTTAAACTGTTCGTCGATGGTTTTACTAATATCAAGCTCACTATCCTCTGGCGTTCTCTTTGGATAGAAAGATTCTCTCCCTTGCTGTTTTGCTGGGTGAACATCAGGGTATTTCAGCAAGAATTCCAGTATTAATTCTTGTGTGATTTTAGCTTGAGCCTCCTTAACCTCCGTGTTCAGCTCTGTACCATTAAGCAACAATTCTTTTTGAATGTAGATATCACCCGCATCAACAGATTCATCAGCTTCAAGGAGAGTCACTACGATTCTATCTTTTCCTTCTAGAACCTGCCAAGTAACAGGACTCCATCCTTTTCCACTTGGGAGATCACTAGCGTGAACCACCAAATTCAAGTTATGCTTCTTTAGGTGATTTGAAGGAATGACTTTTTCATATGATAAAACAAACAAAACATCTCCGTAGCCCATTTCATTGTGATTAAATCCAATACTCACACGATTATCTCTGCATTCAATCTTTTTTTTTAACTCACTGGCATGAGGTAAATACCAGCCTTTTTTTTCAGTTAAAATTGTAATGTTCATTTAAGTTCATCCTTTTCAAGGTGCATTTGCTACTTTTTGATTGCTATTGCCCACATATGAGAAGACAATTTATTTTTTGCTAAAAAATCCTGAAATCCATCACCCAACTCATCCCATCGATCCACCAGTACATGATATGCAAAGGACCTATTATCAATGTGATGTTCTCCTTTCAGGATTTTATTTCTCACGATGTCCGCATCCAGTTTTCCTGGTGTGAAAATATTTTGAACATGGAATCCATGAGTTTCTAAAAAAAGTGAAATGGATTCTGGATTGAAATAGTTTAAGTGTTCTGGATCTACTGCATCTGACTTTTCACCCAGTTCTAAAATGTCAAACCCAAACCCATTTGGGCACGTTATTAACAACAACCCTCCCGGTCGAAGTACTCTGAAACATTTAGCAATAAATTCTTTAGGGTCAAACAGATGCTCCAATACTTCAAAACTTACAACAATATCTATTGCAAGGCCTATCTCCGACACTGATTCAATAGGCTTTTCCAAAACTTCAATACCTTTTTTCCGGCAAATCTCAGCTAATTCAGGTACTGGTTCCACAGCTGTTACCGAGCTAAAAAACTCTGATTTTTCTGCTAGTTCACAAAATGTACCAAACCCAGCTCCCACTTCCAACAAAGAGGGGTTTATCATATTATTTTCCTTGCAGATTCTTATTATTTCATTTACCCTTGGCTGAAACACTTTTTCTTTTCGTGTCAATTCTGTTGCAGGAAAAATATGTTTCGCCCAGAACTGGTAGTTCTCTGAGTGAGAATAATATTCTTCCAGCATGCATGGTGTCGGTCTCGGATCAGTGTACACTGTTTTACATGCTTTGCAAGCTTCGTAGGTAAACCCAAATTTTTCGTACACAGTTAGGCTGGTATTGCAACCACATGCCGGGCAGTTAACTCGCTTAAATTCATTTTTTTTAGAAATCAATTTTTCAATGTCCTTCAAATAATAACTTCGTTGCTCTTCCATCAATTCTTTAGGCCTAATTTCATTTTCGCTTAAACTCATCGTTTTTTTGTTCTCGTCATTAAAACCTCTTTTATTCTTAATCATAATCATACCCTACCTTAAACTTAGGGATCCACTTAATCTTACAGTCCCCTTTTCTGAATAATTTTTTGTTAACATAGTCCTCCGCAACTCTCCAAAATTCTTCAATGCTAATCTCAATATAGTCACAAAACTCTTCGATGTATCGATCTGCACACTTGCCATCATATTGTTCGACGAGCCAAACTGCATCCTTCCTAGAAATCCTACCTTCTCGAATATCATAACAAGCTTCATCCGTAGCAAATCCAAATCCAAATTTAAAATATTTTAGCATTTGATTAACCATCTGCATGTCAGAATCAAGGGCACTGTATCTTCTGTAGCGACCAATTTCATGAAGACTTTCTTCGGTCCTCCCCTTAAGTCCCTTAGAGATAGCAAAGTCTGCATTACTCACTTGGGACCATTCTTTTGCGTAATACTGCAAATAAATAGCCTTTAAGTTTTTCTGTTCAAATTCTTCTTCCAACGGAAACTGATACCAATATAGCTCTTTTTCAGTTATGCCGTCTATAAGTAAATCTTTGGCATTACCGCCCGCCAATGTATTGCCTTTGTTAACGTTTAGTGCATTTCCATCTGCCCCTAAACCATTTTCCAGCCCCAGGGTCAGTGCAGCGTTTTCACCTTGAATAATCAGCGGAATTCCAAATTTCAATGCAATTCGATAGGCCGACGTCCACAAGGGGTATTCAGATGGTTTGATGGGGTTTCCATATTTATAGAAGGCGTCTTTTGTTAATGCTTTAAGCACCTTCGGGTTCGGCCTTATTTTTATGATATCAAACCCGTGGTTGATCAGGTTTTCAATGTTGTGCTTCCCGATTTCCGTTATTTGATCAGGTTCACAGTTCACCAACAGAACATTCAACCCTAACTTTTCTTTTGCATAAAAAGCTTGAAACGTGCTGTCTTTTCCACCGCTTACCCCCACCACACAATCGTATTCAGCATACTGATCTTTCGCCCATTGTGCAATGCTCTGAATTTCTCTTTCTCGAATTGACCAATCAATTGTTTTCTTTTTATCTTCATAGAGACACGCATAGCAAACCCCCTTTTCATCAAAGCGGATATCTGGTCGTGTATCTGGCTGTAAGCATCTTTTACAGTATTTCATTTCTCGAGCCCCCTTATTCATTACTACTTGTCTAAACTTATAATACCATGATGCTATGTATGTTTTTCATAGCATCAAAGCTATAAAAGCGATTTGCCTTTGTTGTTTCATCAAAAACATGAATTCCACAGTTGATCTGTATATTGTGACTGATTCCAGCCATTCTATCTAAGTACCTGTGTTCGCTTTGACCAATATAAAAATACCTACCGTCATAGGCAATCCCACGTATAAATCCGTTGGATTCAAACAGTTTTTTCTTGCTTGTCTTAAACACAGTGCCCGTCATGCTTTCAGCATAAGTCAGCTCACCGTTGATAAACATAATGGAATGGGGCATCCATTTGTCCTCAACTGGATAACTTATGATTTTCTTTTTGTCCAGGTCCAGTTGTGCAATACCTCCATCATAACAACCTTTTTCCCACAGGCCGCTGAAGGAAAACATTGAGATGTATAGATGTTTTCCGTTTAAACACAAATCATTGATATGATGGCGATCAAGCTGATATTGACGCATGTCATCAGATACATGAATTTCTTCAATATGTGTGCCAGTTTCAGCATCCATCACTGTGATCGAATCAATTCCTGTGTTAGCAATGTAAAGAACCTTTTTTTCTTCATCTGCAGCTAGACCATGAGGAACTGCCCATGGAAGTATCTTGAATTTATTTACTACCTTAAACGTCGAATCCAATACAATGATACCCTCTATTTCGTCAACAATGTAATACTTATCACTCATTTTGACAAGCTCATGAAATTTCCCGTTGTACAGTTTTTCTAATTCTTTTGTTTCAAAGTTGAATTTGTAAAGACCTCCTCCGCTTGTATCGCTTCCCGGGTCCGGCGTGTCGCCGCAGGTAAAAAGGATTGTTTGGTTCACGGATTTTAGCTCATTTATCTTTTGAAAATTATTTAATGCCGGAGAGCAAAAATAATGTTTTCCCGCTTCAAACCCCATTTCATCCAGTTGTTTTGCCACGCTTTCAAAAAGGGGGGTTGTGATGAGTATGACGGAAGTTTCTTTATGGGGAAGTAACTCTTTGGGTTCTTTGATAATAACATCATAAAAAGTGGTGTTATGCTTGTCCTGGTTGTTATCTGCGATCATCAGGGGGGATTTACCGGTTTTGTTCAATGTGTAACGAACAGGGTGACCTGCTCCGAACAGGATTAGGTCTTTTTCTGCTAAAAGCCTATCCAATTCCTGCCATGATATCCATGCATTATCCATTTTATAACCTCCAAATAAGTAATGAAATTACTTTCTTTTCTCTAATAGAAACCAAGTTATGTCATCTTGTTTAAAATAGTTATCCCTATGATAAACAAATCCATAATCTATTAGCTGCAGATCGGGATATATGTCCAACATTTCTCCTGCAAAGTCTCTTTTGAAAAGCTTTCCAGTTTGTCCCCGGTAGGTAAGTTCTACCGGGCTAGGACTATAGTACTCCCCTATGCATATATACTTCTTTGTTGAGTTGTACATTTTCTCATAAACCTCCGTCAAATCATACGGAGATATATGTATAAGTACACCTTTTGTGAAAACAAAATCCCTTTGATAGTCAGGAATATAATCAAGAATAGACATATCATATACGTTCACTTCCTTCATGGCATAAAGACTCTTGACAGCTTCGTTATTGATCTCTACTGCAGATAATTCGATAGAAGGAATTAAGGACCTCAGCGCTCTTAAATTTAGACCCACGTTTGCACCAAATTCCAACGCAGAACATACTCCGTAAGTATTTCGCATTACTTTTGAAAACATGGCTATTCTAGAGCTAATTCGCTCCGAAGTAGAACTTCCATTTCTATCAGTATACTCATCCCCGAACTCACCTTCCCAGAAACGCTCTTGCTCATTCTTTCTTGACATGACTAACCTCTCCAATCCTATTCTATTCATTACAAACTAATCATTCTTTTGCTTAACGTTCTCATTCAACCTCATAATCCATGGTTCACGTATGCATACGTCTAGAATATCTGTAAGTGAAAATCTGGAGTTTGTCCGGTATAGTCTTTTATAGATTTCCCTTACCACCATTAAATCCTCTTCCACGTCCACTGTTAATCTCAAACTCGAGTAGTCTTTTTCGCAAAAAAAGTATTGCGGCGTTCGATTCTCATACATATAGGGTGTTACATGTTCTTTTTGGTATTCTGTCACAGACTTCTGAAAAGCTTCTGTGAGTAGTTCATTGGAAAACACTTCCACATCAAGACCTCTAGGGAAAGTTCTTTTTGTGCTAATAGGTCCAGCATTTGTGACAAAATCGCTGCGCGATGAACTGTAAATCCACAACATTTTCTCTATAACTTGCGGATCTATCAGAGGGCAATCTGATGTTATTCTAACGACAATATTTGCTTCATGTTCCTTAGCTGCTAAATAATACCTCTCCAGAACATTGTCCTCGCTGCCTCGGAACACTTTAACTCCAGTCTTTTTTCCTTCTGTTACAATCACATCATCCTGGCTGTTTGTTGTTGTGGCAATCACAATTTCATCAATTGACTGACTTTGGCTTACACGCCCAATCACATGGGCTAAGACAGTCTTACCGCACAATTTCATCATAACCTTACCCGGCAGCCGTGTGGAACCCATTCTAGCTTGAATAATAACTACAATTTTACCCATATGCATTCTCCTGTTCAAATCGCTACATAGCACTGGCATCCTAGAAAACATTCTTATTAAAAACACTTCCTATAAAAGCTAATTACTTTTTTGATTGCTTCCACTACATTCAGAACATCCTCATCTGACATTGCAGAAAAGAGTGGCAATGTGATGATTTGCTCATAGAGAGCTTCCGCCTTTGGACAAAGTCCTTTTTCGTATCCCAACTGCTGATAGTATGGATGCCAGTACACTGGAATATAATGGACATTGACGCCGATGTTTTCTGCCTGAAGGGCTTCGTAAATCACTTTGCGATCCGTTGCCAATTCTTCAAGGTTGAGCTTCAGAATATACAGATGCCAGGCTGAATCCTTCAGATTCTCGATTTGAGGAATGCTGACTCCTTCCATTGAACCGAAAGCGTCCTGATACTGAGCTACAATTTCATGCCTTCTTTTCAAATTTTCATCCATACGGCTTAATTGACTGATGCCCAGAGTACATTGAATGTCGGTAATCCGATAATTATATCCCAGGTCTAACTGTTGATAAAACCAAGGTCCTTGGTTTTCTGACATTTGAGATGGGTCACGGGTGATCCCATGAGTAACAAAACGCTTTAGTTTTTCATAAAGATCTTTTCGGTTAGTGGTAATCATTCCGCCTTCACCAGTAGTGATATGTTTTACTGGATGAAAGCTAAATTCCGTCATATCAGCGATGGATCCAACCTTTTGATTATTGTAAATGGCGCCCAATGCATGGGCAGAATCCTGTATCACTATGAGGCTGTGTTTTTTTGCTATTTCATTGATTTCATCCATTTCTACCGGCTTGCCTGTAAAATCCACAGGAATGATCGCCTTGGTTTTAGGTGTTATTTTTTTTTCTATTTCTATCGGGTCGATGTTCCAGGTGGTTTCGTCGATATCAGCGAATACCGGTACGCCTCTTTGATATAAAACACAATTGGCAGAAGCAGCAAAGGTCAACGGGGAAGTAATGACTTCATCTCCTGGTTGGATATCTGCTGCAAAACATGCTGCATGGAGGGCGGCGGTTCCATTCGCAAAAGCCACCGCATAGTTAGCACCAACGTAATCTGCCACGGCTTCTTCAAAGGCGACTACTGCCGGACCAGTCGTGAGTAAATCTGATTGTAACACCTGCACTACAGCATCGATATCTGCTTGTTCAATCTTCTGTTTCCCGTAGGGAAGTTTCGTGCTTCGTACTGGTTTTTCACCATGTATCGCCAGTTGACTCATCGTTTCCCTCCTGTCCTTTTCTATTCTTCTAAATTGAGCTTTAATAACTTTTCCTGAAGCTGTTGAGCGGATAACCATTGATCATTTTTATGGGAACTGTATTTAAATCCATTCTTAACTAACTTTCCTCCGTGAGTAAAATGCCGCTCACTCTTCCACCATTCGGTATGCGGATAAATAATATAATGATCCTCATATTCATAGGTGTGACGAGAATCGTCTCTAGAAACCATAACTTCATGAATTTTTTCCCCTTCACGGATTCCCACTTCTTTCAAGATAGCTTTTGGTGCCATAGCTTGGGCTAAATCTGCAATTCTAAAGGATGGTATCTTTGATATATAAGTTTCGCCTCCCTTAAATTCTTCGAGCGCTTTAAACACCAGATCTACGCCCTCTTCCAGAGTTATCCAAAAACGCGTCATTTCCATATGTGTGATTGGAAGCTCAGTACAGCCTTCCTCAATGAGCTTTTTAAAAAAAGGAATGACAGATCCACGACTACCAGCAACATTACCATAACGAACCACAGAAAAACGAGTTCCCTCCTGACCTGAATAAGCGTTAGCAGAAACAAACAATTTGTCCGATACTAATTTTGTGCCACCATATAGATTTACAGGACTGACGGCTTTATCTGTAGAGAGAGCTACTACTTTTTTTACTCCTCTGTCTAAAGCAGCATCAATTAAGTTTTGAGCTCCATGAATGTTAGTTTTAATGGCTTCAAAGGGATTATATTCGCAGGCCGGTACCTGCTTCATAGCAGCGGCATGGATCACATAATCTACAGTGCGCAGAGCACGATATAAACGATCCTTATCCCGAACATCACCAATAAAAAAGCGGAGCCGTTTAAATTGATCCAAAGTGAGTAGTGCAGAAAATTTCCGTTTCACAGCATCCTGCTTAAATTCATCTCGAGAATAGATAATTACTTTCTCTGGTGTATAATTTTCAAAAATCATTTCAATGAATTTTTTTCCAAAGGATCCAGTACCACCTGTAATAAGGATAGTTTTATTATTAAGCATCTTTATTCCTTCTTTCCATCCAGTTTATGTAAAACATGACTAGTATAAACCTCATTGCACCAATGAAAAGTAATGTATTCAACGCTAACCACTTTAACAGACGTCTTAAAGCGATATCTCTCAATTCTCCGTTCTGGCATGTTTATCGGATCGTTATGATTTTCATGGTTTCATTTTTATGAACTGCGAAAAGCCGAAACACATTTTATTTTTCCCATACTCAACCTATTTGAGACCATGAAAATAGCAAGAATCGAATTAATATAGATGGCCTAATAGTGGCTCATGCCACAACGCTTATCTTAATGGCTAAAGGGTTTTGGTTTTTCCTCTTAAGTGATGATCTCAAAGTTGTTTTAGTCACTTGGTTTCATAGGCTTAAATTGTTGCTTATCAGTCATTACACTTGTGATCCATCGTTGTAAAGCAATCTTTTTTTCAACGCTGGAATATTCGATACAGTCAATGATCTATATTTTTTTCCTTTCTTTTCACCATAATTAATTATATCTCCTAGGTATTCTTCATGCTTATCAAAATAGTTATATTTCATAGCCTCGCGTCCGTTTTCGTAGAAACTCTTTTGCATGTTTAAGCAAATTCTTTCTTGGTCTTTATAATTATAATAATCTAACCTCCTGTAGTGATTATTATTCCACTCCTTAGATTTAGTATTATTCGATCCATCACACCCAATTATATATACTTCCTCTGCAACTGAAGAGGCAACAGGAAGCATTATGTTCGTCAGTACATTATTGCTAACTATCGTCTTAGTATAAAAATTGCTCATTGTTGGAAAGTTTATTTCGGTAGCATCTTTTTTTTCTTCCAAGCCGATGACATAGTCTCCAATATCTGGATATCTATTTAGTATAACTGGTATGTTATGCAATCTTGTTATAAAGTAAAATTTATACTTGTTGAACATTTCTATTGCTTTTTCCATGAAAATAATATTATACTCATCATTATTGAAAAATTTATTATCTATCAAAGCTATGGCTTTTGGCTTTATATGGTCTAACGCTGCTTCATTGTTCGCAATTCCATTACAAACAATTGCAAAACCATCTTCATAATCAAAATCAAACGCCTTTTCTATTGACGGACCCGTTCCAAAAATATAGGCTATTTTCTTATCTGAATTTTCTTTCAGCATCCTGTTGTAGTTTTCTTTTGAAATATCTATAAAATGCTTTTTCCCATCTTTAGATAAACCTAAATAGCTAAGTTTAGACCATGCGCTGTCTCTAGCCCAAAAAAAATTCGGGTCAATACAATAAACTTTCATTTTGTTTTTAATTATGATTTCATCTGATAGTTTATCTTTATCCCAAACCAAAATCATATCGCTTCCTACTATGTGATCTTCCATGTCTTTGTCCAATACAGGAATTATATTAGCTTCTTTACTAGAGTATGCATAGTGATTAGAGCATATTTTTATTTTCACATTCATGAATTTTGTTTTGGGTAAATTCCACTTAATTTTTGTAATCAAGCTATTTAATTGACTATCGCTTTCAATTTTCGGATAAAAACAAATGCTCTTTATCTCGTTTAGTCCGTCTATGCTTTCATGTAACTTGAAATTGCAATCATCTTCATTGCGCGTTAATATGTTTCGCTTTTTTACTCCTTTAGAAACCAATGTATCAATCATTGCATTTTTACTTTCTTTCGAAGTGATCAAGTATTTATAATTATTTGCTTCATTTTTAGTTAAGTATTCAGGGTTGATTACTTTTCTCCCCATAAAGTGCTGTTGTTTAGGTTTGCTTTCCATAAAAAAAGAGATCGAATCATTTCCATGCTTTTCTTGAATTTGGAGGTAAAAATCTGACGCTGCTCTGCTTACTCCATAAATAATATATTTATCGCCTTCTTCGTGTCTTAATTCAGGTAGTTCATACAAGTACATATTCATGCCTCCCTATATATCCTTCGTTCTCTTTTTAAAAAATATCATTGAAAGTCCCACCTTTTTGACATTTCAAAAAACATGACTGTTTCGTTCCACAGCCCTTATGCACTTATTTTTTAGCGGTGCAGTTTATTTGATAATCAAATAGCTTCTCAATAAAGAATACCTTACCTTTATCAAAGAATATCTTTTACGTACTCACCCTTGGTACCCTTAAGCAAATATCGATGATGTAATTTCATTGTATATGTTATTTGATGCTGATGTGTTTTTATTAGATCTTAACACTTTAGAATAGAATTTTTTTCGTTCAAGTTTTTTTGAATCTTCATCATTACAAACGTTTTCAATAAAACTAATAATATCATTCGTGTTGAATCCATGATAATGATGTTTTAATGCCATTTTCCCGAAATCATTCAACTGCAGTATGATTTCATTGTAATTGTCGCTAAATGTAAAAAGAGAAGGCTTTCCTGTTGCCAAGTATTCTGCTGTAAATGACGCACTATCAAATATCAGGCCATCTGATGAATTAAATAAATCCGTATAATTATCATCATGTAAAAATGTATTAATTCCTTTATCCCATTTTTTATAATAATTGTCTGTCCGACTTTTCCCCCAATTCACATGATTGTACAGTTTAGACTTCAAAATAGGGTGTGGCTTAAATGCAAATAAAACTTTTTTATTAAACATTTCTGTTATTCTTAACATTTCTTCGCAATAATACAAAAAACTCGAAAAATCTAACCATCCCTTTTTTTCAATTGAATGATGCGGCGCCCAAATAACTCTTTTAAAAGATTTGTTTTCCCACAATTTGCCCTCTATTCTTGTTCCGTAAACGAGGTTATCTAATACCGGATATCCAGTGTTGATAACATTTTCCCCGCAATTTCTAGCTGTCTTTTTTGCAATTCTCACGTGGGTCTCCGTAGGATAAAATGCTTTCCACAGTAAATTATGGAACGTAAGATCATACATTTCTCTATTAATATTTACAACATATAGTCCATATGGCACATAACAAGTTAACCGGTCCAAAAAATTCATTATAAAATAACTATCATGAATTAATCCTTTATAGGGACTTGTGTAGAATATTATATCTGGATTCACTTTTTTATTTATGTCCAAGTACTCATCACGGTGTTGATCGTAGGTCCTTATTGTGTTGTAATGATTTTTTTTGAAGTACATATATGTTCTTTCCATTTCTTCCAACATGTTATCTCTACCACTGTTTTCAATCGGACATACCACTACAATAGGTTCAAATCTTTCATCCTTATCAAGAAGTCGATATACTCCTTCATACTTCCACACAGAGGCATGAGTCGCAAAAAATGCTACCTTAATCTTCAAACCATTTAAAGCTTTTTTCTTTACCTTTTCAAGAGCCCTCCTATGAAGTTCTGGTTGTTTTTTTATAAGTAAGAATTCTTTTATAGGATTTGTATATTCACTTGCAAAGTATTTTTTTGTATTGATTCTTTCCTTAATTTCAGCTCGATTTATCATATTTTTACAATTACTTACTATGTTTTTCAATTCATTCAAAGCGTGCTCCGGAATTGCTAGTCCTAATTTATTAAACTCCTCCTCTGCTATTATACATGTTTCTATATAAAACCTATATCTGTCCTTTAAGTCCTTGTTAAAATAAAACGGTGAATCGTATTGGAATTTTTCATACAAGTCAATGGTTCTGCAGTTATAGAAAACATCCTTTATCTCCGATGCTATTTCTCTTCTTTTATTATATGAGGAAATAATTATTGTATCAATCAATAACTCTTTAGCTTGTTTAGGAGAGTAAACATTTATATTATGATATTTTTTCCCGCACTTGCTTTTGTCAGAATCTATTATACCCTTTATGCTTATTATGTCTGTCTTAATCAACTTCAGTAAGTTATTTGTATGCTCTCCTGCCCCCCAAATCGCTATGTTTTCAGTTTTTTTCTTTAACTCATTCATTAAGTAATTACTTATATCTTTTTCTGTTACACCAACAAGGTTCTCAAGTGTTTTACATTTATTTATGAAATCATACACTACTGATATATGCTTCATCCAAATTATCCACCCCTATAGTAGCCTCTCTTATTAAATTACTTCGCCTTATCTAAGTAGGCTTAATATGTATTTGCCATATTCATTTTTATTATTACCAAAGGATTTTAGCTTATTTTTTGTAATCCATCTGTTTTTATAAGCTATTTCTTCTAAACATCCCACATATAAACCTGTACGCTTTTGTATTGTTCTAACAAAATCTGTCGCATCGGCTAATCCATCATGGGTTCCTGTGTCTAACCATGCGAATCCTCTTCCTAGCACTTCAACCTTTAGTTTGTTTTCTTCGAAATACATTTTATTCAAATCAGTTATTTCAATCTCACCTCTTTTAGAAGGTTCCAACCTTTTAGCTTTATCTATTACAGAATTATCATAGTAATAAAGGCCCGGAATAGCATAATTTGTTTTTGGCTCAATTGGCTTTTCTTCCAAGGATATGACTTTATAATGCTTATCAAACTCAACTACACCAAATTCTTCAGGATTACTTACATAATATCCAAATATTACTGCACCCTCTTTCACCTTCGATGCAGATTCTAACTTCGGAACAAATCCTTGTCCATAAAAAATATTGTCACCTAATACCAAGCATACATTATCCTTGCCTATAAATTTTTCTCCTAGAATAAACGCATCCGCAAGACCTCTAGGATTTGCCTGCTCTATATACTTTATCTCCATTCCCAAATCAGAACCGTCGCCTAATAAGTTCTTGTAAAGCTCTAAATATTCAGGATTCGTAATGATAAGCACCTCTTTGATTTTTGATAACATCAACACACTTAATGGGTAGTAAATCATTGGCTTATCGTATATTGGTATTAACTGTTTACTCATTCCTTTTGTAATTGGATATAGTCTAGAACCACTCCCACCCGCTAAAATTATTCCTTTCATCTTCCTGCCCCCCCTACTGAGGCACTATTAAATTTGCAATACCAATACAGATCTACAAACTCACCGTTTATAAAAAAGTGTTTTTTAAAAACACCCTCTTTTTCAAAACCATACTTTTCATAAAACTTATTCGCTCTTAAATTAATCGAAGGGACATTAAGGTAAACCTTATTTAAGTTTAATCTCTTAAAGGCATATTCGAGAATTTGATCTGTGGCAACACTGGCAAATCCCCTATTCCAATAATCTTTGTGTATGATGATAGCGTATTCAGCATTCCGATCAATATAGCATATATTTTTCAAGCTAATTGTCCCAAGATACTTATCATTAGCATCCGCAATAGTAAAATGTATGTTTTTTTCATCTTTACGACTCTTGGATATAAATTCATAAATACATTCAATTGATTTCGGATATCTACCTAGTGACAATAATCCTGAAACCTCAGAATCTGTTATGCATTCATGCATTTTCTCCGCATCTTCTATCTTCAATTCTCTTAACTTAGACATTTAAATATTATCCCCCTTCGGCTTAAAGCTATTGACTTTTAAAATTACATACTCTATTTCTTCCTTTGTCATTCCTTCAAATAGTGGCAAGCTAAGAATCCGCTTAGCATAATTCTCCGTAACTGGATGACTCCCTTCCTTCAGACCAAGATGTTTATATGCTTCAGACAAGTGTGGTGGTATTGGATAATGAATTTGCGTTGCTATTCCACTATCACTAAGATATTGTTGGAATACATCTCTTTCATTAACCTTAACCACAAATAAATGCCACACATGCTCTGCTGTCTCCCTAGTTCTAGGCATTATTATATAAGGATTTTCTATTTTGTTTAAGTATTCCTTAGCTATAATTTCTCTTTCTGCTCTTAGTTCATTATATTTCCTTAGTTTTACAGATAGTAAGGCTGCTTGTATTTCATCCATTCTAGAATTTAATCCCATAACTTCATTTCGATACTTAACTTTGCTTCCATAATTTCGTAACATTTTTACTTTTTCGAAAATATCTATATTGCTTGTCACAATGGCTCCGGCATCACCGAATGCACCTATGTTTTTAGTAGGATAAAAGCTAAAGCACCCTATATCTCCCCACGAGCCTGTAGCTTTACCAGCAAAGCATGCTCCATGGCTTTGAGCACAGTCTTCCACTAAGTACAATCCATATTCATCTGCGATTTCTTTAATCCTCTCTAAATTAGCAGCTTGTCCGTACAGATGGACTATCAAAATAGCTTTTGTTTTATTTGTAATTTTCTCTTCTATTTCTGAAGCATTCAAATTATAGAATTCATCTGGATCAACAAAGACTGGTGTTGCTCCATTTTCGGTGATTCCTAAAACCGATGCAATATATGTGTTGGCAGGAACAATTACTTCATCACCCATTCCAATATTAAGAGCTCTAAAAGCAAGAATTAAAGCATCCAAACCAGAATTCAACCCCACACAATAATCAACTCCCAGAAACTCAGAAAAATCATGCTCAAATATATTCAACCTATTACCTAGCACATACCATCCTGATTTTAAAACTTCTAAAGCTGCATTATTATACTCGTTTTTATATTTTTCAAACCCTCTGTCTAGCTGATTGAAATTAACTTTCATTGCTCCAATAACCCCTCTTAACATATTCTATGAAGTCATCATAATTCCTTATATAATCATCTTGATCGTAATACTCTGAGCCTGCAACACATAACACCGAACCTTCTTTTCTCCAGTACATATCTCTCCATACACCTTTAGTAATTAAGAGGCCTTTTTCTGGTGTATCTAATAAAACAGATTCTGTTTGTACTCCATTATCTAATACGACTTCAATTTTTCCATAAGGGCACCATAATAATTGATCTAATTTTTTGTGTGCATGCATCCCTCTTTTAGTATTTAGCGGAACATCATATGTATAATATATTCTTTTAATTTCAAACCCTATGTCTTTTTTAGATTCAAAAAAAGATAAATATCCTATTGAATCATCACCTATTTTTTTAAAGTTTAGTATTGTTCTCACTTTAAGCAAACCATCCTCACAATAAATATTTTTATACTGAATCTCCCCAAAATAGCTCTCAATGCATTTTTGAGTCTTTGATGAAATTAATATTTGTATAATGGGTGTTTTCTATAAAACCTAAATCACTGAGCCATTTTCCTATTTCAAGATATGCATCACAACAAATAATAATAAAAACATCATCCTTTTTTTCCTGATCAACAACGTGTGGTGGATAAACTTTTTTTTTGTCAATAATTATTCCTTCTTTACCTTTATCACTGTCAATGAAATATTCAAATCCTATTTTCTGAAGTTTGCTTTTATTATCTGTATATTTTGAACTAGTCCCCCATACAATAAATTTTTTAATGTTTTTAGGTATTGATATTCCCCAATATGGATACACTTCTTTTTCACAAAACAGCATTCTATCTTTTTTAAGAATTTCATTTGTTTTTCCTGGTCTTGTTATTCCAGCTAGTCTATATTTTGAAACTCTACTATTTATAAAGTGTATTTTACAACCGCTCCTAATAGCCCTTGATACTAAAGGTTTATCTTCGAGTAATCTATACTGCTCATCATATAAGCCATACACTTCAAAATATTCTCTTTTATAAAACCTACCAGGAGCTGGCAAAAAACCGCCAGATACACAAATCATTTTATGAAGTTGTTTCCTTTCGGCTTTTTCAATAAGACAAATCTCTTCCTTAGATGGTTTTATTCCTTTTTCCGTTTTTAGGAATTCATCATACAACACAACCATCCCTACCCCTATGTTGCAATCAGAATTTTCCAAACTTTCAATGGCCTTGCTAATAGAATTCACACAGTAAAACGCATCATCTACGGCTAATATTTTCAGGTACTCTCCTTTTGCTTTTTTTATAAGCTTATTTAGATGTTTAACTGTCCCTACATTAAACTCATTATCATAAACATGATACTTTATTATGTTGGATGTCTTGTTTTTTTCTATGTAGTCCTCTATACCTCTTTTATCAAATAGGTCACTACCATCATCACTAAATATAAGTTCTATATTTTTGTAATTTTGAACAAACACTGAATCCAGGCATTCTTTGTAATAATTCGAATTGTTATATGATATAATTATAACAGATATTAGTTTTTGCAAGACGATTCTCCTAAACTCTTTATATTCTATTTAATCCTATCTCCTCTTTGATTCTTGTTGTAGAAACCTCTGGAGTTCTCTCCAAGTATTTGACCTCGCAATGCTCTTTCAAGTAATCAAATTCACCTTTCCAATCACTCCCCATGACAAAGATATCAATTTTAAACTCTTTTATATCATCTTTCTTTTGATCCCAATTGTTTTCCGGTATGACCAGATCAACATATCTAACGGACTCCAAAAGTTGTCTTCTCTCATTATAAGAAAAATAACATGTCTTTCCCTTGATCTCATTAAATTCATTTGTGGAAAGACCTACAATCAGGTAGTCACCTTCTGATTTTGCCCTCTTAAGCAAATTTATATGTCCATAATGAAGTAAATCAAAAGTTCCGTATGTTAGTATTTTCTTCATAATTCTATGCTTCCCCTCTAGTAATCGATTTTATTTTTTCAAAAAGTCTCTTCGAAGCATTTCCATCATGAAAATCAAACATTTTGTTTTTTATTACTTCTCTGTGTTCCTTAAACGGATCTTCTCCCTTGAGGGTTCTGCTTATCGCTTCAATCAACTCATCCATATTTTTTGCTTTATACCCAGGGGTTACTAGATCATATTCATAATAGAGCTCTCTACTTTGGCTGATATACGCTTCTAAATCGTAGTTGAAAAAGATAATAGGTCTATTCGTTAGTAGAAAGTCAAAATATATAGAAGAATAATCTGTTACTAAAACATCTGACAAAGTTAAGAATATGTAAGGGTCCTCTTTGGCATTCACATTCATTATGCTTGAAAGTTTTATCTTGCTAAGCTTTTCTTGGATTTTAGACATAGGGTGTGCTTTTACAAGTAATAAGGCATTGTTTTTTTCTAGGTATTGGTTCAGGTATTGAAAATCCAGTATATTCAATAAATGATCCTCACTGTTTCTAAAGGTGGGCATATACATTAATACTCTTTTCCCCTTTTGCTTATTTAATGCCAGAGCATGAAATACTTCTTTGTTTTTAATGCTTAGCTTTTTATTTAGTCCTAAGTATTCATTCGTATAAAAAACATCATTTCTGGGATATCCACAGTTCAACTCTTTATCCTTCGTGGTTCGAAATGCTCTTTTAAAAATATCCCCTACATAATCTGAGGTGGTTAAGTAATAATGATCTGGTCTTTCGTTCTGAATTCTCCTAATCAACCATCGAAGCCGTTTTGCCAGGTTCGGAGGGTTTCTAACTTCATCAAATTTATTGTCTCCATGTATTTTTTTCAGGGGAATCCCATGGAATAAATTAATTTTTTTGGCTCCTCCTGAAAGCCAGAAGGTGATATCTTTTGTATGATGATCGAAGATGTATATTCCTGCAACAAGGGAGTATATCACTCCCTTGACAGAATATATGGTGTAACTTTCCATACCGTTTTCCCTTAAGGTTTGTATTATTTCATCCTCCTCGGAAATCCATATGGGTCTTATCTTTTCTTTTTCTTTCAATTGATTCACATATAAGTAGAAATATTTTGGATTGTCGCCAAAACTCTTCCCCATATTACTTCCAAATACCCATATGTTTTTTTTCCTTGGGACAATATGTGTCAACCCGTAGAATGGAAGAAACATAAATGACAACAGATCTGTCATTCTTTTTATCCAGTAAAAGAAATTCACCTTACACGCCACTGTACCTTCTTCCCTTCATAAATAGTGAATTGTACTATTTTTTATCCACTCTCCCATAGATATCTTCGTATCTTATAATATCATCCTCGCCAAAATACTCTCCAATTTGAACTTCCGCCATCATCAAAGACTGGTCTTTCGAAGGATTGGTCATTTTATGTTTGCACCCCTTGGGTATAAAGACATAATCGCCAGCTTTGAGTTCTTTAATTGTCTCACCAATAACTAGCCTTCCTCTTCCATAAATGATCACCCAGTGTTCTTCTCGTTTTTTATGTTCTTGTAAACTCAGAGAAGCCTCTGGATTCAGTTTTAATATCTTTGATTGAGAATAATCATTTAGAAAGGTTGTTTTATAGAATCCCCAAGGCTTATTATAAATCTCATGTTCTAATAAACTATCATCCAGAGACAGAAACTCAAAATCTATTGAGAATTTCTGGTCTTTAATGAGCAAAACATGCATGTTTTTCTTGGTAATAATATTTATCAGCTTATGTTGCTCATCTAAAATGGGCAAAAAATCAAGTTTATCTGATTTGAATAACTCTACTACTTCATTGAATGTCTCCTGTCCATTGCTATTGATATAGGAAAATTTCCTGTTTATGATATCCAATATATAATCATCAACAGCATAACCTTCTAAAAGTCCTCTCCGTATATCTCCATCCGTAATCGTCCCTACAACCTTCTCTTCATCAGACAAAACTATGATGAAACGCTTTTTATTATCTTCTATTTTTTTTAGTGCATCTATAATTTTCTTGTTTTCTTTGATGATATACTCTTCTTTTACCACACTTCCCATCCCTTTAGTGTTTATTTTTCTTTCTCCCTTCCATATTTTAATTTTTTTCTTTGGACTTTTTCAATTTCTAACACATCTTCCCTTTTATGGGTTAACGCTTTAAAAGTGCTATTCAGGCCATCTACCAGTTTTTTCATGTCTTCAGGTTCCAAAGATGCTGCATGGTCGGTTCCCTTCCATGTTCGATCCAAAGTATAATGTCTTTCGATATATTCTGCTCCCAGAGTATATGCCGCCATATCCGGCGCCGTTCCAATATGATGGCCAGAAAAACCAATGGCCTTCACATTATCTTCATATCGATCCTTTAATAAATTTATGTCTAGTAAGGATATGTCCTCATAGGGCACAGGGTATCCAGAAGTACAATGATACAATATTGTCTCTTTGTTTCTACCTTTTTCTATACTGAAATTGATAATCTCTTCAATTTCATCCTTGGTGGTCATGCCCGTAGAAATATGAATATCTCCTTCATAATGATCGTATAACCACTCCATCATTTCCCAATGAGTATTCATTGCAGAAGGAATTTTAATAAACTCCGGATGAATGGATGCTATCTCCTTTGCCGACGTCATGTCCCATACAGAAGTGCTATAGGTAATCCCTAGGGTTTCGCAGAATTCTTTCAATTCTTCATGCTGTTCCAGGTTAAATTCTAAAAATTCCCTGTGTTTTCCGTATGTTCCTGCGTAAGCATTGGATTTATCTGGATGCGGGGCATTATATTCTTCTTCTGATAACAGTTCCATATTATTTCTCTTTTGAAATTTTACAGCATCCGCCTTGCAATAGATCGCTGCAATTTTAACTAAATCTTTAGCAATTTTCATGTCCCCTTTATGATTGCACCCAATCTCTGCAATAATATAAGGCTTCTTGTAATTTTTTTTCATATTAGATGCCTCTTTCCTGTTTTTTGACTTTACAAAACTTTTGATTTCATCTCTCATGGACCAATACTCTTTCTCTATCTCTTTAGATATGGAAGTGCAATTATCCACAAACTCTGTGGTTGCACTAATAAATTTATTACATTTTTTATTTTTGTTATTTTCCACTTTTATATCTCTGTATTTATTCATTAACACACTTACCTGTACCCTATTAATCGGTTGTACAAACGTTCTGAAATAACCGTTTTCATTCATTCCATTAAATTCTTTGTCGAATTTCGAATAGTTTTTTTCTATTTCTTGATAATTTTTATTCCTCAGCAAATTAGGCATATCCTCTAAAATGTGTTTTATTCTCTTTAAATTAAATTTAAACTTCTCGAATTCCTTTTCCATCACCCTATTCTGTTCTTCTAAGTATGCCAGATCATAGGGAACTTCTTTCTTCCTCTGTCCCATCCAGTCTTGATCAATTACCTTGTGAATCAACTCTTTTTTTATTAATTCTTCCAACTCAACAAAGGGAGCTCCTTTAATACTCGCCCCTCCTTTTGTGGTGTTAACAACCTTCGTATCCTTAAACAATGCGATGAATTTTTCTAATTCTTCTCTCATTGTACTATATATCCTAGATGTTTTTACATCTTTGCCATAAACATCCTTAACAAACATTTGGTTTTGTTTGCTACCAATATTTTTACTTTTTCCACCCTCTCTGTAACTAATCCCTCCAGCATAGTCTCTATCACCTATAAACGCCAGGTTTTGACCGACTAAAACAATCTGAGAAACATTTAACTGGGCAAACATTTGGAGGGTGATGACAGCAATTGAAGGCGAGTCCATGACGCCTGTTATGTTCTTCCCATCATTTTTTTTCAAAAAAAAGTTGGCTGCTGTATCCTGTGTTGTTAATACATGAACCTTTCCACCTTTGTATACTCTCAACAGCTCGTGCCCTACACTACTGCCATATACTAATGGAATATCTTGAATCTTGGCATTAATTAACTTTCTAAACACAAAAACATTCGTTTCCTTAGGGTCGTAAGAAGTCATCATATCCGGGTAGATCCCATGGTAAAGCAAAGTGTTGATGGCGGAACCAACGGTTACTATAAATGCCAAACCCTCTTCCTTAATAGTCTTGATATTTTCAATTTCGTATTCTAAGGATGGTCCTGCTGCCACAAGAATCACTGGTTTATCCTCAAATACCTCTTTCATATTAGTAAGAAGTCCAGGTGTGTTTAAAACATGCTTAAAGTTTTTAATACTGTTGATGACCCATCGTTGTTGAAATTGTATGTTAACGCTTAAATCCATTCTTTTGCTCTGGATGATTTTTTTTATGATATCCGCAAACTCTCTAAACTTGGTCTCGAATACTCTTTCGTAGCTTGGAAGTGTAATAAAATCAATGCTCTGTATGTTGTAGGATGTCAAATCATTTCCAAGACTTTTTATTTCTTCTCTGGCTTTTTGCGGATCTTTGTTTTCTAGATAAATATTCATAAGCGTGTTGTTTTTTAATGTGCTAAGATCAAATTCACAGAGAAAATAATAGAATGCCTCTGGTACAGGTTCGTAAATAGAAACCTTAATCCCTGGATTATTTTCAACAATTTCTCTTAAATGATATCCTAGACCATTTCCATAAAAAACTAAATGAGAGGTCTGCTGCACATTTTTGTATCGAAAAAGAATGGCATCTGCCTCTCTCAGGGGATCGTATTTACTATGAATAAATACTTCTTTTCCCTGTATGCTAGCCAACAAAGTATTTTTCCCTTTTTTCGCCTCTACCACTTTGAGCTTGCTCTCACCATTTTCGATGTCTTTTTCCACTTCTAAAATTTGTTCATAAATCTGCGGAAAATGTTTCTTTAAATAATTCACATTATTGATCAGCATATCGCTCACCTTTTTTCTCCAAGACATCCAGACTCTTAATAATGATTTCCACTTTTTCCTCTAAACTAGCAAGGCTTTCCGTCAATTCATAACTAATAATATCCCCTACTAAAATATGATCTTTATTATTCATAGCCTCTTCTAAGTCTGGAACTGCAGTGCTTAAACCTTCTACACTCTTCTGGTATTCTTTCCAAGCTTCTTCGTTTTCAATAGTATCTTTTAGTTTTTTGTTTTGTGTCAATAAAACGTAGGACTCTATGATCCAAAGCAGCCCTCCTGTCAGATCATTAACTCCCTGCCAAGACGAAGCCACGGGGCTAACATAAAAATCATTGGCAAGTTTATCCATCTCAGGCATTGCCCGGTGGATGTATTCTTTTTTAGAAATCATTATTTCCTTTACAAAGGCTTCTTTGCTTAGAGTCATCACTTGTATTTCCTCAACATTCCCAATATTCCCCTCTATAAAGTCGCCATGATTTTCATAAACCGCTTTCCCATCAATCACCAAATGAGAAAACACCTGATTAGATTGTTCAACAATTTCATTAATCTCCTTCAAAAGCCCATCAACTTCTTCTATCTCATTTTCATAATTTAATGTTTTATCTAATACAATAACGTTCATAGCACCCTCCAATCCCTTCATGATATGTAAATATCCTATTATATGTAAATAGAAGAGGGTCAGAAGATTAAATCCTCTGACCCTCCTTTAACCCTAGCTTCTAACAAATTCAGAGGTCTTGGCTATACCTTATTAAAAGTAACGCTTTAGCCTAACAACTGAAGCACTGATTGAGGTGCCATGTTGGCTTGAGCAAGCATAGCCGTCGAAGCTTGCTGTAAGATGTTTTGCTTCGTAAATTCCATCATTTCATTGGCCATATCTACGTCTCTGATTCTTGATTCTGCAGCTTGTAGGTTTTCAGATGAAGTATTTAAGTTTGCAATAGTGTATTCTAGTCGGTTCTGGATAGCTCCAAGCTCTGCTCTTTGAGCTGAAACTTGCTGAATAGCTCCATCAACCATAGAAATAGCACCTATTGCTTTTCCTGAATACCCTGTAATTTCTTGAATGTTAATGGCTTTTCCATCATCATCTCTTAATCCAAGATCATCGGCCTTCATCGAACTAATGCTCACAAACATATTCTGTCCTGTATTAGCCCCTATTTGAAGGTAAATTGAACCTGAAGGATTATATTCTCCTTCATGCCCACCTGCAACCACAAGAGTAACACTTTCTCCCGCTCTCATTCCAGATAGATTTTTACCTAAATCAACTTCAATGGTATTATCACCATCTACAATCGTAATCGTGCTCGAGTCAGCAGAAATACCGCTAAAGGTTAACTCCGATCCTTGAGATGTAACGTTTAACGTTTGATTCCCGCCTGATCCTGTCATGGTAATGGTGACAGATCCAGCACCAGTAATTCCAGATAGATCACTTCTATCCAAACCTGTTATCTGGAAATTCACATTACTGTTGTTATTTAGCGTAATAGAAGCATCTCTCGGTCTTACAATTCCTTCGTTACTACCGTCCAAAAGGTTGATCGTGTTAAACTGAGTAGTGTTTGCAATTCGATCAATCTCATCAGTTAACTGATCTATCTCTGCTTGAATCTGTGTTCTATCTGCATCTGTATTGGTATCATTTGCTGATTGTACTGTAAGTTCTCTCATTCTTTGCAAGATTGCATGAGTTTCATTAAGAGCGCCCTCTGCAGTTTGGATTAAAGAAATTCCATCTTGAGCATTTCTAGAAGCTTGATTAAGGCCTCTGATCTGCCCTCTCATTTTTTCACTTATTGCCAAACCTGCCGCGTCATCTCCAGCTCTGTTGATTCTAAATCCGGAAGATAGTTTTTCCATCGACTTGGCACCACGGGTTTGAGCTATGCCCAACTGACGATGGGTATTCATAGCCATTAAGTTGTTGTTAATTCTCATGATTAATTCCTCCTTGAATTTTAGTTGCCCCTTTTTGGCATCCTTGCCATATGGGGTTCTTGTTGCCTGCCCTGTCTTCGGCCGAATAGGATTAGGCGTACTTACATTAATTTGTTGCTTATTACTATTATCGGAAGAGCTTTAAAAAACTTTAGAGAAATTCCGTTGAAATTTTTAACTTCAGTTAAGAGTGAGCATTAAGGTCAAGAACAAAAAACGATTAACAGCCACGGATCCCAAAAGCCTGGAAAAAACCATTATTTTTCCATGACTTTTTTTAGTGCCCCTGCATCAATCGAGAAACCAGCAGCTTCTTTATTTTCTTTCTGGATTTCCAAATAAATCTCTTTTCGATGAATTTCTACGTTTTTGGGAGCTTGAATCCCCAGTTTTACTTTTCCGTCTTCGATGCCTAGTACTTTTATTTCAACACTACTGCCTAGAACAATACTTTCTTCCAGCTTCCTTGTGAGTACTAGCATCTTATTCCCCCTCCTCTTTAGAGAGTTCTTCATTTCGCCTAAATTCCTCCACTACTCGGTGGCGGGTATGGTACTGATTTTCATTCAATACCACCTGCTGAGCTTGGTTGTTCTTCTGATTGATCACAATGGGCGCAAGTAGATTAATGGTCATGTCCTCAATCTTTTCAGGTACTTTAGCAATAGCATACAGCTTCAAATCTTCTGAAGATTCGATTTCCAACTTATCTACCACGGATTGAGGCAGTTCGAATTCGTAGTCAATGCGACAGATAAATGGATTAATGACGACAAAAGCTAGTTCACCGTCCTCAACAGACTGAAGCCAGTGAAAGGGAACGCTTTCTTCTGGGTTTTGGATGAAAACATAACGGGTCTGTCCTTCAAAACCAGGAATTCCTTCTGGAAAACGGATGATATTTTCTTCTTTCACTTCCAATGCACCAAAGTTTTTGGTCTCAAGATGCATCAGTCAACCTCCTTTAGGCAAAAGGCGCTGGGCGCATTTTGCGATTGATAGTATAGAATTGATAATTAAGCTCCAATTCAAGACCAAGGTCAAGATGGAGCAAGGAAACTACCCAGGGCCTAAGTAGTTTTTACCTCAAAAAGTCCAACAAGGATGGTTGTATAATTCGGGCTCCCACGTTCAGAGAGGCTCTATAGACGTTTTCTTCGTTCATCAGGTTCATGCTGACTTCTGCCATGTCCGCATCTTCTATTTTAGACATCAATTCTCGAAAATTAAGAGTGTCGTCTTCGATACGATAAAGGATAAGCTCTGTTCGATTGGCTCTGGCTCCTGTAGAAGAACGGGCGGTTAACATAGAATCCATATGGTTATCGATATCTCCCAACATATTGCTGAGGGCTTCTTGGTTGCCTTCCAGCATGTTTTTTTCCAGATCGTCTAGTAGTTGAAACAATCCAGCTCGCTGGCCTTCTTCAACATACTGATGTTTGGCTTTTCCCGTTGCTACTAACTGGTCTTTCTTGAAATCTTCCCGATCCTCAGGTGCTACTGGGATCAAAGAGCCACTGAACCGTTTTTTGTTATGAAGGGTTCCGGATTTTTCTGGTGCCATGGCTTTAAGTCCAGTGCCATCAGCGGCGAAGGTAAAGCCTTGGACTTGAGAACCTCGTTGGTCCGAGAGCTTGTTAAGGGCTTCTGCGTAATCTTCCATCGTTGGTGTAGGAGCAGGAGTACCGTTAAGGGTTAATACAATTTTATCTTTGCTGGCCAGATCTTCTGGAATGACCACTTCCGCTGGAACCGCAGCTGGATCTCCTTGGACCACCACTACCTCTGCACCGCCAAAACTGAAGCCTTGAGGCGTACTATTGTCGAAATCCGGGGGTGCAAATTGGTCTTCTCCTAAACTCCAAGCTGCCTGGTTTTCGTAGGAATCTTCAATGACACCACTGGTTGGAATGGCTTTTAGATAGGTAGTCGTAGTCGTAGTAATTTCTGTTCCATCAAAATCGGCTTTATTAACTACCTCTTGTTCAAATTTGTAATCAAGGATCTTCTCGCCTTCTATGGCTTTTATTTCTTTCATGGCTTCTGTTACAGAGTCTTCCAAGGAACCTTGCCAACCAGCTCCTACGGTCCAGTTTCCATCGGCATTAGGGCCGTTCGGCCCAGCATCACTTCCTGCCACAATATTTAATTCCAAGTTTCCGCTACCATCGGTATAGGGAAATTCTATTACAGTTCCACCTGCATCAATCTCGGCCCGCAGTACTTCATTGGATTCTGCTTCAAAGACTTCGAAGCCCAGGGTGTTCACCTGTATTTTTTCTCGAGAGCTGGTTTCGAAGTTCCATACGTCATCGTTCATGGCTGGATTTTCATATTTTTTCAGTTCCATTTGATAATACCCTTCGTTGTCTAGCAAAGGTTGATTGGTTTTGGTGCCCGAGAAAACATGTTTGCCAGAATACGTATAATTTCCCATGTCGATCATTTGCTTACGGATTTCTTCGATTTCTGCTTGTATTTTAATGGTTTCGTCTTGGGTGAGGGTTTCGCTAGATGCTTGTACCGTTAGTTCTCTGATTCGATTCATGCCTTCTTGTTGCATGTTGCGAATAGCGGTTTCTGTCGTATCCATAAAGGAGTAGGCATCGTCTACGTTTCGTTTGTATTGCTCCATGGTTCTAATGTCGCTACGCAGCCGCATGCTTTTGGAAATACCACTAGGATCGTCGGAGGGTTTGTTGATGCGTTTTCCCGTAGCATATTGAGTCTGAGAGTGATTGAGCCGGTTCACATTTCGTTGCATGTTATTTAATACGGTTTGAACCATCATATTGTTGGTTATTCTCATAGGATTCACCTCGATTTTATTTTCTCGCTATCTGCCTACCAACTATCTGCTTACCAACTATCTGCCTACCAAGCCCACTCTGTTGATGATTACATCCAACATTTCATCCATGGTGGTAATCATTCGTGCCGAGGCGTTATAGGCATGCTGATATCTCACCATATTGGCCAGTTCTTCGTCTTGAGACACACCAGAATAACTCATGCGTTGGTAGTCGATTTGTTGTGTCAAAATTAGTTGATTTTCTACATTTCGGTTGGCTTGTTGCTGGTCTACCCCCAAATTAGCCACCATGGTACGCAGAAAATCTTCTGGACGGCCTTCTGCAAACATGCTGTCTTTGTTCCTCAACTCCAACATGTCCATCATGACAGAAGCATCCCCTGGATTGGCTTCTTTGGTCCCAGCGGCTGGAATTTTATTAAGATCTTGCATGTCCATGGACACTCCAATGTTTTTGGCATTGATGGCGGTATGCATAATATTGCCATTTTCGTCATACATTTCTGCAGAGGACTGACCATTGGCAGTAAACATCAAGTAGCCAGCTCCATTGTCATCGTCACCCAAGGGGTTTCCGTCAGCATCATGGAGTATTTCTCCTTTTAGGCCATAACCAGTTTTAGCCACTTCATTCATTTCTTTTGCAAAGGTTTGGGCAAACTCATTGAGCTTGCTAATATAATAGGGAATCCCCTTTTTCTCAGCTGTGGTTCCATCGCGAAGTTCGATGAGGGCTTTAAGTTCCCCTTCCAAACTATTTGGATTTAAATAACTGCCATCTGCCCATTGAACTCGGTTAATTTCTAGGTCAACGCCCATTTCATCAAAAAAATCACTTTTCTCTTTTTCCGATGCGTCCAATTTATAGGATTTATTATGATATACCAATGGTTGCCCTGCAATCTGCAGAACCATTTTTTGTGGGGCATTGGGAGATGTATTTTGGGGATCTGTAACCATTTTTACATCTACTTTCACCAACTCAGAAAGCTCATCAATCAAAAGATTTCGCCTATCTTTCAAATCGTTGGCACTACTACCATCTACTTCATATCGAAAGATCTGTTCATTTAAACTGGCGATCTGTTCTGAATAAAGGTTGATGGTATCTACGGTGGTTTTTATCTCTTCGTTTACGTCTACCACCATTTTTTCCAATTGATCGTATTGATGAGAAATACTTCCTGCCATGGCTTCACTTTGATCATAGACAAGGGCTCTATGGGTCAGCTCATCGGCGTTTTGTTCTTTGCTTAATTCTTGCATAGAGTCAAAATAGTTGTCTAGATTTGATAGCATCCCCGTTTCTGAAGGTTCGTTAAAGCTAGCCTCAATAAAAGAAAGACCATCTCTTCGTGCTTCCCAATATGCTAGGTTATTGACTTCGTACCGATATCGAAAATCCAAAAACTCATTTCGAATTTGTTCAATGCCATCGGTCTGAACCCCAGTTCCTAATATGCCAGCTCCGCCTCCTATACGCCAGCCATCAGCGTTGGACTGCTCCACCCGTTGCCGAGAGTAGCCAGGGGTATTGACATTGGCAATATTGTGACCCGTCGTATCCAGTGCTCTTTGGGAGGCAAAGAGGCCAGACGTAGCGGTGTTGAATCCTAAAAAAGTTGAGCGCATTGTTTTCACCTTCCCGTTTAAAATCAGTTATGAGTTGTAAAAGCAGTTATGTAAAGGCTATAACTTTTAACTTTTAACTTTTAACTGTTAACTTTTAACTGCTATCTCTTAACTGTTAACTGCTCTATCAGCATTTTGCATCAAAAATACGTCTTGTTTCCTTGCTTTTAGGGTCTGCTTTGTGGCTGTAAGGGTTGCCTGTTTCTAGTTCTGTTAAGGCTTCTAAATTTATTTGAATAAAATGAAGGCTTTGCTCAATTAATTTTTCGTTTAGTTGGTTTTTTTCGCTAATTTCTTGAATGGCAGACACTAGTTTTTCCCGAAGGGTTTCTATGGCTTCTGCTTCTTCTTGGGACAAAAAAGAAAGAAGGGCAGACAGATTTTGAGGCACTTCCGCCAGCTCCTTCTCTTGGGCAAAGTGGCTAAGCAATGATTGACGTATTTGTTCAAAACGTCCCATCTCTCGGATAAATTGTTGCTCTTTTAGCGTAAGTTGCTCCAAGTCCTGCACTTTATTTCGAACCACCATCATGGTTTTTTGATCTGCTAGTTCTAACAAAACTACGTATAGATCGTATTCCTGTCGGAGGGCTTCCTTTAATTGTTGTATGGCTTTAGACATAGGCTCTCTCCTATCAATTTTCCAACATGACTTTATGCCATGTCAAGACAAGGGTTTTACTGTCTTCCTGACAACGGTTTAAGCCGCACCACCTTAATAACCTCTCTTTAGAGGGTGCTCCGCAGATTAAGATCCGCAATCATTTTATCGGCGATTTCCTCTGCTGTCGCTTCTTCTCCCTTAGCCATTTTTTCTTTCACTGCTTGGACTCGGTCTTGTCGAATTTCCGGCAGCTGTCGAAAAGCTTTCAAGGCTCTTTGAAAATCCATAGCCGTTTCCGAAAGTTCGATTTTGTCCTTGGCAGAAGCTGCCTGGCCGCTCTTTTCCGAAGACTGTGTCTTGTTTTTGTCATAGCTGCGCATGGCTTGAATGATCTGTGGATGATTTTGAATTTTCATAAAAAACACCTCTTTCTAGCCGTTTTCATCCTTCTAAGAAGAATATCGGCAGAAAAAGGTGTTTCTTAAGGCTTGGAGCAGGTTTTCCTTTTAATATTTTTTATTTCTTACGCTTCACATTAACATGCATCCGTTGACTTTGTTTGGTTTTTACCACTTCTTTAGGTTTTTCTTTTTCCTTAGGTGTAACGGCAGAACGAAATTCATTGGTCATTTCATGGGTGCATTTGTCACAATAGCGGCCAGATTTAATGGGGACACTACACCTTTCACAATCCAAAAACATATTGTTTTCGTCCTTTATTTCCAGCCTACCTTCCCGTAGAAATTTTAAGATGGTTTTTTCGTTTACCTCTGTAGCTTCTGAAACTTCGCCAACGCTGGCGCCTGGGTTATCATAAAGGTATTCTTTAACTTTTGCGTATGCTTCGTCGGAATTTTTTCGACAACGGGTACATAAGGTCACTCCATCATATTGATACGCACGTCCACAGCTTTTGCAATTTCTAAGATCTAAGGACATTGGCATTCCTTCCCCTTCCTGGTTCACGTATTTATTACTGGCTATATATCCGCCACAGCAAAGGTGGTGACGGTAACTTCTCTGGCTCCTGCCTCCATTAGGGTCTGTACACAGGCCTGGGTGGTGGCGCCAGTGGTATAGACGTCGTCCACCAACAGAACTTTCTGATTTTTCACTCTGTCTATATGCCTGCTGGGGATCTTAATGCTGCCCCACATATTCTGAATCCGCTGCAACCGATTAAGCTTCACCATGGGGGCTGTTTCTCGAATTCTCACTAAGACGGCTGATTCGTATTCTAATTCTACCATGGCGGCAATCTGTCTGGCAAGTAAATCTGCTTGATTATACCCTCTCTGTTTCTGCCTCTTTGGATGCATAGGCACTGGTAAAACCAGATCCTGAGATCCTAGAACTAATTCTTTCACCATGAGCCTTGCCATGGGTTTTGCCAAGTAGTGGCCTTCTTTGTATTTAAGGTGATGGATCAAGGATTGGGCACTTTGACCATAACGGGCTAGGACTTCTAGGTTATGAGGCTTCTCTTCTGGTCTGAGAAAAGGAAAATCAGCAAAGCATCTAGGGCATAGGGCGGTTTTTTCTCCCTCTATGGGAGTTCCTTTTTGTCTGCAGTGGGGGCAAGGATGAAAAGGAGGATAGATTAGATCCAAGAAGGCATGAAAAAAAGAGGCTTTCATGGCTTTTCCTCCAAAAATTCTAGCAATTGGTTCAACCTTTCTTCTAATCCTGAATAGCGTTCTTGGGTCCGGTTATTCTGGATCATTCGGTAAAGTACTTGTTTATGCCCCACTAATACCACTAAACTTCTGGCTCTGGTAATGGCGGTGTATAGGAGGTTACGGGTCATTAGAACCCTTGGTCCTGGAAACATGGGTAAAATTACGGCAGGAAACTCACTTCCTTGGCTTTTATGAATGGTGATGGCATAGGCTGGTTCTAGTTCATCCATGAGAGCGAAGGGGTATGCGACTTTCCGGTCGTCTTCATAAAGCACCGTCAACAATTCTCGCTGTTTATTGATTTCAGCAATATGGCCAATATCTCCGTTAAAAACGCCTCTTCCTTTGTCTTCTTGGCCTTCTGGATCTTTCCGTGTCCATTCCAGGCTGTAGTTATTACGCACCTGCATGATCTTATCCCCTTCCCGAAAGACCCGATTGCCATGGTTCTGTTCCCGTCTAGAAGGATTTGCTGGGTTAAGTACTTCTTGCAGATGCTGATTCAGGTTCACAGTTCCTGTAATACCCTTTTTCGTTGGGGTTAACACTTGAATATCTTTAATGGGATCGAAAAGATAATGATCTGGTAACCGCTTTACCAGCAATTGTCGAATGGTCTCCAAGGCTTTGTGAGGGTTTTCTTCTGACATAAAGAAAAAATCCCGATCTCGGTGGTTCAACTTTGGTTCTTCCCCCACATTGATCCGATGGGCATTCATCACAATAAGGCTCTCTTGTGCCTGGCGAAATATTTCTGTTAAGCGGATGACATGAATCATGCCGCTGTTGATAATATCTTTAAGGACAGCTCCAGGCCCCACGGAGGGTAGCTGGTCTACATCGCCTACCAACACTAAGGTAGTGGCAGGTCCAATGGCTTTCAGCAAATGACGCATCATCAGAATATCCACCATGGATACTTCGTCAATGATGAGAAAGTCTGCTTCCAAAGGAGTCTCTTCATCCCGACCAAAATAATGCTGACCTGTTTCTTCGGAAAAACCCATTTCCAAAAGACGGTGAATGGTACTGGCTTCTTTGCCACTGGTTTCTGTCATACGTTTGGCAGCTCTACCCGTAGGCGCCGCCAACAATACTTCCAGTTCTTCTTCTTGGATAAGACGTATCAAACTGTTGATAAGAGTAGTCTTACCCGTTCCAGGGCCACCGGTGATCACCAACCCTCGGTGGTGAAAGGCAGCTTCTACGCCTTCTAGTTGGGCCTCGGCTAATTGGATATGCTGTTCTTTCTGAAGTATCTCTAGCCGCTGGCGCAGGTTTTCTGGTGCTGGCAGTGGAACGGTGCAAGCTAGTTCCATTAATTTTTTACAGGTATCGGTTTCGGCTTCGTAGGAGGGGCGCCCATACACTCGATGTCCTTCAGGTCCTGTGGTCATTTGAATCTGTTGCTCCATGGCTTGGCCTTGAATAGAGTGAAGCACAACGGATTCTCCTACCTCTAAGAAAGCCTGTACCCGTTGCACTAAATCTTCCTGAGGCAGATAGGTATGGCCTTCGTAACTGGCTGCTGACAGGGTGTAAAGAATGCCACTGCCAATCCGCTGAGGATCTTCCGGATCTCGCCCTAGTTTTAACGCCATGCGATCTACGGCTTTAAATCCTATTTCCGGCATACTGTCCAAAAGCTTATAGGGGTTTTCTTCCACAATAGCCTTGGCAGCACCGCCAAAGGCGTTATGAATACGAAGGGCAAATCGGGCTTCGATGCCTTTTTCCGCCAGCCAAAGGATCAGTTCCCGTAGCTGATTGTGCGTTTGAAAAGCTTCCGCCATGGGCCGCCAACTCTTTTTTCCAATGCCTCTGACTTCCTGAAGTCTCTCTGGAGTTTTTTGCATAATCGTGAAAATTTCAGTTCCAAAGACCTCTAGCATTCGACGGGCCATGGCTTCACCAACGCCTGGAATCAAGCCAGATGCCAGGTATTCCATGATGCCTTCCTGACTTTCTGGCAACAAAGGAACGTATTCATCCACTTTTAGCTGTTCTCCGTAGCGTTGGTGCACTTGTTTTTTTCCACGCACACGAATACGCTCCCCAATGTTAAGGCCCGGCAAAATACCTACGACGGTTAGCACTTGATCTTCGCATTCCAGAATGCCTACCCGATATCCATTTTCCTCGTTCTGGTAGATCATTTCTACCAGTTTCCCTTCATATTGCTCCACTTCGTACCCCCCTGAAAGACAATTGACGATTATCCATTATCCATTATTTTTTTATTAATAAACTCATGCTGCACAGCTGCCACATCAAACCTAAAGAGTCGAAAGGTTCCTTGTATCATGGGACCAATAGAAAGGACGATGAGAAGCGTCCCCCATCCCACATAGCCCCCAAGCAACCATCCCACCAAAAGAGCCAATCCTTCCATGGATCCTCGAATGACACCTACCGGTCGTTTAAATCTTTTTACCAAGGCTACCATTAAACCATCCCTAGGCCCACACCCTACTCCAACGCTTATATAAAGAAAGCTGCCTACGCCGATGAGAAAGAGGCCTAGGAACACTTGAATAGCCCCCATCCAGAAAACACCCTGTTCTGGAATGAGGCCATTGAGCATATAAAAATCAATAAATAGGCCAATAAACAACATATTGCCTAGGGTTCCCCATCCAATTTTTTCTCCAAAAACAAAATTCAGCACTAGGATCACAAGGCCCATGCCAATACTAGCCTGGCCTATGGTAATGCCCAAAGTCTTTGCTAATCCTTGATGAAACACATCCCACGGCGCAAGGCCTATATTGGCATTGATCGTCATCACGATGCCAGCGGCAAAAATAAAGAATCCCATCAGCACTCTTATGATCCGATATACCCTATGGCTTTCTGTTGGTGATTTCATCTCTTTCCATTCCTTTCTAGAGGTTTCTTCTTTCCCCTCATTATACCATGGAGATCCTTTATTCCAAAACCTATAAAGAACCAACTCTAAGCTGGCGGAAGAAAGGGTCCACCTTATGGAATTTTTGTTGTATACTTAAGAAACAAAGACTGAAGACAAGGATACTGGAGTTCTGTTTAGGATTCCATGGAAAGGAGATGTGGCTATGTATTACATTGGTATAGATTTAGGTGGTAGTTCGATTAAGGCAGGTCTCGTAACGGAACAAGGGAGCTTGGTGCTAAAAAAACAACAACAAACCAGGATAGCTGAAGGAGCGGATATGGTCATCAACGATATGGCTTTGTTGGTGGAGGAAATCTTAGAAGAATCCGAACTGGAGGGGGGAGAAGTGGGGACTCTTGGGGTGGGTATTCCTGGAGCGGCTGGTGAAGATGGATTGGTTTACTTTGCCACGAATCTCTTTTGGACCAATGTAGCCTTAGGAAAAAAGTTAGGGCATCTAACGGGCAAGCCAGTGGAGGTAGCCAACGACGCCACCATGGCCGCTGTAGCCGAACATACCTTAGGGGTGACAAAAGATGCCGCCAATTCGATTTTCCTTACCTTAGGCACAGGCATCGGCGGGGGTGTCATTCTCAATCATCATGTTTACAGCGGTAGCCATGGCATCGGCACGGAACTGGGCCATATGGTCGTGGACACCAACGCCTATAATGACTGTACCTGTGGCAACAATGGATGCTGGGAAACCTTCGCTTCTGCTACGGCCATGAAGAAACATGCCCTCCGCCTCCTAAAACAAGGGGAAAACAGCCTCATAACCCAATCCATAGAAGGAGAAAAGACCTCCATTGGCATTAATCTTATTTTTGACGGAGCACGTCAAGGCGATGCCCTTTGCCTGAAGGTGGTGCATCAAATGACGCATTACTTGTCTGTAGGCATTGCAAATCTCATCAATATTTTTGATCCGCAGGTGATCGCCTTGGGTGGCGGTATCTCCGGCTCTGCAGACTTCTTTCTAGATGATTTAAAAGCCCGGGTAGCAGAACGGATTTACGTCAAATCCATGAACAGCACTAGCCTCCAAGTATCTGAACTGGGGAATGATGCTGGTATTATTGGCGCCGCCATGTATGGGAAATCTAAGTCTTAGAGGCTTTGATAGAGGAAGGTCTTTTAAGAGTGAAATAGAATTCAACGCCCTTCTCCCGATTTTCTACGCCATAGTGGCTATCATGCAACTCTAATACGCCTTTGACAATGGCTAGTCCCAGTCCAGTACCAGTGGGTCTTTGGGTTCCTCGATAAAAACTTTCCCAAATCAAGGCCTTTTTATCTTCAGGAATAGGCTGGCCTTCATTATACACCCGAACCATTACTTGATGTTTTTCTTCTTCCAAGGATAGGCGGATTTTTCCCCCGACAGGGCTATGCCGAAGGGCGTTTTGAAGGAAGTTGGTCATTACCTGTTCCAATCGACGGCCATCCCCTTCTACCTCCACCATCTCCTCAGGAGCGTTTATTTCTGTGGCAACCTCTTTTTCTTTGCAAAGAAGGTTAAAATGATCCGCTGTGTTCTGCAAGACCTGGGTTAGATCTACCATTTCTTTTTTGACACCAAAGACTCCCGATTCCAATTGTTCCAAATCCAATAAGTCTTTTACCATATGACTCATTTGCTGGGTTTCTTCCTGAATAATGTGTAGGTATTCTTGCCGATCCGCTTCCGTTGGTGCTACTTGATCTTCCAAGGCTTCTGCATAGCCTTGAATAAGGGCTATAGGGGTTTGAAGTTCATGAGAAACCCGAGCCACAAATTGTTTTCGAAGCTTTTCCAAGTTTTTTTCTTTGTTCAATTCTTGCTGCAGAGCTGTAATACTTTGTTCCAATTGGTCTGTTAATTCCTGAAAAGATGTTCCCAACTGCCCTATTTCATCCTGAGGTACTTTTTCCCAAGGCAATCGAAATTTCTCCGAATCTTTTTTCTGTACGGCTTGGTTTAGCTGAATAAGAGGTTGGGTAAGGCTTTTTGAAAAACGCAAGGAAAGGATTAGGGCTATGCAAAGGGCCATTGCTGCCAACATGATATTAAACCGAGCTGCAATCCCAAGCACTTCTTCCATGGGCTGCAAGGGCACCTGAAAAAAAAGATAAAAATCTCCAGCCGGCGCCATTAGGGTTAAATAGTTAAGGGGACCACTCTGTCCTTGGGTTTGGTGGGTAGTCATTCTGCCGGTTTCCATATGCCGCATCATGGAGTGATGCATTCTTCCGGATCGACCAGTTGTTCCATCCTCCGCTTGATACACTACTCGGCCTGTCTGACTGATCAAAACAATCCTTCCGTGTAACTCCTCTGCCATTTTTTCCATTTCCTGCTGAAACCCATCTCCTGCACCCTTTTCCTGAAGGTATTTAAGAAGGCTCTGCTGACCGCTTTGAATCTGTCCTGTCTTTTGGTTAATATAGTAGGGTTCCAATAAAAAGTTTTGAGCTGTCCAAACCAATCCCAGAATCAGCAATGCAAATACAATAAAAAGCAGGTTTAATCGTTTGAAAATAGAAGCTTTCATGATTCTTTCCCCTCCAAGACATAGCCTACTCCACGAAGGGTCCGTATTAAGCCCCCAGCCTCGCCCAGCTTTTGACGAAGCCGCTTGACATGGGTATCCACGGTTCTAAAATCACCGTAGTAATCGTAGCCCCAAACACGATCTAAAATAACCTCTCGTTCCATAGCCTGATTGGTATGTTTCAAGAACATTATCAGCAGTTGGTATTCCTTTGGCGTTAGATCCACAGCTTCTCCTTTTACCGTTACCTGATGGCGGGCTGTGTCCACCCTAAGACACTGCACGTGATAATGTGCCTCCTCTGGTTTGATGCCACTACGCTTTAACAAGGCTTTTGTGCGAGCCATCAGTTCTTTAACGCTAAAGGGTTTGGTTACATAATCGTCGGCACCCAGTTCAAAACCTAAAAGCTTATCATTTTCTTCGCTACGAGCTGTCAGCAAAATAATAGGCACTTGACTGGATTCCCTGATTCGACGGCAGACCGTCCACCCATCGTAGCCTGGCATCATAATATCTAGAATCACTACATCTACGGAATGATTTTCGAAAAGAGCGATGCCTTCTTTACCATCTGCAGCTTCCAGTACTTGAAACGCCTCTCTTTTCAAGTAGGTTGCCACCAGTTTACGTAGTTTTCCCTCGTCTTCTACCACCAAAATCTGTGGATTGGTCATGGAATACCCCTCCTTTTCCCCCTCATCCTGACCAGGCTTATCAGCAGGAGCCAGAGGGATTGTCATTAGTCTTTTCATTGTAACATGAAAAAGACCCGCTTGTGTCTGCAGGTCTTTTTCGAGATTCCTCTTCACTGAATAGTTCTATTTAACAAATAGATCTATCGCTGTGCTTCAAATTGCTTTAAGAGTTTTACAAATAGTTCTGGAACTTTTTTCATGTTTTCTTTGGATTCCACAAAAGAAATCCTGAACTGAGTACTGCCTGGGTTGGGTTGACCTTTTTCGATATCGTAGAAGCCTTTCATGGGTGCTACCAGTAAGGTAGTTTCTACGCCGTCAATTTCTGCCGATCCTTTTCCAGCACAATAAAGCACAAATTCTACGGCATCAAAGCCTGGCTTTACAACGTTTCGAACGTCGATAACCGAGTAGATAGACGCATCTGGACTGGAAACAATCAGGCCAGGTTCATTTTCCTTCAAGCCTTTATTCACCATAAGAATCTGCTCTTTATAGTAATCTCGCATCTCTTTGCACCAGCCTAGAATACCATCTTTGCTTTCTTGTGCTAAGGCACCAAAAATATACTGGCCAATGGCGTTGGCACAAAGGTTGGCAGTATATTCAGCCACAGAACGAGTATGGAACTCTTTGCTATCCGTGATCAAGGCTCCGATGCGAAGACCACAGGCATTCCAAACTTTAGAGGCGGTTTCTATGCTGATTCTTCGGCCTTCAATGCCAGGAGCTTCTTTATCGGTTACGCCCCAAATGCTGACTAGTTTCTTGCTTTCATCATAATATAACTCCCGATATGCTTCGTCGCTGATCATCCACATATTATATTTCACACATAACTTGGCCAACTCAATCATGGTTTCATGCTCATACAGTTGTCCCGTTGGGTTGTCATAAGGGATTACCAACATACCGCCAGGATTATTGGTTTTAATCACTTCTTCAATTTCATCCAGCTCTGGCAGTGTAAAGTTGCCATCTTCTCCAAGCTGTCTTTTCACCGTAATGGTTTTTCTACCCACACGCTGTGAAAAAGAAATGTAGTTGGTGTAAGCTGGGTCAATCATCATTAATGGTTTTTCATCGGAGGCGGCTGGTCCGCAAATTCCCAGAATCGCCAGTTCCATGGCAGCAGAGCCACCATCTGTTACCTGAACAAACAGATTGTCCACATCAAATCCTTCGCATTTCAAGATGTTCGTAAAGGCGTTTCGACATTCTTCTGTACCAGCAGTACCCGTATAGCGAACAACTCCTTTTGCAAAGGGACTTTCTGGTGCATCTAATCCAAACATTCTTTTCATCATGGCTGGATTAGCTGGCAGGGAAACATTCCCAATTCCTACGTTGATGACAGCTTCCGGCTTTACGGCACGCTCATCGTACTTCATTTGAGCCAATCGCACGTCCGAAGGCTCTCTGGATTCAAAATGGGCTGACAAAACAGGTTTGCTCATTATTAATTCTCCTCCCCATTCTCTACTACCCTCCATCGGGCAGATTTATAATTTCTTATACCAATTTTCATTCTAACATATTCCCAATTTCTTTTCATGTGTTTTCCAACAGATTATAGAGAAGGGTTAATAATCGCAATAGTCTGTGATCACCGAGAGGGAATGCAGTTAAATAATTCTTCGTTCTACCATATGAAGTTCACATATTTCATTAATTTTTCTTTGTTTTTAACAATTATTTTATTTCCATCCAACAGAATGGAACCCTCTTCCTGAAAGCTGGAGAGTGCTGTTGAAACCGTACTTCGATCGCAAGACAAGTATTTCGCAAACATTGTAATGGATTTAACATTGTTAATAGTGGCACCATTAAATAGATCTCCCTCTTCAACAATTGCGAAGCGGATGATGGTACTGGCTAGTTTCCCTTTGAAATCATTGAAATGATTATCTGCTATTTTCAACATCAAGATATTATGTTTTCTTGTGATACTATGAATAAAATAATGGTATCCTTTTGGATGATCAGTGAACTCCCGATTTAATGTCTGCCTTTCGACAATCGATACTTTTGTGCCATGATACATAGAGATGTTAACGGAACAGGTATTCTCCTGTTGTTCAAAATAGGGCATCTCTCCAAAAATAGTGCCCGGTCCCAATAAAAACAAGGTTATCTGTTTGCCATCTTGCCTAAAAATCTCTTCGGAAACCATTCCACTCGTCACTATATAGATACAATCCGAATTCGTTTGAATAATGGTATCTTTCCTTAAGTTCATCACTTTTCCCTTTTGCGCCAAATCATTCAAGAAAAAAGTAGTCATCTCTAACTGTAGTTTCCTGTTAAAAAGTTCTTTAAGCATCATAGACCTCCCTTTTAACTAAGATGGTACACAATCTATCCTACCTAGAAATCCTTTCTTTTCTCTCTTTCAGCCATAGGCAAATCTAGTTTTTACCTCATGTCTCTTCTAGGATTCCGACATCATATGCTTTCTATCAATTATATGAGATTCTTCTATACTTTACCAGCTTCTGAAAGTAAACCCTTTCCTGTTACCCTTTCCCGTTTGATTTTCCTGTTACATTGAGCTCCCCCTATAAAAAACTCAAAAATAGAAAAAAGCCCTGAAATCATTCTTGTTGAATGATCTAGGGCTTCCTTTGTACGGATATCCTTTTTACTGTATTGTTCCTCCAACTGCTTTGATGTCTTGATCTGTTGTTGCTATGGTTTCGATAATCACTTCTAGGGCTCGTGTTATGTTTTCAAGTGACATGCTAGGCATGTTGGCCTTCTCTGTTACTTGTTCTGGCAAGAAAGGCACATGGACAAAACCAGCTTTGACCTTTGGGTATTTCTTTTCTATTAGATACAAAGCACCATAAAGAATACAATTACATACAAAGGTGCCCGCCGTATTAGACACAGATGCAGGGATCCCTTTTTCCCTCAAAGCTTTTACGCTGGCTTTGATGGGGATTGTTGAAAAATAAGCATCTCCACCATCATTAAATATTTTTTCATCTACTGGTTGATCTCCATCATTGTCTGGTATTTTAGCGTCAATGATATTAATACCGACCCGTTCCATGGATATATCAAACCTGCCACCAGCTTGGCCTGTGCACACAACTACGTCTGGCTGGACTGATTCTATGGTTTCATCTAGCACCGCTATGGATCTTTTAAAAACTGTAGGTAATTCTTTTTTTATTATTTCTATAGATGGATTGTTCATACTGATTTTTTTTATTGCCTCATACGAGGGATTGATATTTTCCCCACCAAAGGGATCAAATCCTGTTATCAATATTTTCATGGGTATCCTCCTCCTAAAATCCTAATGTATACATCAACACTATATGCGTAATAAGCATCGCAAAAGCCCAAGGAGCTTGTGCTATAATGACTCGATTGCTATTTTTGGTTTCCAAGAGGGCGGCTGGAACGATATTGAAATTTGCTGCCATCGGCGTCATTAAGGTTCCACAATAACCAGCTGTAAGGGCTAGAATACCAACTACCGTAGGATTCGCACCATGGGCATACACAAATGGCATGCCAATTCCTGTTGTAATAACTGCGAAAGCCGCAAAGGCATTTCCCATAATCATCGTAAAAATGGCCATTCCGAGACAATACGCCACTACACCAGCCAATAGATTTCCCTCAGGGATAACGCCGCCAATGCCTGAGGCAATCACCTGACCAACCCCTGCTTCATTGAATAACGCCCCCAAGGCTGCTAACAGTTGTGGCAGTATTGCAGCAGTACCAAGACTCAATAATAGTCTGCTTCCCTCAAAAGAAATATGATTCTTTTTAGATTTCGTCATTATCATGGCCATCACTGTGGAAATCAATGCGCCTAAGCCTAGTCCCACCAAAGCTCCTAAAACTGGCACAAACTGGCCTATCACAAAGGCAATCACTCCTATGGCTAAGGCTGGTATGAAAATCTTGTTCCCAATTTTTAAAGCACTGGCTTTTCTTTGATCTTCATCCGCAGTTTCCATTCCACCATTTGTAACTCTATTGATTCCTGCCAAAATTCCCATTGCTAGGATCAGTACCCCTATCACATATCCGGGCATGTAGGGTCCAAAAATGAATGTTATCCCGAAAATCCCCCAGAATACTGCCGTTTCCTTTGGATGAGGATGATCTTTATCTTTTAATGCACTGTAGGCACTGCTGATACCCACTAACCCAGCTAGAATATACATCACTTCCAATAAAGTACTTTGCATGGCTAGGCTCCTTCCTCTGTTTTCTTTTTTTCCAAGGTTCGGTTCAAAGACCTATCAAACATAATGCTTTGGACTATGGTATACATAAATGCAATCACCGCTACAGGAATAGCCGCTATGGCTACTTCCATGGGAATTACTTGAATTTCAAGGGCTGCAAAAGTTCCTACTACCAACAGGACGCCACCAGACGCTGGAAAAACATTCTGTCCAAAAAAGTTTCCGTAGTTTTCTCCTGCGGCGGATATTCCCTTGATCTTCTCATCTGCGTTTTCATTGACTGATTGGTAGTTCTTTCTTGCAGCTCCAATGGCCATGGGATATAACAATGGTCTAACAAACTGTACATGTCCTCCAAGCCTTAGCCCAAAAACAGATGCTAGTAATCTAAAAAAAGTATAAATAATGATCACTCTTCCTGTTGTTGCCGATTTCATGGATTGGATCAACATAATGGATCTTTCCTTCAATCCGTTTCTCTCTAAGATGCCGATAACTGGCAACGTTAGCAAGAAGATAGACATATACCTGTTGTTGACGAAGGTTTTTCCCAATATGTCCAAAATTGCAACGATCTCAATACCACCTACTAAACCTGTTGTAATTCCAGCTACCAGAACTACGGCTATTGGATTATATTTTTTATAAAATCCAATAAGAATAATAACAACACCAATTAAACGAAACATATCTTACCTCCTATCCATTTTTTGTATTATTATACAATGTTCACGTTTGAAAAAACGTTGTCCAGAAAACGTTTTTTGACTTTTTAGACTCTTAAGTGAACCTATGCAACACAAATTAAAATGAAAAGGCGGTACTAGAAGGTTTTATTCTGGCAAATTGATAAACAAAGCTACTAATGCTGGATCAAATTTGCTCCCAGCATTTTTCTGGAGCTCCTCCAAGGCTTCTGTTCTTGTCATGGCTGCCTGATAAGGCTGTGTATTCGTCATGACATCATAACTTTCCGCAATAGCAATGATACGGGATTCTATTGGGATTTCTTTTCCTTTCAAGTTTCTGGGATATCCAGATCCATCCCAGCGTTCATGATGACTTAAAATAATTTCGGCTATTTCCTTGTACCCACTGATGCTTTCAAGAATTCGGTATCCATTCTCTGGATGACGTTTGATTTCCATCCATTCTTTTTTGGTTAAGGAGGTGGGTTTATGAAGCAAGGTTTCATCAAAGGTTATTTTCCCCAAATCGTGGAGTTTTCCTGCCAACATAAGCCGATTCCTCTTTTCTTCAGAAAAGGCTAATTGTTTGGCCATTTTGCCGCACCACTCAGAAACCTTTTCTCCATGAGGAAGATAGGGTTTACTTGATGCAAAGAAGGTATCGATAATGGTTTGAACCGTGGTTTCCTTCATATTCTTGCTTTCTTGCAGTTTAACGGCATACATCGCTTCTTCGGCCTGTTGCATTACTTCCAAGATTGGCTCTTTAACCGTATATTTGGTTGCTACTCCAAAGGAAACCGAAACCTCTACTCGGCCTACTTTTTGTTGACTCAATTCACACTTAATCCCTTGCAACCGCTCTTCTACGTCTGCTCTCTCTGTTTCCGGCATCAACACCACAAATTCATCTCCACCCACTCGACAAATCACATGGGAAGTGTGGCACCCCTCTAACAAAACTGTGGCTACTCTTTTCAAAAGTTTATCTCCCTGTGCATGACCAAAGGCGTCGTTCACTAATTTCAGTCCATTTACATCCCCCATCATAACGCTTAAGGGGAGGTATCGTGGTGTATCCAATCGAAGTAGTTCTTCTTCATACAAACGTCGATTTCCAATACCAGTTAATTGATCCGTTACGCTAAGGTTTTCCATTTTATCTTGAAGCGTCTTAAGTTTACCAGCCATTATATTATATGAATTGGCTAGTTTTCCAATTTCATCCTTTGTTTTAACTTGAATGCGATGATTCAAATGGCCTTTTCCATATTCTTCTGCTCCTGCCAGTAGTTCTTCAATGCCTCGAAAACTATACCGAGTACCTAAGATCATTATGATATTTCCCATAGCCATCAAGCATAAGATCATCACTACCACATAGCCATACATGTTTACATAGGGGCCCATCACTTCTTCTTTGTCCATGGTCACCAGTACGCCCCACTGTTTGTCTGGTAGATGGATGGGATGATAACTGGCTAAGACTTGGTGACCTAAGGCGTGGTAAACCCACTGGTTCACATCCTCTCCCTGGTTAAGCTCCTCTTGCATTCCCATTTGCTGAATATGAAAGGCACACTCGCACTGGCCTAAAGGACTCAAACAACGGATATTCTCCGCCTCCAAAGAGAGTAGGGTCACATTCCCAGTATTCCCCAAGCCTGTTGTATCTCCCAAAATAGAGATCATTCGATCTAAAGCCATCTCTACACGCAACACTCCAATCACAGCCGGCGGCATCCCCTCTATCTCTCCTGTATGAAAAAGTGGCATGGCTAAATGGTAATAAGGCCGTTGCTTGGCATCGAGTTGTATGTCGCTAAAATAATAACCTTCTTTCCCATGGATAAACCACTCATTGCCTTTGATTGGAGGATCCGTAGGGTTGTTTGCTTCTGTAGAAGCCACCACCTGTCCAATGAGATTGGCTATTTCTACGCTTCGAATGGCTTCTACAGAATGAGCCGCATCCACCACGATTTCTCTCATTTTAGCGCTTTCGGCTTCTTGTGTCTCCATTTCTTTTTCATACATCCGCAAACTATCTCTCATCTGTGTTCGTGAAGCAATCAGACTAACCCGCTCAAAATCCTGTTCCACTAAGTTGAAAATTTGAGTGGCTTTGGAGGCTGCTAAGGAAGAAAGACGCAGGGTAGTCTGCCGTTCTACAATGCTGGATCCCATCCATTGCATCATAAAACTCACCAGTCCAAGAATGGCGATCATGGTCAGTGTATACAACAGAAGGATTCTTCTTCTCATGTTGATTAACTCCTTTTCAGAGCTTCATGAGGATTTTGGGAGGTAGTTGATTGCAGGATTTGTTTTAGGTTTCTTTCTTATATGTATACACCTATGACTTTTTCTCAAACCTGAAATTCCTGTGAATCAATTGAATTTCTAAGGGTATAATCTGGTTGAATCCCCTTGTTTCTTCTCCATGAAAGGAGCTTGTTCATGTCTAAACCTACAAAAATATATCAATATCTTGTTGCTTTTTATTTGCTGGTCGGAGTTGGCATCCTATCTGTTGCCTATGTTTACCTCCCAGGCTTTTTACAAGATCCTAATAATGGGTTCTTTTGGTCAAATCTTGTTTTTGCTGGGCTTACGGCTCTTATTTTAGTGGCTTTAGGCTTCCATTACCACGCTTGGTTCCTTCTGATTCGGCGTCAGGATGGCTTGGTTCTTTTTTGTGGCCTTGGTTTTATGTATTGGCATGGTGTTTTTTCCTTTGTCCTTGCTTCTGTTCCTCCGGAACAAATAGTACCCCTTGCGGTGGGAGCCAATGGCCTTCTAAGGGTGCTGGCTATATGCCTGGTTTTATTTGCCCTAATGCGGTGGATCTACCACCTGCAAAGCAAATACTCGGAGCTTCGGGTAGTTCGTCAGCGTTTTTCCGATGTGGCGGATGCAGCCGGCGAATACATATGGGAGATAGATCCCCAAGGCCATTACACCATGATTACCTCTCCGGCAGAGGCTTTGTTAGGAAAAAAAATCCAAGACATTCTAGGCACAACCCCTTTTGATTATATGCCTGAAGAGGAAGCAAAACGGGTATCCGGCCTGTTGGAGCAATGGGCTTCCCAATATGAATCCTGGACTGGTCTAGAGCATCAAACACTGGGGCCTGATGGTAAAATCCTATGGCAGCGTGTTAGTGGATTACCCATTTTGGACGAAGCCGGAACTCTCCAAGGCTTTCGAGGCACAGGGCTGGATATCACCTTGGAAAAAGAAGCCGAATTGTCTCAAGAAAAATTAACAGAGCGTCTTCAATTAGCCATTGAAGCAGCAGATGCCGGCATATGGGAATATTGGGTGAAGGATGGGTATTTAGAATGGGATAAAGGGATGTTCACGCTTTATGAAGTAGATCCAGCCACCTTTAGCCATGACTTGGAACAATGGACAAATGTCATAGTCCCAGAAGACAGAGCCACAGCTCTCTTAAGCTTTGAGAAAAGCATAAAGGATGGAAGCTCTTTTCAGACGGAGTTTTCTATTCTTCGAAAAAATGGAGAAAGACGAAGTATTCGAGCCCAATCCAAGATCCTTCGGGATCAACATGGTGAGATCCACCGCATTGTAGGCATCAACGAAGATATTACAGATCGTAAAAAAACAGAAGAAGCTCTTAGCATCAGCGAAGTTCGTTTTCGTAGTCTTTTTGAGTTGTCACCGGTGGGCATGGCTATGAATGATTTTCATACAGGGGATTTTATTGCCTTTAACCAAGGATTACTAGATTCCACAGGGTATACTGAAGAGGAATTTCGCCATCTTAGCTATTGGCAATTAACGCCTGAGGACTATGCCGAAAAAGAAAAAGAACAGTTGGAGAAAATGAAAAAAACTGGTCAGTATGGCCCCTATGAAAAAGAATATATTCGAAAAGATGGTAGTCGGTATCCGGTTCTGCTTCATGGATTTAAACAGACAGATCCAGCGGGACGCCAGGTAATTTGGTCTATTATTCAAGATATCTCCCAACAAAAAAGTGCTGAAATCCAATTGACAAAAGCCAAAGAATTAGCAGAAGCCGCCAATCAAGCGAAAAGCGGTTTTTTAGCCAATATGAGCCATGAAATCAGAACGCCTATGAATGGTATCATTGGATTTAGTCATCTAGCGCATCAACACAATAAAGATCCAGAAGTTGAACGCTACCTCCAAAAAATTCAGAAATCTTCACGTAGCCTTCTTTCTATTATTAACGATATTCTGGATTACTCCCGCATTGAAGCAGGTAAATTAACCATCGAACCTCGTGATTTGGATCTGCACAGACATTTACAGGATGCTGTGGAGCTTTTTGATCTGCAAGCATCGGAAAAAGGACTTCTTTTACAATTAGAACTCGATGAATCTCTTCCAGCATACGTTTCTACAGATCCCTTACGACTTACTCAGATTCTGACGAATCTTCTGGGAAATGCAGTGAAGTTTACGGAAAAAGGCCATGTTCTTCTGAAGGCATCCTTAAAAAGCCTTAGACAAGACCAGGCTGTGCTCCTTTTTACAGTACAGGATACAGGCAAAGGTATTCCGAAGGATAAACAGCATCTTCTTTTTGAGTCTTTTTCTCAACTAGATAACTCAATCACCCGCCAATATGGTGGCACTGGCCTTGGCCTTAGCATCACTAAGGGGCTTTTAGATAGAATGAACGGAAGTATTTGGTTGGAAAGCCAGGAGAACAAAGGATCTTCCTTCTATTTCACCCTTCCGGTAGTCCTGATTCATGCAGCCCCCAAAACCATCGCAAATCCTCCTGAAGAGATTCAGCAGCAAAAGGACTCCAATGACTTGCTTATATGTCCACAGCCACCCCAGACCCCATTCCATGTGTTGCTGGCGGAAGACCATGCTGCTAATCGAGAAATCGCCGCAGAGTTGTTAAAACAAGCAGATATTCGTGTTACCTATGCTTCGGATGGAGAAGAAGTGGTTGAATTATTCAAAAAACAATCCTTTCACGCTATTTTAATGGATGTACAAATGCCAAAATTAGATGGTTTAGCAGCTACTCGAGCCATACGGAAACTCGAAAATCCTTTGGATGCTCCAATACCCATTATCGCCATGACGGCCCACGCCATGAGAGGTGATCGAGAAAACGTGTTAGCAGCAGGGTTGAACGATTACATCGCCAAGCCCTTCGACCCAGACGAGTTTATTGGCACCGTATCTAGATGGCTTTGTCCTATGCCTTCTATAGAAAACAAAAATGAAATTTCTGATGGGATATCGACACGTATGAGTAGGGAAACAGATTTTTTCCCAAGCCAAATGCCAGGTCTTAACCTGGCAGAAGGTCTTTCTCGTATGGGCGGAAATCAGTCTGCTTATATGAGACTACTTCAGCGGTTTTCATCCGAAGCCCTGACATTATTAGATGCATTAACGCCTGCCACTCTTCATCAGCTGAAAGGATATGCCGGTAACCTAGGGGCTTATGAAGTAATGGAGCTATGCGGATCCCTTGAACCATCCATAGCCCTCGGTGACGTTCCAGAAAAGCAGATCAGAGAAATCCGACAAGCTCTTGCAAAAGTGGAAGAATCCATTGACCTGCTCGCTTCTTCTCCTAAGGCAGCTCCTTCCACGAAAGAACCTCCCTTCTTTAAAAACCGAGAATGCCTTGAATCCCAACTATCTAACATTTCTCGGATGTTAAAAGCCAGTGAGTATGTGGATCTGGAAATAATGGTTGCCCTTGAAGAGGCATTGCCTAAAGACGAATCTTTTTCCCGTATTTTCAACACCCTTAAAAGTTCTCTAGAATCTTTTGACTATGCTACGGCACTGGAACAAATTCAGCAATTAGAAAAATCCTTGTCTCTTACTCCACCGGCCCCCCATAGTAATCTGGAACAAAAGTCTGATCTGTAATAGGAGGGCGGACATAGGCTAAATCGTCTTGCCGAGGCGGTAAGTCAATGGGTTCTGGCGTTAGATCCTCATAGGGGATTTGATCTAGCAGGTGATGAATACAGTTAAGTCTGGCATGACGCTTAATGTCTGCATCTACCACATACCAAGGAGCCTGTTTAATATCTGTATGGGCAAACATCTCGTCCTTAGCCTTAGAATACTCCATCCATCGTTTTCGAGATTCCAGATCCATAGGACTTAATTTCCATCTTTTTGTCGGATCTTCTATCCGGGCCTGAAAACGCCTCTCCTGTTCTTCATCCGACACAGAAAACCAATATTTGATAAGAATGATCCCCGAACGAACCAACATTCGCTCAAATTCCGGACAAGACCTTAGAAACTCTCGATGCTCTTCATCCGTACAAAATCCCATAACCTTTTCTACGCCGGCTCGGTTATACCAACTCCGATCAAAAAGAACCATTTCGCCAGCAGCCGGCAAGCGGCTTACATACCGTTGAAAATACCACTGGGTTTTTTCTCGTTCTGTTGGCGTTCCCAACGCTTCCACCCGACATATCCTAGGATTAAGGCTTTCGGTAATGCGTTTGATGACACCGCCTTTTCCGGCGGCATCTCGTCCTTCAAATAGGACGACTACTTTCAGTCCTTCCCGCTTAATCCATTTTTGAAGCTTGACCAATTCTTCCTGTAATCGTCTTAACTCTTTTTCGTAAGGTTTTCGTCTTAGTTTCTTTTGTTTTTCTCCATCAATCTTTACAATTTGATAGTCTTTCTTTTGTTTTTGAGGGGCTTTTTTCTTCGGATGACTCATCTGCATTTCTCCTCTCCTAACAAGAATTGATTGGATTCTTCTCCTCTGTTTTTTCTAGTATACCCTTCCCTTCCTTGTTTTACCCTAGGAGATTAGGATTCAGGATGCTTTTCTTCTATTGGCCATATCCTCGATGCAAATTCACTAAATCTCTCAATACAGAGGCTGCCGCTGGCACCAATCCAGATGCACCGCCCATGATGGTTAGCTCACCCAAGGTATCTGTCCTATAAGAAATTCCTTTGTTTTTTCCGTCCACTCCGTAAAGAGGGTGATCTGGCAACAGCACCTCTGGCTTCACGGTTAAGACAGTGGCTTTGGCTGTCTTTTCAGCTCTTCCCACTAATTTCATTTTCCCACCTCTCCTGGAAACGTGTTGAATTTCTTCTGGTCTTACTCCCGTAATTCCCTCCACCTCTATGTCCCTTAAATCTTTGTCTTCTTTCATTAATACCTTGGAGAGAATAAGGAGCTTGGCGGCTGTATCCCATCCTTCCACGTCCAACGTAGGGTCTGCCTCAGCAATCCCTGCTGCTTGGGCTTTTTCAAGGGCCTCTTGATACACGCATCCAGATGTTTTCATTTCTTCCAGTATGAAATTAGTGGTTCCGTTTAGTACCCCTTCAATAGCATTGATTTCCGCTCCAGCCAAATCTATGAGGCCACCATTTATTGAAGGCAAGGCTCCTCCAGTGGTACATCCTATCCACAACTGTACTTGATGGACTTCTGCTATTTTCTTTAACTGGTGATAGGCCTTCATAATCGGCCCTTTATTGGCCGTTATGACATGTATCCCTTTGGCTAGTGCCTTTGTGATATGGGTCAGTCCAGGCTCTCCGGTTTCTTTGTTGGTTGGTGTCAATTCTATTAACACCTCTAAATCCTTGATTTTTAATACTTCGTCCAATCCAAGATGTGGATTTCCACCCTTGGAATACGCTTTTAAAGGAAGCTGATGCTGGTTATGGGTGATAAGAGAAGGAAGATGGATCCCGTCAGGATCCCATATACCACCTTGACTATCCAAATGAGCACAAATCTTTACATGTAGGCCTTCCATCCCCAAAGCTTCTTTTTTCTTTTCCAGTAATTCTATGAGAGTTTTTCCAATTCCACCATTCCCAATCACTGCTATGTTCATTTTATGCCCTCCTCGCAATTTTACTATTGAATTATTCCTCTTCTTTGCATACAATAAGGATGGATCTGTGGGTACCAGAATACTCCTGTATGAAGATCAATCCCTCATAGGGCTGTATTAATGGTCCTTCCGATCAAATCTGAATCACAAAAGGGGTGTGACCTCCATTATACCAATTTTTAAGGCCATGGGGTTTTTGGATGTTTTTTTACTTTTAATTTCTATTTTGCTTGTTTACTGGCTTATCCAGGAACTAAGTCGCCATCATTGGGCTGGCCAGTTGCTTAAAAAACCCTCCACGCAACAACAAAATATTTCTTTTTATCTCTGGTTGTTATTGCTATTCTTCTGGATCTATTATGCTGGAGAGTTTATTCGATCCCTTGCTTCGACGCTTGCGGATTCATCACCAGCTACTCCAGATGAAGTTTCAAGGCTGGTAACCCGTGGTATTACCAGTGCTTTCTGGATTCTTTTCAGTTGGCTTAACAGCTTACGTGCCAAAGGACAACCTGAAATTCGTGAAAAAGGTTTTTTTGTCTCAGAGGGTTTTGTGCCATGGGAAAACTTGCGTTGGACTCAGTGGAATGACCAAGGCCACTTAACACTGGTCTATCGTCCGACATTGCCAACCCCTTTTTCCAAAGAAGTGCGACGACTTTGGAAAATTCAGCCTGATGAAATTGAAGACCTTCAACATCTGCTCGAAGCCTATGCCCCGGAAGGGGTAGGACAAGTATTAATCGACGAAAAAGGAAAGCCCTTGCATTCGACAAAGCAAAAAAAGAAAAAATAAGCGTATGGACACTATGTCCATACGCTTTTTTGCTGGCTTTACTTTTTGATTTAACCAAGAGTTTATCCTTCTACCTAAGGATTACTCCCTTTATTCTAAAGAAATACTTATTTCTCTGTTGCCACTTCGCCGGCTTCCTTGTTCATCATTCCCGCTCGCAACATGGTAGTCGCCGTGTAAAGGATAATTGCAATTACTAACCAGGTTAGTACATTAATAGGAAGCGATGTTACCAAGTACGCAGCAATAAATACGGCTGGAATTCCACCTAAGGTTAAACCAAGGGCTGCTTTTCCATCAAAGGCTTTGTTCTTAATAAATTTGGCGCTTCCTACTGGCATTAAGTATGCGCAGGATCCCATCATGATTGGAAATGCAACTAATGGACTCATTCCAAGTGTGTAGACCAATGCCATGCAAGGTGCATAAAGACCAATTCCAAGAGTCATTAAAGCTCCTAAGAAAAAGTTAACTACCACACCAATGATAAGAGGCAATCCTGAAAGGCCCATGGCTTCTCCGCCACCAGGCATAATGCCTACTTGTCCAGCAAACATAAAGGCTGCTGTTACAAATAATGCAAAACCCATTCCTAATTGAACTTTTTTCTCTGGTAGACCAGATACGATATCCGCACCAAAGAATGCGCCTGCCGCTGCAGCTAAAAGCATTGGTACCAATGTCATTGGCTCAACTTCTACACGCTGAATAAAGATAAAAGACATTACTACTACTGGTAAGGTGTGACCTACATTCAAAGATCCTGGAATCACACGGTCTGGAGCCAATTTAGCACCTTTTAACCAGGCTGTGGTTGGTGCAAAAGATCCAATTCCCAAAGTGTCGAAAAAGTTAGTAACAAAACCAACTGCTATACGATGAAGATCTGGCATGCCAGATGGATCTTCTTTATACCCTTTAACCCACAGTACGACAAACCCTAATGTCATAACTCCCAAAACACCTAATACAACATTTGCTAACATATGTTTCCCTCCTTAGTATATACATTCATGAATAACGATCGTTTTTATTTAAAGGGCAAATCCATGCTTTAATGGATCATCTGGATCGATGACAAAATGATTGAATCCAGTGATATAAGCGCTTCCAGTAATTTCTGGAACAATAGCATTAAATTCCCCTACTTTGGTGGTCTCCAATATTCTTCCTTTAAACATGGTTCCTGTAATACTTTCATACACAAATTTTTCGTCAATTCCTAATTGTCCTTTGGCATGAAGTGTTGCCAGTTTGGCGCAGGTGCCAGTTCCGCATGGAGACCTGTCTAATTGACCTTGTCCAAAGACAACCACATTCTTATAGTCGGCATCTTTATGAGTCGGTTCGTCATAAATTTCCACCAGGTCTACGGTCTTAATATGTTTTTGCTCTGGATGTTGCATTTCCACTGTATTGTTTACGATATCTCTAATTTGAAGGCCTAGTTTTAGAAGCTTATCTGCCTGTTTTACTTCTACTTTAACGCCTAATTCTTTTGCATTGATGATGGCAAAAAAGCTGCCTCCAAAGGAAATATCTAATTTAACATCGCCAATTTCCGGAACATTTACTACTACATCTTCTTTATACAGGAAAGAAGGAACATTTACAATAGAAACTTCTTTCACTTTTCCATCTTCTACGGTTACCTGTGCTTTAATTAAACCAGCAGGCGATTCCATGGTAATATTGGTATATGGCTCTTCTACCTTTACCATTCCGGATTCTACTGCTACGGTGGCCGCACCGATGGATCCATGGCCGCACATATTCAAATAGCCGCCACCATCCATAAAGATAATTCCAAAATCAGCTTCTTCTACCGTGGATGCGGTAATGATAGAACCAAACATATCGTTGTGGCCTCTTGGTTCATGCATTAAAGAAGTTCTCATATAATCCATGTTGTCTTCCAGATAAGCTTTCTTATCCGCCATGCTAGCTCCTGGAATTTGAGGTATGCCGCCTATGACAATCCGGGTTGGCTCTCCCATGGTGTGTGAATCGATTGTGTGTATCCCTTGTGCGAATTTCATTATTTTGCCTCCCTCATTTTTAGTTTCAGAAACGCTAATGCTTTTTTAGCATCCAAGGTAGTCATATTATTTTCCCCTACGGTTTCTGTTTCAATACCAGCTTCTGATTTATTAATATCAACAATTGCATCCATATATTGGTTTTTTACCACAAAGTTTGCCTGTGTTCCAATAAAACTAAGGCCAGTAACAGGAATGCCACGTTTTCCAATTTCTTCTATGGTATTGGCATAGTCTACATGACTATTTCCCCAGCCGTCCACGGATACAATGGCTCCATCTACTCGCATCGCTTCTAACCATGCGGCGGTTCTTTTTCCAACAAAATACTTTTCTTCGTTGCTTTGTGGTGTCCCCACAATGATAATGCCTGTTAAATCCACATCATCATCGGCTGAAACAATATCCAACAACGGGTCTCGAAAATGGTGCAACGTTGTTTCTTTAGTGGATGGTCCTACTCCCATATGATCACCTACTTTACGTCATAGCTCGAAGGGCACCATCCCGGTACTCGTTGGGAGATAAAATAATGGGAACGTTTGCCAGATCAATGATGGATCGGCCTCCCGCCACACCGGATGGCTCCTTTGCCAATAACTGATTATCATACATGGCACCTTGTCCTGCTACTTGCTTGACAATTGCCACTTTTTTCTTTCCTGGTTTATTCCGATCATAGAATTCATGCTTTTCCGTATAGGATCGGCTCTCTTTTTTCTTTAATTTTTCCCGAATCTCCTGAACAAATTCATCGCAGCATCGGTGGGCTTCCAAAATTGCAGCTCGGTTGGTTCCCTGTTTTTCCTTCAAGGTCACATCAAAGGATATAATATAATCTTTATCCGATGGTGTTCCTGCTCGGTTAAGCTGAAGTTTCTCTTTAAGGATACCTTCAGAGGAGCCAAATTCCGCCACCTGATTGCCTGCTTCATCTATGCCAGTCAGCATGACATAAACCCCTGTCATGGTATGGGTTGTCCCTTCACCCAAACTTCCTAGGACTTTTGTAGAAATAGGTATGATGTCCATTATACTATTGGTCCAACCATGATGGTTTCCTGGCTCAATAATATTTATATTTATACGTTGGATAAGTTCATTGGTTGATAATTTTTTATCAAATTCAGGTACAGAAAACCTTAGGGTCGAATCCTCGATTTTTGTCTGATGACCCTTTTCAACCTTTTTTATATGGAATGTTTTAATGACCAGTCTTCTGTATGTTTTTTCCTTCATCTTTTATCACCTTATTCGTTGGAAGTGATCCCAGTTGGCCAAAGGCCAACTGGGTCTTCTTTCTGATGATTATACTTTTGCGATATATTCGTAAGGCAGTGGCACAATTTTTCCTGTGCTTGGTATTTCAATTAATTGATTCAAGGTGTCAATGCAGATGTTTCGTTGCATTTCTTTATCGTTTGGTGCCCCAGCATTGGCCCCCATAGGTACCAGTGGTGCAACGGCTCTTGGTGTTCCATTTTGTCTAACAACTGGTGGTAACGCTGCAATAATAATGGTAGGAATCCCCGATTCCTCTATCGCTCGCTGTACAATAACAGCGGAACGGTGGCAGGTACCTCAGCCAGCAGTTAGAAGAACTGCGTCTGCGCCTTCTTCATTAAGCTGTCGAGCAATTTCTGGACCAGTTTCTTCCCTGAATTTAGTCTGGTCGCCTCCACCACCCATGAAACCATAGTTGACGGAAGAAATTTCCTTAATAAATCCTTCTTCAGCCAGTTCTCGAATACGGTCGATCGGGAACATGCAGTTAATATCCTTGTTCACGTCTGCATTATCGTATCCACCATGAGAAACCATCATGTCTTCCACTGGAGCATCTCCTGGCACCACGCGGAAAGAAAAATCTCCTGCAAGATTAAACCTCTTGTCGGACTGCAAGTGTACACCTGCCGCAGTTACAAGAGCCACTTTCATGTCTTTCAGCTCTTTAGTTACTGGTGTCCAGACTGGAGGAGGTGTGATCGGTACAAATATTTCTGACTGTAGATTGTTGACGATAGTCATATCAGCCATTATTCTGCCTCCTTTTTTTGTTGATTTCTTTTATCAATATTACTTACATAACTTTCGTTTACTTCTTCACTTAAGACTTCCACAAAGCTCATGTTCAAGCCTACTTCTTGCCCTACTTGTAGGGGATGATCGTTGATAATCATCCGCATAGGCACCTTCAAATACCCAAGCCTTCCCTTCAGATCCATGGAAACGGCGCCATCTTTTAGCTCTACGATGATGCCTTCAATATAAATGATCTTATCGCCATACTTCATTTTTTCACCTTCAATCTGCATGGGCTCTTTAGGCTTCTGGCTCGTAGATTTCCAATCTCTTTTTACTCTTTGGAAGAATTTGCTCGTTTGGCACTAAATCCATTTCTACGCCAATTTGTTGCTCTATCATGTCGATATTGTTTTCTTTTACTGTTGGATTAAACTTTCTTTCTGGTTCTTTAATTTCTTCTCCAGCCATGACTGCTTTCAACATCAATGTTGCTCGAATAGCATCTTCTTCGCAAAGCGTGTTGTTAGCTAGGATTTCGTTTTCAATGCCTTGGTCTGATTTATTGTGGTCGATCATGTATTTCATGTATTCGTTTCCTACTACCAAAGCTCCTTGCTGTGCGCAGAAGGACATTCCCACAACAGAAATTTCTCTTGATCCTACTTGCTCGTGGTGAGTAGCAAAATCGATATGGTTGTTTCCAAATCCTTCGGTGGTAATGAAGGCTCCATCCAGATCCATGGCTTCTACTAGCATTCCTAATCTGTCGGATACGTAGAACTTTTCAGAGTTAGCCTGAGGCGACCCAACAAATACAACCCCTGCTAAATCTAATTCTTCGTCTTTCATCACATGCTCTACCAATGGCTCTCTCCAGTAATGACGAGAGTTTTCTTTGGAAGCTGGACCGATGCAAGTCAGGGCATGAATTCCTCCGTCTAATACTTCCAATGGTGATAATACTACTGGTACGTTGCCTAAGTCAACATTTGGCTTTCCACCAACGATTCCTACTGGCTCTACAGGAAGAATCAAGTTGTCGTGCATTGCTCCCTGACCCATGATTTCCTTGATGATTAAGACTTTTTTCTTACCAGGTCTTCTGTACTGAACAAATTCTTCTTGTTCTACAGCCAGGTTTTCATCAAGTTTTTTCATAGCTTCACGGATTTCTTGAACAATGAAGTCATTGGCTTTATGAGCGGCTAATGGCCCTGGTCGTTCCATGTTCATTTTTTCTTTAATAACAATTTCTGTTTTAATCAGGATATCGCCCTTATCTGGTGCTCCTGGACGTCCCCACATGATGTTCTTTTCTAACTCACCTTCTGAAGAACCAAACTCACCAATCTGTACCCCTTTTTCATCTGTTCCAGTAACAATCATTACCACGCCGTCTAGTACTCGAGTAGCTCCAAGTCCTAACTTGCAATCTTGCTCTTTGGTTGCAATAGGCTGAACATCCATGATGGTTTCAGAATATTGGTTGTAGTTTTCTTCTGTAATAATATCCACTTTAATAGAGGTTACGATGTCGCTTACCTTTACCGCATCGTCACAAATATTATTTCGAAGGTACAAGGTAGTGCCATCGATTTTTGTTTCTTCTGCCATTTCTACTTTATCAATCTTGAAATGCTTTTTCACCAAAGAACGCATTTGTTTTGGTTCTTGGGCTGCTTCTACCACTCCAGCTCCTGCTTCAACGGCTTCTGAAGGTGCGCTTGCAGCAACAGGTGCTGCTGGTGCCGCAGCTACGCCACCTGCTAGGCCAATCGGAAACTCTAAATCGATGTTTTTTCCTTCTCCGATGTGAATTTTCACAACGCCACCTGCATTTTGAACCACTGGTTGTTGCACTCCTTGGCTTACGGGTGCCACTGCTGGCTGAGCCGCTGGAGCTGCTTCTTCTTTAGCTGGCGCTTCAACTTTTTCTTCAGACTCCATTGCCTGAATGCCTTCCACCATATCTGGTGTTAAGGGAGTCAGTGAGTCAACGGTTTTGATTACTTTAGCCCCTAATACTTCTCCAATTTTCAGGCAGTTTTCCGGTACGGTTAACAAACCTGAATCTTCCAAATCCGGAAAAATTGCCGGATCTTCAAGGTTGCTTGCTTCCAGAACGGTTCCTTCTTGCGTTCTGCAACAAACAACTGCAACTTTGTTCATGTTCTTCTTAGCAGCTTCTGCTGAGATTGCCATGCGAATCGCCTCCTATTCCTTTTTATGTGCTTTATTCTTCTTCACTTCTTCTGATTAGTTTTTCACCGGCGGCTCGCAGAACATGATCCGTACTGTGGTATGTTGGAACTCCCAACCTGGGAGCTACAGTCATCACTGTGTTCGTTCAGTCTCCGCAACTACCGGTAAGCAAAACTTGTATGCCTTTTTTCTTCATGGTCATAACAGTTTCTGCCTGTCCCGGGCATTCGCCGGGTTTATCGCAACGGTATCGACCGTTGACTTCCACCATTCTCTTGCATTTTTCTTCTGCTACTACCTCAGCTCCCATGGCTTCTGCAATTTCACGAAGTCGTGGTTCCTGAGCACCGCATTCACAGGCCAAAAGACCAATTTTGCGGGTCTCCTGAGGAAATGGCATGGAAACCAATATGCCTCCCAGAGTCTTAATGATGGGGGATTCTTCGGTTCCAGCACTACCTGTAAAGGGTCCACCCAAAGTTATTTCTCCATAGGGTTTCACAAATCCTCCTGCCAGCTCAATATACTTCCCTACTGGCTCGCCCAAAGGAACATCCATAAACACGCCGCCTTCTTTCACACGGCCTGCCACGGTAATATCTTTAGCAATATAGGGCTTGCGTTTTTCAATGGCATTCACAATATGCTTCACAGTCTCTACGTTTTGAACCACGGTCTTTGCTTCTAATGGCAATTGACCAGGCTCTAGAACCACTCCAAGAAGTTCTCGGACTACCACCCGTTCATCTCCTGATGGATAAATGTCTGGAAGATATGCAATTTCAATCCCTTTTTCCAAGGCCGCTGCTCGCTTCATGGCTCTAATGGCTTTTTTATACTTAGCCTTCACGGCAATATACGCTTTTGGCGCTTGGGTGATTTCCATCATGTACTTAGCACCACGAACCACAACCTGAGGACTCTCTTCCATCAATTGAAGGTTATGGGCTAGAATTGGCTCACATTCAGCCCCATTGATGATGACACATCCATCTTTCAAGTCAGCTTTCAACTTAATATGCGCTGGGAATCCGGCCCCACCTGCACCTACAACGCCTGCTTCTTCAATAGCCTCTAACAAGGTGGCCGTTTCTTTGATGGCAACATATTCTTCAGGCTGATCTGCCTGGGGTTTAATAACAATGCTTTCCTCTGTTACTGCTTCTATGGTTCCATAAACACTGGCATGAATATTGGCACCCAATCCTTGTGGCTTTGCGATGAGCTGTCCTTTTTGTACAGAATCTCCCACAGATACAATTGGTTCACATGGTGCCCCTACATGCTGTCTTAATGGTAATACTATGTTCATACTCTTCACCTCCTTTTGCTACACCTATATAAATGCAAACCCCATGCCAAGTTTTGATATTTTTTTATCATATTTTTTTGTTTCCATTTAACCCCTTGCGATTAGACGTGTTCAGCTCTTTATTGTTTTTCATGGATAGATTTCCTCTATAGTCCTATCCTAAATATTGATAAGGACTTAACAAAAAAACGTTGAATAACTGACGTTTTTCATAGGCGTTTTTTTGAATTCGTCTATTCCAATATCTGTCTATGGCTCAACAGTGCACTCTTTATCCATTACGGTAAAAAAAAAGAAAGCGTCAAATTTCTGACGCAATGTCAAAAATCTGACGCTTCTTTTGGTACACATTTATCAAGCTTTACAAATACTCTTTCATCTTGTAAAACTTTAATTTATAATACAAGGTGCTTCTAGGGATATGGAGAAGCTTTGCAGCCTTCGCTTTGTTTTCGTCGGCGGCTTCCATGGCATTTCGAATGGTTTTCATTTCAACCTGTCTTATGTTTTCCTGCAAATCTAAACTATCCTGCTCTCTTTCCAGAAAGGTTGACGGGCTTTTTTCCTTAATTCGTTCTGGAATGCTCTTTTTGTTAATAACATTTTTTTCCGAGAAAATCACTAAATGCTCAATGGTGTTTTTAAGCTCTCGAATATTACCTGGCCAGCTATAATTCATCAGGGCATGTAAGACTTCTGCATCAATTTGCGGGACAGATACGTTATTTTCTTTACAAAACTCTGTAATAAAATGCCTTAAAAAGATAGGAATATCCTCTTTCCTTTCTTTTAACCCTGGCAGGTAGATATGCACCACATTGATCCGGTAAAACAAATCTTCTCGGAAGCTTCCATCGGAGACCATGGCTTGCAAATTTCTATGGGTTGCAGAAATTAATCGAACATCTATGTCGATGGGATGTTCTCCTCCAACCCGAAGGATTTGTCTCTCTTGTAAAACCCGCAGCATTTTTGCCTGCATATACAAAGGCATATCCCCGATTTCATCTAAGAACAGGGTTCCACCCTTGGCCAACTCCACTTTCCCTACTTTCCCTTTGTTAAGGGCACCGGTAAAGGCACCGCCTTCATAACCAAACATTTCACTTTCAAAAAGGTTTTCTGGTATGGCACTGCAATTAATGGCTACAAAAGGACCTTTTCGACCACTGGCTTGATGAATAGCCCTGGCAAATACTTCTTTACCAGTTCCGCTCTCCCCACCAATCAAAACACTACTGGTGGCAGCTGCTACTTGACGAGCTTCTTGAATTTTCTCCTGAATAATATGGCTTTTTCCCACCACATTATGAAAAGAATACTGTTCTTCATTGATTTTTTCTACTTCTGTTTGCAGCAAGTCTAATTTTTCTTTGGCTGTTTCCAGTTGTTCTGATAAGTTTGTTGTTTCTGTCACATCACGATCTGTTGAAACCGCGCCAATCATTTCGCCGTTAACAAAAATGGGAATGGCACTAATAATGGCATAACTACCAGGGCGTGGGCTATGGTACACATTCCGAATGGCCTTCTGGCTGTAGAGTGTTTTAAGCAACAAGGCTGTTGGAAATAGTTCTTCCAGTTTACGTCCCACTATATCCCTAGGTTTTACATGATACAATTTTTCCGACCCTTTGGACCATAAGGAAACAATTCCCTCTGCATTGACAACACATACGCCTTCATAAAGACTGTCTAATATTTTTTCCAAGGCCATATGCATTTCATCGATTTTTGAATATACTTTATTTAATATATCATGGATCCGAACCATCCCAACAACCTGACCATTACGCAATACTGGTAATCTGCCAATCCCATTTCGTCTCATTTGATTTCTTGCCTCGATTGCCCCAGCTTCTTCTGTAATGACGATCATTTCTTGTTTCACCAGATCTGAAATGGGTCTGGACAAATCTGTTTCGGATTCCATTTGCTTCATTAAATCCTTTAATGTCAGCACAGCCACTGGCTTATCTTGAGAATCTATCAAGATAACATCATCTAAATTGAGACGACTCATGGCATGGATTGCCCTTCGACTATCCGCAGTTTGTTCCAGAGTGATCAGCCGATGGTCCATAATATCTCCCACTGTATAATGATCTAGTTGATACAAGAACATCTAATTCTCTCCCTAATTCTATCCGTTGACTTTGTCTATTGCTTCTTTGATAAGACGTGCGGATTTTTTGCATTTTTCTGCAGATACTGCGCAGACCGCAAAGCGTATGCCTCTCCCTAAAGGAAGCAGGAAAAGGTAGTCTTTTGCCAATTCCGCCGCTACTTGATCCGGGTTTTCACAAGGAATCGTAATAAAGAAGCCTGCCCGATAGGGGAAAATTTCCAGGCCTATGGCTTCCGCCTCTTCTACAAATACTTGAGCTCTGTTTTCCAACAGTTTTTTAAAGGAATCTCTTTCTTGGTTGACAGACGCCAACAATGCTTCATCTCCATACACTTTGGCCAATAGCTTTTGTGCCCCTCGGGTTCCATTGGACCAGCAAGCACGACTAGAAAAAGTAGCTGCCGCCATAAACTCATCTGCCACTTCTTGGCTGCTACTAAGGCATACCAAAGCGCCACTTCTCAATCCATAGAAGGTAAATGCTTTTGACATACTATAGCCGATCAATACCATCATGGTTTCTGGCAGGTTTTCAAACTGCTTCATAAAGCCTCTAGAGGCTTTCATATCGCCGGCAAAGTCGATGTAGGCTATGTCTAAATAAAGAATGATCTTTTTCTGCTGATTTTCCTGCACATCCTTCAAAAATACCAAGACTTCCTCCCATTCAGCTTCTGTCAAGCTATATCCTGTAGGATTATGGGCAGGGGTATTCATCATAATCAGAATTCGTTCTTGTTTTTCAGCCAACTCTTGGACTTTTTGCTTAAAAGAATCTATATTAAAGGCTTTATTCTCATCAAATAATTCGAAGGTGGTGATCTTTCTACGGTGTTCTTCGGCGATGGTCTTATAAGGTGCCCAGTACCAATCTGCTGTTAACATGGACTCGCCTTCTTCCATGTAGTTCCAGACCGCATGACGAATTCCACCAGAACCGCCAGGCGTAGCAACGGCCCGTACATGTCCTTTTGGCCTATAGTCTCCAAATACAGCTTTTTCTGCCGCATCTTGAAAATCTGGAAGGCCTGCAATAGGTGCATATGCAGCAATTTCTGCATCCGGCAGATTTTTAAACTCTTTCATGACTGTTTTCATAACCGAAAGGCTTCCATCGTCCTCCATCAAGGCACCGATGGTGGAATTAATTACCTGTTCTGCTCCTACTTTTTTTGCAGCTTCCTGTGCTTTTTTGTTGGCAGCAAATACCTTATCATCTGCCACAGGGCGTTTGGAATGTGGTGCAACCATAGTTGTGCTCATCATTATTCCTCCTCATTTCAACTTTATTTGTTTTTAAGCTGAAGACCATCCTCTCTATTATTTCACATTTAGAGGAATTTTGCCATATCTGTCTCCAAAATCTTTTTGTTGAAATGTGGAGCGTTAGATTTTAAACTGTGCCATTAACTGCTTTAACTGATTGGCTATTTCTGCCAAGTCTCCAGCGGCCTGGCTGCTTTCTGTAGCACCTTCTGCCGCTTCTGCCGCTGCCTGATCGATTTCCTGAACGTTTTCAGCAATATCCGATGACCCAGCAGCTATTTCGCCAGTGGCTCGAGAAACTTCTTTCATTTGCTGTGTCGCATTGTCACTGTTTTGGGCTACTTCATCAGCTGCCATTGTTAATTCAGAGGCGGATCTTGCTATTTCATTAACTCCCTTCGAAGCTTCCGAAGAACTCCGGGACACCTCTTTGGCTTTTTCTGTTACATGGCTGATGCTGGAAGAAATATTCTGTACTCGTTTAGAAACGTTTACTGCATTTTCGGATATATTCCCAGTGGTAGCAGATTGTTCTGTCACTGCGGCGGCTATTTGCCCCGTGATCTCTTTTACCTGCTTGATTACATTGGTAATCCCATCTACGGCTTCAACGGTTCCTTTCATATCTTTTTGCATAGATTCAATTTGTTGGGCAATTTCTTCTGTTGCATCTCCGGTCTGCTTTGCCAGTTCTTTTACTTCGTTGGCTACCACCGCAAATCCTTTTCCAGCCTCACCAGCTCCAGCCGCTTCAATCGCCGCATTAAGTGCTAACATATTGGTTTGATCTGCAATGTCATTGATCACTTCTACAATTTTATTGATTTGAGCAGAAGATTTACTTAATTGATGAATGGCTTGAGAGGTATGCTGTACTTCCTGCTCTGCCTCATCGCTAATAGCAATGGATTTTTCACAGTTTTCACTGACTTCGCTTAAAGATAAGTTAATTTCCTTCATGGCCGTTGTTATTTCTGCCACCAGGCTATTGACTTCTTCTGCATCTTCCGACACTACGTTTAAATCTCCGTTGACTCCTTGGATCAACTGGGTTACATTATTGACTTCTGAAGAAGTCTCTTCGGAGGCAGATGCCAAGTTTCGAATGTTGGCAGACATTTCCTCCACGGCTGAAGCAATGGTACTCATATTGGTACCAGTTTCATCTGCTGCTTTCCCTGTCCCTTCAATACTAGCATTAATCTGCTCTGTGGCTGCGCTAACAACACCAGTTTTGGCACTCATTTCTTCGGTACTGGCTGCCAGATTGTTGGAAACATCCAACACGCTACTAGCGGCGTTTCCAACAGAATCCGCCTCCTGTCGGATTTTTTTAATAACATTCCGAAGGGTTTCTAAGGTGGACTTTAATCCCGTGGCCATTTCCCCTATCTCATCTTTTCTACTTCCCATTTTTTCCAGTATGTGGTCTTCTTCTGCCGAAAAATCATACTGGGCCACTTTCCCAATGGCATTGTTAATTGTCCTCATAGGACCTGACAGTCCTTTGGCAGTAAACATAGCCAGCACCACGCTAATGCCCGCCACTACAATCGTAAGAATCCCTAGCATAAGAAGCAATTGTCTAACCGGCGCCATGGCTTCAGCCGCATCTAATTCAATGATCATCCCAACAGGCGTATTACCAATAAAGGTGACTCCGTAGCCTCCCAATACATGATTGCCCAAATAATCTGGGTACACACCGGAACCAGAAAATTCATTCTCTCCTTGTTGAATCGGCTCTACCAACGAACGGGTTGCCTCCGTATCGATCTTCACATTAAAGGCTGATCCCGTTGCATATTCTCCCAACAAGGTATCCGTCAAAAGCATTCCTTCATGGTTCACCAAATAGGCATCCCCTGTTTCTCCTAGCAATGGAATGTTGCGGTGCAACATATGTTGGATGGTTTCCATGGGCAACAGCCCATTGACGGTTCCTGGCACCTGCCCTTCTTCATTGCTTCTCAAAGGAGCGGCTATGGCAATAAAATTTTCATCTAACACTTCTGAATATTGAAATTCAGAGAGATTAATATTCCCCTGCATAGCATTTTGAAAATAAGGGCGTTGATTAATAGAGGCCCCTTCTAAAATGTCTTTGTATTCACCACTGGCAAAAATGATATGTCCTTCTTTATCGGTTATATAAAGGCTATTAAATCCAAATTGATCCGCATAGGTTTGAGCAAAATCTTCTACCACCCCGTAGGCTTCTTGCCACTCTTCACTTGTCTGTCCAAATAATGCATAATCCTGAGCCAGGGCTGCCATTTGTCTATTGATAGACATCACGTACCCATAGGACCGTTTTTCATCAAAGTAAGCATCAAAACTTTCCTCAACCATTTCTGTAAAGATCTGAATTTCATGGATAACCTCCTCTTCAATAATCGAAGAGGATTGCTGATATGCGATGCCCGCAATTAAGATCATGGGGATCAAGCCTGTTATCACAAAAATGGTGAGCATTTTACTCTGAATCCTAAAATTATTAAACATCCTATTCGTCCACCCTTCCCTTTTTTGTTTCTTTCAACTAGCTATGCATCAGAAAAATTATGGCTTTTTTCTAAATACCCACAGAACACCTTCTCAAACCAAAGGATCACCGTAAATCGAGACAACAAAAGCCGCAATAAATGCGGCTTCAGATTGTAGACATGGTCATTTTTAATGTGACTATAGGGTTCTTATCCCAACTCTTTTTTCAAGGCTTCTGCTTTATCCGTTCGTTCCCAGGATAAATCCACATCCGTTCTTCCCATATGCCCATAGGCGGCTATTTTTCGATAAATGGGCTTTCTCAGGTCTAAATCCCGAATAATAGCGGCTGGCCGCAAGTCAAAATGACGACGGATTAACTGAATTATTTTTTCTTCTTCTAAGTTGCCAGTACCAAAGGTTTCTACCAAAATAGAAACTGGCTCCGCTACGCCTATGGCGTAAGCAAGACCCACTTCGCAACGAGTAGCCAAGCCAGCGGCTACCAAATTCTTTGCCACATATCGAGCTGCATAAGCCGCAGATCGATCTACTTTGGTTGGATCTTTCCCAGAGAAGGCACCGCCACCATGACGAGAGTACCCACCATAGGTGTCTACAATAATCTTTCGACCTGTAAGTCCAGAATCTCCCTGAGGTCCACCAACCACAAAACGGCCCGTTGGATTAATCAGGTAGCGGGTGTCTTGGTCCACAAAACCCTCTGGTAGGATGGGCTTGATCACGTGGTGAATGATGTCTTTTTCGATGGTAGCATGATCCACCTCAGGGCTATGCTGAGAAGAAATCACAATGGCATCCACCCTTACGGGTTCATCACCCAAATATTCAATGGTTACTTGTGTTTTCCCATCTGGACGCAGATACTTCAAAGTCCCGTTCTTTCGGACTTCCGCCAACTGTCGTGCTAGTTTATGAGCCAAAGAGATGGGCATAGGCATCAGTTCTGGTGTCTCTGTGCAGGCATAACCAAACATCATTCCTTGATCTCCTGCTCCAGTAGCTTCTAATCCATTCTTGTCTTCTCCTTGTTTTCTTTCCATGGATTCATCTACCCCAAGGGCAATGTCGCCGGACTGTTCGTCAATAGCCGTCATCACGGCACAGGTATCGCTGTCGAATCCAAATTTAGCTCTCGTATACCCAATCTCTTCTACGGTTTTTCTGGCTATTTTGGGTATATCCACATAACAATCCGTTGTAATCTCTCCCACCACCATGACCATCCCCGTAGTGACAACGGTTTCGCAGGCTACTCTTCCCTTAGGATCTTTTTCAAAAATAGCATCCAAAATAGCATCGGATATTTGATCACAAATCTTATCTGGATGTCCTTCTGTTACAGACTCTGAAGTAAAAAATCTTTTTTCCATTTCAACGCCTCCTCGCTTCTTACAGTTCAATTAAAAAGACCTCTTCACAAGAAGAGGCCTCACGTTTTACCAAAGCACTAGCTTTCGGTTCCCCATCTCTCAGAATCCACATTCTGCAGGATTTAGCACCATACTTTCATCTACTATGGTTGCCGGATTTCATCGGGCCCGTCCCTCCATCACTCTTTATAAGGTAGCATATTTCATTGTCTTGTCCAAGCTGTTTGGAACATCTATAATTGTATCATTTTATTCCTGATACTGTCAATCAGCAAATGAAAACCCTTTTCAATCAATCTCTAGTTCTATTAAACCCTGCTGTTGCACCCGATCCAATAGAATTGCCATTTCCCCTCTTGTTAGGTTCCTATTTGGACTCAAGTCCATTTCCGCAGAGGGTTCAAGAACCTCCTTTTCCACTAAGGCATTGACGGCAGGGACTGCCCATTGGCTAATTTCATGGGCATCTCTATAGAGTGGTTCTATCTCCTCTTCCATTTCTAGATCTAAGGCTTTTACCAACATTACAAGTCCCTCTTCTCGAGTGGCATGATCCTTAGGACGAATGCCTCCATCTGAATGGCCTGTAATAATGCGATGCTCCAAAGCTATTGCCATGGAATCTTGTGCCCAAGAGCTTACTTCCTCCCAGTCTTGAGGCTTTTCTTCTACTATATATTCTACAGATCCCTCTTCTAAATCCAAGGCTTTTCCAAAAACAAGGACCAACTCCTGCCTCGTTACTGGTCGATCTGGATCGTATTGATTTGGTGAAGTGCCACTCACAAAACCTGCAGCATTTAATCTCTCGACTGCTTCTTGAGCTGGATGATCGATCATATCTTGAAAAACAATTTCTTCCAGGGTGTCAGACTCCTCTAGATGCTCTTCTCCATGGGTAGGTTCCAGGGGTTCTTGGAGTGGATCCAACAACAACACTTCTTCTTTAGCCTTGTGCATGGTTTTAAAAACATCCGCTTTCTCTTCTTCCCCTACTTTAATCGGGATAAGGTCCAAGCCCCTAGCCCATCCTTGGCTTCCATTCTGAAGCGACTCTAGCCTATACCAATAAACGCCGTCTTCCAATCGAGGATTACTGTCAACTCTTAGTACAGATCCTTCAGGTGCCCAGCCAGAATGAGGTTCCCCAGGGGCTTCTAATAACCACAAATCTTCTGGTGCTGCTTCCACTTGGTCTCCCGGCTGCAGAAACCTTAAGTGACCCCGACTTACCGTATCTGGATTCGATAGATTGAAGCCCCTAGGCGTCGTCTCTCCTGCAGGAATCCGGCTCCAATCCAAGCTAGAAACAGGCGTCTTGTATCGGCTACGGATCAGTTCAAAAATTCCGTCCTGATAGGTATCTCCATTGTGATCCACTGGATTGTTTCGCCCTAACCATCCATTGTATCCCCAAAGAGCAAAATACCAGTTTTCCAAAACATCTGGATCTCGATCACCAACCGTAGCAATGTCTTCCAAAAACCAACGGCCAAGCAGAACATCTGCACCCACTTCAATATTATATCGAGCGTCGTGCAACAAAGCGTCTTTATCCAAACGGCTGTTATGTACCCTGTTGATTTGCATAATTCCTTGGTTCCCTGCATGAACAAAAGGTTCCCCGTTCATGAACTGATTTTTTCGACTCTCTTTCCAAGCCACGGCTTTCAAAATAACCGGCGGTATGTGTTTTTCCAAGGCCACCTCTTCAATAATTTCATTTATTTCCTCTGGGGTTGGCTGGTGATGGCCAAACACTGGTATTGCTGCGGATGGAAACAGTAAGACTACCACTACTATCATTAGCATCCATTTTTTCATATTTCACGGCTCCTTCCTTTCCTCATACCCCTCCATTATCAGGGCCTACCTTCCACTTTCCACTTTCCACTTTCTGCTTTCTGCTTTCCACTTTCTGCTTTCTGCTTTCCACTTTCTGCTTTCTGCTTTCCGCTTTCCGCTTTCTGCTTTCTGCTTTCCACTTTCCGCTCTCCACTTTCTGCTATTAACTCGTCCCTCTTAAAGGTTTATAAAATACTTGCCCAAATAGGGATTGTAATCATGGATAATAAGGTGGTAATGAAAACGGCTTTAGAAGCCAAATATTCATCGGAATCGTACAGGTTGGCAAAAGCTCCTGTAACCGCTCCCACGGGCATCCCAATAATAATCACTGGAATTCCTAGCATCATCCCTTCCACGCCTAGAGACCGAAGTATTCCATAGGCCATTAAGGGCATCAGAACAAGCCTCGTCACCGTCAGGAGGTATACGCTCTTATCTCCTAAAATGCTTCTCGGAGAAACATCTCCTAACAAAGCACCAATCACGATCATTGCCAATGGCGTTGTCGTCGCTCCTAGCATGTCAACGGCTTGAGAAACAGGAGCTGGTAATCGAATGGAAAAAATAAAGAAGGAAAACCCTAATACCAATGCCACAATGCCCGGACTCATAAGGGCTTTACGAATACTCATACCTGCCTTGGTTTGATCCCTCCTGCTTCTTGACATAATGGCTACCCCTAAGGTCAACAACACTAGGTTGAAGGGCATATTATAAAGAGCCGCAAAGAACACACCCATTTCTCCGTAAAGCACATTGACCACTGGAAATCCCATAAAGGTAACGTTCGAGAAAATAATGGAAAACTGAAGCACATCTTTGCGCTGTTCCGTCTCCTTGATGACTTTATAATAGCCAAAGGAAAAAGCGATAATGCCACTATAGGCTCCTAGGGAGATGAGGATGATTTGAAGGCTAGACGCAAGAACTTCTTCATCAAAGGGAAACTGCATGGCACCAATGATTAATGCTGGAAGGGATATGTTCATCAACATCCTACTCAGCACTTTCACATTTTCCTGATCAAATACCGAAGTTTTACGAGCCACAAAGCCTACAAAAATCATCAAAAACAACACTAAAATCTGACTTACTACCCTTAAAAATGCCTGATCCATCTTAATTTCTTCCTCTCTATAGAAAAAGCCTCTTACTCAGAAAAAGTAAAAGGCTTTTTTATTTTACCATTAATGACGTACCCTTCTGGTTTTGTTACAAAATTGTAACTCATTTGAAATAATTTCGTCATATAAGCAGAGTTGCTATATTGTCTCTATGATGGATTCCGTTTGTGCCACCCACTGTCTCAATACCTCATCTACTGCTTCTGGATTTTCCCCTTGGGCCGCTGCGTATATTTTTAGTTTTGGCTCGGTTCCAGAGGGCCTCAAACAAACCCATCCAATATCTCCTATTATGAGTTTCACCACATTCGAAGAAGGAAAGCCTTCTTTATTTTTATAATCTTCTAAGGCTGTCACCCTATGACCTGCCATATCCTTCGGTGGAGACTTCCGGAAATGGTTCATAATCGCATGGATTCGATCCATGCCTTCTTTGCCTTTTAACGCCATGGATGTCAAGGTTTCCCGATAGGTCCCATAGGTTTCATAGAGTTTTAGCAACGCCTCGTAAAGACTGATTCCTTCCAAAGCATACACCGCTGCCATTTCTGCAATTACAAGGGCCGCTACCACTGCATCCTTATCTCTGGCATGGGTTCCCACCAAATATCCGTAGCTTTCTTCATATCCCATGAGAAACTCTTTTTCGCCGGTTTCCTCGTAATGCTTGATCCGATCCCCAATATACTTAAACCCTGTAAGGGTGTTTTCCACGGCTACATCATAGGCTTCTGCAATTTTAGCTCCCATTTCACTGGTCACAATGGTCTTTATAATCAAGCTGTTGGATGGAAGTGTTTCCAACTCTTTTCTCCTTCGAAGAAGGTATTCTACCATCAGGGCTCCTGTCTGATTCCCTGTTAAGACAACGTAGTTTCCTTCTTTATTTTGAACAAGGACTCCTATCCGATCCCCGTCTGGGTCTGTTCCCATAATCAAATCTGCTTTTTCTTTTTTCGCCAGTTCTATGGCCCATTTAAAAGCCTCTTTTTCTTCTGGATTAGGGGATTTCACCGTTGTAAAATTAGGATCTGGCTTGGATTGCTCTGGTTGGGATATTACCTGCTTAAAGCCTGCTCTTCTAAGGACTTCCGGCACTAAATACGTCCCCGTCCCATGAAGTGGTGTGTACACCACCTTAAAACGATCTGCCATCCTTTGAATAGCATCTGGTCTTAAACTCTGACTCAATACGGCTTCGATATACCCTTGATCCATCTCGTCCCCCAAAATCTCTAATAAGTTTTTCTCTTGGGCCTTCTTTTGCGTCAAGGTAGGAATCTGGCTCATGTCCTCTACTTTTCCAATGGCCGCCATAATAGCTTCTGCGGTTTCCGTAGCCACCTGGGCCCCATCCTCCCAATACACTTTAAAGCCATTGTATTCTGGTGGGTTATGACTAGCCGTCACCACAATGCCTGCTATGGCCCCCACTTCCCGAAGGGCGAAGGATAACTCTGGCGTGGGACGCAAGTCATCAAAAATATACACTTTGATTCCATTGGCGTTTAATACGGAAGCGGCCTCCAGGGTAAACTCCCTGGAAAAATGTCTGCAATCATGGGCAATGACCACTCCTTGGGCTACGGCTTTCAGCCCATGGGTATGAATATAGTCCGCCAGTCCCTGGGTGGCTTTTCGAATCATATACACATTCATCCGATTGGTTCCTGCCCCTAGAACGCCACGAAGACCTCCGGTTCCAAAAGTAAGTTCTTGATAAAAACGGTCTTCAATTTCTTTTTCGTCCCCGGCTATGGCCGAGAGTTCTTTCCGAGTCTCTTCATCAAAATAGGGGTTATTTCTCCAGGTTTCATAACGATGCATGGTTGCTTTATCCAAGATCACCACTCCTTATTCTATGTAGTCAGGAATTTTAAAAGGCCTTCCTCCCTTGCATATGTGTATTATATACCACCCCAAGGAGTTGATAAACCAAAAGCCGTTATTCTAATCTTTTCTCCCCTTTATAAACATCTTATCTTCTGAAGTTACTCGAATATCAACTCGTTCATTCAGCTTATATTTTCGGCCTTCTTTCCCAAGGAGTAGTGCTTCGATTTTCTGCTCTCCATCCCATAGAATTACTTCCGTTTGATGTCCCAGAAACATTTTTTCCTGAATCACATAGCTTCCTGTAACACTTTTTACTAGCTTCACTTCTTCAGGGCGGATAAAGTATTCCTCCCCCTTATGATTATACATGCAATTGGTTTTTCCCACAAAATTAGCCACATAAGCATTTCCAGGATAATCGTAGATCTCACTGGGACTTCCAACCTGCTCTATTTTACCCTGATCCATTACTACGATTCGGTCTGATAAACTTAAAGCCTCTCCTTGATCGTGGGTAACGAAAATCATCGTGACGCCAGTTTTCCGTTGCAGTTCCTTTAACTCACCCCTCAATCGTCCACGCAATGCGGCATCCAGATTGCTTAAGGGTTCATCCAATAAAAGGACCTCTGCCCCCGTAGCAATGGAGCGGGCAAGGGCTACTCTCTGTTGCTGCCCTCCACTTAAATTCCCTATGGAACTTTTCTCATATCCACCAAGGCCTACCAAGTCCACAAAGTCTTTTGCATGTCCTAAGGCCTGCTTTTTATTAATTTTATTATAAAACCGAATTCCATACGCAATGTTTTCCAGCACCGTCAGATGCGGGAATAGGGCATAGTTTTGAAAAACAGTGGAAACTGGACGTTTTTCAGGAGGCAGATGGCTTATTTCTTGGTCATTCATGAAAATCTGTCCCCCATCGGCCATGATGAATCCACCGATTAGATTTAAGGTGGTGGTTTTCCCGCAGCCAGAAGGGCCCAAAAGCGTAATAAATTCCCCTTTTTCTATCTTCAATGAAAAATCTGTAACGCCTTTGTCTTGTTCATACCTCTTTGTGAGATTTTTCATCTCCAAAACCATCCCTATTTCCCCCTTTCTCCCCCTAATAATTTCATGGCAAGGAGATTCAGACTAAAAGTAATGACAATTAAAGCGCTTCCCATCACAGCACCCTGACCGTATCTGCCGCTATTAATTTCATTAAACATCAGAACACTCGTCACAAGATTTCGAGGGGATACAAGCAGTAATAAAGGACCCACTGTTGTCATTGAGGCGGTAAATCCATTGATAAAGCTTACCAGAGATGTGGATCGAAGCATCGGAAAAGTAATGGTCCATAGGGACGGTATTTTGGATGCCCCTAGATCGTAAGAAGCCCATTCGATTTTGTGATCCATATTTTCAAATGCAGCGTTGGCCGCTTTATTTCCTACGGATATATGACGAAAGCCACAGTTTAGAATCAGAATTGTCAGGGTGCCTGTCAATGCCATGGGGCCTCTATGAAAGACCACTATATAAGCCAAACCAAAAAATATTCCTGGAATGATGTACGGAAGGGATCCAATAAATTCCAATACTCCAAATCCCTTGATGTTTCGTCTTCGATGATAATATGACAATAATATTCCGATTACGGTTGATATAAACGCCGCCACTCCGGACATATAAATGGTTCTTACTAATGCGTCCACATGTCTGCTTTGAAACACCCCAAAATGATCTAGGGTGAAGACCAAGCTTCCAGATACATTTCTGGAAAGTGCCGTAAGAAAAATATTCCCATATTGCACCGCATTGATCAGAAAAAAACCTACTGTCAACGCCCCTGTGAAATACTCCACTCCTTTGGGTAGCGAAAAACCTAAAGAATCCATCTCCACCATTTTCGCCCGTTCTGATACGGTGTTGATTTTTTTCATATTCCTTCGATAAAAGTAAAAGGCCACCATTGCAGGCGGAAGTAAAAGTACGGCCATGGCTGCTGCACCGTTTAAATTTGCTTGTGCATACACCCTCAGATAAGCTTCCGTGGCTAAGACTCGGTAACGACCACCTATGATAATCGGAGTTGTAAAATCTGATATGTTCATGGTGAATTGCAAAAACAAGACGGAAAGGATCGTTGGAAACATAGAGGGAAGTACCACTTCTTTTAAGGTGTCCCAAGGGTTGGCCCCCAAATCCAAAGAAGCAGAAAATAGCCGGCTATCCATTTGTCCCAGGCCGGTCATCATCATGATGGCTGAGAGTGAAACCCCACTTAGACTTTGCAAAAGAACAATTCCATGCCAGCCATAGGGATTTAGCGTCGCACCAAAAATCCCATAGCTAATTAATCCTCTACGACCAAAAAGAGTTAACAGGGCGATGGCAGAAATAAAAGGCGGAGAAATCATCGTCATCATAAGACTTCGATAGATGGTATTCCTTAGGCTCCGTGTTTTAAAATGAGCGAAGACGCCTATACAAAAAGCCAGCAAGGTTGCATTGAATGAAGAAAAGGATGCCACAAAGACACTATTCCGTATCAAGATGAGGTTACTCATGCTTACAAGACTCCGATAATGGTACAAAGACCAGGAACCATCCTTCGTCAGACTTCTGAGAATAACCCCCACCACTGGATATAAAATGAAGAGCAATAAAGATACGGCGATGACCAGCATCAGGAATTTATCTATCCATAAGCTAAAGGAAAGAGAAGTCTTCGCTTCTCTTTCCTTTAAAAAACCCTTATTCACCGATAACACGCTTCCATTTCCCAAGAATCTCTTCTCTTTCTCTTCCCATTCTTTCTAAGTCAAAATCAATTAACTGATCCATGCTTAAGGTATCCATTTCTACGGGAGGTGCTACCTTCCCATTTGCCATAATACGAGCATCCGCCTCCATCAACTGTTCCTGTCCATACTCTGATAGATACCAGTCCACCAATACCTTTGCTGCTTCTTTGTTTTCTGAGTGCTCAAAAATGGCGATTGGTGCTGGTATCCATGGAATATGCTCTGCCGGAAATACCCCTACAACAGGTGCGGTTTCCATTAGTCCAAATGTTTGGCCATGAATCGCTGTAAGCCCTATGGCAAACTCACCAGCTGCTACTTTTTGTTGTGGCTCTCCACCACTTTGGGCATAAAAATCAACATTTTCATTGACGGCTTCCCAGAATTCCCAAGCCTCTTCTTCACCCATAACCTGGATCAAACTACTGAGAATTGCGTATTGACCTCCTGAAATACTTGGATCTGCCATAATAATTTCTCCGCTGTATTGAGGATCCATCAGATCTTCCCATTTTTCAGGCATATCAAGACCCAAGTCTTCTATTAATTCTTCATTCACAATAAAGCCGAAGGGAACCAGCGATAATGCCCCGAAATACCCCTCAGGATCCAGATACTTATCATCAATATTGGCAAACTCTGGAGATTCATACTGATAAAGATACCCTAAGTCCCGTGCAGCAAAATAACTGTCTACTCCACCGCCAAACCAGATATCCGTTGTGGTCTCTCCCTCTTCAGCCTGAAGCTGGGAAAGCTTTGCTCCCGTGGATACACTTACCCACTCAATTTCTATGCCTGTTTCTTCTGTAAAGCCGTCAAAAGACCCCTCTGCACCCCCATAAGCCACAGATAGTTCTAATACGGTGCCTTCAAAGGGTCGATCTTGATCCTGCTCCTCTTCCACCTTTGCTTCTTCCACTTCTTCGTGACCCATTACTTCTTCTTCCCCACTATCCCCACCACAAGCAACAAGGGAAACGAGCAATGCTAAAATAAGCATGATCTGTAAAGCCTTTTTCATTGTTAAGTCCTCCTCTTTCAAGTTAGTTTACATCAACAATGCTCCTAAAGATGCATTTCACTCCTTATTATAGAGATGGGAATTTCATAAGTACAATAGCTTTTATCAATGGAATTTCATTTTCCCATCGATAATCTTAATACTCATACTCCAGTCTTATACTTTTGGACCATCAATTCATTAGGCTACCACTATTTTGATCTTCACTTTATTTCAGGTCAACTTCTCCCACACAGGATTGGCGATCTATTTTTCAAGGACTTTCGACCCTTTTCCTTTAGTGTCCAAGAAGCCCTTTGTAAGAGGCTGTACCTCTTGAGAAAAAAGAAGTATAATACCGTTAGAAGGGAAGTGATGGGCATACAGAAACAATTCATCCTCTTATACACATCCATCTACTTTGGACTTGGAGCATTAACTTCTTTGCTGGTGTTACACTTGGAGACCATTGGTTTTTCTGGAACTCAAACTGGAGTCGTTATGGCTGCCGGTTCTTTGGTTCTTATTTTTTCCCAACCATTCTGGGGTATTGTATGCGATAAAACCCGAAAAACCGTAACCGTCCTGAAGTTTACCCTCTTAGCCGCTGGAATCCTGGCATTGCTTCTAGCTGGCATTCAGTCTTTTTATGCTTTTTTAATCTTCTATTGCTTGATGCATTTTTTTCAGGGTGCTAACGCTCCCATATCCGATACCTTAGCCATCAATGCTTCTAATAAGCTGGGGTCCGACTTTGGAGCTTTACGTCAATATGGCGCCATCGGTTTTGCTATGGCGGTTTTTATTGTGAGTAATGTCAGCGAATATGTAGGTTTGAGGGTGATCTTTGTTTTCTATTTCTTAGCCTACCTGATCCCTGCCCTCTTTTTTCGCCCTACTTTTACCGTAGACGAAAGCATCAAAGCCAATATTTTAGGCGGCCTGAAGGATCTCCTTAAAATTCCTGAGTATCGATGGATTCTACTAGGCACTTTTTTTACTTTTGGCCCTGTCGTGGCCAACAACAATTACTTTAGTCTGCTCTTTCGCTATAGTGGCGGCTCCTTAGCCGGCATCGGTTTGGCCTTTCTTCTGTTTGCCGGAAGCGAAGCACCCTTTATGAAACTTTCGAATCGAATTATTAAAAAATTCGGTATTGAAAACACCCTTATCCTCGCAGCCACCGTTTCTATGATCCGATGGTTTTGGTACAGCCGAGGCCCTGCTCCAGTGCTAATGCTGGTCTTCTTTGTTCTCCAAGGCCTCTCCGTAGGCCTTTACATTGTAACAGCTGCTCAGTACGTAGCAGAAATATCCTTGCCCTCCTTAAGAATAACCGCCATGACCATTTATGCCTCCGCCGGAATAGGCTTAGGGGGTATTGCTTGCCAAATGGCCGGTGGTGTCCTCCTAGATTATTTTGACGTTCTAGGGATCTATTTATTTTTCGGCCTCTCCACCATGGTTGGAATCGGTTGTTTGCTACGCCTAAAGTCAAAAAGGCCTTCAGCAAGTATCCTTCTTAAGCCTTAATACCTAGAAACCACAGTTTACAAAAGAAAGGGATGAAGCCATGCGTAAAAAAAAGTCTTTCTTGTTGGTGCTATTGCTTATCCTCTCCCTGTTGGTGTCTTCCTGTGCTAGCAACCAACCAAAAGAAGAACATAAAAATGAGCCTATCCCCAAGGAAGAGACTCAACCCCATTCAAATAAAATTATTACGTCTGCCAGCGATCCATGGGCACCTTTTGCTGACCCAGATCATCCAGAACAAGGAGTTGTTATCCATCTTGTGAAGGCGGCTTTTGAAAGCCAAGGGTATACCCTCCAGCATGAATTTATGCCTTGGTCTAGAGCTTGGGTCCATATGCTCAGCGGAGACATTGATGTTGTACCACAAACTTGGTATACCCAAGAGCGTGCAGAAAAAGTGCTGTTTTCAGATGCGATCCTTCATAGCCAGTTAAAGTTTATCATGCTAAAAGGAAAAGATTTTGAATATACCGGCATCGACAGTTTGCGTGGCAAAACCATTGGCACTGTCATCGATTACGGCTACACCGATGCTTTTATTCAAGCCACTCACTTTGAAAGACACGAAAACTGCTCCTTCCTCGCCAATCTTAAAATGCTAAAAAACCACCGTATCGATTTAGTAGTGGAAGACAGCCTCGTGGCTAGCTATTCCCTATGGCAGGAAGCACCGGAGTTAATAGCGGAACTTGAATTCCTTCAAGAACCGCTTTCCACCAACCCTTTATACCTTGTGTCCAGTTTCGAAAACCCCCGCCATCAGGAAATGATCACCGCTTTTAATAAGGGACTGGCTGAAATTAAAGCCAATGGCACCTACGACAAGATCTTGTCCGAGTTACGCCCTTATGGAAAAGATTTCCCCCCCCTGTAGCAAGACTTGCACCTGATGAGCCCCTAATGGACGACTGAAGAAATACCCCTGGCCCCAGTGGCACCCTTCCTGTTGAAGGAATTCCAGCTGCTCTCTGGTTTCGATTCCTTCTGCCACCATATGGAGTTTAAGGGATTTAGCCATTGCGATAATGGCTGTAGCAATGCTTTTGGCATGGTGATTTTTTTCTGCATTCATTACAAAGGAACGATCAATCTTAATGGTGTCGATGGGTAGTTTTACTAGATAACTCAAAGACGAATAACCAGTGCCAAAATCATCGATGGCAATCCGAATCCCCATTTCCCGAAGAGCGTTCAACTTAGCAACACTCTCTTGAACCTTGTGAATCACCGCACTTTCCGTCAACTCCAATTCTACCTCTTGGGCTTCAACTCCACTATCTTTCAATTGCTGCTCCATCGTGCGTAAAAAATCCTTCGCTTCAAACTGTTCCATGGATACATTAATGGATATGGTTTTATTGGGATATCCATGATCTTTCCACGCAGCCTGTTGACTAAGGGCTTCTTTGATTACCCACTTGCCCAAGGGATGAATAAGACCTGTTTTTTCTGCCAGTGGTATAAATCGATCCGGTGGTATAAAGCCCTTTTGGGGATGTTTCCACCTAGCCAAGGCTTCCATTCCACGAATAGCACCTGTACTCATTTCTATAATCGGTTGATATTCCAAATACAACTCTTCTTTTTCCAGGGCTTCCAGCAATTCTTCTTCCATTTCAGTTTCTGCCATTTTTTCTTTGCGAACCGCATCATCGTATACCAATACACCAGTATTTTTCCGCTCTCGAACAATGTTTTTCGCAAAACCTGCGTTTTTCAAAAGACTATCTAATTCTTTCCCATGGGCTGGATAGGAGCTAATTCCTACTGAAAAATTCAAAACGAAAAACTGCCCATCCATTTCATAAGGTCGATTCATCTCCGCAATCAATTCTTTCATAAACCCTTCTATCGCTTCTTTATTTTTGAAAGACCTGGTGCACATCACCAAATCATTGCTCGTGCCACGATATACCCTTGTCTCTTCCATGCCGAAAGAATTCATCCGACGGGCAGCTCCTCGTAAAAGCTGATTTCCCTTCTGGTAACCATAATTCTCATTAATATTACGAACGCCTCCAGCTTCCACTACCACAATAAACAATCCTTCTTCCTGATCTATCCTTCTTTTTTCTGATGTTAAGTGGATAAAATGCTGATAAAGGGCCCGGTGATTTGGTAGGTCCGTAACGCTGTCGAAATAGGTTAATTCTCTAATTTTATCTATGGATTCTTCTAGTTCCAGTGACGTATCCGTCAACTCTTTAATTTTTTTCTGTAAGGTATCCGCCATTAGGTTAAATCCTTTGGATAACTCGCCCACTTCATCATTGGCAGTAACAGATGCTCTTACATCCAGGTCTCCATCGGATAAGGCCTCGGCTACCAGAGTCAGTTGGCCCAGTGGTTTGGTAATGTGCTTGGAAATAAACGTGACCACCATCATCAACACCGCCATAAGAATGACTATCTGAACCACCCCTCCCACTACATGGGCAGCAAGCTCTGCTTTTATGTACTGGGTTGTTAACCCTAGCTGGAGACTCCCTATTGCTTCCTCATTGTGAAAGATCTCTTTTGTTGCATAGACCATTTCATCAGAATCCCTTGGAGAATTTGAAACCAAAACCTCGTCTGTTGCATAGTCCCGAACTACCAAACTCCCAACTTCCCGATCTTGAAATAAAGCTTCAACTGCGGACTCAATGGCTTCGTCGTTGTAATTCCAAACCGGATTGCTTAATGAAATAGAAGCTACTTTTGATAAAAAAGCCACCTTTTCTTCTAAGGCCTTTAGGTTGTTTCGGTACTCATTTCCCATGGTGATGAGCATATAAAGAGACATGACCACCACTAAACTTATGGAAACACAAAGGACTATTTTACCAGCAATGGTGTTGCGTTTATAAAACCTTCCCATAAACTCCACCGCAATGCCTCCTTTAGAGTGAAAACTGATTTGTATTTTATTATACCAAATGGATTCACTCTACCGTCCATTTAATGCATCTATTCTAATGATTGATGATTAGATCGCTTCCAAAGTCCCAAGAAGAAACTCCAAGATGTCAGGATGTCAGGATGTCTTAATAGATCCTTTTTCGCACTTGTTTCCCCATGCATCGATTAATTCATGGTCTCGATACACACACATGATTTCACAGCTATTGGCACACTTGTCGCAATCTACTCCCTTGGTTGTAAAATTCATTTCTGTAATGGCAAAGCTAAAGGGCTTTTCCTCTTTAGATTTCTGGGCCAGAATAGCCGTGCCTAAAGCACCAGTCAAGTGGCCGTTTTTATCCACTAATATTTTATGGCCGGTTATTTCCTCAAAGGCTTTGATCACTCCTTGATTTTTGCTGACTCCTCCCTGAAACACAATAGGCGGAAGAATTTTTTTCCCTTTTCCAACATTGTTTAAATAATTGCGTACCACGGAATGGCATAATCCAGCAATAATATCTTCTGTCTGATGTCCCATCTGTGCTTTATGAACCAAGTCAGATTCGGCAAATACCGTACATCGAGCTGCTAATCGTGTGGGTTGAGAAGATGTTAAGGCCAATTTACCAAAATCCTCTACTTCTACGCCAATGCGGTGGGCCTGACTGGCTAAAAAGGAGCCGGTACCAGCGGCACACAAGGTGTTCATGGCATAATCTACCACCATCCCATTTTCAATGAGAATAATTTTAGAATCTTGTCCGCCTATCTCAAAAATAGTCCGAACTTCTGGATACAAAGAGGTGGTTCCAATGGCATGTGCCGTTATCTCGTTCTTCACCACAGCTGCCTCCGTCATGGCGCCAATCAGTTTTCGAGCGCTCCCAGTAGTCCCAACGGTCACCACTTCATAGGCCTGTTCTTCCATCTGACTTTTCAAGTTATCCAGTAGTTTCGTCACGGTTTCTATGGGTTTACATTCTGTCATCAAATAGGCTTGTGCCACTATCTGTCGGTCTTCATTGATCACCACGGCTTTGGTAGAAATGGATCCTATGTCTATGCCTAAATATGCTTTTTTCATCTCTCCACCTCATTTCTCATAACAATCATATCGTAAAATGCTTCTAGGCGTGTCTGTATCCCTGTATCGCTAGTTTGCGTATCAAAACTAAAATACAGAATAGGAATTTTATAGTCTTCGCTGATGTTTTGCAACACAGGAATGGCGTCCATCTCTGGCGTACATCCAAAGGATTTCACATGGATAATGCCATCGTATCTTTTTTTAGCAAAGTCTAGGGCTTTATGAATGGTATACATAGCCGTTGCCCCCATATCATATTTCACATAGGGTTTTATACGCTCTTTTACTTCTTTTTCTGGTGGGTGAATGACAGAATTGGTGATATTCATCCACCGATCCACGACAATCCCCATTTTTGCCAGTTCTTTTTCAATAAAATGGTTGCTGAAGGGCTCCATAATGGTGTAGTATTCGCCTACAATACCTACTCGGTATGGTTTATGGGGTTTTTTTAGCTCTACTTGTTTAAATTCTTTTTTGCAGGCATTAAACAACGCCTTTAGCTGACGTTTGCCTTCAACCCGTTGTAATTCATCCAGGTATTTTTCATAGATGGCTTGTAGGGACCCTTCTTCCTCTTCAAATCCACTATTTTTTCGTATATAATCTTCCATTTCATCCGTATATTCCAACATTTTTAAAAACACTGGCACTACTTTCCCGATTTGCTTCATGGTCATTTCTGGGTTAATATCTTTAAACAATTGATACATGGTTAGTGGTTTTGGAAAACTGGCTTTTGCTGTATTAATAAATTCTACGTCATAGCCTAAATCCCGAAGAATCTGCTCATGTAGTTCTCCATAATAGCCTAATCGACAAACCCCTCCGGTTTGCACCAAAGTATTGGCGCCTGCTTCAATGGTTTCGATGTAATTCCCCAGGTTATATTTAAAAGGGGTGCAGACATAATCTGGGCTATGCTGACTTCCAATTTCCAGTGTTTTTTTGGTGATGGCTGGCGGAAGGACATAGTCCATTCCCATGCCTTCCGTAAAAAGATATTTTAAAGGTGCCCAATAGTTTCCAATATGAGGAAAGCTGATTCGGTGGTTAGACATAGGTTTCACCTCTCTTGAAGTTAATAATATCCACAAAGCTCTCTAGTCGGGTTTCCATACCAGCACTGCCTTCTTGGCCATCCAAGGTTAAATGAAGCATCGGAAGGTCTGGAAAACGACGGCTAACCATCTCGTTCACTAAGGAGTCTGGACCACAGGGAAAAGAACTGACCAAGATGACTCCGTCCACTCTATCTTGATACAAGGAAACCGCTCCCACCAATTCTTTATTAAAAGCCCAAGGCAATGTTTCGGATACTTTTTTGGACTCTGCAATGGCTTCTTTTCGATTTGCTGCTTCCGCCATCAAAGGGATCACCCCCAATTCCCTTAGGTAGTAAAGAATAGGCGTTCCAATATAATGATCATCGATATTATATCGATGTGCCACCAAAAGAATTTTAATACCAGAAGCCCTAAGCTGCTCTTCCTGTTTTTTTGTCTCCATAATTTCAACGGATTTCTGAGTTTGTCTGGCAATAAGGTAGGCTCTCATGCTGGAAGACCGTTTTTTTCCAAGTCTCTTCCCCATCTTTACGAAGCCTCTAAACTCTGCATCTGCATTTTTAAAATCCAGATTATAATCTAGTAGCTGAAGGGAATCACTTCTGAAGGTATTGTGCACCAAATCATAAAGTGCCCTAAATTTCGTGCAGACGGTTCCATCACTGCCATAATTGGCAATCCTTGGAATTAGGATCATATCGCAGCGATGAATGAGCCACGCCACATGACCAAGATAAATTTTAGAAGAAAGACAGGCTTCATCAATCCCATAGGTATTTCCCTCTTCCAGGATTTCACTTGTGGTTTCTGGACTCACAATATATTCAATATCTAGTTCTTCAAAAAATGTTTTCCATAAATGTTGGTATCGATGATACAAAAAAGCCCTGGGGATCCCAATCACCATAGTAACTCACAGCTCCTTCAGTAGGTTATATTTCAAATCAGTATTGGCTCTCCAATTGTTTTCTACCCTAAATCCCTTGTCTTTATCGGATCTCAAGCCAGCTAGTGCTCAGGAATCATTTGCCTTGTGCCGGCAGTTTCATATCCCCTGCCTTAATCCATCCTTTGCTTCGCATAAACCTATACATTAAATAAGATACCAATACTGGAAGCAGTAAATGAAGCAGACCCATTTTTATCCATACCTGGCTGCTCATGCCCATGGCTTCAATGGTACCAAACTGCCCCACCAATCCACTGGTCCCCATACCAGCACCAGTGGCCACGTTCTCCATGGGAAGAATGGTGGTAGCCAAGGGGCCAAGGATGGCGGCTGCCAAGGTAGGAGGAATCCAGATAAGGGGATTTCGAAGAATATTAGGTATCTGGAGCATAGACGTGCCCAATCCCTGAGACAAAAGACCACCCCATCCATTATCTTCATAGCTTGTAACTGCAAATCCCATCATTTGGCAGCAGCAACCTACGGTGGCAGCTCCTGCTGCAATCCCACTGAGTTCCAGCATAATACAAAGGGCGGCACTAGAAATAGGTAAGGTCAGGGACATGCCTACAATAACGGCTATCAACAGACCCATAGGAAGTGGATGCATTTCTGTGATCGCCATAATAAGTCCACCAAGTTGTATCATAAAACCACCGATGATGGGTCCAATAAACATGCCAGTTAATACACCAGTGATCATGGTTGTTACTGGTGTCAGCACAATATCCACTTTGGTTTCACCTGATACTAATTTGCCACATTCCGCCCCAATCACTGCTGCCACAAAGCACCCGGCTGGTCCTCCCATCTGATACCCAGCCATGCCCGTCACCGTAGAGGTAAACATTACCAACGCTGGTGCCTTGAGGCCAAAGGCCACCGCCACGCCGATGGCTGGCCCAGCCATACTCATAGCCATGCTTCCCATTTCTTCTAAAAGATCCATGCCCAACTGTTCTCCCAACACCTGAAGAATCAGTCCCACAATCAAGGAGGCGAAGAGACCAAGTGCCATGGCTCCCATGGCTTCGATCCCATAACGCTTCAGAGAAAATACAAGGTTTTTACGTTTTAAAAAAGAGTTCATCTTTGGCTCCTTTCACACTCCTATTGTTTCCACAGGTTGATACTTATGACTATCTTAGCAGAAGTATCCCCCAAATGGGGTTCTTGTTAAAATTTAATCAACCTATTTATGTTTGCTTTGGTTTTTTTGCTTCCGATTCTGGAAATATGGGCTTGACCTTCTGCTCCTATCGTGATATCCTAAACAAAATATGAATGAGCAATCCCTTTAACCTGGTCCCGTGAGGCTAGAAAGGCATGCAAGCATTTGACCGGAGACGTGTCTGCCTTTTTGTTCCCTTGGGAATGAAAAGGCTTTTTGTTTGCAGGAAAAGGGACTCAAAGGAGGCATTTCTTTTGGAATTAAAAGGAAGACATCTGATTGATCCCCACGATTTATCCCTAAAGGAATTAGATGCATTATTGAATGTGGGCCTTAAAATGTATGAAAACCCAGATCTTTTTAGCCAATGCTGTAACGGAAGAATTTTGGGCACTTTATTCTATGAACCCAGTACCCGTACCCGATTAAGCTTTGAATCAGCGATGCTGAGGCTTGGGGGACGGGTGCTGGGTTTTTCCGATGCAGGGAGCAGTAGTGCTTCTAAAGGAGAAAGTTTGGCGGATACCATCCGAGTACTGGATGATTATGCAGATGTGTTGGTTATGCGCCATCCCCGGGAAGGGTCTGCTAAGCTGGCAGCAGAGTATGCCACTGTACCTGTAATCAATGGAGGAGACGGTGGGCATCAGCATCCTACCCAAACCTTAACAGATTTATTAACCTTAAAAAAGTATGTTGGTGACATTCAACATTTAAAGGTAGCTTTTTGTGGTGATCTTCTTTTTGGTCGAACGGTTCACTCACTGATCAAAACCCTAAGTCGCTTTCCGGGCATGGAGTTTTTTCTGGTTTCACCACCAGAACTCCGTATTCCCTCTCATTTAAAAGACGAACTGCGACATGAATATGACGTTTCTCTCACAGAAATCGAACAGTTGGAGGATTGTGTCGAAGAAATTGATTTGCTCTATATGACCCGAATTCAGAAAGAACGTTTTTTCAATGAAGAGGACTACATTAAGTTGAAGGATAGTTTTATCCTTTCCAGAGAGAAGTTGGCCACAGCTAAGGAATCTCTTTCTATTTTACATCCATTGCCTCGAGTCAACGAAATTCAATACGATGTGGATGAAGATCCAAGAGCTCGTTATTTTGAACAAGCAAAAATGGGGGTTTATATTCGAATGGCACTCATCTGTGCCTTATTGGGGGTGGAATTACCATGTTAGAAGTAACTGCACTTAAAAAAGGAATTGTTATTGATCATATTCCAGCAGGGAAAGGCTTGAAAATCTTCGAGAAACTTCGATTGGATCGGCATCAGGCTCAAGCGGTACTTTTAATGCATGTGAAAAGTCGCAAACGTGGGGCTAAGGATATTATTAAAATTCAAGACGACTTAACGGTGGATCTGCGGATTTTAGGCCTTATCGATCCTGGAATTACGGTGAATTACATTGAAAATGAGGAAATTATTGAAAAACAATTAGCCGGCCTTCCCAAGGTGGTAAAAGGATTGTTTCAATGCAAAAATCCCCGGTGCATTACCGGGGTAGATGATTGCGCTATACCTGAATTCACACTGGTTCCCAACGGGAAGATCCAGTATAAATGTTCTTATTGTGGGACTCTGACAGAGTACAAGTTATAGAAGGGTAGGCTATACAATAAACAGTTTCCGATGGTATCTTTTTTTGAATTCCTTGCCGAAAGTCATAGCACTGGTGACTTCCAACTCCGGTGGATTTTCGGCTTTCACCATCACCTGAACGTCTTCTTCTGTTACATAGCATACCAAATCTTCTACACTTCCATATTCACTGCGATCCAGTTTTTCTGCTATTTTTAGGAAGAGACTTAGGCTTTCTACCTTTTCCATATCTTCTTCCGTTACCAACATGTCAAACTGTCTCCAGTCTTCTTTCAGATTGGTTTCCCGATGTGAACCTACTAAAAAAGCTACCATGACTCGTTCATAATTTCTCAGCCCATTTATACGAACATTCAAAGCCATGTAAAAACCATGCTTATGATGGTTGTAATAATCGATGCTCATTCCCAGATCATGGAGCAGTGCCGCCACTGCCAATAATTTCCGCTCGTCTTCTCCCATACCATGAAGTGCAAGGGTTTGATCAAATAGGGCTAGGGCTAACTTTTTCACTCGATGGCAATGCTTTTCATTCATGCCAAAATTTTTAATGATATTGTCTGCCGAATGAAATAATACATCTTCCAGAACTGGATTGGGATAGTCTATTTCCTGAAGATATCGTTGAAAGAAAACCCCTTCTCTCAGGCCATGACCACTGATCACCAAGGTTTCAGTTTCCAGTTTTTTCATGATGGCATGGACTGGTGCCAACCCAGCGGCTATAATATCCGCCCGATCTTTGTTGATGCCAGGAAGCTTCCTTATTTCTGGCACGGTTCCTTTTGTAACCTTGCTATATGCCTCTTCTACTTCGGCAAAGGTCATTTGATAGTTATGCAGACTTTCCATGGGATAGCCAATTTTATGCTTATCCATCTTAGCCAAAGTCCGAATCGTACCCCCCAACCCAATAATAGGATACTGTTTCAAGGGTTGAAGCCATTCTAATTTTTCCAATTCTTTTGTGATGCAGGCTTCTACTCGCTCTACTTTTTCTGGTGTAATGCATTCTCGTCCAATAAATTTTTCTGTTAAGGTCACGGCACCAAAATCCAAGGAAACCGATTCTTTCAGTTCATTGTTTTCAATCCAACCTATTTCCGTGCTGGCTCCTCCTATATCAATGGTGATCCCTCGCTCTACCGGAAGGGTATTCACCACTCCCAGGTATCCGTAATAAGCTTCTTCTTCTCCACTAATCACACGAAACTGAAACCCAGTTTCGGCTTCCACTTTTTCTAAAAACATTTGTTGATTGGCAGCACCTCGAACAGCGGCTGTGGCTATGGGAAGTACATGATCTGTCTGATGCACCTGAAGCAGTCTACGGAATAGTTTCAGGGTGTTCATGGTTCGTTTGATAGGTAGGGGCTTAAGAATGCGTTCCTCTCCCATACCTTCGCTTAAACGCACCATATCTTTTACTTGATCCAACATTTTGTAGGATCCATCGGCGTATACTTTCATTAACAGCATACGAATTGAATTGGATCCCAGATCGATAACCGCAATTTTTTTATCCATGGTTCATTCCTTTCAATGACTGGGAACATGAGTAATCAGGTCATTTCCTAAGGGCGTATAAAGGCTGCTCCTTGTTTTCTATCCCTCTACTTGTCCTCATTGTACCATGAAATAAGAAGCTTAACATAGAAGCTTCTCTTCTTTAGTTCATTATCCTTGAAGGGCATGAATCAATCGAGAAACCCCTTCTTCTAATGTTTGTCTGGGACAAGCCAGGTTCATCCTAAAGAACCCGCTTCCTCCTGTGCCAAAACCATTGCCATTACTTACTAATATTTTCCCTTTTTCTAAAAAGAGTTGGTGTAGGGTTTCCGGATCGTAGCCTGATTGACGCCCATCTACCCACGCCAAATAGCCAGCTTGTGCTTCCGTTACCCTAAGACAAGAAGTTTCTTTTTCTAAAGTCTCCTGCAGGTACTGATGGTTTTTTCCAATATACGCTATTACTTCTTCCAACCACTGATTCCCTTCCCTATAGGCAGCTTGTGCCGCTGTAACCCCTAACAAATTGGGTTTATTGTACCCGTCGCATAGCATTGCTTGGTAATAGGATTCTCGAAGATTCGGTGACGGAATAAAAGTGCTTGAAATTTCAAGACCTGCTACATTAAATGCTTTATGGGGTGCTGTACATAGTATTCCGTTTTGTTCAAAGGATTTATTCACGGATAAGTAGGGAATATGTTGATAGGCGGGTAAGGTTAAATCCGCATGGACTTCATCTGCAATAACCAGCACTTTGTATTTTTCACATAGTTTCCCTATGGTTTCCAACTCTTCATAGGTCCATACCCTCCCTACCGGATTATGGGGACTGCACAATAGAAAAATTTTAACATTTTCCTGAAGCTTGTTTTCAAAGTCTTCAAAATCTATTTCATATCCTCTATCTGTTTGAACCAACGGGTTTTCTACTACTTTTCGATGATTGCTAGCAATCAGATGTGCAAAACTTCCATACACTGGTGGCTGAATTAATACCGCATCTCCCTTTTGACTAAATACCCGAACCAACCTTGTAAGAACAGATACCAGATTCCCTCCATGTATTATCCACTCTTTCTCCGCTCTCCATCTATATTTGACTTTCATCCAATCAAGTACACTCTGATAATATGCCTCATAATCACCTGCATATCCTAAAACTCCATGTTGTAGTTTTGCTGCTATTGCTTCTCTTACGACAGGGGGACTTTTAAAATCCATATCGGCTACCCACATAGGCAGTAATCCTTGGTCATTAATGCCTAGCCGTTCTTGAATTCCATCCCATTTAAGAGAACCCGTATTCCGACGGTCTACTTTTTCATCAAATTGATTGGTCACTGGAATCCTCCTCACAAGTTTATTTTGAGTATACTTGAAAAAAAATAATACATAACCAAAGCGGTAGTTCCACTTATCCCAATTATTTGAATTGGTTTAATGTATCCAAAGCAGATTAGTGCTGCCATTATACCTCCACTTGTAAGGATTCGATAGTCTACCCTAGGCATCAAAAAAACAAATCCACACATGATTCCCATCAAGAGTATCACCTTCATATTTTCTTTCAGCAATGTCTTACCATGAGATTTTTTAATGGATTCTTCCACCTGGCTTCCTTTCTTTTGAACAGCGTGATACAGGATCCCTACAGAACTAATGAAGATCAAACCAGTCCAAAGCTTGGGAGTGAACTGTGGATCCCTGAAAAAATAGTGAACTTCGCCTCTCACAATCACCGTTCTAGGTATAAAACTTAACCAAAGATACAGAGATGTTATAATCCCCAGGATCCCAACCATAAAGTCTTTATTTGCAGTGCTCATGAATGCACCTGCCTTTCAGCTTTATGCTTATGTTTGATTTTTTGACGTGCTACCAATCCAATAGCAATTAGACACAAAACAAATCCAGCCTTACTAATATTGGATTCAAGAAAAATGCTCCAATCTCCTGTTGTTGTTTGCAAGGCTCTTCGAAACCCTCTTTCAAGCCGACCTGCTAAGATAAAGGACATGGCCATCGGCGCTACTGGAATCTGACACTTTTTCATTCCATAGGCAAAAAATCCTATGCCTATCATAACGGCTACATCCAGCATTCGATTGTTGATGGAGTACACCCCTGTTAAACATACAAAAAGTACAATCGGATAAATGATTCTAGGATCTCTTTTCAACGTCCAAATCAGCGGTTTTACCAACGCCCCAGCAAAGAGCATATTGATGATATTGGCTATTATAAGGGCAAAAAAAATGGCATAAATCACATCCCCGTGATCTCTAAAAACCCCTGGCCCCGGTGCAATACCCTGCAATCGCAAACCCGCCAACAATAAAGCAGCCACAGAGCTTCCTGGAATACCAAGCAGGAACATAGGCAGCATATTGGCACCAGAAACAGCGCTATTACCTGCTTCTGCCGCTATAACTCCTGGCAAAACTCCTTCCCCAAAGTATCCATCTTTTGTTTTTCCACCATAGGCAGATTTACTGACACTATAACTAAGAAATCCCGCAGCAGAAGCTCCTAAACCTGGTAGCACTCCAACTGCTGTGCCAATGCCAGTTCCAATCCAAAAGGATTTTAAACTTTCTTTAATATCTTGCTTGGTTAAAGAGCCTCCACTCATGGAGTGATGGGAACTTCTCCCTTTTTGATTATCTTTATCCAATGAATTTAGATTGATTAGGATCTCAGAAATGGCAAATATCCCTATTAGCACCGCTACCATCTCTAGGCTTTGTAAACGTCCCATAGTCGATCCAATGCCAAGTCGGGGAGTTCCAATAACAGGATCTACACCGACAGAACCAATTAGAAGTCCTATGCCCATAGAAAGAAAGCCTTTCCACATAGAATCCCCTGCCAGAGTTGCCGTCAGAATCAAGGCTACGGCTATAATCCAAAATAACTCCGGCGGTCCAAAAAGGAGGGCTAATCTTGCCAAGGAAATTGATCCAGCAATTAAAAATAAATCGCTGATAATATCCGCAAATCCAGAACTAAGAATAGCTCCTTGCAGCGCTTTTTTCCCTTCTCCTCTTTGATGCATTGGATATCCATCAATAACTGTAGCAGCTGCTCCTGCGGTTCCAGGTGTATTTAAGAGAATAGCTGAAATAGACCCTCCCAATAAAGAACCTTTATATAAACCAATCAACAGGATCATAGCGGCCACTGGCTCTACTCCAAAAGTAATCGGAAGTAGCACCCCAATCCCAATGGAAGGACCAAGGCCCGGGATTGCTCCTAATGCCAACCCAACCCCAACTCCCAGACACATAAAAATAAGTGCCTGCCACGTAAAAACCATAGATGCTGATTGTACAATAATTTCTAACATGCTGACACCTGCCTTTTTAGTTTCCTATAAAAAGGGTCATTTGATATTTTCATTATCAAATGACCTCATCCATTTCCATTTATTCGTGATTAACTCCCAAAGTTCTGAAGTACTTCTTCAAACCTAATGGCTTGTTCACACATTTCTTTTAGGGTTCGTTGAAACTCTTCATGACCTTGGTAATAAGCCTTCATTCCTTGATCTTCTAGCATGGAAACAAAGCCTTCATTTGTAAACATTTCTTGGAAGCTGCTATCCAAGTAGTCGACAATTTCCTGTGGCGTATCTGCTGGTGCATAGATGGATACAACGCCATACTGAGACATTCCTAAAGCATCACTTACTTCAGGATATTCTTCTATAGATGGAATACCATCATAGAAAGCATAGGGCAATGTTGAAAGAACAAGGACAGAACCATCTTCGTGATAAGGAATAATACCAGGCATAGCACCAAAATACACATCTATATGTCCTCCAGCTGTCTGTGTTGCTGCTTCGCCACCACTATCTTGATGAACCACCGTCATGTCATTACCTATATCTCTTAATACTTCACGCCATACATCAAACAAAACGCTGGAGTATCCAACGGTAAGTTCTCCTGGGTTTGATTCAGTATACTCTAGTAAATCTCCAAAATCTTCAATCCCCAAGTCTTGAGCCGTTTCAGCATTCATTGCAATGGCAAATTGATTCATTGCAATTCTAGATACACCTACAATATCTTCGTATGTATAGGTAACATCTTCTGGCATGGCTAAGGGACTATATCCAAAAGCTGAATCTGTTGTAGCCAATAACGTGTATCCATCTGGTTCGCTATCAATCACATGCTGAGCACCAATGGTAAAGGCTGCGCCAGGCATATTCGTCACTTCTACAGAGGTTCCCAGATAGTCTGAATGGGCTGCAATAGCACGAGCGGTAAGGTCTATTGATCCACCAGTTCCAGAAGACACTACAATTTGTATTGGCTTTTCAGGAAAACTATTCTCCTCTTCTGTTTCCTTTATTTCAGAGGTTTTAGATGTTTCCGTACTTTCACCAACCTCCTCTTCAGTCCCATTAGAACACCCTATTATAAGACCTACCATCAATAACAGTGCCAGCAAGATGCTTCCATGTCTTTTTAACATTCACTTTCCTCCTATGCTTATTTATGTTTTTTCTGAAACACCTTGGTCATTATAGCATAGGCCTTCTCGTAATAGAAATTGATATTTTCTATCAGATTTCAGTTTCTCATAAAGAAATTTCATCCTATTGAGGCAGATCTTCACTGGAGGTAATGGGATCGCCTATGGGTTGGGTCTCTTTCTTCTTTTGAGCCGCCTTATTTGTTTCTTTAGCACGTCCACAAAAGTATTCTTGAGCATTCAACTTCATTTTACCACGACGGTCTACCCTTTTATACAAGCCTTCCGAGGTGAGGACTCTTGTTTTCTGAGTATCCGAAAAAATAATATGCAGGATTTCTTCCATCCTTTTTTTCAAGGCTTTGTCTTCTACTTCAAACATTAATTCAATGCGTCGATCTAAATTTCGGGTCATCCAGTCGGCACTGGAAAGATAGACGTTTTTCTGCCCCTGATTATGAAAGTAATAGATTCTGGGATGTTCTAAAAATCGGCCCACAATGCTTCGAACTTCAATGTTTTCGCTGACCCCTGGAACCCCTGGTCTTAGGCAGCAGATGCCACGTACCAAAAGGTTGATCTCTACGCCAGCACAAGAGGCATCATACAGTTCGCAAATAATATGTGGGTCTACAAGGGAATTCATTTGCCCAACAATCTTGGCTTTTTTGCCTTGGCGGGCATGTTCTGCTTCTCGACGGATCATGCGAACAAAGCTTTTCCTGAGTTCTAAAGGGGCTACAATCAGCTTGTATAGATCTGGTGGTTGAGAATATCCTGTCAACATATTAAAAAATGCTGAAGCTTCTGCTCCATAATATTCATTACAAGTGAACAGCCCCATATCCGTGTAAAGCTTAGCCGTATTGTCGTTGTAATTCCCAGTACCCAAATGAAGGTATCGCTTAATATGATTTTCTTCTTTTCGCACCACCAAGATTATTTTTGAATGGGTTTTGAGTCCTACCAATCCATATATTACATGGCAACCAGCTTGTTCCAGTTTCTTGGCCCAAATAATATTGTTTTCTTCATCGAAACGAGCCATGACCTCTACCAATACGGTGACTTGTTTTCCAGCTTCTGCGGCTTCTGCCAAAGCTTTAATAATTGGCGAATCACCACTGACTCGGTAAAGGGTTTGCTTAATCGCCATTACACGAGGGTCTGCCGCCGCTTCTTGAACAAAACGAACTACTGGTTGGAAGCTTTCATAGGGATGATGCAGTAGTTGGTCTTCTTGGGAAATAATATCAAAAATACTCTCTTCTCCTGTAAAGGATTCTGGCATCACTGGTTGGGTATCTTCGAACATCAGATGATCAAAGCCTTTGAGTCCATTGATTTTCATCAGAAAGCTTAAGTCTAATGGCCCTTTAATGAAGTATATTTCCCCCTTATGTATTTCTAATGCTTCCTGTAAGGTTTCCCGCAAAACTGGATCCATGGATGCATCTACTTCCAATCGGATAGCTGCTCCCCAACGACGGCGTTTAATCGATTTTTCGATTTCCATCAGTAAGTCTTTGGCTTCTTCTTCCTCAATGGTTAAATCTGCATTTCGGGTAATTCTATAGGGAGATGCAGCAATCACTTGGTGTCCGGAGAAAAGTCTGTTGGCAAAGAGCATGATAATTTCTTCCAACATTATAAAGGCACGGCCAGATGTTTCCGAGGGAAGCTCGATGACACGAGGAATCACAGCAGGTACTTGAACCGTTGCAAAGGTTGGTTCTAGGCTTTCTTTGGCTCGCACCAACATGGCAATATTAAGGCTTCGATTTAAAATGAGCGGGAAAGGCCTGCTGGAATCTACTGCCATCGGCGTAAGCACTGGATAAAGTATTTTTTTAAAATAATCCTCCAAAAAATCATATTGAACTGCCGAAATCTTATCCCGCTGCAACAATGTAAATCCCTGTTTTTTAAGGAGTGGCATCAAACTTTTATTAAATGTATTATATTGGTCTTTTACCATTTGATGCACTCGGATAGAAATATATTTTAACTGCCGCTTAGGACTCATCCCTGCTGGGTCTGGCTTATCATAGCCGGCATTTACCTGATCCTTTAGAGAAGCTACCCGAACCATAAAAAATTCATCTAAATTTGAAGTGACAATGGCTAAAAATTTCAACCGTTCAAAAAGTGGATTGGTTTTGTCTCGGCTTTCTTCTAATACACGATGGTTAAATTCCAGCCAACTTAGTTCCCGATTGATAAAATGTCCGCTATCGTAGCTGGTAGAGGATTTTGAATGTTCTTGTGGCAGTTTAAGTTCCATGGGTCAGCCTCCTTTTGATTTTCAGAGAAGGTTTTATTCCAAAAACTTCCTGAAAAAATTCAGATTTTATTTCAAAGGTCCATTCTTCCAATAGAGTATCTACCTCCGCACTCCCGGTAATGATCATTTCTTTTTCTTTATGCCGTACTTTCACCTCATCTATCTTTTGGCGATGACTTCGATCCATAGCGTCTGCAAGACGTAGAATGGCTACTAACTTTGCTGTGGTTACTCGGTCTTTTCCTTTTAATCGAAGGTAAGAATCGTGGTTTTTTTGTGGGGCTCGACTACTGTGGTATTTAGAAACATTAGCCACTATTTCCAATTCTTCTTGGGAAAGACTAAGGATAGGCGAGGCTTTTATTAATGTATATGAGTGATCATAATGTTGGTTTAAGTTGACAAATTTCCCAATGTCATGCAGCTTACAGGCTAATTGCAAGAGAAATTTTTCTCGATCTTTCATGCCATGGGTTCGCTTCAATGCATCAAAAAAAAGGATGGATTTTTCTTCTACATCTCGTGCATGATTTTCATCTCCATGATATTTTTTCAATAAGTTTGTGGCTTGATGCTGAATGTCATCGTTGAATTCCTTGAGTCTTTGGGTTTGAAAACGTTGATCTATAAAATCCGATACAATCCCATCACTCAAAGATACCAGTGGCGTATAGTATTGTTTTGCCTCTGTCATTTGAAAAAATTTCTTCATGACCATCAATGAAGGAAGAAGGATCGAAGCCAAATCGATAGATATTTGGTAGGTTTCTGCCAAATAATCAGCCGGCTTCTCCTGTACTTCTGCAAATAGCGCTTCTAGGGATTGGCTGGATATGGTATTAGAGGCATCCGAGGCTTCAGAGCCATTGCAAAGTCTGTTAATTGCTTTCATTTCGCTTCCCAGTACTACCAAATGACCTATGGTATACTCCTGATGAATATAGTCGATGGCATCAAGATGACTTTCGATATACTCTTCCAGCAAACGAGGAAAATCCAGGCTTCGTTTTTCTAAGTCCGCTAATACTTCTCTTAACCGCAGATGGCCTAATTTGATATTATGGGTTAGTTGCATCCTTCCCTGATGATAAATGGTCATTTCGATGCTCCCAGACCCCACCTCTACCACCATAACGCCTTCTTCACGAATATGTTGATGATCTGGCAGATTTTCTCGGATGGCTTTATAGGTCAGGTACCTTTCTTGAGCATTGTTTATGACCTCTACTTTCATTCCGGTTTTAAGTCGAATTTGGTCAATCAGGTACTCTTGATTATCTGCTTCTCGAATAGCACTGGTGGCCAAGGCTCTATAATGTCTAGATCCGTACTCTTGTTTTAACTGTTGAAACCCTGTCAAGATTTCACAGATATGCTCTACGGTTTCGTAACTTACCTTTCCGGTAGAGAAAGTGTCTCTCCCTAATGCAGCTGGTTTGGTTACCCGATCTAACAATTTACAATTCCCAACTTCATCTACTTCAACAATTCTCATTTTCAAGGAATAAGAACCTATATCTATGGCACTCATCACCGTTGGTTTTCGTTGTTTGTTCACAAATTGCCGCCCCTTTCTTTATCCAGACAGGCTGTGGATTATGTCTGTATCCTCCCTAAGCCATGGGTTTTCCCTTTATCTCTTGAGACTTTTTTCGTGTACAATGCCTGAAATTCCCTTCTGGTTTATGGTTATTATACGGTTTATACCCTTTTATGACGCAAACTCCTTGTGAATTTTAATTTTTTTCTCCATGGAATTTTACATACTAATAGAGCTAGGCAATGATAACATCGCCTAGCTCTTATAAAAGGGAGGGAATTAGCTAATTTATGCAGTTCTGGTTTCAGTATATTCTTCTCCTAACATGCCAATAAGCAGGTTAAGTAATTTTCCATAAGCGCTGTCTCCCCGATCTCTTGGTCTAGGAAGATCTACTGGTATAATTTCCTTGATGCTACCGGGCGAATTTTTCATCACAACAATTCGATCCGATAAGTATATGGCTTCGTCTACACTATGGGTTACAAACAAAATGGTTTTTTTATCTCTTTCCCAGATATCTAGCAATTCTTTCTGTAAAATCATTCGAGTATGTGCATCTAAAGCACCAAAAGGTTCATCCATTAAAAGAAGAGACGGATCTTTTACTAAAGATCGGATAATCGCTACCCGCTGTTGCATGCCTCCTGATAGCTCATAAGGGTATGCCTTAGAAAATGATTCCAACCCTACTATTTTAAGATATTCCATGGCTTTTTCAAATCGATGCTTCTTATTCATGCCCTCAAATTCCAATCCAAGCATCACATTATCTAAAACAGTTCTCCAAGGCAACAGTGAATAATCCTGAAAAACCATGCCTATTTCTGAATGTTGTTTTTTTATCTCTTGCTCTTTATACATTAAAGAACCTTCGTTCATGGTTTCCAAGCCAGCAATCATCCTTAGAAAAGTGGATTTTCCACAGCCAGAAGGCCCTAAAATCGAAACAAATTCATTTTCTTTCACAGATAAATGGAACTGTTTGATGGCTGTTACAGACAATCCTTTTTCACTTACATAGCGTTTTTCTAGATTATCTGCTTTTAGTACTACGGATTGCATACACCCTGCTCCTTCCCTAGCTTTCACTTTCTCTTATGATCCGGACCGATAGAGCCACCGAAATTTATATCGTTCAATGCTTCGGAACATATAATCTAGTGTAGCCCCTACTAGTCCTATGGCAATCATGCCAGCAATCACAATGTCCGTTCTGGCAAGGGAATAGGCATGAGAAATCATATACCCTACACCAGCCACGCTGCCAGGAAGCATTTCTGCCGCCACCAAGCACATCCACGCTACTCCCATAGCTGTTCGCATCCCATTGATCACAGAAGGCGCTGCCGCTGGAATAATAATCTTAAACACCAGATCCTTTTCAGAGGCCCCCAAGGTTTTCGCTGATTCAATCAAGGTTTTAGGAACGCTTTGAACCCCATAAATAGTGCTTGTTAGTATAGGAAAAAAGGCTCCAAGAAAAATAATGAACAACATGGAAATTTGAATCTTTCTGAAATGCAGGTATAAAAACCCGGATTCCATGGGCATATAGTTTGCCAGACTGGTAATGCCAAACCAGGCTAATACCAGAGGGACCCAGGCTAAAGGAGGAATTGGTCGGAATATGCCGAAAAAGTGGCTGAAAAGGTCATGAAATATCGGCTTATAGCCCATTGCAACGCCTATGGGAATCCCAATCAACGCCGCTAAAAAATAACCTATTAAAACCCTAGAAAGACTTGTCGCTACATTGTTTGCTAAAGATCCCAGGCTTATCAGGGGTTCTGTAGGGTTCAATAAAATTTTTCCCACATTTTCTACTGGTGGCAACACCACCAAATTCCCCATACTCACTGCCAGCCATTGCCACCCTATGATAAATATTAAGGGGAGTATTAAAGGGATCACTGCTTTAAATTTCATATCTGACTCCTCGTCTTTCTCGGCTTGTTAAATTCTGTTGGTAATTATTCCTTACGTTTTAAGAAGAGGAGGAGGGGGATCCTCCTCTATCACCCTTTACTGGGTATATCTAAAATCAAATATTTCATCTTGGACTTCTTCAAAATTCATGCCCACAAGATTCCCTTCAAAATGGTCGCTGTCATCCAAGAAATGATATAAAATTTCTGTGCCTCTCATCCACCCTTCCGTTGGAATGGTGGTGTAACGAACCGTAGACATTTTAGCGGCTTCCTCTGGGATACCAATCCACTCTGCCACCACTATTGCTGCTTCATCCCTGTTTTCGTTGCTGAACTCTGCTGTATGTTCCATCAATTCAACAAAAACTGCCATGGCTTCTGGATATGCTTCGATGGCATTCTCACTGGCTACCAGGCAACAGCAGGGGAAATCGACCCAATGGCCTATGGGACCATAGTCTTTTGTATCCGCTGCTTTGATTCCGATATCCTCATGTTCTGCCACCATAGGGAACGGCGAAGGCCCTACCCATCCATCTACCTGACCACTGGTGAGTGCTGGCATGTAGTTAGAAGTGGCTCTTAAATTTACCAGGAGAACATCAGCCTCTCTATTGTCTGGATCTTCCGTGTAACTGATGTCATTTTTATCCAAGGCGCTCTTGGTAATAATGGTGACGGAACTGGTGGGTGAAAGATAGCCTAAGGTCACTGGTTCATCTGCGTTTTTCGTGTATTGGTGAAAATCTTCCCAGCTTTCGATACCCATATCTTTACGAAATACCATGGAGTTTCCTTCTGTATGGATAGGCCCTAATGCTTTAATTGGCACATCTCTATCCCTATTGGACATTACCACCGTAATAGAGAAAAAGGATATATCCAACTGTTCCTGGGCAAATAAGGTGGCGGCTTCTGAACCACTATTGGTAACCACCATCTCAATATTGGCCACAGCTTCTCCTTCGGCGGATATCAGTCGGTAGCGTTCTTTATCTATAACAGTTTCCAAGTAAGCGCCTCTTTCTTTAAAGGCTTCTGCATGATGTGCTGCTACCATAATGGGCAGGCTGTGATCATTGTAGATATAGCCTACGTGCAATGTTGGAATTTCTTTGTCTTCTTCTACCGCATTTTCTTCGTCCTGAACTTCTGCATTGGCTGCTTGTTCCGCTTCTTCAGGCTCATTATTGCCTCCACAGCCTGTTATGACCAGAACTGCTATCAATAAACCCATTAGTATTGCTTTCCATTTAGATGTCATGTTGTTGGCTCCTATTCCTTTGGTTCTTATTGATGATCGATTTGTTTTTGCTTTTGCTGGTTGGTTTCATTACTTACATCCAATTCTTAAGGAAATTTAATCATCCACGTTAAAAATCATTTCAGCAACGGTTAAACCATCATGGGCATTTAAACAGAAAATGTTTTCTTTATTAATATTCCCTGCCTCCACCCACTGATCATAATGTTTCTTCTTACAGAAGAAATTCATGATATTTCAGCAGCTACCTGACCAGTTTTCTATTCTATTTAAATCAACATGTAATACGTGCGTATCCTCTGGTAATACCTTTACTATTTTTCCACTTGCGATCTCTAAGGATATTTTTTCACCACATTCACTGCATTGGGATTCAATAGTAATATCCTGTTGAAAGGTAAAGGCTACCCCCATAGCATCAATGGCGCACATCGCATATAAGCATCTACCATCTTTTAGTGTCACTCTGTGTTGGGTAGGGAATGCGGAAACAGGATAAATAAAGTTTACTTTTTTTTCATCGTCTACTACAATCGCTTTTTTATCTAAAAGCCCTTCCATGACTTCATCTAAGTCTGTTTTTGCTATATTTATGTTTTGATCTATCTCTTCTAGCTTACATGGTTTTTTATGTTCTAATACATATTCCATCAAAGATGTTCTCAATATTCTTTCTTTCATGCATAATCTGGAATGAATACTTTCAATGGCTAATCTATCCCTAGGGTATTCGCCTATTTTAGAAGATACCTTGTTGTTATTTGTTAAAGGCTTCATTTTAACCTCCGACTTTTTTCATACTTCTGTGTTCACCTTTTGATTATTCTTCGTATTTGTTGCTCTCCATCAGGCGATAAGACGTTTTTTCCGATGTTTACCATCCGTTGATTATACATACTTCCATTTAACCAAAACTCGCTGAAGCTGCATAATAAGGCGGTCAATGATATAACCTACAAGACCCGCCATAATCATCAGGGCAATCAATCGATCTGTCTGCATCCTTGTCTGTGCCTGAACCATAGAGTAGCCGAACCCGGCACTCGTCGCAATGAACTCCGCTCATATAACCGACATCCAGCCGGCACTGATGGCCAACCGCATGCCGTTTAATATGTCTGGTAAGGAGCTGGGAACAATTACAGAGGTGAAAATACTTATTTTACCGGCTCCCATGCTTCTTGCTGCGTTGTAATAGTCCGGCGAGATGTTTTGCACTCCGTTAATGGTGTTAAGCACAAGCGGGAAAATTCCTGCCATGGCGATCAGGAAAATGGTTGGCCCATCTCCCAACCCCAGCCATACAATGGCCAAAGGAATCCAGGCCATAATAGGAACCTGTCGCATAGAGCTGATCAGGGGATCAAATATTTTCAAAATGGTGTTGGAATACCCCATTAAAAAGCCCATGGGTAGCCCAATAACCGTTGCATAAAGGAATCCCAGCAATACCCGCCGCAGGGTAATGGCCATATTAATCAAAACCGCTTTGTCCGTAATGGCGTCCCCTAAAGCAATCATAGTCACCATAGGGGATGGCAGCAGCAAATTGCTTTGATAATACATGGATGCCGCTTGCCAGATCACGAATAAAAAGCCTACGCTGCCTAACCAGTGAAGTTTCGTACCGCTGGTTTTCACACCGGCTTTATCGAAGCGCCCAATAATGGATGGAAACAGATCCTGCTTTACTTTTCCATCGGATTCATTAGTTTCATCCCTAAATTCATCCATTGTTCCGCCTCCTTTCCTGTTGTTTCGCCATCGCTATAATGATCAATGGCGTCTTGTAATACGTCTATATCCTTAAGTTCTTCCATGGATTCCTGCCAAAGCTGAAGAAAATACTGAGCTTCTGAACTATCAAGAATCCCTTCACGAGCGATTAAGACATAAGTGATTCGCTCTTTGTCCCGGTACCCCGGTAAATGGTCTCCAGGGAGATACAACCCTTGGGTAATATCGACGATAATACCTTGTACTTCTCCCATTTCATAAGCGTAGGGCAGAGCTGCCGGTAACATGGGAGCCGCATCTGCGCTCTCCCCGAAATGGTGTTCCACTATTTCTTTTTGGTACCAACGATTCTGTGTGATGCCGATTTTTTCCACATTTGCTGTCGGATGTTTCACCAGCATATCCGAATTGGCCAGTACCGGACCTATGATGCGATAGCGAGGATCTTTTTCTATCAACCTGGCGGCAGCGTCCGGACAGATAATCGCCATATGAAGCCGATTTCCACTTAGAGCCCATTCCGCCGTGCTGGAGCAGCAATCACGTATCGTATGGATTCCGAACATATCTTCTTGTTGAACAGTAAAGTCTTTTTCCTTTACCAGGTAATCTACCACCAATCCACCGGCATCATCCGGGACTCCTATGATTAAACTTCCCTCTGCCATGTCTGCCTCGTAATGAAAATGCATCCACAGGAAGGTAGCGCTGATTAACAGCGCCACCAATGTTCCCACTGCATTTTTAAGCTTTTTTCTTGCAGATTCACATTTCTGTGAGGTCATTTTTTTCAGTCCTTGTTGCCACCCAGGCTTTAGGATTCATACCGCTCCATGGCTGCTTCCAGCCAGTCGTCATAGCTCATACCCACAGGAAAGATTGGATCCACTTCTTCGGCGATAAACACTTCGAAGTCCGGTAAGTCCAGCTTGTTCTGAAGGTCATGATACACCCATTCTTCCTGCGGTGTAAACTCCTGCCAGTCTGCCATATCGAAATAATTTTGTGTCATGTCATAGTATCGCTCAACATTTCCATCGTCAATGACCCAGGTCATGGTGCGCCCTTCGCTGACGGTTTTTTGGTAAATGGTTCGGTAACCCACTTCCTCTGGGACATCGAATACTTCTGCAAATATTTTTCCAGACTCAATTGGATTGGTGTAGAGGTATTGGATGGCTTCTACGTGTGCCTGTAGCATCTTTTCAGCTTCCTCTGGTCTTTCTTCAATAAAGTCATCATGCATAATCAGCAGGGTTTTAAAACCCCAATCGCCATCCGGAAGCATTCTGCTTACGGCTAATTCATGGCCGATACCTCGATGTTCTGCCAAAGACCGGAATGGATCACAAACCAGCACTCCATCCAGTTCGCCTATTTCAAGGGCAAAAAAGGCATCCCGCTGTGACATGCTATAGGCTTCGTATTCTTCCGGATCATAAGGAATCCCGGCATCATGTGCAATAATGCGCCACTCCGGGTTTACATCATGAGAATCCGGACCTAAATTAAGTCTTTTACCTACCATATCCTGTGCGGTTTCTATCTCGTTGGAGCCTACCAAATAATAGGATCCCCCTAAATGATTAAAAGCCGTCATTTTCATTGGAGTTCCCTGATTAAGGGCGTTGTTTACCGCATTGCTTCCCATGTATCCAACATCCATCTGGCCGGCAGCCATCAAGACGCCAATATCGCTGGTCATGGTCAGATTTGTGTTAAGTCCATATTTTTCGTAGATTCCTGCATGGTATGCCACGGGACAGGCCACCATCATGTCGCAGTTGAAATAACCTATTTCAATAACGTCTCCACTGGTTGCACTTCCATTTTCAGCAGACCCACTGCCACCACTTCCTCCGCAGGCCGTCATTAGCACTGCTGCACAAATCATCAAAATCAATAAGTTCTTTTTTTCCTTCCAAACTCTCATTTTTCGTCCCCCATCTTCATTCAAATATTTTATTTAATCAATAAGCACTTGCTGCATAAGCCTCTTTCTTAGTAAGGACTTGCTGCATTGCTGCTCATTAACAACATAGAGTCATGTCCATGGAGAATAAGTCCACTAATTCTCCATCCACAATGCGGTAAATTGCATGCCCAACATGAGGCCCTTTTGAGCCAGATATATACAACTCATTGGGAGGTTCATTATCAAAATCAATAAAATCGATGACCTGATTTTCTACAGGAGCCGGGATTGGCTCTGTTATCAGATATCCATCCCCTTGATCCATGACCACCACCATTTGATTTTGTCGAGGCCCTACGCTAAAAAGAATCACCGTATCCATTCGGCCATTGTCCGTTAAGTCTTCTTGATCCCACAGAATTAGTTCGTTGTCTTTATACGTTTCTCGCCAGTAATCAATGGCTGGTGTTGTGGCCAAGTACTGGGTCGGAAAGGCTTCTCGCTGAGAAAAATTCCAGCCTGCCAATCCAATTAGCACGCCGACCAATAAGATTGGGAACCATTTTTTAATTGACTTCATGGACTTTCATCTCCCGTCGTCGATGTGCCCATCGACTGAATGTTTCTCCATATACTTTTAAAGCTAAAGCAATGATGAGCATAGACGCCATATAACGAAGAATCAAAGGCGGAGCAAATATGAAAAATCCTGCCCAATCAATGGTTTGTTGATTACGCGCCAGGTCAAAGACGGGTGTGAATCCTGGCATTAGCAGCGCATTCGTGATGGTCCCCACCAACAATGCACAGGTGAATAGGCTTACGGCATAAATGGTAACACTGCGTTTTCCAATTAATTTGTACATACTAATGAGCTCTGGCAAGTTTGTAGCCGTTCCTGCCATTAAAAATGTCAGCGCGACCCCAGGGGATGCACCACTAGCCAGCAATGCCGCCACAAAGGGAATATGTCCCACAGCGCATACATACATCACCGATGCCAATAAGGCGACCCCGCCAATTGAAATTAATCCAGGTGCTCCCAGATACTGTTGAATAAACTGGGTTGGAACAGCCATAAATAATAGTGCTACCAGAACCATTGCTGGCACTACGTATTTACTGACTTGGGCCCCCATATCTGCAAAACCCCAGTGAAGACCCCCTTTGAGTTTTTGATAAAGAGTTTCTTCACCTTCTGTTTCCAAGGTCACCCGTTCTTCTTGATTTCCATATTCCATGCCTGGCAAATGCAATTCTGGCCCTGCCAACCAATTGCCCAATACTCCCACTATAATTGGAACCGTAAACCCTGCAATCAAGTAGATAATGGCAATTTCAGGTCCTAAGAGGCCAAACGCTAAAATGAGGGATGCCGGGTTGATGATGGGGGCTGCAATGTTAAAAGCAATAGTAGGCCCTATATATGCGCCAGAGTAATATAGACTCATGCCCAGGGGAATAACCCCACAACTGCAAATGGGCAAAAACATTCCAGAAACTGTTGCTCGAAGGATCGAGGATAGTTTGGTGTTGCCCAGCATTTGATGCAATTTTGACGGACTCATAAAATTATGCAGTAAGCCAGCAATCAAAAAACTTGCTACCAGCCATACGGAAGCTCCGTTGAGCAAGTCTATACTGACTAAAAACACTTCTTTTACAAAGGAAACAAGCACCGCTATTCGCCTGCCTTCAATGCATCACGAATGGCATCCTCAATGGTTTTTTGATTTAGATTATCGTATTTTTTTTTCTCGTTGATAATCATCGTTCCTTTAGTTACCATGCCATATTTCCGAACATACTCATAATCTTTTCCAGCGTAATAAACTTTAACTTCCACCTGATCCCCTTTTTCCTGTGCTGCTTTTCGGATCATTTCTTCGTATCCAACGCAGGTTGGACAGGTATTGATGAATTCTATGAGCACTTTCGCCATTCTTTTTTCCCTCCATTGCAATATCCTGATTGTTTTACACAGCCCATTTATCTTCTTTGTTCTCTTTGGGTACTTCTTTAAGATTTTTCCCAGAAGAATTTTGCTGTATTAGCTCTGTTAAATGTTCAATGTACTCTTTATACTTTTTATTGTCCCTTTTACGAGGGCGAGGGAGGTCTACTTGTAGGTCTTCCACGATTTCCCCTTCATTGGTGGACATAAGCAGGACTCGATCACTCATAAAGACCGCTTCTTCAATATCATGACTCACCATCACAACCGTTACCTTGTCTTTCATAAAAATGCCTTCCAAATCTTCTTGGATTTGTCGCCTCATCTGGTAGTCTAGAGCTCCCAGTGGCTCATCCATCAAAAGTACGCTAGGCTGACATGCCAACGCCCTTGCCACTGCGGTTCTTTGCTTCATCCCACCAGAAAGCTGATGAGGATAAAGAGATTCTTTTCCCTCCAAGTTAGATAATTTTAGAAGTTCTTGTAATTTTTGTTCCTGTTTTTCCTTAGGTACTTTAAGTTGTTTCATTGGATACATAATATTGTCCCGGACGGTTTTCCAGGGAAACAATGCATATCCCTGAAAAACAAAGGCTCGATCTGGTCCTGGCTTGGACACCATCTGATCCTCCACTTTAATACACCCGGAATCTGCGGCCTGAAATCCAGCCATAATAGTCAGCATGGTTGTTTTTCCACAACCAGATGGACCTAGCAAACTGACAAATTCCCCTTCATTGATGCTAATATCAATGTTTTTAAGTACTTTTGTAATCTCTTTTCCATTGGAATAGGTTTTACAAATTTTTTCTGCTTTCAGTTTATTCACTTACAAACACCTCTTTCAGGACACCATTTCTAAAGTAGCTTCTATACGAACTTTTAATATTTCAAGATCCGAGTTTGAGTAATCACTTTCTAAATGAAGATACGGTAAACCCAACTCCTTGACCAGTTGATGTACACTGTGGGCTTCGATATTATAGGTATGACACGCCTGCCAGGTTAAGTCGATAACAATATCTGCAGAGAATTCCTGGATCATCGATTCTATTAGTTCCAACCGATATTCATTAGGACTCATACATGAACATGGAATTTTAAGGTAACTTTCTGCCAATGCTTGGATAGGATCTTCTTTTTCTTTGCTTACCAATAAATCCAAGGTTTTATAACTGCTACAATTCTCTAAGGCCACTACGGAAGCTCCCAGCTCTTCCACAATGCGAATTACTTTTTCGCTGCCCAATCCAGTGGGACATCCCGTCAACAACACTCTAGGTTTTCGTGGCATCGCTGTTTGGCTTGAGTCAATTGTTTTTCTTTCCTGCAATAATTTGCCTCGTAAATCATTTAACATTTTAATCGATGCGTTTTTATCCGCACTAAAGCCTTTAGACCATACGATGGTCAACAATTCGATGCCTGTTAAAGGTGCCGGATCCATTTTGTTCAGATCGCAAATCCCTTTAATGGCTTTGCGTTCTTCGTTTCTGGTATCTATGGCTTTCCAGATTTTTTCGTCGGTTATGGTTACCTGAAGCTTCTCTTCCAAGTATCGCCTTAACTCCCTAACTTCTTCCACCCACAACTGCAAAGAAGCACTGCTGTTTTTTCGGTGAGGCAGTTGCATAACGTGAACAGGCTTGATCGCTTCCATCAGTTCAAACATTTTCTTCTTTCCATCACAGGTGGTTTCTCCAATGATAAGGTCTGAAAAATAGAAAAACGGACAGGTATCCGTAATGGCAAAGCCGTAAGAAGATTTTATCAAGGGACACAAATTCCGTGGCAGGTCTTTTTCTGCTGCTGGAATCGGATCTTCCTTGGTCCCACATAGGCTTACAGGAATAGCATCTGCGGCTAATACCAATTCCGAAGGGCAGAACGTACAGTAGATACCCACCACTTTTTTCCCTTTTTCCTTCATGTCTTTTATTCGTACCATATTATCGCCACGTAAATTTTGAAATATTTCCAGTTCAGCTTGTTGCATTTCGCACCTCTTTCATGGAGACTTTTATTCTAATACCTCTATTATGCTTTCATCCCAGGATTGAAACCGTGGTCTTTCCGCCCTAATACTGTAACTATGGAGACTGGCCTATCCTAAGGATATTCGTCCTTTCAATGCTACACATCAGTTTAACAGGTTCTTTTCCTTAGGTCTAATTGAATATTTCTATCAAATTGACTTATTGCATTGTTCTTTTCTATAGCAGAAGACTTTTATCCACATCTTGTGTATACTGGCAAGAAGTGGGTCTTTTCCCATACCATTAAAGGAGGGTTATTCTATTGAATCAAATCAATCCATTAACCGAAACTGGATGTTGCCAATGCAAGGCTAAGGCGTGTCAAAACAACTCGGAACACTTGCCAGAAGCCTGTGTTACCACCTCTTTGAAATCAGCATTAATTCATGAATCTACTAGCGCCTACGCTGAAAATCCTTCTACTGTACAAATAATGCACACTGCTGCTGAAATCGAAGGACAATTTTATGGAAAATTAACTCGAGTGGAAGAAACCATTGAGTTTATTAAGCGAATGGGGTATCAAAAGGTGGGAATTGCTTCCTGTGCTGGTCTTTCTTCGGAAACCCAGGTATTTTCTACTCTTTTAACCCATCATCAGATTCCTCATTTTGGTGCTCTCTGTAAGGTGGGGGCCGCTGATAAGAGTCTGGTAGGCATCCCTAAAGAAAATCGAGTGAGGCCAGATAAGCAGTACGAAGCTATGTGCAATCCTATTTTACAAGCGGCTGCCCTTAAAGAGCAGCAAACAGATTTTAATATCCTCATTGGCTTATGTGTTGGTCACGATGTTCTTTTTTCTATGCATACGGAAACACCTATGACGACTTTAATTGTCAAAGACCGTGTTACCTGTCATCACCCTGCCGCTCCTCTTTATCATGTAAATGGATATTACAATCGTTTAAAGAAGTAAACACAAAAGAACCAGACAATGGTTCATCGCCTGGCCCTAATGCTATCTTTATAGTTTAAAGGAAGATAAAAGGATTTTTTAAAGAGTGGATGGGACTAAATCAAAGCACCGGTTGTAAATCCACTTGTAGGAGTCTTCGTTAAGAATTCTTGGATTTCCTACAGTTTGTGGATCCTTCATGGCTTCTTTTGCCAATCTTGGAATCATGTCTTGGGATACACCCATTTCTTCCAAACTTGGTACTTCAAGATCTTCTGCCAACTGATACACTTCTCGAACAGCGGCTTTTGCCGCTTCTTCTGTGGACATTCCAAAGGTATCTACGCCTAATGCTTGAGCAATTCGTGCAAATTTCTTAGGGGCTGCTTTCCAATTGTATTCCATTACTGGTCCCATCATGGTTGCTACGCAGTCTCCATGAGCAACTGGTAGAATACCGCCTAAGGTTTGAGCCATGGCATGACCAGCTCCTGCTGATTCACTACCGTAGGAAAGCCCTGCCAACATGGCGCCTTGGGCCATGCCGTAACGTGCTTCAATATCGTTTCCATTGGCATAGGCTCTTCGTAAATAGGCTCCGGTGTATTCGATGGCCAATAGTGCTACGGCATCGGTTACTGGCTGTGCAAAGTGCATGGTATAGCATTCCACAGCGTGGGACAGTACATCCATCCCTGTCATAGCCGTTACTCGTGGCGGCATGGTGACATGTAGTTCTGGGTCGATAATGGTTAGATGGGCTGCGATTAACGGACCACCGGTGTTGAACTTAAACTCTCTCTCCGTATCCGTGATAACGGCCCATTGGGTTACTTCCGACCCTGTCCCTGCAGTGGTTGGAATGGTAGTAAGGGGTGGAATTCGATTGGTTAAAGGTTTTTTACCGTCTGCAGCTTCATATTCCAATACAGATTCGCCATGAGCCACTTCTACACCAATGGCTTTGGCTGTATCCATGGAGCTTCCTCCACCTACGGCCACAAGACCGTCACAGTTGTTATCGTTATACATCTTGCTACCCATGCCTACTACTTTTACTGCCGGATTTGGTTCTACTTCTTTAAAGACTACCACTTCTATTCCCGCTGCTTTTAGGGATTCTTCTACTGATTTTGTAATCCCTGCTCCATAAATCCCTGGATCCGTTACTAATAATGCTTTGCTGACACCCAAATTCTTAATTTCTTCCCCTGCATACTGAATCGAACCAATGCCGTGCTTGATAACCGTCGGCACCTCAAAGCTGTGTAAGTTAGTCATGTTTTCAAATCCCATGTTCATTGCCATTTATAATTCCTCCTTAGTTTTTGTTGATTATCTTAAGCTTCCAGTCACATAAGCCACGGGGACGGTTCCATCGTCTTTCCTGCGGCTCTACGCTTCACTCCGAGGACGCTCGAACCATCCCCATGGCAGAGCGGTGACTCTGTTATCCACCACCCAGGATCCGTAAAAGCTTTACCTGATCCTGATCTTCCAATACTCTTTCTGAATACTCCTTAAGAAGCACCTGCCTGTTATTAATCCAAACCGAAGACCGAGGAGCATAGCCTTTTTGTTCCAATAATTGCTCCACGGTACAACCAGTTTCAAGGCTGATTTTTTTTCCATTAACATCAATTCGTATCATGACCTTTATCCCTTTTCTTCAAGCAACCATCCAAGCGATAAGTTTTTCAGAGTTTCTTCACTTGGATTTCCATTATCATCCCAATTTACCAGTTGATAATAGGTGTCTCTGAAGTTCATGAAGGTTTCTTTATCAAACTGAAAGCCTTTCTGTGGCCCATCTGTAAGCGGTTCATACATACGCTCTGGCAGATAGTCATCCTTTTTATCAAAGCCTTCCCTCATGTTGAAGTAACGCATCATATTGATTCTACGCTCTCCCACTTTCAGAAGCTCTTCAATGGAGGTTTCCCACCCTACGCCTACCTTACAAAGATCTATTAAATCGTCTGGCCCATAGAGTTGCCAACTTGGTCCCCAGGCAAATTGACATAGTCCGAGGGTATCTAAGGTAGAGAAAAATTGCTGGCCAGTTATCGTAAATCGAACCTTATCCTCATCCATGGAGAAAGAATCTTCGTATCCTTTTTCGATGCCGATCATGGCCAGTCTTTTTCGCTCAAAAGAATCTTCCGGCATGGTTAAGAAAGGATCGTGCTCACAGGATTGATGATCTGCTCCAAAACTATTGACCGCATACAGCAGTCCAATGGCCGGCTTGTAATGGGGCATATGGGCTGGCATTTCCTGCTTTTTTACACACATACTAAGTGGCATAGCTTCTGGCCCCATTTTTTCTGCTACCCTATGGGTGCCTTCTGCTAGTAAATCTCCAAAGCCTTTTCGAAGGGCTATTTTTTCGATCAGCTCTGGGAAGTACTCCGACTTACCAAATGCCAATTCCATTCCGTCTGTATCTTCTTTTGTAAGAAGACCTTTTTCATAACATTCCATGGCAAAGGCAATGGTAGCTCCACAGGAAATAGTGTCTAAGCCGTACATATTGCAGTACTGATTGGCAATAGAAACATCTTCCAAGTTATCTACATCGCAGTAGGAACCAAAGGTAGCTGCGGTTTCATATTCGGGACCGCCGTAAAGAGGGTCCACTTTACCTTCGATTTCTACTACACGTTTACAGCGAATGGCACAGGCAAAACAAGTGTCGCTTTCTTTGAAAATGCTGTTCATCATGGCATCGCCGCCGATTTTCTCTACTTTCTCACCAAAGTGCCCAGAAAGGAAGTTTCTCGTTGGTAAGAACCCTTCATCGCTGGTAGGAGCAAGTTCCCCATTGGTCCCACTGGCACCCAAGCCTTGAATGTTTGGATTATCCTCAATTCTTCCCTTTACGTTGCCGCTGAGTTTCTTAAATCCTTCGGCATCGTAAGGCTTTCGTGGCTTCACCTTTTTTACGGCGATGGCTTTTAAATTTTTTGACCCCATTACCGCACCAGTTCCATTGCGGCCGTTGGCTCGATTGGCCATATTCATAATGGCAGCGTATTTCACTAGGTTTTCACCGGCAGGGCCTATTTCTGCAATTTCAACCTGATTTTCACCCAGCTGGTCTCGAATAATCCGCTCGGTTTCACCAGTTACTTGTCCCCAAATTGCCGAAGCATCTTTTAAGATGGCTGTTTCTCCGTCAATGTATAGGTATACGGGCTTTGGAGATTTCCCTCTAAATACAAGGGCATCATATCCGCTATTTCTTAAGTGAGCTGGGAAAAAACCACCAGCCTGGCTATCCCCTATGGTATCTGTCAGCGGACTTTTAGTGGTAATCATTACTCGGCTTTGCCCACTAATAGGAAGACCCGTTACCACAGACGTTGAAAAAACGAGCATATTCTCTGGTGATAAAGGATCGATTCCTGGCTCCATCTCTTGAAGAATCAAGTAAAGGCCCAAGGCAGATCCACCCGGATATAAGCGGTATGTTTCTCCGGGAATCTTTCTGGTTTCAATTTTTCCAGCTGTTAAGTCAATATCAAGAATGGTAGCCTCTGGAAATTGTGTCATCGTTAACCCTCCTCACATTATTTCTACATTCAACAAAGAATTTTGTTAAATTTCTTTTAAACGTTTTAAATATATTTAACACATATGACTCTACCATAGTTTATTTTTCTCTGTCAAGTCATTCCAAAAAAATCCTTTTCTTTTTTACTCCCCTAATCCGGTTCTCTTTGTTGATTTTTCTTAGTCGGTAGAGTCCTTCTCCCATCTATTGTTTAATGTTTAACAAAGTCTGGTTTGACAAATCTTTCAAAAGTATATATGATGATCCCGATCCGTTAAGTTTGTTTAATAAATTCTTAACAGATTATATTTATTTATTTTTCGATTTCTTTCGACGATTTCTACCCAGAAGGAGGTGAAAGAGACCAGCACAAAAGCAAGCTTCCAAGATATGATTTCTTTTCTATCAGATTGCCTTTCGTTGACAAAAGGAGTAAAAAGAACTACTATATTAAGTGAATTTAATAATTTCTAAATCCACTTAATTCATTTAATTCGTCAATACAAGGGATAGAAAAGAACAATTGAGGGAGGCTATTCTTATTATGTCAGATCCACACGCTAGGGAAAAACAATTGGAAGAAATTGAACGTGCCAAAGACATTGTCATTAACTCCATTGCCGAAACCATGGATGTATATGGTGCGGCACCATCCGTTGGCCGCCTTTACGCTACTATGTACTTTGAAAACAGTCCTGTTACCTTGGATGAAATGAAAGACATGTTAGAAATGAGTAAACCTAGCATGAGTACTGGTGTGCGTGCCTTGCAGGAAAACGGTATGGTAAATCGAATCTGGGAAAAAGGATCCCGAAAGAACAAATATGCAGCAGAAAAAGACTTCTTTAAGTCGTTTATACGTTTCTACTGCAAGCGTTGGGAAAGGGAGTACAAAGAAAATCTACAAGCCATTGCAGATGCTCAGTGCCTCTTAAAACAAGTCATGGACAACCCTGCCAGCGACGAATCCATACGCCAGGAAGCAGCGGAACAATATCATCAAATTGATGATTCTAAAAAATACTATCGCTGGCTAGAACGCTTGGTGAGTAGCTTTTATTCCCAAGAAATTTTTGAATTGATTCCGAAGGAAAATGAAGGAAAATAACGAAGGAGGATCTATTATTTATGAAGTACCACAATCGCAACGGAAAGAAATTACTGGCATTGGCCTTGGTGCTTATGCTTTTTGCTACCTTGGCATTCACTGGATGTGGAGGCGAAGAAGCAGACGTTGAAGAAGCCCCAGCTACAGAAGAAGAAAGCACATCAGAAGAAACAGCCCTTGAGGATGAATTGGATATTCCAGAAGAAGTAAACCTTGCTATGGTTTCCTGGACCTGTTCTACGCAGAAAAATTATATTCATGCAGAAGTTCTTAAAACCTTGGGCTATGACGTGAACTTGCAAAGCTATGCCTTACCAGTCATCCTGGAAGGACTTAGCGATGGTCAGATCGATGTCTTTACAGATGCTTGGTGGGTTACTTGGGGTACTCCGTTGCAAGAAGCCGTCGAAGAAGGTCGTGTCATCCATTTAGACACACATTTAGAAGACGTAAGCTATGCCCCAGCAGTTCCTGTTTATGTATATGAAGCTGGTGTTACTTCTCTCACAGATTTAGCAGACCATGCGGAAGCTTTTGATCACACTTATTACGGATTAGAGCCAGGAAACGACGGCAATGAACTAATGCTGGAGGCTTTCGAGAACAATGTATATGGTCTGGGTGATTGGCAAATGCTTGAAAGTAGTGAAGCTGCCATGATTACCGAAGTTGGCCAGTTAATTGAGCAAGAAGATTGGGTCGTCTTTAGTGGATGGGAACCTCATTATATGAACGTAATCTTTGATATGGAATACCTAGAAGATCCAGAAGGTATTTGGGGCGAAGAGGCAGAATTTGTCGCCACTCTTTCTCGTCCAGGCCTAGAAGAAGACCGGCCTAACCTGGCACGATATATGCAACAGTTTAAGATTGAAATTGAAGATGTCAACGAATGGGTTTATGCCTTTGGATATGAAGAAAGAGATCCTGAAGAATATGCAGTCGAGTGGGTCAGCGAAAACGTGGATCTGGTGCTAACATGGGTTGACGGCGTACAAACCGTTGATGGCAAAGATGCCAGTGAAGCCATTAAGGCCACTTACCAATAAATCGAAAAAAGCCGTCGAATTTAATTCGGCGGCTTTTTGTTATGCTTTTTCCCGTTCTTCTTTGGTTTCTACTTTCCGGACTCTCCGTTCCAAGTTTGGTCGAGTAATCCAGATTTCATGGCCGCAGCCTACGCATTTAATGCGAAAATCGGCTCCGGTTCGAATAATATCAAAATCTTTGCTTCCGCAGGGATGGGTTTTTTTAAGCGTTACCCGATCCCCGGGATTCAGCTGCATGGGCATGGCCGTCTCCCTCCTCTTTCTCCCCATTTGCCATGATTACTACTCTCCGTGGATATGGAATCTCAATGCCTGCTCGATCAAAGGCTTGCTTGTAGGCTTTTCTCATGGCTCTAGCCACAGACCACTGGGTCATGGGGGCTGCATAGGCCAGGGTTGCTATCAAGACTCCCGAATCGGCCAATTCATTGACGCCTAACACTTCTGGTCCTTCTACAATGTCTCCATTGGTTTTGGCCAATTCCAGACTAGCTTCCTCTAAAACCTTCATAGCCCGATCGATATCCTCTTCGTAGGCAATAGGCATATTTACCCACGCCCACATTTTTCCACTGCTTTTATTGACCACTTTAGATATAACTCCATTGGGCATAATATGAAGGTCGCCTGTGAAGTCTCTCACCTTGGTGATCCGCAAGCCCATTTCTTCTACAATTCCTCCCGCACCTTCTATTTCCACATAATCTCCCACGGTAAACTGATTTTCAAACAATATAAAAAAACCAGTAATAATATCTCTTACCAAGTTTTGAGCACCAAAGCCAATGGCTAAACCGCCGACTCCTGCCGTTGCCAACATAGCCCCCACTTGAACGCCCATGGAACTTAGAATCGATGTACCCACAATAAAATAAACAATGTAGCGAACAATGCTTAACATTAATCCTTCTAGGGTTTTAATACGAGCATCATCCAAATCAATTTTAAAATGCTTTTTAGAAGCAAATAATTTTCTAATAAAACTTTTTAATACCCTAAGGGCTACTTTGGCCAAAATCAACAAGAAAATCGTTTGGAGCAAAATAGCAATCATTCCGCCAATATAGTCTAGTTCCGTAATCCTTTGATAAGTGGCGATAACGGGGTCCAGCATGCTGGATATTCCTGAAAACATGAATCAACCTCCTGCATTTTAAGCCTTGGCTTCGCTTTACAATTGAACCGTATTTTTAGATTTGTTCATGGTTTCTACAATGGTGTACATATTGCTAATACCACCTACCATTAAATCCTGCTTTATTTTGAAATAATCCAAGCAGGTTCCGCAAGATAAAATTTCCACTCCCCGTTCTTCCAGTTCTCGAAGATTTTTCAAAGATTCTGAACCAGCGCAGGCGAGTTTTACCCCACTATTAATGAAAATAACCGATTTTGGCAATGGCTGTACCTCTGTCAAGGTATATAGATAGCCTTTCATTAATATTTCTCCCAACTCTCTAGATCCTTCTCCTAAATAGTCTTTCCCAATAACAACAACTAAATCACCAGTTATATGGGATCCTGCTTCTAGATCCATCATATTAACTTCCCTATATTTATATTCTTTAAATATATCGATGTAAAAATCCCCCTGGCTTTCTTTAATCGCTACTTTATAATCCATACTCTTGGCAAATTTTGAAATGTTTTCCCTAGCTACTTCACTATCCACAATGGCTGTAACGCTGCCTTTTTCAATGGATTCTAAGGCTTTTTTTGTTTTAATAAGAGGCATCGGACATTGCAATCCTCTGGCATCCACTTCTGTGTTCATCATCATTCCTCCTGGATATTGGTATTCAAGGCTCTAAGAACCTCTTCTAAACTATATCATATTCCACTTCCCACCAAAACCTTCAAACTTTTTTTTGAATCATTTGACGTAATTCCTTGGCGGTGGCTTTAGGATATGCCTGTTGGCAACTTCCTCTTTTCCCCTTAAACCTAAGCACGGCTTTTTCGTCGGTTTCCTCTACGTATGCTTCTTTGATTTCTTCCCATTTTTCAATCCTTAGCAATACCGATGGCCCATGTAAATAGAGAATCCCTTCTGGATGAATTCCTGCAGAAGTAGCACCAGAGACAACAAAAGCTCCCGCCATGAGCGCCAACATATAATGGCCCCCTTGATTCCCACCTACCAGTGCCACCAATGCCAGCAATAAAACAGCTGCAGCGGCTTCCACTTTTCGAAACACAGGCAACTCCGCTTTATAGAGCCGCTTTCTGGAGCGTTGAATATTATTGGAGGCTCCCACAATAAAACCAAGCAACAGGATTAGGCCTACAAATAAATCGTTCATATTGGATCTTCTCCTTTGGGAGACAGCCACTCTGTCTCTTGTTTTTTTAGATAAAGAATCCTCCTTGTCATTCTTACATCCATGAACGCCATGCTTGCAAGAATATTACATTTTTATTATAGCATAGTTTCGAAGTAGAACAAGCCCACCCATTTTGGGTAGGCTTGTTTATCACCATGAATTTATCCATCCAATCTTTATGAGACTTCTATCCAATTCACCAACGTCCCCAAAAGCCTTCCAGTGATAAATAGTCCGCCACTCACTGCCCAGGTTTGCCATCCCCAAGGAAAAAAAAGCAAATTCCCGCCTGCGGCTGCCAACAATAAGCTTCCCACCATACACACCATATAGACCCGCTTGATGCCTCTATTTTTCATCATCACAAAGTACACCTGAGCCAATCGAATGCCCATGGCTATGATCAATACGCCTAAGATATCCTGTATCAGAAAGTAATATGCAAACCTCATTGACCTATCCCCTTCATCTGCTTGCTTTTCCTGCAACCCTCTTTTTAAGATGCTTCTATGGAACTCTCCGAATCCATTTCTTCTTTGGTCATGGCGATGCCAGTAATCGCATAAAACAACGTCACCAGTGGTGTCAACCAATTAAGGAAGGCATATGGAATATACTGCATCGGTGTAACGCCAAGCATCCCCGAAACAAAAATGGCATTGCTATTCCATGGAATTAATACACCGCCCAAGGTTCCACATGCTTCAATAACCCTGGAAAGATTTTCTGGTTTTAGTTGGCGTTCCTTATACAGCGGTGCCATCAAAGTACCTGTCATGACAGCGGAAAAAGTCATGGAACTACCAATAGCGTTGGTGACGTAGCTTACGATCATGGTGGAACCAACCAGACTACGATCTGATTTCACTTTGCTTGTTAAGGGCTGAAGCAAGGCATCCATCATGCCGACATGATGCATCATTCCTGCAAAGCCAAAGGCAAATATCATGATGAGAACAGGGCCTACCATACTCATCACCCCACCACGATTAAGCAAACTGTCTATAAATGCTGTGCCGCTTTCTATGCTAAATCCAGTATACATATATTGCAAAACTTCCCCATAACCAAAACCTTGGTTCACCATGGCTACTACAGCACCAGCCACCGCACCTGTAAGGATGGATGTAAAGGCTGGTTTTTGCATGACTAATAAAGTAAGGACTATAATTGCTGGAATTAAGGCAACCAAGCCTATATCAAATTGCCCCCCTAGAGCCGCTAATATGGAATCTAATTGTGCTTGATCCACGCTGCCGCTCCCGTATTTAAAGCCTATGGCTGTATACAAAACAGCAGACAACAGATACGCAGGCCCCACGGTATAAAACATGGCTTTCACATGAGGAATCAGCTGCCCCCCCGATACCGCCGCTGCCAAATTAGTCGAATCTGATAAAGGGGACATTTTATCACCAAAGTAAGCTCCAGATATCACTGCACCTGCTGTGATGCCAGCCGGAATACCAAGTCCTGCTCCCACCCCCATTAAGGCCAGTCCTGCAGTACCAATGGTGCCCCAAGATGTCCCAGTTGCCAAAGAAGTTAAAGAACAAAGGATTAAGGCCGTCAAAAGAAAAAACCTAGGTGTAATTACCACCAGCCCACCATAAATAATGGTTGGAACGGTTCCTGCTGCAATCCACACGCCGATCATCGCACCTACGGCTAATAAAATCATCGTAGGTTGCAAGCACTTCTTTATCATTTCAGAAGCGGCTTCTTCGATCTCCTTATAGGCGTATCCAAGTTTCATACAGGCTGGAATCACAATCAACCAAGCTAAAAAGAAGACAATTTGCAAAGACGCACCAAAACGAACCATACTTATTAGCATAAAGGCAACCACGACCCCTAAGGTTCCTAGGGAATACATAAAGGATGGGCTTAGTTTCTTCTTCTCCATTCGAAAAACCTCCTCATTTTTTGACCCTTTATTCTTCACTTTTCAGTTCATCAATACGAGCCAGTGCACCCCATTGGCCACCAGTATGGATAAATAGTATGTTTCCTTTTAAAACATTGTTATGGGTGGCAAATTCTCGAAACAAACCATGCATGGCTTTTCCTGTGTAAACTGGATCTAATAAAATCCCTTCTTCTCTAGCAAAGTTTTTGATAAACTGAATTCCTTCTGGTGTTGTAAGGCCGTATCCACCCTCCACATAATCATTTAGAGTGGTTACTTGATGGAAATCCAGCCCCTCCAGCAGACCTTCATTGCCAGTTTGTTGAAGTCCTTCTGTTATAATAGATTGGGTAATACGGGGAAAATCTTTTTCTTTGTCATAAATATTAATGCCAATTATTTCTTTGCCTGCCTTGAAATACTGATTCCCCAAGTATAAACCTGCATAAGTTCCTCCAGATCCAGACGCCACACAAATGGTATCAAATTCAATTCCCATTTCCTTTTCTTGTTTTAATATTTCCTGAAACCCATGATAATAACCAAACATCCCTAAGCCACTAGAAGCTCCTTCTGGCATCACATAGGCTTTTATGCCTTGGGTTTCATAGGTTTTTTTAATGTCCTCCATCATCTCTGTCCGACTTTCTCGGTACTGTTTTTCCGTGATGAGCTGGCATTCTGCTCCAAATAGTTTGTCTAAAAAATAATTTCCCGTCTCTTCTTCACCGGAGTCTTTTAAGAGCAAATGGGTTTTTAATCCCAGTTGTGCACCTATCGCCGCTGTTGCTCGACAATGATTGGACTGAACACCTCCACAGGTAATCAGTACCTCCGCTCCATATTCCAAGGCATCAGGAAGAATAAACTCCAGCTTTCGTACTTTGTTTCCCGATACTTCCATGCCAGTATAATCATCCCGCTTCATAAAGAGCCGAGCTCCTTGTATCTGCTTGGTGCTTCTTGTTAATGCTTGAATCGGCGTTGGAAGGTTTGCAAGTACTCTTCTGGTTGGTATTTTCACGATACATCCCCTCTTTCTTTTCTCCATTTGATAACGGCTTTTTCTATTCTGTGCATGGCTTCTTCCACTATTTTTCGCGGACATGCCGCATTAAGCCTCACATAACCAGAACCAAGAGCCCCATATCCCGCTCCCATATTGATGGCAATTTTAGCATCCTCCACCATCAATTTACTTAAAGCGTCGTCGCTTAAGCCTAATCCTTCGCAGTTGATCCACTGTAAATAAGTACCCTCAGGAAGAGTGGCCTGCAGTTCTGGCATTCTAGCTCTACAAAAAGCTTCTACAAACTCCATGTTTTCCTTCACGTATTCCAACATGGAATTTAGCCAGTCCTCACCATGGTTAAAAGCTGCTTCGACGGCTACTAAACTAAAACAATTATTCCGTTCCAAATCCATTATAGCAAAAAACTCTTGGAACTTTTGGCTATAGGCTTGCTGTGGCACATGAATAAAAGATGCTTGCAAACCGGCAATATTAAAGGACTTAGTCGCAGAAAAGCAGGTGATGGTTAAGGCCTGTACTGATTCAGACAAGCTAGTCATCGGGGTGTATTTTCCTCCGTCAAACACTAAATCTCCATGAATTTCATCGGCTATGATGATCACCTGATGTCGCACACAAATGTCTCCGATTCTTTCTAATTCTTCTTTGGTCCAAACCCTTCCTACCGGATTATGAGGATTACATAGAATTAGCATAGAAGCTTTTTCCGCCAGTTTTTCTAATTCCTCATAATTGATTCTGTATGTCCCTTCCTGTTGAATTAAAGGGTTCTCTACTAATACCCGCTGATTCTTCTGGATGGCATCATAAAAAGGGGGATATACTGGTGTTTGTATGATAATTTGATCTCCTTTTTGCGTAAGTTCTCGCACGGCTACATTCAAAGAAGTTACCACCCCTGGACTATGAATCAGGTCTTCCCTCTCCATTTTTAACCCATAGCGTCTTTGATACCAGTTGATGGCTGCCTCCCAGTAACTATCTGGTCTGGAGGTATAGCCATAAATACTTTCCTTACTCCTAGCTTCCACCGCCTCCTTAATGGCTGGCGCTACTTCAAAGTCCATGTCTGCTACCCAAAGCGGCAACAAATCACGACTTCCAAATTTCATCTCTAGTTCATCGTACTTTGCTGAAAACTGTCGTCTTCGATCAATGACGAAATCAAAATTTTTCATCGTCTCTTCTCCTCTTTTCTCCTTGGATTCTATTAAGCTGTTTCTCTATAAGCTCTAAACTTTTATTTCTTTATTTTCCGACACTTTTATAAAGAAGCAATTTTCATGCCAAGCTGCTAAGTCCATTGCTTTGGCTTTTTTAGGTGGCTTCTTAGGATCTAAAAGGGATCGAATTGGGATTTAGATCCCTTTCGATCCCTTTTTAAAACCCATTCATTCTTTTTTCTACCCTAGGGCCACCCTAAGATACGTCTAGCTTGACCTATTCTTACCTTTCCTTTCTAGAAAGACCTTTACCCCTTGATCCGTCAGAAACGTACCCTTTCTTCCTTTCCTTACAGTTACCCATTCTTCCTCTTCAAACTCCTGCAGGATCTTTCGAATCCCCCTCTCGGATAGACGGATTCCTTCTTTGGTTGCCAAATTCACCATGCCACGCCGCCCTAAACCTTCCCCCTCTTTTCTTGCTTCATAAAGACAGCCTAGGACAAAGTCTTTGCCAGAGGCAGGAGTGCTTTCCCAGTCCTCTGTTTCCTCATAAGAAAGATCTGGCAAGCTTTCTTTTATATCTTCTTGATGAATCCTCTTTTTATCCAAATAAACCAGGTATTCCACACAGTTCTGCAATTCTCTGAAGTTTCCCTCCCAGCAATATTGGGTTAAATAGGTTTTCGCTTCCTGACTCAAGACAAAACTAGCTTGCATTTCTTTCTTGAAATAGTCAAAACCTGTCATAATATCACCAATTCGTTCTCTCAACGGAGGTATCTTCAAGGACAGCACATTAATGCGATAGTATAAATCTTTTCGAAATGCGTTTTCTTGTATACGCTTTCTTAGATTTTGATTGGTGGCTGTGATAATTCGTGCATCCACATGGATGACACGATCGCCACCCACACGCATCACTTCTTTTTCTTGAATCGCCCTTAACAACCGACTTTGAAGATGAATAGACATCTCCCCAATTTCATCTAAAAAAAGTGTTCCTTTATGTGCCAATTCAAACAACCCTATGCGGCCACCTTTTTTAGCACCTGTAAATGCCCCTTCCTCGTATCCAAACAGTTCGCTTTCCAGTAGTGGCTCCGGTATACTGGCACAATTCACCGCCACAAATTGATAATTTTTTCTTCGCGACCCGTTATGAATAGCTTGGGCGAACAGTTCTTTTCCTGTTCCAGTTTCCCCAGTGATTAGCACCGACGAATTGGATCTAGCCATTTTTTTCGCCGTGTCTCTTGTTTTTTGTATTTCTTTGCTGGTTCCTATAATGCTGTCAAAGGTATATTTGGCTTTATGCCCCTTGCCTAATATTTTTGTTCTCAGTTGATGCTGATATTTTTCTTTTTCTTCAAATTGATTAATTACCATTAAAATACTGGAAATGATTTCACCGGTTACTACCGGTGCAGACCGAAAGGTAATCGTGGTGTTATTAAAACGGATTAACTCTTGGTCGACAATTTGTTTGGAACCAATGGCTTTTTTTACCACATCAAATTCAAAAACTTCCAAAATATTTTTTCCAATGCTTTGATTGTTTAAGGCCAGTATTTCATGGGCTTTATCGTTCATGCCTAAAATAAACCCCTCTGGATCTGTGGTGATAATCCCTTCATCAATGACATTAAGCAATTTAAGAAATCGACTATCTGAAATATTAAGACGATCCAAAAGTGCCGAGGCCACCGTCGACACTTTGCACAAGCCATTAAAGTGGCTTACAAACCGTTGGCTCTGCAACAAATGCTCCATCTCCAAACCTACGGCTACGTCCATAATGGTGGTTTCATCCAAGGTTCGATGCCCTGTATCAATAATTTTTTCCACAAAAGCCGGCACCTGCTCCCTTTCTCCCAAGGTGACCGCTGTAGGAATCCTGGGAATATCGGCTTTGCCTGGATATACGGGGAAAAATTTATAATTGGTTAGACCAATTTGCCTCAGCAATGCCATGCTTTCCAAGGTCATTTCAGGGCTATAGTTCACCAGTAAGACTTCCGAATCCTCTTGAATTCGCATAATCATATGGCGTTGTTCTTTGGTTAAGGTAGTGGTCAGAATCATTACTTTCGTATGCAGTGGAATGAGTTCTTTTATTTCTACATAAATAGAGTACAAAGAAATAAGCAGCACATCCGCATCAATCTTCTTGGAGATTCTATCTTTATCAAATCCCAGCGCAACAATGGATATCCCTGGAAAAAGATGATGCAACACAGATTTATGAAATTCTGCTACACCCCTAAAATTCGTAATGATCGTTACTTTTTTCATGCCTTCACCTTACAATGGGATGCAGCCACAACACCAACCCCTTGGGCAATTAGCCCTGTTACCTCCCGATCCTTGGGCTTTGCTCGTAACTGCATCTTGCATCCCTTTCAGCATTTTAGGTCTGATTCCAAACCTATTTCCATTATAGCATTCCCACTCTGCCTCTTCCATCAAAGCCTTTTTGTTTGTTGAGGTGTTTTGTATTTTCAATAAGCTAGTTTTATTATGCAAATATCCACTATGGTTCTATAAAAATATTGTTGACAGAGCACTGCTTTGATGTGCGAACCTTGTTTACATTCCACTATGGTTCTATAAAAATATTTAATGGAATCCGAAAGAGCGGAACAAAGAAGGTTTACATTCCACTATGGTTCTATAAAAATGGAAAAATGGCTTGAAAAATCATCAGAATGGTTTGTGTTTACATTCCACTATGGTTCTATAAAAATGCCATACCCGCAATAAAACTCAAATTCTATTATCACGTTTACATTCCACTATGGTTCTATAAAAATTCAAGTACAATTTAGGGTCTACTGGGCTTTTAGAGGTTTACATTCCACTATGGTTCTATAAAAATTCAAGTTTCATTATTACATTTATAAGCATGTAAGGTGTTTACATTCCACTATGGTTCTATAAAAATGATAAAAGCAGTTATTACTACAATTTTGGAGATGGAGTTTACATTCCACTATGGTTCTATAAAAATAGAATGTTATAGATGTATTGATCGAAGAGTACACACGTTTACATTCCACTATGGTTCTATAAAAATATTGCTTGATCTGGTCAGCTACTCTTTCGTAAAGTCGTTTACATTCCACTATGGTTCTATAAAAATGGTTTGTGTCTTAGTTCTGTCCTTATGCGGCGTAGTTTACATTCCACTATGGTTCTATAAAAATTCTAAGACAATTTCTTTCATACGTCTCCCTGTTTCGTTTACATTCCACTATGGTTCTATAAAAATCATGCAGGAAAAAATTGAAATATTAAAACAAGGAGAGTTTACATTCCACTATGGTTCTATAAAAATGTAAAGAAGCATCAAAAATACGCAGAAAATCAAAGTTTACATTCCACTATGGTTCTATAAAAATGCACATCCGAACAAGTTTAAGGGCGAAATAACTAGGTTTACATTCCACTATGGTTCTATAAAAATGGCACAGAAATTACTGGTCTGCTATGGTTCCAGAGTTTACATTCCACTATGGTTCTATAAAAATTGGAAGAAGCCACCGACACTATGAGAAAGTTGAGGGTTTACATTCCACTATGGTTCTATAAAAATACGCCGAACGAAAATAGATCGTCAACCGTTATCGTTGTTTACATTCCACTATGGTTCTATAAAAATCCTCTGCCCCGAGGTGTCTAGCAATGAAAGACAAGTTTACATTCCACTATGGTTCTATAAAAATGGAGAAGCTGATTGAGGAATTGGAGGAGTAGAAAAGTTTACATTCCACTATGGTTCTATAAAAATGCAGTTAATCAAGCAAGACAACGTTGTAGTCACTCGGTTTACATTCCACTATGGTTCTATAAAAATCGTAGGAGGAATTTATGATAAACACAATCATTCACGTTTACATTCCACTATGGTTCTATAAAAATACGTCTACGGCTTCCTCTATTAGCCTAGCGTTGTCGTTTACATTCCACTATGGTTCTATAAAAATGTAGAACTAGACGGCAGGACACTAGCCAAAGCAGTGTTTACATTCCACTATGGTTCTATAAAAATCAGGCTGAAAGCATCCGAATACATCGCTAAGACTAAGTTTACATTCCACTATGGTTCTATAAAAATATAGCAAGTGTCACACATAATAACTGTTTTGCCATGTTTACATTCCACTATGGTTCTATAAAAATTGTGAATCCTTCATTTATGGCTAAGTCTGCTAGTGTTTACATTCCACTATGGTTCTATAAAAATGGTGGAAAGACAGTAGAGCATATGGGCTACAAAGTTTACATTCCACTATGGTTCTATAAAAATTGGTGATCGGAAGGCAGATCATCGGGACGGACAGAGTTTACATTCCACTATGGTTCTATAAAAATCAACCCTCCTAAAAGAAAAAGCCACTGGGTTAATAAAGTTTACATTCCACTATGGTTCTATAAAAATTGTTCGACATCGGAATGTGGGCAATAAAGGCAGGAATGTTTACATTCCACTATGGTTCTATAAAAATAATGACGCCGCACCGCTTAACATTGAATCTTTTGCGTTTACATTCCACTATGGTTCTATAAAAATTTTAAGCGAGAATATCCCGTACTCGCTCGAGATGTGTTTACATTCCACTATGGTTCTATAAAAATAAAGAGTGTGAGGAATATTGCAACTGGCTAAACAAGTTTACATTCCACTATGGTTCTATAAAAATACGTCTACGGCTTCCTCTATCAATCTACTATTGTCGTTTACATTCCACTATGGTTCTATAAAAATTCAGCTTTCTTTTCCGATACCCACCGCAACTTTCTCAGTTTACATTCCACTATGGTTCTATAAAAATTCGGCAGCGTTGTCCTCTAGTGCAATTTTTGCCATGTTTACATTCCACTATGGTTCTATAAAAATAGGGTCTCCGCTATAACACATACCTTCAACAGCATTGTTTACATTCCACTATGGTTCTATAAAAATTATGAATCCAAATATATGTCAATTGAAGAATCTTGTTTACATTCCACTATGGTTCTATAAAAATCGGATTTCCAGAAAAGCAATTCAAAAACGCCGCTACTGTTTACATTCCACTATGGTTCTATAAAAATCTGCGTACCATCGTCAAATCTAATATATCTACCGTGTTTACATTCCACTATGGTTCTATAAAAATAATCTGCCGCACCGTCAAGGTCATCAATGGCTGGCATGTTTACATTCCACTATGGTTCTATAAAAATTCTGCAGCAGCGAGTTATACGTAAAGGAAGATCTGTTTACATTCCACTATGGTTCTATAAAAATACTATCACCGGTAGGCGTACCATAACCGCATATCCCAGTTTACATTCCACTATGGTTCTATAAAAATAATACAGGAGTGGCTGGAAAAGGAAACGAAGCAAGTTTACATTCCACTATGGTTCTATAAAAATAAACCATCGAGGTCACGTTGCAACACTTGCAAACAAGTTTACATTCCACTATGGTTCTATAAAAATTTACCAACGAATGTGAGTACGAGGATATGGAATATAGTTTACATTCCACTATGGTTCTATAAAAATGGTGGCAAAAGCCAAGATCCTGTGCAAATAATATGTTTACATTCCACTATGGTTCTATAAAAATGAAATAGCCATACGGGATAATAAAAATGTAGTTTAGTTTACATTCCACTATGGTTCTATAAAAATCCTCATCTCTACATATGTTGAAAACAAAGACTTATAAGAATCACAACAGTCAACCTACATTAAATTATAGCAAATATTATTTAAAATTCAACTCTTTGTTTTTACCACTGGTGAAATTCCAATAAAGTCGAAGTCCTAGATATTTTGCATTTCCGATGGTCGACTTTTATATAAAATTATCCAGTAAGTTATCTTCCTTCCCTAAAATACTACGTTCTATTCCATTATAATATTTTATTTCATAAATGATAAAAGAATCCAAATCTTTACGAACGATACTTCTAATCTGTTTTTTAAGAATAACAACCTGGCTTGCCGTAAGGTCTCCTTCAAACACAGAATTTTGAACATGGTTAAGGTATTGTTTGCAGCATTTATACACTTTTCTCCATACTTGCGCCCCCTTCTCATCAGAAGCAATATCATAAACAGCTATAACATACATAAACTACCACTCCATTTTAAAAGAATTGTAAGGTGCATCTTCCATTAAATGCTTAACAATTTTCCAACACTCTAACCGAATCAACGTTCTATATGAGACATTTCTATTTAATTCTTTATTTTTTATTGTTTCTTTTAATTTGTCATCAAATGCCCTTGTAATGATCTTAGTAGCTTTTTCAGACATATTGATTCCATTAAAATCAGCTAACTTAATTTGTTCTCGATTGATCAAACTAAAAATAAGACGATCTGCAAGAACAGGCTTAAAAACCTCCGCTATATCCAAACATAATGAAAACCGCCTCGTTCCTGGTGCGTGCAAATAACTAATAGTAGGATTAAGTTGGGTCTTATATATTTCCGTCAAGCAAGTTGTGTATATAAGCATATTTACATAGGAAATCATCGCATTAACTGGACTTGTTGCCGGCCTATATTCCCTCTTTTCTAAGTCGAAGCCTTCTTTAAGAATATAACTCCAAGCAGAGTAATAAACTTTTCTCAAACTACCTTCTACACCCATAAGTTCTTCAACCGAATTACACCTATCAATACCTTTTGATAATGATTCCATCGTTACAATGGCATCTTCAAGGTTTTTACCTCTTGTTCGATAATATTTTAGATTACGCAACATGTTTTTAAACGAAGCCAAAATAAATTCTTTTGCAATCAAAACTCTATGTTGCATATCTTCAAAAGCACGCACCTGTTTTATCAATAATTGCCCTGAAAAAAAAGATTCTCGTGGTATATATGAGCCATTATAGTGTCCATAATAATCAAAAATATGAAGATTTATATTCTTTTTCCCTAAGAAGCGCAAAACAGATAAATTTACATCCGTTTCAGAAAACAAATATATGTCACGCACTTTTTCAACAGGTAAAGGACGAAAGCTATTATCTTTTAAAATAAGCACTAATGTATCGTCTTTTCGTTTCAAAACTCTAGCACCAAAAATGTAATATGTTTGATCCATATATGGATTTCCCTTTCTAGCAATAGCATAATTCAAAATATGAACACTTCTTGCAAAATGCTGTCGCTTTCGTTTTTTGGGGTGGTCCTTCCTTACCTACAATATCAGCGATATGCTTTTTTATACGTTCCCATATCACAAAAAAATCTTCGTCATAATGAACGGTTACTGTCTTCCCTTCTTCAGGGTAATGTAAAACTCCTTTTTTGACTTCAAGACCTCGCTCATTAGCTCTTTCCATATAAAATCTAAGCTGCAACAGATGTGCATTTTCATTTTTAGAGCTTTTTTTTACTTCGTGAATCGTTTGATCTTTATCAATGAAATCGATTCGAAGATTAGCATCCACTTGTATTTCTTTCTTCTTTCGCGGATAAGCGTATTCATGAATCGCTTTTCCTATCTTTACATCTTCATTGAATGCCTCTAGACAGATCCCTCTTGAAAAGTACCAAAGCTTCCGATGACATATCGCATAATAATGTATATGTGTACCTGTAATATTTATATTATCATTCAATAAAATTACTCCCATCAACTTTATCTTTTTTGCGTAGTCCCACACCCATCATAGCTTCAATAGAAAATTCATACGTATAATCTACAATACTTATTCCTAATTGATCCAAAAATGAATAGCCAGAGGAATAGCTCGCATCATAAGTTTTCCCCGAGAGGTTTACTGTAAAATCCTGAATCTCTGATATAGTTTTAATCTTTTCATGGTACGGAACTTTATCTTTCTTAAAAGTATTTTCCCATTGTTGAATCATACCAGATCTCGACAATTCATCAAACACTTCCAATGGAAGCACCGTATCGCTCACAATATTTCTCAAACTCCGTTTTGCCTCACTGGTATTTACGTTGTATAAAACTGCATTTTCCAGCGACTCTAAAATAGATCGAATTTCATCTTCAAAGTACACAATCTCTTTGTTGAACTTTTCAGAATAAACTCGATCCATCAAGTCTCCTTTATCTTTTTCCGATACCCAAGAATCTGGATTTTCCCTAATAAATGTGGTGATAGAATGTACAGATGCATCATAAATAATTGGATGGATAACGTTGTTTTTACCTCTCCCATTTCTAGTATCGTGAATCACAACATTAGGAAATATACAACCTTCTTCTCTTGAACGATGCCTCAAAATTCGACCCATACGCTGAATTATACTATCAACACTGCACATTTCTGTATATAAAATATCAAAATCAACGTCAACAGATGCTTCAACAACTTGAGTTGTAACCCAAATACCAGCTTCAGCATGTTTAGGATTACCAAACTTCAAAATAGAATCCTCCAACATTCGTCTATCTTTTTTCAAAAAACTGCTGTGCAACAATTTCACAGGAACACCCTTGTTGCCACCAAGTAAATTAAGGCTTTCAAAATGAAGTTGTGCTTTTTTAACTGTATTAGCAATCACAAGAACCTTATGCCCCTGACCTTTTTCTAATATTTCTTCATAATCCATTTCATCTTTCCGATAACATAGCTGGTGTTTTTCAGGGTTTACATCTAAAAAAGTTTTTCTAATAACGTTAGCATCCGCTAATTCACGTTCTAATAGTCCAAGTAAATAATTAGGTACCGTAGCCGTCATGATAGCAAATTTCCCGCCCATTCGATGGATCAATTTTAAACCATACAGTAAAAAAGCTACCATTGCAGGATCATACATTTGAATTTCATCAATAACTACTTTGCTGTACGCTAAAACTGCTAATATTGGCTCAAACCCGTTATGTTTAAAACTAAAATAAAATAACTGATCTACCGTGCAAACCGTTAGAGGACTAGACATTAAACGTGCAGCATTCATACGCATAGGAATATCCATCTCATTGCCATCTTTGATTTCCCGAAGATAGATTTCACCAATCCCTGAGTGAAGCACTTCAACAGGTTTATAACCATACTGTCCTTCTTCATCTCCTTTAATGCGTCGATAAATTGCATTAATAGCAACCTTTAAAGGCAAAGTGAAAAAACCTTTTTCTTGACCAATCCAAAGAAGAGCAGCCTCTGTTTTACCTGATCCTGTGGATGCAGTCAAAACGATGTTGCTATTCTGATGATCTCTCATCCATTTTTGTGCTGGTCGGAGCATAGATTCAAATGTATTGGCAGGATTTCTGTCAACGAATACTTTTTCAATTCGTTCTGGCAAACTCAACCCTTCAGAATCAATCGATGATTTTTCAATTTCATAATTGGTCAAATCTGCGCTTGCGACATAATCAATGCGGTTAAGTAACCCTTTAATTAAAACGTAACGTCGGAAACTTTCTAAGCGAAATGACTTTTTATTGCTCATGTTCTTTAGAAATGTTTTTGCTTTTCTTAAATTTTTTCTATTTAGATGTTCCGCACGATAAATCAAATCATCATATTTGAAATCCTTAAATAAACATGGCAATTGATTTAAAATCATATTTTTTCGATATTGTACACCTTCTTTTTCATTGCCTTCGATATCTTCCCGATCGTGATGATAATAAATACTCGCGAGAACAAGATCAGCATCTTTTTCTCCAACTTCACTAGCAAATGCTTCGTAATCCAAAAAGACCGGGCTCAAAAAGTTATGCGGTATTTCAAGCGGATTCTTTCGTTTTTTAAATTTGTTCATAATACCGAACATTTTCGCCTGAAAATCAGGGTTAATTTTTCCAACATCGTGGTAAAGAATGGCTACTTTCAAAAGCAGCCATTCCTCTTCATTTAATAACGTTGAATATTTTTGTTTGAATACCTTATAATGAAAAAGCAGATCATTAGTATGCTCCTGTATGCTTTTGTGCGGTTTCGCATAGTTTACGATATGATCGTCCTCCTTCTATGCTAAATAAACCGGAATACCATCCTCATCAACGGGCAATTCTCCACCATCAACAAGATCAAAGTTAGAATTGGTGATGTAAACTGCCTTGACTTTTTCCTTCCAGATTCGCAAATACTTCTTTCCCTTTTTTACGTAATCAAATTCTTTGTTTAGCCTATAATGCGTACCCTTTGATGGCATAAGAGCTTCATCCAATTTGAGTTTCTCATATGGCCAATAAGCATTGTAAGGTAACCTTTCAATTTCATATAACTCGTAATCAAAATCTACTATTTTAACTTCATCAATGCGGACTAAATCTTCGAAACGACCTAGCGAAAGAAATGTCATCGGAGTTTTTATTTTTTTAAAAACCTCATCCAGTTTTGAGGAATCATGCACATGGATATGAATAACCAACTGCACTTCCGACAAAATATTAACCTGCGAAAGTCCCCTTGTAACCCCCCTGAAAGTACCATCTTCTAAAGGAATTTTAATGGAGTAACGTCTCTGAGCATCAGCATCCCAGTTTTTAGGATTAGCTGTACCAAACTCATATCTTGTAAGTTCTTCCATCTTTTTTTCAGTATATTGGCCTTGGATACTAACATCCATCGCTTCATATTTAGTAAACCCGCAAGCAGCATGAACCATTCCGATAACAGTAGAATAAGGTGGTAGCGGATACGTTTCTTTAATCTGCATACTTCCTGGACGTTTATAATTGGCGAAAGGTTGGTACAGTTTCACTCTAATTAGTTTCATAATACTCATCCACCTTAGTTTTAAGATGTTCAAAAGCACCTTTAACATCTTTCACCGCAAGGACTTTTTCTTGCAAGGCATCAGTTAGAAACTGATCTCTTTGAAAAATACCTTTTGTCAATCCAACTATGGTGTTCGCAGATATGGATTCATCCAGACTTAAAGTATCCAAAATTGGGTTGGCAACAATAGCACCGTTATCAAGCTTGATTCGTCCTTCAAAAAACGGATTCTTACGTTCGTAAACACCACCAATGATAAACAGCGGAGTCAAATTTTCCCTACGACCTTTAATATCTCGATAGAGAAACTTAAAGCCGTCTAACAAAGTTTTAACACGATTTGCTTTCTCCGGATCATCTACTTCTAAATCACCATCAATACCTACACGATCCAGATCAATTGTCGCTGTATACGCATAGAAAGACCGATGCGACTCACTTTGAGCAATCGAATTATCGAAACCACCGCGCTTTGCTAATCCCATATTGTTTAAAAAATTCATATCCATTTGAAAAGGCTCCAGTGATATGGCATTGCTTAGTCGACAAACTGCATTACGTGTTTTTGTATTTCCACTCCCTTCTGCTGTTTTCATATATCCACCGAGATCAATTTCTGGATAGTCAATAATGGTTGCACTAGGATCATATTGAACCACCTTATTATCACCAGACCCACTTGCAATCACAGGCGTATCATTCCACCCAATACCATTTTTCAGACTGTAAAAAAGAGCTTCTCTGGAAACCTTAGTGCTAATGGATCCATCACCACGAGTTGAGGTTTTTAGCGTAGATAAGTTGCCAAATCCTTCACCATGATTCATGCTTTCACCTTCTACAACTACTGTCATTGTCAAACCACATATTCTTTTTTTCATTCACTTTTTCCTCCTTCTAAAGATTTTTGGAGCTTCCCCTCATCATTTCCCAAACTCTTTTCAGTTCCTTTTAAACCAGCAATATAGGAATATCCTGCTAAACGCAACTCTTCAATTTCTCCCTGTGCCTGAACAAAAACATCTGGAACTGGCTTGCCAGCACCAATGTAATATCTCAGCAGTGTATCCATAAACAGCTTCTTATCTCCTGCTTTTAATGAGTTTAGAAGTCGATACGTGAACCCACTCATTCGTTTATGAGCGTTTTTAGCACCACTTCCTTCCAACGCCACTCTGATATTACTGCCTGCCGCTTTTGCTTCTTTAATAACCATCCAATTTTTCTTTTGATACTTTTCCGCCATAGCCTTAGCTCCTTTCAGTTGTATCCCTACCACTTTCCGATGCATTTCAATGTTCAATAACTTTCCGACTCCAACCATTTCCTGTTTTCCTCCGATACGAATGAGTCTATCAATCTCTTGATATAAAGACCCACCCTCAGACACCGTTTTAACCGTCTTGCTAAACAACGGTCTTCGAACAGAATTTTTAGACGTAGAGCCAGGCTGCTCGACCCAAACTTTACTAATTGCCGTTAAATCTTTTGCTGCCAACTTAATAAGTTCATAAAGCTTTTCCGAAAGATCTTTTATCTCATACTTAGGCACATTATTCGCACTAGTAGTTCTGCGAATAATCTGTATCCCAGACGGAAGATGATGTTCATGTTTAGATAAGTGTTTTTCTTTATAATATTCAGCAATTCCGTGGTACAGTTTACTTTCAATGTCATCGATACTTCTTGGCTCATCTTTTATGGCATCAAGTGAATTGTAACGATCCAAATTAGATATGCAATCGTTTGCATTAAGAAAAATAGATTCCCCATTTGTGGTTTGAAATCCCGCTGGCATGCAAAGATAGACCAGCCTGCACACAGGGCACAGTTCCGTATCCGACTGTAAATTCCAAAAATGTGATTGTTTGCGTGAAATGTCAACACCTACATCATTGATCCATGTCAATCCCCAACTACCAACGGTTGGTTCCCCACACTCAGAACAAGCCAATGCGTTTCTATTTCTTTTTCCTTGGTATGCATCGATGATGGGTTGAACAAAGTCTTTTTTGATAAGCTGATCCGCTGGTTCCTTCACTTGAACAAAGAAAGATTTGCCTGATAAAAAGCGACTTAAAATGTTATAGGTGGCTTCTTTGAAATAAAATACATCTTTATGCTGATTTAAATAACCCAAAATAGATTGATGTATTTCTTGAACCTTCCGATAATCTTTTTCTTTGAGTCGAGATGACGCTTCCTTCACAAGCAATGAGATATCCGTTGAATCCATGTAATGCTTGGTAACGATCTCATACCCTGATTTAAAACTCGCCCTCTCCAACTTAGCCTTTAGATATTCGTGATATATCTTTACAGGATCCTTTTCTTTTTTAGTAATCCTCTTCTCCCGTGCTTGATCTTCTGACTCTTGATAATCCAAACAATCGAAATCATCAAAAATTTTCTTCAAAGGCATACTTTGCTTAGCTGCAGATTTCACAAAATAATCGATGTATAGATTAGGAAAGGTTTCCAAAGAAGCTACCGGAATTTCAACCACATTTGAGTGATCTTTTTTAATAATCTGGGCTTCAATATCCTTATCTTGTGACAGTACCTTTATTAACCCAAGAACTCCAGCATTATACAATGCATGATCCAACATGATTGTCATTTGATCGCTCATTCTGAAACCACCTCCTGCAACACATCAATCAAGCCAAATCCTGCAGATCGATGACTTCCAATCCCATAATCATAGATATGTTGCAATAATAATGTATGTCCAGATAGTTTAAACGTACCAACCATTGCGTCTTTTAACATTCCATAGTGATGCACCACAACTTTTTTCAAGTTAAATGGTTCAATTTTCAAAGTGTCCACATAAGGTAAAAGCGCTGGCGCCATGGTTTCCAATTGATAGCGTGTATTTTTTTGTAGACATTGGATAGCTTCATCTCCATCCGAAAGCAAAAAATAATGATCTGAATTGTCACTACGGTTGTGCTTCCTAATTAAAATAGGAGACATTGTTTTTACCAAAATATTCTGGGTATTTAACTGATGATCAGGCAAAAGTGTTATTTTTTCAAGTGTTAAGTAATCCGAGTAAAAATGGTGTTGTTGACCTTTTTGCTTTTGAAAGGCATTATACAGCATCATGCCTGTGTAGGGATCACCGGTTGAAATAGTAATAGACATTTTTGGTAAGGATAATGCAATATTTTGATGATTAATATTACCGATAGGCACATATGGTGCAAAACAATACTTTTTTTGAAAACTTCCATTTGGCTCAAATAAATCATCATAATATCCTTGATTATAGTCTTTAATCGATGCCTTAAAAAAACTAAGTATCCCAGATCGATAATCCGTTGGCATATTCAATCCCTCCGTTTTGAATATAAGCCTAAATCTCATTCCATCAACTCCTTTCTATGCATATAATAAATCTTACAAATAGGGTTGTTTAAAACATACCATAGATCTATATATAAAGCAAGGGAAAAGCCATAAATATTATTGTGCTTTTCCCTTGCTTTGTATGCTTTTGCTATTTTCAGTTCACTATGAGTCTATAAAACACCTGCATTCACATGATAAATCTTACAAATTTTTACATTTCATTATGAGTCTATAAAGGTTTTTAATTCACATTAATATATCATATTTTAGTAAATATGCCAACAAACATTTACTTCAACACTAAGCTTTAAGGCAATCTTCACCATTAATAAAAAATCCTCATTTGAAAGTTAGTTTGTCGGAAAGTCAGAAAAGAACATCAAGATCAAATCTTTTAACGCCTTATCTACCTCCAAGAAAAAAAGACGATGGCTGGGTGTCTCTATGCCATCGTCTTTTTTGGTTTCTTTTTTAAAGGTTTTTAACCCTAGCACACATCGCCTTCGCCAGCTACATAGCCAGCTTTTGAAAGGATGGCTGCGGCTTTAGAAACTTTCTCCTCGGCCACCATCACAACTGGACCAGTGCAACCCATGCCACTTTCGGCATAAATCCCTTGTTTCCAGAGCACTTGTACGGCGTCTTCAATGTCCATTACTTCGATTCCTGAAATATTGCCTGTGACGATCTCTTTTGGTGGTGCTTTTACTTCTTCTTCTTTTTCTTTTTTGGTCTCTTTGGTAAATCCTTCTAAAATATCATCTAATCCGGCTTTTTTCGCTTTGGCCATTTCTTCTTCCATGACTTGCTGTACCTTCCCTTTAACCAGTGCTGCTGCATATTGCAGGGCATTGGCCACTACGGGAGTGCCTGAAGCTCTGGAAAGGATCAAAACAATGCGTTGCTGCCCTTCTCCAATGCCAGGGCCATAGCCAGCGCCTAAAGATTCGTAGCTGCCGCCGGTGGTATAGGACGAAAATACTTTCATCATGATATTTCCGGTCAGACTGTCTGTTACCATAACATCCGCAGAGCCGGTCAGTAGATCATTACCTCGCATGATGCTGCCGCCATCTGAACGAACAGATTCGGAAAATTCTATGTCATAGCCATTGGCTTTTAAGGTATTCAATGCCCGTTCTACCTGTCTTGCGCTATCTAAATTTAAAATGCCTACGGTGGGTTTTTCGATGCCCATGGCTTTGGCGGCCACGATGCCATAAAGTGCATTTTTTAGCATTGCAGAGGCTCTTTGTGTAGCAGCGGTTCCGGTAGTAGTGGCGATAAACATTTCTCGACCAAAACCTGGTGTCACTACTTTTCCCACAGTTGCAACGCCAATGGGGAAGTTGTAATGCATGGTAACGCAGGCTTGAATTTTACCTTCGTCCAGCAATGTTTCCATCACTTGGTGCATTTCTGATTCCTCTGTGACTTCTACAGTTTCCAGGGTTGTTTGCTCTTTGGGACCAATCAACACTACTTCCAGATCTGTCGATCGTCTAACAGCTTCCTCTGCACCTTTTACCAGATGAGCTGGTTCCAGTTCGCTGCCCAAGGTGGTTAGTCCAACTCTGATTTTCGGACCGAAGTCTTCCCGATCCAGGGACTCGGTAAAGGAAAGAAGGGTTCGGCCGATTTCTTGCTTTATTGCAGTTCGATCCGTCATTCGTAGCCCTCCTATTCCTTCATTAATTGATTGGCAACGTCTTTCATGGCTTCCAGAATCATTTCTTTTATTTCTTCTCTGGATACGCTTTCTCCAGGAGTTGCCACAGTACCTGTGTTTTTCTCTAAAATAACGGATACTCCGTCAAAAAGGTTGGTCATTCGCCCAAGGAACAGGCTTCCTTTTCCAACGATCATGGCTTTATTAAGGGATCCTGATGTCAAATCTTGCTGTGCAAACCCTAGGTAGGGAATACCGGAAGGAATATGGCCTTGGGTAGGTGCCCAACCTGGCATTCCGTGTTTGGTCACAAAGTTCGGTAGTTCTTTTCGTTCTATTTCGCCTCGTTTAACTCCTAGGGCTCCAATCATTTTATAGTTGGCTTCTGGAACATCACCAGCTCCCGCAGGTTTGGTGACGTCTGGATTTTGCATTTCTACGGAATATTTATCGATATCTGTGATTTGCAGTCCACCTTTTTCCAGAGGGGTCGTGATCAGACTTGTGATAACAGCCTGTGGAGATGAACCGGTACCAACGGTGTGGCGTCCGATCAGGTCTGTTCGAATAATGGGGTTGATCCCATCATTGGCGGTTACCAAAAAGGCAAAGGCTCCTAATACATCTTCCAGTAATGGCATTTCTTTTTTCATATGGTCTTTGCCATTCATCCCCAGTTTAGCTGTAGCACCACCAGCTACAACGACTACATTTTCGTAGACCCCTGCTTTCACTAGAGCTGCAGCTTCAATCAAAGCGTGGGTAGGCGCCGCACAAAAACCTCGAACATCGGATCCTGTAGCATTAACGGCTCCTACGGATTCTGCAATGGCTTTGGCAAAGTTACCGCCGCCTCGCTGGTTCATATCGCCGCAAGCTTCTTCGGAGCATTCGATCACATAATCGATGCTGTTCACATCTATCTCTGCTTTATCAATCAAGTGTTTCATTGCCAGCATCCCAGATGCTTTTGATACTAAGTTTTCGAAAATGATATGGGCTGTTAGGCTTAAGTCTACATCGTGAGCTCTTTTTACGCAGCCGATCAGTTCTCCTTCATGATACATCGGATCTGCATGGTATTTATCAATGTAAGTCTGAATATCGCTTAGGGTTTCGCCTTTTCCCATTTTTTCCGTATCCGCAGCAAAGAGAGGATGGGCTTGGAGTTTTGTCTTTGCTTGTTGCCAAAAGTTTTCTTCTAGGCTGACAAGGTCAAAAACATCGGCAATTTTCATTAAGCCGTAGAACTCATCCTGTGGCATGATTTCGCCTAAGGGGCCTTGTCTATCTGCATTTTCTACTGGATTTTCATACCATGGTTTGGCAATATCTCGCAGTTTTTCTGGGTGCAGGGCGCCAATATAGGTTTGGTTTGGTGCATAGGCTACGGCTTCTTGAAAAGGTCTCGTATGCTTGGTTAATGCTTTTAAGTATTCTGAATCTGGATGTGCTGCCCTCTCTAGACTTTGGGTCGTTCCATGCCAATGCATGATGTCTGGTGTATATACCAGGGCGTATCCGGTTCCTTTTATCACTGGAAAATCCAATTAACACACCTCCATAATAGTGGTCAGGGTTTAAAATAAGGGTGATGCAACATCCATCACCCTTATCATTTAGCTAAAAGCAACTTGTGGTTTGCTGGTTCAGCACTTTGTCTTCTACTTTCCAACTTTCCACTATCAGCTTTTCCAACTTTTTCCTTAGTATTTACAGAACTGCTCTCGAATACTGCTCATTTCTTCAATAATTTCATCGACGTCTAGTACCATTTCCATCATGCCGATTTGCTCTTCATATACTTCTTCCTTGACAGCTTCTTTAAATTCTGGTTCAACTGCGTGGTATACTTTGAGTCCTAACTGGACTCCTGCTAATGGACCTGCAAAAGTAGGATCCCCATTGGTTACGGTTTCGGCGGCCAGTCCGGCAGATTCTGCCTCTGCTCCTCCAAGGAGAATTAACATATTCTCCGCTCCGTGTTTTTCCGTCAGGGTATTCACTCGATTTTGATTTTCTAGGTCCATTGCACCTGCAGCCGTTCAGACGAAGCATTCTGTGGAAGAGAATACTACTTCTGCTCCGGTACCCTGCAGGCATTCTTCCATTGCCGGTGCCGGAATACCATCTCGGTCGCCAATGATAATGACTTTTTTGCCATCCAAGATACTCATTTAGAACCATCCTTTCTTTTTTTATTTTTTTGTGTTTTCATCTTATTTATGAGATATCCAGAAGCATGGAAAGGCCATCCTTCTGGATAACTTCTACGCCTTATGGTGGATCTGTTTATGCATGATCCGTTATCATTTTTTCGATATTGGCTTTTGTCGCATCATCTTTGGTTACTTCTGCTGCTTTTTCTCCATCTTTGTATAGAATAATGGTGGGCAGTCCCAATACTTTTTGGGAGATAGCCAAACGACGGGCGCCTGTTATGTTTAACTTAGTGAATTTCACTTTGTCTCCATAGGCTTCTGCCAAGGCTTCAATATCTGGAAGCAATGCTTTGCATGGTTCGCATCCATCGCTCCAATAGTCTACTAATACAAATCCTTTTGCATCTAACACTTCTTCTTGAAATGTGTTCTTATCTAGTTCTAGCATTGTGACCCCTCCTGTTTTCATTCTCTTCAATAGATTGTTTGTTAGGACTTTATTCTATAACGGTTTGGGTTTCAATATGCATTTTCAAGGAGTTCATTGCTTTTTCTACTAATCGACGTCTCAGCATTTTCTCTTCCTTCGGCTCCAGAACTGGATTTCCAAATGGATGAGGAATGGCTACTGCTGGGATAATTCGATTAGCTCCTACGGTCATAGAAATAGGTACTACCGTGCATACATGAACCACTGGAATTCCAAAACGTTCAATTTCTTTAACCATCGTTGCACCGCAACGTGTACAAGTACCTCATGTGGAGGTAAGCAAGACCGCATCTACCCCTGCTTGCTTTAGTTCTTTTCCAATAGAGATTCCAAAGGCTTTTGAATTTCCTACGGAGGTTCCGTTGCCCACAGTACTATAGAAATATTCAAAGATACTTCCAATAACCCCTTCTCGCTCCATGTCTCTCAGTACATCTAGGGGCAGTACTCGATCTGGATCTTCATTGGCATATATTGGGTCATAGCCACCATGAGCGGTTTCATACATTTCTTCCGTTAAATCCTCTACTCCTTCGATGGAATATTTTCCAAATTTAGAAGCACTGGAGGATTCTACTCGATCTGGGTTTTGTTTTGGCACTATACCACCAGAAGTAACCATGGCTATCTTGAGATGACTAAGGTCTTCCAACGGATCCGCTGGTGGTACTCGGTCAAATTCTGGCATGGCATATTCGGTTTGGTACTCTTTGCCGCCTAGCTTGGCAATCATCATGTTTACGGCTCGGCGGGAACCTCTTTCTTCCATAAAGACATTTTTCCGAATGCCTCTCGGAATATATCCTTCTTCTTCTGGCTTACCAATTTCTTCGCCATTAAGCATTTTCTTCGCCATTTTCACCATGGCTGGCACTGCCTTACGCATGGCAGCAGCGGAATTGCCGGTTTCAATGATATAGATTCCCTTTCGGAACAAATCTGCCCCTGGGTTTTCTACGTACATTCCTGTTAATACTGGAATGTTTAATTCTTCCTGCACCATCCAAGCCACCGTAGCGCAAGCAACTCCATAGCGTCCCGCATTAAAGGCCGGTCCTGCTATAAATAGGTCTGCTTCGTAGGGTTTGATCATTTCAAGGATTTTTTGTTTTGATGTTTCAGGATTTTCGTTGAAGTAGGAATCGCCGCAAATAATGGTGGCTACAATTTCTGCTTCCTCTCCAAAAGCTGAATTGAAGGCCATTCCAGGGCCCACTACGCCTTCTCTTAACTCTGGTGGTATATCTGCTTTTTCTTCGCCACCAATACCGGCAAAGAACTGATTCACATAATGAATAATTCGCTTTTTGGCCATCGATACCATCCTTTCTTTGTATACCCTTTATCATTAAAAATAACGTTTATCTACCTATTTTTTGACTATCTGTGTCTTTGTTTTTAATAGGCTACTGCTGACAGATGGCCGAATCCAGTTTCGTTGGTGGCACCTGTAATCGCTTGTAGCTCTACTTCTATGGATCCATCTTCTCGAAGACTTCCGGAAAAACCGCCGGCAATAGAATCAATGTAGGCTGTTGTTCCAATCAGTCGGTTCATATCTGGAAGAAGGATGGTTTCGTTGGCGTTTCCGTTGGTGACAACGGCATTTGCTTTTGGATCTGCATCTGCCAAGGACTGGGATGCGCCATCTCTGCCGGCATATTCGTCTGTCACAATTACGGTTTTAATTCCTTTTTCTTCGATTTTTCGGCAATTCATAATTAAGTCTGTATCTGGATTTCCAAAGCCTTCCTGTGTCACAATGGCTCCGTCTAAGCCCATAAATTCGCAAAGCTTTGCTGTCCAGTTAGAGGATCGTTCTTTGTCTGCCAGGGTAACGTTTTCGTTGGTGATGATGACTCCCAGAAAGTTAATGGTCTTTCCATGTTCTTCGTATAAATCTTCAATAACCGGATTGTTGAGATGAATATAGGTAGGGTTCTTATCGCAGGCAGAAACGCAGTTTCCACTAACAATAGCGCCGTCCATGATTTCTGTTGGATACATGACAGTTGGAACCAATTTCTTAGCATCTACGCCATATACGTAAGTGTCATGAAGCAATCCTTGGGTTTGAAGCATATACACATATCCTACCCGTGGAAGGTCTGGATATAATTCGGCTGCTTCTCTTGGTGCAAGGGTTTCGTATACCTTCACTTCATCTGGCTCTACTTCTTTGATGGCTTGTCCCAAAAATGCGGCTGCTTTTAGTCCCACGGTTCTTAAAGCGGCTTCGTGGTCGTGGGCTTTGATGCCTGGTTTCGGCTCTGCTGTAATGACGACATTATGGGTCTTGGAGAAGGGGGTATAGTCGGCGCCTGGACCGGACATATCGATAATTCCCTCCTGAAAACCAACTACTTTTCCTGCGGTTACCACTGCTACGTTTTTCATGGCATGGGTTCTACCATTTCCTACGGTGTGTACTTTGCCCAACATGCCTGGGAAAATCTCCCCATGTCCTTTTACCTTTACCCGTGGTTCAATCACATCTTTTACGGGTGTAATACGCACAGATTCTCCTGGATGGGCTAAATCTACTCGGATTTTCCATAGGTGCTCATCGCCTCCAATGGCTTCCAGCAGCTCTCTGTGATCCACAACCAACACGTGTCCGTCCACATGGGTTTTTTCCCCAAACTGAACGTCTTCAATAAACACTTTTCCTACTTCGAGTTTCATACATTTCGCTCCTTTCTTTTCTTTTATCGTTTTTAATGTTCCTCTATAACAGACTTGATTAAGTCCAAATCCACTAATTGAAGGTCTGGCAAATCTTCTTCTCTGTACGTTCGCAGAGAATGAAGTTTTCCATCTTTGCCTTTAAAGGATGCTAGCAATGCAAATGCCTGCTCTAAGGTTTGAAGGGACGGCATGTGCAAGGTGGTTTTTTCGTCGGAAATCACCACTGTACGGTAAGGCGTCTCATAGGGCTTAACGCTGCCCGCTAAGGGATGGGTAAGCATTTGATGTCCTTCATGAACTCGATTTCGTACCTCTAACAGTACGTCCTCGTAATCCCCTTCTACCCAAAACAAGGGCTTTCCCTGCTCTTCCAGATAATGTTTTACCATTGGATTATTTGTTGTTACCATGCCACCACCGCCTAGGTAAAAGAATGTTTAGGCCGATTTCCTTGGTCGCAAAAAAGAGCAAACAGGAAATTCATCCTATTTGCTCTGTATTGGGACCTGAGAGTTTCTCCCTGTTAATGAAATCATTAACAGGACTTGCTCCTTCGGTGCTTTCGCTTTCCAGAGGTCTGTCAACACACGGTCTTTTTGCCTGAGAAATTCACTAAGGATCTTAGCCATTAGCTTTTACCTTCGGCGGCTCATTTCGAGCTCTCTCCCGCATGCGTCATCCAGTGTTCGTATGAAATTTTGTCGATGCACTATATTGATATCGATCTCTGCAATAATTATATAACGTTTTCCTATAAAAGGCAATCCTTTTTTTGATAAAAAATTAACATGGAAAAGAACGCTGGATCTATTGTAATTCAGCCCTCTGCGATTTCCTTGGTTAGTTGGAAAGGAAAAACAAAGTCAAAGTCACAAAATAATCCACACGTTAAATGCGCATGCTATTTCCTTAGCCACAAAAAAGACAAGTGTATTATCACTTGTCTTTTACGATCATTTTTTTTGGTTTTGGTCTTTTTTATTACGCTTACTCTTTTAACTGTAATTAATAAAAGCTGTGCACCCCGATTCGACAATGCTTCATAGCCGGTACCCGAACAGTTAGCTCAAATCAGGCTGGCCCGCAGCACACAAAAGGGATCACTTACCGCTGCTTCCTTCCGGACCTGACGGGGTTCATGAGCTTTCGTTGAGCGGGACCCAATCGTCATAACCACTTATCCGAGTCTGCACCACAAATACAATGCCTCCACGGGGAATTCAACCCTGCTATAGCGGTTTGCAGGTTATAGGGCACCGCTACCTCCCCATCTAGCACAGCAACCTTTATGACAAATTTAATGGCGGAGAGAGCGGGACTCGAACCCGCGGGGCCGTTAAGCCTTACACGCTTTCCAGGCGTGCCCCTTAGCCACTCGGTCACCTCTCCTTGATTATCCACAAACAGATCTTTTAAACAGATCCTCTATTAGGCTTCCTTTGATGAATAGCCGCACAATCTATTATAAAGAAAACTCTTGTCTTTGGCAAGGCTTTTTTGTAAATTGATTGTATTCACTCCTTTTACCCTAAAAGCGCAGCCCCAATGGCTCCTGTATACTGAGCCATGGAAGACACTTCTATGGCTTTTCCCAGGTTTTCTTCAAGCTTCTGTTGTAGGTATCTATTCCTCGCCAAGCCTCCTGAGAAAAATATGGATTCCTCCACGCCTATTCTCATTGCCTGGGTAGAAATTCGACCAGCCGTAGACGATAGCAGTCCGGAGGCAATGCTTTCCTTAGAAGCCCCACCCGCCAACATTCCGATGATTTCTGATTCAGCAAAAACCGTACACATACTATTTATTTGAGCTGGTTTATCCTGCAATGCCATTTTTTCTAGATCCTTAACATCGACTTCTAAACGGGTAGCCATTACCTGTAAAAACTGCCCTGTACCAGCTGCACATTTATCGTTCATAATAAAATCCACTACATTTCCAGCATCGTCCATCCGAATTACTTTGCTGTCTTGCCCTCCAATATCAATGACGGTTCTGGATGTAGGACTAAGGTAAAAAGCACCTTTGGCATGGCATGTGATTTCTGTTATTTTTCGAGTAGCAAAGGACAAGGTTTTACGTCCGTAACCAGTGGTCACCACCGAACTAATTTCCTGTTCCGAAAACCCTTGCTTCTCTTTTAATTGTTGGATGAGGGCCTCTCCGGTTTCTTTTGGGCTCCAGCCAGTAGGTAACCGATGGTATGCGATAATGTCTTGTCCTTGCAGTACCACTGCTTTTGTAACCGTTGAACCAATATCTATTCCAATACGAACCACAATGATCCTCCTAAGCTACATCCAAGTAGTTTCTTTGTTTATTCTTCTCCTGCCACTAGAAGTTTCCATTTCTTGCCATTTTTCGGGGCTTTCTCTGGTAAGTATACGCCGGCCCAAAGAATTCTTTTTTCCTTCAGTTTCTGCATCACCGTTGCTTGGTCAGTCTCCGTGGAGACTGGAAAATGTAGCGAAAGGCCACAACTAGCTGAAATATCCCTTGGGGTAGGAATCATTTCCATGGACCATCCAGCCTCTTTTCCCAAACGTTCTGCCGCTATAGCGTGGTGAGTGGAATGAAAGGCTACGAGCCATTCTTCTTTCACGTTTATCATCCCTTCATCTTCCTATGTATTCTGTCAAGGTTTATGGACATCCTAAGGACGAAACCGCCTATAGAAAGGAAGTCTTCTAAACAGGATTCATTCGATACTTTATCATGGAGCTGCTTTTAATTGAAATAGATTTTTTCTATGGGTATTTGAATTTCTATAGTTTTTTTGAATAGGTCTTTTTCTCTCGAAGCTTCATGAAAAAATTTTTCATTATGCGAGAACACTGATCTTCCAATACCCCTGTAATGATTTCTGCTTGATGGTTCAGTCGTTCATCTTGCAAGGTATTCATCAAAGAACCACAGGCTCCGGCTTTAGGATCCATGGCACCAATCACCACTCTGTCAATTCGACTTTGGAAAATAGCTCCTGCACACATAGGGCAGGGTTCTACGGTTACGTATAGCGTACTTTCTGTCAGCCTCCATCCACCAGCGGTTTGACAAGCCTGTTGGATGGCCAACAGTTCCGCATGGGCCGTTGCCATTTTATCTATCTCTCGCTTATTATGGGCCCTGGCAATGATTTCTCCTTTTCGAACCACTACAGCTCCAATCGGCACCTCTCCTATGGCTTGGGCTTTCTCGGCTTCTTCTAGGGCTAGTCTCATATAGTATTCATCTTTATGTTCTTCTATCATTTAAAAACTCCTTTGCCAAAGGCTTCCAGCACTTTTTCTGGCTTTTTATGATTCTTTCTTTTTCCGCATATATCTTTTGTAGCCATGAGGTGCTATGGCCATCGCCAGTAAGATCCCATAAACCATCAGGGTACTCGGCGATAAATAATTGTCCAGATTTTCTCCTAAATACGTATAGAGAATTCCCTTGGGCAGCATTCCCAGCATGGTTCCCACCATGAATTTTTTAAAGGGAAGGCGAGCCAGTCCGGAAGCTGCTGTGATGGAGTCAAAGGGCATTCCTGGTGTTACTCGGATGGAAAAAATCTTAGGCATAAGGTCTTTTTCTGTTACATTATAAAGCATCCTGATGTATTTATACGGCACCATTCGACGAAAGATCCGATGAAACCGACTGGAAAACAAATAGATAAGGGAGGTGGAGCCAGCCATTCCCCCTAAGGCCCAAAAGCTTCCTTCCAAGGTTCCAAAAGCCAGTCCGCCGGATACAAAGAAAAAGGAAACAGGTATTGCCATTAAGGGTCTAAAAATAGAGAGCGCTAAAAAAACCAGTCGACTCCAGCCTCCATAGGCCAAAATCATTTGCTGAATTTCTTCTACATCGACCCTAAGCAACCAAGCACGGCGGCTTTCTGTCATCATAGCGAACCCTACCATCATAGCAAGGAAGATTGCCAGCAACAAGTATTTTTTTCTTTTCACGCCGGAACGCTCCCTTCTGTTCCTAAAGGAATCCCTTGAAATAACAAATGGACCACAAAAACAATTTGTGACCCAAGAAAAAACTAAGTGTAGTGAAGTAAGAGGCGAAGGAAAGAATCCTTCACCTCTTACTGGATATCAAGGCTTAAACCGTAAACTCTTTCACTCGTTCTTTCATTTCGTCTGCTAGTTTCGAGAGAACTTCACTGGACTTAAAGATGTCATTAACAGACTCTCCTTGAGTGGTCATACTTGCAGCCACTTCCTGGGTGCTGGCAGCATTTTCTTGAGAAATAGCTGCTAGATTATCAATCACAGCGATAATCTCGTTCTTTTTATCCGTCATTTCTTGGCCCGAGGTGTTGATGGCTTCTAAGGATTGTTTCATGTTTTCCAAGGATTTTGCAATGTCCTTGAAGTTGTCTGATGTATGGGTCACACTTTGCATTTGATGATCCATAATCTTTTCTAGATCTTCTACGGTGGTTACTCCTTCGTCGGTTTCTACCTGTAGGGTGTTGATGACCGTAGTAATTTCTTCGCTAAAGGTATTGGATTGTTCTGCAAGTTTTCGAATTTCCTCTGCTACTACGGCAAAGCCTTTACCAGCTTCACCAGCTCGAGCTGCTTCAATGGAAGCGTTTAAAGCCAATAGATTGGTTTGCTCTGCAATGCTTCCAATGTTTTCAATGGCTTGAGTAATGGTATTGGCGCTTTCATTGGTTCGATTAATCAATTTCTTTACCATTTTAGAGGCTTCATCGCTTTTTCTTGCATCTTCTACCAGGTTATCTACGGTTTTAAGGCCATAATCTTTGAGTTCTGATATTTGTTGGATCGAAGTATTAAGTCTTTTCATTTTATCCTCGTTGGAGTCCATTACATCTCCTAAGGCACGAGCATTTTCTGCTCCTTTTTCTGTCTCTTCTGCCTGTTCTGTGGCTCCTTTGGATATTTGTTCTACCGCATCTTCTACTTCTTTAGACGCCGTAAAGGAAACTTTACTAATTTCTTCTAACTCATGGGAAGAGTTTGAAAGTTGCTCTGCTCGCTGAATAATATCTTCTATCATCGATTTATTGCTCTTCTGGGTTAATAATAAGGATGTTGAAATTTCTCCCAGTTCTCCCTTATCTTTTAGGAGTGCTTCATCCATTTCATTGGTAAAGATCCCCTCGCCTAAGCTTTCGACAAAGGTTTTAATCTTGCTTAAGCCTTTTACCGATTTACTGACATTGAAATATAACACTAGGGCAAGAATAATGAAAATAACCACTGCTGTCATTAAGGTAATCCGAATTACTTGTTGAATGGATTCGTTTACTTCTTTCATCGAAAAACCAATATTAATCGCTCCCGTAATGTGACCATCCACTTCAACGGGAACCGCCACGTCAAACACTTCAATTTCCTCTTCTGTATATAAAAAAGTACTGGAGTATCGTTGGTTCTCGTTTATGGTACTAATGGCGGCTTGGTCATCGGAAAGGTCCATGCCTATTCGGTCTTCATCGCTATGGGCAAAGGCTGTAAAGTCATTATCAATAAATAATGCATATTCAATGCCTTCCGTATTGCTAATTTGCGTCACTAAGGTTTGATATTCGGCACTTTCCAATAGTTCATTTACTACGCTGGCCTCTAAGCCTACCTGAAGAATATTGCCGTTTTCCAGCCTAAGATAACCAAATTTAAAGGATTCATCGGTTTCTGTACTTTGGCGAATTTCTTCAAATAAATAGGGTTCATTGCTTGGGATAAACTCCGTTAATACATGATCCTCTGGGAGCTCCAAGCCTTCAAAGCCATCGGTGGCAGAGTAGACAATTGATTGATCTTCAGCACTCCAATAATGAATACGATGAACAGCTAAATCATTGGCTAGTTCTTCGAGCCATGCACTGTTCACTCTTTGCTCTTCTACTGGTAAAGATAACTCTTCTTCGACAACCCGAGCAGTCCCAATAATTTTATCTTCTAACAAAGCATTGATGGTTTCTGTAGCCAGAAAGCCATCATTGGCTCTTGCTATAAAATCGGTAGCTCGGTTAAAGCCTTCTCTCTCCATCTCATTTAAAATTTGATCTCTAACCAAAACAATAGAAATACTCGATAAGACAAAAATTCCTATAAAGATAATCATCAAGGGCAAAATCATCAAGCGAAATTTTAGTTTTGTCAATAGTTTCATGAATGTATCAGCTCCTTTAGTAACCATTAAAAATTCGAGAAGTAAAATCGTTTATTAAACATACCCCAAAACTACCTGTAAAATCACCTCTTTGGAAACTCTCTAAAAATTCCACAAATTCCAACTCTTTGCCTGGGGCAAGTAGTTCCGACACAGGGTTCCATTAATCTTTATAAAGTAAGGAAAAACGCCTATTTTTTATTTTTACGCTGGCTGTCGTGGGCATTTTAAATGATCTGTGTTAGAATGAAGATTACTTACATTAAATTTCTTTCGTCATCCTTGAAGTGCTTTAAAAACCAATAAAAATCCTAAACTTCAGCAAAACAAAAAACTTTTTATATTCTGTCTCGTAGTGAGACATGTATATTGCACCAAAAAATCTAAAAGGAGTGTTGAATGCATGAAAAAAAACCTACTAATTCTGTCGCTGGTGGCAATGATGTTCATAAGCATTATTCCTGTATCAGCAGAAACCACCGCAGGCCAAGACTACTGGAATGAAATGAAGAAGATTTACGAAGAATGGCAAGGCATCGAAAGCCAAATGACCATGGAGATGGAACTTGCCTTTCCTGGTTTAGTAGAAGAAACCGTATCCATTAAAGCTACTGGTATTTCTGACATGGAAGAGTTCGACAGCTATATGCAAATCCATGTGGAAACGAGTGATCCTGAGATGGTGATTCCCACCATCGAACTGTATATCCAAGGCGCCGACATTTATTTGAATCAGGAATTCGTCTTGTTCCTGGCTGATATGACTGGCATGGGTGAATCTGTCACGATTGAAGAAGACTTTGTTATGCTGCAGGATAACCAGACAGATTTTCAGTTGGATTCTGGTTTCTTGGTTCAGATTCTTGAATTTATGGAAGGAATGAACTTGGATTTCGAATTGGATATGACCTTCGAAGACGAGACCTACCATTTATCCATGGATGCTGATGACATGATTGATTTATTAAGTGCTTATATCGTCTATGCTCTCACCAATATGGAGGATATGGCCATGATGATGGGCATGCCTTCAGAGGATTTGGAGCTAAGCGACGAAGAACTTGCTGAACTCATGGCCATGTATGAAGTCTATGTTGCGCCCATGCTAGAAGAAGCTCGAACCGCTATTGCCGGCAGTACTTATGAGCAAAGCACCGTATTTGAAGATGATTCTTATCACGAAGTTGCTACCCTTTTACTCAAGACCCCTGACGGAAATATGAACCTAACCATGGAAAGCAGTGCCCTTAAACTGGAAACCCCTGAGATTTCCTTACCAACCTCTGTTAAGGTGGTAACCGAAGAAGACCTTGCCATGCTAATGCTTGGGGGCATGGAAACCACTGTTACCAATGAAACCTCTGTTGTTGCTGTGTTCGAAGTAGATGCTGACCTAGTGTATCACTTTGATCACTATGACGTTTCCGAGCATGAAGCCAATATGACCATTTCTACGGATGGACGTTCTTCTATTCCCACCAGCTTAGCCAGTGAATTATTCCAACTGGACACAGTGCCTGATGAAGAAACAATGGCTATTAAATCCTTAGAAGATTATGGATACACCATTGAATGGGACGAAACTTCCAGAGTGATTATGGTATCCCTTGAAACGATTTACTAACGTAGGTCTCTCTCCTACCAAAGAGCCATTTCTGATTTTTCTCAGAAGTGGCTCTTTTTTTCCTCTGCAAGGATGCATTCATCCTATGATCATGGTAAACTATATTTATTCGATTTACTGATTCTTAAATTCTCTTTGGAAGGATTGTCTCCTATGAAAAAAGGTTGTTTGATTGTTGTTGCACTTTTGTTTGTCTTGATTGCTGGTGCCACCCTTGGTGCTTTCTTGTTTGCTCCCTCTCTATTGACAAAAACCCTTCATGAAGAACCGATTGTTCTAACCATCGAAGATGGGGACAGCTTGCATCGAGTTTCTGAAAACCTAAAAGACCATGGGGTAATTCGCAGCGCTATGTGGTTTCGAAAAGAAGCCCAAGCTGCTGGAGCGGATCGAAATATCCGTCCTGGTGAATATGAAATTCAGCCTGGCAGTAGTTTTGAAGAAATTTTTACGCTTATCCAAACCGGACAGCAACGGGAGCAAATACGCATTACCTTTCCAGAAGGCTATACCCTCTATCAGATGGGAAGTCGCTTAGAAGAAAATGGATTAACCACACGAGAAGCCTTTTTAGAAGCCACTCATGGGTATTTTCAAAATGCCGACCTTGATTTTGATTCATCCTCCTTGTATTTCCCTATGGAAGGCTATTTATTTCCCGATACGTATTTTTTTGAAGCAGATCAGACGGCAGGTCAAATCGTCTCTATCATGGCCAATCAAATGGAAAAAGTGCTGGACGATTACCAAGAACAGGCCAAACAAGCAGGCCTTAGTATCCACGAGCTCCTTACGATTGCCTCTTTGGTAGAAAAAGAAGCCTTTGGTGATGAGGAGCGGGATACCATTGCAGGTGTTATTTATAACCGGCTAGAAATTGATATGTTGTTGCAATTTTGTTCTTCAGTTTTGTACGGACTAGACGAAGGGAAAGAACTGGCCAACCGTCTGTTGTACCGAGATTTGGAAGAAAAGCATCCTTTTAATACCTATCAATTTAAAGGTTTGCCTCCTGGCCCTATTGCCAATCCGGGCCGAGCTTCTATCCAATCCGCTTTACAACCAGAAAGCCACGATTATCTCTATTTCGTGGTTGGCAACGGTGGCCATAATTTTAGCAGGGATTATCAGGACCACACCCAGAATGTTGAGGCTTACCGAAGTCAGAGGACTTTAGACCAATAGTGCTCAAACTCATCAAAGATCAAAGAAGCCTCACGTCTAATAAAAAAGACGCTTCGCGTCTTGTTCGTTGGAAAGTTGGTTAGTTGGAAAGGAAAAGCAAAGTCAAAATCACAAAATAATCCACAAGTTAAATGCGCATGCTATTTCCTTAGCCACAAAAAAGCAACTCCTCTTTATCAAGGAGTTGCTGAGATTACCTATTTCTTTTTCTTGGAGGTTACCAGTAAACCGCCAGCTCCCATCAGGCTCATGGCTAAGATCATGCCCATGTTTACAGCGGTTCCACCATCGGTTTGAGGCAAGGCTACCGGTGCTTCCGGCGTGGTTTCTGCTTGCTCTACTGGCATTGGTGCTGGCTCTGGCTCTGGAGCTGGAGCCGGTTCTGGAGCTGGAGCCGGTTCTGGGGCTGGGGCTGGAGTAGGTGCAGGTGCTGCATCCGCCACTGCTACAGGTGCTGAAAAGAGACCAAAGAGACTAAAATCTTCCACCTCTGCCCAAATCTGTCCACCTACGATACGAGAAGGTAGCTTATCCCAAACTCCGGTTCCTTCATTAAATCGATACATGGCCATGGTTTCCATATCTACTTCTTCATCTACCTCTGGCAAATCCAATTTAATGGTGGCCTGAACTCCTGCTAATTCTTCACTTCTTTCGATCTGAAGGAAGGCTCCCAAACTATTTAAATCTTCTGGAATTTCCTTTTCTGTTGCTGCCATTCGATCCAGTTGAACGGTTCCAACTCCACCATCAGGAAGAATAAGTTCTAGTTCTACGCCTACGTTAGAAAAATCTACGACTCCAGGAACGTTAGCCTCTAACTCAACGGCCCGCTCATTGGCTGCAAGCTCCACTACTGGCTCTGGTTCTGGCTCTGGTTCTGGTTCTGGCTCTGGTTCTGGCTCTGGGGCTGGGGCTGGAGCGGCTTCAATAAAGAAGGTGCCACTGTCCATCGCTTCCCCATCCACGACTAAGGTTAAATCATATTCTCCGGACTCCCATCCTCTTGTATCAATCAGGAGCTGATCTGCATAAACCACTGCACCATTTTCTGCGATCATATCGGTTCTAAGGGTTTCTACTCGCTGTCCATGCAAATCATACTGAACTTCCAAGGTACTGGTTAATCCATCCGGTATATCATCCGGATACCCAATGTTGAATCTAGCTGTCCCATTATCAAAAACACCTTCCAATTGAACATAAATCAAATAGTCTTTTACAGTTGAAGCAAATACCGATGGACTTAGGGCCATGGTCATCAACACTAATAATGCTAATGTCACCACAAGAACTCTTTTTCCATTTCTTTTCATCTCGCTGCCTCCTTTTTCATTTAAAATAAATGTACGCTGCTATTCATTCTACGGTTTCTACCCGACACATCCCTCCTCTCTATGTCTTTTTTAAAACGACTACTCCTGAAACTCATTATTCACCCATTGGCCTTGTCTTGCCTGACCATTTGCATAGGTTAAAACGCCATAACCATGTTGAAAACCGTCTCGCCACTGGCCTTCATATCGATCTCCATTGGCCCAGGTGTAACTTCCCTGACCATGGCGCATATCTTCTTTATATTCTCCGGTATACTCGGCTCCATTGGGCCATACTTCTGTTCCGGTGCCATTTCTTCGGTTGTTGACCCATTCACCAGCATATCGAACCTTATTGGCGGACACATATACGCCGTATCCTTCCCGATTCCCATCCACCCATTCACCGTCATACAGATCGCCATCGGCACCGTTGAGAACCCCCTGACCATGGGGAAGTCCATTATGCCACTGTCCTTCATACACTTCGCCATCCGGACCTTCCCATCTCCCAAAGCCCTCCGGCAAATCATTATGGTATTCACCGGTGTACTGGCCGTTCTGGTATTCAAAGCTTCCTTCTTCCAACTGATCTGGTATGGTCTCTGGCTGGGTATCTGCTTGAATTTCCTCTGGTTCCAGATTTTCTGCCATGGCTTCTCCAGTCTCCACCGTACTCTCTGGTCCCCCTGCAACAGCACTTCCGAGATCATTATTTCCTCGGCTCATGGCAAACCCCACAATCACTACTACTATCATGGCCGCACCCGCCATGACTAAATAAAATGGTTTCACTGGCGAGGATTTCTTTGCAACAGGCGATCCTTCTCCAGGATGCGGCGGAGCTGGTTGTGCTGATCTTTCGGAGGTTGCAGAAGGTTTCGACGAATGCAGGGCTACGGGTACATCTGAAAGCAGAGCCTGCTGAAATTCCTCTACGGATTGAAAACGGTCTCCGGCTCTGACAGCCATGGCTTTTAAAATGGCACTTTCCAGAGCTGGAGATATTTCCACACCCAACTGGGATGGTGGTGTCAGGGTGTCCTGGTCTAATCGATCTAAGGATTCTGGTGGCATTTGGGCACAAAGCACCCTATAGATCATGGCTCCCACGGCATAAATATCTGTCCAGGGGCCTTGCACTCCTTTGCTTCGATATTGCTCCTCTGGTGTGTATCCAGGCTTTAACACAATGGAAAGACTTCTTCCTTTTTCTCCAATTGCTTGCCGGGCTGCACCAAAATCTATGAGAATCACTTGGCCTTTACTGGTGATAAACACATTATCTGGACTGATATCTCGATGCAAAATCCCCACTTGATGCACTTCTTTCAGAGCATCCAACACAGGCATCACAATTCCAATGGTTTTTTCTACCGGAAGTGCGTTCCCCTCACCTTGAACATATTCCTTTAAGGTGACGCCTTGGATGTAGCTCATCACAATATACGCGGTGCCGTTGGCTTTAAAAAAATCACGAACGGATACAATATTGGGATGGCCTTCAAATTGTGCCAGTGTCTGGGCTTCCAATAAGAATTTTTCTAGTCCATACTCATATTGATGGCTAAGGCCAGAAGTATACACGGATACTTGGCTATCACCCAAGGCTCGACTAGCTAAATCCTGGGGCATGTATTCTTTAATGGCCAATTTAAGGCGTAAATTCACGTCCCATCCCAAATAGGTAACGCCAAATCCACCTTGCCCTAAGGCTTTTCCAACCAGGTATTTATCGTTCAGTATAGCCCCTGGCTGCAAATGCATATGGGATTCATTTCCTGTCCCATGAACCCATCCGCATACCGGACAAGCTTCCTCTTCGGTTTTTTTCGCCATACACCCCAGGCATACATCAATGTCCGGCATATCCATCACCTTCCGTCTCTCTTGATTAAAATTCAACTTCAAACAATTCGGTTTTCACTGCCATATAAAATCGAGTTCCGCTAGAGATTGCCATTTTCTGATCATGAGGTAATCGTTGGTCTGTATCGGCCAAATAGGTTCCGTTGGCGGATACATCTGTTATCCAGCAATCTCCTTTTTCCGAATCAAACTCAATTTTTACATGCTTGCGACTTATATCTTCTCGATGGGAGGGGTATACAAGATGTGACAAGGATGCATCCCTGCCAATAATCAACAGGTTTTCTGCTAATTCTATGCCTTGGCCTTCAAATTCACCAGCCAAACCCCATACCACTGCTCTTCCTGGAATTTTTTCTTCCTCTGTTTCTGCTTGTTCTAAATCCACGGCGGTAACTATTTCCTGCTTTTTCATTTCACCAGATGAGTTTTTCCGAAATATCATTACCAGTACCACTAACAGGATTACCAATGCGGCCCCTATAAAGAAGGGGGTTTTAGACCTTACCCCACCATTTTTTTCGGATTCGCTTTCTGCTATGGCCGCCGGTTCTGTTGGTTCGCTTTGTTCTGTGGCTGGATCTTGATCCGTCGGTTCCTCTTCCTTTAGGCCAATCATAGGCATTTCTTCTGGAGCATGAGCACCATCTACCAATACCAGTAGGTGATCAAAGATCATTTGATCTTGATGAGAACGAAGAATGATTCTGGCCGCACCTTCCCCATGGGCTTCTACTTTGCCATTTTCGTCCACAGTTGCAACAGATGGTTCTGTAGACTCGTACCAAACATCCTGATTGGTAGCGTCTGCAGGTACTATTTCAAATTGAGTCTGAAGTGTATCTCCAGAATTCATTTCCATGATTTCATCTTGGAACACAACGGCTTCCACCAACACAATCACATGGATATCTACTGCGGCACTTTGGTTTCGATCTTGGGTTTCTACCCATACCCGTGTCCTTCCTGCTTCCATGGCTTCTATGGTTACCTCATTCCACGACCCAAAGTTTCCTGCACCAGCCTCCTGTATTTGTATGGTCTCTGGATCATCACTGCCCCACCGAAGATGGTGATTAGTGGCATCCGATGGTTGGATCCTTGCGGACAGAGAAGTCCTTTCCCCCCGAACTAGTTCCAGTTCTGTATGAGACAGACTAACCCCTGTCACTGGAACCACTACTTGAATACGAGCCGTTGCACTATGTCCTTGAGGGGTTTGAACCGTAAGAGTTGTACTCCCTGGAGCAAGGGCTTTCACCGTGGCCTGTAAAGGGTTCTCCACAGATGGATTTACCGTAGCAATGTGGCCATGCTCCACCGACCACTGGATGCCATCCGCCGTTGCCTCTTCTGGTGTTAAGGTAGCTGTCAAAGAAAGTACTGCTCCTCTATTCATGGTGGTACTCGAGGGGGTCAGGGAAATGGCTGTAGCTGAAATTTGTCCCCATCCTTCCAAGGCCATCAGTAACACCATCAGATATACCAGCACAGCCAATCCAGTTAATTTTCCATTTTTCATAAGCATCATCCCTCCGTCCTCTTTCCATGGGTATCCTTATCCGCTTACTAAGTAAATGAGGACAATCACTGTTACCATTGCAATCACAAGACCGCCTAAAATCATTAATCGCCTGGAAGCGGTATTGGTGTTTTCTAAAAATGCAGCCTGCTGTCCAACAGGACGGGGGCTTGCTGAGGAAGGAGCAGGTTGAAGGGTATGCAATACTTCGCCTCTCTCGGATAGTAAGTGTTTCCCATTAAAATAAAACATCGCTCTGCTTATTTTAATATAAGCCCCTTCTTTTAGTAGCGTTGCCTCTTTCACTGGACGCCCATCTACAAAGCTTCCATGGGTACTGCCCAGGTCCTGAAGATACCATTGTCCATTTTCCTGGGTCAGCCGAGCATGATGCCGAGAAATACTTTCTTCTTGTATGACAATATCATTGTCAGCAGATCTTCCTATGTTGATCACGGTGCTATTTTTTTCTCCCCGATAAATAGGTGGTTGGACTGGCTCGTAGGGTACCCCAGCAGACTGATCCGCCACGGTTGTCTGGTGAGACGACACCGGGGCTGGTGGTGGCACTGGGGATGATGGCACTGGTGATGGTGCTGGTGGCCTTTCTGGCATATAAGGCCTCTCGGCTTCCACCACCGTGGTTTCAGAAGCAGCTCTGGGGGCATCGCTCAACAGGGCGTTTTGAAAGTCTGCTATTCCTTGAAACCGATTTTCTACTTGAACCGCTAAGGCGGTTTCTAGGGCTTGCCGTTGTAGAGGGCTTGTCTCTTGATACATCCAATCTGGCCAAGGTACTGCTTCATAATCCATTCGATCTAGGGCATCCGGCAGCATTTGTCCCGTAATGGCTTGATAAAAAGTAGCTGCTGCTGCATAAATATCTGTCCATGGACCTTGATTTCCACTTTGGCGATATTGCTCTGGTGGGGCATAGCCGGGCTTTAAAATAATGGAATAATTTCGTTTCTGTTGCGTCATGGCGTGTCGAGCTGCCCCAAAATCTAAGATCATTACCCTCGCACCTAAACTAATAAAAATATTGTCTGGGCTGATATCTCGGTGCAAGAGTCCCGCTTCATGTACTGCATTTAAGGCATCTAGCACCGGCATCATGATGGGGAGTGCTTCATGAAAAGCCAGGGGCTGACCTTTTTCTTTCAAATAATCATTGAGGGCAATTCCTTGAATATAGTTCATGACCAAATAAGCGGTTTGATGTTCTTTAAAAAAGTCCTGTACGGAAACAATATTGGGATGTTCTTCGAATTTCGCCAAGGTGCGGCCTTCTTCTAAAAACTTTTCCATTCCGTAATCATATTGTTCTTCCATTTCCATATCGTGAACCATCAGGTCATGGGTATCATAATCTCTTCTCACTAAGTCCCTGGGGAAAAACTCCTTAATCGCCAGCTTTCGATCTAGGTATATGTCCCGAGCCAGATAGGTGATGCCAAAGCCACCTTGTCCTAAAGCCCGGCCTAGGACATATTTCCCATTGAGGATGGTGCCTGGAGGAAGGTGCATATGGGAGGAAGCCTCTGTTCCCTCTTCCCATTGGCAATGGGGACATTTCTCTATACTGCCCTTTTCCTCCATACAGCCCATACATAAATCTTTGGCTTCCATTCATCATCACCTTCTTCCCTTAAATCCTCTCATCTACTCTTCCTGTTTCTTTTCTTTTTTCCAAGTGAATCCTTCTCCACAAAAGGGTACAAACAATAGTTTTGTTTCCCCCAGTTCAATGACATCATAGGGATTTAGCACTGCTGGCATCACCAGTTCTTCATCGTTAATATAGACCAAGCCTCTTCCATCTCCTGGATACAGGCGAAACTTATGATCCTTCGGATTATAACTGACAATAGTATGGTTTTCCCGAGAAACCGTTTCATCACCTTCAATACAAATATCCATGTCTGGACTTCGGCCTACAAAATTCTTTTCTGCCACAATTCGATAATCCCGACCTTTATCTCCGCCTTCGATACAAACAAACCATCCCACCACAGGATCAATGCCCATTTTTTTATGAAAAACCCCCATGGTCCGCCCCTCTTCTGCAGGCCTCCCTGGAGAAGCTTGTTTCCTAGCGGATGGCGTAGATCTTTTTGCCATGGTTTTTTGAATATCGATGTCCAGGCTTTGCACACCACAATAGGGACAACTGCTATGATTGCCAGCATCGTAATAATGTCCGTTATCGCATCGTGTTAGTTTACTCATCTTAATCGCCTCCTATATTCCCATTAGCCCTATGGCTGAATAATTGTCATGCTGTTGGGGTGCTCTTTCTAGCAATCGCATTTCCATAGCCTTCAGCCATGCTTCCGCATCATGACTTTGCTTAAGATCTGATTCCATTTCTTTTTCCACCACATACTCCCAGAATCCATCGGTGCACAGTAGAAACCCATCCTTTGGTTTGATGTTCATAGGTTTCTCCAAAATCCGCCACTTCATGGAATCGCCACCATCCATAACAGCTGTCAATCTGTTTCGGTCTTCATGATTTCGTATTTCAGAAGCTTGAATTTCACCAATATCCGCTAACTTTTGTGGCAGGCTGTGATCTTTTGTGCAGGATATCACCCGATGGTTCCGAAAGTGATAGAGCCTGGAGTCTCCAATATGGCCCCATATGGATTGGCTTCTATTACCCACCCAAATCACCATAGTGGTTTTCATACTCGCCAGTTTCGAATCTTTTGCTTGGCCTGCGGCCAAACTGCGGTTCGCCTCTATAAAATAGGCGTGTAAGGCTTCTGCTGAACATTCTGGTTTGTCTCCAAAGGCTTCCAGTACCTGTTGAACTGCGGTTCGGGAGGCTTCTTGGCCTCCCCGATGACCTCCCAGTCCATCTGCCAACACTGCACAGAGCCACCCATCCTTAAGGAAACACCCACCATAATCTTCGTTGTATTTTCTTCCACCAGCTTTGGTTATCGTAGCACGTGAAATCTCCATTTTATTCACCTTACTCCTTTAAAACCAGTTCAAATACTTCCTTAGGATCCGCTAAATAGAATCGGTCTCCAGGTTTTAAATAATAGGGTTTCCCTGAATCTAGTTTTTCATTAGAAGATAAGAAAGTCCCGTTAGAAGAGGAATCTTCCAAAATAAATTGTCTGGTTTTATCATCAAATCGCACGGTTACATGCTTACGGCTAATCTCTTCCATGGATTGAGGATACACTAGATGGGCCATCCTTGGATCTCTTCCTATAATAAGCTGTCCCTCTACAAATTCAACAGACTGACCAGAAAAATGACCAGAAGTTCCTTTCATGCCTGGACCAGAACTAACCGGCGTCTGCTTTGGCTTGGCTCGAGTAACTGGCGCCGTCTGTGGATCCATTCTTGGCTGTGTCACCCCACTTGCTGCTGGTGGTGGTGGCATGTTGGGAATTTGCTGTGGAGGCGGCTGATGAGGCAGTGGAGGGGAAGAGCCTGACATTGGTACTCCTGCAGCCTGTGGCACTGGCTTGCTACGGCCTTTCATGGCGATGACAATGCCTCCTAGCACAACCAATAGGCCAATTCCTATGCCACCAGCTAGCATCATATTCATGCCAGATTCTTCTTCTGGCGGTTGTGTCGTTGCCGTTGCTTCTGGTTGCACAGGTGTAGCTCCTTCTTGTGCGCTGGTGTCACCTGGGCCTTCAATACCGCCAACACCTACTGGACTCTCTTCTTCCTCTGGTTCGCTTATGGGTGCTGGTGTGGCATCTGTTGCACTTAGGTAGTTAATGCCACGACGCATTAAAAATTCTGTTAAATAGTCTACCTGTACTGCAATATTAGAGCCTTGGGCATCGGTGAAGCCCCAGGAGTTGATCCCAACGACTTCTCCCTGTTCATTGACTAGAGGCCCCCCAGAGTTCCCTTGATTAACGGCTGCATCTGTCTGATAACTACCGATGCCACCTGGTGTGGCAATATTGCTGACAATGCCTCTTGTTACGACTACATCCGTATAATACCCCGTAGGAAAGGCGGTTGCCGTTGACCAGGGGAATCCCAATGCCCATACATCATCGCCTACAGACATCTGCCCTCTGTCGCTGAACACCAGGGGTTCATATCCAAAGAGTTGATGATTTGGATCTACTCGAAGTACGGCAATATCGCTGGTAGGCAACTGATGAAAAATCGTTGCAGGTACCAGATCATCGGCTGAAATCCATATTTTGATTTCGATTCGATTCACTTCTGGCAACCCATCGTTTCTTCTCATCAAGTTAATGGCCTCAATATTCACCACATGCCATGCTGTGGCAATATACTGAAAAGGTTCTCCATCTCCTACCACAAATCCACTTCCCCATGCCAACTCCATGTTGGTTGCTGGGTCCCACACGGTTACCACTACAACGCTTTTGGTTGCTTCAGAAACAGGGTTGGCATATACAGGCATGGCCAATACGCTGATGATTAATAGAACCGTCAAACACAACTTCACTTTTTTATGCCACTTTTTCATTTCTACTCACTCCTTTTTTTTAGGATCATCCCTTGGATTGTATGCTTAAGACAATAACGGTTATATTATCCAAATGCTTTTTATTTTTATTGAGGGCTTGTCGTACCAATTCTTCTGCTGGATTTTCCTTTTCTGTTTCCAGCACTTTCTGTATGTCTGCTATGGTAAGTACGTTGTCTAGTCCATCGCTGCATAAAAGCAGTTGATCCCCTCCTTCCAAGGATAATGCAGCTTGACTCTGATCCAATTCAGGTATTTCTGGCAGTCCTAGGTAGGAGGTTAAGTAATCATGTTCTGGATGGTTTTCCGCCTCCTTTTGTGTCATTTTCCCATTCACCACTTCTTCCTGCAATTCATTGCCATAAATATGATCTTTATTCAGTAGCACCAGTTTGCCCTGATGATAGTGATAAAGATGACTGTCTCCTGCTGTTACCCAGTATAGTTCCTTGTTGCTGATTAAAGCAGCTACCAAAGTAGTCCCCAGTTCTACTTCTTCTCCATCCATATATGCTTTATCAAATACAGATGTGTTGGCGATTTTAGCCGTTCTTTGCAAGAAGCCCAGGGCTGGCTCTTCTGGTTTTCTGTGTTGGTATTCTTTTAAAAAGCTATTCACCGCCGTATGGCTAGCCGTACGGCCCAAGGCCATCCCTCCCATGCCATCGGCCAAAACCGCTAAAAATCCACCAGCTTCTGGTGTCCCCTCCATTGTAAGACCCGCCATACCAAAGGCATCTTCCTGTGCTTTTCGAGTTCCCTGATGCTGTGCATTATAGGGTTGTATTCTAAATGCTTCTACTTCCATAAGCTATTCACTCCTTTTTAGGCATGATCTCTTCTAGATAGGCTCTGGCAATTAAACGATGTGTCCCTGGATGGTCTTTTGGTTCGCAGGTCTGTAGCGTAAGGGCTGGTCGTTCTGTAGAGTCAATCACACTCCAGTCATAAGGATCTACGATTTTTAGCCAAGCCATTTCATATACATAGGTCATGGTGGATGTCTCCAAGATAATCTGATCTCCTGGCTTTAATTGGTCCAAATCTCTAAAATAAGCATACTCCCCTCTTCGATGAGCCGCAAAAGCCGTATTTCCTCTCAGGGTTCCAGGCAAATCACTCATTTCAAAATGAACTGGAGCCATCCGTAGTAGTTCTTCATCAAACACTCCACCATTGATGACTTCCATGCCAAAATCCAGTACTGGTATTTTTAGGAACATTGGTTCCCATGTGGTCATTTCTATGGTCGGAAATTTTGTTTCCAAGGGATCTTCTACGGGATTTTCTACGGTATCTTCTTGGGAATCGGCTAGGTGAATTTCTCCAGACATGGTCACCACTCCAGTTTCCACGGAGGGAGGCCTACTATATAAAAAAAGAATTCCTCCCATGATCAACAACAAGATCCCTATTTTCTTTTTTAGAGCATGACCTTCTATTGGTTTCTTGTATGGAAACTTCATAAAAGAACCTCCGCATCCTTATCATCATAATGAGACTTTTCTTACTGTTTTAAAAGTATCATGATCCCCTCCTTTCTAACACACACAAAAAGGATAGGTTCCAATGTTTTAGGCATAAAAATACCTACCCAAAATGGGTAGGTATTCTAGTTTTTGTTGCTATTTCAAGGTTTTATTAAATTTCGAATTTTCATGCAGAAAAATCTGCAGATTGGTTTTCATCCACCTTTGGTTTTTCCATCGAAAGTATTTTAACGGGGCAATTGGCGACGCAGGTCTGACATTTGATGCAATTTATGTCTTGAAACTGACCCTGTGGATTCCAATTTTTCTGAGGAGCCAATTGCATAGGACATACTTTTTCACATTTTCCACACTGAACACATTTGGATTCATCCGAAATGGTTACCAAGGTATCTGTCTTTTGATGAATGGATGCCACTTTTTTACTAAGGCCATATACCATCTTTTGCATAGTTCCCATAGGGCAAAACTGACACCAGATTCGCGGAGTCCCAAAAACCGCTGCCAGACTTCCAGTAATCATCACGACCAAATAGGTCACCACAAATACAAATCCTAAACGATCTAAAAAATCATAGCTTCCCCAAGCCTGGGTTGCTCCTATTATTCGCCGGCCAAAGTTAACCATAAAGAAGGCAAAGAAGGCAAGGATAAAGGCTTTTGACTTAAGGGCTTCTGGAATTTTTTTATTTCGACTTAAGGGCATCAGCACCACATCAAAAAGGCTTCCATGGGGGCATACATTGCCACACCAATATCGGCCTTTAAAGAATGATGTAGCCATAAGACCTACCATAATGAGGATTACCAACAATCCCAACTTAGGTTCCCATAAACCACCAATGGCCACTAGCAAGGTAAATAACCATGCATACTTTCTCAAATGACTAAAGGCTCTGTTTGTTTTTAAGTACTTGACACTCATCTTATGCGCCTCCCAAAGATTCATTCCCTATAACCCACCCCCCTACGGTAGGGGGTTGTCCATGAAATTAAGTATAGTTGGTTTCTTCGGAATTGTCAAGTGCCCTCTGGGCCGCCTTGGCTTTAGAAAGCAATCCAGTAGGGCTTTATGATATGAGCCCCTAAAAACAAAAGCATTCCTAGGGCTAATATCCGGTGAACTGGCCTCCACATTTTTCTAAGGGAATATACGGCCTGACCCAGAATGGCTACGGCTCCCATCAAGAACAAGATCAGCCATACCAAAGTTCCAGAATGAAACCCAAGACTTCCTCCCATCATCAAATATCCATGATAACCACCAAGGACTACCATGAGGCTTCCAATAAGAGGATGGACTTTCCGTAGAATTCGATACAGTGGTACCAGCTCCTGATTTTGGCCCAATTTTTTCTTGATCGGGTAGATTCCTCCCATGAGGATCGCCGACAGGGCATTAATCCAGCCCAGAAATGATGCCATCGCTTGATCTCCTCCTTCTATTCGTATCCCTGTTATGCGTTGAATATCCTTACTGGAAATGAATTACTGTATCCCCCATTATTTTAACATCTTTCCAGTCATGGGTCACTAATACCACGGCTACTCCTTGGCGAGATAAAAAATCTCCAATCTCTGCCCGCAAGGTGTTTCTGGTCGCAGGATCCACGGAGGCAAAAGGCTCATCCAATAATAGTACCTTGGGGTTGCCTGCCAGGGCCCGTAAAATGGCTACTCTTTGCTTTTCTCCACCGGATAAGGTCCTTGGATACTGATGGCGCTTATGAGCCATTCCCACTGCCTTTAACCAGGTCATCATCTGTATTTCCTTTTCTTCCAGATTTTTTCCTTCCATGCCAAATAAGATGTTGTCCTGCACCTTCATATGGGGAAAAAGTCCGTAGTTTTGAGGTACATACCCAATTCTTCGATTTCTAGCCGGCAGATTAACTTTTTTCTCCGAATGATAAACCAGATTTTGGTCAATCTGGATCCAACCGTCATCTGGTTCCATGAGACCAGCGATCATTCGTAAGGTCAAGGTTTTCCCCGATCCAGAAGGTCCAAAAAGACTAACCACTTGGCCTTTTTCGCACTCCCAACTAACCTTTACGATTACGTCTTCCAGTTTTTTTTGAAAATCCACTTTTAACAATTTCTTCACCACTTTTCCAGATTTTTCCTTTGACTTAACAATAAGAGAGCCAGGATGGTAACGCCACTAATCAACAGCACCAAAAAATTAGCCTGTTGATAATCCCCAGCTTGAACCGCCTCATAAATGGCAATGGAAAGAGTTTGAGTTTTTCCTGGTATACTGCCAGCTACCATGAGAGTGGCACCAAATTCGCCCATGGATCTGGCAAAGGCTAAAATGCTGCCACCTAGAATCCCCTGCCAGGCTATGGGTAAGGTAATCCTACAAAAAACATCTATTTCAGATTTCCCCATGGTTCGTGCTACATCTTCCAGATCTGTATCCACCCTGTCTATACTGCTCTGTACCGCACGTATCATTAAGGGTAGAGAGACCAGAGTTGCTGCCAGTACCGCTCCCTGCCATGTAAATACAAGGCTAATGCCGAATTGGGCCTGTAGCCATCTGCCAATTGGGCTTTGATTCCCCACTAAAATCAGCAGGTAGTAGCCTAGCACCGTTGGTGGTAACACCATTGGCAAGGTCACCAAAGAAGACAGTAGGTTTTTTCCTGGAAACGATCCTCTAGAAAGCAGCCATCCCGTGGGAATTCCAATAAATGCCGTTAGGATCGTAGCAAAAAGAGCAATTTTTAAAGAAAGAAATACGGGCATCCAATTCAATGGTAACACCTCCTAGTATGGCAGATCAAAGCCATGGTTTTGTAAAATAGTAGCCGCTTCTTCCTCCATTAAGAAGGCCACAAACAATTGGGCCCCCTTTTTTTCCTTGGCTTCGCCTACAATACCATAGTGCAGATCCAAGGGTTCATGAAGGCTTTCATCAATGATGCGATACTCCAATGCCTCTGAATTTGCTAGGGATTTGGAAATAATTCCCGCAGAGACATTTCCGGTTTCGATATACTGGCGAACCTGCATAACGCTGTTTCCATACACTATTTTATCTTCTAAAGCCTTCCAGTTCCCAGATCTTTCTAAGGATTCTTTGGCTGCTTTTCCAAAGGGTGCGTGATCTGGATTGGCTATGGCTAGTTGCTGAACATTCTTGGATAAAAGGTCTTCAAGGCTATGTACTGGTTCACTATATTCCTTGGAGTAGGCTAACACAATTCTTCCTTTGGCGAATAAATCGATGTATTCTTCTTCCAGCTTCCCTTGTTGTCTTAGATGGTCGATCCATGATTTTTCAGCAGAAGCAAAGATATCTACTGGTGCTCCATGGACTATTTGCTGGGCTAAATTACCGGATGCATTGAATTGAAAAACAACTTCTATTCCTTCTTGTTCCTGAAATCGATCTCCAATTTCCTCTAAAGCAAATCGAAGGCTAGAAGCCGCTGCTACATGCAGTTTCCCTTGGGCTATTTCCTTTTCTTCAGCCCTTCCCATGCCAAATCCTCTTGTCAAAACCACTATGAGCACTAGGATTCCTGCTGCAAGAATAAGTCTCCTCTTTTTCACCTATCTCTGCCCCTTTCTTTCTTCGTTATTCTTTTAATCGAATAACGACCATCAAAAAAATGACCCTTCTTCAAAGGCTTTTATTTCTTCTCTGATTCGCTGGTCTATCCGATTTTTCAACTGTTCATATTTGTCCATGAGTTTTTTGGCTTCTGGCGTCAGGCTAGATCCGCCACCTTGCTGACCTCCAATGCATCGGTTCAAGATGGAAACCTTCAGTTCCTTTTCCATGGTTTTGACCATGGTCCAAGCTTTGCTATAGGACATTTCCATGGACAGAGCTGCCTGCCGCAAAGAGCCGGTTTCTTCCACCTTTTTCAAGAGCATCAGAGGCCCTTCTCCAAATACTTTCTGGCCATTTTCCACTAGAGAAATTCGAAATCGATAGTCCAAGGGGACCCTCCTTTCTAAATTTTCAATTTTTCTATTAACCTCCCATAGGCTTCCCAGGTATCGGCGTCCATCCCTGTTTCCAAGCAATCAAAGTAGCACTCCTCCACTGCCTGTGGATTTGCTTGTATAATCCCTCTTCCTCCTTGATCTCCTTCTACTTGCAAAAGCTGTTCCCTATAAGTCCAGGGAAATAGCACCGGATTTCCTGGCCTGCCAGCATAGACAGGTCGAAGGATACAAGCCGGGTGTTGTTGATGGATTTCCACCAGTTGATTAATGACTTCCGCTGACAATAGCGGTTGATCGCCCATAACAAACAGGTATCCTGAGCTTTGAGGATGTGCGTGTCCAACCCCCAGTTTCACGGCTTGACTTTGGCCCAAAGCTGCTTTTTCGTTGAGAATCGCTTGATGGACATAATTTCCAACGGCTTCCTTTACTTCCGGATTTCGGTAAATCAAGATCCGCTCCTTGACCTTTGACTGATGAAGGACCTTGGCAATATGACGAATCATTGGCTCTCCTTTAATGGGCAACAATAGCTTTTCCTGACCCATTCTTGTGGAAAAACCAGAAGCTATCAAGACTGCAGAGATCATATTTTTTCACTCCAAATCAATTGATAACGAGTTGGATCAAAGGCAGTGGCCAACATGAAATCCACTCTATTGGTTTCCTTTTTCTCCCTCAGTAGGGTCGCAATTTCTATGGCTTGTTGCCTAAGTTTCTGGGTGTCCGCCTGATTTAATATCAATACTCTTTTGGCTTTTGTTGAACTGTATTGAAAAAGGCCTTGGGGATGTGCAATAAGTCGAGCAAAACTCTCCTCGGTGATTGATTGTCCTATTGGTGTGGCTGTTCGTTGGGCAAAAATCTGACTTCGGTGTACCGTCGCTTCTGTCATCCTTTGTCCAAGTGCCCTTAGTCCCAAGACGCCCACCACCAAGTCCGTTGATGCTAGCAACACTGGTTCTGTTTTATTACAAGCTTTTATGGGCTTTTCCCGAGAACCATCGGATTCAATCAATAGGCGATCATACGCTTGTTGCTGAAGGATCCTCTCCAAGGATTCTGGTAAAAACCCCTTCAACTTTTGTTCCTCCGTCACCCGCTCTCCCCCAATGGTAATGCCTTTGATAGGCGTTTTTTTTTCTAGGGAAGTTGTCTTTTCAGATTCTACCCAGAGGCAATCAAAGGGTTCTTTCTCTGGTTTATACAAGGCTGTAGTGCTGGTAACCAACACCTTTTCCCCAGCATCTCGAAAGTTTCGGGCTAAGGCAAACAGACAAGTGGTTTTGCCACCGGCTCCTACAAAAGAAATCACTCGAGGCTTTTCAAAACATTGGGGATAACGGGTTAATAGGGATATTTCCTTGGTTTCCATTATGCCTGCTCCTGCTCTTTTCTCTTTGTATCTTTCAAGTGAATTAATTGGCCCTGATGGGTTATTTTTTGAATTTCCGCCATGATACTCAGGGCAATGTCTTCTGGCCTTGTACCACCAATACCCAAACCAGATGGGGAATACACCTTCTTTAGTTGCTCTTCTTCATATCCTTCTTCCAACAATTTTTCCAGCGTTTTCTTTGCTTTGCTCCAGCTTCCGATCATTCCTATATATGCTGCTGGGCTATGGATCACGGCTTTTAATGCTTCTTCATCCTGCTGATGTCCACGGGTAACCACCATCACACAGCTATTGTCATCAATGGGGTACTGAGAAAGCCTTTCAGCTACATTCCCTACTATGATTTCTGCGGCCTTTGGAAACCGTTCCTTGTTTCCAAATTCTTCCCGATCTTCAAAGATAACCACTTCATATTTAAGCAGGCAAGCCAATTGGTAAAGTTCGAAGGCCACATGTCCGCCGCCGGCAATTAGTAATTTACGAGAAGGGCCAAAAACTTTAATATATCCTTCTATAAGTCCTCCGCAAATCATTCCCAGTTCTGCAGAGTCACTTAATTCATACTTGAAGTGTTTCGACGTATTCTCTTCTATGCAGTGAAGGGCTTGATCCATCACTGTTTTTTCAATTTTTCCACCGCCTATGGTCCCAAGGATTTTTCCATCTGCTTCCACGCACATCAGACTCCCCTCTTTTCCAGGGGTAGAGCCTTCGGATCTAGTGAGTGTTACCAGCGCTATTTTCTGTTGTTGCTGTAGTGCTTTTGTGATTTTTTCCATGATTTTAATTTCCATCGATTCCACCTCCGCCCTCTTCTAAAGATGACTTAACAACAGGATCGCTTCCAGTACGCCTCCCGCTATGTTTCTTCCTTTTTCCGAGATGGTATAGCAATGGTCCACTTCTCCTCTCGGATCCACATCTGCAATTTTAAGGTTTTCAGATACCCAGGTGCCCTCTCTGATGAGGCCTCTCACCACTCCATCTATTCGGGTTTCTACTGGCTTTCCTTCTACGGATGCTATAGGATCCCCAGCTTTCACCAAATCACCTATTTTTTTGTAAGCCCTTAGAACCCCCTCTCCAGGGGATCGAATCACTCGTTCTTTCGTATATCCTAGGATGCTCCCAGGGCTTCCTGTGTCTACTTGGGCTGTACCGTGAAATATCAAGCGTCCCAGATGATGGCCTCGATTGGTTTCAATCACGATATCAACATCCTTACCAGCTTCAAAACCAGGGCCAATGGCAATGGTCTTTGGCGCCATCCCCCTATGTGTCCCCAGGTTTTTCTTTGCCATGATGGCATCTACTACCACCTCAAAGGATTCTTGTTCTAAAATCTTGGCCTCTGGATCCACCATAATTGGTACTCGATTTTCTCTCCAACTCTTTTTTATTTCTTCTCCTGTGGTTACCAGCCTGGCCTCTACGTCTTCCACTCGGCTATGGCCTTCTTGTACCGCCTCTGAAAAGGCTACGGTTCTTCGAATTGCCAATGGTTGTGCTGTCTCCAAAACCAATAGGCGAAACCCACTTCGATGCAATTTATGAATAATAGCGCTGCTCAAATCTCCACCGCCTCGTACCAGTACTTTTTGATTCCTCATCCTATTTCTTCCTTTCTTTTAACGAGATAAGGTGCATACTGGATAATGGCATTCCTCACAATTCTGGCATAGTCCCCCATGTCCCAATCCACTCATTTCTTTTTTGGTTGGTTTTTCCCCTGCCATTAACCTAGGCAGCACTAAATCAAGAGAGGTTATTTTATGATACATGGCACAGGCAGGAATGCCTACCATGGGCACTTCCCCAGCATAAGCCAGCATTAACATGGCTCCCGGTAGTACTGGTGCTCCATAGGAAATCACTTGTGTCGCTGTGTCTGCAATGGCTTTGGGTGTCATGTCATCGGCATCTACGGACATACCACCAGCCAATAAAATCAACTCGGCCCCGGCTGCCAACAGCTGTTGAATTTTTTCTCTTATCACCCGATCTTCATCTGGTGCAAAAACAGGTTCTAACCCAATGGAACCCAATTGTTCTATTTTTTTCACCAACACTTCACTAAACTTATCTTCAATGAGACCTTCATAGACCTCTGTTCCTGTCACTAGAATTCCTACCCGAAGGGACTGGATTTTTTTTATGCTAAGGATAGGTGCTTTCCCCTGACACAAGGCTTCCACCGCCGCAATTTCTGCATCTTTAATTTTCAGGGGAATAATCCGCGTGCCTGCTACCAGCTTGTTGGGAGGTACCACCGTATTATGACGAATGGTAGCCATCATGATATGCTCACGATCATTCAATTCTTCCAGTAAGTCTGTGTTGATTTTCAGCAAACCACCTTCTTTTGCCACCAAGCTTATTTTTCCTTCTGAAGGCCCTTCAAAGAAAAAATCCTCTTGGTTGGCAGCGGCTTTTGCAATCCGAATAGCCGCCTCATTTTCATGAACTTCATCTGGGGTCATCTCCATCACCCAGATGTTATTTTTGCCCATGGCTTTCAGGGCTGAGATGTCTTCTTGTCCTATCACATGGCCTTTTTTAAATGCGGCTCCTTTGTATTCCTCTGGTACGATTTTGGTTAAATCATGGCCTACCATCATGCCTATGGCTTGTTCTACAGCTACTTTTTTCATCTTATAACTCCTTTAAATCCCTACATATAGGGGCTCTATTCTCGCTTTCTCTATTGTACGTTTTTTCTGTCTTCTTTTCAATGGATTTTGCAAATGCATGGAAACAATCGTGTATCCGTCTCTTATTTTCTTTCTATTGCAACGGAAAAGTCTTTCTTTTATTCATTTGCTATGATAAAGATAGAGAAGGCATGTTATAAAATAAAAAAGACGCTTCGCGTCTTGTTAGTTGGAAAGTTGGTTAGTTGGAAAGAAAAAGCAAAGTCAAAGTCACAAAATAATCCACACGTTAAATGCGCATGCTATTTCCTTAGCCATAAAAAAATCAGGAAGCTGCCAAGGACACTACAATGGTTACACATCGGTGTGGTAAAAAATTTTGATGTCCAGGAAAAAAGCGGAGAATTGATAGTTTCTACACCCATAACTAGGTCTCTTCCCCTTCTTAAGGAACCAAGTAGCTTGATTGATTGCTGACTTTCTCTAGAATACTTCTTATCTTAAGTTTATTTTCCGCTTTTTATTTTGACTATCAAAACAAAAACCCGATCTGGTTTGTATCACCTAATCGGGCTTTTGTTTTATCTTTGAACTATATGATCAAACGTTAAACTTCTTGATCAACTGGGTTAATTCCTCTGCCAAATCAGACACCTCTCTTTGAGCAGAAACAATATGATCGATACGTTCCTGCTGTTCATGCATGGATGCAGATGATTGTTGGGTACTGGCTGCATTTTCTTCGGATATTGCAGATAGATTCTGCGTAAGATCGACAATACGGTCTTTATTTTCTGCCATGATATTTTTAGAATCATTGAGCGAATCAATAATGCTCTTTATGGAATCAATGGCTTTTGCAATGGCGTGAAATTTTCCTTCTGTGGCTTGTACACTCTGATTCTGTACTTTCGCTATGCTTTGAGCATTTCCCATGGTTTTTACCGCTTCTTGGGATTTCACTTTAAGTTCATCAATGACGGTCTTTATCTCATTTGTGAAATTATTTGATTGCTCCGCTAACTTCCGAATTTCGTCTGCTACAACAGCAAATCCCTTTCCAGCTTCACCTGCTCGTGCAGCTTCTATGGCTGCATTTAGGGCTAATAGATTTGTTTGATCCGCAATGTTTTGTATCATTGCACTGGCACTCTCAATTTTTTCTGCACTTACATTGGTACTTTGAACAACTTCATCGATGGATTGCATCGTCTGATCGCTTTCTTTTGTCCTTTGAATAAGATCGACCAAGATCATAAAACCATCTTCTTTTTGTTGATCTATGTCCATGGTTGCCTGATTTAATGCACTCATGTAGTTTGAATCATTATTTAATAGGGTGTTTATCTGCTCAACGGCTGTCGCTAACACTTCAACATCTTTGGCTTGTTCAGATGCACTATTTGCAATTTCATTGATGACACGAGCACTTTCTTGTGTGGATATCAACCCTTGTTCCGCACTAACGGATACTTCTTGGGTGTGTGAAGTCACTTGATTCGCTGTATCAGCAACTCCTCTAATAATATCCGCTATATTCTTTATAAATTGATTGACACTGGATGCCAGTAATCCTAGCTCGTCTTTTGATTGAACATCGATGCTCTGAGTCAAATCGCCACCATTTTGAACCAGTTGGTGAATACTCTCCTGAAGTCTATTAATATTCTTTATCACCTTAAAAATAAGGCTATACAGAAGGACTCCACTAATGAGAATCGAAATACTAAGACTAAGGATGCCAATGATGGTTAGCCTCTCTACTCTTGCTTCTAGATCCGCTACGGTACCCTCTGTTCTTTTTTCTAAAGCATGAAAAAAACTGTTAATCGGTCTCATGATTTCAGCCTTATATGTCATATATTGCTTATCATGCATTATTCGAATGGCCGCATCACCAGGAGTTTCTCCAGGGCGCATTACTTCCCTTTCTTCAGGTCCGATGTTGTTATCCGCTAAGTTCATTGCGATGACTTCAGTATTTACCAAACCATCGGAGTTGGCATTGGATTCCGCTAAAAGCGCAAATTCTTCCTCCGTAAAATTTAAATCCTCCATAATATCAATCAAGGCTCGTGTATCATTGGAATCCGGACTAGGAGCTACATCATCAACGGCTACAAGGTCCCAGTATATTAAGTGATAGTTTTCTGGTCTAGGCACTTCTCCATTTCTGATATCAAGTATCTTAAAATATTGACGCAGATATTCTTGGGCTTGTTCCGGATCATTTTCTTTTTCTACAACGTAGAGACGTGCCAATCGCGTTAAATCATCTGAAGATTGTCTTAGTTCATCGGCTCTTAGGTAGCTATTATACCGAACCTCCTGATGATAACTTAAACTGTCTTGGGTGTTTTTTAATATAAACATGATCCCAATGTTAACCACTAGCAAGATGACGATGGTTCCAATAGACAATAGCAACAATTTTTTTATACGCATGAAAATCCCTCCTCTTTCCTCTAAATTCCATAGCATTACCATTTCTGTATCCGATGGTATTCTCTCTCTGTATCTACATTATGATTCATGCTATGAGTTTTGTATTGATACCCAATTATCAGAATTTTATCTATCGATATAATTTTTTCTTTACTTTTTTGCAAAAAAAAACCAGCCAGACGTACATCGCCTGACTGGCTCCTTTTCTTCTTACTATTTCGCTTTCATCTTTAATCCACAAGAGAGGTTCCATTTGTTTCTTCACTTCCAAAGCGATCAAACACCATAAACATGATGGCCATAATAACATAGCCAGCGGCAAACTTATAATCATAGAAAAAGGCCAGCTTAGGAGCGTGCATAAATCCAGTGGCCGCAAGTCCTGCTGCCACCAAGGAAGCAATCGCCGCTTTCGGATAATCATTGTCTATAATATATACTACGATTGCACCCCATATTAAGCCTGAGAACATGGCCCCCTGCCCCAAGGGCACAATTCCAGTAGAAATGCCTGCTACGGTTTCACCAGCAGCATTATTAAACCGAGTCATCACATAATTTCCAAAATAAGGGAACATGGCGATCACCACTGCTGGAAAATGGCGCTGTGGAACAGATGCAAAGGTTTGAGCAACCATAGAGATTCCTACAAAGACCAAGATCGGTGCAATAACCGGCACAGGGATAATCTCTGAAATAGCTGCAACAATTCCAAAAAGAGAAGCCAGTAGGAAAACGCCCCCATTTAAAACCGAGTAGCCTCGTCCAGCATTCATCCACTTGGATCCTACAGAAGCAATATAAACCGTCGTTGGAAAAACGCCGCCAAAAAGGCTGCCCAACATAATGCCGCACCCATCTACCAACATACATTCACGCGCACTATAATCATCTCCGGCAGATGCCATCGCCTCTACATTGTTCATGGTTTCAATAAAATTATAGATAGAAATTGGTAGCAGTACTGCAATGAGTCCTACCATAGGTCCCATCAAATATTGGAATCCTTCAATAAATCCAAGGGTTGGTAGAAATGGATATACGCCAACATTCCCCATCCCTTCTCCAATACGGCTCATTTCTACCTCTCCCAGACTATAGGCTAATACGGTACCAATAATAATAGCAAATAATGACGCTGGTAATCGAAAGGGCATGGCCTTTCGAGCAATTAGTCCAACAATAATAATGGCTAACACCGTAAAGCCGATCATTGGCATTTCGTGGACATTAAAAAACAATTCTCCACCAATAAACGTGAAGGCAACTCCAGCAAGAGCACCAAGCATAGAAGCTCTAGGCAGGGTTTTTCGCACCCAGTTCCCAATAAAACTTCCAGCCACTTCCACCAGTCCACCAAAAAAACAAGCGGCTAGTCCGATACGCCATGCCACTTCAGGATCACCCGTAAAGGCAAGAGCAGGTCCCATGACTCCAAACAAATACACAAACATAACTGGTGTACTAATCCCATAAGACAGGGCTGTTACATCTGTTCTTCCTTCTTTTTGTGCAAGACGGTTGGCCATATAAGCATAATAAATATTTCCGAACAAAACAGAGACGGCTGCTCCCGGTATCACCCGACCATATACAATGCTAGTGGGATACCCCATTCCAATAAGCGCCACAGCTATTAGTACAAAGTTGGCCAAATTGTTTTGAAACAGGGCGAAAAAACCATCAATATCTTCTTTCTTAAACCATGGATAATTTACTTGCTGTTTTGTCATCCTTTTCCCTCCTCTTGTTTTCGATAACGGTTTACTAGTTGCTTGATACTATTTTCGCTATGCTGTACTAAAGTCCTTTGGTATCCTTATACAAATAATACCTGATTTTTTGAACTTTGTTCTCTTTTTAACAATAATTTTTCTTATTTATACGCCGGCTGAATCTCCAGACAATTGTTAATTGAATGAATTCTACGCGTAGAACAAGTATGTAAGACTTTACCAAAAATGCCATTTTTACTTTCGCCATGGGTTTTTATTGGATGAAAAAAGGATTTTGAGAGGCAACGTCGAAAAGGATATAAAGCCACAGGAAATGAATCTCCGAGACGACAAGAGGGAGGACCTATGAGAAGACAAAATGGCATCACCTTAGATGAGGTCATGAAAATGGATTGCATGAAAAAATGTCAGATTATCGCAGGACATCGCGGCGTCTTTAATACCGTATCCAAAGTCAATATAATGGCAGATCCCGATGCCTTGGAATGGGTTGATGCCTGTGAATTTTTACTCACCACAGCTTATTACTTTAAAAACGAACCTTTAGCAAAGCAGAAAGAGCTGGTTCAACGCTCTGCTCAAAGAGGATTGTCGGCTTTAGGCATTAAAATCCAACCCTATTTAGAGGAGCTTCCTATGGAAGTTTTGGAGACCGCCAATGAGTTGGATTTTCCTATTGTAGAACTTCATGACACCCTTCCTTTTTCCGAAATAATGACCCCTATTTTTCAGGAAGTATTTAATAAACAAACCTCTTTGTTGCAGCGCATCGAAAAAATCCATGAGGAATTAATGAATGTCATGCTTCGAAGTGGCAGCATTGAAGAAATTCTTCAAATTGTTGCAGAGCACCTTCAGAATCCTGTGATGCTTCGCATTGAAGGACGGAATATCTGGCGACAGGGCGGCGGCAAAATTGATGAGGATTTATGGCAAGCTCTTCCAGAAAATGCCAAACAGTTTTTGGAGCTGGCTGAAAAAGGAAAAGATCAAAGTCATTTTTATGAAGATCAGGTCACCCTAGTTCAAAAACGGATTCGACGCATGACCATGCCTGTGGTGGTCAAAAACCGAGTTTCTGGATTTTTAATGGCTTGGTCCATTAAAACTCCTCTTGGTGGTTTCGATTTATCTGTACTGGAGTCTGCCGCTACCACCATTGCTTTAGAAGTTCTGCGGCAAATGTCCATTCGAGATGTGGAGAACCGGTATCGGGTCGAATTTTTCGAAGATTTAATTTCTATGGATCCCAATCGAAAAGAAAAAGCACTGGAAAAGGCCTCCTTGTTTCAATTAACCCAGACAGATTATTTTATGGTGCTGGTTATCCAAGGAGATGAACCTTCCACAGAAATGTCTGGTGATCTGTTTGATAAAATAAGCTGGATTCATTATGAGACAGAAAAATATTTTAGAGATACCTCTGTCAAATCATTAATGGTGTTCAAAACCGATAGCCTCTATGTCCTTCTTTCCGCCGAATCCGAAAAAGAGCTTCAACAATCTGCACTGGCTTATGGCAGGCAAATTCTATCCCGACAGCCTAAAAAACAAGCAGCCTTCCATTTTAGGGTGGGCATCGGAAGATGCTATGCAGGCTTAGACCAAGTAGATCAAAGCTATGAAGATTCTGTAAAAGCACTGAAGCACGGCCCTCTTATTGAAGAAGAAAAGGCCGCCTATTTTGAAGATTTAGGCATTTATAAAATACTTTGCCACCCTTGTTTAGAAAAAGAATTACACCAGTTCTACGAAAAAACCCTGGCACCGCTGGTGGCCTACGACAAAAAAAAATCTTCAGAACTCCTAAAAACCCTGGAAACCTATTATCAACAAGGTGGCAACCTCCGCAAAACCGCCAAAACTTTATATACCCATTATAACACCACCCTCTATCGCATGGAGAATATCCAACGGATCACTGGAATGGATTTAAACAACCACAAAGATAGACTGAATTTGGAAGTAGCTTTAAAAGTAAAGAAACTATTGGATGCCTAAAAAAGCCCCCCATCAAAATCCTTGAAGGGGGGCTTTTTTTATACTTCTTCAATAAGGGCTACGGCGCGAATCGGGGATCCAGAACCTCCTCGAATCCGAAGAGGAAGTCCCATATACAAAAACCGTCGATTCACCACCAAATGAAGGTTGCAAAGATTTTCTGTATTGGTAATATCATACTCCCCGCAAATAAGATGTCCTGAAAAATCCGTATCTTCTGGGTGATCAATGGCTGGTGCATCCACGCCAATATTGACAACTCCCTGATCTGCCAACCATTTAGCCCCCTCATAGCTGAGACCACTATAGGTGGTTTGCCAATGCTCTGTATCAAAGTACCGATCAAAATGACCTGTATACATCAACACAATATCTCCTTTTTCAATGGACTGGCCAGATTTTTTTAGGGCATTCCGTAGCTCTGTAGGACCAATGCGTTGTTGAGGGGTAATATGGGTTAAATCAATGCAAATAGCACTCCCCCAGAAATGAGTTAAGGGCATTTTATCAATGGTTTCTCCTTCTGGTTTATACTCCCAAACCGCATCTGAATGGGTGCCTCCATGCTCACTGATCAGTAGGTTTCGTGCGGAAAATCCCAGGGTTTTACTCCCTGTTTTCTGCTGATTTTCCTCGTGGGTCATATTCGTCATAATAAAGGTAGGTTGATGCATGGGAAATACGGACATGCCTTCAAATATTTCCTGAGATAAATCGATGAGCTTCAGGGCCATGATAAATCCTCCTTCTCCTTTTGAACCTTATAGTGGATGTTTGATGCCAGTATATATGAAAAACACAAGCGTTGACAAGGCAAAGACAGCAAGACAGCCCAAGATTTATGAATACTCCACAAAGCAGCTCTGTTTTAGCCAGGCTATAAACTGAAAACTTTGTTACTTAACAATGAAAGAATTATTCAGAATCAAAGGAAAAGTAAGATATAATGAGAAGTAAGCAACAGAATCATTAAAGGATGAATGAAAAGGAGGCGTGTTTATGTCTACAGAAACTCAGTATGTGCTGGCAGTGCCAAATTTCAGTGAAGGTCGACGAAAGCAAGTCATCGATGCCATTGCCGCACCGCTTAAAGATCGCAAAGGGGTCACCTTGGTTAGCGTAGAACCAGAGCATGATTTCAACCGAAGTGTTATTACCGTCATTGGTGAACCAGAGCCATTGAAAAAAGCCTTGTTGGAGATGGCAGGCAAAAGCTATGAGCTCATCGATATGGAAGAACAGCAAGGAAGCCATCCTCGCATCGGAGCACAGGACACTATCCCTTTGTTTCCTTTTAAGAATATTAGCCTAGAAGAATGTACCCAATTGGCCGAGTCTATCGGAAAGGAACTCTACGATCGCTACGAAGTTCCTGTGTTTTTTTCCGGACAAAATGCTCGGAATGAAGAAAGAAAAGCATTGTCTTTCATTCGAAAAGGACAGTACGAAGGCTTAAAAGAAGTGGCCCACACAGACGACCGAAAACCCGACATCGGACCAGCGGCGCTTCATCCTACTGCAGGTGCCACCATTGTCAGCGCTGATACCGAAGGCTTAACGGCTTACAATGTATTCTTAGCCACGGAAGATGTATCCATTGCCAAATCCATTGCTAAAGGTGTCCGAGGTCCTAGTGGCGGTTTTTCCACGGTTCGCGCCGTAGGTATTAAGTTCCCAGATCATTCTGGCGTAGTAGTGTCCATGAACATGTTCGACTGCAGTGCTACTCCTTTATATCGAGCTTTTAATTTTGTTAAACAGGAAGCCGCTCGATACGGTATTGCTGTTACTGGCTCAGAGTTGGTAGGGCCTATCAAACTAGACCATGTGCTCAACTGTTTTGAATATGCTTTGGGACTGGAAGGATTTAACAAAGAACAAATTTTAGAAACCCATTTAATGAAATAATAACCATCTAAATGTCCAAGAATCTAAAAGCAATGAATAGGAGGGAATACACCCATGAAAGTAGATTTAGTTGTAAAAAATGCCCTGATTCCTCAAGGAGACGACACGGTCTTAACCAATATTCTAGTCACGGATGAAAAAATTGCCGGTTTTGTTTCGGATCTTGAAGGAGTTTCTTATGAAAGGGAAATCGATGCCAAGGGCCATCTAACCTTGCCGGGTTGTTTTGATTCTCATACCCATTTCATGGATCCAGGCTTTGAACACCGAGAAAACTTTTTAACAGGTACTTCTTCTGCCGCCGCTGGTGGACTGACAACTATCATGGATATGCCTTGTTGCTCCAAGCCGTCTGTGCGAAGCATTCCAGAATTAGAGAGCAAGCTGAACCGCATTAAAGATAAGGCCGTTATCGATTTTGCTTTCTGGGGCGGTGTTACCGGAGAAGATATTCGAAATGGCGATTATCACGTGGTTCAAGAACAAGCCGATTATGGCGTATGCGCCTTTAAGGTATATATGACACCTTCTGTCCCTACCTATGAACGAGTGACCGACCCAGAAATGCTAGAAGCCTTTCGGCTGGTGGCAAAAACAGGTTTAGTGGTAGGGATTCATGCCGAAAATTTTGCCATGTGTGACTTTTATGTAAAAAAATTCCAAGCCGAAGGCCGTACAGATGGACCTGCCTGGGCAGAAGCACGATTGGAATTAGCAGAAAAAGCCGCCATTCAATTGGGAATCAGCTTTGCCGAAGAAACTGGTGCTCGGCTTCACATTGTTCATATGAGTACTGGTATTGGAGCCAAATTAGTTGGTGCTGCCAAGCAAAAGGGCTTGGACGTTACTTCCGAAGCTTGCCCTCACTACCTGATGTTGAATTACCAAGATGCTATGACAGAACATAAGCAGTTTGCTAAGATTGCACCTCCACTTCGTACAAAGAAAGATAACGAAGAGTTATGGGAAGGCCTCCGAAACGGTAGTGTTGACTTTATGGGAACCGACCATGCGCCTTACGAAATTGCAACTGAAAAAGAAGGCATTGTAGATGGCGTTGCCTTGGATATTTGGAATTCCTTCCCCGGCATTCCTGGCGTTGAAACCCTCGTACCCATTATGGTCAGCGAAGGATACTTGAAAGGCCGCCTGAGCCTTAGCCGATTAGTAGAAGTATTAAGCACCAATGCGGCAAAACAATATGGTTTATACCCGAAAAAAGGGGCTATGCATATTGGATCAGATGCTGATTTTACCATCATTGATTTGGAAAAGGAATGGACTATCGACCAAGAAGAGACCTACTCCATGGCAAAATACAATCCGCTACACGGCATTACACTAAAAGGAAAGCCCTACAAAACCGTTGTTCGTGGCAATACGGTCTATGAAGATGGCAAAGGGATTGTTGGCAAACCTGGCTATGGTCAATTCGTGAAACGCCAGAATATCCAAAAATTATCCAGAACCATTCATTTTAGCGGCACAGACTTTAGACCTTAAAGCCTAAAAATTTATACACTGGTTCCACAAAAAGGAGGAATAATCATGCCAAGACATGCGATTTTGGTGATTGATATGTTGAATGATTTTGTAGGAGAGAAAGCACCTCTTCGATGCCCCGGCGGCGATGATATTATCCAACCGCTACAAAAACTCTTTGACTGGGTACGAAAACGTTCAGATGATGATATTCATTTGGTTCATATTCAGGAAGCTCACCGCAAGCACGATGCAGATTTTCGGGTTCGCCCAGTTCATGCCGTTGACGGCACCTGGGGATCCGACTTTATTCCAGCTCTATATCCAGAAGGCGATGAGTACATTGTTAAGAAAAGACGTCACAGTGGCTTTGCCCATACAGATTTAGATCTTTATTTAAAAGAAGAAAATATTGATACAGTAGTGGTTACAGGAGTTTGGACCAACGTATGCGTTCGAAGCACGGCTACAGATGCTTTAGCCAATGCATACAAAGTGATTACCCTCAGCGATGGGTGTGCCTCTAAAACCGAAGCTATGCATGAACACGGATTGGTAGACCTTAGCATTTTCACTAAAGTGATGACCATTGATGCGTATATCGAAGCTTGGAATCAAGGGGAAGATCCTTGGGTTGGCGGAGGCGACGCAGAAAACAAGGTGGAGTAACTATGAAAATTATTGTTGGAATTTCAGGAGGAAGCGGTGCCATCTACGGGGTGGCACTGCTACAAGCCTTACAACAGTTGGGAGTAGAAACCCACTTAGTCGTTTCAAAAATGGGCGCTTATGTGTTGAATCATGAGTGTGGCATGGACATGAAAGAACTGGAAAAAATGGCTACGGTTCGCTATGAATCCTGGGATTTAGCCGCTGCTATTTCCAGCGGTTCTTTCAAAACCCATGGAATGGTCATTGCACCTTGTTCTATGAGAACCTTGGCAGCTGTTGCCAACGGCCTATCTGACAATCTGGTAACCCGTGCTGCGGATGTGGTTTTGAAGGAGCAGCGCAAACTGGTATTGCTGGCCCGTGAAACTCCTCTTAGTGTCATTCATCTGGAAAACATGTTAAAATTAGCTAAGATGGGGGCTGTGGTAATGCCCGCCGCCCCAGGATTTTATCATCATCCAGAAACCTTAGAAGATATTGTTGCCATAATGGTGGGTAGAACCCTGGATCAATTAGGCATCGATCACCAGCTAAGCACCCCGTGGAGTGGAAATTAAATCCTTTACGCCAACAGAAGAAAGGAGGAGGTGCATGGAAAAGCAGATGCTTCGCGGAACCTTGGAAGCCTTTAGACACCGTAAGGAACTCAAAGTATGTAGCAAAGAAGTAGATCTACTCTACGAACTGGGAGCCGTCTTAAAACACTATAAAAATGAAGTTCCTATTCTTTTCGAAAAAGTAAAAGGACATAAAATGCCAGTTGCCGGCGCACTTTTTGGCGAGAGGCAAGCCTATTATGATCAAATGAAGATGACCGCCAACAATCGCTTATACAAAATGATGGCGGCTGTAGCCAATCCCCAACCTGTACGCTACGTTACAAATGCACCTGTCAAAGAAAAAATTGTTACTAGCGGCATCCATCTGGAAAAAATGTTTCCCATTCCAAAGTTTCATGAACAGGATTCTTCCACTTATATAACCTCTGGCATCGTTGCTCTGAAGGATCCTTCTACGGGTAAAACACATCTGTCTGTACGACGACTTCAAGTAAATGGGCCTAAGGAAGTCAGTGTTTTAGTGGCTTCCCCTTTAGCCAGACAACAATATGCCCAATTAGAAGCCGAAAACAAACCTTTAGAAATTGCTATTATTCTTGGCTACGATCACAGCCTGCTTTTAGCTTCTCAAATCAGCAGCCAACTCTATGGCGTTGATAAATATGAAGTAGATAGTGCTTTGCGTGGTGAAGCTTTAGAGTTGGTTCAATGCCACCAAATCGATCTGGCAGTCCCTGCCCATGCAGAAATTGTGCTGGAAGGAGTCATGCCACCAGGAAAAAGAAAGCCAGAGGGACCCTTTGGAGAGCTGATGGGTTATTATGGTGGAGTGGGAGATCATCCCATTGCAGAAATAAAGACCGTGCTGCACCGAAAAGATCCGATTTTTCAAACGGCATTTCCCTGCCGTGAAGAACATCTTTCCAACGGTCTTATCCGGGAAATGGAGCTCTACCAAGCTGTTAACAACGTCGCTGATGTATCAGATGTAAACGTCACCATTGCTGGCGGCTGTCGTTTTCACGCAGTGGTTGCCTTGAAAAACCCAGCTCCAGGACACGGGAAGTCCGCTATTTTGGCGGCTTTAGGTTCTAACAAAGATTTAAAACAGGTTACTATTGTAGACGATGACATTAATATTTATGACCCCTCAGATGTAGAACTGGCCGTTGCCACACGGTTTCAAGCCTCAAAGGATCTGGTGGTAATTCCAGACGCCATTGGGTCTGGCCTTGATCCTTCTAATGGAATCCGGGGCGTCACGGACAAGATGGGAATGGATGCTACTACCCCAGCAGGAGAGATGCGCCAAAAGTTTCATCGGGCGATAATTCCTGGCTACGATGCTCTTGATATAAACCAATATTTCCCAGAAGAACAGTAACATAAGGATGGAGATGGTGTACATGCAAGCCCTAGGCTTTGTAGAAACCAGAAGTTTAGTAGCCGCACTTAAAGCAGCCGATGCCATGTCAAAAGCGGCGGATGTCCGAATCGCTGATTTTAACCGAGTAGGTTCCGGCATCATCGCCGTGATTGTAGAGGGTGAAGTCGCAGCTGTCACCTCCGCTGTAGATCATGGAAAAGCCGAGGCGGAAAAAATCGCAGAAATCATTTCATGGAAAGTCTTAGCCCGCCCACATGAAGAGGTAGCCAATCTGATGGAGCAGGAGGAATAACCCATGGCAAATCCATTAATGCAACAAGTATTGCGCAATATCGCTGAAAAAGCAGGCCATCCTGTGGCTTCTAACCCTTCTGAAAACAAGGTTTCTCCTATACGTCAGGAAACAGAACTGCGATTAGAGCCACACCAAAAAATAGCCTTGACAGAACTCATTCAAAAACATCAACCAAGGGATTCCGACCATGGAAATGGATCCCAGCCAAAACCAAAGGCCACCACTGGTAAGCAGATGGTAAGTCTGTCGGCTTTGGCTGAGCAAAGGAGGAACCGACCATGAGTGGAGCCTTAGGAATGATTGAAGCCATTGGATTAACTTCTGCTATGACTGCCGTTGACGCAGCCTGTAAAGCAGCAGATATTCAATTGGTCGGCCAGGAAAAAGTGATTGGTGCTGGTGGATCCATTACGATTACGGTCTATTTTACCGGCGAAGTAGCCGCTATTCAGTCTGGAGTCGAAGCCGGTGTGAAAGCAGCAGAAATTTCTGGTCGTGTATTATCTTATCGAGTGATTCCTCGACCAGATGAAGATGTGATGAATAAACTGATTCGCATCAAGAAAAAAGTCCATCAAAAAACAAGGTCAAAGGATCCTAAGGGTCCAGAAAAGGAGGCAAAAAAATGAGTCAAGCATTAGGATTAGTGGAAACAAAAGGACTAGTAGGAGCCATAGAGGCTGGAGATGCCATGGTAAAGGCTGCCAGCGTTACCATTGAAAGCATCGAAAAAATCGGATTTGGACTCGTAACAGTAATGGTCCGAGGCGATGTAGGGGCTGTCAAAGCCGCAACAGACGCAGGTGCAGAAGCTGCCAGAGCCGTTGGCGAACTTCATTCTGTCCACGTAATCCCACGACCTCATTCAGAGGTGGAACGAGTACTCCTTAAGAAGAGCGAATAACACTTCCCCTTAAGGGTGAATGGCTTAATCAGGAGGGATTATGAATGAACCAACGAAGCCAGACCCAAAAAATTTTAACCCATTTATCTGGTGGAATCGGTGGATTGGCTGGTGGGCATAGCTCAGTAAAAAAGCCTTTTTCTAAGGAAAGAGACGATTTTTCTAAAGGTGTTCTAGTCACCTTCGCCGCCAATCCTCAACCTATGAAACAAACCCTTGAAACCCTAAGATCATGGAAAAAAACAGGTTGTAGCTTTGACATTGCATTTTCTGCTAATGCTGAAGCCTTAACCAACACAACTGAAATCTTGAAGCTCCTACAACCCATCCGCCAAGTTTCACGGAATATCCAAGCATTAAAGGATTATCGGATAGAGGATTTATCCGCGATTGTAGCTCTGAACATGACCCATAATTCTGCCAGCAAACTATCTCAGGGCATACAGGATGGCTTAATTCCTATTCTTCTTTGGCATGGGCTTTGGAAGGGCATTCCTGTCTATATGGACTTTTCCGCCTTAAGAACTTACCACGGAGAACCTACTGCCAATCCAGCTTTACGTCATATGACAGAGGCTTCGATTCATCAATTGAAAACCATGGGTGTCATGGATCTCAATACAGATCAACAACCCCAGAACAACGGATTCACCAGTACACAAAAACCCTTGAATTCAAAGGTGTGGACAGAAAAAGACGTATTGGCCATGCCTTCAGGTTCTACGGTAGAAGTTGGAAAAGGAACCATCCTTACGGCCTTAGCTAGGGAAGCTGCTAAAGCCAAATCCATCACGTTGCAACACCTTAAATAAACCCAGGATAAGGAGAGAAGATCATGCGGATTGGAGAAGTGATTGGCACTATTACCGCCACCAGAAAGGACGAACGACTCACCGGAAGCAAACTGCTTTTGACCCAGCCCCTCAAAGATGGCAGCCCCTCTGGCGATCCTTTGGTAGCCGTGGACACCGTTGGTGCTGGAATTGGCGAAATCGTTCTTTTTGCCACCGGAGCTGCATCGCGTCACGCTGCCAACCAGCCGCAATCACCAATTGATGCAGCTATCGTTGGGATTATAGATACCATCGATTTGGCGGATAAACAGAAACCTTAACGGTGATCGTCATCAGATCACGACCCTTAGAAAGGAGGCGAGCCCCACTCTATGGATACCCAGCACCTTAAGCAAGCCATGGAATACCGACAATTAGTAGATACCCTGATGTCCGACTCACAGTATGCAGATCTGGTGTTGTATGGCGGAAATATTGTAAACGTATTAACCGCAGAAATCTACCCAGCATCTATTGCAATTCAAGGGAAATATATTTTAATGGTAGGCGATGCCGATGCCCTCATAGGACCAGACACGGTTACAGTGGATGTTCAAGGAAAAACCTTGATCCCTGGCATGATGGACTCTCATATGCACTTTGAAAGCAGCATGCTGACCATCACAGAATTTGCAAGGCTTTCGATTCCATCTGGAACCACTACCCTTATAGCCGACCCTCATGAAATAGGCAATGCCCTTGGTCCCGTTGGCATGAAAGCCATGGCGGATGAAGCGGCTCTGGTCCCCAACCATGTTCATCTGGTGGTACCAGCCCTCACCCCTGATTGTCCTGGACTAGAAACCGCTGGCTATGACGTGGACTCCAAGGATATGAAGGATTTACTAAACTATCCTCATGTCATAGGAATTGGTGAGTTGCAGGGCTTTAGCAATGCTGCCCATGTTTATCGCAATACCTCAGAAATTGTCACAGACTTATTAGCCTCCACGACCTATGCTAAAAGCATTGGTAAAATAGTGGATGGCAACGCTCCTGAACTCTTTGGTGCAGAACTGGCAGCCCATATCATTGTAGCTGGAGGCAGTTGCTCCTGCCATGAAACTACTACCAAAGAAGAATGTGTCGAAAAATTAAGGCAAGGGGTTTATGTCTTTATGCGAGAAGGATCTACCCAGCGCAACATGGCTCAGTGCATCCGAGCCGTGACAGAAGATGGTCTGGACTCTCGCAGATGCATTTTAGCCACGGATGATATGGTGGCAGAAGATCTTGAAAAATTAGGTCATATGAATGAAATCGTTAAGCGTACCATTGCAGAAGGCGTGGATCCTGCTGTGGCCATCCAAATGGTAACCATTAATCCAGCCAGCTACTTTGGGTTTAAAGATCGTGGTGTTCTAGCCCCAGGAACACTGGCAGATATTGCTATTATCGATGATTTAGAAAACATGTCTGTAGAGGCGGTTTTTTTACAGGGAGCCTTAGTGGCTTCTCAGGGACAACTTCTTATAGACCTGCCTGAGTACACCTATCCAGACACTGTTAAGAACTCTGTGCGACGAGAAGCCTTAGTGCCAGAAGATTTGGCGATCCGCAGTAAGCATTCAGAAGCTCGTGTTCGATGCATTGGCCTGATTCCAGATCAAAATTTATCCGATAGCTTTGAATATACCCTTAAAACCCAACAGGGCGTCGTCCTGCCAGATACTCGGCAAGATATCCTTCAAATCGCCTGTGTGGAACGCTATGGAAGAAATGGAAGCATTGGAAAAGCTTTTGTACAGGGCTTTGGATTAGAACAAGGTGCTTTTGCTGAAAGCGTAGCCCATGATACCCATAATATTATGGTCATGGGGACTTGTTTGAAAGATATGACCGCTGCTGTAAATCATGTTATTCAAATAGGCGGTGGCATTGCCGTTGCAAAAGGTGGCCGCATTATTGATGACTTACGGCTTCCCATAGGCGGCTTAATGACGGATGAAATGAATGGCCATGAAGTGAGCCGTAAGATTTCTCAAGTGGAAGCTAGCATTAAGGACCAATTAGGCTGTAAAGTCCACGCCCCTCTTATGCATCTATCCTTTTTGGCCCTATCCACCAGCCCTAAATGGAAAATTACAGATCAGGGACTCATCGATGTCATTAATTTCACGGTGCTCCCACCAGTCATTGAAGATTAAAACAAATAGGATTCTTAGCTTGTCTACTTCCTTGTTTCACCCCTACTATGGCTAAGAATCCTATATCTGTCTGTGTTATTATGGAAATTTTCTGAAGACATGCCTCCTACTCATTCCTTTAAAAGGACTATAGGGTATCGGCGGCAGTCTTTCCGTTAATGAGGAGATGAAAAAGGAGGCATATAATGAATCATAAGGAAACCACACAAGCCGGCTTTTTGGAAAAAAGATTTCAATTAAAGAAGCATAACACGGATCCAAAAACAGAAATTTTAGCAGGGATTACCACTTTTATGACCATGGCCTACATCTTAATTGTGAATCCCTTGATTCTATCCGATGCAGGCATGGATTTCGGAGCGGTTTTTACTGCCACGGCCTTATCCTCTGTAATCGCAACTTTGGTCATGGCTTTTTATGCCAATTATCCCTTTGCCCTGGCACCAGGGATGGGATTAAATGCTTTTTTTGCCTACGGCATTGTTCTTGGCATGGGATACTCATGGCAAATGGCATTAACCGCCGTCTTTATCGAAGGGATTATTTTTATTCTGTTAACCTTGTTTAATGTCCGAGAAGCTATCGTAAAAGCCATCCCTCTCAATTTAAAGCATGCTGTGTCCGTTGGGATCGGTCTGTTTATCGCTTTTATTGGCCTCAAAAATGCCGGTGTTGTAGTTCCTTACGAAAGTACCATCATTACCTTAGGGGATATGACCGCTCCTGGTTCCATTATGGCCTTGGTGGGCTTGGTGATTACAGGCGTCTTATTGGCCAAAGGAATAAGAGGTGCTTTGCTAATTGGTATTTTCGTCACCACCCTGATCGGTATCCCCTTGGGTATGACGGAACTTCCAGGTCAGATTATATCAGCTCCGCCTTCTCTTTCCCCACTGTTATTTCAATTTGATTTTTCTAGTATTTTTACCATGGATATGGTTATTATCCTTTTCACCCTTCTATTTGTGGATATGTTTGATACCTTAGGGACTTTGGTGGGCGTTGCCTCAAAGGCAAATATGTTAGATGATACTGGAAACCTACCCAAAGCCAAACAAGCATTGTTTGCAGATGCCATCGGTACCACGGCTGGTGCCTGTTTGGGAACCAGTACCGTCACCACCTACGTCGAGAGTGCTGCTGGTGTTGCTGAAGGTGGCCGAACCGGTCTTACGGCTTTATCAACGGCTTTTATGTTTGCCATCGCCCTATTGCTATCCCCTATCTTTATTATGATTCCAGGAGCTGCAACGGCCCCAGCCTTAGTAATGGTTGGACTCTTTATGATGTCTCCGATTAATAAAATCGATCTGGATGACTTCACAGAATCCGTTCCTGCTTTTTTAACCATTATCATGATGCCCTTGACTTTTAGTATTGCAGACGGTATCGTTTTTGGAATGGTTTCTTACACTGCCTTAAAAATATTCACAGGTAAAATAAAAGATGTTTCTCTTATTATGATTGTATTATCCATTCTCTTTATCATAAAGTTCGCACTCTAACCTAGTTCCATGAGATAAGAACCATTATGCCCTGAGAATTTATTGCTTCTCGGGGCATTTCCCCTTAAACCCTAGAACAGGAGCTAACACATCCCTCGTTGGAAGGAGTTATCCGTTATGAACCCACTATTAATTCAAAATGCAACAATCCTTACGATGAACCCTCAGGAAGAAATCATTCATGGTGATGTCTTGATTGAAGACAGATGCATTAAGTCCATCGGACCCACGATACAGGCTCAAGGATGTGACCTCATTGATGCCACAGATATGATTCTGATCCCTGGATTTATTCAGACTCATATTCACTTAACTCAAAGCCTATTGAGAGGACAAGCCGATGACTTAGAACTTCTTGACTGGCTTAAAAAACGGGTATGGCCTCTTGAAGGAGCTCACACCCCTACATCCAATTACATTTCAGCAAAATTAGGTATTGCCGAACTGATCAAAGGTGGCACCACCTCTATTATCGATATGGAAACGGTTCACCATACGGAGTCTGCCTTTGAAGCCATTAAAGAAACAGGCTACCGAGCCATGTCAGGAAAATGCATGATGGATTACGGCTCAGGAGTTCCCAGTTCACTGATGGAAAAGACAGAGGATTCTCTAAAAGAAAGCTTGAGACTCCTTAAAAAATGGCACGGAACTGAAAATGGACGCATCGATTATGCTTTCGCACCTCGCTTTGTTGTTTCTTGCACTGAAAAACTATTAAAAGAAGTGGGCCACATGGCAAAGGAGTACGGAGTGATGATTCATACTCACGCTTCCGAAAATCGAGGAGAGATTGAGTTGGTTCAGAAAGACCGAGGAATGAGAAATGTGTGCTACTTAAAGTCTCTGGGCCTCACTGGCCAACAACTCATCTTGGCTCACTGTATCTGGCTTGATGAAGAAGAAATGAAAATTTTGGCGGAAAGTGGCACCAGAATTTCCCATTGCCCTTCCAGCAATATGAAACTAGCCTCTGGTATTGCAAAGATTCCAGAATTATTGGAGATGGGTGCCGCTGTTTCTTTGGCCGCCGATGGCGCTCCCTGCAATAATAATATGGATATGTTTCAAGAAATGCGGCATGCAGCCCTACTTCAAAAAGCCAGAACCCTTAGCCCCACCGTCATGCCCGCAAATACCGTATTGAAAATGGCTACTCGAAACGGTGCCATGGCCATGGGAAAAGAGAAACTACTCGGCAGTATTGAAGTAGGAAAAAAAGCCGACTTAGCCTTGATCCGTCGAGACGGCCTTCACCAAACTCCCTCTCAATCCGTAGACCCGATTTCTACCTTAGTCTATTCTGCCACTGCCTCTGATGTGGATACCACCATTATTGATGGAAAAGTGATGATGAAAAACCGACAACTAACCACTATCAATGAAAAAGCCTTACGAGAAGAAGCAAACCAAGAGATTAAAGATCAAATTCAAAGAGCCGGTGTGGTGAAATAACCAAACAGGGAAAGGAGACATCTGCCGTGGTGAATCAAGTGTATCAAGCAGGTTCTGTGGATGAAGTGTTGGAATGGCTTCATCAGTACCAAGAAAAAGCCCAGCTTATTGCCGGTGGCACAGACTTAATCATCAAACTCCGACAAGGAACCGAATCTCCAGCTATCCTAATTGATATCAGTGAAATAAAGGAAACCTCTACACTGAAGGAAAAGGATCATCGAATATCCCTTGGAAGCACCGTTACTTTTACAACCATTCAACAGCATGGTTTTTTTCAAAATAGAATGAAAGCCATGGCTGAAGCGGCTCAATCCGTAGGCTCCCCACAAATACGAAATCGAGCCACGGTTGGCGGGAATATCTGCAATGCTTCAACGGCGGCAGACCTGCTGCCTCCCCTATTAGCCATGGATGCCGTAGCACTGGTTCAGTCTAAAGACCGGCCACGAATTGTGCCTCTGGAGTCCTTCTTAACCGGAAAAGAAACAACGGATTTGATGCCGACAGAAATGTTAATCAGCCTTGATTTTTCAACTCTCAGAGAGGGAGAAGGCCTTGGTTTTAGCAAACTTTCTGTTCGGAACGCCTTGGCCATTGCCCGAATCTCTGTAGCCGTTTATTTGCAATTAGATGAACATGGCCTATGTCGAAACATTCGCATTGCCAGTGGTGCTCTTGGAATCAAAGCACAACGAGAAAAAAATGTGGAGTCCCTATTAAAAAACCAAATTTTAGATGAGAGAGCCATAGAAGATGCATCAAAAGCCTTAGAAGCCAATGCGTTAGAACGATTAGCTGGAAGAAAAACATTGCCATTCAAGCGATATGCTGTACAAGGCGTCTTTCAGGAAGCCTTGGAACAGGCCAGGAATCTTTGCCTAGGGAGGAATATCAAATGAAATCTATTGCCATCACTGTTAATGGAGAAAAGCATGTTTTGTCCGTCACTGGAGAAGAGCGATTAATCGACCTGCTACGAAACCAATTGAACCTGACTGGTACCAAGGAAGGCTGCGGCGAAGGGGAATGTGGTGCCTGTACGGTAATTATGGAGGGGACCCTGGTGAATTCTTGTCTTGTCTTGGCTTTTCAAGCCCAGGACAAAGTGATTGAAACCATCGAAGGAATGACAAGACAAGACGGAAGTCTCCATCCCATCCAACAGGCTTTTTTAGACAGCGGTGCTGTCCAATGTGGATTTTGTACCCCAGGCATGGTTCTGGCGGCTAAAGCCATCTTATCCAACAACCAAAACCCCAGTGAAGCAGAAATTCGAGAAGGCATTTCTGGTAATTTATGTCGATGCACCGGCTATGAAAAAATCCTTGAAGCCATCTGTAAAGTGAGAGATCAGCTAAAGGAAGGGGGAGATCCCAATGACTTGGCACAGTGTGGGAAAAAGTGAAATCAGAGTAGACGGAAAATCTAAAGTCACCGGAAAAGCCCTGTATTCCGAAGATTTAAAAATGGAGGGGATGGTCTTTGGCCGAACCCTTCGTTCCCAACGGCCACATGCTACCTTTCAACTGTTCACGGAGAAGGCATCCACCATGCCTGGTGTTCTAAAGATATTGACGGCAAAAGATGTCCCCCACAATGCACATGGTGTATTGCTGAAGGATCACGAAGTCTTTTGCAAGGAAAAAGTTCGGCGGATCGGAGATCCCTTAGCCTTTGTCGTAGCTGAAACCGAAGAAGCTGCCACCTTGGCATTAAAGGCCATTGATGTAACCTATCAGGATTTACCTGCTGTTTTCGATCCAGAAGAAGCCCTGAAGCCAGACGCACCAAAGATTCATGAACAGGGAAATTTGGTTCACCAGTTTCACCTACACAAAGGTCATATTGAAACTGGATTTCAACAGAGCCATGCCATTGTAGAAGAAACCTATCGAACCCCTATGGTAGATCATGCTTTTTTGCAGCCAGAATCTGGTATCGCCTATATGGAAAATCAACGAATTGTCGTGTGTGCTGCCACCCAATACCCCCATTTTGATCAATTGGAAATTGCAGAAGCCTTAGATAGGCCAGTGGAAACCGTACAAGTCATCAACCCTGCCGTAGGAGGTGCCTTTGGTGGCCGAGAAGACGTCACCATGCAAATCCATTTAGCCCTTGCGGCTCAACACCTAAACCGACCTGTTAAAACCACTTATTCTCGACAAGAATCCTTTTATGCCCATAGCAAACGTCATGCCATGGTCATGCGGTTTAAAACTGGTGCCGATGAAAAAGGTCAATTGCAAGCCATGGAAGCTACCATTTATTCCGATACTGGTGCTTACGCATCTTGGGCCATCAATGTGCTCCGCAAAGCCGGTGTTCACGCTACAGGCCCCTATGTAATTCCCCATGTGAAAATCCAAGGATTTTGTGCTTACACCAACAACCCCTTCGCTGGTGCCATGCGTGGTTTTGGTGCCGCACAAATCCCCATTGCCCACGAAGGACAAATGGATGCTTTGGCCGCAGCCTTAGGCATGAGTCCTATGGAGATACGTATGAAAAATGCTTTCCGTCCTGGAGATAAAACCGCTACAGGTCAAGTTCTGACAGAAAGCGTTCCCCTTGTGGAATGTTTGGAGGCGGTTTCTGCCGCCATGGATTGGAACCCTTCACAGGAGGTGGTCAAATGAAGCGAATTGGTAAAGGCATTGGATGCACTTTTTATGGCACCGGCTATGGCAATGGATTTCCGGATGTCTCTCGGGCCATCCTTCAATTAGAAAAAAATGGAGACCTATGTATTTTTGTTGGCGCTACGGAAGTGGGCCAAGGAGCGAAAACCATTTTAAGCCAAATGGCGGCTGAAATTCTTAAACTTCCCCTCTCTTCTATTCAGTTTGTTTGCGAAGATACGGACACCACTCCTGATGCAGGAACGGCTGCTGCCAGCCGTCAAACCTACAACACAGGAAATGCGGTAAAGAGAACGGCAGAAAAACTACTTCTGAAAATGAGGACTCGGGCTGCCCAACATTGGGACATTCAGCATCCAGAAACAATTCCAGTAGGAAAAGGGAAGCTGCTACATCCTTCTTCGCCCAACCAATCCTTGTCTTATCAGGAAATTGCATGGCTACAGGGCGATGTGCTTTTGCAGGCAGAGGATGACTTTACAGCCAACACCAGTGCCATTCATCCAGAAACTGGTCAAGGCAATCCTTATTGGCCCTACACTTTCACGGTTTATGGGGTGCAGGTAGAGGTTAATACACGAACAGGAAAAGTTCGCGTTACCCATGGGGTTTGTGCTCAAGATGTGGGGAGAGCCATCAACCCTCAGCTTATCCAAGGACAAATGGAAGGTGGATTTGCTATGGGCCTAGGGTACGCATTAATGGAAGATGTGGCTTTGGATAAGGGGGTTATGAAAAACGATCGATATTCCAGTTACTTAATTCCTACGTCCATGGACCTGCCTACATTAGAAAAAATCATTGTTGAATCTCCAGAATCCTCAGCCCCGTTTGGCGCTAAAGGCATTGGAGAACCAGTGATGCTGGGAGTAGCTCCAGCCATCCTCAACGCTATTTATGATGCCACTGGTATTCGAGTCACTCAATTACCTGTAACACCAGATCGTTTATTGGTCCTGCTCAAGGAAAAAGAAGGGAAAGGAGCCACGGATGAAAAAACATCTTAAAACACGTATCTCCGTTGCCGCTGGCAGGGAACCAGCAGACTTAGTCCTGAAAAACGCTGGAATCATCAACGTCTTTACCGCTTCTATTCAAGAGGGGGATGTAGCCATCCAGGATGGTTTTATTGTTGGTATTGGAAGCTATCAAGGAAAAGAAGAAATAGATCTGGAGGGTGCTTATTTATCCCCCGGTCTTATTGACGGACATGTTCATTTAGAATCTGCCATGGTTCACCCTGCTGAGTTCGCCAAAGCGATTGTCCCAAGAGGCACCACTACTATCATTGCGGATCCCCATGAAATCGCCAATGTAGCAGGGATTAAGGGGGTGGATTTCTTACTAGATGCCTGCAAAAATCTGCCCATGACCGTCAAAATGATGCTGCCCTCCTGCGTCCCCGCCACCCATTTTGAAAATGCTGGGGCCACTCTGAAAGCTGAAGATTTAGCACCTCTCTACGACAATAAGGATGTGATTGGACTGGGAGAAATGATGGATTATCCAGGTGTCATCCAAGGAGAAGATGGAGTGATGGATAAAATCCTAGGGGCTCATGGCAAAATCATTGATGGCCATGGTCCAGAAATAAGCCAAAAATCCTTAAATGCCTACGTAGCCGCTGGTATTCAAACCGAACATGAATGCTCCACTGTCCAAGAAATGAAAGAACGCTTAGGCTTAGGTATGTATATCCTCCTTCGAGAAGGATCTGCCGCCAGGAATCTGACGACCCTAGCTAAATTCGTCAACAGAGACAATGCTCGTAGATGTTTGTTTTGCACGGATGATAAACATCCAGAAGACTTGATTCAACAAGGTCATATGGACCATAATTTGCGATTGGCGGTTCAGGCCGGCATCCCCCCCATTACAGCCATTCAAATCGCTAGCCTTAACGCTGCGGAATGCTATGAGCTAAAACACCTAGGGGCTATTGCACCAGGCTATCAGGCAGACTTAGTGGTTTTTGAAGATTTAAAGGACTTTAAGGCCAAAAAAGTGTTTTACAAAGGGAAGCTAGTGGCCTCGGAGGGCAAGCTGGAAACCAAGATTACCAGCATTCCTTCCACCGCTTTACACGGTTCTGTTCACTTACCTCCCATAAAAAGTGAGGATTTCCGACTTCCTTTAAAGTCCGATACCCTCCATGTCATTCAATTGCAACCTCACAGCCTAGTCACCCATAAGAAAATTCGTAAAGTAAGCCGCGTAGAAGGATATTTTAAACCCGATCATCGATTGGATATTCTTAAAATGGCTGTTATCGAACGGCATCACGCTACGGGAAACATAGGGATCGGTCTTGTAGAGGGCTTTGGATTAAAGGATGGCGCCATTGCTACGACCATCTGCCATGATTCCCATAATCTCATTGTTATTGGAGATGAGGATGAGTCCATGGCCTTAGCCGTAGAAACCTTAAGGCAAATGGGCGGTGGTATTGTCTTATGTCATCAGGGAACTGTTTTAAAAACCTTGGCTTTACCCATTGCTGGCCTAATTTCAGAGGAATCCATCCATAGGGTCCATCATCATTTAAACGAAATGAGTGGCATGGCTCATGAAACCCTTTCTGTCAGTCAATCCATCGATCCTTTTATGACCCTTTCTTTTCTAGCGCTTCCAGTCATTCCAGAAATCAAATTAACGGACATGGGCCTTTTTGATGTCAGCCAGTTTAGGTTTATTTCTTTAGAAGCAAAGGAAACCCAAGTAACCAAGGGGACAGAGTAATTTTTAACTCTCTGTCCCTAGCTTTTTTTCTGCCTTCCCATCTCCATGAAAGTATAGGGATGAATTAAGGCGATTTAACCTTTCCAGAATTCGATTGCGCTCCTGCTGATCATCTAACAATCGCACTAAACCAAATCGTATTTCTGCTGGATATACCTTTACTTGTGTCATTTGTTCTGGGGTCAGTTCCAGTTCAAGGGCTACGGTATCGTTTGCTAGGGAAGCATGGCTGGTGGTGAACACAAAATTCCCCAAAGAATAAGCCGTAAACTGTTTAGGACCATTCCATTCCATCCTTTGAAGTACGTGGGGATGGCTTCCAATAATGATATTGGCACCAGCCCTTTCCAAAGATTTTTTCAGAACCAACTGATGTTCATCCGGCTCTTCTTCTAGCTCCTGTCCCCAATGAAGATACGGAATAACATAATCCACCTTTTCTGACCATTTTTCTACATAACGTGTCAAAGGCTCTGGACTATAGGCTGTTGCCATTCCTGGCCGTGTATCCGTTGCTCGCCATTCTGGAATTGGAATGACTCGAGAAGCTCCAAAAATGGCAACAGATACGCCATTTATTTCTGTCGTATAAGGTTGAAAGGCTTCTTGATGGTTTCTTCCGATGCCGACATAATGAAAACCCTCTTCTTCCAAGGTTTCAATGGTTTCCATCACAGGTGCATCCATTCCGTGATTATTGGCCAAGGTAAAAACGAGTTTGTCCTGATAAGGTTTAAATAATTCCAAATACTGGGGCTTTGTCTGAAAGGCAAAAAGTTTGTCTTCCATTACATTTCCACTGGTCCCCACAGCGGTTTCTAAATTCACCACAATAAGGTCCGCCTTCTCCAATACGGGTGCAAATTCCCTTAATGGATAATCCATCCCATATTGATCCATGGCCCCAGCCACATTGCCAGTCATCATGCTGTCTCCCAAAAAAAGCACTGTGAGACTCTCAGAATGGTGGTAGGCCTCTTTTGTTGCTTCCTTCTGTTGGCTTTCTTCCTTTTCTACTTTTTCTACTTCTTCTACTTCTTCTACTTCTTCCACTTCGTCTACTTCGTCTTTTTCTACTATCGAATGAATTCCTTCTTCTAACTTGGCTCTTAGGGGATGAAAAAAATCCCTTGCTTCCAACTTTCCTATTCCCTGATCAGCAAAGGCCAATCCCATCAACATGATTGGAATCATCAAGATCAAGACAATGTTTCGGATTTTTTTACCTTTTTTCTGTTTCTGCAGTCGTCTCTCTGTTCGAGTCATCTATAGTTCCCTCCATACTCTTATCCTTATGCCTTAAACCCACATCATAGCCGCTATGCCATGAAAAATCAAGAGGCATAGCGGCCTGATTGGAATCTGTCTTTTCCTACCACAATAGAAAGTGGCTTTATGGTAAAAATGTTTGCAATTGACTAGCTTTATGTTCTATAATATTCTGATAAGCCTTACTATTCTTAATTGACCCTAGGAAAATTTATGTGGGAGGTTATTCACCATGAAGAGTCACCAAATAACACAAGGAGCACACCGTGCTCCTCACCGTTCTTTACTGAATGCACTGGGCATGAGCCAAGAGGAAATGCATCGGCCCAAAATTGGAATTGTCAATTCCTTTAACGAAGTAGTTCCAGGCCACACCCATCTGGATAAAATAACCAATGCCGTTAAGATGGGGGTTGCAATGGCAGGTGGCATGCCTATGGAGTTTCCAGCCATCGCCGTATGTGATGGAATTGCTATGGGCCATCCTGGCATGAAGTATTCCTTGGTAACCAGGGAGTTGATTGCCGACTCAACGGAGGCCATGGCTATTTCTCATGCTTTTGATGGGCTTGTAATGATTCCCAACTGCGATAAAAATGTACCTGGACTCCTAATGGCAGCCGCTCGCTTAAATATCCCTACTATTTTTGTCAGCGGTGGGGCGATGCTGGCAGGTACCGTTAAGGGAGAAAAAACTAGTCTTTCCTCAGTCTTCGAAGCCGTTGGTCGCCATGCATCCGGAAAAATAAGTTCTGAAGAACTGACCGCCTATGAAAATAAAGCCTGTCCCACCTGCGGCTCCTGTTCTGGCATGTATACAGCCAATAGTATGAACTGCCTTACAGAAGCTTTGGGCATGGGCCTAAAGGGAAATGGAACCATTCCTGCTGTTTATTCTTCACGAGTGCAATTAGCCAAATTGGCTGGTATGCAGATTATGAACTTATTAAAGGAAGATATTCGTCCGCGGCAAATCATGACCGAGAAAGCGTTTAAAAACGCCTTAACCGTTGATATGGCTCTGGGATGCAGCACCAATTCTATGCTTCATCTTCCTGCCATTGCTTATGAAGCTGGTGTGCAATTGGATTTGGAAATGGCCAACCAAATCAGCGAAAAAACCCCTAATTTATGCCACCTTGCACCTGCTGGCCCTGCCTTTATCGAAGACTTGGAGGCGGCTGGCGGAGTCTATGGGGTGATGAACGAACTAAATAAAGTGAATTTAATTGAAAAAGATGCCTTCACCTGCACCATGAAAACCGTAGGAGAAAACATCCAAGGATGTCATAATCAAAATCCAGAGATCATCCGCCCCATTGACAATCCCTTTAGCGCCACAGGAGGCATTGCGGTACTTAAGGGAAATCTGGCACCAGATGCTTGTGTCGTAAAGGCTTCTGCCGTTGCTCCTGAAATGATGCAACACAGTGGACCAGCACGGGTTTTTGACAGCGAAGAAGAAGCTACGGAAGCCATCCAAAATGGAAACATTAAGGCTGGTGATGTAGTGGTCATTCGATATGAAGGACCTAAGGGCGGCCCTGGTATGCGAGAAATGTTGAGTCCTACCTCTGTTATTGCTGGGATGGGATTGGGCAGCGAAGTAGCCCTTATTACAGATGGACGCTTTAGTGGCGCTACGAGAGGTGCTTCCATTGGTCATGTATCACCAGAGGCAGCCGTAGGAGGCCCTATTGCTCTGGTGGAAGAAGGAGACCTGATCACCATTGATATATCCGCCAAAACCATTGATTTTGAAGTGCCAGAAGACGTTCTCACTAAAAGAAAAAACGCTTGGAGGCCAAGACCTCCCAAGATCACCAGTGGTGTGTTGGCCCGATATGCTCATATGGTGACCAGCGGTAGCCAAGGTGCTATCCTGAAAGTCCCAGATATCCAATAAATGTTTTCCCTTTTTCTGGAGGGACGAAGCCAAGGATGGAGCCATCCTTGGCTTCGAATTGTAGTCGGATCAAATGAAAACCTCAAAAAAGTAGGTGAATCTAGCTAAATGACTTTAATAAGTCCCTTGTTGCTGTCGATATAAGGCTTCAAACTGATTCCATGTCATGGGTTTTGCATAGAAGTATCCCTGTAACATATCGCAATCATAATCCCCCAACAAATCGGCCTGTTTCTGTGTTTCCACTCCTTCGGCGACTACTTTCTTCCCCAAAGCATGGGCCAAGTTAATCATGGATCGAACAATGGCTTGTTTGGAACCACTGTTTTCCATATTATTAACAAAGGATTTATCAATTTTCACTTCTTGGACTGGCATAGCTTTTAAATGATTCATGGATGAAAAGCCAGTGCCAAAGTCATCCAAGGAAATGCGCACCCCCATCTGAGAAAGCGTCTCTAAGGAACGTACTACGTCACCAGAATCCATCATGCTGATGCTTTCTGTTACTTCCAACTTCAAATAGTTGATATCTGCAAATCCCATCTCATAGTATGCTTTAAAATCTTCTAAAAAAGTTGGGTGCTGTATTTGTCTGATCGATACATTAACGGAAAGATCTAAGGATTCATGACCTTTGATCTTCCATTCATGCATTTTCTTTGAAGCCTCCGTCATCACCCAACGACCAATTTCTACAATTTGTCCAGAGTTTTCAGCCACCGGAACAAACTCCGTTGGCGAGATCCTCCCTTTTTCTGGGTGTTCCCATCGAATAAGTGCTTCCACGCCTTTTATTTTTCCTGTTTTTGCTTGGATCTGTGGCTGATATTCCAAGCTGAATTGTTGTGCTTCCATGGCATCATAGAGATCTGCTTCCAATTCAACTCTTTTTCGCACCTTTTCTTGTATTTCTTGATAAAAAAACTGATAGCGACAATTGCTTTCTCTTTTTGCTTGATTCATGGCCGCATCCGCACAGGCAAATAAGGATTGGGCATCCACTGCATCCTTGGGATATAAAGCAATTCCAGCTGTGAAATACGGGTATAAGGTTACTTCTTCCATCACCATGGGTTGATGCACTTTTTCAAAGAGTTCATCCAGATAAGCTTGCAAGGCTTCCTTGGTTTCTACTTTGCTTATACAGAGGATAAATTCGTCGCCCCCCATTCTGGCAACCATGGAGTGTTGGCTTTTTGCTTCGGATAACCGATTTCCCAATTCTCTTAAAAGCTGATCCCCTGCTAAATGGCCATGTATGTCGTTGACGCTCTTAAAATCGTCTAAATCCATTAAAACAAAGGCAATCATCTCATTATTTTGACCGTCTGTTTCTATTTTCTCCTCTAGATACTCATGCACCGATCTCATATTCGGAAGACCGGTCAACTCATCGTGATGAGCCATATGCTCGATCACCTGGATATAATGCTGCAATTGATCCACCTGATCGCATAACTCTTCTTCCATGGCTCTTATTTCTTCATAAGAAGCTTGTAATTCTATCATTTGATTTTTGATTGCAAAATACCGAGTGCTGGCAATCAGTCCCAACAGTAAAATACCCAGAAGTAAAAGGATGCCCATCTGTCGCTTTCTTTGTTCCTCATAAAAATGAGGAGAATTTTTCTGCAGATACTTCTGATAGGTAGCTTCATACACGCCTGTTTCTTTCATTTCTTCGAGGCGTCTATTCATAAAACCAACTAGTTCCGGTTTTTCTTTGCTAACGCCATAATGATAGGCCCGCGGGAAAAGCCCTGTTTTATAGGGAGCAATATAGCCTTGTAATCTGTTTTGGACTAATACATGGGCAAAGGCATCTTCTTCCGCAAACACTAAATCCACTCTACCAGCCATTAAGGCATGCATGGCTTCTTCTAAGCCAGCAAAACTCATATAATCTGTTATGCCTAAGTCTTCTTCCAGTAAAAGCGCATCTGAATAGGCTTCTCCTATACCAATCCTATAGTCTTCTATCCTATCCATGGAAAAGGCTTCTATTCTGTCCGTACCAAAAAATCCTTGGCTTACTTGAAGAATAGGATCTGTAAACAGCATCGCTTCTTTACGCTCTTCTGTAATCCCTAGAGCACTAATGACATCCGCCTTGCCCTGCTGAACATATTCTAAAACCAGTGGCCAACTTTCTCCGTGAACCACCAATCGGTACTGTGGATCTTGAAAGATTCGCTGAATCAATTCCACATCAAAACCATCCATTCCTACGGCGGTTTCGTAGGAATAGGGAGGATAGGCTTCATCGGCATAGTAATTAACAATCTCTACATATCCATGAACAGAAACACTCTGGAATGTCATTGTAAAAAGCAATAAGAAAAGGATGGCAACTATTTTTTTCAACGGAAGAACTCCTTCGTTTTGCCAAATTGAATAATTCAGAATAATACTACTAATTATACCATGTAGCCCTTGTTTTTTCCAATAGGCCTAGGCCTTAAACCTCCAAAACAGAACAAAACTCTCTGCTTTTTTATCAGCAGAAAGTTTTGTATACTAGCTATATCCCACGTTTTAACGCTTAAATTTTGATAATGCTTCTTTTAGGGACTCAGCCACCTCTGCCAAGTTACTGGTAGAACTAGAAACTTCTTCCATAGAAGCGGTTTGTTCTTCCACAGAAGCGGAGGCTTCTTCGGTGCCTGCTGCATTCTCTTGGGCAATGGCAGACAAGTTTTGCATCAATACAATAATCTCATTTTTCTTACTTTCCATGTGATGCCCTGAAGCGCTTAAGGATTTTATAGATGTTTTCATTTCTTCGATTGCTTTGTCGATGCCCATGAATTTCTCATTGGTTTCCATAATCCCTTTTCCTTGTGCTTCTACGATTCCACCTACTTTTTCCATTGTTTCTACTGCAATTTCAGTTTTTTCTGTGAGCTCTTCTATCACCATTTCAATTTCACCAGTAAATCGACTGGTTTGCTCCGCTAATTTTCTAATTTCATCTGCAACTACCGCAAATCCTCTGCCTGCTTCTCCAGCTCTGGCGGATTCGATGGCTGCATTCAGGGCCAAAAGATTTGTCTGATCGGCGATATTGGCAATCATTTCACTGGCGCTTTTAATTTTTTGGGCACTTTCATTGGTTTTCCCTATAACGCTATTCACCTCTTGAGCCGCTTTGCTGCTCTCATCGGTTTTACTGACAACATGCTTCATAATGTCCATTCCCTCTTGCTGCAAGGTGCTTACTACTTCCGAAGTATGGTCCACTTTTTTTGTCTGATCATTATTGGCTTCTATCATATCTCCCAGATCCTGTATGTGATCCATGCCTTTTTCTGTATCATTTGCCTGATCTGTTGCACCTCTGGCAATGTCTTGAATAGCTCCTGCTACCTCTTCCACGGCTTTGGCGGTTTCTGCTGCTACGCTTTGTAAATCATGGGAGGTTTTATTCACGTCTTCAGCCAGTTTATCACTTTGTTCCAAAAACTCTAGTACGCTTTTGTTGGATAGGAGAATGGCATGGACCATCCTTCCAAGTTCATCCTTTCTCTCTTTCAGTTTCCCTGGAATACTCTCTGTTGATTCCCTAAAATTAAGCTCGCCTTGTTTTTGAATAATGGCGGTCATCCACTGGATGGGTTGCACCAACATTTTTTGACTAACGGCTATAATCAAAACAATGGCTATGACTCCTGCCATCATCGACACCAGCATTATTTTTCTTAAACTATCCGACAGAATCTGATTCATGGTGGCCGTATCCACGTTTATACCAATATTCAAAGCTCCTACATGTTCTCCTTCATGGTAGATGGGCGTCAATACATCTAGTACCTGAGAATCTGTAACGGACCAGTGGAAATAGCCCGAAAATGCTTGCCCGTCCCTAGCAGCCGCTATGCTTCCCGGATCGTCTAGTTCGATGCCAATACGACTAGCATCACTGTGGGCAATTGCCTTAAGGTTTTTATCAATAAACAGGGCATAGGCCAAATCGTTTTCTTGATCAATGCCTTCGATAAAGGATTGAAGGTTATTCATGTCGATCATTTCACTATATAAGTCTACCAGCTTTAATTCCGATACTTTCCACTGTTCTAATACCTCATCCCGTATCACAGATCTAGTGACCAGATTAACACTGGCAAAGATAACTGTTAGGGATACTAAGATTGCTAATGACAACTTAAAGGTAATACTACTGGTTATTTTTTTCATATCCTCCACATCCTTCTGTCTCATTTTCTATGTTGCTTTTAAAGCTTATGTTCCATTCATCCTAGGCAGCCCTTTGTGTTCCACCACCCCTCTCTTTCATTCTCCTTCTCATGGCCAATAAACAAAGACGCTAGGCGATGGTTCTATATTACTTGTTTTTAATGTTTACCCAATTCGCGGAGTATATCACACATTTATGAAAAAACTGTCAAAATCCTTGGCTCTTGTTTATATTTTAACCTTATTTCTTCCTGATTTCTTGGCTTTATACAACAGTTCATCTGCCCATTCTACCAAGGTTTCAAAATTCAGATTTTTTCCTGCAACAATTCCAGCACTCATGCTAATGGGTTTGTTACAGGCAGCAGGGGTTAGCTTTTTTATTTCTTCTTGGATACGCTGGATAATTCGGTAGGCTTGTTCTCTTTTGGTGTTGGGAAAGATAATCGCAAATTCATCGCCACCATAGCGACACACAACATCTTCCTGCCGACAGCAGTCTTTCAATGTCTGACCTATCAATTGCAACAATTTATCGCCTATGGTATGGCCGCACTCATCGTTAACTTCTTTAAAGTAGTCTAAATCTATCATTGCTAAGGCCATTGTTTTTTCATGGTCTCGGGCTAATTCTATTTCTCTTTTAAGCAGATCATAGAAGGCTTTATGATTGTAAAGACCTGTCAATCCATCTAATTGTGAAACACGAAACAGCTGTTCATTTCGAAGGGTTAGTTTCTGATTGGCTTCTTCCAGTTCAGAGGTAACCTGATCCACCAAATGAGTTAGGGCTTTGATACTCGATAATTGACGATCGGCGGTATTCCTTCTACATAAAGTATATTCATCCCATTCCACCTCTGGCTTTCGATGAGAATCTTCTGACAAAAAGACCATGGTCATGGTTGCGTTAAGCACATGATTGGTATGCTCCTTTCGATAAAACTCCCCATAGGTAAACAGGCCAGCCGTCTTCATGACCCTAGACAATGGTTTGATTTCTCGCAGGACATGTTCTCCCAGAAGAGCTTTTCTGGCGGCACAGGAAAAAATCAAAGCGGCTTCCGCCGCCACGGATTTCATCGGAGGAAAATCCTCTTCCATGTTTTCCAGCATCATAGATGGGTTCCCATATCCAAACTGCACTACTTCATTCTCCAGCAAATCACCGGCGTAAAGCATACTCCCATCCTGATGTATCCCTACCACGCAACGTGCCAGATCCATTCCCTTTCGATGCACCATCAGCGGAAAATCTGCCCCTATAGAATGAGGCAAGGCGTCGGCCTTGTTTATCCCCAAATATTGATGGTAGATTTCCGTTACCGGACGATGATCTATTTCATACACCTGATTGCCCATGGATTTTGTCACCTTCATTTCTTTGCCAATCCTCTTCCAATTTAGGCGGTGTGCCGCAGAAACCATTAAGTGATGACTGTTAAGAGACACTCCTACGACGGAATTTTCTAACACTTGATGGTTCAAAAACACCAAGGTTTTTTCAAGTCGAAGATTATCGCCTGCCATTCCACCTGCTACGGGAACCTGATCCGATTCCTTGGAAACCCCTTGTAACAGCCGGGATGGATTTGTATGCAATCCTTCTGCAAAGAGCAGTAGCAATTGGCTATGATCCCTTAGGATGTCCTTGGCCATCGAAGATCCAACTTCTTCTTCATTTTTGTCCTGTATCTTGTAAGCGCTTCCACTAATTTCTACAGGGTATTGAAAGCAGCAAAAAGTAATGTGAATGCCCTCTTCATGCACCTTCACCCCTTCTATGGTTCCAGCAGCAGAGCAACCCGTCAGAGTTGACTCCGGCAACATTTTCATAATGTGAGTATTTACTTCCACTATTGTATCCACAGGCTCCACATTGGTAAAAACCAGTACCAAAAGTTCTTTTCCTTGCAGTTTATTTTTCTTAATAAACTGGTTCAAATGATCTTTTGACCTGTAACGGATGTTGAACATTTCCATTACATTCGCTCCCTCCATCTCAATCCAATCTTCCAGTTTCTCTAGACTTTAGTGTAGCATAAGTCTCTCTTTCAAACCATGGTTATTATCCTGCATTTCCAGAAGAGACTCCTCCAAAACCCTAGTTCCATTCATCCATAGGTACTCTCTATCGATTATCAAAAACCTATTGAAAAATCCAATTTTAAAACCCTTGTGAATCATGGTATGATTCTATTGGTTAATCCTTTCTACTTTACTAGGGTAAAGGTGGTTCTTGATTATGTTAATCGATCTGCATCTCCATGAAAAACAACATTCTGCTGACAGTCAATTGGATGTAAAAGACATTGTCCGTCAAGCAAAAATAAGAGGCCTGGATGCCATTGGCATTACAGACCATGACAGTATAGGGCTTTTTCCTCAAGCGGAAAGGCTCTCCCAAGAAATGAATTTTCCTATTTTTGTTGGTGCCGAAATCCTTACCTACGAAGGTGATTTGCTGATTTACGGCGTAGATCATATTCCAGAGCACAAAATGCATGCCCAAGAACTCATTGATTGGACGGAAAAACGTGGGGGCATTTCTATCGCTGCCCATCCTTATCGAGAAAATGGGCGAGCCTTGGGAGATACCATGTTTTCCTTAAAAGGATTATCCGGTGTTGAAGCCTTGAACGGAAGTACGCCTATGCCATTAAATGACCGGGCCTGCCATGCGGCTTTTGATCTGAAACTTCCTCTTCTCGGGTGTAGCGATGCCCACCGTCAAGAAAAAGTGGGGATTTTTGCCACCAAATTCTCACAAAAAATCTCCCATGTCCAAGACTTGGTTCGTGAAATTCGAGCAGGCCGTACAAATCCTGTTTATTCCTACCAAAATACGTATCATTCTTTAGACCTTGAATCAATGAAGGAACTTGCGGTTTAAAGGGTTTCTAGGTCCCCATCTAAGTCACCAAGAGGATGTTGTTCGCCAACATCCTCTTTTTTTCTTTTAGCTGCAACTTTTTCTTAAAGTCCTGCGTCTTAATCTTTAGTACGAACTAACACTACTTTAGGAGGAGAATAGACTATGTGTAAATCTACAAGAAAAAAATCCTTGAAAAGGACTTTGGTATTGACTTTATTGCTGACCATGATCCCTATGATGGCTTTGGCTGACACGAACCATCCAGAAGAAAAAGAGGCCGTTGCTTTCCAAAAAGTTACGGGTTCTATCCAAGAAATTCAAGAAAGTCAGGATTCCGACGCTTTCATGATGAGGCTAGAGGATGCAGAGGGAAATCCCTTCGACTTACGCATTTCTGAACAGACCCTGAGTATGACACAAGCATCTCCCCAAAAAGGCGATGATCTTGTTGCCTATTATGATGCCCGCAGACCTATGATTACTATTTATCCGCCACAATATAAGGCCGTGGCCTATATGGTGGAATCAGGCCCTCAAGGATTATTTGTTGGGATATTTGATGAAAGCTTAACAGACACCACTCATTTTCTTCGTTTAAATATTAGCGAAGACACAAAGGTAATGGATCAGCAGGGTGACCCTTACACGGAATCTTTGGAAAACCAAGCCCTAGCAGTCCTCTACAGCGCTGCAACCAAGAGTATTCCAGCACAGACCAATCCAGAACTGGTCGTGGTACTGGAAAACCACCATCCTACTTCTGAAACAAAGGAAATAGACGTTGCTTCCATGGACCTTATCGTAGAGGGAGAGAAGTTGGAGGCTCCCCAAGCTTGGATGACTGAAGACCAGGTTGTCATGGTCCCCGTAGGGCCTATCGCAGAAAAGTTAGGGTTTAATGTTATGTGGAGCGAAGAACTCCAATTAGTCATGCTCAGTGATAGTATTACCTTAACCATCGGCGAAGATGCTTATGTTAATATGAAATATGATGATCCTATTGAGATCGGACAAGAACCTGTTATCCGTAATGGACGAAGTTTTGTCCCACTTTCTTTTTTCAAGGATGTCATCCCATTGAATAATGCCTATGTATCTGAAAATCAAATTGTTATCAATAAGAATTTGGCTGAAAAGTTTAATGAGGAAAGAATGGATTAATTCAACCCTAAAGGCCCCTATCTAAAAACAGACAGGGGCCTTTGTTTCACCATGAATCATCTTTGTTAATTCATACGCCAATTGCTCTTTTGCTTTGTTTAACTGTTTCCCCTGCCACGTTTCCATTTCCTTGATGGTTTCTATGGGTATAAAGGTCAACATCCGTAAACATTTCAACACATCCGCATCTCCTATATTCCGCCAATACTGGTAAAATTCAGAGGGGGATGTTTTCTTTGGATCTAGCCAAACAGCTCCTTTAGCAGTTTTCCCCATTTTTCCTCCTTCTGAGTTCATCAGTAAGGTGTTTGTCATAGCATAGGTATTGACCCCTAGTTTACGCCGAATCAGTTCTCTTCCACCCAGCATATTAGACCATTGATCATCGCCGCCAAATTGCATATTGCAACCATAATGTTGATACAGGTAGAAAAAATCAAAGGACTGCATAATCATATAATTAAGCTCTAGAAAAGACAGGCCTTTTTCCATTCTTTGCTTATAGCACTCTGCCCGTAGCATATGATTCACAGAAAAATGAGTCCCTATTTCTTTCAGTAGTTCTATGTAGTTAAGATCCAAGAGCCAATCTACATTATTGACCAAAACAGCCTTGTCTTCGCCAAATTGGATGAATTTTTCTATTTGATGTTTAAAGCATTCACAATTTCTTTGAATCGTGTCTGCCTCCATCATGGAGCGTAAGTCCATCCTTCCAGAGGGATCTCCCACATACCCAGTGCCTCCACCCAGCAATACAATGGGTTTGTTTCCGGCCATTTGCAAACGCTTCATTAAACATAATGCAACAAAGTGTCCCACATGCAAGGAATCGGCTGTAGGGTCAAATCCAATATAAAATGTAGCCTGTCCTTGATTGATTTTTTCCCTAATCTCTTTTTCATCCGTAACTTGAGCAATCAAACCTCTCTCTACCAGTTCATCATACATATTCATCTTACTATTTCCTCCTATCTTTTCCCTCTAAATTATCCTCCGTCTCAAAAAAACGGTGAAGCCAAGGGATGGAATGGATTCCATTCTAAGATAGGGCTTCAGGAATGTAAAGTCACACTATGGCAAAAATGTAACCCTCTCCTTCTATTTATTCTTCAATGTGTTGGAGTATTTCTTGTGGTAAGGTATTTTTAATTAATTGGACGAGTTTTTTCTTGTCCATCTTCATTCCACTACAGAGCCATTGAATGACCATATCCGTCCCCCCACGAGAAGCAATTTCAATGGCAAATTCCACAGATTCTTTCTGCACCTCTATCCCCTTACCCTTCAGGTATTGCTCATAGGTTTTTTTCGTCAAGGCAATATCCGCATTTCTGAGGCCATTAACATCTTGACTATCATAAGCATTCTTCAACACTGTGTATTTTTCCTGATATTGCTCCAAGTATTTTGTCAAGGCCTCTTCCCAAGTAAGGTGGTTGTTTAAAAGGCCAAAACTCTCTTGGAAAATGCATGCTAAGTACCAATTAGAAAGATCATATTTATCTTTAAAGTGCCGGTAAAATGTTTTTCTGGAAAATCCGCTTCCTGCAACGATTTCACTGACATGAATTGCGTCTAACTTTTTGTACATCAGCAACTGTTCAAGAGAGGCTGCATACCTGCTTTTTGTATCCATTCAACAACTTCCCTTCTATTATGCCTAGAAAGAATGAGGGTTCAAACATGGGAGAGGAGAACAACACTGTTGTTTCATAGTTATCGTCTCGACGTTCACACCTCGAAAAAATGAGTAAAAGAATTATATTCATTAAAATAATAGCACTCACTTTACCTAAAAAAAGCACAAACTATTCAACTTCTGCTATAATCGAACTACTAATTTCTGCAAATACTCTAATAAAGAGGTGTCTCCTACTATGATAAACGAATCCAGCAGTAGAATACAACTAATAATTTATCTGGTCTTTGAACAAACAAAATGATTGACTCTGTACTAAACCAAAGCATCAAATCAATGTCTAAATGGCTTAATTTCTTCCTTGATCTATAGAAATTTTCTATCCAATTTTCTATTCTTATAGATATATTCAATTTCAAAAACCCACAGCACATGGTATACTTCTTTATGGTAGGAGTTTCGAATCTTATATTGGCGAATATTGGCGAAGAAACTAGCGATATCATCTAAAAAAGATTATGTTTGGAATTAACTCAACGTTAAGGAATCTATTATATGATTAGGAGGAACGTGTAATGATTTTCCAGAAAAAAACACTTGCTTTGTTCTTAGGGGTATTTATGATCTTCTTCTTGGCTGGCTGCCAAACTGCAGATGAACCAGAAACGCCTGAAGAAACGACAACAGAAACTATGGAGCAAGCCCACGATACCGAAGAAGCCTATACAGGTGAACCGCTTCAAATTTATGCTTCCTATGGTGGTCTGGATCTGATTCAGGAAGCCTTTACGGAAGCTACTGGTATTCCCGTGGATATGCTAAGCATGTCTTCCGGTGAAGTGCTGTCCCGAATGCGGGCTGAAAGCGGCCGGACCCTTGGTGATGTCTGGTTTGGTGGCGGCCCTGACAGTTTTATGGTTGCCGCAGAAGAAGGACTACTACATCCTTATGTTTCGCCTGAATCTCATGTAGTAGAGGATATGTTCAAAGATCCAGATGGTTACTGGACAGGTGTTTCTGTCACATTGGTAACCCTGGTTGTTAATACAGACTTGGCTGAATCTGGAAATTTCGAAATCCCCACATCCTGGGAGGATTTACTGGATCCAGCCTATAGCGGTGAAATAATGATGGCGAATCCAGGAATATCTGGATCAACCTACACTGTAATTGCCGCCCTATTACAGAATTTTGGACAGGAAGAAGGATGGGCCTATTTAGACGCTTTAAACGAAAACATTCCTTATTATGCAGAGAGGGGCAGTGAGCCTTCTGATAAAGTATCGCTGGGCGAAGCATTAATTGGTATTGGCCCTAATGGCGTATACTATGAAAATGAAGGCTATCCAACCACAGCCATTTATCCGGAAGACGGCACTGTCTGGCAGCATGCTCCTGTTGCTATCATTGAGGGAACAGACAAACTGGAAGCTGCTCAGGCTTTTGTAGACTGGACGCTTTCCGTAGAAGGGCAGGAAGTTTTGGCACAAGGCAGCCCGCGACCAGGGATCCGGTCCGGCGTTACCCTTCAGCCAGGAGTACCTGATGTAGAAGCCTTAAATCTATTTGAATATGATTTTGCAGCCGCTGCGAGGGATCGAGATGCTATTATTGAAGAATGGAACGAACGATACGGATACTAAAAGATCAAAGGTATTATCCAACGCTCTCTATATGGGGATAGCTATGGCTATCCTCATATTTTTGTTGGTTTTTGTGGTATATCCCATTTTTCGTGTGTTCCTTTCCAGTCTGTGGATAGATCAACGCCTTGATTTCAGTCATTTTATGCGACTTTTCAGTGGTCGTCGCATTATTCTCTTTCGCAACACCCTAATTGTTACCACCCTCTCTACGGTTTTCGCCACCTTCACAGGGCTTTTATTGTCCATTTTTGTGAATAGAAGCCATTGGCCAGGTAGAAAATTTGTTCACTATGCTGCTATCCTGAATATGATTTCTCCGCCATTTGTCAGTGCTATCGTCTACATCATGCTCTTTGGCCGACGGGGCTTGATTACCAACCAGTTGTTGGGACTGGATCTCAATCTCTTTGGTCCTGGTCTGATTGTTTTGCTGCAAACCATCGGGAATGGCAGCATTGCCTACCTTATTATTTCCAATGTCCTTCGAAATCTAGATACAACGCTGGAAGACAGCGCCTTGGACCTTGGCGCTTCCAAACATCAGGTGTTTTTTTCGGTTACCCTGCCTCTTTTGCTGCCTGGATTAACCGCCTCTGCTTCTTTAATCTTCGCCAATGTGTTATCGGACTTCGGCACACCCATTCTGGTAGGAGCTGGTTATCGAGTGCTGGCCAGCGAAGCCTACCTACAGCTAATTTCCAATTTTAATCTGGGTTATGCATCCGCCATCAGCGTGGTTCTCCTCTTTCTCAGTGTTTGGATTTATGCTGCTGAAAAACTTATTTTACGGAACAAGTCCTTCACCTCAAGAGATCCAGTAGCCTTTCAGCAAATAGAAACTCGACGTTCCATGTTTTCCACCCCTATTATGTTGGTGCTTTTTCTCCTTGCCTCCGCCTATGCCTCTTTGGTGTTTATACAGTTTCTGACGATTATGACTGGTGCTTTTACCACAGTCTGGGGGTATGATTACAGCTTTAGCCTACGGCATTTTACCAACGTCCGTATACAAGCTCTTAAAAGTCTACAGAACAGCTTAAGCTTTGCCTATCAGGTGGCTCTCCTTGGTCCGCTGCTGGGTCTTTTAACCGCCTATCTGCATTCAAAGTTCCGAGGTTCTGTAAAGGCATGGGTTCACGCCATCGCATTATCTCCCTACGTAATTCCTGGAACGGTTATGGGAATCAGTTATGTCATGGCCTTTCACCATCCACCATTTCAGCTAACTGGAACGGCAACAGTTATCGTGCTGATTTGTATGGTTCGTGAACTTCCCATTAGTTTTAGCAGCACTAAAGCCTTGCTAAGACAGTTGTCCAACCATCTGGAAGACGCATCTCGGGATTTGGGCGCAAACCGGCGACAAACCTTTACAAAAGTAATTGCCCCTTCTCTAATGCCGGCCTATCGCTTAGGGATGCTACACGCCTTTATCCATGTCATGATTACCATCGGTGCCATCATCTTCCTAATTACACCCCGCCATGTCACCCTGACCTTTGAGATTTTCAGCGCAGTGAATCTGGGTCAGATGGGCATAGGCGCAGCTTATGCTTTTATTTTGATTGTGTTTACCGTACTAGGCCTTGGCTCCCTAAATCTGTTATGGATGATCTTTTTATGGCTGCAGCGACGATTGAATGGCTGACGATATCTAAGAGAGAAAAGAGTCTTTTAAGAAAGGATGTTCTATATGACATTGCAACTAAACGGCATTGAAAAAGCCTATGATGAGGTAGAAGCGGTTAAACCCCTCAGCTTAACCATCAAGGAAGGAGAACTATTGGTGCTAGTTGGTCCCAGCGGGTGTGGAAAAACCACCATCCTCAGAATGCTGGCAGGAATGATCCCTCCAGATCATGGGGATATCCTCTTTCGAGAACAAAATTTAACCAAGGTCGTCCCAGAAAACCGGCCAACGGTTACGGTATTCCAGGACTACGCTCTGTTCCCCCATATGACGGTCTATCAAAACATTGCCTATGGACTGAAGGTGCGCGGCGTTCCAAAGAAAGAAGTGGAAGAGAAAGTTCATCACTATATGAAGCTAATGCAGATCGATAGCATGAAAAGCCGAAGCATCGACGCCCTCAGCGGCGGTCAGAAGCAACGGGTTGCCCTTGCCCGAGCCATGGTAGTGGATCCAGCCATTCTACTTTTTGATGAACCCCTAAGCAGCCTAGACGCGAAGCTGCGGGTGGAAATGAGGGATGAAATCAAAGAAATACAACAGCGAACCGGCATTACTGCGGTTTATGTCACCCACGACCAAGAGGAAGCCTTAGCTATTGCCGATCGAGTGGCTGTAATGAAGGATGGCTCCATGGAGCAAATCGGTACTCCAGAAGAGATCTACTATACGCCTGCCACCGCCTTTGTTGCAGATTTTATCGGTTATGGAAATTTTGTAACCGCTAAGGTTAAGGAACATACCAGCGATACACTCTTCCTCTCTTTACTAGGTAAGACCATGGCCTATCCTTTAGTGCCGGGCCATCAGGCAGGGATGCCTTCAACCCAGGAGGCGAAAAACGACACCAGAGAGAGCCTGACGCTCTTTATCAGACCAGAAGCTATTGTTCCTGCTTCGGAAGGACTTTTTCACGGTCGAATTATTCAAAAATCCTTTCTGGGAGCTTCCACCCGTTACTTGATTGATACAGGAGAAGATCCTGTATTAAAGATGGATATTTTTTCGAATGCCTATCACTTCCAAGTCGAAGAAGAAATCTCCTTTAATCTGTCAAAAATACGAATAATGGAGCATGATTCATCATGAGTTTTGTCTTCTCTCGTCTCTTCAACTCATCCTTGTCAGTGTCTCCAAGGCTACTTCTATTTCCCGCCTTTCACCTTGGGCTGTCAAAGTTTCATCCTCCACATATTCCCCAATCCCCTGACGGACATCTTCCTGAAATAAAACCACGTTGTTCAGGATGGAAGCTGCCCGGACCCCACGCAATCTTGCTACTGTCAGTAGTGCAGCCGTTTCCATATCAGAGCCTAGGATTCCTTTTTCATGGCATTTTTTCATGATAGCTTCTTCTTCATCGATATAAAAGGAATCATGACTTCTCACAATACCTGGGTGGCAAGGATATCTTTTTTCTTCACAGATTTGTATCATTTTTAAAGTCAATTCCAAATCAGCAACTGCTGGGTAAGCTTCTGGCATATACATGCGGGATGCACCATCTTCCCTTAGGGCTCCCTCAGCAACAATTAGATCTCCTAATGCAATGTTCTTTTGTATAGCACCTGCACTTCCGATACGGATAAAGTTTTTTCCGCCACAACTAATCAGTTCTTCAAGGGCAATTGCCGCCGATGCACCACCAATGCCGGTGGAGGTAACGGTAACAGGAATACCTTTGAAGGTTCCTGTTAGGGTTCTAAATTCCCGATTCCATGCTATTTCTTGGTAATCGTCCAAAAATTCCGCCACTCGGATCACTCTACCAGGATCACCAGGAAGCAATACGTTCGGAGCCACTTCTCCTTTTTGACACAAAATATGAGGCTGTTTCATGATTCACACTCCTTTTAAATTGCAAAATAATAAGTCGATGACCCTTCGGTTCATACCCACAGAAGGATGTACTCTGCTGGAAAATATGACAAGGTCTTTTTCTACGCCCCTATTATCCCATATTTTTTAAGTTTTCGATATAAAGTTCTTACACTAACGCCTAGTGCTTGGGCGGTTTTTTCTTTCCCTTCCAGATGCCAACCGTATTCATCTAAGAATTCCACTATCATGGCCTGTTCTTCTTGGAGGCTTTTTTCATGATTCACCCTTGGTTTGCTTAGGGGCGCCTTCAATTTTTCTTGTAAGGCTTTTGGCAAATGAACTTCCCTTAGAACTGGCTCATCCCAACGATTTACTGCATATTCTATGGCGTTTTCCAACTCGCGAATATTTCCTGGCCAATCGTATAGACATGTTTTCATTTTTTCTACCAACTTTTCCGAAACCCTTTCCCTTGGCTTTTTGATTAATTGGCTGTACTGTTGAACAAAATAGTGACAAAGATCCCCTATATCTTCTCTTCTATGCCTAAGGGCAGGTAAGTGGAGGGGAATCACATTGATCCGATAGAATAAATCAGCTCGAAACTTCTTTTCCGCTATTAAGGCCTCTAAATCCTGATTGGTAGCTGCCACCACTCGTACATTGATGGGGATTGATCTAGTGCTACCTAAGGGTTCTATGGTATAGTTTTGCAACACTCTGAGTAGTTTTGCCTGAATCGATAAAGGCATTTCTCCTATTTCATCTAAAAAAATAGTACCTTCATTGGCCATTTGAAAACGCCCAGCTTTCCCCCCTTTTTTTGCTCCCGTGAAGGCTCCTTCCATATAACCAAATAGTTCACTTTCAAATAGTGTTTCTGGAATACTGGCACAATTCACGGCTACAAAGGGGTTATTCCGTCGAGAGCTATTGGCGTGAATCCCTTGCGCTACCAGTTCTTTTCCAGTTCCTGTATCCCCAGTTATCAACACCGGGGAAGGGGCATCCGCAAAATGAAGGATCTCTTCTTTGAGCCTTTTTATTTCTGGGCTTTTCCCCACTATTCGTCCCAAGGCTACTTCCCCTGGATTTTTATGCTGATCCCAGACCATGTCTGTATTTCGATGCCATACGGATTGTTGAAGCCTTAAAACCGCCCCTCCAAACTTCCCATCTTTGCGAATAGGGGCTACCGTCAGTTTCCCATCAAAATAGGGCGTGTTCAGTGGCCTAGCTGTAAACGCTTCTCCTAAAAGAATACTCCGAAGAATTGCGGGAGGTAATATCTGCTTCATGGAAGCATCTGAAAGGTTACAGAAAGAAAACAGTTCCTGGGCGGCTTCATTGACATGGGTTGTCAATCCATTATGATCAATGGCCATCACCGGCTCCTCTAAAAATCCTATAGCCGATTGCAGTAACTCTTCTAAGGAAGCCGTGTGGTCCATGTTGGTTTCTTGCCTAAACACAGTACCAAGAATTTCTGCGATATCACGGGATATCTCCAAGTAGAGGGCTGGATTATTGGTGATTTTAGCATGGCCTTTTTTCGTGAAAGAGGTAAGTGCTACCACACCAAAGGTATAGCGATTTGTCTGAATGCAGTTGAGTATTTCAATGGTGGCAGGACAATGATCTTTAAAACGGCATCCTCTACAAGAAGCCATGCGACCTGGTTCATTCACAATGATTTTTCCTTCTTGCATCACCTCTTCAACAGATGGATTATGAACAGTTTTCCCTTTTTGACGCAAATAAGCGGGTGTATATCCGATCAAATGGCAATCTCTGTCAAACACAGCAATTTCAATGTCTAGAACAGTACCCAGGCTCCTTATGAGCCGTTGCAACCCATCACTGGTTTCTTTTCCAATCATCATAAAACCCCTTCCTCAACTAGCTTTAGCTCTATTATGTCATAATTGTCAATCAATGGCAAATATTTGTCATTTATTGACAATTATGAAGGGAGAGGAACATTCCTTACCAGAAATCAATATCCTTATTTTCTTTCTTAAACAATCTTTTAAAATAACCACAGAAAAGGATCCTCTTGTCTAGTTTCTCCTATCTATCCTTCAGACTTTTTCTACGTTTCCCTCTTCTTTAAATCCATATTTTTTTCATATGGCCTTAAATCTTGGCATAAGAGTTGCAATAAAGAAATACAAGAGAATTCCTTTAGGAAGCCTCAAGACCATAGAATCCACACCAAAGAAACAACATACAAATGAAACTAGAAAAGGAGGTTGCATCATGCTAGAAAAGAAAGACGTGTTGAATCTCGAGGGAAAAGTGGCTGTTATTTCTGGCGCCGCTTCTGGTATAGGTTTGGCAACAGCCGAATTGTTATCTGCCTATGGCGCTACCGTAGCTCTGCTGGATATTAATCATGAGCAGGGAGAAAAAGGGGCCCAAGCCCTTCGACAAGCTGGCCGCAAAGCGGATTATTTCGCCTGCAATATCGCTTCCCTCCAAGACTGCCAGAAAACAATCCAAGAAATTACCAAAAAGTTTGGAAGGATTGATATTCTATTTAACAACGCCGGCGTAACCCATCGAAAGACCGTGGTGGACTTGGAAGAACAAGAGTGGGATCAAGTATTGGATGTTAGCCTTAAAGGGGCCTATCTCCTCTCCAAATTTGTTGTTCCCGTCATGGCTAACAATGGTGGCGGGAGCATTATTAACACAGGTTCTGGCTGGGGCTTAAAGGGAGGCGATAAAGCGGCTGCCTACTGTGCCGCAAAGGCAGGTCTCGTGAACTTGACTCGAGCCATGGCGATTGATCATGGTCCGGATCATATCCGTGTCAATAGCATCAATCCAGGTGATACAGATACGGCCATGCTTCGAGAGGAAGGGCGCCAGCTTGGTTGCGAAGAAGAAGCATTCCTATGTGATTCCGCAAAAGGACGCCCCTTAGAAAGATTGGGTACCGCAGAAGATATTGCTAATGTGGTCCTATTTCTAGCCAGCGACCTCTCCAAATGGATGACCGGAAGCGCTCTGGTCATAGACGGTGGCGGGATCGCCTAATTCACCAGAACAAAGACCCTGGGGCTGTTTCGTGGTTAGGGCTTAGGAAAATCACACGCAAAACCTTTAAACCCTTGTCCACAGCTTGATTAAGAATATCCATAGGCTCCCTCGTTCTTTTTCCTTATTCATAAAAAATCTAGTCAGGAGGAATACACTATGACCATTAAAGGTTTTCAGCAGCACCCTTATATTCCCAATTCAGTTCCAGAGGTTCAGAAACAAATGCTACAGGAAATTGGGTTGGAAAGTTTAGAAGAATTACATGCAGAAATACCAGAAGCATTAAAACTCAAAGAAAATATGAATCTACCACCAGCACTGGCATCTGAATACCAGCTCCGCCGGCATATCGAACAGCTACTGAAAAAAAATCAATGCAGCCGAGACAATCTAATTTTTCTGGGCGGAGGGTGCTGGCCCCATTACGTTCCTGCTATTTGTGATGAAATCAACTCCAGAGGCGAGTTTCTTACTGGTTATGCTGGCGAAGCATATAATGATCATGGCCGATTCCAGAGCCTCTTTGAGTACCAAAGCATGGTAGCTGAATTAGTGGATATGGAAGTCGTTAATGTTCCTACCATGGACTGGGCACAAGCAGCCGCTACCTCTATGCGAATGGCTGGAAGAATGAAAAAACGCAGCAAAATCTTAGTCCCTTCTCTGATGGATCCAGAAAAGCTAAAAGCCATTAAGAATTACTGTGACCCAACGTTAGAGATCCTTCCCGTCCAGCATCATCCGGAAACCGGGCAGATGGATTTAGAGGATCTTGAGCACAAAATTTCTGCAGATACGGCGGCGGTTTATTTTGAAAACCCTTCTTACCTCGGCTTTATTGAAGAGCAAGGAGAAGCCATTTCTGCCATGGCCAAAAAGATGGGAGCCGTTACGGTTGTAGGGGTAGATCCCAGCTCCTTAGGCGTTTTAGAGCCCCCTTCCCAGTATGGAGCAGACATTATTTGCGGAGAACTACAACCTCTAGGGATTCATATGCATTACGGCGGCGGCCTTTCTGGCTTTATTGCTACACGAGACGAAGAAGCATATGTTATGCAGTACCCTTCTCGTCTTTTCGGCATTGCCCCCACTTCTCACGAAGGGGAATACGGTTTTGGCGATGTTAGCTATAACCGAACGTCCTTTGGTGATTTACGAGAAGATGCCAACGAGTACGTCGGTACCCAAACCTCTCTATGGGCTATCACTGCTGGGGTTTATCTGGCAGCCATGGGACCCAAAGGAATGCAGGAACTGGGTGAAACGATTCTGCAACGAGTCCTTTATACCATGAAGAAAATGGAAACCCTCCCTGGCGTAAAGGTATCTCCTTTCAAATCTTCTGTTTTCAAAGAATTTGTGGTGGATTTCAGCGCTACTGGTAAAACCGTAGCTGAGATCAATCAACAATTGAGAGAGTTCCATATCTTTGGCGGAAAAGATCTATCCGCTCAGTTCCCTGAGTTGGGACAAAGTGCCTTGTATTGCGTAACAGAAATTCATACCCGAGAAGATATTGATACACTGATTAATGCCATAGAGACCATTGTAGGAAAGGAAGGGTAAACATGAAACGAATTAACCGAGAATATAAAGTGCGTCATTTTCACCAAGCTAAGTGGGACGAGCCGATTATTTTTGAATTAAGTCAAGAAGGAGAGCGTGGCATACTGGTTCCAGAGGCTGACCATAGGATAAAAGCTGTAGCTGGCCATGGACTTGCTTCTCTTCCCTCCCACCTGCGCCGAAAAACAGCCCCTGCTCTGCCAGAAATGTCTCAACCTAGAGTACTGCGACATTACATGCGGCTTTCCCAAGAAAATCTGGGCGGTGATGTCAACATAGAAATCGGCCAAGGAACCTGCACGGTGAAACACAATCCAAAGGTGAATGATCGATTGGCAGGACTCCCAGAAATGGCATCTCTTCATCCCTCTCAGCCAACAGAATCTGTTCAGGGAATCCTGCAAATCATGTATGAGACAGATGTCATGATGAGAGAAATTTCTGGTATGGATCGATTTTCATTTCAGACCGCCAGCGGTAGTCAGGCTGCCTTCGCCATGTCCTCGATTATCAAAGCATGGCATCGGCACCATGGCCAGGATCATCAGCGAGATGAAATCATTACCACGGTTCACTCCCATCCATCGGATGCCGCCTGCCCTGCAGTAAAAGGCTATAAAGTAATTACTATTTTCCCAGACGAAGAAGGCTATCCAGATTACGAAGCTTTTAAGGCCGCCGTTTCCGAAAGAACCGCCGGCTTCATCTGTGCAAATCCAGATGATACCGGCATCTATAATAAACGTATCCAGGAATTCACCAAGCTGGTTCATGAGAAAGGTGGTCTTTGCGGTTACGATCAAGCCAATGCCAACGGTTTATTGGGCGTCACTCGAGCCAGAGAAGCGGGTTTTGATATGTGCTTTTTCAACTTGCATAAAACCTTTGGTACTCCCCACGGCTGCGGAGGGCCAGGATCTGGTGCTATCGGCGTCACCAAAACACTAGAAAGCTTCTTACCCGCTCCCATCATTGATTTTAACGGAGAGGCCTATTTCCTTAATCACGATCTGCCAAACAGCATTGGACGAGTACGTTCCTATAATGGTGTTGCACCCGTAGTGCTAAAAGCTTATGCATGGATGCGTAGCATGGGACCAGAAGGACTTTACGAAGCAGCTAAAGTTGCCGTATTAAACAACAACTATTTATGCCGAAAACTAACGGCTATAAAGGGCATCGACCTACCCTTCAGCCCAGAAAAACAGAGAATCGAACAAACTCGCTACACGTTAGAACAAGTGACAAAAGACACCGGCATCACCACCGGTGACATCCAACGTCGTATGATGGATTTTGGACTGCATTACTGGACCAGCCACCACCCTTATTATGTTCCGGAACCAGCAACCTTTGAACCAACGGAAACCCCCTCCAAAGAAGATTTGGATGAGTACATTGCCACCCTTAGCCATGTAGTACAGGAAGCCTATGAAAACCCAGAAATAATCAAAACCGCCCCCCATAACAGCACCATTCATCTGGTAGACGAATCTGGAATGGACGACCCCCAGCAATGGGCTATGACTTGGAGAAGTTATCTAAAAAAAACAAAGAAAGCGTGATATCCCATGAAAAAACTAGGACTCATTATCAACCCAGTAGCAGGCATGGGCGGTAGCGTTGGTCTCAAAGGAACAGACGGACTGGCAGAAAAGGCAAGGGCACTGGGTGCCCTGCCTCAGTCTGGCCATCGAAGCCATCGTGCTATGAAAGAACTGGTGTCCCTGAGGGACCACCTGCATATTATCACGGTTGCTGGAGCTATGGGTGAGATTCCCCTTAAGCATTTGGGCTTTCACTATACATCTATCCCTACCAGAGAAGGATCACAGACAGAAACCACGGCCCAAGATACCCGTTATGCAGCGGAAGAACTGCTTCGTCACCAAGTTGATTTAATTCTCTTTGCTGGAGGAGACGGCACTGCACGAGATTTATATGAGGTCCTAGGTGAAAAAGTGCCTGTCGTAGGAATCCCGGCTGGTGTCAAGATTCACTCCCCGGTGTACGCCACTAACCCAGAGGAAGCAGGCAAACTAGCCCTTGGCTATTTAGAAGGAACTATTAAACGCATAAAGAGCGCAGAAGTGCTGGATATTGATGAGGACGCCTACCGAAATGGTCAGGTGAACACTAAGCTATATGGTTACTTACGTGTCTTAGATAACGCACGTCTCATGCAGGGAAAGAAAAGTGGAAGTCTTTTATCCGAAGAATCTTCTCAAAAATCTATTGCCTTGGGCATTGCAGACAACATGGAAAAAGACATCCTCTACCTCATTGGCCCTGGTTCCACTACTCGTCACATTATGGAAGCTTTATCTTTACCAGCGACACTGCTGGGGGTGGACTTGGTTTGCAATGGCCAGCTCATAGCCTCAGATCTTTCGGAAAAAGAAATTTTGTTTCATATCCATCATCAAAAGAGTCGGATCGTTATTACGCCTATCGGCGGACAGGGCTATCTTTTGGGTCGAGGCAATCAACAACTTAGTCCCAAAGTGATTCAAGAAGCGGGTATTGATAATATCATTGTCATGGCCACAGTTCACAAGATACAAGCCCTTATGGGACGTCCTTTTCTAGTAGATACTGGAGATCCAACTTTGGATGCTCAACTAGCTGGTTATGTTCGAGTGCGTACGGGCTATCAGGATTCCGTGATGTATCGGGTGCATGGATAAAAACCCTAAAAATTCAGACATCATTCCTCCAATTAATCGTATCCCGATTCTGACCTACCTCTTTAATTCATATGGATCCTTTCAAAATTATCATGTAACCGTCAGCATCGGCATCAGTAAAGCAAGAAAAAAGATACCAGGGCAGCCATGGTTAAACGGGTTGATCCAGGGCTCTATCCAAGAAAGCACCAAGGAAGAAACGGTGTGCTCCAAGGAATTAATGATCCTTTTTTCTCATTGATTATTCGTTCATTTTATGACGATACTATGAGGGAGCTATTCTTTAAGATAGAGCCACAAACCCGAAAGGTGGATTTCTGTGAACCAAATTGCCATCCTTGCTCATAATGCCAATGCCGCCTCTTTTTATAAGGACATTCTGGATTCGATTTTTCAGATCAATACGCTTCCTTTGTCTATGCAGCACCAACTAGACATTCCTTGGCATGATTTAAATCTGGATTTTTTACTAACCACTTCTTACACCTACGGAAATCACACGCAAAACCTACCACCTTGTACCCTAAAGGTCATACGTCTACAGCCTTGTTTGACCAAAATCCAATGCGATATCCTTGACCAAATACCACCTAATAAGGAGATTTATTTTTACCACAGTCATCCAGAATTAGCTTCCGAACACAGCATTTTACTTGCTGATGCAGGGTACTCTTTGCATCAAAGGATTGCTAGACGCCCAGATTCCATTCCAGTCCAACACTCTTCTTATGTGGTCACAACAGACGAATTAAAAGCGGAAGATTTTCAAGAGAATCAACTTGTGCACATTAATTCGCCCAAAATCAGTTCCCTCAGTATCCATCATATTGCCAAAGAATTAAACCTAGAAGAATCTTTGCTCCAAGATTACTATCAAAAATACCTAGATACCCTTGTTTCCTCTGGTCACAGCACCTATTTTACTTCCGCCGCCATGGATAAGCGATATCATTTCTCCTGTATTATAGATTCTCTGGATGAATCGATTCTGGTGGCAACAGAAAAAGGAAGTATTATCTCTATGAACAAAAGTGCCTATCGGATCCTAGGCATCCACTCTTCCTGTATTCAAAAGAACGTATTAGATGTTTTACCAATTCAACAACTTCCCACTGCTTTACAACCAAGCAAGGTGATCACCAAATACCAACAACACTTTTTAACCATCAAAGCTTCTCCAGTTTCCTCTAAAGATTTTTGTGGATTTCTATTTACGTTGCATTCTTTTGCAAAACCTGCCCAAGCCCCCCCAAACAAATACTCTTTTGAAGAAAAGGGTCACCAAGCTAAATATACCTTCCATGATATCAAAGGCATTAGCGGCGATTTACTTCGCTGCAAGGATATTGCCAATCAAATGGCTAAATCGAATAGCTCTGTTCTTATTACTGGCGAATCCGGTACCGGCAAGGAACTCTTTGCCCAAGCCATTCACAATGCTTCCCAACGGCGTTCTCAGCCTTTCGTAGTTGTGAATTGTGCTTCTATTTCTGCTTCTTTACTGGAAAGTGAATTGTTCGGATATGTGGAGGGAGCTTTTACAGGTGCCAAGCAAGGCGGAAAAAACGGCTTGTTTTTCTTGGCTCATCAAGGTACCGTCTTCCTTGACGAAGTAGCCGAATTACCTCTTTCAGTACAAAGTAGTTTATTACGTGTCTTACAAGAGAAAGAAATTAGACCCGTTGGCAGCGATCAACTCATTTCAATCAATGTCCGTGTTATTGCCGCTACCCATCAAAATTTAGATCAACTGGTAGCCGAAAACAAATTTCGACTTGACCTTTATTACCGTTTAAAAGTGCTTCCTTTGCACTTACCAGCTTTGCGCCATCGCAAGCAAGACATCTTAATTCTGTTTCAACATATGCAGCAATTTTTAGGCACTTCCTACCTCTTATCAGAAAAAGCAAAGAAAGCCTTAATCCAAGGAAACTGGCATGGGAATTTAAGGGAACTCAAAAACTGTGTTGAGTATCTAGCACATTTAGAAAAAAACTATATCGAAGTAGAAGATCTTCCAGCATTAGACTTGCTAGACGACTCTATTCCATTAACAGGTGTCTCCATCGCCTCCCGTTCCCATTGCGAGTATTTTGTTTTAAAATGCATTTACCAAGCTATGAAGGCACAACAAAAAATCGGCAGAAGAAGCATTTTAACCATGGCACAAAATATGGAAATGTCCGTCTCTGAACAAGATATTCGAAACGCGCTGCAAACGCTTTATCACGCTAATGATATTATCATTGGTAAAGGACGACAAGGAACCTCTTTAACGGAAAAAGGAATAGAAACCTTACAGAAAATATCCGAAGAAACGGGGGAATTGGGGTGAATTCGGGGGAATTGGGAGACAAACGGGGGGGGAGAGCCATGGCTCTCCCCCTTTGTTATGGCAAAAATTTTCACCTTTCCACCTTCTTATGAAGGGTGTATTTTCAGTGAATTTCATTAATTCCAAATAATATTATTTGAAATTATCTAACATTTCCCACTTTTGGAACAGATGTTGCATTATATCAATCCGAAAGGCGTATTCATCTTAACGAAAGGATGTGGTTTTTTTCCTTGACCTTCATTGAGCAACGATGCATCTCTATTACAATACCTTAAAGGAGTGTTCTTATGAAAAAATTTCCCCATGTGTATGCTTTATTATTTATGATCATTATTGCTGTATCCATCCTCACGTATGTGCTACCTGCAGGAGAGTATCAACGAATAGAGGATCCGGCCACAGGCAGAACAGTCGTTGATGCCGCCTCCTTTGAATATGTCGAATCTTCTCCTGTACATCCTTTTGATATGTTTATCGCTGTTCAGAGAGGGCTTGTGGATGCGTCAAATATTGTGGCTTTTATCTTTATCATCGGTGGGGCTTTTGGTATTATTATGAAAACCGGTGCCATAACCGCAGGTTTAGGCGTCGCTGTTCGTAAATTCGCTGGACGAGAAAATTTACTTTTTCCCGCCCTCATCATTTTATTCGCTATAGGCGGTGCCACTTTCGGACTTTCTGAAGAAACGCTGCCATTCATCCCTATCATTGTACTGCTATGTCGTCAGCTAGGCTACGACGCCATGGTTGGCATGGGCATTGTTTATGTAGGTGCTCGCCTTGGCTTTGCATCCGGAATGCTAAACCCTTTTAGCCTCGGCGTTGCACAAGGAATTGCCGAATTACCCATGTATTCTGGCCTGGCTTTCCGAGGTGTCTGGTTTGTCATCTTGCTGGTTGTCACCATTTGGTATGTTCAAAGATATGCAAAAATGGTTAAGGAGGATCCAGAAAAAAGTTGTATTCGTGACGTAGAACTAGAAGCCACCATCAACGCTACAGAATCTGGTATCGAAGAATATCAACCTCATCATACCAGAGTTCTCTTAATTGTATTCCTTGGGTTTGTAGGCATGGTTTTTGGTGTGTTTCTAAACGGATGGTACATCAATGAGATCTCCGGATTTTTCTTAGCCTTAGGAATCTTTGCTGGACTTTTAGGTAAAATGGATATGAACGAAATCGCTGGAAGTTTTGTAAAAGGAGCAAAAGATTTAGCCTTTGGAGCTCTGGTAGTTGGTGTAGCTCGTGGTATTTTGGTGGTTATGGAGCAAGGAATGATTGTCGATACCGTCATTCACTCCGCCGGCGTATGGTTAGGAACCATGCCAACGGTCATTGCTGCCAATGGTATGTTTGTATTTCAACTGTTTTTAAATATATTGATCCCCTCCGGAAGTGGCCAAGCCGCTGCTACCATGCCTATTATGACCCCCATTGCAGATATCGCTGGCATTACTCGACAAACCGCCGTATTGGCCTTTCATTATGGTGACGGCTTTACCAATTTAGTCACACCGACGGCTGGTGTTTTAATGGCAAGTTTGGCCATTGTTAACGTTCCTTTTGAACGTTATTTGAAATGGGTGCTTCCGCTATTAGCCATCTGGACGGTTATTGGCATAGCAGCTATTACGACTGCTGCCCTCATTGGATTTGGACCTTTTTAACTAATTTGACATAAAAAAGATGCCTCTATCCCTGTTGTCCACAGAAAAGAGGCATCTTTTTATTTAACTTGCTGCTTCTGTCTTTTTTTTCTTTTGATCTGCTTCCCACTTTTCTTCCCAGAAGTCTGCATTTTTAATGCCTAAGGCCTTCGGGTTAAAAACAGGATCAACGCCTAATTTCGTCTGGGCTTCATAGTCTTTCAACGTTGCCACCCCAGTCTTCGCTAGCAACAAAATTGCAATAATGTTCAGCCATGCCATCAGGCCAACACCTACATCCCCTAAGGCCCACACAGCTCCTGCTGTATTGACAGCACCGATAAAGGTCATCACTAATAATGTGATTCGCGTAGCAAAGATATAAGGCTTTTTATTCTTGATGTTACGAGTCATAAAGGCAATATTCGACTCCGCATAATAGTAATAGGCCATCAGCGTACTAAAGGCGAAAAAGAATAAGGCAATGGCTACGAAAATACTTCCAAAGCCTGGCAAAAAGGAATCCAAAGCTCCTTGGGTAAATTCAGGGCCCGGTGCTACACCTGGCATATTTTCAACCAAAAGAGTTTCTCCAGATTGGTCGTACACATTGTACATCCCTGTTATCAAGATCATAAAGGCCGTCGCCGAACAGACAAACAAAGTGTCTACATACACTGAAAATGCTTGCACCAATCCTTGCTTGGCCGGATGAGATACCTCGGCTGCCGCCGCTGCCATAGGCCCTGTTCCCTGTCCAGCTTCATTGGAATAGATGCCTCGACGAACGCCCCACATAATCGCCTGTCCCAGCACAGCTCCCGTTGCAGCTCTGGCACTAAAAGCATGAGAGAAAATAAGATTTAATACAGCAGGCATTTCCGTAATATTCACTGCGATAATTACCACCGCAATAAGAATATAGGCCACCGCCATAAAGGGAACAATAATTTCAGCTGCTTTTCCAATTCGCTTTACACCACCGAAAATAATAAGACCCAACAAAAATGCTACAAAGAGACCTGTGGCTGCCGTCGGAATATTAAAGGCATTATTAACCGCCGTGGCAATACTATTGGCCTGAATACCTGGTAGAAAAAATCCACAAGCGATCACTGCGGAAAAGGAAAATAGTACTGCATACCATCGTTTTCCCAGTCCCTTTTCAATGTAATAAGAAGGACCACCACGGTATTCACCATCGCTTTTTTCTTTATACACTTGGGCAAGAGCTGACTCAATATAAGCTGATCCTGCTCCCAGAAAAGCAATGGCCCACATCCAAAAAACTGCTCCAGGCCCACCAAAGCCAATAGCGGATGCAACCCCTGCAATGTTACCTGTTCCCACACGTCCACCAAGGGCCATGGCGAAACTCTGAAAAGAAGATACCCCAGAATCCGAATCGCCACCTGATAACAAGTGATGGACCATGTCTTTAATAAGACGAAGCTGCGGAAACTTCATCCATAGGGTAAAAAACAAACCTGCTCCCAAACATAAATACACTAACCAATTTGACCAAATAATTCCATTCAAAACATCGACTACTTGATTAAACATATAAACCCTCCCTAAATAGAATAATGATTCACATAATTAAAAAAGCAAGGATCATGCCATCATTTGTAGGGAGTTTTTTCAACCTTTAGAGGATTGATTTATTTTTTCAAACTGAGAAATAAATTTCTCGATATGAAATTTATTTCTCAATATGAATGTTCAACTGTTGGATCTTATTAAACAATTGCCGCCGTGTAATGCCTAGTTTATCAGCCGTTGCAGATAAGTGTCCATCCATATGGATTAACATTTGCTCGATATACGCTTTCTCCGCTTGAGCTCGCACGTCTTTCAGGGTATGCTCTAAAGAATAGGCTTGCCGCTGATGGACTAATAAATCTTTTTTTCTTAATATTCCATCAGAAGAAAGAACAATTACTCTTTCGATTATATTTTTCAGTTCTCTAATATTTCCAGGGTAGGAATACTTTAATAAATGGTCTATTAAGGCAGGTTCAATCTCGCAAGGACCTTTATCCATTTTACGGGCAATTTGCTCCGCAAAAAAACGCAGCATTTCTTCAATATCCTCTTGGCGTTCTCGCAATGGAGGTACTTCTAATGTAAAGGTACTGATGCGATAGAAAAAGTCTTCCCGAAATTCCCCTTTCTGAATCTGTTCTTTCAAGCCTTGATTTGTCGCACATACAAGCCGAAAATCTACGTTAATATGCTCATTAGACCCTATTCTTTCAATGTATTTAGCATCCAAAACCCGCAATAATTTAATTTGTGTATCTAAGGTTGCATCTCCGATCTCATCCAGAAAAAGAGTTCCTCCTTGGGCAGACTCTACTTTTCCGATACGGGTTTCTGTCGCTCCCGTATAGGCACCTTTTTCATGCCCAAACAACTCTGACTCTAATAAGGATTTGGAGTATGATCGACAATTTACAGGTACAAAGGGATAGGAGGCTCTCATAGATTTCGCATGAATATAATTAGCGATGACCTCTTTCCCAACACCCGACTCGCCTAAAAGCAACACATCCGTATCCCCACTGGCTACTTTCTCTGCCATTTCAATAATTTGCTGCATTTTTTTGTTTTTAGATTTCATCAAATACTGGTTAGACTTTGAACTTTCCTGTGCTTTTTCTGTCAAGGAAACGATTCGCTTTACTTTGGCTGTTTCATGGAGCAGTTCCGTTGGATCGTGGGATTTTATATAATAGGAAAAAGCACCGATTTTCATGGCTTCTACTGCATTTCGGATGCTTCCATAGCCTGTTACAATAATGACTTCCAAGGCTTGATTGATTTTTTTAACGGCCTTAATCAGATCAAAGCCATTCATATCTTCCATGAAAAAGTCACTAATCACCAAATGGTAGGTTTTATTTTGAATCATTTCCAGAGCCGTTAAAGAATTTGTCGTGGCATCCACCGCATAGCCTTCACTTTTTAGAATAAAGGATAAAGAATCACAGTAGGCGGATTCATCATCGACTACTAGGATTTCAAAGTTCTTATTATTCATTAAGATCACCTTCTGCTTTCTTGAGGGAAATCACAACGGTTGTTCCCACATTTTTTTTCGATGTCACTTCTATTTCTCCCTTCAACTTCACTAGTTCATTATAAACAATATAACACCCAAGCCCAGTGCCTTCTCCTCTCGTTTTCGTAGTAAAGAAGGGATTAAAAATTCTTTCCTGGGTTTCTTCAGACATTCCATATCCTTTATCAATCACCCTAATTTGAACCCTCTCTCTTTGTTCTTTTAGAGAGATAGTGATCTTGCCTCCTTCTGGCATGGCATCAATGGCATTATTTAAAAGATTAATCAGAATGTGCTTAAGGGATTCTTCGCATGTTTCTATTTCCATTTCTTTTAAAACCAGATGGCAAAAAATATCCTGATGTTCCATTAGTTTTCCGTTTAATTCTATTACTTCTTCTATTAATTTTTTCAAATTCACAAGCCTATTTTCATTGTTCGTCAATCTAGAAAAGTTCAAAAGATTATCGATCACATCCGAAGCTTTTTCTACAGAGGTATCGATTCTTTGAATGGCTTCTCTAATTAACGCTCCATCTCCTTTTGCTCGCTGCATAATAAACGTATAATTTCTAATTAAACCCAAGGGGTTTCTTATTTCATGGGCCACACCCGCTGCTAATTGGCCTATGGCGGCCATTTTATGGTCTTGAAGCAATTGTGCTTCATGCACCTTCCGATCTGTAATATCTTCCATAATAAGGACTGTCGCCGCTTCCATTTGAGATCCATACTGAATAGGACAAAGATCTACCTGATAATCCCTTCCTTGTATAGACGTATCCATGGTGGCCTGGGTATGCTCTAAAATTCTCTGATGGATTGGTTTTAAGCCAGGAAGGATCTCTTTTAGTTTCACAGGCTTTTGTTGATATTCCTTTCCAAAAAATAACTCAAATTGCTGATTCGCCGCTAAGATCTGTAGATCTTGATTCACTACCACTACCATATACCGCAGGCCGTCCATAATCGTTTGTAGATTTTTTTCGCTTCGTTGCAAGGCTTGTGTCCTCTGGTACACAGCTTTTTTCAACTCTAAATTCCATATCACTACCATGGCTAAAATCATAAAGCCCATGGCTCCGGCTGCCAAAAAGAAAAAGCCCATTCGATGTGCTTGTTCATCTCTGCCGATAGGCGTAGAAATTCCAAACCATTTTTGTTGAATTTTATTGACCGTATCTGTCTGATTCAATGCAAAAATACCTTTATTAATGATTCGCTTTAATTCAGGCTTATCCTTTGGAAGACCCAACACTGAAGGAAGTTCATACATCGGTTCCGATACAATTCGATAATTCTCTTTAATGCCATAGGCCTCCATCAGATAACTGATCACTGGTTCATCTCCCACCATCGCATCCACTTCACCAGCTAACAAGTTTTGGAGGCTTTCTTCATAATCTTCAGAAAATACATAATAGATGTCATCACTTTGGCTTCTTAAAAATTCGTGGGCATAATCTCCCTTTTGAACGCCGACACGCATTCCCGCTAAATCCTTAGGTTTTTGCAACTCGGTATTTTCCTTAGCCACTAATATAACTCCACGTTGAAAGTAAATAGGGTCTGAGAAAAGATACTTTTGAGCCCTTTCCTTGGATGGGTACATATCGCATAGGTGTGTTTCTCCTATGCTTAGCTTCTCTAGGGCCTGCTCCCAGGTCATGGCCTGATATTGAATTTCTGTTTCCAATTCAATAGATAAGGCTTGCAAGTAGTCGATGACAATGCCTTTGTATTGAGCCGATTCATCCTCCACAAAATAAAGCGGTGGGGAGTTATCGCCAGAACCGTATATAATAGGTCCATGACGTTCCAAATACTCCCGATCCGCTTGTGTCAGTTGATGATTCCCCGCAAGGTATTCCATGAGGTTCATATGATAGGTCATTTTCATGTAATGATTGACCATAATAACACCTAGCACCAGCATTATGGCCATTAAAATCGTTATTCTTTTTTTCATCTAGTTCTCCAACTATCTCTTTTAGGCATTAGTATAGCATTTCCCAGATGAAACCACAAATTTTGTATGTTTTATCTAGGTTGTTTTGGTAGTATCTAATCCACACACGAAGGATGCCAAAAGAATATTTTGAAAAGCTACACACGCAAAAGAGAGGACGCTTATTGCGTCCTCTCTTTATGTCCTGACAAGTAATCGTCCACCTATATTACGAGCAAACGCTTCTTCCACCTCTATACAACCATAGAGATATTCGAAAAAATCATGCTTCTGGTTGCTGGAAAGGCACTTTTCGAATATATCCTTTTCCAAAAGGAGTCAGGATAGACAGCCCAATAAAAAATAAAAGAATCCCAAAATACCAATTATAAGGAATAATTTCCACCGGGCTGATCAGCCCATCCGTAAAGCTTGCTACCACCAACAACTGGGCCCCATAAGGGATTAAGCCCTGTACCGTACAAGCGCATACGTCCAGCAAAGAAGCTGACCGCCGAGGATCCACATCAAACTCATTTGATATTTCTTTTGCCAGTTTACCACTAATTAAAATGGCTACGGTATTATTAGCTGTGGCCATATTGGTAAGGCCTGCCAGACATCCAATACCCAATTCGGCGCTTTTTTTCCCTTTGATTTTAGAACGAATATTATAAATAATCCATTCCAGACCACCTTTTTCCGAAACCATATGAGCCAGACCACCCGTTAACATAGAAAGAAGAAAAATATCGATCATTCCTGTAAATCCTTCATAAGTTGTCTGCACAAAGCTTAATCCTGTAAAATCTCCATAAAATAAGCCAATTCCTCCTGCAATCACAATGCCTCCGGTGAGGACGGCAAAAACGTTGATTCCTTTTAAGGCCGCTCCTAGTACAAATAAATACGGCAGAATTTTTATGAGGTGATAGTGATACTGTTCCGCTTCTGGCAATTGATCCGGCCTTCCCAGTACAAGCATTACCACTAAGGTAACCATGGCAGCCGGGAAAACAAACCCTGCATTTGCTCTAAACTTATCCTTCATCGAAACCCCTTGGGTTCTGGTTGCCGCAATGGTAGTATCGGAAATAATCGATAAATTATCTCCCAGCATTGCCCCACCAATTAAAGCACCCAAGACCATCGGTAAATTAAGGCCACCTTTTTCTGCCAGTGATACAGCAATAGGTCCAACCGCCACAACGGTTCCCATGGATGTTCCAGTAGAAATTCCAATAAAAGCAGATATGACAAAGACACCGGCTACAATGAAATTAACAGGAATCAGCGTCAATCCTAAGTTGACCGTTGAAGCTACGCCTCCCATAGCTTCAGCTACAGAAGAAAATGCACCTGCCAAGAGATAAATCAGACACATAATAATGATGTTTTCACTACCGCAGCCTTTCACAAAAAGGTCAAATTTCTCATCTAAAGAACCATTCATAATAAAAAAGGCCACTACCACCCCAATAGCCGCTGCAATAGGTGCTGGGAACTGATAAAAAGCCATGGGCACTCCAGCGATCTGCAAAATAATACCTGCACTCAAATATACCATTACAAATACAATTAATGGCACTAAGGCACTAAAACTACCTTTATTGATGTCGTTTTTCATCTAATTGTCCTCCTAAATTGTTTGAATAGGATATTTCCCATAATGCCAGGCTGCTTCCATAAACATTTCTATTTTTTCAATAGGTGTGTTCATGGGTATCTGACATCCTGTGCTTAAAATATATCCTTTCGGCGAATCGTGGCCTTTTCGGATGCATTCCTTTACGGACTCAAAAATTTTTTCTTTTGAACCAAAGTGAAGTACCTCCACTGGTGGAAGATTTCCGGTAATAATGACCTCTTTCCCCATTATTTCTTTGGCTTCTTCCAGATCTTCCACATTATCAATACTAAAATTTGAAATTCCTGCCTGCACTACATCTTCCCAAAGCCGTTTGCTTTTGCCACAAATATGGATTCCTGGAGCCCCGCCTGTTTTTTCTTTTATCTCATCGATATTCTTTTTCAAATACGGAAGCGAAAAAGCTCTAAACTGTTTGGGACTCATTAAACTCGTTGAAGACACTGGATCTGCAAAGCCTATGGATACCCCTAATTTGGCTACTTCTTGGATGTATCGATTATTCGACTCCGTCACTACTTCCATGACTTCATGCAAAGCTTCCGGCTTTTTTACCATCCACCGCAGTAACTTTTCGGTACCAATAATAGAAGCAGCCACACTAATGGGCCCTGACATGGCCGCCGATACATCCACTTCATGACCAATGGCATTTTGTGTTAATTCAATGGCCTTGATCAGTAAAGGTAGTTTGCCATCTTTTAACGGATCTGCCGGCTTTAAACCATGAATTTCTTCTTCTGATTGAATGGCTGGTGCTTTTAAGAAAGAAATATTGTTTTTAGGATACCCTACCTGTGCACCCATGGCTTCTGCCACCCCCCTAAGGCTGGTGGAGATGCTGACAGAGTCGTGTCTGAGTCTCTTAAACAATTGAATTTCCAATTCCGCCATCAAGGTAGCTGAATGATAGTAATCGTCTGCATTGATTCCAAGAAAAGGGGTCATGGTCACCCCCATATCTGGAACCGTAATCACACGATCGATGGCTTCGCCTCTGGAAAAGGCAGCAACTCGTTCCTTCGGTGTCATTTCCTCCTTCATGCTACCCCTCCTTTCTTATTTGTTTGTTGTCCTGCCACCAAATACCAATTGTAGCATAGGCCTCGCCTTTCGTTAAATTAATATTCTGAATCAAATCTTCCTTCCTGATGGAGAAATGTAATAGATATCCTTCTTCCTCTTCCTTTAATCTTCTAGCTTTGGAAATTCCAGAGAATCTCTGAAAAGTTTTTCATAATTAGGATGGGTGCTTAATTCTTTGTATTGAATTTCCTGAGCTAGTTTTTCCATTGTCTTTCGTGTATCAACAGCCATCAAGGCCATGTAAGCTCCGGTCTTAGAAGTGTTGCCTCCATAGCTGATTTTATGCTTCGTTTCTCTGGGCAAAATCCCAGTTTTGACTAAATGATCCGCTGACAAATGTGCCCCAAATTGTCCAGCTACAATGATTTCATCTAATTGATCCATGGTAATTCCCGCCTGATCCAAAAGAGCATAGAAGCCTGACAGAAGAGCCCCTTTGGCTAATTGAACCTGCCGAATATCCGATTGGGTAATATAAATGGGTTGATTGCCGTCGGCTATTAGAAACTCCCGCTTTTTTCCATTGACTTGAAGTCGATGGTACAAAGGATGCTCTTCTTCCAGCTCTGTTTTTTTAATAAACGCACCATTTTTCTTTACCATCCCACTCCGCAACAATTCTTTCGTAGCGGCTAGAATCCCGCTTCCGCAAAGCCCCACCGGTTCTGCATTTTCAATGACTTTCAATTTGATTCCCGAAGAATCTATTTCAATATCTTCAATGGCTCCTTTAGCCGCCCTCATTCCGCTGCTGATATTCATACCTTCCAAGGCCGGTCCGGCAGCGCAGGAGCAAGCACTTAATTTCCCCTCATGAGACAAAACCATTTCTCCATTGGTACCAATATCAATGAGTAAAGTAGTTTCTTTTCTCTTCTGCAATTGACATGAAAAAACCCCTGCAACAATGTCCGCTCCTATATAAGCCGAAACAGAGGGCAAACAATAGATATTCATAGCCGGCAATTTTTGGAATCCAATAGCCGCTGCCTTCAACTCTTTTGACATTGTAAAGGCAGGTGCATAGGGAGAAATTCCAATAGATTCTGCCTTGATTCCCAGCAATGTATGTAGCATAGTGGTATTCGCCGCCACGGTCATTTCATATAGGTAATCTGGATTGATGTGAAGTGTTTGACAAAGATTGATAATGGATTCCTCCAGCTTTTCTACAAGGGTTTTTTGCATTTCCTCTACGGCTGTTTTCGGGTTTTCAATTTGATAGGTAATTCGTGTTAACACATCAGAACCATAGCGATGCTGAGGATTGATCATAGAAGTAACACCCACCTCTGCACCAGTTCTGATATTCACTAGGGAAACCGCCATCGTTGTTGTTCCTATATCCACGGCAATACCATAAAGTTGGTCCGCTGTATCGCCTTTTTCCAACTGGTAGCAATGGCCATGGCGGCATACGATGGTTCGTATTTCCTGATAAGAAGGCACTTGTTGTAATAACTCCCAGTCAAGGCTTTGTGCCTTTGCTGCCTTCAGTAAGCTCTCTTCCATAGACATTTGATTCTCTAAGCTTGGTCGTTGCACCTGTATTTTCTTTTTTTCTATTGACGGATTAAATTCAAATTCTGGTAATGCTCCTTGGGTTAACACCTGACAAGTCGATTCTTTCCCTAAGGTTTCTACCGTAATTTCCGACAAAGGATAGATTAAACAGGCTAGGCGTATGCCTTCTGTCAATTCTCTGGAGGACAAATGCTGCTTTTCTGTTTCCGTTAAATCCGTCACGTCACCTTTTATCAGTCGGACTCGACACTTTCTGCAGGTTCCTTTCCCATTGCAGGGATGATCGATAAAGATATGATGTTCTATTAGCTGTGTCATGAGATTTTTTTGAGGATCCATTTTAATACGTCTATTGAGATTTTGAATTAAAATTTCTTGCATCCTATCGCCCACCTTCTTTAAGGCTTTTCAACATAGCTTGGACATTTTCCAGTGGCGAGTTCATGCCAAGGCCACAAGCCGGTGAGATTATATCCGCCCCGGAACGAAGGCAATTTTGGGTTAAGCTCATGACTTTATCCGGTGTTGAAAATTCAATGGAAAAGGTGCTGACATTTCCCATCACCAACCTATCAGGCAGGTTTTTTTTCGCATCCTTCATGGCCACCACCGAATCAAAACTAAGGACATCACTCTTCACCAGGTCTACTTGAGGGTATACTTGTTTCATCTGACCACAAATATGAACAATACTGGCGGCTCCTTTGTCTCGAATCGCCTGCACCAACTGGTTCAGATAAGGAACCGTAAACTCTTGGAAAAGTTTTGGGCCCATGATTTCGCCCGTACCGCTGGGGTCTGAAATTGCAATGACATCTGCTCCGGCTTCCACCTGTTGAAGGGCAAATTGAGTCAGTTTTTCTGTCACAAAGGCCATCATTTCATGAGCCTTGGAATTCTTTTTCCGTAATTCTTTGTAAAATACCACCGGCTCCATCACAGAACTGGCCGTACTGATAGGGCCCGTAATGTTTCCAATCAGCGGCACCTCTGGATTTTTTTCTTTTAAAATTTGTAAAGCCTTTAGCACCACTTCCGACCTGCCACCTTCTGGTTTTGAGCTTTGAAGTGACCGCCAGTCGTCAACGGATTGAATCACATAATGAGTAACATGGGGTTCACAGTGATTGTCACCATAATCTACTAGGGCACCCATTTCTTCGGCTTCCACCGTCATACAAAAGGGAACGCCATAATTCTCAAAACAGTTTTCTTTGTATACCGCATCAGCAATTTCTGCCATCATCTTTGCATCCTGATGAGCTTCTATAAAGTTACTATTGCTTTTTTCTAACAGGTCGCTCACTACTAGGTTCATCATACCTCCTGGACAAATACAGGGAGGCCGGTCTATTTGCTCTCTGCTTAAAACAGCTTCTAAACGACTCTTAGGTGTCACCGTCCTACCTCCTTTCTGATTTTCTACCTTACTTTCAAGCTACTTGAATCAGTCTTTTCATCAATTTCACCGCTTCCACCGCATTGGTGGAATACCCATCGGCACCGATACTCTCTGCAAACTTTTTGGAAAGCGGGCCTCCACCAACAATCACTTTGACCTGATCCCGAATGCCAGCTTCTTCTAATAATTCAATAACCCTTTTCATTCCCTGCATCGTGGTTGTCATTAAGGTCGACATACAGATAAAGGTTGCTTTCTCTTGTTTTGCTGTTTCTACAAACTGTTGCAAGGGGACATCTCTGCCTAAATCTATCATATCAAAGCCTGCGGTTTCCAGCATGATTTTCACCAGATTTTTCCCTATATCATGGGTATCGCCTTCCACTACCCCAATCACTCCCTTATGCTTTATTTGATTGGCTGTTTCTTCTGGTAAATGGGGTCGTAAAAGTTCCAAGCCTTCGTACATGGCATCGGAACAAAGTAATATGTCTGTTACAAAATATTCTTCTTCATCAAAAAGGATGCTGGCGCGGTTCATCCCGTCTACCAAACCTTCCATAATGGCATCAAAGGCTGGAAATCCTGCCTCCAGATAGGCTTTGCAGGTCTCTATTACTTCTTCCTCTTCCATTTCAACCACATGATCTGATAATTTCTTTAGAAATGCTTCTTTTGATAATTCCATATGATTACTCACTTTTTTCATCCTCCCAGGCTTAAACTATTATCGAAAGTTCTCAGGACTCAAAGGCCATTTTCCATACTTACGGGCAGATTCCATAAATTGATCAATATTTTCTAACGGAAGACTCCCATTCAAATCACAACCAGAGGCTAGTATATACCCGCACTTAGCATCATAGGCTTTTTGAAAGCATACCTTCACAGCATGGTCTACCTCTTCTGGTGAACCAAGATGCATCACTTCCACCGGATCTACATTGCCTAGAATTGGTAGAATCTCACCAGCCACTTTTTTGGTATGCTCAAGATCTACCCGGTTATCCACACTAAGCATGTCACATCCAGCACTAGCCATATCACCAATAATAGTCGTCGTATCTCCACAAATATGATAACAAACCATACCTTCCGCTTCATGGATTGATTCGATTAAATCCACCGTATAAGGGCGTACGAAGTCGAGATATTGCTGGCGGTGCAAAATGGTCCCCGAAGCAATTGGATCGCACATAAGAATCAAAGCTCCAGCTTCAATAAATTCCTTATATATTTGCTTCAGACCTTCGTTGCAAAAATGGATCAATCGGTGAAGCTTTTCTGGTGATTTCCGTGTGGAACGAAGTAGTTTTTCGATTGGATAAAGACTAGCCGCCGCCGTAAAAGGACCAGATATCAATACTCCTATAGGAACTTCATGACCAATCTCTTTAATAAGTATTTTCACCGTCTCCAAGTGCATTGCCAGCTTTAAGTCCTGCACCGACGACAACTGACTAATGCTCAAAGAGTCTACCTGCTCTAAATTCTCTAATGCATACTTTGTAATGGCTGGAACGTCATCTTCCGGATCATTCATTCTGCTTCCCAAGGCCATGCCAACACCGTGAAGTCCATAATCTACAATGGCCAGATCATTTCCAAACCTTTCGTAACAAGCAATTTGCGCTGCTGCTTCTTTTGCTGCTGAACTCCGTTTTTCTTTATGACTGATTCCCATCGCCTGCCCTGACATAGAGCAAACTACCGGAATAGCCAAACTTCTATCCATTGGCTTACCTGTCATAAAAGCAGCTAATCGTTCATTCGGTGTCATCGAATCATTTTTGTGCATCCAAAAACCCCTTTCTTTACGCTTTTTCCTTCTCACATGCTTTGCTCTTTATTTTTACCATCATGCACTATCCCAGACGAAGTCCTTTCAAGATTCTATTCTCTAAGTAAAAAGATCTGTTTTTAATACACATTTGACCTACAAAGTTAAAACTGGATACGGCCTCCAAGCATCCTTCACTGTAATGCATTGGTGCTGATAGGAAAAAATCTTCCCACTGGGCATATCCAGTGCCTACTAAGGCATAGGCGGTTTTAGGACATAAAATCATCATTGAGTTTTCTGATAACACTTGAGTGTCGATGGTTTTCATCAATGGGTAGGTGTATTGGGTAGCTATTTTTTCTGCCAAGTGAGGACCAATAATATTGGCACCGCCAACGGAATCTCCGTAGCTAAAAAGAGTCACACCATTTTTCTGAGCTTCTTGGATCAGCCGAAGGGTTTCTCCTCTTACAAAATCGAAAACAGCTTTCATCTGATCTGGTTTGCGTTTCAGTTCTTTAAATAAAACCCGGGCATCCATAAGGGTATTCAGAATAGTAAGGGGTCCTGACAGGTAAAGAATAACCTGCTCTCTTTGCTCTGCCAGCTTGTTACAAGCTTGTAACAGTTCCGATATTCTCCCTTGAGTAAAATTCATAGGCGACAAAGCTAACAGGTCTTCTGCGCTTCGGCATAGGGCTTCCCCACTGCGAGGCCCTATTCTTTGATCTCCATAATTTATTTTAGCCCCAAGGGCTTCTCCTTCCACAGTATGACAAAAGGGAAGTTCACAGTGAGGGCTTCCTGTATATTTTTTCACGGATAAAGCAATGTGCATCATGGTTTCACTTTCCTGATAAGCCTGGGGAAAAGAAAGGTTTAATTCATGGATGACTGGTTCTGGAAGGCCAGCCATATCATTGTTTTGACAGGGAAAATCATAGATTTTTTTCTCATGGAAATAGGTATGAATGGCTTCTTTTTCCAAGGAGGTGCCAATCAACGTAACCGCTGGAGGAATAACAGCTTCTCTCATTTCCCAATGAAATCGTTGTGGCGTATAATTAAAATGGATGGTTTTTCCCTCTGGTGTGGGTAAGTAGCCTTTGGCCCGACATACCTCCCCCCATTCCTTTTCAATGAATTTTGATTCCAACACTCGCAAATCTTCTTGAGTAAAAGGTTTTGCCTTTTTAAGAGTGGTTTTTTCCAACGCATCTGAACTACCCACGTTTTCCTGCCCACTGTCCAGGGATGAAGCTGTCTTCTTTGTCCTTAGCTGATTTTCCCTTAGAAAGGTTTCCAACATGTCATTTTCCATGGTTAACCACTCTTCCTGAAGCATGAAGGCTTCTAGATTATGCTGGCGAAGCTTTCCGATGATTTGATCCATTTCTTCTGGTTTTTCCTTGCAGAACCGACTTAGCAGAATGATATCAGCGTGTTGAATTTGATCGGTATAAAAACTTCCCATGGATTGATGGTAATCATTAAAATCCTTGACATCTACTAAAACAATCACCGGCTGATAGTCAAAAACGATCTCTAATTGTGTTTCTATACTGCTTAATGCTTTTAGAATAGCCGATAAATGAGCAATGCCAGAGGGTTCTATCCAAATATGTTCTACTTTTTCTTCCTTCATTAGATACAAAACAGCCTTTTTCAGGTCCTTCGCAACGGTACAGCAAATACAGCCACCATAAACCTCCGTCACGCGAAAGTCTTTTTCAAATGCATATCCATCAATACTGACATCGCCAACTTCATTTTCAATAATACCTACTTTTTCTTGCACAAGAGGCAGTATTTTTGTCAAAAATGTGGTTTTTCCAGCACCCAAGAAACCAGATACAATGCTTATTTTCATTTCAAAGCTCCTTTAAGTCTTTTTTACTTATGGAAAGATATGGAAAGATAGAGTTTTATCAATCCACCGTTAAGTGTACCACTTAACTCCTTTGGTATTCCAATAAAGATTGTTTATCATTTTTTCTTCTCTCATTAATAATATCAATGTGAATCTTTTTCTTTTACGGTTACTCTCATAAAAAACAATCTTAATCCACTTCAGAAAGTTATGATAATAGGCTCACCTCTTGCCAGTCCCCCCCACTGGTTGTACAATATAAGAAAGAAGGAGCGAATGTACATGGACGCGAAAAAACATATTCTAATTATCGCTGTCTATGCAGGAGAAATCATGCTGAAAAACGGCGCCGAAACGTATCGAGTTGAAGACACCATCACCAGGCTCTGTCATTCCAGAGGGTTTTCTTATGTGGAAACCTTTGTTATTCCTACTGGTATTTTCGTAAGCCTTGATGCCAAAAATACAGATAAAGAAATGACTTCCTATATCAAACGCATTCAAGAAAGAAGTATCAACTTAAATAAAGTAGCCATGGTCAACGAATTCTCCAGGGCTTTTGTCCATCATGAATTGGAAATTGAAGACGCCATGGATCGACTTAAAAAAATTGATCACTGTCCCAGCTATTCCCTAAGCACTAGGTCTTTTTTTGGCGGTGTTATCAGTGGTTTTTTTGCCTTGCTCTTTCAAGCTACTCTCTGGGAGGCCTTGTTTGCTTTTTTTACAGGTCTTGCTGTTACTTGGTTTTTAAGCCGCTTAAGCAAGGCTAAAATGCCTGTTTTTCTAGCTAATATCCTAGGTGGTTTTTTGTTAGCCACCATGGCCAGCTTTTTTTCTGCTTTTTCTACTCTTATCGATATTGATAAAATCATTATCGGAGCTATTATGGTGATGGTGCCAGGAGTAGCCATTACCAATGCCATCCGAGACTCTATTCTGGGGGATTTACTTGCGGGTTTAGCCCGTGCGGCTGAAGCCATCATTATTGGTGTTTCCATTGCGTTTGGAGTAGGTGCTTCTTTACAGCTCTGGAGTTTGGCAGAAAGGATGATCCCATGACCTATTTGCTTAGTTTTATTTACGGGTTTATGTGTTCTGTTGGTTTTGCTGTGCTTTTTAATGTTCCTAGAGCCTCCGTTGTCAAAGCAGGCCTCTGTGGTGGAGTAGGTTGGGCCATTTACGATACCATGGTTCAACTAGATCTCTCTGTGGTGATTTCTACCCTCATTGCCTCTTTGGGAATTGCTGTTTTAGGTGAAGTCTTCGCAGTCCTAGACAAACAACCTGCCACTTTGTATTTAGTGCCAGGTATCATTCCTTTAGTTCCAGGTTTCGGCGTATACTACACCATGCTTTCCCTCTTGGAACAAAACTACGAAAGAGCCATCCAACAAGGAGTCGAGGCTCTTTTAATAGCCGTCCTCATTGCAGCGGCTCTAACCATTGTTCTTTCTGTTAATATGTATCGAAAAAAGCGCCATGGGTAAGTTTCTCTCCCTGACGCTTTTTTTATTCTAAATTCAACAACTGATTGGTCCAAGTAATAGACTGCTGGTACATATAAGCTACATTCAGATCATACCCTGCTTGGCTCCCGCTACCCTCTCGGTTGATCCATTTGCCTTTTTCAAACTCTAAGACATAGGTCAATACCTCTAGGATTTCTCCACCTTTTCCAAGTAGTGCATTTTCTACTTGTGAAGAAAGAGGGAGTTCTTGGACGATGGATTCAAAAGACTTCCCTGTAATGGCATCTAATTCAGAAAATAAGCCTGCCAAAAAGAATTGATTTTTTTTCTTCTTTTGATGCTCCGCAATGATTTCCATCATTTTAGCCCGGATAAGGCTGTTGGTAATCATCTCGCTATTTTGACCAAATTTAACATCCTGCAGCATGATAATATAAATCCATGTTCTAATGCTTTCCAACCCAATCCGAACCATAGCCTCTTTCACGGTATCCACAGGATATCTTGAGCCAAACTGAATGGTGTTGGCTAATTTTAAAAATTTATAGGTAAGGGACAGATCCTTCTCAATTTTTTGAGAGATTAAATCATATCTAGGATCTTCTTGGTTGAGTTCATCGATGGCTTGCAGCAAGATAGGGTTAAAAGATGGCACTTCTTTTCCCATCATCATAATGGGTTTGCAGAAAAAAAAGCCCTGAAACAGACCATAGCCACATCCAAGCATCTGTTGAAATTCTTCTCGTGTTTCCACTCGCTCCACCAGAAAGGTTTTATTCGGATACCGTTGTATCAGTTGTCGATGCTCATCGACTGAGTAACTGCCATATTCCGTCTTAATAATATTGACTAGGGGGATCAGCTCTTTGTAGTCTTCCCGAAACACAAAATCATCCAGTGCTAAAAGGTATCCTGCTTCCTTTAATTCCCGACAGGCTCCTACCAGCTCATGATCTATCTCAACGGTTTCCAGAATTTCGATGACAATCAGCTCTTTTGGCAGCAACATCGGAACTTTATTCACCAGTAGTTCCCTTGGAAAATTAATAAAGAGACGTTTATTACTCGCATACTCTTGAATTCCAATGCTTAGAAAGGTGTTGTTGATGAGTTCTGCGGTTGCTTCTGTATGATCTGTTCCCATAAACCGATTTTCATCTGTTTTACGGTGAAGCAACTCATACCCAAAAACTTCTTCTAGTTTTGTAAAAATTGGCTGACGGGCTGCATATATGTCCATCCTCCCACCTCCTTCTTCCCTCTTCCCTCTTCCTCCTGTTCCCTACACGGATTCTATTTTTTATTGATACCCCTGTAATTTTTCATAAATCATATTCCTCCAACCTCTGTAAACATTTTCAGAAAAAAGCCTGAGTCTCTAAACACAGACTCAGGCTTGCTTCTTAACCTCTCTACTCTTAAGGAGCTCATCTTATTTTTTCTCCCTAGGGAAATAGTACCAATGCCCTAGGGATAGCTGATTCTATGTGATTCTCCCTAAGATAGATGCTTGAATCGAGCGGTGAAAAATCGTAATACCGGTGATTCATACACAAATTCTAACCCCTTTATTTTCTCGCGTTCCTGATAAAGGTCAATAATGGCGTCTGCCACCACTTCTAAGTGTGCGTAGCTATATACCCTTCTTGGAATGGTTAGTCTAACAAGCTCAAGGGCTGGTTTGTGATGATTGCCCTCTTTATCTCTACCTGCAGATACAATGCCACGTTCCATGGTTCTAACTCCAGATTTCAAGTAAATTTCTGCCGCTAAGCTTTGTGCTGGAAATTTTTCCTGCTCTATATGGGGCAAGAACTTCCTTGCGTCTAAAAATACCGCATGTCCTCCAATAGGCCGTACTACCGGTACTCCTGCTTCGATTAATTTATCTCCTAAAAACTGGACTTGTGAAATTCTATGATGAATATAGTGATAGTCGATCGCCTCATAAATTCCTCGAGCCATGGCTTCCATATCTCGTCCAGCTAACCCCCCATAAGAAGGCATTCCTTCGTACATAACCACCATTTGCGTTGCTCTTATATATAATTCTTCATCATTCACTGCTAAAAATCCACCGATGTTCACAAGACAGTCTTTTTTTCCAGACATGGTACAACCGTCACTATAGGACATCATTTCCTTCAGAATATCTGCAATGGATTTATGTTCATATCCAGCTTCCCTTTTTTTAATGAAATAGGCATTTTCAACGCATCGAGTCGCATCAAACATCACCTTAATTCCATGCTTATGAGCCATGGTATAAACCTCTTTTAAGTTTTCCATGGATACTGGTTGGCCCCCTGCAAGATTTACTGTCACTGCCATACAAATATAGGGGATTTTATCTGCTCCCACTTCATGAATTAAAGCACCTAGTTTTTCAAGGCATATATTTCCTTTAAATGGATATTCAGAATCCGAGTCATGGGCTTCATCGATAATAACATCTCTAAAGGTTCCACCATTTAGTTCCTGATGTGCTCTTGTCGTTGTAAAATACATGTTTCCAGGAATATAATCTCCTGGCTTTATGGTTAATTGGGAAAGAAGGTTTTCTGCCCCTCTACCTTGATGGGTAGGGATCACATATTCATATCCATAAACTTCTTTTACCGCTTTTAGTAAATTGTAAAAATTTTCCGAACCGGCATAGGCTTCATCGCCTAGGTTCATGCCTGCCCATTGGTTATCACTCATGGCCGTTGTGCCGCTATCCGTTAGTAAATCGATATACACATCCTTCGATTTAAGAAGAAAGGTGTTATATCCAGCTTCTTCAATTGCTTTTTGTCTCTGTTCCCATGTGGTTACTGCAATAGGCTCCACCACTTTTACCTTATAAGGTTCTGCAACATATTTGTTCATCGACTCTTCACCTGACTTTCTCTAGTTTGGGGTAGTCTTTCTTGGTTTTATCCTCCGGCCTTCTTCCTCCTCTCTTGCCGGCAAGCATTTAAAAAATGTCTGCTACAAGTTTGTAGAAAAAATGTCATTGTTTCCAAAAGTATACCATATTCCGACAGGCATTACAAATAATTTTAACACTTAAAATTATTTAATAAAATTAAAGGTCTTGTATCTTCCTAAATCAAAATGCTATCCACTTTGCCTTCTTTGCCTGTTATAGACTCCCCCAACCAATCCTAGGCTACTGTGCCCCTACTTCCATCATATTCTTCATAGGCTTTACTTTCCATAATTTCTTCAATGATCTCCACCATTCGATAAACATCTTCGAAGGACACATAAAAGGCTACAGGTGCCAGTCGAATCACGTTGGGGTATCGAAAATCCGGAATGATCTTTCTGTCCTTCATGGCTTTGTTGATGCGGATAGCCTCCCTATGCTCCAAGGCCACATGACCGCCCCGCCGCTGGTCTTCTGTTGGATTGCCATAGGAGAATCCGTACTTTTCCAGCTTGGTATCAATCAAATACATCAGGTAGGCTGTCAGTTTCAGGGATTTTTTTCGAATGTTGTGGATACCAGCCTCCTCAAACATACGAAGGCTGCCTTCCATGGGTGCCATGCTGAGGATGGGCTGGGTTCCGGTTTGCCAGGCTCCAGCATAGTTTGCTGGCTCAAAGCTTTGCTTCAGATCGAACTGGGTTTCTTTGTTATTTCCTTGCCAACCAGCCAGGCCAGGTCCTTTACTGAAATGTTTTTCGTTGATGTACAGTCCTGCAATGGCTCCCGGTCCGCCATTTACATATTTATAATTGCACCAAAGGGCAAAATCGCAGTCCAGGGCTTGGAAATCATGGGGAACACTGCCTATGGAGTGGCTTAAGTCAAAACCAACTACAATTCCTTTTTCTCTGGCAGCATCAGCGATTTTTTGCATATCCACCAGGTAGGAACTGCGGTACAACACCGATGGCAGCAGGATCAAGGAAACGTCTTGTGTCATAGCTTGGATTATATCTTCTTCAAAGATCCGTTTTCCGTCCCGACTTTTCACTATTTTTACGGATGTTTCTGGGTTATAACCTTTTTGTTTGACTTGGCTATCCACGGCATATTTATCCGTGGGAAAGTTAAGGTCATCCACAATGATTTTATGCCGCTGAGGCGTAGGATGGTAAAAGGTAGCTAATGCTTTATGGATATTAATAGTGGTATTGGTGCAGATGGTTACTTCTTCTGGCTTAGCGTTAATCAGTGGTGCCATCAGCTCAGCCAACCTGTCCTGATACAGAAAATAATTTGCCTCTGGATGGCTCCAGAGATGGATCCCATACTTTTTCCAGTCCTCCAGTGCTTTGAATAAATATTTTTCTGCATCCTTTGAGCAAAGGCCGCAGGAGTTACCATCCATATAGATGCTGCCTTCCTCCATGTAAAACCGTTCTTTATAGGATTTCAAGGGATCTTTTTCATCCATTCCTTTGGCAAATTCCAATGTGCTTTCAAATGATCTCATTGTTTTTCCTCCTAGTCTCCAGTTTTTTTTGTGAATTGATTCATATAAGCGTAGCATTTTTGTTTAACATCGTCAATCCATTTAGTAATGTTATGCATTTTTTCTATTGTTGCTTACTGCTTAAGCATGATACAATAATATGTGTAGGAAATAGGGAATAAGGGAAATTATTAAGAAATGGAATGATACCACATGACAAATAAACCATTGCAAAATAACCACAGACTATTCAGCATTAAAGAAGCAGCTAAATTAACAGAGGTTTCTGTATCCACCCTTCGAAACTGGGAACGTAATGGTCTTATAAAACCAAAGCGAAAAAACAATAATTACCGGGCCTTTGATTTTAAGGATTTGGAGTTATTAAAAAGGATCCGTGAGTATTCTCAGGATAAACATTTAAGTCATTCGATTATTAAGGAAGTGTTGACTCAGGAAGATCGACACCATAGAAAGGATGGCGAGCTGGCAGAAATAGGGTATCCGCCTTATCACCATGAAAGATTAAAGCAATTCCGAAAAGAAGCGGGTCTTACACTGGAGGAAGTAGCAGGGGCCGTTGATATTTCACCTTCTTATTTAAGCCGGGTGGAACAGGGAAAAGTAAATGTATCCTATGAAATCCTTGACCGACTTGCTCGTTACTACGGTGAAAGTACGATTCGTTTTTTTGATGCCCAGGAAAATAAGCTGGTACGTGAAGTGGTGAGGTATAAGGATGGACAGGAACTTCCCTTTGCCTTGAAAGGCGTGGCTGCAGAAATGCTAACCACCATAAAAAGTCAGCCCTTTGAAGTGGTTCGTTTTGTGATGGAGCCTCATTGCGGTGATCCACGGCCGCATCGGCACAAGAGTGGCCATGAATACATCACCGTGTTGTCTGGCCAGCTACAGGTGATTCTAGATGACTCCAAGGAATATATTTTATATGAAAAGGATTCCATCAACTTTGAATCTACCCGGACTCATGGTTGGATGAATCCGGGTAAAGAAAAAGCTGAAATTATATGGGTTCATTCCTATTTATAGAAGCCAATTTTTTACATCAAAAAGGTAGATGCTAAAAAGAAATAAATAAGTAGTCCAGAAATATCTTTAATCGTCGTAATAAAGGGGTCGGATCCTGCAGCCTGATCAAATCCAGCTTTGTATAAAATGTATGGGATCAAGAAACCCAAAGCCGTAGCAATGGTCATGGTGGCGGCCAGAGAAACGCCTACTACAGCGCCTAGGTCCCAGCCTTGCCAAATCCCTGCCAAGAATGCCGCAAGGCCTCCTAACATAATGCCCATGGAAAGACCAATACGTACTTCTCGAAACCAATGTTTAAAAAAGGAGCTCATATCAATCTGACCTAGCACCAAGGCCCGAGAAAAAATGGTTGATGACTGTGTGCCTACGTTCCCCCCCATGTCCATGACCACGGGCACAAAGAAGGCAATTGCAACAATGGCCTCTAGGGCATCTTCAAATCCTTCAATCAGGGCTCCGGCCACAAGCCCTCCTATCAAGGTAACAATCAAAAAAGGAACGCGCACCTTAAATACTTCTAACATGGATCCGCTGACCAATCTTGAACTACGATCCGATTCTGTACTGGCAATATCAATTAAACCAGCTTTATTATAAATATCCTCTGTCGTTTCTTCTTCTAAAATATCCATGGCATCATCCACGGTAATAATACCTACTAATCGCTCTTCTCGATCCGTGACTGGAATCGAAAACTGATCCCGATCCTGCAGCATTCGAGCTACTTCTTCTTGATCCGTCTCCGTGGAAACCCATCGGATATCTGTATCCATCACTTCTTTTATTAACCTGTCTGGCTGTTCCATAATCAGGTCCTTTAGGGTGATGGCTCCTAGGATTCGACGGGTATCGTCGGTAACATAGATATCTGCAATGGTTTCTCTTTCTCGCTCTTTCCCAGCTTCACGAACTTTTTCCGTAGCCTGTTGGATGGTCATGTTTTTAGAGATCCGAACGTATTTAGGCGTCATGATCCGTCCAGCACTTTCGGATGGATATCCCATCAGATCCATGGTAATTTTTCGGTCTTCTTCGGCTAACAAAGACACCAGTTTCTTAGCCACTACTGCTGGAAGTTCTTCCATTAATTGGACCCGATCATCTGGCTCCAAGGACTGAAAAAGTTCGGTGGTCCGATCATCCGTAAACGCTTTCAATAACTGCTGCTGTGCGCTGACTTCCAAGTTCTGAAATACTTCCAAGGCTTTATCCTTGTTCAGCAATCGAAATACCACCACCTGTTTTTCTGGATCCATTACATCTATTATATCTGCCAGATCATAGGCATCCAGGTAGTTCACCATCTCTTTGAGTTTTTCCATGTTTCGGGTGTCCAAATATTCCCGAATCAGCTTTAGGGTTTCCATTACGTTTTTCATTCTTCTTCACTCTCCTCTGATAGATTTTTAGGATCATCTTCCACCATGAACATAAATATGAATCTGGGTCCTCTGATAAGGGAACCATGAACACCACCACCTTTCACTCAATTTTCCATGCATTTTACTTTGTTTTATTCAGTCATGACTTTCCAGCTAATCAAGGTTACGGATTCTTCCAAACTCATCTGACTAACGATCTTTTCCATTAAGCTTCGCTGGCCTTGGGTGGCCAATAAATCTGCATTCACTTCAATTTTTCCGGCAAATTCACCATCTTCACTCTGAAGAGACGTCATCAATAAAGGAGAATCGCTGATTAGATTTAAGAGAACTGACCGGATATGTCCCTCGTCCTGGGTATGGCATATGATTCGAAGGCGATATGGCAGCTCTAGTTCTTCTTGGTTCATTTGTTCCCGTGAAATGGTTCTCTGTAGAAATCGAAGGCCTATATTAGCAAGTAAAATCATTAGGGTTCCTATCAAAGAGCCTATAAGGTATCCACTGCCTGCTAAAACTCCTACGGCAGCAGAGCACCAAAGAGTGGCTGCTGTATTAAGCCCCCTTATGTTTAGCCCATCCCTTAGAATAACACCTCCACCCAAGAAGCCAATTCCTGAAACAACGGATGCAGCGATCCTGGTTGGGCTAGCTTCCTGCTCTACCATCACCGATAACAAGACAAACAAAGCGGCTCCTACGGATACCAAGGCATTGGTTCGCAAACTTGACATCCGCTGTCTCCATTGCCTTTCTGCACCAATCATGGTTCCTAATAATAAAGCTACAAAAAGTCTTAGGGTAAAGTCCATCAAAAGCATCTCAAACACCTCTTTCTTGTATTTTCTCCCTTCTGGACACCTGCATTCCCAAAAATCTTCTCTGATAAAGCAGCCTGGCCAAAAGGATTCCTGTAGTTTTCTTATCAAAAACAAAAACGACCCCCGGAGGAGTCGTCGAAGGCACAGAAAAAACCATGCTTTTTCTGATATACAGAAAAACACTTCATGATCATAACTCCTCGTCTGAGTTTTAGCACTGAATGACGTAGATTTCTTAGAGAAATCAGCTACCTTAAGCAGACCTTAATCCGATCTTGCCTGTTCTACCCATTGGCGTCTCTGGACATTTTTGGGCAGCAGCCTGTGTTCATTCAGGAGCCTCACCTAACGAATTACTTTGTTTATATGTCAATTTGGATCCTATCAGACAATTATTGTTTTGTCAACTTTTTTTCTAGAATATGATCCAGTAGATTTTCATTTACCCATCCTGAAAATCCCATGTAAAAACCATGCTTACAGTATTAGGGCGAAAAGCCCACGGTTTCAATCGTGGGATGAAAGCCTATTTTATGGTATAATCATTGTAATTAACACACTATTGGAGGGAGCTTTATGAATCAACCCGTCTTTCAACGTCCAAACCTATGGAAAGAATTCGGAAATATCTGTCTTTACCCTCTGACCATGGCTATAGCAGGAATGGGTTATGGCAAGACCATGGCTTCTCGTGCTTTTCTTGAGGAAAATGAACATACCTATGTATGGCTTTCTATTGGTCAAAATGAAATGTCTCTTGGCACTTTGTGGGATTCACTGGTATTTCAACTTCGTAAAACAGTTCCAGAACTAAGTGTTATTTTCAGCCAAGTAGGATTTCCTTCAGATCCTGCCCAGCGTGAGCAGATTGTCCATGTCATTGGAAGGCACTCTTATGATATCCCTACCATCCTAGTGTTTGATGACTACCACTATGCTTCCATGGCTGAATTAGATCTTCTGGTACAACAAATTGTACGGGCAGATATTGAAAATTTTCATATTCTTCTTCTCAGTCGAACGCTTCCTAGTTTCGACCTTGAAGAACTACTCCTAAAAGATTTCTGTTATTGCATTGAGCCACATTGCTTTGAATTGAATGCCGATGAAATTGCATCTTATTTTGCTTTCCACCATGTTTCTTTAACTCCCAAAGAACTAGAACTCGCTTATTCTCTCTCTGAAGGCTGGATTTCCGCACTTTATCTAATGCTACAACATTACCTTAAAACCAATGAAATTAATGCAGGCATGAATATTTTCCGACTAATCGAATCCTCTGTACTATCCAGCTGTACCCCTGAAGAACTGGAGCTCCTACAAGTATGTAGTTTGTTTGATACCATCTCTCCAAAACAAGCCGTATTCATCTCCAAAAATCCCAATGCTGAAGACTTACTCCAGGCCATTAGTCATCAGATAACCTTTGTTCAGTATCACGAAAAAGATAACTTTTATCGAATTCATAAACTTTTAGCCGCTTATTTGCAGGGCTATTTTGAAAAATCAAATTCTACAACTGTCCTACGCACCATTTTTCTTCGCTGTGGGTGTTGGTACTTACAAGAAGGAATGCCTATCACAGGCCTTAAATATCTTCTGAAAGGCGGTGACTATGACCGGATCCTTCAGGAATTTTCAAAGCCGTCGATTAATAAAATCCTACATAATAACAGTCATTTCATCAAAATGCTTTTTCAAAATATTCCCCTTAACAAACTTCAGAAATTTCCCATGGCTTATCTCACGTATATTGGTTTTTTCATCACAAATATCGATCCTCAAGAGGGAAGGAAGTTGCTGGTGCAAGCTGACATCTACTTCCAGAATCATCAAGACTTGGACCCTTCCTTGAAGCGCCAACTGCAAGGGGAACTACACCTGATTCATGCCTACACCCTTTTTAACGACATTGGGGCTATGGCAAAAAAAATTCAGGAGGCTGAAACCTTTCTTGCCTCTGGGTCGGTCATCGCAAACAAGGATAAAATTGTCACCCTGGGATGCTCCATCAGCCTCTACTTGTATCATAAACATCCAGGACAGCTGGCCACTACCATGAAACTGGCCCAAGAAGCTTTTTCAACTTATAGCAAATTAGCCCACGGATGCGGCAAAGGCCTAGACGATTTGATTTTTGCAGAGTATTTAGCAGAAAAAGGAGATTTTGACAAGGCGGCTCTCTTGGCGGAAAAAGCCTATTATAAAGCAGCCACAGAATCTCAAAAGGATGTCATGCTCAATGCATCCTTTACCCATATACGAGTGCTTAAAGCCCAAGGGAAGCATGATGAATCAACGCAACCCCTAAAGAACATGCAGGCCCTGGGAAAAGAGACTAATAATCCAATCCTTCTTTCCACCTATGAATTATCTGCTGCTTATATCAGCTATCAGTCAAATCAACTGGATTTATTGCCCATCTGGGTTCAAGAAGATAATCTAAAAAACAACAGCATGTCCTTTGAGGGACCCAGCTTTTACTACATTGTTCACGGGAAGTATCTTTTAGCACAAAAGAAATATCTGGATCTGGAAATCAATGCAGAAGAACTATTGGAAGCCTGTAAACCTTTTGAATTCATCCTTGGCTATATTCATGGGTATCTGATGCAGGCTATTTCTCAGACATATCTCTATGGAACCCTTGTTGGAAAAGAACCGCTCCACCAATGTCTTTCTCTAGCTTCTCAAGACGGCATCTTTTTATCTCTTATGGAGTACGGCAAGGAATTAGTTGTTTTGTTGGAGCATCATTTTGCCCTAGGGTCCATCCATGCCAGTTTAGAGGACTATGCTCAAGCCTTATTATCCAAAAGTCTTCAGTACGGAAGTTTGACAAACGCTGCTCCTATTCATCTCAACAGGCCAAAAGAACTAACCCAGCGAGAACTGGAAATTTTGGCACATATCTGTCTCGGCCATACCAACAAGTTCATTGCACATAATCTTTATTTGGCTGAAGTAACGGTTCGCAAACACGTCACTTCCATCTACAAAAAACTAGGGGTCAACGGACGCTCTTCTGCCGTTCGAAAAGCTTCAGAATTAGATTTGATCTAAAATGTATCCCATGCGATAATTGTCTGAATTTTGAAAGTTTGCTACGCTTATGGCGGGCAAACTTTTTTTATTGTCCGGACTGTTTCATCGAACAAAGAGTGGGAGAGGAGAAAGCTCCATGTCCAAGATCGTTGATGTCAGACCCAAGGATGATCACGCCATCGAAATTTTACTGGATAATAATCATAAAATTATTTACAGCATGAAAAACAGACTAAACAGCATTCGATTTTGCGATCTTAGGGTTTTGGACATCTTTAAAGATGTCCATGTTGAAAATGGAGATACAGTGATTTGGAATAGCTTTTGTGAACTCTCTCTCTCAGAGATCTTATTTTCTCTTACTAAATAACCCTTGTCCCTTTGGCGGTCAACGGGAACCGAAATGGAGTGATTCTGTGAAAAAAAACAAAGTACTTTTATCCATGCTAATGATTTTTTTTATTTTAGGCAGTGGCTTGTATGTCTTGGCAAATACAACTCCTCCCGAATCCAGCATTAGCCCTTCTCCACCTGAGTCATTTCAAGGAGAGCCATGGCGGATCGCCTTTGTAGAAACAGATCCATTTGTGAATTTTGCCGGAACTTTCCAGGGGCTCCTCGTCGGTCTTCATGAAAGAGGATGGATTGATGTCCCACTGGATCAGATCCCTTTTTCTGATGGACAGGAAGACAGCCTCGTCATGTGGCAATGGCTAGAAGAACATAATCAAGCTCCTTACCTGACTTTTGTCCAAGATGCTCATTATTCTTTAGTGGAAGAGGAAATCACTGAAGATTTACTGCTCCGAATCGAAGAAGTGCAAGATATTGATCTTTTTATTGCCACTGGCACCACTCCAGGTCGACTGTTATCCCAGGCTACTCATGAAATTCCCACGCTGATTTTTTCCACCAGTAATGCCGTTCAAGCAGGCATTATTGACTCCGCCTACGATTCTGGCCAAGACCATATTTGGGCTCATATGGATGCTACACGTTACCAGCGACAAATTGGTGTCTTTCATGATATTTTTCACTTTGAAAAACTAGGGATTGTCTACGAAGACTCTTTAGAAGGAAGAGTCTATGCGGCCCTCGAAGATTTGGAAGCTCTCCAAAAAGACCTAGGTTTCCAGCTAGTTACTCGAACCGTAAACGAAGCTTCTGGCGATGAAGATAGACTTCGGTATCATCACCAGCTATTACAGGCCTACCAAGAGTTAGCTACAGAAGTAGATGCTTTTTATCTAACCGCAGGGACCAGAGATAACAACCAACTTTCATCTTTGTTGCGACCATTTTACGATGCTGGCATCCCTGTTTTTTCTCAAATGGGAGCCTCGGAAGTTCGTCATGGAGCTCTTTTAAGCCTCTATCGTGCGGATTTTATTGGCGTCGGAAGGTTTGGTGCAGACCAGATTGGTCGAGTGCTTAATGGAGAACAACCCAGAAATTTATCCCAAGTTTATGGCGATACCCCCAGTATTGTCCTGAACATGGAAGCCGCTGATCGAACCGGTTACAATCCACCTTTTGAAATTCTTCTCATAGCGGATGAGCTGTATCACCACATTGATTAAAAAAATGTTGACCAGATAAGGATGGTGCTCATGAACCTCTCAAAAATGAAACAAACATTTATCGTTGCTTCTTTACTTTTAATTATTGGCGTTCTGGCTTTTACCGGCCTCTTGAACATTAGCTCTTTTCAAGACCAGTATAGGACCTCTCTCATGAATAGCCAGTCTGTTGTTGCAGGCGAAACCGTTCGTAAAATAGAGTTTGCCGTCAAATATGGAAAGCCCTTGGATAATTTTCATGGCATCGAAGAATTTTTAGCTGAAATAACAGACCAGCTTACTGGCATCCAACAGGTACAAGTTTTTTCTGTTGAAGGCGAATCTCTTTATGCCCTCCATCCCTCGGAAAATCTCCTTTCAGAAGAATTGCAAGGACAGATATATTTTGAGGAAATACCAGCACAAGCCTACCACTATTTACTTGAGAATGATACTTACCATCAGTTTCTTCCAGTAGTGGACGCCCATCACCAATGGATTGGAAGCATCGGTCTTTCCTTCCCAAGAAGCGTAGTTTCGGATAACGTCCGTCCCTATTTATTTGAACAGGTACGTTATTTATTGTTAATGGCAGCCATTTCCACCTTAGCACTTATTTTCTTTAACAGCAGAAAATCTCCCATTTCTGAAGATGGAGAGATTAACCGCAAAACCTTATTATGGATGATGCTCCTAGTCATCGGTTCCGCTCAGATTATTTATGGGTTTCTTAACTATCAACTGTTCCGAGATGCTTACCTAGAACAAACCAGAGAAAGCACCTCCTCCGTAGCTTCAATTATCGAATCCGATATTCAAAGAGTCTTGGATAAAGGTGTTTCCTACGATCAATTCTATGAAATGGAACAGTATCTAGGAAATATTGCCAATTCTTTGCCGGAAATAGACAGCATTCAAATCATCCAGAATGATCAAGTTCTTTATGGCATGAACATCGAAGAGGCTGGTACGCCTCTTAAAACCACAGAAGAATCGGCCTATAGCCTACCACTTCCCAGTGACAACCAACAAGTGGACCATCCCCGCTCTCTTCAAGTATCTATTTCTCAAGATTACTTGAGGGATCGTTTGCGAGAACTGTTGTTAGATACCCTAACGGTTCTGGCTACCTCTACTTTCTTTATGGTAGAGCTTACGTTTTTCTTGTTACTGTATTTAAGCCGTAAAATCAAGAAAGACCTGCCTATGCAGGAAGAATCACCATTGCTAGAAGAATCTCCTTTAGAGCCTTCTTCTCAGCCAGTCATGGAAACAATTATCATTCGGATTATGGCTTTTATCGTTTGCACTGCCATCTTTATGTCTTCTTCCTTCATCCCCATCTTGATGAAGTCCATTTATCGACCCGTTATGGGACTTTCTGAGAATGTTGTTTTTGGTCTTCCTGTCTCCGTCAACTTTTTACTAGGGGCATTGTCCACCCTCATGGCTGGAAAATTCATTGAAGAAATCGGCTGGAGAAAGACTTTCTTTACCGGCATTTTAGTACTAGGAACAGGTACCTTTCTATCTGGCCTCACTGGAAATCCTTTGGTGTTTATCCTAGTCCGAGGCATTACAGGAGCTGGTTATGGATTAACACTTATGTCTATGCGGGGCTTTGTGTTGCATCATGTTGCCGATAAGGATGGGGGTTATGCCTCTCTCAACGCAGGCATCTACTCTGGCATGAACTGTGGCGTTGTTATTGGTGCCATGCTGGCAGATCGAATTTCCTATCGAGGGGTATTTTTTATTACCGTCCTGATCATTGCTTTGGCAGGTGTATATGTTCTCTTTTTCACCCAGAAGCATCAGCAACGTGTTGAAGAAAAGGAAGGCAACTTATCAAAAAACAAAGGTTCCACCTATAGTTCCCAACAACCTATTACTTCAAAACAATTTCTGGCCGACTCCAAAGTCTTTCTGTTTTTCATCGGCATTCTTTTACCCGCTGGTATTTGTATGATGTTTCTAGATTACTTTTTCCCCTTGTTAACCCAAGACTTAAATGTTCCTGTAGCCAATGTTGGACGTGCTTTTCTGATTAATGGCCTGAGCATCATCTACCTAGGACCTGTTATTACACGAGTCCTTGGCAAACGCCTTCAGGTAGAAACCCTAGTGACCATGGGTGCCTTGAATACAGCCGCCGCTATGATTATCTTTGCTGTATGGGGAAATCTACTAGCTGCTTTTGCGGCTGCATTTTTACTAGGCATCGCAGACAGTTTTGCTCTCGTAGCACAGACCAAGTATTTATTAGGGTTAGAATCTACCCGACGATTAGGCAAAGGATTGGCTTTAGGCTACTACAGCAATGTAAAAAAAATAGGACAAATGCTTGGTCCCGTATTAATTGGAACCGCCATTACTGCTGGTAATCAACAAGGAATTGGTCTGGTTGGTATTGGTGCCGTAATCCTTGCGGCAGCCTATTTCCTCATGATCAAAAGCCAGCCTAAAGAAATGCCAGGTGATATTCAATGAACAAGGATATGACATGGTTACTCGATACCAACCATTGGAAAGTCCCTTTGGCCACACCTATATCTGGTATTTCATTAGCGGATGAAGCTTTTCTAGAGGATTGGCGTAGATATCAAAAAATAGCCGCTGACCAAGGGATCTTAGTGGCATTGAAAAAACCCCTTCGCCAACTCTATTTCCCCATTTCCAAAGGGATTAGTCAGACCAGTGGATATCAAGCTGTTACCAAAAAAGGAGCCAACCCTATGTTCGTACCTGAAGCCACGGGTTTGCCCCTCAAGAGGCCAGAATCCATTCGTCTCTTGTTTTATCCCACTTTAGCCGGAAATCTACCCGTATTAGAAATCCCAGAACGATCTGATTTTGTTCAGCTGGTTCAGGCTATGGCTCACAGAAATGAACCTACCCCCATTCCCGCCTCCATGGGAGCCTGCATGATCAAAGGCTATAATAATTGGGATAGGGTCGAAGTCTACAAGAAGGAAAAAGGCGATGCCTTTGATTTTAACCAATTAAAAGCTGAGCCCGCACTTTACCGAGATGTATTTTTGTTGATTACCAAGGCCCCTTATAGCGCTGTTCCAGCAAAAAAAATGGGACTTGCCTCAAGACAATGGTTAGCCTATTCCAATATCATACGGTTGGCCCATGAGGGCACCCATTACGAAACACTCCGATTATTGGGTTCCGCTAAAAATCATCTGTTGGATGAATTCGTAGCTGATTACAGAGGGATTGTAGCTGCCTTAGGCGTATTCAACCCCCAGTGGCTCCTCCAGTTTTGGGGCATAGGAGAGCATCTGACTTACGAAGAAGGTGGCCGAATGAAACACTACCTAAAGGATGTATCCTTGTCCACAGAAGACTTCAGGGAAGTAATGGCCTGTATCCATCAAGCCGCCCAACAGTTGGAAGCCTGGGGGCATCGATCCCCTTCTGTTTATACACCAGAAGGCAGACAAGAAGCGTTGTTTACAATCACCCAACTAACCCTTCGACAAATGGCTTCAGGTCAAGATCTACCTTAAAATTCTATTGTATTAGGAGGGATCTCCATGCCCGAAGAAAAACATGCCCTGAAAAATCCATTTATCAAAAAGTCGCGGTCGATTATATGCCACCATCCATTAAAGAGAATTGGCCGATTTGCTTATTTAAAAGTCTTGGGGATAAAAGAACTGGAAGCCGTTTTAACCCTGCATACATTGGTGCTGAATACTCTTCCTGATTTATCTTTATACTTCCCCTATACACGTCAGGAAATGAAAGACTACCTACACCAGCAAAGGGGCTTTGTATTAGGGCTTTATGATAAAGAAAAATTAGTAGCCTTTCGGGTAACCACTTGGCCTGGAGTAGATCAGGAAAATTTGGGCCATCATCTATCTCTGTCTACAAACCAACTTCTACGGGTTATTCAACTGGAAGGAACCAACGTGCATCCTTTTTATCGAGGCAATCATCTTCAGCAGCTTTTAACCGAAAAGTCCATTGAATTCTTAGACCTACCAGCAGGTGAATTTATTTTATTAACGGCCATCTCTCCTTATAACAGAAAAAGCCTACTCAATATGATGAGCTGGGGAATGAAGGTGGTTGGCCTTAAAGAATGCCATTCCTCTATGGTTCGCTTGATTCTCAGAAAAGGAACCCCTGCGGAACTCGACGCCACCCCATTACAATGGAAAAACTGCCAATGGATCCGCGCTACGGATATCCAAAGCCAGCAGCAATGCCTAAAGGAAAATTATCAAGGCATACACATAAAAAGCATTGCGAACCATGACATGCAGATTTGTTATGGACAACCAAAATCAACCGTTAGATAAGGAGGTTATGTATGTCATGAAAAGTAAATGGCTACAAAAGTGGTTGGTGTTACTTGTAGTGGTTCTGCTCATCAGTGGGTGTGGATTTCACGACCCCCTAGAGAAACAGCGAGCCATGTGGGACAGAAATCCACAACAGCCCGTAACTTTTGCGGTGGCTGGAAGAATCCCTTTCCTTACCACAAACACTGGCTTTATGAATGGAGTCTTATTTTACCAGCAATTTGATGATAGGTTGTTACACCCTTAGCTTTCATATCTCACCATAAAAGTTCCTTCTGGAATGACTGGCAAATATTGGTCATAAAATTTTTCTAGATTTTATATCCCTGCACTACATCCTCTTCTGCTGTCCCTTTAAAAGCTTTTTATCCGATTTTCACCTATATCCATGGGCCAGTCCTTCTATTTTCTGATCCATAAAAAAACAGGAGCCATAGGCTCCTGTCTTCCATTTCCCTTAACAAGCACGTGACTTGATGGTTTTATTTCAATCTCAAATATACGTCTGCCAGGCTGGTGTTTTCCTCTAAAACCCTCTGATACAGTGCTTTCATCTCTCCTTCATCCAGAAGTGCCATAAACCCTTTGGTGCCTAAAAAACTTCGGACAAAGGCATTGGCTGGACGAAGAATCAAATCTTCTTTGGTACCTGCTTGCTCAATGCGTCCTTGGTTCATCAAGACAATACGGGTACCTAGCTTCACCGCCTCTTGAATATCGTGGGTGACAAAAATGATGGTGCATTGAAGCTGTTGATGAATTTTCAGTAGCTCATCCTGCAGCAAATTTCGGGTCTGTTCATCTACAGCTCCAAAAGGCTCATCCATCAGAATAATTTCTGGACTGGCGGCCAAGGCTCTGGCCACACCTACTCGTTGCCGCTGACCACCGCTCAACTCTCTGGGATAGCGCCTCAGAAAATCTTGAGGCAACCCTACTAATTCCATTAGCTCTTCTGCTCGCTGACGCTGTTTGGTTTTTGGTATGCCCTGCAGAGAAAGTACATAGGCTACATTGTTCATTACCGTCATATGTGGAAAAAGCCCAATTTGCTGAATCACATAGCCTATTTGCCGACGGAGGGTCACGATATCCCATTGGCTTAGCTTCTGTCCTCTGATCCAAACATGGCCGGTATCAAAAGAAACCATTCGATTGATGATTTTCAACAGGGTGGTTTTCCCGCAACCAGACTCTCCCAACAAGGTGACAAACTCTCCTTTTTCCACCTTTAGATCCAGTCCCGTAAGCACATCGCCTTCATTTCCATAGGCTTTGGTGACTTTCTGGAATTCAATGACAGCCATTTACAGCAATCCTTTCTCCTGCAGAAAAGCTTCTGCCACTTTTGCTGGATCTTCGTTGTCCACTTCCACGGCGTAATTCATAGCGATCATTTCATGGTTGGGGATTAGCCCCGTTAATTTTTCCAGCACTGTTTCCAATTCTGGATACTGATCCAATGTTTCCTGCCGTATTAAGGTGGCTCCATCGTAAAACACAAAGAAGTTCTTATCATCTTCCAACAGGACTACTTCCGCATCTTGTAATTGTCCGTCTGTGGAAAATACGGTGATGGCATCAATGTCCTCTGTCTTGATAGACTGATACCGTAGGCCAATATCTATTTCTTTAATATCTCCAAAGGCAAAGCCGTAGGTTTCTTCCAACCCAGGATATCCATCCTCTCGTTCCAAAAAATCGGCGTTGGCGGCAAAGGTAAGTTCCGGACTGGCCGCTCCCAAATCCGACATGGTTTCCAAATTATAGGCTTCTGCTACTTCTGGCGTAACGGCGATGCTATAGGTATTATTAAGTCCATAACGACCAGTCCAGTGGATCCCATATTCTTCCAGATATGCTTCTTTGACGGAATGATATAGTTTATCTGAATCCCGCAGCACATCTTCTTTTAAAACAAACAACCAGCCTGTACCCGTGTATTCTGGATAAAGGTCTATTTCGCCATTGATCATGGCTGGATGAATATTGGAGGTTCCACCACCTATTCCCAATGCCTGCTCCACTTCAATATTCGTTTCGTTTTCGATGAGCAGTGTCAGGATTTCTGCCAGGATATACTGCTCTGTCATGGGTTTGCTGGCCAACACTACTTTCCCTGCTTGCATTGGTTCCTCTTGTTCTTCCACTTCTTGTGACGGCTCTGTTTCTCCTGTTGCTTCTGCTTCCACTGCTGGTTCCTGCTCTCCTCCTGCACAACCGGCCAGCATGGTTAGGGCTAGCAATACACTCAGTACCACTATGAAATATTTTTTACTGTTCATTTTCTTTTCCTCCTTCTCCCAAATATCGTTGACGTACTAGGTTTTCAAATCTTTCCATTGCGTAATCCGTTGTGATGGCTAAGGCGGCGATTAAAAGACTGCCAGCAATGGTCATTTCCGGAAAATTAGTAGAAATCCCTCGCCAGATGGCCCGACCCATGCCACCAGCTCCAATAAAGGAGGCAATACCACCCAGGGCAATGGTCATGACTACCATGGTGCGAAACCCACTAAAGATGACTGGAAAGGCTAAGGGCAATTGAATCCGAAACAGCAATTGTATCGGAGTGCTACCCATTCCCACGGCTGCTTCCACCACTTCCCGATCCACTTCCATCAACCCAGTGTAGGTGTTTCGAATCATTGGCAACAGTCCATAAAGAACAATGGCAATCAGGGCGCTTTTCAGGCCAATTCCCGTTAAGGAAACCAAAATCCCAAACAATGCAATGGATGGAATGGTGTATAAAAAGCTGGTGACTCTCAGAATCCCTGCTGCCAGCCATCGGCTTCGGGTCATCAGAATTCCAACGGTTAATCCTATGGCGCTAATCATTGCCACGGCCAATAGGGTGATCTGCACATGTTGAATCAATAATTCTACAAAAAAAGAAGCCCTTTCTCGATACAGTGCCAATACACGGAAAATCATCATAGCCTCCTCTCCTTTCGACTTAAGCCTTTTTATCATACCCGATTCCCCTAATTTAACACAAAGAAGAGGCTTTTCCTATGCTCTTTTCATGAAAAAAACCTGCCGATTTCCATGGGCAGGTTTTTGATTTCCCTCTTCCTTCTACTTTCATGTCTCTTTTTAAGCAGCTTCTTTCTTATAAAAAGAATCTACAATAAGAGCAATGGCACCATCTCCCGTAACGTTGCAGGCGGTTCCAAAGCTATCCTGAGCCATATAAAGACCTATCATCAGACCAATCTGTGCTTCTGTGAACCCTAGGATCGAAGAAAGCAATCCAAGGGCTGCCATTACGGCCCCACCAGGAACTCCTGGTGCCGCCACCATGGTAATGCCTAACAATAAAATAAAGGGTAAATATTCGGAAAAATTAGGGCTTAAACCATTCATTGCCAGCACTGCTACAGAACATGCTACCAAGGTCATGGTACTGCCTGCCAAGTGAATCGTCGCTGAAAGTGGAATGACAAAATCTGCAATTCGTTCAGAGACTTGGTTGGTTTTAGCACTTCTCAGAGTTACTGGTATCGTAGCCGCACTAGACATGGTTCCCAATGCCGTAGCATAAGCTGGTAACATGTTTTTGAGAGCGACAAAGGGATTCATGCCACTTCGCATACCTGCTACCAAATAAAGTGCCACTAAGTACGCAATATGCATGATCAATATAAGCACAAATACTTGAGCAAATACGCCTAAGGTTGCAAAAGCGTCTCCTTCTGCGGCCATATTGGCAAAAATACCAGCGATATACACGGGAAGCAAAGGGATAATAACGTTTTTAATAAACAGAATAATGATGGATCGGAATTCTTCCATAAAATTAAACATAACGGTTTTGGCTTCCTGATGTCGCAGGAAATTGATTCCTAAACCAAAAATAAAAGCAGTGATCAGGGCCGTCATAACGCCCATAATGGGAGGAATGTCCAATTCAATAATGGTCTGTAGGCCTGAAGATTCTGCGGCAACAGCTCCTTCTGTAACAATAGAAGGAATAATCAGGCTGGATAGGATAAAGGCTGCAATTCCTGCCAATACCGTTGATGCATAGGCAATAGCCGCCGTAGCACCCAACAGCTTTCCTGCTTTTTTCCCCAGTTCAGCAATTCCCGGAATAATAAATCCGATAATGATGAGGGGAACAATGTAGCCCAGAAGTTGTCCAAAAATTTGTGTGAAGGTGTAAAGCACACGCCCCACATGATCTGGCATGGTGAGGCCAACAATGACCCCTAGGATAATACCGATGATGAGTTTGGGAATGAGTCCCATGTTCTTCATGATTGCTTGCTCCTTTCAAAATTCTTTATATTTTGCTTGAACCACCAGCTTCCGCTGGTGGTATTCGCCAGGATACAAAGCTACTCTTTTAAGAACTTATCATAAGACTGTTGAAAAGCTTCTAATGCTTGATCCAATTCCTCTCGGCTGTGGGCTGCGGAAATTTGGGTTCGGATACGGGCTTTCCCTTTTGGTACCACTGGGAAGAAGAAGCCGATCACATATAATCCTCGAGTCAAGAGATCGTCTGCCATTTGCTGGGCCAATACAGCGTCGCCTAACATAACGGGCACAATGGGATGCTCTCCAGGAATGGTGGTATAGCCAATTTCTGTCAAACGCTTACGGAAGTAACGAGTGTTTTCATGGACCCGATCTCGATATTCCGTAGACTCAGAAAGCAGTTTTAATACTTCTAAGGATGCGGATGCAATGGCTGGAGCTAAAGTATTGGAGAAAAGGTAGGGGCGACTGCGCTGACGTAAAAGGTCTATTATTTCTTTGCGCCCACTGGTATATCCGCCACTGGCTCCACCCAAGGCTTTTCCAAGGGTTCCAGTGATGATGTCTACTCGATCCATCACTTCACAGTGTTCATGGGTTCCTCGACCATTTTTACCCATAAACCCAACGGCATGGCTATCGTCTACCATTACCATGGCCCCATATTGGTCTGCTAAGTCACAAATTCCCTTTAAATCTGCTACAATGCCATCCATAGAAAATACACCATCTGTTGCAATCAGTGTTATTCCTTCTTGTTGCCGTTCTTTTAGCTTCGCTTCCAAATCTTCTAGGTTGTTGTTTTTATAAATCAATTTTTTCGCCTTACATAAACGCATACCGTCGATGATGCTGGCATGATTCAGTTCATCACTGATAATGGTGTCTTTTTCCCCAAGAATGGTTTCAAAGAGGCCTCCATTGGCATCAAAACAAGAAGAGTATAGAATGGTATCTTCCATGCCTAGAAAAGAGGAAAGACTAGCTTCTAGCTCTTTGTGAACTGACTGAGTTCCACAGATAAACCGAACAGAGGACAGGCCATATCCCCATTGCTCATAGCTGTTTTTAGCGGCATCCATCACTCTAGGATGGCTAGAAAGCCCTAGGTAATTATTGGCACAAAGATTAATGACATTTTCTTCTTGGGTGGTATTAATACGAGAACGCTGTGGTCCAGACAGGATTCTTTCTTCTTTCCAAAGTCCCTGCTCTTTTATATCCCCAAGTACATTGGCATAATGATTTTTTTGATGGGTTGTAAACATAACACGCTTCCTTTCTTTTTCTCAATCTATTAATGAGCTTGATCTCCATTATCTATTATAACCCTAGTCTTCCCAGTTTAACACAATCTTACCTGAGTTTCCAGAAGCCATCAGTTCAAAAGCTTTTTCATATTCTGTATAATGAAAATGATGGGTAATCACTGGTGAAATGTCCAGTCCCGATTGAATCATGGCTGTCATTTTATACCAGGTCTCGTACATTTCTCTTCCATAAATCCCTTTTAAGGTTAGACCGTTAAATACCATGGTATTCCAATCTATTACGGTATCTGGTTGTTGAATACCTAACACTGCTATTTTCCCACCATGACACATATTTTGAATCATGCTATGAAAGGCTGAGGCATTACCAGACATTTCTAAGCCGACATCAAAGCCTTCTTTCATTCCTAAGGACTTCATTACCTCTTCTACCTTTGTGTTTTGAACATTGACGGCTTTGGTTACTCCCATTTTCCGAGCCAAATCCAATCGATATTCATTGACATCTGTAATCACCACGTGCCGAGCCCCTGCATGGCGTACTACTGCTGCTGCCATAATGCCAATAGGACCTGCCCCAGTAATCAAAACATCTTCTCCTAACACATCGAAACTAAGGGCTGTGTGAACCGCATTCCCTAATGGATCAAAGCAACTAAGTACATCTAATGGAATCGATGGGTCGCAGTGCCATACATTGGTTACTGGAATGGAGAGGTATTCTGCAAAGGCTCCAGATCGATTAACTCCCACCCCACTGGTATTCATGCAAAGGTGCCGCCGACCTGCCAAACAGTTTCGACAACGACCACAAACTAGATGTCCTTCTCCAGACACAATTTCACCAATATGAACATCATGAACATTTTCGCCCATGGCTACTACTTCTCCTACAAACTCGTGGCCTATGGTCATGGGCACAGGAATGGTTTGTTGAGACCAATCATCCCAATGGTAAATATGAACGTCAGTACCACATACGGAGGTTTGTTTGATTTTGATTAATACATCGTTTTTCCCAACTTCTGGTTCTGGAACATCTTCTAACCAAATACCAGGACTGCGGTGTTTCTTTACAAGTGCTTTCATCGGCAGACAACTCCTTTTCTTCAGTAGCAAGCATAAAATCACTTGCGTGAAATCGTTTTCTTTCTTCTTCTCATTTTATTTTATCAAAGATATGTCCTTGCGTCAAAACATATTCGTTTTTTTGTCATTATATCAAAAACCGTCTCACACTCTTATTAATCTTTATTCCATGGCTTAAAACGAATTTTTCGTATTGTTATACAATTCAAACGTCTATGCAGTGTGGACAATCCCAGTGGAGGCTTTATCCTTAGGCCTTAGCTTGTTGATTTTATGGACGTTTTAATGACGTTTCTCTGGTAAGTTTTATAAAAGAGCATTCTGAATTTTCCGAGGAGGGTTTTTATGAGTCCAAAACCTACAGGCCATCATCCACCTACTAATATTTTCACCTCACAAAACATCTTCAAATTTATTTTTTTCAGCGCTATTGGTATTTTTATGTTTTTTATTCCTGTCACTTTTAACGAACGTACATCCATTCCCTTGGATCACATCGTATCTGAAATTAGAGGGAATTTAGCGTCTTATGCACAAATTTATGCCTTACTTGTAATTCTTTTAGGCAGTATCTATCCCTTCTACAAAAAAACATGGAAATCATCACCCGTTAATCAAGGGTTATCTTTCCTTAAAATCCTTGGTGTCCTTGTTGCAGCTATGGTGTATTTCAACTTTGGACCTCATTGGATCCTTGATCCTGACATCGGTCCTTTTCTTTTTAACGCTTTGGTAATACCCGTAGGATTAATTGTCCCTATAGGCTCTGTCTTTTTAGCCTTTATTGTTGGTTATGGCCTATTGGAGTTTATCGGTGTTATTATGCGTCCGGTTATGAAACCAATTTTTAAAACCCCGGGAAGATCTGCTATTGACGCTGTTGCTTCTTTTGTTGGCAGTTATTCACTGGGATTGGTCATCACCAACCGAGTTTATAAAGAAGGAAAATACTCCGCCAAGGAAGCCTCCATCATAGCCACTGGTTTTTCTACGGTTTCTGCCACGTTTATGATTATTGTCGGGAGAACCTTGGGCCTTATGGAAATGTGGAATCTGTACTTCTGGACTACCTTGATTATCACTTTTATAGTGACGGCCATTACGGTAAGAATTTGGCCTCTTAATAAAAAAGAAGATCTTTACTACGCGGATAATGCCAGTTTGGAAAAAGAATACAAGCAAGACTTGTTCAAAAATGCATGGCAGGAAGGCTTAACGGCCACATACCACGCCAAAGACTTCGTCAGCAATGTAACCGAAAATTTAAGGGATGGCTTTGTCATGGCCATGGGCATTCTTCCAAGCATTATGTCTGTTGGCTTGATCGGTCTTTTACTGGCTGAATATACGCCGGTTTTCAATCTGATTGGCTATATTTTTTATCCCTTTACAGCAATTCTTCAGGTGCCGGATCCCATGCTGGCAGCAACGGCTATTTCCATGAGCATTGCAGAAATGTTTCTTCCGGCTCTCATGGTGACAGAGGCTGCTTTAGCTACCCGATTTGTCGTTGGAATTGTCAGCATATCTTCCATCCTGTTTTTTTCAGCCTCTATCCCTTGCATTTTATCCACGGATATTCCCATTAGTGTTACAGAAATGGTAATTATCTGGGTGCAGCGTTGTATCATTACCATTTTACTGGCAGCACCCATGGCTATGATTCTGTTTTAATATCGGAAATTTTCACACTCAAAGCACATGAAACGCCTGCAGGATTCCTGCAGGCGTTTGTTGTGTTGAGCATGATGATGTTTTTAATCCAATCTATTAAAATATAATAACCACTTCTCTGGTAGAATTAATCCATTCCGCCCGAGCATCCAGATTATCCGTTGAGAATCGTAGCGGAACAAAAGTTCTTCCACCAATGGACACGGGTGCTACGTCCATACGACTCATGCTTCCGTTGGTGCGAATATCGTTTCGGTTTAACCACATTTCTACTTGGTTGCCTCTGGCATTTAAGGTGATTTTGCTTTCATTGCCATCCCATCCTACGGTACCGCCCATGGCTTCTACAATGGCTCGTATGGGTACCATGGTTCGTCCTGAGGTAATTCTTGGGACGGTTCCTCGACCTGGGTCTATTTCTTCAGCAACGCCGTTAACGATCATATGGGGCTTATCAATGGTCAGAACAATAAAGCTTCGTTGTTGCGTACTGCTGATGATGTTGGAACTGCTGCGTACGGTGTAGGTGGCAATGGCTTCTCCCAGTTCTTCCTGGATGTCTTGCAGGGGACTGGCTTCCCGCAGTACTGGTTTTACCGTGTAATGGTAGTCTGTATTGGGTTGAATGTTCACATCAATAAAGGGCAGTTCTTCAATAAAGAAGTCCGTTACGGATTCCCCCAGTTGGTTTGGATCCGTGGAGCGGAAAATTCGATACCCCAGTACACCGCTGACGGTAGGCCATTCCATACGGTTCCCGGCATCTGTGGCTTCCGTGGCTTGTCCGGTTGTGGCTGGTGGTGCTGGGGTTGGTGCTGGCTGTGGTTCTGGTGCCGGCTCTGGTGCTGGTGCTGGTGCTGGCGTTGGTGCTGGCGCTGCACTCTCTTGCCATTCGTAGACGTAACGAACACTCGATAGCCCCATTCTCCCTGGTCCTGTCTGTACCTGAAGGATTCGCTCAGTTCCCTCTGGAAGAGCACTCCAGACCGTTCCGCTGAAAGTAACGGAAGTAGATCCTTGCACCCAGAGCTCATCATTCTTTGCACTTTGATATTGTCCGAGTCTTAAACTAGTTTTTCCGGGATGCCCCTCAATTTCAAAATGTCCACCAGACAGGGCTCTTCTAGCTTGAGCAAAGAAGTTAATCCATAAACCTCCTGTTACATTCGCTCTTACTTCCTGTTCCACCTCAATGCTGACTTTCTGGTCAGCCTGGAGCACTTCTGGCGGTGTTGTCCACGTATAAATAACATGCATATGCCTGTCTGGGTAATTATGGGTTATTCCCGAACTATGTTCTTCAATTTCGTGTCTGTTGCTTTCTTGAATCAATACGCCATTGCCACTACCAACATTATAGCGATGCTCTCCACGTGGCGACTCCTGCCATTCTCCACCTACTCCGTACAGTGTCTCTTTAAGCACCCAGGCCCCTTCTGATGCAAAGACCTTTTCCATGGATGCCAAGGAAACCAGAGAAAACAACAATGCTACACATAAAATCATTGAAATTCTTTTTTTCTTCATCCTAATCCTCCTTTTAAATAACTCTGTTGTGTTTGCTAACCATTCATTTTCTGATCAGATTGCCGGATAGTTTTGCGATGGCATTCCTCCTCTTTTTTATTCCTTATATGCTTTAGTCTACTTGAAGAGATGGAGTATCCACCACACACAAAAAGGGTAGTATGTGTTAAGAAAGTACAAAAAGAGAACCTACCCATAATGGGTAGGTTCTTCGAGACTTTGCTATATAAACGCTTTGAGAATAATCATCTCTTTATCTATTAAAATATAATAACCACTTCTCTGGTAGAATTAATCCATTCCGCCCGAGCATCCAGATTATCCGTTGAGAATCGTAGCGGAACAAAAGTTCTTCCACCAATGGACACGGGTGCTACGTCCATACGACTCATGCTTCCGTTGGTGCGAATATCGTTTCGGTTTAACCACATTTCTACTTGGTTGCCTCTGGCATTTAAGGTGATTTTGCTTTCATTGCCATCCCATCCTACGGTACCGCCCATGGCTTCTACAATAGCTCGTATGGGTACCATGGTTCGTCCTGAGGTAATTCTTGGGACGGTTCCTCGACCTGGGTCTATTTCTTCAGCAACGCCGTTAACGATCATATGGGGCTTATCAATGGTCAGAACAATAAAGCTTCGTTGTTGCGTACTGCTGATGATGTTGGAACTGCTGCGCACGGTGTAGGTGGCAATGGCTTCTCCCAGTTCTTCCTGGATGTCTTGCAGGGGATTGGCTTCCCGCAGTACTGGTTTTACCGTGTAATGGTAGTCTGTATTGGGTTGAATGTTCACATCAATAAAGGGCAGTTCTTCAATAAAGAAGTCCGTTACGGATTCCCCCAGTTGGTTTGGATCCGTGGAGCGGAAAATTCGATACCCCAGTGCACCGCTGACGGTAGGCCATTCCATACGGTTCCCGGCATCTGTGGATTCCGTGGCTTGTCCAGTTGTGGCTGGTGGTGCTGGGGTTGGTGCTGGCTGTGGTTCTGGTGCCGGCTCTGGTGCTGGCTCTGGTGCTGGCGCTGGTGCTGGCGCTGCACTCTCTTGCCATTCGTAGATATATTTAACATCATAGCTAATAGGCTGGCGTCCCCTGGTTATCGTAACAAGAATTTCTGTTACACCACTTCCCCAGCCACGATTTCCATAACGAAAGGTTCTTTCAAAAGTGTAGGAACCTGACCTTGTCACATTTCCGTTACCATTAGCAAAATAGCGCAGGTAATAGGTGGGATCTTCTACATTCGAGGGTGCCACTACATCAAAATCTCCACCCGCTGTACCATGCACAGAACTAAGGTAAAAATAATGTGCTCCACCGCCATTTGGGTCGTTACTCCCAAGGACTTCTACATTTACGTTAATGGCTACGGTATCTCCCATTTGGATTTTCTGAGGCGGTGCCGACCAGCTCCATCGGGTATGAATATCCTTACTGGGATCGGTAAACGGCCAAGTCTTAATGGTGGCAGAACGGGTTTCGCCACTAATCGTGCCCGTATCATCTTCTGCTTGCATTGGGAAGGTTGGATTTTTTTCCCAATCTCCCGATCCACCGACTCGATATTCCGTGCCCACCAATACATAGGACCCTTCTGATGCAAAGGCCTTTTCCATGGATGCCAAGGAAACCAGAGAAAACAGCAATGCTACACACAAAATCATTGAAATTCTTTTGTTGTTCATCATAATCCTCCTTTTTAATCAGGTTGTTTTGTTTGCTAGTCATTGAATCTCTAATTCCATAGCTGGATGGTTTTGCGATGGCATTCCTCCTCTTTTTTATTCCTTATATGCTTTAGTCTACTAGAAGAGATGGAGTATCCACCACACACAAAAAGGGTAGTATGTGTTAAGAAAGTACAAAAAGAGAACCTACCCATAATGGGTAGGTTCTCTTTTCTTTGGTATATCAAGGTTTTGGATGATATGAATGATTTACTTCCTTATGATGTCTTTGTCGATTTTTCGTTTTTGATAAACACAAAGCTGTTTTCGTCGGACAAACCCTCTGCAAATTCATAGCTTAGACGATTGAATTTTTTCAGATCCTGAATGTCTTCCACTTTATTTTCTGCCATAAACCGGACCATTTCACCCCTGGCCATTTTTGCCAAGGTGCCTTTTTCCATGACTTTATCGCCTTTCAGTTCACCAAAAACACAGGTGATAAACTGTTTATCTTCTGTTAAATAGCGAGAGATGCATTGGCTATACTCTACAGAAGCCAGGTTCACGATGCATTGGCTTTCGGAAAAAAGCTGTTCTGCCAATTTTCGGTTCCAGAATTCGTAAAGGGAGTCCACTTTTTCCCCTTGTAGCCTAGACTGCATTTCCAGCCGATAGGGGGTAACGCCGTCAAAAGGACGAAGAACTCCGTAAAAGCCTGACAAAATCCGCAAATGCTCTTCGATGTATTCAAAATCTTTGTTTTCAAAAACCACGGGTGCCATATACTTATACTGAATTCCTTCAAAAGCCAAAAGGGCCGGTGTCAGGTTTCGATACAAATTCATGCTTCGAATCCGCTCATCATTCAGGGTTGCAATTTTATCGCTGCACTTCCAGAGGCTTTTCAATTCATTGTAGGTTTTGCTCCGAAGTTCTTCCAACAACACTTCCGTGTCTTTAACAAAGGTGGGCAACTGCTGGTACTGAAGGGCGTCGTTATTGACATTCATGGTTTTAGCTGGGGAAATGATGATTCGCATAGGGTCCTCCTTGCTTTCATGGATAGTTTTATGGATCTACCCATTTATTATATCATCTTTCCCCATGCAGAGACCAATGCAGATACGCCTGTGTTATTAGTGAAAGTGGTATCTGAACTATTAGATAATCCCTTCTATGGATGTGTCTTTGAGTAGCTTTTTAAGAATGGGTTCTGCTGGTAGTGGTCTTCCACTGTTTAATGCCTTCACTGCATTCGCAATTACTCGAATATCATATTGAGAGGCGTGGACTTCTGGTACCTGCTTGTTAAGATCAAGCAGTTTATACGTAGCCATCATTGCGGATCGCACTGAGTATTCAACGGTGAATACGCAATCTCCAGGTATTTCAGTGAACTGTCCCAAAAAGGCAAGGTTACGCGACCCTTCTGGCACTACATCTGGTCGATCCCCTTTAACCCTCGGCATAAATTGTGCTGTTATATAGGGCATCATGGCGGGGATTACTTTATCGGTTTTTAGGATTTCTGGAATCTCTTTTTCTAGCCCTAAATGATAAAGCAACTCCTGTAACAATTCTTCACCGGTACACTCCGTCATTTTTTTCTTAATGAAATTTCCTTTTTCATCTAGAAACAACCCGTAAGCCCAAAGAACGATGACATCATCTGGTTGATCTATAAAATGTGGCTGTCGATTACAAGTAACACTAAGCAACCAATTCGAGTCTGTGATGGTAATGACGCCACCGGTTACTGTTTTTCCTGAATAGGGATCATTACCACTTAATTCTCGGATTTTATCTACAAGTTTAGATCCTTTGCAGGTAATCGTAAAGGATTCCCATTTTGATTGATCTACATTGCTGCAAAACACTTCCGGCTTCCCAAAAGAGGGACTTTTAGCGGCTAGATTTTTCCATAGGCTCCACACTTCCCCTAAGTCTCTCCTAAGCTTTGGAACTGTTTTATTGTCTCCATACTCGGTACACTCTGTCATCGATCCATTGGTAACCATAACAAGATCTTCTGGGCTTATTTTTAGGATTTGCTTTTTTCCATCCCGAATAAGGTGAATCGCTGTAACGGTTTTTTCTTCTTCTGTAATATCCATCTCTAAATCAAGGACTTGTGTTCCATAACGAAACTGAACATTTTTCTCTTGTAAATAATGCGACAGCGGCAAAATAAATGATTCATATTGGTTATATTTAGAAAATACAAGACCTCTCATTTCATTAAACCCTGGTAGTAAATGAATAAATCGATGCATATACCGTTTCATCTCTACTACACTATGCCAGTTTTCAAAAGCAAACATGGATCGCCATAAATACCAAAAGTTTGTCTCTAAGAAACTTTTATCGAAAAATTCTTCCACCGTTGCATTGCCAAGGGTCTCTTCTGTAGCAAGAAAGAGCTCTGTAGTCTTCTTCACATGTGCTGGGGTTAATTCAAGAGAGTCTGTGTTTTTCTTTTGCCCACAATGATGAATCAATCTACAACTCGATATATTGGGATCTCTGTCATTCAGTTCTTTGAACTCATCCAAGACTGAAAAGCCCTTATTTTCTAGGGATGGAATATCTGCGAAAAGATCCCATGTACATTCAAAGTGTTCTTCCATTTCTCTACCACCACGGGCAACGTATCCTGTTTCTGGATTTCCTGCTCCATCCATGGAACCACCTTCAATATCAAGCTTTTCTAAAATAGTAATATTTTTCCCTTCCATATGCCCATCACGCATTAGATAAAAAGCCGCTGATAAAGCTCCAATGCCACCGCCTACTAGGTAGGCTTTTCGTTCTTTAATGCCTTTCGGTTGAATCGTTTGGTTCTTTTGATAATTACCCATAACCCATCATCCTTTCAAAATTTATCTTCGATAATTTAAAACCCCGATCCTCCTTTTGTGCTTCTATTCCATCATCTTATTGTCATCCTACATGTAAAGCTTTATACTAACAATAAACACTTCTTTCCATATGTGACTATTTGTCTCAAATTTCTGATTTTGTGTACCGTCCTGTGAACGGAGGGAATTTATGCCCAGCTCTGTCCTTAATAAAATTACTAAGGATCTCTTTGCCCAAGCTCTCAAAAATCAAATAAAATCCACCCCTCTTCAACAAGTAACCATTCAGGCCCTTGCCAAAGAGTGTGGATTTAACCGTCGTACTTTTTATAGGCACTTTAACGATATTTACGATTTAGTCGAATGGATTTTTCAAGTCGAAATTTTGGATCATGTCCATCAAGAGATCGATTTTATGCATTGGAAAGATGGATTTAAAGCTGTCCTAGCCTTCTTCGTAAAGAATGATGTCATTTGCTCCTCTGTTTTCAATACTTCAGACCGTAAAAACTTAGAAAAATTCCTTCACACAGCTATGACCCAACTTGTTAAGCCTATTATAGAACGAAAAGCACACCCATCCAACTTATCCCAGCAGAAATTAACTTTTTTAATTAATTTTTATGCCCTCAGTTTCACCGCCATCATCATCCAATGGGTCGACCACGGGATGAAAGAAACTCCTGAAATAATTGTTGAAAATACTTCTTTTGTTTTGCAAGGAAGTATCCAACGAGTTGTCAATTCTGATTAGCTTCGGAGCCTTATCCGCACACTGAAAAAATATCCAAGGACCCTTATTTATCGATGCATTACAAAGACTCTTTTTTTTCGCTTTGTTTGACACTCAAAATAGTAACAGTGATTAACACAATGGCCATTCCTGCCAGTTGATTTCCTGCAAGGGCTTGATTCAGCACCACAAATCCAAAAATCGTAGCAGTTACAGGTTCCACCATGGCAATAATAGACGCAGAGGTGGAAGTGGTTTCCTTTAGTCCAGTAATATAAAAGAAGAAAGACAACCCGGCTCCCAAAATACCTAACAAAATCATCCATGGTAAATCCGTAGAGCCTAAGACGGCCAACATTTCACCTCCATCGACAAAGAGAAGCATTATAAGGGTAAACGCCAAGAATGCAATGGCTAAGATCCCTTGAGGATCACCATGATGGTTGGCGTATTTAAATCCAAAAATAAACAAAGCGTAGGACATCCCTGCTGCAAGTCCAGAAAACAGCCCTATCATTGTAATGCTATCTGGACCAACGTTGTATACTTCTGTTAGCAACACTACCCCCGTCATAACAAATAGGATGGCCACCCATTTAGATGGGGACATTTCTTCCAAACGAAATAGATAAGATATCAGAAATACAAAAATGGGAGCCGTATACATCAGTGTCGCTGCCACTGCAATACTTGACTCCGAGATGCTAATCAAGTAAAACCCAAAATTCCCCACTACCCCAATGCCTGCCACAATAGACCAAAACAGCATAGGCTTATTCCATTTAGTGGGATAGAAAAAGAGCCAAATCAGAATACAAAACAATCCCACGGCCCCCCGATAAAAGGAAATGACCAAAGGACTCCACCCTTTTTCCATCAAGAAGCCACCAAGCCCTCCAGATAACCCCCATAGTATGGCGGCCATTACCACTAGTCCTAATCCCTTCACACGCATCTGTGTCCGTTGCCAAAACCTTACAAAACTCTGTAAAGATTGTTTAATTCCCTATTGAACCTGTCCCATTTTCAATAGCCTAAGCTAATCTACTTTGGTTTGATATAACAGTCCGAGGGCATAAATTCGGATACAACGCATCCTACCTATCAGCACAATCTTGAAAGTGATTTTACGCTGATTTATACTGAGCTAGATTTATACTTGCATTGTGATCTCTGTCTACCTTTAAACCGCAATGACATTTATAAACCCTATCAGAAAGTTTAAGGTTTTTGTTTGTATTCCCACAACTACCACATGTCTTAGAAGATGGATAGAACCTATCTGCTACAACCAACTCTATCCCATTAAACTGGCACTTATATTCCATCATGCACCTAAACTCGTAAAATCCTTGTTTTGCTATGGCTTTTGATAGATGTCGGTTTTTCATAATGCCTTTCATATTAATATCTTCTATGACTACTCTAAACGGCTGGTTTTCCACTATTTTAGTAGTAGTTTGATGTAGATAATTTTTTCTGATATTGCCTAATCTACGATGTAAGAGTTGTATCTCTTTTTCGAGTTTTATAATGTTGCTGGTTTTGACAAAGGTACCTCCCTTCTTATTTAGAATATATTTTTTAGAAACTTGTCGCTGCAACCTGCGAAGCTTCTTTTCTAACTTTTTAACCCCTTTTGTCTTATTGATGTTTGCATATACAGTACCATCTGAACATATCGCTAAATCTTTTAAACCTAAATCTATCCCTAGACTGATATTTGTTAATTCTTGGTGTTGCTCTTCTTGTTCTATCCCTACTGACAAATACCACTATTTATTATCATAAGATACTCTAGGATTTACGTAGGGTACTCCAACAGGTATTTGTTCATTTGTTTTGATCCAACCAACTTTTTCAATAGTAACTAATTTGTTTTCTTTAACCTTTAACTTGCCATTATCGTGATAGAAAGACTTTTTACTTTTCTTGCTGTTTTTAAACGTGGGTCTTTGTGCATTACCCTTGAAAAAGTCCTGATAAGCCCTATCTAAATCTTTTACTGCTTGTTTTGGAATTTGTGCGGATCCCTCATTAAGCCACTTATACTCATCTGTTTTCTTCATTTGAGTGATGATCTTTCTAATTTCACCTTCGTATATTGATTTTCCAGTCTCCTCATAAGTTTTCTGTTTCATATCTAAAACGAAATTGTATGCCCATCTGGCTGTGCCAACACTTTTCCATAGAAGTTGTTCTTGATTCTCAGAAGGAAAAAGCCTAACCTTAATTGCTTTTATCATCTTCTATCAACTCCTTAATCATCTTCTTCGCTTTGCTTGCTCTTTTTCCGTGAAGTCTGTAACTAAACACGGTGATTATTTGAATCAAGTCCTCAACAAGTTCTTGTTCTTCTGTTTTTTCAGTTGAATCTATCACTTCTATCGTAGTACCAAACTTATGACCTATATTTTCTATGAGTTCGAACCCAAATCTGACTAATCTATCCTTATATAAGACCACCATCTTCTCAACTTCTGAATTAGTTGCCTCCATTTTCCTATTATCCCTAGTACCTTCCTCTTACTTATGATACGGCTCTTTCTTATTAATTTTAAACCCACGGTAAACCTGCTCCAACAAGATAACTTTCATCAACGGATGAGGAAAGGTCATTTTGGAGAAGCAAAGTTTTTCGTTGGCCCTTGCTAACACTTCTCCAGAAAGGCCCAAGGACCCACCAATAACAAAAGCTATTTGACTCTTCCCCTTAAGCCCCAGGTTTTCCAATTTTTGGGCAAAGTCTTGGGAGCTAAGCATTGCGCCCTTTAGTTCTAGGGCAATCACGTGATGCGAATCGGCTATTTTTTGTAAGATCCGTTGGCCTTCTTTGTTTTTCACCTGTTCCTCTTCAGCAGCGCTTAAACCTTCCGGTGCTTTTTCGTCTGCTACTTCTACATGAATCAATTTGCAATAACGACTTAAACGCTTGCTGTATTCCTGAATAGCCTGTACTAAGTACTTTTCTTTGATTTTCCCTACGCTAATAACCGTAATCTTCATCTGGATCCCTCCTGGTCGGATGCTTTTTTAGCACAAGAGCCCCGCCTAAGCGGCGAGGCTCCTAGTAAAAAAGCATTTTATTCGATTACTGTAATATAATCTCTACACGATATTCCCGCTCATTGCGAATAAACTCCAAGGTCGTTTCATCTCCCGGTCGATATTTATAAAGCTCTCGGATCAAATCCCCCATGGTTCTAATAGGCTCATCTCCAAGACCAATAATAATGTCTCCGCTTCGGAGATCCGCCATTTCTGCCGTAGAATCGGCTAGAATTTCCACTACATACACGCCATGGTCTGCACTAAGGGTAAGGCCGGTGGCACCTTCAAATTCGCTGACGTTGTACCCACGAACCCCTAAGTACACACGACTAAATTCACCTCTCTGGATAAACTGGTCTACAATGGGCTTGGCTGTATTAATAGGAATTGCAAAGCCTAGTCCTTCTCCGGTCTGGACTTTGGCTGTATTGATTCCAATCACTTGACCTTTAGCATTTAGCAAGGGGCCTCCACTATTTCCAGGATTGATAGAGGCATCTGTCTGAATTAAATTATCAATGGCTATGCCCTGTCCCAGTTGAATGCTGCGATTCAACCCACTGATCACCCCTTGGGTCAAGGTACGCTCAAAATTTAAGCCCAAAGGATTGCCTATGGCCACTGCAATTTCCCCTACATCCAAGTTGTCGCTGTCTCCAAACTCTGCTGGCTGAAGATTGATATCGCTTTCTACCTTGATAACTGCTAAATCCATGGATTGCTCATACCAAAGGACCTCTGCTGGCTCCTGACTTCCATCATGAAGCATCACGACCAACTCTTCTGCCTGCCCATCTCCAATAACATGGGAGTTGGTTAAGATATAGCCTCGTTCATCTACGATAACGCCGGTACCCAGACCTTCTGAACGGCGGGTGCCAAAAAAGAAGTCTCTTTGAAGCTTTACCGTACTAACACCCACTACGGAAGGCATGGCTTTCTGAGCAACCGCCGTATACACGCTTATATCTTCTGTTGTTTCAATCACCACGGGTTGATCTGTCTGTGTTTCCTCTAGCAGGCCCCGATAGATCATGATTTCTGGAAGGAACTGATAGAGGGTCGCAAAGCTTATCATACACCCTAGGAGCACGGCTGCCACGAGCATCACAAACACCTTGGCTCCGGAAATCCCCTGCGGAGCATTTTCTTCCCGATTTTTTTTCTTTTGCTGCTGAGGTTCCTGCCTAATTACTTTCCCCATGCGATCCTCATAAACAGCCTCAATTCCTTGGTCTTTTTCCTGTTCTTCCGAAGGAATCTTATCTTGATCTTTGAAATCTTCCATTTTGACACCTCCTATAGAGACGTTTTTTAATCCTACCCGCTTTTATAAGCATACAAACAGCTGATAGCCTCTCGGGTAGAGAGGTTTAGACCGACGTCGGTATTGGGTTTCATCCCATTTTCTTCCATGATGCCAGTAACCGTGGAATAAGCTAATTCTGGAAAGTTATTCTCTTTGCTTAAATGGGCCAAAAGGATGGATTTAACATTTCTTCGAATCATTTCTACAACCGCAAGGCCGGCACTTTCGTTGGATAAGTGGCCGTGATCCGATAACACCCGTCTTTTCAAATAATAAGGATAACTTCCTACTTGTAGCATATCCACATCGTGATTGGATTCCATTACTAACAGGTCCGCATTTTCAGCCATTTTATATAAAGATTCCGGCACATGTCCCATATCCGTTGCCAAACATATTTTAAATGAATGACTTTCTAGTGCAAATCCCACAGGATCTGCAGCATCGTGGGATAAGGCATAAGGGGTTACGGATATATCTCCAATGGTGAAGGGTTTTTCGGAGTCAAATACCCGACGGTGCTCTGGCTTTACTGGCCCTATCTTTTCTTCCATAGCCATCCAGGTTTTTTCGTTGGCAAAAATAGGTAATTGAAAACGACGCGAAAGAATTCCCGCGCCTTTAATATGGTCTGAATGCTCATGACTGACCAAAATTCCTGACAGGTTTTCCGGCACCATGCCTGCATCCAGTAACCGATTTTGTATCTGTTTTCCACTGAGGCCTGCATCAATGAGCAGTTGTTGTTTTCCATCTGATAACACATGGCAATTGCCACTGCTTCCGCTAGCCAAAGTACAGAATGTTGCCGCCATTGTATCGCCTCCATCACAAAGACGCTGAACGTCTGTTTAGTGGTTAGGGATTCCATCGTTGTTCATTACGTCCCAAAGCACCGACTTTTAAGATTTTCCAAGGGAATAAACACCTTAAAAGGCAGGTTGGCTTACTCTAACTATCTTTTGTATTCCTATTTGATCCGTTTCACTTGGGCACCCAAACGAGAAAGCTTTTCATCGAAAAGGTCGTAGCCACGATCGATGTAGAATATATCCTCTACAACGGTTTCTCCATCTGCCATCAACCCTGCAATAACCAGGGCGGCTGCCGCCCTCAAATCCGTTGCCGTTACCGTGGCTCCCATCAGACGGTCTACGCCTTCAATCACCGCCATACGGCCTTCCACTTTGATGTTGGCTCCCATTTTTTTAAGCTGTTCTACATGCTTAAATCGGCCTTCAAAAATAGTTTCTGTTACCATGCCAATCCCTTTAGCCACTGTCAACAAACTACTCATAGGTTGTTGAAGATCTGTGGGAAATCCTGGATAAACCAGAGTCTTGATACTAACATTCTTTAGGCCTTTTGACGCATCTACACGGACTTGCAAAGATTCATCCTCTTCTGTAATGACAACTCCCATTTCTCGAAGTTTGGCAATAACCGACTCCAAGTGTTTGGGAATCACTTTATTAATAACTACATCTCCACCAGTGGCGGCGGCAGCTATCATATACGTTCCGGCTTCAATTTGGTCTGGAATCACCGTATGGTGACAACCACCCACTTCCGGCACTCCATTAATTTTAATGACGTCAGTGCCTGCACCACGAACATCTGCACCCATGCAGTTCAAAAAATTGGCCACATCTACAATATGTGGCTCTTTCGCCGCATTCTCAATGACGGTTTTCCCTTCAGCACGAATAGCCGCCAGCATAATATTAATCGTGGCCCCTACACTGACCACATCCAAATAAATATCTGCTCCGGTCAACTTCTCTGCTTCAACTGAAATGATGCCATGCTCAATGGCAACGGTTGCTCCCAGCGCTTCAAAGCCTTTGATATGTTGATCAATAGGCCGTACACCAATATCACAACCGCCTGGATAAGCTACTTTTGCACTTTTAAATCGGCCAAGGGCCGCTCCTAGCAAATAATAGGAAGCCCTTAAATTTTTTGCCATGTCATGGTCCGCATAGCATTCCGTCATGCATGTGGTATCAATTCGAACCGAATGGGATCCGTTGTCTGGATCCTGACCGTTTCGTTCTACTTTCGCCCCTAAACTTTCCAAAATTTGAGTTAAAATCTTTATATCGCTAATATCGGGAAGGTTGTCTATCACACAGGGTCCCCCTGCTGCCACTGTAGCCGGAATAATCGCTACGGCTGCATTTTTAAATCCACTGATATCTACCTGACCTTTAAGTTTTATGCCACCTTTTATCACTAGTTTTTCCATATAATACCTGACAAATTGTCAGTTGTTCACCACCCTCAATAAAATGATCCTGCTTGCCTATATCCACTCCAAAAAACGGATCGGTCCTGAACATGCCGAAGTACAAGTACCCACGAAGCTTCGGATGTACAGGTGTTTTCACTGTATTATACTGTATGCCTACGCAGAAAAATGTTCATGTTGACTTTATGCTATTTTTGCTTTCTTGTCAAGTTCTCTTTGTTTTTTTGAATCTTTCTGACAATTCTTCTGGCTCTTGATGTGATTGATATAGAAAGGATTCCTGCCTCGCCTTCTCCTAGATGGTCTCAAGAAAAAACAGTTGTTTTCTCATGCTCCCTTGGCATGTAGAAACAACTGTTTTAAAAGGCTTCCTGATAAAAGGTTTTTCCATCCTTTAACACAATCTTCCAGGCAGGTACAGCCGTACCAGATTCAACCGAATCTCCCTCTGCAAAAGTTTCTCTTGTCAGTGGGAAGAAGTAACCCGGAAGCACTTCTGTGATCACGGCTGGTTCCTGAGAAGCATGATGTCTCTGTATTGCTTCAATGGTTCTCAATAAAGCTTCCGGTGCCGAAATCATGGTATGGCTGGTAGTTGTCTCCCCAATGGTTCGCATGTTTTCCAGAAGCAATGCCTCCACGGCTACGATGCCACGATGACCTATAAAGACGTTTACATAGCTCTCCCCAATAAAACGGCCTTCGTATGTTTGCTGATATACCAATTTATGAAGTGGTTCTTCTTGGTACTCTGGTTCCACACCAAAGTAGATTTGCTCTAGCTGAAGCCCTTCTTGATCCAAGTAGTGGGTCCTTAAAAAATCATTGGCTATGGCCACTAGTTTTTCTTCTTCTAAACTTGGGAGCATCCTTCCCTGTTCTTTATTTTGATATATTAGGATTTTTTCTTCTAATACGGTCACACGTCCCTTATGGTTGGCATAGGTATGGATATCCTCTTGAACCAAGGAATTTCCTAAGAGTTTTTCTGCCATTTCCTTGGGCGAAAAAAAACGATACTCTACATTAACGGAGTTCAAGGAAGGAGCAGCAAGGGGTAATTCTGTCCGAATTTCAATATTTTTATCTTGAAGAAACTGAAGGGTTTGTGTCACATAGTCATTACTAATAGCGGATGTTGAATTCCCCTGTTGACCTCCATAAAGGACGACCATCAAAAACAGGTTCGTTAGCAAAAAAGCAGCAATCAAAATATTTTTTGCTTTTGTCCAGTCCATTCAACACCATCCCTTCTCATGTTTCCTTTCCTTAATTCAATGGAATTCCTTCATGAGCATCAAAATAATAAATTTTTTCATCAATCTGTATTCTCCAAGCAGGGATCAGCATTTGTCGTCGATGAACTTCTTCTCTATCCAGATAAATCAATCGAATATCCTCAATGCGCCGAAGCAATTCGTCGCCTTCCAACTCTTCGAGGACTACTTCATCCTCCTCCCTTTCCTCTTGATCCCCTGAGGTGGATTGTCGCAGGTCTTCTAAGAGCATATTGAAGTGGTTTTCGATCAGCCGGTGAGGCGAAATAATCCCCTCTTCTGGTCTCACTTCTGGCATTCCCATTGCTTGCCTGGTCATGGATTGATATCGCTTCACCAAATCTCCGTATACATGAATTTCTATGGGGTTGGTGGAGGCCATTCGTTTTTGCTCCACCGAAACACCTTGCATGGAATAACCGAAAGCAAAGGAAAATCCTCGGTTCCCATCTTGTTCAATCGGGGTTACATTCTTTAAATAGGCTCCTTCAGGAAATCCATGGTTTCTCAACACAAACTCTAATGCGGTTTTAAATGCTCTATTTATATTGGTTCCAGATTCGTTTCCGGTTTCTGCAGTATATTCAATACGTCCCTGTTTGGATACTCTGACTTCTTGTTGTCCATATCCGTACATGTAAATATGACTGCCTGTAGTTTCTCGAATAATTTTTACAAAATCAAAGTTTTCATCAAAAAAAGTACGCACCCGCTGATGTAACCGATTTTCATGACTGGTGTCTACTTCACTCTCCACAAAAATACGCGGCAAATTTTCTTCATAACTTAGAGGCAACAACACGTCGTTCCCTACATAAGAAAATAAGGGGTAGTATTTCACATAACTCCCTGGCTGCTTTCGGTCCAATAAGCTTAATAAATCTGGCCAGTTTTCATCTATCGCATCTTCTTCCAGCGACAACTGGTAATAAATCCCCTCTTCATCCACCATATAAATGCTGTCTGGACTCCTTACGGGAATCAATATTTTTTGGATCATTTGAAGGTTTTGAGTAACCACATTGTCCATAGAGCCAACTAAGGCTGCAAAAAAAACCGACGGTACTCCTTCTCCAAAATAGAGTTCCATATTTCTTCCAGAAAACCCCTGAAGGTAGTCCTCATAGGAAACAACTTGAATCTCTGGGTCCTGGTTAAAATAGGTGCTCAGAACGGCTTTACTATGGTCCCAGTAAGGCTTCATGTTTAAATGATCTAAATGCGTATGATGACTATTGTTAACTCCGCCGCCAAAACCCAAAACCAATCGCTCTGGACGAAGCACAGATTCCTTAGTTTCTGCCAGCAGGGTTTCGCTTACTTCAAAATAAGAAGCCTCTGTTTGTAATAACTCCAGAGGCGAACGAAACCAGACACGCTGGGTCAGCATGACGCTGGTCATTATAAGAAAGACCAGCAGCAAGCTTTTCAGTTTTTCTTTATTCATAACAAGTCACTCCATCGAAGCTATAGCCCCATATTCATCAGTCGATTCAGAATATCCGTGGTGCTAGATTCTCGAACATCCCGCGTTACTTCTTCTTTCATTTCTTCTCGATCTTTCACCGTAATGATTCGCTCCACCGTTGGCAATGCTTCTTCTTTTAAGGTGCCGGTAAATACCAGCTTGTTTTTTCCTTTTTTCAGTTCAATGCCTTCTACCCACCCTCTTTGTAAAGCACCAATTTCAAATTCCATGGGTTCGTAGGTCGGAAGATAGTTTTCTTCTTCTTCCATTAAGCTGGCATTATGAAACACCTCTAAAATCACCAAACTTCCTTCTGGTGCTTTAAAAGAAATCATAGGACTACGCCGACTGGTAGCCCCGTTTCGTTGAGGCTGGACCACTTGAATGACATCCTCTTCCAAATCAATCTCTTCCTCTAAATTGATTGGGCTCTCCAGCATAACCTCATCTTCTGTTGCAAAAACAGGCGCTATTTTTATGCTTATTGTCAGTAGTACCAGCAAGCTGATTACCAGAAATTTTTTCATATAAACTCCTCCACATCTGTTACTAAACTCATTATACAAAAAAAATGTTACAGGAGTATTACAGTGGAATTAAGATCAGGTGACACCTTTTTTTCCCTTATTTTCCTCTTGAAAAAGAGGGAATCTCATAATGACACGAGTGCCTTTATCTTCTCGGCTATACAGGTGCAACGTTCCACCATGGGCTTCCATAATCTGTTGGGCAATGGATAACCCTAGTCCAGTCCCTCCTTGTTCTCGAGATCTGGCTTTATCCACTCGATAAAATCGTTCAAATACACGGGGCAAATCCTGGCTGGGAATCCCCATTCCATTATCTTGTATGGTCAGAGCTGCCGTCTCATTTTCCTTTTGTAGGTATACCCGAATCTCCCCTTCTTCTGGCGTATACTTAATGGCATTACTGAGAATGTTTAAAATAACCTGTTCGATGGCGTCTTCATCCCCTTGGGTTCTCACAGCTTCTTCTGGTGGCTCATAGACTAAGGCTTGACCCTTTCCTTTCATGGTAGGTTCCATAGCCATCAGTGTCTTATGGGTTACTTCCATCAAGTTGATAGGTTCTTGATCCCATTTGGTTTGCTGGAAATCCATATTAGATAACTGAAGTAAATCTCTCACTAAGCGAGCCATACGGTCTGCCTCACTATCGATGACTCCCAGAAACTGTTGTTGCATTTCTGGATCTTCCACGGCCCCATCCATCATGGTTTCCGTATAGCTTTTAATCGTCGTTAACGGTGTTTTTAATTCATGGGATACATTGGCCACAAATTCCTTTCTCATGCTTTCCAGTTTTTCATGCTCTGTAATGTCTTGCAATAAAAAGATAAGGCCTTCCATTTCTTCTTGTTCGTTGCGATAGGGAGCATAGCTTGCTCGAATTTTTGCCCCATCTCTCATTTCCAAAATTTCACTACCGCTCCACCCACTGGGATCTCCTTGAAAATCTTCTAGGCATAAGGATGGTTTTGCGCTGTTAAAAAGATGGTCAAAAGCCATTTCCTGACTCTGCTTACGATCCAAAGAAAGCATATCCAGAGCTCTGGGATTGATATGCACCAATGTTCCAGCCATAGAGGTTGCCACTACGCCGTCTGCCATATAGGTAAGAATGGCATCTAATTTTTGCTTTTCGTTGGATATTTCTTGCAAAGATGTCTTTAAACGAGCCGTCAGGTAATTAAACATGCTGGCCAACTGACCAATTTCATCGTTAGACTTTACTTCTACCACCTGATTAAAGTCTCCTCCTGCCATTTTGGAAGCCTTGGTGGTTACATCCCGTATAGGGCCGGTAATACTAGCGGCAATAAAGTAACCCAGTACAATGGTAATCATCAAGGCCACCACTGTAGAGCGTAAAAAAATGACTCGGGATTGGTATAACGTCTGATAAATATCCCCTAGGTCTCGTCTCACATAGATCACACCAGATATCCGGCTGGTTTCATCGTAGAGAGGAAAAGCCATGTTCTTTGAACGGACACTTTGCTGCCCGCTGCTAATCATGTCTTTTTCTGTCTCTTCCCCATTAAATGCCCCTAAAATCAGTTCTGGTTCCAAAATATAGGTTGCATTCTGATCTCGATGAGCTGGATTGGTGCTGGCGACCACCCTAAAACCGCTATCTTTTTCAACAATATAGATTTCCATACCCACTCGCTCATAAAAGCCAATGGTTTCTTGGGCTTCATCCTGCTGCTCTTCCCAATCCATGTTTTGAAGTGTGGCGGAGACACTTTTGGAAACCTGCATGATATTATTACGTTCCACGTCCAAATGATAGCTCTCAAACTGCTGGATAATAAAAACACCCACAATGACCATGGCAATAAAAATCAACAAAAAATAAATGGTTATCATTTTGATCCGAATGCTTTTAAACATACTAAGGCCTCCTGAAATAGTATCCGACACCTCTTTTTGTCGCTATAAACAGAGGACTTCCAGCATCGTCTTCAATTTTTTCTCGCAGTCGCCGAACAGTGACGTCTACGGTTCGTATGTCGCCATAGTATTCATAGCCCCACACTTCTTTCAAAAGCTGCTCTCTCGTGAATACTTGATCTGGTTTGACTGCTAAAAATCGTAGTAGTTCAAACTCCCTAATAGTGAGCTCCACCACTTTGTTTTCCTTTTTCACTTCGTATTTTGACAGGTCAATATGAAGATTCCCTGCATCTATTTGAGTATTGGCTCCGTTGACTTCTCCACCAATCCGTCGTAAGTTAGCTTTTACTCTTGCCAACAATTCTCTCATGCCAAAAGGCTTTGTAATATAGTCATCCGCACCCATTTCCAGCCCCAGTACTTTATCCACTTCTTCTTCTTTTGCGGTTAGCATAATAATTGGCATGGCATACTGCTCACGAACCTTCCGACACACTTGAAACCCATCTAGTTTAGGAAGCATTAAGTCCAATAGGATGAGATCCGGTTGACAGGACACCACTTTTTGCAATGCTTCTTCTCCGTCATAAGCCACTTCTGTATGATACCCTTCTTTTTCCAGGTTGAATTTCACGATATCAGAAATCTTTTTTTCATCTTCTACAATCAAAATGGTAGTTTTCATCTTTCCATCTTCCTTTCTAAGGAATGCCTCCAAAAATGTTTTACTTTACTTCCTGACCTTTGGGTCTTTTGATGTCCATGATCTTTTCCTTATCATACCAGAAACCGTCTAAAATGAACACATAAAAAGAAAAAGCCCCTAGGGAAAGTCTTTCCCTAGGGCTCTAACCATAATTCGCTTCTTAATAACGGACATAATTTCTAGGATTCACCGGTGTCCCATTTTTACGTACCTCGAAATGCAAATGAGGTCCGGTGCTGCGTCCAGTACTTCCAACGCTTCCAATTTGTTGATCTTTGTGGACTCGCTCTCCACTGGACACAGAAATCCTATTCATATGGGCATAATAGGTTTGGTATCCATTCTCATGATCAATAATGACCAGTCTTCCATAGGCCCCTCTGTTTCCTGCAAAGGATACTCGTCCTGCATCTGCCGCTGTGATGGGTGTACCCGTAGAATTGGCAATATCGATGCCTGTATGACGCCGTCCCCCTCGCATACCAAAAGGAGAGGTAAGCCTTCCTCTAGTCGGATTGATAAAAGTACCTGTTGCCATGGTTGCTGGTCTTTCTTTGGTTCCCACCGCCACCACTCTGGTTACAGGCTCCGAATGTACTTTTTCTTCAATGATTTCCCGTTCTGCCACTACACCATTTTCTTCAATCAAATACGCTTTAATATCTCTTTTTCCTTCTTCCCCCTGGACTGTAATCCGCTGATCTCCTTGATACATGGACTCTGTCTCTACATTTTCGGTCTCAAAAGGAATTTCTTCTGTTTGCTCCACGTAATACCGGCTTTGTACCGTTAAATAAGGCTTTGGCACAACCAAATTAAGCTCCTGCCCAATACTCAACCTCTCTACTTCTATCTCCGGGTTGGCTTCGGCAATGTCTTCCACAGTCATGTCGTTTCGTTCAGCAATTACCCAACTACTGTCTCCTGGTTCTACGGTATATATTTTTTCTTCATCGGTTCCTGTGCGCACAAACTGTACCGCATCTTCCAGCGGTCTAATTTCAGCAATTTGAGCTGGGATTTCTAGGATTTCTACTTCTTCTAAAAATGAAACTTCCGAGTACTCTACCTCTTCCTTAAGAAAAGGTTCTTGTATGCTGGCCAACAAAGCTTTTGCATCTTCTTTGGTACGAAGAATAACCAAGGGTTCGCCTTCCACACGCAGCTCTACTGCTTGGACCTGTTGCCCAAGCTGGGCACGAATGCCGCTCATCAACACTTCTTTAGAGCTTAACCTTGCATTTCTAGCTTTTACTTCCACCCATTCCTGTTCTTCCGGTATGTAGGCTTCCAAATCATAGGTCCGTTTCATTTCTTGTTGAAGGGCTTTTTTCGCTTCTTCAAACTCTTCCTGTTCCCGGACAATCCCTATCAAACTACCTTCTAGGTACACTTCATAGGCTTTCAGAGAAGCTTGGTATTGATGGTTCGCCACTAGAGAAACCGTCAGCACAAGGGCCATCGCCGCCGATACCAAGATGTGTTGCTTTTGCTTTTTTTCCCGAGAGTTCCAAAGTTCTACGGACTTTTCTTTGGTCTCTTTTGCTTTTCCTTGGATCTTTGACCAATAGGGTCCTACTTCTTTTTTTATTTCTTTTAGGTTTTGCTTTATGGTTAAGGCTACTTCTTTAGACTGCGTAGCCCTATGACTTCCAAATCTATTCATATGACTTCCAAATGTATTCAACTGTGTTTTTGCTTGTCCCAACAAGTGAGCCAGACGTCGCTTCCAAGGTTGTCCTTCCTTCATTATCCATATCCCCTCCTGCTATCTCATGATGATCAAAATGATCTTTAAAAACGGCACTCTTTCAGCCGTGGAGGTCCTATTGCTTTTAGTGAGTCCTACTCTTCTTATGAACCACTACACATTATATCCCACTAAAGACCTATAAATCAATACAAAACATATGTTCAGAGCTGCTAGAAGTTGAAAGGAATGGGTTTAGCTCTTTCCTTTCTATGTTATAATGAAGAACAAATAGGAAAAGGAAGGTGTGACGGTTATGGCTTTTTACATTCAAAGTGTTCCTGTAGATCTGGGAGATACTCCCTTAGAGAACATTTTCATTGACCTTTACATGCCGACAGCTCCTGGTGATTATGTAAAAGTGTATTTGCTGGGCTATCGTTATGCACAATTAGGAGAAGAAGCACGAAAGTTTTCTCATCAAAATTTAGCCAACAATCTTAATATACATTTGAAAGACATCTTGGATGCGTGGAATTATTGGGAAGAACGAAATGTGATTCAAAAGAAATGGAATGCAGATGCGTCCCAATCAGACCGGATAGACCCTGGCTCCCCTGCCTTCGATGTTGTCTTTACCTCATTAAAGCAGCTTCATTTAGAAGAGCTTCATTATGTGGAGAAAAAAGGGAAGACCTCCACTTTATCGGATTCTTTACCCAAGTCCGAGCCTGATCCCTACACGGCTTCTCCTACGGATATTATGTCGGCAGTTCGTGACCCTCACCTACAAGAACTTTTTCAACAGTTGAACAAAATCATGCAACGGCCTTTAGTTCCTAATGAGCAAATGGAAGTCTTGCAATGGATTCAGCATTACAACCTTGAACCTGAAATTGTTCGACAAGCCTTTCTCTATGCCTGTCAACAGCGAGAAGTAAGAAGTGTCCGTTATGTGGGAGGTATCCTTCGAAATTGGCAAGATCAGGGGCTTCGAGATTCAAAGTCCCTGGAACATCATTTGGACCGACAGGGGGAACGCTACCGAATGTATGACCAGATTTTTCGGGAGCTTGGTTTTTTCAGCCGCATGCCCACCCAAGCTGAATCTACTCTTATGAACCAATGGTTAGACGAATATGCTTTTAGTATGGAAATGATTTTAAAGGCTTGTAGTTATACGACTCAGACCTCTCGACCCAGCATCAAGTACATTCATGGAATTTTGAGCCGTTGGCATCAGGAAGGCATCAAAGATCTTGCCACCCTCACTGCCCAGGAACAAAACAAATCTAAGCCAGCAAAAGAATCTAAAAAAACTCAGTTTCATCTGGCGGATAGCCGTGGCAAGGATTACTCCAATGATGATTTAGAGAATATTTTGCTGGGCCGTAAACGACGTCGAAATCCCAAGGAGGATGATTAATGAAACGTTCTACCATGACGCGAAATATCAAGAAAAACTATGACAAAAAACGACTTCAGGCAGAGCGTGCCCATGAGGAAAAAATGAAGGCCCTTTACGAATCTGTGCCGGAATTGGAAAAAATAAATGCTCAGATCACTAAACTAGGACTTTCTGTTAGTCGGGCCTTAATTGCCGGTGAGCCCCATCAAAATCAAATCCTCGACGGTCTGCGCCAGGATATGAACGCTTTAAAACAACAAAAAACCCAGCTTCTTCAGGGACTGGGTTTAACGGAAAAAGATTTGCAGGTAGCTTACGAGTGTCAAGACTGCCAAGACCGGGGGGTTTTAGAAAATGGAAAACACTGCCACTGCTACCAACAGGAATTGATTGTTCGAGCCTACACCATGTCCAATCTTTCCGGTGTGTTAGAAAAAGAAAATTTCAAAACCTTTCGCCTTGATTTGTTTTCAGATCAAATTCCACCCAAGGAGAGCCTTTCTCCCAAAGACAATATGATGCAAGTCCTTCAGCAATGCGAGGGCTTCGTTTTTAATTTTGATGCCTATGCCTCGCCGGAGGAAAAATCAAATTTGCTTTTTTATGGCCCCACAGGACTAGGTAAAACGTTTATGGCCAATTGCATCGCCAAAGGTCTACTAGATAGGGGAAAAATTGTCATCTACCAGACGGCCTATCAGCTTATTTCCTTGCTGGAAAAACACCAGTTTCAAGAGAAGCAGGATCCACAAACCATCCGAATGCTCTCTACTTGCGATTTGCTGATTTTAGATGATTTAGGGACGGAACTGACCAACAGCTTTACCAACAGCCAGATTTTCCAATTAATCAACACTAGGCATTTGGAAGGAACTCGAACCCTTATTTCTACCAATTTAACACCCAAAGAACTCATGCTCCGCTATGATGATCGGATTTGTTCCCGTCTTTATGCCTATTATGATTTTGTGAAATTTTTTGGCGAAGACCTGCGTTGGCAACGCTGATCTTCGCCAAAAGTCCTAACTCTTATATCATAGATTCCCGAAGAATCGTCTGATTTCTGTCTGGTCCTACGGATATCATTTTCACTGGAACACCCGTTATTTCCTCTACTTTTTGAATGTATCTTTTCGCTTCTTCTGGTAAATCATCGTACTTGTTAATACAGGTGAGATCTGTTTTCCAGCCCTTCAATGTTTCATAAACTGGCTGGCATTTTGCCAAGGCTGGGAGGCTGGCTGGGAAATAAATGGTTTCTTCTCCATCTTTTTCGTAGGCCGTACAAATTTGAATTTCATCAAATTGATCCAATACATCCATTAACATCAAGGAAATTCCCGTAAGGCCATTGACTCGTGTGGCATATTTGAGCATCACTCCATCCAACCAACCACATCGCCGTGGTCGGCCCGTGGTGCTTCCATATTCGTTGCCATTTTGGCGAATCACTTCTCCTATTTCATTGTCTTGCTCCGTTGGAAAAGGACCTTTGCCAACCCGAGTGGTATAGGCTTTTACAACGCCTATAATTTCATCTAAGGCATTGGGTCCAACGCCAGCACCCGTACAAAAACCTGCAGAAGTTGGATGCGAGGAGGTAACATAGGGATACGTTCCCAAATCAATATCCAACAGCGTTCCTTGAGCTCCCTCAAATAGGATTTTTTTCCCTTTGTCCATGGCTTCATGAATCAAAACAGTGGTGTCTGCAATGTATTCTTTTAAGTGAGCACTATATTGACAGTAGGTTTCAAAGATTTTTTTAGGATCAAAGCCTTCTACGTTATAGATTTTTTTCAAGACTTGATTCTTTCTTTCTACTTGTTGATAGATGGAAGTTTCCAGTTGTTCCAAGTCTAAAAGTTCGCCAACCCGAATCCCAGATCGCTCAATCTTATCCATGTAACAAGGACCTATTCCTCTCCTTGTGGTTCCGATTTCCTGATCTTTTCTTGCTTCTTCTTCTAATTCATCCATCCGCTTGTGATAAGGAAAGATCATATGCGCCCGTTCATCTATTTTGATGGTGCTGATTTCTACATTTTGACTTTTCAACGTCTCTACTTCCTGCAAAAACCCTTCTGGATCAAATACAACCCCATTGCCAATAAGGTTCAGTGTCCCTTCATACAAAACACCAGAAGGCATCAAGTGAAAGGTGTATTTCTTATCTCCTACCACAACGGTATGGCCGGCATTGTTTCCTCCCTGGGCTCTAACCACTACATCTGCGTGGCCTGCCAAGTAATCAATCAGTTTTCCTTTCCCTTCGTCGCCCCATTGGGCTCCTACGATGGCTGTTGATGACATTTTCTTCACTCCTTGCGGGGGTCTCCCGTTGCTGGTTTTGTCTTCTATGTACCCTCTGTCCCTCTAAAAGTCAGCCTTATCGTACCATAGGATGAAAAAAGAATCAACAATGGAAAGACCCGCCAATGTGGCGGGTCTTTCTCTTTTTCTTTATTGTACGTCTGCTTTTTCTAGGTATTGGTTCAAATCCTCTACTAATTTTGATACATCAATCCCATGTACTCTTCCAGCATCTGCAATACTTTCCATCGTTGCACCAGGGCACCCAAGGCATGCAAGGCCATGTTTCATGAAAATAGGGGCTACCCCTTCATCCATTTTTAATACATCCATGATCGTCATTTCTTGATTTACTTTTGACACATTATCCCTCCTTATGCCATCTCAGCATTTAATCCGTACTGAAATTGTCAAGATTATTGTACCATAGATTGAATACGGTGACAACCGCCACTTATGCGTACTTAGATGCATCCACAAACTTCTGAAATTGACCCAGCCAAACCATCTCCACCGTGCCTGTTTCACCATGTCGATGCTTTGCCATAATAATCTCTGCCAAATTTTGTTGTTCGCTTTCTTCATCGTAATAGGCTTCTCGGTAAAGAAAAATGACCACATCTGCATCCTGCTCAATAGCTCCAGACTCTCTCAAATCTGACAGAATCGGCTTGTGATCCGCCCTCTGTTCTGGAGCTCTAGAAAGCTGAGATAGGGCAATGACAGGACAGTCTAATTCCTTGGCCATGATTTTAAGATTTCTGGAAATCGCTGAAATTTCCTGCTGACGATTCTCTGTTCTTCCATCTCCCTGCATCAACTGCAAGTAATCAATCAGTACCAGATCTAATCCCTTTTCCATTTTCAAACGACGTGCTTTAGACCGCATTTGAGTCACGGTGATGCCGGCTGAATCATCAAAATATATTTTTGCATTGGACAACGGTACCATGGCCTGGGCAATTCGATTCCATTCCTCGTCATTAAGCTGTCCACTCTGAATTTTCCCTAAATCAACCATGGATTCTGCCGCCAGCATTCTTAAAATCAACTGTTCTTTGGACATTTCCAAACTAAAGATGGCCACGGCTGCATCGGATTTTAAGGCCGCATTCTGAGCTAAATTCAAGGCAAAGGCAGATTTCCCCATGGCGGGTCGGGCTGCTACCAAAATAAGATCGGAAGCGTGGAGACCACTCAGTTTCTTATCAATATCTAAAAACCCAGTACTAAGGCCCGTAACGGATTGTTTGTTTTCATACCTGATTTCTATTTCATCAAAGGCTTCATTTACTACTTCTTGGATACTGGTAAATCCTTGGCGATATTGCTTTTGGGTGATATCGTAAATATTTTTCTGTGCTTGTTCCAAAAGCTCTTGGACGTTAACATCCGCTCGATAGCCCTGCTGAGCAATTTCACGAGAAGAGTTAATAAGCCTTCTCAGCACGGCTTTTTCTTCCACGATTTTGGCGTAATACTCTACATGGACGGTTACGGGTACGGAAGTGGATAAACTGGTGATATACGGAATGCCACCGATGGCTTCTAGGGTTTCACGTTTTTTTAGTTCTTCTGTAAGGGTAAGCAAATCCACTGGTTCATCCCGTTGAAAGACATTAACGGCTGATTCAAATAATTCTCGATGGGCTTCTTTATAGAAGTCTTCTGGAAGCAACATTTCCAATGCCACAAATACGGCTTCCCGATCCAACAACATGGCTCCCAAAACGGATTGCTCTGCTTCCACACTATGAGGTGGTATTTGCACCATTTCGTTGAAATTTTCCATCCTACCACCTCTTTCTTTTCCAGTTTACTCTGCTTGCACCTTTACGTTCATATTAGCACTAACATTGGGGTATACCTTAACTTCTACTGTAATATCCCCTAAATCTTTGATGGGATTTGTCATGGTGATTTTCCGTTTATCTATCTTTATTTTATGCTGTTTTTCCAGGGCTTCTGCTATTTCTTTGTTGGTCACAGACCCAAATAACCTGCCGCCTTCACCAGCTTTGGTTTGAATGGTAACGGTCAACTCTTCCAACTGTGCTTTCAAGGCCTTGGCTTTTTCCAGCTCTTCTGCTTTTCGTTTGGCCTGAGCTTGTTTTTGCTGCTGTACTTCATGGACATTGCTAGAGCTGGCTTGAACTGCCATTTTTCTGGGTATCAAAAAATTTCGGGCATGTCCATCGCTGGCCTCAACAATTTCACCTTTTTTTCCGAGCCCTTTAACATCTTGCTGTAAAATTACTTTCATGATTCTTCCTCCTCTTGTTCTTCTTCTAAAACCTGTTCAATGGATTGTATCAACGTATTTCTGGCTTCTTCCATACTCACATCTTTCAATTGAGCACCGGCTACGGTCATATGACCTCCGCCTCCCAATCTTTCTAATATTACCTGTACATTAATATCCCCTAAAGAACGTCCACTAATAAAGACAAAGCCTTTGGGATCATTCCCCAGTACAAAAGACGCTTTGACGCCACGTATATTCAACATGATATCCGCAGCTTGAGCCGCTACTAAATTAGCGTTTTCTGATTCATCATCACTCACTGCAATGGCAATCTTCTCTAATATCAATTCTGTTTTTTTCACTACTTCTGCTCGGGAGACAATGGAATCTAACCCATCTTGAAACATTTGCCGTACCAAGGTGGTGTCGGCTCCAGCTCTACGAAGATAGGATGCAGCTTCAAAGGTCCTCACTCCAGTTTTAAAAGTAAAGTTTTTTGTATCCAAGGCAATACCAGCCATAAGGGCTTCTGCTTCTAGGCTCTCTAAATGCAGTTTTTCTTCCATATAGTGAATAATCTCTGTTACCATCTCACAGGTAGATGAAGCATAGGTTTCATGGTACGTAAGAATTGGGTTTTCAATAAAATCCGTACTGCGACGATGATGATCAATCAAAACGATCTTCGTATCTTCCTTCAACAATTCCGGACATTCTGTATACACCGGCCGGTGAGTGTCTACCACCACCACTAGGGTCTTTTTAGCCAACTGCAATTTTTGCGCCTCCTGGCAGGAAATAACGGCTTTTTGATAGGCTGGAATCTTCATCATTCGTTGATACAGCACTTCAATGGATGGATTGCTTTCATTTAAAACAATATAGGCTTCCTTTTTCCGATTTTTGGCTGCTCTATAGATCCCAAGAGCTGCTCCCAAGGCATCTAAATCGGCATTTTTATGGCCCATTACCAATACAATCTCCGATTGTTCCATCAGTTGTCGCAGGCCATAGGCAATAACACGGGCTTTTACTTTTGTCCGTTTTTCAACGGCTTTGCTTTTTCCACCATAAAACTTTATATCATCGTTTTTCTTCACTGCCACTTGATCGCCACCACGGCCTAAGCATAAATCTTTAGCCGTATTGGCATAGGCCATGCACTCCTGAAAATCCTTCCCCATGGTTCCCACCCCAATACTCAAGGTTGGGGGAATCTGGTTGCCCAATTGTATTTCACGAACTTCATCCAAGATTTCAAATCGTTTTACCTCTTGATTCTCCAAATATTGATATTCAAAAATAACAATATATTTATCCTGTTCATATTTTCTGGTAAGCCCTTTGAGTTTGGCTGCCCAGACATGGGTGCGATGATCAATATCTGCTGACACTTTGGCTCGGTTAACATCTTCTGTGCTTTTCATCACTTCATCATAATTGTCTACTTGCACTAAGGCTACCACCATTTTTTCCTGATTGTATTTCTTTTTCAGGTTTTCAAAAGCCGTATTCTCGATCCAGTATAATACCACCAAATAATCCGACCCTTGGATGCCCTGTTGCCGCACCACATTAAACAGCACCTTATAACTTCTATTGTCGATACGTGCATGTCCAATTTCTGGTGTATCTTTTCTCATCAACTCATGTAAATCAAAATTATTCACCAAATCATGGATGTTTTTTTCCAGCAAATCTTTTTCCTGTAGGATCCCAGTAAATTTTTGATTGTACCAGGTCACCGTCCCATCAATTTCCACCATACTTAAGGGAATGGGCATATTGAGGATAGACTGCTTGGTGGCGGAATCAATATCCGTAGAAAGACGCTCGATATAGTCTGTCCATTCTTTTTTTTTCATATTGCTCACCCGTAGATTATACATCAACAAATAGGCAAGCAAAAAAATCCCAACAATCCCAATGGGTCGATTGTAAAATGCAATCAACACAATTAACACCGTGATAATAATCATATAAATACGGGTGTCCGGTATTAGTATTTGGAACAATCTATTTTTTTTCTTCATTGTGGACACTCCTTGAACAAAGATGCTATGCCTGTGCTTAGGATGTCAACTTACGAAAATCCGCCATAGAGTCAATCAACCCCAAAAAAGCAATCAAGGTAATAATGGGGCTTAACAACACCAACAGGATCAACACAAGAATCCGAAGCCATTTAGGAACTCTCGTTCCTTTAATCCAATAACTAATAAGAGAAATCCCTTGCATAAAGAATACCATTACAATCAGCAGCACCACATTGGCTACCAATCCTTCGGTGTTAAAACGATCTATGTAGCCCGTTAACCAAGACAGCATTAGTACCAAAAAAGAACCCATCACCACATGGCCTGGCAGTTTAAACTTACTAAACTCTGGTAATTCTTTTGGATATCCGCCACTTCTCCGCAGGATAGCGATCATCATATAGTAGTTGAGAAATGCGCCAAAAAGTGCCTGTACCATAATCAGTGCCGGAAAAATCAATAACATATAGTGAATCAATTCTTCCACGGCTAGTATATCCATATTAAGATGCTGCAGGGAGTGGATTTGATGCTCTAAAGCCGATTCAAAGACTTGGCCAAGTTCTACAGCCAATTGAATGCCGCTGGTTCGTGCAATAAGGTAGATCAAAAAGAAGGTTGCTGCTGAAGAAGCTGCAGCTCCTGCAAAGATAATTTCATGGGAATGTTTTTCTCGCCGAATCCATGCCCCCATGACGAGAATCATGGGGCCAAAAACAACCATCATAAAGACACTGTATAGAATCCCCGTAAGGATTCCAATGAGCAAGGTGGTGACCATAAAAGAAAAAAAGCCATACCGAGTGGCTCTGCGGGCTGCCAGCACCAAGAATGGCACCGGCAAAAGTACCAGCAACATGGATAATAATGGAATGTAGAGGGTTCCTAAAACAAATATAGTAGTCAAGGCGGCAATCATGGCAGCCTCCATCATGGCTTTTCTATGTTCTCGCTGTTCCAACGCACTCGCTCCTCAGTGAATCAATCCTACCGTTTTAACTGTCTAATCCGTCGAATAGCTAAATATAATGCTGCTTTTGGAAAGTATCTCTTCTACATTATACAGCACTACTAAGAATTTAATTGTTTCTTCAACGGAAAGCGGAACGGCAGTTTCCTGATTTTTAATTTTTTTCTTTATTTTATTGACATGTTCTTCAATTTCTTCTAAGCGATCCGAAAGAGGCATACCTCCACTATCCAGATCTTTCTCTATGTTTTTCAGATCCTGATACACGGCAACCAATTCTTTTTCCATGGGCTGCATAATACTAAGGGATACTCCTTTTTCTACAATGCCCATCAGGTTTTGTAAATGTTGGGTCATTTCTGAGATCAATTTAAACACCAACATCACTTCTTTGATATGCATTTCACCATGCACCTTCAGTTTTTCTTCTTTCTCTTGCAATTCTACCAGTTTTTTAATTTCAATCTGACTTTCTTCGATGCTATCTATTTCTGCCTGCAACTCATCTAAGCTTATATTTTCACGTCTCATTAACACGCCCAGCATTCTGTTCTGGGCTTTAATAATTTCCGGTGCTGCCTTTCGAATTTCCTGCAACACCTGGCGATCATAGGTGGGTGGCATAAAAAAGTAATTAATCACAAGGGCTATCCCTAACCCAACCCCCGTATCAAAAAGACGGCTCAGGGCATAGGCAATGGCACCATTTCCAGCTTCCACAAAGACCGCCACAAAAACAATGCAACTGATGACAACCGCCTCTGGGGTTTTTATCAGATTCATCAACCAAATCAGGGCCAAAACCCCAAAGCCGGCCAAGATAGGGTTAGGCGGAAGCCAGATGGCTAATACCATACCAAAAACGGCTCCTACGGCGGTTCCCATCATCCGGTTGCGTCCCACCACCCATGAATCCGCAATGGTAGGCTGCATTCCAATAAGGGCTGCAATGGTTACAAAGAAGGGGCTTTCTAAGTTAAGCAAGGCTACAGCAAAAAGGCCGATGGTTACGGCAATGCTGGTCTTAATAGTTCGTAATCCAATCTTCATAGCGTTTTCCGACCCTCCATGGCTTTTAAAAGCGTCACTTCATCCACATATTCCAAATCGCCTCCGACAGGAATCCCATACCCAATTCGCGTCACTTTAATCCCCATTGGCTTAAACAACCGTGCCAGATACATAGCCGTGGCTTCCCCTTCAATGGTTGGATTGGTAGCTAGGATAATTTCTTCTACGGCTTCAGCACCTACTCGGTCTACCAGCTCTTTTATCTTGATGTCTTCCGGTCCTATGCCTTCCAAAGGAGAAATTGCTCCATGCAATACGTGATAGAGTCCTTTGTATTCCCTGGTTTTTTCCATAGCTGCCACGTCTCTAGGATCTTCAACGACGCAAATAGTCGTGGATTCCCGTTTTGGACTGCTGCAAAGAGCACATGTTTCCGTATCCGTAAAATTGGCACAATGGCCACAATAACGAATGTTTTTTTTCGCTTCAACGATGGCCCTAGCCAACTGAGTCACCTCTTTGGCATCCATGCTAATAACATGAAAAGCCAAGCGTTGAGCGGTTTTACGCCCAATGCCCGGCAATCTACTAAAGGCTTCAATTAACCCAGCAATGGGCGTTGTAAATTCTTGCATTGATTTCTCCCCGCTTCTTTTCTTTTGGTCTGGCTCTGTTTATTCTTTTTATAATCCTGGTGGCATTCCCATGCCGCCTGTTAGTTTGCCCATTTCCTGATTAACGGTTTCATCTGCTGTTCGAAGTGCTTCATTAACAGCCGCCATTACCAAGTCTTCCAACATTTCCACATCCTCTGGATCTACTACTTCTGGTTTAATCCCGATGTTTTTTATTTGCTTTTTGCCGCTTACGACTACGTTTACAGCACCTCCACCAGCCGTAGCTTCAAATTCTCGTGATTCCAGTTCTTCCTGAAGTTCTGCCATTTTTTTCTGCATTTGCTGGGCTTGTTTCATCATCGCGTTCATATCAGGCATTCCGCCTCCGCCACCGCCAAATTTTCTTTTACCCATTATGTGGTCACTCCTTTTCCTTCATTTTGTTTTTTGGATCGTTTCTCTATTATAACATATCTGATAGAGCTATTAAGGCTTACGCGTATATCCTCTTCTTTTCCTTACTCTTCCTCAATAATTTCCAGTAAATCCTCTGGCACAGCTTCCTTTAGTTGGTCCTGTATCTGACCTTGATTTCCCTTGGCGTCTGTATGGGTATCTTCCATCAATCGAAGCTTCAGTCTCAAGGAATAACCCGTCACTTCTTTTAAAAGCCGTGACATATAGGATCGAATATCCTCTCGATCCAACTTGCCATAATGAAAGCTATGTTCTGGATCAAAGCCCAAAAAAGCCGTATTCTCTTCTAAATCCACAATTCGCCCTTCTCTTGCCATGGCCTGTATGGATGCCTTTTTATCCATCTTCATGCGTTCCAAGACTTCTGGCCATTGCTGCTGCACCGACTCTAAAGTTGGAGACGCAGGGTTTTTGACTTGTTTCTCCGAGTCCAATGGCGGCGTCGCAACTGTTTGCTTTTCAACTGTCGGCGTTGCTTTCTTTGATGGGGCAGATGGCTTTGTTGGGGTGACTGGCTTTGGATCCGATTCCCCAGATTTTTTCCTGACAGATGGTGTTTCTTCCACAGCAGCAGCCAAAGCAATGATTCCACTTTCCAGTAAAATATAGGGTTGTGAGGATCGCTTCATGGAAAACTCAATATCTGCCATGGATCTAATGATCTCTGTGATCTGAATAGGCGTAAATGCTTCTGCTTGCCCCAGCAGCTTGTTTCGTTTGGCCTCTGGCATGGCATCCCACCCCTCTACTTCGGCTTCCAAAGATGCCATCAGCAGCCAACGGAAATGCTTCATTAAATCGGATAATAGTTGTTTCATGTCTTTTCCATCAAGGTAGAGAGATTGAAGGAGTTTTGCTACTTCAATGGCCTCATTGGCAGCCATATGGTTTACCATCTGAAACAACAGGTCTTCATTGATGCTTCCCAAGACTTCAATAACATTTTCGTAAGACAATTCTCCTGGATGATAGGCAATACACTGGTCCAGAATACTAAGGGCATCCCGCAAAGCACCTTCTCCATTAATGGCTATGGTTGTTAAGGCTCCCTCATCGCACACCATATCTAAGGAATGGCAGATTGTTCCCAGACGATTTTTAATCTCTTCCATGGAAATAGGCTTAAAGGTAAACCGTAAGCACCGAGATAAAACCGTTGCTGGTATTTTATGGAGTTCCGTTGTGGCTAAGACAAACACCACGTGCTCCGGCGGCTCTTCCAGTGTTTTTAATAAAGCATTAAAGGCCCCTGAGCTCAACATATGAACCTCATCGATAATGTATACTTTGTACCTTCCTTTTATGGGTGGATATTTGACATTTTCTCGAATTTCCCGAATATGGTCTACTCCATTATTGGAGGCAGCATCAATTTCCAACACATCCATTAACTGTTCCGAAAGCACTCCACGACATACTTCACATACATTGCAGGGATTGCCATCATGTGGATTTAAACAATTGATGGCTCTGGCAAAAATTTTAGCCGTAGAGGTTTTTCCAGTTCCTCTTATTCCAGAAAATAGGTATGCATGAGAAATGGAATCGGCGGCAATTTGATTTTTTAGCGTTTGGACAATATGCGCCTGTCCCATTAATTCTTCAAAAACTTCAGGCCTCCACTTTCGATAAAGCGCTTTATAGCTCATGGTATTTCACCCCTTACTTAGTTTTATCCGCTGGCGGCCAGCCGCTTGGGTTTTATCTGCGGAAGTTGCATCACCGCCGTCCTTAAATAACGGTTTATGATGGATTCAAGGTTCCTGTAACTCCAAAAACACTGGGCATCATATTGTTGAGCCAAGGAAGCAACAAGGATTGGCGAAGCGCTTCTGCCACAGCACCTTGAGCATTAGCCGCCGCAAAAGGCGTCAATAAAATGGTCATCAACCAGATCACAATGAAACCTCGAAGCAAACCTGTCATCAACCCACCTGTGCGATTAGCCATGTTAAGCAGCGGCAATTTAAACAATCCATTAATAAACAAACCTCCTATATATACCAGTTGCTTAACGACTAAAAACACCAGCACAAAAGAAAAAAAGGAGATAAAAAAATGAAGCAATGCTTCTGTGGCTTGGGCCAGCATCCAATCTTCTGCTAAGAGCATGGAAGTATCTATTCCACTCATTTCTCCATATTCAGGGATCCATTTTTGGACAACAGAGGGAACTGGCAGTTGTTGCCAAAAATCATGCATGGTTTCTTCTGTTAAATGGCTGGTTTGCGGCCTTTCCCAGCGGGACTCCAGATATCCATGAACCCATTTTCTAAAAGGTGCCACCATAGAAGGCATTTCAATCCATCGTTCCATGACCAAATGACTGTATTGCTGAGCAGCCCAGTATCCCACTATATAGCTGGCCAAACTTGCAATGGTAAGGATTAAGCCACGGCTATATCCTCGAAACAGATTCCATCCAACAATGATCATAATCAAGATATCTATCCAGCTCATCCCTTCACCTCATTTCATAAAAAAGTATTTCACCTCGGGTTTGCAACGCCACCGTACCGTCTTCCAGCACAAATCCTTTTTCGATATCACTGGAAACAACATGAGATGCCACACGTTCCAACTGGTGATTATAAAGCCTAAGCTGTCGTGAATTGTAGAGGAGAATGTAGTTTTCATTGGCATCCAGTCCAGAAACATCCATAGAAATGAATTTTTCTCGTTTATTCTTTCCGTCCACCGTCAAAAAACTGATTTTCCCTCTAACCTCTTCTTCTACATCTTCCCCTGGTTCCCCCGGTTCTCCTGGTTCCCCTGGTTCCACCTGTTCATGGCGATGAATAAGGACCCAGGCCCTTCCACTATATTGCTTTAAATAAAATGCGTCAACAGGCTGTTCTTCTAGTATTTCCTTTTGCGCTGTCATCACTTGCAGTTGGTCATCAAACAAGATGGAAACTTGGTTATGATGGTATTTAGCATCAAAGATAACCTGTTGAGGAAAAGACCAGGAAGACTCTAATACCCCCTGCATATCCGTCATCAACAAAACAGATTCATATCCCCGAGAACTGGTTTCCAACATACTCAACAACACTCTGTTTTGAGATGAATGAATAGAGCCGCTCAGCACATTGGTTCGTGGCAATAAAATGCTTCCCATCACCCGTCCATGATTATCCAACACCGTAAAAGGCATCAGTCCATCTTCTTCTGGATGCCCCATGAGGAGATGGTGATCTGCGTCGCTGACCATCCATTCCACATACCGGTTAAATGCCTGCTGATACAACATATGACCCTCTTCATTAAGGGCCAATAAGTACCTAGGCGAATTCTCCAAAATAACAATCCGATTTCCTTTTAGCGCCGCAACATGGGCCATATTTTCAGTTCCCAAGGTCCAATCTTGTTGTCCCGACTGATGAAAGTAGCGAACTTCCGCATTTCTTACGACATATACCCCTGCTTGACCTCGGCCAATTTTCCAGTTTCCGCTATAGGGAATCGCCACCTCACGTTGTAAATACAGTTCCTGCTCTCCTCTAAAGACATATTGCTGCAACCATCCAATCGTCCAAGGACTGCTTAGCAGCAGGATGACAAAAACCATCAGAACCCATGCAACAAAGGCTTTCTTTTTTCTTCCTTTTCCTTTCAAAAAAAAACCTCCCGGTTTTTCTAAGGGCTATTGCTCCAGCTTTGTGGCTGGTGCTCCCTATTTTTCAGTAGACGCCGTATGCTTTTCCCGTGCAACCCTAATAGCCTGCACTTCTTCAACGGACAAATGTTGTTCCGATACGCCTCGCTTTATTTCTTTTGCGTAATTGGTAGATTCATATCGCCCATGAATTCCAGTCAGCACCACCCCATTTAATCCATCGTCTAAGATCGCCACAGAGTAGCTTAAGCTACTGCCTATATCATCAAAGGCATTGTAACGAATCACCCCTACCCGTTGTACGCAATTCCTTAGGCTTTTTTCTATTTCTTCCATTCTTTCTCCATGATCTTTGGCTGTCTGATGATGATTCTCCATGGCCTTTTGCTGATCCAACAGTACTTTTTCAATATTCTCTCCTTGGGCGCCCCTCATTAATTGTTTGAACTTTTTTTTAAAGGATAGTAGATTCACCCAGAGCACCAGCACCAGCATCAATAGAACCAAAGATACCAATAAACTAATGCCTACATACATTTCCACTTGCCCACCAAACAATTGATTCCAGTTTATCATCCTCATTTTCTCCTTTTATAATTCATTAGAAGTCGTTGGCCAACTGATTTACTGCCGCCAACGCCTGATCAATTTCTTCTTTGGTTGTAAAATAGCCAGGGCTAAAACGAATCCCTCCCACTGGATAGGTGCCAATAGACTGATGTGCCAAAGGCGAACAGTGAAGCCCTGCTCGCGCCGAAATGCCATAAAGTTGATCCAGCATATACGCCAGCTGGGTTTGATCTAGATCTCTAAGGGTGAAAAGCAGCACCGACCCCTGCTGTTCTATGGATGTCGGCCCATATAATTGAATGCCTTTGATGGTGGAAAGTCCTTGTTTCAATTGAAGGATATGCTGTTTTTCCTTTTCCCGCACGGCTTCCACAGTTTCCTCCAAGAGAAATTCGATGCCTGCTTTGAGTCCAGCCAGTCCATGAGCGTTCTGAGTGCCACTTTCATACCGATCTGGTAGAGTGAAGGGTTGCTGAAGATTTTCGGATTCACTACCAGTCCCACCTTGTCTTTGTTCCTGCAATACGACCCCAGGCTTTATGTATAAAAATCCTGTTCCCTGAGGCCCTAGCAATGCTTTATGCCCTGGCGCCACCAGTAAATCTGGATTCATTTCTTTTATCTGAAACGGGATGCTCCCTAGGCTCTGAGAGGCATCTACCAAGGAAATAAGGCCCTTTTCTTCCGCCAATTTCACCATGGCATTAACCGGCTGAATGCTTCCAGTAACGTTGGAGCAATGGGTCATAACCAGCATTTTGGTGTTTGGCTGTATGGCCTGCCGCATATCTGACACCTTAAGGAAACCCATTTCATCCGCTGGCAAAATGGTGGTTTCCACATTTTGCTGTTTTAGGGTTTCCAAAGGCCTTAATACGGAGTTATGCTCCATCGAGGTGGTAATCACATGATCCCCGGGCTCCACCGCTCCTTTAATGGCCAAATTCAACGCATCCGTTGCGTTAAAGGTAAAGATCAACCGTGTCGGATCTTCTATACCCAGTAACTCGGCTAGTTTTTGTCTTGTTTCATATATGCCACGACTGGCTGCCAATCCACTTTTATGCCCAGATCGGCCTGGATTACCACCAATTTTTTCCAACTGATGCACCACGGCTTCTATGACAGTTTTGGGTTTTGGAAAACTGGTGGCCGCATTATCTAAGTAAATCATCGGCTTCACTCTTTCTTTTTTTAAAGGGTTTATTCGTTGGCATTGAGCACATCCAGAATACGATTCAAATCTTCTTGACTATAATATTCAATCTCTATTTTCCCCTTTTTCCCCTTATGAGAGATGTTGACCTTGGTGCTTAAATAGTCCCTAAGGCGAGACTCCACAGCCAATACTTCTGGATCCTTGGGCTTGTTTTTCTTGGTTGGTTTTTCTTTGCTTTTCTTGTTTTCCTGACGAACCAATTCCTCCACCTGTCGAACATTCAGTTTTCCGTCTCGTATTCGATGCGCCAATGTTTCCTGAAGTTCTGGATCCGAAATCCCAAGCAATGCCCTTCCTTGACTTCCGCTGAGTTGGCCATCTTTCACCATTTGCTTCACTGGTTCATGAAGCTGTAGAAGCCTTAAGGTATTGGCCACATAGGATCGACTTTTTCCTAATGCCTCTCCCAGCGTACTATGATTCAACCCATAGGCTTCCATGAGATACTGATAGGCGTTGGCTTCTTCTATGACCGATAAGTTTTCACGCTGAAGATTCTCAATAAGGGCTACTTCATACAATTCCCGGTCCGTATATTCTTTAACAATACAAGGGATTCTTTCCATGCCAATTTCCTGAGCTGCCCGCCATCGACGTTCGCCCACAATAATCATATAGCCTTTAGATTTTTTCGCCACAAGAATCGGTTGAATCATTCCATGTTGCCGAATAGAATTCCCCAAATCCGACAGCGCTTGGGCATCAAAGACTTTCCTAGGTTGGTTTTCATTGGGATATATTTCTTCTCGTTCGATCATTCGAATCTGATCTTTTTCCACGGATTCCCCTTCCTGTTCAGGATCTTGCCAATGGGGAATTAACGCTTCCAGTCCTTTTCCCAGCCCTCTTTTTTTTGATTGCCCCGCCATTAAAAATCCCCCTCCTCAAGATCAATAAACTCCTCTGCCAGTTCCATATACGCTTCTGCCCCTTTGGACCTCGGATCATAATACATCACTGGCTTTCCGTGGCTAGGCGCTTCTGCCAATCGGATATTGCGGGGAATTAGGGATACATAGACCTTCCCGCGAAACACTTTTTTAACCTGCTCCACCACCTGAATAGAAAGATTGGTTCTTCCATCAAACATCATTAGAACCACTCCTTGAATCGTCAAATTAGGATTTAAGTTTTTTTTCACCATTTGAAAGGTATCCATCAGCTGACTTACGCCTTCCAAGGCATAATACTCACACTGAATTGGAATTAAAATTCGATCGACAGCTGCCAAGGAGTTGATGGTTAGCAACCCAAGAGATGGTGGACAATCCACAAATATATAATCATAATCGTCCTTGATGGTCTGCAATGCATTTCTCAGAACTACTTCCCGTCGTTTCATGCCTGTTAGTTCTACTTCCGCCCCTGCTAACTGTGTACTGGAAGGCAACAAATCTAGGTTTTCATATTCCGTTGGAATGATCACCTCTCGGATATTCATCTCATTAATGAGTACGTCATACACCGTGTATTCCAAGCTTTTTTTGTCAATACCAAATCCACTGGTAGAATTACCCTGAGGATCGATATCCACCACGCATATTTTTTTTCCTTTTGAAGCCAATGCTGCACTTAGATTTACATTGGTAGTGGTTTTTCCAACGCCACCTTTTTGATTGAAAATCGCAATTGAACTGCCCATTCTTTAACGCCTCCCTGCCGAACAACGCTTCCTGCGGTCCGTACCCTTCTTTCTATTCTATCATTTTTTACAACCGCTTGGAATTGAAATCCGCAAATTATAGGAATATAACAAAAGAAGATCCGCCATGAGCGGATCATCCTATGCCACTGCCTTCGACGCAATCTCTCCCTGCTTCATCCTAGGATCGTTACCATTCCAACCTTGATCCGGTGGCCAGGTAATCCACCTTCTCTCCCATGACTTCTTTCAGGATATCAAAAGGGCCTGTGCCAGTACAGTGACCTGTGTAATACATAGCCCCTGTTTTTTTCAAGGTTTCTCCAATTTGTCGAAGCGTTTCTGGATCTTCGTCTTCTCCGGTGGAGTGATTGTGTAAATGAAACCCACTGATCACATAATCTGGATAGCCACCATATAGGTTCACATATTCCTCTAAGATATTCAAAATCCCGTTGTGGGCACATCCAGCAAACAAAAACTGCCGCCCCTTCTCTTGGATAACTAAATTTTGTTCATGCGTAAAATCATCTGGTACCAGCTCCCCATTCTCTTCTTTCAGAAGAATCGCATTGCCTCTTGGAAAGCACTTTCTTCCCTGGACGCCAGAAAAAATCTCTACTGTCTGGCTAATAGCCACTCTATTTTCACAAGCTCTTATCTGGTCATGATGTTTCAAGGATTGATCCAACCCTACGTATCTTGTATGTCCCTTTGAATCCTTGGCATAATAGTCCTCAAATCCGTATTTGCTGATATACACCGCGGCTTGTTGGTTTTTATGTAGAAAATGAGAAAGCCCACCACCGTGGTCATAATGACCATGAGAAATCACTACTGTATCCACAGCGGTCAAATCCACCTGCATTTTCTCTGCATTTTCCCCATAAAGAGAGCTGTCTCCCACATCCAATAGAATCTTATGATCACCAGCTTCCATGTATAAAGACAGTCCATGTTCACCATGAAAATCTTCGGATACCACAGTGTTTTCCACCAGGGTTTTAAGCACCATGCCGTCATCCCTCTCTTCTCTTTTCCCTTATATCCTACCAGCTCGACTAAATGGAAAAATCCGAACCATCACCTTGCCTATAACGTCACTATGATCCACCAAGCCAACGGCCTCGTTTCGGCTATCCAAGCTGCGATTCCGATTATCTCCCATCACAAAAACCGCCCCTTCAGGAATGGTCATTTCTGTGTTTCCATAAAAATCCTCTTCTTTTAAATACGTTTCTTCAATTTCTTGGCCATTGACATACAAGCTGCCACTATTAATAAGGAGCTCATCACCTTCTCGGGCAATAACTCGTTTGATTAAAATTCGATCGTCCGGCAGCGTAGACTCAAAAAGAATAATATCGTCCTGCACCGGTAATTCTTGCCAATAGGCCATTCGAAAAGCAATCACCATGTCTCTGTCAAGAAACGTAGGTTCCATGGAAGGGCCTACCACAAAAGCCGGCGTAATGACACGAGTTATTAAATAAGCCAAAATCATGGCCAAGCCAATTGTTTTAATCCATTCTATTATCTCTTTCATCCATCGGGATGATCTGCTTTCCACCACTTGTTCATTCATGATAACTTATCTCACCTGTTTCTTTAGAATATAGGATCTATGGTTTTTCTTTTTATCCAACGCTATCTTTCTATCATGACATAAAACGGCAAAATCCGCAAGATGCGGCAGAGAACCAAAAGGCCTCTGGTTTTCCACCCTCCTTTCAGAGTTTAAGGGCGGTACTCTATGACAATGCCAGAATTCAATAACCTTTCAAAAATCCTCTTTTTATGCGCTACATCCGATGATTCAAAGGAAAACATAGAAATGGATTGCCAAAGAAAAACCCACCCACCTATATACAATCCTTCCACCAGCAAATCCCCAGCAAGGTTCAACTGAAAAACTGGCTTCATGGAGAAGGCCATTACTAAAAAAATTACGGCAATCGTAAAGTATTTGGCACTTTTACGATACAAAAAATCCAACTTCTGCTTCACTAGATGCAATTGATATTGAAAATTTGCTTTCAAGGCTTCTCGAAGCACTTTTTCTTGTTCTTCGCTTTCTTGGGAAACAACAAATCGTAATTCGATGCTTTGACCAATGGGGATGTCTTTGGAGCATCTTTCGATAAAATAAATTAAATTTGAATTGAGCTCCCTTATTTCCAGATAAGAACTATCCCATTCATTAAAGGCGGATAAAAGCTTATCAATGTATACTTCAATGATAAATTCACCCTTGGCATTCTTCTTGTATAGCTTGTTCAAGTATTCAATATTCTTCAAAGTTCCTTTCCCCCAAACTCATTTCTTTGGTGTTACTGTACCACACCTATTGCATGGTGAAAAGATAGCCTTTCCTAAGCTGCCAGCCAATTAATTTGCAGAGCCAATTATTTTGCTGCGGTTTTTGTTCTGTTTTCGAACACTTTTGCTTCATCCTTCTTTATTTCCTTTATTTTTGCTATTTTCGCATTATTTCGAATGAATATTTCATTTATCGTTTAATTCTTCGGAATGTTATAATTATTCACCTTTGGCCCCCTATTCTAGCCATTCTGTTTTTATCGTTTTTTCTTGATCTGTTCTTCTCTACGGAAATACAAGTTTATTTCTTCTCTGGCATGAATCTTGCTTTTTAAAATAAGAGACAGTTTATTTGCATAAAAAAACAATTTGGAGGGATTCTATTCATGTCCGAAACGAGGCCATCTATTGGCGAAGCACTTCTTTCTTTTCTTTTTTTAATTGTAGTAATGGGAATTAGCATTGGTGTTTATGGTGCTGACCCACATATCCCTATGCTCATGGGAGTTGGATTTTCAGCCCTCATGGCCTTAAAAATTGGATTCACCTGGGAAAAAATCGAAAAAAGCATGTATGATGGGATCTATCAAGCATTACAAGCAATGATTATTTTAGCTATTATTGGAGTTTTAATTGGTATTTGGCTTTTAGCTGGCGTAGTCCCTACCATGATTTATTACGGCTTGGGTATTTTAACGCCTACCATTTTCTTAGTGGCAACTGCCTTAATTTGTTCTGTTACCTCCCTAGCCACAGGAACTTCCTGGGGAACCATGGGGACTATCGGACTTGCCTTAATGGGCATTGCTCAAGGACTGGGGATTCCAGCTCCCATTGCCGCCGGTGCCATTATTTCCGGTGCTTACTTCGGAGATAAGATGTCTCCTTTTTCCGACACGACCAACTTAGCACCTGCCATGGCTGGCACCGATGTCTTTACTCATATTAAGTTCATGTTAGGCAACACGATTATTTCTTACGGGATTGCTCTTTTGGTGTTTTTGTACCTAGGGTTTCAATTTAACACCACGGGAGCCGAGTTAGCCGCCATTGATGAAATACGCAATGGATTGCAATCTCATTTTACCATCTCTCCTATTCTACTGCTGCCACCGGTATTGGTCATTGGATCCATTGCTAAAAAAGTTCCGGCTATCCCTGGTATCACCATCGGCATTTTAGTTGGCGTTGTTTTCGCCCCTCTTTTTCAAGGGGCCAACTTTGGCGATATTCTTACTGCAAGCTATAGTGGATTTGTGAGCGAAACTGGTTTGAGCACCATTGATGATTTATTGTCCTCCGGAGGCTTAACCAGTATGCTTTATTCCATTTCCCTAACCTTAATTGCCATGATGTTTGGTGGCATTATGGAGCAGACTAAACAGTTAGAGGTCATTGTGGAAGCCTTGCTTCGCAGGGTAAAAAGCATCCCCGGTTTAATTGGCCTTACCATCGCTACATGCATCGGTAGCAATGCTACCATGCCAGAGCAGTACATTGCTATTGTGGTTCCAGGCAGAATGTACGCCCCTGCCTATAAGGAAAAAGGACTCCATCCCAAAACCTTGTCTAACGCCCTAGAATCTTCAGGAACTTTAACTTCTGCCTTAATTCCATGGAATACCTGCGGGGTGTTTATCTATAGTGTGTTGGGCGTAGCCACCTTAGATTACGCAAAATGGGCTATTTTCAATTACACCACCCCCATCGTGGTATTTGCATTATCCTTTACTGGCTATACGGTAGCAAAACTAGATTCCAATAAATCTTAGTTTGCTTCATAATCACCGAATTCAATACAAAAACCCTTTACTTTCTATCTATAACCTATATATGACGAAAGCAGTCCACTCCTTCGCCTTACCAAGCGAAGGAGTTTCAGTATAAAAAAAGACAACCTTCCATTAGAAAGGAGCAACAGGAAATGACAGCATCAATAGACGCTTACGCAAAAAAGGTGTACCAACAAATTCACTCTACTCCAGAAGTAGGCTTTGAAGAGCATAAAACCTCTCGCTTCATCGCCGAAGAGCTAAAAAAAATGAATTACCAAGTACTTGAAAAGGTTGGAGGCACAGGTGTCATAGGTATTCTTGACAGTGGAAAAGCTGGCCCTGTCTTTGGATTAAGAGCGGATATGGATGCCTTAGCCTTCGAAAAAAACAAAATAAAGTATGTTTTTCATGCCTGTGGTCATGACGCACATTCCGCTATAGTGTTGGCAACTGCAAAAAAAGTCAGCGAACAGGGCATTAAACAAGGGAAACTCTATTTGGTTTTTCAACAGGCTGAAGAAAAGTTGGGAGCTAACCAAATGATCGACAGTGGCCAATTAGACGAATTGGAGGAACTGGTAGGCATTCATCTCAGACCTATCCAGGAATGCCGCCTTGGCCAGGCAACACCTGCACTGTACCATGGTTCAAGCAAAAGAGTGGATGTTCAAGTAAAAGGCTTGAACGCTCATGGTGCCAGACCACACTTAGGGATCAACGCGGTTGACGCCAGTGTTATGCTGACAAATGCTATCAATTGCATCAAAGCAGACCCAGACGTATCTCATTCTATTAAAGTAACTCGTTTGAACGCTGGAGGTGATACCTTTAATACCATTCCCGATAAAGCAACTTTAACAATGGATATCAGGGCACAAACTAATAAAGTAATGGAATCGATTCTTGAAAAAGTGAAGCTAGCTGTTGAGCATAGCGGAAAGCATTTAGGAGGTGTCGGAGAAATTACCAGTATTAATGGTTCTCCAGCCGCTGAATATGACGCCCATATGGTCGCTTTGGCTAAAAATGCTATCATGGAAGAATTAGGAGAATCTTTAGAAGCAATCAGCACACCAGGAGCAGAAGATTTTCATTTTTATACGCAACGCTTAGGGGTCAAAACGGCCTATATCGGTCTTGGCGCTGATCTCTCACCAGGGTTACATCATCCAGAAATGAACTTTCATCAGGATGCTTTGATCAATGGCGTCAACTTATTATTTAATATGACAAGAAAAAAACTAATGTAATCAAGCAAAATCAAATGCCATTATATTTCATATTTCATACCAAAAAGGAGTGTCTGTAATGACCGCCAAAGAAAAAACTCACAAGAAATTTCAGGTGCCTCATACCTATACATTAATTATGATTTTTGTCATCTTTGCCGCCTTGTCTACTTATATTATTCCCGCAGGCGAATACACCATGACAGAAGACGAAACGCTGGGGATTACCTTAATCGATCCCGATAGTTTTGCATTCGTTGAGAAAAATCCAGTTGGACTTTTTACATTCCTTACTTCTATTCACCAAGGAATGGTAAATGGCGCTAATGTTATTTTTCTAGTGTTTCTGGTGGGTGGCTTTTTTCAGGTAATTAATGATACCGGAGCCTTAGATGCAGGAATCCGTGCTGCTATTGAAAAACTTCAGGGAAAAGAGTTGATGGTGATCCCTTTCATTATGCTTATCATGGCTATCTTGGGCATGTTAGGCATTGTCATCAATGCGGTTATTGCCTTTATTCCAATAGGCGTAGTATTAGCAAAACGGCTTAAACTAGATCCTCTCGTCGGTATGGCCATTATGTACCTGGGAGCTTACTCCGGCTTCGCCATGACTCCTATGGGACCTTTCAACACAGCTATCGCACAAGAAATTGCTGGAGTACCTATTTTCTCTGGTTTCGGCTATAGAACAGCTGTGATGGTGGTCGTATTCATCGCTACCGTTATTTACATCATGCATTATGCTAAAAAAATACGGGTAAACCCAGAAAAAAGCATCCTGGGCCAAGTAGATTTCGAAGTCAGCCAAACCGCTGAAGATATTCATTTCAACTTCTCTCATGCTATTATTCTAACAACTTTAGCTATTGGCTTTGCAGGATATGCTTATGGCTCAACCAGCCTTGGATGGGGACTAGATTACCTCAGTGGTATTATGCTCGGTGTCGCTTTAATTACAGGTGTTGTAGCAAAAATACATCCAGACGAAATGGCAAAATCTTTTATCAAAGGAGCTCAATCCATGGTGTTTGGTGCTCTGGTCATCGGGTTTGCCTCTTCCATCACTATTTTGTTAACGGATGGACGAATTATTCATACGATTATCCACGGAATGTCTATCCCTCTAGGAGCCGTAGGGCCTATTTTTTCATCGATAGGCATGTTTTTAGCCAATCTTCTGTTCAACTTTTTCGTACCATCCGGTTCTGGCCAGGCTTATGTGGTCATGCCCCTTCTTTCACCCATGGCTGATGTTGTGGGAGTATCTCGACAAGTAGCTGTATCAGCTTTTCAATATGGTGACGGGATTTCAAATATTATCATCCCTACATCCGGCGTTTTAATGGGCGCCATAGGAGTTGCTAAAATCCCTTATGAAAAATGGTTAAAATTTGTTATGCCTATTTTCGGTATATGGACTGGAATCGCTGTATTATCTATTGGATTTGCAACCTTGATCGGCTGGAGTTAAAGCAAAGCCCCTTCTGCAAAAGCAGCGGGGGTTTTTCTTTTGGATTTAGATCCAAGACCGAGAAAGTAAATGTGAATACTTCCCGTAAAGGGATTGTTGCTTACTTTGTTTTCTACCTGAAAAATATCCCTAATGACATGTTCCTGCAGTACCTGCTCCGGACTTCCAAAACTTTTAATGGTTCCTTGATGCAAAAGAATGATTTTATCACAATAGCTAGAAGCAATGTTTAAGTCATGAATGGCGGATAAAATACTAATATCCAGTTCTGAAATAATTTCCATGACTTCTATTTGGTATTTAATATCTAGATGATTTGTCGGTTCATCAAGAATCAACAACTCTGGCTTTTGCGTTAAACTTCTGGCAAACAAGACCCGTTGTTTTTCTCCACCGGACAAGGTCGTAAAGCTTCTGTTGGAAAATGCTTTCATCCCCACTTTTTCAATCATTTCATCGACAATCATGTAATCCGCCCGAGAATAGTTTTCGAAGGTTTTTTTATGCGGAGCTCTTCCCATCGCCACCATTTCTCGAACCGTAAAATCAAAATCAATGGTAGATTCCTGTTTTAATACCGCCATCTTCTTTGCAGTTTCTTTTTCTGACAAGGTACTGATATCCTGATGATCCATCAAAATAGTTCCTTTATCTGGACGCAGTGTTTTATAAATGGTTTTTAATAAGGTGGATTTTCCGCTCCCGTTTGGACCAACGATCCCGATAATTTCTTTGTTTTCTACTGCAAAACTGATGTCTTCAATAATTGGCGATCCATCGATTGATAGTGACAGGTCTTTTACAGAAACCATCATTTCGAGCCACCTCCAAAGGAGTAGTCATTCTTTCTAAGCAGCCAGATAAAAAATGGCCCTCCAAATAAGGCCGTAATGGTTCCTATAGGCATTTCTTCCGGCGCAAACAAGGTTCTAGCCAGCACATCTGCCCATATAAGAAACACAGCACCTAACAATGCCGATAAAGGAAGTACTTTTTTATGATCTGCTCCCACTAAGAAACGGGTTACATGAGGCACCATTAACCCTACAAACCCTATAGCACCACTAACTGCCACCATAATTCCTGTTGTCAGAGCCGTCACCACTAATAGCATTTTGCTAAGTTGATGGGTATTCACTCCAAGAGTGATAGCTGTTTCTTCACCCATTAACAAAATATTAAGCATTCTGGATTGGTAAAAAAGAAAAAGAAAAGTACCGATAACGGCTATCAAAGGAATCCATAAATGAGACCATTTAGTACCACCTAAACTTCCCATCATCCAAAAGAGCGCATTGCGAATTCCTTCTTCTCTTGGCGCTGTCATAATAATAATATTCGTTAGTGCATTTAACATGGCCGAAAGAGCTATTCCAGACAAGATAAGCCGAACAGGCAATACTTTTCCTTTTACTTGCGCCAGCATAAAAATAAACAGAACCGCCGCAAGGGCTCCTGCAAAGGCAGCAAAAGAAATCGCCATTTGTCCGAAAAACCGGAAGAATCCTAATACAATCACTAAGGTTGCGCCAACGGAGGCTCCGGAAGACACGCCTAAAATATAGGGATCTGCCAACGAATTTCTCAGAAGCGCCTGCATTGTAACTCCTGACAGCGACAGTCCGGCACCAACGATGGCTGCCAGAAGAACTCTCGGAAACCGAATATCCCATACAATGTGTTTTTGCGCTGTTGTCCAGTCTTCTTCCAGCAATGGTTCCAACACCGCGAACTGACTAAAGGCAATTTCCCACACGGTTCGAAACCCAATAGAGACGGGTCCAATAGCTACAGCCAAGGTAACAGAACCCACCAATAAGACCAAAAACAATATCGATAATTTTGGCATCGAAATCGATTTTTTCATCTAGACAGCTCCCTTTAAAACTGTTCTGGATAGAACCCTTCAGCTAATATCCGAAGGGCATCTACATTGCGCGGACCCTCAAAAACACCGGGAAGTGGCAGGATGACAAAACGTTGGTTTTTCACAGCATCCACCTCCTGCATAAAGGGGTTAGTAAGCAGTTCATCGATTTTCTCTTCTGCCGTTTCATCTCCATAGTCATTGATCACAATAACTTCTGGATTGCGGTCTACGACTTCTTCCCAATTAACACTTCCCCAGTTATTGGCAATGTCATCAAAAATATTTTTACCACCAGCCATTTCAATCAGGGTTGTTTGCAGGGATTGTCCCGCCGTAAATACCGCGTCTCCACCCATATCAAAAACAAGAACTTTCACCGGTTCTTCTATTTCTCCCAATTGTTGCTGAATCGTTTTCATCTCCTGTTGCATTTCACTGACAATAGCAATTGCTTTTTCTTCCACATCAAAAATCCTGCCCAAGTTCAGAAAGTCTTCATAGACATCATCCATGGTTGCTCCATTTACCAAGGTTCCTTTTACCGCATAGGCATGAATTCCATAGGTTTCCATTTCGTTCACAGAAGCTGTTCCATTTGCACCAAAGGCACTGTCACGCCCATATACAAAGTCTGGCTCAGCGCCTAGCAAAACTTCCATAGAGGGATATCTTTCGGCTAACACAGGGATACGGTCAAAATCATCCTTGAATTCCGGCAGGATTTCAGCGTTGTTAAAAGCCGTTCCTACAATACGGTCTCCCAAGCCTAAGGTAAATAATATTTCGGTTGTATGAACATTCATACTGACAATTCGCTCTGGCACTTCGGTAATGCTTAAGGTTCTATTAAAATTTTGGATCGTCACCGGTTGATAATCCGTTATTGTTTCTTTGGAGTCCGTTTGAACTTCTCCTTTTCCGCACCCTATAAAAAGCAGGATTCCCATCATTAGTAACAGAGACAGCCATTTTTTCTTCATTTTCATTCTCCTTTTTTAGGGCATTAAAAAAAGCCCCTTAATTATTAAGAGACTTCCCATCTTAGTTCTCTTTACCTACTTTCCCCTTGTCGCTTTACGCATGTTTTCATTTAAGGCAGGTCTCCTGGCTTGCGTTTCTTCCTCCTCCCAGCCTTCCCAAATTTCTTCAGTGGCATCTTAGGGATTCGTCTTCGCTTACAGTGGTGGGTCCGCGCCGGACTATAACCGGTCTTTCCTATTCTCCTCCTTTTAAGAGGCACCTTAAGGATTTATAGTTTATTTATCTATTCATCCTATCATAGGAAGATTATGAAAACAAGCTATTTCTTATCTTTAACGAAGTCGATCATCCAGGGGGCTCAGGGGGCTGGGGCTCAGTGGGGACAGGGGCAACTCGTCCTTCTCCTCCGAAATCTACGGTATTGCCCAGTAATTGTTTCGAGTATTTTACGAAGGCCCAGTTTTTCCAGAAATTCACGGACTAAAAGCAGACCGTGATTTGACGTTGTTCAAGTGAATAATCAAGGCTTATAAAGGATTTTTTTCCGACTGCCTCTATTCTTGTTCTTTTCTGATTATTGGAGGCCTCACTTTGCAGTCGCTGGAAGAAACACCAGAAAGAACAGGAAAAAAGTCCGTCCCCCCTGTCCTTTCTTACCTATGTCCTTCATGAAAAACTACTTTATTTCTTCCTGATTCCTTGGCTTCATACAAGGCCTCATCTGCATATTCAATGGCCTCTCTGACGCTTATCTTTTTTCCTGGAGCAACCGTAACGACTCCTATACTAATAGTGACCCGTTTAAACGGAGATGTCTCATGCTCCATGGCCAAATGATATACAGCATCTATGCTTTTTTGCGTTATCTTTTCCACCTCTGGTCCTTCAACATCTTCCAGCACTAAAGCAAATTCTTCTCCCCCAAATCGAGCAAAAACATCCTTTTTTCTTACCAGGTTATTGATGCACTTCGTCAAGTTTTTCAAGACTTCATCGCCTTGGATATGTCCATAGGTGTCGTTGTAATTCTTAAAAAAATCCACGTCTAATATCAAGATGCTTAACGCCTCCACTCGCTGTTGCCGCCATACACTTTCTAAGTATAGATTGAGGTAGCGTCTATTATAGATGCCTGTTAAAAAGTCTTTCTCATTTTCTTTCGTTAAAAGTGCATTCATGCTATGCAATTCCGACCTTGCTTTAAGAATCATCCCCATTAAAACAACAATGATGGTGAGCATCAGGGCATTTACAAAGAAAATCCACGGATACCCCAGTTGTGCGTTCCATAGGGTGACATCATCGACTCTGGCCACAGCCAAATACCAATTTCGCCCATCTGCCTTCTGAACAATTCCAAGGATGTCTTCCCCTTCATAGGCATAGGCCATTCGAACAATATCCTGGCTTTGCTTCGCTTCATTAAAATAATCCTTAAACAATGAAGAGCCTAAATCCGTATAAATATTTTGCCCTTCTAGATTAGGTCGATGGGTATGAATCATCATGGTCCCATCTTCATCCACCAACATAGAATAACTATTTCGTTTTTCCATTTCTGCCATTAGAAACCCTCGAATGCTTTCTAAAAACACATCCGCTGATATCACTCCAATAAACCCTTCCCGAAGGTATAGGGGGGAACTGATGGTCACCAACATTTCTCCTGTTTCCCGATCTACATACACACTGGAAACAATGGTTTTGCCAGCTTCCTGTGCTTCTAGATACCAAGTTCTGGTTCTGGGATCGTAATCATCCGGCGGAATCCATTGGCCACCTGTAATAAAATGGCCATCGGCTAATCCAATATATAGTTGAGAAATACTCGGGTCTTCATTATTGATATTCAAATAAGGGTTTTCTGTGTTGTAGGCTACCAATTCTTCATACGAAAAATTGTCATAAATATCTTTAGCCGTATTCACAATACTCTTTTTTTCTTTTATCCATAATCCAAAGGTGGCCGAGTCTGTTCTTAAATCGTTGACCAATGCATTGTATCGATTTTCCAACATTTCATTTCGCACCACATTAAAGTTATAGGCGGTTAATACCAATATGGCTAGAATCAGCAAACCCATGCTCCGTTGAAATATTTTTTTCATTTCCTCACCACCTATTCTTGAAAAAGGGATGTTCTGTCTTGTCATTCCATCCTTCTGTAGCCTTTTTTTACCCTTTCACCAAGAAGAAAAACATATAACTGACTAATCTCATCACACTCTTTTTTTTTGATCATGAAGGTGTATTTCCATATCCACTGGGTATTAAGTATTTATCGTTAGAATTTTCGGTCATTTTATGTTACTACCACTGTCCTTACAAAAAGAGGAAAGAAAGGATGAACAAGATGAAATCTTTAAAAACGAAACTAATTATCATGTTTGGAGCTATTTTTGCCCTAGTTTTCTTAGGGGCAACCTTTATCAACACCTCCCTTACCAGCAAATACATTGGTGAAGAAGTTGAGAGGGCCTTGGTAAGCAATGTCAGGGGTAATGCTTTGCTTCTGGAAGAGATGATGGATGATCATTTTGACTATATGGCTACCTTATCCGAACACCCAGAAATTTATCAAGGCGGCAATAATCCCTTAGACTATACGGACGCTGAGTGGAGGCGCTTCGCTTCTCAATTTCATCCGCAAATGGAAAGAAAAGGCTATGTAAGAATGTTTTTAAGCGATGACCAAGCCAACTCCTATCGCTTGGATAACGAAAGGGTTCACGTTGATATCACCACTAGAGAATACTACCAAATAGCCATGACTGGCCAACCCAATATCTCTGATGTTCTCATTGGCGCTGCATCTGGTGAAGCCATTCTCATTATCGCAGAACCCATTGAGCGAAATGGTCGGGTTCAAGGAATTTTATATGCCGTCATGAACCATCATGAAATCGATCGAATCAGTAGCCAATTAACCTATGGAGAAACTGGTTTTTCATACATTCTCAACGGACAAGGTGATCTTATTACAAGCCCTAATTTTGAACATATTGAAAACCAGGAAAATTTGATTGACCTTGCCAATGGGGATGATTCGATTGTGGGACTGGCGGAACTCCTTCAAGAAAAAGTCCTCCAAGGCGAAACAGGCTATGGCCAATATCGCGTCGAGGGTAATCAACGAGTAGCCGCTTACACACCTGTGGACCACCCTAATTTAGATTGGTATATCGTGACAGCCGTCAATGAAGCAGAAGTTTTTGCAGGTGCCAAATCTGCAAGTCAGGTGGGCCTCTTGATCGCCGTAGCTTCTTTACTGATCGTGCTGACCATTGTCTATATAGCAAGTGGTAGGATTTCCCATCCCATTGTAGCCGTTACACAAAAACTAAATAAACTAGCCACCCTGGATTTTTCCCAGCTAAAGGATGACAAGGAAGCAAAAACCTTGGACCGCAAAGACGAAATTGGCGAAATGACCAAAGCTCTTATTTCCATGAGAGATAATGTGGTTCAGTTTATTCAAGCAACTTCAGATGCCTCGGATCAAGTAGCTTCTTCTGCCGAAGAACTTACAGTCGCAGCCAACGAAACAAGTCTCTCTTCCACAGAAGTAGCGAAAACCATTACAGAGATTGCAGAAGGTGCCTCGGATCAAGCTAGTGATACCGAAAACACTGCCAATAATATAGAAGAACTACGCAAGTTATTAGACTCCAACGCTGAACTGATCTCCAAACTAAATGAAGCCGCCGGAAAAATAGATGCTGAAAAAGAAGATGGCTTTAAAATACTCTCGGAACTAGTGGAAAAAACCAAAGCATCTAATATCGCATCGGAAAAAGTCTATCAAAACATTCTTAGCAACAATGAAAGTGCTGAAAAAATCGAAACGGCCAGCTCGATGATTCAAAGCATTGCGGATCAAACCAATCTTCTGGCTTTAAATGCAGCCATAGAAGCCGCCAGAGCCGGAGAAGCAGGCCGAGGCTTTGCCGTTGTCGCCGATGAAATAAGAAAGCTTGCAGAAGACTCAAATCGTTTTACAAGTGATATAAAAGAAGTGATCCAAGAACTGAAATCCAAATCGGAAAATGCAGTTGATACGATGAATGAAGTAAAAGGCATTATCCAGCAACAAAGCAATAGTGTGAAAGAAACCGAAGATAAATTTGATGGCATTGCCACATCAACCGAATTGGTTAAGCAGGTTGTGGATCAGCTTAATGACTCGTCTGCCATGATGGAAAAAAACAAAGACAATATTGTTGAATTAGTCCAAAGTTTATCAGCTATTTCCGAAGAAAATGCCGCAAGTACAGAAGAAGCTTCTGCCGCTACGGAACAGCAAACCGCCAGTATTAAAGAAGTGGCTAACGCAGGTGAAAATTTAGCTTCTATTGCTGAAGATTTGCAAACCTTGATTAATCGATTCAAAGTGTAAGCATTCTAATGTTAGAAGGAAGGGATGCATCCGCATCCCTTCCTTCTTCCTAAAAACAAAACAAGACGCCTTATCTCTTTTCCCAAAATAAAGGAGCATTGCCATGACATGGATTCAGCATAAACTAGTGCGAAAAATATCTGTTTTCTTCATTCTTCTCACACTTTTTATATTGGGTACCAATAGTTATCTGATGAACCAGTCTTCAACGGGGTTTTTTATTGAGGAAAGTGAGAAAATGCTTTTACGAGATGCGGCGGTCCTCCAACAAGAAATAGATGGATATTTACAAGAATATTTAATGCTAGTAGATACCATGAGTAAAAACGAAGACTTCCTCCTCTTATTAGAAAGAATTGAAGACCGATATGCCAAAAGGGAAGACCCCCTCTATAGACGGGTCACCAGGCAGTTGCAAGGACTAAAATCTTTGGATTCAAGAATATCCCTGGTGTTTTTAGGATTGGCACAAGCCAATGATCTGATTACAGATCGCTATGACTACGATAGTCCCGCTGATTTTGATTTGCGAAACCGTTTTTGGTATCAAGAAACCATCGACGCCGATTCCACTGTCATTACTTCTCCTTATATTGATTTTGTAACTGGCGAAATGATTATCTCTGTGGCAAAAGCCATTTGGAAGCATGGGGAAGATATAGGCGCCGTTGCCATCGATGTTAAAATTGATGACCTTTACCAATTAATGGAGGACTATGACATTGGCATTTCTGGGTACCCCGTACTCGTTACCCACCAAGGAGAAGTGATTTATCATCCCTCCCAACCAGTTTTAACCCAACCTGGACAATTTTCTCTGAAGGATCACTTTCCTTTCCACAATGATTTTTTAACGGAGCCAAAGGGTGTTTTTCATTTCCATAAAAATCAAGATGCTTGGTATGCGGCTCATATTTCCTTAAAGTCAGCCGATTGGACTCTTATGACCTTTTTGCCAGAATCAGAAGTACTGGCTCCCTTGGGAATGCTCCACCAACATTGGTTGACCTTGTTATTGGGTTTTTCTGCTTTGGCGTTGGCACTTATTCTTTTGATCAGTCGCCAGATGACTCGACCTCTGTCCATCATCACCCATGAAATTCGCACCTACGAACACGAAAAGATCATGATGGCTTTTCCTACTCCTTTCTTTGAACGGACGGATGAAATTGGTAGCTTAGTCCACAGCCTTTATGAAATGTCTCACACCATTAGTCAATATACAGAAGAACTACAAGCACAAAACGAAGAACTCATCGAAGAATCCCAGCAACGAAAAGCGACACAAGACCGATTAGAACTTATTTTAGAATTGCTGTCAGGCAGTCAAGAAGCTACTTTCATTACGACTCGACAAGATACGTATCTTTATGCCAACGACCCTTTGCTGACCCTAATCAACAAAACGCCAGAAAGCCTTGCATCCCATGCTTTGTTGCAGGATACCTTTCAACTTGATGTGAAAAACCTACCCAAATTGGTGAAAGGAAATACCTTTCACAAAGAAATCACCTTAAGGCCCCCTCAGGAAGAACCGCAGGTCTTTGATTTGACCCTTCAATATGTCCAATTGGGAAAAGAACTTTATTATTTAGGCTATCTTCATAATATTACCAAAGAAAAAAAACAGGAACATGAAATCTTACAGCTTAAAACCATTGATCCCCTCACAGACTTATTAACTGGGGTTTCTTTTGAAAATCAGGCCAAGAAAATCCTCACGGAACATCCTTTTTCCCTTCATGCTTTTGTGCTCTTGAACATCCGTAGATTTCGCCTGATTAACGAAGCCCGGGGACATCACTTTGGCAATCAAATTCTCATTCGAATCGCCACCATGTTAAAAAAATTCGTCTCCCAAGACGATTTAGTTTCTCGTTTCACAGGAGATGAATTTGGAGTCTTACTGACTAATTTAAGAGGAAAAGAAGCTATTTATCAACAAGTAAAAGCCTTGGGTGCCTTACTAAATTCAGCTTATGCCATCGATGAAGAAGAGGTCTATATAGAAATCGCCATGGGGGTCAGCGTCTATCCTAGCGACGGAGATACCTATCGCAAGATTCTTTCCGGCGCTACATCGGCCCTTAATCAATCAAAAAAACAAAAACTGGAAAATATTCAGTACTACAACGAACTGTATAATCAACAGAGTATTTATCAGTATGAGCTTCAAAAATCCTTGCGTAATGCCATCGAAGCAGGCGAGTTTTCTCTTGTCTATCAACCACAAGTTCATATGAAAACCAAAGAAATTATTGGAATAGAAGCCTTATGCCGATGGAACAGTCCCAAAGGGCCTATTCCTCCAGATGTCTTTATCTCCTTGGCAGAAGATTCCGGTCTGATTGTTCCTTTAGGAGAATGGATTTTACAAACATCCTGTCAATTTGCTGCATCCTTGGAAAAGAACAACCTGGCCCTACCAGTGAGTGTCAATGTTTCTGCATTACAGTTTACCTATCCATATTTAGTGCAATTAGTAGAAAAAACCTTACAAGAAACAAAACTATCCCCTGATCTTTTAGAATTAGAGCTAACGGAAGGGATCTTAATGCATCGGGAATCCCAAAGCGTTCAATTACTCAAAGCCCTCTCGGGCATTGGTGTAAAAATTTCTATTGATGATTTTGGAACAGGCTACTCTTCCCTATCCTATTTAAATAAGTTTCAGGTTGATAAGATTAAAATTGATCGGTCTTTTATCCAAGGTATTCCCAACAAAGACGACGGCACCATTGCCAAAGTCATCATCGAGCTGGCTCATTCTTTTGAATTGGAAGTCATTGCCGAAGGGGTAGAATCCTCTTTGCAAGCATCCTTTTTACTGGAAAAAGACTGTTGCTTTGCTCAAGGGTATTATTATTACAAACCATTGTTGGCCTCAGATCTGCAAAATGTATTGACAAGAGATTCATGATTTTCCCATGCATGCTATTGTATCCTTGGAAAAAATTGCGTATGCTAGAGATAGATCGCATACCAAAGGAGTCGATGGCATGAGAAACAAAGATAAGCTACTGGCATTCATGGTGGTAATCCTGTGGGGATTTAACTTTACGGCCATAAAGCTAGGACTGGAAGGAGTCCCGTCCACCTTATTGGCCGCCTTGCGATACACCTGTTTATTGCCAGTGGTTTTTTTCGTAAAAAAACCGACCATTCCCTTGGGATATGGCGTCGCTTATGGGCTTTGCGTAGGAGTGGGACAATTTGGGAGTTTATTTTATGCCATGGAAATTGGCATGCCGGCAGGACTATCTTCCATCGTGCTACAAGCTTCGGCTTTTATCACCCCGCTACTGGCCTTCTTTTTCCTTCAGGAACCCATGAACCGCCGGCAACATTTAGGGCTCATCATTGCAGCCTGTGGGCTCCTCTTTATTGCAAATAGTGGTCAGCACAACCATATAGCCGGCATCCCGATATCTGGGCTTTTATTAACACTGCTAGCCGCATCCTTTTGGGCACTATCCAATATTATCCTGAGATATGCTGCCAACCAGGCCATTGCTAGAGGCGAAACCATCGATATGTTTGGGTTGGTCATCTGGGCTAGTCTCATTCCACCTATCCCTCTGTTCCTCATCGCTTTTTGGATAGATAGCCCTGCTACCATTTTAAGTGCCCTGACCCAACTCAGCTCTATTTCCATTTTTTCGATTCTCTACCTGGCCTTTGGTGCCACGCTATTGGGCTATGGAGGCTGGAGTTATTTATTAGGAAGATACCCAGCTTCCCGCATCGCTCCTTTTTCACTGCTGGTACCTGTCACAGGGCTTCTCTCTGCAAAATTAGTTCTAGGTGAACAAATGACATCCATGCAGTGGATCGGTGGCATCACCATCTTAGCAGGATTGATCATTGCCAATTTTGACCTATCCCGATTTCAAAAACAACATACATGGAGGAATCAACATGGAACAAAACAACACTAAAAAAGTGGTGGTATTATACAAAAGTCATTACGGAAGCACCCAACAATATGCACAGTGGCTAGCCGAAGAAACTGGCGGTGACTGTTGGGACTTGGACAGCGTCCAGATGGATGCACTTAAGCACTATGATGTGATTCTCTTTGGCGGAGGGTTATACGCTGCTGGAATCAGTGGAATAAAATCCTTTCAAAAAATCTATCCCTCTCTACACGCTAAAAAAGTAATTGTTTTTGGAGTCGGTCTGTCACCCTCCAGAAAAAAAACTTTGCTCGATGTTGAGAATGCCAGTTTTTCCGATGAAATGAAGGGTCAAGTTCCACTGTTTTTGCTTCGGGGTGCTTTTGATTATACCAAACAGAAATTCATGCATAAAATGATGATGAAACTCATGGAGACAAAAATCAAAAGCAAAGATCCATCCCAATGGACGGAGGATGACAAAGGTCTGTTGAATTCCATGAAAAAACCCGTAGATTATCTTGATAGAACCTCCATCAAGCCCATTTTAGACGCAATCGCCGATCGCTAAATTTCCCCATCAAACTTTCTTTTGCAGCCACTTGATCCATCGATCCCATCTACCAAAAGGGACGCAAGAAGCGTCCCTTTTTTCCCCTAAGCGACAGCGTAGATGATCATCGCATTCAATCCTCTAATAGACTCATATCCTTTTGCTCCACCCATTCCCAACTGGGATAGAGTAGTTTTCCTTTATATGCCATGAGTTCTTGCTTTGGCTCCACTTCAGGATGAACTGGAATCATGAGCCCTCTTTGACTATATAAATCCTGTATTTCTTGGGAATAAAGGCTTTCTAACAGGATTTCTCGTACTTCTGGTCCAGCGTCTGCCCTTACGGCCACGTAAGAAATAACCACGAAGAGCCCTTCCTCTGGCCATATTTTTTCCACCTGGCCGCTTTTTCCTGGACCCGAAGCAAACAGCAGTGGCACAATGCCTAAGGGGTATTGGCCTCGATCCACCGCATCAAAAACAGCCGCTGGATTACTTACGACACTAAAATGCTCCTTGGCGGTGTGTAGCCCTTCTTCTCCATACAAATACCAATATCCTTTTAAAATAGATTTCCCTGCAGGCTTATCTGTGCTGGAAATGGCGATTTTCCCTGCCAGTGATGGATCTAACAAATCTTCCCATCCACGGATTTCCGTTGTTTCCTCCAACATTTCCTTGTTTTTTATCATGACGACTGGCACCACTACTCCAGGCTGAAAATACCCTTGAGCATGAGCCATCTCTGCAAATTCCTTGCGAATCGGAAACCAATCCTCTATGGGCTGAAAAAGAGGAAGATTTCCCAGTAACAGATCTTTCCGATGAAACAATTGCATATCTGTACTCACCAGTACATCGGCTCCCATTCGTCCCTGCTGCAGATCTTCCTCTAATCGATCCTCCATTAACATGTCTTCAATCAACCCATAATAATCAAAGTCTACGGTGGCATTTTTTTGTGCTTTCCAACGGGAGGCCGTTGCATCCAGTTTTCCTTCTACCGCTTTTTTCAGGCAGCTAGGGTTATTCCAATATAATGTGATGTGTTTTTCGATCCCTTGATTCTCCATTTTTTCATGCCCCTTTCTTCCTAAACCCTTTTTTCTTTCCCCATCCAAAATTTCTTTTTGTGATCCATCCTAGGCGTTATGCTTTCTTTTATGGTTGAAATTCTAAGGATACAGATTCTCCCTGTCGCAACTGGTCTTGCAAACCTTGCAGAACACCTGCCATTTTTTCCAGTCTGCCACGAACTGTTACTTCCTGTTGTGTTAATGCCAGTACCGCCTGCATCCCTCCGTTGCCCATGATGATTCTTTTTTCTCCTAATAAGGCTAACAGTGGATCGTGGGTGACCACCAACACGATTTTTTGTTGTGCTGCCAGGGTTTCCATGGCTTTAAGCCGATGAATTCCCGCATTTTCCACTTCGTCAATCAATACCACCGGAGAATCTCCATTAATGGCTACATCGGCAATCATCAAGGATCGAGATTGCCCTCCGCTGAGGCGTGTCAAGTTCTCTTCTGGTTTTATGGCTTCTCCCGCAAAGGTATTGGCGCATTCAATGACTTCTTCTGCTTTTTTTCCCGGTTCCCTAAAGCCTCGACACCCTGCATGCATGATTAAAAACTCTTTTACTTTCATATCCAAAATAAAATTCATATTTTGAGAAAGGTGTGCCACCAAGTTTTGTTCATATCTATGGAGGGCATTATCCAGAGGAGGCTCGCCATCCAGCAAAATTTGACGTCTGGAAATAGAATCTCGCTGGGCTATTTGTTCAATATCATTAATGAGCTGACTTTTACCTGATCCCGTAAATCCCACAATGCTATATACCTGCCCCACTTGAACCGTTACTTCTTGTACGGCTTCTGGCTCTCCATTTTTCTTGCGTCCTCCCAGAATGGTAATCTCCCTAAGCATATATGCCCCCTCCTCTTTTGCTAAAATCCATTTTATAGACCACTCCATGTTGGTGTTTATTGCCCAAGCGTTTTTCTCCCATGCAATAGGAACAGATTGCCGTTGGCATAGGATGACGCAGCCGCGAATCACTGATTTCCTGCAGGGGGTCTTCTTGATGAATAATAGTAGCCAGCCCCTCACATCCGCTACCAGTTAATCCATTGGCTTCTAGAATAAGGGCTTTGTCGTTGATTTCTCGGATTTTGGCACGAAATACTTCTCTTTCGGCTTGAGACACCATATCTCCCTTGGTCATAATCACCACATCGGAAGTGGTGACCACCGGACCTGCCTTCTGAGGTGTTTTGATGCTGGACAAACAATCCACCACGCAAAAGGTTAGGACGCCTTCGATTCCTGGAGCACAGCGATGACAAAGCCCTGCGGTTTCAATCACCAAAATTTCCGCTTCATTTTCTTCTGTCCAGGAAATCATTTCCTCATAATTCACTGCATAAAAATGATCCGGACATATGTCGTTGCTCAAGCCAACGGCTACCGGAACTCCTAAGGCTGCATATTTCACATCGTCTTCCGTCTCCAAACAGTCCACCTTTACGACGGCCACTTTTTGATCTTTTCGTTGCAAATTTTTCACCACATGAAGCATGACTTCTGTTTTACCTGTAGCCGGCGGTCCAGCCACAATGACAGCTTTAGGCCGTTGTTGCTTTGTTTCCTCAATCATCCATCTCATTCCTTTCCTTTCCATTATTCTGTGATTTAAAAGAAGGTGCTGGCGGGGAATCCACTTTCAGGAAATGACCCCGCCTGCGTTTCTTGAAATCCAGTAAATGCCAAGAAGGGTTTTTGCTCTACTGGCCGCCGCCTCCGGCAGCTCCTTCCCTGACTGGATTCAGGATGGCATGTATTTCTTCCTGGGATAATTCGTAGTCATAGTAGGCGGCATAATAGCTACGTATTTCTTCTTCCATATCGTAATCGAATAAGTCTGGTTGATTGTGCTGTGCCAACCACTGCAACATTAAGGGAGCGTCGCCGGAAGGGGGGAACCACCGGTAAATGCCCATGGGGATTTTATACACCCTTTTATTCTTCACGGCATGGATTTGGCTCCAATCCTGACCTTGGATCTCGTTGTTGTAAAAGTCTTCTGGTTGTAGTGCTGTGAAGTTGGTAATATAAATAATTTCTGGATTCCAAGCATAAATTTGTTCCATTTCTACTGGAGCTCTTCCAGTAATCTCTTCTTCGGCTACATCAATAGCCCCAGTGGTGGTTAACCAATAATTCCCAAAGAAGTTGGATCCAGAAACCACTGGCTGCCCATCAATATGATTAAAGAGCATCATGGCCCGAGGTTTTTCTTCGAGATCTTGCACTTTTTCGGTGATTTCATTTTCAACTTGTAATCCATAATCAATAATTCCCTGGGCCCGGTCTTCCAAGTCGTAGATTTCGCCTAGCATTTCAATCCAGCTATTGATGGTTTTTAGCACATCACCGTCCGCAATGCCAGTAGTGCCAATGGCTACTGTCCGAATTCCTGCTTCTTCATATAAGCCTTCCAGGCCAGATTCTGCCCGAATAAATACCAGATCCGGATCCAGCATTAAGAGCTCTTCTATATTGATTTCTTCGCCGCTGGCAAAGCCGGTTTCGGCTGCCTGCATCCCCGGTGCCAGTACCGACAGCATGGAATGCTCATAAGCACTTTTAGATGCCGGATGCATGCCTACAATGTCCTCATCTCTTCCTGTTGCCAGAAAATAGACGGATGGAAAGGGAAGGATTCGATCCGTAACGACCCGATTTATTTCATCTGGAATTTCCACTTCCCGCCCTAATTGGTCGATAATGATTCGCCCAGTCTTTTCTTCAGATCCTTGGACCTCTGTCGAATCTGCGGTTTCCTGAGACGTGGTTTGGGAAATCTCTTGGCTGGTATCACCGCTATTGCCACAACCTGTCAGCAGTGCCAATACCAGCACTAGCAATAGGGCTGTCCCCCTGATTCCTCTGTTTTTCATCTGCCTTCTACCTCCTCTGACTCTTGTTTCGGATTGGTTTTTTTATAAAATACTTCTTTTCTTGCTTTCTATGACGTTTGGTGCCAGGCCTGTATAAAGCACCTCATGGCCCCAGGCAATTCTGCTGGATACGGCTAAATGGGGAATGGAATAATACCTTGGTTTTCTTTCTTTAAAAAAAGCCTGAAACAACGGATCTCCCACTACCACGTCATAGTCATGTTCTGCCACCAGTCTTTCCATGGCTTCTTCTGACGTTAATTGCCGATCTCCCTGACGCATATAGGCTTTCTCCATTTGAAAAAAGGAACATACGTGCAAAGATTCCATGGCTTCTTCTTTTTCCAGATACTCCCGAAAGGCATTGGCCCATATTTGTTCGCCTATAATAAGCCCCTTTGGAGGTGTTTTACTCCCTGCCTCTTTTCCCAAGAAAACTGGCTTTTCCTCCTTGGGATTCCCTATTTTTCCCACTAATTCCTTCGTTGGTTTTCTGCCAATGGGTACGCCTACCACATAAGGCATATCATACTGTTGTTCCAAATACTGTGCTGCTTTTAAACCAGCCATAGAAATCACCAGATTCACCTGTGCATTGAGGCTTGTCTGGATGCTGCTTAGTCCTTCGCCATCCATGCCCCAAATGCTGTTGACCCGTTGGCCATTTTCTTCCAGTGCTTCTTTTATCTGAGCAAGTTGATTGAGGCCCCAATAATCCATGGGAGTTGCACCAAGAATGTTCACATTTCCCTTGGCTGGTTTTTCCGAAGAAGCCCATCTTTGGGCTATGGCTTCAAAGGCTTGTGAAGCGCCTTTTTCATAGGTGTCCATGCCCGTGGTATTCATAGGAATAACAGGAATCGACTGTTCTTCCATAATCATTCTGGAAATGCTTTCATGGTCACTGGCAATCACAGCGGAAGTAGGCGTTCCCATAATGACGATAAACTGTATCGCTTCTTTTATTTGGGCGGTTCTGATTTTTTCCAGTAGTACCTCTTCATCTCCAGTGATGGCATGGATTTCCCGCAACCCTGAACTAAAGATATAGGAAGGTTCTTCAAAAAAACGTGGTTCATCATACCCTGTAACGTTGCCGATACAGCCATCGGCTCCATTCAAAAGAATCACGCCGCCCAAAGAGTAAAAGGCGGCACTGGCACCGGAATAATCTGGGGCCATGGGGGGAAGCTTCTTTAATATTGTCTTCATTCTTTTCCTCCTTATATCACCAGATTGGCTTGATAAATCCGTTGTATCAAATCGCCCTGATATGGCTTGGCCTTAAGGATACGGTTCATCAATGTTTTAGCCCCTTGATAGCCATAAAGGGTTTCTTCAAAGGGTAGTTCTATCAAGTGGCTCACATCAAAATAAGCGGCGGCGTCCAAGCCAATGCCCAGATCTAGCTGATCCAATCCTCCTTGGACTCCCGACAAACTTGGCTCCAAATTGGGAATCACTTGGATAGGTTCTGCGTTTTCTGCCAACCACTCTACATAGGATTTTTCTGATGGATGGACGGTTTTTGCCAAGATATACCGAACTTTCATCCCTTGTTGGGTTAAAAATTTGGCCAGTTCAAAAGGCCTTGCATGGATGGTAGCACCTATGGCCACGGTTTTTCCTGCTACTTCTGGGGAGGCTTCTTTTAAAAAGGATTCCACTTCTTCCTGATATTTTTCATAGCCCAAGGAAACACCCAGTGCCTTTTCCATCTGGAGGTAATGATGGGTGGTTTCTTCTGGTGAAAAACTGCTTAAGGCTTCTACATATGGTATCCCTAGTGTTTTCTCTAATGTTTTCACCGCATAAGCACCACCAACAGATACCAGAACATTCAACCTATGGTTGGCCATGGTCTGAAATTTACTCAGCTCTTTATACTCTGTGATATGCTTCAGTTGATAGCCTCCAGCATCCTGCAACAGGGAGTGAATTTCCGAGTTTTTATCCAAGGCCGAAAAGGACCCAATGGTATTGATGTATTTTTCTCGCTTAATCCCTGCCAATGGCTTTTTGTGCAAATAAGCATACATGCTGTCTTGAATCATCAGCTCTGGTGGTTTGGTGGTTTCAGACATAATAGGATTCATTTTAGCCCGTACAATGGGAATACCATGGGCTTCTTCCGCCATTTCCAAGAGGCTGTCGAAATCCGTTCCCAGCAGATCATCGATACAGGTAGAAAAAACCATCATGCCCTTGGGTTTTTCTTGGTCGATCAGGTGATCAATGGCTTCTTGGATTCGTTCTTCATAACTTCCTACAACAATTTCTGTTTCTTCGATCAGCAGATACCTTACTTTCTCGTTATCTCCTGTCTGAAAGGCTGCTATCCCACCATGGCGGCCGCATCCTACTGGAATCACAAATAAAATCAATATTTCCGGCACTAAGCACGCAGCTCTTACCACGCCCCAGCCTCCACCAGAAGGCGCACAGTAATGAAGGGCGCTTTTTCGATTGGTGTTGTTTCTTCTGGTAGCCACTTCTTCTAGCAAGGTATCCATGGGAATATAATAGGGTTTCCATGGTTTCATGCCAACACCCTCTTTCCCAAGGCTTCTGACTCTGAGGAGTTTGTGGTATTGGTGGCATCTGTGGATTTTTGCTGGATCAACCGATCGGCAATTTCAAAAATACGCTTGGATACCGGCAGGGTAGGATCTCCCTGGATTACAGTTTTGTATTGGTCTTCATAGGTCTGGATGGCCGCATCCCTTTCTACCCTACCAATAATCTGGGTATCCGCCTGTTCTGCAAAGGCTTCTACGATTTGTTCTTCGTTTTCGATATTCCGCTTGTTCAGAATTAAGCCCACTAATTTTGCGTAGTTGCGGTTCTGATACTGATCCATGGCCATTTTGATATTGCCTGCCGCAAACAATGCCATTTTTTCGCCGGAAGTAATAATCACAACTTCTTCTGCATAGCCCTTTCGAATTGGCATGGCAAAGCCGCCGCATACCACATCCCCCAGAACATCGTACAAGACAAAATCCGGCTGATATCGTTGAAAGGCATCCAACTCATGCAACAATTCAAAGGCCGTAACAATCCCTCTTCCGGCACAGCCAGTTCCAGGTTTGGGGCCGCCGGCTTCAAAGCATACAATGTCCTTGTATCCAAGGGTAGCAATCTCTTCAATATCATTACATTCCCCATGTTCCAGCAAATAATTGACGATAGGGACGGTTTTTTTTCCACCTGTTAAATTAATGGTAGAATCCGCCTTGGGATCACAACCAATTTGCATCACCCGATATCCTCGAGATGCAATGGCCGCTCCAATACTACTGGTGAGGGTGGATTTACCGATGCCACCCTTCCCATAAAATGCAATTTTCCTCACTATACTGCCTCCTTTGATATGCGAACGGGAAAAATCCGTTGATGTTTCTTTTCTTTCTCCAACCACTCCACCATTTGGCTATCGACATGGAAATAGGTGCGGATTTTCTCATCATTAATTAAATCCGATGCTTCCCCAAAATCCTGTTGTTTTTCCTGGCCCAATAACAAGGCTTTGCCTCCCAGACGAAGGGCATGGTTGGGATAATGGGTATTGATGATAATGGTTAGGCCCATGGTCTCCCTTAAATGTTCCAATAAGTCCAGTATGATCAACTGGTTTTTCATATCCAGATTGGATTCTGGTTCGTCCAGTACCACCACTTCTGGCTGATTCACAATGGCTCTGGCCATTAATACCAGTTGAAGTTGTCCCCCGCTGATTTGTCTGGTAGAGCAATAAGTCAACTCTTCAATACCTACTTTTTGGATGGCTTCTCGGGAAAGATCCACATCCTTTTGGGATGGCTTGGAGTATAAGCCAATGCGAGAGGCTCTTCCCAGCAGCACCATATCCAGCACGGAATAAGGAAAAACAATGTTTCTGGCCTGTGGCACATAACTGACTCGCTGAAAAAACTCCTTTGGTGCATATTCGCGAATCGACTTTCCTTCAAATAAAATCTCTCCAGCTTTTAGCTGTTGAAACCCCATCAAGCATTTAACAAGGGTGGTTTTCCCTACGCCATTGGGCCCTAAGATAGATAAGGTTTCTCCTTTGTTTAAGGACCAACTGACGTCCTGAAAAATAGGCTGATTTTTTTTATACTCGAAAGCTCCTTTTTTCATTTCAATCATGCCATCGACCTCCTGTTCGTCTCAACAAAAGCGCAAAAAATGGCGCTCCAATAATGGCCGTTAACACAGAAAGGGGAATCTCTGCGGCTGTCACAGATCGAGCCATGGTGTCAATCACCAGTAAGTAAATCCCCCCCAATAAAATGGTGGCCGGTATTAATACCCGATGTTCATGGCCCACCATCATTCGGGCAAAATGTGGAATCACCAGTCCCACAAAGCCAATAATGCCGGATAAAGACACCGCCACGGCGGTAATAATGGTGGTAGCGACAATAATCATGCCTCGTAAAAGCTTTAGGTTCACCCCCATGGAGTGAGCCTCTTCTTCGGATAAAGACAGCACATTGAGATGCCAGCGAATGCACCAGATCATCAGGATCCCTATGCCAATAAGTGGAACCCCCAGTTTCAAATCGCTTAAACTGGTGCCACCAAGGCTTCCCATCAACCAGTAGACAATGCTGGGAAGTTTTTCTTCTGGATCTGCCACGTACTGGATCAGAGAGATGAGGGCCTGAAACAGCGCCCCCACCACTACTCCTGCCAACACCAACATATACAATTGAATGCCTTTTTTGGAATGACCTATTCGATAGGTTAAGCCTATGGCGATGATGCCAAATAAAACCGCCAAGGCCTGTATCAAAAGCGGGTTTTCCGATAGCAGAATCCCCAGTGCAGCTCCAAAACCTGCTCCGTAAGAGACTCCCAATACATGACTGCTGACCAAAGGATTGGCAAAAAGAGCCTGCAACGCCGCACCGGACACCGATAACCCTGCCCCAATAAGGACTGCTAACACAATTCTCGGCACCCGAATGCTCCAAATCACCGTTGCTTCCACCTCTGTCCAACCTGGTTCTATATTCAACACCGAAGACGCCAGAATAGACAGTACTCGATCAAAGGGAATCATATAGCGTCCGATTCCCGCCGCCGCCACCATAGTCCCTATTAATAACAACGTAAACCCCAGGATGATTTTATTCGCATTCTCTCGTGTTTGCATGTTTTTCTCCCTATCTCTTTGTTACTTGTTTTAATTCTGTCGGCTAAGGCCAGAAGTCCCTTGGGAAGTGGCTTCTACTGGGTTCAGAATCCCGATTGCCTGGTCTTCTGTTAGATCATATTGATGGAATTGCTGATAATAGGATAGGACTTCCTGCTTCATATCATACTGAAAATAATCTGGTTGCTGATGCAAGGCCATCCACTTCATCATAAGAGGCACATCGCCACTTGGTGGATACCAGCGATAAACCCCTACCGGCACCTTGTAGACCCGTCCATTTTTAACGGCATCTATCTGGCTCCAATCCTGTCCTTCTATGTTGTTCTCCAACAGGTCCTGGGGCGTTGTGGAGGTAAAACTACTAATGAAAATAATCTCCGGATTCCATTGATAAATTTGCTCCATATTAACGGCTGCTGTCACATCAATCTCCTTGGCAACGTTGATGCCGCCGGTGCTCTCTATCCATACGTCTCCATAGTGTCCAGCACCAGGCACAATGATTTCCTGACTATCATGCCGGAATAAAAACATACTTTGGGGCCGTTCTGCTTCTGGCAGTTCTCCCACCACAGCTTGAATCTCTTGGGATACTTTTTCTCCATAATCAATCACTGCACCTACCTGATCTTGCTGATTAAAAACTTCTCCCATAATTTCCAGCCAGCTCTGTAAGGTAAGCAATGCATCGCCATCTCCTTGAGTATTGACCCCAATGGCTGTAATGCCGGCTTCTTCCAGTTGCTTTGTCTGATTGGCATAATCCGCCCAATAAAACACCACATCTGGATTAAGTTTCAATAATTCTTCAATATTAATGTCCGTTCCTTCGATAAAGCCGGAGGGAACCTCCAACAGTTCTGGATACATTTCTCCCATAATGGAATTTTCGATGGCGCCTCTGGAACCCGGATGCATACCAGCTACTTTATCAATAGGCTCTCCCGTAATGGCATAGATACTGGGGAACGGCAAGGCTGTCATGACCACCCGCTCAATATCCTCCGGAATTTCTACGGTTCTGCCACTTTGATCCACAATGGTTCTAATGGCCACTATCTCTTGTTCCTCCGTTGCTTCTTCTGAAACCGGCTCCTCCGTAGCACCCGAGGAACCACAACCAGTTCCAAAAACTACCATAAAAGCCATCAAGATTGCTAAAAACCCCTTTGCGAGGCTTTCTCTTCTTCTTTTCTTTCCCATGCTCTCCACTCCTATCTGTTATTGATTATCAATATCATCTGGATTATAATATAGGTGTCCGTTAAAAAACTATCCAATATCGAACAGTTTTCTGTAAAGGGGAATGAACATGAGCAATTGTTTTTGTTTGGATTCCATTAAGAATCAAAAGACATCAGATTTTTGGGATGGAATTCCTGCCCCAGAAGCCCAACTTATTTTAGAAGAAATTTCCTGCGGGGCTAGGGTATATCCCTGTGGATGCTTTATCGAACATGAAGAAACCGAAGACAGTATGCTTTATTTGAAACATGGTCAGGTCACAGCCTTTATTTCCTTAGAAAACGGCAAAAATATTCCCCTCCGATTTATTCAAGCTGGAGAGATGTTTGGCCTGTCTTACCCCTCCCTCCTTACAGGTAGCCTGACTTTTCAAGTAAAGGAAGAAGCCTCTATTTATTTTTTACGCAAATCCTTATTGCTTGAAAAAATATCCCAGCACCCTCAGCTCCTGTCTAATTATTTGTCTTTTGTCAATCAACGAACCGCCTTTCTGTTAAACAAAACCATCTTGTTTAGCATCCAGAGCAATCGCCAACGCATCGCCTGTTTTTTTCTTAATGAGATCCGAAGCCAGAATACCTGCTCTTTCCAGATTAATCTTTCTAAAAGCTGTATGCTCGACTGCCTGGGCATGTCTCGCAGCTCCTTCTACCGAGAGCTTAATGCCTTGCAAAAGACCAAAGCCATTGAGTTGGTAGATAAAAACAAGTATCGCTGTTGCCCCCATCAGTTAGAAGCCATTATGCAAGAAGAAGTGAATTAAAGCCAAAAAGACTAGCATTCCTGATACAAACAGGAAAAACAGTGTCCTTTTTGACACCAGAACCAAGTATTGAATAAAAGATGCACCTAATGGTGGATTTACTGGTATAACTAAGGCATAATAAAAGTAATGGCAATAGATGTAGTTCCAATAAATGTATCCATGACATAAACAATTTACAGGACCAATGGATCGATGTGGATCAAGAAGAAAAAATCATTTGGGACTCCATGATCTGGAGAAGTCATCCTTCCATACGCTGAGGTATTCTTTTGCAACATTTTGAAACCCACTTATCTGGAAGGAAAAACAGACTTGCGGTCCATCCAAGAGCTGTTGGGTCATAAGCATTCTAAAACCACTGAAATTTTCAGGATGTGAGCAATAAAAGCCTTAGCAGAATACAGAGTCCGCTGGATAGGTTGTTGGAAGGGTAGAGCAAATGGGTTTTGGGTTGTTACAGAAAGAAATCGATATTGCCGAACAGAGTTGCACGAATATTTATTGAAATGGGAGAAAAGCGAACTGAGTGAAGGGAATAAGGCGTTAGCGGACAGATAATAAAAAGCTTACATTTACGAGACTACGAAAGGTTGAAAAAGATGAATGAAAAAGAAAAAAAATTAGTGAGTAATTTAAAAAAGTTAAAGGCAGACTATCCAACTTTAGAAAAATATTTAAATTATATAATTGCTATAGTTTTAATGATTCCAATATTAATATGGCTAGTCTATTTAATAGGACACCATAAGACGATTATACCTACGGATATAACTGCTGGAGAATTATTATCCTTTTATGGAACTTTATTGTCATTTCTAGGAATTTTCTGCTTAAGTGCATTGGCTTTATGGCAGAATGAGAAAGCAAACCAAATGAATGAAAGACTAATTAAATTACAATTAGAAGAATATACACCTTATCTAAAGATATTTTCATTTGCAGAAACCATTCCAGACAGCAAAAGATGTCCGGATACATCTCAATCAGTATTAAGTAGGACAAGAGGATATTCTTCAAAAGAAATAACAGAAAAATATCAAAAGGATTTTGAAGAAAAACTAAAGAAATTTACAATCCATAACAATGGTTGTCAGTTTGATGACTCAGAATATAAAGAAGTTCAACTCAATTATATAAAAAATATGAAAAAAGTCCCTAAAACTATAACCGAAAAATATAACGATATATACTGGATAATAGACAGAACCTCAGTTAATCCGCTTAATCAATTTAATTCATTAGAAAGCTTAGAAAAACTAACATATAGATTTGTCTTTAAAAATGAAAGTAACGCTAAAATAAAAAAGATTGTTATAAACGAGGTTCATATGAATAACACAATGTTTAATTGGGTATTTAGGCCAAACAATTCAAAAAACTACATTTCTCAAGTTTTACAAAACAATGAAACAATAAACTTTAATATAAACCTATACTGGGATATCAATGATATCGAACTAAGTTTCTTAATGAATAGCTCTGCTACGAATATCACTATGATGTTCACCATGATAACGATAGGTAATAATGAACAAGTCGAGACTGTAGATGTTAATTTATGGGCTGGGAGTATGTTTGAGTCATCATACCAATTACTTTAATCAAGAATAATTAACTTTAGTTCAAGTCATTAGAGGCTCAGTGGGGACGGGGGCAACTCGTCCTTCGGGTATTGCCTTATGAATCACCACATCCACTTATTAATCAAAGAGGGACGAGAAGAACTGGGCACTGTCTTTCCAAGAATCGGCGCAAAATACGTCTACTGGCATAACCGAAAATACAGCCGAAGAAGGCATTTATTTATTATCAAAACATCGAGCTCTATCCATGGAGCAGATACAAGGAGTACATAAGTGAAACAGACATTTGCGAAACAGCATTTCCCTTAAGTGTTTTTTCGAAGGACAGTGAAAAAGCCAGATCAATATTTAAAAGCTTTCATGCAAAAGAGAATAGTGATCACTGCTTGAACTAGGAAGATTCATTCAGGGTTGTAAAAAATATTAACCGCTTATCTCTGGAAGATAAGCGGTTTTCTTTACCATTATGGGTTATCACTGTTTTTCAGATGGATGAGTGGTAGAACAGTAAATGAATATTATCTATAATAAAGTATGTTCATCTAAAAATTCTTTCGCTGCATCCTCCACACTTATACCTTCAATATCTACTTTTGCATTCAAATTCATTACTGCCTCATTAGTTAATAACTCTGTTAATGTTGCCAGTTCAGAAGAAAGTTCAGGGTACTCTTCAAGGATCTCTGTTCTTACTACCGGGGTTATGTTATATACTGCAAAGGCATTTTTATCGTCTTCTAATGGGATATACCCTTCTCTTTCAATGATGCCGTCTGTAGCAAAACCGGTAGTAACCTGTGCTTCGTCATTTCTTAATGCTTCATAGAATAATCCTAGTTCGATATTCAAGCGATTTTGATTTGGTACAGTAAAGTCGTATGCCTCCATTAGTCTTGGCATCATATCTGGTCTTTCGTAAGACTCTGCAGCCGTAACCAAGGTAATACTATGACCTTCATTATAGGCTCTGGCAAGATCACTAACATTTTTCAAGTCATGTTCCTTGGCAAGCTCCGGTGTAACCACCATAACGTAGGTGTTATTGGCAGGTGAATATGGCAACCATGTTATACCATTTTCTTTATCCCATTCACTTATGAGTTCATAGGCTAAAGCCTCATCAAAAACAGCTTCATGATTCATAAATTGCATTAAGCCGGTACCAGTATACTCAAAGTATAGATCAATTTCTCCTGAAGTTAAAGCGGTTCTAATAATCGCTGTTTCCCCTAAGCCTGTTTGATCAGTAACCTGATAGCCCAATCCTTCTAAATACTGGACCATTACACTCCCTAATACAAGACTTTCGGTAAAGGTTTTTGAACCGATGGTGATTTCTCCTTTGTAATCCCCTTCCGTGGTATTTGAACAACCTACAAATGCCACTAAAACTAACATACTTAACATTATAGCAAATACTCTTTTTTTCACTTGATCTCCTCCATTGTTATTATATTTTTTTGTCTCTCCAAACACTCTGAACATAATTTTATTTTCACAAAGGGTAACAAGATAGATCATACCCAGCGCAATAATGGCAGATAAACCTGCTCCAATAAGTAGATACTCGGGGTATAACATAGCTAAACCACTAGATATTAAAACACCCAGTCCCCCGGCTCCAATAAAACCTGCTAAGGTTGCAATACTAACAACATAGGTTGACGAAGTTTTTATGCCATTAAAGATATAGGGCGTTGAAAGGGGCAACTCCACTTCTAACAGGACTCCCAAAGGCCTCATCCCCATACCTATTGCAGATTCTTTAATCCGAGGATCAATATTTTTGATACCGACAATCGTACCCTTCAGAATTGGAAGAACTGCTTGAAATACCAACACAATCATGGTGGGACGATACCCGAACCCAAGTAATGGTATGGATAATGCCACAAAAGCAAAGCCCGGTATCGTTTGAAGAATAGTTAGCACGTGCAGTATAAGGGCAAAAAAATATCGATTGCCCTTTCGGCTCAACATAATCCCTAAGGGTATCCCTATGATTATTGCAATGGCAAGAGAGGACCATACTAAACCTACATGTATAAGAAAGTGGCGGGGAGCGATTTCCGTTAACGCTCTTAGTAATCTAACACTATCCATATTAAAACTCCTTATTATAATACTTTATAATGTCCAGATAGGAAATTTCCCCTAGAACTTCAGAATGATTGCCCGTAATGGACACTATTGTTTTTGATTGATCCATTAATTGTGCTAAGGCTAAGTATACACTGCTTTTTTTATTAAGCTTTAGCTTATCTGTAGGATCGGCATTCTTAAAGCTTATTGTTGACGGTTCAATTAAGTCACCTAATTTGATGATTTTCAATGCATCGAGTGTCCTTGTCTTGCCCATGTATTCTTTTACGTAATCATTTTTAGGTTTCATGAATGTAGTAATCGAATCATCACATTGGATAATTTTACCCTGATGGAAAACCGCAATTTTATCTCCCAGCTTCATTGCTTCGTCAATATCATGGGTAACAAAACAAATGGTCTTTTGCTCTTTTCTTTGTATCTCTAATAAATCCTCTTGAAGTCTGGCCCTTGCCATAGGATCAACAGCACCAAAAGGTTCGTCCATTAATACAATAGGTGGGTTTGCTGCCAAGGCTCTGGCTACACCAACTCTTTGCATCTGTCCTCCGCTTAGCTGTCTTGGATATTTTTTTCCTTCTGTTTGTGGATCAAGACCAATCATTATAATCAGTTCTTTTACTCTTTTGGCAATCTTTTCTGGACTCCATTTTTTGAGCTTTGGCACAATGGCAATGTTTTCTTCGACGGTTTTATTGGGAAGAAGGCCGATATCCTGTATTACATAGCCAATATTTCTGCGTAGTTCAACGGCATCCAATTCTTTTATGTCCTTACCCTCTATGGTGATCCTTCCACTGTTGGCATCAATCATGCGATTGATTAGTCTGAGGGTTGTGGATTTTCCACAGCCGGAGCTTCCCAAGAAGACCGTAATTTTCCCCTTGTCAATCAACAAATTAAAATTGTTAATAGCAGAGTTCTTTTCAGCACCATAAGTTTTGGTCACATTTTCAAAGCATATCATAGGATTACTCCACCCCCTTGGGCTCATGTCCGCTTAATTTATTTTCTATTAATAAAAATAAATAATCCAGTAGGATTGCAATCACAGAAACTAACAAAGCCCCGGTTAGCACCATATCCATATCGCTTCTTGATAGACCTTGAGAAATCAGTCTTCCTAGGTTTCTTTCTCCGATATAGGTGGCTAACGTTGCAGTACTAATAATCATAATCGATATTAGGCGAAAGCCGGAGAACATTGATGGGACCGCAAGGGGTAGTTCCACTTGGAGCAAGATATCTTTCGAATCCATACCCATACCCTTAACGGCTTCTATTAAAGACCTATCTACATTTACAATCCCGGTGTATACACTTGTTGTCATCGGCATCATCGAATATAGAATAAGAGCAATAATTGCAGATAACCTTCCTAGGCCTAAAAAGGGAATCGTGATCAAAATTGCAAACATGGCAATTGATGGTATGCAATAGAGAATATTGCTTATCATGTTCACGATCGAGGCTATTTTTTCGTTCTTTGCCATTAAAATTCCCAATGGGATCCATAGAATCAAGGAAATAATAATGGCAGAAATCGATAAAGAAAAGTGGTTATACGCATAAACGGAAATACTATCTGAATTTCTTAGGATAAAATCAAACAAAGCCACCCTCCTTATCTACGCTACTTGTAGTAGCTACTATTCATGGTAATACTAAGATCAACATGTTTTTCTTCCAATTTTTTTATAATGTTTTTTTTCTTAGAGTCTGGTTCCGTAGGATTAATGGTCTTCAATATTCCATCGACTACGCTATTCATCTTATGATATGGAATACCGATAGCGAGATCCTCGTCGCTCCATCTTGAAAAGAATCTAGTGCCGGAGCATAGAAGTGATATATTAATATCTTGTTTAGCGTAGGGAAAGGCTGTAACTTCAGAGCATATTCCTTGATTCCCACCTAAACGAATTTCTTTATGGATCCCTTCATTATATGAGTAACCTTGGATTATTCGCATAATCACATAGGAATTGTCTATCATTATTGCAATATCATAGGGTGTATTGGGATAATCCTCTAAAGGGAAAATTTCCACACCATAATTATTTTGATCCAAATACACCGTATCTTCTTGTGCTTTCTTTGCAACTTTTCGATTAGCATATAGTCCTAAGGATTCATAAATTTCACCGGATATAACCTTTTCATTTGCATTTATCATACCCAGAGCCTTCGAAGCACCTTCACAATGAAAATGAGAAAGATTTGCTTTAAAGCGCCTTCCGTATGAACCTAATTTCACCATATAACAGTAAGTAATCTTATGGGTTAACTCCCGACTCTTTGACTGTTCATATTCCTCTTGTCTTTTAAAGATTCTTACCCCCACCACTTTTCTTTTTAGACCGAGCGCATCGGGTAAAACACGAAGTTTTTCCTTCAAATCCATTTTAACAACCTCTTTTACGGAAAATTTTTATTAATACTTACCATGGTCTTCACAAGCTTTGTACATGGCAAATACATTTAAGGGTGGAGTAAGTGGAGGCAAGGTACATGAAGGCATCAAGACAAAGCCACCCTTTCTATGCTTTTGATGTAGGATCAGGTTTTTTGATGCATTGTAGACCTCTTTAGAACTTCCGCTGACGAGGATTTCCGTAGATATATTTCCACCGAGGATATAATCTTCTCCAAATAAGGTAGAAGCCCTTTGAAAATCAATTTTCTCATCAAGACTAACAAAGGTTTTGCTAGGGAAGTTCATCTCTTTATAATATTCAAGTTTATCATTTTGTCCGCCACATAAATGAAAAGAGTAATTACTTACCCCTTTTTTCTCGAAATGTTGATAAATCTCGTAAACAAAGGGTAATACTTGTTTTTCTAACTGTTTAAAGGATATTAATGATTCTAATGGAGTATTGAGTACCGCTGAGCATTTCTTAGCTCCGAACCTTTCGATGGTAAGATCCCCTAATGTCTTTATAAAGTCCGTAGCAATTCTTAAGATTTGTTCTAGTTTTTGGGTGTTCTTTCGAAATAAGCGAAGAAGTAAAGATGCTTCACATATATTTCCGGCAACTTCTAGCGGAGATCCCATGCTAATAGGAATCGTTAAATCATTAACATCCAAAAACTCAAGAAACTCAAATTTCTGTAGAATCATCGGGTCCTTTCTAAGATCTGGAAGAATTATTTTATCTATGTCCTCTTGTTTTTTCACAAAGGGTCGTAGTTTGGGGATACCGATATAGGGATCATCGACAAAAGTAATTTCTCCCTTAAATACACTCCCTATATAACCAGGAAAATCAAAGGAAGGTTGGCTATCACAATGAAACAAGGCTAGGGTTTGTTTTTGTACTTCATAGGATAATTTCTGATTTAAGTAGAAATCTCGAGATTTAATGCCTGCCATTATTCCGCTATAGATTGTTCCGTTAGAAAAAAATGGAACTCTGTCAATACTTTTTCCCTCATATAAGTTTTTTATTCTTTCATTCATTAATGATCATTCCCCAACTGAAAAGGCCTAATTTACACGCAAATATTATAGTATCATGTTTGTTTTCAAAATTATAATTAAACATTTCTATGGAAACACAAGGTTGTATAGATATTAACTATAATCACTTTTTCTGATAAGAGCCACGAAGATAGAAAGAGGCTCAGTGAGGACGAGGCTCAGTGGGGACGGGGCTCAGTGGGGACGGGGGCAACTCGTCCTTCTAGAAAAATGTAGCATTCTATACTTTTATGAACTATAAATTCCTAAAAAGTAGTTTTACAGCATAATAAAACCCCTTGGATTCAATCCAAGGGGTTTCTAGTTAACAGAATTTTCATTGTGTTGAGTTGAACTTGACTTGATGGATTGCTTACGAGAACAAAGTAAATCATCTAATTACTCATAATAGATCTTATAATATTCATTAGGATTCCAGTTAAAAAACCTAATATAAATATATACCTGCCCTTTAACATAATTGTATCACTCACCTTCACTATGAATTTCTGGATCTAAAGACCAAGGTGTTGATGGATCTAACATCCAATCTGGTAGTGTTACTTCTGATCGATATTGCATACCTACAATGTAATCAGCTGCGTCTGAAGCCCAATCTTCTTTAGGTTGTCCTGTTACTTCTACTATCACTCCATCAATTACTGTTGTGGCCATGTCTCCGAGATAAGCTCCTCCTACAAAATAGCTACTGCTTTAATAACACCAATAGAATTTGGCTGTATATCACTTGTGGTTTCAACCACTTTTTCAGATTTAACAGTTTCTACCTTAGTTGCAGTATTTGCACTAACAACACTAACGGAAGCTACCAACATGCTTACCACCACAGTAGAGACCACTATTTTTTTAAAGTTCTTTTGAACATTCATTGATACATTTCCCGCTCTGTTATTTTTCCATAGTATTTTATATATAAACCTCTCTGAATTAGAGGCCTCTAATTAACTATATTATAGCGTGGTAGAAATCATTCAACAATAATATGAAGCTTTTTTGCCAAATTCCTGACTTATCCAACCAGTATATGTATGTTAATTACCTAAACATAATTGAAGATACTGAATATAAGACGCTCAGTGGTACGAGACACTCAGTGGGACGGGGGGCAACTCGTCCTTCGGGTATTGACTTATGAATAACCACATCCACTTATTAATCAAAGAGGGACGAGAGGAACTGGGCACTGTCTTTCCAAGAATCGGCGCAAAATACGTCTACTGACATAACCGGAAACACAGCCGAAGAAGGCATTTGTTTATTATCAAAACATCGAGTCCTATCCATGGAGCAGCTCTAAGGAATACATACGTGAAAAAGACATTTGCGAAACAGCGTTTCCCTTAAGTGTTTTTTCGAAGGACAGCAACAAGCCAGATCAATATTTAAAAGCTTTTATACAAAAGAGAATAGTGATCACTGCTTGGACTATGAAGATTCATTCAGGGTTAATGACCTGGAAACGGCAGAAATAATCAAATAAACAGCAAGCATTGACAACACCAGTAAAGTTCAAAACTTCGATAAGGACAATAGAAACAAACTAATAAAGAATTTCAACAAACAGGCTCTCCATAAGACAGATAGAAAGATTGACGGGAGTCAGGTTTGGTGTGATAAGAAAGCTATGAACATGCACAAAAGAACCGTCTCTTCATGTTTTAAACAAGCTCTCAGTTAAAATTTCTACGGAATATGAAGGAGTAATTGAAAAAGAAGCTTTAAGGGTTTCAGAACTGACTGGACAGGACGAAGGAAAGTAAAAAGAAAGAAAAGCAAAATTGTCGGTAAAAAGGTAAGTTTCGTCATACAAGGCAAAATACTCCTCTGTGACCCTTTGATTTTCATGAGGGAACTGAACATCGGAGGGGTCTATCTTTTTAAACAAAAACCCATGTTATTCGGCAATGATTTCGCTGATTTATTTTGCGTATTATTCATTCTTGGTAAACGATCTGTTATTACGTTGTTATACTGTAAATTTTTTAAGTTGTTTATTTTTCTGTATACTTCCCTTGTATTTCACCTAAGCTAGCTTCTGTTCCCATTGTAAAATCTCTCAACCAACTTCCACCATCAACCATTAAAAGTTCTTTATTTCTTTGGTTTTTTTAGAGTAATTACTCCAAAACCACTCAAAAATATAAAAGCGATTTGACCAAGCGCCATCGCCCATCCATCCCATCGGATTATGATCGCTATCGACACGATAATTGCTACTATTAGTCCGTAGCGATCTATCCATGACGACCATTTCAACACTTCTGTATTTTCTTCTGATTTTTCACTTGCTTCTTTAACATTATCTTCTTTAACATTATCTTCTTTGTTCTCCTTTTCGACGAAAAAAAATGAAAATAAACGATCTCTCAGTTTTTCAATTACTTCCATCGAAATTAAGTATGGAATGAGTGGAACAAGCAGTAACATAATAAAAAATCCTATAGGAATAAACAAAAGAAGTGGCGGTAAAAATAAAACCGCTAACAAAATGTACAGTCTTACATGTTTAGTCACGCTATCACCTCCAATATCTGATTTCCTCTGTTTTGGTATAGATTATGTTTGTGGCTTTGATTCTTGTTTTCCAATAAATCTAAATACATATAAATAAAGACCTATCCACAAAGATGCTGTGACTAGAAACGAAAATAAAGTAAGCGTACAATAGAACCCACCTACCTACACACAAGGGGACGGTTCTATTGTGTTTGCTTGCCCTTTGATTCATCTACACACAAGGGGACGGTTCTATTGTGTTTGCTTGCCCTTTGATTCATGCTAAGATGAACAAGAGGTGATCATTTTGCCAAGAAGAGAGCGAAAGAAAAGCCGTACAGGAATATACCATGTCATGTTAAGAGGAATCAACGGCCAAATTATTTTTGAAGATCATGAAGATTTCACAAAACTGTTGGAAACCATAAAAGAGTACAGAGAAGTAAGTGGTTACGAAATCTACGGCTACTGCCTTATGAGGAATCACATCCATTTATTAATAAAAGAGGGACGAGAAGAACTGGGCACTATCTTTAGAAGAACCGGCGCAAAATACGTCTACTGGTACAACTGGAAATACAGCCGAAGAGGGCACTTGTTTCAGGACCAGTATAAAAGCGAAGTGATCGAAGAAGACGGCTATTTATTGACCGTGCTGCGGTACATCCACCAAAATCCCCTTAAAGCAGGGATTGAAAAAAACATCGAAAAATATCCATGGAGCAGCTACCAGGAGTACATAAGAGAAAAAGACATTTGTGAAATAGAATGGCCACTAAGCATTTTCGCCAAGGACAGCAAAAAGGCTGTGTCATCATTCAGAAGCTTTCATGCAAAAGGGAATCATGACCGCTGCATGGACTACGAAGAATCCTTTAGAGTTAATGACCTGGAAGCGGCAGAAATAATAAAAAAGACAGCAAACATTGACAACACCAGCAAAGTTCAAATCTTCGATAAGGACAATAGAAACAAACTAATAAAGGATTTCAAAAAAGGGGCTCTCCATAAGACAGATAGAAAGATTGACGGGAATCAGTTTTGGTGTGATAAGAAAGCTACGAACATGCACAAAAGAACCGTCTCGTAGCGTCGTAGCGCTTTAATAAAAAAAGCCTTCTCAGCTTTTAACTTGATTTTAGAAGACGAATTGTTTTACAAATATACTTACATCTATCTCGTTATAAGTATATTTGTACCAATGTTGTATTCAGATAACATTGTTTAAACCAGTGCTCTGAAAGCATCTATGATACTACTGTACTCGATATCTTCGGCATACCTATAATCCTTAGTATACTTGATCCATCTTTTTTTTAGGATTTCACTGTTTTCAATTTCATCGATTCTTTTACTAGTATCATTTAAAATATGAGAAGTTTCTCTATGAGCTGCTGTTGATTTAAGGGCCTCTTTAAAAACTAAAAGATCAAAACTCTGAGTTCTTGTCAAAATATAAACATCATAAAAATCTCTTGGTCTTGTATTCAACTCTCCCCTTCTCAAAATGGTTTCTATTTTTTCTGCTAAGACAGTTTCGATGTTGTATGCCCACACGCCAATACTTCCTTCTTCAAAAATCATTTTGAATAGATATAAGACTTCTTTAGGTGTAATGACATCACCAGTTGTAATATCTATCTGCATTGGTGTAATAATGGTATCGTATTCTGAAACAATACCCACTCGATAACCGCCATAGGCATCATCATCTCTAATGGCATCAACACTATTAAATGTAAAAGTTACTTCATCATCTATTGAAATATTACAGATTTCTTTAATTGCTTTGCTAATGGAATCGTTATCGATTGGATAGTGCTTGATTGTTGCATCCATGTCCATAGTCGCTCTATTGTCTATTCCCACAAGAGCTGCAATCAATATGCCACCTTTTAGAATAAACTTATCCCTATAAGCCGACTTGGAAAGACGCTCAAGAAATCGTTCAAACATATAGTTTTGAAGCACTACTTGAGCTGACATATCTTTTTTTCTGGCTAGATTTCTGATTTTTGCTTTTAAGCTCATCGCTTTTTCACTCACAGTATCACCTCCAAATAATTTTTAAGTACCGTTTCTATGTTGAGTTTTTTCGCATAATCCATTAATAATGAATAGTCAGACGATTTTATTTTAACGTACCGTCTCAATGCTTCATTTAGGATTTGAATATCTACTCTGCTTCTGCTTTTAATAATGTCACAAATCGTTCTTTCAATGTTATAAACTCTAACCTGATTACCGAATGAGCTTTTAAGTGATATAACGCCAAGTTCATGTAATTCTTTTTTAACATAGTATATTTTAAATCTATCTGCAACATTTGAAACAACCTTATACCCACTAGGAACCGTAGCCGAATACTCGAATGGTGTTCGATCTGATAGATCATGCATATAAAGTGCTGTCTCATGGGAGTAAATTAATTGCGAATATTTTTTCTGCATAGCAAACATTTCATCCTCAATAGCATCAACCGCTACATATACGCCACGATCACACCTTTCTAGCCTACCTCCATTAATCAATCTTTGAAGATATTTTCGTGGTATCCCATATCTATCAAGATCTGCACTTAAAATTGTACCATTTTGCTTTTTAATTAATTTTTCTATTTTTTCTAGGTAATTCATGCCTATCACCCCCCCCTGGTACAGGTATACTCATATTGTACGCTGATTAAGTATATTTGTAAACAAGACTTTACTCCAAAGGACGCCAAGACACAAAGGGACGGTTCTTTTGCAAGACACAAAGGGACGGTTCTTTTGTGTTGTCTCAATTTCTGTTTCATGCAAGACACAAAGGGACGGTTCTTTTGTGTTGTCTCAATTTCTGTTTCATGCTAAAATGAACAGGAGAGAGGTGATCATGTGCCGAGAAGAGAACGAAAGAGAAGTCGCACAGGAATATACCATGTCATGTTAAGAGGAATCAACGGCCAAATTATTTTTGAAGATCATGAAGATTTCACAAAACTGTTGGAAACCATAAAAGAGTACAGAGAAGTAAGTGGTTACGAAATCTACGGCTACTGCCTTATGAAGAACCACATCCATTTATTAATAAAAGAGGGGCATGAAGATCTGGGCACAGTTTTTCGAAGAATCGGAGCGAAATATGTCTACTGGTACAACTGGAAATATAGCCGAAGAGGCCACTTATTTCAAGATCGGTACAAGAGTGAAGTCGTCGAAGACGATGGGTATTTATTAACCGTGCTGCGGTACATCCATCAAAATCCCCTTAAAGCAGGGATTGAAAAAAACATCGAAAAATATCCATGGAGCAGCTACCAGGAGTACATAAGAGAAAAAGACATTTGTGAAACAGAATGGCCACTAAGCATTTTCGCCAAGGACAGCAAAAAGGCTGTGTCATCATTCAAAAGCTTTCATGCAAAAGAGAATCATGACCGCTGCATGGACTACGAAGAATCCTTTAGAGTTAATGACCTGGAGGCGGCAGAAATAATAAAAAAGACAGCAAACATTGACAACACCAGCAAAGTTCAAAACTTCGATAAGGACAATAGAAACAAACTAATAAAAGATTTCAAAAAAAAGGGGCTATCCATAAGACAGCTAGAAAGATTGACGGGAGTCAGTTTTGGTGTGATAAGAAAACTATGAACACGCACAAAAGAACCGTCCCCTCGTGTCTCTAAAGAACCGTCCCCTCGTGTCTCTGTTTACATACTACGCTAAATGCATCAGTAACCTAACGTAATTAAAAGACAGGAGCTCATCGGGTCAGTTCGGGACGGAGGAAACTCATCCTTCATTTAGCCGGAGGCTCAGTGTTCAAGCAAGAACATATCCCCGGGCTATATAACAATCGACTGTTTTTTGCTCTGTACTTTCCTCAGGGAATGGGAGATAGATCAGTGGGGACGGGAGCAACTCGTCCTTCGGGTATTGCCTTATGAATCACCTCATCCACTTATTAATCAAAGAGGGACGAGAGGAACTGGGCACTGTCTTTCCAAGAATCGGCGCAAAATACGTCTACTAGCATAACCGGAAATACAGCCGAAGAAGGCATCTATTTATTATCAAAACATTGAGCTTTATCCATGGAGCAGATACAAGGAGTACATAAGTGAAACAGTGTTTCCCTTAAGTGGTGTATTTGCCGAATCCACTTCGCTTTTCTATGCACCTTCCTATTCACCAGATGTGACGAATGTCCACTAGTTTATTCATACAGGTATACTGGCTGGAGTAGTTTCTCTTTTATTTATGACCTTCTTTGGCTCTATCCAAAAATTATTTGCAAAACTACCCCGTAAAGGCGCACATCCTATTCTTAGCGGCATTTTAACAGGAATCCTTCTTTTTTATTTGCCTGACGTTGGAGGAACTGGAACTGCTATGATTCAAGGTATGATTAACGGAAGTTTTCCCATCGCTTTCTTATGCTTTCTATTAGTAGGAAAAATGTTAGCCACTTCTTTCACCGTAGCGTCTGGCGGTAGTGCAGGATTAGTAATTCCTTCTTTATTTCTTGGTGCCATTACTGGTAATTTGCTTTCTTCGATTTTAGTTGCCGATGCCGGTCTTAATGCTTCTTTGGTAATTGCCGGTATGGCTGCCAGTCTAGCCAGTGTTGCCAATGTTCCTGTAGCGGCTGCCATCATGCTGATCGAAATGGTAGGTCTACAACTAGGTGTTCCTGCTACTCTCGGCAGTATTATTGGCTATGCTATTGGCCATAGTCGAGTTATTTATGGGGTCACTCGCCCGGATCAATGGCAGTTTGAAGAAACAACTAAATGGCGAACCATCGATGCTGTATCCGATTGTCACTAATGATCAAAGGTTCTTCTTTCTTCTGAAGTGCAGTCATCCCACAAGGGGATACTCATCAGGAGCCTCCCCTTGTGGGAATGGCTTGTTAGATGATGTTCAATAAATTGACCCTAACATTAAAATATGTATATTTCTAAACCCATTATGATATAATATGAATAATTAAACCTTTAAAGTGAGGTGCCTTATTATGAGTATTAAAGTTACTGTCCTTGTTCAAAAAGAAGATAACTGGTATGTTGCTAAATGTATTGAAAATAATGTTGCTTCGCAAGGTAAAACGATTGAAGAGTCAATTAGTAATTTGCGAGAAGCCCTTGAACTGTATTATGAAGATACTCCCCCCCAAAATATTAATGTCCCTACTTTCTTGACTACCATGGAGATTGGATTATAATGGGGTCTAAATATCCTATATTATCACCTAATAAAATTATTAAAGCTTTAGAAAAAATTGATTTTCGTAAAGTTTCTCAAAAAGGAAGCCATGCAAAATATAAGAAGTTAGGTATTCCTACAAGAGTAGTAATTATACCTATGCATGATGAAATTGCAAAAGGGACCTTACAAAGTATTTTAGAGCAAGCTGATATACCACTTGATGAATTCTTAAATCTTTTATAGTAACTCATTCTTAGGAATGAGTTTTTTCATGCCTGTGGGCTCAGTGGGACGGGGGCAACTCGTCTGTGTAGATCTTCAACATTCTCCGCCAGTTGTTCGCTGTATTGTTCTTTCGTCACTTCGTCTACTCCGGATGATTTTCCGGTGCTCATGTTTTTTTGGCATTTGATCAGGTTTTCCTCGTTGATCAGGTGTATTAATGACGTGAATTTTTCTTTAGGATTTTCCTTTGCTACTTTTGCTATCCTGTCCAGTTGCGTTTCCACATGTTTCCTCCCTCTGTGTGGAGCATATGTTTCTCCTTAAGGTTGATGTTGTGTTTTCAGCAATATGCAGTAATCCGACTCCCTGTCGCATTGGGCAGCCTTGCGTTGTTATTGTTGGTGGATATCATTCATTTATAAGTAAAAACAAAACATCACCTCCTGTTGTGATAGGAGGTGATGTTTTATGTGGCTAAATAGTGTGAATAGCCCTTTCTTTACTTTATTCCGTTTAATAAATTCCGCGATTTAATCCGTCACGAATCGCCGAAAGTACTTTATTTGCACGGAGTGTAGCACCACTGTAGGTATCGATATCTTCTACAAATTCTCCAGGTTCATAAAGATCAAAGACGGCCTCGAGTGGCTGACCTTCTAGGTATTCCAATACCTGATGATGTTGCAATAGAACTGGATACATGTCTTCATCCTCGTTTATATCCATAAAATCGATATTTGCATAGCTCAGTCTTCGGAAGCTTAAATCAGTAAAGTTTCCATCTTCGAGGTAAAACTGGATCCCTACCTGCTGATCCCCTCCATCGCTGAACACTCCACGATAACGACCATCTGGATAAGACCCTATATCCGTTGTCACTCCATCAGTGGGTGCAGCAACACGAGGGCAACACGAGGGGACGGTTCTTTGGCAACACGAGGGGACGGTTCTTTTGTGTTTAGGGACGGGGCAACTCGTCCTACGAGTATTGACTTATGAATCACCACATCCACTTATTAATCAAAGAGGGACGAAAGGAACTGGGCACTGTCTTTCCAAGAATCGGCACAAAATACGTCTACTGGCATAACCGGAAATACAGCCGAAGAAGGCATCTATTTATTATCAAAACATCGAGCTTTATCCATGGAGCAGATACAAGGAGTACATAAGTGAAAAAGACGTTTGTGAAACAGCGTTTCCATTAGATTCATTCAGGGTTAATGACCTGGAGTACGCCTCAGAACTCCCAAAACCAAAATCAATTGCCAGATCTATAATCCTTAGTAAACTTGCTCCATCCTTTATTTTGATTGCAATTTTTAGTTGATGCGGCACACAATTCATCCACCCATATAAATGTATCGATATATTCAATGGCCCAATACAAAACCTTTATTGGACTGGTCCACGAAGGTTTTATATACTGTACAAGATATAAAAATTGATATTCTTTTAAGGAGAGATGACCATGAAGCGTTTATTCGTATTTGCTTTGCTATGCTGCCTGTCTATTAGCCTTTTGGCATGCTCAAACACAAGCACGACCACCGAAGGCAATGGAACCGATTCACCTTTTAGGATTGGAGCTATTCCAGATCAATCCGCTGCAGAACTGAATGAAAACATGAAAAAAATGGCCGAGTACCTGACAGAAAAATCTGGTGTAGACGTTGAATACATACCGTCTCAGGACTATGCAGCACTGGTAACGGCCTTTGAACGAGGTGAAATTCACATGGCTTGGTTCGGCGGCCTTACCTCTGTTCAGGCTCGAAATCGTGTGCCAGAAGCAGCATCCATTGTCCAGCGTCCTTTGGATGCTGCGTTTCACTGTGTTTACATTGCCCAGAAAGACTTGAATCTCAATGGGCTGGAAGACTTAGCCGGGAAGACATTTACCTTTGGAAGCGAATCTTCCACGTCTGGCCATTTGATGCCACGGTATTTCTTAAATGAAGCGGGCATCATTCCAGAAGACGATTTTGATGGAGGGCCGAATTATTCCGGATCCCATGATCGGACTTATGCGTTGGTGGAATCCGGTGCTTTTGATGCCGGCGTCCTCAATGAATCTCTATGGGAGATGATGGTGGAATCTGGTGAAGCTGATTTAGATAAAATAGAAGCCTTCTATATCTCTGACGATTATTACAATTACAACTGGACGATTAATAGCGAAGCTGTTTTACAAGATCAGTTTGGTTATGATATAAAGGCGGAAATGAAAGACATTTTATTAACCATGCACGAAGATACCAACAGTGATCTGGCAGCAGATATTCTTGCTTTTTACGATACCCATCAGTTCATCCCCACCCAAAATGAAAACTATTCCATGATCGAAACCATTGGAAGAGATTTGGGGCTGCTGAATTAAGGAGTGGCCACCATGAGCAGAGCAGTCGTTCAGCTAAAAAATCTATCCAAAAGTTATGGAGAGTTGGAGCTTATTTCCTCCCTCTCCCTAACCATTTTTGAAGGAGAACGTGTAGCCTTCATAGGACCCAGCGGAGGGGGCAAGACCTCTCTTCTTCGCATCATCTCCAATTTTGTTGCACCGGATTGTGGCGAAGTGTTTATTTTTGAAAAGAAAATTAACCAGTACCATTATCGTGATTTGGCCAAAAAAGTCGGGATGATGCGACAAAGCTTAGACTTAGTACCACAACTAAACGTCCTTAACAACGTTTTGGCTGGGAAACTAGGGGATTGGGGCCTGCTTAAATCCATGATTTCCCTTGTTTTTCCCAGGGAGAAATCCGAAGCAGAGCAGGCTTTAAAGCGGGTAGGCATCCTGGAAAAAATCAACGAAGTAACCAAAAACCTTTCTGGAGGCGAACAACAACGGGTTGCGCTGGCCCGACTTTTGCTGCAGAATTCCCACATTATCCTGGCAGACGAGCCTGTGGCTTCCTTAGACCCTGCCAGAGCAGAAGACATTCTTAGTCTGATCCGAGACGTGGTGCAGGAAGAGCGTAAAACTTTGGTAGCCAGCATTCATTCTGTTGAATACGCGAAGAAGTATTTTACCCGCGTAGTGGGGATTCGGAATGGGAGTATTCATTTTGACCTTAAAGCAGAACAACTGAGCCAAGAGCAGCTTGATGAATTGTATCAAATTGAGGTGGGATAAGTGAAACACCGAAAACTTTTATTAACAGCCGGCATACTTGCCGCCTTAGTCGCCAGCGTCCTTACCATTGATACTAGCTCTGGGGTTATACACGCTGGTGGCGTCAATCTTTTAAAGCGAATGGTTGTAGCAATGGTGTTTCCTGAAGTATCCATTTCTATTCTGCTGACAGGGTTGGAGGCCCTTAAAAAGACTGCTGTTTATGCTTTTACCGGAATGTCTTTAGCCATAATGCTGGGCATGACATTGGGAACCCTTAGTTCTGGTATTCTGTTCAAGGGACGGACTGGCCATCTCCTATCTATTTTTTTCACCGGGCTTTTGGCTTTCATGAGAGCCATTCATGAACTGGTGTGGGCATGGTTGTTTGTTGCTTCCATCGGACTTACCCCCTTTGCAGGTATCTTTGCTCTGGCCATTCCCTACGGAGGGATGTTGGGACGTATCTATGCAGATATGCTCAAGGATGTGCCCAGATCCATTGTTGAAAATTTAAGAGGCTGTGGTGCTTCTAAACTCCAAATCTTGCTTTATGGATACCTTCCTCTTTCAAAAGCTCAGCTCATCAGCTACAGCCTGTATCGGTTAGAGTGCGCTCTGCGCTCTTCCACCATCATGAGTTTTGTGGGGCTGGGCGGTATTGGATTCCAAATCCAGATGAGTTTGTATGATTTTGATTTCAATAAAACCTGGACTTTTGTTTACCTCTTAATTATTGCGGTAATCCTACTGGATGCCTGGAGCAACACCATAAGAAAGAAGCTGATTGAATGAAAAAAAAAGTAAGTTTTATGTCAATTTCTGCCTCTATTGCCTTCTTATTCCTTTTGTACTCCTGGTATTATATTCTTTATGTTGATGGCGGAAATCTGTCGATGCTTTTCTCAGAGGAGAATGCCACCTATTTGAAACGTTTTCTGGCAGAACTTGCCGGTATACATGAGGAAACCCCAGCTTTTATGGACAGAGAGCAATGGAAGATTGTTTTTCAGTTATCCATGGAAACTTTAGTGATGAGCATTATGGCCATATGCCTGGCTTCTTTTTTCGTTTTGATTACCGTAATCCATGGAGCTCGCAATATTTCCGATGGCAGTCTTCTGGCCAATCCAAAATGGTATCAACGTTTCGCCTTCTATGCCGTACGTCTTCTATACATCCTTACCCGATCTGTTCCGGAGTTGATCTGGGCCATGATGATTATTCTCATTTTTCGACCAGGTGTCATCCCTGGGGTCATTGCCTTAGCCATCCATAATTATGGAGTTTTGGGCAAACTTTGTTCCGAAGTCATTGAAAATCTGGATAGTCAACCCATCCAAAATTTACATGCTTCAGGCGCCAGCAATGGGCAGAAACTGCTGTACGGAATTTTCCCCATGGTTTTACCAAGCTTTATGACCTACATAGTCTATCGATGGGAAGTAATCATTCGAACCACCATTATTTTAGGATTCATTGGCGCCGGAGGCCTTGGAAAACAATTTCGTCTCAGCATGAGTTCCTTTCACTACTCTCAAATCACCATGATTCTGATGGCCTATCTCCTGCTGGTATTCTTCGCTGAAGGGGTTAGCAAAGTAGCTCGCAAATTATCAGGATAAGAGGCTCAGTGGGGAGGCTCAGTGGGGAGGCTCAGTGGGACGGGGGGCAACTCGTCCTTCGGGTATTGACTTATGAATAACCACATCCACTTATTAATCAAAGAGGGACGAGAGGAACTGGGCACTGTCTTTCCAAGAATCGGCGCAAAATACGTCTACTGACATAACCGGAAACACAGCCGAAGAAGGCATTTGTTTATTATCAAAACATCGAGTCCTATCCATGGAGCAGCTCTAAGGAATACATACGTGAAAAAGACATTTGCGAAACAGCGTTTCCCTTAAGTGTTTTTTCGAAGGACAGCAACAAGCCAGATCAATATTTAAAAGCTTTTATACAAAAGAGAATAGTGATCACTGCTTGGACTATGAAGATTCATTCAGGGTTAATGACCTGGAAACGGCAGAAATAATCAAATAAACAGCAAGCATTGACAACACCAGTAAAGTTCAAAACTTCGATAAGGACAATAGAAACAAACTAATAAAGAATTTCAACAAACAGGCTCTCCATAAGACAGATAGAAAGATTGACGGGAGTCAGGTTTGGTGTGATAAGAAAGCTATGAACATGCAAAAAACCGTCTCTTCATGTTTTTAACATGCTCTCAGTTAAAATTCCTACGGAATATGAAGGAGTAATTGAAAAAGAAGCTTTAAGGGTTTCAGAACTGGCTGGACAGAACGAAGGAAAATAAAAAGAAAGAAAAGCAAAACTGTCGGTAAAAAGGTAAGTTTCGTCATACAAGGCAAAATACTCCTCTGTGACCCTTTGATTTTCATTGAGGGAACTGAACATCGGAGGGGTCTATCTTTTTAAACAAAAATCCATGTTATTCGGCAATGATTTCGGAAGGAGTAATGCCTTCCTTGATTTGTTCGCGAATTTCTAGTGTATCCTCTGTTCGATAGATAGTGAACAACCATCGCCCCATTGGAAGCCTTCTACATTTCGTACACTTTGGCTATAGAAGGAGACGGAATCCTCTGTTTCTTCGATAAGGTATCGACCTTCCCAGTGGGATGGAATGGTGAGGTGAAATCCCATCTTTTCATGAATATATGCTTTGTCACGGATACTATCTTCTGTCTTTTCCACTGATGATCCACGAATGACAACGGTACGACTGGTTTCATCCCAATCAACGGCAGCGCCAAGGCTTTCGGCAATAAACCTGGTCGGTACCATGGTTCTTCCATCAAGGATCATCGCCGCTACATCCAGTTCCACTACCTGCCCATTGACGGTAGGATGTTTACTTCCGATAGGAAGCGTTACCTGAATGCTTTCTGTTTGTGCCGTCACTGTTTGAGTTTTCTCATCCCATTGAGGACTTACGCCCAAAGACTCAAATATCCCTCGTAGGGGAACAAGAATTCTGCCTTCTAGGTTGATGGGATTGACATCGAAGTTAACTGGTACACCATTGACAAGGACGGATACCGGTGGTTGACTATACACGGAAAAGCCATGCAAAAATACCATTAAAATGACTAACAAGAAAACGACTAACAAGCATTTCAGTTTCTTATGCATCCTTTCACTCCCTTTCCATTCCTTCTTGTGAATAGAATTTTGCGAATATACTTTCGGCACTACCTACTCCTTATTTTCTTTGCCAAAAAGAAACTGCGATCTGTCATGATGAGTATTTCCGGATAAGCTTAGTGTAGCATAGTCTTTATCGAGATAGTTGAATGATTAGGCTATTCAGCTATTTAGGCATATTGTCAGGCAGTTCTTTGGAAAGAGGTGGGAGTGGGAAGGATTGTATAGCCTCGAGATCTGGGCTATAGGAAGTCTTGGGAATGATAGATAGGCAAACCCTATAGATGTATCAATAATTCATATTAGACGGCGCTTTTGTGATCGTCTATAATGAGGAATATTAAAAATACTGTTTTGACAGGTTGGGAATAGAAAATGATTCAGATACACAATTTATACAAATCCTATCACCATAGTGACATACTGAAAAAAATTAACCTCTCTATCGAAAAAGGGGAAATATATGGCCTTATTGGACAAAGTGGCGCAGGTAAATCTACGCTATTACGATGTGTCAATGGATTGGAAAAATTTGATACGGGAGATTTGATTGTTGAGGGTGTTAATTTAGCTTCCATAACGGAAAAAGAACTGAGAAACTTTAGGAAAAAAATAGGCATGATTTTTCAGGATTTTGCGCTTCTCCATCGAAGAAATGTTGTTGAAAACGTATCGCTGCCTATGGAGTGCTGGAAGTATGATAAAAAAGAAATTGAAACCCGATCTGAAGCGTTGCTGGATCTAGTTGGACTGTTGGATAAAAAAAATTCCATGCCCAGCGAATTATCTGGAGGGCAAAAGCAAAGAGTAGCCATCGCAAGAGCCTTATCCCTAAATCCCAGCGTGCTTCTATGCGATGAAGCGACGTCTGCCCTTGATCCCAATACAACGGATTCGATCTTGAAGCTATTAGCTGATATCAATACGGAGTTGGGAATTACCATTATGGTGGTAACCCATGAGATGTCCGTGGTGAAAAGCATCTGTGATAAGGTAGCTATTATTGCAAGAGGAAGCATTGTGGCTGAGGACACGGTAGAAAACATATTTCTAAAAGAATCTTTAGCGCTGAAGGACTTGGTAGGACAAGAGTCAATCAAGGTTCCGGAAAATCAAACGGTGATAAAGCTGGCGGTACGCAGTACTGATATTGATAAGAACTTCTTGTGGAAACTGGCTTCTGAAAATCAAATCAAATTTTCCATTGTATCAGCCAATATTGAGCAATCGAAAAACAGCCGATTTGGGCACCTTTATATCAGCGTTCATAACCATGAGGTGGATGCGACACAGGCCTATTGTGAAGCGAATGGGATTCAATACACTTTGGTGAATACCTGTGGAAAAGGAGCTGAAATTGGTGTTTCTTAACTTTGCAGACACAAGACTGATAGAATATTTACCAAAAGTCATCTGGCCAGCTTTGTTAGCTACGCTAAGAATGCTTTTTTTCTCTATGATATTAGGACTTATTATTGGTAGCGTTGTTGCCGTTTTCTTGGTCTTAACATCTCCTTATGGGCTTAAGCCAAACAAGAAAGTTTACAGAGTATTAGATTTTACGATCAATATGATTCGATCTTTTCCGGTAATTATATTAATCGTTGCAATTTCTCCTTTAACAAGGGTTATCGTAGGAACTTCTGTTGGAGAGAAAGCGGCTATTGTCCCCCTTACTATTGCCGCTTTTCCTGTGATTGCCAGGTATATTGAAATGAGTATGCTAGAAGTAGACAGAAACGTGGTTATAGCTGCAAAATCTTTTGGTGCTTCTGATTCACAGATTATTTTTAAGGTGTTACTCTCGGAAGCCTTACCTTCTATTGTCGCTGGACTGACCACCACTACCATCCTGTTTCTGGCCAGTACGACCCTGGCTGGAGCGGTAGGAGCCGGAGGTTTGGGGGCTGTTGCCCTGACTTATGGATACCAGCGGTTTGATGATGTGATGATGTACGCGATTGTCATTATTTTATTTGTCATGGTATTGATAATCCAAGGAATTGGAGAATTGATATATAGAAAAATTAAAAAGTAAAGGAGTTACAAGGATGAAAAAAATAGGAATGATGCTTGTTGTTTTATTATTAATGATTTTGGTGGCAGGCTGTTCAGGATCTTCGAATGAAGAGGCTTCTGTTGAAGAGGCTACCACTGAAGAGTCAGCAGTAGAAAAGGAACCGTTGAATCTTGTAATTGCATGTGCTGAAACAACCCAGGCCCTTGTGGATGCCGTCATACCGGTGATGGAAGAAAAAGGATACCAGATGACGTATCAGATGTTTGATAACAATGTGAATACAATGGTTGCCACAAATGATGAAAGCGTAGATGGATTGTTTCTTGTGCATAAACCTTTTATGGAAAACTTCAATAAAGCTAATGATGCGGATTTGGTAATGATGGAACCTCATGTATTTGCCGTGGGTATGGGAGTCTTTTCTGAACGGTATGAAAGCATAGAAAATCTGCCGGAGGGCGCATCTGTTGCGATCATGAATGATGCAATGAATATGGACAGAGGCTTGAGGGTTTTTAGTGATGCTGGTTATATAAAACTGTCTGAAGATGTTGAGCGAGCAACGTTGCTTGATATAGAAGAAAATCCGATGGGCTTGAACTTTGTAGAAATGGATCAGACTCAAACCGTTCGTTCGCTACAAGATATGGATGCGGTAGTTGCTTTTTTTAGTCATATGAAGAATGCCGGAAAAGATTTTGACAATTATATTATCAGAGACCAACGTCCTGAAAACTACCCTCAAGGAGTCATTGTCAAAGAAAAAAATGCAGATGCACAATGGGCTAAAGATTTGGTAGATGCTTTTAGAAGCGAGGAAATAAGAGCTTTTGCCGATGACTACTACGGTGGATTATACGAATACATTGATTAATAAAAGGAAGATACCTGTGGAAAATAAATCTTGTGTTTTAATTGAATCATTATTATCCTTCAGCAGAAAGCCTGTAGGTGTAAAATTTTTACTCACAGAAAATGATTATGAAAAATCGACTTCTTTTGAACACAAAAATGGGATGCCTTACTGTACAGCTATCAAAAATGCATCAAAAGGTTCTCACTATAAAATGAATATGGAAAACTCAAGTTGTGTGGCTGCTTCAAGAGCCTTAGGATTTACGGAAATTAGCGAGGAATCCCTTTCGGGAAGCAGGCATGAACAGTTAGGTGTTTATAAAAACTTATGTATCAGCCGGTCGGTGGCAAAGGATATGGTGTATTGTCAACATCGTTGTACTGGGGTTGAAATCAAGCCTCTTGATGCTTATCAGGAGGAAGAACCGGATGTGGTGATTCTTGTAACATCTCCCTATAATGCCATGCGGATTGTTCAGAGTTATGCCTATCATTTTGGACAGCTGAAAAACATTAAAATGGCTGGTATGTGTGCTATATGTCAGGAATGCACCAGCTATCCCTATGAAACAAATTCTCTGAATATATCCATGTTATGTTCTGGTACCCGTTGTGTGGGGCAATGGTCTGAAAATGAACTAGGTATCGGATTTCCTTACCATTATTTTGAACCGATTGTAGACGGGTTGATTCAAACCACAAACCCAATGGAAGATAATAAAAACAAAAAAAAGATAGCCCGAAGATTTTCAGATAATGGACTGTTGAGCTCTTTAGAGATTAAACCGAATGATAATTACTATAGAGGAGCTTATGGAACACCTAAACAAAAAGAAAAACAACAGAATGTTGAATAGCAAAAACTGTCCCTTATTTCAAGACACTGTCCTTTTTCCATGGCGGTGCGACAAGTTCCCTCCTAGAAACACTTTGTCAGCAAAGATAAGGTGTTTCTTTTCTTTTTGCAAGGCTCAGTGCAAAACCACGGGTTAATGCAGAAAAAGGTGCTTATCCAAAGAGCTCAGTGGGCTTCCTACTGCTTTGATTTTAAATTCCACAGAATAATGGGTTCTTTTTCTCATAAGCCCAGTATAGCTTAAATTCCTTTTTGTGTGTCTCACTCTATGGGTTCATTATATTTCCCTCCTCTAGTGGCAAAAGGGGGGACAGCATTCATACTAATTTGAAACACCAAAATTATGTTAACAAAATTTGACCTTGCTTTTCCACCGCATCAAGTATCACATTCTTTAATACTTTGATTAGTGCGGTTCATCTTGGAGTTTAAACATTATCTGTGGGAATATATATCTCGCTGACAGAGTTTTCATTATTAGGCCCCTTATGCTCTTTGCCATAGAACTCAAAGTTGAAATGTCCTGGCAGTTTGTTGTCAGTTGATGGCAACCATTCTTCATATATGTACTGATACGTATGGCCAACTTGATTGGCTAATCCTTTGTGCCTAAACTTAAAGTAAGTTTGGGCTGGAATGATTTTAGCTGTCAATTGGATAGGAACCAATTCAAGCTTGTTGACAGCTACTGCAACATAAAAATATATGCTGTCATTATCTTGATCTGGGAACCAAAATTGCAACTGATAAAATGCTAAAGGTTTTTTTAGGTTGGGAATTGCTGTAAGATTCCTTGTTAACATTGACCACTGTTCTGTCAGATCATTTTTCATTGATATATCATAGTAAAACGGAATCCCAACCAATTTTATTTCCTCCAAAGACACTCTTTCTGGTTCTTTGTCTAAGTCTAAGACATTCTCATTCTTTTTCAATTCTCTCTCTGTTATAGGCTGCGTCAGCAATTGTCTGTCAATCCCACCTTCTTTACGAATGTCTGATGGGTTTTTGTTTGTAATTTTAAAACACGCCCTGGAATACGCCTCAGAACTCCCAAAACCAAAATCAATTGCCAGATCTATAATCCGTTTTTCCGTGTCAATAAGTTCTTTTATTGATTCAGTGATCTTTCTGGCTAAAATATATGCTTTAGGTGAGTAACCAGTGATAGATTTAAACAGTCTGGAATAGTAATAGAAAGAAAACCCCAGTTCTCTAGATATCTCTAATACTGATATTTTAGATCTGAGGTTGTTCTCCATTATTTGTATCGATTGTAAAATATAATCTCTATTATTCATATTAATTTCCCTCTTAGAAATTAAAAAAATGACTCCAATCATAATCAGCAGACTCTTCGATACATGTTGGCAAGCCGGCACACCAATCTGGAAGTTTCGCCTCTCTAGCTACATCAGAGCATGGATAATATGGCTTAATATCCAAGACTGGCGTTCCATCTTCTGCATCTATATATGAAGTATATATGATCCCCCGTTCATAATCAATGCCTGTAACATCAACAACGGTTATACAGATTGGGTTAGGTCTTAGTGGTGATCTCGTTGAAAACACCCCCATGGTATCTGGACCTAGCTTATATGGTTTTTCTATGGTCTTAACCTTCCACAAATCAGCATTATCCACCTGATCTGCCCACCAAATGACAATCAAGTGACTAAACCCATCCATGGCTGTCAGTGCTTCTTTGTAGAACTCATCCACCACAATTTCAAAACCACGGTTATGCTTAATGTTCCCTACTTCTCTCAACTCCATCATACCTGCCTCCTTTTTAATTGTTGGATTCAGTTATATTATGGATTATTTTTATACCCCGTGCTTGATTAAAATTGTCTAAAATCAGTGGCTAATTGATCTAATTTGCTACATTTTCATCAAAACTTGTTTCAACTTACAGATTAACAATTCGTCTATGTTCTTTATCTGTACCAACGATGATTATTCTCATTTTTCGACCAGGTGTCATCCCTGAGGTCATTGCCTTAACCATCTATAATGATGGAGTTTTGGGTACACTTTGTTCCTAAGTCATTGAAAATCTGGATAGTCAACCCATCCAAAACTTACATGCTTCAGACGCCAGCAATGGGAAGAAACTGCTGTGCGGAATTTTTCTCATGGTTTTACCAAGCTCTATGACCTACATGGTCTATCGATGGGATGTAATCCTTCGAACCACCATTATTTTAGGATTCATTGGCACTGGAAGCCTTGGAAAACAATTTCGTCTCAGCATGAGTTCCTTTGACTACTCTCAAATCACCATAATTCTGATGGCCTATCATCCTGCTGGTATTCTTCGCTGAAGGGGTTGGCAAAGTAGCTCGCAAATTATTAGGATAAAGTAGAATACAAGGATGTTTCTCTCACGGGCTCAGTGGAGACGGGTCTCTGTAGCTTTTTAGCGTCTCTACTAGTTTGTTGGAATCCTATCGATCTCCAAAAAACACAAAAGTAAACGTGTCGGTAATACGGTGAGTTTCGTCATACAAGGCAAAATATTCCTCTGTGACCCTTTGATTTTCATGAGGGAACTGAACATCGGAAGGGCCTATCTTTTTAAACAAAAACCCATGTTGTTCGGCAATAATTTCGGAAGGAGTAATGCCTTCCTTGATTTGTTCGCGAATTTCTGGTGTATCCTCTGTTCGGTAGATAGTGAACAACCATCCGCCCCACTGGAAGCCTTCTACATTTCGTACACTTTGGCTATAGAAGGAGACGGAATCCTCTGTTTCTTCGATAAGGTATCGACCTTCCCAGTGGGATGGAATGGTGAGGTGAAATCCCATCTTTTCATGAATATATGCTTTGTCACGGATACTATCTTCTGTCTTTTCCACTGATGATCCACGAATGACAACGGTACGACTGGTTTCATCCCAATCAACGGCAGCGCCCAGGCTTTCGGCAATAAACCTGGTCGGTATCATGGTTCTTCCATCAAGGATCATCGCCGCTACATCCAGTTCCACTACCTGCCCATTGACGGTAGGATGTTTACTTCCGATAGGAAGCGTTACCTGAATGCTTTCTGTTTGTGCCGTCACTGTTTGAGTTTTCTCATCCCATTGAGGACTTACGCCCAAAGACTCAAATATCCCTCGTAGGGGAACAAGAATTCTGCCTTCTAGGTTGATGGGATTGACATCGAAGTTAACTGGTACACCATTGACAAGGACGGATACCGGTGGTTGACTATACACGGAAAAGCCATGCAAAAATACCATTAAAACGACTAACAAGAAAACGACTAACAAGCATTTCGGTTTCGTATGCATCCTTTCACTCCCTTTCCATTCCTTCTTGTGAATAGAATTTTGCGAATATACTTTCGGCACTACCTACTCCTTATTTTCTTTGACAGAAAGAAACTGTGATCTGTCGTGAGGAGTATTTCCGGATAAGCTTAGTATAGCATAGTCTTTATCGAGATAATTGAATCCTTAGGCTATTCGGTTATTTAGGCGCGTCCTTAGGCTTTTCTTTGGAAAGGAGCAGAGCTTGGTAAGTCTGAAAATTGATTTACTTTTTTGATGTATATCCTTTTCGTTTTTTTTATGTTAGAATGATGAGCTGAATTGCTTAAAACCATCTGAAATCCTTAAAAAACTAAGCTTATAGCTAGTTTCTATGGATTTCTGAAGGATAGAACTATCTGGAAAAGAGGCTCTGATCATGAGAAAAACACTTCCTTACATTGGAAAGTATATGTCAAAATGGCTCATCGTTGCTACCTTTATGGGCTTTGGCGGTGGTATATCGGCGGTAGCTCTTCAACGGGCGATTCATTTAATGGAATCTGGCAGCCGATTTCTTCCACTTGCCCTTGCACCTGTAATTGGTGGAATTATGGTATCCATTATCCTGCTTTGGGATCCAATTGCCGCTGGTTTTGGAACCGATCACTATATTTACGAAGTCAATCATGACAAAAAATATCTGGCTGGAAAAACCATGCTGAGTAAAATCTTATCAACAACAGTTACTCTTGGGTTTCGAGGAAGCGGAGGAGTTGAAGGACCTATGTTGGTCATTGGTGGCAGCATTGGGGATATTTTTTCCCGCATCCCTCTCTTAAATCGTTTTTATCATAAAGAAGATGAAAGAATTCTCACTATTTGTGGAGCAGCTGGTGCGATTGGTGCCATTTTTCATTCGCCACTAGGTGGGGGTATTTTTGTGGTGGAAGTTCTGTATAAATCCTCGCTTCATTATGGCGATCTTTTTCCTGCTATTTTGTCCTCTACCATGGGTTTTGTCATTTATGGTGTTTTTTCCGATTCCACTTCGCTTTTCTATGCACCTTCCTATTCACCGGATGTGACGAATGTCCACTGGTTTATTCTTACAGGGATACTGGCTGGAGTAGTTTCTCTTTTATTTATGACCTTCTTTGGCTCTATCCAAAAATTATTTACAAAACTCCCCCGTAAAGGCGCGCATCCTATTCTTGGTGGCATTTTAACAGGAATCCTTCTTTTTTATTTGCCTGACGTTGGAGGAACTGGAACTGCTATGATTCAAGGTATGATTAACGGAAGTTTTCCCATCGCTTTCTTGTGCTTTCTATTAGTAGGAAAAATGTTAGCCACTTCTTTCACCGTAGCGTCTGGCGGTAGTGCAGGATTAGTGATTCCTTCTTTATTTCTTGGTGCCATTACTGGTAATTTGCTTTCTTCGATTTTAGTTGCCGATGCCGGTCTTAATGCTTCTTTGGTAATTGCTGGTATGGCTGCCAGTCTAGCCAGTGTTGCCAATGTTCCTGTAGCGGCTGCCATCATGCTGATCGAAATGGTAGGTCTACAACTAGGTGTTCCTGCTACTCTCGGCAGTATTATTGGCTATGCTATTGGCCACAGTCGAGTTATTTATGGGGTCACTCGCCCGGATCAATGGCAGTTTGAAGAAACAACTAAATGGCGAACCATCGATGCTGCATCCGATTGTCACTAATGATCAAAGGTTCTTCTTTCTTCTGAAGTGTAGTCATCCCACTATGATGCCCTGGAGGCTCATCAGGAGCCTCCCCTTGTTGAATGGCTTGTTAGATGATGTTCAATAAATTGACCCTAACAGTAAAATATGCTTATTTCTAAATCCATTATGATATTAATCACTAAACCTATACAGTGAGGTGCCTTGTTATGAGTATTAAAGTTACTGTCCTTGTTCAAAAAGAAGATAATTGGATTATCATGAGTTCTAAATATCCTGTATTATCACCTAATAAAAATATTAAAGCGTTAGAAAAAATTGAGTTTCGTAACGTTTCTCAAAAGGCAGCCATGCAAAATATAAGAAGTTCGGTATTCCTACAAGAGTAGTGATTATACCTATGCATGACGAAATTGCAAAAGAGACCTTAAAAAGTATTTTTGAGCAAGCGGATATACAACTTGATGAATTCTTGAATTTTTTATAGCAACTCATTCTTAGGAATGAGTTTTTTCATGCCTGTGAGACTATTGAATTTTATCTAACCGTTCCCGCTATTACCGGATCGTCTGTCTACATCCCTTTCATGATTTTCAATAATCTCTTGTTTATAAACAATTTATCTTTTCCTCTTACCTCAACTTCGAGTATTCCAGACTCTACAAGCTCCTTAAGATAATTCGATGCTGTTTTTCTAGTCACATTTAATCCCACTTCAACATTGTTAATCCTTGTATAAAATTCGACAAACAAGATATCAACTAATTCTTTTGAATACATTTTGGGATGCTTTTCTCTTATTTCATTACTCGTATTTTCCATAAACTCATTTATTTGCCTCAATATATTCAATGATTTTTCAGACGTTTCTTGGATTCCCTTTAGAATGTATCGTATCCAGTCTTCCCAATTTCCCTTATTATGAATATCCTTTAGAAGTCTATCATAATCTTCTTTTGTTGATAGTATATATTTACTTAGATATAAAATTGACGAGTCCAACAATCCTTTCATTACCAGGAACAACTCATTTATGATTCTTCCAGTACGTCCGTTTCCATCATAAAATGGATGAATACTTTGAAATTGATAATGGATTACAGCTAGTTTAATCAACGCATCAATTTCATCTTCTTCATTGATATATCCCTCTAGGTTTCCTAGTAAATTTCTTATCTCCGTTTCAGTTGCTGGTGGCGTATAAACGACCTCTCCGATTCTTTCGTTAATTAGCTTTGTTCCACCTTGGTCCGCCGTTTATGAATACCATTGCATGGCTGGCCGCCAGTTCCATCCCGTTGACAGGATCTTTCATAAAGGGTACACTATTATCATCTTTTCAGGTGCCCTTATCCTCAACAGGATACAAGGGAGAATAGGAAAACTGGTGAAAAACCAGTGCGGACTCACCACTGTAAGCGAAGACGAATCCCTAAAGTGTCACTGGAGAAATCTGGGAAGACTGGGAGGAGAATGATGCGCGAGCCAGGAGACCTGCCTTGAAAAAGACGACGCAGAACCTTTGCGTTTTTTAGGAAGACTTAAGATGAGAAAGTCTCTTAGTAGCCATGCTAAGGGGCTTTTTTGATGCCCTTAGCATGTAGTAGTATCCTCCATCTCCACTCTTAAAAAGAGAAAAAAAGACGAAAGAAGGGAATGTACCATGATGAAACAAAGAAAAGAAATATTATGGACCGTGATGTTTCTCGGGCTTATGAGCTTTTTCCTCTTAGCCGGATGCCATGGCGGATCAACGGATGCTGATTCGGATACCTCACAGGAAGTTGAACTCACTCAGGAAGTTGAAAAGGATCTCTATGAAAAAGAGGTTGTGTTGGCTGGTCCAAGAGATGTCGCCCCAGGTCCGGAGGATGCTTTTTACATGAGCTCCATTTTATCCGTATGGGAACCTCTGGTAGCCATCGGACCCGATCAGCAACCAGCTCCTAAGCTGGCAACCCATTGGGAACGCAACGAAGATGCTACGGAATGGATTTTTCACCTAAAGGAAGGTGTCACTTTTCATGACGGTCATTCTTTTGACGCGGATGCGGTCATTGCCAATTATGATCGCTATTCAAACATGCATGGAAAAAGTTCCTCCTTCTACACCTTCCATTTCGATGCTGTATATCCCCATTTTGAATCCATCGAAAAAATAGAGGACCATCAGGTGAAAATGATTTTCTCAGAACCTTTTGCCTTGCTTCCTTATAATATGGCTAATTTTGGCAGTGCCATGTATAGTCCGGATTCCTTTGACGAAACAACGGATTTTACGACGATTGCTCAGGGAACAGGTCCTTTCAGGCTGGTGGAACATGAAAGGAACCAATATGTAAAGCTGGAAGCCAACGAAGATTATTATGGCGAAAAAGCTCAGGTGAAAAATATTCAAATTCGAATTATTCCAGATCCACAGACTCGATTTGCTGCCTTAAAAGCCGAAGAAATCATGGGCGTTTTAGATTTGGGCGCTTTAACACCAGAATTAACCAAACAGTTATTGGACGATGATCGTTTTGCCCTTTCTTACCAGCCATCAACCATTTCTCATTACTTGTCTTGTAATGGAACACGGTTTCCTTTTAATGATCCGAAGATGAAAAAAGCCCTTAGTTTAGCCATTGACCGAGAACTGCTGGTGCAAGAGTTTTATAACGGTTATCCAGAACCTACCGTCAACATTCTCAACGCCGCTTCTCCCTTTGCTAAACCCATTTCTCCAGTCTATGATCCAGAAAAAGCCAAGACCTTGGCCACAGAAGTCCTTGGTGATCAAACACCGGAACTTGAAATTATTGTTCCTTCCTGGGCCTTAGACCGGTACCCTTATAAAGAACAGGCGGAATACCTGCAATCCGTCTTATCGGAACTTGGCTTGCCTTCCAGCATCAGCATCATGGATGGTGCCGCTTTTCGAGAGCGTCAGTCACAGGGAGACTTTGATATCTCTTTGCATATTCAAGGATTGCCAGATCTAAACCCAATGACCATTTTTAACCGATTTATGCACAGTGAAGGAAGTACCAATATTGCTTATAGTTTGGGTTTTTCCAATGAACGTGTAGATGAATTGCTGGCTCAGCTAGCTGTTGAAACAGAGCTGGATCTCATCAAAGAAGCCGTTAATGAATTACAAACCATTTCTGCCGAAGATATTTCCACCCTGCCGATGTTTCATGATGTAACCTTGGCACCGCATCATAAATCCCTTAAAAATTATGAAGCTACCGTTTATGGAGTGGATTTACCCGGCATTTCCTGGAGATAGCCATGACCTATGCCCTTCCTTATGCTTTGAAAAAAATAGTATTGGCCCTGCCGGTTTTAATCGGAGTTTCGGTAATTGCCTTCCTGCTGGGCGTGGTCGCTTTAGGTGACCCGGCCCGGGAGGCTTTAAGTGCCGACGGAGTGAGTACCCCTACTCAGGAGGAAATTGACGTAAAAAGAATAGAACTGGGCCTTGACCAGTCATTAGGCAAACAATACCAGCAATGGATCGGAGGGATTCTTCAGGGAGATCTTGGTACCTCTTTTATGACGAACATCCCCATTGCTGAAGAATTCCGGGATCGACTGCCTAAAACCTTGGCCTTATCCATTTCAGCCCTTCTCCTGGTCATCTTTCTTTCGATTCCTTTGGCGGTTCTCATGGCCGTCTATCAACATAGCTGGTTTGACCATATAGGCAGGCTCTTCAGCCTGCTTCTCATTTCAACCCCCGGATTTTTGGCCGCCATTCTGCTCATGATGTTCTTTTCTGTTCATCTGCGTTGGCTGCCTACCAGTGGCTATGGGACATTTTCCCACTTGATCATTCCTTCCTTGGTACTGGCTTTCGGAACCAGTGGGGTGATTATGCGTGTCAATCGGGCAACCTTACTGGAAGTGTTGCATAAAAATTATATCTTAAATGCCCATGCCAAAGGACTAACCAAAGCTTTTGTACTTTACCGGCATGCTTTACGAAATTCTCTACTTCCTGTCATAACCATTATTGGCAACTATTTTGGCAGTATCCTCGGTGGATCCGCCATTGTAGAAACCATTTTTGCCATTCCCGGTGTTGGCCGTTATGCCGTAGAAGGGATTATGAGCATGGACTATCCTGTGATTCAGGCCTATGTCCTTTTTACTGGTGTGGTTTATGTCCTTTTTAACCTAGTGATTGATCTTTCCTATATCCTCATTGATCCACGAATTCGCCTTGGTGGTGATCAAGGATGAAGCAAAACACCTTTGGAAAATGGATGAATTCTTTGGGAATCCTTTTTCTCCTTTTACTCATTCTGATGAGCATCACCGCTGAATGGATTGCTCCTTACGATCCGGTACAAGTGGATATGAGTAATCGCTTACAACCTCCTTCGAAGGAGCATCTGATGGGTACAGATGCCATGGGACGGGATGTGCTTAGCCGCATTATTTATGGCGGCAGAACTTCTATGATTTTAGCCACCGTCGCTTCCAGTGGCACCATGATCATTGGTTTGTTTTTTGGAATTCTTGGTGGTTATTTTGGTAAATGGCTGGACGAAATCATTCAGATTTTTGTAAAGATTTTTCAGAGTTTGCCTCCTCTAAGCTTTATGCTGGCTATTGCTGGCATATTAGGACCCGGCTTCCAGAGTATCTTAATCGCCAGCTTAATTGTTTCCTGGGCCGACTTTTCTAGAGTGGTGCGAGCTGAAATCTTAAAAATACGAGAAGAAAGTTTTGTGGAAGGTCTTCGAGTCCTTGGTGCTGGTCATGGGTATATTATTTTCAGGCATATCCTTCCCACCATTATTGGCCCTTTTATGGTGCTTTTTACCGCTCAGGTCGGCCGAACCATTATTGCGATTGCCTCTTTAAGCTATCTGGGTTTAGGCCTTCAACCACCTCAGCCAGACTGGGGTGTCATGATCTTTGATGCAAAAACCTATATGCGTACCGACCCTCATCTGATGTACTTTCCTGGCATTTTTATCATTGGATTTTGCTTCTCTGTCAATCTGTTGGGCGATGCACTTCGAGACTTTTTTGATACCTCCGAAAGAAAGGATCAACCCTTTCTTTAGAAAGGCTGAGATCTGATGAATAACCGTATTGACGTAAACCATCTACAGGTGGCATTTCAAACAAAAGAAGGGCTGGTAAAAGCCGTTAACCATTTATCCATGTCTTTCGAAAAAGGCAGCGTCACCGCAATGATAGGTGAAACAGGCAGCGGAAAATCCGTGCTGGGACTTTCCCTTCTTCAACTACTGCCTGAGAATAGCCTGGTTTCCGGCGAAGCTTTCTATGAAAACCAAAACCTTCTTATGATGAAAGCTTCTGAAATTCGAAAAATACGAGGACAAAAAATAGCTCTTATTCCTCAAAATCCTGATACCTCCCTGAACCCACTTCTCAAGATCAAAAGACAGCTTCGGGAAGTAGTAGCTGGGAAGCATCGCCAAAATCTTAAAGCTGGTATCCTTGAAGAACTAAAACGATATCATTTCACAGATCCGGAAAGAGTGGCAGATGCTTACCCTTTTCAGCTAAGCGGTGGAATGAAGCAACGAATTTTAGCCGCCGCCGCAACCATCCGACAACCAGAATTTATCATTGCCGATGAGCCTACCAAAGGCTTAGATGTACTGCTTCGCCATGAGGTATATCATATTTTCCAGCAAATGAAGCAAGATACCCATATCGGCTTTTTACTGATTACCCATGACCTGATTTTTGCCAATCATATTGCCGACCATCTGCTGGTTTTATATGCCGGCGAAATCGTGGAATCCGGACAGACACAGGATCTTTTTTCCCAACCCTTTCATCCTTATACAAAAGGATTTATTGAAGCCCAACCTTATAAAACATTGACACCCATTCCCGGCATGCCACCCAGTTTAATCCATTTACCGACAGGATGTGCTTTTCACCCTCGATGTCCACACAAAAAGCCTCTGTGCCAACAGGAAAAACCACCGTTATTTTCTGTAAACCACCGGAAAGTGAGATGCTTCTTATATGCTTAAATTAACAAACGTTACAAAGACCTATGGTCGCAGCTGGCCTTTTTCTCAAAAAATCACACCGGTCCAAGAAGTCTCTTTTTCCCTTCATGCCAAAAAAACCACCGGATTGGTCGGTAAAAGCGGTTGCGGAAAGTCCACCTTAGCCAGATGCATTGCCGGTCTTCAACCCATTGACAGCGGCCATATTGTATACCAAGACGTATCCCTTAACCAACTCAGTTTTAGAGAGTGGCTCCCCTACAGAAGAAAAATCCAGATGGTTTTTCAGCATCCGGATACAGCCTTAAACCCTAAGAAAAAAATTCTTGAAAGCCTAAAAGAACCTTTTCGCCTCCATCGAATCCTCCCGGAAAGAGAAGCTGTCCAAAAGATTCGGGAAAGCCTGGCCTTCTTTGGTCTGACAGAAGACATTTTATCCCGATATCCACATCAGGTCAGCGGTGGGCAAATACAGCGGGTGGCACTCCTAAGAGCCTTATCTTTACAACCTGAGTTACTGATTCTTGATGAACCCACGTCCATGCTGGATGTTTCTGTACAGGCGCAGATGATTCAGTTATTGCAAAAAATACAACGGGAGTTTTCCCTTTCCATGCTGTTTATCACTCATGATATTCATCTGATAAACGCTATCAGTGATCATCTTTTAATCATGAAAGAGGGTCGTATCCTTGAACAAGGATCCACAAAAACTATTTTTTCAAACCCAGTCCATTCCGAAACCAAAAAAATAGCCGAATCTTTAAAGATAGGGCTATTTTAAAGGTTCTAAAGAGTCCATTACTGAAATAACTTATCCAGACTCATATGCTTTTCCAGTTCCGAAAACCACAACCGCTTATAGGTATCATTTTCCTGTTCTTCTTCCTGCCATTTTAAGTGAAGTCCGGATCCACCTATGACAAACTGATCAATATCTTCGGGTGCTGTGTCCACAATATCGGATAAGGCTACGGTTACTCCCTCTTGTTCCAACATGTTTTTCAGGTTTTCTCTTTCTAATCCCTCCAAATCAATGGTGACAAATTCTTCCTTAAATTGATATGCACCCTCTTCCGTTGTATAGGTTGCAGAGATGGAAAAACTTAAGAAATGATCATTCATAAAGTAAAAAGAATTAGCCATAATGGCTTCTTCTGGCAGATCCATAGAACTTGCGATCTCATTAATCAAGTGATTGACGGCTTTTTCCTTTTCTTGATCCTGAGGAAAATGAAGATACCTAAGATCCCCAAGGGATTCTCCTCCCTCTATAGGTTCTTTCACGATTTGAGCCGATCCGTTTACCCCAAAGATATGAACATTTTCGATGATCTCATATAATGTCATGCTGTCCGTAGCTTCTGCTTCTTCCAGGGATTGTACCAACTTGGCAAATCCGCTATCCGGATACGCTGATGCATTATTGACCAATAGCTGATATAGCTCGTTGTCTTGATGAATAAAGGTTTCCATATAACTGCCTTCCGGCCCAACAAATAAGGCGGCTATCTGACGATTATAAAGCTGCTTTAACTGCCAGGTTAGGAAGGAAACTTCTTTGGATTGAATCATTTTTTCTGTTTCGATCATATCTTGGATGATTTCTTCGTAGTTTGTATCTTGTCTGCCATATCGATGATTTTGCATTTTATCCTTTAGTATAATCCAACGGGAAAACCTTTGGGTTACAGCCTCTTCGTACTGTTTCAGGGCTTCCCAGTCGGTTTCTACCGCTGGAGTATCTCCGTATCGAACCACCGTCAAGTAGGCATCCACCAATTCCTGATAATCCCTCTTAACCTCTTCCTCTTCAATGTCTACTATCTTTTCTGGTGTTAACTTTCCTCCCATGGTTTGATTTAAGGCTTCCATATAGGCCTGGGAATAAATTTTTTGATGAAAGCGATTCTTCAAGCCAGCCTGATGCAGTACCAGTTTTTCGATCATCATTTCCATTTCCTGTGCCGATGCTTCGGCACCATGTTCTCTGATAAAAAGGCCTATAGCCGCTGCACTGTTTTCTTGCTGCTCCAGCACCTGTTCCCATTTCTCCATCAAATCCGGGCTGAAGCCTCCTGGTGCTTCTTCGCTTATTACTGTCTCCTGCTCTGTAGAAACTGGTTCTGTTGGTTCTGTTGGTTCTGTTGGTTGGCATCCAGTGGTAAAAAGAAGGATGGTGATTCCTATCCATAAACGTTTTTTCATGATATTCCTCCAGCTTTATTTATTTTTCTTGAAACTTGCTGAATACGTATATTCGTAGTTGGGAAGCGTTGGTTCTTTTTCAGCCCTTTCACGAAAGAGATGTACTTCGTATCCTTCTGCCAGGCCTGCAAGCCACAAGTGGCATAGTCCTATGCCCATGTCGATTCGATTAATCTCTTCGTAGAACATGGCTTTCAGTTTTCCTTTTTTGACACAAAAGGCGTGCAAGTTATTTTCTTCTTCCACCAAAAACCAGGGCTGACTATTTGTGGCGGAAGGTGCTAGTCGTAGAGCTTCCACCACAGAGCTAAAATGATTTCCCCGATAGATCTCTTCTCGTTTTTTACGTTTGAATTCGGTTGTTGATTGACGATGAACTGGTTCAGCCGTCGGCCCGATGGCCAGTGCAATCACATAGTTCATTCCATCTTTTCCTACTGCTTTTTCCGTCGGTTTTCCTAAGCCCAGCCAGCAAGAGCCAATGCCCATAGCCGATAACATCAAATCCACTTGTTGCAACAGAAAACCAGCATTTTCCAAGTTGTTTGGTTTTTCTTCAGAGTAAATCAGCACATAATGTGGTGCTTTTATGGCCAGCAGGCCTTTCATCGAATCTGCATCCATGATCTTAATCTCTGTTTTAATATCACTTTCCAGTGGTGTCAGCCCTTCCATAGCTTCTAAAATGGATTGAATCCTTTCTTCTTTCAGTCCTTCCTGGATAAACTTTCTACTGGATTTTCGCTTAAAAATCCATGAATAATAGGTTTCCTGCATCATATGGTTCCCTCCTTCTTTTCTTCTCTTATTCTTCTCTTATTCTTCTCTTATTCTTCTCTTATTCTTCTCTTATTCTTCTCTTTTTTCTTAAGCATCCTGTTTATCAGAATCTGATGACTACCACCTCTAAGAATCCTGTTTATGATCATTATACCTTATAGGAATTTATTCGTGAAAGGAAAGTTTTTATTCAGGAGCTCAGTGGAGAGGGATCAGCTCATCCTTCGGGTGTTAGAAGAACCGTACCTCCCAATAAATACATGATTTGGCCGTTGATTCCTTTTACCCGGTCACGGTTTATTCCTGCACGACTTTTCTGTCCCTCTCTTTTTAGCAAAATGATCCCCTCTTGTTCATCCTGTATCCTTGTTCTGTGCTAATAGGTCAAAATACTTATATGTACTGAATGCTTAGCAGTTCGTCGTCCTATTTATGATATACTGAAACAATCATGTGACGGTACAACGTTAAAACCCTTAGTTCCAAAAATAACGATCTCAAGATAAAAGTGGAGAGATGGGTATTGTATCTCCTAAAAAAAGCATCACACCATGATTTTACATGTAGACACTCGAATTAGTATTACAAATACGCATTCCCAGTATTTAAGCCAATCTGCTCCTTTACCCATTGGCAAAATAAATCATAGTCACTATGTGTTTTCAAAATCAGGAGATAGTTGAACAATTAAAAAGTTGTTGCTTAAAGGGGGTATCTTATCTATTAAAACCAAGAAAACACTACTTACATTATTCGTAAATGACTAAAGATTAACACGTTTAATTGTTGAGGTGAAGTTTAGGTAATAGTAACAATACGACACTTTAAGAGAAAGAACCATAACCATCTACTGCAGCAGATACCTAAAGGTAGTTGGCGGGACACTCCACGGTGGGCATTGTACAACAAAGGAGGAATATATAATGAAACAGCAAAAACAAATCGCCTGGATCATGATGCTGGCCCTGATCATGAGTCTTATCACCCCCATGGCAGTACTAGCCATTGGGCAATCTCCTCTTCCACCGGTTCCACCGGGTCCATCTCTTCCACCCGGACCCAATGATGGTTTTAACATATTTTCCGGCGCCATAACCATCAGGCCGGGGACTGGACCACATACGGGAATGATAGCCGTGGAACAAGGTACCGTGACTAGCCATGTGTATGAAGCGGACACCATCCACATCATCGGCTCTGGAAACAATCAAATTGTGGCAGATGACGTAATAGCCAATATCACCCTGGGAGATGTCAATATCCATAGGTACGGAAACCAATCTGCCTTCGAATTAAAAAACAACGCCACGGTAAATCTCGCCCTGGAAGGAAACAACACGTTGCATGGGGGAGTGAGAAGTGCTGGTGTACAGGTGCCGACGGGTAGTACCCTTACCATTGGCGGTACCGGCTCCCTCACTGTCGCTGGTAGTGACGGTACTATTCTGACTAATGGTGGTGCTGGCATTGACGGCTCAGGTACCATCCACCTGACTGGTGGTAATATAACTGTCACCGGAGGAAATGCATCAAGTGGAGCTATGAATGCTGGTGCTGGTATTCAAGGAGGTACCATCCACCTGACAGGTGGTAATGTAACTGTCACCGGAGGAAGTGCATCAAGTGGAGCTATAAGTGCTGGTGCTGGTATTCAGGGAGATGCCATTCACCTAACAGGTGGTAATGTAACTGTCACCGGAGGAAGTGCATCAAGTGGATCTATGAATGCTGGTGCTGGTATTCAAGGAGATGCCATCCACCTGACAGGTGGCATTCTGACTGCCAACGCGGGGAGTGGCAATAGTGGTGCCGTGGGCATTGGTAATATGAGCTTGTTTGGCAACAGCACCATTATCGTTGATGGCCACCCCACAGTGGTGGCTACTGGTCAGGGTGTGGAGGCCCATGTGGGTAATCTGGTTGATGCGACAGGCACCACCACCATCAAAGACAACAGTGGCAATGATCTTACCTACCTGCGCATGGCAGTGGTAGATGGCCCCTCTCCCCTGACCAATACCGCCATCAGTTTCAATGACAATACACATACCACCAATAACGAAGGCCTCGTTGGCTTCTTTGTTCCCCGAAGGGATGACACAGCCCATCGACTTACTGTGAATCACCCAGAGACGTTCCTGTGGTTCACTCCGGGAGACGTACAAAACAAAAGTCTCATCGTGGACATGGCCGCAGAAGCGGAACTGATAGCCCTTAAGATTATTTCAACCAATACGAATCCAACACCTGTTGCGCTAACTCCTACATTTGAGAAGCATCTTTACAGTTACAATGCTCAGGTGGCAAACAGCTTGGAACACATTCATCTCAAACCTGAAGCGCCGACAGGCTCCGTCATCACCATTAATGGAGCATCAGGACCCATCCAAAGTCCTTATGAAAACATTCCTCTTGATGTGGGGAAGAATGATTTCATGATAGCTGTCACGACGGAAACAGCAGATCCAGCAGTGACTTATGGGGTGGAATACCACTTCACCATCACTCGCCAAGCTGCTCCTGAGGATAATGGCGGCGATCCAGATAACGGCGATTCAAATAATAGTTCCGGCGGTTCTGGAGGTTCGGGAGGATCGGGCGGTTCGTCAGATGGTAGAGGCGGTTCTGGCAATTCTACCCCCGCCAACAATGAAACGCCCCCCACATCTGGCACTGACAGCCCGACAGCCAGTGAAGCCCAAGAAGGCACCGACAGCTCCAAGGGCTCCCTTTCACCCGTAAGCATTCTCCTTACCATTGGTCAGCTGGAAAGCCAAGTCGACGGCACCCGAACACCTGTAGAGGCCGCCCCTTACATCGACCCGGTCAGTCATCGCACTATGATGCCCCTGCGATTCATCAGTGAAGCCCTGGGAGCCGCCGTCACCTGGCAGCCAGAAAACCAGCAGGTGATCATCACCAGCGAGGATACCGAAATCATCTTCACCATCGGCTCAACAGAAGCCCTGGTGAACGGCATTCCCTTAACCCTGGAAACCCCACCAGTGATTCGACCCCCCGGTCGCACTTTCGTACCCCTGCGGTTCATCAGCGAAGCCCTGGAGGTAGCTGTCTCATGGAATCCGGAAACCCAGGAAATCACCCTCACACGTGAATCGCAAAAGGAGTGAATGAACCAGCACCTGCTGTCTTTTCATGGAAAAGACACCTCTGCACAATGAAAAACTTGCGCCTATCAAGGTGACAAGCAGAAAAAATACCCGCTAAAAGCGTTTCCATCAAAAGGAAACTGTCTTTGGCGGGTGTTTTCATTTCAACACATATTTTGTCTGCTAAGAAAAGAAGCAAGCATAAACCATACTGGAATAATCCTACTTAATACCCTAGATATCAAACTCTTTAATACTGTTTTGCAATAAAGAGGCTACTTCCATCAGCTCGTCTAGTGATCCAGCAACTTGTTGCATAGTAGCCGATTGCTCTTCTGTAGAGGCGGAAGCCTCTTGTGTTCCTGCTGCATTCTCTTCTGCAATGGCCGAAAGGTTTTCCATCACACCAAGGATTTCATCTTTTTGGGTTTCCATCTGATTCCCAGAAAAATTTAAGTCTGTGATCACCTTTCTCATTCTTTGAATGGAGTGATTAATACCAGTGAATTTTTCATTCGTTTGATGAATCCCTTTTGCTTGCGCTTCCATCATTTTATCAACATTTTGTGTCACTTCCACAGCTCCACCAGTTCTTTGAGTTAACTGACAGATGATCGTACCTATCTCTTCCGTAAAACGATTTGACTGCTCTGCCAACTTTCGGATTTCTTCTGCAACCACGGCAAACCCCCGCCCGGCTTCACCAGCCCGAGCCGATTCAATGGCTGCATTTAATGCCAGTAAATTGGTTTGTTCTGCGATACTTTTAATCATGGTACTCGCTGACTGAATCTGACGGGCACTTTCATTGGTTTCGTTAATTACTTGTGCCACTTCATGAGAGGCAGTACGATTAGCTTCAGTTTTCTCCACCACCTGTGCTAATATTTTCAGGCCTTCCTCCTTAAGGGATTCTACATCGGTGGCCGCTTGATTAAGACTTTTCATTGCCTGCTGATTTTGACTGATCATTTCTGCCAGCTGCATCATATGCCGTACGCCTTCTTCAGTGTTCTTAGCCTGATCATTCGCACCTCTGGCAATCTCTTCAATTGTTTTAGCAATGTCTTCCGTTGCTTTTGCAGAGGACTTACTCATTTCTTTTAGATTTCCTGCCGTTTCATAGGTTTGATCAGAAGCTACCTGGATGCTAACAACAGTTCCATGCATTTTTTTCTGAAAGGCATTAACATAGCCTGTCATGACCCCAATTTCATCCTGTGCTTTAATAGGGACAGCAGTTTTAAGATCCAAGATGGATAAATTAGCAGAAACATCTTTTATCGGTTTTAGGATCACTCGATTGAGCTGAATCATGATGATCGTTGTGACAAGCAAAAGGTTAATAACAGTTGTGAGATAGGCAGAAAAATTACCCGTAACCAAACCAAACCTTTGAACAATCTGGTCGATGGGAATTGCTATCGCTGGTGAAATCAACAATGCCAATACCACACTTAAGATCATTTTCACTTTAATACTAGTGACATTTCGGACGCCTTCACTAACCCTACCCGACATACTTTGACTCATACTAGACTGATTTTGCACAAAAACTCCTCTTTTCTTTTCAAAATAATAGGTATAGCCAGCTATTCCGTTTTGAAATCAATGGTTATTTCGACCTATTTTAAATTCCGTAATAATAGTACCCCCTTTTTATTTCGTCCAAACCTACTATTTTCTGTTTTTCAAATTTTTTTCAAAGCTCAGTAGAACGAGAGGCAACTCGTCCTACGGTCTTCAACTATGCTTTATCCCTTGATTTCTTTTACCCAGACAGGTATACTCCTGGACGGCTTTGCTTTCCTTCTCTTTTTGGCAAAATGATCACTTCTTGTTCCTCTCGGCATGAATCAATGGGTACATAAACACAAAAGAATCCTCCCTTGGGTATTGCTTCCCTTAGATATTGCTTCCCTTGGATGTTGGGCGCAATTCGAAAAATATTTCATTATCAATAGGTCTTTATGTTTATTTATTCTTCGTTTCAGTATATACTTATTTCTAAGGAGGGATGATATGAATCAGAAATATTTTTGCGAAATATGCCGAAGACCTTTTTTAGGAAATGAAAAAGATTCACTATGCAACCAATGCGAAGAAAAGCTGTTAGAGGATATCCTAGGATTCTTAGAAAAGCACCCAGAGGCAGAGTATGAAGAAGTCCTAGAAGAAATGGATGCCACCAAACAGGAGCTAGATAAATGGATCCAAAAAGGAAGACTTGATTTGGTTTCACCGGCCTTAGAAAAGAAAAAGGAAAAGACACTGACTTTTCAACAGGAAATTCAAGAAATGCAAACCAAATCAGCACCAGAAGATAAAAAGGAAAAGGGAACCACGGAAAAAAAATCAGTTGCGTTTCATCATCAACGTCACAAATTTAAAAAATAGCTATTCGGACGCAGCCTAGGACAAGGGTAGGACAAGGGTAGGACAAGGGTAGGACAAGGGTAGGACAAGGGTAGGACAAGGGGACGTTTCTCGCGTCCCGTTTTAATCAGACAAGTTCACCGTATTCATCTATTATCAAAAAGGCTAGGGAAGAAACGATGCTTCATCACTGGACTATACAAGCCTACGCAAACCCATATGACCGAAACAACAATTGGTGTTACAAAACTAATCAGCAACTGTCCTTTAAGAAAGGTACGCCAATTGTATGAATGCCCATCTTCACATCACCTTTAATCCCTTACTTCTTTTGTGTCCATTCATGCTCTTTCAAATACACATCAAAATCATCTTTTTCAGGTGCACTTAATCGCTTTTTATTAAACTTCTCATATTCATTTTCAGCAAGTTCCTTAGCCACTTCATGTGAAATAGAACCTGCACCATTAAGAATGTCTCGCTCATTAAATTTTAGGAAGGCATTAAGCTTTTCTTCCCAATCTTTCATATGCATTGGATTACGCCTTTCTGCCTGATCTTCAGCATAATCAAGATACATTGTTACAATACGATTGAGGGACTTTATTTCTTTTTCCGTCAAATAATTCTTGGCAACAGTTATATCCACTTTACGTACCTTCTCACCCTTCCAAGTGGTAAGACCCATATTGTCTTTTGAGGCATCTGCTCTTTGTTCGATGAGTTCTGCTGCTGTATTACCATGAATAGCAAAATGAAGCTTGTTTTGTACCGTTGCAAAGAACTTTTTAGCTTCTTCTGATTTTCCATCATAATCTATAGATAAGGCATAGATATCCGTGATTTTCTTATAAAATCTTTTTTCTGACGCTCTAATATCACGAATACGTTCTAAAAGCTCATCAAAGTAATCATCACCGATGTTACGCATATCTTTAAGACGTTCATCATCCATGGTAAAACCTTTGACTAAATACTCATTTAGTCTTTCCGTTGCCCATCGTCTGAATTGGGTGCCTCGACTAGATCGTACGCGGTAGCCAACGGCAATAATCATTTCAAGATTATAATGGCGTGAATTTCTCTGAACCTTTCTATTTCCTTCGTTTTGAACTTGTAAGTAATTCTTACAAGTTGAATTTTCCTCTAATTCGCCTTCTTCATAAATGTTTTTTATATGAAGTGTTATATTTTGAGGCGTTGTTTGATAAAGTTCTGCAATCGCTTTTTGTGTCATCCATACTGTTTCATTTTCAAGTCTTACATCAATTTTGGTTTTTCCGTCTTCCAATTGGTAAATAAGAATATCTGTTTTATTCTCCACATTATCCCTCACTTTTGCTTTGTATATTTCCTTTGTTCAGAAACCCATGCTAAATTATGTTTTCCTTCAATTGAATTATGATCAAATGGATCTTTGTTATGTCTTTTTCGTTCGTCTAAAAACCTAATAATGCACTCCATTGCTAATTTCTCTAAAAAAGTATATGGTATCGCAAAATGCCAATGTATATTTCCTTCACAACCAATAGAAATAAAACATGGCAGATTTTCATTTTGCCTAGATGAAATCTTAGTCCAACTAGAAAAATGCCCCTCATGTGATAACTTATTTCTCATTTTATATATTTGATTCACATAACGATGTTTTTTTGTCTTTATTTTATCAAAATTAGTACCATCAATATCTAAAATCTTTTTAATGCTAACGGATGTATAAATATAGCCATCTTCTAGCACCGATAAATCAATTTCTTCGCATCCATCCCATTTAAAATCATAACATAATGTCACTGGGTTAATTTCTTCTAACCAATTGTAACTACTATTATGTTCCAAAATAAAATCACAAAATACATCTTCAGATTTATCTGTAGGATAATGTGCCCACTCCTGCGCGAAACGTTCAATCAATTAAAATAAAACCAAAAATTTAAACTCATACTCATCCATTTTATCAATGGATTCAAACTTCTTTTTAACATAATCTTTTACCTCTATGTGCCTATTATTTAAATACTCATTTTGTTTTTTCCCACACAATTGATTATCCAAATCAAATCTAACCCCTTGTTATCTAATAGGATCAATAAAATATTCTTCTAAAATGATAAAACATTTATGCTTTTAATTTTACTACAGTGGTTGCAATTTAACCACTTAAACTCCGTTTCAGGACAAGGGTAGGACAAGGGGACGTTTCTCGCGTCCCGTTTTAATCAGACAAGTTCACCTTATTCATCTATTATCAAAAAGGCTAGGGAAGAAACGCTGCTTCATCACTGGACTGTACAAGCCTACGCAAACCAACAAAACCGAAACAACAATTGGTGTTACAAAACTAATCAGCAACTGTCCTTTAAGAAAGAAAGGCACGCCAGATGCCATTCCCAGAATCGAAGCAATTAAGGCTGTTTTTTCCGTCAATTTTGGCTGAAACAGACCATAAAACAGCGGGAAAACCAATCCGGCACAGAGTAGATCGGCTAACAGAAATAGATACAACACACTGAAACCTTTGGAAGCAATCCAGGCACCTGGAAGGATAATGATCAGACCAATCCATTTGACCCAGCGCAGGTTTCCTTGTTTTGCTCCTACTCCATTGGAACTGTAAAGGTCGATGGAAAAACTGGTCACCAAAGCATTCAAAAGCGTATCTACCGTACTCATAACCAGCACCAGCGCCAGAATAAAGACAAATACGATTAATGCGGTTGGAAAAGTAGTGTATATCATTGAAAACATGGCCACAGAAGGATGCTCCGAGTATCCAAGGCCGCTGGATGCAATGCCAAGAAATCCGGTAAAAAGCATAATGGGAACGGCTAACACCGAGGAAATAATCAGGGCTTTTCGCAGACTGCTATCATCTTTCCCTGCATACACCCGTTGCCAATAACCTTGATGAAATAAATTCGCCACCAAAACTGCAATCATGAGGGTCAGACCAAATTCGATGCCTCCCGGATTTCCAAAATCCATCAGATGAGGGGTCATTTCCTGTGTGCGTTTCATGATTTCTACCGGCGATCCCACATACTGAACAATGCCGAAACCCGTTACTCCCAAAAGCAGAATCACTAAACCCATCTGAATGGTATCCGTAAACATAGATGCTCTTAAGCCACCATAGGATGTATAGATCAGGGCACTGATGCCCACCATCAGGGCTGTAAAAAGCATTGGGATTCCAGCAATTTCACGGGCTACCAAGGCGATGGCCGTCAATTCTGCAATTAAGTGCACAAACATATAAAAAAGCGATATGCTTACCGTCAAAAAAAACATTTTTTTCCCATATCTCTTTTTTACATAATCGTTCAGGGTGCTCCCTTCAGGGAGAAAGGTTCTGACCCTGGGACCCAGCAGGATAAAGGCAAGGTATAAACTTCCCAAACCCAGGGCATAAAACACCACGGCACTGATGCCTCCAATGGATCCAGCTTCCGGTGGTGTAAAGAGGATGAATACCCCTAAAAAAGATGCCATAAAAGTAGTAGATAAAAACCCGACTCCCGCAGAATTTCGAGCCGTGAAAAAATCATCATTGCTTCTGATTAGCCCCTTGCTATAGGCTATGCCAAGGCTGGTGAACAAAACAACCGTTAAAACCAATAAAATACTCACAAGTCCTGATGAGATCATCTTTGTTTCCTCCTTGTTTCCCCTATGATTTGGTTGAGCGTTTCCGCTGCTTTTTGGGGAGATGCTGTTTTTAAAACCGCTGATACCACTGCCACACCATCCACGCCTTGCTCCATGACAGAGGGGAGGTTCTCTTTGTTGATCCCTCCAATGGCAACCACTGGAAGTCCCACAGTTTTTTTAATGATTTTGAGTTTTTCAAGGGTTACCGGACGAGTATTGGTTTTGGTGCCGGTTGGGTACAAGGCTCCAACCCCGACATAATCTGCTCCTTCTCTTTCTGCACCAACAGCCTCTTCCAGCGTTGCAGCCGAAACACCAATGAGCATCTTAGGGCCAGTTATCTTTCTAGCTGCTGAAACCGGCAAATCCTGTTGCCCTAAATGCACCCCCTCGGCACCAATAGCGAGGGCAATATCAAGCCGATCGTTAATGATAAGTGGTACCTCATACTCTTGGGTCAACCGATGCACCTCAACCCCACGCTGATAAAAGTCCTTGGCAGAAAGATTTTTTTCCCGAAGCTGAACCAGGCTCACTCCGCCCTTCAAGGTTTCTTCCAGCGTTTTTAAAAAGTCACGCCTTTCTAAGATGCCTTCATCTGTCACTAAATAAAGCTGGTAGTTAAACCCCTGCTTATCCATAGTGAACCTCCTCTTTGATGCGGATTCGTTTCTCCAAAATATCGGCGGAGATCCTGCCCAGATGATCCATCAGCTTCACCCGATAGCTTCCCATCCCTTCTCCTGCAGCCAGATCTTCAAAGGCCAGTTGGCCAGCAACCGCCATGGTGGAAATCCCCATAATTCCTGCTTCCACTGGAGACCTTTGGGCTCCCAAATACAGCCCAATGATGGCCGTGGTCATGCATCCGCTTCCGGTGATTTTTGTAAGAAGGGGGTGACCGTTGGAGAGTTGGTAAACTGATTTTCCATCGGACACCACATCCATGACGCCGGTGATTCCTACGGAAACCTTGTATTCCTTGGCCATGGCCATGGCCAGTTTACTGAGATCCAGATTCTCATTGTCAGCAGCATCCACCCCTCTGGTTTTTCCATTCCCTTCCACCAGGCACTTTATCTCTGAAGCATTGCCCCGAACAAAGCCAAAAGAAATCGTCTCCAAGAGCTCTTTTGCGGTTTTGGTACGCAATGAAGTGGCGCCGGCTCCCACCGGATCCAAGATCACCGGGATCCCTTTTTCATTGGCTTTGCTTCCTGCCAACCTCATAGAGTCAAGGCTTCTTTGATTTAAGGTGCCCAGATTAATCACCAAGGCCGAGGCCATAGACACCATTTCTTCCACTTCTTCTGGATCATCCGCCATAACAGGGCTTCCACCAAGAGCCAGCGTACAGTTTGCACAATCATTTGCCGTCACATAGTTGGTGATATGATGAACTAGGGGAGTGGTTTCTTCCAGTTGTTGAAATGTCTTTTGAAAATCAATTTTTTTCATCAATCCGTCTCCTCCCCTCTTGGTCATAGTATTCGTGAAAGTGATGCACTGGTCCCGGTCCATGGCCAATGGAAAATGATTCTTCGATGGCTTTACTGATGTATGCCTTGGACATCCTTACGGCTTCCAGCATTGAAATTCCTTTTCCCAAATTGGCTGCAAGGGAAGCAGACAAGGTGCAACCGGTTCCGTGGGTGTTTTTTGTTGTGATGCGATGATGTGGATGTTCATGCCAGTGTTCCCCGTCATAAAGGAGATCCGTTGAATCGCCTCCCATTAGATGACCACCTTTCATCAGCACATATTGTGCTCCCATCTGATGAATGGCTTTCCCTGCAATTTTCATCTCTTCAGGAGTTGTGATGGTTTTTCCAAGGATGACTTCTGCTTCTGGTATATTAGGCGTTACAACAGTTGCCAACGGAATTAGCTGTTTGATCAATGCTTGTTGAGCATCCTTTTCCAAGAGATGGTAGCCACTTTTTGAAACCATCACCGGATCCAACACCAGGGGTATCTCAGGATGCTTTCTTAAAAAACGATGGATGCTTCCAATGGTTTCTGTATTGGAGACCATGCCTATTTTGATCCCATGCACTTGAATATCGTCGAAAAGAACCTCCAACTGTTTTTCAATTATTTCCGGCTGTATATCTTGGACACCAAAAACGCCGCGGGTGCTTTGAGCTGTCACCGCTGTAATAACGCTCATCCCAAAGGTTCCATGGGCACTAAAGGTTTTTAGATCTGCCTGTATACCCGCTCCCCCGGAACTATCAGACCCTGCTATGGTTAGTAGATTTTTCATGACAAGGAACCTCCTTCTAGTAATTGCCTCGTTGCTTTGCTTTTATAAAGTACGCTGAGCACCATTAATCCAATAATGGCACCACTAAAGGAACTGATGCCAAAGGGCACCACAAAGAAAAGTACTGCACCTTCAAAACCCATTAAATATTTGGCCAAGGGAAAGGCTCCCAGTGCCCCCAGGAAGGAAGTGCCCAAAACTTCTCCTGCCATGGAAAAATGCATCTTACCTGTTTTGCTGAAGAAAAAACCTGCCATCCATGCTCCAAAAATGCTTCCTGGAAAAGCCAGCAAAGATCCGGTTCCCAGGATATTTCGAATAAGAGAAATCATAAAAGCAACCAGAACAGCCATGGGTGTTCCAAGGGTCACCGCCGCCACTACATTAATAGCGTGTTGCATGGGAAATGCTTTTGCAACGCCCACCGGGATAGAAACCATATGGGCCGTCACCACTCCCAGGGCCATTAAAAGTGAGGCCATGGTTAGTTTTCGAACATTCATTTCTTTTCCTCCTTTCATCCATCCTAAATTTTTTTCATTTATCCTACGTTCTAAATAGCAGGCTCACACCCCAGTGATCCAGCAGGTCCGTTGAATATATACTTTCCTATATCAACATAAAAAGAGCATCACCCGTAGGCAATGCTCTCAAGATACAAAAAGAGTCTAGTCTCTCTGCAAAGCACTTTCCTACGCTGGCATTACCCAGATCAGGTGCAGGGATCGAAGACTTGAAACGGGTCTTCCTCTCAGTCGGCCTAACCGACACTCCCAGTGTTTACTTTCCATTTAGTTTTCAAAGTCATCATAGCACACCTTTTAGCCTTTGACAACGATATTTTCTAAGGTTCATTCTTTAAAACTTCAGTAAAAAATCTTAATCCCTATTCCTAAGCCTATCCATGATTCCTAAGCCTATCCATGCCTTTGATCCTAAAAACGTGCACAAGGGGTTGATGCAAGAAGTTTACACTCAATTAACACAAGAAGTTTGCACCCACCTCTAAAAAAGTTTATAGTGGTTCTATACAGGTCTTACTTTAACCTTAAAGGGCAGGAGTGAATAAAATGATCCCTCTAAATCATCAAAGAGCACCTCTTTTTGAGGCACTGTTAACCTATGTTAACAACGAAACCATTCCTTTTCACGTACCTGGCCATAAAAAAGGAGTCGGCATGGACCAAGCCTTTCGAGAATTTATCGGTACCAACGCCATGGCCATTGATGTCACGGTTTTTGAGCAGGTAGACAGCCTCCATCATCCTTCCGGTTGCATCGCCGAAGCTCAGAAATTAGCGGCAGATGCATTTCAGGCAACGCATACTTTCTTTTGCGTCCATGGAACTTCTGGAGCCCTTCATGCCATGGTGCTCAGCGTGCTCAGGGAAGGCGATAAGATCATCCTTCCAAGAAACGTTCATAAGTCTGTCACCACAGGCCTTGCTCTTGTGGGCGCTCTACCGATTTATATCCATCCTGAGATCGACTCTTTGACTGGTACAGCACTGAATGTAATCCCAGCAACCGTTGAAAAAGCACTACAAGACCATCCAGATGCCCGGGGAGTGCTCGTCATTAATCCCACCTACTTCGGTGTTGCAGCAGATCTAAAAGCCATTGCAAAACTGGTTCACCAACATAACATCCCCCTTATGGTGGACGAAGCCCACGGCCCTCACCTATCCTTTCACAAGGATCTTCCCATGTCAGCCATGGAGGCAGGGGCGGATATCTGTGCCCAGAGTACCCATAAAATCATTGGTTCCCTGACCCAAAGCTCCATGCTTCATGTACAGGGAGAGAGGGTGGATCATCGAAAGGTTCAAGCAGCCTTAAACCTACTGCACACCACCAGTCCTTCTTATATTTTACTGGCTTCTTTAGACGTAGCCCGCCGCCAAATGATGACAGAAGGATTTCAATTGCTGGAAAGGATACAGTTCCTATCCCACCAAGCCCGAGAACGTATTAATGCCATCGACGGCTTTCACTGTTTTGGTGCCGAAAACCTTGGAAGTCCAGGGTTCTATGGTTTGGATCCAGCCAAGTTAACCATTACCTGCCGCAATCTTGGAATCTCTGGTCATCAGTTAGAGGAAATTCTTTCCAAAGAATACCATATTCAGCCAGAATTATCGGATCTTTACAATGTTTTATGTACGCTTTCCATTGGTAATACGCAGGAGCAGGTGGATTCACTGATTAGCGCCCTTCAATCTATCCGTAAAGGCTATGGTCAAAGCCCGATTCTCTCCTATTCTGAAACAGATAATGTCATCCTGCCACCGCTCCCTTTGCAAAAGCTCTCACCAAGAGAAGCCATGCACTGCGATACGCATTTGCTTCCCTTATGGGAAAGTATCCATCACATCAGCGCAGAGTTCTTAATGGTATACCCTCCTGGTATTCCTCTCCTCTGCCCAGGAGAGCTTATTTCTGAAGAGCTGGTACGCTACATTGAAACCCAGCGAGAAGCTGGTCTATGGATTCAGGGAACGGAAGACCCAAGGGTCCGACATATTCGAATCGTCCAAGCCTCACATCAATAAGATTCTTATAAACAGGATTCTTATCCAGAGACGTAGCACCGCTTATCTCCCTCTTGTAGAATCCCTATCGACCAGCACTACTGGAATTGATCCTATCATCATCCTAGCGCCTGTTTTAGCATTTTTTGTACCTAGGAATCCGTCCTGCTTATGCATTCAGATACCAGGTTGCTATATTCAAATAAGTGGCAAATGTGACCCATAACAGGTAGGGCACCATTAGCCATCCAGCCAAAGCGTCTATTCGGAAAAAAAGCCAGGTACACAAACCGATGGCCAGCCACAATACCAGAATTTCTATTGCTGCCACGCCTCGAAGCCCTAAGGTAAAATACAGGTAGGGCCACAGGAAATTCAATGCAAGCTGAAGAACAAATGCCAAGGCTGCTCTCTGGACTTCAGGCCTACCCAAACCCTTGGACAGCACCCTAAAACAGGCAATTCCCATCATCGCATATAATACGGTCCAAACGGGTCCAAAGATCCAACCCGGTGGAGATAAAGGTGGTTTGGCCAGTTCCTGGTAAATGTTATATGAATTATTCAACACAGCTCCCCCTAACCATCCGTTTCAACAACCCTTTTTTCATCCTTTCATCCGCTTCTTACCTTCATGAAAATATGCTCTCACTGAATACGCGGTAGATCCTTATACCTTGCATAAACTAGTATCCCCAATCATCTACTGTCCAATCACTCGTGTTACTCTCTCTATTTAATATCCACATCCAGTCTGTATAGGTTGAATTTGGTTCAAGACTTCCATCACTACTGGACTCATCCACCGTAAAGTTTGATAGTAATACCATTACATTGTCAGGACTTACACCATTAATTGATCCACGCCCATAGTTCATATAAGTCTCGATAAATGAATTAGATCTTTCTTCATCGTACCAAATATCCGTAAGTTCGCATCCATTGAAATCTTTAAATTTTTCCTTCACACATTCAATTGCCTGATTAATTTCTTTGTCACTGAATTGTTCTGACTCTCCAACCAAAACAACATCTTTATCCGCTTGGCTACAAGACATTAAGATGAGACTTAATAAGATTATATAGCTGCACCATATCACTCTTTTCATTTAAAGGTTTCCTCCAATATTCTTCTTTATTTTGAAAGCTTAAGGAGGACGTGTTGAGAGGGCGAGTTGCCCCCGGCCCCACTGAGCCTACCCCACTGAGCCCACTCTCACTGAGCCCAGCCCCTCCCACTGATCCTCTGTCCTTGGTTATTTTATGCCAATGGAGATATATTTAATCTCCAGAAAGCTTTCAATCCCGAAATGTCCTCCTTCTCTTCCAAGGCCACTTTCCTTAAAGCCTCCAAAAGGCGCCTGCACCGTTGCCGGACCACCATCATTAAGGCCCACAATGCCATACTCCAATTTTTCAGAAACCCGAATACCTCTGCTGAGTGATTCGGTGAAAACGTAGGAAGCAAGACCAAAACGTGATTTATTTGCCAGTTCCAGAGCCTCCTCTTCCGTTGAAAAGCGTTGAATTGGCAGCACAGGACCAAAGGTTTCCTCCTTCATAATTCTCATGTCCTCTGTTATATCCACGAGAACGGTGGGCTTATAATAGTAGCCTGCCTGATCATGATTGCCTTTATGAAACCCTTCTCCACCGGTTATAAGTGTTGCCCCTTTTGAGAGAGCATCTTCCACCTGCTCCTGTACTTTTTGATAGGCATTTCCATCAATCAGCGGTCCCATTTGAGTGCCTTCTTCAAACCCGTCACCCATCTTAATGGCAGAAAATTTCTCACTGATTTTTTGGACAAATTCTTTCTCGACGGATTCCTGCACATATAATCGGTTGGTAGCGATACAAACCTGTCCGCAGTTTCTGATTTTTGCTCCCATAAGTTCTTTTACCGCTTTGTCTAAATCCCCATCATCAAACACAATGTACGGTGCATGGCCTCCAAGTTCCATGGATAGGTGCTTAACCGTATCCGCTGATTTCTTTATCAGCATTTTTCCTACATCAGTTGATCCAGTAAAGGTTATTTTCCGAACTCTGTTATCTTCCAACAAAGTGTCACCAATGATTTCCGGCGGACCTGCCAGTAAGGAGATGACTCCTTTTGGTATGCCGGCTTCATGGGCCAGCTTGATGATTTCAACGGCAGAAAAAGGAGTCTGTTTTGCTGGTTTCAGGATCACCGGGCACCCGGCAGCAATAGCTGGTGCAATTTTTCGCGTTACCATGGAAGCCGGAAAGTTCCAAGGTGTAATGGCCGCTGTAACTCCTACCGGCTGTTTGAGAACCATAATACGTTTTCGGCTTGAACTGGCTGGGATGGTTTCCCCATATACACGTTTCGCTTCCTCCGCATACCATTCCACAAAGCTGGCAGCAGACCTCACTTCTCCCAGTGCCTCGGCCAGTGGTTTTCCTTGTTCCGCCGTCAGAGTGCTGGCGATGGTTTCTTCCTTTTCCAGAAGCAGTTTATGCCATTTTTTCATATAATCTGCCCGCACATGGGCCGGCAGGTTGGACCATTCTTCAAAAGCCTGATTCGCAGTATCAATGGCCTCAAGTACTTCTTCCTTTCCGGCAGCTGCCATTTTACCGACCAGGCTTCCATCGGCCGGATTGAGTACATCAAAGCTTTCTCCCGAAGCCGCATCTTTCCATTGTCCGTTAATATATAGTTTTTCCATTCTCATCTCCATAAACCCTCCTGTGTTTAAACTCATCATTCACTTGCATGAATTGGACTTAAAAACATCTATAAATACGCTACCCATCGAATGATAACCGTAAACACAGCCTCGTTTCTGATGCGGATGTGGTAGGAGGGTGGCAGGGTCCAAGTTTTAATGTTGAAGCGCCAACATAGCAGCCTTTGCTTCATAGAGTTAGTCTATTGTAACTTTTTTGATCTGTAGGACATGATAAATCCACCATTTATTATCTACTTATATTTCTTCGAAGATATTTTTTTCACAAAAAAACACACAATGATTGCCTATACACTGTGTGCTTTCTACTATTTTTCTCCAGTCGCTTCAAAGGAGGGAGGGGAAACGATTTTTTGCACCATCAACAATTTTCGAAGAAGAGATCTTCTTAGTGGTGGTATTCATCGGATAAAATTGTCCAAACTAACGGAAGAGGTATGTCTGTTATTCTTTCCCCACCGTCCCGAAGCGATGATGAGAAACGATAAGCTTTTTCGGGTTTGTATTTTTCAATATAGCTGAGCAGGCTTTTCGATCGAATGGTCTTGCCGGATTTCACTTTGGATGGGTGCTCCTAAAAGGATTCCCCTTTCAGTAATAATGTGCTCTTTATTAAAATCTTATGTGTGTATTTTGCACATGTATTATGCATTATTGGTATGTTTAATGCAACAAAGCGCATTTAAACTCTACCATTGCTGTAACTAGAAGCATCTAAGCATACATCAATGGCCCGGTTACACCAGCCAATATAATGGCTAGTGCGATTCCTGCCATGATAATGCTTTTATCAGCTGCTTCATCCTCTTTGTTCTTTAACGCAAGCCCTTTCGTAAGTGAAAACACAATAGCCATCCTCACTGTTTAAGGATGCGAACAATGCTGTCGGCAGTGATCAGCGCAAGGATAAAAGAAATAAGCAATACGATCAGGCTGCCAACTAAGATAGCCTCAGAAGAATTCAAACTGATGTTCATGAAAATAAACATCCTTATGTATACGTAAAAAAATACCGCTACCAGTAAAAAGTGTACCAGCTTCTTCAAGGTTTATTCCTCCTTCAATAGGCGTCGCAGCGCTCTTTCAAAGTCTTTATCCTGATCTTTGTCCCGTTTCTTCGATTTGGATGCATAGATTCCTTTATTCCTCAGTTTTCGATTGATATGCCTGCTGGAAAGCATGCCGTCAATATTGGAATCATCCCTCACCTCTCCTTCCAGTCAGCATATCATATTGGATCTTTGGAATAAACTCTGTAATCGTATAAACAAATGGAACTTTAGCTCCTTTCGAAAAACCGGTTCCTCTGTTAGAATATATGTGAACCCGTTAACATAAAGTTAGATTGTTTCCATAACACCTTCATAACCCAAGGAAAGGAACCTATGATGCTGAAAAAATATATAAAGACACTTCTTATTGCCATCCCTGTCGCACTGATCTTGAGTCAGCTGATCCCGGCTCTGCTTTACAGTGATCTCTCCACCAGTTTGAAAATTCAATACCATTCTTTTCAGACCAGAAACCTTGAGCGAATTCAAATCTCTGATGACCACGCTCAGGGAAACACCGTCATCAACACCAATAATTACGGACATGGAGTAAAAGGGGAGGACCACTATTATTTTGTGGAGAACCATTTGAACCTGGTTCAGACCACCAAGGATTTCCAGAATAAGCAATACCTGATTGAACAATCCGGCGGTACTGGCATCAACCGATTGAATAAGGTGGACGACTGGATTTTTTTCAGCCAGGGCAAAAGCTACAATCGAATCAAAACAGATGGCAGCCAGCAGGAAACTATTTTTCAGATGGGCTATCCTTTGGACGTTCATCTCCTGGGAAACTGGATTTATTTCAGAAATTTTTCCGACAGGTCTATGATTTATCGAATGGATGTGAATGGCCAAAACCTGGAAAGGTTGGTCAACCAGTCCGTTACGGATCTGACTCTTTATGATGATCGGCTCTATTACAGTTATCAGGAGGATGAAGCCGGATGGCTGAAAAGCGTTGATCTGGAGGGAAAGGATCTGCGAGTGGAAATGAATCGTGAAGTGAAGGATTTAACTGTCTGGGAAGGTTATTATTATTTCATGGATTATGAAGATGATCGGCTCTATCGAAAGAACATTTATGATGACGAAAGCCCTCAGCTTTTGGTAGACGAAAAGGTATCTACGTATGCCCTCACGGAAAATGGCATCTATTATGCGTTGCATTCCCCTGATGTGGGTTATCCGGGTGACGGACTTTATAAAATGGCTCTGGATGGATCGGATAAGATCCTCTTGATGGATACGAAAAGGGTGGAAGGGCTCTGCTTGCTGGATCATTGGCTTCTTTTCATGTCCTCAGACGAAAGCATGCTTCCCAACCAAAAAAAGCTCGATCTTCGAAGGGATGAAATCTTAGAAATGGCTCAATAACTCCTGCTCTTTTGATCACCTGCTAACATGCTCATTCAACAAACATTAACAAGAATAGTAGAGTATGTTACTATAGAAAGAGAGGGTGATAAAAATGAAACGAAACACTCTTATCTACCAAAATCGAAAAGAAATATTGAATCTTGCAAGAAAGCATGGTGTTATAAAAATTCAGTTATTTGGTTCTGTAGCAAAGGAGAACGACACCTCTGATAGTGATGTGGATTTTCTTGTTACTTTTAAAGAAGACCGTTCTCTGTTTGATTTAATATCCTTAAAGTATGATTTAGAAGATCTATTAGGTATGAAAGTTGATGTCGTTACGGTAGAATCTTTACATGTTCTCATCCGAGATCATATCGTTGGTGAAGTTATTGAACTATGAAAGATAACAGGATTTATGTGCATCCTATTCTCGAATGTATCAAGAATGTTGAAGCATATCTTGTCAGGACTATACTGACACCACTTCAACCAAAAGGAGTGTTATCTTGAAAAACAAAAGAATCTTTTTATGCTATGGCCTCATTATCTTATTGATGGCTATTTTTTTAAGCCAGTATACGACCTCCTATTCCCATTTATCATTACTACTACTTGCTACCTTTCCCATTTTTCACTTTGTTCAGAAAAACAGTGCGGTGAAAGAATCCGATCCGGTTTATGTGAAACATACTATCTTCACCCTACTGAAATTCTTCTTGATGGCCAGCGTCTATTATGTGCTTCTTCGTTCAACCACCACCTATAGCCATCCAACCTTTACCTTTGTCATGATATTTGTCATTATTGGTCTAAGCAAACTGTGGAGCAAACTACCTTTGGTCAGAAATGAAAAGATTATCCTTATCCTGACTGTGGCGATGATCTATGGCCTTTTCTTTTTTGAAACCTGGCAGGAACAGCCTGTTTCAACTTTTGAATACTATCATCAGGAACTGAGTCAGGTAGAAGACTATCAGGCTTTAAAGGAACTGATGGACCACCAAAAGGATCCGAACTTCGATGAAGAGGATTTTGAAAAGCTTCTTTCCTATCAAGACGCTCCAGCAATGGGCTTTCAGAACCCATCCTTTATCGAAATGTGGGACGGTTCACTGCTTAAACTGAACCTTTTCCGAGATTCCAGAAGCAACGATATCCTGATCCATCATATTGAGTGGCTTCCGGAGGAGGTGGCTCATCATTTTAGGGAATTTCCACCTGAACTAGTCAGAGCTCCCCTGGATGATCTAGATGCTGAAAGCCATCCCATCATCGCTGCCAGAGGTAGTTTTGTCCAGGAAGGACATCACTATCACCGAATGCTTTGGAAGGATGAATTGAGCAGCATTTTCGGAAGCAAAAAAGTATGGGATTCTTTATGGGATGAATTTGATTCCCTTCAGCCACCGGAAGGGCCGGTTATCGGCAGCGGCACTCATCCAGACGGGTATATCTACCTTCGTTTTAGAGAAGATTGGGATGAGGATCTGGAGCTGATTGATGAAATATATGAAGTATTCAAATCCTATGCTTCCGACAAGGGAATTGACGAATTGCCCATGCTATTTTTACAGGATGAATCTTAACCTACCCACACTATCTTTCCGGAATAAGGGGGACCTACATTGTTTTTGAACTTATTCTTCCACTTTGGCATTGCTTTCATTATCTTGATTGTGCTTTTTCAGCTAACCAAAGATACAAAACTCTACAGAGCGAGAGGTTTTTTTCTCGTAGTCATTTTGTTGGTCTATTCTTTTGTGATAACACATCAGTATATTGAACTATCTAACAGCCATCATCAAACTGCTGTTTATCAATATCAGAAAGTGGCAACTTCTTTGCATCATCTTCATCAAAATCATCAACTTCAACATGCTGCCAACTTACGTGATGATGTCCAACACTTGAAACAGCTGATTAGTCTTTCCTCCGTAATGGATCAGAAATCTCAGGAAAAGCTGACATTGACTCTTGATAACATTCAACAGTCCATGAACAACCTGTTAACCGCTTTTCCCACTGAAGAATATGATCGCTATGAGGATTGGTTTGCCGATTCGGATTTTGAGGAATTCCTGTTTCAGGTATCCACAGAGTTTCCCTTGTTTAATCGAGGGAGTTCAAGAAATCCTATCGGAATCTATAATTATGAAATAACTTATTCTGGCAATCATCTTCAGCGGATGCAGGAGAACTCAGAAAGGATGCTTAGCATCAGTGAGAAGCTTTAATCAATACCCCTTAGCCAATCAAAGACAGGCCTTTGGCCAAGCTCTTTGATATATCCTTGATGCGTTTCCTTGTGGATTACTCCTTCAACAGGCGTCGCAGTGCTCTTTCAAAATCCTGATTCTGGTCTTTGTCTCGTTTCTTTACCTTGGATGTATAGATTCCTTTATTCCTCAGTTTTCGGTTGATATGCCTGCTGGAAAGCATGCCATCAATATTAGAATCATCCATTACCAAACCATTTTGATTAATGGGAATGGCTCCCCTGCCTAAACACATGGCGGCAAGGCCCTGATCTTGGGTAATAACAAGGTCTCCCTTGGCAAGGTGATTGACGATATAAAAGTCGGCACTGTCGCTGCTAGTATCCACCGTAACCACTTCTGCGTATTCGTCCTGAAGGACATGGGCATGGTTTTTCACCAGTATGATCCGTACCTGAAATTCTTTTGCCAGATTTACGGCTATTTTTACCACCGGACATCCGTCCGCATCTACAAAAATTCTTTTCATTCCTCACCTCTCCTCCCATCAGTATATCCTATTCCATTTTCCGTTTGTTGTACCTATGTTTTAAATGGTTCCCTAGTAAATTATCTTTTTACAGTAAAGATCCCTTCTATCTTCATGATGCTTTCCAGATCCTTTTCGTGAGACCTTTCTTCATTCTTGTTCTTCATAAGATAGTAAAATAAAACGCTCCCCTTTTCTCCTAATCTGCGATTCCATTCTTCTTACAAACTGTGTATTCGTCTTCACTTCCTCCGACCAGTGTGACTTTGGTTCATAACTAAATACATCCAAAGACAAGGCTTCATAAATATCGAAAACGGCTTGATAGGTACCATCATGGTGATCATATATTTCAACCAATTGGGCAAAAGGAGGGGTTTCACCATCTGCTGCTGGGTAGAAATAGTAACCGTCTCGATATTCCATCGGTATTTGCCCCCGGTCCAGGTTTTCTAGCGGCCTATGGGTCCCAAAGTATTTTTCGATACTCTCCAACACATGCTCTTCATGAACATATGCTTCATAGCCTTTATAATTCAGTCTGCTGGTATTATTAACATAGTTGTGAAAAAAACCAAACCGTAGCAGTTCGCTGTCGTGAATTTCACCCGCTTCAAATGGCAGAAGAAACACTTCGGCAAAGTTACTAAAAAAAACATTGAGGGCACGATGTTCATCATAACTTAAGGATAGCTTAGTGGGTTCAATCTGAGCTTCAACCTCTATTTCAGACTTTTCATCCGTTTTGTGATCTTTATTTTCTTCCCTTTGGATTCCCTCGTTTTCTTCTGTTTCGACTCCTTCATCCGCTTCCACTTTTTCTGGATTCGATGCTTCCAGTCCCTCTTCCTCCATCACCCTTTGCTCTGCAGTAAAGCTCTCTTTCAGTTCTTCTCCTTCATCGTTGTTGCCAAAAAACAGAAAACTAACGGTTACTGCTACAATAATAACACTTAGCAAGATGGGGATGATCTTACGATTTGGTCCAGTGTCTTCGGAGGACGATTCCTCGAGTTTACGTTTCTCTTTTGAAGATGCTTTGGCCTCCATCGATCTATCTCTTGTTTTTGCCTGTACTGACGATCCACAAAATTCACAAAACCGACTGTCTTTCTCTATTTTTTTTCCGCATTGACTACAGAACATGTGCATTCCTCCATTTCCATTTCCATTTCCATTATTCATTCCTTGTATATGAATCTTATGTTTCTCTTTCTAAATAAGGAGAATGAACGTATCTAGTATGACGCCTCTAGTTGCTCCTGCTCTTTATCTTAACAATGAAAAAGTTGCTCTATATTTTTTCCACATCCACAACAAAACTTCATTCCTTCTTCAGCAAGTCTTCCACAGTCGCATTGTATCGTTGTATCTAGGCTCTGTGTTTCAACAACATTTTGCTTCTGTAACCCTTCTGCCTCGGCGCCACAGTTCTTGCAAAATATTGCTTCGGGTTTGAGTTTCTGACCACACTGGCATAAAAACCGATGTGTTTCGATGGATGCTTCATCTCTAATGGATGCATCGTTTATTTGTTGTAACCGTTCCATTCGATCATCCATATGTGGATGACTCGATGCAAGATTTGCCCATAGTCCAGTAGCATTTTGTGGTCCTAGATTAGAGAGTGCCCCCACAAGACTGGCACCATAACCACATCGATGAGCAAATTCATCTGCCTGAAATTCATTGTTTCTACTGGAATGCATCACCAAAAGAATCCCCAGCTTTGTCCAAAACCACATAAGGCCCACCAACACCACGTTGGCTACAACAGTAGACAATATGGCACTGATATTACCCATGAAACTTCGACTCGAAATCACAGCCATAAATCCAACCACATTGGCAATAATCCTAATAAATAAAAATATCCCCGTAATAATAAAGTTTCCAACTGTAATCGTCAATATTAAATCTGTATCTTTATTGGATAAATGTCCCAGCTCATGGGCAAACACGCCCTTAATCTCCTCATCTGAAAACTGAAGAAATCCTTTGGTAAGACAAACCGTTTTTCTGCCTGTGGCAAACGCATTCGGCGCCGCATCGTCTGCAATAAATAATTGTATATCGTCGGGCAGGTTTGGATTTAGTGTTTTTGCCTTTCTGTGAACTTCATTAAAGAGTGGCAAGAGTCTGTTTTTCAATTCTGGATGAGTGATTTTTCTGCATCCAGTTTGAAGTCTTAGTATCCACTCCCCTATTGGAGACAGCGCTACAGCCATAGACAATATGTAAATAAATAACCCCAACAACATTCCCTGGGGTTCCGAAAACCCACCACTGAAAAAAAACATGACCATTAAGATGTTCATGCCCAAATATGCAAAAATGCCTGCATTGTTTCTTTGAATCAAACTAGTTACAAACTCTACAAGATAAGTCACTCATTCTCCTCCTTCTTCCGTTAATGTAAGACAAGCTTCTCCAAAAGGAAGAAAACGCTCTTCACCTGTTGAAAAAACCACTGATGCTATCTCTTAATTTCCTTTACCCTTCCAACCACTCCACTCTCCAACATCACCTTAATCCCATGAGGATGGAAGGCTGCATTCGTCAGGATTTTTTTGACCACTCCTTCTGTCAGGTTTCCGCTACGCTGATCCTGCTTTTGAACCACCCAAACAGTCATCCCTATTTCTATCTCATTCCGTTCTGGTACTGCGGTCATTTTCATGTTCCTTTCCATCAATGGTTATCCTCTATATCTTTCATGCATAACCATCTCCTCGAGGGGTTTTCTCTCCGTTTTATGGCGATCAGAGCTTAAAAAGCCATCAGCAGGATACCCTAAGATAATCAATTGCCATTTCATTAAAGTAAGGCACCGAAGCTTCGTCATGGAATCCTAGGTATAATAAAGAAAAGCCAGCTGGCGTGGTGTCACATTGGATAAATCCTTGCTTCAGCAACCATTTTGTATCACTCATAAAATGATATTTTTTTATACCCACAACCGTAACCAGCCCATCTTTTCCTTGCTTTTTTGCGTCAGCAATGGCATCTTGAAGCAAGGCTTTCCCGTGGCCTTTCCCTTTGTATTTTCCCGAAACCCAAAAACAGCCTAACAGGAAATAGTTCGGAGCCGTCACAGGCATCCAGGCTTTTTCTGCCGGCCCGTATTCAATAAACACTTTTGCCCGTTCATTAAGTCTTCGGAAAACAAATCCTTTTTCAAACTCATTTTTGAGCCACTGCTTTTTTAATTCGTAGCTTTCAGCACACTTTTTATCAGAAAAAGCACAGCAAATATGCTCCTGATCCACATTCCTTTGATCAATGGTTACATAACTCATCAGGTCCTTCCCTCCCTATCAAGCCATCATATTCAAATGAAATACCCCACACGGCTGATCTGTTCATTATACATTAATTATTCGATTAAAATATGCCGCCATTTATTGCAAATGCTTTCAAAATCAATTCCTGCATTGGCTGGACTTGAGCTTGGCAAGGAAACATATTTAATTCCGCTTTTTCGATCAAAATACTTGTCGTAGAGGGATTCCGCCTTCTTCCCATTAAAACCGATTGCTTTTAAGTGGCTGTGTTCTGCCATAAAGCTCTCTAAATCGTTGGGTTCATCGTCTTTTATAGCACTGTCAAGGCTTCCCTTTCTTTTTGCTTTATGAGCAACGTCCCAAAGGCCAATGGATTCTTTCCACAACATTGCTTTCTTTTCTGAATAGGTTAAGGGCAATTCATTGTCTGTAATGGTGGCTATGATTTTCCAGAATCGATTTCTGGGATGTCCATAATACTCCCCAAGTTCAATGGATTTGTCTCCTGGCATGCTGCCTAGTATTAAAATAGTCGTATCCTCATTGGAAATGGGCGCAAAGGAAGATTTGATTGTTTCTGTTGCTTCCGTTGTTGCTTCCGTTATTGCTTCCGTTATTGCTTCCGTTATTGCTTCTGTTATTGCTTCTGTTTTTTTGCTGGTTGATCCTTCTACCATAGCTTATGCCTCCTTTGCAACTGTTTCATTTTAAGGCCATGATCCTTCACTTTTTCATCCACACAGCCATTGCTTCTAAAATTGAGTATTTTAAAATATTTATTGGCCGTATGATAATGTGCTGAAAAGCGGCGGACTATGTTGGCGGCATCTTTGTCCTGTTCATGAACCAGATCTGAATGCTATAACAGGACAAGAGAAACGTCCCCTTGTCCTGTTTAACAATTCAGCTCATTCAAGTATTTTACAATTAGATGCATTTCTGTGTATGGGTTATGATCTTCTGAGTATTTGCTGGTCCCATTTTGCTGATGATACTCCGATAAATTCGTTGCGTTACTGATTGCTTGAGGCTGATTAGCTAAAACCACATTAAAATAACTCTTGTTCTTTTGGTAGTCTTCACCCAGTTCTTTGGATAGTTCTTTTTCAATTTGGCGTGTATTGGAAATGTATGCTGTTGTATACCGAAAATGTAGTAAGTACCACAACTCAAAACACCTGGATGAAATTACTTTATTAAGAGACACTCGGGGACGGTTCTTTTGTGCATGTTCATAGCTTTCTTATCACACCAAAGCTGCTTCCCGTCAATCTTTCTATCTGTCTTATGTCTTATGGATAGCCCCTTTTTTTTGAAATCCTTTATTAGTTTGTTTCTATTCTCCTTATCGAAGTTTTGAACTTTACTGGTGTTGTCAATGTTTGCTGTCTTTTTTATTATTTCTGCCGCTTCCAGGTCATTAACCCTGAATGAATCTTCATAGTCCAAGCAATGATCATTATTCTCTTTTGCATGATAGCTTTTAAATAATGATATGGCTTTTTTACTGTCCTTCGAAAAAACACGTAATGGAAACTCTGTTTCACAAATGTCTTTTTTACTTATGTACTCCTTGTAGCTGCTCCATGGATATTGTTCGATGTTTTTGACAATGCCTGCCTTAAGGGGGTTTTGATGGATGTATCGCAGCACGGTCAATAAGTATCCGTCGTCTTCGATCACTTCGCTTTTATACCGGTCCTGAAACAGGTGCCCTCTTCGGCTGTATTTCCGGTTATACCAGTAGACGTATTTTGCGCCGATTCTTCGAAAGACAGTGCCCAGTTCTTCTCGCCCCTCTTTGATTAATAAGTGGATATGGTTATTCATAAGACAATACCCGTAGATTTCGTAACCGCTTTCGTCTCTGTAGCTTTTTATCGTCTCTAATAGTTTGATGGAATCCTCACGATCTTCAAATATGATTTGGCCGTTGATTCCTCTTAACATGACATGGTATATTCCTGTACGGCTTTTCTTTCGCTCTTTTCTTGGCAAAATGATCACCTCTTGTTCATCTTAGCATGAATCAGAGGGCAGGCAAACACAAAGGAACCGTCCCCTCGTGTTCGAAGCGGATTTTAGTCTGCTTCAAATCTGCCTCCGATAGACGAAGTATGTCATTAAGCATAATCATGAAAACACGTCCTTTTATCGTTTCTTAAAGCAAAGTTGCTAATGGCACTCTTTTCCTCATTGCAAATAGTTTTCTTAAAGGAAATTTTTGTCGCTTATTTGTTTAGAGGGAAGCGCGAAAACTGACTCCTCCTGTTCACACACCCAGCATTGCCACGCGATAAATGTTTAGGAAAAGCTTTATCCCATATACAACCAATCACTCGCTGCCACTAACAGTCTCCCTGCATTTAGGAAAGTTCGCGCATCCCCAAAATGAATTACCCTCATTTTTACCTTTAGAGGCTGTTCTCATCACCATCGGTACATCGCACTTCGGGCAAAGAGGAATTTCGTCATTATCTTTAGCACCTATTGTGACCGGTTCATTTGCAAGTTCAGCTTTTTCATCGAACACACCCATTAACGCCGTCTCGATTTCATTCGCCGTATATCCTGATTTTGAAGACAAACGAATCAGTTCAAGTCCAGCATCTTTATACAGCTTTTCGATAAACTGATCTCGTTCATAGCTCTTCTTACTTGTATGGCTGATATCATCCAGTTCAATGGCACAAAATGGTTTCATTGTTGTCGGGTCACAAAGAACAAAATCGACATGCTTTTGGGCGATCTTGCCAAAATACTTCATGTATTTCTTGCCTGCTTCCTTTGAAATAAAAAAGATATCCTTAAGCCCAACTTTTGGACATATAACCGCTCGATCACCTACAAAGAGCTTTAACGTGTGATAGAATGATTTTTCTGCATCCGTCAGAACACTATCCGATACCCGGTAGGGTAGTTTGGTTTCTTTTTGTAGAACTTCGTCAGCAGCACCGCCATAGCCGGTGCTGGATCCATCCTTGGTATAAGTGCGACGACCCTTTTTAGCCGAAATGGCTAGAAAGGCAATAACAACAATAATAAAAATCACAACAACTTGCATCGGCATCCTGAAGCACTCCTTTTTATGTATGTCCTGATAATATTCCGTAAACACTCCCACGCAAAGCTAAACATTCTCCTATGTTTTGGCTTATAAAGACGACAGGTCACCTTCTTTAGTCTCCAGGTTTCGTGGCTCAAAAATTTTCCGAATTCATTAACATGTTACATAAACTCCTGCGGTGCTATTCTTTCGTGCTTGTCTTGGTATTCGAATCTTCCTGCCTGTTCGTGTTCATGATGGTGAAATAAGGACGAGAGAAACGTCCCCTTGTCCTTACATCGGCATCCTGAAGCACTCCTTTTTATGTATGTCCTGATAATATTCCGTAAACACTCCCACGCAAAGCTAAACGGCCCCCTATGTTTTGGCTTATAAAGAAGACAGATCACCTTCTTTACTCTCCAGGTTTCGTGGCTCAAAAATTTTCCGAATTCATTAACATGTTACATAAACTCCTGTGGTGCTATTCTTTCGTGCTTTTCTTGGTATTCGAATCTTCCTGCCTGCTCGTGTTCATGATGGTGAAATAAGGACGAGAGAAACGCCCCCTTGTCCTTTAAACTTATTGATATTAGACAATGATTCACAAACACATGGATTGACTGCCAATGTAGACATGGGCCGTAATCCATCCCTGTAATACCTAGTAGCCTCCCGTGTTTCTAAGAAGACAGGAGGCCTATATTTATAATCTTCCGCTAAAAAAAGTAATTCATCAAAATATTCATGCGGATTACTTAAGCCTAATTTTGTAGATATTTCTTTAAATGTTTTGCTTTTTTCAAGCATGTCAATAAAACTTGTTGTATCTTTACCAAAAATAAAACAACTCAATTTCTCTATAGCAATATCTATTTTCTTATGGTGATCTATCCTAGAACTAAACCATTTTTCAAGAGGCACCTTGCCCTCTATAGGCGCAACGCAACCATACAGTACTTTTGAATTGCCCGGTGCCTTTAAGTCTTTTAAAATCCAAATATTAATTGAGTACTGCTGAGTATCTCTTACATATTTCCATTTACCGTCCACGAAACCACCCGCCTTTTCGACCTCAGTTAGATCTATTATGACTCTTTCATTACATCTCTCAAACCAATAGCAAAGGCTAAATTGTAGAATATTAGAAGCAAACGCAAAGCCACAGCTTCAGTCCCAAACTTTGTATCTCCACCGTGAAGGATTGCATGTCGACTAATAGGCGAATCGACTTCTTTCCCATGTTCGAAGCTAACAAGCATCCGTTTATTGATTATTTCTTGCAGAGACTCTGTTTCATCTCCATCTAGTAATTCATTGATGTATTCCTTTAACTGCCCTCCATTCATGCGTCCTTTATGCTTAAATCCTCTCGCTATCATCCCTTCAATTAAAGCAAATAGCGCTGGAATTACAAGATAAAATAACTTCTGATCATAACCACACCCTATTTCATTAAGTATCTCCTTATATTCATTGGTAACCACCATATCTATTAGATCACTTATGATTTGTTTTCGTATATCCACTCCATAATATTCTGTAAATAAGGTATCTATTTCTTTACTATCAGATATAGCTTCATCTAATTCAACCAGTTTTTCAAAAAATTCTTTGTTCACATAAAAATCATACGCAATAAACCAGTCATATTTTGATGCAATTAGTGAGGCTTTCTCTTTTGCATCTAGATACTCTCTACGTTCTTCGAGAAAATTATTGACGGTTTCCGCCCATTGTGTTGTCATTGTTTGGATTTGAGATACTATAGGAGCATATAATACTCGGATGCTTATACTTAACTCTTGAAATGGTTTTATTACTTCAGCTATCTTTTTTTGTAAAGGTCTAAAAGATCGCGCTACTGATTCTCTTATTTCTTTCATTTCTTTATCCATTTCAAGAAAAATATCAGTGAACACACTGTCTTCAGAGCTTTCAGTCGATTTCCTTTTCTCCAAAATCTCACTAGCAATTATTTCTAGATCAGCATCCCTTAACTGTCTATAATCCTCTTGAGTAAAGTTCTCAATGATTGCTGCTTTACAAATTAAATCTCTAAATTTTTCTATCTGGCAATCATAGCAACTTTCAATTTCTTCATAAGCTATGTATACATTAAAACTGAAATAAGTTTGTACACCAATAAATTGACCATCGCTTAATCTTATTTGTTTATATTTCTGATACTCTGGTTTAAAAGTCATTTTCCATCCACCACCTATTAGATCCAAAGAGCGTTATTTTTGGGTTTTTATTTTTGATCAAAAGCACTAGAGGACGGTTCTTTTGTGCTACATGGGTAGTGTTCCCCCAATAGCACTAATTTTTGATAATTCTCCATTATTTAAAGAATGTCTTCTCCATATTTTTCGCCTTTTGCATCACCAAAGCCAGAGATCTTTTTCAACTGCTCCATGGGCGAAGGGAATGCATGAATTCAGGACTAGGACAAGGGCAAGAGTAATACAAGAGGACGTTTCTCCCGTCCCGTCTCTTTTCACAATAAAATCTTTTTCGCCTCAACTATAAATCCATTAAGGACGAGTTGCCCCCGTCCCGGATCAAACGTTTCGCGTGTTTACGACGTGGCAATCCTACCTCTTTCCTACTATGTTGGGAACACGCTGTTAGACGATGTTTCAAACTACTTATCCATAATTTTGACTACACGATCAAACATTTTGTGCTCATAATCATCAAAAGTTTTTCTGATTTCTTTAGAGCTATCTTCACTTTCAAAATAGTCGATTACTTTTGGCGGAACTCCATAATCGCTAGCAAGTTTACCTTCATCAGTTAGTGCATTATGCTCCAATTTCTTTAATAATAATGTAATACCAACTATGTCATCATTTGACTTTCCAGTTTTCTCTGATTCAATATGTATGTAAATTAAGTTGAAAACCCCTAAATACTTTACAACTTGATACTTCAAAGTATTGTAGACAAATTGAGTAGTTTCTCGCATAGCTTCATCAAATGTATTTTTTCTTCCTAAGTTATACTTTAAGGATCCCTTGAAGCCATCTTGTAGATACATACTAATCGCATAAGTTAACACTGAATACTCCTTCTTTGTTTTTTTAGTCTCTACTTTATAATCAATTAAAAACTCGAGAGTACGATTTTTAACAATAGGTCGAATTATATTGAGTATTAACTGAAAATCATCAAAGTCATAAGACATACTAAAGTAAATTTGACTTACCACGGATTTAATCATCTTATACTCATTTGGTGGCAAAGCTTTGACAATATCATAAATTCTAATCTTGTCAATCGGACTAATAATTTTAAAAGTATCAAAAACATATTGTGGTAATTTTCTTTTTTCGATTTCTATTCTTAGCTCTTTGAGTCTGATTTTATCATTGTCACTCAGGTATTCACTATCAGTATATAGTAAATCTACGTCGTCTTTGTCTACATTTTCATCATAGTTTTTATGTTTAATGCCTTCTTCATCGCTTTCTAAAACTTTCTCAAATGTATTTTGCAGAACAATTACTCTACCTTTGTAATGATGGTTGAAACGACCAGCTCTTCCTGATATGTTCTTAGCATCAAACTTTTTGAGCATTTTTGTACCTTTTCGTTCACTCAACACGATTAAATTCTTAGCTGAGGTATTTACCCCCTCAGTGATTGTAGTAGTTGAGATTAGAACATTTAAGTAACGATCATTAAATAGGTCAGTGATTTCTTTTTGAATATACTTTGGTACTAATCCATGATGTATACCTATACCTTTTTTGATTGCTCTAATTACTACCCATTCACTACTATACTCATTTTCAAGATGATTAATGAAGTTTTTGACCAAATCAGTCATTTCTATTTTCTCATGATAATAATCATCATCAAGTAATAACTTGGCATAATTTTCAGTCCTTAACTTAGTTGAACAATATACTATACAATTTTCATTATTGATCATTATTGTTTCTACAACTTTTTTGAATCTGTCTTTTTTATTCTTGCTATCAAATTCAAAGGTTAATCCATCAAGTTCATACCTCTTCTTCTTTGCTATAGTTTGAGATACTTTATTTACAATCTCATAATTATTATAATTTAAGACTGTAAAGTCATTTCTCTTAATAAAATTGTCGAACGACGAGTTGTAATTAGATTTTTTTTTGCTCGAAAACTCGATATATGGACCAGCTAACAAAATATCTTTGCTAAACTTTAGAATATAATGTAACGCAATTCTATAAGCTGTATCACGTTCATTCTCTTTAGTAGTCTCGTCAATCAAGTAATCATTATCCATCTTATAAATTTCATCCACAAAAACAAAATCGAAGTCTTTGTCCTTAGTTATATCTAAGTAAGATAAGAACCTTTCAGGAGTATAAATGAATATGTTCTTAGAATTAGATTTTTCGGTTTCACTTAATGTGTGAATTTTGTATTCATTTTTGAAATTCGAATATCGTTCGTCAGAGTATATTCGCTCCAAATTCTCAGTTAATAGCGCTATAGTTGGAAATACTAGTACAACATTTTGGTAATCCAATCGTTTAATAATTTCAAAAATCAAATATGTTTTTCCAAATGATGTGCTGGCAGACAAGAAGTATCTATTTGACGTCTCCTTATTGAATTGATCAATAACTTGCTTTTGATATTTGTGAAGCATTATTTCATCATCAGTATGTAGAGTGCTCTCAAATATTATGCTTGATAACGTTCCTAAATCATAATCTTCATTATCAAAGTCCTTCGAATTAAACTTACTTAATAATTCATAGTAATGCGGTATGCCTATTATGCTGGATAAGTATCTTAAAAACCTTAAATCAGCAGAATTCAGTTCAGAACTTTTGACTTTATCATAAAAATCACAGACCGATTTAATTAATTCGAATGGTTCAAGTTCTTTATTTTTGTATAATGCCAGATCACTAATTACACTAGTTGCTTCTTTGATTTTATGCATTCTATCACCTCGAGTTTTATTTTCCCGACTTCATCAATAGGTAACAACATAAAAAATATCTTATATGGAAATGAAAGATTAAAGTCTAATTGCGCAAATTCAGTATTAATATACTCTACCACAGAAGCTATAGATGCTTCATAGCCTGACTTAAGTTTTTCATACGTTATGAGAACGGGATAAACTAATTCAACATTATACTTTTTAACCTCATCCGCAAGATTTATATATGGATTAGACTCCCAAGATTCTATAACCTCTGATATTAGTTTTTCTGTAGGGTTTATCCTGTCCTTGTAATTTACAATAGCAAGAATATTCTTGTTGAAATAATCGTCAGATATTGCTTTTTCAATACTTTTCATAACGCTTTTAATAGCCGTTCTATAACTTTCGTAAAATTTGGCTTCACCAAACCAAAGCTGAAGTTTGTTAGCATTTTGAATCATGTGGTAAGAATCGTAACCTTTTGCCTCTGAGTTTTCGAGTGGACTATAAAAATAACCTCTCGATATAAATACATCCGTTTTAAACTTTGCTCTTAGTATTGCATGTAATAAGACTTCCCCATAAAAACCATATTTTTTCTGAACTGTTTCATTAGCATTATGATCATAGCGTAACTTTGTCATTAATGCTTTTGTATGTAGTACACTTAAATCCTCTTTTTCTATAAACTCTTCTTCGAACGAGTAATCTATAATTGCATTGTAAATAATGTCAACTAGATTTTCATCATTAATACTTTGATAGCAATAATCTTTCAATGTTGTGTGACAAGTGCTAGTAATACAATTCTTATTACATGGTAAACTGAACTGAAAAACTATTGTATTTTTTATAAGCTCTTTCAAATTTTCTCTCAATCGAACACCCCTGTTCTTTAATTGATTGAATAACAAACATTGATTCCAAACATTACACTATTATATTCCTATATGCTATAAACACTACTTAATGTATAATGTATTCGTAGTTTGAGATTTCGTCTAACGTCTTATTCCCGCCACTAGTTCGTTTTCCCGCCTATTTCAAAAAGGATTTGCGACCTTTGGTTCAGTAATATCGACTTCTTTCTGAAACAATATAAATCCGTTGTGATTCAGTCTTCCAGTAATCCATCTAACCTGACTCAGTCTTTTGTGCAGTATATTGCTATATAGCGACGTAAATACAAAGGTTTTCAGTCTTTCATCTACCTTCAAGACAGTTGTCCTCTATCTATTTTCTTATTGGCTTCAGGAAACTACTCACACACTCAACCTACCATTCAACCGATCAATCACATGAATAATCTTCTTCGCCGTATCAATCTTCTGGTCAAAGAGCTTCGTCACGTTCCCTGATTTATTGAAAGGATGCTCGTTCAACACCTTTTTATCCAGGCTGCCGTTTTGGATGATGTAGTTGACGATGAGCTTCACGAATTCCTGCTGGTTTTGGTTCAGGTTTTCATCGGCGAGGAATTCGGAGAAGGCTTCATTGGCGGCTTTGGGGTCCAGGCCGACGATGGTGCCGGCCAGCTTCAGCAGGGGTTCGTCGCCAAATTCCTTCCGGTAGTCTTCTTCGGTGCCCAGATCATGCCAGAGCACTTTCTCCAAATGCTTGATGTCTTCCATTCCCAGTTCTTTGTTATGCCGCAGCTTGTATACCACCAAGTCGTCCTGGTTTTCCACCAGATACTGACTGACTTTCTTCCGGTAGTTTTCCATGTTGTTGATTTTGAATTCACCTTTGTTCTCTTTGGTTTCCAACACTTCATCGGTGAAATTGGTGTAGTAGATCTGTTTTGAGGTGTCTTCAATATAGCGCACCAGTTCCCGGAAGGCTTCCCGCACCTGTTCGTAGTCCATTAAATCCGCCTGATCCCAGAATTCCTGGGTCTGGACCCGGCCGATAAGGTCGGACTGCTGGCGCACCCGTGCTATGGTGCCTTTTCCTGCCAGTTTTTCTGCTGTGGTGATGACTTTTCGCTTAGGCTTGGAGGCTTCCATTCCTGCCAGTTCTGCGTATTCGATGGTGTACATGAGGAAGTCAAATCGCTTGGCCATTTCCTCCTCTTCCAAGGCAGGGATCAAGGGCGCTATGTGTTCCTTCAGCTCTCGCAGGTTTTCTTCGCTGAGGTTTTCGTAGGCTTCTCTCCGGTTAAATCGGTGAATGTATTTTAACTTCATTCGGGCGCTGAATTTCTTTTCGTCGATTTTCAGCACGTCTTCCAGGATTTCTTCGATGAGCTTTTCCCGAAGGGCTTCGTAGTCTTTCCTCTGATAGTTTAGGTTTTGCAGTTCATGGATAATGTTCAGCTTGATATTGAAAAGTTTTTCCGTCAGGCTGACGGTCATTTTCACTTCTTTGCCGTTTTTTTCTATCCGGAAAAACTCGAAATTGCTGCAGTAATCGAAGATGCGAAACTCTTTTTTATCGATGCCGGCGCCCAGCAGGTTTTCGCAAAGTCGGGTGCCCCGGCCAATCATCTGCCAGAACTTGGTTTTGGAACGGACCTTCTTGAAAAACACCAGGTTGAGAATTTCCGGAATATCGATGCCGGTGTCCAGCATATCCACAGAAACGGCAATCTGAGGGAGTTTTTCTTTCGTTTCAAAGTGCTCCATGGTGCTGACTACATAGTTAATCCCGGTATAGACAGGCTTGGTGAATTCGCCCCTGTATTCCGGGTACAGGAGGTTAAACCGCTTTACGATGAAATCGGCGTGTTTTTTATTCTTGGCGAAGATGATGGTTTTCCCCAGTTTATCGCCGCCCTCCACCTTCAGCCCTTTTTCCATCAGCTCCCGCAGTACCAGATCGATGGTGCTGTTATTGAAGAGAAAGGCGTTCAGTTCTTCGCTGCTGATATCCCGAACGTCGTCGTCGAAGGTTTCTTCAAAGAGTTCTTTTTCATCCTCCGGTAGTTCGTCGTAGTGGATGCCCTCTTCCATGAACTTCATTTTGGTTTCGATGGTATGGTAAGGCACCAGATAATTGTCGTTGATGGCTTCATCCAGTTCGTAGGCGTAGGTGGGGACGTTATTTTCCAATTCAAAAATTTCATAGGTGTTTTTATCCAGATCGTTTCGGGGGGTGGCCGTCAGGCCCAGGAGAATGGCGTCGAAATAAGAGAAGATGGCCTGGTATTTTTTGTAGATGCTGCGATGGCTTTCATCAATAATGATCAGGTCAAAATGACCCCGGGTGTAGAGCTTGTCTCCGGCGCTGTTTTTGACGTCGTCGATGGCGTTCATCATGGTGGGATAGGTGGAAAAAACCATGCGGCTTTCCGGATTGTCTTTGCTGTCTAACAGATTGCACAGGGAAAGCTCCGGCAGATGGTTATGGAAGCTGCCTTTGGCCTGCTTCACCAGGGACCTTCGGTCTGCCAGAAAAAGGGCGTTCTTGATCCAGCCCCGGTTCAGTAACACTTCCACCAAAGAGATGGCGGTTCTGGTTTTTCCAGATCCGGTGGCCATGACCAACAGGGCTTTCCGGTTGCCTCTGTCCAGGGCATCGCAGGTAGCTCCAATGGCCATTTTCTGATAGGGCCGGTTGGTGATTTGTTCGTTAATGAGAGGGTTTTCCAAGGATTGGCGGTGATCCCGCTTGTATAGGGTCCAGAGCAGTTCTTCCTTGGTATAGAGACCGGAGACAAGGCGCTCCGGATAGCTGCGGTCGTCCCACAGGTAATAGTCGAATCCGTTGGTGTAAAAAATCAGCGGTCGAAACCCATACTGCTTTTCCAGACAGTCGGCGTAGCGTTCCGCCTGAACCTGACCGATCTTCGGGTCCACACTGGTTTTCTTTGCTTCCACCACGGCCAGGGGTTTTCCGTCGTCGCCGTAGAGGACGTAATCGATGTAGCCGATGCCGCTGGCGTTGGGCATGCCGAGGACTTCCACCTCTTCCAGACAGTTTTTGCCGAAGGTCCAGCCGCAGAGTTCCAGCTCCAGATCGATGTAGAGCTTACGAGTATGAAATTCGGAGATTTCATCCACTTGGAAGGTTCGCTGCTGTCGGTTGATGTGGCGTTTTTCCGTGTTTTCTTTTCGCAGCCGTTGGTTCTCGGCTATGATTTCTTCCAGCTTTCGGTCCTGCTTGCCCAGCCGCTGCTGCAGTGTTTGAAGCTCCTGCAGGGTTTTGCTTTCCTGGGCTTCATCACTCAGGATGCTTTCATCAAAATGAACTTCCTGGTATTCTTCGGAATAGCAGTAGTCGATCCAACTGGTAAACTCGAATAGATTTTTCAGGGCATGCACTGCCTGCTCCCGGCTGATGGGGGAGGCGGAGTGAACGGCTTTATTGCCCAGCTTTTGTATGTATATCAGCAAGGGAAACAACTGGCTGTCGATGGTGCTTTTAAACTGATAGTCGTGGATTAAGGCACCCAGTTTTTCGTCGTAGGGAACCTTGAGGGCTTCGTCGAAGCTATAGACCCATTTGATGGCCAGTTCCAGCGCTCTTCGGGTAAGAATAGCGGTGGTGGCGTAGGAAACCATCAGGCTTTTTTCCGCCTCGATGCAGGCAGAAGTGAAGCTTTTGTATTTTTCTTCTTTTTCGAGAAAGTGGAAGTTGCCGGGCATGGGTTCACTCCTCTCGGGGCAGAAAATTTAGTGGTTAGGGGTTAGTTGGTTAGGGATTAGCCTGTGCCAGAACGGGTAGAAAAGCAAAGTAAAACCTTAAAGACTTATAATTAGGCTCAGTGCACATGCTATTCCTAAAGAAAATTTAGGCACGCAATATTCCGCCGTATTTTTAACTCATGCTAACTACTTAACGGTTCTATTGTAACATATGTATCGTCAGAAATAGTATTGATTTTCGTTGCAACCTATAATAAAGTTATTGGTACATTGAAAGCAAAAATCAAAAGACGAAAAACTGTTAACCGCTAAGGACGCAAAGGGTCGCAAAGAAAATATACCGAGGTGAAACCATGGCTACAAAAAGCATATTAAAGACGATTGAAATCAGAAATAAGCATGAAGGAAACACATTCATTTGTGCACTTGAGAAAGCTGAGGAAAAAACACCTCTCCCAATTACGCTCACAAAACCTGTAAATACTGTCCCAGATCATCAAATCAAGGAGTTTCTGAAAATAGAATAACGATGTTTTTATACTAATTCTCCTTTAAATGCCCGCTGCATCAGACTGCTGTAGTTGTTCTCCATTTCGATGAGTGATTCTAGCATGAGTTGTTTTTGGGCTACGATTTGTTGAACAATATCGGCGAATTGGTTTTGGAGGTCGATTGGGGGTATTAAGATATTAATCTTTTTAAGTTCTTCTGCATTGATGTTTGCCATTCCAACGATATTTTTTGCCATGTTAAGTAAAACCATCTTTCCATGTTTTGAATTTAAGTATGCAGAGATATATTCACTGTTGGCATTTGGCTTCACAATTAACTTGATAAGGTATCCGGCGTAAGCTATCGAATTTTCTTCCCGATACACCGCTGTTTTTCCAACTAATTCTTTACTGTTAGTTCTATTAAATAACAGTTCGCCTTTTTGAACTAAATATTTCGATTGCTCTTTTTCATCCAAGTCGACATATTTCATGCTCGAAAAATCCCAATCACCTTTATAAGTAATATTATTCATTCTCAGAATTGGAAACTGACCTTTTTCTTCGGATGCTTTTTTACTTGTCCCATATTGAGTTCTAACTGTCAAATCATTGATCTTTCCATTAGGCCATCCCTTCTCATTCACCACTGGATCTCCAAACATCTCATAAAACGTTGACTGAATCAGGTCGTCCATCAGTTCAATCTGTTCTTTTCGCTGATCAATCAAAGTCTGGGCTTTGTCCAGCACTTCGACTATTTTTTGTTGGGTTTGGAGGGGCGGCAAGGGAATTTTGAATTTTGAAAAAGTGGACTTATTGATTATTGGAACAACTGGTGCATTTGCCATTTCTATTAATAGATTCTTTCTAAACAATATCGCATATGCAATATATCTTGACATAGCAATATCTTCATTTGGAATTATTGCGTTTATCTGCTGATTAAAAGATATGTCTCTTAATGCTACTCCAACTTTTCCTATTGTTCCTATACAAGTTACTAGTACCGCACCGCTATCTACTACTCTTGCAACTTTTGAGCCTTGTTCAGATAACCATTCATCTCCGTATGCCAAATTTGTTATTCCACAATTGTTCAAGTCGCTCGGTTTAATGAATGCAATATTAGGGGGATGATAGTAGCTTTCAACTTTTTTTGATGGAGTATTTCCAGTAATAATCTTTGCTATTTGACCAATTTCTTTGATTTCATATTCCACCCCTACACCATCCTCTCAATGTCATCCAAGCCATCAAGAATCTGCTGTTCCAGGGTTCTGATCTTTTCAATAATCACCTTCGGAGCTTCGTATTCCACTTCTTCATACTCCACTTCCTTGTAACGGTTTATGGAAAGGTCGTACTCATTGCCGGCAATTTCTTCTTTATCTACCAGGAAGGAGGCTTCGGTTCGCTTTCGATCTGTTTCGTTCTCTCTGTTATGGTAGCGCTGGATAATATCCGGGATGTCATTGGTTTCGATGGGCTGGCGCTTGTCATCCAAAGAGAATCCGTCGGCTTTCATGTCGTAAAACCAGACTTTGTCCGTGCCGCCGGAGCCGGTTTTGGTGAAGATCAAAATGGCGGTGGATACGCCGGCGTAGGGCTTGAACACGCCGCTGGGCATGGAGATGACGGCTTGCAGCTGATGGTTTTCGACGATTTCTTTTCGGATGCCTTTATGGGCGGTGGAACTGCCGAAGAGAACGCCATCTGGTACGATGGAGGCGCAGCGGCCGCCTTTTTTCAGGATACGCAAAAACAGGGACAGGAAAAGAATCTCTGTCTTTTTGGTTTTGGTGATTTTCAGCAGCTCAGCGGAGACGCTCTCGTAATCCAAAGAGCCTTTAAAGGGCGGATTCGCCAGCACCAAGGTGTAGCGGTCTTTGTCCTTGTTGACTTCCGCCAAGGAATCTCGGTATTCGATGTTGGGGTTTTCCACGCCGTGGAGCACCATGTTCATGGCGCCAATGCGCAGCATGGTTCGATCCATATCGTTACCGTTGAACATGGTTTTGCTGTAATGTTCCTTCAGTTCTTTGTTGGCGAAAAGTTCTTCGTGATGATCTTGCAGATATTCACCGGCGGCCACCAGGAATCCAGCGGAACCGGCGGCGGGGTCGATGATGACGTCGGTGGGGGTGGGTTGAGTGAGGGCCACCATCATGCGGATGATATGCCGCGGCGTTCGAAACTGGCCGTTGGTGCCGGCAGTGGACAGTTTGGTCAGCAGGTATTCATAAAGATCGCCGTTGGCATCCCGGTCTTCCAGGGGAAGGGTGTCTATATTGGTGACGATCTTTTCCAGCATCTGAGGTGTGGGAATCATAAAAATGGCATCGTCCATGTATTTGGCAAAAGCGGAGTTTTCGTCGCCGTGCATGCTTTTGATAAAGGGAAAGACCTGTTTGGACACCACTTCGTACATGGCGTTGGCGTGAAGCTGTTTGAAGTTCTTCCAGCGGAAGTTTTCCTGCTCGGAGTCGAAAATACGTTCTGCCTCGATGCCCAGGATTTCGGCATCCTGTTCCAGCTCTGTCTGCCGGTCGTCCAGTCCTTTGATAAAGAGCAGGTAGGTGAATTGTTCGATGACGGACAGGGGGTTGGTGATGCCACCGGTCCAAAAGATTTCCCATATTTTATCCACTTTGTTTCGCAATTCGCCTGTGATCATGTTGTTCCTCCTGATTTTTGTTTTTATCTGGATGCATTGTTTCTCCTTATTCTATCATTTGACACAGAAGAAAGAAATTCTTTATTCCAATACAGATAGCCAGAGTTTTCCAGACTCTACCACACGTTCCGAAACCAACTCTATGAATGGCCCATAACTCATCGTTGTATGTGCTAAATCAAGAACATCATAGTATCTTGCTCGTTCTTCCTTCTTTATGATGATGGGGGGATAGCCATTTTTCATTAGCTCAAAATTAAGAAGTAACCTTGCCGTCCTCCCATTCCCATCGATGAATGGATGTATTTTCACAAACTCGCCATGCAACAATGTCGCCCTGACAACAGGATGGACTTTTTTCCACTCATTCTGATTTTCCACCAAAAGCTTTTGCATTAGTTCTCCGATCTCATAATGCTTTGGCGGAATGTGTTTTGCACCGCTAATGACAACATTCTCACTCCGATATTTGCCGGCATTTGTATTGTCAATTTCTTTTAGGACCAATGCATGGATATTCCTGATATTCCACTCTGAAAGTGGTTCCTTATTAGAAACTAATTCTTCAACAAAAAGGATGGCTTCACGGTGGTTCATCGCTTCCAGATGTTCTACCATGCTTTTTCCACCAATGGTAATTCCTTCAAGAACAACTCTGGTCTCTGACATCGTCAGCGTATTGCCCTCTATGGCATTACTATGGTACGTCCACTCAACAATGAGTTTTTCCTTCAGCGAATTGGCAAGTCCTTTTGAAAAAGGTCTGTGATCGTCGATTGCTTTCCTAAGTGAATCGATATAACTGAAGTCAAATTCCAGCCCAGTATAATGCTTCTTGCTTGTTTCCCTTGCGTCCCAAGGTTTTTCAGCATCAGCAGGTATAGACCAGTTTCGCCCAATTTTTATAGCACCTTCGATACGCCCCTCATTGCAAAGCACCCGAATCCGACGATCGCTAATGTTCCATTTTTCACTTGCTTCTTTAGAACTCATATATTTCATGAAAAATCACCTCAGAAACACAATATACCGTTATCGGAACAATGTCAAGAAAAGGCATTGGATCGCCGATTTTTTTCACAAAATCTAGTCTGTTTTTGTAAGCGAATATCCATCATTAGAGAGGAAAATGCTTATGCTTCTCACCATTGCTTTTGAATCTGACATTCCATTATATCAACAGATCAAGAACCAGATCATTACCGGTATTGCGCAAAGAAAATTGAAGCCCGGAGAATCTTTGCCTTCAGTCAGACAGTTAGCCGCTGACATTGGCATCAATTTTCATACCGTCAACAAGGTATATCAGCAACTGAAGCAGGAAAATTGGGTGGTGATTCATCGAAAAAGCGGTGTTATCATCAATCCGGATTTAAATCTTCAGGCAGATGAAGCCTACCGGGAATCGCTAACAGAAACCCTGGAAGTTTTGTTTGCAGAGGCACATCTTCGGGGGGGCACCCGGGAGGAAAGCCAACAATTTATTGAAAGGATTTATCAGACTTTTGTGCAGGAGGGATCCAAATGACAATTCATTCTCCGTTACTTAGGACAAGGGTAGGACAAGGGGACGTTTCTCGCGTCCCACTCCAAGTTAAGCAGGCTCTCCACATTCATCCAATTCATTTAACGCTTCTCTCAACTACTCCTTTACTAACACCGAACACCCTGGCCAACTGACGAACACTGCCGTGGTTATTGTCATAAAGACTACGGATCAATTCTCTGCATTCATTTGTCTTTAACTCTCCAGGAGTTACATGATAATCTTTTTGTATTTGCTTAAGCAGCTGATTATCTGTCATTTTTCCTTTAGGTTCAAATCCTAAGCACTTATCTTCCCTTTGTTGGTTCATAAAGGTTTCAAATTGTTTTTTAGATTTAAAATAACCCATGATTCTATCTGTTGCCACATGGGTGTTTTTTCCGTTATAGGCTTCCAGGTAAAGCGGGTAACTGCTCCACGAATAGCTTTCTGCTTTTTCCACCATTCCTGCCTTTATCGGATTTTGGTGAATGTAGCGGGCAACAGTAACCAGATAAGCGTCATCTTCCACAGGTTCGCTACTGTACCGATTCTGGAAGAGATGGCCACTTCGCCCATACTTGTGATTGTGCCACAGCACATAACCCACTGTGATTCGTTTTATGGCTGTACCCAAGTCTTCCATTTCTTCGAGTAAGAGATGAATATGGTTATCCATCAAACAGTAGGCCAGCAGTTGAAATCCGCTTTTTTTCTGTGCTTGAAGCAGTTGCGTCAAAAATTTTTTCCGGTCGCCTTCTTCTAAAAAGACGTTTCGGTCATCCATTCCTTTTAACATAACATGATAGATTCCTGTACTGCTCTTCTTTCGTGCTTGTCTTGGCATTCGAATTACCCTATCCTACCATATCATAAGCACCAAAGCAGGACAAGAGAAACGTCCCCTTGTCTTCATAAGCACCAAAGCAGGACAAGAGAAACGTCCCCTTGTCTTCTACCCATGTCTTACAAGATTGCAGTTGCATACCAAGTTCAAAGGATTAAAGTAAGGCTATTTCAAAATATTAAAAAGCTTGATAACTTAAGTGCTTGGGATAGCTCCGAAAAAAGCACCTGCATTAAGTCGATGTCTGCTACATGATGTGTTTAGAGTTAAAGCCTATCACTACATATAACTTTCGAAAGGTGAATTATTGAGTTTTTCGGAGCTTTCTCTGTCACTTGACTTATTTTGACATTTTAATTAAGTAAGATATACTTATAGATAATTCAACTTTCACAGGCTGAAATTTAAAGGTAATCCCTCATGTAATAGGGCAGATTGTCAATCCACTGTTGTAATTGAAACATGCTTGCTTTGCGAAATCGTTTATTAATTTGCTGCAAGGCATCTCCTGAAATACCCATTAACTGCTGTAATACCATCAACCAATCAAGGTCGGCTATTTCGTCACAGAGCACATATAAAAGCTCTCAAATAGAGCAAGGATTTTTTGTTGTACCGATTCTGTGAGGAAAGAGTAATATGCCAGACGAATACGATTAATGTCAGATCAGTGCTTAAAATTACCAGCCATTCGCTTTTCTTGTAATGTTTATAATGTTTTCTGCAATTCAATTAAGTTGACTCGTCATGGAACTGAGCAGGGAAAAGTCTATTGGAATCAACGTAGCTCCGTTGGACCATGCCATCGTCAGCATATGAAACCCTTTGTAAAATCGCTTTTTTCTGAGGAATGTCTAGGCATCGATCCAGCCAGTTCTTCACTTTTACTGTGGTTTCGTTCGTAGGCAGAGTTATCGATAATCTGCACTTTGGGGCGGTCTTAACTAATCAACCGTGAAACTTACTGTACAGTATAGGTGCTTAGATAAAGCAGAAACTTCCATCAAACAAAGAATCATCTGAAAAAAACACTCACAGGAATAGCCAAACGATTTAGTAATTCTAGATTTTCGTAGATGCTTAAGAACATGTAGCTCTTTCATAACGAAACAACTATCATTTGGTAGTTGCATTAAACTATTCGATTCGTCTATCATAATAGGAGACACCTCTTCTTTATAGTATTTGCGGATCTTAGCAGTTCATTTATACCAAAAGTTATGGTGTCTTCTGCCGTTTTCATGCAAAGTCAATAATACTTTTTAATCGCTACAATCGCTTTAAAATCAAGTATTTAGTCGTTTTTACAAGGTGCGAAAATTGATTATATAAGATTCAGCATTTCCCTTGCAAAAGCGCTTCAGCAAGAGCATTAACATAGTCTTTTATGTATTGATCTTCATGGCTGTTTAATGTCGCAGGGAGGTTCTGACAATGAAAAGAATCAAGTTTCCTCATTCTTACGTGCTTTTCTTTTATATCATTATTTTCGTCACCATACTAACCTATTTTGTACCTGCTGGTAGCTTTGAGCGTAGTACCGATGAAAACACAGGAATCACCTATGTTCTTGAACATTCATATAAAGTAACTGAACAGAAACCCGTATCACCTTTCGGCATGTTTGAAGGTATTCTTGAAGGCATGCTAGATGCTGCTGATATTATTTTCTTTGTTTTTATTGTTGGTGGTGCCTATAGCATTATTAATAAAACTGGTACTCTCACCGTATTTATTGCTCACGTAGCTCATCTAAATCAAAAAAAAGGAAAGCGTTTAATTGTTTTTATCATGATTATTTTTTCTCTCTGTGGCACTTTTTTAGGAACGGCAGAAGAAGCTTTGCCATTTTATCCTTTATTTATTACTATTGCTCTAACGCTAGGATATGATTCTTTCACAGGTGTGGCTATGGTACTTTTAGGAACAGGTGCAGGTTTTGCTGCAGGCATCTTGAATCCATTCACTACTGGAGTTGCCCAAATACTTGCTGATTTACCTCTGTTTTCTGGGTATCACTTTCGTTTTTTAACGTATCTTCTACTTTTGATACCCTCTATATGCTACGTCCTCAGGTACGTTAAGAAAATAGAAACGAATCCTACTGCCAGCATAACTTATGCAGAAGATCAGTTAAGAAATCAGAAGCTTGATTTTAATAGGATTCCTTCCTTAGAAAATACGCATAAGAGAGTACTTACTATTATTTTCCTTTCGGTACTTTTTTTAATCTATATTGTTACTTTTGGCGAGTTTAATACCACAAAAATGGCTGCACTTTTTATTGTTATGGGAATTTTGTCAGGAATTGTTGCCAAACTAGATTCGTCAGTAATAGCTACTGAATTTATAAAAGGATCTTCAAATATCATGTATGGCGCTCTCATTATCGGTCTTGCAAGAAGCATTACAGTGATTATGAAAAACGGCTATATTTTAGACTCTTTAATTTTTCATCTCGCTTCTAGCATTGAAGGCTTTGGAAAGATTGGAGTAGGCATAGGAATGTTTGTTGTTCAAAGCTTTATCAACCTTTTTATTCCATCAGGAAGCGGGCAAGCTGCAGCCGTTATTCCGATCATGAAACCTATAGGGGACCTAACCTCACTCTCACGTCAAACAGTAGTGCTTGCATATCAGTTCGGAGATGGTTTTTCTAACATTATAAGTCCTACTTCCGGCTATTTCATGGCAGCCCTTGCTATCGGAAGAATCAGTTGGAAAAAATGGGCAAAATGGGTTCTGCCTTTATTTTTATATTGGACAATCATCGGTGTTTTACTAATTATATTGTCTATTACGGTTCAACTTGGACCTTACTAGAATATACATATACTGGAGTGTTTATATGTCAGGAATTAACGAAAATACAATCGACACTGAGGTTATGAAAGCCTTATCCGATGAAACAAGAGTAGAAATTTTATTCCTTTTGGGAAATAAGGAGTTAAATGTCAATGAAATCTCTAGTAACTGTAAAGTTTCTAGACCTACTATCTCGCATCATTTACAAATCATGAAACGAGCGGGTGTTTTGGTATCTAGAAAAAGCGGGAAAGAAATTTACTATTCTGTGAACAAATACAAACTAACTTCTCTCGCCGAAAGCATTCTTGCTTTTATCTATTGGTAAAAACCTATGTTTGTAGTTCAATTGAATTATTTAGAATAAATCATCAATTCCGCAAATAATAGGTTGATATTTATCAACCTATAGTATATAATGCTGATTAAAGTCACAATGATATTACATTGTGATATTTTAATGTCTAACGCGTTGACATTCTTAAACCTATCGAAATGTTATTGGGAGGTGCATAGTGATGGATCAATGGATTAACAAAAGCGAGGTCATTTCCTTAGCAGAAAAACTAATTAGTATCCAAAGTCATAAAGAAAATCAAGGACAGGAGTTTAACATTGCTCACTTTATCAAAGATGTATTTCAAGCTGAAAAAATCGTGACAGAGTTAGAAGAAATAGAGCCCCACAGACCAAACATTTACGGGTTTCTTCCAGGTAGTAATAGTGATCATTATTTCATGCTTAATGGACATATCGATACCGTACCAGGCTTTAATATGGAGTATGACCCTTTCAAACCATTTATAAAAAACGGAAGACTTTACGGGCGTGGTTCAGTAGATATGAAAGGTGCTCTCGCTGCAATGATTAGCGCCATCATTGCCATAAAAAGAAGGGGAATACCCTTAAAAGAAGGAGTCGTTTTTGCTGGAGTTATTGATGAGGAGCAATGCTGTAAAGGAACAGAAAGAATTGTTCGAACTAAAGCTATAACACCTACACTTGCTGTTATTGGAGAACCCACTAATCTTAAAACTGCAATTGCTCATAAAGGAATGGAATGGATTGAAATTGCTTTCCAGGGTCTCGCTACACACGGAAGTACACCACATAATGGAGTTAATGCTATTTATCTCGCTAATGAATTTCTTACCTTACTTCGAAATGAACTAGAACCAAAGCTAGAAAAGAAAACCTATCCATTACTGGGCTCCGCCACTATAAATCCAGGAGTCTTAAAAGGAGGACATGATCCGAATATCGTTCCAGATCATTGTATCCTTCAAATTGATAGAAGATGGCTCCCTAGTGAAAGTATTTTAGAGCTTTACGAAGAAATCGAGGAAATCGCCACTAAGGCGATCTCTAAAATTAGTGGCGGAAGTTTTTTAATCAAAAGAATGGATGAAGCAACAGCCGCCCTTTACAATATGCCCCATAGCATATCGCCAGACGATCCTTTTGTTATAGAAACTCTTCGCATTGCTGAAAACATCACCAAAGTTGAATCTGAACCTGTAGCTTTCCCCGGCTGGAGCGATGGAGCTCAGCTAAGTAACAATCTCGATACTTCTGTTATCGTTTTAGGACCAGGGGATATTACTCAAGCTCACTCTAATAATGAGTTTTGTTCCATCGATCAAATTTGGCAGGCTACTCAAATATATTATAGTCTCATAGAAAAATTTTGTCTGTAAGTTTTTTTCCATCATCTTATACCATCAACGATCGAATAGGAGGGTTTTTATGAATAAAATCAAGATACCTCACACATATGTGCTGTTGTTTATGGTTATTGTCATTGCTGTTATTATGACCTATATTGTTCCTGCTGGGGAGTTTCAACGCGTAGAAGACCCCGAAACAGGCAGAATAGTGGTTGTCGTTGATAGCTTTGAATATGTAGAACAGACACCCGTTACACCCTTTGGATTATTTGAATCAATTCCCCAGGGTATGGTTCAAGCTGGTCTTATAATTTTCTTTGTATTAATGATCGGTGGATCTTTTGGAATTATCCAATCCACCGGAACCATTGATGCAGGAATCGGAACAGTAGTTAAATCTATGGCAGGAAAAGAAAAATTAATCATACCCATTATCATGTTTGTATTTTCTTTAGCAGGTTCTATGTTAGGAGTTGCCGAAGAAGTGCTTCCGTTTTATCCTATTGTCATAGCTCTGGCTTTAGCACTTGGTTTTGATTCAATCACTGGAACAGCAATGATTCTACTTGGAGCCGGAGCAGGTTTCGCCGGAGCCTTCGCTAATCCTTTTACGATAGGCATTGCTCAGGGTATCTCAGGGCTTCCCTTGTTTTCAGGATTTACATTTCGCTTAATTGCCTATGTTTTAATTCTCGGAGTCTCTATGATCTATGTTTATCGTCACGCTTCCAAAGTACAAAAAGATCCCACCAGTAGTCCCACTTATGAAGAAGACTTAAAGCGACAACATAAGTTAGACCTTAATGATTTGAAGGAAATGACAGCACGTCATAAAGCTGTTTTCACAGTACTGATTATTGGCATTGCTTTTCTTGCACTCGGAGTAGGCTTATGGGGTTTTTACATCAATGAGTTAACAGCTCTATTTCTCATCATTGGTATTACAGCAGGTCTTGTCGGTGGACATAAACCTAATCAAATTGCTGAAGAGTTCATTAAGGGTGCCCAAAGCTTAGTGTATGGAGCACTCATCATTGGTCTTGCTACAACAATAATGGTTGTCATGGAAAATGGTAATATTCTAGATACTACTATATATACTTTAGCTAACTTAGTAGAAGGCTTGCCTACCGTCCTTAGCGGAGTTGGTATGTTTTTCGTCCAAACGCTGATAAATATTTTTGTCCCATCAGGTAGTGGACAAGCAGCAGTATCTATGCCTATCATGGCTCCTATGGCTGATGTTGTAGGAATAACTCGACAGACAGCCGTACTTGCTTTTCAGTTTGGAGATGGTTTTACAAATGTAATTTCGCCTACCTCTGGATATTTTATGGCAGCCCTGGCTATTGCTGGAATCAGTTGGGAAAAGTGGGCTAAATGGATGCTTCCTCTTTTTCTTATTTGGACAGTTATAGGTATCTTCCTAGTTTCAATAGCTGTTCTTATTGACTACGGGCCTTTTTAATTAATCCTTATGACAGCATAAGTAACTTCTCCAAAATATATAAAAGATATCCCCCCTTTGCTCCACAAATACTCATCCAAATACATCAGTAGATTAACACAATTTAAAGGTATTTTTTTTATCAATTGCTATAAACTCTGAACACAGTTATTTAGATCCAAGCATAAAGATATCTTCTGGTATGTTTAAGTGTTTTAGCAGGACATCAGGACGTTTCGAGACCAGTGAGGAAACACTTTTTTCTCACTGGCCTCGAACAGTTTTTTTGTACATGTTCATAGATTTTCTTATCACACCAAAGCTGACACTCGTCAATCTTTCTATCCGTTATATGGATAACCCTTTTTTGAAATCCTATATTAGTTTGTTTCTATTGTCCTAATCGAAATTTTGAACTTTACTGGTGTTGTTAATGTCTACTGCCTGTTTGATTATTTCTACAGCTTCCCGTTCAGTATAGCTTTTTCGTTTTTTCAGCACCAAATACAATGATTGTTCCTTTTATAGGCCTCTTTTCATTCCGTCTTTTCATTGGCAACATTCTCCAACAAAACATTTAGTATCTGGTCTTCGTCAATGAACGGAACAGCACCATGCCTTCATGAAAGATACCCCTTGCTAATAAGATTACTGGGAAACCATTGTTGGGCTGAGCAAACAAAAGGTATCCCTTCCCACGCTATTTGCCATCTAATCTGTTTTCTATTCTATCCGAGTGAACCTGTATGAAAACCAAGGTCGTATCGAAAGGAGGCTGGCACGACCTCTTTATGATAATGTTAGAACGGTGTTAAAACACTTAAGGATACCAGAAGATACCTTTACATGCGGCTCTGGAAAAGTGTTTTTAAAGCTTGCAGCAAGTGTAAAAAAATATCTTTAAATTGCGTAAGCTACTGATGCATTTGGCGGAGTATGTGGTATGTGTGAACCTCTTCTTTGAGTTTCTTAATTTGTTCTGCAAATAAGCCTACCAAATTCCTTAAAGATCTTGGTAGGCTCATACTATATTATTCTTTTAGTCATTAACTCAACTTTCACAAATCAAAATTGACATGTAAGGCTTCATATAGCAGGGCAGATTGTCAATCCACTGTCGAAGTTGACACATGATTACTTTGCGAAGTCGTTTATTGGTTTGCTGCATGGTATCTTCCAAAATATCCATTCACTGCTGTAGCTCCATTGCCCAATCGAGGTCGGCTATTTCGTCACAGAGCACATATAAGAGCTCGCAAATCGAACGAGGAACTTTGTTGCACCGATTCTGCCAGGATAGAATAATATACCGGACGAATACGATGGTTGTATGGCTGATGAGTACATCATAGCTACGGCTTTGAAACTCTTTTTGCAGCTTTAGGAATGACTTGGTGGTTTTGAAAAAGACTTGAATGTCCCAGCGCATGCCATAGATGTGAATGATTTCTTCTTCGCTTAATGTCAGGTCGGTACTTAAAATAGCCAGCCATTCGCTCTTTTTGTTTCAATTACAAACAAACACGACTTTAACCAGACCTCATTGGCTGTACGGTTATATTGGAACGAAGCATCCCTTTTTGCCGTGGATAGGTGTTGCCAGTTCATATAGTCATTTCAGGTCCACTTTTTTCTCGCGAACCCAGTATCATTGATTCAATTTCTTGACCATACCAATCATATCCAGACCTTGCTCTTTAATGGCTTTAATCAAGGGTGGGTGAGTAAACCAAGTATCCATCAACACATAGGATGCTTCAATGCCTTGGTTCAGTGCACGGTCAATCATTTCTGGGATTTGTACCGGAGCGTACCTAAGTGCATCCATTCGTCGCTTGTACCCGTTGCAGCGTTTATCAATGTGCTCTGCAATCCCATTAATCTGACTCGTCATGGAGCTGAGCAGGGAAAAATCTACTGGAATCTACGTGGCTCCGTCGGGCTAAGCCATCGCAAGCATATGAAACCCTTTGTAAACTCGCTTCTTTTCTGAAGAGTGGTCTAGGCATTGAGCCAGCAGTTCTACGAACTTACTGCGGGTTTGGTCCATAGGCAAAATCATCTATAATTAGCAGTTTGGGGCGGTCGTGACTGGTCAGGTGTGAGACTTTCTGGACAGTACGAGCGCTTAGATAAAGCAGGAACTTCCGCCAGGTAAAGGTAGGCTGATTCAAAAATCGATGCACCGAGTCTTTCGCTGGAATATTCTCATAGCGATCACTCTGAAAAATCCTGAACCAGTTTTTCTGTTCAAAGACCAGGCAGAGAATCAGCTGAAAAAGGTGCCTACAGGAGTAGCCAAAGAATTTGGTGATTCCCGATTTTCGAAGATACTTAAGCATATTTAGCTCTTTCATCATGACACAAATATCATTTGGTAGTTGCATTTTTTCTATCGAGTTGGTTTATCATGATAGTAGACACCTCTTCACTATGATATTTTGGGGTCTTAGCAATTCAATTATACCAAAGGTTGGGGTGTCTTTTTCTGTTTTCAGGAAAGTCAATGATACTTTTTAATCTCTACAATCTTTTTAAAAGAATGTGTTTAGTCGTTTTTTAAAGGTACAAAAGTTGAGATCTATATATATAATATAGCAATTTTACTCTATCTTTACCATCCTTTAACACTTTCTAAAATTTCATCTGGTACTCTTCCTGCATCAACATCACATAATGCTTCCTTGATGATGTCTAAAGCTTGGTCTAATTGCTCCTTAGATATTGTAAGTGGTGGTGCAATTCTAAGAACATTACCGCTAAAGAAGGTTAGAAATAGGCCTTTTTGCCAGCATCTATAGGAAACTTTTGCTGTTTTTTCCTTAGCACGCTCCTTGGTTTCATGATCCTTAACAAGATCCACACCGATCATTAAGCCCTTTCCACGAATATCTCCAATTAAAGGATGCTTTTCCTTCATTTCTTCGAAACGCTTGATAGCATGGTTTCCTAAATCTTCTGTCTTTCTAACAAGATCTTCTTTTTCTATGATATCAATGGTAGCAAGTGAAGCAGCACAGCATATAGGATTTCCTGCCGTCGAGTAGGCTCCAGCAGGCGCTCCCCATCCTTCAAGTATTTCCTTACGGGCTACAATTGCAGCCAGTGGCATTCCAGATGCGATACTTTTGCCTAAAACCATAATGTCAGGCTCTATATTATAATGCTCACTTGCAAACCATTTTCCTGTCCTACCAAAACCACTTTGTACCTCATCGGCTATTAGGAGAATACCATTTTCTTTACAAATTTTCACTAATTCTTCAATGTATGCTGCTGGTGGCTCTATAACACCAGAATCACCTTGAAAAGGCTCTAAGAATATCCCTGCTACTTCTTCAGCAGGTACAACAGTGTTGAACAACTCTTTTAACCTTCCTATACAATCCATATTGCATGAAAAATCTGATTTTTTACTATTACATCTGTAGCAGTCTGGATAAGGTATATGGTGCACATCTGGGAGGAAAGGTCCTAACTCTTTTCTCATAGGCATACACACCGCTGATAGTGTTAATGCTCCATAGGTTGTCCCATGATATGATCGAAAGTAAGAAATAACCTTTGTTCTTTTTGTATAGCTTCTAACAGCTTTGATTGCATTGTCATTGGCATCTCCTCCAGAAAGGCTGTATGCAACACGCTTCGGAAAATCTCCAGGTGTGATACGAACCAATTTCTCTGCTAGTTTTCCCATTTGTTCATGCACTGCATAAGCAGGATTGTAGTGTATAAAAGTTTTTGCCTGTTCAACAATAGCATCTACTACATCTGGGTGACTGTGCCCAACATTAGCAACACATGCACTGGATAGAAAGTCAATAATTTCATTTCCATCATAGTCCTTTAATATTGCACCTTTAGCTTCTTTAATTGCCAACGGATAAAAAGGTATTCTTGTTCCAAGAGATATTAAATTATTATCTTTGTTTATAATTTCAAGACCCTTTACTACTTCATTCATATATTGTCCCCCCCTCATAACGTCGTAGTGTCAAGTCTGACACTACTATGTTTTCTTCAAAACCTTTATTTTCTTTCAGGAGGTTCACTATTTTTTTAATAAAATAGCAATACCCCCCTCATTCTGCGTTATAATTGAAGTTCCCACACAACAAAACAACTCAAAAAAAGAGGTAATTGCTATGCAGAAAATTGCAACTCATTTATTATCAATTATCCAATACCAAAACCAGCAAATTTCTTGGTTAATACGTTTTATTTCCAAATATAATCCTCTTGACCAATGGGCTCATGATGATATCCACTCACCCAACTATCAAAAATTCAAGACAGATATTCTCCCTATGGTTATTCCTTTCATCAAGCAGGACTGGCAGTTCCTCCTCTCCTATTACGAATGGAAGTATGATAAAACGCTTAAGCCGGTTCAGCACCGAAACGGTAAGTCTATTCCTGAAGATATGTCTTGTCTTTAATGTAAGCTTCAACAAAATTAGTATCTTTCCTTATTTCCTCTATAAGATATGCAATATCTTCCTTGGTCAGTGTTGCTGGATCAACATTTTTCAAAGCATTTTTTAAATATGAAGTCCTTAATTTATCAAGATCATAATTCTTTACTGTCATTTGCTCTGGCTTTTCAGGAATAACTACTGATTTTCCTGGAACATTTTCTTTAGGATTTCCTCTTCTAACATCAATTCCTTGCTTTTTAGCAAAGGTAAGCTGAGCAGTAGGATGTTTTCCTGCACCTGTATACTCAGTTTCTTGTACTACAATTACTTCATCTTCGTTTAATTCCTTCGCAATAGCAATAGCTGCTGCTAAAGATGTGCTTCCTGCAGGTCCCCTTTCAATTCCTTCTAATTGTGCTAGCATTTCGCATGCATAGAATACTTCTCCTTGAGTTACTGTTACATATCTATCAAGATAACGAAGTGGTCTTGCAGCATTTCTAGGCACATCTGAACGATCTGGCCATGTCATAAAAGGTATACCAAATCCAGTATGTCCCGTTGTAAAGGATTTTTTATTAAAATCATTATCTGAAGCCATATGCAGACCAGAAAGGTCTACTGAAGCAGCGATGATTTGTGTATTTTCACAATTAGCCTTCTTCACTCCTCTTGCTGTTCCTGTAAGATTTCCACCACCTGCATGTGTGGCAATAACAGCTGCTGGTTCCTTTCCATATCTTCCTTTTACTTCTGTAGCAATTTCATAACCTAATGTTTCGATCCCAGCGATGCCATATGGACTGTATAAAGAGGCATTGAAGAATTTCGTCTCTTCTAATAGGGATAAGAAGTGATAGAAAAGTTCTGGTCCAACTGTTAGCTGAACAACTTCTGCACCTAATGCTTCACAGATTCTTCCCTTTTCTAAGATTTCTGGTTGACCTACTCCTCTACTATCATGTGTTTCCTGCACAACGATACATTTCATTCCCCTTAAGTTAGCTTGACTGGCAACAGCAGCACCATAATTTCCACTTGTTGCAGCAATAACACCTTCATACCCTCTTTTATGCGCTTCATATACAGATAATGCAGCACGTCTAGCCTTAAAGCTTCCCGATGGATTTTGTGCTTCATCCTTTACAAGAATAGTAGCTCCTTTTCCAGGCTCAGACATGCTACGAACTAATTTTGTAATATTTTTTAATTCCATTAAAGGGGTTTGACCTACACCTGTCTCCCTTTGAATTCTAGCAGTTTCTTCTAATGAATAACCCACTTCCTCCATCATTTTTTCATAATCAAAACCAATAGTTCCTGTGGAAAAAACCTCATAGTCAATACCTAGAGCATTTTTCATTGTTTCATTTTTTCTTTGCATTACCTCATCATAGGATTTAGTTATCTTACTCATTTTCTCCCCACCTTCCTGCAAATAAACGCCTCTTTAACTCTGATCCAATAGTTAAGATTTCTGGTACTGGATTACCATAATCAAATTCATGCCTTGGATTTACTTTTATTAATTCTCCATCTATCACTCTACCAATTAAAGTTTTGATTTGTACTTTTTCTCCTACTTTAGCATCTTCTAGTAAAAAGCCCTTTACTCTCATTTCTAAAGGAACTTGCTTTGTATCTTCTACTAGCTGTGGTGCCCGCTCATTAGTTTGCAGAATAATATTGTGTATTTCTACCCATTGACCTTTCTTCGCTTCCATCTTAACCTCTCCTATCTATTATAAAATCTGAAAGTTCCTTTTCCTTAAACAACAACAACTTCAACACCACTCTCTCCCTGCATACTTCTGGCAATTATCCGAAGAGCTTCTCTTGTTGGTGGAGTAACTCCATCTAATTCGTATGCTCTACCTAGTTGCTTGTATTTGGACTCACCTAAACGATGATATGGTAAAAGATGAATTTCTTTTACTCCTATATCCTTAGCAAAGTTAGCTGTTTTAAATAAATTGTCCTGGCTATCGTTATACCTTGGAATCACAGGAATACGGAAAATTACTTCTTTATTCTTTTCTACTGCTTTTTTTGCATTTTCAAGAATTATCTCATTGGATGTACCAACTACCTCTTGATGTTGTTGAGAATCCATCATCTTGATATCTAATAAAACCAAGTCTATCTTCTCAATCACCTTCCAAAAAATCTCCCATTTTGAGTATCCTGAAGTTTCGATAGCTATATGGGTATTTTCCTTCTTTGCCTCTTTGGCCAATGCTGAAGCAAACTCTGGCTGCATTAGCGGTTCTCCTCCAGATAGTGTCATGCCTCCACTAGAACGTCTATAGAAAGCCTTATCCCGCAACACTACACCCAACACATCTTGAACACTTATACTGTATCCCACCTTCTGGGAGGACATCTCTTCAACTTCTATTTTTTGCGATTCAGGATTAGCGCACCAAGGACATTTTAAGGGGCACCCCTTAAAAAAAACAGTAGTGCGAATCCCAGGTCCATCGTGAAGGGAATAACGCTGTATATTGTAAAGGACACCTTTTGCTTTTAGCAATGATTTCGTCATGTTTTAACACCTCTAAGGAACTAAGTTTTTAAATCTTTACTGTATACAGCTGATAGAAGAAACTTGCATTCAGCAGTTCATTTCCATCACCATTCCTATTATTTTGTATGCTTATTGAACTGCTATATCTGCTAACTACAGTGTTTGATATTCCGTTCTTCTTATAATGTCATCCTGCAGTTCTTTAGCCAGTTCTACGAAACGAGCACTATATCCCGCCACACGTATAATAAGATCTTGGTAATTTTCAGGATTTAGCTGTGCATCCTTTAGTGTACTTTCGTCCACTACATTCACTTGTACTTCCTGTCCCTTTAAGTCATCGAAGTAAGTGGTTACTAAGTTAGTTAATTGCTTTAAGTTCTCTTCTGCATCTAATGCCATCTTCGTAAACTTCAAGTTTACTACGTTGCCTTCCATCGTACGGGTTTGATCGATCTTGCTGGCGGATAGTAGCATCGCTGTAGGCCCCTCTCTATCAGCACCATTAGAAGCTGACATAGAATCCCCAATTGGCATGATGGCTTTTCTACCATCGGCTGTAGCCCCTGTAGTCCACCCATGAGGTACAGTTGCCCCTAATGTAAGTATCGTCGTTGTATAAGGACGGCCATCTATATCTTTATATCTTTCAACTTCATCAAAGAAAATATTGGTCATTGTTTGCATTACTTCATCTGCATAATCATCATCGTTTCCGTATTTTGGCGCTGCCTTAAGGATTTGACGGATTTCCTCTCCTCTTTCCCCAGCGAAGTCACTATCTAATATTTCTTTTAGTTCCTCCATCGCAATATGCTTATCATCAAAAACCGCTTTTTTAACTCCCGTTAGGGAGTCACCTGCAGTTGCTTCACCAACATGAAGAATTGGGGTTGCCCCCCATAGGGATCCACCGTAGGTCATGTCTTTCCCATTTTCAATGCAGCCTTCAATTAGAGCCGATAAGAATAAATGTGGTGTGTGCTCTCTTTGTACCATATCCACCACCGCTGCGTTGATAACTTGATGCTTTACAAAATACGCCATTTGTGTACGTACTGCCTTCAACACATCATCAAAGGTCTTAAGATCTTCTGGTTTTCCAGTCTCTGGGCCTATTTGTTTATTGATTAGACGATCCACACCATTATTTAAAGCAAGATCAACAACACGAGCCACATTTAAGAAGCCACCATTTACTCTGCCTTGGAAGCCTCTAGGAGCTAATTCAACACAACCAACTACTCGATAGTCTCTCATGCGCTCTATTGGCATATCTGGAATCCCTTTTTCTAAGGCTTCTATACAGCCCTCATCTCCAAACATAGCTGGCATGCCAGTCCCTAGCTTAACAACCTCTGCCACCCTCATTTTAAAGTCCTGTGACGTTCCCTTATGGAACCTTACTGTAAACTGTGGATTTGTCAATCTGATATGCTCTTGACTGGTAAGCATCAAGTAACTTAATTCATTGGTTGCATCTTCCCCTTCTGGTGTCTGTCCACCGATGGTTACAGTTGGTGTCATTGGGAACCCAGGGTGAATACGAACAGATTCACTTGCTTGAACCTTAATGATTTCATTTAATTTAATCCATAGACAGTCTAATAACTCTTGAATTTCACCTATTGTATAACGACCTTCTTCTATGTCTTTTTTATAATAAGGATATAAGTACTGATCAAGACGTCCAGGACAAACAGAGTCACCATTTGTTTCAGTTTGAATAATCAGTTGCATAAAGGCAACAACTTGAATAGCATCCCATGTATCCCTTGCTGGATTTTCTGGAACCCATTGACAAACATCAGCAATTTTCTCAAGTTCTTGTTTTCTCGTAGGTTTTCCCTCTTCTTTAGCAAGCTCTAGCGCCTTTTCCCCATAACGCTTTGCATATGTTATTACAGCATCACAGCAAATAATTAATCCTTCATAGAAAATTTTTTTCTCAAGACCATCGCTTGTAGTTAAATCTAGTTTCTCAAGCTGTCCTTTAATTTCTTCTTTGATCCCTACAAGTCCAACCTTTAATAGTTTAGGAATATCATACGCTGTGTGACCATAGCCATTTTGCTCAAACAGACCACGGGTAAACATATAGGCATCCCTAGCATCTTTTGTTTCCTCTGGTAACATAGCGCGGTATCTGTCATGGACAGTTTTACCACGCCAGTATGGAAAAATATTTTTTAGATCTTCCTTTACATTTTCTGGCACAATAAAAGTGTCTTGAGTTCTTGTCTCTAATACTTCATCTAATTCTTCTTCTAACCATTTCGTAGCAAACTCAGGGAAAACAGGTGCTGACCTTCGTCCATTACTTCCGTGACTTCCCACTATTAATTCACCTTCAAATATGTTTTGTGTCATATTTTCCATAATTTTCTTTAGTGTTAGTGCTCTTCGGGTAACTGCTGGAAGTGCCTCTATTTCAGCATACACCTCTGTTACTAAAAGTGCTCTTTCACTACATAGAATAGGCTTTGAGTGAACAAGTTCTTCTCTCATGACTTCTATTCTATGGGTAACAGGTTTACTAAATACTTCTGGATTATACGTAATCATGTTTTCCATTTTTCTTCCACCACCTTCAACAGTTTTAGTGCCTCACAAAATTTCATACCATTATCTATCGTTGCTTTCCTAGACCTTATGCATCTGAATTAACTGAAGTAATTTGCTGAACGATATCTCTACAAGCCTTATAGATAATTCCTGTATCTCCCCCATAGGATATATACTGCACCCCTAAATCAATCCACTTATGGGCTCCTTCTGGACTTTCAACAAAACTTCCTACTGTCTTTCCTTTTGCTCTAGATTTTTTAACCACTTCTTCCATTAGCGTTACAACTTTAGGGTGATGTACCTCTCCTGGAATGCCTAAGGATTGAGATAAGTCATAAGGCCCTACAAATATCACGTCAATTCCGTCTACCGTTAGGATTTCATCGATATTTTCAGCTCCTTCTTCTCCCTCTATATGAATAATTACCATAGTTTCCTTATTGGCTTTTTTAAAGTATTCTTTTTTATCAAGATGACTATATTCAGCAGCTCTAACATAAAGACAAGAACCACGTAATCCTAAAGGAGCAAACTTAGCAGCCTTCACTACTGCCTCTGCATCTTCCTTTGTGCTGATTTGTGGTACTTGTACTGCATCTGCCCCGATATCTAGTGCTCTTGATATCATAACCGCATCATTAGCACTGACTCTGATGACAGGAGAAATCCCTACCAACTTAGCTGCTCGAACCATATTCTCCGCCGCCAATACATCTGTAGGACCATGTTCACAGTCAATAATTACATAGTTAAAGCCTGCTTTACCCATAATCTCAACTATTGCTGGGTTATCTAACTTTAAAAATGGTCCAACAACATGCTTTCCTTCACTGATTTCCCTTTGTATTCTATTACCCATGATGGTCCCCTCCTTTATAATTTATATTATTTTAATATTAAGGATGCCCGTGAAGTAGTCACTCCACGTTTATCCATATATAGTTTTTAAATAAATTTTTACTTGTTTTACTATCCCTTAAGCGTTTTCAGTAAGTCTCGTTTTTCCTAACATAACAGCAAGTCGATGTATTCCTTCTAAGATATCCTCTTTTTTTGATGCTAAAGAAATACGGATATATGGACTTCCTTCAGGTCCAAAAGTATTCCCTGGTGCGATGGCTACTTTATGTTGATTTAGAAAGTCTTTGGCAAATTCCGTAGCATTTTCACACCCTATATGCACCCATAGATAGAATGCACCTTTTGGTTGTTGATAAGGAATTTCATACTCATTCATTAATTTCGTTGCTGCCTCCATGTTGGCTTTATAAACTTCCACCATGTCTCTAATACAGTCTTGTGATCCTTTTAAAGCAGCTTCAGCAGCCTTTTGGGCAATACCGCAAGCATTCATAACATTTACCTCTTGAAATTTACCGATTTCTTTCATAATCTCTTTGTTACCAATGGCGTATCCCAGACGGTACCCTGTCATAGAATAGGTTTTAGAAAAACTAAACACTCCGATTACGCGTCCATCTGGATCATATGGTAGTGTACTAATATGGTCTCCTTCAAAAATGATTTCCTCATATACTTCATCTGAAATAAGATATAAATCATGTCTTTTCGCAAATTCTACTAATTCTTTTAATAAGCCTTGTGGAATTACTACCCCCAACGGATTTGAAGGTGAGTTAATTACTATTACTTTTGTTTTAGGTGTTACAAGACGTTCTAAGTTTTCAATAGATGGCAGGAAGTCATGCTCTGGATCTAATGCGTAAAACTTTGGTGTAGCATTAATACAGTCAATTGCCATTTTATAGTTTGGCCAAGCAATCCCCGGGATCAACAACTCATCTCCAGCATCTGCCAGGACACGAACTAGTGAGGAAACAGCCCCTACTCCTCCTACAGATACACCTACGTTCTCCCAAGTTGTTTGCAGGTTAAATCTCTTGTTTACATGGTTAGATATAGTTTCTCGTAAAGATGAAAGCCCTAAGTTTGCAGTATACTTTGTATATCCATCTTTTGCAGCTTGCATAGTAGCTTCAATAATGTGCTCCGGTGTATCAAACTGTGGTTCTCCTATTTCTAACCTAATTACATCCTCCATACCCAATGCTAAGTTCATAATTTCTCTAATACCAGATTCTTCTAAGTTTAATATTGTTTTAGATAATGATGGCATGTCGATACCTCCCTTAATTTTCACAGTAAAATCTTGTATAATTTATCTGCTGTAAAGTTAATCCATTTTCCACTTCAATTTATACTCATTTCCATAGTTTATCGCTGCAAACCATAGGAATTTATTTCTTATTTATGACAACTTATATTAATTACACTAGATTTTTTTTATGCTTTTACTAAATTTCTTAAAATTCCTATCTGATCCACTTCACATTCTACTATATCTCCTGCCTTTAAAAATTTGGGAGGTCTGAATCCCATCCCAACCCCCGAGGGTGTTCCGGTGGCAATAATATCTCCTGGTACTAATGTCATCCCTCGAGAAAGTTCCGATATAATTGTACTGACATCCTTTATCATGTATTTCGTATTAGAGTTCTGTCTTAACTCATTGTTTACTCTCGATTGAATATTTAATTCTATTGGAAATTTAACCGCAGACTTATGTACAATACACGGCCCCATTGCAGTAAAACTATCAAGGCTTTTTCCCCTAAACCATTGCACATGATTCTTTTGAAGACTTCTTGCCGAAAGATCGTTTAATACTGTATAGCCAAATATATATTCTTCTGCCTCTTCTTTTGAAATATTTCTTCCTTCTTTTCCGATAATAACAGCCAATTCTACTTCGTAGTCCATACTTACATCTAAATGACTGTGGCTTTCTATTTCTTCTTCAGGACCCTTTACCTTATTGGTTCTTTTGGAAAAATACACTGTATGCAGTGGTTTCTCCATTCTTTCATCAAAAGCTATCTTTGTTTCATCCACATGATCTATATAATTTAGACCTACACATATAAGATCATGAACAGTTTTTTCAATAGGGGCCCATAGGGTGATTTTCTCTGCGTCATAGGTTGTATACTTGCCTTCTTCCTTTGAAGCAACTGCTTCCTCTAATGTATCCATATCCTGCGTACTTATATTTTTAATCAATTCATTCATATCTGTAAACCTAGTGCTTAACTCCATGGTGTTTAAGTCAATTGCTTTGCCCACACCGTTTTTGTACACACCTAATAATTTTTCTTCTTGATTTTCAATTGTAAAGCTTATAAATTTCATGCTCTATCCCGCCTTCAATCCAAAATATATACGGAATCAGTGAAATTCCACTGACCCCGTATATTGTATTTTTAAACGTAGTTACATGCTCGCATGATAGCGATTTCATTGTAACCTAGCACTTCAGACTTTACTAATTTCCCATTAGCTACATCTAGCAAATCATTTAGCAATTGATCTGTTAGTTCATCCATTGTTTTTTCTCCATAAATTACTGAACTCGCATCAAAGTCTAAGTTATCTTCCATCTTGTTGAATGTTATTTTATTTCCTGTAATCTTAAGTACTGGTGCCACAGGGTTGCCTGTTGGAGTTCCTCTTCCTGTTGTAAATAAAACTATTTGGGCTCCTCCTGCAATCATTCCAGCTACTGACGACGGATCATTTCCTGGAGTATCCATAATCACTAAGCCTTTTTCAGTTACTTCCTTAGCGTAATCGTATACTTCGTTAATAACACTCTGTCCACCCTTATAAATACAACCTAAAGATTTTTCTTCTAAAGTTGTTAGACCACCAGCTTTATTTCCAGGTGATGGATTTCCATCTCTGACTTCTTCTCCAACTAATTGAAGGCTTTTTTCATATCTATGAATAATCTCATAGATTCTATTTTTAACATGTTCATCTTTAGCTCTTCTTGCTAAAATATGCTCTGCTCCAATAAATTCAGTGGTCTCACTTAAAATAGATGTTGCTCCCATTTCTACCAACCTATCACTTAATGATCCTACTAGTGGGTTTGATGCAAGACCTGATGTTGGGTCTGAACCACCACATTCTGTGCCGATAATCAACTTAGAGATTGAGAACTCTTCTCTTCTTTGCATATTAGCTTCTGCTGCCATTTCTTTAGCATACCTGACGGCTTTTTCAACTGTCTTAAGAGTCCCACCTTCTTCTTGAATAATTAAAGTCTTTAAAGGTTTGTTTGTTCTCTCTTGAATAGCATCTACTAAAAGATTCATTTGTGCATTTTCACAACCTAGTGAAACAGCTACAATAGCATAAATGTTGGGGTTAGCCGCAAATCCTGCCATAATATCCATAGTGTATTGTAAATCTGATGGAGGCTGAGAGCATCCATTTTGATTGTTAAATGTTATTGCACCTTGTACCTGATTTGCAATAATTCTTGTTGTATCTGATGCACAAATACTTGCAGGTAAGATTAATATATGATTTCTGATTCCAACTTTGCCATCTGGTCTTTTATATCCGTAAAACTTCATTTTTTTGTCCCCCTCCTGTACTTCCTATTTATAATTCTTCTCTAACGCTATTAACATTGTGTTCATGTACATGCATGCCCACCTCAATATCTTGTGCTGCTTGCCCAATGTTCTCTCCATATTTCTTAATAGGAGCACCTTTTGGTATTTTTCTAATAGCTACCTTGTGATAAATAAGGATATCATCTGCCGCTGTAATCGTTTTCACATCCCCAGCCGGCATTAAGATATTAACCTTTTCACCTTTAGTAATACTTTCAACTAATACGGCTACATTGTCCTTCTCATGAACATATTTTGCATTAACCATTTTAAAATCCCCCTTTTTCTTTCACATGTCTATTAACTATTTAGCTTATGCCAATTTACTTTCTATACTAAACCGTTTTAGATTCTTGAGATATTGATTTTTTAGCATTTGGATTGTTTCCCTTATCAAACTGTCCTTCATATAAAGGCATCTGTGGACTACCGAATTTTTTAGCCCAGTAGCTAGTGATAATAGGTATGCAAATCGCGGTAAATACTGTTGAAGCTGCTACTTGAGTTGTTGCTACCCCAACCCACGGCGCCCAACTTGGATCAACAATTGCAACTGCCGCTGGTACAGCTATGGCATTTCCAGCAGTGCTTGAAACTGCCCAACCTGCATATCCTGGACGTTTATTGAAGATTCTATCGCACCATACAACAAAAGGTCCACTAATACAAATAGTCATTAAACCAAGTAATATTCCAGAAGCTCCACCTTGTACAATACCTGTTACATTTATTCCTGCACCTAATGTTATTCCAACGAAAGGTAGTAATAAACCTACTCCAGGCTTAACAAACTCTGCGAAAGATTTATCTAAGTTTCCTAATATCATACCAAAGATAATCGGAATAACTACAGCTACTAATGAGATTACAGGAACATTTGCCAAGCCTGATGCACCTAAAGCAACTAAGGTCAAGAATGGTCCGTCATTTATAGCGAGTAAACTCATTGAAGTTTGATCGACTTCATCACCATATGTACTTGCTAACGCTAAATACATACTACCATTACTATTAGTAATGGCACTTATTACCGCGAGTGTTGTTAATCCCATAAACCCTGCTGGACCAAAGATATTTCCTATAGCTATACCTATTATGGCTCCTATTACAAACTTAGCCAACAACAGTACGCCACCTCTTCTTAAAACCGAAGTCAATTCCCTTACATGCAACTGTGCTCCCATACATACCAACTGAACTCCTAATATCGCTGGAGCCCCAGCTCCAGTAAATATTGCAGTAGTAAATGAACCTATTTGTAACATTTCCGGAAAAAAAGTATTAATGATTGATGAAAGAAACATAGGGACGATCATCATTCCTGCAGGCACCTTTTTTAGAAATTTCATAATCATAAAAAATTCCCCCAAATATAATTTTTTTGTAACACTGATAATTCACTAAACCTGAAAAGGTTTTCACAAATAATAACCTGCACCAATAGTTTTTTCTAATTACGCCCCCTTCCATTTAACTGTAATAATAAAAAATGCATTGTTTTATGTCATCTTGCTTCAATGTGATCCTAATTCTATTTTCACTTGTTAGTTTGTCTCTATATACGTACATTGGTCTTATATAGGGACTATCTTGATATAAGATTAACATCATTAAAATATTTTGTCAATTGAATTTTTATAAATTTTATTAAGTTTTCAAAAGTATTTTCTGCACCCAACCACCTACCATAAAGTCCTAAACACTTACATATATAGTCTTTTAAAACACACTTGCAAAAGTCTTTAAAACATTGAAATATCAATCTTTAATATCTTGTTTATGATATAATTGTTAAGGAAAAAATTATAGTGAAAGGGCAGAAAAAGCCCGATCATTTTTTCTGATCGGACCTTTTCTGCCCCTCCATTGCCATTTTTCTAATTGAACAACAGGCGCGTCGGAAGATCTATTTCTCGGTAAGGAGAAGTATGTGAGTTTTCAATCTTTATCCACCAAGCCTAAAACAATTGCAATAAAGCACTTTTGATGAAAAAGCGATGATAAAAGGGTTGTTTTGTTAAAACATCATAACTCAAACAAGCCATGTTTTGAATGGCTTTAAAAAACAGCATTCACTTAAAGTGGCCTCATTCCAACTTTGGAATCAGCTTCACGCTTTTTAAGTTGCTGCCGGAGCAAACCGAACATTTTGACACATCGACCCCGAAGAGCATTAGAATGATCAGTTTCGCCGTAAGTCCCTCTAGGATTGATTTCGGATAATTTCTTTTGATCGCATTCCGACAAATAGCCAGTTTCACTTTTTTCGAACGATTGCTGAGGATCCCGTAGTGCCTGATTTTTACAAAGCCTTTCGGAAGAATATGCATGAGAAGTTGTCTCAGAAACTCTTCCGGAGCAAGCGTCATTTGAGAATTAGCCCCGCTATTTTTGTAGTCGTTGGTATGAAACGTAATCTCCTGCTCATTAGCGGATAGAATCCGTGAGTTGACAATGGAAATCGATTGGTGTAACGACCTGAGTACTCAATGACGTTGGCTGCTCCTTTGAAGGTCTCTTCGATATGAGGAATCCATTCCTTCGAATAGAGAAGGTCTACCAGTTGTTCAAAGGCACGCCCTTCTTGAGATACTAAGGAGTCACCCGCAAACACCAGCCAGTCATCCTGATAAAGCTTTTTCAAATCAGCCATAAATTTACCAGAACAAAACCGTCTGCGGCGGTTAAAAAGACTATGATCCGCAAGCTGCTTCTTTCTTAAACTATTTCGGTATCATAATTCCATGGCATTTGATGCATAATGCGGTGGGATGTCCATCTTTATCTCTGTCTTCTGGTGTACACATCTCGTTAACGATGTCTTTATCGATGCCTTTTTCTCTCCTTTTTGTGGGTTTGGAGATTACTGCATACAGTTTTCCATATCTTGGATGCCATATCTCCCATAGTTCCATTGACCCATGGCATTACTCGCATTGCCATGGGTCTTTTGAAAAGTATACAAATAAAAAAAGCGAAGCTGTGAACTATAAGCATTGATGGTCCGGTTTTAAAAAAGCTTGACCTTCTTTAGAAACAAAAATACGACCGTATCTCTTCAAAGGTAATTTGATCCAGCTCTTTATCGCAGGAATCCACTCAGGAAAGGTAACACCTCAGCATACTTTTCTTAAGATACGATTGTATTATTCGTTAAATCGTGCATACAAAATAAATCGTTGAATTTTTCAATGTATGGCATATCGTTAAAAAAATCACGATTAACCAAATCCCCTATAATAAATTAGTTCAATGAAAAGAACCGTTTAGGATGAGCTTTTGTAAAAACAAAATAAACGTTGTTGATAACACTGAAACATGTTACGATAAACACAATGGCAGCACCTCACGTATAGGCTTGTTTTGTGTGGTAACTCAACAATACCTTATATGTGTTCGTGCTGCTATCCTAAATTCAAAGTGCTTTTTGAAAAGGGTTTGGTTTTAAAGCTATCGCGCAAGCGATTTTGTTTTGGATAAGGAAATAGCATACGCAAAAAATGTGGATAAGCTATGAATATGTCATTTGGAAACTTTGTGGAGAAACTATAGCCTAAAAATATGGAAACGAACAGTAAATCCAAATATAAAATCAAAGACATCTTTCAGAAGAATTTTGAACCCTTTTGGGTACAAAACCAGAAGAAATACCCAGCCTATCTGTGCGATCAAATCCAGACACAAATATATAAATTGATCCACTGCGGAGACCCGCAACAAGGAAGCATAAAGTACAAATGCATCCAATGCGGAGTAGAAAAAACATCAGGTTTACCTGCCAATAGCCGGTTCTGTAACATCTGTGAAAAATGATATAGCGACGAATGAAGCGATAAGCAAAACCCAAACTATGGGACGTCATCCATCGGCACTGCGTGTTCACCATCTCCGAAGAATTTCGAAGCTACTTCTTTCACCACAAAGAAAATTTGAAAGATTTGCAAGAAATGGCTTGGAAAACAATTGAAGAAACCATTAATCGCGCAAACCAAAAAAATCAAGATAAAATACGATAAGAAGAATCGCCAGAAATAAAGATGAGAGGGCAATAACCTGGAAAACTAAACTACTTCAACTACCAGAGCCTACGAAAAATCTAGCCATACAAATTAATTAGCTACATGATGAAAAAGAAACTCCAAAAAAGAAAGAATACAGCACCTACTACAAAAGATATCCCGAAAGATTCTACGTCTACGCCACAGGCAAGATGAACAACGCCAAGACAAGTGCCCAGTATATCGGACGATATCTGGCCAGTCCCGCCATGACAGAAAACCAGATCATCGACATGAGCAAAAATCAAATTACCTATTCATTGCAAGCGGTGCGGATTTGAAGAAGGCATTGATGCAGACAGCGTTGACAAGATGTGTACACCAGAAAACAGAGATAAAGATGGAAATCCCGCCGCATTGTTTATCAAATGCCATGGAATTATGATACCGAAATAGTTTAAGTAAAGAAACAACTTGCGGATCATAGTCTTTTTACCCGCCGCAGACGGTTTTGTCCTATAGAAGCATGGAAAAAAACAATGAAATCCCCTCAACCAACTCAATCACAAGAAGATTAAAATCGGCGTTTCCAACAGCTTGAACAGGAAGTGGAAAGCCTGAATGCCAGACTGAAATGGTACGAAGATCAGCATTGCCTTAGCCAACAAGCATCCTAAAGCCTTTCTGGAAGGGTTTGCTGGCTATCTTCATAACGACGGGTATCAAGGCTACAATCAGATTCCCAAGGTCACGGTGATCGGCTGCCTTGCCCATGCTCGTTGGAAATTCACCGATGCACTGAAAGGGCTTAAAAAAGAGGACGAACCAATCTCTCACACCAAGTCCTCCGAAGGGCTGTCCTTTTTCAACCAGCCCTTTAAGCTGGAGAGGGAAAAGTTAAGACGCTTCGCTTGTAGTATCCAAATAACCTCTGATCCAGTGCCTGATAAAGATGGAGTCCATAAACACTTCTTGAAGATGAATGAAATACTGAGAATACGCGAGTAAATGAAATAAAATCTAAGAATAAACAGGGAGGTTATTACTTATGGCCCAAGAAGAACACCGTTCAACAGCTAGAGTATTGGATATACTTCAGTTACTAGCCTTTTCAGAAAAAGGGTATTCCTTAACAGAAATATCTAAAATTATTGACGCACCAAAAAGCAGTATATTTCCCATCGTTCAAACACTTCACAAAAGAAATTTTATTATCTTAGATCAAGCTTCTTTTAAATACACTATTGGATTAAATTCTTTTATTGTGGGATCCTCCTATATAGAGAACTTAGACATCCTTTCCTATATAAGAGAAGAAATGGAAACACTTGTTTCGTCCTGCTCGGAAACCTGCCAATTAGGTATTTTGAATAATAATGAAGTTCTTTATATTGCTAAGGTAGATTCACATCAACCTATTAGAATGATCTCCTACGTAGGTAAAAAATTGCCTGCCTATGCAACAGCCTTAGGCAAAGCACTATTGAGCCAATACACAAGTGAAGAAATTAAAAAGTTATACCCTGAAGGATTAACTTATTTAACAGAAAATACAATTGTAGATTTTGATCACCTTAATGTTCAGTTACAGGAAGTTAGAGAAAAGCATCTTGCTTACGAGAAAGAAGAAGTCGCTGAACATATACACTGTATTGCTGTACCTTTAGAAAAATCTAGTAAAACTATCGCTGCTATCAGTGTAACAATTCCAAAATTTAGAGCAGATGAGAAGAAGGTTACTCTGATTGAAAAGGAGTTGTTAAAAACAAAAGAAAGGATTGAACAGTTGTTTTATAATTTGAATTTTAATGCTGATAAAGTTTTTTCAATATGATAAATATCATTTATCCATCTACCATAACACATTTATATAATGCACCCCATTGTCAAGACACAAAATGGAATTATTTAAGTTAAGCTCCTTTCCAGATTTGTGACTTTTATGAAACAAGGTTTAGCTGGTTTTTTTGATAAAATACCTCAGGGCATCAACCACCAAGGGATGAATGCGGTCGATACGTGTTGTATTCATCTATGTAAACACCAAGAGCTCTGCGCAGCTGCCTGGGTGATTCGAATTCATTAATATAAATCAAGTCGTACTTCAGAGTCCGAAAGAATCGCTCTGTTCGAAGGTTATCCAGTGCTTGACCTTTACCATCCATGGAAATACGGATGCCTTGTTCTTCCAACAGTTCAATATAGGCTTCATTGGTAAAATGGCTGCCCTGATCGCTGTTCATGATCTCAGGCTTCTTGGTTGCAAAAGCTCTTTTTAAGCAGTTTAAGACAAAGGTTTTTTCAAGGGTGCTGCTGAGCTCGTAATCGATGATTTTACGGCTGTACCAGTCAATGATGACAAACAGGTACATGAATCCTTTTTCCATAACCTGATCAGGGCGAACAATATTCAAGTTCCTCAGCAGGTAAGGTTTCATATATTGGGCATGGAAACGCTTACTGAGGTTGGGTTTCGATAGATGGTATAGACACCCATAACACGGAAGACAAGGGCAGGACAAGAGAAACGTCCCCTTGTCCTATTATTTCTTATCAGTCGAACATAGGTAGAAATATAGGTCAGGCTTAAGGGAACGGCCGGCAGAATAATAGCCCCAGCTTCCCGGTTCCCACCAGTTGGCAGAAGCCCTAGTTTTACGCCAAAGAGCCATATCAGCAGAATCCCAATCCAATAATTAGGCATCGCCGAACCAACAAAAATAAACATTCTAACTATTTTATCGAAAATACTATTTTTATATAGTGCGCACAAGACACCAACAGGAATGCTGATACATAACACGATGAGCAAAGAAGCCGATGCAAGTTCAATGGTAGCCGGCAAACTGCATGTGATTTCATCTAAAACGGTCCTGTTTCTATTCACATAAGAGTTCCCGAAATCCAGTCTAAGCGCATCGCCCATCCAAGCAATATACCTCTGAGGGTAGGATTTATTGAGCCCAAGCTCTTCTTTCATTCCTTCCAGCGCTTCTTCCGTCGGTATAATATCATTCACTCTCAAAGCAACTTCTGCCGGATCCACGGGAATAAGGTTAATTAAAATAAAGGCCACCAAGGATACGGCAACGATCATCGGTATCGTCATTACTATTCTTTTTACCATATAGTTTTTCATAGCAATCTCCCTTACGTTGCAGAAAGCCAGATGGGTCATAGAAGAGCTTTCCCATGACCCTATCTGTTTCTAACACTAATCCAGATACATTCTGTCCAAAGGCACTTCAAATTGCGAAGGATTAAAGGTTACATTGTTGACTTTTTCATTGTATACAGCTCTGTTTCTTTCAAAAGTGAGAGGTGCGTAAACAGCTTCCTCGTGTAAATAGGTAAGTATTTCGTCATAGTATGTTTGTCTTTGGATTTCATCGGTGCTTGTAAATGCCTTTAAGATCGTATCATGAAGCTCGTCCACTTTTTCAAGGCCCTGCTGAGCTGCATAGTCGCCATAAACCGCCGGCATCCTCATGCCTCCCAGAACAGAATGAGGATCATATGGCGTCCCCCATGATATATTGAAGGTAATACCAAAGTTTCCACTCTTCATTCTATCTCTGTATGCTTGTTCCTCTTCTCCGGTAATCTTTAGATCCATACCAATTTTTCTCATTTCGTCTTGTAAGTATTCTGATATGGTTCTTTCCGTTACGCTATCCGCATTGTAATGCAGCTGTATTTCCAGCGGTTCTCCGTCTTTTTCTCGAACATTCTCTGCTTCATTCATCTGCCAACCAGCCTCTTCCAAAAGGCTATTGGCTTTCTCCAGAGAGTAAATGTATCCATTCAATCCGACATCACAGTATGGAACGGTACTGGCTAACAGTCTATCGGCAGGAGCTTCCAGACCATAAAATATTCCTTCCGATATTTCCTCTCGATTCACCGCAGCGTTAAATGCCTGCCGTACCTTTACATCCGATAAAATTGGATCCGTAGAGTTCATAATAAGCATTCTGGTTGCCAACGGATCAGATAAGCTTGCACCAAACCCATCCATCTCCGAATACTTGATGTAGGTATCCGCATCTACCATGTTTGTTCCATAGATAATATCAATTTCACCACTTTCCAAGGCAAGTGTTCTTGATTGGTTATCCGGCATAACCTTCGCAACGATCCTGCTAATCTCTGGTTTTTCTGCCCAATAATTTGGATTGACCTCAAATACGGCATATTCATCAATATGGTTTTCCGCAAGTACGTACTTCCCCGTTCCAATTAGTTCACTGACTCCATTTTTTGTAGTGCCGTCAATAAATGCCTCCGGCGAGATGAAGCGAAAGGGTCTTGTTACGGCAAGCTCAATTAGTAGAGGGTAATAGGGTTCTTTTAGTTCCATTTCAAAGGTATACTCGTCCGTGGCGCTATAGCTTTCTAGCAATCGGATACTTTCAAGCCATCCATGCCGATCGTAGTTGTCATAAATCGCTCGAAAATTGTCTTCTACCACACTGGCATCAAATGGATGCCCATCCGAAAATGTAATTCCTTGACGAATATGAAAGGTATACTTGCGTCCATCTTCAGAGATGTCCCAATCTTTCGCCAGCCAAGGCTGAATTCCATCCTCTGTAACCATGACCAAACCTTCAAATAATAAATTTTGTGCAAAAAGTTCTCCACTATAGAGATGAGGGTTTAGGTCTCTTATATCTCTAAAGTTAACAAAGACCAGCTCCTCCGAAACCTCCTCCGAGGTCGGATTGTTTTCTTCTAGATTTGAAGGAGATTCTTCTCCCCTCGTGCAACTTGCCATCAACATCACAATCAACATGCTCATGATAAACCAACTAACTTTTTTTCGTGTTAACATCATCGGCTGTTACCCTCCTAATGTGCTATGTTTCGGCTAGAAAATTTTCCTCTCGCATTTCTGATCAAGCGATAATAATAATCGATTGCAATATGATTATACTGCAACCGTTACTGATAATCTATGCATAATTGCGATCGTTTTTGTACTTTTAGCCATAAAAAGCCCCCGTCCTCCCTTTTATGCTTTTTACTAAGGAGAAACGAGGGCTTATTGATCTTACAGGCTCCACATCAAGCTTTCCTGCTGAATGTTCCACATATTTGAGTAGGGTCCATTTTGTAAAATCAAATCATCATGAGTTCCTTCTTCCACCAAGGTTCCGTTTTCGAGCACAACAATTTTATCTGCATTGGCTATGCTTCTCATCCGATGCGCAATAATGAGTACTGTTTTATCGCGAATGAGTTGAGACATCGCTGTTTGTATCGTTGTTTCGTTTGTTACGTCCAAGGATGCTGTGGCTTCATCCAACAGCACAATAGGCGCATCTTTCAACAGGGCTCGCGCAATCGAAATACGTTGTCTTTCTCCACCGGACAAAGTCTCTCCATTCTCTCCTACAATCGTTTTATATCCTTCCGGTAGTTTTCTGGCAAAGTCATGGCATTGGGCAAGTTTCGCAGCTTCTATTACCTCTTCGTCCGTCGCATCCATTTTTCCAATTCTGATATTATCCATGATGGAGGCATTGAATAGAACTACGTCCTGAAAGACTACGGAGTAGCTTTTCAGCAGGGTCTCCGGTTCAATTTTTTTAATGTCATAACCGCCCAGCGTAATTTTCCCTTTGTCCACATCCCAAAATCGAGCTGCCAGTTTTGCTGTAGTACTTTTGCCTCCGCCGGAAGGTCCTACTAAAGCCGTTATTTCTCCTTGTCTCGCTGTAAAGGATACATTCTTTATCACTTGCTTCCCTTCCTGATAAGAAAAATCTACATTTTCAAAAATAATATCGAAGTTAGAAGGGTGAAATTCAGTTTTTCCATTTTGAATTGGCATTGCTTCCATTTCCTTCATGCGATTAATCCGAACATCAAGAAAAAACAATACAACGAGATAAGAGAACACTTCATCTAGAGGTACATAAATTCTGGAAGCTACCATTAAAAAGATTAGATACGTAAACAAGTCAATTGATCCAGACAGGATTAGGTTTGCCCCTACAAAGATCACGCTGACCAATCCCAGTTTCAGGAGGCTTTGAGATATGTTGATCACCGATCCTACCAACAGCTCTCCTTGGATAAGTTGTTTTTCATGTTGATCAATGGTTTTATTCAAACGATGCAAGTATGTTTCTTCCTGATTGTAGGACTTAATCTCCTGTATTGTCTCCAGTCCTTCTTGAATCTGTTCACTGACCTGGCGTTTGGTTGTATATCCAGATAAGAAACATTTGTGCTGAATTTTTTTTGATATAAGAATCACGCCCAGTGCAAAGGGAACCACCCATAACAATGCCAATGCAAGCTGCCAATTATAGAGCATCAGTCCAATCGCCATCACATGAATACTAATGACCGTTGCCAGAAGCTGAGGCACCGCATGCGAGAAAGTGTGTTCCAAATCAGTGCTGTCATCCATCATGGTTGATGTGAGGTCAGACAGGTTTTTTTCAGCAAAAAAAGAAAGAGGTAACCTGCGAAGCTTCTCAGCTAGTGATATCCTGCGATTAGCGCTTTCTTCATAGGTCGTGATAAATGTATTTTTATACTGAATAGTGGCAATGAAAAACATAACCAGCATAAATCCTGCAGCCATTAGCAGATAGTACCACAAACCGTTGTCGGCGATAGCGGATCTATCAAAAATGGCTTGCCAGTAATCGTCAAAAAAGGAAAAAATATATACTACCGGTAGCATTAACGCTAAATTAAGTACCGTCGAAAACAAAGTTCCTTTTATAAAATCTTCAGCGCCTTTGCGTGACAGGGCAAATCGCCTTTGCGCCATACTAATCATGTTCCTGCTCCTTTCTGATTTTCCAACGAACGGCTTTCTGATATTCATTCCACATGCTGGCATAGGTTCCTTCTTTCTTCAATAGTTCCTGGTGAGTACCTCTCTCGATGATTTTCCCTTCTTTCGTCACCAGTATTTCATCGGCTGAAGTGACGCTGCTTAAGCGATGAGCAATCATCAGCACCGTTTTTCCTTTGGTTAATTTTTTAAACGCTTGTCGAATCAGATGCTCATTTTCTGGATCGGCAAAGGCAGTTGCTTCATCAAGAATAACGATGGGAGCATTTTTAAGCATGGCCCTGGCAATAATAATTCGCTGCTGTTCTCCACCCGAAAGATATGTTCCCTCAGTGCCAATTTTTGTGTCATACCCTTCCGGCATTTTATCGATGATTTCCCGACATTGCGCCATATCAATAGCCTGTTCCACTTCCTCCATTGTAGCAGATGGTTTTCCATACTTAATATTGTCTAACAGGGTTGTCTTAAAAAGTCGTGTATTCTGAAATACAAAAGAGATATGATTCATCAACTCTTTCGAATCAATGTCTTTTACATTCACCCCGCCAATCATCACTTCTCCTTCGTCAACATCCCAGAATCGCGGAATCAATCTTGCAATGGTGGTTTTTCCACTTCCAGAAGCTCCTACCAGTGCCAGTGTTTTTCCTTCAGGGATTTCCAAACTTACGCGATCTAATGCTTTGTATCTGCCTCCTGGATAACGAAAAGATACCTCTTTAAATTGAATGCAATGCTCTTCTATGGGTTTGGGATCAGCAGGAACCGTCAGTGGTTCAACCTCTATCAAATTCTCAATTCGACTGATGGCTTCGCCGGCTTGCCCAAACGCTTGATTTAAATGCATGCTTCGCATAATGCTCTTTGCAATTGTTGGCGTGATCAGTACATACAAAAATAAGTTAAGGATGATTGATGCTATATTCCCTGTATTATTAATCATCAGAATTGCCACCGGTACCAAAAAGAATACAAAGCTATTCATGATAACTGTATAGGCTGACATTGGTTTTTCCCATAACCTGGCATAATTTGATACCATTGTTTTATAATTGACAATACTTCTGTGGAAATCTTTAAAAGAATAAACGGTTTGCTGAAACACTTTTACCACAGGGATTCCCCGGACATATTCAACGGCCTCTGTATTCATTTCTTCTAAAGATGTTAAGTAGCTTTTCATGAAATTCTTGCCTTTCGTTCCCATCATGGATCCCATAATCAGTATGGAAATAACAATCGGCATTAAGCATGCCAGCCCCAGTCGCCAGTCAAAAATAAAAATTAGAACCAGTACGGACACTGGTACCATAATGGTCGCAGCAAGGTCTGGCATTTGATGTGCCAAAAAACCATGTGTGATACCAGCATTATCGTCAATAATTTTTCGTATGCGTCCAATTGTATTGGTATTAAAAAAACCTAAAGGCATTTCAGTTATTCTTTTCATCGTAATCCTTCGTATATTTGTTTCGACCCTAAACGCAACCAAATGCGATAAGGACAAAGCAATAAAGTACAGAGCAACACTTGCTATCGCAGCTCCTACAGCCCACAATGCCAATGCCATGACCATTCCGGAAGAAAAGCTTTCCCCGGCAGCAAACAGTTCTCTAACAATGAACCAAATAAGAATATAAGGTACCATTCCTGCCAGTGCGCTAACGCCTGATAAAACCAAGGCCGCAGGAAGAAGCCCACGCCTCCCTTTCATGTACGGTTGTAATTTTACTAACGTATTCACGAATAACCCTCCCAAAATTCTGAATTTTTCCTATCTTGTTGCTTTTTCAAAATCATCATAAGCTCTTCTTCCATCATTCTACGCAACACATCCTTCCTGCTTTCCAACAATTCAGGGCCTGGCAGGATGTTTTGAAAAAATGTAAATCCATTAATCATTCGACTCATAAATAGGAGCTGCTGTTGTATCTCTGGATCTTCCCCTATGCCTAACCGATGGCACAAACCTTTCAGAAAGTAATCTTGCAGCTTCCGATATTCCTCTTCCGCTTCTGGGTCAAAGGGAATCATAGCCATAAAGATAGCAAATAGCTTTCGTTCAGGCGTCCTTCTGATCATTTTGTCCATGATGGCATCTAGCAACTTATCAAGCATTTCTTCCCAGTCTGCTTTTTCTTCAAGTATGTTTTGACTAATCTCCATTTCTAAATACGCTTCATTATGATACCTCATAATATCGAACAAAATATCTTTTGTTCGACTATAGTGGTGATACACTCCACCCTTTGACAGGCTGGTCTTGTTGATAATGTCTTCCATTGTCGTTGGCTCGTATCCTTTTTCCAAAAAAACCTCCTTCGCCGCCTGGCATATCTCTTTTTTCCGTTCTTCACTGGTTTTGCGCAATGTTCCCTTCTCCTTTCAAAACCGACGCTGCCGTCGGTTCATGAGTAAAAAAATATTATCATTGATAACGATTCTCACAATCAGTTTAAACATCTTTTCCTGTCCTGTCAATCTTTTTCGTTTTATTTTTTCTGCATTGCGCCGCCTTTTGCTCCCAGGACAAGGGGACGTTTCTCGCGTCCCACTCCAAGTTAAGCAGGCTCTCCACATTCATCCAATTCATCTAACGCTTCTCTCAACTACTCCTTTACTAACACCGAACACCCTGGCCAACTGACGAACACTGCCGTGGTTATTGTCATAAAGACTACGGATCAATTCTCTGCATTCATTTGTCTTTAACTCTCCAGGAGTTACATGATAATCTTTTTGTATTTGCTTAAGCAGCTGATTATCTGTCATTTTTCCTTTAGGTTCAAATCCTAAGCACTTATCTTCCCTTTGTTGGTTCATAAAGGTTTCAAATTGTTTTTTAGATTTAAAATAACCCATGATTCTATCTGTTGCCACATGGGTGTTTTTTCCGTTATAGGCTTCCAGGTAAAGCGGGTAACTGCTCCACGAATAGCTTTCTGCTTTTTCCACCATTCCTGCCTTTATCGGATTTTGGTGAATGTAGCGGGCAACAGTAACCAGATAAGCGTCATCTTCCACAGGTTCGCTACTGTACCGATTCTGGAAGAGATGGCCACTTCGCCCATACTTGTGATTGTGCCACAGCACATAACCCACTGTGATTCGTTTTATGGCTGTACCCAAGTCTTCCATTTCTTCGAGTAAGAGATGAATATGGTTATCCATCAAACAGTAGGCCAGCAGTTGAAATCCGCTTTTTTTCTGTGCTTGAAGCAGTTGCGTCAAAAATTTTTTCCGGTCGCCTTCTTCTAAAAAGACGTTTCGGTCATCCATTCCTTTTAACATAACATGATAGATTCCTGTACTGCTCTTCTTTCGTGCTTGTCTTGGCATTCGAATCACCCTATCCTACCATATCATAAGCACCAAAGCAGGACAAGAGAAACGTCCCCTTGTCCTATTTCTGTTAGTGACAATCGATAATGTCTGGTGTATGATTAAGGGAACAGGAATAGCAATTGCATTATTAGAAGGTAACAAGAAGATGCCTCAAATGAAGACTAATCGCAGATGAAACAAAAAAATATTCTTCTGATGCTGAATGCTAGTTTAGTTCCGGTATAAAGCAAATATTCCCAGCAGAAGCTTCAAAGGCCCCAAAACTCGAAAATCTGATACCATGACTAGCTAGGCCGTTCATTCATGATGAAATGGATTTAACATCAAAGGATTGATCTTCCTGACCATGATCAATGGAAAAAGAGCTCCCTTGATCATGACTTGCAGTTGAGTAGGAACTCTTTTGATTCTAGCGTTGATCTCTCCGTAGGCGTAGGCTATTCTTAAAAAAGGGACAAGTGAGGAGCATACTAATGAAGCATATTCTGAATATTCGTTACCTGTGGATCTCCTTTGTTTTCATCATCATGATGCTTCTTTTGACTGCATTTATTTTTCCCCTTCCAGTAAGTTTGGTCTCTGGAATAACCGTAGAACATCTGGCGTCTGGCACAACCAGTTACCATGCTTTGGACCAGGATGATGCATCAGCCTTGTTACAGGGACTTTCAGGAGAAGCTTCAGCAGAAACCTCGGAGGAAGCCTTGGCTCATTCTATGGCTTCCTTTATGATGACACTGCATACCCGCTGGCTTCCCAACCGCCAGTATGAAATCTCCGGATCCACGGATGAAATCCTATTTACTCGACGCACAAGCCGACAGCCTTCTATTTCTCGACATCCAGCTTTTTTCTATCTCCATCCCGCTTTCCAACCATTATACGATCATGCAACGCCGCCGACCATTCAAATTCAGGGGCTAGACAACGTCTTTCATCCTCCTGTTACTCAAGCCATATGGGAATTTCAGCGGATTGATGGTAGCTGGACAACGTCTTCCCAGGTCAGGGATCTTTCTCATGATTCTGTTCTTCCAGTGGATCCTTCTAATGACAGCCTGACGTTAAACCTTGATCCTTACCCGGATGAAATATGGTTACAAGTAACGGATCCTTCCGGGGATATGCGTTACAAGGACTTTTGGGAAAATTCAACCCTACCAATTTTTCCATATAATGGACGTCACAACTATCAGTTGACGTTTTCCTGGACAGATGAAGAACAGCCCTACCGCGGCGCCCTCACCTCTGCCTTTTCTCTGGAAATGAATCTGCCCCCAGAGTTTCAAATACCTGGTCCTCATGCACTACAAGGAGAAATGCTGGTGTTTCATGCCCGCCACCTTCCAGATGGGGCTACTCCGGTTTTTCAACACTCCTTGACAGAGCAGGTGGACTTTTACCCTCTGGAAGACGGAGTTGCTGCCTATATCCCCACCCACTACGGAACCCGCCCTGGAGAATACGTGCTGTCCTATGGTTTGGAAGGTGAGCCCTTACAGGAAGCTACCTTAACTCTGAATCCTCGGGATTTTCATATCCAGTACCTGACCATTGATGCTGGAGTTGCCGCTGCTACTCGAAATGAAGAAGCCGCCGCCATGACAGCCAAGTACTTTTCTCCCGCTCGGGATCATAGCAATCCAGAACGTTATTACTCAGAACCTTTTATGATTCCCGTTAAGGGCAGGCTCACCACAGAGTTTGGCGAAACTCGATATGTCAACAATGCTCCCACCTCCTATCGGCATTCAGGTTTGGACATCGCTGCGCCTACAGGCACTCCAGTAGTCGCCACCAATCGAGGAAGGGTGGTACTGGCCATGGATTTAATAACCCAAGGAAAAACCGTGGTCATGGACCACGGTCAGGGGCTGTTTAGTGTTTATTTTCATCTGGATGAACTCAAAACTGTTGAGAATACCGTGGTCGAAAGGGGTGAGATTATTGGAACCGTAGGGACAACTGGTTTCTCTACCGGCCCTCATCTTCATTTTACCATGTCCCATTACCGGCACAATCTGGAACCAGGTCATTTTTTAGTTGGTGAGCCTATCACCTACCAAAATGCCGTCCATTACCTGTCTCCATAGGAATAAGGACCGTGGAACCAGACGGAAGAAAAGGAGCAATGTACATGCAGAAAGAACCTTCTTTGTATAAAAAACAGGTGCTGGTAGGCAAGGGGATCTGCCTACTAGCTGTCGGATCTCTCTTGTATTTCTGGTGGACGGATCCTTGGATGTCTAAGGGGCCGGGTATGATCCTAGGGGCAATCCTGTTGTTCCTTGGCTTCGGTATAACGCTGGTCTATCATTCCAAAGAAAAATTTTTCCAAGAAGCAATCCGTCATTCTTTTTTGGTGTTTTCCTTGGACCCAGACATGCTCCGCACCATGGAAAAAGAAAATCGCATGGTAGCCCTTGGGCAGACAAAGTCTTTTGTCATGATTAGCTTAGATGGCGTTTTTATGTTGGGCCGTTTTTTTCGATTTAAAGATTTTCAACAAATTGATGGCATTGATTGGCAGAATGCTGAAAAGAGGGCTAACAAGCCTGGCATCCTAAAAATTCGTTGTTTGCATCGCAGTTCTATGGATCCAAGCATCCAGCATACAGATGCTCAGCAACGAAAAGAACTCTACATCTTAATCCCGCCAGCATACAATCAACCAGCTCTTCAGGCAGTTTATCAACTGCGAGACACCTATGTATACCGATAAACCTCTACACCTCATTGCCAAGGGTATCCTTTAAGGGGATGCCCTTGGCACAAGGATACTGGGAACATAAAGGTCCCTCACTTGAGAATTAAGCAAAAGCTTTGGGATGTGTCTGTAAGATGTGTTTTTTCTAAGCCCACTTCTTCACCAAAGGCCCTTAATACTTGGCTGGAGGGCAATCGGTCTTCTGCTACGACTTCCCCACACTGCCGCTTGTGTATGCCATTAATTTCATCTCGGCTGCTGCCGTGGGCAATGGTTAAGGTGCCTCCTGGCTTAAGATGTGTTTTCATCTGATGAATGGCTTGTCGTTTATCTTCAAAATGAGGAAACATGGAGTAACAGATAATATGGTGGAAACTTTGATTTCCCAGGTCTTCCAATACATTTCCTCTTCGATATTCCACCTGGGGATGTGTTGTTTTCATTTTTGCTCGTTTAATCATCTCTTCTGCTAGATCTATAGAAAGAATCCAGCCTTCTTCTTCTATTTCCTTTAGAAGATAGGGCGTTAAGATCCCCGTGCCACATCCCACATCCAGAATGCTCTCTCCTTTTTGAATTCCAATTTTTTTCAGCATGGTTGTTATTTTTTGGGGATTATGTGTGACTTGCTGATCCCAAGTAGCTGCTTTTTCATTGAAGAAGGCTCTTTCTTTTTCTGTTTTTGTCATTATCGATACCCTATTTCTTTTTTTCTCAGGGACATTACGCCAACTACAGAAGGGATAAAAATAAGCTGAATCAAAATTCCCGGAATGCCCGTCAGAATGCTTCCAGAAAGAAAAATCATGGGTCCTGGCAAGTTGGGTGCAAAAAAACTGCCCAGCAACCAAACCATTGCTCCTGCTACCATTCTTCCTGTCACCATGCTAATACAAAGGACTGGAAGTAGTTTCTTTTTTTGTTGGTACACCAAATAGCTTGTCACAAATCCATAGGTGGCCAGTTCCATCATCATAATGGGCATCATCGGAAAAATGGGTGGCATCCCTGTAAGCATGCTGCTAAGGAAGGGGGTTAAGAATCCAACCAATCCTGCTAAATAGGGATTGATCATTAGGCCTGCAAAAAATACAGGAAGATGCATGGGTAGAAACACTGGTCCTGCACCTCCAACACTATGAAAGGCAATGGGTAAAACTACTCCCATCCCTATAAACATAGCTCCCAATACTAATTCTCTTACATTTTTACTTTTCATCTTTATCTTCCTTTCTTACCGTGCTATCATTTCTTTAATTAAAAACTCTTTGCCACGAAGCAACTCCCACTCCGTATGATAACAGCGGGGACACCCGTCTTGATGCTGGGTCAGATGAAATAAATGACTACATGCTTTGCAACGACCATTGGCAGGAATAACCTCAATCTCTAGCTCTGTATGGGCCAGCATGGTTCCGTCCACCGCTGCAGGGTAACATGCTTCAACGTATTTGGGAATCATCGAAGAAAGTTCTCCGATTTGCAGTACTATTTTTTGGATTTCTTTTATTTTATGAGCTTGCGCTACTCGCTCTACACTTTTTACTACTTCCATAACCACCCCCAGCTCGTGCATCTTCCATCACCTCATTTTCATCTTCCTGATACTGGGCTGTTCCAATCCATAGTTCATCTTTGAATGGATTTTTCTTTGTTCTACATATTCGGACGGTTTGCCACACAAAGAGGGTTCCATTGAGCCCAAGTGATCCAATGGCTAAGGCCCAGTTTGCTGTAGGGTTGTAGCTTAAACTGGCTTGAAGTACGCTCCCTGCTGTGAATAAAGAGGGAAAGGTCATAATAAGAATCATCCACACGCTTAGGGTATGGGCTCTGTTTTGCATCCATGTTCCCTTTGCCCAGAAGAAAGCAGGAATAATAGGGGCTAGGTTTAGTGCAAAACCAGAATATAAGGCGTTATTGGGAGAACAAGAGTAGACGTAAGAAATATTCCAAACCGCATAGGCCACAATATAAAAGGACCCTAGATCTGGCCATACCATATCGACTCTATTCTTTCGCTCTTTTCTTTTGATGCCCACCCACCCGCAAAGCAGCAAAATATTTAGAATGCCGGCTATGGCATTCACATAATTCCATCCACCGGAGATATAGTAGGCTCCATCTACGATTCCATGAAATCCAGCCATCACCACCTGAAATTCCCTTACCACCGCTTCCAAGATGTTTATGGCGAGAATTCCTGGAATCAGTAGTAGGTATTTTGGGTTTTTTAGCGGATAATCTGTAAATCGAACTACCATATAAATCAAAGAGCCGGCCAAAGCTGAGTAAACCTTAACCCAGAAAAACCATGAAACAATTTCACTATCCTGAGAAACCCAGAAGAAGGTCATGATCATAGGCAGTACTAAAAAAATGGCTAAACTGATTTTTTTGCTCATGCGTATCAGTTCATTGATCCCAATAGCCGTCAGTAACACCACAACAAAGGTTACTACATTAATACTTGTAAGATTTTCAAAAAAGAACATACCTATCCTTCCTTCCATAATGAGGTGATGGATTTTTATATGTTGCTGATGATTTTACGAACCTTCCTTTTAATTTCCTTCTTTTTAATTCTCCACTTTCGCTTTAATGCATATTTTACGACTATAGGCTTTAATTTTTCAAAGTCTACGGAGGTTTCATCATACTTTCGATGAAGGGAAATGGCATCAAATTTACATTTGGTGACACAGGATCCACATCCTACACACATAAACTCATCTACTTCTGTGGCTCCACAGTCCAGACATCGTTCTGTCTCTTTTTTTACTTGCTCTTCCGTGAAAATGCCTCGAAGGTCTTTAAAGGTCTTTTTCGTTTCTTTTCCTTTGAGCACCTGCATTCGTTGTCTTGGCAATTGATCATACCCTGCTAAATCAAGATTTTCTTTATCCAAAGGCCGATAATCCCGATTTTTTCTTCCTAAAGTAAGGCTCTGGCCTTTATGGACAAAACGGTGAATGGATATGGCTCCTTCTTTTCCTTGTGCAATGGCATCAATGGCAAATTTAGGACCTGTTAGGGCATCTCCACCAGCGAAAATGTCTGGTTCATTGGTTTGGAAGGTAATGCCATCCGCTTGGACGGTTTCATTGCCATTGCGTTTTACACTGGTATCCTCTAATAAGGAACCCCATTCAATCCTTTGTCCTACGGAAAGGAACACATGTTTTGCATGTAGGGTTTTTCTTTGAGTCTCATCAAAGACTGGTTTAAACCTTCCTTCTTTATCCATCACTTCAAGGCATTTTACGAATTCAACTCCTGTTACTTGGCCCTCTTCTCGAAGAATTTTCTTAGGCCCCCATCCATTCCGAATAAGCACGTTCTCTTCTTTTGCTTCATGGATTTCCTCTTCCAAGGCTGGCATTTCCTCTTCTGATTCTAAACAGACCATTTCTACTTCATGGTCCGTAAGGCGAACGGCAGTGCGGGCTACGTCAATGGCAACATTTCCCCCTCCGATTACCACCACTGGTCCTTGGATATCCACAGATTCTCCAAGGTTTACCTTCCTTAGAAAGTCTACGCCGGTGAATACGCCTTGACCTTCTTCTCCTTCAAGGCCTAGAGATCTTCCTTGCTGAGCTCCAATGGCAAGATAAAAGGCTTGATACCCTTGGCTACGCAAGTCTTTCACCGTAAGGTCTACACCCACTTCCACCTGGGTTTTAAATTCAACTCCTAGGTCTTTTAACACTTGAATTTCCGAAAGAATTACTTCTTTTTCCAGTCGATAATTGGGAATGCCTAAGGTCAACATGCCTCCCAGTTCTTTCTCTTTTTCAAAAACAGTCACAGGATAACCTTGAACCGCCAGATAGTAGGCACATGAGAGTCCTCCAGGGCCTGATCCTACAACAGCAATTTTTTCCGTATGGTGTCCTTTTTTCTTAGGTATAAATCGATGTTTTTCCTTTATTTCTTTCTCAGCGATAAATTTTTTAATGTCATCAATGGCAATCGGATCATCTAAGTCGCTACGGGTACAGGCGGATTCACAGTTTTTAGGACAAATTCTTCCGCAAACCGCTGGCAATGGATTTTCTTCTTTAATTAACTCCAGTGCCTCCATGTACTTGCCTTCTGCCGCCAGTTTAATATATCCTTGAATTCCAATATGGGCTGGACATTCGGCTTTACAGGGGCTCGTACCAGAATCTGTTACTACTTGCATGTTTTGTCGATAATCAATATTCCATTTATCCGATCCCCACTCCGTATCGTAAGGAAGTTCTTCTTTTTCTCGATGAACCACTGTTTTAGTGCATATTTTTTGTCCTAATCGCAGGGCATTGGTGGGACAGTTCTCCACACATTCACCGCAGGCCACACATTTATCTTCGTCTACTTTTGACACATAATTGGATCGGACCATATCTGGATTACGATACATGGCCGCAATTCTCATGGCAAAGCAGGAGCATCCGCAACAATTACAAATGGCATGGGTTTTGCCTGGTCCATCCAGATTTGGGATGGAGTGCATTAAACCGTTTTCTTCGGCTCGATGAATAATCTCAAAGGCTTCTTCTCTTGTGATCTCTCGACCTCTTCCTGTCCGAATATAATACTCGGCGGCATGATCTAATTGGATGCACATATCTTCCTTGAGATGCCCACATCCTTCACCCATCACTTCTCTGGAAGTTCTGCAGGAACAATCCGAAACCGAAAATCGGTGACTATCCTTCAAGTATTGAGACACTTCTTCATAGGAAGCTTTTCTTGTTTCTCCTTGAATGGATTCTTCGATGGGTATCACTCGCATGGGTCCTGTGCCCACAGGAAATATTCCTGCGGCTTTGGGTCCTCGGACTTTTCCATATTCGTCAAAGGCAATGGCTATTTCTGGATATTTGGCTACGTTTTCCTTGTGGTTTGCCATCATTTCCATATGGCCTGGAACCCAAATATCATGCCAATAATGGTCTACTCCGTCCATTTCGTTGACAAAGGCAGCTCCACAAAGAGCCAGTTCCCATAGCTGTTTTTCTACTTCTTCTTTGGATCGACCCATCTTATCAGCAATCTGTCCAGCATTTTGTGGTACTCTAAACTCCAGCATCATTCCTACATCCGCCATGTCTTCTGTCACCACGGGTGCTAAAATTTTGTACTCTGGCCGATCAGGGGTAATGCCATCTGCCTTGCCTTTTTTGCTTCGACTTATTTTATTGGCATAATCTAATACACGTTCTTTCACCATCCTATGGCCTCCTCTATCTTTTCCCAAGACTTAAAGCCTCTGGGAATGTGTTTCCTTCTTCCATTGCTCCATCATTGTTTCCAACCACCCAGTCCACTCTTCCATGCCTTCTCCTGTTTTAGCTGAAATCGGTATCATTTTTATGGCGGGATTTAATTGTTCTACTCTTTTTTTAAAGGATTCCATGTCAAAATCAAACAAGGCCATGGCATCGATTTTATTGACCAAAATGCAATCCACCTTGGTAAACATAAGGGGATATTTTAAGGGCTTATCGTCTCCTTCTGGTACACTAAGGATCATAACGTTTTTTGCCGCACCCACATCATAGCCTGCGGTACAGATCAGGTTTCCAATATTCTCTAGAATGACAAAATCCAACTCTTCTGTTCCTAATTGCTGTAGGCCATCCTTTGTCATTTCTGCATCGATATGACACATTCCCCCTGTATGAAGCTGGATGACTTTTGTATTCGTCTCTGCAACAGACTTTGCATCGACATCAGAATCAATATCCGCCTCCATTACGCCAATCCGGGTTTTTTCTTTCAGTCGTTCTATGGTCCCCAGAACCGTAGTGGTTTTTCCTGATCCTGGTGATGACATGAGATTCAACAAAAAAGTGCCTTGGGTTTGTAAATCCGCTCTTAAAAGACCTGCCCGCTCATCGTTATCTTTATACACGCTTTTTTTTATTTCAATGACTTTAAATTCCTTCATGCTTCCCCTCCTCCATGGCTTGATTGTTAATTTTTTAATAATCTTTCACTGTCACTATATCTTAGGGGGTTTTTTCTGTCAAAAAAAATAGAACCCTTGTAAAATCTAGGTTCTATCCTGTTTAACTGATGATTCATGTTTACACTTATCTAATTGGTTAGGAAGTGATTCTCCATCATTTTCAATGCTTTGCACCCTTGTTTTTCTTTAAAGTGTACACTCATCCTGTAAGTAAACTTTTAAAAATATCCTTTCACCAGTGCCTTTCCATAGCCAATGACTTTATCCATGGAAACGCCGCTAAAAAGCTCTCCAGCAAAATAAAGGCCCTGCTCTCCCTGACGTTTTTCCATGGCTTGATAGAATCCTTGCTTTAAAATCTCCTCGTTTAAATAGGGTCCTTGCTGCCAATGGGCGGTTCGATGCAATCGTAGGTTCTTTCCTCCCCACTCTGTAAAATGACGAAGCAGCCCCTGTAGGTGTTGGGCTTTTCCTTGTTCTTTTCCCTGATAGGAAAAGACCGTAAGAATCTCGGATGGGTCCCAGCGATTAATCCATATCAAGGGCACCCCACCCAGGGCCTGGGTAACAAAGGGGATTTCGATGCCACATCCTTGGGGCAGGTTTTCACCCAAAATCCCATGAACGCTATAGGGATGATAGCAGATTTTTTCCATGGCTTCATCCAAGGACTTTTCTTGGAATATACCAGCTAAGATACGAGGAGGGGCGGTCCAGATTACCTTATCATAAATGGCGGTTTCATAGGGGGTTTCCAGTTTGAGTCCCTGGTTTTTTGTAGAGCTACTTCCCTTTGTTAGGTTGATTACTGGTTGTCCTAGTCGCACATCTTCTATGTTCTTCCCCAGCCCATAGGCAATTTCTGAGATTCCTTTTTTCCATGTAAATAGTTCTGGAACTTCTATAAAAGATCGAACGGAATCGTAATCCAAGGCTTTAAGGACATAAAGAGCGGGAACTTTTTCGATTTCTCCCAGTCCATATCCGGTGAAATGATTTCGATAAATGGCTGGTACTATTTCAAACCCCTGCTGTTGGCACCAGGTTGCAAAAGGAACCATCAGCTTTTCTTCGCTATGGCTAAAGCCTGTTTTTTTTAAAGAAGGATATTCTTCCAACACTGAAGGGAGTCTATCCATTTCTCTAATAAATTTGGTTAACGCTTCTCTGGGTATCTGTAGCGTTCTTTCTTTTTTTTCATTATAATAGACCCTTGCAAGGTTAGGCCCATCGGATGGAATATTTAGTTCCTCCATTAAACAACAAAGGTCTTTTTGTGTTGAAAGGCCAAAGGTAGCACCTAGTTCATAGGAGCGGCCTTTATAGTGGTAGCTATAGAGCTTCCCACCAAGTCTTTGTTCTTTTTCAAAGAGGGTGATGTTTTGGTAGCCTTTTTTCTTTAATTCATAGGCAATGGTAAGCCCTGCCAAGCCGCCTCCTACAATAGCGATGGTATGGTTTTTTTCATCCATTCCCCTTCTCCTCTCTTCGTCGATCCAATAATGCTAAAATCCATAATGGAAGAGATTCCAAATCCTTTTCCTCCATTTTAGAGGATTCGATCACCATGTCTATGGGAACTTTCCCTTTGTTTTCTCCTTCTTTCAAAGGAAGGAAAAAATTATGCTGGCGAATTTGTTGTTCTAAGGTTTTTTCCATTGCTCTGAAGCTGAAGGTTTCTCCGATTTTTTCAAGTTCTTTGTGAAAATCCGTTCGAAGATTTCCTTGAAATACCTTGACTTTATCTATTAGGGGATGATCTTCTTTTATAAATTGATGACAAATATTCAGGTCCTCCAGCGTCTTTTGAAGCATATCTCCTTTTATAAAGTAGGGTAAGAATTCTTTTTGGTAACAACTGCAAAGAAGCCTAATGGAAGCTCCGAAGGTTTTTAAAAGATACCGTATTTTTCGATCGAATAAAAAACCGATATTAATCTGGCTTTTTCCTTGATATAGTCTGGATACGGCTAAGCCTGAATATAGATCATAAAGGGTATACTGATACACTTTTCCTACTCCTTGAAATTTTCCTAAGTAGTCTATGCCTTGGATCATCTTTTCCCCCAGTTCTCTTGCTGGTCCTATTTCTTTGTAAAACCTTTCTTCTTTTGTTATGTATTGTCTTGAATCTATGGGAGTTTCTTTCGAAAAGCTCTTTCTTTGAGCCTTCCGGGTTAAATGATTTCGAGCTAAAACCCTGTAAATTCCCGATTCGCTAATCTTTATGCCCCGTGACTTCATTTCATAAAATATTCGTTTGGGTCCATCTTTAGGATACAGAAGGACGTACTCAAGAATTTCTTCTTCCAGATGTTTAGGGGTCTTATTTTTCATCACAGGAGGCTTTCTTTCCTTCCCTTCCAAGCCTTTCATTCCTTCTTGTTCATAGGCTTTCAACCATCGATAATAGATGGTTCTGGAAATCCCAAAGACACGGCAGGTTTTTGCCACGTTTTTTTCCTTTATTCCATGCATCAAAATCCGATGTTTGCCATGGGCATTAAATTCTTTATCCTGTGTCATTTTAGCCCTCTTTTCCCTGGGATTTTTGTTAGGATACCTGCTGTAATCACCTGCCGATGATAAACAACACCTATGCCAATCAGATAGCATTGTTTGGTTTGAGTATAGCATACATGACAAATGCCTTCTACTATATGGCTGTCCAGCGATCCTTGCTTTTAAGCGTGCTTATGTCAACCTTCATAGCCTCAGAATTTCCTCTTTCCCCTATGTCTATATCTATTGAATGTTCACCGTCGATATTGTCCAATTGTTTACGCTAAAAAAAGAACCACTCCTTGGGATCTCTTTCCCTTTAAGTGGTTCTTTTGTTGATTTGATTAAAAAAACGTTGTATCCAAATGATTGATTAGCGTATTTCTAAGCTCCATCATTTCTGTTTCGTAGTTTTCGTCGTCATTGGCCGGCGTTCTGTCATTCATAAATCTGCCTAGGTTTTCCATCCCCCACCAACCGGCAGTATCTTCATCGAAAACATGGAAAGCTTCCATATACTCATCCCACAAGTCATCATTGATGCCCACACCATCTCCTACAAAGCCTCTGCCGCCTCCAAGAAAACCACAGTTGCTTATGGTATACATGCCTTTTCCTACTAGCAATCCTTCTGGTCCTTCGTTGGTATATGCAAACTGGCTGGCAAAAACTCTCTCCATATAACCTTTTACCATCACATTTGGTGTGTCATGCCAATTAGGATAAGAGAAAATAATATAATCTGCCTGGGTTACCAAATCCTGTTCCACTTTTACATCTTCAGGCACTGCTCCTTCTCCATCTTTCTGGTAATAGAATTCCTCTGCCGACAAGACTGGGTTCCAATCCATGTCATATAAATCCCTCAACTCTACTTCTATTCCTTTTTCTTCGAAATGCTTCATAGCTGTATAGGTCATATCATACTGTACACTATACTTTCGTGGATCTCCTACAACAAATAATGCTTTTTTCTGATCAGAATCTGTAAACCCGTTTGGTTCATAATTGTTCCGATAACGGTCCGCTACAACCGATGCTGTAGTTACTCCGTCAACTTGCTCAGAACTAGCTGTAACCGTATCCACTGCCTCTTCACTTTTTTCTTCTGCAGCAATATTAGTTGCCTCAGAATTGCTACAGGCCACATTTGCGACAAAAGTCAACGCTAAGATGATCATTAACAAAATGTTTTTCTTCACTATATACTTCCTCCTCTTTATTCTAATGCTTAGACATCTGATATACTTTTTAATTAAGCACCTATTACCCATACGCATCGATTAACTTTTCTACAAAAAAGGATAGCTCTTCCTTTAAAAATTCATTTTTTCTCTTTACTAATCCACAGGTGATCGGCAGATTTTTGTTTTCATAAGGGATTCTATTCAGATCACTCGGCAAGGCCTTATTACATTTCCAGTCTATCTCTATGGCAAAAGAAGGTAAGTTATGTAAGGCATCATTATACGTTTTATTTCCATTTGCCAATATTGTTTTTTGATTTTCTGGTATTCCTAAAAATTGAAGCTCGTAATCAAGGCTGAACATGCCTTCAAAAAGATACGCTTTTTTTACATGAAACAACCCTTCTAAATCTTTTCTCGTAATATTACTTTTTTTACTTAATGGATATTTTTGACTCACATGAATTTTTAGTTGCCCTTGAAAAAGGTTTTTTAACTCCAGCTCTTGTGCGGTCAATAGCTGTCCCAATTTGTTCTGCTGAAAATCGCTATAGATGATTAAAGCAACATCGTAATCTCTCATATTCACTTTCTGGATTGCTGCTTCAACACCACATTCACATAAATTAAATTCATAATTATTTTCGTTATACCTTTTGCATATTTCGAAAAATTGGGAGTTTATGACTTCTGATCCAAAAGAAGCTATCTTAATTTTATTTTCGTTGGAGCGGGTCATGAGCTTTTTTTCTACCATCGCATATTGCTCTACCAGTGCTTTTGCATAACTGTAAACTTCCACCCCATAGGAAGTAAGCGTTACCCCTCTATTGCTTCTATAAAAGATATTTTTCCCCAAAATCTTTTCTAAATTAGCAATTTGATTACTTAAATTCGGCTGAGAAATAAATAGATTGCTAGCCGCTTTTGAAATACTTCCTGTTTCTACAATTTCAACGACAAATCTTAATTGACTATAATCCATGGTCTATAGTCTCCCTTTTACCTTATTAAATTTTCACTTCGAAGTTTCTAGCTTTGTTATAACATGCTTTTTATTGTATATTATTTAACAGAAAATACAACTACTGTGCTATACGGATTTTTAATAGCCAGTACCCTTCTTTTCATATACGTATCTATGTAAATGATGAGAGGAGAATCTAAAGATTTAACAAGGCAGGACAAGGTAACCCTCCTCCCCTTGTCCTGCCTCGTTTAACTAACCTTTATAAAGAATTCTTCTTCCAGGTTTCTTCTCTGTTGCCTGACCATTGAAAACAACCGTTTCACCATTCACAAGCACTGTATCAACTTTTTCTCCTACTAAATCCAGAATGACCACATCGGCAAAATCACCTTCCCCTAAGGTACCTCTATTGATTTTTAATATTCTAGCAGGATTAACCGTTAGTTTTTGGATTAATTTTCCTAAAACTTTAATTTTTGCGTGTTCTAATGCCACTGAGTTAACAAGTCTGAAAAAATTTTTTAACATGATTCTAGCTCTAATTCCATCTCCTAGCTCATCTGTTTCGATAGCCTCTACTCTTTCAGACAAAGCGCATATAATATTGTTTTCTAGTAGGTTAGTCTTATTATAGTAAAAGGGTGGCTTCGCCGTGTTTATATCCTTAGGAACGGACACCTTAAAATCTTGCGGGTCTATTTTTACTACTTCTCCTCTTTTAAAATAGTCCATCACCAACTTACTATTTCTACTAGTGCTACCCGCCACTTCTGACAAGTGGGTGTCCGTTGTAATATGCGGATTATCTTCTAGCAATGTTAGTGCCTTGTGAATACTATCCTGAGAACATGTACTTCCAACATGACAAAGATGCATAGTTCTTCCTTTCGTAATCTCTACAGATTTTTGAATCCCTGCCAGTCCTAATCCTGTATGAACCAATACAGGCATATCATATTTAGTTGTTTCCTCTAATAACCGATCTAAAAACTCCTCACTGCTGTCGCTGGAAATATGGGCAATCCCCCCAAGTGGTAACACCACTTCTCCCACAGAAGTAATCCCTAAATCGATAAATTCTTCGATTCTGCTGCTTAATTTCTCATAGGGCACCGCCAGCTTAACATAGGTTTCATGCCCACCAGTATCAGGTGGTTCTATGGAGATGGCTGTGGCAATATTTACTCGAAGGCCCTCACAAATGGATAGCATTTTTTTCAATCCACCATAATGATCGATAATAGGTATTCCATCATAGGTGTTACAGGGCATTATTAAAGGTGTTGTAATGCCACAAAATGGTAAAATATCTGAAATATACTCAATGGTATTTCCTGGGTTTACTTGAAGATCTACAAAGCCAGGAACAACAAATTTTCCATCTGCTTCAATCACTTCAATCTCCTTATTGACGGTTATTTCTTTTTCAATTTTTGATATCCTATCGCCTTCAACGAGAAGATCATAGTTTCCTTCTTTCTTATTTCCTGGATCAATCAAATATCCACCTCTGATCAACACTTTTTTCATAGCATCCCATTCCTCTCGATTGTTATATTTTAAATCTAGGATTATATCAATGAGCTTTATTACAACTACACTTCTATTCAAATTACATAAGGTAGGTTGGTGCTCCCGGTCCCATTGGTAATCCTAAGGCTAGCCAAATACCGAAAAATATCATCCAACATACCAACAATACTATGGAATATGGCAAGGTCAACGATATCACCGTACCAATCCCCATTTCCTGCCCTTTATTTCTATATTTTTCCATCATTCCCAATACGACTGGTAAGTAGGCTGATAGCGGTGAGATAATATTGGTGATGGAATCTCCAATTCGGTAAGCCATCTGTGTAGTTGCAGGAGATACATTCATCATTGCAAACATGGGAACAAAAATAGGAGCTAAGAGCATCCATTTCGAAGCACCACTCGTAATAAAAAGATTTAATACCGCACATAAAAATGCAAAGGACAAAATAAGGGGAATCCCTGATATATTCATGCTTTGCAAGGCCTCTGCACCTTTAACCGCTAATACTGTAGAAATATTACTTCTTGCAAACCATGTTACAAACATAGATGCAGGTAAACAGACTACCAAAAATCCAGCAACTCCTGTTAATCCACTTTGCATAAATTTAGCAATATCTTTATCAGACTTAATTGTTCCTGCTACTTTTCCATAAATCACACCCACTACCATAAAGAAAGCAAACACTAAGAATAGGATACTATCTACTAAAGGAGATCTGGGCAGTAAATCTCCAGCATCACTTCTAAAGAATCCGTTTTGTGGTACTGTGAGCATTAGAAGAACAGCAAAGAAAATAGCCGTTGCAATGCCGGCAGCTTTCAAACCTTTTATTTCATTATCCTTTACTGCGAATTCGTTCTTATCTACAATTTTCAAATTCGGATCCGCTGGATCAAAGGTGCCTAAAATCGGTGTAATGACCTTTTCTGTTATAATAGTGACGACTAGTGCCAGCATCAATGTAGAAGCAGCCATGACAAACCAGTTCATCAATGGATGAATTGGTGCATCAATACCAAAAGAAGTAGCAGTTGACTGAGTAATACCTGCAAGCATAGCATCTGTACCAGCCACTAGTGCATTTGCTGAAAAACCTCCATAGGCGGCTACATAACCTGCTAAGATACCAGCTATAGGATGTCTTCCTAAGGCATAAAAAACCGACCCACCTATGGCAGGTGCAAAAACAATGCCAGCATCTGAAGCCACATTTGCGCAAATACCTACAATTGCAATAATAAAGGTAACCATAAAATCAGGGGCACCCAATACCAATTTTTTCATCAAGGCCTCAATTAAACCAGATTGCTCTGCCACTGCAACCCCCAGCATCATTACAATGACTAATCCGATTGGAAAAAAGCGGATATAGGTAGTAACAAATTCACTTGTTATTTTTTGGAGCTCTGGTCTAGAGAGCAGATTTACGACTGCCACTGTTGTTTCTTCTGCTAATTCAGTTGCATCTCTGGACGCCATGGTGTAGCTTACGGTCATATCTGCTTTGGAGAGAAAAAAAGACATGATCAGTACGCCTATGGCTAAGTAGGTAAACAGTGTTAAAGGGTGTGGTAATTTATTACCAGCTTTCTCAATGCTTTTAATGAATTTTTCTGTAAGCTTTCTTTTAGTCTCACTCGATTTTTCCATCATACATACCCCCCTATTGTGTTGTAGTTTTTACTACATTATATTTTATTAGTGTAGTATTTGCAACTATAATTTTCTCATTATTTGCAATAAATCTGCTTTAAGTCTCTTTAGGAGAAGTTGGTTTACGATTAGGCACATTAACTTCTAGCTCTTAAAAAATTTCCACACAAAAAGGGCACCCCCTCATAGGTCTGCCCTCTATTGATTGTACGTTTACATTATCTAACAGATATTTCGAAAAAAAATCTTTCGAAGGTTCTAGTCTAGATAAACAAATCAAAGTCTTCCATGCTATTGATATTTTCTTTTAAACTACTGTAAATTTTATCTTTATTTCTTTCTAGAATGCTTATCAATAGTAGATTACACAATTCCATTGGAACAATATAAGAATTAAAAAAGCTGGTGTTATTGGTTTTTGTCGTTAAAACAATATCGCCTTTATTCGCTACTTCAGACAACTCACTGTCGGTAATCACAACAACCGTAGCTCCCTTTTTCTTGGCATAAAGAACAGCATTCATAGAATCTTTTGAATACCTTGGGAAAGTAGCAACTATTAATAGATCTTTTTCGCTAATGCTCGTTAAATGATCAAACAGCATTAATCCACCGTGGTGGATCACATTTACTCTAAAGCCCATCCGTCTCATATGATACGCTAAAAAATCTATCACAATAACACTCGTTCCCAACCCTAAGAAATAAATTGTTTCTGCTTTATAGATCTGATCAACTGCTTGATCCATTCTCTCACTTTTTATATTTAATAAATATTCTTCTAGGTTCTTTAAATCTGCTTTGCATATATTCGTAATGGCATCGTCCTTATGCTTAAAATTTTTCATGCTTTTCAATAACTTTGTATCAGGCGAAAGTTGTCTTTTGATATTTTCTCTTATAGAATCCTTAAATTCAGTATAACCATTAAACCCTAATACCTTAGAAAACCTAATAACTGTTGCATCGCTAAAACCTAATGTATCACCAAGCTCTTGCGCCGATAAAAAAGCTGCTTCTCGATAATTGTCTAAAATATACTTGCCTAGTATTTTTTGGCTTTCTGTGAACTCATCATACTGTTCTTCTATTTTTTTTAAGACATCTATTTTTTTCATTCAACAAGCCTTCTTTCTATATTTTCCTTGGTTCTTCCTACCAATACTCTCGGAATATCACAGGGAAGCAAATCTTTTATCTCTCTTGTTTGATCCATTATATGGCAATTCCACGCTCACAAACCTTAGTAGAATCATCCATCACCAAGCCATTTAATTTAATAGAAATGTTACCGCTTCCAGCCTTCAACATCCGCCATGTCTCTAGGCTGCCAAAGCCTGTTCTCCCTAGATCTAAATAGCTTGGATACCACTATTTTACCATATAGGCATGGTTTTGGCCGAATTCCTTGGGGAAAATCTGAATATTCCCCAACTTCGGAAGAATGTTGTCAAAATAGTTTGTATCTTTTTCTTTAAAAACAAAAGAACCACGGCTATGGTTCTTTTGTTTTATGTTCTGGTATGCAAAGATCCTGCTGCTTTATAGTGTAACCAAAGAACCATTGCAGGTGCATTGTTGCTGATCTAATGATTGCTCAAAGATTTTCAGGAAGGCTTTGCTTAGGATTTCTTTATTGTTGCCTAAGGCGGCTTCTATGTCATGAAGGGCAATTTGATCCTGTTGTATTCCGGTACACCAATTACTGACTATGCCAACTGTGGCATAGCACATTCCCAATTCTTTGGCAAAAATAGCTTCGGGGATATTGGTCATCCCCACTACATCACCGCCCAGCATTTGATACATCCGAATTTCCTGCTGAGACTCAAATCGAGGGCCTTCCGTACATACATAAACCCCTTCTCCTTTAATGAGAATGTTTTCTTTCTTCGCCAGGGTCATCAATTTATCTCTAAGCATGGTGCAGTAAGGACTAGACATGTCTACATGGCATACGGCTTCCTTGCCACCTTCAAAAAATGTAACCGGCCTATTTTTAGTGAAATCCAAGAAATCTTTGATTACCACCAAATCTCCAGGGCCAAAGGATTCATTGCAAGATCCTACTGCGGCTGTGGCATAAATCCATTTCACCCCCATGGTTTCTAAAGCTTTCATATTCCCTCGATAGTTGATGAGATGAGGGGGTACCGAATGTTTTTTGCCATGACGAGGCAGAAAAACCACTTCTTCTGACCCTACTGTCACGATATCCATTTCCACGGAGCCGTAGGAAGTATCTACGGTTTCTTTTCGTGGATTTTCTCCGACACCGTATACTCCTGTGCCGCCTATAATGGCTTTCTTCATTGATTCCCCTCCTCTTTCAACCTGGGGATTTTTTCACTAAAGGGTCCTCGAAGGATGCCTTTCTCTGTAATGATGCCCGTTATGTTCTGGTAAGGTGTCACATCAAAGGCTGGGTTATATACGTCAATGCCCTCTGGTGCTGTTGGATGACCATCTATATGGGTGACTTCTTCACCACTTCGTTCTTCGATAACAATTTCCTCACCACTCTTGATATCAAAATCCACTGTGGTGGTGGGGGCTACTACGTAAAAAGGAACGTCATAGGTTTTTGCCAACACCGAAAGCATAAAGGTACCTATTTTGTTGGCGGTATCCCCATTGGTGGCAATGCGATCTGCGCCTACCAAAATGACGTCTATTTTCCTATCTCGAATCAATGTGGCTGCCACACTGTCTGCAATAAGACTGGCTGGAATCCCTTCTTGCATGAGCTCCCAAGCAGTCAACCGTCCTCCTTGAAGACGGGGACGTGTTTCATCTGCATACACATAAATATCCTTGCCATTTCGAAATGCCTGACGTACCACGCCTAAGGCCGTTCCGATTCCAACCGTAGCCAAAGCTCCTGTATTACAATGGGTAAGAATGGTGGCTTTTGGGGGAATAATGGTGTTGCCATGATTGCCCATGGCGATATTGATGGCCTTATCCCCAGCCACTACTGCATGAGCTTCTGCTTCCATGCGTTCCACCAATTCTTTGACGCTCTCCTGTGAATGGGTTGCTAACAACTCTCGCATACGCTTTACGGCCCACATTAAGTTAACGGCTGTGGGACGAGATTCGTTTAGGACACATAGGCTTTCCTCCATTTTGGACAGAAAAACAGCCTTAGCTTCCTGTTCATATTCTCTTGCAGCCAGAACTGCTCCATAGGCGGCAGCGGCTCCAATAGCTGGTGCTCCTCGAACCACCATATCCTGAATAGCAAAATCCACGTCTTGCCATGTTTTGCAGATAAATATCTCCTGTACTTGGGGAAGCTTCCGCTGATCAATCATGTGAAGTTCTCCTGCTTTATATTCCAGTGCAATAATCTCTTTCATTGTTGTACCTCCCTTTATGCTCAGACCACTTTTTTATGGTCTGTATTTTGACACGCTACTTTATACGCTACTTCACACTACCTATGCTGATTTCTTTTGTAGACGGATCCTCTGTGGATGATTATTTCACCCGATTTACCCAAAATTTAAACAGCGATGGATTAAAATAATCCATGGAATAGATCAATGGTACTCGTTGCCGATTATAGTGAATTTGATGAAGCAAAAGTAATAGTTGATGAGGGGGCATGCCAGCCTCTCGACTCATCTGCGGTTCTATTTGACTAGGAGAAATTTCTGAAACCGCATAGGCTGGATATAGCTGAAAATGGTTTCCTAAATACTGAAACATTGATTCTTCCGTGACTTTAGTTGGCACTGATCCTTGGATCATAGACCGAGGGATCGAATCCACACAGTAGGCCGCCGCATGGCCATTGGCGGTTCGGAGCCGTGTAAAGGTAACGACGGTTTCTTCAGGGTCTAAACTCAATTTTTCTGCCATGTTTGGAGTCGGTTCTGTTTCTTCGATGCGAATCCACTTTGTTCCTGGGTTGTACCCGGCATTTTCGATCATATGGGTGATGCTTTCTAGTTTTTCCAAGCCACCTTGAATGGCTATGGGGGGAATGTTCACAAAGGTGCCTTTGCCTTGGACTTTATAGATAATATCTTCCTGTTCCAGTAATGCCAGTGCTTCTCTTACGGTATGACGACATACCCCCATGTTCTCCATCAGCACAGACTCCGGCGGCAACTGATCATCGCCTTTTAGATTATTGGTCTGGATGTGCTCTAGGATTTTATTTTTTGCCTGCATACTTAATGAAATGGTTTTTTCCTTGATTCTCATGGTTCACGACTCCCTTAAAATTTTTACCTATGTCTATCTTTTTCCTTTATCGTAGATCTCACCTAAAGATCTGGGAACACGGTTGGTTTTCGAGAAAAAAACCAGTAATATCAAAGTCAGTACGTAAGGAAGTGTCATGGTGATATCATTGAAATTACTACTCATTTCCAGAGATCTAGCCAGTGCATAGCCTCCAGATCGAGCAAAGCCAAAGAGTAGGGCGGCTGCCAAGGTATTCTTTATTTCCCAGTTCCCAAAAATAAGGGCGGCAATGGCCAAGTAACCGTATCCCATATAGATCATGGGAGAAAAATTCGCTGAAATCGAGTAGGCAAAACTAATGCCTCCTAACCCTGCCAATCCTCCAGAAATCACTACGGCGGAAAACCGAAGACCTTCCACGTCTAAGCCTGCGGCAGCAACGGCATGAGGATTGTCACCGCAAGCTCTGAGTCTCATGCCATAGCGACTTTTATAAAAGAGCACATAGGCCGCTATGGCCACTAGAATAATCAGGATTTGAAATGGATATACGTTTCGAAAAGCGGCTCCCAACAAGGGTATTTCCGATAAAACTGGAATGGTAAACCGATTGGCCACACCCAGTTGAAATCGGTCTGAAGGGGCGTTGAAAACAAGGCTATTCAGTTGTCGAGTCAAAAAAGCCGTCAGGGATAGGCTGAGAATGTTAATCACCACACCAGAAATCACTTGATTGGCCTTGAAATAAATACATAAGCCTGCATGAATGGTGGCAAATACAGCGCCGCCTAACATGGCAAATGTCATGGCAATATAAATACCATAGGGTTGGGCTTGAGGAAAAGCATGAAGCGTCAACACCACTGCCAGGGCTCCTGAAAAAGCACCAAACCCTAGCAATCCTTCCAAGGCCAAGTTAATGATGCCGCTCCGTTCACTATAAATGCCTCCTAAAGCAATGATGAACAAGGGCAAGGCAAATGCCAGTCCATCCATGATCATCCGGTCCATCATGCTTCGTCGCCCCCTTTTTTCACCCTTGACCCTTGGCTTGATAGTTCTTTTTCAACGGTGGATGGTTTCTGTTCTTGCTGTGCTTGTCCTTGACGACGGATTCGGTACCGAATATAAGTACCTGTAGCACTGAACAGAAGAATCAGACTAGTGATTACCCCTGATATTTCTTGTACTACCCCTACCCGTGAACTCATATAGGTAGCCCCCTTATCCAAGGTTGTAATAAGGGCCGAAGCCAGCAAAATCCCAAAGGGATGGTTGTTGCCTAAAAGAGAGGTGGCAATGGCATTATAACCAAGGCCTGCCAAAACCCCAGGTTGCATGGATGCATAGTGGCCCAGATAATAGGTGGCACCAGCCAATCCGGCTAATCCTCCACTAATCATCATGGCCATTACCATGGTTTTTCCGATAGAAATCCCCGCATAGGCGGCTGCTTGCTTATTGGCACCTACGGCTTTGATTTCAAATCCTAATCGAGTTTTATACAATAAGTAATACACCAATAAGGCTGCCACTAGGGCTAACAGGATGCCCAAAGAGAAATCCATTCGAAGTCCTCCTACCCTCAAGTGTTTCAACGTAAGGGAAGCCGCTGGTTGAATGTATTCTGATTGGCGGGATACTGGATTCACAAAATAGCTCTTAATATAATAGCTGGTCACATTGGCAATGATGTAATTCAACATAATGGTGGAGACCACCTCACTAATGTTAAAACGATACTTGAGGTAACCCACAAAGCCTGCTGCCAAACCACCTACGGTTACAGCCATGACCACCACTAAGGGCTTAGCCAAATACCAAGGCAAGTCACTATATCCTATTACAATGGTTGCAAAAAACCCAGCTAACAACATTTGACCTGCTATGCCAATGTTAAACAAGCCTGCTCGAAATCCTACGGTAACGGCCAGAGCAGCTAAAATCATGGGAGCTAAGGCATCCAAAAAACTGGTAAAATCTGTGACCATGCCAGTACCACCTGCATAGTTGGCTTTGGGAATCCATCCAGCACCTTGTAGGATGCTGATATAAGCCGTGATCGGATTGTGGCCCATGATAAGCATCACCAGACTCCCTGCCAAAATAGAGAGCACAACAGCAAACACTGGAATAGAGATCCACTGCCATTTTTCATTGGCCAACAAAGAGGCCAGGGGCATTTTTTTATTCATCTGACTTCACCCCCATCATGTAAGCACCGATTTCCATGGCGGTTAGCTCTGAAGCAGCCTTGATTTTCAACATTTCCCCATTATAAAGCACCCCAATGGTATCCGCCAGTGCCATAATCTCATCTAGTTCCAAAGAAATCAAAAGAATGGCTTTGCCTTTTTGTTGCTCTTGGAGAATCTGTTGCCAAGTATTTTCCATGGCCCCTATATCCAGTCCTCGGGTAGGTTGCACAAAAATAATAAGCGGTGTATCTTGCTGAATTTCTCTAGCAATAATCATTTTTTGCTGATTGCCCCCACTCAGGCTACGGGTAATGCTATCTTCTCCTCGGTTGCTACGAATATCATAGGTTTTGATCAGACGTTGAGCATACTCACTAAAGGCTTCTGGGTTTAGCTTCCCAGAGGACGAAGAAAAAGGTTCTCTAAAATATCCTTTCAAGGCCAAGTTCTCCTTGATAGGCTCGTCCAGAATGAGCCCATAGGTCTGCCGATCCTCTGGAATATAGGCAATGCCTTCTAAATTTCGCTGGCGTACAGAATACTCGGTAATATCTACCTGATTCAGACGAATAGAACCTGATGAAGTGGCTCTAATCCCAGTAATGGCTTCGGCAATTTCCGTTTGTCCATTACCAGAAACACCTGCAATGGCAAATATTTCTCCGGCACGAATTTCAAAAGAAACTTCCTTTACCCGCTCTACCTGATCCTGATTTTTCACACGCAGATTTTCCACTTCCAATACCACAGGGCCAAATTGAGGCTTTGGTTTATTCACCTCTAGCACCACCTCTCGACCTACCATGAGATTGGCCATTTCACGAGTCGAGGTGGTAGCCACCTGCCTAACATCCACCAGAGATCCTCGGTTCAAAATAGCACAACGATCGGCTACTTCTTTGATTTCTTCAAGTTTATGGCTCACCAGTATAATGGTCTTGCCATTTTCTCGAAGTTCTCGGATAATATCCAGCAAATACTTTATTTCTTGGGGAGTCAGGATGGCCGTAGGCTCATCAAAAATAAGGATATCCGCTTGTCGGTAAAGCATTTTTAGAATCTCTACTTTTTGACGAGTCGCTACATTCACCTGTTCAATCCGATCTCTCGGATTAACATTCAGTTTGTAACGGCGTGACAAGGCTTCAATTTCTTTTTCGCTTTCCCTTAGATTGACCAAAGGGAAAAATCCCAGTCTTTTTTTCACTGGTTCCATGCCCAAGACAATGTTTTGGGCAATGGTATAATTTTCCACCAATTTAAAATGTTGGTGTACCATCCCGACGCCCATTTCGGCAGCCTTTCGGGGCGAGTACTCCTTTACTCGTTGGCCCTTAATCCATATATCTCCCTGATCTGGCTCATAAAGTCCAAAAATCATGCTCATTAAAACGGATTTTCCAGCACCATTTTCGCCTAAAAGCGCACATATTTCACCTTGTCGAATATCCAGTGAAATACCATCGTTGGCAAGGATACCAGGAAACCGCTTTGTCACATTTCTAATGCTAATCATTGTGTCTTTCATGGGACAACTCCTTTATCAAAGCTACCGCCACAAACCCGACTATGGATGCTTCGGCTATTTGTGCATGGATTGCTTCGTGATTCAAGAGAAAACAGGAGAAAAAACGTAATGCTTTTTCTCCTGCCCTTGATCCACCCCAGTATTTCCCTGATTAAAGACCAGGAAAATCCTCTGGGCTGTGGCCATTAAAGTTGGCCGCAGGAACAATGCTACCCTCCTGCACCAGCTGGTATACATCTCCTAATTTTTCCATCGTTGTTTCCGCTAATTGATGACGCTCCTCTTCCAGTACAAATCCAGTAGAGTCTGTATCTGCCTTCAACAGTTCATTGGCTCCTTGGAAGGTTCCTTCCGCAAAGGCATTTAACTGACGCTCCACGTTTATGGACATATTTTTCAACACTGAAGTTAATACCACATTGCCTTGGCTATACGCACCATCATCAAACTGATCTACATCACATCCAATGACATAAACGTCTTGTGCCTCCATGGCTGCTGTAAAGACTCCCATGCCAGATCCTCCGGCTGCTACAAAAATAATATCAACGCCTTCATCGATCAAGGCATCGCCTACCACCTTGCCGGTGGCTGGATCTGCAAAATTACCTACATAGTTACCGCCTACATTGGCATTGGTTACATCCGTCCCCGCATAAGAAGAGAGCTCCACCACTTCTGCCTTGGTATCAAAATGCTTGTTGGCATAGTGAACACCGGACTCAAATCCCCACTGGTAATTCACGTTAGAAGGAAAGGCAATGCCATTAACAACAGCTACTTTTCCAGTTTCGGTTTCCAAAGCCGCTGCTACCCCAGCAAAGAATCCACTTTCTTCTTCTGCAAAGGTCATGGCATAAATATTTTCAAAGACTTCTTGATCTCCCTGAGGAGTAGGATCTGCATCCACCAAAATAAATTTCTTTTCAGGATTGTCTACGGCAATACCAGAAATATCCGCAAATTGGAAGCCAGGCGTTACGATCACATCGTAATCGGCTACTACATCTCCTACGGCTTGTACCGCTGCCGCTACATCTCCAGTAGTCTCCTGAATGGCGTTGACCGTAGCATGGCTGTGGTGTTCCATAAAGGCAAGAATCCCATTGTAATTATCTTGGTTGAAACTACCATCATCCACACCAGAAGGACTGGTGACGATGGCCACCCGCAAGGTTTCCTCCTCTGTCCCCTCGGTCTGTGTTTCGCTGTCTGCTGCTGGCTCTGTATCGCCACCACAGGCAGAGATCAACAACGCCGTCATCAATAAACATGCTACGACTATCCACTTGCTTCTTTTTCTTTTCATTCATAAACCTCCTCAATCTATTTTTTGTATGTTGTCAGACAAGTAACAACACCATATCATCATACCATGAAAAGCCCTGATTTTCACCCTTCTAGCCAAGAAATAATTGATAAATCTTTGGGGAAATGCTAAGATAAAGGCAGTTCAGATATGTCAGATGTCCAACATGTTTAGGGATGTTTTCCCTAGGCTTCCCCCAGACCTCTGGACAAAAAAATTGAAAAAGGAGAATGGCAATGAAGGTAGGTATTCAAAGTAAAAGAAGCATGGCAGTTTTCATGAGTATTTTGATGGCATTGACTTTATGGGTCCCCACGGCCTATGGAGAAACCCAGGCAGTTCAGACCCTAGTCAATGGAATATCAGAGGAATCCGATGCAGCCAGGTATTTGCACCATTTTTATGATGTTTCCTTCACAGAAGAAAGCGTATCTCAACAGGCATTTCATGAAGCCCTAGCTAAGATCGGCCAGCCCATGGAAACAGACTCCCAAGAAGCCCCCTTCACCGTTGAGGCGGCCATCGTATCCTTGGTGAAAGCCGCAGGCATGAAAGAATTGGCACTGACTTATCCAGAAGAAAAAATCCAAGCCTCCCTATCCACCCATCAACAGCAAGGGATTAGCCCAGAGGCAGCCGCTTATGTTGCCTGTGCCTTGGATACAGGGTTAGTCTCCTCTTCCTTGGAGATGACAGCCCCTCTCGATGCCCAGACGGCTCATGACTTTATCATGAAAGCCGTAGATGTCCTTGGGAAAGGAAGGCAGTACCTTGGCTGGACAGACCAACCAGAAATTTATTCCAAGGTGATGACGGCTTGGAATAGCTTTACCCTTTTTGAAGAAGCAACACTGGATTCCATAGGGGTCGGCCTTATCAAGGAAGAAGCCACCACTGGTTACCTGCTAACCTATAGTGGCAACGACGCTGGTTTTATGCCGGAATACACCCTTCAGTATGACCATTCCAATATTACGCATGCCCTCCAACTAATAGGATTATTAGCCAGCGAAGGTCTTCAGGCACGGGTTCAACTAGAGCCTAAAACATCCGTTTATGAATATATGCTGGAATGGGGTCCTATTGGAGATCCAACGCCACATTATGCCGTCCTAGAAGTAAGTGAGGATCTATACTTAGCTCATAGCGTAGGCTATATTCTCTCTTTGGAGTTTACAAACTTAGGAGATAAGCAGGCTTTTGATGGCCTTATCGAAGCCTATGCTAAAAAATACGAAGGCAATGAAGATGCCCTAGGCCTCATTGCAGGTTCCTATTGGCAGCCCCTCTATAGTTCTCGCAGCTTTATGCCAGACCCTGCTTACGTTGAAATCCGCGATATCGGCCTTTCTTACAATGGCTATCAATTAAACTCCTTTACCTTAAAGGAACATGTGGCCTTGATGAAAGAGACCATCCAAGCTATGTCCGACTTACGCATCAACAAGGAAAAACTTTGGACCAATGCCGCATTTCATCGGTACCTAACAGGATCTGATTTTCAATAACCCGATGGATTTTCCCTCTACTACCAATGCCCTTAAAGGAGTTTTGATATGCGTCTTAAACAAGAACGAGAACGGATTGTAGCCTATGGAAAAAAATTAATTACCTCTGGTCTAACCAAGGGGACTGGTGGTAATATCAGTGTCTATTGTCCTAAGGAAGAGCTGATGGCCATTAGCCCCAGTGGCATTGACTATTTTGAAACCACTCCGGAAGACGTGGTGGTCATGACCCTCCAGGGTCAGATCGTAGAAGGAACTAGAACCCCCTCCAGCGAAGTAGATTTGCATCGGATTTTTTATCAGCAACGGCAGGATATCCACGCCATTATTCACGCCCACACCATGTATGCCACTACCATTGCCTGCTTGGGTTGGGAATTACCGCCAGTGCACTATATGATTGCCTTAGCGGGAATGAATGTGCGGTGTGCTGATTATGCCACCTTTGGCACCCCCGCCTTAGCGGAAAAGGCCTTTGAGGCCATGAAGGACAGAAAAGCCGTCTTGCTGGCAAACCATGGCCTCTTAGCTGGTGCTGGAGATTTAGCCAATGCCTTTAATATTGCCGAAGAAATAGAATACTGCGCCGAAATATATTACCGAACAAAAGCCATTGGAGAGCCAGTGATTTTACCAGAAGAAGAAATGAGACAAATGCTGGAAAAGTTTAAAACCTATGGACAACGGAAATAGCTGCTGTATCCACAAAAACACCAGAATTTTTATGGAATTCTGGTGTTTTTTTAGGAGCAAAAGGAGAAGAAACAAGAGACGATTCTTGGCAAAACCATCCTCCTATCCATTTTTCAAGAGGACACAAAAGAAGCGTCAGGCTGAGTTCATATCCAATTCTCGCCTTCTAGATAATTCATATAAAATGTATTGTTTTGACTTGGATCATATGCTATGGGATACGTTTGGTTCAATTTAAAGTAATGAATAATATAAGCAGGTACACGAACTTCTTTTCTTAGTAAGGTATCCTTTTTATCATAACCATTTGATTCTAAGGTTAATTCTATCTCATAAATAGGTTCTTTATTAAGTCGCTTTCCTGTGGTCTTAACTTTAGAAAGTACTGCTTCACCTCTTTGGAGCCCTTCTAATTTTACAATGATCGGTTTAGCTTTTATAACTAGCCTCACTGCATAAAAAACAATTGGAAGGATAGAAAAAATAATCACAAATGATAAGCCTCGCATAAATTGAAGAAGCATCCCTTCAATAGTTTTAATATCAAGGGATTCTGATGACAGAAGAGAGGAAACAACACCATGGGTAAAAAGCAAAACAACTAAATAAGCTACAATACTCACAAAGGGTAACGCAAATAACGCAAAAAATATTTTTTTGATTTCACCTACAACTCCTTTCGCTTCTCATTTTAATAACAATCCAGCATTATATCGTCAAAAAAACAAAAAATCCTTAGCTTTTTTAGTTAAAAAACAGAGCACACGGAACACAAGAGATAATTTTTTGTCTTCTTTTAAGTTAAAAATATAACAAGATAGCCCTTGAACAAGAAATGGTTAACCATGACCCCCTTAGTCTCTATGAAGCTTGATAAAATCCCTCTAAAAGCCATTCCTTCTGTGTTTTCATGGATTAGCTTTGTTAATCCTTTGAACTTTAAGATCTCTTCGAATATTTAAAATGATTTTGTTGAAAAGGAGTCTATAGCATGTTAGAATGTACGAGTGTAAAAATTTCATATTAGTATACCCCTTGAAAAATGAAGGTTTTTTCAAATCAAAAAAGAGAGACACCTCTGTTCTATCGATATGTCTAAGGGGACCCTACACCCTTCTCAGAGATAAGCGTCATCCCTCAATTTGTATATTTATTAACAAATTTGCTTATCCCTTTTCCATCCCATTGGCAAAGGCGGTAGCATGGTGTGCTTTCCCTTCTGTGTTCATGATATCTTCTTGGGATCTTATTTTAAACCCTAATATGAAATTAAGACCAATCCTAATGAAAATGAGGTGGAGAAATGTTTTTACAATTTGCAATCGTACTTTTAGCTATTTTTATCGGTGCCCGTATTGGAGGCATAGGCCTAGGTGCCATGGGTGGGTTAGGCCTGGCTATTTTAGCCTTTGTCTTTAATATGCAACCGACCTCGGCTCCTATCGCTGTTATGCTGATGATTTTTGCAGTGGTTACGGCAGCCGCTACCTTAGAAGCAACTGGTGGTATGCACTATTTAGTTCAGGTGGCCGAAAAAATCCTGAGGAAAAATCCAGGTGCTATCACTTATATGGCTCCTCTTGTCACTTATGTTTTCACTGTTTTTGCAGGAACTGGTCATGTGGCTTACTCTGTCCTTCCAGTGATAGCAGAAGTGTCTAGGGAGCAAAAGGTTCGTCCAGAACGCCCCCTTTCTATCGCTGTTATTGCTTCACAGCAAGCCATTGTAGCTAGCCCCATTTCTGCAGCTACCGTTGCGTTGCTGGGCATCCTATCGCCTTATGATATTACTTTAAATCAAATATTAATGGTTACCATTCCAGCCACCTTTACGGGTATTATGATTTCTGCATTTTTAATTCGAAACAAAGGAGAAGAACTAGAAAAGGATCCAGAATATCAAAAAAGGTTAGCAAAAGGTCTGGAAGCCCAGAGCAAAAATGAAAAGGTTGCCATTACATCTCAGGCAAAGCTTTCCGTTCTATTGTTTTTACTAGGAACCATCAGTATCGTTTTCCTCGGAAGTTTTGACCAACTGCGTCCTACTTTTGAAGATGGAAGCACCATGGGAATGGCCACCATTATCCAAGTAATTATGTTGAGTGTAGCTGCATTGAATATTTTAGCCTGTAAAGCCGATGTGGAAAAAGTTGCTTCCGGCGGTGTATTTAAAGCCGGTGCGGTGGCTATCGTCGCCATATTTGGGATCGCATGGCTTGGGGATTCTTTCTTTAGTGCTCATTTAGATACCATCCAACCAGCCATTGAAGGCATGGTTGAATCCGCTCCTTGGGTTTTTGCCTTTGCCTTATTTATCATGTCTATCCTATTAAACAGTCAAGCTGCCACAACAGCCGCTTTGATGCCTGTAGGTCTTGCAATAGGCATTAGTCCTTTCCTATTAATTGCAATGTTTCCAGCTGTAAACGGCTACTTCTTTTTACCAAACTATGGGCCTATTATAGCAGCTATTGGTTTTGATCGAACAGGAACTACCAAAATTGGTAAATATATCTTTAACCACAGCTTTATGATTCCTGGCTTATTAGCCACGGTTGCTTCTTTAGCCATAGGTTTCGTTTTATCAGGGATCTTGTTATAAAATAAGTTGTAAGCCCCATGAAGGTTGAAACTTCATGGGGCTTTTATAATGATTTTTTCTTTTGAATACTTCCTTGGTTTATTTCTTTATGACGCTGGTTGTGCCTTCTGGTTTTGTATAAAGAAGCTGACCACCAACAATGGTGTGGGTTACATGGAAGCCTTGATCCAAAATAATAAGGTCTGCATATTGATCCAAAGCAATCTGGCCTAGGATTTTTTCCATCCCTAAATAGGCTGCCTGATTCTCTGAAGTCATTTTCAAGACAGCTTCCAATCCTACTTGGGTATGGGTTAAAAAGTTTTGGACTCCTTGAGGAAATGTGAGGATACTTCCTGCAATGGTTCCATCTTCTAAGGTGCATTGGATCCCTTTAACCGTGACGGCTTGCCCTCCCAGATCATACACCCCGTCTTCCATGCCTCCTGCACGAATACAGTCTGTCACCAGCAGCATTCCTTCCTCCCCTTTTGCATTCAGCACAAGGTTGTACATAGAAGGATTCACATGGAAATTGTCGCAAATTAATTCTGCATAGCAGTCTGTTGTCAGTGCCATGCCTACCACGCCTGGTTCTCTGTGGTTTAGGGGTGACATGGCATTAAAGAGGTGGGTCACTCCTTTGGCTCCTTTTTCTATCCCTTCCTTGGCTTGTTCATAGGTAGCTGAGGTATGTCCCAGAGAAAATACAAAGTCTTTACTCCATTTTTCAATGGCTTCCATGGCTCCTGGTATTTCTGGTGCCAAGGTGATGAGTTTGATCACATGACCGTAGGCTTTTATGATCTCTTCATCTACTGGCATAATATCTTGGGATGACTGGGCTCCTTTTTTGGCTTCATTAATAAAAGGGCCTTCCATATGAGCTCCTAATACCCGTGCGCCTCCATTCCAAGAGGAGTTTTGTACGGCGCTTATGGCCTCTAGTGCCTTGGTGATTTTTTCCTTTGGCATGGTCATCGTGGTTGGAAGAAAGGATGTAACGCCATTTTGAAGCAGTGCTCTACTAATATGCTGGATAGACTCTACGGTTCCATCCATGGTATCAAAACCATGATACCCATGGATATGAAGATCGATAAACCCTGGGAGCACTAATTCTCCTTGGAGCTGTATCTGCTCTTCCACTTCTCCCCTAGGCCACTGGCCATCCTCACAAATGTCTACGATCTTCTCGGAATATAGCAGGGTTTTGTTCTCATGGAATCGATGATTATAGTACACTCTTCCTCCAGTGATTGCTTTCATCCTACCCACCCTTCCATAAAATCATTTTTCGATCTAACTTGAATCATGATGACTACTTTATCTTTTTGGGCTTTTGTCCTTGGGGTCCCAGGGTTTACAAGGAAACTAGGCTTGCGGCTGCAATAGATTGTCCCACTCGCTTGGCTTTTTCGTCTGGGGTTACAAGGCTTATTTTTTCATAGAGCTTTGGAAACTCTTTTTCTATTACTTCATTTGCTTTTTGAATCATCCGCTCGCCGCCATGGCCAGACATAACTCTGCCCAGCAATAACACTTTATTGATATCGTAAAAATCACTGTAATAAGCCAAAGAATACCCTAGGTAAATCCCAATGGTATCAAAAATCTCATAGGCCCGCTGATCTTTTTGCTCCACTAAGTCTTGGACCACCTTTAGTTTTTCCGCAGGGGAAAGGGTTTCTTCTAAGGGAATATTGGCAGCAGGTGCCAGTTTTATGACGGCATCTTGGGAAAAGTAGCTGACTCCTACTCCACGATCCTGTGACCATTCATCGATCATCGCTTCTTCACTATAATCCACTGGCACAAAGGCTAGCTCATTTAACCATCCGGTAATATTTCCTTCCTTATTAACGTATCCCACGGCTTCGCTGGTTCCCATGGCAATTCCAAGGATATTATTTTCATCTAAATCCATGGCTCCTGCCAAGGCGGTTACATCGCCATCGTTGGCTACTTCAAAGGGAATATCTCCAATTTCCTTTACTACTTCAAAGAAAATTTTCCTTACTTTTTCATCAAATTCTTTCTCGGGGACTACTCGAAATAGGGATGCGGCCTTCACTTGGTTATCAATATAGATCCCGGCTGCACTGATGCCTATGGCATCGACTTTAGGCAATTTTTCTGCTGCTCTTTGAATGGAGTCCAGAATGCCTTGGTAATGATAGCTAGGGTCTTCTGTGATTTTAGGATGCCATACCACTTCTTCGCTGTATAGGGGCTCGCCATCCATGACAGCAGAGACTTTACGGTCGCTGCCTCCTGCATCAAAACCAATACGGCATCCCTCTAAATTTCGCCCAATACGTTTTTCCTCTTCCTTAGAATCTGGTATCTCATCAAAGGCTCTTTTTTCTACACAGAATGTTTGGCCATATACCTTTCCCATGAATAGTGCATCAAATTCTCGTTGGTTTCCTTTTTGGTAGGCATTTTTTAAATGTTGAAAAAGGAAATCCGGGCCGGCAAAAAGGATTTTATAGCCGCCTTTGATCCAAAGCAAGGATTTTACTAATCGATCTATATAAATCACCGTATCTTCTTGATAACCGCTGGCTTCTCCAAAAATGTTGACGGTGGTGGTAGAACCATATCCATGGTTTCGCTGGATGCTCACCTTTATTGTTTCTATATGGGGACTTTTTTCTAAGGCTTCTCGGTAGGCTGCGTTTTCTAGGGCCATTGGCCTGAATCCTGGATCTAACCTTGGGATATATTGTGGTTTTTTACGAAATCTATTCATTGTCAACACCCTTTCTCCTAAGGATCTCTTGGAATGTTGTGGATTCCTAGCTGAGTTCCTTAGACGCTTGTATGCCTTGATTTTCAAGGCGAAATAATAGGTCTTTTGCTGCTTTTATTTTGTCATGATCCGCCCGTTGAATCATAAACTCCTGAAGAGGGGTCTGGCTTCTGTGGATGCATGCTCTGTATTCCATCTTGCTCCCCACCTCTGTTTTGCCAGACATATGATAATGGGTGCATCCAGTTTTTTGATATAATGCTTCTATATTGTCTGCATTAACTCCAGCTCCAGGCATAATCGTAATGGCTTTTCCAAACTCTTGTTGAATCCTCTGTATATATTCCGCACCTTCTAGGGCGGTTTTACGTTGTCCTGAGGTTAAAATCCGCTGAATTCCCATGTCTATCAGTCTTGGTATCTGCTTTTCTGGTTGATTGGCGTCATCAAAGGCTCGATGAAGGACCACCTTCAAAGGATCTGCCAGCTCCACCATTTCCTCCAATCTTTCTAAATCTAAGGTTCCGTCTGCTTTTAAAAAACCTGTGACAATGCCATGAAATCCTTTCTCTTTGACGTTTGCCACTTCTTTTTTCATGGTTTCATATTCTCCATGGTCATAGAGAAAATCGCCGGAACGTGGTCGAATCATCACGTATATTTCTACTCCCTCTAGGGTTTTGGCCTGCTGCATCAACCCATGGCTAGGCGTAAGGCCTCCAATATTTAATGCACTGCAGAGTTCTATTCTATCGGCGCCTGCTTTGGTGGCAGTCATCAATGAAGAATAGGAATCTACACAAACTTCTAACTCCATTTAATTCCCTTCTTTCTGCATCCTATAGTCTCCAGCATCATAAGAAAAATCTTTGTCCAGTGGATAGATGGGTCGCTGAACTTGTTGATATGGAATGCTCTCTAAATCTTCATTGGTATTTCCCTTTGTTAAGACCAAAATCCCTCTTTGTGCCAATTTCTCGTGTTCTGGGGTTAGGTAGCCTAACTTACAAATAATGATGCCTGCATTTTCAGGATCTAATTGTAGGTCCCGAAACATTTGAGGATCTGTATATCCTACATGAGTTTCTGCCAAGACGATGCAGACATTGTTCACCTGCACTACGGCAAGATCCCCTGCTAAAAAATCCTTTCGACCCCAGTTTTTTTCATAGGCCCGAACCTTACCAGTAACCTTTACAGGTGTTGAGGTAGCAGGATCAAATTTTCCGCCAATGGATAAAGTGACTTCCTGTCCTACCTTGTTTTCACAGGCTTTGGTGGCTTCTGGGTCGTAAAATCCTCCGTAAATAATAGAGGTTTCCAATGCTTCTAATTCCTTGGATCTTAGGACGTCCACTAAAAAATGGGTACAGTCCGAAGCAGCTCCGGCGGTTGGATTGTCTCCAGAATCTGATAAATAGACGGGTTTTATGCCTTCTTGAAGGCTTTTAATCGCTTCTTGTATGGCTTTTTCATTGTCGTAAGCCTCTACATTAAAAGCGAATTCCTCTTTCTGAGACCAGAGATATTCCCCTAGCTCTACTGCGGTTTGGTCTGCCAAGGCTTGGTTGTTATTGGTCACTACGTATACGCCAATTTGAGCATCTTGGCTATCTGCCCAGGGAAATCCCATTAAGTAAGAAGCCGCTAAAATATCTTCTTGGGCTTCTGCTTTTTCCAAGGCCTCCATTAAGCGAATCATGGGCTGGACATTGGTGGCAGATTTTTCACCAGCCACCAGAACCGGTACTTTTACCCAGCTTGTCTTGGTTTTTACCTGACGCGACAAAGCCATATGGGTTAACTCTGCGGCATGAATACCTGTTTCTGTACAATCTGTATGAGGGGCGGTTTTATACCCAACAAACCCATCTCCATGATCATGCATGGCCTTTGTCATGGTTGTATGCATATCGAGAGAGGCATAGATGGGGACTCCGGGAAATCTGGTGCCCAATTCTTTTAAAAGATATCCTTCTGCATCTCCAAGGTCTTTCACTCTCATAGAGCCATGGAGGGCCAAGGTTATGGCATCCAATGGCTTTTCGTCATGATAAGCTTGTGCACGAGTGAGCATTTCTTGAAGTATCTCCAAGTAAAAGTCTTTATCTACCTCACCATTGGGGACTGCCCTCATAAAAACCGTTGGCAATAACTCATACTCATATTGCTTCAATGTCTGCACAATGCCTGACATTGCATGGTTTTCTTGGATCCTTTGGAAAATTTCTTCTCCATAGGATATCTGAAAATCCTGCTTATTGGCAATAATGGGGTTAAACGAGTTGGATTCGTGATGCATTCCTCCGATTAAGATTCGCTTCATTTTGCATTCTCCTTTAATCAAACGATAAATGACAGGCTACTTTATGGGCTGGTTTTACTTCTTTTAGTTCAGGAGCTTCCTGAAAACAAGGGTGAAAGGCTTGGGGGCATCGGGTATTAAAGGGGCATCCGACTGGCAAATCTATGGGGTTGGGTATGTCCCCTTTCAAAAGAATGCGTTCTCTTTTTAAGGTTGGATCTGCAATGGGGATGGCAGATAATAGGGCTTTGGTATAGGGATGTAAGGGCTCCTTATACAATTTTTCTTTGGTGGTTATTTCCATGATTTTCCCTAAATACATGACGCCGATACGATCGGATATATTTTCTACCACACTCAAATCATGAGAGATAAAGAGGTAGGTCAACTTAAATTCATTTTGTAGGTTTTTAAACAAGTTGATGACCTGTGCCTGAATGGAAACGTCTAGGGCAGATACTGGCTCATCGGCAATGACAAGGCTGGGTTTAACGGTTAAGGCTCTTGCAATTCCAATTCGTTGTCTCTGGCCTCCAGAGAATTCATGGGCATAACTTTGGGCATGACGTTCATTAAGTCCTACAATTTCTAAAAGCTCCATCACCTTCCTATACCGTTCTTTAGCCGTAAGGGTGGTATGTACCAACAGAGGTTCCCCGACAATCTCACTGATTTTCATCCGTGGGTTAAGGCTCCCATACGGATCTTGAAACACCATCTGCATTTTTTTGCGTAATGGTTTCATTTGCCTCGGTGAATAGGTGGATATATTTTGCTGTTGAAACCAAATTTCACCACGGTCTGGTGTTAGCAATCGATTAATAAGTCTACCGGTTGTACTCTTTCCGCATCCACTTTCGCCTACCAAGGCAAAGGTTTCTCCTTGGCGAATTTCAAAAGAAATTCCGTTAATGGCATGCACATATTTGTTTTCTCTAAACATTTTTTTAGAAGCCAAAAATCGTTTTTCTACTTGGTTAAGGGATACTAAAACATCCTTCATGGTTTCTCCACCCCCGATTCGGCTAAATAGCATCTGTGCCAATGTTGATGACCCACGTCCCTTAAGGGGGGCTCGCTTTCAAAACACTTTGGAATGGCTATGCTACAGCGTGGTGCAAATTTGCAGCCTTCTGGTAGTTGACTCAAGTCAGGAACTCTTCCTTGGATATACTTAAGGTCTTGGGTATTGCCTATTTTGGGCACGGAGTCCATCAACCCACGGGTATAGGGATGCAACGGGTTTTTAAACAATGTGTTGACATCCGCGGATTCCACTATTCTTCCACAATACATGACCAGTACTCGATCACAGGTTTCCGCCACAACGCCTAAGTCATGGGTGATCAATAGAATTCCTACATTGTTTTTTTCTTTAAGCTTCAACATTAAGTCCAGTACTTGGGCCTGAATGGTGACATCCAGAGCTGTTGTGGGCTCGTCTGCGATAATGACTTTTGGCTTTGAGGATAATGCCATGGCAATGATGATTCGTTGGGACATTCCGCCGGATAATTGGTGAGGATACCGCTGAAATACGTCTTCTGGCACTGGAATTCCAACTTGTTTAATCATTTCTATGGCATGTTTTTTGGCTTCTTTTTTCTTGTGTTTCAAATGAAGCATGGTCATTTCCATCATTTGTTCTCCGATGGTCATAACTGGATTTAAGGAAGACATCGGATCTTGAAAGATCATGGCAATTTCTCCACCACGAATTTTTCTAAGGTCCTTTTGGCTTAGCTCCAATAGATTCCTATCTTCCAGCCAGACACTTCCTTGGGCGATGCGACCGTTTTCTGGTAGTAGTTTAAGAATAGACAAAGAGGTAACGGATTTTCCGCTTCCAGACTCCCCCACGATCCCCAAGACTTCTTTTTCTTTTAGGGAAAAAGAAATATTGTTAACGGCCACTAAATTTCCCTGATCCGTTTTAAATTCTGTTGTTAAACTGTTGACTTCCATTAAAGAACCGGACATAGCATTCTCTCCTTAATCTAATTTCGGATCCAGGGTATCACGAAGACCGTCTCCTACCATGTTAAAGGCCAAGACCGTGAGGAAAATAGCCATCCCTGGGTAAAACAGCATGTGGGGGGCAAGGCCAATATAATCTCTCCCAGAGGAAAGCATGGCACCCCAGTCTGGATTTCTTGAGCTTGCTCCAAATCCCAGAAAACTCAAAGAGGCAGCAGAAATAATCGCCGTCCCGAGCCTCATGGTATAGGAAACGATGAATGCGGGTATGGTGCCTGGAAGAATATGCTTGAATAAAAGCCTGCTATCACTAACCCCAATCGACCTACTGGCTTCTATATACAGAAGTTCCTTAATGGCTAAGGTACTGCTTCGGATAATACGGGTAAAGTTTGGAATTCCGTAAACAGCAATGGCAATCACTACATTGATCAATCCTGGCCCTATAATGGCTACAATTCCAATGGCTAACAGAAGTCCAGGAAAAGAGAGCATAACATCACAAACCCGCATAATGACTTTTTCCATAAAACCACGGTAGTAACCGGCTATAATGCCTAAAAACGTGCCAATCAATCCGCCAATGGTTACTCCGGCTAATGCGACGCTTAGAGAAAGCCTGGTGCCATGGATGATTCGGCTAAAAACATCTCGTCCATATTCGTCAGTTCCAAACCAGTTTTCACTGTTTGGAGGACTTAAGGTATTGGTATAATTGACTTCAGAAATATCATAAGGGGTAGGTCGAACTACTGCAATCACCAGCAATAACAAAATAAAAACAAGGGAAATCACAGCGGTTTTTTTCTTCAGAAACTTTTTGGCTAATCTTTTTAAAGGACTCTCCACTTGGAATATTTCCTTTGGTATGTGTTGCTTTGTCATTTCCGCCATCCTCATTACTCCTTACTCGTATTTGATTTTAGGATTGAAAACACCATAGAGCACATCCACGACTAGATTCACAATGATAAATTGGAAAGTAAACAGCAATAGGACGGTTTGAACCACCGTATAATCTCTAAACAAAATGGAATCAATAAGAAGTCTTCCTAATCCTGGAATAGCAAAGACGGTCTCCACCAACACCGACCCTGCCAATAGGTATCCAAATTGAAGGCCCACTATGGTAATCACATCTACCAATGCATTTCTAAGGGCATGTTTGTTGACCACGATAAACTCCCTAAGCCCTTTGGCTCTTGCCATTCTTATGTAGTTTTCTCTTAAAATCTCAATCATGGAGGATCGACAATAACGTGCAATCATGGCGGTAATCCCTGCCCCTAGGGTAATGGATGGGAGGATATATCCCTTAAGGGTGGAAACCCCTGTGGTGGGCAACCAACCCAGTTGTACTGAGAAAATTTGCATCAACATTAATCCAAGCCAGAAAAGCGGAATGGAAATCCCAGAAGCCGCAGCAATCATAATAAGGTAGTCTAGGGTTTTGCCACGCTTCACGGCGGCCAATACACCTATGGTGATGCCCACCACCACAGACCATGTAATGGAAAACAAGGCCAATAAAAGTGTTGGCTTCACTCTTGGAATGAGCATATCCCAAACTGGTAATCCTGTTTTCAAGGAGTTGCCCCAATTGCCTGTAAAAATACCGACAATAAAGTTTTTATACTGAATCGGATATGGATCGTTGAGTCCCATTTGTTCTCGCATCATCTCTACTTCTTGAATATCCGCATCGTGACCAACCACCATTCTTGCTGGATCTCCTGGAATAAAATGGATAAACATAAAAATAACCACAGACACCACAAACATAATTGGAATCACGTTTATTAGCCGCTTGATAATATATTCTTTCACCCTATCCCCACCTCTTTAAAATGTTAGGGGCAGTCCATCAAAATCAACTGCCCCCATCTTCTTTAGGCTACTTGGTTGTAGCTGCCCGAGTGGTATTGATAGCCCCTCCGGGTAACACGTATATTCCTTCTGTGGTTGTTCTTTTTGCTGATAGAAGCACATCGGATCCCAAGAAAATCCAAGGGGCGTCTTGCCAGATCATCGCTTGCAATTGGCTATAGGTTTGGCCCCGAACCGCCGAATCCACTTCTACGGCTCCTTCATCAATCAGCTGGTCTGCTGCCGGATTCATGTAATAGGAAACGTTAGGCGATGCGGGTGGTATGTTTCGGCTATGGAACAAGCGGTTGGTGGCTCCGTCAAAATCAAAGGCTGACCAACTTACGTACCACATATTAACGGTAGATTCTTCTGGTGTTTGAGCCGAATAGATGGAATCAGACAAGGTTCCTTCTTCCATGGGAATGACTTCCACATCGATCCCAATTTCTCCTAACTGCTGGCTGATAAATTCCATTCCTCTAATATTTTCCGTATCATTAGGTGCCCAGATATCCGTACTGAATCCATCTGGATATCCTGCTTCCGCTAGTAATGCTTTGGCTTTTTCCACATCGTAGGCATAGGGCTCTTGTGCCTCATGGTATTGGATGGTTTCTGCCACATGGGAAGTCAGTGGAATCGAGTATCCAGAACGAACAATAGATGCATAGGCTTGTTTATCGATGGCATAATTCATGGCTTGGCGAACCCTTGGGTCTGAAAACTCGTCTTTGGTCGTATTAATAAAGGCAAATCGAACAATGGTGGAGTCATCTTGAACAATCTCAATATCCGCCTCTCCACTAAGGGCATTGACCTGTTCTGTAGGCATGGGGTAAATAAAGTCCGCCTCTCCTGTTTGAAGCATGGCTATTCTTGCTCCATTTTCTACAACAGGTCTCATGGTAAGCTCCCTGATTTCTGGACCTTCTCTCCAGTAGTTTTCATTCCTTTGAACTACCAATCGATCTCCAGGAACCCACTCTTTAAACACATAAGGACCGGTTCCAGATGGGTTATTGATAATTCCATCATCGCCGTGTTCTTCAAGAGCCGTAGGGCTAATCATGAAAAGAGAGGCCACTCGATCCAGCATAGGAGCAAAGGGCTCTTCCAACACTAATTTCACCGTATATTCATCCACTACTTCTGTTGATTGTAACTGTAGAAAATTGCTTCTTCTACGAAGATTTTTCTCTTCGTCTATAATCCGATCGTAATTGTATTTGGCCGCTTCCGCATTGAAGGGAGTACCATCATGAAAGGTGATGCCTTCTCGGAGTGCAAAGGTGTATTCTAATCCATCCTCTGAAATCCAATAGTCTTCCGCAAGGCTAGGAATAATTTCCATCTCCATATTGTGTTCTACTAAGGGTTCGTACATGGTGCCGGCGGCGGATCTTGATAAGGTATCCGACACGTTATGGGGATCCAAGGAGATAATATCCGCATTGACGGCGATTACCATGCTTTGATCCGTATTCCCTTCTCCTGCTGCCGCTTGCTGCTCTTCCCCCTCTACTTGTGCTGCTTCTTGATTTGCATCCCCGTTGCCACAGGCAATAGCAGCCATAGACACCATGAGAATTAGTAAAACAACCAATCGCTTTTTCATCATACTCCTCCTTATATTGTGCAGATTAAGTGGCAATAACAGGTTTTATAACGTCCTGTTATTAATTCATTCTAAAGATTAACACAATTCAAATGCCTTGTCAATTAGGAACCCAAGGGTCCCTATGGTTTTCCTGTTCTTCCTTTTCCCATCAAAAAACAGATTGGTTCCGTGCAGGTATCTGTTTTTTGATGAAAAGAAAGCCCCACCGAACTACTGTATCAGTGGGGGAGGTTCATCGAAATATATCTTCTAATACCTGTTTTTCTGCTTCCAGAGCGCCTCCTAAAAGGTAGGCTTTCTCTCGTTGACGCCCTTCCTCTATTTTAATATTTTCAATGCTTCCACTATACATTTCAAAGTCTTTAGAAGCCATCATAATCTCTAGAAAATCTGGAAACCGCTGGATCAATTTGCCTCCAACAATGATTTTATCTGGATCGTAGGCATAAATAATATTGTTCATGGCGATGGAAAAATAGCGGCTTACATCTTCCATAAGCGCCATCGCCCAAGGCTGATTCTGTTGGTATCCTTCTAGGATATCCGAAATGCTATGAATCTCTCTGTTGCCTTGTCTTGCCCTACGGATTAGAGATTCAATGTTCAAGACAGTATCAAGGCATCCCTTTCTTCCACATTGGCACTGAGCTCCCTTATGATCGATGGTAATATGACCAATTTCACCTGCACTATTGTTGGTTCCTCTCAGAACTGTGCCATTAATAAGCAAGCCCACTCCAAGGCCGTAGCCTATATCCATATAGACAATATTCGCATCCCTATTTTTTTCTTCAGAAACGACTTCTCCTAGAAGGGCAGATTTCACATCTTTGTCCAGCATAACCCTTTGCCCAAATTTAGTGTGGGCATACTCGGAAATCTTTTCGTTTTTCCACCCTAGCTGGGTGGATAAAATCACTTCTCCTTTTTGGGTGTCTACAATTCCTGGACAGATAAAAACTATTTTTTTCTGCGTCAGTAGATTCACTTTCCCCTGGCCTATCCAATTTTGATAAACGACTTCAATGGCATTCACATAGCTTTTCATGGTGGATAACGCCTTAGCCTCGATCCGTTCTTGAGCGGTTATTTCATTATTAAGGTTCACAACGGCCATCCTGATTTCATCCACATCCACATATGCTACTAAAAAGCTGGCTGCCTCTTTTTGGACATAAAGCTGTTTGGCGGGTCTACCTTGCTTGTGAGTCCTTGGTGTTGACTCAAAAATCAAGTTGGATTCCATCAAAAGTGTCACCATTCTGGTGATGCTCATACTGGTTACTGGGGTTTTTTCTGTGATTTCTACTCGCGTAATGCCTGGATTGTTTCGAATCAAACGAAATACGGTTTTAATGTTTTCTATTTTCATCTCTGCCAAGGCATGGGGGGTTTTTTGCATCAGGTCCTCCTCCTTCCTATAGGAATTTTCCCCTAAGATTGGGAAATCATATCCACTCATTATATGATATCCTTGACGCCATGACAATCTAGGAAAACCTGTGATGCTGGTATTCTACTTGACTTGACTTAGACGTATTCTTAACGTATATTAAATGCTACGTTATGTATCCATTAAAATTCCAGCTACGTCTTTGGGAAGGAGCCAACTCTATGAAAAAACAATTCGTCAAAGATTATACCCATTTAAGCTTAAAAGCTTTTGATATTTTTCGTCAGGAAGTAGGAAAAAATCCCCAGGGTACATTTGGTTTTGCCACTGGCTCTACTCCCTTAGGATTCTATCAATGCATCCTTGAGGATTATACCCTGAACCAAACCGACTATTCCAATATAAAAACCTTTAATCTCGATGAATATGTAGGCCTGAATGAACACCACCCCCAGAGTTATTATCATTTTATGAACCATCATCTTTTTCATCCTCTCCAGCTTTCGAAAGAGCAGGTTCATCTGCCCAAGGGAAATGCTAAAGACCTCCAGGAAGAATGTGCTCGCTATGAATCTTTGTTATGCACCAATCCCTTAGACCTACAAATTCTTGGAATCGGTGAAAATGGCCATATCGGCTTTAATGAGCCTGGGACCAGCTTTGATTCCACGGTTCATGTGACCACTCTCAAGGAGAGTACGCGGCAAGCGAACAGTCGTTTTTTTGACTCCATCCATGATGTCCCTACCCAAGCCATTACCATGGGCATTCAAAATATTCTTCAGGCTAAAAAAATTGTGGTGCTGGTTTCCGGATCTTCTAAGGCGGCTATCCTCAAAGAAATATTCCATAGCCCCGTCACCACCAACATTCCTGCCAGCGTCTTGCGATATCATTCGGATACCACTTTTATCATAGACGAAGATGCCGCTGTTCATTTGTAATCCCCTGATACAAATTCTTTATCCTGGCTAGGAGCCCCATGACAAGGACTAAGACCAGTATGACAAGGCCTAGGAGCCCCATGGCAATCGCTTGACAAATTCATGAAATTTCATATAATCAAGTTGAGTATGTTAAAAATATGACACTTTATTCACGCTAACTGGAGGAGGGATTGAAATGACAAATGTTATCGGAAGTCCAGAACGATATGTACAAGGCAGAGGGGTTCTTAAGGATCTTTGCAAGCAGGTACAGAATATGGGCCATGCCCCTTTTATCCTGGTAAGTCAATCAGGAAAAGGCCGGGTAGAGGCTCCTATTGCTGAAGGTGCAAAGGAATTGGATACCAAACTGGTGTATGAGATTTTTGGCGGAGAATCTTCCCGTAATGAAATTAACCGTTTACAGAAAATATATGCAGCATCAGGCTGTGATGTGGTTATTGGCATTGGTGGTGGAAAGATCCATGATACAGCCAAAGCTCTGGCATACTATGCCAAAGCCCCTGTTGTTATTGTTCCAACCATTGCTGGAACCGACGCCCCTTGTAGTGCTTTATCGGTTCTTTATACGGATGATGGGATCTTTGAAGACTACCTTTTCTTGCCTCGAAATCCAAATATGGTGTTGGTGGATACAGAAATTATCAGCAAAGCGCCTGCTCGATTGCTGGTGGCAGGAATGGGGGATGCTCTTGCAACCTACTTTGAAGCTCGGGCTTGCCAACAATCAGACAGCGATAATTTTATTGGAGGAAAATATACGGTAACCTCCATGGCACTGGCCAAATTATGCTATGACACCCTAATGGCTGATGGTAGAAAGGCTTTAACATCTGTTCAGGCAGGCGTATGCACAAAGGCCCTCGAGAATATTATTGAAGCCAATACCTACCTCTCTGGCATTGGTTTTGAAAGTTGTGGCATTGCAGCTGCTCATGCCATCCATAATGGGTTTACGGCCATCGCAGAAACCCATGACTGTTACCATGGAGAAAAAGTTGCCTTTGGAACATTAACCCAATTGGTTCTTGAAAATGCCGATACTGAGGAATTAGAAGAAGTCCTTGGATTTTGCATGGACATTGGCTTACCCACCACCCTGAAAGGCCTTGGTATCCATGAAATAAACAAGAAGGAGCTCATGGAAGTAGCCGAAATTGCTTGCGGCCCTAATGATACCATGGGGAATATGCCCTTTGTGGTTACTCCCCAAATGCTCTACGATGCCATCTTAGCCACAGATGCCCTGGGGCGTCAGTATCAAGCCACCCATTGTGCTTCCATAAAATGATCCTAAGAACCCCCTTTCCCCTAAGGACAGAGCTTATATGGATTCCTATAGTGACAGGGGTTTTAATAAAAGATACCTCCATCTAATTTGAATCCTACTTTTAGGTTCCTTTGTACTGGGGAGCATGAGAAAGTCCCTTAGCTACGCTAAGGGGCTTTTTTATGCCCCATTAAAAAACCATGATCTGTTGATTCACCGACACCATCCGTCTGTTAAACTCCCTGTGCAACACCTGTCCCTTTCCCTCGAAACCTATTTTCTGATTCATTATCGATTCACCATTTTCAACGTACAAAAGACCACTGATTCCCTCAGCCAAAGAATCATGTCCTAACCACCTTTAGGACATTTTCTCTCCCTCTAAGCCATCAAAAATCCTAGTACCCGTTTTCCCTTCAATACCTTTTTTAGCTTTATCTAAAGAAGTGATCAAGGTTTCTCTCCCAGGGGCTGATTCAACAAACCGTAAGGCTGCTTCCATTTTAGGTAACATAGAACCTGGAGCAAAATGTCCTTCTTCTATATAATGATAACTCTCTTCTCTTGTTAATCTTGTCAACTCTTTCTGGTTGGATTTACCAAAGTTGATGGCTACTTTTTCAACCCCCGTTAAGATAATCAGTAGATCAACATCCATCAATTCTGCTATTTTTGCCGAAACAAAATCTTTGTCAATAACGGCAGGAACGCCTTCTAAAACACCATTTCCCCTGTCAACAACTGGAATACCTCCGCCTCCGCCAGCTATTACCACATGATTTTGATCCACTAAGGTTTTAATCAGCGAAGCTTCTACTACATCCATGGGTTCTGGTGAAGCTACCATTCTTCTATAGCCTCGACCTGCATCTTCTCCCATGACAAAACCCATTTCCTTTTCCATTTTTTCTGCTTCGTCTTTAGAGTAAAATGACCCTACTGGTTTGGTTGGATTTTGAAATCCTGGATCCTTTTCATCTACTACTACCTGGGTTACCACCGTGGCTACTTCTTTTTTTATCCCTCTATTGACCAACTCTTCTCGAATACTTTGTTGAAGATGGTATCCAATATAACCTTGGGACATGGCACCGCATTCTGGAAAAGGCATAATCTCTTTTTGACTATCCTCTCTAGCCGCCGATTCATAGGTAGCCACTATTTGTCCTACCTGAGGACCATTTCCATGGACAATGATCACTTCATTTCCTTCTTCAATCAGGTCTACAATAGGTTTGGCGGTTTTTTTTGCTGTTATTAATTGAGCTGCTGCAGTGGTATCTTGAGGATCTGCCTGTAGGGCATTTCCTCCTAGAGCTATCACAATACGTTTTTTATCTCTCATTTTTTTTTCAGCTGACCATGGTCAGCTGCACCTCCTTTTCCTCTATTATTGGGTGCAAAAATATAAGTATCCCTATACGAAATATGGATACTTATAGTTGATTCCTTTGATTTCTATGACTCTTTTTATGCTTTTAAATACCCTTATTCTGTATCTGCTCCTGGAAGAATTAAGTTAAGTAAAACTCCTGATACGGCTGCGATTACCATGGAACTGAACTCGATGTCTCCAATTTCAAAGCCAACGCCGCCAACACCTAGCACAAGAATAACAGAAGCCACAATCAAGTTTCTGGATTTCATGAAATTCACTTTATTTTCTACTACGGTTCTTACACCAACCGCTGCAATCATTCCATATAACAGAACAGATATTCCTCCAATAACTGGTAACGGAATCGTATGAATCGCCGCCTCTACTTTGGGAATAAAAGAAAGAGCAATGGCCCAAACAGCTCCCATACTCACTACAAAAGTAGCATAAACCCTTGTAAGCGCTAAAACGCCAACATTTTCACCGTAGGTAGTTAGAGAAGGTCCTCCCAAAAACCCTGATAGCATCGTTGCTATACCACCACCATAAAAAGTTCTTGGAATCCCAGGTTCTTTACTTATATCTTTTCCAATAGTACTTCCAATGGCTAATACATCCCCAAAGTGTTCTATAATCGAAACAATGGCGGCCGGTGCTACTAATAACAATGCGGTTGAATTAAATACAGGAAGCGTAAAGCCTGGAACCCCTAGGAGACTAGCTTCTGCTACTTGAGTACCATCCACTAGATTAAAGGCTAAAGACGCCATATATCCTGCTGCTAATCCAATGATAATTGGCAATACTTTTATCATTCCTCTGCCCCAAATATTAACGACTACAGCAACGCCTAAAGTAATTAAAGCCACTCCCCAATGACCACTAGCCATATCAATGCCTACGGGAGCTAAACCCAAACCAATGATCATAATAATCGGTCCAGTTACTACTGGAGGAAACACTCTTTTGACTTTTTCAGGTCCTGCTACTTCCATTAAATACCCTACAATCACATATGTAAGACCAGCCAAAATAATGCCACCCTGGGCTGCAGGAAGTCCTACCTGATCACCTGCAATCAGCAATGGGCCAATAAAAGCAAAGGAAGACCCTAAAAACCCTGGAACTTTTCCTTTTGTAAAATAGTGGAAAATTAAAGTTCCCACTCCTACGGAAAACAATGTGGCGGAGACACTAAGTCCTGTTAATAGAGGAACTAAAATACAGGCACCAAACATGGCCAATGTGTGTTGAAATCCTAGCAGAACTTGTTGGCCTTTATTGAAATGGCTGGATAAGTCTTCAGGTGCTGCAAATTCAGGATCTTTCCCCATTTCTTGCTTGCTTTCAGAATCATTACTCATAAACATCCTCCTTTTTTTTATCGAACCCACATCATAACCTTTTTCATGGATTGCTTCTAAGACTCTATACTGATTGTACCACGTCTTAGACCATTCAATCTAACCTTTTTTCTTTGGTTTCTGCAAGGATCTCTTTGTGTGTCAGATGGATTGAATGCATCTTTCCCTCTCTAAGGATTGCTCCATTTGGGCTTTTACCATGTTCATAACCTCCACCAAGGTACTGATTGAACACGGTTGGTTTTTTCTTATCCATAAAAGGAGGCCCATGGAATACACCGGCCTCCTTTTAAAACAAACCTATTAATCATTCTTGTTTTATTCTGTGATCAATTCTAAATCTACTGGTATATAGCTCTCTACTTCTTCTCCTGCCAATAATGCAGCTGCGGTTTCTATGCCTAAAGAACCAATCAGTTCTGGTTGTTGAGCCACAGTAGCTGCCATTTTTCCTTCTGCTACGGCTGCCTGTGCATCATCTGTTGCATCAAATCCTACCACCATAATATCACGACCAGATGCTTCGATGGCTTGTAACGCTCCTAAAGCCATTTCATCATTATGAGCAAATACGGCATCAATGGTTTCTTCTGCTTCAAGAATGTTCTCCATAACGCTAAGTCCTTCTTCACGGTTGAAGTTGGCAGTCTGACGTGCTACCACTTCCATATCTGTTCCTTCAATAGCTGTGTTAAAGCCTTGGCCTCTATCTCTAGCAGCGGATGCTCCTGGAACGCCTTCTAGCTCTACTACTTTCCCTTGACCTGCCAGTTCATCCACCATATACTGTCCTGCCATTTTTCCTCCAGCTACGTTGTCGGAAGCCACATGAGCAACCACTTCGCCACCTTCTGCACTTCTGTCCAAGGTAATCACAGGAATATTGGCTTCGTTAGCCATTTGAATTCCACTTTCAACGGCATCGCTATCTACTGGGTTAATTAAAATAACGGATACTTCTTGTTGTACTAAATCTTCCATGTTGGATAATTCCTGAGCGGAATCGTCTCGTGAATCTAATACCACTAAATCAAAGCCTAAGCTTTCTGCTGCCTGGGCCGCTCCTTCTTCCAAAGAAACAAAGAATGGATTGTTTAATGTAGAAAGTACCAACCCTATGGTTTCTGTTGCTTGTTCTGTTGCTTCTTCTTGTTCCCCTTCTACAGCTGGTGCTTCCTCAGCCGTATCACTTCCACAGCCTGCCAGTAATCCCAGTAAAAGTACCAGAATACAACCAACTACTAAAAACTTTTTCCCTTTTTTCATCTTCATTTTTCCCCCTTTTTTTTATAAAAAGCCGATGATTAATCAGCCTTTTTTCGATCTAATAAAACAGCAATTAAAATCACAACGCCCCTTACCACCAATTGATAATAAGACGATACATTAAGTAAATTAAGGCCATTGTTTAAAACCCCTATAATGGTTGCCCCAATAAATGTTCCAAAAATGCTGCCTACACCACCAGCTAAGCTGGTGCCCCCAATCACCACTGCAGCGATGGCATCTAATTCAGCACCATCTCCTGCCGTCGGCGGTGCTGACCCTAATCTAGATATGATAATCATGGCCGCCAAGGCCGCTGTAAAGCCTGATAGGGTATAGGCGAAGAGTTTGATTCGATCCGTATGAATCCCTGTTAGACGAGCCGCATCTTCGTTGCTTCCAGTAGCATAAATATATCTGCCTTGTCTGGTTTGGGTCAGTATATAATAGGCAAACATAAAGGTGATGATGGTGAGAATAACGGGTACTGGCACCACGCCAATCATCCCTCTGCCGATAAAGTGAAATCCTTCTCCTAAGCCACTAATAGGCCTTCCACCGCTAATCACCAATGCACCACCTCTGGCGATGGTCATCATGGCCAAGGTGGCAATAAAGGGTGGCACCCTTCCTTTGGTAATCACGATTCCGTTTAAGAACCCTAATCCACTACCTGCCAATAAACCCACCATCATGGCAACAGGTGCCGGTAGCCCCATTTGGGCCACTGTAGCTGCCGAAACCCCTGAAAAAGCCAGGATAGAGCCTACGGACAAATCGATGCCTCCGGTTAAAATGACAAAGGTTAAGCCTACGGCCATAATAGCATTCAGGGATGTCTGTCTTAACACGTTAAAGAGGTTGGTGACGGTTAAAAATCGGGGTGTCAAGAAGCTCAGCACCACACAGATTAACACTAAGCCAATGATCGATTGAAATTTTAAGATATTCGTTTTGAGATCGTCTTTTTTTACTTGTTCTTTCCATTGCTTCAGCTTAGCGTTTATACGGCTCACGAAATCCCTCCTACTGCCCGCTCCATTATTTTTTCTTGGGTAGCCTCTTGATGATGAAATTCTCCTGTTATTCGTCCTTTGTGCATCGTGACAATGCGGTCACTAATCCCCATTACTTCTGGTAATTCCGATGATACCATAAGGATCGTCACGTCTTTTTGCTTTAATTCGTTGATCAAATGATATATTTCTACTTTGGCACCAACATCTACGCCTCGTGTAGGTTCATCTAAAATTAACACTTTGGGATTGGTCATCAACCACTTTGCAAAAACAAGTTTCTGTTGATTACCTCCGCTGAGGTTTTTGACTTTTTGAGCAATGCTAGGGGTTTTGACTCTCAGTTTATCAATGTATTGCTGTACCATTTTTTTCTCTTCAGATTTTTTTAATCGTCCAGTGGCTGTAGAAAACCCTCCTAAGGAGGCTAGGGTCATATTACGAAATACTTCATGGTCCAAAAAAAGCCCTTCTGACTTTCTGTTTTCCGATAGGTAGACAATTCCTTTCTGGATTGCATCCTTGGGGTTTTTGATGGAGATCCGCTCTCCCTCTAGCTGTATTTCACCTTGATAGGGATGGACGCCAAAAATCGTTTTACAAAGCTCCGTACGGCCAGCTCCCATCAACCCAAAAATGCCTATTACTTCGCCTTTTCTGGCCACCAGATCAATCTCATAGACCTGGCCTGGAGCCGTAACCCCCTTGAGTTCTAAAATGGTTTTTCCTGGATTGGATGCTACCCAAGGAAATTTATCTTCCAGCCTTCTTCCAACCATCATTTGAATCAATTCATCTGTATTAACAGCTGAAACGGCTTTGGTTTCCACATGACTTCCGTCTCTTAAAACTTGAATTCGATCTGCAATTTCAAAAATTTCTTCTAGCTTATGGCTAATATAAATGATGCCTTTCCCAGAAGATCGAAGGCCATCGATGACTCGGAATAAGGTTTTGGCTTCTTGTGGTGTCAAGGCATCCGTTGGTTCATCCATGATGATGATGTTACAGTTCATGGATAAAATCCTGGCTATTTCCACCATCTGCTGAATGCCTATGCTTAGATTTTTCACAGGTTGAGTAACATCTATCCCTGTTATTCCTAGTTCTGCTAATAAGGTTTGACTTTCCTGGCTTAAGTACTGCCAGTCAATTTTTTTCGTCAGGGGATGGATTTTTTCTCTTCCTAAAAATATATTTTCTCGAATGGATAAATGAGGAATCAAACTAAGTTCCTGATGAATAATCCCAATGCCTATTTTGATGGCCTCTTGAGGAGAAGCAATGGAAACTGGTTGCCCATGGATCCTTAAGCTGCCTTCATCTTCTTGATATACGCCACTAAGTATTTTCATCAGGGTAGATTTTCCAGCACCGTTTTCTCCAAGAAGGGCCAGTACTTCTCCAGCCTTTAGGTCTAAATCCACCTGATCTAAGGCTCGTACTCCAGGAAAGCTTTTACTAATGCCTTGCATCTCTAATAATGCCATTAGAACACCACGCCGGATTTCAGAATAATATTCGCATAGGGTGTATGCTCTCCAGTTCTGATGACGGCTTTTGACTTAGCTGCTTCTAGTTTGAAGTTTTCATGGATCACTTCTCGAATATGAATATGGGGGTTTTGTTTCTTTAGACAGTGAATGATTTCTTCGTATAGCACTGGGTTAATCTCTCTGGTTTCGTTGGCGATGGTTACCTCTTCTACCTCTAGCTCCATCAGTATTACTTCTAGGGTTTCCAAAAACCTAGGAACGTCTTTTTTCAGCGCCAAATCAATTCGTTTTACCTGATCTCCAATGGGAAAGCCTGCATCCACCACGGTTAGCCTTTGGGTATGGCCCATTTCCGCAATAACACCAGAAATATGGCTATTCACTAAGGGTGATTTTTTCATATGCGATTCTCCTTTCTTTCATATGCATTTCTATGTATATTTTTTTATAACGGATTCTCTGACCACCAGTTCCGGTTCTAAAACCACTTGTCTTTTTTCCAATGTTTCTCCTTCTATGAGCCTGAGTAACATCTGTGTTGCCATCTTCCCCATTTCATAAGAAGGTTGGCTAATAGTGGTGAGTGCTGGATCGATTAATCGGGCAATCTGGATATTGTCAAACCCTAAGACAGAAATATCTTCGGGAACTTTCAAATTCTGATTTTTAATGGATCTCATAGCCCCTACGGCCATTAAATCGTTGGCCGCCATGACAGCCGTAAACTCTACCCCTTTTGCCAAGAGAGCTGTCATTCCTTTCTCTCCAGTTTCTGCTTTATAGTCCCCATAGTATATAAGCTCAGGATCCATGGACAATCCATGGTTTATAAGGGCTGTCTCATATCCCAGCAGTCTATCTTTTCCTACAATAGAAGTGTTGGGCCCAGATAAATAGGCGATTTTTCGATGGCCTTGGTTCCATAAGTAGGTGACGCCTCGCATCACCCCTTGATAGCCACAGGTATACACACTTGGAAAATCTAGAGGACTATCTGCCACTCGGTCTAATAAGATCAAAGGGGTTTTCATTTTTTCTAACAGACCACCATGATCTGTGGTGGAATAGGTTGAGCTGGTTAAAAGAATCCCATCCACATACTTTTTTTGCAATATCTCTAAATAGATTTTTTCTTTCTCTGGATCATTATCTGTATTACAGAGAATAATATTATAGTGATGTTGATTGGCCGTATCTTCAATGGCTCTCACCACCTGGGGGAAAAAGGGATTGGTAATATCTGGAATAATTAATCCAAGGGTGTTCGTCTTTTTAGTAATTAAGCCTCGAGCTAAATAATTTGGTTTATAATCCAGCTCTTCAGCAATCTTTAGGATTTTTTCTTTTGTTTCTCTTTTAATTCCTATTTCTTTGCTATTTAATACTTGTGAAACCGTCGTAATAGAAACTCCAGCTTTTTTAGCAATATCTTTAATGGTTGTCATGAGATAGACCCCTTTTATACAACTAAAACCTTTTAGTCCTTAAAAAATAGCACAGCCCCTCTTATTAGTCAAGTCTAAAAACCCATTCTTTCTCCCTCTATTACCTGATACACAAAAAAAAACTTGCCGAAGCAAGTTTACAAGGTCTCGATGTTCTTTTCTAATATTCGTATACTTTTTGGTATTCCTTAGGACTCTTAATCATGTGATAATCCACGCCTTGTCGTTTGTATACGGCATCCACCGTAGAATCAAGGATATGCCATTGACCATTAAGGTATACTTCGTTCCAAGCATGATACTCATCTACATGAGAGGTATACCCCTTCACCAGCTTTATGGGAATATCTTCGCTTCGTTTCATGGCCGCCATCAAGGAAGCATAATCGTAACAGATCCCCTTTTTCTCCATGTAGGTCTGCACAATATCTGGCAAATAGGTGGAGGTGAGGCGAGGAATTTTGTCGTAATCATAGGTATAGTTCTGAATGACATACTGGTAAACCTTTTGGACTTGTTGGTCTCGACTTCCCAAGTTCCCAACCATCTTAGCACTATTTTGAATGGGTGGATCTTCAGGATTCCATCGAATTTCCTGAATAGAATTGAGAAAAACCACATTAGGATCCTCTAAGGCAAGGGTGACCTGCTTACTTTCTACAAAGCTGTACCGGTTCCCGCCAATGTTTTGTACTACATCAATCTTATAGGTGCCATTGCCCATTTGGAGAGGAAAACTATCAACAGTTCCGTCTGGCTTTAGCTGATAGGTATACCGCTGTTCTCCCTTAGTGATCAAAACACGTAATGGCCTGTCTTGAGCTGCTTGATAGTGGATGTGGATGACCCCTCGATCCAAATCTGATGTATCAAATACTGGGCTTGCTGCTTGACTTTTCAATGGATTCATCACAACAAAAAAACCAACAAGCACTATGATGATTATCCATTTTTTCATTGCTTCCACCTTCTTTCTATTCCTAAAAACCCAGGGATGACTTCAAGTATATTTATATTCCTTATGATACCCTTTTGTTCTCCACTTCAACGTTACAAGATGATTACGGTAAATATTTTTTGAGGACTTCTGGATTTACGCAATGCCTCATGGCATCTTCTTGTGTAATCCTTCCCTCTTTTACCAAGTTAGAAAGGCTCCGATCCATACTCATCATGCCTTCTGCTTTACCAGTTTGAATGACAGCATCAATTTGTGGGATCTTCCCATCCCGAATCATATTTCGAATGGCTCCATTGACAATCAAAATTTCAAAAGCAGGCACCAAACCTTTCTCTTCAGAAGGGATGAGCTGCTGTGAAACAACGGCATAGAGCACCGTTGATAGTTGAAACTTCACTTGATCCTGTCTATTAGCTGGAAATACATCGATAATGCGATCAATAGACTTAGCAGCTCCCACGGTATGTAAGGTAGAAAAAACCAAATGGCCGGTTTCAGCAGCCGTCAGGGAGGTAGAAATGGTTTCATAATCCCTCATTTCCCCAACCTGTATCACATCCGGCGCCTGTCTCAAAGCAGAGCGTAGTCCGTTGGCATAGCTTTTTGTATCCATCCCTATTTCTCTCTGATCCACTAAACTTTTCTGGTGTTTGTGCAGGTATTCAATAGGATCTTCCAAGGTTAGAATATGGCATTCTCTACGCTGGTTGATTAAATTAATCACTGCAGAAAGCGTCGTTGATTTTCCACTTCCTGCGGGTCCCGTAACCAATATTAAGCCTTTGGTTCGTTGGTGAAAATCTAAAATTCTTTGGGGAATACCTAATGTATCCACCTCTGGTTGTTCAAAGCTTAAGACTCTAATCGCTGCTGCACTGGTGCTACGCTGGGTATAGGCGGCTACTCGAAATCTTCCCACCCCTGGCAAGGAAACAGAAAAGTCTTTTTCTCCATTTTCCATGAATTCTTCATAATGTTTTTCTTTATGAAACAGACTCTTAACAAGAACTTCTGCACTTTCTGGTGTTAACGATTCTCCATCCATGGGCTTTAATCGACCATTTATCTTTAAGGTAGGAGGCCTTCCTACGGTGATAAACAAATCCGATGCTTCTTTTTCCAACGCCCATTTCAACAGGTGTGTAGCCTCATACATTGGATTAGTCCACCTCCACATCCCTAAATTGAATCCCATCCTCGTATTCAAAAGCTTCTGGCATACTTTTCCAAGCCGTAATCATGATTTCTGGGGCTTCTCTCTCCCTAGGAACCGCCTCAAAAGCCACGTAGAAGTCTTTGGTCTTATCTGCTAGATCTCCAGGAATGAGGAAGAACCCTTGTAGGATTGCATCTGTTCTATTTTCCCTTGGGAAATAAACCTCATACTCTAACTCAAAAAACTCCTTTGTGCCTTCTACATGCTCCAGAACATTTTCATAATATGCCTGCTGCCAATGATCTCTATCTCTTTCCGTTTCCTCCCATGCTTTCTCCAACACCTGGTGAAAAGCAAACAAAGATTCCGCCGCCCGACTCTCTTGCTGATAATAAAGGTGGGTCCACTCTGCATTTCTGCGGGCAATCGATAGCCCGGCATAGGAAGACATCATAGAAAAAACCCCAAAGAGCAATATGGTGACTACCATAATGATAACCATCACGCTTGCGCTTCCTCGCTGTTGTTCTTTATATTTATTTCTTATTATATCATATTTCATCGGATTACACCCCTATTATGGCAGATACCGCACCGTACTGATCTGATATATTTCTGGATCTTTTTTTGTTTCCAATAGATAGTTTCCCTTCTTAACGGTTTCCATCGAGAGGCGATATAAAAAGGGAGGAGATTGGCTTGCTGCTGGTAATTTTTCCATTACTAGGGTCATTTCATAGGCGGCCTCCTGAGCTTCTAGGGCTGATATTCCTTGCCATTCATCATTATAATATAAAGTAAGGATATCCTGGTGATGGGTTTTATGATGCTCTGCTTTGATAAGATCTTCATGGTTTAAAAAAGCTTCTTTTGAAGCCGTGGCATCAAATAGTTGTATGAGATGATTGGTCTGATACACGCTTTGATCAAGGTCTTCTGCTTTTTCATTTAATCCATGAGCCGTTACCAGTACCTGTAGTGCATATACACTGATGAAGGCCAGCATTCCAAGGGCTATGATGATTTCTATCAAAGAAAATCCCTGTTTGTGTTTAATCATTGGCTTCACCTCCATCAAGAGCAGAGAAACCAGCGGATTTTTCAGAGGCTTTTAAATGATGAAACCATTCCACAGAATACTCTTTTGTTTGTCCCTGACGACTCATGTGAACCCAAAGACCTGAAAGCTCTGGATCCATGGTGATGGAAAAAGAATCTATTTCTGCAATGATATAGGCAAAATCATCTCTTAATACTTGATCCGGACTAATGATGATTTCTTTTAGAGCACCTTCTTGATAATAAATCCAATTTTCAAACTTTTCTCCGTAATACAGTTCTTCTATCACCAATGCTTCTCCAGATATAGTGGGGTGAGATCCAATGGAAATAGCCTCTGCTTCATCATGTTGACGCAAGCGTGTGGTCACGTAAGAAGAAGCTATCCGCAGTTCAGATCTATGATCTTGACCAGCGATCATTCCTTGGGTCGCATGGTTACTAGCCATCATCAACGTAAAGGTAGAGATTCCTAAAAATATTAATAAGGCCATCACCAGTATCAACTCTACCAGTGAGTATCCTGCTTTGTATGGTGGATTTCGCTTCATCTCGATCCCCTCCTTTCCGATGAAAAGACAACATCCATTTAATTCCATCGGCGATAGACGCCTATTTGGGGCTTAATATTGGATCCTATGATTTCATAATGGTAGAAATAAGCTTCTGAATTGAGGATAAGCCCGTAATGCATCTCTAAATATTCTACATTGGGAGGGTAACTTCCTTCTAATGCATAACATTGAATCGCTGCTTTCCTGATGGCTTCTTCTATATGATGTAGACTTTCTTGGTTGGCCTGTTTCAAGGTATGGTCCAAACTTCCAAAAAGAGTGAGCATGACCACTAACATTAGCAACATAGCTATCCACATACCCAGTTTTTCTATTTTCATGATACTCTCTCCTCCTTGGCTCTAACGTGATGCTACCCGATGGTAGAGATAATTTGAATCAGCGGCATCATGACCGTCATCAAAATAATGCCCACCACAACAGAAAGAATCGTTACAAGAACTGGTTCAATAGCCGTTGTCATTTTCTTCAGTGCCCTTTCTGCTTCCTGCTCATAAAGCTGTGCACTTCTCTCTAAAAACCCCTCTATCTCTCCTGTTTGCTCTCCTATCCGAAGCATTCGAATCATCATTTCCGGTAATAGCTCCATCTCTTCTAAACTTTGGCTGATTCCTTTTCCGTCTCGAATTTCCTTTTCAGCTATTTCTATTTTTCCTCGTGCGTACTCGTTGCCTGTCACCGTTGCTGCTAAAGACAAAGCATCATCAAAGGCTACCCCTGCTGCAGTCAACATATATAAGGCATGACTCATCCGAAAGGCAATCATTTTGCTATAAACAGGTCCTAAAATTGGAAGCTTTAATTGCCAGCGGTGGATTCTTTCTTTCCCATTGTTGCTTTTTCCTAACCAGTAAGCCACCAAGATCACAGCCATAACTGTGGCTACAAGAGCCCCAAAAGAGCTGCTTAACCACTGGCTTACTTGCATCATCACTTGGGTGCTTCCTGGAATGTCTCCCCCTATCCCCAATAATATCTGGTGAAACAGTGGCAGCACTTGTAAAATCAATAAGAGGACTACGGCTCCCATCAACACAAATAAAACCATCGGATAGGTCACGGCATTTTTAATCCGCTGTTCCATTGCTTCTTGCTTTTCATAATACAAAGAAAGCCGATAAGTCTCCTGATCTAGCGAACCAGTATCTTCTGCAATTCGCAGCATTCCTTTTAGGTATTCTGGAAAAACCGTAAGAGTCTCTATGGCCTCGGATAATTTTTTCCCCTGCTGTATGTCCTGATGAATCGCCATAGAAGCCTCTTTCATTTTGGGATCTCCTATTTCATCTGCCAGTATTTTCAAACCATCTAGCAATGGAATCCCTGATCCGTAGACAACGGATAATTGATAACAAAATAAAGAAAGAATCCCTGCTTTCATAATCACACCTCCGAATTTGCTCTTATGCCGGCCCTGTCCTTTTTCTTTGTTCTATACCCAAATTACTTTGACTTAAGCCACAACTTAGCCATATTTGTTGATTGATTTTACAAGGTCGTTATAATAGAATGGCACTAGTATGCTTATAGGTTCTATGGGGTGTACTTCATCCAAATCTTATCTTCTTGATGGAAGAAGACCAAGAAAACAACAATAGATCCATCTGTAACATAATAAATTCTATGGTGTAGAGGAGAATCATTTGATGGAAAAAAAGAAACCTTCATTAAAGCAAATCGCCAGTCATACCAGCCTCCTTCTTTTCATTATTTTACTTGGCATCCAATTAAATTCTTTAAGTCATCAAATCACGAATATCAGTAGCCAATTCCACCATTCTATCAAACAAAATTCCGCGGCTCATTTAACCCATCAGATAAATGAACTGCTGGCTAGGGAGTCATGGATCTTTAATGAAGACTGGCAGGTTCTCGATGTTGACATTCAACAAGAGTTGATCTCTCTGGAGTTCAATTGGTCCATGAAAGAAGTACAGGAAGATGCGGTGATTGGATTGCAAATTCAACAACAACCTTCAAAGGGGGAATCTGATGGTTTGTGGTCCATGGTCCAGGCAGAATCCATAGGAGTCAATACGTATAGGGCTACTGTAGAAGTGTCGCCTTCTCATACTTATGGTGTACAAGTGGTTTCTCAAGGGAAAAAGACCCGCCTTAGCTCCAGCCTACCTATTCCCACTTATTTATATCAACCACCCAAACCTGTACCAGTTTCTTATACTACTTCTCATCACAACGATCCTTCTTATAAAGAAGGGGATGTTTTTGTTGTTTTTCAACTCAAAGATGAATGGGATCTACAATCTCGCCTTAGGGCTCATCCTTCTCTTTCCTTTGAACCCAAGGCTGTAAAGGCCGAGTTCCTTGTAGATGGAACCTCTTATAGTCGCTCCTTAAAACAAGTAGAGAGAGAGAATCCCCCTACCCAAGAAAGTTTCCATGGGGATCCTGAAAAAGCGTGGAAGCTGTCTTTTCCAGCCCACGAAAAAGGCAGTGAAATGAATCAGTTTCTTTTGGAAGTTACGTACACCAATGGACTCACCATATCTCATGATCTGTTGCATCATGAGTATCATCCTTTCCCAACCTTTCACCTTCCCCCCCTCAATAGGATGTACCCAAAGGAGGTGCCCAATGAATCGTGAACATTTTTTTAATACGTCTATGTATCTAAATGTAGCTATTGTGATCCTTATTTTTATCTTAGGCCTGCAAACCCACTTATTAAGTAGCCAAGTTGGCAATCTCCAGGAATCCTTAAGACAACATACAAATCAACAGGAATGGAGCACCCTTTCTAGTCAGATGAATCAATTGCTTCAAGAAGAAAGATGGGTCCTAGAGGATCACTGGAGTGTCTCCAGCATAGACCCTGATCAACAAATCATCAACCTACAGTACAACTGGTCCTTGCAAGAAATAGCAGAAGATGCGGAAATCACTTTGCAGCTTCAGACTTTAAATGAAGACAGGAAGCCCGTCAGTTCATGGAAAACAATCCCAACACAAACCCTAGGGATCAATAGCTATCAGGCAGATATCCAGGTCTCCCCCACTAATTACTATAGGGTACAGGTGGTTTCTCAAGGAAGTATGCAGCAGGTTAGCCAAAATATATATACGCCATCCTATCTCCACCAGCCACCTGGTTTAACCCCTTCCTCTGCTTCATTTAATCATCAAACAGAACCAGCATTTGCCCAAGGCGATGTGAGTATTGGATTTTATTTGTATCCCCATGATATTGCCAAGGAACCATATCCATCTTTGGATTTCATTCCAGAAAAGGTGACGGCAGAAATCCTATTTACCGACCAAGTCTTTCGAGAAGAACTAGATTTAACAGAGAAAGAGATATCTCATCTACCAACAGATCCAGCTGATGACAGGTACCGAGAAGAATGGGTGTTGGATTTTCCTGCCTTCACAAAAGGCAGCTTCGAAACCCTCCATCTCACCATAGAATACGCCAATGGTTTTGTTATCACCAAAGAGTACACCCATCTATTAGAAGACTTTTCTCCTCCCTTATAATCTCTTAACTGTCTTAAGCTGATTTTATTTTGTTTTTAATGATTGCACCTACCTGTTTCACGTGAAACACATACACAAAAGGGCTTCAAGTCAGTGACTTGAAGCCCTTTTGTGTATGTGTTTTTCCTTTTTACATAATTGGTTTTTTCGTTGGTGTTCCCGCTTTTCTTGGATATATTTTTTGAGTGGTTGCTGTTTTTCTAAAAACGAGCAATTGATGATTGAGGTCCGTAAAAGGAACCTTCACTTCCATACTATCTTCTAATGTGACAGATAATACCTCCAAGGCTTTGGATGCATCTTCCATCTCTTCTTTCCATTGAGGCCCTTTTTGACAGAAAAACCATCCGTCTACTTTTAAAAACGGAATTGCATATTCCAGTAAAACCGGGAGGGAGGCAACCGCTCTAGATACCACAGCATCAAAGCCCTCTCGATACTCTTTAAGCCTGGCTGCTTCTTCAGCCCTGGCGTGAACCAATGCTAATTTTTCTAATTGCAAAGATTCTTTCACTACCTCCAAAAAGGACAGCCTTTTTTTAAGAGAATCCATCAACACAAAATCTTGTGTCGGAAAAAGTATTTTTAAAGGAATCCCTGGCAAACCAGCACCTGTTCCTAAGTCTAATATTCTTTGGCAATCAGCATAAGAGCCATGCAAGGCACAGGTGGCTGAATCAAAAAAATGATGGGTTAGTATTTTTTCTGGTTCTTTAATAGCCGTCAAGTTCATTTTTTCATTCCACTCGATCAGCAAAGACAAATACCTGTCAAACTGGTGTAGTTGATGTTTTTCAAAGGGGATCTTAAGTTCCTGCATTGCCTGAATCATCTTTTGTTGTTGTTTTTCATCCATATCATCACGTCCTTACATCAACATTTTCAACGACTTTTCCGCTTCCCAAGGGAAGCGGGGGATTCAATCATTCATCTTTGTTTCTTCTTTATTTCTTCTTTGTTGTTCCAAATAAACCAATAATACTTGAATGTCTGCAGGAGATACCCCGGTAATGCGTGAAGCTTGTCCAACGGAAGTTGGTTTTAAATGAGATAGTTTTTCCTGGGCTTCCAATCTCAATCCTTTGATCGCATGATAATCCAATTCTGTTGAAAGGGGTTTTCGTTCAATTTTTTTAAATTGTTCCACATGTTTAAGTTGTTTATCGATATACCCTTGGTATTTAATTCGTATTTCACACTGGGTCACTACTTCTTTTTTAATCTCAGGATTCCGATGAATATCTATTTTTCCTAAGGAGCTGTAGGTGATTTCTGGTCGTTTAATCGCGTCTTTTAAAGAAAGGCCAACTTTGACTTCAGAGCTCTTCATTTCTTTTAAAAGCGGATTCATCCTATCCGGCGGGATGATGGTTTCCTTAAGGCGTTTCATCTCCTCTTCTACTTGTTCCTTTTTTTCAAGGTAACGTTGATATCTTGCTTCTGTGACCAGCCCTAAAGCATAGGCCATTTCTGTCAAACGTTGATCTGCATTGTCTTGACGAAGAACTAATCGATATTCGGCTCGAGACGTCATCATTCGATAAGGTTCGTTGGTGCCTTTGGTAACCAGATCATCTATCAACACCCCAATATAGGCTTGGGATCGATCCAAGACAAAGGCATCTTCTCCTTTGATTTTTTGGACTGCGTTGATGCCAGCCATCAATCCCTGGGCTGCAGCTTCTTCATAGCCAGAAGAGCCATTAAACTGACCTGCACAAAATAAATTTTTAATTTCCTTCATTTCCAAGGATAAGGTTAACTGAGTTGGATCAATACAGTCATATTCGATGGCATAGCCAGGACGCATAATTTTGACATTTTCTAGGCCTATCATGCTTCGATACATCTGTACTTGTACTTCTTCTGGTAAACTCGTGCTCATTCCTTGGACATACATTTCACAGGTGTTTCTGCCTTCTGGCTCTAAGAAAAACTGATGGGTTGGTTTTTCGTTAAACTTAACGATTTTATCTTCAATAGAGGGGCAATACCGAACACCGGTGCTATCCATTTCTCCCAAATACAAAGAAGACCGATGAAGGTTCGCTTCGATCACTGCCTTCGTCTCTTCTGTGGTACGACTCAGCCAACAAGGCATCTGATCTATCTCTATTCCCTGGTTTAAAAAGGAAAAGGGTACAATTTCCGTATCTCCATCTTCTCTTTGCATTTTACTAAAATCCACGGTTTTCCTATCCACTCTTGCAGGAGTACCGGTTTTAAACCTGCGTAACTGAATGCCATATTTTCGAAGATTTTCAGAGAGGAACTGGGCGGGAAACATACCGCTGGGCCCTGACGTATAGTTTACTTCTCCAATAAATATTTTGCTATTGAGGTAAACTCCCGTAGCTAAAACAACGGTTTTTCCATAATAGATTCCACCACTTCTGGTAATGACGCCTTGAACGGTGCCTGCTTCTATCTGCAGGTCAATGACCTCTGCCTGGACTAAATCCAGATTATCTTGGTTCTCAATGGTTTTTTTCATCGATTGATGATAGTGACTTTTATCTGCTTGGGCTCGGAGAGAATGAACCGCTGGTCCTTTGGCTGTGTTTAACATTTTGCTCTGAATAAAGACTTCATCCGTTGTTAAACCCATCTGACCTCCCAAAGCATCTACTTCCCGTACTAAATGGCCTTTCCCTGTACCCCCTATGGAAGGGTTGCAAGCCAACATGGCGACGGCATCCAGCGAAATGGTCAATAATAAGGTGCGGTACCCCATTCTTGCAGGGGCCAAAGCCGCTTCACATCCAGCATGTCCTGCTCCTACCACTACTACATCATAATTTCCTGCGTTATATTGCATATTTATCACCCGTTCTTATTAGAATATCTATGGCTTTTACGATAATGGGATCTTTCATTATTTTCCAATACAAAAATTAGAAAAAATATGATCAATTAAATCTTCTTTGACACTTTCTCCAATAATAATCCCCAATTGATCCATGGCTTCTTGATAATCCACCTGCACAAAATCTAAGGGCATCCGTTGTTTTAATGCTTTTATTCCTTCTTCCAAGGCCACATAGGCATTTTCCAATGCTTGTTGATGACGGATATGAGTCACCATTTGTTTTTCTTTTGCTTTCTTTTCCCCATTAAAAATAAGGCTTTCCAATGCTTCTTCTAGTTGATCCAATCCCTCTTTTTCTAAAAGGGATATTTTTAAAATTTGATGTTCATCAATCCAATCCGGCAGATCTTCTTGGGATAAAACCGTGGGTAAATCTGTTTTATTGATAATAATAAGGGCTTTTCGCTTTTGAATCATACTAAGAATCGTTAAATCATCTTTGGAAACTGGTGTGGAACTATCCATCATCATCATTACTAAATCCGCTTCCTCAAACAATTGTTTCGCTCTCTCTACGCCAATTCTTTCTACCAAATCCTCTGTTTCTCTTATTCCTGCTGTATCCATTAATACCAAAGGAATTCCTCTCAGATTCAATTGTTCTTCGATGACGTCCCTGGTAGTTCCAGGGATGTCTGTTACGATGGCCCTTGATTCTTTTAATAAGGCATTCATTAAAGAGGACTTTCCTACATTAGGCTTTCCAACAATGAGACTTTTTAAGCCTTCTCTTAAAATTCTTCCAGTTTTTGCAGAGTCTATTAATTGTTGAATCTGATTTAAAATGGGATGAGTTTTTTCTTCTACCTCTTCGTAAGTCACTTGATCTATATCTTCTTCTTCGGAAAAATCAATGGATACTTCCATGGAAGCCATTAAATCTAATAATGTTTCTCGCATCTTTTTCACATCACCAGAAAGATATCCTTCCAATTGTCCCATGGCGGCTTCGTGGCTTAACTCGGTTTTGGAACTAATTAAATCCATTACTGCTTCAGCTTGAGACAAATCGAGTCTACCATTTAAAAAAGCCCTCTTTGTAAATTCACCGGGTTCTGCTACTCTAACGCCTAAGGATACTAATTCCTTCATAATGCGTCTCAGAGAAATGCTTCCACCATGACATTGGATTTCCACCACATCCTCCATGGTATAGGTGTCAGGTGCTTTCATATAACATATAAGCACTTCATCGATAAATTTTAAGTTTTCCACCTCTAAAATTTTTCCATAGGTTAACTTCCGGTTCTTTAGGCTATGGACCTTTTGGTTATGCTTGTTTCGATATATCATAAGCGCCTTTTCCAGAGATTTTATTCCACTCATCCTGATAATCCCTATGCCGCCTTCACCAGGAGCTGTAGAAATGGCCGCTATGGTATCCTCCATTCAAGAACCCTCCTTTTCATTGAAGATCATTATTGAAGATCATTACTATAACAATCATTATGATAAACACTATAAGCCGATCCTTCCAAAAAAACCTAAGGATTTCTTTTCTCTTTAACAAAAACCCGGTTTTCACCGGGTTTTTGTAGGTTCATTTCTCTACTTTTTTAGGGCAATGGCTACTTTACGATAAGGCTCTTCTCCTTCACTGAAGGTTTGGATTTTTGAATCGCTTTGCAACGCAGAATGAATAATTCTTCTTTCATAAGGGTTCATTGGTTCTAGGACCATGGTTCTGCGTGTGGCTTTTACATTTTTTGCCATTTTACTAGCCAATCGAACAAGTGTTTCTTCTCGCTTCTGGCGATAATTTTCTGTATCCATAAAGACTTTTACGTATTTATCCCTATTCTTATTGGCTACTAAACTAGTCAAATATTGGATGGAATCTAAGGTTTGTCCTCTTTTCCCAATAATCACTCCCATATTGGGTCCCCTAAGGTCAATCTCCATTTGATCTTTATCATATTTAATCTCAATCTCTACCTCAAGATTCATTGCTTGGAACATGGAGTCTAAAAATTGACGGGTGGATGCTTCTGTTAAATCTTTTACCTCTAACTCCACTTGTGCTTCTTTACTTCCTATAAACCCAAGAAATCCTTTGTAAGGGACTTCAATGATTCTCACTTCAACTTCTTCTCGGGTTCTTCCCATTTCTTTTAAACCATTCTCCACAGCTTCATCAATGGTTCTTCCACTTGCTTTCACTTTGTGAATCATTTAACTTCACTTCCTTTACCAGTAGATAAGGGGGTTGGTCGGTTAATAATCAGTTGTTGTACTGTCTGGAATAAATTACTTACCACCCAATACAAAATTAATCCATTTGGGAATTGCATAGACATGTAAATCAACATCAAAGGAAAGAAATAGAGCATCATTTTTTGCATGGATTCTTGTTGTGGATTGCCGCCACCTTTGTTGGTAGCCTGCATGGTTTTGCTAGATAGGTACGTGGTGGCACCAGCTAACAAAGGCATAATCATTTCTGGAATCATAGAAGCTGAAAAGGCACTAAAGACAATGTTAGGCGTAGCCGAGATATCTTCTATCCATAAAAAGCCCTGTTGCACCATTTCTGGCGTAAATCCATACTGGGATGGTTCCCTTAATACGGTAAACAATCCGATGATAATTGGAAATTGAACTAATAAGGGCAGACAACCGCCTGCAGGGTTTACATTATGCTCTTTGTACACTTCCATTACTTTTTGGTTCATTTTCTCTTTATCATGTTTATATTTTTTCTGTAGTTCTTTTATTTTAGGTTGAATTTCCTGCATGTTTTTCATGGATTTCGTTTGTTTGACTGTCAGGGGGATCATCACTAATTTCACTAGAATAGTGAAAATTACGATAGAAACACCATAATCCCCTACAAATCCATAGACCAGGTGAAGCAGCTGACTTAAGGGTTCAGCAAAAAATCTCAAAATCATAACCTCCAATATTTAGTATGCCTTCAGTGAGGATTTTCTTTCTTATTTGGGTTTTTATTTGGTACAGGATCCATGCCACCAGGATGAAAGGGATGACATCTGGCAATTCGTTTGATGGTTAGCCAGGATCCTTTTACAAAACCGTGTTTTTCGTAGGATTCAATGCTGTACTGAGAGCAGGTAGGATGAAATCGACAAATTCTTCCTGTAAAAGGGGAAAGGACTTTTTGGTACCCTTTTATAAGGAAAATCATGATCCTTTTCAGGCCCATTTCTTCACCACCTGCTTCCAATATTCCCTACTCTTATTCATTCTATTCTTTAGATCCATCTTGCTTTATCCCTTGTTTATTGGATCTTTTTTTCGAAAAGAACGTTCTGTTCACTAAATGAGTGACGGCTTTTTGCAGCGTGTGATAGTCTGCTTCACTACAGCTAATACGAGCTATCCATACCAAATCATAGCCCATGGGCAGCTGGTCACCCTTTTCCCGTAATATTTCTTTGAGCCGTCGTTTCACTTTATTCCGTACCACACTTTTTCCGACTTTTTTTGATACTGTTATTCCGATTCTTGAATAAGTAAGCTGATTCTTACGATAATAAAGAACTAAATTCCGATTCGCCACCGATTTTCCTCTTTGATAAACCACTCTAAACTCTTTGTTTTTTTTTATCGTCGGGATGGGTTTCATGATCTTCTCCTCCCGTTTTTGTCCGATTTCTTATGACCAGACAGAAAAAGGCCACCTACAGCGGCCTTATGCAGTTAAGACTTTTCTGCCTCTTAGTCTTCTTTTACGCAATATATTTCTTCCACTTTTCGTTCTCATTCTTTTCCGAAAACCATGCTCTCTACTTCTTTGCCTCTTTTTAGGCTGATAGGTTCTTTTCACCGAAAATGCACCTCCTTTATATATGGATCGCGGCGAATGCTTGGATTACGATTCATCAGAATGCTTTAGAATCACACAGTAACACACATAGATTATAACGATATCCCTTGGTAGTGTCAAGAAAAGATCTCTGTGGAAAACTAGGAATTAAAAAAATGTGGAAAAAAATTTTTACCCACCTTTATGTGGATAAACTCATGGAAAAAAATAGTGTTTCATGTATCCTCCCTGATAAAACCCTTGATTTATGACACTTTAAGCCTTACAATTGATTTTGCTTTCTTATTCATAGTTATCCACAGGTTGTGGATAGAATTGTGGGTAAATTGTCTCTTTCTCCCATGAATCCTAGTATCTTCTCCTGTGAATAGAAAGTGTGTTTTGTGGATAAAGGCTGATTTGCCATTCATGGATACTCTTTATATAATAAGAGCCGTCAACAGCTATTTCTATTTATCCACAAACTTATTCACAAGCTTATGCACAACACCCATCTTTAAAAAAGAAATATAAAAGGCTTCAACATGAATTGTCCGTCTTTATGGTTGAAGGCTACAGGAGGTTTGCAGTATGGACCAGCAGTTATCACAAATATGGAACGAAACCCTAGGTGTCATTGAGAAGGAAATGACTGGTGTCAGTTTTAATACCTGGATTAAGGTAATAGAACCATTGCACGTTCGAAACGACACAAGCGAAATTGTTTTTAAAGCCCCTAATCAATTCATTAAAAACATTTTAAGCGATCGTTACCTGATTCTCATTAAAAATGCCATTAAAGAAGTCACTTCTTGCTCTTATGACGTAGTCTTTCAGTTGCCTGAAGAACAAGGAAAAACTGCTGATGTGTCATTGGTAACCGAAGTTAAAGAAGAAACAGAAAAAAAAGTAGAAAAGAAGACCCATACACAGACGGCCCCTCAAAATCAAATTTCCACCAATAATCTAAACCCTAAGTATTTATTTGATACCTTTGTGGTCGGGAATAGCAATCGTTTTGCCCATGCAGCTTCTGTAGCAGTTTCAGAAGCACCAGCCAAAGCTTATAATCCTCTTTTTATTTATGGAGGCGTAGGACTTGGTAAAACCCATCTGATGCATGCTATTGGCCATTACATTGTGCAGAACAATCAGAATATGAAAATATATTATTCATCCTCCGAAACCTTCACCAATGAACTGATCAACTCCATTCGTGATGATAAAAACATTGAATTTCGGAACAAATATCGAAATGTAGATGTGCTTTTAATTGATGATATTCAATTTATTGCTAATAAGGAAAGAACCCAAGAAGAATTTTTCCACACCTTTAACGCATTGCATCAATATAACAAACAAATTATTATTTCCAGTGACCGTCCGCCCAAAGAAATACCAACTTTAGAAGAGAGATTAAGAAGTCGGTTTGAGTGGGGCTTAATAGCAGATATTCAGCCACCGGATTACGAAACAAGAATTGCCATTCTCCGAAAAAAAGCCCATTTAGATCAATTGGATGTCTCTGATGACATACTTCTTTTTATTGCAAAAAAAATACAATCCAATATTCGTGAGTTAGAAGGTGCCTTAAACCGAGTGGTGATTCATTGTAAACTAAATAATAATGAACTTAATATTGATACGGCCAGTCAAATTCTTAATGAAGTCTTTACGACCCAGTCTAGGCAAGTAAACGCATCCTTCATAAAAGAATATGTCTCTAATCAATATAGTGTGAAAACTGAAGACCTGGATTCCAGCAAAAGAACTCGCTCCATTGCTTTCCCCAGGCAAATAGCTATGTATTTAACACGAGAATTAACAGACCTTTCACTTCCTAAGATCGGAAGCGAATTTGGGAATCGAGATCATACGACTGTGATGCATGCCCATGACAAAATTCTTAATGAAATGAAAAAAGATGATAGTTTAAAACATCGGATCGAGAAGATGATCAAAGAGATAAGTGGCGGAGATTAGATTATCCCCACCCTGCTTGTTGAAAAACTGTGGAGAGCCTGTGGATAAATTGTGGATAAGTTTTCAACCCTTTTAGACCGGCCTTTACCTGTGGTTAATGTGGATATATAATCCGTTTACTCACAAAGTTCTACACAGCTATGATTATTGAAAATACAAGTGTTTGAGCCTTATTTCAACAAATTCACAGGGCCTATTACTGTTACTACTACCTTTTGCTTTTATGTTGATTTCCAAACCCACCCCAATAACCAAAAGGAGGTTATCCACAATGCGTTTTACCATTGAACAAAAAGACCTGATTAAAAGTATTTCAACAGTCCAAAAAGGAGTTTCTAACAAAACAACCCTTCCAGTCCTAAAAGGAATCATGATTGAAGCATCAGAAAATTATTTAAAACTCATTACAACGGATTTGGAAATAGGGATAGAACACTTTACCGCAGCTGAAGTAGAAGAGGAAGGAAATTTTGTTGCAGATGCCAAGTTATTATCAGGTATTGTACGAAAACTACCTTCACGGCCCATTACCTTTGTAATGGATGAATCCCATCAATTAACCATTTCCTGTGATCATATTTCCTTTACACTTCATTTACTAGAAAAAGAGGAGTTTCCAGAACTTCCTATTGTCATGGCGGATAATGCCTTTAAAGTTCCACAGGATTTATTTAAAGAAATGATTCAACAAACGGTCTTTTGTGCATCCCAAGATGAAACAAAACCCTCTTTATTAGGTCTTCGGGTAGAGATTCAAGGAGAAAACCTACGCCTCATCGGCGTTGACGGATTTCGATTATCTTATCGTAATTCGATGATTCACAATGATCTGGAAGCTGCTTTTACCATTCCTGTTAAAGCAATGACGGAACTAAACCAAATTATTCCTGACAATGCAGAACCCATGCAAATTTCTTTTACAGATAAACAAATTGTATTTTCCATGGGAAATACAAAAATGATTTCTAGAAGAATTGAAAAACCATTTATTGAATACCAGAATATTCTTCCTCAAGCCTTTGAAACAGAAATTACCCTTTCCAAACAAACTCTTTATAGTAGTGTAGATAGGGCCTCTCTTTTGGTAAGTGAAGGAAAAAGCAGTTTAATGAAATGGGTGCTTCAAAATGGAGAACTGGTAATGACAGCTCATACACAAATGGGACAAATGGTTGAAAAAATACCCGTGGAACACCAAGGAGAAAATATGGAAATAGCCTTTAATTCCCGCTACCTAATGGAAGCTTTAAGAGTAATAGAGGATGAAGAGATTACCATTAAAATGATTAATCATCGTAGTCCTGCAGTCATAGAGCCAGTAGAGGGAAATCATTACCTACACTTAATTCTTCCGGTTCGAATGGCAGCCGCAGAGGAAATATAAGAAAAAATGGAAAGGAGTGGCATGGATGATCTCCTTTAAAATGGAAGGTGCCTTTATTAAATTAGATCAATTGTTAAAAGCTGCCAATGTAGTTGATAGCGGCGGACAGGCAAAAATATTTATTCATGCAGGCATGATAAAGGTAAATGGAGAAGTGGCTACACAACGAGGGAAAAAAATTTTTCCCGATGATGAGGTAGTAATCGATCAAACTGTTATCAAGGTCACTTGTTGAAAGTGGTGAAAAAGGATTGATTCTTAAAAATGTATTCTTAAAGAATTATCGAAACTATGAGCAAATAGAAATTGGTTTTGAACCTGGATTAAATGTTTTTATTGGAGAAAATGCTCAGGGAAAAACAAATTTACTAGAAGCCCTTCATTTTTGTGCTTCCTTACGTTCTTTTAGAACTAGAAAAGACAAAGAATTAATTCATAAAGATCAAGAACAAGCCTATATAAAACTAGAGACCATCAATCAGGATGGTCCACAGATGATGGAATTATTACTTAGACAAGACCAGAAAAAAAGAATACGAAAAAATGGACTTAGTGTTACAGCAATGGAAGATGTCATGGGAACGGTGAAAGCCGTTCTTTTTTCGCCAGAAGATTTAAAAGTAATCAAGGATGGTCCTCAGGAACGCAGGCTTTTTATGGATAGTGAAATGATTCAAATCTCTCCCCGTTACTATTATAGTTTAAAGCGGTATCAGAAAATCATTAAACAACGGAACCAGCTCCTAAAAAACCCATCCGTAACAGAAGAACAATTATCCATATGGGATGACCAATTAGCTGTATACGGTGCTACGCTGATGCAATTAAGGCATGGATTCTTAAAAGACTTATTGGCTTTAGCCTATGGCATCCATGCTGAAATAACAGAAAAAAGAGAAAATCTTGACGTAACCTATAAACCAGCCATGGCATTACCAAAAGAATGGTCTCAATGGAATTTACAGACACTGCAACATCATTTCATGAGTGAACTTCAAAAGGCTAGAAAAATAGATCTTTATCAAAAAACTACCCATCAAGGGCCTCATCGAGATGATATTCACTTTAAGATTAATGAAATGGATGTTCGTCAGTATGGCTCACAAGGTCAAAAAAGAAGTTTGATCTTATCCTTGAAATTAGCGGTATTAGAATGGATGAAACAAGAATCTGGTGAGTATCCGGTGCTTATGATGGATGATGTTACCAGTGAGTTAGATCATCGACGGCAGGAATATTTATTTCGTTACCTTAAGCCAGTCCAAACCTTTGTTACGACCACCCATTTAGAAGACCATATTAAAGAATATGCAAGAGGATCTATTTTTTCTATTCACCAAGGAAGAATAGAGAAAAAAGAACTTTAAAACCTTTTAGCTTCCCAAAAAACCACAAAAACGATATAATGAAAGAAGTTGAGGACAATTCAAAGAGGAGTTGATCCAGATTTGGCATGTACCTACATATTGGGGATAATATATTAGTCAAAAAGAGGGAAATTATAGGGATTCTAGATGCCCGAAAATGGAGTGAAGTGGAAAAAGATCATTCTTTACTGAAAAATTTCGAAAAATCCCAATTAGACTATTTACATCAGAGTGAAGAAACCATTAAGTCTCTGGTTATTTTGGTGCCATGGCTTCAGCGACGGTTAAAACAAAGAAAAAGAAGAAAAAACAAATACCAAAAGCCAGCTCATATTATACTAGTTTCTTCTATCTCACCTACCACCCTAAAAGAAAGGGTACAAAGATCGGAGTCACCCATACCAGGGCAAATCCTAGTCAAGGGAAATGACCTATACCAAAAGAAATAGAAGTGAGGGACATTATGGAAAACCAACAACCAAGCTATAATGCAGATCAAATTCAGGTTTTGGAAGGATTAGAACCGGTAAGAAAAAGACCGGGAATGTATATCGGCAGCACTAGTAGCCGTGGACTCCATCATCTGGTTTATGAAGCCGTAGATAACAGCATTGATGAAGCTTTGGCTGGTTATTGCACAGAAGTAAAAGTGATGATCAGCGAAGACAATGCCATTAACGTTTCAGATAATGGCCGTGGGATTCCAGTAGATACGCATCCACAAACGGGTAAATCAACCTTAGAAACGGTTATGACAATTTTGCACGCTGGTGGAAAATTTGGCGGTGATGGATACAAAGTATCTGGTGGCCTTCATGGCGTTGGCATATCTGTTGTCAATGCCTTATCTGAGTATCTAAAAGTAGAAGTAAAAAGAGAAGGATTTCTTTTTGTACAGGAATTTAAAAAAGGAATTCCTGTTTCTGAAATACGTCAAGTTGAAGAAACAGAAGAAACAGGAACTAGTATGTACTTTCAACCAGATCCTGAAATTTTTGAAGAGGTTCTGTTTAAATATGAATCCTTGGAAAATAGATTAAGAGAACTGGCTTTTCTTAATAAAGGCATCCGAATTAGTTTAGAAGATCAAAGAACAGATCAAGAAAAAAAGAGTATTTTTCAATACGATGGTGGCATCAAAGAATTTGTCCGTCATATCAATAAAAGTCGGGAAGCCTTACATGAAAGCATCCTGTATTTTGAGAAAGAAAAAGAAACAACCATCGTAGAAATAGCCATGCAGTATACAGATTCCTATACAGAAAATATTTTTTCCTTTGCAAATAATATTAATACACAGGAAGGTGGCACACATCTTAGTGGCTTTAAAGGGGCCATGACCAGGGTGATTAATGATTATGGGCGGCGAAATGGGTACTTAAAAGACAAAGACAATAATTTATTAGGGGAGGATATTAGAGAAGGATTAACGGCAATTGTTTCCGTTAAACTCATAGATCCCCAATATGAAGGCCAAACAAAAACCAAACTGGGTAACAGTGAAATAAAAGGAATTGTGGAAGGATCTACAGGAGAATATCTAGAAGCATTTTTAGAAGAAAATCCGGCAGATGCCAGAATTATAATGGATAAAGCCCTTCGTGCTCAACGAGCTCGAGAAGCTGCTAAAAAAGCCAGAGAATTAACCCGTCGCAAAGGAGTTCTGGAAAATACCGCATTGCCAGGAAAACTAGCAGATTGTTCCCAAAGAGATCCTGCTCTTTGCGAAATTTATATTGTCGAGGGAGATAGTGCCGGCGGCAGCGCTAAACAAGGAAGAGATCGAGCCACTCAAGCTATTTTACCTTTAAAGGGAAAAATCTTAAATGTGGAGAAAGCCAGATTAGACCGTATGTTGAATTTTTCAGAAATAAGGGCTATGATTACGGCTTTTGGAACTGGTATCGGCGATGAATTCGATCTTGCAAAACTTCGCTACCATAAGATTATTATTATGACGGATGCGGATGTGGATGGCGCTCATATTAGAACCTTATTATTAACCTTCTTTTTTAGGCATATGAAACCTCTTATTGAAAGCGGGCATGTCTTTATTGCTCAACCGCCACTTTATAAACTTACTCGTGGGAAAGATATTCGCTATGCCTATTCGGATGATGAAATGAAAAAACTGATTAAAGTAATGAGCCCAGAAAAAGAAGGTATGGTGGCTTTACAGCGTTATAAAGGTCTAGGGGAAATGGATCCGGAACAATTATGGGATACCACTATGGATCCAGGAACCAGAACTTTATTAAGAGTGAGTATTGATGAAGCCGCCGTAGCAGACGAAATTTTCTCTACGCTTATGGGAGAAAAAGTGGAACCAAGACGGCAGTTTATTGAAGATAATGCAAGATATGTTACTAATCTTGACATATAAGAGGGGGATATCAATAAATGGATCAGGAAATGGATAGAATTCTCCCGATAGGCATCGAGGATGAAATGAAAAAATCCTATATCGATTACGCCATGAGCGTTATTGTTGGGCGGGCACTTCCAGATGTACGAGATGGTTTTAAACCAGTGCACAGGAGAATCCTTTATGCTATGAACGAACTGGGCCTTGCACCAGAGAAACCTCATCGAAAATCCGCTCGTATTGTTGGGGATGTTTTGGGTAAATACCATCCACATGGCGATTCAGCTGTTTATTTTGCCATGGTTCGAATGGCACAAGATTTTTCCATTCGATATCCATTAGTAGACGGCCATGGAAACTTTGGATCTGTGGATGGAGATAATCCTGCAGCCATGCGTTATACAGAAGCAAAACTCGGGAAAATCGCCGTAGAAATGCTGCGAGACATTCAAAAAGAAACCGTAGATTATAATCTAAACTTTGATGAAACTTTAGAAGAACCCAAAGTATTGCCTAGTCGCTTTCCTAATTTATTGGTGAATGGATCCAATGGGATTGCAGTTGGAATGGCTACTTCGATTCCACCCCATAATCTTGGGGAAGTCATAGATGGCACCATACGGTATATGGAAGACCCAGAGGTGTCCCTAGAAGAGTTAATGACATGCATTCAAGGTCCAGATTTTCCAACTGGATCTACGATTATTGGTCGTGAAGGCGTTTTGGAAGCCTATCGAACGGGTCGTGGTCGTGCTAAAGTAAGGGCAAAAGCCTCTATTGAACAAATGGATAAGGGAAAACAGCAAATTATCGTAACCGAATTGCCTTATCAGGTAAATAAAGCAAAAATGATTGAAAAAATAGCTCATTTGGTTCGTGATAAAAAGATTGAAGGCATAACAGATCTTCGAGATGAAAGCGATCGGACAGGCATGCGTATTGTCATTGAATTACGAAGAGATGCCAATGCCAATGTCATTCTGAATAAACTCTATAAACACTCTCAGATGGAAGATACTTTCAGTATTATCATGTTAGCCTTAGTGGATGGACAGCCACAAGTCTTAAATTTAAAAGAAATGATCCACCACTATGTGGAGCATCAAAAAGAAATTATTATTCGTCGAACCCAGTTCGATTTAAAAAAAGCAGAAGATAAAGCCCATATTTTAGAAGGGTTACGGATCGCCTTAGATCATTTAGATGAAGTGATCAAGCTTATCCGAGGTTCTAGGACAGGAGCAGAAGCTAAAGAGGGCTTAATCACAAACTTTTCCTTATCTGAACGCCAAGCCCAAGCAATTTTGGATATGCGGCTACAGCGTTTAACTGGCTTGGAACGAGATAAAATCAAGGAAGACTACGAAGCTATCATGGAATTAATTAAAGAGTTACGTGAAATTCTGGCCAGCGATGAATTGGTGCAGGAAATTATTCGAAACGAGCTGACAGAAATTCGTGATAAATATGGAGATCCTCGACGAACAGATTTTGAAGAAGATATGAATGAATTTAATATGGAAGACTTGATTGCAGAAGAAGATGTGGTGATTACCATGACACATTTTGGATATTGTAAACGTGTACCTTTAGACGTTTATAAAAGCCAAAAAAGAGGTGGCAAAGGCATTAGTGCCCTTAGCACCCGAGACGATGATTTTGTAGAACGACTAATCATCACTTCAACCCATAGCGCATTGCTTTTCTTTACGAACAAAGGAAAAGTCTATAAGTTAAAAGCCTATGAAATACCAGAAGGCAAAAGGCAATCAAAAGGAACGGCTATTGTGAACTTACTGCCATTAGATCCAGAGGAAAAAGTGAGTGCTACGATTCCTGTTAATAAGAATTGTCAATTAGAGTATTTAATGATGGCTACTCAAAAAGGATTAGTGAAAAAGACGCAACTTTGTCAATTTGAACGTAGCCGGAAAAAAGGACTAATAGCCATCAGCCTTCGTGAAGACGATGAACTCATTAGTGTTCGGATGGTGAATGAGAATCAAAAAATTGCTCTTATTACAGCCAAGGGTATTGCCATTCGTTTTAATGAAAAAGACATTCGAGAAACCGGAAGAAGTTCCATGGGGGTTAGAGGCATTCGTTTAAAAGAAGAGGATCGATTGGTCTCCATGGTGGTAACAGACGATGATGGAGATTTATTGGTAGTCAGCGAAAAAGGTTATGGAAAAAGAACCAATATAGATCAATATAAAGTACAGACCCGAGGTGGCAAAGGGTTATATACCTATCAATACAGCCAAGAAACAGGAGAGTTAATTGGAGCAAGAATCACCTATGATGATGATGAATTACTACTGATTAACCAAGATGGTAGCATGATTCGTTTGGATATGAGCTATATTCCTATTATTAGCCGTCGTACCAAAGGAGTAAAACTCATGCGAACAGAGGAAAATCATTATATTATTTCCATGGCTATGGTGCCACGAAAAGAAGAAGATCCAATGGATAAAGTAGCAGAAGACTTGGAAATGATAAAACCAGAGTAAAAAAAGAACAGCTTCGGCTGTTCTTTTTCATGGATAAATCCCATTTCAATAAAAATAGAGCAAGCATCCTTCGTATTAAATTAAAAAAGCCTCATAAAGGGAAAGAAGCTTTGCTTCTATATCAAGAAATAAAAAAAAGATAAAGGGATAACATGGTTAAAGAAGAAATCTTCTGTTATAATAAACAAGCAAGGACCACGATCAAAGAAAGCACTGAAATATTAGAGGAATATAACGAAGGAGGGAGTCTATTGGCGCTGATTATCCAAAAATCGTATAATGAATCAGAAGAAAAATGGATTTTAGTATTAGAGGGGGAAGTAGATCTACATACCGCCGACAGATTAAAAGAAACGGTTAATCAAATGCTGAACGAACGAGTAGACGATATCAGAATTATTGGCGATAGGCTAGAGTATATTGATAGTACCGGTCTTAGTGTTTTTATCAGTGCACTGAAGAAACTCCAAACAGCCGAAAAAAATATTATTCTCGCAAATTTAAAACCAAGCATCAAAAAACTATTAAATATAACAGGTTTAGATAGACTTGTCCTGATGGAATAAGGAATCACATAAGAAAAAATGATAAAAGCGAGGAATAAGCGTGAATTATAAAATAAAGGAGTTAAGCCAAATGAATACGGAGATCAACCATGAGATGATAGAGGTTTCCATCCCTCATCGATCCGAATATATCAGTTTGATCCGTCTTACGGTGGCATCCATTGCAAACCGAATGGGTTTTGATATCGAAGATATTGAAGATATCAAGGTGGCGTTGTCCGAAGCCTGTTCCAATGCCATTATGCATGGCGGATGTGATGTAAGCGATAATTTTATTATTCAGTTTTTGATGGAACAAGCGAGTTTAACCATCTCTGTTTCGGATTTTGGGAAAGGCTATGATGCCAATTCACTGAAGGAACCCAGAACCGAAGAACTAAATGAAGGAGGATTGGGGATTTTTATCATCAAATCGCTGATGGATGATGTGTCGATCAATACGGGCAATAATCAGGGTACATCGATCAAAATGATTAAAAATCTAAGGGAGGACTCCTGATGAAAACATCTTCATCTAAAAGGACATCAGAAGAAAGAGCATTACCGCCATTTGACTCCCTTAGCGATAAAGAACTCTTTTTGTTGTATAAAAATAATAGAGATGTGAGTATTCGCAACGAATTAGTGAAGAGACATCTTTTTATTGCAGAAATACTGTCGAGAAAGTATATCAACAAAGGGATCGACTACGAAGATATTTATCAAGTGGCGTCGCTAGGGCTTATCTTTGCTATTGAACGCTTTGATACAGACAGAGGATATGAATTCTCAAGTTTTGCCACACCAACGATCATCGGAGAAATAAAAAAATACTTCCGGGATAAAGGTTGGTCTATTCGTGTTCCAAGACGTATTCAAGAACTATCAAAAAAAATCAATACCACAAAAACAACCCTACAGCAAGAGTTGCAACGAACACCCAAAATCAAAGATATTGCCCATTATTTAAAATGTACAGAAGAAGAAGTCATAGAAGCCATGGAGGCCAATCAAGTTTATACCCCAAAATCTTTAGACCTTACCTATGATAACGAAGGAGAGGATAAAGATATCCAATTTATGGATTTAATTGGCGAGCCAGATAAAATGTTTGACTTTATCGAAAATAGAGATTTTATCTATCAGGCAATGGATAAATTAAATAAAGTAGAACAACAAGTCTTACAAGATCGTTTTTTTGAAAATAAAACACAGATGCAAGTAGCAAATGCCTTAGACGTCTCTCAAATGACTGTCTCCAGAATGGAAAAAAAGATTATTGAGAAATTTAAAAAAGAACTAAAAAAATCCATGCAATGATTCAAGAAAATAAAGGAAATAAAGGAAGTCAGGAAGTAGGGGAATTATTTATGATAAAAGGAAAAAACATTATTGGGTTTATCATTGCGGCGTTCATCCTTGGAACGCTGTTTTTCAACGAGATTATCTATTTTATCACAGATTTTCAGTGGTTTAGAGATTTAGGATATGAAACGGTTTTTTTGAAAAAAATCCAAACACAATTAACCATTGGAATTCCAATTTTTCTTGTGGCAGGCCTACTGTTTTATTATTACTTTCGATTTATGAAAAACCGGTATGAAAAAAAAGTGGCCAGTTTTCATCAGAGCATTTCTAATAAAGTCTTGAATCGGTGGCTATTACTTCCAGCAGCCTTTATGGCTTTTGTAACCGCAACCTCCATTGCGGGAAATTATTGGTGGCAGATTCTAGAGTTTCATCATCAAGTACCCTTTCACGCAACAGATCCAGTATTTGGAAGGGATATTGGATGGTATTTCTTTACGTGGCCTTTACTAAGAGATGGCCTTGGAACTTTAACCACCTTGCTGTTTATGATGGTCATGGTAACAGGTCTATTCTTTGCCGCCATGCTAGTGGTTCGGAGACCCACCTTAATGGAAGTTTCCGATGGGGAAGATCCTAGAAAACAAATGTTTAAAAGATTTCTATCCTTTGGTGCTGGCAATCTTGTGGTATTTGGAGTCTTATTTTTATTGACTACCGCCCTTCGATATTTTGTCAATCTAAACCAAATTCTCTTTTCTCCTCAAGGAGCTGTTTATGGTGCCAGCTATACGGATTTACATGTGAACCTTCCGCTTTATCGGATTCAGATGGTAGTCAGCATACTAGCAGCAGTCTTTTTATGGATTGGATATAAAAAGAAAAAGCCCAAGTGGATGGCCGCAGCCCCAGTGGTATTGATTTTGGTAACGGTAGTAGGTCAATTTGTATCCGTAGGTGTGGAGCGTTTTTTTGTAGAACCCAATGTCTTAGCCAGAGAAACCCCGTATATTGAACGAAATATTGAATACACTCGCAAAGCCTATGGATTAGATGATGTACGTCAAATGGAATTTGATGTAGATTATCGCTTAACGAGAGAGGATTTAGAAAACAATCCAGAAACCATAAAAAATATTCGGATCAACGATTATCGGCCAGCATTAGAAAGTTACAATCAATTACAGGCCATCCGTCCCTATTATCGATTTAAGGATGTGGATATTGATCGTTATGTCATTAATGATGAATATCGACAGGTGTTTCTGTCAGCCAGAGAACTTGATATGGAACGAATCAGTGAATCTGCCAAAACATGGCTCAATATGCATCTGAAATATACCCATGGATACGGCGCCGTCATGTCACCAGTCAATCAAGTGACCACCCAAGGACAACCAGAATTGTTTATTCGCAATATCCCGCCGGTGAGTGCTATCGATAAAGAAATTAACCGACCAGAAATATATTTTGGAGAACTGACCAATCACTATATTATTGTGAACACAGATGAAATGGAATTTGACTATCCCATAGGAGAAGACAATGCAGAAACAAGGTTTGAAGGAGATGCTGGTATTTCTCTAAGAGGGGTTAACAGACTTCTTTATGCCCTTCGGGAACGGAATCCCCGTATCTTTCTTTCAGGAAGCATCTCTGGAGAAAGTAGGATCATTTTTGATCGAAATGTAATGGATCGAGTCATGAAAATTGCCCCTTTCTTGCAATACGATGAAGACCCTTATTTAGTCATTCATGATGGACGATTATACTGGATCATGGATGCCTTTACCTTGGGGAAAGAGTATCCCTACGCCACTCCCTATATAGAAGGAGAACATAACTATATAAGGAACTCGGTGAAAGTCGTGGTAGATGCCTATTATGGGACGACAGACTTTTACATTGCGGATGCAGAAGATCCAGTTATTCAAACGTATAGTCAGATTTTTCCGGATTTGCTACAACCCTTAGAATCCATGCCAGAAGGACTACAGCAGCATATCCGTTATCCACAAGCACAATTCGATATACAAACCCAGGTTTATGAACGATATCATATGGGAAATCCTTCGGTATTCTACTTAGATGAAGACCTTTGGAATATTGGACAAGAGCGTTATGCTGATCAGTTTCAACCAGTAGAATCTCAATATATGATCTATAAATTACCAGAAGAGGATAAAGAAGAATTTCTTTTATCCGTTCCTTATACACCGAATCGATTAAATAATATGATTGCCATGTTGGTAGCCCGCAGTGATGGAGAACATTATGGAGATCTGGTGCTCTACCAAATGCCGAAAGATCGGAATATTTATGGACCAAGACAGATCGAAGCAAGGATTGATCAGAATGAAACCATCTCTCAGAGTCTAACTCTCTGGGGAGAAGGAGGTTCAGAAGTAATCCGAGGCAACCTTCTGGTTATACCAGTAGAAAACAGTTTGCTTTATATCGAACCTCTCTATATACGAGCGGCCAACTCAGAAAGTCCTCCTGAAGTCAAACAAGTCATCGCTGCTTTTGGGGACGATATTGTGATGGAAAACACCCTGGAACAGGCGCTGGAATCTCTCTTTGGGGCTGGTACACCAACCATACCAGAAGAAGACAATGTGCCAGCAGAGGCTTTACCAGAAGAAGGAATCGAGTTGGAAGAAACCACCCAAAGGCCAGAAGAAATCGAAGAAAGGCCAGAGTATGATTTTACAGATGCAACGACACAGGAAATTATCCAAGAAGCGAACCAAGCCTTTGAAGAGGCACAGGAAGCCTCGCAACAAGGCGATTGGTCGGCTTACGGAGAAGCCTTAAAGCGTCTAGAACAATCCCTACAACAATTAGAAGCACAGCAATAAATAGGTAAGAGACACTCATTCATGGGTGTGAAAGCCAAAGGAGGAATAAAAAATGTTGGATATCAAACGATTACGGACCGAATTAGATGAGATGAAAGCGGCCATGAACCGTCGAGGGGAAGCAGAGATCGATTTAGATGAAGTAGTGGCTCTGGACGAAAAACGGCGGAAATTACTTCAGGAAGTAGAACAAATGAAAAGTCAGCAGAATCAGGTATCTAAAGAGATTCCGAAACTGAAAAAAGCAGGAGAAGACACACAGCACGTGATGGAACAAATGAAAGAACTATCAGCACAAATTAAGGCATTAGATACACAAGTAGCCCAAGTGGAAGAGACGCTACAGGAAAAAATGCTTCGGATTCCCAATATTCCCCATCCAGAGGTACCCCAGGGAGAAACCGATGAAGACAATGTGGAAGTCCGCAGATGGGGAACACCAGCAGAATTTGATTTTGATCACAAAGCTCATTGGGATATTGGGGGAGCCTTAGATATTCTGGATTTTGAGAGGGCAGCCAAAGTGACAGGCGCTCGCTTTGTTCTTTATAAAAAAGCGGGTGCCAGATTAGAGAGAGCCCTTATTAATTTTATGTTGGACCTCCATTGTAATCAACATGGCTACCAAGAGTTAATGCCACCATTTATGGTTAATAGGCAAAGTATGACAGGCACTGGTCAATTGCCAAAATTCGAAGAAGATACCTTTCGTATTCCCCAAAAAGACTTTTTTTTAGTCCCTACGGCAGAAGTACCAGTGACCAATATCCATCGAGATGAGATTCTTCAAGAAGAAGATATGCCTCTTTATTATGCAGCCTACACCCCTTGTTTCCGATCTGAAGCCGGATCTGCTGGGAGAGATACCAGAGGCCTAATCCGACAACACCAGTTTAATAAAGTTGAAATGGTGAAATTCACCACGCCAGAATCTTCCTATGAAGAGCTGGAAACCTTAGTAGCCAATGCAGAGAAAGTCTTACAACTCCTCCATATTCCCTATCGGATTGTTAAAATTGCTACAGGAGATTTAGGCTTTACGGCTGCTTTTAAATATGATTTGGAAGTGTGGATGCCTAGCTACGGACGCTATGTTGAGATTTCTTCCTGTAGTAATTTTGAAGACTTTCAAGCAAGACGAGCTAATATTCGTTACCGTCCCAAAGACGGCGGAAAAGTAACTTTTGTTCATACCTTAAATGGATCTGGCTTAGCTGTGGGTAGAACGTTGGCGGCTATATTAGAAAACTTCCAACAAGCAGATGGATCCGTAATGATCCCAGAAGCCCTTCGTGGGTATATGGGCGGATTAGAAAAAATTGAAAAATAAAATAAAATAAAAGAGTTATTCAACGATTAACATAGCCATTCCTAGGGTAAAACCACAGATACTAGGTAAAGAGAAGGATAAAACCACTATCTAAAAGGATGATGTGCTGTGGAATCTTTAATAGCCGTATATTTTGACGAAACCTTTGAACAACTAAATACCTGTGAAGCTTCCCTGTCCGCCCTAAGAAAAGGGTATTCAAAAGAGGAAATGAATCAATTCTTTCGATCTATGCACTCCATTAAGGGAGCTTCTGCAGCTATGGGCTATGAAGAAATCCAAGATTTAGCCCATAAATTGGAAGATGTATGGGATGCAGTACGAATGGAAAAAATTAAGTTAACAGAATCCATCATTGATCTATCCTATGAATCTGTGGATATCATTTATCAGATGGCAGAACATCGAAAAAATCCACCGGAAGAAACAGATGCGATTTCAACTCTCATAGGCGGATCTAGAAATTTAAAACAACAATTGATACAAGCACTAGAAAAAAAAGAACCTGAAGAAGCTCCTGTATTCCACCAAATAGAGGAAGCGGTAGCACCAGAGCCCCAAATAGATCCTCCAAGATATCAAAATAGGTACTATGTTCATTTGACCATGGATGAGGAAAACCCTATGCCAGCGGTGACTAGGTTTTTAGTGCATAAAAACTTGATCGAAAAAGGTGTTATTGATTACCTTGATCCTCCTAAAGCGGGAATTGTGGCCATGGAATCCATTGAAGAAAGTAATGAAATGGAAATCCTTTTTCAAAGTCATTTAGATCGTCTAGAAGTACAACGAGAAATAGATGTGGGTTATATCAAAGATTTCTTTGTGTTGGATCTGACAGAAGCATACAAAGGTCATGCATTGACCATTTCAGATAAAAATTTCTTTCTTCATTTTTTTGAAGAAATGGCAAAAATTCTACAGGAAATAGAGGGAAAAAAACCAGAGACCTTAGACCCTCTTTTTTGGAAAAAAACAGCCTTTAACCTGATTCGAATTCATTCTCAAGCCGTTCTTTTGGAAGACCATCCTCATTACCGATCTTGGAAAGAGGAATTGACCATGCTAAAAGAAATTCTTCAAGCAGAAGATATTCCGATCCTAAGAAATTCCGAAACGGCATTTAAGTTAATTCAGCAGATGATGGTACAATTATTGTATGATGCGTATCGGATGACAGCCAATGAAACATTTTTGCGGCGTTATATCGTAAAAGAAGATCAGAATATTATTGTAACCTTTCAGAATGCAGGTATGGAATTGGATGCACATCGGTATAAACTGTATTTAATGGACATTAGTGCATTAACCCAACTACGCCAAGATGAAGTAAACACCCTCAATAGAGTGGATCAGCAACTGCAGGATAAAGGAGTCACCCTATTTCTTATCCATGATGGAACGATTCGAAAAAGAATTCATACCGGTGGAACATATATGCCTATTACTCGTAAGATACTCTTTTACGAAAATGAACGAGATATGATTCATAAAGTGATTCGAGGTTGGGTAATGGAGCAGAATAAGGATGAGGAGGCAGAAGATGAAGATATTAATTGCTGAAGATAATCAACCATCCAGTTTTATTTTAGCCAAATTTTTAGAACCCTATGGCAAAGCCACCATAGCAGAAAATGGGATGGACGCAGTTCATTACTTTGCTCAATCTGTAAAGGATGGATCCCCCTATGATTTAGTATGCATTGATATTTTAATGCCGAAAATGGATGGATTGAAAGTGTTGAAGGCTATTAAAGAAGTGGAAAAAGAAACAAAAAATCCAGCAGATACGGCGGTTAAAACCATTATGGTGACTGCATTGGGAGATACGGATAATATATATCAGGCTTATGAAGATGGCTGTGATGATTATATAACCAAACCCTATACCAAAGAAAAAATATATGAAACCATGGAAAAATTAGGGTTCTCACCTCTTGAAGGGTGAGAACCCTTTTACATTAATCTTCAGGGCAGCATTGCTGACAGGAAGGAATCACGATTACGGCTTCTACACCATTTTCATCTGAACTATTCCTGAGTTTAAACCTACCGCCGACATTCCAAATCATGGTTTTAATGCCATTTAGACCAAGGCCCATTCCTTCCTTTTGTCCAGTAAAATATTTTTCGCCCTGAAAATACGGAAAAAAATGGTTAACGGATCTCAATTCTTGAATGGCTAAAGAAGTTCCATTATTCTTAAGGATCATCCTGGCTTCCTGCTTATCTTTATCGCAGAAAACCGTAACCGTTAGGTAAGGTTGATTGCTAGGATGATTTTTGACAGCATTCCATATAAGTTCATGTAGAATGCTATGTAAATTTTGTAAGGATAAAGATAAGTTGCAGCTAGGTTCTGCACGGATATCAAAGCTGACATGGTTCGGATCAATGGAGTGACTATTCGCCACATCCAATACTAAATCTTTTAATTGATTCATGGGTAAAAATCGATGAATACTGGCATTTCGAGGCCCTAGTAGCTGAAGAATTCGCTGGATTTGTTGATGAAGATCAAGAGCACCATTTCGTGCACAGGTAATGTGTTCCCTAACCTCTTCATAATCTCCGTCATCCAAACTCATGAGAGAAAGTTCTAGAAAAGGCAATATATGGTTCATAGGCGTATTTAGTTTATGGGAGACAATATTATGAAATTTTTTAACTTCCATGGTTAATTCGACGTTGGTTGTCACGTCTTTTATTTGATAAAAACGATGGTTATCCATGGACTCTGGTAGGAAAATTAATTCAAACCATTGAGAGGAATGCTGAGGTGTTTCAGGTTTAATGAAATAGAGAGTTTCTTTAGGGGGATGTCCATGAAACAGTTCTTCCCAATCAGAAGTAGGTTTAAGATCAAAATTTTTGGTAATGAGTTCCTTAAAATTGGTAGGGTTTTTTAATGGATATTCCGATAGGGACAATAATCTTTGAGCCGATTCATTGGCATAAAGCAGTTCAAAGGATTCATTGGTGCTGATATAGCCTTCTTCCGCTTGATCCACAAGCCATTGAAACTTTTTTCGTTCCCCTAAGAGTTTTCGAAAACGGTTTAAACGAAGAATGCCATTAATCCGAACGATTAATTCAATACGGTTAAAGGGTTTGGTAATAAAATCATCGCCACCTGCTTCAAACCCACGAAACAAGGATTGTTTATCATCAAGTGAGGTTAAAAAAACGATGGGCACTTCTTTGCTAGCAGAAGATTCACGTATGCGGCTGCATACTTCATAGCCAGTCATATCCGGCATCATGACATCTAGTAAGATTAAATCTGGATCTATAGCATCTATTGTTTTAAGGGCTTGAATACCATTTTCTGCAAAATAAAGATCATAGCCTAAACCATGCAAAGAAGTTTCAATGGTAAAGCGAGCATTTTTTTCATCATCAATCACAAAAATGCGTTGTTTCATAAGAGCTCCCCCTTTAGGTTAAGAGTTGATGATATGGCGGCTATAAGGAATGGTTGTTTTTTAATACTTCCATGATTGTGTTTAATAACTGATGCAGTCGAACAGGTTTCGAAAGATATTCATCAGCACCAGCATTGAGGCAACGGTCTTTGTCATGATGCATGGCAAAGGCTGTTAGTGCTATAATCGGGATGTTTTTGGTATGATCATTGGATTTTAGTTTTTCTATAGCTTCAAGGCCATCCATTTCAGGCATATGGATATCCATTAAAACAATTGTCGGTTTAAGAATATTGGCTTTTTTAATGACTTCCATACCAGTTAAAGCCGTATCTACTAAAAATCCTTTGCTTTCTAGATACAACTGAAAAGTTTCGATATTCGCAGCGTTGTCTTCTGCTAATAATACACGAATAGGTGTAGAGGTATCCAAATCCTTAGAAAATTGGAAATGAGAAGGGGGATCCTCTAAAGAGACTAATTGAGGTTTCCAAGGCAAAGAAATTGTAAAGATACTTCCTTCATCAGGACTACTTTCTACGGAAAGGACCCCTTGATGCAATTCAATGATTTTCTGGGATAATGGAAGGCCAAGACCACTTCCATCGTAGTTTCGATCAAGACTACCTTGAACTTGTTGATAGGGTTCAAAAATTTTTTCTTGATCTTCCTCCTTAACGCCAATTCCCATATCCCACACATCTAATTCAATGGTTTTATTGGATGAAAATCCACGAACGGCTAACCCTATTCGTCCACCAGGATCCGAAAACTTAACTGCGTTATTTAAAAGATTAATAAGGGTTTGTTTGATCCGTCGACCATCGCCATCAATAAAAGAAATCGATTCATCATAATCAAAAGAAACCTTAATCTTTTTCTGTTGAGCCATGGGATCGATGACGTCCAAGGCACCTTTACAGATGGCTTTTAAATCAAATGGCTGAAAATCAAGGGTAAGTTTACCCAGCTCCATTTTTGCAAAATCTAAAATATCATTGATTAGTGAAAGTAAATGATGGCCACTTTCACCTACGATTTTCAAACAATGGCTTTGATTTGGATTTAAAGAGCCGTAGACTTCATCTAAAAGAGCTTCGGTCATTCCTAAAATAGCGTTAAGAGGAGTACGTAGTTCATGACTCATATTGGCAAGAAATTCATCTTTACTTCGAAGGGCTTTTTGCAATTCAGTATTAACAAAAGCAAGTTGTTCCTTTTGTTCTGCTAAAATATCTTCCGTTGATTTAAGGGTTTCAATTTCTTGTATGATGGTGGAATAATAGGTTGAATCCTTTGCTTTTTCATTATGACTGATAATAATTTGAGAAACGTTTTTTTTAGTCCCTTTTTTATCCGTCATAATGGTTTTACCCCGCCAAAACCCATATTTTTTCGCATGTTCGATACGCAACTCTAAAAAAGGTTGAACTTCTGAAGGATAAAAATCCACAAGACGAATTTGTTGCACTTCTTGTTTAGAAAATCCTAAAAAAGAAAAAGTACTTTCATTAGCAAATAAAATGCGATTGTGTTCGTCAACGACACATACAGCATCTGGCAACATTTTCGTGGTTTCCATTAAGGTTTTTTCCATACTCGAGTCCATTGGATGGAAAGCATTCATTAATTCTCCTCCTCTTTCTCTTCTTGTTGATGAGTGTCTTTATAGAAACGGCTATTGTCAAGAAATGAAACCACTTTATGGGCTGTAAGCGGTGAAGGGACCCATTTAGTAGGTTCATAAAAATAAGAAACAAGGGTGGAATCCATCTCTATGGCATCGGCAATAAGAATCCAATCGAAGCCTTGAGGTTGCATTAAGAAATCATATAACGAATTATATTTTAAAAAAGAGGATTCCATAAAAACCGCATCATAGGAATTTTCCTGTAAAAAACCCAAGGCTTCGGTTTCATTCTGGGAAAAATGACTGATGATTTTCTGCTTTATGAGAAGTTGTCTAAAAATAGATCGATCCTTATTTTGAGACTCTATAATCAGGATAGAGGCATAATCTGGATTTAATGGTGAGGAAACCTCTTTCTGCTGAAAAGAAGGGGGTTGCATTAAGGGATGCTCCGTATCAAAGGGAATTGTAATGGTAAAACAACTTCCTTCCAAGGGATTGCTTTCCACGGTAATACTTCCTCCTAATAATTGAATGAGTTGTTTTGTAATCGTCAACCCCAAACCAGATCCGCCATAACGTCTTGTGGTGGAGTTATCGGCCTGAACAAAAGGTTGAAAAAGGGTTTGGATTTGATCTTTGGGAATTCCTATACCTGTATCTTTAATAGAAACAAATACCTCCATTGTTTGGGAAGACATGGGAGACATTCCTGTGGTAACGGTGATGGTGCCATTACAAGTGAATTTCAAAGCATTCCCAATTAAATTATTTAAAATCTGACGAAATCGATACGGATCTCCTAAAAGACTCTGAGTAAAGTCCGTTGTCTGATGAATAGAAAGATGATTATTGTTTTTCTGAGCATAAGGTAAGAATCCTTCTACAACGCTTTCTATTTCATGAAGAGGATTAAAGGAATTTTTCTCTAAATTCAATTGACCTGATTCAATTCTAGACAGATCCAAAATCGAGTTTATGGTATGCATGAGCGCCTCTATCCGTTCATTAAGGGCATTGATATATTTTTGTTGTTTGTGGGAAAGGGGAGTTTCCATTAGTAGGTCTAGATAACCAACCATCCCGTTCATAGGCGTTCTGATTTCATGGCTCATATTGGCTAAAAATTGACTTTTGGTTTGAGAAGCATTTTCTGCAGATTCCAAAGCATTTTTTGTGGCTTGTTGCATTTCATATGTGTGTGTTACGTCCCGCTCTACTAAAATCACTCGCTGATTCGTCAGACGAATTAAACGGGCTTCATAATTGAGCCGCTTAAAATCCGCTTCTAATTCGTAATCAAAGGTGACTATTTCCGTACTATGAATGGCTTTTTTAGAAAGAGAGAGAATTTTTTTAATCAGAGCATGGGTAAAAAATTTTTCTAGAGGCTGTTCTCCTATCATCTTACTGGTGTTTCTTGTAGGGGAATTGGAACGAATATAGCTTTTGAAACAGGTTGCTTTTTCAATATCGAGAATAAAAATATTATCTGGAATAGCCTGTAAAATAGACTCTTTTTCTTGTTCGTTCTGCTGAAAAGAATGCATCGCTTCTTTTAATTCCGTGACATCGCTTAAGGTAAGGAGGTGTACACGACGTCCATCAATCCAATTTATTGCAGTAGGATGTATCTCAAACCACCGGTTCAAATAATGATTAAAAAAGATGGGTTTTTCATTCTCGAAATTCTTGGGTTGGAAGCGGGTAGCTTGTTTAGGAAGTTGGAAAGAAGACCAAAAATGGTCTACAGACAATTTACCTTCAATCGATCCAAAAATGCTATGGGTGGATTCATTTATAAACAGGATCTTATCAGTGTTGGGGTCGATGACTAAAATATTGGTATGAATATGATTCATGACGGTCCTCAGTCGATGCATGGATTGCATGGTTGGACCAATATCGTTGACATAACCGATGAAATGGCGATTAGGTTCATCAAAGTGCTCTTCGACTTTGGAAGTGACGGTAACCCACAGGATTTTTCCGTCACGATGGACCAGGCGGTAGGAAAAAGAGTAAGAATCTTTTTTCTGCTCTAGCATTTGATTGGTTTCCATTTCAACACGGGCCAGATCATTAGCATGAATTAATGTAGAATAAAGAAAGGATTCGGATGTTAATTCTGCGGAAGAATAGCCCAGAAGATGCTGAACATTTGATGAAACATAAACCAAGGGCCATCCTGGTTGGTCTTTGCATCGAAAAATGACAGTTGGGCCATGAGAAAACAAAGATCTCTCAGCATCAAGAGAAGCTTCGATTTTTTTCTGTGAAGTAATATCTAAAATATAGCCAAAAAAAAGCGTTGGATTCCCATCTTGGTCTCTTTCTACTACTTTTCCCCGATCAAGAACCCATTTATAAGATCCATCCCGTCCTTGAATTCGATAGGTATACTCCATATGGTCCGTTGAGCTAAACCAACCAGAAGGACAAAGAGCACAGCGATGCAATTCGTCTAGGGATACAGGGCAATCAGGACATTCAGGCCGATCTTCTGGATGAATCCGTTCAAACCATGATCGTGTATCATCCGATAATTCCCCTTCTTTAAATCCAATAAGATGCAGGGTTTGAGAAGATCTATAAATTCTTTTATTCTTGATATCCCACTCCCAAAAGCCTGCACCAGCTTCTTCTAATGAAAAACGCCATCTTTTTTGATCCTCCATGAGAGACAATTCATGTTGTTTCTTTTTTGTAATATCTTTGATAGACCCATTCCATTTGAAAACTGCCGAATCTGACAACCCTGGTTTTGCCCATAATCGAAACCAGCATACTCCTTTTTGAGGAAGCTTTACACGAAAATCCATGGACCATAGATGGTTATTTTCCATGGACTGGCCTTTGGTTTTGTGCAACAAAGCCAAATCTTCGTCGAAGATGACGTTATAAAAAGTGGAGTCAGGATAGAAGGGAAAAGACCTAGGCTCCATTTCAAATAGAACCCAAAAATGCGCACTGGCATAAGTCACCGAAAAAACCTGTTCTTCCTTTATTTCAGCTTGAAAGACGGCTTCAGGAATAGTATCTAGAATTTCATGAAGGACAGAAGATTCTGTTGCATCATAGGGGGTGTTCATAAAACCACTCCTTTAAAACAGAACGAATAAGAATAGGGAAAAAGAAAGATAATGCTATACAAATTCTACCCGAAGCCTCTTACAATAAACAAACAGAAATCTTTAAATGTCTATAAAGAATAAGGTGAACCTAGATTTGCAAAAATATCTAATTCTGATAAAATAACCAAAGACAAGACAAGACAAGACAAGAGAAAATAAGAGAAGAGAAGACAAAGAATAAGGGTATAGGAGAGGTACCATGAAAAAAATAACATCAAAATATGTGGTTTGGCTTGTTTTTGGCATGGCTTTTATGATTGGGTTTTTTCATCGGTACTCCATAGGCGTCATTGCAGATCCACTAAGAGAAGACATGCTTCTATCCACAGCAGGCATTAGTTTGATGTCTTCCATGTATTTTTATACCTATGGGCTTTTGCAGATTCCTTGTGGCATCATGGTGGATGCCCAAGGCCCCCGTCGTGTGGTGATAGTAGGAATGATGGCTGTATTGTTAGGGACTTTATTTTTTGCCATTTCACCAACGCCTCTTTTGCTATATTTAGCCAGAATTCTCATAGGATTTGGTGCCGCAACGGTGTTTACCTCCATTTTTAAAATTCAAGCTCTTTGGTTTAAACCAACGGAATTTGCAACTATTGCTGGGATGACCGCTGTTATCGGAAATGCTGGAGGGATGTTGGCCACGGCACCTTTCTATCACTTAACCAAAGCCATGGGATGGCGGGGAGGCCATTTCCTGTTGGCGGCAGTTACATTGATCCCTATTCTGGTAATTTATTGTTGGATTACGGACAGACCGCCGACAGTGGAAAAAACAATAGAAGAAGAACATGAACCACCCAAGTCATTAAAAATTAATATTGGAACTGGGGTGAAGGCCGTTGCTTCCAATCGCTACACTTGGATTAATATGATCGTTCTTTTTGCAGTTTTTGGATCTTATATGAGTTTTTCTGGCCTCTGGGGACCACATTTTATCCGTGCTGTTTATGAGGTGCCTTTGGAGAAAGCCGCTAATTTAATTATGATCTATATGGCTGGCGTATTGATTGGTTCACCGGTCATTGGAAGAATTTCCGACGCCTTAGGAAAACGAAAAAAAGTGTTGCAAGTAGCTTTATTGGTGTTGTTAATGGGATGGTTGTTGATGATACTAGTATTGCCTGGAGTACAGCAAATGTGGCTGTTAGGATTAGTGCTTTTTATCACTGGATCTGTCTCCATTAGTCCCATGCTCTGTTTTACCAATATAAAAGAACTCACCAAACCAGAATACACGGGGATTGCCACTGGATTTGTTAATATGGCACCTTTTTTTGGCACCTCGGTTATTAATAGTGTGATTGCCTATTGTCTCCGTAATGGAGAAACGGCTGCCAGTCATCAGGCTGGTGCCACTGTTTTTCTGATAATGTCCTTTATTGGCTTAATAGCCAGTTTCTTCATGAAAGAAGGATTACCGCCTAAGAGAAGGAAGGCTTAGAAAGATCCGTTTTCTTTTGGCATCTCCTTTTTAGACGTGTGACACATTGCCTTGAAAATCCTAACCGCTTGTAAGAATATTGAAACCTTGTATTGACTTTCTGAAAAGAATCTGATAAAAAGATACTTGGTAGTTTTAGTGAAAAGAAAAAAAGCTCCTACTCAAAAAAGGTAGGCAGTGAGTATTTTCAAAGGAAAGACCATGGATAGGCACCTGTAGCTCAGGGGATAGAGCACTGGTTTCCTAAACCAGGTGCCGGAGGTTCAAATCCTCCCAGGTGCGCCAAACAGAACCGTAGGGATAGCTCTGCGGTTCTTTTTTTTTTGGAAAATTACGAAATACCATTTTACCTAGAGATAAAAAAGCGAGGGAGTGGCTAAGAGAAACTGTATAATGACTGAAAATTAGCAATAATAAGTAGGAGAACCTGCTTATCCATGATACAATAGAAAAACAGGAGAATCTCTTTAGGGGATAGAAGTGTAGGGCTTCATCCTTATATGGATATAGGATGAAGATAAACAAGAAAATGAAGAGTCGATAAGAATAAAAACGAAGAAATAGAAGGAACATAAATTGGGAGGAATAAGGAATGAGGAAAGATAAAAAGACCGTAGTGGTCCTGGTGACATTTTTCTTGTTAATGATAATGGGAGCAGGGATTAATCGTATTGATGCAGAATCTTCCACGGCTATTCTTTTTGAAGATCTCTTTTTGGTAGATGGCTCTTTACAAGATAGCCCACCCCAGACTGGTACTCCCTGGACTTCCAATCAAGGGAATTGGCCTCAAATTAGCCATAAGGTTTTGGATACGGCAGGTGGTGGATTTCAAGTGTTTAGTGATTTTGTTTCTCCTTTGAAAGAAGGCGTATTAACCCTTTCTTTTTCAACGGAGGCAGGGGTAGGTCCTTGGAATCCTAACTCCCATGGATGGGGAGGCATTAGCCTTTATTCAGGAAACACAGAGCATTTTTTTATAGGGCTAGCAGGCAATCAATCTTCTGGATGGGAGATTCATGGGGAACAGATCTCAGGAGACGCTGTTCATTTTAATCCGGAGAAAATCGATGCAGCACAAGAGATCATCTTTACCTATACCTATGATACTGGGAATTGGTCTTACACAATAGGGCAAGAAACTTTAAATGGTCAAGCAGATAAAGAATTGAATTTTGATAGGATTCGTATTGCCCAAGACAGTACTATTCCTGTTAATATTGCTTATAGAGATATTCAAGTTACCGGAGTTCCTCAGCATACGGTTCATGTCGTCACAGGGGCAGTAGATGGTCCTGGTGGTTCTATTCTTCCAGAAAGTCGTACGATCCGAGAAAATAGGGAAACCACTTTTAAGATCATTCCGGAAATTGGTTTTAGAGTCGATTCAGTGACTGGATGTGCTGGCGTTTTAGATGAAAACTCAAACCAATATACCACCGGAGCTATTACTGGAAGTGGGATGGTGCAGGCTACTTTTGTTAATATACCAGTTGATATTGAAGGGATTCAAGGAGTATCAGTGCCAGTAAGAGGAGGGATTCCAGCAACAAGTATTATAGAAACAAATCAATATACAGGAACTATTGATTGGAATCCAGAGCATCAGTCCTTTCAAGCAGAAACTGTTTATACGGCAACTATTACTTTAACCCCCATAGGTGGATATACGTTTAATGGAGTAGCAGCAGACTTTTTTGATGTAGCTGAAGCTGAATCGGTAACCAATGAGGAAAATGCAAAGATAATAACAGCGGTTTTTCCAGCTACAGACTCTATACCGACGTATACGGTTACCTACTTCGGAAATGGTGCCCATAGTGGCATAGATCCTATGGCAGAGACTTTTTATGAAGGAGAGACAGGCTCTGTCCTTGGAAACACGGGAAATCTATCCAAAACAGGATATACCTTTGCTGGCTGGAATACAGCAGCGGACCATAGTGGCATCTTCTATCAAGAGGGGGAAGAATTTTCCGTGGACAACCATCCTGTGAGCCTATATGCGGTATGGGAAGCCCATAAGGATATGGCTTATACCGTCCATCATTATCAACAAACAACAACCTTAAATCATTATAGTCTATTTGAAACAGAGAATTTGACGGGCAGGACTGGGGAAGAAGTCACGGCTTCTATTAAGACCTACACGGGATTTACGGAAAACACCACCCAGGATTCTCGGTTGACCATGGGCACCATTGTTGCCGATGGAAGTTTGGTGCTGAAACGCTATTATGATCGCATTCTCTATACAGTTATTTTTGACAGCCAAGAAGGAAGTGCGGTGGATCCTATGAAGGATGTGCCTTACGGAGATAAGATTACAGCACCGGAAGCACCCGTATCAGATGGAAATGTCTTTAAGGGATGGTACAAAGAACTTAGCATGGAGAATCCTTGGAATTTTAATACAGATATGGTGAAAAAGAATATGACGCTTTATGGTAAATGGTTAGATACTTCTAATATAGCCATGGTGGTTGATCCATCTAGGGTGGAGGCAAAGGAGTCCTTTGATCAAATTTTTACGCTGACAGTGGAAAATGATAGGGTTGTTGGCCATGTATACAGCGAAGATCTGTTGTTGAGTCATGGTTTTGATGGATTGACCCTTGAAAAAGTGAACCAGGACTTGGAACACAACCCGAATCACATAAGCCTCAGGATTCGTGGGGATATCACCAGTGCAGGAAGCGGTTTTATCACCCTTTCCCAAACCCTACTGAAAGACAGTACTAGTCCTTTAGTGGCAGAGGTAGTTATTATAGAAACATCTGAAGCAGATCCAAGCCCATCAACTGGAGGCGGGGGTGGTAGTGGTAGAGCGTCTTCAGATACAAACAAGACAGATGGAGATACAAGCACTACGGAAGACACGAATGACCCCATGGAAGGCCATACAAGTCAACAAGAGAAGGATATCCAAGGCTTGATCAATAATAAAATAGTTTCCCTTGGAAAAGAAACTATTGGCATAGGAGAAGATGGACGACAGGAAAGCTGGTTGCAAGTGGATTCCACAACAGTTAGAAACATGATGCAAGAAGCAATGGAGGCTTCGAAAGAGCAGGTGGTTATCCCTCGGATTGAAATATCCGTGAATACTCCTCAGGCTCATCGAATCAGCACTGGCTTCCAGAATGAATTGGTTCAAGAAATGAAAGACCAAGGTTTCCGATTGCGTATAAACGCAGGAGATGTTTCCTACGAATTGGATGCTGCTGAATTATCCCAGGAAAAAGCGGAACAATTGGCTGGGAAGCCGCTTCAAAATTTCCAGGTAGAAGTGGAGATAGAACGAATTTCCCAAGAAAGAGCAGCAGCAATTCAGGAAAAAGCCCGTCAGCAAGGTCAGGAAATTCTTGTGCCTCCCATGAGTTTTAAGATTATAGGAAGTGGTATGGATGAACAAGGCAACCTCCTAAAGGTGGAAATGAACAGACATGACACATACAGTCAGCGGATTATAGAGTTGCCGGAAGGCATCGACTCTAGTCAGATTACTACGGGTGTAGTCTTTGATAAAGATGGAGACTATCATCATGTACCTACAGAAATCTTTCAGGAAAATAGCAAATGGTATGCTCGGATCCATAGCTTGACCAATTCACTTTACTCGGTCATTTGGAACCCGGTGACAGTGGATTCCGTAGAAGATCATTGGTCTCGGCCACATGTCAAGGATATGGCCTCTCGGATGGTGATAGAGAATCTGAAAGAGTTTAACCCAGAAGCTGCCGTTACACGCAGTGAGTTTACTAGTTATATTACCAAAGCTTTGGGAATCTATCATACTGGCGAATTGTATCACCAGAACTTTGAAGATTTAGAGGAAGATGACAAGAGTCGAGCCGTGAATGCTGCCATGGCCTATGGGATTATTTCTGGCTATCCAGATGGTAGTTTTGGACCAAATAGAAGTATTACTCGGGAAGAAGCCATGACCATGTATGCGAAGGCCATTGATCTGGTGAGCATACCAGTGGAAGAGAAAGACTATCTCGCAGCCTATGAAGATCGACAATTGATTGCTACTTGGGCATCGCCTTTCATTAATAAAAGCCTGGCAGCTGGTGTCTTTCAAGGCTCCAGTGCCCACACCATCGACCCAAAAGGCATCTTTACCCACGCCGAAGCCGTTACAGCCACCAGACGATTGCTGCAACAAGCTCTTTTGATCAATACAGAAAAAGATATGGAATAAAAAAACACCCAAGAATCTAGGAGCTATCAGGTTTAAAAAATCTCTCTTACATCTAAGAAACAATAGGATGGGAAGGGAGATTTTTTTTAAAATACGTTTAGCGTGAAGGAAGAAAGGTTTTTTTGGGTACATAAATACCAATCTGTACAAGCAGATCTGGAGGGCGGATAACCTTTAGGACTGAAAAAATAAAAAGGTGGGATGCAGGATGCTGGAAATCGTTGCCTATGAAAAAGAAACTCAGATTGAAGAGTTGCTTAAAATCGTTGAAATCAATAGAGGCTCAGGCTATAAATCCGTGCAAGAACTATCGGGAGTTCTAGATCGATGGAGGGTAGCCGTAGCCAAGTATAAAGGAGAAGTGGCAGGGTTTATTGCTTTTAGAATGTGTCCCTTAGAAGAAGCAGTTTTAGTGGAAGAAGCTGCAAAGCATTTTGAAAATCGATGGACCTTTGCCGTAGGTGGTCATCTGGTGGGAAGCATCAATTTGCTTGTGGTTCATGAACCCTTTCAAAACAAGGGAATTGGACGTGCTTTGATTGATACCGCCGTCCAAGCCTTGCGAGGAAAAGTAAGCATATTGTTTTTACAGGCTTGGAACAATCCTAACAATCCAGCCGTTGAACCCCTGATGGCTTCCCAGGGATTTGAAACCTGGAAAGTGTATGAAGGTTTTTACCGAAATCATAAGGTAGGCATCGCTTCCCAGTGTCCGGTATGTCCAGGTATTTGTCAATGTAGTATGACGATATACTATCGGTTGTTAAATGGAGATCCCCATAGCCAGTGATGTGGCAACGGCTGAAAAGATAGACAGTCGTCTTCGAGAAAGTTGGAAAGGAAGATTAAGATGAAACAAGAGCCATGCTATGACCCTTCTTGGCTAAATAGGTTACCAGAAGCCTATGGCTATCATCAAGTGATTACCAATCACGAAGGAGAAGTGGTAGACGCTGTTTTTCTTTACGTGAACCTTGCCTTTGAGGATATGATTGGCCTAAAATCAGAGGAGATCCTTGGAAAAAGCGTCACAGAAGTATTGCCTCATCTTAAGACCGGTGATGGTGATTGGATGGCATTTTTGGGAAAAGCAGTCCTAAAGAGAGAAAAATGTCAAATTCAGCAATACTTCAAGGCCTTGGATAGATGGTATCACATCACCGCCCATAGTCATGAGTCTGGGTATTGTGCTGTGTTATTTCATGATATCACCAGGATTCAAAAGCAAAAAAATTTATTGGTTACAGGTCCGGTGGTACAGAATACTGGGGATCCCAATAAAATAGAGAAGGTCCCAGAAGTTTCTCCCAATACAAAAGAAAATCTGGGAGATATATCGGAAGAAATGAAAGAGGCAGAAGCACACGTTTCTGAAAGGCAGCGGGAGTTGGATCAATACTTTGAAACCAGCTTAGACCTTCTTTGCATTGCCAATACCAAAGGTGAATTTATTCGACTCAATCCAGAATGGGGACGGGTCTTGGGGTATTCAACAGAAGCGTTAGAAGGAAAACCTTTTTTAGATTTTGTTCATCCAGAAGACATAGAATCCACCTTAGAAGCCGTCCAAGACTTGGTGAACCAGCAGGAAGTGGTTAAGTTTGTGAATCGGTATCGTTGCCGCGATGGAAGCTATCGTTGGATCGAGTGGCGAAGCCGATGCCAGGGACAACGGATTTATGCCGTTGCCAGAGATATATCAGAAAGAATCGAATACCAGAGAGCCTTGAAGGAGTACAAGGAAAGGCTCTCTCAGGCACAAACTTTTGCCAATGCAGGAACCTGGGAATATGATATAGAAAAAGCAACGCTAGACTGGTCTTCGGAATGCGAAGCTTTATTTGGCATTGAAACTGGATCTTTTGGAGGAACGTTTGAAGCCTTTTTAAGGTATGTACATCCAGAAGATAGAGACGAAGTCATGGCACAAAATCAGTTTATCCTCCATAAAAAAGAAGAAAAAAACCTGAAATACGAGCACCGGATTCTTAAACCATCAGGTCAGGTACGATGGGTTCAGGAAATTGCAGGTGTTCATCGAGATAAAGAGGGGAAGCCTGTTAAAGTTACTGGATTTGTGATGGATATCACCGATAGGAAAGAAAGCGAAAATGCCTTGAAAGAGAGAGAAAAATTATTAGAACTCTTCTTTAACCAATCCCTCCATGGCTTTTACTTTTGTATGCTAGAGGAACCCATTGAATGGAATGAGCATAGCCATCAAGCCTCTATCCTCGAATACGCTTTGAACCATCAGAGAATGACACGAGTCAATCAAGGCATGTTAGATCAGTATGGGGCCCAGGAGGATCATTTCAAAGGCCTTACCCTAGGCCAACTGTTTCAGCATGACTTGGATCAAGCTAGAGAAATAACGAGAAGGCTTTTTAATAATGGTCAATGCCATATTGAAACACGAGAACAAAAATTAGATGGTTCTCCGCTGATGATTGATGGGGAGTATACCTGCCTCTATGATGACCAAGGACGTATCACAGGACATATTGGTGTCCAAGTGGATATAACAGAAAAGAAAAAAGCCCAACAGCAAATCAAGGATAATGAAAGACGCTTAAATACACTGTTATCAAATACTCCAGCCGTGATTTACAGCTATCAAATTGATCAGCAAGGCATACCAAAGATCACCTATATAAACGAGAATGTCAAGGAGGTCTTGGGCTACCATCCTAAGGAATTGACAGAGAGCATAGACCTATGGAAAGCCTGTGTTCATCCAGAAGATCTGCCGGACTTAGGAGAGAAACTGACCGGAAGAACTGGAACCAATCAATATCGTTTCAAAGACAAAAAAGGAAACTATCATTGGTTGCTGGATACCCAGCGAGCCATAGACAGAGGGGAAGAGGAATGGGAAGTAATGGGGACTTGGTGGGATATTACGGATCGTATTCGAGCAGAGGAAAAGCTCCAAGAATATGCCAGATTATTGGAAAAAAAGAATCTTGAATGGGAAGAAGCCACTAAGGAAGCTCAAGTTGCCAGCAAAGCTAAAACCCAGTTTTTAGCCAATATGAGCCATGAAATCCGTACCCCTATGAATGGGATTCTAGGGTTTTTGCAACTGTTGGAAGAAACAACCACCGATGAACAACAATCCCAATACATAAAGTATATTAAAATCTCGACGGATACGCTACTCACTTTAATCAATGATATTTTGGATTTGAGTAAAATAGAATCTGGGAAAATGGCATTAGAAGAAATTCCCTTTGACCTGCATTCCCTCCTAGAAGAAGCCATGATTTCTCAAAGCTATCCAGCACAGAGCAAGCAGATACCATTGAAACTTCAGATCCATGAGGGGTTGCCAGCCTATGTCCAAGGCGATCCTATTCGATTCAAACAAATTCTCACCAATTTACTCAGCAATGCCGTTAAATTTACAGAAGCAGGAAGCATTATGTTGGAGTGTCGTTCCTTAGAAGAAAAGCAATCAAGGGTTTTGGTGGAAATAAGGGTGACGGATACAGGCATTGGCATTGATTCGGAAGCCCAGAAAACCCTTTTTGAAGCCTTTACCCAAGCAGATAATTCAACGACTCGGGAATTTGGTGGAACAGGCCTAGGTCTTACGATAGTGAAAGATTTAGTGACGTTAATGGGAGGCTATATTGGCATTCAGAGCACTCCGGGTCAAGGAAGTACGTTTACCCTCAGAATTCCCTTGGCCCTCCATCCAGAAAAACCTATTCATCTTCATGAGGCAGAGCCGAAGCAGGAAATTTTAGGAGAGCTCCTAAGTCAAGGAGTCTCTACGGTTCTGATTGTAGAAGATCAGGAGATCAATCAGGCCTTGATCCAGCAGTTGTTGAACAATAGAGGCATCCATTGTGATATAGCCCAAAATGGGAAAGAAGCCGTGGAAGCATGTGGAAAAAAGCCTTACGATCTGGTGTTAATGGACATACAGATGCCGGTAATGAATGGGTTGGAAGCCACTCGGCAGATTCGGAAGCTAAAAATCCATCCACAGCCTAAAATTGTAGCCATGACAGCCCATGCCATGGGAGAAGACAAAATCAAATGCATGGAAGCCGGGATGGATGATTACCTGACCAAGCCTATTCGTTTTGATCAGGTGAAGGAGGTACTCAAGAAAAAGAGGAAGCAGGGAGAGGTCCTACCAAAAACCCAATGGACCGAGGTGATCCGATATTTGAAGGAAGAAATCGGTTTTGATCAACAGGCTGCAGAAACTCTTTTACGACAGGCCCTAGAGGAATGGACAGAGCGGTTAATGGACATAAAGACCTTCCTTGAAAAGGAAGATAGGGAAAGCTTTAAACAGGCCTTACATGGACTAAAAGGGGCTGCAGCCAATCTCCGAGTAAGGGAAGTGGCTGATTTGGCCCAAAAAGGGGAACAGCAGATGGCTTTGGGGGAAATAAAAGCATTAAAAGAAACCCTAAGGAGAATTCAGTGGGTTCTGGAAGGTTTTTCGGATGAAATGCCACCTGCAATCCATACACGCAAGGATGTATCTCATAAGGATCATCAAGATACACCATAATAGACAGGTAGAGGAGACTTAGAATGATTTCCTTAACACAGCTGACAGACACACTATCTCGGGCATCAGATATGGTAAGCCCGGCATTAAATGGACACCAGCAACAGGTAGCCTATATTTCTTGGCATATTGGAAAAATCCTAGAGTTGGATAACCATCGAATGAACCAACTCTACGCAGCATCGGTTTTGCACGATATAGGAGGCCTCAGCATGAAAGACAGACTAAATCTTCTTTCTTTTGAGTTGGTCAACCCTCATCTTCACGGAGAAGTGGGATGGCTTTTGCTTAAGGACTATCCGGAATTTTACAAAGAGGCTACCATGATACGTCATCACCATGTACCCTGGAACCATGGACAAGGAAAAACAAACCGAGGAGAAGATGTGCCCTTGGAAAGCCATATTATCCATATGGCGGATCGTATTACCACGGCACACACTTTTAGTACTTCAGCCCTTAACGAAGCCCCCTTCATTAGCCATAAAATAGAGAGCCAAAAGGGAAGCAAATTTCACCCAGAATTGGTGGAGGCATTTCAAGAGTTGAAAAACAAAGAGTATTTTTGGTTGGATCTGCAATCAATTCTGTCGGAAAAACCTTGTTATAGCCCACCTCAACCTGAAAACAAAGAGATAGAAGAAAAAAGACTCTTGCCAATTTCTACGCTTTTTGCTCGAGTGATCGACTTTCGAAGTCGTTTTACAGCGGTGCATAGCAATGGCGTTTCCGCCGTAGCTACTAAGATGGCCGTGTGCATGGGACTTCCGGAAAGCACCTGTAGAGAAATTCATATTGCTGGCCATCTTCATGATATCGGAAAATTAACCGTACCCAGCGAAATTCTGGATAAACCTGGGCCTTTAACAAAAGAAGAATACAATACAATGAAAGGACATACCTATTATGGGTATACCCTTTTAAAAGATTTAAAAGGAATGGAAAGAATCAAGGAGTATGTGTCTTTTCATCATGAGAAAATGGATGGAAGCGGCTATCCATTTAAGCGGACAGAAGCGGAACTTTCTACTGGCAGCAGAATCATGGCAGTGGCGGATATATTAACGGCCTTGACAGAAAACAGGCCTTATCGGAAAGGAATGTCAGATCACAAGGCCTTGCTTATCTTAGGAGAAATGGCTGAACAAAAGAAATTAGACCCCCAGATGGTCCAGTTGGTGCAGGATTGTTATCCAACCATCAAGGAAAGTCGTATCTCCAGTCAAGAAGAAGCCCGCCAAGGATACCATCGTTTTTCGGAAAAAATGGAGGAATAAGGACGTTTTCATGGAAAGGAGTCCAAGGATGAAAAGCCTTCGAATTTCACGCAAAAGTCTTAGAAAAAAAACCACTAGGAATCCAAGCCTTAAAAAAACCTTTATGGAGGCTTTTTTCAGCCAAAATTCACATTTGATTCTTCAGCGGTATGCCATGGATGGCAGGGTTTTAAGCTGGAACCACGCTTCAGAATCATTTTACGGATATTCAGCAGAGGAAGCACTGGGAAAAAACATGTTGGATCTAATTGTGCTTCCAGAAGACCGATCTCAAGTGGCACAAGAGTTGAAAGTCATGGAGCTTACTCGTCGAGCCATTTCACAGCGGGAGATGACTTTACGGCGAAAAGATGGTTCCTTAGTGCAGGCATATATTAATTTCATGTTAACAGAATTAGAGGAAAACCAGGAACCAGAACTTTTCTGCCTAGACATTGATTTAATGCAGGAAAAAAACAGGCAAGAGGAATTGCGTCAATTAGAAATAAAAACCCGTCGTAAATTGGAAGCCATTTTGGAACCCGAAGGAGAGCTACAGACATTAGATATGGAAGACATTCTGGATATTCCCTCTTTGCAGGAAATGATGTATGAGATGTATCAGGCTACGGGATTAGGCATGTCTCTCACAGACTTATCGGGAAACGTATTGATAGGCTATGGATGGCAGCCCATATGTACGGAGTTTCACCGTAAGCATCCAGAAACCAGTAAAAACTGTCGAAAAAGCGATGCTCTTCTTTCGGCCAAGAAAGAGACTGGCCTCTACGCACAGCATAAATGTCACAATGGATTATGGGATTTAGCACTGCCAGTCATGATAGGGGAAAGAAGGTTAGGGACCCTATTCTTTGGGCAGTTTTTTTATGAGGAGGAATCCATGGACCTAGATTTTTTTCAACAACAGGCAAAAAAATATGGATTTCCAGAAAAAGAATATATAGGGGCCTTAGAAAAATCGCCACGGCTCAGTGCAGAACGGGTAGAGCATATTATGAAATTTTATCATCATTTAATCCAGAATATTACCTCTCGGGAATATGCAAATCTAAAGTTAACAAGAAACTTGGAACAGCAACAGCTTCTAGAACAGCAATTACTGGCCTCTTTCCAAAAAATCGAAAAAGCCAACGAAGTAAAGGATCGATTTCTGGCTAATATGAGCCATGAACTTCGTACCCCTTTGAACGGATTAATGGGGATGATACAACTACTGGAAATCACCGAACTGACCCAAGAACAACAAGAGTTTATGGCATTAGCCCTCCGTTCCTGTCAATCTCTGACAGAGGTGGTAGAGGATATTCTTAACCATACGAGCTTGGTTAGAAAGGAAGTCACCCTAGAAGAAAAACCATTTGTCCTTCAGAATCTTATGGAACAAGTATTGGAACTCCATAAAGGAACCGCCTTTCAAAAAAAGTTGGCACTTGATCTCCAGGTGGCATCCAGTGTGCCTAGAGCCCTTTTAGGGGATCCTTATAAAATAAAACAGATTCTAAACAACTTGGTAGGCAATGCGGTGAAATTTACAGAGGAGGGGCACATTCATCTTTGTGCAGCATTGGAACCTCATGAAAACAAGCAAGAAGGAACCTTGAGTCTTTGGGTGATCGATACAGGTGTTGGAATTCCATCTAGCTTACAAGAGCATATATTTCAAGCCTTCGCCCAGGCAGACAATTCCAGTACGCGAGCCCATGATGGATTGGGTCTTGGTCTTGCTACGGTGAAAACCCTGGTGGAAAAAATGGGAGGTCGGCTATTCCTTCAGAGCAACCCAGGGAAGGGGAGCAGCTTTACGGTTTCGATCCCAGTCAAAATACCACAGAAAGAAGCAAGAGAGCCGGTAGATGAGACAATTACCGAGAAGCAAGGGAAAAACTAAGTCGTTTATGGCCATTGGATCTTTGAACACGGAGGGGATCCATGCACAGGAAAAAGGAGACAGGAAAAAGGAGAAAGGAGAAAGGAGAAAGGATAAATGAGGAGGAACCAAAAAGAACGGACCCTAGAATCCTGGCTTCACCATTTACCGGAAGCCTATGCGTATCATCAGATCCTGACCGATGAAGAGGGAACTCCTGTGGATTATGTTTTTATTCATGTCAATCCAGCCTTTGAAGCCATGACAGGACTTATGAAAGAAGCTATTCTGGGGAAAAGAGTACGGGAAGTTCTACCAGAGATCCAGCAGGGCCAGTTTGATTGGATTAGCACCTATGGCCGTGTGGCTCTTTCAGGTGAAAAAGCAGAGATTCAAGCATATTCAAAGCCTTTGGATCGTTGGTATAGTATTTGTGCCTATAGCCATGAACCAGGTTATTTTGCTGTGTTGTTTCACGATATCACTCAGCAACAACGGGAAAAACAAATGATGAAAGCCATGCTTCGTTCGAATCATCGTTTTCTAGAAAAAGAAGGCACCGTAGAGGTGGAAGAACTGGCAAAAGAGATGAAAAACCTGACTGGGGCTCGGATGGTCTTATTTAATGAATTTGATAAAACAACAGGTGAATTTATCACTAAGGCCATGGCAGGGGATCCAGAGCCCTTAAAAAAAGCAGTGGAAATAGTGGGGGTTCAGTTGGTAGGCAAGTCATGGAGACCAGATCCAGAACGACAAGCCAAGATAAAACAGACTTCTTTGGTGATCTTAGAGGGTTTAGGGGATTTGGTGAGAAACAATCTTTCGTCCCAGATGGTAAGGCTTTTGGAAAAAACCTTGGACATAGGGACAACGGCGTTAGTGAATATTACGAAAAAGGAAAGCTTTCTAGGGCATTTTGCTCTGTTGATGCCAAGGGGATATCCATTAGAAAATCAAGAACTGATTACCCTCTATGCCACACAAGTAGGGATGCATTTGGATCGAGAAAAGAGCCAACAAGCCTTAAAAACAGAACAAAGGCGATTGTCTAATATTATTGAAGCCACAAATGTAGGTATCTGGGAAAGGAATATACAGACCAAGGAATTAGTAGTGAACCATCGTTGGGCGGCTATTATGGGTTATGAATTATCCGAGTTGGAACCGATTACCCTGTCTACCTGGAAGGATTTGATTCATCCGGAAGATTTTAAAAAAATAGAAAACGAAGTGATGCGTGCATACCATAGAACCAAGACCTATTGCGATGTTGAGTGTCGCATGAAACACAAGCAAAACCATTGGGTTTGGGTGCATATTCGAGGAAAAATCCTAACCTGGACAGAGGACGGAAAACCTCTTTTGATGAGTGGGGCCATCAGCGATATCACGGATCGAAAGCAATCCGAAGCAGCACTTCAACAAGCCAAACAACAGGCAGAGTCGGCTAACCAAGCAAAAAGTAGGTATCTAGCCCATATGAATCATGAAATCCGTACTCCTCTCAGTGGATTCATAGGATTTATACAACTCATGGAAGAAACCCGATTAGAAGAGGAACGTCAAGAGTTTATGCATTATATGAAACAATCTGCAGATCATTTGTTGAGTATTGTCAATAATGTACTGGACTATGCTCAAATTGAAGCTGGGGAAATGCAATTGGATCATCAACGGTTTTTTTTGGAAGAGGAAATCAAAGCCGCCATAGCTCCCTTACATTCCTTGGCCCTGAGAGAGAATATTGGATTACAGGTGATTGGCATAGAAGACCTGCCTCAGAAAGTAGTAGGAGATCCTCAGCGATTACGTCAAATCATCTTGAATTTAGCTGGGAATGCCCTTAAGTTTACAGAATCCGGTAGGGTGATTCTTACAGTTAAAACAGTGGAAAACCAAGAAACCCAGTACATACTGGACCTAGTAGTGGAAGATACCGGCCCTGGGATGACAGAAGAGACGTTGAAAAATTTATTTAAGCCATTCTATCAAGCAGACGATGGATCCATCCGTCAGACCAAAGGCACAGGGCTGGGAATGCCAATTACCTGGGAGTTGGTGAATCTCATGGGTGGCAAAATCAGGGTAGAGAGCAGCTTAGGGAAAGGGACACGGGTAGAGGTGAGGCTTATGCTGGAAAAAGACCCATCTACCCTTCACTCCAGCTCTTTAGAGATGGAAGTCTCCAAGAATACTGGTTTAGAGACGTGAAAGGAGGATACCCATGAAAAAAAAACCGAATCTGCTAGGGATTTCCGAACCCATATTATTATCCTTGCTGAATGCCATTCAAGATGGGATTACCATTAAAGATCGGAACCATCGGATTTTGATGCAAAACGAAATGGCGAAGAAAATGAATCAACACAAAGAAGCAATAGGCCAATTGTGTTATGAGATAAATTATGGGGGTAAAAAACCCTGTGACCATTGCCATATTCAAGAAGCACGAGAGACAGGCCAATTGGTAAAAAAGAAGGATCTCTTTTATGCCGAGGGTAGGGAAGGGCGTATTTTTGAAATCTATGCCTACCCGATTCGCAATGACCAAGGTGCCATTACCGGCACTATAGAATACCTGCGGGATATGACAGAACCTATAAAACAAGCAAAACAAATGACAGCCATTCAGGAAATCGGGAGCTTGGCCAATGCCTCTTTGGAAATAGAAAAAGTACTTGCTACCATTCTCCAAAATACGACTGAACTGGTGGGTGCAACCGCCGGGATGGTTTTTGTGAAAGAATCTGAGACCGGTTTTCTTCATTGTGGGGCGTCCCAGGGTCTATCAAAAAACTTGGCAGAGACCCTTAAAAAACAACCTATTCCCATAGGCGAAGGCCTAACCGGAGAAATTGCCCAAACCAGAAATTCTATTTTTATTCCAAAAGATTCCTCCAAAGATCCGAGAATTGTACGTCCTGTCGATAAAAATGAAGAATTCCACTCTTTTTTAGGCGTACCCATTGTAGCTGGTGAAGAGCTGATTGGTGTGTTGAATGTCATGACTCATCCTCCTGCTGTATTGGAGGAAAAAGTCATAGAAGTGGTATCGATTATTAGTGGGCAAGCGGGATTGGCCATTAAAAATGCACATATGTACCAAGAACAGCAAGAAAAAGAACGAAAATCCCATCTTCTGATTTCACAGATGCAATTAGGTATGGCTCTTCATGAAATGATTTGCGATGAAAAAGGGAATCCGGTGGATTATCGTTTTCTGAGTATCAACGATAGCTTTCAACGGATCACAGGGTTAAGGCAAGAAGAGATCCTTGGCAAAACGGTGTTGGAAGTGTTGCCAGAGACAGAAGCCTACTGGATCCAAGAATATGGCAAAGTGGCCCTTACGGGAGTAACGGCTGAATTTGAAAATTACTCAGCAGCTCTGGATAAGTATTATCATGTGAATGCATACTCGCCACAGCATGGACAATTTGCAGTGATTGTGGAAGATGTGACGGAAAAAAGAAAAGTGGCTTTGGCTTTGGTTCAGGCCAAAGAAGCCGCAGAAGAGGCGAATCAAGCAAAATCACAATTTCTGGCGAATATGAGTCATGAACTCCGGACACCTCTCAATGGATTGATGGGGATGCTTCAGTTGCTTCAGACCACGAACCTAACCGCCGAACAAAGAGAATACATCCAACTGGCCATGAATGGATTTACCTCGCTTTCCTCCGTAGTAGGCGACATTCTCAACTATACCAGTTTGGAAAAGAAACATCATTCTCTGGTGAAAGCCCCTATTGCTTTAGAAGATTTGTTGGCAGAGGTCATGAGGCTCCATGAAATCACCGCTACTCAAAAAGGCATTGCCTTGACCCTGGATATAGAAAAAAATCTTCCCACCCAAGTGGTAGGAGATGGGTTTAAATTAAAACAGATTTTGGGAAATTTAGTAGGCAATGCCGTAAAATTTACGGAGAATGGATACGTACAGGTGAGGGTGAAAAAAGGTAAAGGGATACCTAAAGAAGGAGACCTAAAAATCAAGTTTCACGTGGAAGATACGGGCATCGGTATTCCCCCAGATAAGATGGATTATATTTTTCATCCCTTCACCCAAACAGATGAATCCCATACCCGTGCTCATGGAGGCCTAGGCTTAGGACTGGCAACGGCACAAGAACAGGCGGCCATGATAGGGGGGCGGATTACAGCAGACAGCATTCCAGGGCAGGGGAGTAGGTTTACCTTCCTATGGGAAGGCGTTAGCATCGTGGAAGAATCGGTTTTAGAAATGGAACAACAGGAGCAAGGGGTTTACTTGAAGGCCCCAAAGAAGAGAGAGTTAGAAATTTTAGTCGTAGATGATGATTATGTAAGCCGATTAGTGGCAGAAAAACATCTGAAAAAAATGGGCTATCAAGTGGCGGTAGCCAAAGATGGACAGGAAGCAGTGGATAAATGCACGGATCATACTTTTGGATTGGTGCTGATGGATTGTCAGATGCCGGTGATGACTGGCTACGAAGCCACCCAACGTATTCGGGAAATCCAGGGAAAAAACAAAAAACCTATGCCTATTGTGGCCATGACGGCTAGAGTCTTGCCAGGGGATCGGGAGAAATGTTTGGAAGTGGGAATGGATGGTTTTATCGCCAAGCCCTTTGATAAAAAAACACTGCAGGAAACCGTGAAGCAGTTTGTAAGAGCATAAGCGGGTTCATGAGGTGGTTAGCAGTGAAGATCCTCACCAATCTTCAGGCTTTTGGATGGATTATAGAAAATTAAGATAATTCTTTAAAAACATTGACAAAGAAAAAAGACCAGGGTATTATTAAGTTAGTTAAGACTAACAAACTAAAAAAGGCAAACAGCAAAAGGTACAAGGTGACAGGTACAAGGTGAAAGGTAAAAGGTAAAAGATAAAAGATGAAACCATAGGACGAGGCAATGGTGAGGAGATGAGCAGATGTTTAAAAAGTATTTAAGTCGAAAAGAACAAATTATTATTTCTGCCATCGAAATCATGGATGAAAGAGGGACCAATGGGCTTACCATGAAAGAAATTGCTCAGCGTCAAGAGGTGACCGAACCAGCCATCTATCGCTACTTCAACAGCAAACAGGAAGTCATTCTGACTATTTTAGAAAGAACGGCTGTTTTTGATGAAGGCTTGTTTAATACCATTCTGCAAAACCAGAGGAATGCCTTGAAGGCCGTTCATTTTTTTATTGAATCCTACACCAGTTATTATGAAAGCTATCCGGAATTAATTACCATCCTTTTTTCCTTTGATGCCTATCGGTATGAAAAGGAAAGTTTGGAAATGATGCAGGCCATCATTGAACAGCGAGAAGCATTTCTCGCCCAAGTGATAGGAGAGGGCATGGCAGAAGGCTCTATCCATGACGCCATGAATGCTTCTCAATACGCCAAACTCCTGATGGGTCAAATATGGAGCGTATTGTATCACTGGAAGATCCATGATTGCCAAGGAAGTGTGAAGCAGGAAATGATGCTCCATATCAATTGGATTTTAGAAAGAATGAAAGGCGCTGAAGGGTAAGAAGGGGGCATTTCAGTGAAAGAAAAAAATGACAGCACCATAGCTAAGGCGACATCAGGCAAGCAAGGGGGGAGAGAGAATGGCAGATAGACCAATGGAACCCATGCTGGAGATGTATATCTTTGAGAATCGTCAATTATTAGAACAATTAGAAGAAATCTTGTTGCTCAGCGAAGAAAGAGGAAAAATGACCAAAGAAGCCGTTGATGAGATATTTCGGATTATGCATACCGTCAAAGGATCTTCCTCCATGATGATGTTTTCCGACATGGCTACCTTGGCACATCGGATCGAAGACTTATTCTTTTTTATTCGGGAGCAACAACCAGAGCCCATTGATTATACATCGCTGTGTAACTTGATTTTTAAGGCCCAAGACTTTATCAAAAGAGAAATGGATTTGTTGGAAGCAGGGGAGGATGCCGAGTCGGATGCCTCTCATTTGGTGCAGGAGATCGAAGCCTATGTCAAAGCCCTTAGCGGCACAGAGACCCCACCTGTCTCCAAGGAAACACAGGAAAACCCACAGGGGATGCAGTATTATATTCGTCAGGATAAGCAAGAAGCAGAAGATCCCTTTTGCTACGCCCTAAGGATTGCCTTTCAGGACGATTGTCAGATGGAAAACGTTCGAGCCTTTACGGTACTCAGAGATTTAAATGAAATGTGCAGCGAAATCATCCATGATCCACCAGAACTTTTCGAAGATCCGAAGGCCAGCGAAAAAATTGCGGAGAAGGGGTTCCATCTTTTACTTAAAAGCAGTTTTTCCCAAGAAGCCTTTCAGGAAAACTTGGAAGAAGCGTTGTTTGTTGATTCCATAGACTTGTTAAGGCTGGAGGAAGAGATCTACCAAGAAAAACGTCAAGCTATGAAACAAGCAACAGAATCTCAGCAGGGAGACCAAGCACCAGAAGCCCAGGAAGAACTGGAAAAAGAATCAGCCATAGAAGACATGCAGGAAAGCTTGCGAAGTCAAAAACAAAGCATGATTACTGTGAATATAAGTAAATTAGATAAACTAATGGATCTGGTAGGAGAAATTGTCATCACCGAATCCATGGTAATCCGCAATCCGGATTTGGAAGGATTGGAATTGGACAATTTTCAGAAATCCGCCCGCCAGCTTCGAAAATTGACAGACGACCTACAGGACGTGGTTATGTCTATTCGAATGTTGCCCATAGGCCCTAGCTTTCAGAAAATGAAACGATTGGTCCGAGATGTGGCTCAGAAAATCAACAAAGAAGTAGAACTGGTGTTGGCAGGTGAAGAAACAGAAGTGGATAAAAATATTATTGATCATCTAGGGGACCCGCTGATGCACTTGATTCGAAATGCAGTAGACCACGGCATTGAACTGCCGGCGGAACGAAAAGCCCAGGGAAAACAAGAAAAAGGAAGAATTCGACTGGAAGCCACTACCAATGGTGGCGATGTTGTTATCTCCATCATAGACGATGGAAAAGGCTTGGACCCCCAACAACTCATAGAAAAAGCCAAAAGCAAGGATTTACTCACCAAAGCCCAAGAGGATATCAGTGATGAAGAAGCCTTTCAACTGATTTTAGCACCAGGATTTTCCACGAAAGAAAAAGTGTCGGAATTTTCTGGTCGTGGCGTCGGCATGGATGTGGTGAAAAACAATATTGAAAATGTGGGTGGCAGTATTCATATAGAAAGTCAGCAAGGACGTGGCACTAGCATTTATCTAAAGATCCCTATGACCTTGGCCATTGTAGATGGGATGCAACTTCGAACCGGTTCAGCTCAATATACCCTTCCAACCGTCAATATTCGGGAATCTTTCCGAGCAGAAGAAAAAAATCTCTTCAAAGATCCAGATGATAACGAACTGATTATGATCCGTGGCCAATGTTACCCAGTACTTCGATTGCATGAATACTTTTCGATTCAGCCAGAAACCCAGGATTTAACCCAAGGCATAATGATTATGGTGGAGCAGGATCAAAAAACCGTATGTTTATTTGCGGACAAACTACTGGGAGAACAGCAGGTAGTGGTGAAACCTTTGCCAAATTATTTGATTCGGTTTCCAGTAAAAGCAAAAGGCATTGGAGGGTGTACCATTCTTGGGAATGGGCAGATTAGCCTAATTTTAGATGTAGCCGGTATGATTAGCGGAACCCTACAGGGAGGTGGCGACAATGTCAGAAATACTGGATGAAATGATGGACATGGAAGAAGATACTCAGAAAGGAAAATATTTAACCTTTCAATTAGGCAAAGAAATTTTCGGCATCGAGATACGGTATGTAACAGAAATTATTGGGATGCAGCCCATTGCAGAAGTACCGGAAGTGCCAGCTTATGTAAAAGGCATTATCAATTTACGGGGCCAGATTATTCCCCTCATTGATGTACGAATTAAATTTAAAAAAGAACCCATGGACTACCACGATCGGACTTGTATTATTGTCATTGAGATTCAAAACACTTCCATTGGCCTTATCGTAGATGAAGTGGCGGAAGTTCTCAGCATGCCAGAGGAACATATTGTCCCGCCTCCAGAGTATAAGACAGGGTTTCAAAATCGGTATATTAAAAGCATTGGACGGGTAGGAGACCAGGTGAAATTGATTTTAGACTGTGAAAAGCTGTTGAGGGAGGACGAATTAGAGGTTCTGGATCAAGTGTCCCAATAAGAAAGGGGAGAAAAACATGAAAGTATACCGCAATATGAAGATAGGTGCCAAATTATTAACTGGATTTATTATAGTGGCTCTTATTGCAGGAGCTGTAGGAGTAGCAGGGTACATGGGCCTTCGAGAAGTCGGGAACCTTCGCCTCCCCAGCGTGACATATCTATTGGAGATGGAGGCAGATCTGGCTAGTATTGAGGCCAATGAGAACGCTCTGATGAATGCCCAATTATCCTATGAGTATAAACAGGAGATTTACAGAGAATTGGATAGCCTTAAAGAAGACTACCAGTATCATCTGGATGAGTTCATGAAGTTGCCTATGACGGCGGAAGAAGAACGGCTATGGGCACAGGTACAGCCAGCTGTAAACACCTTTCTAAATGGCCATGAAGAATTTCTGCGTCTGTCTCGGGAAGTAGATAGCATCGGCATCGAAGATCCAGCGGCGGTTCAGACGAGAATTGCTCTTGGCCAGCGAGATCATTACGATTGGATTTGGCAATTGGCAGAGAGTATCCGAAATGGGACTTCCTTTACAGGCCAACTAGATGCCAATCATTGTGGCTTAGGAGAATGGCTCAGCGGATTTGAAACCAGAAGCAACCAACTACAGGCAGTCATCGATAACTTGCATGAACCACATCATCGAGTTCATAATGCAGGGGGGGATATTGATACCCTTCTTAGGGGTACAGCTGAAAACCGGCAGCAACAAGCATGGAATCAGTATGAATCCGTTGCATTGCCTAATATGAATCAGACGCTGGATTATTTAAACCAGATGGAAAGTTTGGCAACCAGTTCCCTGGCGGTTCAGCAGGCTATGATGGATCAGGCTATTCAGGTCAATACACCAGCCTTTATAGAAGCCATGGGGCTTTTGGATCAAATGGTGGAGTTGAATACACAGATTGCTAATGCAGCCGTCACCAGATCTACCATGATGATTATTGCCTTTACCTTGGGGGCTATCCTTCTTTCCATCCTATTGGGACTCTTTATTAGTAAAAGCATTACAAAACCAGTGGGAGAATTGCTGGATGGGGCAGGAAAAATTGCCTCTGGGGACCTAAATGTGGAGATAACCATTGATTCCAAGGACGAAATAGGAGAATTGGGAAGAGCCTTTAGCCATATGGCAGAAAACGTCAATGAAGTCATGACAGATATCAATACAGCCTCAGAACAGGTATCTTCTGGATCTAGTCAGGTAGCGGATTCCAGCCAGCAGTTGTCTCAGGGAGCTACAGAACAGGCCAGCTCCGTAGAACAAATTACGGCTTCTATGGAAGAGTTATCGGCTCAGACCACGCAAAACGCCAATAATGCTACCCAAGCCAACGATATTTCTAAAAAGACCATGACAGATGCGGAGCAAGGCAATGAACAGATGAAAGAAATGCTTGGCTCCATGAGAGAAATCAATGAATCTTCCAATAAGATTTCCAAGATTATCAAAGTCATCGATGAAATTGCTTTTCAGACCAATATTTTGGCACTCAACGCCGCAGTAGAAGCAGCCAGAGCAGGCCAACATGGCAAAGGGTTTGCCGTTGTAGCAGAAGAAGTAAGAAACTTGGCGGCTAGAAGTGCAGACGCAGCCAGAGAAACCACAGAGATGATTGAAGGCTCCATCCATAAAGTCAGCACTGGAACAGAAATTGCGAATCAGACGGCCAAAGCCCTGGAAGAGATTGTAGAAGGCGTTTCCAATGCCGCTAGGTTGGTGGGAGAAATTGCGGATGCCTCCAACGAGCAAGCTTCTGGCATTGAAGAAGTAAACCAAGCCATCCTCCAAGTGTCCCAAGTGGTACAGACCAATTCTGCTACTTCCGAGGAAGCCGCTGCTGCCAGTGAAGAACTTTCCAGTCAGGCACAACTTCTAAAAGAAGCGGTGAATCGATTTAAGCTGAAAGACCAGGGTCGAAGAGCCAACAGGTCCAGTGGCTTTGACCAGATGAATCCAGATATGATGAAAATCCTGGATAATGGGGTAGAGGATTACGAAGAAGAAGAAGAGCCAGAAAAAACCACCAAAGGGAAAAAAAAGAAACGCATTTCTCTGGATGATCAGGAGTTTGGAAAATACTAAACGAATCAGGTGATACCAATGCTCACCATAACGGAACAGGAGTTCAATCAACTGGCTAGTTTTATCCATGAGCATTATGGGATTCGGCTTAAAAAAGAGAAGAAAACCCTGGTACTTGGCAGGTTGGGAAACACCATCTCCCGCCAGGGTTTTCAAAACTTTTCCCAGTATTATCAGCATTTACTAGCAGATAAAAGTGGAGAAGCTACGTTCGAACTCTTGGATAAAATAACCACCAACCATACTTTTTTTATGCGAGAACCTCAGCACTTTTCCTTTTTTAAAGACGAAATTCTGCCATGGATGCAACGGAAGGCGACGGATAAAGACTTGAGGATCTGGAGTGCAGGTTGTTCAAAAGGGCAGGAGCCTTATACCATAGCCATGCTATTAAAAGATTACTTTGGACCTAGTTTTCATCAGTGGAATGCAGACATACTGGCAACGGATATATCATCTGCCGCCCTTCAATGTGCCAAGGAAGGTGCCTACACAGCAGAAGAGGTAAGCGGATTACCCACATATTGGATACAAAAATACTTTATCAGAGAAGATACATCCACCTATAAAGTGAAAGAAGAATTGAAACAACAAGTGATTTATCGACACTTTAATTTAATGAATCCCAGCTTCCCATTTAAAAAGAAATTTCATGTTATTTTTTGTCGAAATGTTATGATATACTTTGATGCAGCAACTAAAAAACAACTGATTCAAAAGTTTTATCATCAATTACAGCCTGGAGGGTATCTGCTGATCGGCCATTCCGAAACCCTTGGAAATGATCGAATCGGCTTTCAGTACCTACGACCAGCTACTTATCGGAGAGGGATTACATGAAAAGAAAACAACCTATTAAAGTACTCATTGTGGATGATTCCATGATTTCCAGAGAAGTCATTCGCAAAGGATTGGCGGTAGATCCAGGAATTCAGGTGGTTGGCACAGCAGCAGATCCTTATGAAGCCGTTGGAGTGATAGAAGCTAAAAATCCAGATGTCATCACCCTAGATGTGAATATGCCACGAATGGACGGCCTGACCTTTTTAAAAAAAATCATGAAGCAAGCTCCAATGCCTGTAGTAGTGATTAGCGGTTCAGCCCATCAAGTCATGGCTGCTTTGGAAGCCGGTGCTGTGGATTTTGTAGAGAAACCAACTATTCAAAAACCAGAAGACCTTAAGAGATTTTTAGAAGAAATTGTTCAGATTGTTAAAGTGGCGGCGGTTTCCCAAACAAAACCATTGGAACAGCCACTCTCAAAACCCCAAAGGCCCTTGGTAACCAAGTCTAGTTCAGCAGTAGATATTATTGCTCTGGGAGCCTCCACCGGGGGAACCGATGCGTTGATGAAGATTTTAAAAGAACTGCCAAATTCCTTGCCGGGGATTGTGATTGTTCAGCATATGCCAGCCACTTTTACCAAAATGTATGCAGATCGATTGAATACCTTTTGTTCCATGGAAGTGATAGAAGCTAAAACAGGCGACGAAGTAAGGACAGGGAGAGTCCTCATTGCACCTGGTGGCTACCAGATGAAAGTGGTCAAAAGTGGGTCCCGGTACACGGTGAAATGTTATGATGGAGAAAAAGTAAGCGGCCATTGTCCCTCGGTGGACGTGTTGTTTGAATCCGTAGCCGCAACAGCCGGAGCCAAGGCCGTGGGAGTCATTCTCACTGGCATGGGAAGCGATGGAGCCAAAGGATTACTGAGCATGAAAAAGGCAGGCAGTTATACCCTAGGACAGGATGAAAAAACCTGTGTTGTTTACGGCATGCCCATGGTGGCCTATAATATCGGAGGCGTAATGAAACAACTGGATTTGAAAGAGATAGGACCGGAGATCCTTCGGTATGTGTAACCAAGGATGCTAGCTAGGAAAAGAAAAGAAAGAATACAGAAGCGAGGTGGAATGCCATGAAAATCCTTATTGTAGAAGATGATTTAATGAGCCGCAAAATGATGCAACATTTTTTAGCCACCTATGGAAGTTGTGATATTGCCGTAGACGGTATTGAAGCCATTGATGCTTTTTTAATGGCCTGGGAGGAAGGGCAAGCCTACGACCTGATTTATCTGGATATTATGATGCCTCGCCTGGATGGACTTAAAGTGTTAAAAATCATCCGTGAAATGGAACGAGATCGAAAGGTGGCAGAAGACCAGCAGGTCATGATTATCATGACAACGGCCTTAAACGACAAAAAATCCGTCGAGGAAGCCTTTGAACTAGGGTGTCAGGCCTATGCTGCAAAACCCATTAATCGGGAAAAACTGGTGGAAGTCATGGATAAGTTGAAGATTTTTCCGGAAAAATAAAGGGACTATCATCAAGAAAAACAGCATAAGGAGATCAAAGCCATACTAGGAAAGGTGGTGTGTCAAGTGGTGGAAAAAAAAGTGACGGAAACCAAAGTGACGGAAACCAAAGAAAGATTGGAAAGTATTCTGGATTATTCCCATGATATGATTTTGAGGTTTGACCACACCCATACCATCACCTTTGCCAACAAAGCCTATTGTCAGTTATTGGGGAAAGATAAAAGCCAGATAATGGGAAAAAACTTGCTGGAGTTTATCCATCCTAAAGAACGAGATTTTGTGTTGATTCATCTGGAACTGTTAAAAAAGGGCGGCACTCCCAGTGTCTATAGCAACTGGTTACAAGATTATAAAGGGGAATGGCACTGGTATGAGTGGACGGATCATCCCGTTAGGGATCAAGAGGGAGAGATTCTAGAATATCAGTCCATCGGCCATGAGATGACTCAGCGAATGGAAATGGAACAGCAACTCATCAAAAGCAAACAAACCTATCGGGAGCTATTTAACAATACCATCGATGCCCTCTTTCTTCACGACATGCATACCGGAGCCATCATTGATGTCAACGATAGGGCTCTCCAAATATTTGGATATACCCGTGAAGAAGTACCATTTCTAACGGTGGCAGCCTTAAGTGCTGGAGATCCGCAAGAGGCAGGAGAAAAAGCCGCTGCCTTGATTAAACGTTGTGCTGCGGGAGAAGAGCTGGTTTTTGAATGGCTTCTCAAACGAAAAAACGGTGAAACATTTCCTGGGGAGAACCACCTTCATCGAGTAACCATTGTGGGTGAACCAAGGATCATGGCAACGGTTCGAGATATCACCGACAGAAAACAAGCCGAAGAAACATTAAGAACATATGCGCAGGAACTAGAAAAGAAAAATATAGAAAAGGATATTGCCGTTTATCAAGCGGAAGAAGCCAATCAGGCAAAAAGCAAATTTCTGGCTACCATGAACCATGAAATTAGAACCCCTGTCAACGGGTTGCTAGGGTTTTTGCAGCTTCTAGAAGAAACCCCCTTGGATAAAGAACAAACTCAGTATATGAGCTATATGAATTACTCAGCCCAACATTTGTTGAGTCTCGTGAATAACGTACTGGATATGGCCAAAATTGAAGCCGGTGAAATGGAGCTGGATCACCATCCCTTTCATTTGTCAGAAGCCATTAGGAAAGCCATAGCCTCCCTGTACCCCATGGCCCGTGAAAAGGGGCTACAGCTCTTGGTAGAAAAAGACCCAAGTCTACCCAGTAGGGTTAAGGGGGACGAAGTTCGTTTGCGTCAAATTATCTTGAATTTAGCGGGAAATGCCCTTAAGTTTACGGAAGAAGGCAGCGTACACCTGAAGATGAAATCCCTTGGGAAAAAAGAAGGCCGCCATCATCTGCATTTGGAAATAAGCGACACAGGTCCTGGTATGGAGCAAAGCACAGTAGATAAGCTTTTCCAGCCATTTTACCAAGATCGAAAAGATAGCAGCTCCCATCCTGGTGGAACTGGACTAGGGCTACCGATTGCCCGTGAATTGGTGGAGCGAATGAATGGCAGGATTCACGTGGACAGCACTCCCGGAGAAGGAACCAAGGTGATCCTACGTCTTTGGTTAGAAGAAGCCACGGAAGTCTAGTTGCTTCAATGTTTTAAAGATTTCTGGAACCGCTTGTTGATGCAAGGCATCCTTTCATGAGGGTGTTTATTCCAGTTTTTTGATGACTTATCCAGAAAGTGATGGATGAAAGCATGAAACATGGGTTAATCCAAGGAGGAAGGGCATGAGAAGGGTTTAATAAACTGTTGTTCTAGTACAGGTAAAGATACGGGTTTTCCCCATAAGAATCCTTGGATTTCATGGCAGCCCATGTCCCGAAGTAGCTGAACTTGAGCAGTTTCTTCTACGCCTTCAGCAATGGTGGTGAGGCCTATGGCTTTGGCCATCAGAATGATGGCTCGGACCACTTCCTTGGCACCTTCTTCTTGGTGAATACCGTTGATTAATTCTCTGGCAATTTTTAACCGATCAATGTCATAGCGTTTGATATAACTTAGGGAAGAATATCCAGTTCCAAAGTCATCTAAGGAAGCATGAATGCCAAGTTTCCGAAGGGTGTCAAAGAAAACCTCCACATTGAAACCTTGATGAAAGGCAGCTCCTTCTGTGACTTCTAGGTCAATCCAGGCTGGGGGGATATCATAGTATTGGATTTTTTCTTCCAAGGTTTCCATAAACTTCTGATCTTGTAATTGAACCGGAGATACATTTATGGACATTCGGAATTCGGTACCGTAGGTTTGGTTGATTTTTTTGATGGTTTTAAAGGCTTCTGAAAGGACCCAGTTTCCCATGGGGATAATAAGACCAGTTTCTTCCGCCACAGGAATAAATTGTGCCGGTGAGATGATGCCTCTATTGGGTTGGTTCCATCTCAGAAGGGCTTCAAATCCAATGAGTTTCTGGTGATGGATTTCAAATTGGGGCTGAAATACCAAGAAGAATTCTTGTTGCTTATTTGCCTGCTTGAGCAACATTTCCATGACGTGTTTTTCATGAATCTGTTCTTTGATGGCTGAATCATAAAACCGGTAGCTGCCCTGAATAAAATAATCCTTAGCTTGGTACATGGTCATATCCCCATAACGCATTAATGCTTTTCGTGTAGTGGCATCTTGAGGGTAGGACACAATACCAATACTAATTCCTAGATAAAAATGGTAGTGATCAATGGAAATAGGGATTTCTACGGATTGTATCAGTTTTTCTGCTGCTTTTTCCAAGTTTTTTCGGGGGTAATGGCCTTCAAGAATTAAGGCAAACTCATCGCCGCCAATGCGAAAAAGACTCCCGATGGTATTCCAATCCTTCGAAAAACGATGGGCGATGGTCTGGAGTACCCTATCGCCAACATCATGGCCATGGGTATCGTTGATATATTTAAACCGATTTAAATCCATATAGAGAAGATGGAAGGGGGATTTTTTTTCTAGGGTTAACTCGTCCATATAATTAATAAAGGCTCTGCGATTAGACAAATCCGTTAATGGATCTGCATAAGAGTAATAGGTTAAGGTTTCATTGGTTTCTTTCAAACTTTTGGTCTTATCTCGGACGGTTATTTCTAGGTTTTGGTTGGTGATGTGGGCTTCCTGTAATAAGTGGTAATTCTTAATGGATAGTTGGATGTTCTTAGACATCATGTAATAGAGGGAAAGAAGGATCAATGCATTTAAAAATTGGGCGAAGGAAATTTCTCCCAGAAGAAACAGCCCTAGAATAAGGGGCATAAACCCATAGGGAGCCTTACGATGTCCATAATTATCCGGCAGGGTTAAGGGATGATACAACTGGTCAGGTTTTTGTTGATGCACATCCTTATGAAGGCCTAAAGCAAAGAGAATAGGTGGTATTAGATATAAAATGTCGATAAAGGAGTTTGGGACGTACAGGTTAAATAGGCTTAAATAGGCATAGAGAAAGTCTGTAGACCCATATAGAATGAGACCTGCAATAATGCAGCAAAAAGCAAAACTTTTGCTGCGTCGATAAGAAGATAGGTATAAGGTAATGGCAGAAACAAAAATGAAAAGGGCTAAAAAGGTATACAGTACAACTATGAAGTATTCCATATTTATGCTTTGTTCCCCTAGAAAATGGGCGTAAAGCGGATGTGCAAAAAGGTAGATCAGTACGAAAAATACGGCTAAAAAATCTAAAAATAGCTGGTAAAGATTCCATCTCTTGGATTCGGAAGCAACCCAGTGAATAATCATGGCAAACAAGCAGCCAGCAGGAATTGTGTACAAAAGTTCCAGATAGAGGAGGTCTTCAGGGTGTATACCAGGCCTCAGAGCCAGGATTAGCCAGAGGGTATCTGCCAAGAGCCAAAAAAATGCATAGCCAACCAACCATCTATCGTAGCCATAGTGGTTTTTTTTTGCAGAACGGTAAAGAATGAAGATTGCACTCACCATTGTTAGAACGGCTATTAGATTGGATAGATTTTGATGATGGATCCTTACGGTAAAAAGATAGGCAAAAAAGCCACCTATCATCATGAGGATCCAGCCATCTTTCAGGAAGATGTTTTTCATAAAAGGACTCCTTAAACCATTGAGGACATTTCCTCTTATTATATCATTATTTTAGGGGGATGGCACGAAGATCCTTCCTAGGGCACAAAAGCAAAACAGGGATGACCCACGGATATGCTGGATAGGTAACCGTTGGAATCATCCCTGTGTTGTAGGATTTTAAAGAGCCGCCTTAAAGAATAACAAGAAAGAAACTGACCACTAGGCCTACATAAATTAAGTTAATGAGGCAATAGCCCATAATATCCTTGGCACCCAAACCAGCAATTCCTAAAGCAGGCAATGCCCAGAAGGGTTGTATCATATTGGTCCATCCGTCACCCCAGGCAATGGCCATAGCAGTTTTGGCTGCATCGACGCCTAGCTCTGCTCCTGCAGGCATCATAATAGGCGCTTGTACTGCCCACTGACCGCCACCGGAGGGAACGAAGAAGTTAACAATTCCTGCACTTAGGAAAGCAAAGAATGGGAAGGTAACTTCCGTAGAGATGCTGACAAAAAACGTGGACATCTGTTGGGCTAAGGAAAGGCCCTCTGGACTGGCACCAGTCATCATGCCCATAATGCCTGCGTAAAAGGGAAACTGTATAATAATACCGCCAGCTCCTTTAACCGCTGTAGTGACAGCACTTAAAAAACGTCTTGGTGTTCCATGCAAGATAATACCAGTGAACAGAAAGATAAAGTTTACCACATTAAGATTTAAATCAAAACCACTGTTTAAGAAATGTTGAAAGATAAATACAAAACCCATTAAACCAATGGCCATGGAAAGCACCGGGCTATTTTCCATTTTTTCCGCAGGGGTTTGATCCAGAGGCACTTGGGCTTCTACCTCATCTTCCAGCAGCTTTGGATCAACAATGACAGCGTTTTCTTTGGAAGGATGCATGGCTTTGTTAATAAAAGGGATGGTCACCATCAATACCAATACAGGAACAACCGTAAATAAAGCAAAGATGGTTTCGCTGGTGGGAATAGGAGCCACCACAGCCCCACGAGTCATTTCTTCTAGGTTCGCCGTGGCCGTTGCTAAGGTAAGGGGGATAGACGCTGAAAAACCAGCGTGCCAGATGACAAAACCTGAATATCCAGAGGCGATGAGCAGTCGGTAATCCACTCCCTCCACTTTTTTAGCCAACTCTTTGGCATAGAGAGCCCCTATGACCAAGCCAAAGCCCCAATTAATCCAAGACGCAATTAAGGCCACCAGTGTGACAGCAAAAATAGCAGATCCTGGGGTTTTAGGGATAGCCGCTAGGTTCCGTAGACCTCTTTTGATAATGGGAGCCTGAGCCAGTGTGTGGCCTGTAACCAGCACTAGAACCATTTGCATAGAAAAAGCCAATAGATTCCAAAAGCCGCCACTCCAATGATGGACCATATCAAAGGCCGACTGTCCCGTAGAAAAAATTCCAAGTACAAAAACGACTAAAGTTAAAAGAACTGCAAATAAAAATGGGTCTGGCAAAAATCTTTGTACAAGTTTAACGGATGCATTGGTAAATTTTTTAAACATTTTTTTCCTCCTATCGTTATTTAGTTGTTGGGTGGCGTTGCTGTCTTTATCTCGCCAAAAGACGGCAGGGGACCCAAGGCCATAGAAAAGAGTATCACCAGCGGCGGATTTTGTCAATAAAATCACGAAGATTCCCATATGAGGTAAAATCTGGTTCCCTTTCCAGGCTCGGATTCTACGGTCACATCTCCCTTTAGTTGCAAGCTTAAGATATTATATAAGATATGGAGGCCTAAGCCAACATGGCCACGATGTCGGGAAGTGGTGAAAAAAGGGTCGAATATCCTAGCTTTTACATCCTTCTCCATGCCAGCACCATTATCCTTATAGGTAAGAATCAGGCGATGGCCTTGTTGTTGAAAAGAAATATGAATGGCACCTTCTTCTTGTTCATAAAAACCGTGTTCCAAAGCATTTTGGGTTAAAATGGAGATTATTTGTGCAAGGGATCCTGGGAAACTATGGATGGATAAAGCATCGTCGCATTCAAGGGTTACGGTGTGTTTACCGTCCCGAAGCAGATGTTGAAAACCTAGAAGAGTTTCTTCCACATAAGCTTTGACATAAAATTCTCTTTTTTCTTCTTGGGTGTGATCCACAGCCACTTGTTTGAAATGTTGAATTAAATCACTGGACCGGCCAAGGTTTCTTAATAGAACCTCAATTGATTCCTGCATCCGTTGCATGTAGGCATCAAATTGTTGACGATCCACTTGTTGTGCTTGGATGGCTTTAAGGAGTTGTTGAATTTGATGTTCTAAATAAGAAGCAATGGAGATGGAGCCACCCAGAGGCGTGTTTATTTCATGGGCTAATCCAGCTACCAAGGTACCAAGTCCTGCTAATTTTTCGGACTGTATTAATTGTTGCTGGGTATTTTTGAGTAATACCAAAGCTTGGTGAAGCTCTTCGTTGGTATGCTGCAATGCTTTGTTAGAGGCAGACAAGTCATAGGTTCGTTCTTCTACTTTAGAGGTTAGTTCTTGCTGTGATTTTTCGATGGCCGACGCCATGGCGTTAAACCGTTGAGCCAATTGACCAATTTCGTCTTCTTCCGGTAGCTGCAGCCGTTGGCTTAAGTCTCCAGCAGCTAGCTGATCAGCAAATTGGCTTAAGGTGGTTAAGGGACCAGTTAATTGACGGGAAAGCCAATAGGCAAGAAAGAGGGTGAGAATCAATAGAAACAAAGCAATAGTGGCTAAATTTCGTGACAAATCCCAGGCGCTTTGATAGAATTCACTTCCTTGAATAAAGGAGACATAATAAAGAGGGAAATCGGCTAAGGTAGAAGGAGTGACTTGAACATGATAAGTGTTATTTTTATAGGGAAATCCTTCCTGTTGTTGGGGATGCATGGCATTGGATTTCAATAAAGCACCAAGACCAATATCGGCTAAGGATTTTCCCACTTGTTCTGGGTTGTCCGGATAGGCTACAATAGATCCTTGAGAGTCTGTCAAGAGAACGTAACCACTTTGGCCTATGGTGGTTTGGCCAAGGATTAGGGATAGTTCTTTGAGGTCAAAGTCAATGGTAATGACGCCACGCAATTGTCCCAGCTCATCTAAAACCGCCATAACGCAAAGCACCACTTTTTCTCCGCTGGAAGTTGTATAGATTTCAGAGAGGATGACTTCTCCTGGTCTTTCCATGGCTTTTTGGTACCATTGTCTTTCGCGGGCATCGTATTCATTAAAGCGAGGCCGAGGAGGATGCATCACAAAACCTCCGTTGGATTCGACGCCTAAACTGGCGTTTTTAACGGAGTCATGGGACTGTTGAAAGGTTTTTAAGACACCATATACGGCTTGTTCGTAAGGATCTCCCAGCATCGGTTGCATAGGAATTAGCCCCTCGGGACTACGTAAATCTTTATAGGTGGTAATCCGATGGTCGGCTTCCATAATAAGGGGGAGCTCAGCCAACATTTTGGTATTGGAGGCAATGGTATTGGCATAATAATGGACATGATGATCCAACAATTGCATCTTTTGATCAATGGATTTTTGGTAATCTTCACGGGTCTGGTGGGTAATTTGCCAAAGGGCTAAAGAACTGTTGGCCAAAATGGATATCACCAGCAAAATCGAAAAGGCTACAATCATCCGATGTTGTAATCGTTTAAAAGAACAAGAGAGAATCAATCCAATCACCTCGGCTACTCAATGGAAATGAATAAAGAATCTTTACGGACTTGTGTATCGTGTAAGGATTTGATTGATGATATAGGTTTCCTCCAGAAGCTTAAGGATTTCTTGGACTACTTCAGACAAATTACCTGCCTGCTCCTCAGTGGAAGCCATTACTTCTTCTGAACCAGCCGCATTTTCTTCTGCGATGGCAGATAAATTTTCTAAAATCTTCACGGTCCTGTTCTTTTGTTCCTCAATTTCCTGCATCAAGGTAGCAAAAGTAGCATTGCTTGTGCTGATGGATTCAATTAAATGACTCATTTGGTTAAAAGAGGTTTGGTTTTCTATAACATTTTCCAATTGTTGTTTGGTGGAGCTAAGAAGTTTTTCAATGGTACTCTGGGAGTTTAATACATTACTGTTCATTTTTTTGAGTACATGATCAATCTCTTTATTAAATCGGTTGGTCTCTTCGGCCAATTTTTTTATTTCTTCCGCAACCACTCCAAAGCCTCTCCCAGCCTCACCAGCCCTGGCAGCTTCAATAGAGGCGTTGAGGGCTAATAGATTGGTTTGTTCAGCAATTGATTTGATCATTTCATTGGCCTGCAGCACTTCTTTACTGCTGCTAACCGTATGCTCAATGGTGTCTTTCACCAGTAGGATTTCGCTATCCACACTTTCCACCATCTTTACTACTTTTTTTAAGGATTGGATGCCTTGATCTTTTTCTTTTGATAACTCAAGGGTCATTTCATTGATGTGATTGGATTCAGAAATGCTTTGATCAATCATATTGCCTAGATCGATGGTTAGGGACACTCCTTGTTCAATTTCTTTTGATTGATCCATGGCTCCTACGGCCAGTTCTTCTATGGCTTTAGACACTTCTAAAACACTTGAATCTATCTGCTCTGCATGTTCTTTGACCAATTCAATTTTACGATCCACCAATGCGAATTTTTCGATGATCGCCTTTAAATTCTTTTGATATACTTCGATGGACTTTGGGATGACTTGTTTTATGTCTTCAATTTTTTGGTGTACAAAATCCAAATCCAATTCGTTGATTCCCAGTAAAACAATGTCAATACCAAGGACACCGACTTTTTTATCTGCTATAAAAAATGGTTTTGCCACTGCAGTCATAAAGACAGGAATCCCTTCTAAATCATAGAAAAAAGGCTGCATAATCTGGATTTTTTCTGTTTCTAAAGGCTTTTTATAAAAATCTTCCTGATCGATATTTTCTAAAAACATTTTTTTAACGCCGGCTTTCGTTTGGTAGATATAGGTGTTTAAACGACCATGTGTTTCATAATGATCTTGGTTTTCATAGGAGCCATCCTTAAACTCATTTTTAAGGCCTACCACCCATAGGCCATAATAGGATGGATTAGCGGATAACAATCCTTCTAATTCCTTTTCGATGGCCTTGCGGTCGTTTGTTGTGAAAACAAGATTCTCCACGTCCTTAAAGGCTTGTTGAATAATTTGGTAATCAATTAAGATAGAATCCTTCAGGGCTTTTGATAAAATCTTTTCCTGTTGCTGATGATTCTGGCGAAAAAACATAGAAATTCTCCTTTTCCATTTATTTTAAACCCCAGTGATACGGTCCAGATGGGCGATAAATACCGACAACAATTCTGGGTCAAAATGTTTTCCAGATTGGCTGTTCAAGTACTCCAACACTTCTTCCAAGGGGGCGGCTTCTTTATAAACTCGCTTATGGGACATGGCATCAAAAACATCAACAATAGCCAACATTCTGGCCTTCAGGGGGATTTCTGTTCCTTTTAATCCTTCCGGATAGCCGGAGCCATCAAAACGTTCATGATGATAGAGGGCGATTTCCGAGGATACTTTTAATAAAGAGAGGTTGGACTTAGATAAGATTTTATGGCCAATGACAGGATGCTGCTTGATGACAGCAAATTCTTCCGCCGTTAATGGTCCCTTTTTTTTCAGAATATGATCCGGTATGGCAATTTTGCCAATGTCATGCATGGTACTGGCTATTTTAAGTATTTCGCATTCAGAGGCTGTAAAATCAAGGATGGTGGCAAATTGATACATAATATCCGCAATGCGACGCACATGACCGGCGGTTTCATCAAAATGACTTTCCACAATTTCACCTAAGGTAATAATCAACTCTTTTTGAGTGTGAGACACCATTTTTTCCATAACAAATCGATCCAGAGCCACATCGTAATTGGATAAAAACAAATTAATTAAGTTGAAATCATAAATTTCTTTAGCCCCTTCAATGTAGATATAACTATCGTTTAGAGAGTTTTGATCGTTTTTAACTAAAAATCCATTTTGGGCATGAAAAATCTTATGGGAAGAATTTTTACTTTCTTCAATTAAGGAAACAATAGGATCCAGGTCTTTGACTTGGCTTAGTTTTTTCCCCAGATGCTCTTTGTATTTCCCTGTAGCCGCCATAATATGGGATTCGTTATGCTCTTTTAAGGTAAGAAAACCGTCGCTTTGCGTAACAAATAGTATCTCAGCTTCCTCTTGGTAGAAGGAGGCGAGATTGTCTAGAATACTGGTTAAAAATTCATTGAGAGAACGATGCTCGAACAATTGAGAACTGGCTTTAATGATTTTTTCCAGCCCCTTACGGTGATGATCGATACGAGTCAAATCCCGATAACTTCGGAGGGCTGAATACGTTGAAGTGAAAAGACGTTTCATGGTCATTTCTGTTTTTAACCGATAGTCATTAATATCATATTGGCGAATGACTTCTTCTTCTGGTGCTTCTCCTGGCTGACCTGTGCGAAGGATGATTCGTGTCATTTGGTTCTTTAACTCATTTCGCAAACCGTCCACGACTTCTAAACCAGAATTGTTTTTTTCCATGACCACATCTAAAAAAAGAATGGCAGTATCTGGATTTTGAGCCAAGGCTTCCATGGTTTCTTTCCCAGAATAGGTATTGATAAATTCCAATCCCTTCCCTTCAAAGGTGAAATCCGCCAACATCATGCGTGTTATTTGATGGACTTCACGGTCGTCGTCGGCAATAATCACTTTATACGGTTTTTTTACTACTTTTGGGGCACTGGTTTTTTTAGCTAAAAAATCCATAGACATAAACAAACTTCCTTTCTCTTAAGGTTTAGCAGGGCTATCCTCCACAGGTACTTGAATGGTGAAGGTGGTACCCTGATTCTCTTGGCTAAAGCAGGAGATGCTGCCTCCTAGTTTTTGGGTGACTAAACTGTGAACAATGCTCATCCCCAGGCCACTACTACCTTGTCCTCGCCTAGTGGTGTAAAAGGGCTCAAAAATTCTATGTTGTACTTCCTCTGTCATACCAGAACCATTATCAGAATAGGTAAGCCCTAAGCTACGGTCTTCTATTTCAAGGGCTATGGTGATGATCCCATGAGGCTTATGGCCTAAGCCATGGAGGAGGGAGTTCATGATTAAATTTGTGAGAATTTGGGAAAAAACCCCGGGATAACTATCAATCCATAGGTCTTCAGGGCAATTGATCTGAAATTGATGGTGCTGATGTTTGTATTCATGCTTTAAACTTACCACTACATTGCGGATCACTTCTTTGAGACGAAAAGACTGCTTGGATTCAATATTTTGATGGACGGCTACCTCTTTAAAGCTATTCACCAGATGGGCGGACCGTTCTAGATTGTCTTCCAGTAGTTTTAGGCTTTCCTGTAGATCATGGAAATAACCATACAAGCCTTCTTCTGTTAAACTGCCTGCTTCCAATTGCTGGGATACTTTTTGGGTTTGATGACAGATATAAGAGACAGAAGAAATGGAAATGCCCAAGGGGGTGTTGATTTCATGAGAAATACCCGCAACCAATCCACCTAGAGAAGCTAGTTTTTCTCGATCAATTAGTTCTCGCATGGCAAATTTTAATTCTTCTGATTTATCATGAAATAAATCTTGATATTTTTTCTTGCTATGATGAAGCTTTTCAAAGGTAGCTTCCAGGGATACAGCCATTTGATGAAAGGAGGTGACTAGTTGATGGGTTTCGTCTACAGAAGAAGCTGTAATGGGCAAAGGAACATCCCAATTGCCAGCGGCAATTTCCTTTGCGGCCTTGGATGTTTGTTGAATAGGGGTGGTGATTTTGGTCAGCCACCAGATACTCAGACCAGTCACCAAGGAGACAAAGGCCAGAATCAGCATAACGGTATACTGTTGTCGCTCTTTCACAGGCCCCATGAGTCCTTCTTCTGGCAGGCTGACGATTACCTGCCAATTGGGAAGGTTGTCCATGGCCAAGGGATTACGGACCGTATAATAGGCCATGGATTGATGTTGAACCTGAACGGGTACTTCTGGAGGCACCTGATGATTCATGAAATAAGAAGCAGAGTGTTGAATCAAAGGATTATGAAGGGTGAAGGCTTTATCGATGGTGACTTCACCGGTATCCTCGGATACATGGATCCAGTCTTCCTGGCCAGAGTGAGCCACCAGATTCCATGATTCATCTACAATATAAATGACACCTTGACCAGAACGGACAATTTCGTCCTTCTGTAAATGACGTTGAAGGCCATGAAGAGAAATATCTACCGCGGTGACACCAGTAAACTGAGAGAGGGAATCGAAGATAGGAAGGATATGGGTAACCGTTACCTCCATTTTTTCGTCTTGGTTGACATACAAAGAGGACCAGCTAGCCACAGGATGGCTAATAAGAGGTTGGTAAAAAGGCCGTTGGTGCAAGTCGTAGTCCTCTATAACCAGAGAAGGTTTAGACTGGATAGATTCGTCTTCAAAAATAATCAAATGATCATTGGTGCGTTGATCCTTTATCATGACATTGGGAGTGCCGTCTTGATTGATTCGGAGGCCAGCATAGCGGCCTAGTTCATCGCCGTAGGATAAAACACTGGCTTGGGGTATTTCTTCGCCATAGGCATGGATGATTTTTTTCTGCAGTTCTTCAACCTGTCTTAAATCATCGTCTAAATAGAAAGAGGCTTCCTGAATGCCTTCACGAAAAAACTGGTTCATTAACATAGGCTCCATTAAGAGTTTCTCCACTTCTGATTGGGCATGTCGACTGAGGGCACTGGTCATTTGTCGTCCCTTTTCTTCGTATAAAAAATTGTAATCATAGTGGAGCAACACAATAAATGCCGCTACAATAATGATCACAATCCCTAAGAGAGAGCCAATTAAAATTTTCCGTAGAGACCATTTTTTCGTTTTCATCAGAGGACACCACTCCTATTAAAACACTATTGTAGCCTATTATACCCTATTTTAATGAAAATAAAGATAAAAACGGAAAAGATAGAATCAGAGAAAATTGGTTTATTGTCAGAAAATAGTGGCTGTGATAGAATGAAGTGAAAAACTGGCCAAAAGAGAAGAATCATAAAATTGATCAAGACTTTTCGGTTATATGCCTGGTCTTCGGGTATATAAAATGGACATAAGAAAAACATATAAGGATGGTCAGCAGCTATGATAGAGACCCAGGACTGAAGAAAAACAGCAGCAAAACCTGAAAGAAGGTTGTCCAGGCTATGGGTGGAGGATAAAAAAGGGGGAATTGTATTGGACAAACAAAAAGGAATTTTGTTAGAAAGCGGTACCAACGAACTGGAAATAGTTGAGTTTAAAATTGGAGAAAATTATTTTGGTATTAACGTGGCAAAGGTGAAAGAGATCATTACCTTTATAAAGCCTACCAGCATCCCCAATTCCCATCCTTGTATTAAAGGAATTTTTAAACCCAGGGATGAGGTGATTACAGCCGTAGACCTGCCAAAGTATCTTAATTTTCCTGAAGCAAGTAGCGATCAGGCACGGTATATTATTTCTCATTTCAATCAAATCACCGTTGGTTTTCTAGTGGATGCCGTAGTAGGGATTCATCGTATTTCTTGGGAAAAAGTGGAAAAACCAGATGAAACGATTTTTTCTGGCCATGAAGGAATTGCTACGGGGATTGTAAAATTAGACGAGAAATTAATTGTGGTATTGGATTTCGAGAAAATATTGGCGGATATCAGTCCCAATACTGGAATTCAGTTGGCAGATGTTTCTAAGCTGGGACCTAGAAAACGAAGCGAAAGGCCTATTCTGATTGCAGAAGATTCTAAGATGTTGGCCCATATGTTGTTGGATTCTCTAAATGCGGCAGGCTATACGTATGTTACGGTGATGCCCAATGGAAAAGAGGCATGGGACATATTGGAAGCCATCAAAAAAGACAAGGAAAAACCTTGGAAGGATCGGGTAGCACTGCTGATCACAGACATTGAAATGCCTAGAATGGATGGCCACTCTTTGTTGAAAAAAGTAAAAGAGGATGAAGTGCTTCAAGAATTACCAGTCATCGTATTCTCTTCCTTGATTGACGACCAGATGCGGGCCAAAGGGACATCCTTGGGAGCCGACGATCAAATTAGTAAACCAGAGATAAATCGGTTGGTAGAAACCATAGACAGCTTGATTTTATAGGGTAAGACACAAAAAAGCTTTTCCATAGTCATGGAAAAGCTTTTTTTATTCCTTTATTTGTTTTTTGCTTCGACGGCCACATTGATTTGAAGGGCCAATCCATCGGCCATCATTTCAATACAGATGTATTGAGGCATATTCATGACCACCTCAAAATTATCTCCATACATCAAGGTAGGCGTAGAGATATTGGTTTCGATATCCATTTGAGAAAAATTAATGCTGGCATTAGCCGTTAGCATATTAGAAAGTTCTGATAAAGCACTTTCTGCCATGGTATCCAGAGTTTCTACGGGCATTCCCATCATCATTTTGGACGCAATGGCTTTGGCTGTCTCCATTTCCAGGTTGTATACCACATTGCCTTGGAGTTCTCCGATAATACCTAGGTTCATAATCACCCCGCTGCTTTGGAGTTTCCCTTCGCCTAAGCGCAAATTTTTACGCTCAATGGTTTCGAAGCCTAGTTGAGGCATGACATGCTTAAAGGCATCGATAAAAGGATTGATCCATTTTACATCCATGTGATCTCCCCCTTTGCAAATCCAATGGTCATGGCGATTTCCCCAAAGGATGTATTGGCCATAAAACTATTGCCAGTAACATTAGCACTGGAAAGCACTAGCGAATCCCCATGATAGACGGTTGGCGGTGCTAGCCGCAGGTCATAAAAAGGTTTCATTCGATTAATGGTAGAGCAGGCATTGCCAGCAATCATATTGGCAATTTCTGCGGCCATGTTTAGAACATCTTCTAATTCCACCTTCTCTTGTTGCAGGATTTTCTCGACGATTTTCACGCCGGTTTCGTAGGAAAAGTCCATAACAAACCGTCCATTAAAGGCACCTATAACACCAATGACCACAGATACGCCCTGAGACTCTTTAAAGGACCCTTGGATTCGTTTTCCTTGGGCTTTTTCACCGGCAAAACGATTAATATTGTCTAATAAAGCTTCTTGAAAAGATTCGTTGCTTAATTCAAGGAGCTCCAAAAGCATTTCTTCTTCACTGGTAATCCGGTGAATGACATTTTTGAGTTCTTCTGGATCAACGGGTTTTTGAACATAGCCAGAAGCCCCAGCTTTTTTAGCGCGTTTCACGATGGTATCATCTTTCATGGAACTAATCATAATGACCCGAGCATTCGGATGCATTTTTTTAACGGCTTCGGTGCATTCAATGCCATCGGTGCCTGGAATGGTCATGTCCATGGTGACGATATCTGGTTTTAAGCTAGGGATAACCTCTTGGACCTCCTCTAGAGAGCTGGCCTTTCCAACAACTTCTAGATCTAGTTGTGTCAGCATATCGCTTAAGATGCGAATGGAAAATGGCGAATCGTCTACCACCACAACCCGTTTGCCTACTGGTTTTTCTGTACTCATTAGCACACCATCTTTCTTTATGATTTCACATGATATACGGAAGAAATTTCTTTTATTATATCAAAAAAATAACAGGAATGCACCAATTATCGGTGTAATATTAGGATTCAAAGGATTCTGTGATAAGTTTATTTCCTTTTGTCACATAGTTGCCACAATCCCTCTTTATAATGAACTTGTAGCATACAGTGAAGAAAAAGAAAAAAGGAGATGAATTTAAATGAAAAAAAGATGGAAAGTAGTAGCCGTGAGTTTATTGATTATGGGCCTTAGCACATCCATGGTTTTAGCAGAAACATCGGGACGAGGCAATAGAGATGGCCAGAAGATAGGCCATCAAATGGGGTCCGTTGAGGAAAGATTGGAGTTTAAAATCCAACGCATTGAAGAACTCATAGAGCTGGATCAGTTGACAGCAGAAGAGGGAGCTGAGCTGGAAGCGGTAATGATCGAGCGAATGGAAAATTGCTCTGGGGATGCTGCTGGTCGGCCACACCATGGTCCCTTGGGCATTGGATTTGGAAGGACTTCTGAAAGAGGGCATGGACAGGGTAGAGGTCATCATTTTAGACGCTAGTTAATGAACAGAATAATGTGATTGATTCTATAGAACCTTATAGAAGTTCCTTGGGAGTCCCTCCTTTGGCAAAAAAGATGAATCATTCATCTGTTGTCAAAAGGAGGGATTTTTGCTGAAGAAATTCGCAAGAAAAAGTGGGAAATGATATACTAGAAAAAGAAAAACTGTATCCAAAACCATTCAAGGAGTGAGACAAATGATTAAAGCAACGGATTATTTTCAACGGCAGGAATTAATTAACCTGACCAAAGATTTGCTTCGGATTCCCAGTCATGTCGGCGTAGAAACCCAGGAAAAAGAAGTGGCTGCCTACATGTTAGACTTTTTTCAAAAGCATGGAATCCATGCTCATCTCCAACATGTAGAGAAAGAGCGAAGCAATGTAATTGCTTTTATCAAAGGAAGAAAATCACCAGAAGGAAAAAGTTTGATGCTAAATGGGCATATTGATACAGAAAAGCCAGACGACATGAATGAAGCCTTATTTGGTGCGGAAATCAGCTCTAGAGATTTGTTTAGCGGGAAGGTGAAAGAAGGATATATTTGGGGTCGGGGAGCCGTGGATATGAAAGGGCCTGTAGCTGCCATGATGATGACCTTGGTGGTTTTAAAAAGGGCAGAACAGGAATTGGACGGGGATATTGTGTTCTCTGGTGTAGTGGGTGAAGAAACACGAAGCAAAGGGATGGAAAGTTTGGTGGCCTGTGAAGAATGTTTAGGAAGTCATGACATTACATTGGACGGAGCCGTAGTAGGGGAACCTACAGATTTTAGATATGTAGCCAGTCATCGAGGATTGGTCTGGTTGGATATAAAGTTCAAAGGCAAAGGAGCCCATAGCGGTAAACCACACCAGGGGATCAATGCCATTGAAAAAGCCGTAGAATTCCTTAATAAAGTAAAAGAAGAGCTCTATCCCAAACTAAAAGAGCGAAAACATGATTTTATGGGAACGTCTGTGATGAATATTGGCACCATTAAAGGCGGGACTGGCCAGTCAACCGTAGCGGAAGAAGCCTTGGTAAGGTTGGATCGACGCTATGTAGAAGGAGAATCCCTAGAGTCAGTGATCCAAGAGTATCAAGATATTGCCGATGAAATGAAAGAAAAAGATCCAAGTTTTGATATTGAGATTTGCCAAACCCCAGAAAGCGTTTCTGTTCTTCCACATCCGCCGCTTAATACTGGAATGGATGAATCCATTGTTTTAGCCGTAAAGGAGGCCCTTTCCAGGGTCCTAGGGGAAGAACCGGAAGTGCAAACTGAGTATGGGTGGACGGATGGAGCCTTGATTTCCAATTACATGAAGATTCCTACGGTGGTATTTGGGCCAGGGGATATTGCCCTAGCCCATACATCAGAAGAAAAAATTGAGATCAATGATTTGGTGAAAAGCGTGGAAGTCTATACCCAAATAGCCGATGAGTTTTGTGTGTTTTAAGCCTTACATTTCTCATAGGGCTGGTTAGCCATGAGCAGCTGAAACGACCATTAAGGTGATGGCTCCGAAGTTGGTTTGAAATTGTACGGCAATGCAAGGATCTGTTTCTGGGTCTGGTAGTGCTGAAACCACTTCTGGTGGTAAAAGGGTGGAAGGCTTGGAAGCATCCGACAACCATACCGTAAAAAGACCGTTATGCAGGTTTAGAAACTCAGTAACAGAAGCCGCTGCCAAGGCTTCTTCGCCATGAATTGGCAGGTTTCCATGCTTTTCTGCAAAGGGATAATAAGTCTCATTGTCCATGGCTAAATAAGCAGTTAAGGAAACCCCACCTTGAATTTTCTGGCAGAAGACTCGAAAATCCTCCGCAGGGATTCGATGGTTTTCAATATCTAGGATGGCTTTATGATCGACAAAACGAATAAGATTACGCATAAAAAGAGTACTGTAGGCGCTGAGCACATCATGATGAGGAATGCCTGCCAAATCGCATTGTAATTTGACATAAGGGATTAGCAATTGGTCCGCATCGCCTTGCTCCAGGGCTTTCAGTTCTTCTTGGGTTAAATTATTCTCTTCTCGATAATCCGATAAAATGCCTTCCATTTCAGAGGCGGTAAAAATACCTTTATCCATTAAGATCTGTGCTAGTTTGGCGCCTCCCTGGACTTGGTGTTGGAGCAACTGATCTCTTTGATCTTCCGTTAGAAATCCTTTTCCAATGGCTACTTCACCAAATTTGGCGTCTACGTTTCGCTGTGCTAGGTGGGTTTCCTCTACTTGTTGGGAGGTCATAAGGCCTTCGTGCATGGCCAGTACCCCAAGGCGTAAACGTGTATTCTTTTCTAAATCCAGCATTTCCTTAAGGGTTTCCGAGGAGAGAAGGCCTTTGCGTAACAAATAGTTTCCAAGATAAAGATTGAGCACGATATCACTCCTTTGTGTATTTAAGCATACGTGTCGATAATTTTCTTCATGACTTCATCTGTCCAAGGTTTCTGAACAAAATCCATGGCCCCGGCATCAATGGCCTCCCGCAAGGTTTCTCGATTGCCAACAGAAGATAAAACAATTACTTTGGCCTGGGGGTCTGTTTCTAGGATTTTCTTTAAACTGCAGATGCCATCCATTTCAGGCATGACAATGTCCATAAAGACCAAAAAAGGAGCTTCTTCCGAATACATAGTGACGGCTTCTTTTCCATTGGTGGACTCTACTACTTGAAAATTCTTCCAATTTTCTTGAAAGTATTGCTTGAGCTGTCTTCGAATCAGCAACGAGTCATCACAAATCAATATTTTTTTCATCTCATATGCCTCCTGTTCCTATAGCTGCTATGTTTTCAAGCCTTCTAACATCACACGGATAAGTACCATTTCCTAAGGAAGGCCCAAGGTTTCTAGTTGCCTAAGGAATTTTGGGTACCGTTAAAGCCATTATATACCATAAACCTGATGCTTTACTAGTGTATTTTCGAGTTTTACCCTGGCATATTGAATCTCCATGAAACAAGTGGTATCTTTAAAAGGACAGCAGGTTTTCGAGATGCCATAACAAGACAAACTAACATAAGGACGTGAACCGAAGGTGACTGTTTTAGAACCAATTTTATTGCTTACCCTGGCTTTGGCAGGGTATTTATTGTTTTATATCCTTCATATTCCAACACCAGCATTTTTAGGACCCTTTGCGATCCTATCTCTAGCTGGATTAGCAGGCTTAGAGGCAGCTCCCTTTAGCAATTGGCTCGTCCTTTTGCTTCAGTCTATGTTGGGAGCGAATATTGGTGTCAAGGTGACTCGTCAGATTTTTCAGCAGATGAAAGACCTTAAGGTCCCTAGCCTGATTATGATTGGTTGGACCCTTTTCCTCAGCTTTGGATTAGGCCTGGTATTAGTGGTCTTTTTTCAATTAGATGTGGCCACGGCACTTTTAAGTGCGACCCCCTCTGGTGTATCAGAAATGGGATTACTGGCACTGGCATTGGATGGGAATGTAGGCATTGTAATGGTTTTTCAGTTGTCTCGCTTGTTGATTGCGGTGATTTCTTTTCCGATCATTGTGGAAAGAATGACGAAAAACACGGAAAAATCCAGTAAAAAATCTGCCTGGTCTGCAAAAGTCAACAAGAGAGTAGATTCTCTGGCACAAGCAAGGAACAAGTGGAAGTCTCTTTCTTGGCCAGGGATGGAGATCATCCCTTACGGGACAACTTTTGGGGTTGGATTGTTGGGAGCGGTTTTAGGCACTTGGCTCAACATTCCCGCTGGGGCATTGATGGGAGCCTTTTTTATAACAGGAGCTAGTGTGGTGGCCGGCATCCCTTTAAAGCCACCAACCCCAGCCCTTAGCGTGATCATGCAGATGGGCATCGCCGTGATGCTGGCCTTGAATATCATGAATAGCCCTATGGAATCTCTTTCAGCCATGTTGATGCCAACCCTTGGATTTTCAGTGATTATTTATTTAGGGGTATATGGAATGTATAAGATTTTGAGAAAGGCAACAGGTTGGGATCCAGCCTCCTGCTTGTTAGCGGCGGCACCTGTAGGGTTGACACCCATGAGTATCTTAGCCTATGATTATGCGGAAAGACCATTGGAAGTTGTTTTATTGCATATGACTCGAGTCTTGGTAGGAAAGCTGATCATTATACCCGTGATCATTGCTCTGTTGGTGTAAAGAAGAGGAGGAGGAGAAAAAAATCAATGAAAAATCCAATACTGATTGGGGTGACAGGCGGCACCGGATCTGGTAAAAGCACCGTAGCCAAGCAGATTTTACGACAATTACCAACCCAGAGTATTGCAACGATTCCCCAGGATGCCTATTATAAAAATCAGGACCACCTTCCCATGGAAGAGAGGATCAAAACCAATTACGATCATCCCATGTCTTTTGAAACAAATCTATTGGTGGCTCATTTGAAAAGTCTGTTGGCAGGAGAAAACATCCAGATGCCCCAGTATGATTTTCAGCGTCATACCAGAAAAACAGAAACCGTGACAGTGGAATCAAGAGATATTATTATTTTGGAAGGGATCCTACTTTTTAATGAACCAACCCTTCGGGAATTAATGGATATTAAAATATTTGTGGATACAGATGCAGATATTCGGGTGATTCGCCGAATCAAACGGGATATTAGGGATAGAGGAAGAAGTTTAGACTCTGTTATTCATCAATATCGGACCACCGTACGTCCAGCCCACCTTCAGTTTGTAGAACCCAATAAAAAGTATGCGGACATTATTATTCCGGAAGGCGGAAAAAACATGGTGGCCATCGATATTTTGGTGACCAAAATCAAATCCCTTCTTTAAAAGTCTCCTGTCACCACTTCTGCTAAATTGGTGGCATGGTCGGCCACTCGTTCCAGATTGCTGATAACATCCAGAAAAATTACCCCAGACTGAGGCTGACAGACTTTCTGGTTTAGTCGTTGAATATGTCCTTTCCGTAACCTTCGTTCCATGCTATCCACCCCATGATCTTTGGAAATAACCTCCCTGGCCAGGGAGGTATCTTCTTTTTCGAAGGCGTCCATGGCCTTGGAAATCATTTCATCCACCAGTTGATGCATTTCTTCCAGTTCGACCAAGGCTTCTTGGGAGAAGGTTAATTTTTCATCCATTTTGAGTTCAGCCAGATGAATAATATTATGAGCATGGTCTCCAATACGTTCCAGATCACTGCTAAAATGCATTAGAGAGGTGACGGTTTTAGATTGGCTCTGGCTTAGAGAACTTTGAGAAATGCCTGTAAGAAAAAATACAATCTCTTTTTCAAGCCGGTCGATCAGATCTTCTTTTTGGCGGATGGCTCCAATTAAGCTTCCATCGTTATGAACAAAGACATGGAGGGAGTCTTGAAGCATTTCTTTGGCAATCCCGGCCATTCGTAGCAATTCTTGACGGGCGGCTCCAATGGCGATGGAAGTGGTTTGTTGTGCTTTGGCATGGATGTACTTTGGGCCAGTTTCCACCACTGGTTCCTCCCCAGGCATGAAACGGTGAACTAGTTTTAAAAAAGGCGTTAAAAAAGGAAAGAATAGAAGTACGTTCAATAGATTGAAAATCGTATGGGCATTGGCCACTTGTCGGGTGACACTGTTGCCGGTGGCCATCACCAAGGATAAAAAGGGTTGAAAAAAAACCAGTGCCAAGAAGACTCCAGTCACCTTAACCGTAACAATGGCCAATACCGCACGACGGGCCGTTAAATTGGTTCCAATGCTGGCAATGCCAGCCGTAATACTGGTGCCAATATTGGCACCAAGGACAATGGCGATGGAGGAAGGGGTATCAATCATTCCTTGAAGGGTCAGGGCAATCACCACACCAGCAGTGGCACTGGAACTTTGAATCAGAGCCGTAAAAAGAGCACCAGCTATAATGCCAAGCACAGGTGCTTGGCCAAAGGAAGCCAGCATTTGAATAAAAGGAGCATAATCCCTCAAAGGATTCATGGCCTCGGACATGGTATTTAAGCCTAAAAATAGGAGGCCAAATCCCAAGATGGCCTGACCAATGGGTTTGTAAATTCGTTTGCTGGTAAAGAGATGGAGATAAGCACCAATGGCAACGGCAGGATAAATGATAACAGAAATATCAAAGGAAATGATCTGAGCGGTCACCGTTGTACCGATATTGGCCCCCAGCATAGTACCTACAGTTTGGGATAAATTCATTAAACCAGCACTGGCAAAGCCAATGGCCATGACGTTGGTGGTACTGCTGCTTTGGACCAGTACGGTGACGATAATTCCCGTAAGGGTGGCCATATAGGGGTTAGATGTTAAAACCTCTAGAATCCGATGCAGCTTTTCTCCGGCTGCTTTTTCTATGCCGGTAGACATTTGTTTCATTCCATAAAGAAATAGCCCAAGACCTCCCAAAAGACCAAGGGTAAGGGAAAAGAACATAAATGGTAGCCTCCTTCTGTGATCTTGCCAGATCCATTATAACAGAAAAAAGCCCATTAGAAATCCATTTTTAGCACATCCTTGACAAAAATAGCCGTTAGATCTGGATCAAACTGAGTACCAGCATGAGCCAGTAGTTCCATGGCTGCTTCCTCCGAAGATCTAGAAGGCCGATAACTTCGTTGGCCCACCATGGCATCATAAGCATCAGCAATGGTAATAATCCGTGATTGCAAAGGGATTTCTTCTCCTTGTAATCCTTGGGGATAACCAGTGCCATCCCATCGTTCATGATGAGAGAGCACATAATCTGCCGTGTCTTGCATATCGTTGACAGCACTCAGAATCCGATAGCCTATTTCTGGATGTCGTTTTATTTCCAAGTATTCTGCTTCGGACAGCTTGCCCGGCTTGTTTAAGATGCCCTCATCAATGGAGATCTTACCAATATCATGGAGCAGGCCAATGCTCTTCATTTCATTGACGCCACGGTCACTAAACTCCATAGCCTGAGCAATTTGCACACATAGATCCGACACCCGCTGAGAATGCTTTTCTTCTCGCGGGTTTTTTTCATGGAGGGTATTCATAATGGCGTGAACGGTCTTGCTTCGCATACTGGGTCTTTCAAATAATTTCTTTTGGTACATATAGTTCTCTGCATTCTGGAATATTTTCTGCATTTCTTGGGTTTCGTCGGTTTTGGTGTCCCATCCAAAAGAAATGGAAACTTCCACGGTTTCTACCTGGGTTTGGCGGCCTTGGTCCCGAATTTTTTTCACCAAGGTTTCGGCTGCTTCATGGCTCATTCTGGGAAGGAGAATAAGAAATTCATCGCCTCCAATACGGCCAACAATTTCATCTCCAGGACAGGCATCCTTTAGGAGGGAAGCTGCGGTTTTAAGGAGTTGATCCCCTACCTGTTGACCAAAGGAATCGTTTATGAGTTTTAAGCCGTTGACATCTGCCATAATGACGCAGAGAGGATAATTGGAAGGATGGTCTAGTCGCTGGACAGCTTCTTCTAAAAAACGACGATTATACAAACCAGTCAACTGATCGTGATAACTTAAAAACTCAATTTTTTCCAGATGCAGCTTTTCTTGGGTAATATCCCGGGAAAGACCGATGACTTCTTGGTTGGTGGAAGGGACCAATCGTAGTTCAAAAACCTTTCTTTCTTCTTGGAGGATCAATTCATATTCAAATTGTTGGAGAGAGCCTTTCTCTGCAGCTTTCTGAATATGATCAAGGGTTTTATCTGCAAGGGGGGCTGGGATCACTTCTTTTAAATGCTTGCCAACAAACTGTGAAACGGGAAACAGCAATTCGTGTTCAGGGTTAGATTGGCAGTCCAGCAAGTGACCTGCTTGATCAAAGACAAATAGAATGTCAGGCAGGGCATTGATAATTGCTCGACTTTTTTCTTCGCTGGTGCGAAGCTGTTCTTCCTGAAGCCGCAGGGAATCCAGTTGGTCACGGAGTTCTTGGTCCATGGCAACCAGCTCTTCCATGGCGGCCTCCATTTCTGTATTAACAGAATGCAATTCATTGGTTTTACGACGTACCATAAGCCGGAGGGTAAGGACAGAAGCGACTAAGAGAGAAATAAGGACCAAAACAGATCCAAGGATCCAGCCATAGCGATAAAGAAGATTGACAACGCTAGGCTCTTCGTAAACCCCAAGCCATTCTTCGTAGAGTTCTTGGTATTCTCCGGTGGCACTAAGGATTTCCATACCAGCATTCAAGAGCAACAGGAGCTCTCGATTCTCTGGCATAAGGGCCATGGCATACTGATTGGTGGTTAAGCTTAAACCTTGAGGAACCAGATGGTTCATGTCATAGGCCTGGATATTATAGAGACCAGGTAGCTTGAGTACGGCGGCGTAGTCATAGGTTCCATCGGCAACAAGCTCCATGACTTCTCGGACATTTTGGACGTGCACCAGATTAAAATCTAAATCTTCCTGTAGGCTTAAATACTCTGCTACAATATCGGCTTCCTGCACTACAATGGTAGCGCCGCGGATTTCTTCTAGACTGTCTACTTGAAATCCTCTTCGAGTAAAAAGATCGCCAGAGGTAATACTGTGGTAGGTGGTGAAAGCGTATATTTCTTCCCGCTCCGGCGAACGGAACATGCCAGAAATTCCATGGATTTCTCCATTTTCCAAGGCTTCTCTTATGACCGTCCATTCATCTAGACGGATTTCCACAGGGAGATCCATGACTCGGCCAATGGCTTTGGCCAGTTCCACATTAAAGCCTGTTGGGTTTCCGTCTTCATCCAGATAACTGTAAGGAGGATAATTAATATCGTCGCCTATGAGGATAGGAGGACTGGTTTCTTGATCCATCCCAAAAGAAGGAAGGAGAGCCTGTGAGAATATAGAGGCTAAAATGGCTAAAAGTACCACCCATTGGATTTTTTTTCGAAGATGGGACGAAATATAATGGAGCATAAGAGCACCTCGTTGAATGAATTGATTGACGCCTATATTCCTAGTATACACCAAAAAATTGAAAACAAAAGATGTGGATAGAAATTGTAGAAACATAAAATACAAAAGCCGTGGAATTAAAGAAGGTCAAAAAGAATGGAATGCCTTAGATGGGGTATATATGGAAAAGAGAAAGGGTCTGGCATGAACGCCAGACCCTTTGGAAAAACCTAGGAGGATAGACCCTGATAAGCATTCTGATAGATGGATTTAATGGCCTCCACATCAGGCTTTCGGGGGTTTGTCAGGGAGCATGGATCCGCCAAAGCATTTTGACTCATACGATCCAGTACTTTTTGAAAATCTGCATCTGAGATGGAAACCTCATCCACCTTATTGAAGGTAAGAGGAATGCCAATTTCTTGGTTTAAAGCCTTTAATGCTTGAGCCAAATCAGCAATGCCCAGTAGTTGCTCTACTGCTTTGTACTTATGGGTTTGAGTTTTATTGTACTCCACAACATAAGGCATCAAAATCCCATTGGCTAGTCCGTGGGTGACACCAAATTCTCCGCCGATTTTATGGGCCATGCTGTGAACAATGCCAAGAGAAGAATTGGTAAAGGCCATTCCAGCAATAGCTGAGGCATTGTGCATGGCTTCTCGGGCTTCCATATTCTGTCCATCCTTACAGGCCGTAGCTAAGTGCTGGAATACTAAGCGAATGGCTTCCGTTGCCAAGGCGTCGGTATAGCTGGATGCATTGGTAGATACCAAGGCTTCTAGGGCATGGGCCATTACGTCCATTCCCGTATTGGCTGTGATATGAGCTGGCATTTTCGCTGGTAAATTGGCATCTAAAATAGCAATATCTGGTGTCATTTGGTAGGAGACTAATGGATATTTGATATGGTTTTTGCGGTCGGTGATAACTGAAAAGGCTGTAATTTCAGAAGCGGTGCCACTGGTAGAAGGAATCGTTACGAAACGTGCTTTGTTTCGTAGGGGTGGAAATTTTCCTTCTATTAAATCTTGAAAACGGGTATCCGGCTGCTCATAATACACCCACATAATTTTTGCCGCATCGAGAGCTGAACCACCGCCAATGGCAACAATCCAGTCCGGCTGAAAGTCAGCCATGCGTTTACCGCCTTGGATAACGGTTTCGATGGAAGGATCTGGCTCCACACCGTCAATAATAGCTACTTCCATAGATGCTTCTTCTAAATATTGTTGAGCTTGGTCTAAAAACCCATGTTTTTTCATGGACTGTCCTCCGGTGACCAACATGGCTTTTTTTCCTTTAAGCCCCGATAAATAAGATAGGGACCCTTGACCAAAAACAATATCTCCGGGAACTCGAAACCACTTTAAATTCATTGACATCGCCTCCTAAGGGGGTTCTAAAATAGATAAAACAACAACGTTAAATATTTAACGTTTAACCGTAAATAAAAAGAAATGCTCCTGATCCTGGCTGTAATACTTGCGGAAAATCCGTGGAAAAAGCTGTTTTTTTTTGAGGTGATTCATATGCTTCCTCGGTTCCTTCAGTATATAGCCATTCTACTTGAAAAACTAACGATTTTTTTATATTATTAGAGAAATATTTTTAATCCGCGGATATTGTCAAAGAAATAACAAAGGGTGAGTGAAAATGTTACGAAGTTTTGATCGGGTACAAGAAAGGATTAATGGGATGGAAACCGAATATATTAAGTTGCTGACCTATGATCTTCCATCAAACTTTACCGATTATTATCAATCTCGTTGCTATACACGGTTTTGCACGATTCTATCCGGAGAGAAAGAGGTCAGCATAGATCAAGGCCAATCTTTTATCTATGGGGCCGACCAACATTTGCTATTACCGCCACATTCTAATGTTCTAATGAAAATTGAGAAACCAACCAAAGCTCTGGTGCTTGAGTTGAACCATGAATTAATCGAGAAGGTACTTCAAAAAACCCCTTTGGAGAAAGTAGCTTACGATGCCTTGGAACAAACGGTTCATAACCGAGTGAAGGTTGGCCATAATCATCAGAGCATAGCAGAAGAACTTTTAAGAATTTATCAGTTGTCCACCATGAAGCAAAAAGGAACATCATTTTTGATGGATTTAGCAGCTCAAAAATTAGTGTATGAATTGATTCAAGATCAGAGGGTATATGCCATGCTGAAGACTCGATATTCAGCAAGGATAGAAAGAATCATTCAGTACATTGAAGAAAAAATGCATGAAAAAATTAATCTGGAAGAAATTGCCAAAGATAACCATATGTCAGCCCCTGCCTTGACCCAACTCTTTAAACACCATACAGGAATGACCCCCCTCTCTTTTATCAAAACCCGAAAAATGCAGCGAGCCTCTTTTTATCTGCAGGAACACTCCGTCACCCAGGTGGCCATGATGGTAGGATTTGAAAGTCTCTCTCATTTTATCAGGGTATTTCGAGAAACCTATGGGGAAACACCCAAACAATATCAGCTTCTCCGGCAGAAGAAATAATAGAGAAGTCTTGAAGCCTTCATAAGATTTAGGCCATTCCTTGAAATTGACACATTTCCCTGGGTTTTATATAATGCAGAGTAGGATAGGAGTGGAAAAAATGAAGGTACATAAAAGAAAGTGGAGGCTTGGAGTTTGGCTATTGGTACAGGTGTTGCTACTATTGGTAACAGCTTGCGGCACTTTTTCTGGGTCGGCATCGGAAATGATTTTAGCTACAACAACCAGCACAGACAATAGTGGGCTGCTGGACTACATCCTCCCGGATTTTGAAGCTCAGTACGGAATCGATGTAAAAGTAGTAGCCGTAGGCACTGGTGCTGCCCTTCAAATGGGCGTAGATGGTGAAGCGGATGTCTTGTTGACTCATGCCACAGACCAGGAAGAAGCCCTGGTTCGAGCTGGCGATACGGTGGCACGTTTTGATGTGATGTATAATGATTTTGTCCTCCTAGGCCCTGTGTCAGATCCGGTTGGCTTGGAAAAAAAAGCAGCATCCGATGTGCTGCGAGGATATCAGCTCATTGCAGAAAATGAAGCTTTCTTTGTTTCCAGAGGCGATAATTCTGGAACCCACAGCAGAGAAAAGGAACTGTGGGAAAAGGCTGGAGTGGAAGACCTATCCGGCCACTGGTATATAGAAGCGGGACAGGGCATGGGAGATGTGATTCAAATGGCCAATGAATTGGAAGCCTATACCATGACAGACCGTGCCACCTATTGGTCTATGGTGGAGGCTGTGGATCTTGAAATTTTCTTGGAAGGCGATAAAGCCCTTTTCAATCAGTATGGTGTCATGGCCGTAAATCCAGATAAGGGGCCATATATCAAAGGGGAAGCAGCGGAAAAATTTTTAGAGTGGATTTTATCAAGGGAAACACAGGAAAAAATCGGAGCATTTGGGATCGAAAAATATGGGGAGCCTTTGTTTTTTCCAAATGCTAATTAAGATTTTCTTTGGAGCCTAAGAGACTAACGAATCAAGGAGTTTTTCGATGGAGACCTTTGTCAGTGGATTTCAGGATGCCTTTCAATTAATCGTAACCATGGACCCGGAATTTTTTGCCATTGTCCGGCTGTCGATGGTCGTTTCCTTAACCGCTACTTTGCTAGCGTCCATGGTGGCCATTCCCTTTGGCCTGCTATTGGGCATACGGGAATTTCCAGGAAAATGGCTGTTGGTACGAATGATGTACACCCTGATGAGCATGCCGCCGGTGGTACTTGGACTGGTGTTTTTTTTGTTGTTCCTGCGAAGTGGCCCTTTAGGAAGATTTGGGTTAAATTTTACGCCAACGGCTATGGTTATTGCCCAGTTTGCGCTGGTAATGCCTATTATTACCGGAGTGGTTTATAATGGCACCAAAGAACGTGGATCGGATATTCAGGATTTGGCGAAAACCATGGGTGCCAATTCTACCCAAACTCTCTGGTTGCTCGTAAGAGAACTGCGTATCAATATTCTTTCCGCCGTGGTGACGGGTTACGGTCGTGCCATGTCAGAGGTGGGAGCCGTCATGGTAGTGGGAGGAAATATCCGGGGGCATACTCGGATGATGACCACCACCATTGCCATGTTAAGAAATATGGGGGAATACTCCCTTGCGATTGCAACCGGCATGGTGTTGCTCCTTATTTCCTTTCTTATTAATTCCTTACTATATCACTGGCAACAGGAGGGATGACATGAAACTCACCTTATCTTCTCTCGTAAAAAAATACAAAGAAAAAACCGTTCTTTCAATTCCTGAACTAGAATTGGAAGAAGGGTATTTTTGGGGAATCATCGGACCCAACGGCTCTGGAAAAAGCACACTGTTAAAAATCATCGCTGGATTGATGGAAGCAACGGAAGGAAAGGTGCTCTATCATAACCATGGATTAAATGAAACAACTCAAAGAAACATGACGCTGGTGTTTCAAAAACCATATCTGCTTCGTAGGACGGTGTATCAGAATATTGCCTATCCATTGAAGATCCGAGGTTATGGAGAGGAAGAAATCCAGGAAAGCGTCTATTCCCTATTAGAATCTTTTGATATGATATCCTTGAAAGATCAGAAAGCATGGACGCTTTCCGGTGGAGAAGCACAAAGAGTAGCTCTGGCCAGAGCTCTGGTCTTTAAGCCAAAACTTTTGATGTTAGATGAACCTACAGCCAACATAGATCCATCCTCTATTTTGCTAATGGAAGAAAAGATTCGTGAATACTATGGATTAGAAACCCCAACAATACTCATGGTTACCCACAACATTCAGCAAACCAGGCGTCTTTGTAATCGGGTAGCCTTTATGCATCAGGGAGAGATACGAGATAGAGGAGATTTAAACCATTTATTTGGAGCGCAAGCACATCCTCTGGTACAAGAATTTATTCAGAAAGGCCTTATCTAAAAAGAGTGAGAGGATGTGCTAAGGTTTTTCTGGAGAGATGCTTAGGGCTGTTGGAGCAAATGCTCTTTAAACCTTAGTTCCAGCGGCGATAACGTTCGATATTTATGGTGCACCAGATAAAAATCTCTAGATAGAACCATATCCGGGATAGACAATGCTTTTAAAGAGCCATTTAGCAATTCTTGCTGAATGGCTCTTTTGGATAGAATGGAAACCCCCATCCCATCCATAATACATCTTTTGATGACCTCTGTATTCTCAATATAGGCCGCTACCTTAAGATCACGGAAGCTATGCTGGTTTTTTTTCAAAGCCGCTTCAAAGAGTTTTCGAGTGCCAGAACCTTGTTCACGAAAAATAAAATGCATTTTTACCAGTTCAGACCAAGGCACTTCATTTTCATAGTGTTGATAAGCACTGGTATTCGGGACTACCAAGGCAAGGACATCTTCTGTCAGTGAATGAAAGGTCAGATGGCCGTGAGAGGTTTTGCTGCCCACCACCCCTAAATTGTAAGCTTCTGTTAAAATACCATCGATAATTTTATCAGAAGCTAAATGTCGAAGGGTTAAAACCACGTCAGGATAGGACTGTTTAAAACTAGTTAAAAAAGACGGTAAAATGTATTGCTCTGGAATCGTGCTGGCAGCAATTTCGATATGACCAACAAAATGACCTCGATATTCATCTAGTTTAAAGCCAACACGTTCTTTGACCTGAAGAATCTGAAGGGCATATTCATACAGAATTTTGCCAGCAGGGGTGAGGGAGATTTGTTTGTTACTGCGATTAATCAGCGTGGTTCCCAGATCTTTTTCTAAATTAATAATATGATTGCTTAAGGTAGGCTGGGTTAAAAAAAGAGATTCTGCTGCCTTGGAATAGCTTTTATATTTTGATATAGCGACAAAGGTTTCTAACTGCCTGAACTCCATGGGGCACCTCCAAAGGGGAATATAAATTACGAATATAAGACCATTATAGCATAGGTTCCTTTCTCTGTTAGATGGAAAGTTTCCCAGCTCACTATGGAAGCATGGTTGGAAAAGACTAGACCATAGTAGGGAACAGTAAGGACAGCATCTTAAGAAAGCAGGGGATGAAAGCATCAATAGAAAGGAGGAATCCTATAAAGGATTCTCATAAAAAAACGTAATAGAGGACACCAGGGGAAGGTGGCATCCCTTTGTGTTATAGAAAAAACCCATAGGGATATAATAAAAAGGTATTGTACCCACAGAGATAGATCTGACACAATATAGAGTGATATCAATATTATCTTGTGAGACCATTTGGTTCTGCAAGGTGAATCTAAAGGGAGGAAAAAAATGAAAACCAAAGTAAGTGTCAATCAAATAAGGCAGGATGCAGAAGATCTGTTTAAGGCGGGAAAGTACTACTGTTCCGAGGCCATTGTGGCCTCTATTAAGAAAAATTTTGAGTTGGACATGCCGGATGAAATGATCGCCATGGCATCTGGATTTCCAGTAGGAATTGGAAAATCCAAATGTACCTGTGGAGCAGTTTCGGGTGGAGTGTTAGCCCTAGGCTATTTTTTTGGACGAACCCAAGGAACCAACCCTAAAGATCCCAACAGTGTGAAGACATTGGAGCTGGCCTACGAACTGCAGGAGGATTTTAAGAAAAATCACAAGTTGCTGTGTTGCAGTGTGTTGACCAAAGGAATGGATATGGCTTCTGGAGAACACAAAGCACAATGCGTTGCCTTTACAGGAGAAGTGGCAGAAAATGCGGCTCGGATCATAGTGCGGGAAAAAGGATTTGTGAATATGGATGATGTGGGGAAAGAGGTGTAATCAATGAGAAGTCTGCTTCAAAAATTGCCACTGCCTGTTTCTGGTCTGATGTTGGGTTTGGCTGCTTTGGGGAATCTGCTGGGTGGCTACCATGAAGGAATAAGGTTCATCCTTGGGGGGATTTCTGGATTCCTATTTCTGGCATTGGTGCTGAAGATAATTCTTTTCCCTGCCTGTCTGAAAGAAGGTTACAGCAACCCGGTGGTTGCCTGTATTATGGCAACTTTTCCCATGGGAATGATGCTTCTCAGTACGTATATTCAGCCACAATTTCCCAGCTTAGCTTTTGCTGCCTGGGGGTTGGGGATCTTTCTTAATGCCCTGCTGGTCATACTCTTTACCAAAACCTATGTGCTGAATTTCAATATTAATAAGGTTTTTTCCAGCTATTTTGTCCTATATGTGGGGATTGTGGTGGGAAGTGTGACAGCGCCACTCTATGGCATGCAAAGCATCGGACAGATTCTTTTCTGGTTTGGATTGACCGCCTATATCCTCTGGCTTCCTCTGGTAACCTATCGGGTGTTTAAAGTGGGTGGCATTCCAGAACCCGTACAGCCCGTGGTGATCATTTATGCCGCACCAGCAAGTCTATTGTTGGCTGGCTATCTTAGTAGTTTTCCTGCAAAAAACCTGACCATGGTGGTTGCCTTGGGTATATGGGCCTTTCTGATGACCCTTTACGGACTGGTGCAGATGCCAAGACTTTTGAAACTGGCTTTTTACCCCAGTTATTCCGCTTTCACCTTTCCTTTTGTCATTAGTGCCATTGCCTTTAACGGAATGACCAACTATCTGAGTGGCCTTGGGTATAACACGGCTTTGCTGGAACCCATTGGCATGTTTCAGATTCTCTGGGCAACGGTGATGGTACTCTATGTATTACTCCGTTATTTCCTATTTTTAAATGGGATATGGATATCATCGACAAAGATAGAAAAAGCCTAATGCTGGAGAAGAACCAAGGGGAGTTTTTTGATGGTTCAGATAGAAAGCATAGAAAAGAAGACTTCTACTAAGACGATGCAAATATAAATGATGTGTAGATGGATTGGTAGAGAGGAAAAGAAAAAACTATTCAGTGGGAGGAATCATTATTTATGTCTACTGTACCGTTTCGTTCTAACAGAGCAATGATTCTTGCTTCTATAGGAATCGTTATGAACATTGTATTAGGAACCGTTGTTTCGACGATGCAAATACCATTATTATTTCTGGATACCATGGGAACCATTTTAGTGGCAGTAGTGTTAGGGCCGCTGGCTGGTGCTATGACTGGAGGCCTTACGAATATTATACAAGGGGTGATTACAAATCCCCGGGCAATTCCATTTGCCTTGGTCAATATTGCCATTGGAGTCATAGTAGGATTTGTGGCCAAGCGGTTTCAATTTAGGTTAAAAACAGCCATTATTACGGGTCTTATTATTGCTGTTATAGCGCCACTGATTGGAACACCTATTTCTATTGTAATGTTTGGAGGTCTTACAGGAGGAGGCACAGATATTCTAGTAGCATGGTTATTAGCTAGTGGACAACGAATTTTCACAGCAGCTTTTATTCCCAGAATAACCAGTAATTTGATAGATAAAGTCGTTAGTTGTATATTAGTAGTCTCCATGCTTAAATATGTCCCGAAAGACTTATTTACCACAAAGGCGGTAGACTATGATGGTAAGAACTAAGAAAGTACTATTAGTTGCACATTGCATATTAAATCAAAATTCAGTTATACGTGATTGGGAAAGAGCAAAAGGTGGATTTAATCAGTTGATAGATATAATTTTGCAAGAAAATATCGGAATAGTACAATTGCCATGTCCAGAATTGTTATTTTTAGGAGAGGATCGACCACCCCGCACTAAAAAGGACTATGATACAAGGGAGTATAGGGAGCTATGTAAAAGATTATCCGAACCCATAGTACAACAACTAAAAGAATATGATCGAAAAGGATATTCTTTACTTGGTTTAGTAGGCATAGGCGAGAGTCCATCCTGTGATACGAAAAATCATCAAGGGATTTTTATGGAAGAACTTTTAGTACAGCTTTCTAAAATAGGGATAGAGGTAAATTTATTCGACGTGCCGGAAAGCTATAGGGAAGGATATAAGGTGGATGTGTGTCATGAGCTACGCTCTTTTTTAAGAAAGGGGTGAATAAGAATACGAGGGGACGGCGGTTCTCTTGTGATACTTGTGCAAGGCTACCATCTCTATTAGAGGGTAACTTAATAAAGATAAGAGGATCATGTTGAAAGGCATCGAATTAGAGTTCACCTGCTTTAAAACAGCCTTAAGAGATAATTGTCGAAAAGGAATGTGGCTACGGTGAACCGCAAGTGAGATCAAGAGACCTAGAAAAACAAAAATCAATGAAGCACTGAAGGTGATTTTAAGGGTGTTTTTCAGCAAATGAAGTTAACGTTTGCTGGAGAATCCACTGGTCTCTACTGGTGGTTCTGCTACAAAAAACTCTAGTTTAAATCGGCTATTCAAGGCCACACTAAAACTGAAAAAACAAAACCGAGATCTCTGGCTTTTCACACCATAAAGCCAGAGGTTTCGGTTTTTTCTGGTATTAGAAGTATTGCGAGCTCTTTTGACCTTGGAGTATTTGAACTTAATTATCCATGGTCAATCATCAACTCTCAATTTAAAGAGCTTTTTCGATATGAACCGCAGAAACCTTGAATCCGGGAATCTTGCAATATGGATCCAGCACTTCTCCGTTGGTAAGGATATTGGCTCCGTTTCCCCAATGAAAGGGAACAAAAATCACCTGTTCGTCTACACGCTCTGTCACCTTGGCTTTGACGGTAATACATCCTCGGGGAGAGGAAATCTGTACATCATCACCGGGTTCAATGCCTTTTGATGCTGCCAGCGTTGGATGGATTTCTACATAATTATGGGGAGCAATGGTATTGATGCCGTCGGATTTGTCTGTCATGGTGCGGCTGTGAAAATGGTATAGCATTCGGCCGGTAGTCATCACCTGTTCATAACCTTTCAGTGCCAGCTCTGGAGAAGGTTTCCACTCAACAGCTTTAAAAAGACCAGTCCCTCGTGCCACTTTTCCTTGATGAAGGATGGGAGTTCCCTCGTGGGTTTCCGTAGGGCAGGGCCAGGAAATCCCTTCTTCCTTAATGCGACTGTAAGAGATGCCGGCATAGGAAGGGGTCACCCGACGTATTTCCTCAAAAATAGCTTCTGGTCCAGCATATTCAGCTTCCAGACCCATACGTTGCAAGAGTTGAGATAGAATCCACCAATCTGGCTGGGCCTTTCCGGGAGAAGGTACCGCTTTTCGGATCCGTTGTACCCGACGCTCCGTATTGGTGAACGTACCATCCTTCTCGGCGAAACTGGCAGCAGGAAGGATTACATCAGCCAACTCGGCGGTTTCTGTCAGAAAAATATCCTGTACCACTAGAAAAGCTTTTTCCAGTCCTTCTTTTACATGTTGTGTATCTGGATCAGATACCATGGGGTTTTCACCAGTGATGTACAGCATTTTAACAGTGCCTTTGGCGGCAGCAGGCAAAGCTTCGGTGACGGTTAAGCCCTTGTTTTCTGGCAGATCAACGCCCCATGCCTCTCGAAATTTATGACGAGTTTCTGCTGCATCAATTTTTTGGTAACCAGTCATGACGACGGGCAACGCTCCTAAATCGCAGGCTCCCTGCACATTATTCTGGCCTCTCAGTGGGTTCACGCCAGTCCCAGGTTTTCCGATATTACCGGTGACTAAGGCCAGGTTGGACAGACTCATGACGTTTTCTGTTCCGTTCACATGCTGGGTAATTCCCATGGAGTAAATGATACTGGAAGCATTGGAGGATGCATACATTCGGGCTGCCTTTCGGATAGGCTCCGCGGGTATCTGACATATTGCGGATGCCCATTCTGGGGTACAGGTTTTCACAGAATTCTTCAACGCTTCCAAGCCTTCTGTGTGGTTTTGGATATAAGCATGATCTTCAAGGCCTTCCTCCAGAATTACATGAATCATGGCATTGGAAAGTGCTGCGCTGGAACCTGGATGAATTTGAAGGAATAGATCTGCATCTTCTGAAAGCTCGATGGCCCGGGGATCGGCAACGATGATTCGGCTTCCCTGCTGTCGAGCCTGACGAATATAAGCCCCCATCACTGGATGGGCTTCTGTGGTATTGGAGCCGGTGATAAAAATAACTTCTGCATTGCGAACATCCGCCATTGGGTTAGTCATTGCCCCGCTGCCCAGCGTTGTTGCCAGTCCAGCGACAGTAGAAGCGTGACAGAGACGGGCGCAATGGTCAATATTGTTGGTGCCGACGGCACCGCGGATAAATTTATTCATCAGGTAGTTTTCTTCATTGGTGATGCGTGCGGAAGAAAATCCGGCGATGGCTTCAGGTCCATACACTTCTTTTACTTCCCTGATTTTATCGATAATCACACCGAAGGCCTCATCCCATTCAACAGGCTCCAGGACTCCGTCCTTTCGAACCAAAGGCTGGGTGAGCCGATCTGGATGATGAATAAAGTCATGGGCAAAACGGCCTTTCACACAGAGGAGTCCTTCATTGGCAGCGCCTTTAGCTGGTTGCACCTCGATCACCTGGTTGTCCTTTATCAGCAGGTTCATCTGACATCCTACACCACAGTAAGCACAGGTGGTTTTTACTTCTCTGGTTTCCCAGTAACGGTATTTTTCCCGTTTTTTTGGCTCCAAGGCACCTACAGGACAGTAAGATACGCAGTTTCCGCAGGAAACACAAGAAGAGTTTTCCAGGCTGACTTCAAAAGGCGGTGCGATATGGGTATCAAAACCACGATCAATAAAACTCAATGTATGAGAGCACTGAAGCCGGTTACAGACATGTACGCAAAGCCCGCAGGTGATGCATTTGTTCTGGTCGCTGAGATAGAAGGGATTACTTTCGTCCACCGTGAAGGATTTCACTTTTCCCTGATAAGAGGAACCTTCTACATCGTATTGGTAACAAAGATCCTGGAGTTTGCATTTCCCAGATTTTTCACATGTCATGCAATCCAGCGGATGATTGGCCAGCAGAAGGTCCAGGATTTCCCGGCGTGCCTCCACGACTACCTGACTTTCCGTTTCAATTTCCATCCCGTCAGTGACCGGCGTCGAACAAGCCGCTGACAGCTTTTGGCCTCCGTTTACCTGAACGCTGCAGATTCGACAGGCCCCCTCTGGCTTAAGTCGGTCATCATGGCAAAAAGTGGGAATTGCCACTCCTGCTTTTGCTGATGCCTGAAGCATGGTACTGCCTTCTTTGATCTGGACAACCTGCCCATTAATGGTACATGTAATCATCTTTTAATCACCCTTTCATTCAAAGCTTGCATCCCTACCATCCTTTCCGTTAGACAATAAAATGGCTGAATTGTTATTTTATTCACAATTCAGTGTAACACAGCTGGTTAGAAGGTACCAATAGAATCGTATAATGACACTATCACTATTGTTAATAAAGGAATCAAAGAGAGGCGGTTTCTCTCCATGGCCCTTGTTCTCTCTGTGTCTGTTTGTATCCTTTGAAAAAGCCTCTGTCCGTTAATGGACAGAGGCTTTTTCGAAAAATAACCCATAGGAAAAGTGTTGAACGAGCTTAACAGCATCCTGCAGATGGGTTTTCATCCTGAATGACGAGTTCTTCCTTTTCGACAGAGATGGTGATGGTTTCGGCTCTTTCCCTGGCTTCTGGTTCCATTAAGACAGGGATGCCATTAATCCTTTGGTACAAATCGCCTTGTTCTAGCTTGGCTAAATTGAAAACCAGGGAAGAACCACAGCAGGATGGTTTCAATTCAGCATTCAAGCAATCGCAGTCATGGGCGACAAAGGCTTCTTCCAATTTGGCTTTCGCTTCCTTTGTAATATTCATAGGAGTCCCTCCAGTATCGATTGGGTGTTTATGGCTGTCTATTAGGTGTGTTTATGGGTGTTCATCATCAAAAAGCCAGCCTTTTTTTCAGCACTGGCTTTGCCTAGGAAACACATCAACACTTCTCTATCCAATCATAGTAAGGGCAAAAAGTAAATAGGACCTTATGAGAAAACCAGTGAACCTTGTCTTTTGTGATCCTTTCTGTTGTAAGAGGCTTGTTCAGGAGAGAAAAAAATGGGTATAATGGGTAGGAAGCATTTTGGAACACCAACTACCCATCACCTAAAGGAAATGGGTTTCTGTGCTACAAAATTGATGAAAAAAGATGGTTGAAATAACCAATAGAGCAGCTAGGAGGGGTTTTAGTGATTCGAGAAAATACATCAATCGAGATGCTTCAACAAATTGTAGAGGGGTGCCCAGCGGGAACCATCATAGGAGAATTTGCTGGGAGAGACAGCGTAGCCGCCATTATGGAAGCGCTCAAAGGACCAGAGGTCACCCATGTCTTACCAGTAGTCACCTTTGCACCGACAGAGTATGGCAGCGAAAAAGAACTGGAAGTGAATCATATCAGAATGATAGAGCAAGTGCAGCAACGGTATGGGGAAAAAAAGAAAATCTATCCATTAGTCTATTATAGCTCTTTACCTTTGTGGCGAATGCTCAACGGTAGATTTGTTACGACACTGCAGGAAGCATTTGGATTTTACACCCCTTGCATCGGATGTCATGTGTATTTTCATTTGGCAAGAATTCCCTTAGCAGCAAAATTGGGTGGTAAAATCATTGCTGGAGAACGAGAAAGCCATGGCGGAAAGATAAAAGTGAATCAACTAGATCTTTGCTTGAACAGCTATCAGCGGATTCTGAAAACCTTGGGAATAGACCTTCTCTTGCCCATTCGTTTTGTGGAGAGTGGGGAAGAAGTGGAAAAGTTGATTGGATGGAATTGGGCAGCGGAAGAGCAACAGCCGGTCTGTCTCTTTAGTGGCAATTATCGGGATTCTCAAGGAAGAGCGATCTATAACCTTGAAAAATTAAACAGGTTTCTGTCGGATTTTTTGGAACCTTTATCTATTCATTTGGGCAAACACTATCTGGAAAATCCAGGAATGACAGAAGAAGAAATGAAAATGATGGTAGAAGAAAAAATGAAAACCATGACAGAAGTATGGGAGGCCAAAGGATGAAAACCATCTTAATCTTATTGGACGGCTTAGCAGATCGGCCACAACAAGCATTGCAAGGAAAAACACCCATGCAGGCCGCCTATACTCCCCATATGGATGCCTTGGCAGCCCTTTCGGAAACCGGCACCATGGTTCCTTGGAAGCCGGGGATTCCCTTGGGAACGGAAGCGGCTCATTTTGCTCTGATGGGGTATCCCATGGAGGGCTTTCCTGGAAGAGGCATTATTAGTGCCTTAACCTTGGAGAAAACCTTGGAAGAAGAGACTTTATACCTGATGAAAACCTGGGCCAATCTGGAAAAAACATCAGAGGGATATCGGGTCCTTCAGCGAGACTTCAAGGATCTAACCCAGGAAGAAATCCTGTCCCTGAGCCAATGCCTACCAAAAGAAATGGAAGGGATTTCGGTTCGGTGGACTCAACAAGAAGGCCCCCATAGTTTATTACGGCTAAAGGGAAAAGAGCTGGACCATCGCATATCCGACAGCGATCCTTTTTATCCCAATGGATGGCTGCATCGGGTTATGGCCTTTGGCACAGAAGAGACAGCTCCCCAAAGAACAGCATCTTTTCTTAATCGATATATAGGCAGGGTAATGAAAAATCTGGAAAACCATCCAGTAAATCTAAAACGGGCGGCCCAAGGGAAAAAACCAGCCAATGGGATTCTGACCAAATGGGCTGGAAGAAAAACAGAAGTGGAGCCTTTCCCACAACGTTATGGCATGAAAGGCGTCATGGTGGCAGGCACCAAACTGTTGAAAGGCGTGGCCAATCTAGTGGGAATGGATTACGTCCAGTATGCTTCCTTTCAGCAAGGAATCCAGTGGGCTTTGGAAGATGAAACCTACGATTATATTCACCTTCACAACAAAATGCCAGACGATGCGTCTCATACCATGGGGCCAGTTGCCAAAAAAGAAATCATTGAAACCATTGATAGAGACCTTGGGGAACTAATAGAAGAAGCAAAAAAAAGAGACATTCTTTTGGTCATTACCAGCGACCACACTACGGCCAGCGATGGTACCATGATTCATACTGGAGATTCCGTCCCGATTCTTTTTTATGGTAAAACCGTACGGCCAGATAGGGTTACCCAATTTGATGAAATCAGCTGCACTGGTGGAAGCCTTCGAATGACAGGGGCAGATTTGATGCCCATGATTATGAACTATACAGAACGAAGCTTGTTTTACAGCTATCGCATGGGAGATAGAGAGAGCCGCTATGTTCCTTCCCATATCCCTAGATTCTTGGAAGACTAAGACAATAGAAGAAATACCCTATGGATAAGAAGAAAAGAAAAAGTTTTTAAGAAAGTAGGCTTAAAAAATGAATGCATCCCTAGAAGCAAAATACAAGCACCTTCTGGAAAACCTTAAAGAACTAGAGTCCGTGGCCATCGCATTTTCTGGGGGAGTGGATAGTTCATTCTTGCTGCATGCGGCACAAGAAGCCTTAGGAGACAAAGTGATGGCGATTACCGTCACGGCCAGGATGGTGCCGAAACATGAACAGCAACGTGCCTATCAGTTGGCCAAAGAAAAAGGAATCTACCATAAATGGATGCCTGGCAAGGAAGACGAAGAGCCTGGTATTGCAGAAAATGGCCCCCAAAGATGTTACTATTGCAAAAAACACCTGTTCACCATGATGAAAGAACTGGCCAAGAAAGAAGGCTATGATCACCTGGTGGATGGAAGTAATGTGGATGATGCCAAGGATTATCGTCCTGGGCGAAAGGCTCTTAAAGACCTTCAAATAACCAGTCCCTTAGAGGAATCAGGTTTGACAAAGCAAGAAATTCGTCAGCTTTCCCAACAAGTAGGATTGCCTACTTGGAACCTGCCATCCATGGCCTGCCTGGCCTCACGAATTCCTTATGGAACACCTATTACAAAAGAAAAACTACAGCGCATTGAATCCTGTGAAGCCTTCTTAAGGAAATTGGGATATAGAGAATTCCGAGTGCGTCATCATGAAGAGGTGGCACGTATGGAACTGAGTTCTGAGGAAATGTCCCTGTTTTTAGAATCCGATGATCAGGAAAAAATCATCACGTATTTTAAGGCAGCTGGCTTTAAATATGTCACCTTGGATCTGGAAGGATATCGGATGGGGAGCCTCAATGAAAGCATTGGAGAAACAGTTAAGCCTTAAAAGAAGAGGAAACGCTGATGGAGTCTAGGGTGAGGGGAATAAAACCGGATACGAAAAGCCCCTAGCCTTGTTAGGATGCTGTAAGGAAAGGAACATCAATGGTGAAAGAAAAAGAACTAACACAGTTACTGGAACAATATAAACACAATCAGGTACCATTAGAGCAGGTGTTGAAAGAGTTTAAAAAAGCACCTTTTTCCAATTTGAACTATGCGCGCATCGATGACCACCGTAACCTTCGTAATGGTGCCAGCGAAGTGATTTACTGCCAGGGAAAATCCTTGGAACATATTCAAGGGATTGTGTTACACATCCTGGAAAATGGAGGTGTCAACATTTTGGGAACCAGAGCTACCCAGGAAATGGCCGACGCCCTTCAAGGGGTGACGGAATCTATGGAGTATCATAAAGAAGCCCGTATTTTTGTAGTGAATCCCCAAAAGGAACAAGAAACAAAGAACAAAATTTTGGTAGTAACGGGTGGAACCGCAGACATTCCAGTAGCAGAAGAAGCAGCCATAACCGCAGAAGTACTGGGAAACAAAGTAGAGAGGCTTTATGATGTGGGGGTGGCAGGACTACACCGGCTGACATCCAATCTAGATACGATTTATGATGCCAATGTTCTGATTGCCGTTGCTGGTATGGAAGGAGCCTTGGCCAGTGTGGTGGGTGGCCTGGTGGACAAGCCGGTTATTGCAGTTCCCACCAGCGTTGGTTATGGAGCCAGTTTTGGCGGCGTATCGGCGCTGCTGACCATGCTGAATTCCTGCGCTTCTGGCGTCAGCGTAGTGAATATTGATAATGGCTTTGGAGCGGCCTACTTGGCCAGCATGATCAACCATATGACAGAGAAGAAGGCATAATGCATTGAAAAATAGTGAAGATACAGGCTTAAAGAATCAGGGTAGATCAGGGATTAGAGGAAAAAACCGAAAAAAACTGAGCGAGACTAGGAGAAACTGAGCGAGACTAGGAGATAATGATAGAAAATAGGAGAACCTGAGAGAGACTAGGAGGGAGTCTATGAACATATTATACATCGATGGTTTTGCTGGTATCAGCGGCGATATGACATTGGGTGCTTTTCTGGATCTGGGCGTTAGGGAAAAAGCCTTGCGCCATGGATTGGCCCAATTGAAAGAAGTTGGCGGCTACACACTAAAGGTGGAAAAGACCATGAAAAATGGCATTACAGGAACGAAGGTAGAGATCATTTTAGAGCAAGAAAAAGAGACCCATTCCCAGGATCACAGCCATGAAGTGAATGTGGCCGCCGTAGAAAAAATCATAGACGCCAGTGGCTTGGAGGAAAAAGTCAAAGCCCTCAGCAAAAGAATTTTCCATCATGTGGCCTTGGCAGAAGCCAAGGTACATGGAAAACCAATAGAAGAAGTACATTTTCATGAAGTTGGAGCCGTAGATTCTATTTTAGATATTGTAGGGACAGCTATTTGCTTCCATGAACTGGAGATCGATAAAGTAGTAGCGTCTCCCCTGCATACCGGCACCGGCTTTGTGAATTGCCAGCATGGCATGATTCCAGTACCAGCACCAGCCACATTGGAAATATTAAAAGAAAACCATCTAGGATTTTACAGTACTGGGATCCGGCAGGAATTGGTAACGCCAACGGGAGCCGCTATTATAGCAGCCTTGGCCCATGAAACTGGTCCTATGCCAGAGATGGAAGCAAAGGCCATTGGATATGGAGCTGGAAGCCGAGATTTGGAAATTCCTAATATGCTACGTCTGGTAGTGGGTGAAAAAAAAAAGAATCGGATGCAGTAAGGATCATAGAAACCAATATCGATGATATGTCTGGTGAACTATTGGGACATACAATGGGAAGGCTTTTAGAAGCTGGGGCTTTGGATGTGTTTTTTACCCCGATCTTCATGAAGAAGAACCGACCCGCGACTAAACTGGAAGTTCTCTGTGACGAAAACCATCTGGAAAGACTACAAACCATCCTATTAACAGAAACCTCCACCATTGGCCTTCGGATCCACCAAGTGCAGCGATTGGTCATGGAACGGGAAAACCAGGTAGTAAAAACCCCCTATGGAAACCTGAGGGTAAAAAAAGCCACCTGGAAACATATCATAAAATATGCACCTGAGTATGAAGACTGTCGAAAAGCGGCTCTGAAACATGGAGTCTCCCTTAGGAAAGTGTATGAAGAGATACAAAGGAGTTGCCCACAAGAAAAGGAGGAGGAGGAATGACCGTAGAATTGGTACATGGCTTAAGAAACCGTTACGTTGAAAATGTTTATCGTGGAGATGTGGTGGTAGTTGATGAACAGGGGAAGGTTCTCTTGGAATTGGGAAACGGCAGGAAACAAAGCTATTGGAGGTCTTCGGCAAAACCCTTTCAGATTCTCCCCTTTGTGGAAGCCGGGGGAATGGAGGCGTATCACATTACTGGCCCAGAATTGGCACTGATGTGTGCCTCCCACGGCGGAGAGCCAGGTCATATAGAAGCCGTGGAAAGCCTACTAGAAAAAATCAGCTTTTCCCAAGGGCATTTGCGATGTGGGGCAGCAGCCCCTATGTATCTGCCAGCAGCCCATCAGCTCCTGAGTCAGCAGAAACAATGGACTCAGCTTCATAATTGTTGCTCTGGAAAACATAGTGGGATGTTGGCCATTGGGGCTATGAAAGGATACTCCCTTAAAGAATATGAAAAAATCCATCATCCAGTACAACAGGAAGCCTTAAAGGTGGCTTCTGAGTTGACCGCCGTGGCAGCAGACCAAATAGGGATTGGTGTAGACGGCTGCGGGGCCCCCATCTTTTATCTCCCTCTCTATAACATGGCAAAAGCCTATGCGATGCTCTCCAAACCAGCCCTTCTACCGGATCCAAAACGGGCAGAGGCTTTGAAAACCATAGGAACAGCCATGACAGACCATGCTTGGTTTGTTGCCGGCACAGGACGATTGGATACAGTGCTGATGGAGGTAAGCCAAGGAAGAGTGCTAGCTAAATTGGGAGCCGATGGGGTTTACTGCGTCAGCATCATGGGTGAAGGCATTGGAATAGCCTTGAAAATTGAATGCGGGGTGATTCCAGCCATTGAACCCGTCATGGTAGAGCTGCTTCGGAGGATGCAGTACATCAGTGATGCGGAAGCCCAAGAAATGGTTCGTCAACTGGATTTTTCCATTTATAATCATCGAAAAGAAGTTATTGGAGTATTGAAGACGGTTTTTTAGAAGTCCTGAAGTGAAAATCCTCCTGGAGGTGGACCGGTGAGACAAGACAATAGAAAACTATTTTACTGTGGGATGGCCTTGTTGATGGTGTTAAGTTCCTTGGTCCTAACACCTCCGGAAGGCCTTACGCAGCAAGGGTTAACCATGCTGTTGATTGCCTTGGCAGCCGCCTTCCTATGGATGACGGAAGCCGTTGCTATTGGGGTGACGGGGCTAGTCATCATTTTTTTTCAATCTATTTTCGGTATTTTGCCCATCCATCAAGGATTATCCTATATAGCCAGCCCTGTCAATGCCGTGGTGTTAGTAGGGTATTTGTTGGCAGGAACCTTGGTGAATTCAGGGATGGATAAGCGATTAAGTCTTAGAATTATCGCTCAGATGGGAGAAAAAACAAGTCGTCTGATGCTGGGCATGATGATGGCAACGGCCTTTTTATCCATGTGGATGTCTAATACCGCCACGGTGGCTATTATGGTTCCCATTGGAAGGGGTATCTTAAAAATGGCTGGTTGTGAGCCTCTGAAAAGCAACTATGGGAAAGCTCTTTTTATCGGCGTAGCCTTTTCTGCCAATATTGGAGGAATGGGCACCCCAACGGGAACACCTGCCAATCCAATAGCCATTGCGTTGCTCAGTCAATTGGCGGGTATTGAGTTATCCTTTCTGGACTGGACAGCCAGAGCCTTGCCGGTGGTAGTATTGTTAATACCCTTATCTTGGATTCTTTTACAAAAAATCTATCCACCAGAAATAAACCTGGTGGAAGGGGGCCTAAAGGCAGTTGGCAAACAGCTAAAAGAGATGGGTCCAATGACAAAGGAAGAAAAAAGAGTGTTATTTCTCTTTGGGACAGCTATATCTTTGTGGTTGGCAGATTCTTTTGTTTCGTTTTTACCAGCAGGGTGGCTTTATATTGTAGCCATAGGCGTAACCATATGGATCGTGATGCCTAAAATTGGTTATTTAACCTGGAAAGAATCTCAGAATTTAATTGGATGGGATGTCTTATTTTTAGTGGGAGGAGGCCTTGCTATGGGAGCAGGCCTTCAAGAAGCTGGTGTCATCCCTTGGATCGCTGGAATGTTGGAAACTAGTTTTGGCAGCATGCCCCAGGCATTAGCGGTGCTAGCCATCTCTGCTATTACAGCCTTGGGCATTACGATTTTTTGTAGCCTATCTGGAACCGCCAGCACCTTTGTCCCCATTGCCATAGGCCTAGCCCTTAATTTTGGATGGGATCCGGTATTGTTTGCTGTTACGGCAGGATTATCCAGTTCCTTTGCCTATTTGTTGCCAGCCAATGCAGCCCCCAATGCAGTTTCCTATGGGGCTGGATATTTTAACACCGCAGATATGGTAAAAGCAGGGATTTGGATGATGTTGGTCAGTGTGTTGGGAATGGCATTGGTGGGAGCTTTTGTGTTGCCCTTGTATTTTTTCTAGCCAAAGCAGCCATGGCTTTGATCCAAAAAAATGTGTAGCAACCAAAATTAAGTGGTAAGTATCTAATTGTAGTCACAAGGAAAAAAATGCATAGAAAAATTCATCGGGGGTGGAAGCATATGGAAAGTTTGTTGTATAGTTTTTTGGCCGGATCTTCAACGGCCATCGGAGCCGTTGCCCTTCTCTTTTTTGGACCACCTGGAAAAAGAGCCATGGCGGTTTTATTGGGTTTTGCCGGAGGGATTATGTTAGCCTTATCGGTATTTGAGCTAATGCCAGAAGCGGTGGAACTAGGAAGTATGACAACCGTCATTATTGGGTTTCTGGTTGGGTGCGGGATGATGTTTGGGGTGGATCAGGTGTTGCCTCATGCTCACATGTCTCAAAGCGATAAGTTAGAAGTTGAAAATCCAGAAAATTTTCCGGATGAAGAGGCATCGGTACTGCGAACTGGATACCTTATCTTTTTTGGAATCGCCCTCCATAATGTTCCGGAAGGTTTGGCCATTGGGGCAGGATTGGAAGCCAGTCCTGAATTAGGAATGTACATTGCCATCGCCATTGCTCTTCATAATGTTCCGGAAGGTTTGGCCGTAGCTGGGCCCTTGAGAGCTGGCGGCATGCCCGGTGGAAAAGTAGTACTGTTCACATTGAGTGCAGGGTTGATGACAGTGGTAGGAACCGCCATTGGGCTATTACTCTTTAATATTTCGCCCTTATTGGTTTCTGGATCCTTGGCCTTTGCCGCTGGTGCCATGGTGTATATTGTCAACGATGAGTTGATTCCTCAGGCCAACAGCATGAACAGCCATTTTGCTAATGCTGGCCTTATTGTAGGCTTGTTGCTTGGATTTGCCATTCTTTAGGAAGCGGCTTCTGCTTCGGTGAAAGAAGGCGTGTCAAGAAAAATCTCTCTCATAATGGCGAGAAGTGGATGAATACCAGCTCTTTTCAAAGCCCCTACCCATTTTGGGTAGGGGCTTTTTACGTAAAACTACCCCTTTTGTGTGTGGGAAAAAAACAAGAACCCCCCTATAATAGACCTATAAAAGAAAGCAGGCTGAGGGAAAAAGCAAGAAATAAAAAATAAGAAATAAGAAGGAAGAAGGTGTAGGCAATGGATCAGTTGATTATAGGAATCCTGCTAGTGCTCATCATCTTGGGGGCTGGCTGGTTGTTGATGGTTTACAACCGGCTGGTTAATCTCATTAGTTTGGAAGCGCAGCAGCGGCGATCCATTGAAAAATATCACCGAATTCGTCAGCAATATATGGAACTACCAGAAGTAGCACCAGAAGAATGGGATGCCATGAATAAAAAAATGAAAGAGCTGGATCAACACATTGAAGCCATAAAGATGGATCAAAGAAAAACCATCAAGGATTTTCATGGATTTTGTCGATCAACCTGGGTAAAACCAGCATTGTTTTTGATGGGGATGAAACAGGCAGTCCATAAGATACAAGAACCAGAAACCATGTCTGGAAAAAGAAAATAGCAAGCAAATCCTCAATATGAGAAACACTATCGGGGATGGAGATGGATTCCACTTTAAAGAGGCGTAAGAAAGTGGTCTCAAATATTCGTTGGAATAGGATAGGTGAATTTAATCTAAAACTTCTTTCTTTTTCGCCTTCGCCATAAAAGGACCTCTACTTAAACCTAATTTGAAGGTTTAGATTAAAATATTTTCCATAATTTTCCTCATAGATAGAGCCAAATCCATGTCTCGAAGTCGAAGGCGTTTCATATTTCGTGTTTTTTAGTAAATATTCTTCAAAAAAGTTTCTGTTATAAATATGATAAGCAACTACATTCCCCTTACGTGTTACAATAATATAGCCGCCACTTGCTTCATCTAAACCATTCCATGGTGTTGCAGGCTTCATGCCTAAAGCAATAGCCGTTAAGAATTTTTTGAACTTATATTCATAGGCATTTATGTTTCCATAATTCATTGGATTTTCAGCCTTTAACTTATTAACTAAATCTAAACAGTCAGCAATTCCGTCATGGTAATAATATAACAAGGTTTGGGCAATGATTTTATCCATTAAACTATCGATGAGGACAAGGTTATTCTTAAATATATTATTAGTCATATCAGAATATAGTAGCTTCGATTCGGAATCTTCAATACGATGCGTTCTATCACGGACACTTACTTTTCCAGCTGATGTATATAAATTATTTGTTTCTTTTATCAAGTCCTTACTACTGTTTTTAATCGCATACTTGAAGTTGGTAGTTTTACCTGCATTAAGTAGAGTGGGCGATGATCCGAGTTCTGACTTTATGCTAAAACCCACCGTAGGTTTATATCCAGTATTTATATCTATTATTTGCATTTTAATATCCGATTTATCCGTGGAAGGTGCAGAAATTTTATAACATTTTATGTGATCCATAAATTTTTCGGTTCGTGGATTCCCAAAAGCACCTTTAGATTTAGTTGAAATAATGGCATTTAATAAGTGATCGGCCTCATTGTGAAACTCATTTTTTGGTATTTTAACTACAAGTTTCCCGTTAATATTGATTTCAATAGGATCACCTGTAACGAATTCAGTCACTGTTTCTTTATTTTCTTCTCTGATAATTTTAAGTATGGGAAACCAGACATCGTTTAACTCGTTTAGGTCTTCATCAGCTCCAAAAATGTTGCCCTTTGAAAGTAACTTTAAGAGCACATAGATTTCAGACCATTCTCCTTTGTTGGCTTTGAGCATTTAAGAACCTCCTTGATTTCTTTTGCAATGGCTAAAATAACAGGAACTGTTACGGTATTCCCAAATTGTTTGTATAAATGAGTAACCGCTACAGGAAGCTTGAAGCTATCGGGGAAACCTTGAAGACGTGCCCATTCTCTAGGGGTCATTCTTCTAACATATTCTCTGTTAATTTGCCCTTTTATGTGTGTTACTGGTGTGAAATTTGTTAGACGTTCATCAATAATGAGGTTTCTTTCTCGTCCCATTCCTCCGCATACAAGAGCACCTGCTATAGAGTTCTTATCTCTTATTTCATAACCAAAGCCATTCCCTTTACCTTCATGTCTTTTCCTATGTTCTCTTAAAGAATTTAAGTACACATCTGACATATAATACTTTGGAGACACTTCCTCCTCTTCTAGAATATCTTCTATACACGTACTTTTAGAAACTTTCTTAGGGAAGTCAAAGGAAGTAGGGGCGATGTCATCTCTGAAGGCTACGATGTAAATTCTTTCTCGATTTTGTGGTACACCGAAGTTTTTGCTGTTTAACACCTTAGAATAGACTTTGTATCCCAAATTTTCAAGGATTCGCGTAATAGTATGAAACGTTCGACCTTTGTCATGATTGAATAGGTTTTTTACATTTTCGCCAAAAATTACTTTAGGTTTGTGGTACTTCGCAATTCTAGCAACATCAAAAAATAAAGTACCACGGGCATCTTCAAACCCCTTTTTTGCTCCTGCCAATGAAAATGCTTGGCAGGGAAATCCAGCCAATAAAAAATCGTGTTCTGGTATATCCTCTTCTTTAACTTTTGTAATATCACCATCAACACCAGGGTTATCGCCGAAGTTGGCACGGTATGTTTCTTGTGCCTTTAAATCCCACTCGCTAGCATAAACCGTTTCTATTTCATCTTTGAATGCTTGTTCAAAACCTAATCTTATTCCACCGATCCCTGCAAATAGATCTATAGATTTATACATAGTAGACTCTCCTTAGTTAATACATGGATTTTTAAAATTCATTTTTATAAAGCAAAAAGAATCATCAATATTAGTATAAATAGTATCATATCTAAACCGTCACCTCAATGGATATAGAACGTTTGTTTGGAAAACATTTTAATTTCTTTCACCTAAGAGGTTACCAATCATTATAAATGATACAGGTTAGGATTATTGGGACTCCCTATACATAGACTTTAAAGAACAAATCAAAAAAACAATGGAAAATTTAGGACATTTGGCTTATGATAGAAGGTAAGCAACAAATGACTTGCTGGGAGGGACGTCTTGTGACGCATCAGCAAATGACGCATCAGCAAAAATTTTCTATTGCTAGCATCTCATTATTTGCAGGCTGGCTGCTATCCTTCTTGTTTGAAGGAGAAGTATTACATCGCTTAATCCTTGCGGCGGAAACCCATGGCGGAAACATAAGCCTTCTGGTCATAAGCCTTCATTTTGCAGGGCTTTTTAGTGGTGGTTTTTTTATTAAACGCACCAGCTCCGCTAAAATGGTCATGTTAGCCGCCGTGGTGGTGTGTTTTGCAGGAAGTCTGATCTTTTTATTGCCCTACTCTGTGTTATGGTATGTATCGATCATTGCCATGGCCTATTATGCGGGACTATTTGTCGCTTCCTGGGGATTTTTCTATAAGTGGACCACTCCTCGGGATAAGCGGTTGCAAACAGCTGCAGATGTGCTGATTTTTTCCAATGTATTGATGGTGGCCATCAACGTCGTGACCAATCATATTTCTTCATGGCTGGGCTTCGGACTGGCATCCATGTGTTTATTGGCAGCCATTCCGTGTATTTATCCCTTAAAAACAGATGCGGATGTGGTTCAGACCGAGTCGGATGTATTGGAAAGTCCCTTGGTTAAAAATGTCATGTTAAAGCCCTTTGTTTTTCTGTGTGGGTTTATTCTCATCATTACCATCAACTCGGGAATTATGTATCAAGTGGTTCGTCCAACCTTTGGTCACTTAGGGTTGCTAACCACCTACTACTGGGCAGTGCCATATATTTTATCTCTTTTGATCCTAAGAAATCTTCCCCTTGGTTTTAATCGAGCCTACGCTTTGTATATTGCCTTGGCCATGATGGGCATCAGTTATATTCTTTTTATGGTGTTAAAGAAAGACGTCGGGGCCTATATAGTGGTGAATTCACTGATGCTAGGAGCCTTTGGAGTTTTTGATCTCTTTTGGTGGAGCCTCCTTGGTGATTTTCTAGAGAGCACCAAAGAGTCGGCTAAAGTCATGGGAATTGGACTTTCTATGAATGTATTGGGAATTTTATTGGGTGGATTTGCAGGAAATGCGGTGCTTCGTGCAGCAGGTCAACCTTATGAGGCAGCCCTCATGGCCTTAGCCGTGGTGTTTGTAGTGATGGCCCTAATGCCAATACTAAACAGCCAACTAAACCTTTTTTTTGAAAACCATGCTTTTGTGTTGAAACTGGCAAAAGAATTGGATGAAGACCAAGCCATAGATCCATTGATGGCATTTAAAAAAGAGTATGTGTTAACAGAGCGGGAAGGTGAAATTATCAATCTCTTAGTACAAGGCTATACATACAAAGGAATTTCTGAAAAACTGGTGGTCAGCGAAAACACCATCAAGTTTCACTCTCGCAATATCTATCAAAAACTGCAAATCAATAATAAGATGGAGTTGATTAAACTCATCAACCAGCAACTGAAGTAAACACGAGCAAAAGCATAATGAAAACAAGAACAACGGCATAAATCAATGCATCACCAAAAATAATGGGCGTTTCGTATTTGTCCACACAAAATTGAGAAAACCTACGAAATCCATTCATAATAGGATGATAAAGATATTGCTCTGCAGGAAGCCAATTAGGAGGCTTCCAAGAAAAAAGATGAAGCTTGAGTCCGAGGGTTAACAATAGCAAGCCGGCTGCGTAGACAAGGAAGGAACTACTCACATCCTTCCATTGCCAAAAATGCATTCCGGCTATTTTTGTGGCTGTTAAGGGATCGTCAAAATGAAAACCTAAGGCAGCAGGGCTCAGCAAGAGATCCAACATACCCCTCGGGAAAAAACCAATCAAAAGAATGAGTCCGGCTAAGACAGACATGGAGACATTCATCAACCCTGGGGATTTGGTTTTTTTCCTAAGAGAAAAAGAAAATGATTTTAAAAAGACATGATAGAGAAACTTAAAGGCATAAGCCACGGTTCCCACACTGGCTGCCTTAAAAACCAAGGGGGCATAGCCAAGGGATGAAGGCCCTTGTTCTGCGGCCTGAATCAATCCGTGATTCAAAAGGGTTTTGCTGGCATATCCATTGAAACCAGGCATACCCGTGAGGCCTAAAATGGCTACTAGAGCAAAAAAGAAGGCAAGAGGCATTTTTTTTCTTAAACCTCCCAACCGATATATATTGGTTTCTTCAGTAGAAAAGTAAACCGTTGCAACCACCAGAATCCATAGGGTTTTGAAAAGGGAATGATTGATGATGTGGTAGAGACTTCCAGTAAAGCCCAAGGCCCCTTCATAGCCCAGATAGGAAGCTACTCCCATACCAGTAACAATACAACCCATTTGGCTGATGCTGCTGTAAGCCAACAGTCGTTTTAGATGACTTTGCATAAGGGCAGCCAGAGCACCCAAGCTCATAGAAATAAGCCCCATCCAGATGAGAACCATGCCCATTTCCTGAGAAAGCAAATCTGCTAGAAGAGGCTGAGAAATCACTTTCATGATGCCGAAAGCCCCCACTTTTATCAATAATCCTGAAGAAAGAGCCAGGACAGCGAAGGGAGCTCTTTCATATACAGGTGCCATCCAAAAATGAAAAGGCATGACAGCGGCTTTGACACTAAATCCAGCCAGCAACAATCCTGCTATTAGGTATTTAACAGTCCCCATGGGTCGGAGGGATTCCGCCCCACTGATCCATTGTAAGCTTCCTGTGTAGGATACCAGCAATAAAAGCCCACCCAATACCAGTAGTCCACCTATGATTCCCATATAAATATAAACAGATCCAGGATCCAATTGCTCTTGACCACGGTGATACACCATTAGGGCATAAGAACTGAAGGTCATGATTTCAAAAAAAAGGAAAAAGCTTAGGAGATCCCCAGCCATGAGCGTACCAATGGTAGCAAGGTAAACAAGGGTATAAAAAAAGTAATGAATATCCTCACGGCTAAAGAAGCCTATGAGGAGCCACAAAACCCCTGCCAGTACGAGTAGTGGAAAATTCATCAGATCTACCTGAAAAAACAGACCCTGACCAAAAACCCCTGGGATCTTATAGGAGAGAGGCCCTTGGACCACCTCTGGAAAGGTAGCCATAAACAGGATCGTCATCATAAGGACATAGCCCTTGGCCGCCTGGCGACGTATGCTTCCAGGAGGACGATGTTGGAGGATCAGGGGAAGGATCAATTCCAATAAAATAAATAGGATTGTGACGCCTGGGATGCCAAATTCCATGAGAATGCGAGGGATATTCAAAAGAGTTCTCCTTTCCATAGGGAATCATCAATGAAGATACCTACTTTATTGATTATAGGCTTATAGGTTTCTTATACCACAGATGAAGGGAGAATTATCAGGACTTTTCGGGCGGTACATAATTGGGTTCAACTTGAAAAAAACAGCAGATAGACATAATAAAAGGATGTAGAAAAGGGAGTAATACCTATCCCTATATTGCATTGCTAAAAACAATAAGGTATAATAGCCATAAAATATAATGACAATAAAGTATATACTGAATAGAAGAAAAAATCCTAGGAAAGAGTCCTCGTAGGTCGGAAATTTTCAAAACAATGGTAATTCAACAACGAATTTGGAATTGAAGAATAAATCAAAAGTGATCAGTAGCCCTTGGGCTGCTTTAATTTTCAGAAATATTTACTACATATTTTTAACCATGCCAAAACTTTTTTAATTACATATTTGAAAAAACGTCACAATTCCACAGGATATTATTTTCTCTGAAGACTTATCGGTCTTTAGATGAAATTAATATAAATTTAATTATTAAAAGGGGAGAAAAAGAATGAACAGTAAGAAGATTGCATTATTGATAACCGTATTATTAATAGTTGCTGCCTTTGCCACGGGTTGTGGCGATGCAGCATCGGACAACACACTCGTTGTGGCGCAGGGTGCCGATGCGGATTCATTGGATCCACATGCAACCAACGACCAACCTTCTTCAAGAGTCATGAAACAGATTTATGAAACCCTTGTAGATCAAAACGAAGACATGGAACTAGTTCCTGGCCTTGCAAAAGACTGGGAAAAAATTGACGACTTAACCTTTGAATTTAAGCTTAGAGAAGGGGTGCTGTTCCATAACGGAGAAGAATTAACAGCAAGCGACGTAGAATTCACACTGCTTCGAGCATTAGATTCTGCCAATGTAGGCCATATTGTAGGGGAGATTGATCCCGACGGATTTGAAATTGTGGATGACTATACCATCAGAATTTCAACAAAGGATCCTTTTGCACCACTGATGGCTCATTTAGCCCATACGGGGACTTCTATTTTAAATCAAAAGGCAGTAGAAGAGTTTGGGGATGATTATGGTGAAAATCCAGTAGGAACCGGACCTTATATGCTTGATACATGGACAAGAGGATCACAGATTCAGTTAGAAAGATTTGAAGATTTCCATGGTGACAACGCAAAAATGGAAAGAATCACCTTTAGAAGTATTCAAGAAGCTGGAAACCGAACCATTGAGCTGGAAACCGGTGAAATTCATATTGCTTACGATACGTTACCAACGGATATTTCAAGAATTGAAGGAAATGATGAATTAGTATTGGCAAGAGACTTAAACTTTTCAACGGTGTATCTTGGATTTAACGCTAAAAAAGAGCCTTTTGATGATGTAAGAGTTCGGCAAGCCATCAACTATGCTATTAATGTGGAATCCATCATTAATACCGTCATGGAAGGTTCTGGGGAAGTTGCAACCGGACCCATCGGACCCATGGTATGGGCAGCAAATGACGAACTAGAGCCTTATGGACACGATATAGCCAAAGCTCAGGAACTAATGAATGAAGCTGGCTTGGAAGACGGATTCTCAACCACCATCTGGACAAATGATGATCAACTTCGACAAGATATCGCAGTAATTGCTCAAAGTCAGTTAGCGGAAATTGGAATTGAAGTAGATATTCAAGTATTGGAGTGGGGAGCATATCTGGAAGGAACTGCTAATGGAGAGCATGATATGTTTATCTTAGGATGGGTTACGGTAACAGGAGATCCGGACTATGGATTATATGCATTGTTCCATTCAGAACAATTTGGAGCAGCTGGAAACCGAACCTTCTATGCCAATGAACGAGTGGATGAATTATTGGATGAAGCCAGAAGATCCGCAGATCCTGACGTGCGAGAAGCAGCATACAGGGAAGTTCAGGAAATCGTACGAGACGAAGCACCTTGGTTATTCCTTAACACTGGGGAAGATCGAACCGGACTTCGTGCCAACGTAAAGGGATTTAGAAATCATCCAGCGGGTCATCACCCACTGTGGGATGTCGTTGTAGAATAACTAAATACATGAAGAATCCATCTGGAAAACAGATGGGATTGCCAGAAGAGGCAAGGCACAGTAGGGTCATAGCCATGACCCTACTGTGCTTTCTGGAATTATTTTGAAAATTCATCATAATCAATATAAAACTGACAGACAGTTCCGATAGATTAGAAAGGAGGAGCAATAATGTTAAAGTATATTGGTCGAAGAATACTGTTGCTATTACCCGTATTGATTGGTGTATCCTTCATTGTGTTTAGCTTAATGTACATTACCCCAGGAGATCCTGCGGCCATTCAACTTGGAGAACAGGCAACAGAAACACAAATCTTACAGCTTCGAGAACAAATGGGTTTGGATGATCCCTTTATTGTCCAGTATGGCCGTTTTGCCAAAGGTGTATTCACAGAGCTAGACTTTGGTCGATCCTATAGAACTAATACATTGGTATTCGATGAGTTAATCAGTCGCTTTCCAACGACCTTGACCTTGGCAGCTACGGGAGTGGTGGTGGCGGTGGCCATCGGAATACCCGTTGGGATTATTTCCGCAACCAAACAATATTCCTTATTTGATAATGTGGCCATGATGTTTGCCTTAATTGGAGTGTCCATACCGAACTTTTTTCAGGGCTTGCTGGCCATTCTCATATTTTCGGTGTGGGCAGGGTGGTTTCCCTCGTCAGGCTATTCGACACCGATGCATATGATTTTGCCGGCTTTGACCATTGGAACAAGTTCAGCAGCTATGATTACCCGGATGACACGGTCCAGTATGTTGGAGGTAATCCGGCAAGATTATATTCGTACGGCTCGGGCCAAGGGACAAAAGGAGTCTGTGGTCATCAATCGTCATGCGTTGAAGAACGCTTTGATCCCTGTAGTTACTGTAATCGGTTTGCAATTTGGATACTTGCTGGGGGGAGCGGTACTTACAGAAACCGTTTTTTCCATTAATGGTATTGGGCTTTTGATGGTGAATTCCATTAAAATGCGGGATTTCCCCATGGTTCTGGGTGGGGTATTGTTTATTGCCCTGACCTTTAGCCTTGTTAATCTGTTGGTAGATATCTTATACGGATTCATTGATCCTAGAATCAAGGCTCAATACAAATAATCAGAAAAGGAGGTCCTAAAATGTCACCTCATAATGATGATAATGGTTTAATGGATAAAGGAACCCCCCCAAAGGCAAAAGAGTTAACCAGGGAGGATGCGGTAGTAAAAAATTATCAATCCCAAACGGAAATTCATAGTGGTCCTGGAACAGGTCAAGAGAAAAAGATGGATGTGAAAACCATTGTACCACCAAAGAGAAAGAGTCAATGGGCAGAAGTTTGGAAACGATTGATTAAGAACAAAGCAGCTATTGTGGGAATGCTGATCATTGTAACCCTGATGCTTACTGCGATTTTTGCGGATTATATTGCACCGGTCCACTATGAAACACAAGATCTGGAGAATGTTCGGGTGGCGCCGAATTCCGATAACTGGTTTGGTACCGATAATTTTGGACGAGATATTTTCAGCCGGGTCGTCTATGGCAGTAGAATTTCGATTATGGTAGGTTTTATTGCCGTTGGTGTGGCAATGGTTGTCGGTGGAATCCTCGGCTCTATATCCGGATACTACAGTGGTAGAATTGATAACGTCATCATGCGTTTAATGGATGTTTTGCTGGCCATTCCTGGAATATTACTGGCCATAGCCATAGCCGCAGCCCTAGGGCCAGGGCTTGTAAATGTCATGATTGCCGTAGGGATTGCATCGATACCCCGGTATGCTCGAATCGTTCGTGCCTCGGTACTTTCCCTTAGGGATCAGGAGTTTGTAGAGGCGGCAAAAGCCGTTGGAGCCAATGACTTTAGAATCATCACCAAATATATTTTGCCCAACTGTATGGCCCCTATTATTGTGCAGGGAACCTTAGGGGTTGCGGAAGCCATTCTTTCTGCAGCCGGCCTAAGTTTTATCGGCCTTGGTATTCAGCCGCCAACTCCTGAGTGGGGTGCGATGTTGTCTACGGCTCGAATATATATCCGAGATGCCTGGTGGATGGCCATTTTCCCAGGGCTTGCAATTATGTTTACCATCTTTGGTCTGAACCTGCTGGGGGATGGTCTTCGAGATGCATTGGATCCAAGGTTAAAAGGCTAAAGTCAAGGAAGGGAGTGTCGTATATGGCAAAAGATTTGTTGAAAGTAAAGGACTTGTCCATTCAATATAATACGGATGACGGGGTTGTAAAGGCCGTCGATCATATGACCTTTGAAATTGGCATAGGAGAAACCATTGGAATTGTTGGAGAAACTGGTGCGGGAAAAACCACAACGGCCCTAGGGATTATGCGATTGGTTCCAGCCCCTCCGGGAAAAATAGTCCAAGGGGAAATTCTCTTTAAAGGGGAAGACTTGCTGAAGAAAAAGGAAGAGGAAATGCGAAACATTCGAGGAAATAAAATTTCCATGATTTTTCAGGATCCCATGACTTCCTTGAATCCGGTCATGACTACGGAAGATCAAGTTGCCGAGGTGATTTTACTTCACCAAAAGGCAAATCAAAAAGAAGCTTTGGAAAAGGCCAGAGACATGATTGAAACCGTAGGTATTCCAAGGGAACGTGGCAAAGAGTATCCCCATCAATTCAGTGGTGGCATGAGGCAACGTATCGTCATTGCGATTGCCCTTGCCTGTAATCCAGAGCTGTTGATCGCAGATGAACCCACCACGGCATTGGATGTAACCATCCAAGCTCAGGTTTTGAAACTCATGAAACGACTGAAAGACGAATTTGAAACATCCATGATCATGATCACCCATGACCTGGGAGTAGTGGCAAATATTTGTGATAAAGTAGCCATTATGTATACGGGATACGTGGTGGAATATGCCAAAGTAAGCGATCTGTTCGAAAGGCCATTGCACCCTTATACGGAAGGGTTGTTCGGTTCTATTCCCAATGTCGAAGAGGATGAAAAGCGGTTAAAGCCCATAAAAGGGTTGATGCCGGATCCAACGGAAATTCCTGAAGGATGTCCATTTAATCCACGATGTCCTAAGGCCATGGACATTTGCAGAAAAGTACTACCGGATAGAGCGGAAGTGAAAGAAGGGCATTTTGTCAATTGTCATCTGTATCCGGCAGAACAATACAGAAAGTAGGAGGTGAAAGGAATGTTGAAAAATATTTTAGAAGTAAAAAATCTGAAAAAATATTTTAAAACCCCGAAAGGAATGCTTCATGCCGTAGATGATGTCAGCTTTTTTATCAAAGAAGGAGAAACCTTAGGCCTCGTAGGCGAGTCTGGTTGCGGAAAATCCACTACGGGTCGGGCCATACTGCGACTGGTTGAACCCACAGCGGGAGAAGTAAACTTTGAGGGAAAAAACATTGTGGATTTTAACGGATCCCAGATGCGTGAAGCTCGAAAGAATATGCAAATCATCTTTCAAGACCCCTATGCATCCCTGAATCCAAGAATGAACCTGGGGCAAATTATTTCCGAGCCTCTTTTAATCAATAAAGTATTCAAGGATCGTAAAAAAGTGACGGATCGGGTGAAGGAGTTAATGGATACGGTTGGTCTGACCCCAAGACTCCTAAATGCCTTTCCTCATGAGCTTGATGGTGGAAGACGTCAACGGGTGGGTGTGGCCAGAGCGCTGGCCCTAAATCCTAAGTTCATCGTTCAGGATGAGCCGGTATCCGCTCTGGATGTATCGATTCAAGCCCAAATTCTTAATCTAATGCAGGATATCCAGGAGGAACTGGGTCTTACGTATCTCTTCATTTCCCATGATTTGAGCGTGGTGAAACATGTGAGTGATCGAATTGCGGTGATGTACCTTGGGAAAGTAGTGGAGCTTTCTGAATACAACGCTATTTTCAAAAATCCCTTGCATCCCTATACCCAAGCCTTGTTGTCGGCCATACCAGTACCCAGGGTAGATGCACCGGATAATATGATTATTCTTGAAGGGGACGTACCAAGCCCTATAAATCCTCCGGAAGGCTGCCGTTTTTACGGTCGATGTCGACATCGACAGGATATTTGTAAAACAAAGACCCCGGAGTTAAGGGAGTATGAACCTCAGCGATTTGTGTTATGCCATTTAGTGGAAGAATTACAAAAATAACGGAATGGTTTACAAAGAGCAGAGACTCTTTTCCAAGCTGTATATTTTTGATGAAAAGGGCTCCTGACCACAAAATTGAGCTCTTTTCCCTTTTTTGATCTTTGCCCATGGGGGAGGAAAATTTCAATGTCCAACCAATACGATTACACAAAAATTCCGAGGCTTTCCACAGTGCTTTGGCTTGTTACCAAAGAAGGCCTGTTGGCGACACTGATTGCTGCTGTCATGGGAGCTGTCTATGGTTTTTTCTTGTCTCAGAAACCTTTACTGCAACTGGCAAACAATGCTATTTTCTTAATGGGAGTCGTTTTAGGCTGCTATGCTCTTTTTTTTGGTATCCAGCGGGATAAAAAAATCTTTAAAAACATGTTTCACAGCCATCTAAAAGAACAGTATTTGGAGAAACTCTCTCTTCGAAAAGAAAGGGCCATTCATTTTTATCGAGCCTTCGTGGTTTTTATGATGGCGATCTTTTTGGATCTGGTTCTGTTTTATCTTTAACCCTGGGAGAATCATCAGGACTTTTTCTTGTGGTAAAAGAGTGCTTCTGATATAATGATTCACATCAATTAAATATTTTTCAGGTGTTTAACCAACACAATTGGGAAAGGGGTTAGAAACCCCTGCAGCCCCCGCTACTGTAAGTGTGGATGAAAACGGCAAAAGCCACCAAAGGAATCCTTTGGGAAGGAGCCGTGAGTAAAAGGAAACACAAGCCAGGAGACCAGCCTGAGAAAATTGCACCAAACCCTTCGGAGGGAAGGGCCCATGGGGTGAGTGACATACGAACACATGGCGTCTTTTCCGGCGGCATGTTTTTTTGTGACAACAGAAATAGAAAAAAGGAGTTGTTTGAAGATGAAAAAAGCATTAGTCATTCTGGCCCATGGAAGCAGGGTACCAGAAACCAGCGATACCGTCAAAGAATTGGCAGAACATGTGAAGATACGTTCAAAAGATGAATTTGCAATGACCGGATACGCTTTTTTACAGTTTGCTAAGCCAGAGTTGGAAGAAACCCTAGAGACATTGATAGAAAAAGGTGCAACAGAGATCGTAGTAGCTCCGTTTTTTCTATTTGCGGGCCATCATATGCAACATGATTTACCAGAAGCCCTAGATAAAATGAAAGAAAGATATCCAGAAGTCACCTTTAAAACATCAGACGTCATTGGACAGGATTCAAGAATGACGGATATCCTATTAGATCAGATCAGAAAGGTATAAGGAAGAAGAACCCATAGGAGGAGCTTGGATGGCCAAAGGATTTGTACTGGCCGGCACCCATAGTGGTGTCGGGAAAACAACCATTACCCTTGCATTGTTAAAAGCTTTGAAAGAGCGGGGCCATGAGGTGCAACCCTGTAAAGTGGGGCCGGACTTCATTGACCCTCAGTTTCATCATGCCGTCACCGGAACCCCCTCCTACAATCTGGATAGTTGCCTCATGGGTGAAGCTGGTGTTCAAAGACAGTTGGAACAAATTCTTCGAGAAGATCAAATAGTGGTGGTGGAAGGTGTCATGGGGCTTTATGATGGCATGGGGAGCCGTAAAGAAAACGGGAGCACTGCGTGGATTGCCAGATTGTTGAAATTACCGGTAATTTTAATCATAGACGGTGCAGGCATGTCTACCAGTGCGGCGGCCATGGTGAAAGGCTATGAGATGTACGACCCAGCATTGAAGGTGGCAGGGGTTATTATTAATCGTATATCCGGCGAGAAACACTACCAGCTAATTCGTCGTGCCATTGAACGAGACACGGGCATTCCTTGTCTGGGGTGGATGGCCAAGGATCAAGGCCTAACTCTGAAGAGTCGCCACCTGGGGTTGATTCCAGCTACAGAAGTGGAGGCTCTGAAGGAAACCCTCCAGAAAGCCTCGGAAGCTGCTGAAAAAACCTTGGAGATCGATAGGATTTTAGAACAGGCTGCCATCCTTCCAGTACCCTTGAAAACCAAGGAAAACCTTCAGCAGAAAAGGGATTTTAGGATTGGGATTGCCAAAGACCAAGCCTTTCATTTTTACTATCCAGCCAATCTGGATTGGCTGAAGAAACAGGGATGCACCCTAGTAGAAGTAAGCCCTATGCAGGACAAGCATTTGCCAGATTCTTTGGATGCCCTCTACTTGGGAGGCGGATTTCCAGAAATCTTTGGAAAGGAATTGGAGGCAAACACTTCCTTTAGAAAAGATTTAAAAGAGAAGGTTCAGCAAGGATTACCGGTATATGCAGAATGTGGTGGATTTCAGTATTTATGCCAAAGCTTGACGGATTTCCAAGGAAACACCTGGGAAATGGCAGGTGTTTTTCCAGGGAAAGCTTACATGACCAATCGGCTTCAACGATTTGGCTATGGTTCTATTGAAACCAACCCAGAAAAAGGATTTTTTACAGAATCCTTGCAGATCTCAGGCCACGAATTTCATCGAGGAGTAGTGGAAACACAGGAGCCTGGGGTTCTTTCCATCACCAAGATTCAGGATCCTTCAGAAAAAAGAGACCCAGTATCCTGGAAATGTGGCATGACCATCCATCATGCTTTTGGTGGGTTTCCCCATGTTTTTTTTGAATCCAATCCAGCCTATGCCATGGAATGGCTAAAAAAAATCCCTGGCTGGCAGTCATCCAACAAAGAGGCTGAAGAACCAGAAAGGAAGCCTTTATGATACAACCAATACCAAGTCTACGAGACATAAGCATACTGAGGCTTTCTGGCCAGGAATATCTATTAATAGCCTGCGATTCCTGTGGAGCCATTGGTCAAAAAGAAAAAGACCTGGTTCGAGTATCACCAGCAATCACCGGATACTATACCTGTCGGGTAGCAACATTAGAAATTTTGGCAGCTGGCGGCCAGGTACATACGGTGATCGACACCCTGTCTGTAGAATGGGATCCGACAGGAAAAGAGATTTATCAAGGTATTCAGAGGTTCTTAGCAGAAGCAGCCTTAGAAACAACCACCATCAATGGAAGCACCGAGGAAAATTTTCCTACGGTACAAACTGCCATGGGGATAACGGTTCTAGGGACTGCCCATGAAGAGACCCTACGGTTGCATAAAAGCCAACCTAAGGATGAAGTATGGGTATTGGGATTGCCAAAGATAGGAAATGAAATTGCCCATCCCTTTGATCCGGAAGTGGCTTCTGTCACCAGCATTCAGGCCCTGCTTCAGGACCCCAAGGTGACGGCCATGATTCCCGTAGGGTCCAAGGGAATAAGCCACGAAGCCTCCCTTTTGGCAAAAGAAAGTGAATTAGAAATAGAATGGGAACCAGAGCTGGCCGTATCCTTAGAAAAATCTGCTGGACCAGCTACCTGCGTGGTTCTATCCATGGATCCCCACATCCTGCCAGCATGGAAAAAACAATTGGCTTCTGAGGTGTTTTGGAAACTGGGACGCATGAAAGGGGAACCAGCATGAAACGTATTGTTTCCGCCTGTCCAGGTTCCTGTGGGGAATGGCTCCAAGGGTGGATCATGGGTGGCGAAAAACTGATTTCCTATGCCATCGACGGTTTTAGTCGTGTGACCATAGAGACAGCTAAGGACCATGCTGATGGCCATAGGTGGTTGCGTCAGCATCGTCCCAGGGCTTGGAAAATGATGGCATTGGCCATGGAAAAAGCAGCCATCCCATCAGAAGAACAAGCCTCCTTTTCCCTAAGGCTGGAATCGCCTTTGCCCTTGGCTAAAGGAATGGCAAGTTCAACAGCGGATTTGGCAGCCGTAGGGGATGCGGTGACTCGTTGGTTTGGAAAACCATTAACGGCCCAAGAACTAACAAACCTATGTGCAGAATTAGAACCTACAGACAGTATTCTTTTTCCAAGGCTTAGTTTGATGGATCCCTTGACAGGAGAAGTGAGCCTGACCTTGGATGCATGGACACCGGCATTGGAAGTACTGGTATTGGAAGGAAAAAAAGACATTGAGACCGCCACATCCCGAAAAACAGACCACCATGAAAAACGAAAAGCCTATGCCGCGGAAATGGAGAAGGCTTTAAAGCTTTTCCAGAGAGGATTGAAAGAAAAGAAGCCTTTTCTCCTGGCAGAAGCCGCTTGGATCAGTGCCCAAGGCAATGAAGCCTTTATTTCTCAGCCCGGTCTGTGGTCCATAAGGGAGTTGGCCCTTGAATGTGGTGCACTGGGCGTCAATGTAGCCCATAGCGGCAGCACCCTAGGGGTGCTCTATGAACCTAGGGCCATGGACAAGGAAAAGTTTTATCACGGGTGGAAAAGTTTAGAGAGTAGCAAAGAATACCAACACCCACGGCAGCAGCAAATGATTGCCGGTGGCATCCGGAGGGAGGAATAACAATGGAAATAGAATGGAATCCTGAAAATATAGAAAAAAACAGTTTTCAAATAATACGATCTGAAATGAAAACACCTCTAGCCCATCCGGAAATGGAAGATATCCTTGTAAGGGTGATTCATACAACGGCGGATTTTACCTACGCAGATGCCCTTCATTTTAAGCTGGGCTCCTTGTCAAAACCAGAGGAAGCATTACAGGCTGGCAAAAAAATCTATACAGATACTCGGATGGTTTTGTCTGGGATTAATAAGCGAATTTTAAGGTCCTTGGGGATGGAAGTCTACTGCCTAGTGGATGATCCAGAAGTGGCGTCTCTTGCCAAGGAACAAGGACGAACCCGATCGGCGGTTGCCGTCGAAAAAGCCGCCACCGATCCAGAAACATCGATTTTTGTTTTTGGGAATGCACCTACAGCACTTTTTCGGTTATGCCAATTGATAGACGAAGGCAAAGCAGATCCAGCCCTTATTATTGGAGTACCAGTGGGATTTGTAGGAGCAGTCGAATCCAAAGAAGCCCTCCTTACCTATGAGGTGCCCAGCATCTCAGTTCAGGGTCGTAAAGGTGGCAGTACCGTGGCGGCAGCAATTGTGAATGCACTGCTGAAAAGAAAATGATGGAGGCGTATTCATCATTGGAAAAAACGAGGTGGTGATCCCATGGCAAGGAAAAAACTGAAAAAAGGCTTTACTACTGGCGCCTGTGCTACTGTCACGGCAAAAGCGGCGGCAAAGATGCTGGTGACGCAAAAAACCGTCTCCCTAGCCTGGTTGATCCTCCAAGGCGAAGAAAAGAAATTTCAGATTTTAAAGCCAGAAGTCACACAAACATCGGCTTCTTGTTACGTGATTAAAGATGCCGGCGACGATCCGGATATCACCAATAAAGCCTGGATAAAAGCCCAGGTAGCATGGCGGAAGGATACAGAAATCAAGTTGCATGCTGGAGAAGGCATTGGAACCGTGACGAAAAAAGGGTTGCCGGTGGCCGTAGGAGAACCAGCCATCAATCCAGTACCCCGCAAAATGATCAAGGAAGCCGTCCGTGCCATCATTGGAGAAGAAAAAGGCTTGGATGTGACGATTTCCATCCCTGGTGGAGAAAAACTGGCGGAGAAAACCTTTAATCCAAAACTAGGAGTGGTAGGAGGGCTTTCAATTATTGGAACCACAGGGATTGTAGAGCCCATGTCCACCAGTGCTTGGATCAAAACCCTAGAAATGGAATGCAGCGTCATGGCGGCAGGAGGCAATCGAAATTGGATTGGAGTTCCTGGCAACCATGGCCGAGATTTTGCACGAGATCAGTTCCATTTACAGCCGGAAAAAATGGTGAAATTTGGCAACTTTCCAGACACCTTATTGGAACAGGCCCAGGAACATGGGGCAGAAACTTTGCTCTTGGTAGGCCATGTGGCAAAATTGGTTAAAATAGCCGGTGGTATTTTCCATCTGCATAGCAAAGTAGCAGACGGAAGGCTGGAAATTCTGACAGCGGAACTGGTGAAATGCAACACCCCCTACCCACTGCTCCGGCGTGTGGTTTATGCCAATACCGTTGAAGAAGCGGCCAGTATCCTTGTGAAAGAGGGCCCAGAGCACTTTTTTCATAGATTAAGCCATGCCATTACCCAAAAAGCCAAGGCTAGAACTGGAAAAGACGTGGAAGTTGGTACGATTCTTTTTTCATACGAAGAAGGAAGCTTGGGGATGTGTTCCCAAGCCAAAAAAATCCTGGAGGTGATGACATCATGAAACCTATCCATGTGATTGGCATGGGCCCTGGCCATGCAGATTATCTGCTGCCGGCGGCTAGGAAAGCCCTGAAACAATGCCATCTCTTAGCAGGAGGTGCTCGTCTGATTGAGACTGGAGAAGCCTTTGCTCCACCAGAGGTGATAAAATTCCCCCTGAAAAGCCAGCTTAAAGCATGGTGTCATCAGCTTCAGGATACCCTTCGGCAGCAACCGGAAATACAGGCAGGCATTTTGCTTTCGGGAGACCCGGGGTGCCACAGCCTAGTTCCCATGCTGCATCAATATTTTGATTCAAATGCCCTCATTCTGGTGCCCGGGATCAGCTCCGTCCAGCTGTTTCTAAGCCATCTACAGCTCCCCTGGACACACGGGCCCGTCATTAGCTTGCATGGGCGCCGCAGCCAGTGGATGGATGTTCTTCGGCACCATTCTTTTATCCATTTACTTACCGACGCTAGCAGTGGACCAGAGGTACTGGCAAAGGAATTATTGGATGCTGGCTACCCCCATGCCATGATGGCCGTCGGTGAGAATCTTTCATATCCGCATCAAAGGTTATTACTTGGATCTCCAGAAACCATTAAGCAACAGGCACCTTATCAAATGAATGTGGTGGTGATTAGCCTTGACCCAACAATTAAACAACACCTGCAACATCGAAAAATGGCTCTCCATTCCCTCACCGGGACTACCGGATAAGGCTTTTATCCGAGGGGAAGCCCCCATGACCAAACAAGAAGTACGGTGGCTTGTATTAGCCATGCTGCAGATAAGACCAGGGATGACGCTGCTGGACATGGGATGCGGGAGCGGCTCCGTTACCGTAGAAATGGCTCGAATGGCAGGTTCTGGACGTGTATACGCCTTGGAACAAAAACCAGAAGCCGTAGAATTGACAAAGAAAAATCTAAATCAATTTGGACTATCTAACGTCACCATTTTGCCAGGAAGAGGAGAAAACCTTTTAGAAGAATTGCCGGAGTTGGATCGTGTCTTCATAGGTGGCGCTGGTGGTGCCTTGGAAGAAATAGTGCAGTACGTGGCTAGGAAAATGAAGCCAAAGGGACGAATGGTGATTACCGCCGTCACCTTGGAGACCGTCAGCTTAGCAAGGCAACTCCTGAAGCAGGAGCCCTTTAAAGATGTGACCATTCAGCAAACCAGCGTTACCCGCTACCTTCAGCGGGGAGGATACACCATGGCCCAGGCGGAGAATCCAGTGACTATTTTTAGTGCGGAAGTTGCGTCAGTTGGAAAGTAGAAAGTAGAAAGTTGGAATGGAAAAGTGGAGTTCAAAAGAGTGAAAGATCTTAACCGCGAAGGACACCAAGGGGCGGGAAGAAAACCTTAACCAACAAAACAATCCGAAAGGAAGATCCGAATGAAAGGAACTTTAACCGGCATCGGTGTTGGCCCCGGAGATCCGGAGCTACTGACCTTAAAAGCCGTAAAGGCCATTAAACATACAAAAGTCCTGTTTTATCCCGTTACACGTTCAGGGGCTGAAAGTGCAGCCCTGGAGATCGTGGAAGACTGGGTAAATCCAGAAACTCGCCTCATCCCACTGCTTTCTCGGATGACCTCAGACCCAAAAGAGCGACAAGCCCAGCGTTTTCAGCAGAGCCGTCAGATTGCTCAGGTGCTGGACAGTGGAATGGATGCGGTTATGATCACCATAGGGGATGCACTGCTCTATAGCACCTATAGTTATGTGATGAAAGAGCTGAAAGCCGCTGGCTATTCCCTTCAAACCATTCCAGGAATAACAGCCGCTAGTGCTGCCGCTGCTAAGTTGGATATACCTTTGGCAGAAGAAGATGAGAAATTGGTGATTTGGCCAGGGACAGACAACAAAGACCATTTGCTTCATGAACTAGAGACCATGACCGATAATATGGCCCTTCTCAAAGTATCTGCCTGCAGGCAGGTGTTGTATCAGTATTTGCAACAGCAGGAAACAACCATAGATTTTGCCCTGGCATCCCAACTGGGAAGCCAAAATGAAACAGTACATTATGACATTGAATGCCTAAAAAATCCGGAGCTTCCCTATATGTCCGTGGCATTGTTGAAACGAAAGGAGTCAAAAAATGAGTAAAGTGATCTTTATCGGAGCAGGTCCTGGAGATCCGGAACTACTAACGGTAAAAGCCCATGAAAAAATAAAGCAGGCTCAAGTCATTCTTTATGCAGGTTCTTTGGTGAATCCCCAGGTGTTTGCCCATTGCCCCCAAGACGCGGAAGTAGCCAGCAGTGCCTCCATGGATTTGGAGGAAATGTCGGCATTTATGATTAGTCGCGTCAAAGCTGGCAAGGAAGTCCTTCGATTGCATACAGGAGATCCTTCTCTTTACGGGGCCATTGCGGAGCAAATACGAAAATTAGAAGCAGAAAAGGTGGCCTATGAAGTCATTCCAGGCATTAGTTCCTTTTTAGCCGGAGCGGCGGCCATGAAAAAAGAATTGACGCTTCCGGGAAAAAGCCAGACGGTCATTATCTCCCGAATGGCTGGACGCACTCCAGTGCCTGAAAAAGAGAATCTAGTTTCCTTGGCTTCTCACCGTGCCAGTTTGGTATTGTTTTTATCGGCGGCTCAAGTTCATCGAGTAGTCCAAGATTGTCTGACGGCGTATCCGCCAGAGACACCAGCGGCTATTGCTTATCGGGTAGGGTGGCCGGATCAGCGGATTTTACGAGGCACCCTAACCCAGTTGCCCACCATTATGGAAGAAGCTGGCATCAAGAAGACCGCCCTTATTTATATTGGCGACTTTTTGCAAGCCCAAGGAGATGAATCCTTGCTGTATGATGCGGCCTTTACCCACGAGTATCGGGAGGGAGTCCAATCATGAAGCTAGCCGTTATTACCTTTACGGATCAAGGATTACTTCAAGGAAAAACCATCTTGGAGGCGTTTTCTCATGCAGAGATCTTTGCTCCAGAACCACTCTTGAAAACAGAAAAAGACCCATCCCCCCGAATCCATGCTTTTGCCACCATGGAAGCAGAAGATCCAGCCAGTCTTCGTCATCAAATGACCAAAATCTATGACTCTTTTTCCGGCCTCTTGTTTTTGTCGGCTACAGGCATAGCCCTGCGGTATGTGAAGGACCATCTTCAGCATAAAGGAGAAGATCCAGCGGTGTTGGTCATGGATGAGCAAGGCCATCATGTCATCAGCCTGCTGTCTGGCCATGCTGGAAATGCCAATCAATGGGCCTTGGATATTGGGGCAGTGACAGGAGCCACACCAGTGATTACCACGGCGACAGATGTCAGAGGCATAACCGCCGTTGATGAACTGGCAAAATCGATGCAGGCATCCATAACGGATTGGAAGGTGGCAAAATATTGGACAGCAACCCTGCTCAAAGCACAAGCACCCGTACCAGTGTATCTGGCTGAACCATTGGCTTTGCCACTGCCAGCCGGATACCTACCAGTGGAGACCTTAGAAGAGTTTCTGAAAGGTCCTGGAGGACTTTGGATCGGAGCATCGGCTCCAGTTTTTCCAGACCAAGGCCAATGGATGCAGCTTTTGCCCAAGCGGTGGTCCTTGGGAATTGGATGTCGAAAAGACCAGTCTTTTGAAATAGTGGAAAAAACCGTTTCTGATTTTTTAAACCAACAGAATATTGGACCAGGGTCCTTGAAAAACATCAATACCATCCAAGGGAAAGATGCGGAGCCAGGGCTTCAGAAATTGGCAGCGACTTGGCAGGTGCCTTTGCAGGCCTTTGGCCTTGAGGAAATTCAGAGAGTACAGCATTTATTTCCTAGCTCTGATTGGGTAAAGGAGAACATGGGAGTAACCAGCGTAAGCGCACCAGCCGCCTATTTAGGAGCAAAAGGTGGCCAGGTATTGCCAGAAATACGTTATGCAGAAAATGGCATCACCCTAAGTTTAGCACCAGAGGCAGGACTCATGACGGTTGCTGGGATTGGACCCGGTAAAGGAGAGCACATGACCAAGGCCGTGGAAGAAACACTCAAACAATCACACCGTATTGTAGGATATAAACCCTATGTGGATCGAGTAAGCCCTTGGTTGAAAAATGGCCAGATAATGGATCGAAGTTTTATGCGAAAAGAAAAAGATCGATGCCGCCACGCCTTGGAAAGGGTCGCTGGAGGAGAAAAAGTGACCTTGGTCAGCAGTGGCGATGCCGGCGTGTATGGCATGGCAGGATTGATGCTGGAACTTCGGGAAAAAGAATTTCCTCGGATTCCTTTTCAAGTACTGCCAGGAGTTACGGCTGGCAATGCGGCTGCATCTCGACTAGGTTCGCCACTGATGCAAGATTATGCAACCATTAGCCTGAGTGATCACCTGATTCCTTGGGAAGCCATTGAAAATCGTATCCAAAAATCTGCAGAAGCGGATTTTGTCTTGGTGTTTTATAATCCCAAGAGCAAAGAAAGAATTAAACAGTGGTATCGCACCATGGAATTGCTTCGTCAGGTCAGGGGACCAGAAACACCTGTCGGGATTGCTACCAGAGCCCTTAATCAAGGGGAAACCTTGGTTGTTACCACCTTAGAGCAATTACCGGAGGCCGCAGTGGATATGAGTACCACCGTTATCATTGGCAACTCCTTTACCCGAATTACAGAGGAAGGCTTAATGGTGACGCCACGGGGATATCAGCTATGATACTGATTTTATCCGGCACCACAGAAGGAAAAATGATATCGGCAGCCTTAGCCAAACAAGGAATCCCAGGAATCTCCACCACGGTGACAGAATATGGTGGAGAACTCTTGTTAAAAGCCCTGGAGGGAAAAACAGCCGCCTTAAAAGTAGGGGCCTTGCAGAAAACGTCTCTGAAGCAATTAATGGAAGAGCAACAGATAAAAGCCATTATTGATGCTACCCATCCTTATGCCAGGGAAATTACGTGGATGGCCTATGAACAGGCAAAAGCTGCCTGTATTCCATACCTTCGTTGGAAACGCTCCAGCCTTTCTCCAGAAGACAAAGCAAACTGTATCCTGGCAGCCAATTATGAACATGCGGCTAAAATCTTGGCATCACAGCCTGGAAAATGGTTGATGACCACTGGCAGCAATCATCTGGATGTGTTTTGTTCATGGGTGCCGATACAACGGATGGTCATTCGTGTTATGCCTTTTCCGGAAGTGTTGACCAAATGCCTTGACTTGGGATTTAGACCGAAAGACATCATTGCCCAACAAGGTCCTTTTAGTTATGATATGAACAAGCTTCACCTTTGGGAATACAAACTGGATGGCATTGTGACCAAAGACAGTGGAGAAATAGGTGGAACAAAGGAAAAGATACAGGCGGCCCAAGCCCTGGAATTAAAAACGATCCTGATTCAGCGACCGGCAGAACCAGACACCTTACAAGCCGAAAACCTGGAACAGCTACAGGAGTTTCTCTTGCTCATTCCATGAATTTCCTGTAAAATGGAAAAAAGCAATTAAGTGCTGGTAAGAGGGTGAAACGTTGTGGAACGATGGATTAACATTGCCTTTATGGTGGTTTTATTGATTCCGGTTGCTGGGTTTTTAATCCTGCAAAATCACTTGCTTTATCGTCATTTAAAAAAGCATACCAAGCATACCAAGGTGAAGCCATGGGAAAAAAAGCCATCAAAGCCATCGATGGTTCACGATTCCACTGGTGAACAAAACCCTATTTCTCTAAGGGAACGACGTAAAAAGCGTTATGAAGAGAGGAACAAAGCCCTTTACCGATAAATTGTAAAGGGCTTTTTCCAGATGGATTATTTATAATGGGAGGAATCACTATGATCAGGCACACGGTTGCAGAACCCCGAAAATCGTTTCTGACCACTTTGTTGTTGGTGATTGGAATTGTCATAGGGATCAATGCAGCAGTTCATTTACTCAATCTCCTTCCTGGATCCTACGGTGGTGTGGGTGGATTTTTCTTGATTTTAGCATTAGCCATTTACACATCACGGCTTATGAATCGGAAGCTTGCATCGTACACCTATGAATGGGATGGGAAAAAATTAATGATTCAAAAGAGACTGGGACGACGAGACAAGACCATGCTGGAACTTCCTAAAGAAAACATCCAATGGATTCGATCCATGGAAGAAATCAAGCATTCTCTTGGGACCATGAAACCACCAAAAAAAACCCTTTCCTTATCCTGTCGTATGAGAGGCCAAGGCGTAAGAGTCTTACAGTATCAAGATGGAAAGAAACCGTATCGGGTGATTATGGAACCAGGGGAAAAACTCTATAAAGAATTAAAAAAAGCCGCTAAGGAAAATGGGAAAGGAGATTCTTGATGAAAGGTCCATTGGCACAAGCCTTGACCCAGCATCAGCGCAAAGAGATGATTTCTTTTCATACCCCAGGCCATAAAAATGGAGGATTCTATCAAGGCTTACACACAGCCTATTTTCCCGACTCCTTGTTGGCTTGGGATACAACAGAAATTCCAGGCATGGATCATTTGCATCATCCTACCAGCGTTATCCGAGAAAGCCAAGAAAAGGCAGCCCATTTCTTTGGTGCGGAGGAAAGTTTTTACTTAGTCAATGGAAGTACCAGTGGTATCTATAGTATGATTATGGCCGTGGCCAAGCCAGGGGAAGAAATCATTGTGCAACGCAATAGCCACCAATCTGTTTTTCATGGCTGCTTTTTAGGCGGCGTGACGCCTCGATATCTGATGCCGGAAGTAGATCCGGAAACAGGCGTCATTCTTGGGGTGACAGAAGACAAGGTTAGGGAAGCCCTGCTTCGGTGGCCAGAGGCAAAAGGAGTTCTATTAACAACACCCAATTATTATGGGATTACCACCAAGTTAGACCCAATTGCCAAGGTCCTGAGAGAAAAGGACATGCTATTGATGGTAGACGAAGCCCATGGAAGTCACTTTATCTTGGATCATCGCCTACCGAAAACCGCTTTGCAGGCAGGAGCCGATGTGGTGGTCCAGAGCACCCACAAAACCTTGCCAGCCATGACCCAGGCCTCTATGCTTCATCTTCAAGGCCGGAAGGTGGATCGGGAAAGACTGAGGTGGATGTTGAAAATCCATCAGAGCAGTAGCCCTAGTTATCTTTTGATGGCTTCCTTGGAGGCGACGGTTTCCGTGTTAGAGAGCCAAGGGCCTTCTTTGATGGAGCCATTGTTGGATCAGATAGAAGCGTTTAAAATAAATTTGTCTACCATGGAAGGCCTATGCTTGGGCATAGAGACATCCGCCCTGTCTTCCCATGGCTTTGGAACAGATCCAACCCGACTGTGGATTAATCTGAGTGGAACGGGCCTAAGTGGGTATCAATGGGATACCATCCTGGCAGAAAAATACCAGATTAGGATGGAGTTGGCGGATCCACTGGGAGTCTTGGGAATTGCTACCATAGGCAATGAAAAAAAGGATTTTGACCGCCTAGTCCATGGCTTGAAAACCACCTCAGCACAATGCAGGAAAGAAAAAATAGATCAATCAGTCAAAGTCGAAAGCCGAAAGGCTTCTTATTATACCCAAGAACCAACCTTACGCATCTCCCTTGAACAAGCCCTTCAGGCAGAAAAGGAATCCGTAGAGTTGGAGAAGGCCATAGGAAGAATTTGTGGGGAAAGCCTTGTACCGTATCCCCCAGGTGTTCCCGTAGCCATGCCTGGAGAAGAAATGACAGAATCTTTGGTGGCTTGGTTGAAAGGTCGTCAGGAGTTTAACCAAAGCCACATTACCGTAGTGAGAGGCTAAACCATAAAGGGACAACAAAAATTCATAGCTAGTCCCCAGGAGGTGTTCAGGTGAAGGAAAAAAAGATGCCAATAACCCATGAAAAAAAAGGACTCTTTATTACAGTAGAAGGCATGGATGGTTCGGGAAAAACCACTCAGATGCAACAGTTAAAGCAGTATTTGGAGCAGCAGGGGTATACGGTGCAAATCACTCGTGAGCCGGGAGGCCCTCGGATTTCAGAAAAAATTCGGAATCTAATTCTAGATCCGGAGTACAAGGAAATGCATCCATGGACAGAAGCCCTTTTATATGCGGCTTCACGAGCTCAACATATGGCAGAAGTCATTTACCCAGCCTTGGAACGGGAAGAAATCGTGTTATGCGATCGGTTTTTAGACTCCAGCTTGGCCTATCAAGGAGCAGGGAGAGGTTTAGGCATGAAGGAAGTCTTGCAGATTAATGAATCGGCTTTAATGAATCGATGGCCAGATATTACTTTTTGGTTTAATCTGACGCCGGAAGAGAGCTTTCGACGAAAAAGCGGAAGAGATCCTAAAGACAGGCTTGAACAGCAACATCAAAGTTTTTACGAAAAAATCTATCAAAGCTATCGCCAGTTGGCAGAGGAAAATCCTGGTCGGATTGTCCCTTTAGACGCAACCAAAAGCATTCCGTGGATACAAAAAATGATGCGGTGCACCGTAGACCAATATATCCACGCAGCCATGAAGGATACAGACACCCATCATTCATCATTGTAAGGGGAGAAGGAGGGAGTAGGATGAAACTAGTGATTGCCATTGTCCATGACGAAGACGCTAAAAGACTATTAGAAGACCTGACAGAAAATCGATTTCGTGTTACCAAACTAGCCACCACCGGTGGGTTTTTAAAGGCTGGAAATACTACGATGCTAGTGGGGGTAGAAGATCAAGAGGTGGAAAAAGTCAAGGATATTATTAACGAGAACTGTAAATCACGCAAAGAGTTACTCACATCCCCAGCGCCTATGTCCGGAACAACAGGCGTCTTTATCCCGAATCCGGTGGAGGTCACCGTAGGCGGCGCTACTATTTTTGTAATGGATGTGGAAGAATACCATAAATACTAAGAGGTGGAACTCGTGACAATCGCTTTTAAGAAAACCATTGGTCAAGAAAAGGTAAAACAGTTGCTTTCCTATGCACTGGAGAAGGGGCATTTATCCCATGGCTATCTTTTTGAAGGCCCAAGGGGGCTAGGCAAAGGAAAAATGGCCAAGGAACTGGCTGCTGCTATTCTATGCCCCCAGGAAGAAGCTCCTTGCGGCACTTGCAATTCCTGTAAACAAGTAGAAGCAGAAACCCATGCGGAATTTCGGTGGATTCGAGGGCAGGAAGAAGGCAAAGAGCCGGTTGTTTCCGTGGAGATGATTCGAAACCTGGTAAAAGACATTTATTTAAAGCCCTATGAAGGGGAGTATAAAGTATATGTAGTGCCTGAAGCGGATACGATGACGGTGCAGGCTCAAAATGCCTTGCTAAAAACATTGGAAGAACCACCAGATCATTCGGTGATTATTTTAGCAACACCAGAACCTGAGCGGCTTTTGCCTACTATTTTGTCACGTTGCCAGCGGGTGGTATTTCGACCGGTAAAACCAGAAATCATTCAAGCCTATCTGGAAGATACCAAAAAAATGCCTAGGGAAAAAGCCGTTTCCTTAGCAGCCTTTGCCAATGGCATCCCAGATCGAGCCATAGAAATCTTGGAAGATCAAGGGTATCAGCAACAATATAAGGATTTTATTCAGTTAACAGAAAGCCTGATGGAGAAAGATTACGGATTGGCCATCGAAAAAGGAGAATGTATGCAACGGGATAAAAGCCAAGCCCTTTGGGTCTTATCTCTTTGGCAGGAATGGCTGCGGGATCTTCATATGATGATGATGGGTGGCGAAGTGGCTATGTTGATTCATCAAAATCAGGAAAAAAGACTAAGGAAACAGACTGCCTACTATAACGAAGCCATGATCCATGCCATGCAACAAATGATGGAAACCGCTGGAGAAGACATAAGAACCCATGGGAATCTGGCTTTTATTGTAGAATCTCTTTTGATGAATATGGTAAGTATGATAAAAGAACCAGCAAAAGCAGGGGAGCTAGCGACATTTTTGGATCGCTAATCCCCGTCGGAAAAATGCCATGAATTGCCGGGAACTATCTGCCACCCAAGGCATAGGATCATTATGGAAAGCCGCTTCCTTAAGGGCTTTTTTTTCTGTGTGGATTCGCTGTTGGACAAATTCATGAAATTCATTGAGCATCAATTGACAATAGAACCGAATCATGGTGGCATCTAAATCTGCAGCAATAGTGCCTTTTAATTGATTTCGGACCACTAACCTGTGGAGCGTTTGCTGATGAGGCGTGGCAATGGCTTGAATTTTTTCCTGAGATAAAGGACTGAATCGTGGGTCGGAAGCAAAGGCAAGTAGTGAGTGAAAGACTGGATGTTGTAATCGAAAGGTGGTTTCCAACTGGAGAATCCTCTCAAAGTAGGCATAAAAATCATCTGGTGGGGAGGGCATTTGGCTCTTAAGGGAATGCTGTTTCATGGAAAGAACCGTGGTGACCAGATGGTCGTATAAATCAAATTTATCATCAAAATACTGGTAAAAAGTATCCATGGGAATAAAAGCCAATTTTAATAAATAAGATAAAGAAGCCTGATGGTAAGGTTGTTGAGCAAAGACTTCCAAGGCCAGATCGAAAAAATCCTCCTGCTTCTCAGCGGGAAGCGTATAAAATCCTTTTTTGGGCAAAGCAATCACCTCCATGACTATAGGGTTATCATAGTAGAGGGGCTAGGCTTCTGTCAAGAAAAAAAGTGATTTCATCTGGAAAATCTGATAGAATGGGGGCATGCGTGAAAGAAGAGAATGAGGTTGCTGAGATGCAACTGGGTATACAGAAAGATATGTTGAAATAGAGGAATCAGGGAGGAAGATAGCATGAGTACAGAAAAGCATCATGTGGTAGGGGTTCGGTTTAAAAAAGCCGGCAAAATTTACTACTTTGATCCTCAAGATCTTGAGGTGGATAAAGGCAGCCACGTTATTGTAGAGACGGTTCGTGGCATCGAATTTGGTGATGTGGTGGTAGGCATTAAGGAAGTTTCCCATCAAGAAATCGTTACCCCCTTGAAAAGAGTCATACGGGTGGCAACGGAAGAAGACCTGCAGGTGCAGGAGGAAAATAAAGAAAAAGAAAAAGAGGCCTTTGAGATTGCCACCCAGAAAATTCTAAACCATCAGTTGGACATGAAGCTGGTGGATGTAGAGTATACCTTTGATAAAAACAAAATCATCTTCTTTTTTACAGCCGATGGAAGGGTAGATTTTAGGGATTTGGTTAAAGATTTGGCGGCGGTGTTTAAAACCCGCATCGAACTTCGACAAATTGGAGTCCGAGATGAAGCTAAGATGTTGGGGGGCATAGGGCCTTGCGGAAAATCCTTGTGCTGCGCCACCTGGCTAGGGGACTTTGATCCTGTCACCATTAAAATGGCGAAAGAACAAAATCTATCCTTAAATCCCACTAAAATATCGGGTATATGTGGCCGTCTATTTTGTTGCCTTCGATATGAGCATGAACATTATCATGAGATGATTCGAAGAATGCCAGCAGTGGGTAGCAAGGTCAAAACCCAGGAAGGCACCGGGGAAGTGGTTCAAACCGTTATTCTATGTGGGAAGGTGAAAGTAAAGATGAAAAATCCCATGGATGACGTAGAAGAAATTAAAACCTTTTCCATAGAAGACATAGAGCCTATCAGCAAAAAGAAACTGAAACAGCAATTGAATGAGAAAAAGATAGAAGGAGAAACAGAAGAAATGGATGAATCTAAATGAAAAACCCATGGCTTATGGATGGAGAGAGGGTAGACGATTTGCAATGCAATGGATTGCATTTGATTCAAGATCCGAAATCCTTCTGTTTTGGCATGGATGCCGTGTTAATCACTGATTTTACACAACTTCGCTCCCAGGAAAGAGTCATGGACCTGTGCACTGGAAATGGAGTAATTCCCATTCTTTTAGCCGGGAAGAATCCATCCAACTCCTTTGTGGCATTGGAAATCCAAGAAGAAGCCTTTTGTCGGGCCCAGAGAAATGTCCAAATGAATGGGCTGCAGGAGCGTATCCAAATAATGCAAGCCGATGTACGCTGCTGCCGCCAGGCTTTTCCTCCTTCGTCTTTTGATGTAGTGGTGAGCAATCCGCCGTATCTGCCAGCCCAAGGCCTAAAAAACCCTAGGCAAGATCGAGCCATCGCTCGCCATGAAATCCTGTTGACCTTAGGGGATCTTATGGAACAAACCAGCCATCTACTGAAAAATGCCGGCCGGTTTTATATGGTTCACCGGCCAGAGCGATTGGTGGATATTCTGGGGATTTCTAGACAGCATAACCTAGAAGCCAAATGGATCCAACTGGTGCATCCTCGACAGGATAAAAAACCAAATCTGGTGTTGGTCCAATTTGTTAAAAATGGACGGCCGGATCTAAAATGGAAAAAACCCCTCTTTGTCTACGATCAAGAGGGGAATTATACACCGGAGCTATTAAAATGTTACGAGTCTAAATGAACGGCTTGATAGACTTCTCGTTTCGGCAGCCCCCGTAAAACCGCCACTTCTTTAATGGCGGTTTTTTTATCTTTTCCTTCTAGGATGAGTTGTTCCACATGTTGATCCAAGGTCAAATGATTCCACTGATTCATCGCTTCTTGGGCCATTTTTTTTTCATCCGCACCTTCTACCACTAAGACCATTTCTCCTTTTAGATCCGAAGAAAAGCCTTCCAAGGTTTCTAAGAGTTGGGGCAAAGAGAGTCGGAACCACTCTTCGTGTTTTTTGGTTAACTCTCGACCCAGGGATGCCCTTCGAGGACCCCAAACCTCCACCATAGCCCTAAGGGTTTGTTTAATGCGATGAGGGGCTTCATAAAAAATGAGGGTTCGTGGATCCTCCGCCATTTTTTCAAGGGCAAGCTTTCGTTGACGTTTATCTCGGGGAAGAAAACCTTCAAAAACAAATCGATGGGTAGAAAGGCCAGAAGCCACCAAAGCCGTTAGCATAGCAGAAGGACCGGGCAGGACTTCAAAGGGTATTTCTTCCCGCAAGCAGGCTTGTACCAAATGAGTACCCGGATCGGAAATGCCAGGCATACCGGCATCTGTCACCAAGGCCAGTACCTTACCTTCTTGTAATTCCTTTAGAATAAAAGGTTCTTTTTCTTTTCGGTTATGCTCATGATAACTGTAAAGCGGTTTGTGGATCTCAAAATGAGAGAGGAGTTTTAGGCTGCGACGAGTATCTTCTGCATAAATAATATCAGCCTGTTGCAGCACCTCCAGCCCCCGAAGGGTCATATCTCCCAGATTCCCCAAGGGGGTGGGACAAAGATATAGGGTGCCAGCCTGGGTTTGAAATCGATAGTGGGGTGTTTCCTTGTTCATTATCATCATCTCCCATGGTTCCCCATCAATGGAGGAAATTCTTTTCCTTATCTTCTGTGTTGGTGCATCATATCTTGCTTGAGTTGCCATAGCTTTTGGGATAAATCTACTTTATAAATCTGGGGAAGTTGTAAACGCTTATGCTCTGGCCATAAGCTGTCTAATTCTAATTGGACATGGCTTCGGATATCCTGAACCGAAGAGGTTTTGTAGACAGAACGTCCTTTTCGGAAATAGGGAACCATCAGTTCTTTCAGAGAATAACGATGGAAGGTCTTCTGTTTCCAAGTGTAGACAGGGTGAAAAATGGTCAGGGGTTTGGTCTTGTCAATGACCTCTTCATCCAGCATAATTAGGTCTGCCAAAGCAAATAAACCACTTTCATCATAAATACGCGTTACTTTTTTCAAGCCAGGGTTGGTGATTTTATTGGGATTATCGGAAATCTTGATTTTAGGTTGGAGTTGGCCATTAGGACCGGAGGCCGCCAGCTTATAGACACCACCCAAAGCTGGACAGTTGCTAGAGGTGATCAGATTAGTGCCCACTCCCCAACTATCAATACAGGCTCCCTGCATTTTCAAAGAATGGATTTTATCCTCATCTAAATCAGAGGAAGCCACAATCGTGGCGTTGGGATAACCAGCATCATCTAACATTTTTCGGGCGGTTTTTGTTAAATAAGCCAAATCTCCTGAATCAATGCGGATGCCCTTGGGTTCATATCCCTGTTGCCGCAACTCATTAAAAACAGTAATGGCATTGGGAAGGCCACTTTTTAGGGTGTTATAGGTATCTACTAATAGCAAACATTTATCCGGATAGGTATGGGCATAGGCTCGGAAAGATTCAAGTTCTGTATCGAATTTTTGCACCCAACTATGGGCATGAGTGCCTACCACTGGAATGCCATACTGTTGACCTGCCAAGACATTGGACGTGGCCACACATCCTCCGATGTAAGCCGCCCGAGACCCTAAAATAGCGGCATCTGGTCCTTGGGCTCGTCTAAGGCCAAATTCAAAGACCGCATCGCCTTGAGCCGCTTCGCAAATCCGTGCAGATTTGGTTGCAATAAGAGACTGGTAATTAATAAGATTTAAGAGGGTGGATTCAATGAGCTGTGCTTCAAAAGCATTGGTTTTTACCCGTAGTACTGGTTCATGAGGAAACATAATGGTGCCTTCTGGAACACCATCAATATCGCCGGTAAAGCGGAAATGTTTCATTCGTTCCAAAAATTCAGGTCGAAAGCCTACTTCTTTTAGATAGGCTAACTCTTCCTGGGTGAAATGGATATTTTCAATATAACGAATGGCTGAATCGATGCCGGCAATAATGGTAAAGCCACTATCACAGGGGTTCTTTCGGAAAAAAAGATCAAAAACCACCTGATCCTCGTCTAGTTCACTGTTAAGATATCCTTGCATCATGCTTAATTGGTAAAAATCTGTCAGCATTGACAGGTTGCGCATAGGAATCCTCTCTTTCCGCCTCCCGGCGTTGTTATTTTTATCAGCAGTGTATCCTAAGATGAGTCTATTTCCCCTTGTGTGTTTCAAGGTCCTCATCAACCTTTATATTCCTAATTACACATTATCCTTGATTCAATTCTAAAAGTCAATTGAGAAGCCCTTAGGAAAAACAAGCTCTGTGACCTGGAAATACTGATGTTGCCTTGACAGATAAAGTATATTTCCGTTATAGTAGAAGCATTAACCGTCGATGATGGAAGAGGAGGAATTGCGTTGAGTCAGGAAAAAGGAAATGGAATCAACCATAAAGGAACATTTTATATTACCACACCAATTTACTACCCCAGTGGGAAGCTTCACATTGGGCATACCTATACTACGGTGGCTTCTGATGTCATGTCACGTTTTAAAAGAGAAATGGGCTATGATGTGAGGTTTCTCACGGGAACAGACGAACATGGGGAAAAAATTCAAACCTCTGCAAAGGCACAAGGAATGGAACCAAAAGCGTATGTAGACCAGATGGTGGCAGACATCAAAAAGATATGGGAAAGCATGGAAATTTCTTACGATATTTTTATCCGCACCACGGACAGCATTCATAAAAAAGGGGTTCAGGCTATTTTTCAACAACTTTATGACAAAGGCGATATCTATAAGGATGAATATGAAGGCTGGTATTGCACACCTTGCGAATCCTTCTGGACAGAGACTCAACTAGAAGAAGGCCATAAATGTCCCGATTGTCGAAGAGAAGCCCATTTAACCAGAGAAGAAGCCTACTTTTTCAGGCTTTCAAAATATCAAGATCGTCTGATTCAGTATTACGAGGATCATCCAGAGATTTGCCTGCCAGAGTCTCGAAAAAATGAAATGTTAAATAATTTTCTAAAACCTGGATTAGAAGATCTATGTGTGTCTCGCACCAGCTTTGATTGGGGAATTCCGGTGCCTTTTGACGAAAAACATGTGATCTACGTATGGTTGGATGCCCTATCTAATTACATTACCGCCCTTGGCTATGGATCCGAAGAAAATCCAGAGCTTTACAACCAATACTGGCCAGCAGATGTCCACTTGATGGCCAAAGAAATTGTTCGATTTCATACGATTATTTGGCCAGCCATGCTAATGGCCTTGGATTTACCATTGCCCAAAAAAGTTTTTGGCCATGGATGGATTCTATTTGGTGAAGATAAAATGTCCAAATCCAAAGGCAATATTATCTATCCAGAACCCTTTATCCAGCGATACGGCATTGATGCCCTCAAATACTTTCTATTACGGGAATTTACCTTTGGTCAAGATGGCAATTTCACCAATACCCTCTTTCTTCAGCGATACAATTCAGATTTAGCCAACGATTTGGGGAATTTGGTCAGCAGAACCGTGGCCATGATTGAACAATATAAGGAAGGCCTAGTGCCATCTGCCAAAACAACAGATTCCTTAGACCATGAATTGAAAACCTTGGCGATTACGACGGCGGATAAAGTGGAAACCCTTATAGACGACTTGCAATTCCATGAAGCCTTGGAAACCATATGGAAAATTGTTCGACGCTCCAACAAATACATTGATGAAACCACACCTTGGATTTTGGCCAAAGAACCAAGCAAACAAGATCGTTTAGATACCGTACTGAATCATCTGGCAGAAAGCATCCGAATCGTCAGTATTTTGATTAAATCCTTTATGGGCCATACCTCTGTGGAAATCCAGAAACAATTAGGATTACAAGAAATAATGGATCAGATGGTGTGGGAAGATGCCAAAGTATTTGATAAAATACCTGAAGGCACCCAAGTAAAAAAAGGAGAAGCTCTCTTTAAGCGTTTGAAATTGGAAGAAGAAGGAAAAGCCTTGGCCGCTGCCAATGACGCCTATGCCAAAAAAATTCAGCAAGGAAAAGATGAAAAACCCGAGGCAAAGAAAGAACAGCAAGAAGAGAAAGAAATAGAGGAAGCAGCACCAAAGGAAGAAATTACCATAGATGATTTTGCAAAAATAGAATTGAAAGTAGCCGTTGTAAAAGAAGCAGAAAAACATCCTAAGGCAGACCGACTCCTGGTACTCCAAATTCAAGTAGGCCAAGAAACCCGTCAGGTTGTTTCGGGTATTGCCCAGGAGTATACTCCAGAAGAATTGGTGGGAAAAACCGTGATTTATCTACAAAACCTGAAGCCTATAAAACTACGTGGCATTAAGTCTCAAGGGATGATTATGGCTGCCGAAGGAGACGGAACCTTAGGACTGCTCACCGTAGATAAAGACTTGCCAGATGGCAGCAGCGTTAGTTAAGAGGAAGGTCAATAACAATAGATGGTAAGGGGAGAACCCTGAAAAGGAGTTAGATATGTATTTTGATAGCCATGCCCATTTGGGCGATAAAAAATTTGATTTAGATCGGGAAGCCATGATTCAACGGGCTCGAGAGAAGCAGGTCTCCTTGATCCTCAATCCAGGAGCCGAGATGGACAGTTCTCGAAATGCCATGAAACTGGCGGAAGACTATCCGGAAGTCTATGCCGCCGTAGGGGTTCATCCTCATGATGCCCAACACATGAAACAAGAAGATTTAGAAGAATTGGAAGCCATGACCCATCATCCTAAAGTCATGGCCATTGGTGAAATTGGCTTGGATTTTCACTATGATTTTTCACCACGAGAGAAACAGCTTTATTGGTTTAAAGAACAGCTTAAACTGGCAAAAAAACGAAAAATGCCAGTGATTATTCATGATCGAGAAGCCCACGGCCAAGTATTTGAAATCTTGGATCAGGAGGATATAGCAGAAACCGGCTGCGTGATGCATTGTTTTTCTGGGAGTGGAGAAATGGCCTTGGAATATGTGAAAAGAGGCATCTATATTTCTTTAGCAGGGCCTATTACCTTTAAAAACGCACGAAAAGCCAGAGAAGTGGCGGCCCAGGTGCCCTTGGAATGGCTTTTCATTGAAACCGACTGTCCCTACTTGGCACCAGAGCCTCATCGGGGCAAGCGAAACGAACCTTCCTTAGTTCCCTTGGTAGCTCAAGCCATTGCCAAGGAAAAAAACATTTCCGTGGAAGAAGTAGCCCATCAAACCATGAACAATGCAAAAAACTTTTTCAAGATACCCTAGGGATGAGGGAATGCTCCAGAGGGTGAATTTTGGATATAGTAAGATTCCTTTCGGCTAGAAATCCATAGTCTATCCATAAAAGATCCAGGGCGTTGAAGAAACGAGAGTGAAATCTCGGTTTCTACAACGCCCTTTTCATTGACCAGCATCTGTCAATCGTGTATCGTTAAATTAAGAAGCAACCAGAATCCGGAGGAGGCGCCTATGACAGAACAAGAAATTTTAAAAAGGCTGCGAAATAAGATATTCTCCCTTGTAATGGGAATCCTAGTGCTGCCAGTACTAATCATCCTCCTCTTGATTTATCAGAACATTAATTATAATTCCATGATTAAAGAAGGCTTAGGCCAAGAGGCACAAGCCTTAGCCCACAGAATCGCCCTTAACCTAGCAGCAGATCTAAAAGCAGAAGATCAAGGGCTACAGACCATAGGCCAGGACTATTTTGAAAAAATGATTGGACGTCATTATCGAGAAACCTTGTACATTCTGGATCATCATGGAAAAGTACTTTATGCCAACGAAAAAGAAGAATCTCTCCCTATGGATAGAGAGACACTGGAAGAACAGATTTTTCCAATAGCATTAGAAAAAACCAAGAGCAATGAATCTGGATACAAAGAACAGGATGCTTACGGTCAGTATGGCCGGCAGATGATCATGGGATATGCCAGCCTTAGTCAGGACACAAGCCCTCATTCCCAAGGGACGGTGGTGATTTTAGCCCAGACCTCTCGACTTTTGCCTGATGAAAGCGTGTACCGAATGATGTTTTTTTTCACTATTTTCATAGGCGGCGGGATTATTATTAAGCTTTTATTGAAATTCTCAGAGATCATTCTTCAGCAATTTATTCAGGTGAACCAGGAACTACAGGTGGCTTCTGAGGAAGCCGATGACATTCGAAAAAAATTGTTGATATCCGAAAAATTGGCTGCTATGGGACGAGTTACCTCTGGAATTGCCCATGAAATTGGAAACCCACTGGCATCTATTTCTAGTATGTGTCAGATTTTGGAACGCCCTAGCCTTTCGGATCAGCAGAAACAGGGATATATTGAAAAAATAAAACGAGATATAAGTCGCATCGATAAAATTATTAAAGAGTTTCTTGCTTTTTCAAGTCATCAGCCACTCTATCGCCAAAAAATAGCTGTTAATGAAATCGTCAAGGCTTCTATCCATAAAATTCCAGATAATCGAAAAAATCCTCATGTGATTCTCTACCAAGACTACGATCCCAATTTACCCATGATCTATGGAGATGCTGGAAAACTGGAAATGGTTTTTTCCAATATATTTTTGAATGCGTTTCAGGTGTTGGAAGAGGAAGGAAGTATTTTTGTCCGCAGCATGAAAAAACAGAATAAGGTTCAAATCAGCATCAAAGATACAGGTGGAGGCATTGATTCCAAAGATATAGAACGAATTTTCGACCCGTTTTATACCACAAAGCCCGTAGGAAAAGGATCTGGCCTTGGCCTTTATATTTGCCAGCAAATCATAGAAGCCCATGGTGGCAGCATTAAAGTTATCACAGAACCAGAAGTCGGGACAGAGTTTATCGTAAGAATTCCTATCCATGAAACATAGGGAAAAAGTCATAGGCTTAGGAGGAAGGATATGCAACGACTGCTGATCATCGAAGATGAAGAGAATTTAAGAGAGGTATTAGCCTTTTTATTGGAAGAAGAGGGATACCTGGTAGAAGCCATAGGCGATGGATTGGAGGGGGAGAAAAGAATTCTGGCCAATCCCTACGATCTAGTCATTACGGATATTAAATTGCCGGGGAAAGATGGACTATCTCTTTTGGAACGAAAAGAAACACACCAGTTAGAAACGGCTTTTATTATGATTACCTCCTATGGGAGCGTAGAATCTGCTGTGGAAGCCATTAAAATGGGAGCGGAAGAATACATCACGAAACCCTTTCGAAACGACGATCTGATACGTACCGTCCATCGCCTGATGAAATATCAAGCCATGGAAAGAGAAAATAGAGTCTATCGCCAGGAACTGGAAGCCCGATATCAATTTTCAGAAAATGTGATTGGGAAAAGCAAAGCCATGAGAGAAATCTTTGAAATTGTAGAGAAAGTAGCAGGCTACGATGCTTCTGTTTTGATTAGTGGCGACAGTGGGACGGGCAAAGAGATGATCGCCAAAGCCTTGCATTTTAAAAGTCCCAGGCATAAAAATCACTTTGTACCAGTAAATTGTGGAGCCATTCCAGAAAACTTACTGGAATCCGAATTTTTTGGCTATGTCAAAGGAGCATTTACCGGTGCCCTTACAGACAAAGTAGGTTTGTTTCAACAGGCGGAGGGAGGCACCATTTTATTGGATGAAATCAGTGAAATGAGCCCAAATCTTCAGGTGAAACTTTTGCGAGTGCTACAAGATAAAGAAATAAGAAAAGTGGGAGCCGTAAAAGGCGAAACCATCGATGTACGGATTTTGGCGGCCACCAACAAAGCCCTTAAAGAAGAAGTGGAGAAAGGAAACTTCCGAGAAGATTTGTACTATCGATTGAATGTGGTAAGTATCCAACTCCCCACATTGCAACAGCGTAAAGAAGATATCCCTTTGCTGGTCGATTGTTTTATCGATAAGTTTAACCAACGTTACCAGCGACAGGTAAAAGGCATAGCCAAAGAAACACTGACGGCACTGTTGAACTATGCATGGCCTGGGAATGTCAGGGAATTAGAACATGTGGTAGAAAGTGCCCTAACACTTTGTGAAGGAGAGTGGATTGAAACCAGACATATCCAAGATAAGCTGCCTTTGGAAAACCATGGGATTGAGATCCAAATTCCACAAGAAGCATTAAACTTGAAAAGGACCTTGGAAAAAGCCAAAGGTCAGATTGAGCGAGAAATGATCCAGCGAGCATTAAAAGCGTCTCATCAGAATCGAACAGAGGCAGCGCGTCTCTTGGGCATCAGTCATCGTTCCCTGATGTATAAGTTAAACGACTATGAAATATAATGCAGCGGCTATGAAAATAAATTCATAGCCTTTTTTCATGGCTAAAGAAATAGCACCAGGGGCCTTTACAAGCCCTGGTCTTCCTGGGACTATGAAAAGGATTGCATAGAACTGGGAAAAAACCACAGCGGCCCCCCTAATACATAAGCCGGAGGGGGAGAAAAAAATTATTTTTAATCCTTGAAAGGACAGGGCTGCTTTAGCCAAGCAATAACCTAGTGTTTTTGTAATATTCTGGCATGGCCCTTGCAAGCATTAAGCCATAGGAGGAGAAAAAAATGGAATTTAATTATATGGTTACTGGATTCCTCTTTGTCTATTTTATATCCCTGCTGCTGACGGGTATTTTTGCCTATGGACATATGACCAACTTAGAAGAGTTTGTCTTAGCGGGGCGGAGGTTAAAAGCACTGCCATTAGCCCTCACTTTCAGCTCCACAGGTATGAGCGGTTGGCTGGCCCTTGGTTTTGCTGGATATACCTATGAAACAGGTTTTAAAAGTTTATGGATACTGGTGCCGAGTGCCACCATTGGGATTCTTCTTTGCTTTGTCTTTATGGCAAAAAAAGTGCGACGTTACTCCCAGCGTACCGGTGCCCTAACGGTGACGGAACTGCTGCGTAAACGGTTTTACGATACAGGAAACACGTTGAATCTGGCGGTATCTTTGATCATTTGCGTTGCTTCCATTGCGTATATTAGTGGTCAATTGCTGGCAACGGGAAAAATTATGAACTTGGTGTTTGGTTGGGATTTTCACCTATCAATTGTGGCAGCAGCCATTATTATGATTACCTACTCTGTCATGGGTGGTTTCTATGCGGTTTGTTGGACGGATTTTATTCAGGGCATTCTCATGATTCTTGGCAGTCTGGTGACGGGTGCTTTGGTCATCGTCTATGCCGGTGGTTTGGGCCAATTATCCAACAAGGCAGCCCTGGTTAGTCAGAGTTACCCGGATTTTGTCATCACCCCCTTTGCCAGTATCTCTGTGGTGATGATGGGGGCTAGTATGTTTATAGGCGATGGGATCTTTAACTGGATAGGCCAGTCTACCTTGATGAGTCGATACATGGCGGCGCAAAATACAAAGATTTTCGGAAAGGCAGCCCTCTTAACCATCACCATCCAACTCATTTTATTTACAGGTATTTTTCTGGCTGCGGTGTACATGCGAACCCAGTTTCCAGACCCTTCCCTGCTTCCTTATAGCCAGGATACGGAAACTGTGTTGATTCAGTTTTTCTTTACGACTTCACATCCAGTCTTCGTGGGTGTCTTTATAGGAGCAATTATGGCCTCCATTATGTCTACGGCAGATTCCTTGCTGATTATGGCAACCTCTGTGTTGGTCAACGATGTATATAGCTATTACAGACCAGCAGCAACCCAAAAACATCTGGTCTTGGTTAGTCGGATGCTGATTCTTATTTTAGGATTGGTGGCCATTCTGATTTCTCTAAATCGAGGCTCCGTGTTATGGAGTTCTTGGTTTGGTTGGACCGCCTTAGGGATTGTAGGAATGCCCCTTGTGATTGGGCTTTACTGGGATAAAGCAACGAAACAAGGAGCTATTGCAGGGATTACCAGCGGATTTATCCTTTTGGTAATCTGGAATCTTTGGGATTTAACAGAGAAAGTTCATCTATTTCAGGCTTTGCCAGCCTGTGGCATGGCACTCATAGCTACCTGGTTGGTCAGTTTAAAGACTTCCAATCCTCCGCCACATATTATGAAAGATGTACAGGAATTAAAAAAGCCCCATAAAAGTAGGCAAGAGGTGGAGGTTCATTCATAAAGGAAAATAAGCATGGAAAGGAGGCACCCAGATGGATAAAGTACCAATGAGTACATGGCTGTTTATCCTAATACCGGCCATAGGCACCTACATTGCAGCCATTGTTTACTACCGAGACCAAAAGAAAAAGGAATAAGGATTGAAACATAAGAAACTACTCAGGAGGGGATAAGAATGGATCAAGCACTACCAATGATACAGATGTTTCTGGTGCTCTATTTATTAGTATTAGTAGGCGTTGGCTATGTAGCCTCTAAAAAAATGAAAGGCTTGGAAGATTATGTGCTGGCCGGAAGAGGCATAGGATCCTATGTGCTGGCCTTTACCTTTAGTGCCACTGGAATGAGTGGGTGGCTTGGATTAGGACTTGCTGGATATGTGTATACCAATGGTTTCGAAGGGGTATGGACCATGGTGCCAAGTGCCACCATAGGAATTTTTCTCAGCTTTCGCCTTGTGAGTAAGTTGGTTAGGGAATATTCTGAAAACGTGGGAGCCATTACCATTCCAGACGTTTTAGAAGAACGCTATTATGATAAAAGTAGAATTTTGCGTATTATTTCTGCCTTAATCATCCTAGCCGCAGCCATAGCCTATGTGAATGGCCAATTGGTAGCCTTCGGCATTACCTTTGAAGCCGTCTTGGGCTGGGATTATACCGTGACGGTCTTATTGGCTGCAGTCATGTTTGTGGCCTGGACCATGTTAGGAGGCTTGCTGGCCATCAGCTGGACGGACTTTATCCAAGGCATTTTGATGGTGCTTGGAACATCCATGGCCGCTGCTTTTGCGATTTCCTTATCTGGGGGGATAGGAGAATTATCAAAAGGCGCCGCTGAAATAGCCAAGCAAGACCCTGATTTCATTATATCACCTTTTGCCACCATGCCGGCTGTCATTTATGGAGTTTCTTTATTTCTTGGGGATGGAATCTTTAGCTGGATAGGCCAACCTTCCCTAATGGTACGATATATGTCTGCCAAAAGTGTAAAAACCTTAAATTTATCGGGATTGCTAGCGGTTTTTATCCAATCAATTTTATTTGGAGGAACCTTTTTGGCGGCCCTTTATATGCGTACCATCTTTCCAGATCCGTCTACATTACCCATGGCAGGGAACACAGAAACCGTATTGATTCAGTTTTTCTCTACCATGACCCATCCCATTTTTGCGGGACTATTTATTGGAAGTATTTTAGCAGCGATTATGTCCACGGCAGATTCTATGCTTATTATGGGAAGTTCGACCATCGTTAATGATTTCTATATTAAAATTTTCAATCCCAATCTAGACAAGCGGAAAGCCCTTCAATATGGAAGAATTGCCACTTTAATCCTAGGTGTCCTAGGGATCCTGTTGAGTTTAAGAGGCGGATCTGTTTTGATTATCTCTTGGTTTGGTTGGAATACCTTAGGCCTCTTTGGCGGTCCGGTCCTCTTGGGCCTTTACTGGCCACGAGCCACCAGAGAAGGGGCTATTGCTGGCTTATCCACAGGGTTTATTTTGCTGATGCTCTGGTCTTTTTTCGGACTGGAAGATGCGACCAATTTGTTTCAGGCATTCCCAGCAGCTCTAGCCACCTATGTAGTGACGTGGGGTGTTAGTTTGATGACACCAGCACCACCCCAAGAAATTCAGGATAGCGTTCGAGCCTTGCACAAAAAGAATCCAAAGCCGGAACATTAAACTGAAAATCAAAGGAATTTTGGACACGGAGCCGGAGAAAATATCAGTCCTTTTGTTTTTTCTCCGGCCACCTTCCATCAGATTATCTTAAACAGAAACGAATAAAGGAAAAAAATATAAGGAGAAATAAGGAGTGGTTAGGTTGAAAAGAAACTATATCATAGCCGCCGTACAAATGAAATCTGTCATGAAAGATAAGAGTCATAATTTGGATAAAGCCATGGATCTGGTGGAAAAAGCAGCAGAAGACGGTGCCCAATTAATTTGCTTGCCAGAACTCTTTTATCAGGGATATCACCTTAGTCAGGAAGAATTTGTGGCTACGGCAGAATATCCAGAAGGAACCATGTTTCAACAACTTTCCAAATTGGCTAAAGACAAAAAAATACATCTGATAGCCCCCTATGCTGAAAAAACCCAAATGCCAGGCATTTTATATAATTCAGCAATGCTCATTAACCATCAGGGAGAACTACAGGGAAATATGCGAAAGGTATACCTATGGGGAGAAGAATACTCCAAGTTTAGGGCAGGCAATAAATTTCCTGTTTATGAAACGCCCCTAGGAAAAATAGGGATTATGATCTGCTACGACATTGAATTTCCAGAGCCACCCAGAATTCAAGCCTTAAAAGGGGCAGAACTCATCCTAGCCCCTTCCGTATGGAGTTTAACCGGGGAGCCCCGTTGGGACATCGACCTACCAGCCGCAGCCCTATACAACGGTCTCTTTACCATGGGCGTAAATACCATCCACCAAGGCGCCTGTGGCAAGAGCAAAATAGTAGGGCCCAAGGGCATTGTACAAGCAGAGGCTCCAAGGGATCAAGAAGTTACCTTGATGGCCGAAATTCATTTAGACCAGATACATCAGGCCAGGGCAGATATACCATATTTAAAAGATTTTCGGGAAGACACCTTCAGTATGGAGGCTGTCTCTACCTATTAAAAGGAGTGGTAAGGCCATGGAACGAATCCTCACGATCATTGATCAACAAGAAGCGGAAAAACTGTTAGCTGCCTATGGGGAAAAAAAGAAAAGAGGCGTCTACGCCATTGAACATACGGAACAAGTGAATATTCCATATTATATTCTGCAGATTGACATGAGCATAAAACGAGCCTTTGGCCTTAAACCCAAAGTAATCCAACATGTATACTGGGTGAATACCATAGATGGTACGATGATTCGAACCAAGGAAAATCCAGAAAAAGAACTATTGGAAAGCGGGAAGGTGGTTCCCCAACAACTCAGCCGTAAGCAATGTTTTAAAATCGCAGAAGATCAAGCCTTCAAACATGTGACCAGATTCTATAAGAGTTTTTGGATGCCGGAATTAGAACTGAAAGAAAAAGACCATCTATGTATCGGCTATTGGAAGTTCACCGTGAAATTTCAACAGAAGGAAGAAGATCAGATTATCTTGATCAATAGTTTTAGCGGAGATGTGGCAGGCCATTTGAAAAAAAGCCAAGAAATATACGGACAGGTGATGTAAGGAGCCTCCACATTTTTTCATCATAAACGGGGCGATAGTCTCAATTATGTCTATTAGGGTAGAAAACCCTAAAAGCAACCTGTTAAATCGCCGATAATACGTTATAATAGAGACATCAAGATAAGGCAGGTGGTTTAGCATGACCAACCCCATTAAGGAACCGGCAGAAAACTATCGGACGTTACAAAGCTTAGAGGAGTTAAAACCAGGCATGGTCATAGCAGAAGATGTTTTGAATAGCAATGGCCATGTATTAATTGCTGCTGGTTTTGTGGTGGATAATACAGTGAAGTTAAAGCAGTTTTTATCGCTGCACAAAGTAGAACGCATTAGGATTAGACTGCATCCCAAAAAATATCCTGCACAAACAAAAAAACCTAAAGCTGAAAAAAAGAGTCCTGTGGTTCCACAGACCCCGCCAGATTTCACGGCACGGGAAGAGGCGCGACTCCAGAAAAGACGGCAAATAGAAACCAAAGAATTTCGGGAACGATACCAAGAACATCGAGAATCCATCAAAACAGAATTTCAGCGCATGGTAAAAGGTGAATCCGTTACAAAGGAAAGTTTGGAAAAACAAGTCATCGATATACTCAAAAGTTTTGAAGGCATCGTCAACGTATTTCAACTGGTAGAAACCATTAAAAAAGATCATCGAGATCTATATGCCCATTATTATCAGGTAACCATTATTAGCAATGCCATTGGCAACTGGTTAGGCTTAAATGCCCAGCAGATGAAAGATTTAACCCTCAGTGCCCTATTACATGACTTAGGCAAAGAACAGCTTTCGCCCCAGTTAATCCTAAAGCAGATGGAACTGACACCTGAAGAAGCACTGGAATACCAAAAACACGTGGTGAATGGCTACGAATTGGCCAGGCATTATGATTTTATCAATCATAATATGCTACAAACCATACTGATGCATCATGAACGAAGCGACGGCAGTGGGTATCCACTAGGGCTGAAACAGGAAAAGATTCCCATGAATGCCAGAATTATTGCCATTTCAGATGTATACAACACCCTTACACTGCCAGATTCCAAAGGCCAACGAAAAACACCCTTTGAAGCTGTCAAGATACTAGAAAGCGAGTATATGCACCTGTTAGATACTCGGATTCTTTACATTTTTCTCAATCGAATCGGCAACTGTTTTCTTGGCCAAAGCGTTGAATTAAGCGATGGTAGATCTGGAGAAATTATCTTTATTCCGAGAGTTCATATTTATCGACCCATTGTAAAATTAAAACCCACCAATCAGTTGGTTGATTTGAGTCATCCAGACCATAAAAAGCTTTTGATTAAAGCTTTTACAGACGTATCCATGAAGGATTGAAACCTAGCCGTGGAAAGAAAGGGATTTCTTGGAATGGCGTCTTTTGAAATATAATTGTCATATAAGAGGTAAGCCTTGGAAAAACAAGGCCATAGAGGGGAGAATCGGATGGTTTACGTCGATTTACTTGACATAATCTGAGGGCTATACTAGAATGAAGGACGCTTTAAAGAAAGCGTCTTTTTTATTTGGAAAAAAGAAAAAAACAAGATAGACTGAGATCCAACGGGTCTCAAAGAGAAAGAGGAGGAAATTATGAAAGGATTAAAATGGATGCTAGTGCCACTTTTTATTGCAATGATGGTGACCACGGCTTTTATGCATCCAGATACAAGAGAAATAACCATTGAAGTCGGAGAAGAGAAGCTGGTGGTAGAAACCAGCCAAAGAACCGTAAAAAAAGCATTGGAAGCAGCCAATATTCATTTCCAGGAAAAAGCTCAAGTGAAACCGGATTTGGAACAAGTCATTGAATCTGGAATGGTGATTACCGTGGAAGAAGTGATACCCGTTTCTCTGGAAGTAGATGGTGAAACCCATCGGATCTACACGGCGAAGCCCCATGTTCAGGGAGTATTGGACCAAATGGAAATTGAACTGAAGGAATACGATAAGATACACCCGGCACCGATGAGCAGGACCAAGGCCAAGATGGAAATTCATGTGACTCGAGTCGAAAAAGTGCCAGACAATCAAGTGGAAGCCATTGCCTACCAAAGCATTACTCGCTACAGCGACGCTTTGGAGCCTGGAGAAACCAGACAAGTCCAGGAAGGAGTAGTGGGACGGCAAGTAGTACACACGATGAAGATCTATCATGATGGAGAATCCATGGGTAGCCAGGTAGAAAGTCGCCATGTCTTGCAGAGCCCCGTAGATGAAATCATAGAAAAAGGCAAAGAAAAACTACTGGTCACCAAGGACGGCGAATTAATTCGATATAAAGAAGTGATTACCATGGAAGCAACGGCCTACGATGCTGGATACCAAAGCACAGGGAAAAACCCAGGTCATCCCCAGTATGGCATCACCAGAAGTGGAACCCGAGTTCGGCCTGGCGTGGTGGCCGTAGATCCCCAGGTAGTACCCTTGGGAACCAAGTTGTATGTAAAGTCTGGTAACGGTGGTAGCGACTATGGAATCTCCCATGCAGAAGACACAGGCGGTGCCATTAAAGGAAACAGAATAGACCTTTATTATGAGAGTCGATCCGAAGCCTTGCGTTTTGGAAGACAACCCGTTAAAGTATATATATTGGAATAAGAGAGAAAAGTAGAAAGTAGAAAGTGGAAAGTAGAAAGCAGAAAGTGGGAGACAACCATGACATCAATGGATAAAATTCGAAAACTAAGAGAAGGCGGAAACTTTCACTTTACCAAAAGTCTGGGGCAGAATTTCTTGATAGACGATAATATCCTAGACAAGCTGGTGGAGGCGGCTGGTATTTCCCAGGAAGATGCGGTCATCGAAATAGGTCCTGGTGCTGGCATCGTTACGGAAAAACTCTTACAAGCCGCTGGTCCGGTGCTGGCCGTGGAAATCGACAAAGCCCTCATTCCTTTTTTGAAGGATACGCTGGGAGGATACCCTAATTTCACCTTGTGGCATCAAGATATCCTTAAAGCCCCCTTAATGGATTGGATTCAGGAACATTCCCCAAAAAAACCAGTGAAAATACTGGGGAATCTGCCCTATTACGTCACCACCCCCATCATTATGAAACTATTGGAGGATGGACTCCCCATGGATACCATGGTTTTTATGGTGCAAAAAGAAGTAGCCCTTCGGATGGCGGCTTCACCAGGCACCAAAGAATATGGGGCGCTTTCCGTGGCTGTTCAGGTATATTGTCAGGTTGAAAAAGCCTTTGATGTGTCGGCGAACGTCTTTATTCCCAAACCCAAGGTAGATTCAGCCGTGGTGCGGTTGAAGAAACACCAAAGCCCTCCGGCAGAGATCCAAGACTATAGACTATTCTTTACCTTAGTCAAGGCAGCCTTTGGACAAAGACGAAAAACCTTATCCAATGCCCTTTCTGTCCTTCGGCCAAAAGAAGACAAGGCTAGGATTATTCAGGTTCTAAAAAGCCTGGACATTGACCCTATCCGCCGGGGAGAGACTCTGAATATTCAGGAATTTGCCAATTTGACACACTTGTGGAAAAAAACCTTTTCTAATGATACAATGAACATGGACAATAAGTAGGAATTTTCCAAAGGCTTATGAAGCCCAAGGAGTAGATGGATCCGTGAAGAGACACGAGGAAAGGGTGAAGGGAAGATGATCAACAACGAAAGACTTACGAACCTGTTAAAAGAATTGGTAGAAATCGACAGCCCATCTCAGCAAGAAGGCGCCGTTGCCCAGGTAATTCGAGAAAAGTTGGAAGCCCTAGGATTTGAGGTCAAAGAAGACGATGCTGGAAAAAAATTGGATGGTCAAGTAGGGAACTTGGTGGCAACCCTCAAGGGAAGCACCAAGGGCACCCCCATTGGATTTAGTGCCCATATGGATACGGTTCAGCCAGGCCAAGGAATTCAGGCCATCGTAGAAGACGGCATCATGAAAAGTGCTGGTGAAACCATTCTAGGCAGTGACGATAAAGCTGGAATTGCAGCCTTCCTAGAAGCAGCCCAGGTCATCAAAGAAAACCATATCCCCCATGGGGATATTCAAGCTATTTTCACCATTTGGGAAGAAGGCGGACTAAATGGATCTCGCAACCTAGATTACAGCCTTGTCAAAGCCCAACATGTTTTTGTGATGGATAGCGGTGGCCCTATTGGGAGCATTATAAACCAAGGACCAGCTCAGGATCGAATTGCCGCTACCTTTAAAGGGAAAGCCGCCCATGCCGGTGCAGAACCAGAAGCAGGCATTAGTGCCATTCAAATTGCCGCCCGAGCCATTGATCATATGAAGTTACTCCGTGTAGACGAAGAAACCACCGCCAATATTGGGAATATCAGCGGAGGCGGAGCCACAAACATTGTTCCAGATACCGTCACCATTCATGGAGAAGCTAGGAGTCTGAAAGACCACAAGTTAGAAGCCCAAACCCAAAGCATGGTAGAAGCTATGGAAAAAGCCGCCGAGGATTTTGGTGGCCAAGTAGAAATGGATATTCAGCGATTGTATACCGCTTTTAAATTAGAAGAAACCGATCCTATGATTACCAGTTTGAAAGAAGTATTTACATCCATGGGGCTGGAGCCAGTCATCATGCCTTCAGGAGGCGGAAGCGATACCAATCATTTTAATGCTAATGGTCTGAAAGCTGTGAATTTAAGCGTTGGAATGAATAAAGTCCATACCGTAGATGAATATATTAAAATCGAAGACCTGGCCAATGGGGCTCGTATGGTTATGGAAATCATCAAAAAATATGCCTAAAAGCAATTGAAAAAGGGACGGTCTCACCGTCCCTTTTGTGTTGTCCAGGGTCCATGCCCTAGGATTTATAGCGGCAGTAATTTGGAGCTACCTCTTGCCATATTTCCTCCTCACTACGTTCTCCGGTGCAATAATCCCTCAGAACTTCCCCGTCTTTCATTTCAACAATGCGATCCGACTTGGCAGCTAAATGATCATTATGAGTGACTAGGATAAAAGCGGTATTAAGACGAAGATTTATTTCTCGCATTAATTGGTAAACCTGTTCCGTAGTCTCGCTATCTAAATTTCCTGTAGGTTCATCTGCCAGAATCATGGCTGGCTCGTTAATCAAAGAACGTGCAATGGCTACCCGTTGCTGTTGGCCACCAGAAAGATCCGTTGCTTTGTTGTGCATTCGATCTTCTAGGCCCACTAGCTCCAAGAGTTCTTTTGCCCGACTTTCCTTGCCACGGTTAGCACTGTGGCTTTTGATCCAAGTAGGAATCAATACATTTTCCAAGGCAGAAAACTCCGGCAGCAAATGATGAAATTGAAAAATAAAGCCAATATGGCGATTTCGAAAGCCTGCCAGTTCATCCTCTGTCATAGCCGTAACTTCGGTTTGACGAAACCAAACAGAACCCGCTGTTGGTCGATCTAAGGCACCAAGAATGTTTAACAAGGTGGTTTTTCCAGACCCAGAATAACCAATAATAGAAGCAAACTCTCCAGCTTCAAAGGTCAGATCAATGCCTTTGAGAGCTTTTGTTGGGATAAGGGTGCCGTACACCTTTGTGATGCCTTTCATTTCTAACAATATCCTCACTCCCTAAACTGTTATTTCCCACTGCCTTCCAACTGCCTTCTCAACTGCCTTCCAACTGCCTTCCAACTGCCATCCCCGCTGCCCTTCCCACTGCCCTTCCCACTGCCCTTCCAACTGCCTTCTCAACTGCCTTCCCACTAGCCCCTAATCACATCAATAGGATTTAGGCTTGCAGATTTTCTGGCCGGAATCAGGGCAGATACAATACTGGCAGTGGTAGCAATGGCCACAATAAAGGCGGAAGAAACCGGGTCAAACTCCAAAGCGAATAAAGCCCTTCCAGTAGCCTGTTCCGTTCCCCATAGGAAAAACTGAGTTAACAAGAAGCCGAATAAAACCCCCAGCAAAGAGCCGAGCAACCCCATCAATCCACCTTGAATCAAAAAAATTCGGCTGGCGCTGCCACGGGAAGCACCCATGGCTTTCAGAATCCCAATTTGTTTTGATTTTTGAACCACAGATACGGCTAAGACACTGGCAATGCCTAAGGTAATGGCTAAAAGCACAAACACCTGAATCGTAATGGAAGAGCCACTCTGGCTCTGAAGTGCCGATAATAAATCGGCGTTTTGATCTTTCCAGTTATCAAGGTCAACCCCGTAAAACTGACCTGCCAACCGTTGGGAAAGAACATCCGCAGCAAAAACATCCCGTATCTGTGTTTCCAAAAGAGTAATATCATCCCCAAGCCCTAGAAGCCGCTGAGCCCTGCTTAAATCTAAAAAAACCCAGGTTTCATTAATAGACTGGCTTCCCAATTCAAAAATACCAGAGATGGTAAAGACCTGACGATGATCCCCTGGAAGTTGAAACGTTACATTATCCCCTAACTGAAGCTGATATTCTTCGGCTAAGTCCTTGCCAAGTAAAATCTGATTTCCTTCCAACCGCAACTCTCCCTGTAGGAGGCCTTCTTCTAGCTGATAGATCTTGTCTGCCCGATGGGGGATGACCCCTCGGAAGACAACAGGAGCAGCTATACCACTACGAAGCAAAAACCCATTTCCTTGGACCAAGGGAGATACCGCCGTCATTTCTGGTTCCTTGTCTAGAATTTTCATAAGCGGCCGCCAGTTTTTTAAGGTATCTTCCTGTTGGCGGAAGTTTCCTTCTAAAGTAAAAAGATGATCTGCGTCTTGGGTTTGGGTTTCTGGTGAAAAGTCAGTGTCGCCCTTAAAAGTGATATGTGGGCTAGAGCCTACGGTATTATTAATTAAATCCGATTGGAGACCACTGATCAACGTGCCCAGAAAAACCTGTACCGCTACCCCAACGGCAATTCCCAGCAAAATAAAAGCAGTTTGGCCCCGACCATCTTTTAAAAAACGATAGGCAACGGTCCATTCAAAGCCCATGGTTTTCCCTCCTTCCAGTGATGCAAACCATTATGGATGAAGGACAATATCCCCATGTTGTAATCCTTCAAGCACAAGCATTTTTTCTAAGCCTACATACTCAGTCTTGGGGAGTGTAGTTAATTCCATGCCATCCTCACCTTGCAGGTACACCTTAGCAGGGTCTCGGCTTTGGAGAAAGGCCACAGGCAAAAGCAAGGCGTTTTCAACTTCACGCACTATAATTTCGGCCTGAATCGTAAGATCCTGAATAAGAAAATCTTCTTTTTCTTCTAAGGCCAGTTGAACCATAACGGTTCCCGTATCTGTATTGACTTGAGGAGAAATTTTTTCTACGGTGGCGGCTACGGCTCGAGAAGGAAATGCCTCTGGCCATAGGGTAGCTGGTTGGCCTACTTCAAATAGACCAATATTTCGTTCGTCAATTTCCACCTCGGCCACCAAAGACCCTTCTAGTCCAATGGTCATCAACGTAGCACCGCTTTCAGCCAACTCCCCTACTTCCCCTTGTCGCTCCAGGACTCTGCCAGAAACAGGGCTTACAAGTTGATAGTTTAATAACTCTTCTTGTAGGGTTTCTACCTGTACCTGGGACAGAGCAAGGAGAGCCTCAGATTCTTGTGCATCACTGCCACCAGGGGAAAAAAGGCGGATCTCCCTTTGAGCCGAAGCAATGCCAAGGTCCAACAGATCCAACTGGGTCATGGATTCTTTCAGCAGTGCCATTTCACTCTCGGTTTCTTCCAGTGGCTCCAAGGCAAAAGCACCTTGCTCATACAAAATTCTCTCTCGGTCCAGGCGGCGTTGCAGGGTTTCTTTTTCCAGCTCAAGGGATTGGCCTAAACTTTCTCGTTCCAGCATCAGCTTAGAAAGAGATTCTTGGGCTTCTGGCAGCCATCGTTGGGATACCTTTTGATGCTGTGCTTGGGCAACGGCTAAATCAGCCTCTCGCTGCCGTAATTCTCGTTGAAGCCCACTGCGATCCAATTGAATCAGCCCTTGGCCAGCTTGGATATAATCACCTTCCTCCACGGTAATCTCTAGGATACGAGCCGTCACCTCAGACTGAATGGGAATAGGAGACCCTGTTATTTTTCCTGTGGCCGTCACCACCTGTCGAAAAAACTCAGGCTGCATCTCTATTTTCTGGACTTCAGCAGGACTTCTAGTAACAAAGATCAATCCAGTCAAGCCAATTAAAAAGAGGAGGCTTAAAAGAATGCCGGTTTTTTTAGGACTAACGTTACCCAATGTCATCACCCCTTTATCAAAACAAAGATACTGGTGAATTACCCAAACGTAGACGGTTCAAACTCTTGTTAAAGAGATCTCCAAGGTTTTTATGGATTTTTATGGTGCTTTCTGATATAATCAGCAGAAACTAGCTATTCAAACAGCAAAGAAATAGTCCTAGGGGAAAAGGAATGTCCCCTCTTTTTTCATGGAGAGGCCAATTCCTATACGGAAACCAAGATAGGAAGTGAATTTTTTGAAAAAATTGTTTACTCGAGTGTTTTTAGTGGCTTTTTTATGCTTTACAGTGCTCTTTACCGGGGTATTTGCTGCTTTCAATACCTTTATGCAGGAAGCACATCCCAATGCAGATGTGCCGGTAGTTCGTGACGTAGAGGATGAAGAATTTGACCATGAGAAGCCTCAAGAGATGGAACGAGATCAGCTTCGTCGCCTTGTGAACAAGAGCAATCGTGTTAATGCGGTGCTATTGGGCATGGATGGTGGCAGAAGCGATACCATGATGTTTATCTCCTTTGATCCAGATGAAAAACAAATGGATATTATTTCTATTCCACGGGATACCTACTATCCAAGAAAAGGCTACAATGCAGTGGGGCAGAAAAAAATTAATGCCGCTTATCATGCCCATGGAGCCGATGGAATCAAAAGCATTGTCAGCGACGTGCTGTACGATGTTCCAGTACATTATTATGTGACCGTTACCTATCAAGGTGCAGCTTCGGTAGTAGATGCCATTGGAGGCGTACCAATGCATATTTCCCAGCGAATGTATTATAGAGATCCCTACGATAAACCGCCATTGGTCATTGATTTTGCTCCTGGCAACCACGTCCTAAAAGGAGAGGATGCCGTAAAATTCCTGCGATATCGCCAAGCGGCACCAGGATCTGGAGCCATGGACCGCAACGGAGATTTAGGACGGGTGGAAGCCCAGCAAGAGTTTATGAAAAGTGCCATGAAACAAGCCATGAGCCTTGGGAATCTTCCTACCTTAGCCAGCTCTGCCTTTCGGTTTGTGCGAACAGATGTGGAATTACAGGATTTAGTTCGGTATGCGAACCAAGCAAGAAATATGAACCCAGAAGCCATGAACACCTTTACCTTGCCAGGCGAAGCCCGAATGCAGGGAGGACTATCTTACTTTTTTCATAATGCACTGGAAACAAGGCAGTTATTGATTCATATGTATTCCAACGGAGAAATATCCGCAGATCCAGAAGAAGCTAGAATCCAAGAAAATGAAGCCAATGGCATAAGGGAAGAAGCGGAAGAAGCGGAAGAAGCGGAAGAAGTGGAAGAAAATAGTTAAAATAGAAGGGTGAAAACCTAAAAACCGCCAAATAGCTCCCCTAAGGGATCACCACGTGGCGGTTTTCTTGTTGTATCCTTATGGATTCTTTTTTTTCAATTGCTGTTCCAACAGCGGAACCAGTTCATTCACAGGTCCAGCCCCCATGGTCAGGATCATATCCCCGGCGGAAGCCCAAGCCGCTGCTTCTCGGGCAGCGTCTTCGGAAGTCGCCGCGTAGATAGCCTTTCCACCTCGGTTCAGAATCTCTTGGGTCACATCCTTGCTATGAATTAATCCCCGGTCTGGTTCTCGAGCGGCATAAATATCCGTAAGGATCACACCGTCGGCAAGGGCTAAGGCATCGGCAAATTCATTGAGTAAGGCCAAGGTGCGGGTATAAGTGTGGGGTTGAAAAATGCAATAAACCTTTCCCTTGGGATAAACAGCACTGCCAGCTGTTTGCAAGGTGGCTAGAATCTCAGCTGGATGATGGGCATAGTCGTCCACCACCGTCACATTCCTCCAGTTGCCTAAAGACTCGAAACGCCGGTGCAATCCGTGGAAATTAGGAAGAATCTTTTTCAAGGTATCCCTAGATACACCTAGGTCCAAGGCAACTGCCATAGAAGCCAAGGCATTGTAGACATGATGTTTTCCTGGGATCCCCAGGGTAAACAAACCTAAATGCTCTTCTCGGAAATCCACCGTGAAAGAATAGCACCCCTTCCTATCCACTTGTAAATGAGAGGCTTTTAAATCACACTCATCCCCGAGGCCAAATCGAAGAATGGGGCAGTCCGCAATTCTTGCCAAATGCTGGCTGTTCAGGTCGTCTCCGTTCATGACCAAAAGGCCGTCTGCTGGCAGTTTTTCAACAAACTCTCCAAAAACAGCCTGAATGGCCGACAGATTTTCGAAATAGTCCAAGTGATCCAAATCGATATTCAGAACAATACCAATGCGAGGCGGAAAACGAAGAAAACTACCATGGTACTCACAGGCTTCAGTCACCAGATAAGGCCCCTGACTTACCTTGACATTGCCACGGATTTCATTGAGATACCCACCGACTAAAACCGTAGGATCCAGGCCAGCCCATTCCAAGAGACAGGAAAGGAGGGCCGTGGTAGTGGTTTTGCCATGACTACCAGCCACAGCTACGGATTGAGGATATAGTTTCATGATTTTACCAAGGAGTTCTGCTCGGTCCATTTCTGGTATCTTTTGGAGAGCTGCGGCTTGACGCTCTGGGTTATCCTTAGGGATGGCAGCAGAATACACCAACCAATCAACTTGTTCACTGATATGAGAAGTTTCGTGACCAAGGTAGATAATCGCTCCGGCTTCTTTTAATCTGTTGGTGATGTCATTTTCGCTTCGATCTGAACCAGAAATTTTTATTCCTTGATCCAGCAAAATATGGGCCAAGCCACTCATGCCAATGCCGCCAATACCAACCATGTGAATGTGTTGAATATTTTGTAGATTCAGTCGATTTTTTTCTTGATTCATAGGAGAACTCCTTTCTTTGTGATTGAGACAAGAGATGAAGGGTATATAAAAAATCAACCCTAGGCTCATCCCATTATACATGAGGAATGCTAAGGGGGAAAGGGTAGTTCCACAGAGAAAAAAGCATCAGTATCAGAAATTTTCCTTGAAACCTTCTACCAAAAGGAATAGAATGTTATAGAATATAAAAAATATTCGGTTTTAGAAAGGATAGAAGCGGAATGGAGACACCGAAGTTTCGTCGCAACCAACGAATAGCTGCGATGATAAGCCAAATGAGCAATTATCCTGGACGACTTTTTAGCCTGACAGCCTTTACTCAGCAATTGGATACATTAAAATCTGTATTGAGTGAAGATTTGGCCATTGCAAAAAAAACCGTAGAACAATTAGGCATAGGAGAGATTCAATCTACAGCCGGTGTCAAAGGTGGCATTCGATTTGTACCTAGGCTTTCAGGAGTTGGTCAAATTGAATTTTTGGATAAAATGACACAGGAATTGTGCCAGACCCAGCGAATTTTACCCGGGGACTACCTTTATTATTCGGATTTGATCAGTAATCCGGCCTTTGTTCAACCCATGGCAGAAATACTTGTGGAAGTCATGGAACTGAAAAATCCGGACTATGTGGTTACGGCAGAAACCAAAGGCATTCCCTTGGCCTTTTCCGTTGCAAGGCTTCTGAATAAACCCTTGGTGGTGGTTCGAAGAGACAGCCTGATGACAGAAGGATCCACCGTTAGTGTCAACTACGCCTCGGGAAGTGGTGGAGGGATGCAGCGAATGGTATTGCCAAGGAGGGCTATTAAAGCTGGTTCGAAAGTAGTGATGATCGATGATTTTATGCGTGGTGGCGGCACCGCCAAAGGAATGAAAAACTTGATGAAGGAATTTGACGCAGAAGTTACGGATATTGGCGTGATGATGGCCTCAAAGGAACCCATAGAAAAAAAAGGCGGCAGTTATCATTCTCTGCTGATTTTGGAAAAAGCAGATGAAGAGTTGGGGAGAGTAGATTTGTATCCTAATCCCCTATGGAAGTCCTAAAGAAAGACCAGACACCTATATTTTAGGAGGAAACCGCCATAGGCGGCAATCCTTTTAAGATAGCCGTTCTCTGAAAGAGGTGCAACAATCCTTCCAGAAGGAGCATCGGCAAACTTGTCAACAGTAAGAAAGACATCGGGAAGGTGGTGAAGGACAGATGCAAGTGACGGATGTAAGGATTCGCAAAGTGGCTGCGGAAGGAAAGATGAAAGCCATCGTTTCTGTAACCTTCGACGACGAATTCGTGGTACACGACATTAAGATCATCGAAGGACAAAGCGGGCTTTTCATTGCTATGCCAAGTCGAAAGATGGGAGAAGGTGATTTTAGAGACATCGCCCACCCTATCAATTCAGAAACAAGAAACAAAATTCAGGATGCCATTTTTGTTCGCTACGAGCAAATGAACGAAGAGGAAGAAGCGCGTAATCCAGTGGAAGAAGTGGAGTCCAAGGATGAGGAAGAATCTTCAGAAGAAATGCTATAGAGAAGACTTCTCAATAATGATTGATTTAGATTCGAAAAAGAAAATGGCCCCTCAAGAGCAGATTCTTGCTTTTGTCGGGTCTTTTTTTTGACAAAAGCCATAGAGCCCATTATAATGAGGAAGAAGCCGAGGGCCTACCCCTCGGCAACAAGTGTTTTCGGTCCACCACAATCTAAAAGAGGTGAACATCTATGAAAAAACAGGCCGTCATTTTAGCCGCAGGCGAAGGAACTCGAATGAAATCTGTCCTTCCCAAAGTCCTTCACCAAGCTGCAGGAATTCCACTGATCAACCATGTGACCAATCACGCCAGCCAAGTAGGCGTTGAAGAGTTGTTGGTGGTGGTGGGACATGGAGCCGAAGCCGTATCCAAAGCCCTGCCGGAAACAGCCAAAACGGTTTTACAAGCAGAGCAGAAAGGGACAGGCCATGCAGTGATGTGTGCCATGGATCAACTAGATCCAGAAGCCTTAGTCTTGGTTTTAAGTGGAGACGCTCCCTTAATCAGCCCAGAGACCCTTAGGAAGTTTATCCAAGCCCACGAAAAAGGAAAGTACGCCGCAACCGTATTGTCTGCCAGACTAGAAGATCCAACCGGCTATGGACGTATTCTTCGTCATGAAGAAACCTGTGATTTAATGGGCATTGTTGAAGAAAAAGATGCTACTCCTTGGCAAAAGAGCCTTCAGGAAATCAACTCCGGCACCTACTGTTTCCACGGAAAAGCATTAATGGAAGTCTTGCCCAAGCTAAGCCAAGATAATGTTCAACACGAATATTACCTGACAGACACACTTTCATTGCTGAAACACGCAGATTTAGACGTTGGGGTCTTCTGTATCGAGGATTCAGATGAAATGATGGCCGTCAACACGAGAGTACAACTGGCGCAGGTAGAAGCTATTTTTCGAAAACGGATTAACCATGGTCATATGATGCAAGGAGTCACCCTGCGAAATCCAGAGAACACCTATATCGATCATGATGTAGTGATTGGAAAAGACACGGTCATCGAAGCTGGAGTGACCATTCAATCCGGCACAGTGATCGGAGAAAACTGCCATATTGGTCAGCATAGCACCCTTAGCCAAAGCGTTATAGAAGCTGGTGTTACCGTAACCAATTCCACCATTATGAGTAGTCGAGTAGGCGAAGAGAGCACCGTTGGCCCCTATGCCTACCTGCGACCAGGCACCTGCATTGGCAAACGGGTGCGAATTGGAGATTTTGTGGAAGTGAAAAACGCTACCATCGGAGACGATTCCCGAGCAGCCCATTTGGCTTACATAGGCGATGGCAAGATCGGAAAGAATGTTAATATTGGATGTGGCGTGGTTTTTGTGAATTACGATGGCAAAGAAAAACACCAAACCCTTATCGGGGACCATGCTTTTATTGGGAGCAACGCCAATTTGGTAGCCCCCGTGACCATAGGAGATCATGCTTTTGTGGCGGCGGGTTCTACCATTACAGAAGACGTCCCAGCAGAAGCCCTGGCTATTGCCAGAAGTCGTCAAAACAATAAAGAGGAATGGAATAAGGAGGAGCATTAAAAAAATGAATACCAGTGGCAATGAAGTCAAGATTTTTACGGGGAATTCCAATCCAACCCTGGCGGCAGAAATCGCTCGAGAAATGGAAGTTCCATTGGGACGTGCCCTAGTCAGCACCTTTAGTGATGGAGAAATAGCCGTTAATATCAACGAAACCGTTCGTGGTTCCGATGTGTTTGTGGTCCAGTCTACCTGTCCACCAGTCAATGAAGCATTGATGGAAGTGTTGATTATGATCGATGCCATGAAACGAGCCAGCGCCGGACGAATTACGGCTGTGCTGCCCTACTATGGCTATGCCCGCCAAGATCGGAAAGCCAAGGCGAGGGATCCTATTACCGCAAAGCTGGTGGCAGATTTATTGACAACTGCTGGTGCAGATCGATTGTTATCCATGGATTTGCACGCTCCTCAGATTCAAGGGTATTTTAATATTCCAGTGGATCATTTGCTGGGAGTGCCTATTCTAGTAAAATATTTTCTGGAAAAAGAAATTGAAAACCCAGTGATTGTGTCGCCAGACATGGGCAGCGTCTCTCGGGCCCGGAATTTTGCCCATTATCTGGAAGCACCCATTGCCATTATTGATAAACGACGTCCCAAAGAAAATGTGGCGGAAGTAATGAATATTATTGGAGATATTCATGGAAAAACAGCGATCTTAGTAGATGATATGATCGATACCGCCGGCACCATTACCAAAGCCGCCGATGCCTTAATGAACTTTGGGGCAACGGAAGTATATGCCTGCTGTACCCATCCGGTTTTTTCAGGTTCAGCCATTGAGCGTATTAAAAATTCAAGTATCAAAGAATTGATTGCTTGTAATACCATTCCGTTACCAGAAAGCAAACGCATCGATAAAATCAAAAGCGTTTCCGTGGCACCTGTATTTGCAGAAGCCATCAACCGAATTTATAAAAACAAATCCGTCAGCACCCTTTTTGACTAAAGAAAGGAAGACATATACCCCGATGATCCTACTGGCTGGCTTGGGAAATCCTGGTGGAAAATACGATGCCACCCGGCATAATATTGGCTTTCACGTCATGGATACCTTAGCCGCAAACCATCATATAGAAATCAATCAAAAAAAATTCAATTCCCTTTACGGAGAGCTTAGAATAGGCAGCGAAAAAGTGATGCTTATTAAACCTCAGACCTACATGAACCGCAGTGGAGACAGCATTGGATCCTGGATGCGGTACTTTGACCTGCCAGAAGAAAAGCTTCTGGTGGTCTATGATGACATGGATTTTGCTCCTGGAGAAATAAAACTACGAGCCCAAGGCAGTGCCGGCACCCATAATGGGATGAAGTCTATTATTCAGCACCTAGGAAGCAGTCATTTTCCAAGACTCCGCATGGGCATTGGAAAACCCTTATGGCAAAATACGGCCCAGTATGTACTGGGTCGTTTTACCCCGGAGGAAATCCCCGTCATTCAAAAGGCGGTAAAAGAAGGGGCAGAAGCCTTGGAAACCTACGTAAAAGAAGGCATTCAAATTGCCATGAATCGGCATAATACCAAGAAGGAATCCAAGGTATAACTTTTAACTTATGAATCTATCACCTGCTTTTAAAGGAGCTTCGTATGAACGGAAAAACCACACTGCTTCCATTGAAAGAATCCAGAGAGTTTCAGCAAGTGACACAAGCCATGGAGCGACAGGAAAAAACCATTGGCCTATATGGCCTTCTAGAGGGACAGAAAGCCCACCTAACGGCGGGTATTTTTGTTGACCATCCAAAACAGATGCTCATTGTTACAGAAACAGAAACCCAGGCCAAAGAATTGACAGAAGACCTTCGGTTTTTTTCTCCTACAGAACCAATGCATTTTTCTGGAAGAGAATGGGCACTTCATGAATCCGCCACCATAGGTGGATTTCAAGCAGAAGACCGATTAAAAACCATGGAAATTCTGAGTCAACACAAACCAGTCATGGTGGCTGCTTCCGTAGAATCCTTACTAATCAAATTACCACCACCAGAATTATTTCTAAAGCTTACAATCAACTTGGCCCTAGGACAGGCCTTGGATCTAAAAGAATTGGTGCAAACCCTCTATGACATGGGATATCAACGAAGAGATCAAGTAGAAGAGAAAGGCGAATATAGCCTGCGAGGAGATATTATTGATGTCTTTCCGCCAACACAAGAAAAGCCTCTCCGCATCGAACTTTTTGATGAAGAAGTGGACTCCCTTCGTCTTTTTGACCCAGGGACCCAGCAATCCATTCAAAAGATTCGCAGTGCCAGCCTATACCCAGCCACAGAATGGTTAGCACAAAGCCATCATCAGCAGCGGCTGAAAGAGTATATAAAAGAAGAAATGGAGAAAGAATCCAGAAAAAAAACCAGTCATCCTCAGAGGATCCAAATGATGGCACAAACCTTAGAAAGATTAGAACATGCATGGCGAGGAAAAGAAATTGAAGGCTTCCAGTCCGTGGTATATGGCCGTAGCTATTCCCTGTTGGATTATTTTTTGCCCGGATCTCTTCTTTTTTTAGAGGAACCTCAGCGGCTTAAAACCGCAGCAGAAAACACAGGGAATCATTGGAAAGAGCGGATTTCTGCCCTGTTGGAAGAAGGAGAGATTCTTCCACAGCGTAGTCAGTGCCTGTTAGAAGCCAAAGAACTAAAAGCCGCCATCCAACAGCATAGGGTTTTTACCATGGACCTTCTGCCCCGCAGTGAATCCGACTTTCCGCCAGAAACCATGATTAATTTTACCACCAGAGGAATTCCTTCTTTTCAGGGAAAAATGAGTTACTTGCTGGAAGAACTTCGGACCCTTCTGAAAAAAGACAATCGAGTCATTTTACTGACCCCCAGTAAAGAAAAAGCCCTTAAACTTCTAGAGACCCTTCGAGAAGCCCATATCCCCGTCCACTATCTGGTGCAAGATCTAACCTCGGTAGAAGAAATGCCTAGGGGAACCGTCTATCTTATTCAGGGGCGAATTCATAAAGGATTTGAATACGTCAACGCCGGATTGCATATGATGTCGGATCTGGAAATTTTTGGTGCCTATAAAAAGAAAAAACCCCGTCGGTCCCAACAGGAAGGCAGATCCATGCAGTCTTTTGTAGAACTAAAACCAGGAAGCTACGTGGTGCATGAGAATCATGGGATCGGCCAGTACCAAGGCATCGAAAGCCTTACCGTAGATGGGATTACGAAGGATTATCTGAAGATTGGCTATGCTGGTGCCGACCATCTGTATGTTCCGACGGATCAAATGGATTTAATTCAAAAATACATAGGCAGCGAAGACCGGCCGCCTAAAATGAATCGGATGGGCGGCAGCGAATGGACTCGGACCAAAACAAAGATCAAAAAAGCCATTGAAGACATGGCCGACGAATTATTAGAACTCTATGCCAAACGAAAAAGACAAAAGGGCTATGCCTTTGGAAAAGATACAGAGATGCAAGAGCAATTTGAATACCTATTCCCCTACGAAGAAACCCCGGATCAACTAAGGGCGATTAAAGAAGTAAAAGAAGACATGGAGCAAGAACGTCCCATGGACCGATTGCTCTGCGGAGATGTGGGCTATGGAAAAACCGAAGTAGCCCTAAGGGCAGTCTTTAAAGCGGTTGCCGACAGCAAACAGGCAGCCCTATTGGTGCCTACTACGATTTTGGCTCAACAGCATTTCAATACGTTTAAAGAACGGTTTAGTCCTTTTCCCATACGAGTTGAAATGCTGAGCCGTTTTCGGACCGCCACACAGCAACGGAAACTCATGAAAGATCTAAAGGCCGGTCTGGTAGACGTGGTCATTGGTACCCATCGGCTGATATCCCAAGACGTGGAATTCAAAGATTTGGGATTATTGGTGGTAGATGAAGAACAACGCTTTGGCGTTAAACACAAAGAACGCCTGAAAAAAATGAAAGCCAATGTGGATGTATTAACGCTTTCAGCAACCCCAATACCACGCACCTTGCATATGGCCATGGTAGGTATTCGAGATATGAGTACCATCGAAGACCCGCCAGAAGAACGGTTTCCGGTACAAACCTATGTAGTGCCCTATAACCCCTCCTTAGTAGCCGATGCCATTGAGCGAGAAATCAGCCGGGGTGGCCAAGTATATTATGTGTATAATCGAGTAGATGGAATTTATTCCGTTGCCAATGGGCTAGCCCAACGATTCCCACATCTACGCATAGGCGTTGGACACGGACAGATGAACGAGAATGAATTAGAGAAAATGATGCTGGACTACTATGAAGGCAGTTACGATGTATTGGTATGTACCACCATCATTGAAAATGGATTGGATATTCCCAATGTGAATACCATCATGATACAAAATGCAGATCAGCTAGGGCTTTCTCAGCTATACCAGCTACGAGGACGTGTAGGCCGATCCAACCGCCAAGGATTTGCTTATTTGATGGTAGAAAAAGGGAAAATCCTTACAGAAGTTGCAGAAAAACGATTAAAAGCCATCAAAGAATTTACAGAATTTGGCGCTGGCTTTAAAATTGCCATGCGAGATTTGGAAATCCGAGGAGCAGGCAATCTTCTGGGAGGAGAGCAGCATGGTCATATGGCGGCCATTGGCTATGATTTGTATGTAAAACTCTTGGAAGAGACCATTCAGAAAACCCAGGGAGAAACCGTGGAAAAAGAACCAGAAGTATCCATTGAACTCAGCGTAGATGCATATTTACCTAAAAACTACATTCAGAATCCTGGACATAAGGTGGAAATCTACAAAAAAATCGCTGCGATTCGTCATAAAGAAGACTGGATCGAGACAGAAACAGAAATAGAAGACCGTTTTGGCGACTTACCAGCCATCGTTAGAAATCTGCTACTGATTTCCTATATTAAAGCCATGGCCATGAAAGCCAATCTGGAGAATATCATTCAGCGAGAAAATCGAGTACGGATGCAATTAGCCGAAGGAAGGCCTATTCAACCTGAAAGTGTTGCCCGAGTGATGCATAAATACGGCCATAGATTAGACTTTAACGCAGGTACTCAGCCCCATTTCCTCTACCGACCCAAAAGCTTGGAGCAAGGAAACCTGCTACAGGAAATCAAAGACCTGATGGAAACCTATATCGATACCCCTAAGCACTAAGACAACAGACACAGACATCTACCACCAACTCCTAACCAGACAGAGGAATGACTTGAAAAAAATAGAAACTCAGATATAATGAAAAACAGAAACCCTAAGGGTGAAAGGAAGATAAAAATGAAAATGAGAAATAAAACCATAGCGATTGTAGTCGTATTACTGGTAGCACTAACAGCCATGGCTGGCTGCGGAAATGGAAATAGCATACCCGAGGATGCTGTGGCCACAGTGAACGGGCAACCCCTTGAGACCCAAGACTACGAAAAAACCTTAGCCTTAATGAAAATGAACTATGAAACCGAAATGGGAGCAGACTTATTCGAAGAAGAAGAAGAAAACGACGAAGCCATGACCCTGCTGGATACCATTAAAGAACAAGTATTGGAACGAATGATCTTTACAGAAATCATCCTGCAAGAAGCCCAAGCAAAAGACTTAAGCATTGACGAAGAAGAACTGGATGAAACCATGGAAATGTTCTGGCAATTTATGGAAGAAGAGGAAGACATGGTGGCTTTTCTGGAAGAAAACCAAATAGACAAGGACTTTTTTCGAAAAGAAATGTCTCGAGAATTAATGATGATCGAATATCAGCAACATTACCTGGAGAATCAAGAAGTGAGTGAGGAAGAAGCATTGGAATTCTACGAAGCCAATCAGGATATGTTTAGCAGCGACCAGGTAGAGGCAAGCCATATATTGGTAGAGACCGAAGAAGAAGCACAAGACATAAAAGCACAACTGGAGGAAGGCGCTGATTTTGCACAATTGGCTCAAAGCTTCTCTATGTGTCCATCCGCTGCGGAAGGTGGTAATTTAGGGATGTTCCCGAGGGGAAGCATGGTACCACCCTTTGAGGAAGCTGCTTTTAGCATGGAAGAAGGAGAGATAAGCGATCCGGTAGAAACGGATTTTGGTTGGCACATCATCTATGTTACCCAGCGAATTCGTGAAGAACAAGATTTTGAAGCTACAAAAGAGACCATCAAGCAGCAAATCCGACAGGGAGCCCTCCAAGATCATATTGAAGAATTGCGAGAAACAGCAGAAATCAATAAAAGAGAACTTTAATCAAACAAACCGCCTTCGGCGGTTTGTTTCAACGGAGGCCAATCATGACAAAAGAAAAAAAAGAAACCTATCTGAAGGGAGCCATGTTTCTTGGTGCTGCCGGGATCTTAGTAAAAATTATGGGGGCTCTTTTTCGCATTCCCCTAGGCCGTGCCATTGGTTCCGAAGGGATGGGCTACTATCAGGTAGGCTATACGGTGTATAATTTTATGCTGGCCTTTACCTACGCTGGATTTCCAACGGCTATCTCCAAGCTTGTTTCAGCAAAAAAAGCCCGTGGTCACCATGCCGCCGCCCACGATATCTTCCTGACGGCCCTTAAAATGTTAGCCGTCCTTGGGGTGGTAGGATCTCTACTGTTAGGCTTAGGAGCAGGATACCTAGCCAACAACGTATTTGAAAGTCCCTTGGCCTATCACTCAGTATTGGCCTTGGCGCCTACGGTTCTGTTTATATCCATCTTAGCCGCTTTTCGAGGGTATTTTCAAGGAATGAAAGACATGAAACCTACGGCTCTGTCTCAGGTGGTAGAACAGTTTGGCCGTGTGGTCATAGGCTTAAGTTTGGCCTTTATCATGCTTAGCCTCCATGGCCAGCCTCTGGCAGCAGCTGGTGGCGTCTTTGGTGCCGGAGCTGGTGGATTAGCCGCCATGGGGATGATGATTTTTTTATACCGGAAAAGGAAAAGAGCCAATCAAATACAAATGACAGATACCTTAGGGATTCCCCGGGAACCAATTTCTGTGATGATGAAAGATATCTTTAGCATTGCCATGCCCATTGCCATTGGAGCCGCTGTGATGCCCTTGATCAATATGCTGGATACGCTGATTGTGCTTCGTAGACTCCAGGAAAGTGGATTCACCTACGCACAAGCCAATAGTTTATATGGTCAATTGCAAGGAATGGCAGCAACACTGGTAAATCTTCCCCAGGTCCTAACCATTGCCTTAGCCATGAGCATTGTGCCAGCCATATCCGACGCCGCCGCAAGGCAGGATTGGGATTCTGTGCAGGCAGATACAGCTTCGGTTTTTCGAGTATCCCTGATGATGGGCTTGCCTGCTGCCACAGGATTAGTTGTATTGGCACATCCAATTATGCAGCTTATCTATCCAGAAGAACCAGCCTCCTTAGGACAAATTATGTTTATTATGGGATTTGCGGTCTTCTTTTTAACCCAATTACAAACTTTAACAGGGATTCTCCAAGGCTTGGGAAAACCACATATTCCAGTACGGAACCTGATGATCGGAGCTGGACTTAAGCTGGTGTTAACCTATACACTCACGGCGACGGTCCTCCACGTCAGAGGAGCCGCTATTGGAACCGTAGTAGCCTATATCACAGCCTTTACCTTGAACTTGTTGGCGGTCAAAAAATTAACAGGCGTCACCTTTGACCGGCGAAGGGTATTTTTCAAACCACTGCTGTCTGTAGCCGTCATGGCACTATGTGCCTGGGGAGGACATCGGATATTGCGACCGATTCTTGGCAGCAACGTGGCCGTATTAATAGCCATTAGTATGGGTGCAGCTGTCTATGGGTTGATGCTGTTGAAAACCGATGCCCTAGAAATGAGAGACTTTGATTTGCTTCCCAAAGGAGATAAAATTGCTGAGGTGTTGAAACGACTGAAATTGCTTAAATAAAGGTGGAAAGTTTGAAAGGAAAAGAAAAAACTGTTGGTACAGGCGTTCCAACATTCTACGTGCCAACATTCCAACTTAAAAGAGGTGTTAATCATGCCAACCCTAACCATTGCAGGCCTAGGTCCTGGCCACATGGATCAGTTACCCCTAGGAACCTATAAACAGATGAAATCCCATCCCCACATCCTCCTACGAACCTGTCACCACCCTATGGTAGAGGACTTGAAAGCAGAAGGCATTGCCTTTAATAGCTTTGATCACCTCTACGAAGAAAAGGACAGCTTTGAAGCCGTATACCAAGGGATTGTAGAAGAAGTCCTTAGGAGAGCCAAAGAAACAGATATCCTTTACGCCGTACCAGGCCATCCCAACGTAGCCGAGGAAACCGTCCGCCTCCTTCGCAAAAGAGTAGAAAAGCAGGCTTCTATTGACCTTCAGGTCTTGCCAGCCATGAGCTTTTTGGATGTCATCTTTCCCTTAATAGACAACGACCCAGTGGATGGATTCCAATTACTAGATGGACTTCAGTTGGAAAAAACACCACCGGATACCAATATGGATGTCATCATTACCCAGGTATACGATACCATGGTAGCCTCTGAGGTGAAATTAAGGCTGATGAAGTACTATGATGACGAACAGTTGATAGTAGTTGTTCAAAGGGCAGGGATGTTGGAAAAACAAGAAGTCCATAGAATTCCCCTCTATCAATTAGATCACCTAAAAGACCTGGATGAACTCACAAGTATTTATATTGCAAGGGTTGACAGGTTTTCAAAAATACATTATAATATGAACCATCTTCTGGACATATTGGAAAAACTACGTGGAAGCCAAGGTTGTCCTTGGGATCGACAGCAAACTCATGAGAGTTTAAAACCCTATTTGGTCGAAGAAAGCCAAGAAGTATTGGATGCCATTACAAATGGTGAGGATCAAGAAATCTGCGAAGAAATGGGAGACCTGTTGTTGCAAGTGGTATTCCATAGCCAGATTGCCAAAGAACGAGGAGCCTTTACCATGGAAGATGTGGTCCATGGAATTGCCCAAAAAATTGTTCGTCGTCATCCCCATGTATTTGGAACCCAAAAAGCCAAAACCATTGAAGATGTCAAGGAAATTTGGGAAACCCAAAAGGCCATGGAGAAAGAACAACGCACCTCTGAACAAGGCAACTAAAAGTTTTGTTCTAAAATATAGAGGCAATATTAATTTATTTGGATTATGTAGCATATACTTATGAAGGAGGGGATTTTGTGAACAAGGCGGAATTAGTAGCAAAGATGGCGGATCTCAGTGGTCTGACAAAAAAGGATGCAGAGGCTTCACTAAATGCATTTATGGAAACCGTAGAAGAAACACTGGTAGAAGGCGGAAAAGTTCAGTTGGTAGGCTTTGGAACCTTTGATGTTCGTGAAAGAAAGCCAAGAAAAGGAAGAAATCCAAGAGATCCTGAGCAAGTAATCGACATTCCAGCATCTAAAGCACCAGTATTCAAAGCAGGGAAAACCCTGAAAGAAAAAATCAACGGATAAGCCTTCGTTTAAAAGCAAGGATAGAGGCAACCCGAAAATGGTACGTAAGCAAATAAAATCAGGCCTTGGCCTGATTTTATTTTTAGGATCTAAATGAGAGATCTAAAAAGGAGAAAACATGAGACTAGACAAGTTTTTAAAAAACGCACGTATTATCAAACGCCGCACCGTAGCCAAAGAAGCCTGCGATAAAGGCTTGGTAAAAGTCAATGGAAGAGACGCTAAAGCTGGGACAGAAATCCAGCCAGAAGATCAGCTCACCATTACCATAAGTCAACCACCTCTTCATATAGAAGTATTGCGAACACTGGAGCATGTGAAAAAAGAAGAGGCAGAGACCCTGTATAAAGTGATCCCCACTTCCTCCGAGGAGGAAAAATAACACAAATTTTTAGAAAAAAACGCTTCGCCCTTGCAAATACCGCAAAAAAGGGGTATACTGTACTTGACCTAGCTGTGGAAACATATTTTAAGGCTTTGTAGAGGAGGTGCTCCTATGGCAACCAAGAAGAAGCGGTCCTCCCTAAGTAAAAAATTGTTTTGGCTGATTTTACTCTTGCTGATCCTTAACCCAATAAGAACCTGGTATATCCAAGAACAGGAGCGAAAAGAGCTGAATGCTCAACATGCATTGGTGCAGCAACAGGTGGAAACCCTGGAGCAAGAAATTGAGGGGCTTCGTCATACCTTAGAGAATATAACCGATGATGAGCATATTGAAGCCATGGCTCGAAAAAATCTTCGGATGGTTCATGAAGACGAATGGGTGCTAATAGACATACAAAAGCAAGGCAACTAAGAGGAAACACCTACCTTCACAGGTAGTTAAATGGATATAGTGAGTTTATTACATAATTTTACAAGGAGGAGTAACAAGTCTATGCCGGTAGAGGTTGGAAAAATTATTGAAGGTACAGTGGCTGGGATAACAAATTTTGGAGTGTTTGTGGATTTAGGCGAAGGAAAAACAGGCTTGGTTCACATTTCAGAAGTAGCCGATGAATACGTCAAAAATATTCGAGATTTCATTACAGACAAGCAAAAAGTTAAGGTGAAGGTTTTATCCGTGGGCAACGATGGGAAAATAAGCTTGTCTATTCGACAAGCCCAAGAAAAAAAGAAATCCACAGCCCCTACGGAGTTGGAATGGGCGTCGCCTACGAGGAGCAGTCAACCAGAAAGTTTGGATGATAAACTAAGTAAGTTTATGAAAGACAGCGAGGAAAAGATGCAAGGCAATAAAAATCGTGTCAAACCAACACGACGAAACAATGGGTTTGGCAGCAACAACTAAGCAGTAGGACTGGGGAGCAAAGACTTCCCGCCTAAGGATCCATCATAAACAAGCACAAAGCCTGGCTAGGAGAGTAGAGAGCCAGGCTTTGTGCTTGTTTAAGAGATGGCGGAAAAAGCAGATTATTCCAATAAGTCTGTATCCTGTTGACAACAGAATCCCCTAAGGATAAAATTAGGGCGCTAGCTTTGCTTTTTGATAAACCATAGGAACAAAGAGATAAAAAACCAAAGAAGAAGAGGAGGAATGACATGAAAAAACCCACTAGGAAAAAAGCAAGTAGATCCATAGGAAGGCAATTGACCATACTGCCGTTAGTCATTGTACTGATTGCAATTACCGTTATTGGCCTGGTGTCCGCCCTGGGCACTCGGAACAGCATGCTAGACCAAATGCGTCAAGATGGGTTGGAAGTGGCGGCACAGGCTGCCAGACAAATGGAATTGGCCACCATATCCATCGAGACCATTGGGGAGACCATCCAACAGGATGTTCGACAGGCCTCAAATATCGTCATGCTTGAGGAGGATAACATCGATAATGCCATGTTAACGGAAATTGCAGAGGCCCTTGGAATTGACGAACTCAATTATTATGACGAAAATGCCCTAATCCTCTATTCCAACGATCCGGCCAATTTAGGTTGGCAGGCACCATCAGATCATCCGGCTATGGCCTTTGCCATGGGAAGTCAGGATGAATTAATGGAAGAAATACGAGAAAGTGCCGTGACGGATGATTTCTATCAGTATGGCTATGTGAGAACCGCACAAGGGGGATTTGTACAAGCTGGGGTATTGGCCAACAGTATCAATGAAATGACCGAAGAATTTGGCCATCAGAACTTGGTAGACCGATTAGGCCAGGAAGAGAATATTATCTTTGCCTTGTTTGTAGATCCCAACTTAACCGCAGTAGCCCATTCTCATCAAGAACGCATAGGGATCCAAATGACCGACGAAGGCAGCCAAGTGGGAGCCGTAGAAGGACAGCCTTTCACCTCCGAATACTTCTTTGATACAGAAGAGGTGAATGTCTACGATGTCATCTACCCTGTTTTTGTGGATGGACAGCATCTAGGTGCTATTAATATTGGCTTCAGCATGGAACGGGTGAATGCAGCTATCCGTCAAAACACCATTACCGTGGCCACGGCGGGACTCATTGCTTTCTTCCTATTGGGCATTATTCTCTGGAGCATCGCCCAACGGATTATGAAATCCATTAACATGACCAAAGAGCAATTGGGCATTATTGGAAGCGGAGATTTTACGGCAGAAACCCATCCTAAATTGCTTGGGATGAAAGATGAATTTGGTGAAATGGCCCATGCCATCGAAGGTATGCGTCAATCCATTAAAGACATGATCAGCAATATTGCGGAGCATTCTCAGCAAGTGGCTTCTTCTTCTCAGGAGCTAAGCGCTACCAGCCAACAGTCCAATTCAGCGGCAGAGGAAGTTGGCAGAACCGTAGAAGAAATTGCGAATGGTGCCAGCAACCAGGCCAGCAGTACCCAACAAGGGGTGGCCAATATCACGGAGATAGGCAACCTTATTGAAGAAGACTTGAATCATGTGAAAAATTTAAACCAGGCAACGGTCCAAGTCCGACAGTTGAAGGATGAAGGCGTCACCACCATGGAAGAGCTGGTGAAACACGCAAATACCAGTAAAGAAGCATCCAAGGAAATTAGCCAAATCATCTTAAACACCAATGCCAGCGCCGAAAAAATCGAAGAAGCCAGCGGTATGATACGGAATATTGCAGAACAAACCAATCTTCTGGCCTTAAATGCAGCCATTGAAGCTGCACGTGCCGGTGAGCAGGGACGAGGATTTGCTGTGGTGGCAGAAGAAATCCGAAAACTGGCAGAGCAGTCCAGTGAATTTACAGAAGAAATCGCTTCGGTGATCAGTGACCTCATCGAGAAAACCGGCAGTGCCGTTAAAACCATGGAAGTCATGGATCGAACCGTTGAATCTCAGAGTACCAGCCTAGAAGCAACAACCCATAAGTTTGATGGCATTGCCAAGGCCATCGAAAGCATGAGAGAGGTTATCGACAGCATTAATCATTCGGCCAATGAAATGGGCGATAAAAAGAACGAGATTATTGAAGTGATGGAAAGCCTGTCGGCTATTTCAGAAGAAAATGCCGCTGGAACCCAAGAAGCTTCCGCCTCTGTGGAAGAGCAAATTGCCTCTGTGGCAGAAATATCCAATGCCAGCGAAGCCTTAGCTCGACTAGCAGAAGAAATGCAACTTAGCATCAGCAACTTTAAAATTTCATAACAGGAAACATCACCATTAAAAGACCGGAAGCAGATCAGCTTCCGGTCTTTTGTATTCACTCCTTTCACTATTCCTAGGAGAGACTCTTGCGTATGATGTTGGTAATCCTATTCACCTTGGGAAGTACCGACATTATCCCAAATCCATGAATGAAAATCTTTAAAGCCCAAGGGCCTAAAGAGCTAAGCCTTAGAGTTCTAAGCTGCGACCCTGAGAGTCTCTTAATTGGGTGGTAACAGAATCCATTAAGACATCTTCTGTTCGTTCTTTCAAATCATCTAGCCAGTTGTTAAGGCTATGGGTATCTACTTCTTGCCAAGCATTGCTATCTCTAGTGAAACTACCATCCAATCGGAGTCGAATATCTCCATCATGGCGGCGGGTAAGGCTAAATTCAAAACCTAATCCATTGAAATTACCTTCATATCGATTAAAGTCTCTTTCCAAGTCCTTCATTAAATCATCGGAGAGAATCTTGCCATTTTCAATGGAAAAGCGGAAAAATGGATCTGATTGGCTAGCATGTTGAATCAATCCATCTACATTGATTCCAGGATACACGGCGTAAATCTCATCCATGAGTTCCTGGAGATAATCACTCTTATCTTCCGGAATCAAATCCTTGAAACGACTCTCGCTGGTAACAATTCTTAGCTCCACATCTCTTCGCAGCAAATCGCCTTCGTAGCTGAAGCTTCGTCCAGCAAAACGGCGTATATTTCGACGTAGTTCTCGAAGTAACTTTTCAAGATCTAAATCCCTTCGGTGGCCAGCACCACTGTGATGATCAAAGTCAAAATCGAGAGTGCCTGACCTCTGGCGGAAAGAAATCATTACGCGGTCTTCTTCCTGGGTGCCATCGCTTCGAATAGTACCTTCCACTTCGGCTTTTTCATCGTACATTTCTCGAATGGCCGCTTGCATGTCTGTAATCCATCTTTGGATAGACCGTTGCGATATTTCATCGAAGGAATCAAAATCTTCGTCAGACACTCGGACACGAAGCCGATATCGTTGGTCTCGAAGGCGAGACAAGTATATCTCTGTATAGACACCCGTGAAATTGCCATATCGATCTTCGAGATATCGCTCCATTTCACCGATGGATGTAATGCGTTCGTAAGGCCGAACAACAGGCTTCCTTTCAATGTCTTGGACTTCCTCTCGTAGTTGGGCAACCTTAGAACGAAGGGTTTCCACTTCGCTTTCTTTCTGACGCAACTGGCTGACCATGGTCATATGTTCTGAAGGATAAGCCGCCGGGTTCATGCCAAAAACAATTCTGCCAGAGGATTCCTGAATATGAAGCATCAGATACAAGGCATCTGCCAGTTCTCCAGCCGGTACATAAAGGGACGGATTTCGTTGAAACATGGTTTCCTGACTGGAAAAAGGGACACCATCCACGGTCATCATTAGGGGCATCATCCGTACTTGTTCACGAAACTGGTTGCGGGAAGGCGGGTCTTCTTGGGATGAGTCTCTGGCAGCCGCTGTTTCGTACCATTGGCCATCCTGCCACCAACGATCTCGCTCCCAGTAGTTGCTATACCGCTGATTTTCAAATTCGTCCTGCCATCGATCTAAATCATAGCGGTCAAACCAGTCGGAAGGATCTCGCTCCCAACCATAAAGACTACCGTTTTCCAGTGCAAATATTTCTCGGACTCGGCCACTGTCTTCTTCTACCAAGCGACCATAAATATAGATGTCGGCAGCTTCTTCTTCCGTTAAGGCCGCCAATTCCATCAGATATTCTCGTCGCTGGGTAAGGCTCCAATCATCATAACGAGACAAATCTCCTCTATCTGGATAAATCAGCAAATCTGCATTGTCATAATCTCCCTGAAGTCGATACGTGAAACGAACACCGTTATAGTCACCTAGCTCACGAAGCAGAAGTCGCTGCAAATGAGAAGCAGAAAACAAATCATCCTTTTCTTTATCCTCATCTCGGTTAAGCATATGAACAGACAGGCGACCTGGTACGCCGTAGAGAGATCGGAAGCTAAGAATGCTCTCTCGTTCCTCATTAATGGAAACCACAGACCCTTCTAGCTGAGCCTCTTTATCATACAACACCAAGATAGCATCGTACATCTCTTCCAACCAAGCAATAATGCTTCGACGGTCCATGTTTTCAAAGGAAGAACGATCCTTGTCAATAATTTCCAAGGTTAATCGAAACTCGCTATCCGACCGCTCTCTCAAAGAAATATCCACAGGCATTCCACGTAGGACACCAAAATAATCCTGAAGAAATACTTCCAGATCATGGCGGGTTTGAATATCATCCCGATACTCACGAATCCGTTTGGTAACCTGCTGAGGTTTTTCTTCTAGCCGCTCTTTCAAAGCAGCTTGGTGAGCCTTTAAAGCCTCCATTTCATAGGAGGTTCTAGCCAACTCTGCAGCCCAATAAGAAACCCCTTCATCCTTTACAGGACTGCCAGTCTCAAGGGCCAGCCAGCCTTCGGATTCGTCATAGGAAGCCGTAAAACCCATGAAAGGAGCCAAGGTATCCACGGGTAGATGCCATTGCCCCTCAAGAAAAACAGGTTCTACAGCCACTGGGACTTCCCAGTCATCCAAAAAAACAGCCATATCCATGGTTTCCATGGTGACTTGCCGTGGATAGCTATTTACAGCTGCAACAGGCAGAGTCCAAGGGACCAATAATAAAAAAGATAACCCTAATAATAGAACACGAGAAATTTTTTTCATAAAACCACCACCCTTCCTAGGATTCTTTTCTTATTAGTTTATCACAAAATACCAATAAATCCATCTTTAAAAACCCTGGTGCCTAGGCCCTAACTTTTGGGACGGATGGATTGTTGTGAACAAATATGTCGAAATAAACCATTGCTCTGTTCACTTTTGGGATTCGATGTGTTAAAATGGTGCAAGTCATAGTAAAAACAAAAGAAGAAATGTCCCACCATTCAGATAAAGGCAAAAAATGAAAACGAAGAGGTGTCACGATGGTAGTGAGGAATCTGAAAAAATATAAAATACAATTTCTAGTCACCTGGATGCTGTTGATGATGGTTTCCGGACTGGTATTGTTTACGGAGTTCTCCCTGACGGATGAAGTAGCATCTCCCGTAGAAACTAGAGAAGGCCTTCTAGACAGGTATCAAAACTGGGGAGAAGCCCACCAGCTCCATTATTTAGAACGATACCAGTCCGTAAGAGATGTAAATCGGCGTTTGGTAGCACATTTGCTTCAGCCTAGGTCCGAAAACATGGAAATAATGGAGGCCACTGCTGGCCATGGGCGAAACGACGAAAGACTATTGCTTTACTTGAAACTCACCGGATCCCAGCGACAAGACAATCAGGCACCGCCTATTGCTTATCTTTGCTTCGCAGAAGCACATCCAAACCCACCAGAAAAGCGAAGCAGGCAGAGCGTCGTAGAGCAAACCAATCGGGTGAAAAACATCGACCTTCACCAAATACAGGGCTTAAGAGGACCGCCTCAAGTGGTTTTAACGTAAAAGCATCAAACAAGAAACAGTAGAATAAGAGATGGAGGAATTGAAATTGAATAGGAAGAAACAAATCCCAATGGATAAGAAGGCTCTGTTGTTGCTTTTAGCAGCCCTAGCCTTGTTTTTAAATGGCTGTGGAAGAACAGATGTGGCGGAGGCAGAAAGCCCTCAACGGCCAGTGATTGTGGAAGCAGTCGAAACAGAAGAAATTCGAAAAGAATTGGAAATAAGCGGAAATGTCAAACCATCCCAGATGGTACGAGCCGGTTTTAAAGTAGAAGGATTGATCGAACACTCCTACGTAGAAGCAGGAGATCGGGTAGAAGCAGGACAACGGCTTATGCGATTGGAAACCCAGGATTACGACCTAAATGTAGACGCTACGTTGGCTAAATACGAAGCCCTGCGTCGCAAAGCCGACAGTGCCATTCCCTCGAAAATCAACCAAGCCCAGGCCCAACTGGACTATATTGAAGCCCAGTACCAACGAATGACCACCCTTCATGAGCAGGGAGTGGTTTCTTCCAAAGACCTGGAAGAAGTAGAAACCAAATATACAGTGGCTCAGAATCAGTACCAGGAAGCCATGGATGCCTACGACATTACAGAAAAAGAATTGCGACAGGTAGAAAGAGCCCTGGATCTGGCTCAATCCAAATTAGAAGATACGGTGCTGACCAGCCCCATAGCTGGAACGGTTTTAAAAACCACGTTTGAAGCAGGAGAAACCATTGCTCCAGGCCATCCAGCCGTTATTCTTGGGGTCTTGGATACCATGGAAGTAGAGATTGGCGTACCAGACACCATTATTAGCCGAATCGCCATTGGAGAAAGTGTTTCCGTATACCTCTATGGCTTAGATCAGGAAGTGGAAGGAAAGATCACCAATATAGACCCTATGGCAGACCAGAAAACCAGAACCTTTGGAGTACAAATAGAAATCGACAATAGCCAAGGACAAATTCGTCCCGGTATGTTGGCCAAGGTTTCCTTAGCCTCCAGTGAAGTATCGGCCATTATGGTGCCGGTGAATTGTGTAAACAACTTGCCAGAGGCTTCCTTCCTGTTTGTATACAAAGAAGATGGCACCGTGGAACAACGCACCGTAGAACTGGGAGAGATTTACGGCGACCGCATTCAAGTCCTCGGTGGCCTTGAAGAAGGCGAAGAAGTAGTCATAGACGGCCAATATCAGCTGACGGACGGCCAGACCGTTACGGCTAGAAAGGCTGATGCCCAATGACAAAATGGTGCATGGAAAACCGAAGCCTGGTTTTTGTTCTCTCCCTGTTTGTATTTTTCTTTGGATTGGCCACCTATGTGACCATGGAACGCCAAGAAAATCCAGAGGTTGTGGCACCTGGTGCCACGGTTAAAACCATCTATCCTGGAGCGACGCCAGAAGATATCGAAAAGTTTATTGTAAAACCCTTGGAAGAAAAAATTGATGAAATCACCGATGTGGATCAAATTCTTTCTTACTCTCTGGACAACGTTGGTGTGATCATTGTTCGTTTGGAAGACCTTAGCGACGATGACATCAACGAAGCGTGGACAGAACTCCATCAACGAGTAGGAGAGGCGGATCTTCCAGAGCAAGCGTGGGATCCGGAAATTGACACGGATCTTATTGATACCTATGGTATGTTGGGTGTTCTCAGCAGCCCCCATCATGAAGACCGACAGATAAAAACCTACGCCGATGAAATAAAAGAGGATCTGGAACGAATCGATGGCGTATCCGTCGTAGATATCAATGGATTTACAGAAGATGAAATTAAAATCAAGTTAGACCTAATTCGCATGAGAAATATGGGCATTTCAGTCACAGACATTGGAACCGCCTTGAAAGCACGAAACGTTAATATCCCTGGTGGAAACCTAGACCTTTCTGGATTACGGATCCCCGTCACCATTACTGGGGAATACCAGAACGCCGAGGAAGTCAGCAATACCGTCGTAGGCATGTCGGAGGAAGGCAATATTATCTACCTGCGAGATGTAGCCCAAGTCGTAGAAACCATGGGGGAGCGGGAAACCTATGTGGCTGGAAACGGTGAAAACGCATTGCTGCTCAGTCTAAAGTATGCAGAAGGCCAAAACATCGTCCGAGTTGGAGAAGAAATCCGAGAATACATGGATGAAAAACAACAACAATTACCAGAAGGCATGGAAATCACCGTCATTACCGATCAAGCAGATTATGTGAACGATGCCATTAAAACCTTCCAGCGCAACTTGTTGTCCGCTGTGATTCTAGTGGTGTTGGCTGTTATGATATCCATGGGAGCAAAAAGTGCCTTGGTAGTATCTTCTGCCATCCCCATTACGGTCATGGCCACCTTTGCTTTTATGCGATTTACGGATATTATTTTGCATCAAGTATCCATTTCCTCGCTTATTTTATGCCTTGGCCTTATGGTAGCCAACGCTATTGTAGCCAACGATAGTATGTACCTATATATGAGCAAAGGCATGGATAAGAAAGAGGCGATTATTCATGGAATTCGGGAAGTGAGAATCCCGATTCTAACCTCAACCTTAACCACCGTAGCATCCTTTATGCCACTGCTTATGATGGAAGGTGTCGCTGGTAAATTTGTTCGCAGCCTACCTATTTTAGTAACCGTAGCCTTGCTGTGTTCCTTCCTGTTGTCCATTACAGTGATACCAGCCATGGGATATACCTTTCTGACCACAGAGGCCGTTGAACGACAGCAAAAAAACAACGGTAATGGCAAAGGTGCTTTGCAGCGTATTCAAGGAAAACTCTTACAGGTGTATCGAGCTTTCTTGGACCATGCCTTAAAAAGACCAAAAATCGCCATCTCCTTAGCCATGATCATGCTGATTTTAAGTGGCATGGTGGTACCAACCCTGGGACTGCAGTTATTCCCTTACGTAGAACGAGACCAGTATGTCATCGACGTAATTATGGCAGAAGGCAGCAGTTTGGATAAAACCCGCTTGACAGCTGAACAGATCGAGGAGATCCTATCAGAAGAGGAGAGCGTCGACACCTTTATGAGTAAAACCGGGGATGGGATCCCTAAGTTTTACCCATCCTTTGTGCCACACCAAATAGCCACCAATCGATCACAGTTTATTGTCAATGGAAGAATTGACACCATGGATCAAGTCCATCGACGGTTGGAAGAAAACATTCCTGGTGCTCGGATCGAAGTAAAAAGATTGGAAAATGCCGTGCCCGTAGGTTTGCCAGTACAGGTACGCATTAGCGGCGAAGACATAGATGTTCTCCGAAACACCGCCAATGAAGCCAAAGAAATCCTGCGAACCATTGACGAAGGCCATCATGTTCAAGATGACTATGGCAATGAAGTGCTGAAAATGGTGGTAGACGTAGAACAGGACAAAGCCAGCATGGTTGGCCTTAGCACCTACGACGTGGCCAGTACGGTTCGTATGGCCCTCAACGGAGTGGAAGTGACAAAAATCAAACCCAAGGATTCAGAAGACGACATCCCAGTGGTTATTCAAATACCTACAGAAGAAAGAAGCCGAGTAGAAGTGCTGGAAAACATTTTTCTCACCTCTCAGATTACTGGTGAAAACATCCCACTGCAACAGGTGGCCAGTATCCAAAACGAATTTAGTTTGAGTAGAATCTTGAGACGAGACCGAGATCGGACCATTACAGCAGGCTTGTATCCAAGGACTGGTGTTTCAGCAGCGGAACTTTTGGATATTGTAGAAGAACGAATGGAAGAAGCAGACTTTCAAGTGCCCCATGGATACACCTTGGAATACGGTGGAGAAAACGAAGACCGGGCAGAAGCCTTCGAGTCTCTGGTAGGACCATTCTTCCTAGCCATGGCCTTGATCTATATTATTCTGATGTTCCAGTTTATGGACCTCAGACAGCCCCTTATTATCATGGGCACCATTCCCCTCTCCTTTATTGGAGTTATATGGGGGCTAAAAATAACCGGATATCCCCTGGGCTTTATGGCCCTCATGGGAACCGTCAGCCTCATGGGAATCGTGGTGAACAACGGGATTGTCCTGCTAGATTATATCAATCTACTGGTGGGCAAAGGCAAAGACGTAGATGAAGCCATTGGCGAAGCATGCGAAACAAGACTAAGACCCATTATGATAGGGATGATTACCACCGTCATTGGACTAGTCCCTATGGCCTTGTTTGGAGGAGACCTATGGGCTCCATTAGCCTATGCCATTATCTTTGGTTTGGTGATTTCCTCTATGCTAACCACCTTAGTGATTCCAGCAGCCTTTAAAGTTGGGTATAATCGGAACCCAGCCAATACCCTGATTGGAAGACTCTTTTCACCGAAAGATAAAACCGTAAAAGAATAAGCCCAATACCAAAGATACAACTAGTCCCTCAAAGACTCCGGAGAAATTGCTCCGGAGTCTTTGCTTTTCCTTTCCGACTAACAAGACGCGAAGCGTCTTTTTTATGTCATCACTCTGTAAATTGACTTTCTGGTTCTAAAAGGGTATACATAAAGTATGGAACCAAACAACCAAACAATCAAATCAAAAGAAGGAAGAAACAGTGAGAGAGGAAAATAACGATGAAAATAACGAAGAAAATCCCATTGATCATGGTACTGTTGTTGGTGACTCTGACAACAAGCATTCTTTTGGCCCTTCCCCAAGAAACCATGGCACAATCTCCCGTTACCATCATTATAGATGGGGAAATCCTTGGTTTTACAGACAGCACAGGCAGACCCTTTATCGATGAAAACAATCGGACACTGGTGCCCTTTCGGGTAGTCCTAGAAACCTTTGGTGCTCAAGTCCGCTGGGATCCAGAAAATAGGAAGGCCGTAGCTCAAAAAGACAATACCCTAGTAGAAGTTCCCCTAGGACAATCCTATATTGTGGTGAATGGAGAGACCATTCCTAACGATACCCAAGCTGTGATTGCAGAAGATGGAAGAACGTACCTGCCCATCCGAAAAGTTCTGGAAGCTTTTGACGCCTTGGTTCACTGGCAGGAAAGCAGTCAAACCATTTTTGTGGCCAGTCCGCCGCCTCCGGGTTCAGAAGTCTTTCCGGAAGAAATTCCGCCAGAACCCCTAGAACCAGAATCATCAGAGGAGGAAAAGGATGCTTCGATTTCTCAAAGACTAGAAGAACGGCTAAAAAGACGGAATGCCTCCGAAGAACAGGAAAAACAGAGGTTGACGACTGCCTTAGAGGAAAACACCACCCTTATTCGAGATCCGGCCTTGTTCACCCTCTATGCCTTTATGAATTATACGGGCTATGAAGAAGAAAATAATCCGGCAGGGTTTCATCCAGTACGCAAAGCCATATTGAAAGACCTGAAATCCATGGATTTACAGTTAACAGAACCCAGATACTATCGTCAAAAGGGCCTACCTTATAGCCAATACATCTCCGCTTTGTCAGAAATGGATAACCGGTTACGATACAAAGAACCTCGAAGGATTCAAGCCTTGCTACCAGAACTGGCAGAACTGGATCAACGGTTACAGGAATTTTCAGAGCAGGCAGATATTCTTACCCTCTACGAAAAATATCGGGAAGAATACCTGCAGGCCATTGCCATGTATCATCCAGAAATGTATGCGTTTCTGGCCCAATACACCCAATTTCTCCGGGTATCCCCTCGGGAAGTGCCAGAATTTTACTTTGTCGTCAATTTACAGGAATCCTACTGGCGTGGCTATTTTCTGGTAGAAAATTACGGCCCTTTAGACAATGCTTCGATCATGGTATTAGGACCTTCGGATCAGATGAATCACCGCTTATTGGCCCATGAATACTTGCACAGCATCATAACCCCCATTCATGCTGATCTGGCAGAAGAGATTGAAACACTTTCACATATGATGCGTCAGGTACCGCGGGGAAGTCAGGCCCGTAACGCCGTTTACGACACATGGTTCACTATCTTCGACGAATCCATGATCCGCGCCCTAGATAGCTGGTTTGTTAACACCAACCAAGAAGAACTGATTCGTCAGGAAGTCGAAGCAGGCTTTATTCTAACGGAATATTTCTATCATCGTTTCCAAGAAGACTGGGAAGATTTTCATGGAACCCTGGAGGACTTCATCCGAGAGATGATCCGGGATTTACAGTAAAAATTCCCTCTCTCCTGGCGGGGGAGGGGGAAGGTGAAGGGGGACTAATTTCCCCTTTCTCCTTTATAAGAACATAAATTTTGCCGATAATACTACATAGTGGTATAATTTTTTAGGAAGCATACCAGAAAATAAGAAATCTAAAATACCGGAGGAACGCACCCTATGACTATAAACCGCCACCAAAACCAATTTCGAAAAAGATTTTCTCATAAAAAAAGGATTCAACCCCGCCGGGCCATAGCCGGGATACTTTTGGTTGCGTTCTTTGTTTCCATTCTGCCCGTGGCCCCCAACCAAGGCTTTGGCATGCTCACCGCCCAAGCCATTGATCTGGAAAGACCCACGGTGACTATCCGAACTGAGCTCACGGCTTTTGATCAAACAGGAAAAAACATTAGCGTCAATGAACCAGAATCTGTTGGCTCTGTTAATCGAAGCCTTGAAGTGGAAGACACCTCAGAAGGAGTCTATACCATACCAACAGGAGATTTGAGTTATGGCATTGGTGCTACCACCCAGGGGGAGCTTCCGGAAGATTTTGAAAACATTGAAAGTCTAACCATTACATTTTACCAAGAATTACCAGATGGCACTTTGGAGAGAACCATTAAAACATATGAAAACATCCGAGAAAACATGCCTCGGATTACTGGTATTGACAAGCCGATTGTGTCCGACGATGAAATGATTGTGATCAACAGCAATGAAACGGACATTACCAACTTAGCAGACAATAACTTTATTGTAAATGTAGGACCTACAAAAGCTAAGGTTATTACAAATGCTGACTCCCCAGCAGGGGATGGTCTATCGGATAAACAGATAGGTCTGATACCCGATGAAGGGAGTTTTACTGGTGGGGTATCGGATATTGTGGTACAGCGATTAACTGTAAAAGATCCCACGGATGATAATTCTCTTCGAAACGTAGATACCTATCGAAGAGCTGTTACGATTATTACAGATTTAGAACTGGATGGCATAGAGATGTTTCCTACCATGGGCCGGGTTGGCAGTCAGGTAGAATTTACCCGAGGAAATATGTCACCCAATGGATACGATGTTTATTTTGTGGAAAACCTAAGTAATATCAATCTGTTTAATGAAGAATCAAAAGCAAAGCCAGTAAGCCCGCCGGTGGAAGTAGATGATCAGTGGATCTATACCGTAGAAGTGCCGGGTGTTCGTGCTGGACGGGATTATTTTGTGGTCCTAACACCACCGAATCGACTGGATACCCGTTATGTCATGGATAGTCAGTTCCGAGTCATAGAAATTGAAGATTCACCGACCTTGGAAGGCTTTGATCCTACCAGTGCTTCAACACGTCGGCCTACAGAAGTCCAGCTTTGGGGTTCCTATTGGACTCGCCTGGCAGTGCCAGGGTTAGAAGACTTTGTCTTGGAAGGGGATGATGGTGGTGGAGACTTTGATCCAGCCACGGCCATCCGCTTTAAAATAGGCGGAGAGCTTTACGACCATATTCCGGAAGGAGAGTCTGTAGAAACTCTGGTCATCCAGTATGAAGGATCCGGTGATTTTCGTTTTAGCGATGACGGAGACGAATATAAGATTCTTTCGGTTGAACGACGCTTCCGGGTCTATATGGGCCAAGATCTTTCTATCCATGAATTTACCCATAACAGCAGACAGGATGGATTTGAAGATGGCCAAGGAGCCGACAACTCTCTGAAAGTCAGAACCAGAGACTTTAGTGATGACCAGGCAGGGCCGGTGCCCGTAGAACTGGAAGTAGAGACGACGATTCGTATAGATGATAATCTAGATGGAGAAAGGGTGCTGAGTTTGAGGGAAAACCTCACAGCACCTGGCAATTTTACCTATATCCCCTCTACGGAACAACCAGAGGTGACGGATATTGTGCCTACTATCTTCCCCCTGCAATCCCCACCTATCGGGGCCACAGGATATCTTAACGAACGAATCGGCTCCTTGCAAGTAGTCATTCGTGGAGAAAATTTTCTAGTGACCCGCTATGAAGACGCAGGTGGCCAGGATCAAATCGTCCAACCTAGGGTAGATCTGGGAAGTACCATTATTGATCCTTTGCTGGAACCAGGCGAAATCGACGGAAATCGCTATGGCCCTACTAAATTCGAAGTGCTACAGGGTGGCACGGTGGTGGATGGGAAAGGAGCCAACCAGATTGGTGACACCATTGTCATGATCCTGGAAACCGGAACAACTGGCTTTCCAGTTGCCAACATTACTAATCAGGATATCCGCATCAGCAATCCTCGCCGTGAAAGCAACGAATACGATGCTTTTGTACGGTTTGAAAATATGGTTGATTTCATTTATGTAGACCCGAACCAATACCCTCGTATTACCAGCGTGGAACCCAATTTGGTAGCCATGGAAGGCGGCGTGCCGGTTCGGATTGATGGCAGTCAGTTACGTTCTGATGCCAGATTGTATATTGGTGGCGAGGAAGTCACCACTATTACGGATCGAAGCTTAGAGCATATCGAATTCATGGCTCCACCAGGAGAAAGACCTGGCGAGACTCAGCTCCAAATTATCAATCCAGAAGGAGGCATTGCCACCCATCCCTTTACCTATACAGAAACCGACACTAATCCAGTGCTGACCAGCGTCACACCGGACAGAGGCACAGAAAATACCCTGCTGACCCTAACAGGAAGTGACTTTTTTCGGCCAGATCCTACCATTGTGGTCGACGACCTTGATGACATCGATGCTTTTTTAATGAACCGTCTCATCGGAAGCAAGGTTGAAATAGCCGGCCGGGATATCAACCGTTACAATCGGGATGGTACACGCATTGCTTTAACAGAATATCACGCACCGGAAAAAACCATTGAAGAACCAGTGTTTGTCTACTTATCTGATACAGACCGTTGGCGAACAGGCAACGGCTTTGACAGTGTGATTTTTGTTAATGAATCTGCCGACCCGGATGCACCCGTCCATTTTTTCCGCTTAATTCGTAACCGACAAAATCAGTACTATCTGGAAGATGGCGCCGCCAATTCCTGGCGTATTCGTTACAACAAAGAAGAAGAACAGTTTGAAGGAGTGGAAGAAGGCGGGAATGTGGCGATTCAGCAACTCCAAAACGGAGTGCTGGAAATAGACGGAATGACCCTAAGAGCCTATACTCCTTATGCAGTAGAGAGAGTTGGAAGTTACGACCGGATCACCGGCAATCGGGTACAAGTTCTGGGCAGTAACGAAATTCATGCCCGGGTCCCTAATATGATGGGAGCCGACTGGGCTGGTCCCGGTACCTATGATGTGTCTGTGGTGAATCCAGACACACAAAAAGCAACACGGCAAAATGCCTTCACCTACTTGGGAGAACCTAAAAACATTCCTGCCCTTCGAGATATTGTACCGGAATTAGGCCCAGATAGTGGTGGCAATCTAGTCACCTTAAAATTAGATGAAGCCGTAACCGACGCTTCTTTTACGGAAGGGATTCGTATGTTTATCGGCTCCCAGGAAGTACCTCGGGCCAATATGAACTTGTCCGTAGATGGTCGGGAGATTGTGTTGACGGTGCCGCCTTATGCCGGTAATTTACAGCAGGAAGGGCAGCGAGAAATCACCCTGCCCTTAACCTTGTTAAACTCCGACGGAGGAACCTTCAGCGTAGACTACGATAATCCCATCATCGTAGAGAGGGTTCAGCGGGATGCCGACGGAAATGAACAAACCATTCAGAAGGAACTATTAGGCTATACCTATGTGGTGCCTACCAGTAATCCGGAAATAAACCGAATTGTTCCAACGGCTGGATCCGCAGCTGGAGGCTATACCGTAGAGATCTTCGGAGTGGATTTCAGGGATTTCCGCCGTATCCGGGATGAAGACGGGAATCTGATTGAAACGATTACCGCCAATCCAGATATAACCCGTCCCTCCCGTTATGATTCAGAATTTGATGTCCTCTTGGACGACCTGTATCCCAGGGTATTTTTTGGAACAGAAGAAGCCGAACTGGTAGAATTTGACGGGGAGTTCCTAAGGGTTATCGTAGGGCCCAATGATGGCACCGTGCCAGTGTATATCGTCAACAACGATGCCGGCATTTCCAATACCGTTAACTTTAGTTTTGAGAGTTCAGACCCACGTATTACCAGTGTGAACCCACCACAAGGAGATCGGCGAGGAGGCACCTCTGTAGAAATAAGGGGTCAGGCTTTAGAAGAAGACTTGGTAACGCTAATGACCAAAGAATACGAAGAAAACAGCCCTCTTGTTTCGGTACGGGAAGAAGATACTCGTCTAACCCGTGTCAGAGTAGGGAATCGAACCAATGCAGATTTACCGCGGGAGCATGAAAACAGTGGAGTGATTCAAGTAAACCGAACTCGAGTCACCTTGGAAGACGGCCTTCGATTTGATTATAATTCAGGGGATGGCGGCGTCCTAAAGGCTCAAATTACAGATCAAGGAAACACCTATCACCATGAATACCTTGGATTTGGAGCTGGCGAGGAGGTCTTTATCAATACCAGAGATTTAACCCGGGAAGAAGATGGAGAAACCATCCAATACCCTTATGAAGAATTGGTGCGGCTGGAAATTAGGAATCGCCGACTATTTGTAGAAGGTGGCTATGCCCCGGAAGTAGCCCATCGGAATCAAGGTCATATCGTGGCCACTATGCCTTCCTATTTTACCACTGGCCGCGTAAGGCTATCCGTCATCAATCCAGATGGGGGAACCGCCAATTCGGATTTTGAATATATCACACCAGATAGTAACCCAGTGATTACCAATATTTTAAGAGAAGGCCGAGAACCGGTTAGAGAAACTCGGGAAGGATATGGGGAAGTCATGCTTCAAAAAGTATCTCAACGAGGGGGCAATATTATTCGGGTGGTTGGAACCGACTTTAGGGAAGATGCCACCATTCGCATAGGAGATATTCTAACCATTGGCCCAGACCATCCAAATCGAATGGAAGATGAGTTGCCTAATCAGCTAGTATTTGAATTGCCAGAACTGCCGGAGGCCACCATCGACAACCTCTATCGAATCGTGGTCACCAACTTTGATGGAGCATCCGCCAACTCAGAAGAAGCCCTTTATCAAGGAGAAGAATCCATCGCCATTTACCTGGAAGTCATTCGAGGAGAGTCCAATCCACGATTGGATACGGTCACCCCCAATAAAGGTCCGGTCACCGGTGGAACTCGACTTACGATCAGAGGAAATGATTTCCGCCAGGAAATGGATGGCCATAGCGATCCCATTGGGGTCCTATTTGGAGAAGCTCGGGTAGACGAAGACTCCGGCGATGTAGAATATGTGGATTACCGCCAACTAGAAGTGGTGGCGCCGGAGAGTCCAAGGTTTGGGACGGTAAGGGTTCGGGTAGAAAACCCGGATGGCGAATTGAGCCTGCCCCCCGGCGAATTCCAATACATCAGTCAGCCCAACATCGAAAGCGTAGACCCACCACGGATTTTTGCCAACGATATGGATACCGAGATTACATTAACTGGTGAAATGTTTATGAACGGAGCCCAGGTGATTTTGGGAGGAAGACTGGTACCCATCAATGAAGTAACCGACGACATGGAGGTTCATGGGGAAGGGATTCGAGGCGTGGACGAAGACGGAAAAAACCGAGTATTTGCCGTTGTTGGTGGCGTTGCTGCCAATACGGTTAACGTGGAAAGTGAAAACGTCATGCGGGTTCAGTTCCCAGAAACCTTAGATCTGGAACATGATGACCTGATCATCCTTAATCCGGATGGAGGTTTGTCTGATCCAGACGATGCCCCAGACTTCGACTACGATATACCAGTACCAGATGCACCACTGGTAGTAGAAGCCGTACCTGGATCAGAAGGAAGTATCCACCTGATTTGGTCCAAATCCGATCCAGGTGTTTTGAACGCCGCAGCCAGTTACGAAGTATACGGCAAAAGAAGTGCAGAAAGAGAATACACCTTTATCGCAGAAGCCAATGACGCCGACTACCTGGTGCGAAATCTGGAGCCAGATACCCGCTACGACTTTCGGGTAAGAGCCTTGAATGAATACGGCAGTGCTATTGAATCCGGGGAAACCAGCGCACGAACCTTACATCCAGATGAAGATCCAAAACTGGAAGAAAAGCTGGAAGAACTGGATCGGCAGCGGGAAGAACAGGAAACCCGAGGCAAAGAAGAAGTGGTCAATGGCACCTTGGTGCGTACCATCGGCAGTCGAGAAATTCCAGAGGGCCTATCGCCTTATGTGATCGATTTCTCCGGTGCAAACTACAGCCGCCACAAGGACTTTGTCGTAGCCTTCCCAGTACAATCCTTGCCGGGCATGGATCGAGAAGTGGTTATTACCGATGGCACCGCCAGCCTGACCATCACACCAAACACCCTCTATACCCGTGATGTCAGCAGCCTTAGTGTAGATGAAAGCCGAGACGGCGTAGCACGGGTTCACTTTACCCCGATGCAAGGCAACGAAGCCAATGCTTTAAACAGTGCCATCGATCGTAGGCAAAGCAGAGCCTCCAGCCCCTATAAGATCGACTTTAGCCTAAAAGCTGGTCGCACCGAAAAAAGCCTCCCCCGACTTTTAGGGACGGCACAGATGAACATAGGCCTTAATACCAGCAGTTACCCAGAGAGTAATAGCGGAAATACCAGCATAGCCACCTACAATCCGGCATCCCATGGTTTCCAAGGAAACAATGGAACAACCACAACCTTGAGAGAAGCCGGCATGTATATGCTTTTGAGAAACAGGTAAAAAGCAGGTGAAGAAGCAGTTGAAAAAGCAGTTAAAAAGCAGTTGAAAAAGCAGTTGAAAAGCAGTTGAGAAACAGGTAAAAAGCAGTTAAAAAGCAAGTTTAAAAGCAGGTTAAAGGGAATAGGGAATAGGTTACAGGGAAAAGAAAAACCCAGGATCTTTCTCCCTTAACGGGAGAAAGGACGTAGAAAAAACCGCTTCCTGCGGGAAGAACCGTAGTTTAAGGGACTGGTGGGGACGCGAGGTTATTTACTCCGCGATTTTCGGGGAAAATTACCTCCGTCCTCACAGTGACTGACAGTGAACATGAATGATCAACTATATCAAGATAAGGAGTCTCAAAAATGGGAACTCAGAATAATCAAATCAAACAACTACATATCAGTAAATCCCCTCTCCCCTGGCGGGAGAGGGTTAGGGAGAGGGGGATCATAGCAAAAACCCCAAAACTCCTCCCCCTGGCCTTAATCTTCATGATCCTACTCACCAGCCTCCTGCCAGTCACCGCCGCTACGCCTTTCACCTCCGTAGACACCTATCGAGGACTTCCAGGAGCCTCCCAACAGGTGAGGGATATGAACTACACCGATATCGGTGGCCATTGGGCAGCCCAGTCTATTTTGGACGTTACCGGCCTTGGCATTATGAGCGGCACCGGCAATCAACAATTTGCTCCTAATCGATCCATCACCGCCGGAGAAGCATTGATGGTACTGCTAAAGGCTCGGGGAATGGAAACAGAGCTGCAAGAAGCCCTAGCGGAACAGGATGCCCTAGAAGTAGCCGGTGTTACCGTTGGTACCGAAGGAGACCGACAGTTAGTAGCCGCCGTAGAACTGGCCCAGCAGGAGAACATCCTGACGGATGAAGAAGCCGACGACCTACTGGAGCTTTCCGATGAAGAAACAGATAGACTAGACAGCCAAGTCAACGATGCCGTAGACGAATATCTATATAGCCAACTAACCTCGCCGGAATTAACAGAACTTGAAAATGCCCTGCGTAACCAGTTGGAAACCCGTAAGGCATGGAATCGTCCGGCCCAACGGCAACAAGTAGCCGCTTGGTTTGCTCGCACCTTGAATCTGGAGCCAGCAGAACCAAGCCAAACACCACAACTGGGCCGCTTCACGGATCGTCGTCAAATAGATGAAAACAAGCGGCCGCTCATCGAAGCCGCCCTGGAGGCTAATTATATCAGTGGCACCAGCGAAACCACCTTTTCCCCTTCAGATCCCATGAGTAGGGCACAAATGGCGGCCCTGATGATGAAGTCTTCCTCCGACTGGCTTCCGCAACGGGGCATTACCCCACGGCAGGGAAAAGTCAGCGATATACGAATGATTGAAACCCCGGACAATCCAGAAAATCGCACACGACAAGTTACCCTTAAGCATCCAGACAATACCTCTGCACTGTTGGAGTTAACTCGCCAAGAAGATTTGCCAGTGCGTCGAACCAATAACCTTTACTTGTCGGATCAAATTTTTGACGGGGATCCAGTGACGTACTATACAACGGAAGAAAACCATGTGAAATACATGACCGTCACCACCAGTTCAGACGGTGAAGCAACTCCTGTTCTCACTGGATTTATTGAAAACATAGATCCGGACACCCGTACCCTGAAACTACGAGACTTTAATGACCGAGAACATCACCTGAAGGTACCACCAGGAACCGGTGTTACCATTAATGGAAGATTGACTCCCTTCCAAGACCTACCCTATGGACTAGAAGTCACAGTTTCTCGATTGGGTAATACCGTCAACAGCATCCAAGGAACCCTGGAAGAAGATCCAGAACGACATGGGTATATTCCACCAGAAAGTCGCTATAAAGTGGGCGATGTGCTCTTTTACGATGAAAACAGCATCGAAATCCAGAATCGAGGCAGTCGGGAAACCTATCAGATCACAAACAATACCCAAATCCTTCGGGATGGCAGTCGGGCACCAGTACATCAGATTCGAACCGGAGACAGAGTGCTGTTACTATTCGACGATATATATAGCCCAGAAGTAGCTACTGTCCGAGTAGAAGACGATGAACGCCATATCGCCGACATGATTCGTGGCACCATCGACTCTGTGGATACCCGAGCTGGCGAAGTGATCCTTCGGGATATCCGGAGATTTGATGAAAACCGATGGGTTCCTCATTCAGATTCCTTGGTTCGCTATAAAACCAATAATGGGAACTTGTTTGACGGAGCCAACCAAGTGCAACTGGCCCAGCTAGACCGCATGAAAGGCCAGCAGGTCTATGCCGCCGTAGAAGAAAGCTACGGTCATCCCCGCATTGCCAAGCTACAAACACAAAATGGCAGCGCCCAAAACTACGACAGCCGTATTCAACGTTTAGAATTTGCTACAGAAGAAATGGAAGTAGATTACAACCGTTTCAACTTCCACCCAGGGACCATTGTGATTCAGAACAATCGACTGGTAGATCGTCTTAACTTGGATGAAAACCAAAACATCTACATGATGGCAGATATGAACCCAACTGGTCGAAACGCTGCCATGATCAGCATTACGGATCAAGGCATTATGGAACCACGGCCCGGAGGGACCCGTTTGGTGCTTTATCAAGCTCGCCTCCAAGACCTATTCGATTATCAGGTGGAACTGGGACGAATTGGTTATCAGTTAGATTATCTTCGATTAAATGAAAACAGATGGGAAAGTTTGAGAAGCGCCCGCAGAGCAAGTTTCAGCGAAGATACCTTGATTTATGACAGTGAATTGGAAGAAGCCATCGATCCAGGTGTTTTTCTGGACACACGATTTATCGACCCACAGGACATCGAAAACGATGAATTGAGAAAGCGAATTGAAGACCGTTTTTACTACGATAAAACCGCCTACTTTCTGATTCGGGAAACAGATACAGGTACTGATACCCACCGGGAAGCCCTAGCCATTAATTTGGCACCAAGAGCTCAGGAGTATGAAGGAGGTGCCATGGCCACAGAACACAGCGCTATGGGAGTAGTAGATGACGTCAACCTAGATGTAGACACCATCACCCTGAACAATGTCCGCAATTGGAACGGCCTTAGTCGAAGATGGGAACCAGTCCGAAGCCGACAGGAATTCGACACCCATACAGCGGTTATTCTTCTGAACGATGACCCTATAACCGCGGAAGAAATGTACCGGATCCGAAGCGGTGCCCAAGCGTATATCATTCAGAACCGCACCGCCTCCAACGACCAGTCCGCCTATGTCATCGTTATTGAACAATAGAATTAAAAACAGTTTAGAGTTAGAGAAGCAGTTAAGCAAGTCCCCTCTCCCTCGACGAAATGCTGATAGCCTGCAAGCCCCCTCACCTCTGGCGGGAGAGGGTTAGGGAGAGGGGGAAAACAAAATCACCAAAGAAAAAGGAGCTTGTCCCATGAAGCAAACCATCGCTACCCTCAAAAACGATATACGACACATCGCGTGCTCCCTGATTTTCATTCTGTTAGCCACTTCCATCACCGCCTTTGCCGAGGAAGCCTCCTTCCAGACTCCTGGCTTCGAAGGCGGCGTTCAGGACCCACGCATCTATCGGGAAATCATCTTTATTACTGGAGAACCAGTGTTGTTGGAAGGAGAACTGACCATTTCCGACAGAGGGGGCAGAATTACGTACAACTATCGAAATTTAGCCAGCGATGACGGTGAAATTACCCTGACTCGAAACGTCACCATGGAAAAAGAAGTTCGGGAAAACGGTGGAGACCAGAAAACAGAAACCTATGAGCTTACCCGTTTTCGAGAAACCATCAATGCCAACGGAAATACCTATCAGTCCGATGAACGAGACAACCAGTGGTCCAAATCCTCCGTGTACCATGCCAAACCTGCCGCCACCTATTTTGCCGGCAATTGGGACGGAAGAAAATATTACCATATCAATGGAGACGAAGGCCGTGTCATCGTAGAAACCCGAGGAAACCGAGTGGGCTACGATCAGCAGTGGAGCAGCATCGACACCCAAACCCTAGCCCATTACATTGATTATGAACATACCAACGGAGATGACGATCCCCTTCGCTGGCAGGGAACCGCTCAAGTACAAGCCTCCCACAATCGAAGCGTTACCCCTCATTATCAGTCCAATGAGCCCACCCTCATTAGCTTTCGAGGAGCCTATCGACTGACAGAACATGAAGACAACGTCTTGAAAGTCAGCTATGACCTTCCACGATTCCAGGGCAATGGCAATCCGACCCGACAGCGAAACCTAGGAACCGATAGCTTTACCTTAGATAGCAATCCTACCAACGAAATGCTAAACATACCAGAAATGAGAGACACCAACGGCCATGCCGCCGAAGAACCCATCCGGTTTCTGGCTAGCCTCAATGCCTTTCCTGCCCATGTAGAAACCTTTGGGCCAGATTTACCCGTAACACGTGGGGAGTTTGCTCGTGCTCTGACCGTTGCCACCGGTCATTCCAAACAAAAACACGAACCAGAACGACGGCCATCCTTTCAGCGGGCAGAACGAGAAGAAACCCTTTTTGCCGATGTAGGCCAAGACCATCCCTATAGAGGCTATATCGAATCCGCCTATCATCATAATCTGATGGCAGGCGTGGATCAAAATCGTTTTGATCCAGACGGAACCATTACCCGGGCTGAAGCCGTTACCATTCTCATAAAAGCCATGGGCTTTCAGCACATGGCACCCATACAACAATACGGCACCGGTTATTTAGATGACGCCCAAATTCCCTTATGGGCTAGAGATGCCGCCTACCTAGCCGGCGAACTGGGCCTGATAACCGATCAGAGCGGGTATTTCCAGCCCCAGCGTCAGTTGACCAAAGCCGATACTGCTATCCTGCTGAAGGATTTTATCGACTACCTGCGAGTAGACCTACGCTACGATTATCGAGAACGTATCCTCAATTTTTAAGCTAGCCATAGGAGGGGATGGTTCATCTGTGTTTGTGCGTTAACACAGAAGAACCATCTTCTTTTGTTGCTCCTTTTAGTGCTCCATGGGTTTTATTGCCATCAAACTCATACTTTTCCACCAGATTCAATTGTCATTAGGCCATACATATCGTATAATAAAGAAATAGATTTTATGAATGTGGGAGAAGACCCTTGTCAGAAACAAGAATAGGATGTGAAACTGGTGAAAAAAAGAACCGAATGCATAACCCTGACCCTGGCGCTGCTGTTACTCTTCAGCGTTTTTGCATTTTCAGCTACAGAAAGCATCCCTGCTCAGGATCAGCCGATCATCCGAGAAGCCATTCTTCGGAATTATGTGACCCCCATAGACCCAGAAAACCTTGAAGAAATCACCCCGGAAAATCTAGAAAATCTTTTGGACGAAAACAGCTACTATCTACCGGCTCAGCAAATGAGAGATCTGGTAGAAGGATTTCAAGGAGAATTTCAAGGCATAGGCATTTACATTGTTGAAGAAGCTGGAAGAGTCATTGTCTCCGAACCAATTCCAGACACCCCTGCCTTCGAAGCCGGAATACTTTCCAATGACCGAATTGTCTACGTGGACGGCGTGCCCACAGCTGCCCTTACCTTAGATCAGACAGTCCGCCGTATCAAAGGACCAGAAGGAACCACCGTGGTTTTGGGCATTCAACGTTCTGGACAGGAGGGGATCTTGGAATTTGAAATAACACGTCAAAGCATACAAATATCCAGTGTAGACCTAGAAATCTTCGAAGATGAAATTGGATATTTAGAAATTCGACAGTTCGGCGAGGACACCACCAAGACCACTAAAAAAATGCTGAAAAACCTAGAAGAAGCAGGTATTGAAAAACTCATCATAGACCTGCGAAGCAATCCAGGAGGCTTATTGAATGAAGGCATTAGCTTTAGTCGATTGTTTATTCCTGCTGGCCCTATTACCCATGTTCGTTATCGAGAAGGCGAAGTTACCTACTCCTCCTTCTATGAGGAAATGCCCTACGACACAGCCGTGATTCTCGTGAATGAAGGCACCGCCAGTGCATCAGAAATTTTTGCCGCCGCCTTTAAAGAGCGGGGAAAAGGCATCGTCATTGGGCAGCCTACCTATGGAAAAGGTTCTGTCCAACGATTATATCCTATGCCTTCTGGCGGAGGGTTTAAATTAACAGAAGCCGCCTACTACAGCCCTTTTCGACGAGCCATCGATGGCCTTGGCATTTACCCAGACATCGACCTCCAACGGTTTCACCCTTCTATTGATCTGGAGGCCCTAAAACCCTTTAATCCAGAGGGGGCGCTTAGGCTGGGAGATGAAGGCCAAGACGTTCTAGGGGCACAACAGCGCTTGGAATACCTGGGCTATGACATTCAAGATGAAGAAGGTGTTTTTCACCTGTCTACCCAACAGGCCATTACAGAATTTCAGGAAAATCAAAACACCTACCCCTATGGAGTTCTGGATTTTTCCACCCAGCGTCGCCTCAATAGAGAATTCCAAAAATGGCTGGTGGCACCAGCCCAAGACCTGCAGCTTACTACCGCCATCAACTACTTAAAAGGCCAGCGTAGCTCCCATGAAAATGCAAAACCAGTGAAAATCAACTAAGAGTTTATAGTGATGAGTTAAAAGTTAAAACCCAGAAGTGCCAGATATAGAAGAAACCGCCCAAGGGTTTCATAATCCTAAATTCATAATAATATCGAAAGGAAGATCTTAATATGACGAAGTACATCTTTATTACCGGCGGGGTGGTTTCCTCCTTAGGAAAAGGCATTACCGCCGCATCCCTAGGCCAACTACTGAAAAGCCGTGGCATGAAAGTCACCATTCAAAAATTTGATCCCTACATCAATGTGGATCCCGGCACCATGAGCCCCTATCAGCATGGCGAGGTCTTTGTCACCGATGATGGCGCCGAAACCGATTTGGATTTAGGCCATTACGAACGTTTTATCGACATCAACCTTAGCAAATATAGCTCTGTTACCTCTGGCAAAGTATACTGGACTGTTATCAGCAAAGAACGAAAAGGCGATTACTTAGGTGGTACGGTTCAAGTGATCCCCCATATTACAAATGAAATCAAAGACCGCATTTATCGCCTTGGCAGTGATAGTCATCCAGATGTAGTGATTACGGAAGTTGGCGGTACCGTCGGCGATATCGAAAGCTTACCTTTTCTGGAAGCCATCCGACAGGTAAAACACGAAGTCGGGCGAGAAAACGTCATGTATATGCATGTCACCTTGGTTCCTTATCTGGGAAAAGCTGGTGAACTGAAAACCAAACCCACCCAGCATAGCGTTAAAGAACTGAGAAGCATTGGAATTCAGCCAGACATGGTAGTGTGTAGAACAGAACAACCTATTTCAAAAGACATGAAAGACAAAATAGCCCTTTTCTGCAATTTAGATCCCTGCCATGTCATTGAAAACATGGATGCAGACAGCATCTATGAAGTGCCACTTTTCCTTCAGCAAGAGGGATTAGACCAAAAAGTCATGGAGTTACTAGGCTTAGAAGCAGGACCAGCCAACATGGAAGAATGGAAAGACATCGTTCACCGAGATAAAAACCCAGAAGCAGAAGTGACCATTGCCATTGTTGGGAAATATGCAGAATTACAGGATGCCTATCTATCGATTGCCGAGTCTTTGAATCATGCCGGCATTCACTTTCAAGCACGGGTAAAGGTAAAATGGATCCACGCCGACAAAGTCAATGAAGAGACGGTTCAAAGTCAGTTGGAGGACGTACAGGGCATTTTAGTACCTGGCGGATTTGGAGAACGGGGCATCGAAGGGAAAATCACAGGGATTCGCTATGCCCGAGAAAATAAGATCCCCTTCCTTGGCATCTGCTTAGGGATGCAATTGTCCGTAGTAGAATTTGCTCGGAACGTAGCAGGTATTACAGAGGCCCAAAGCAGCGAATTTAGACAAGAAGCAAAAGATCCTGTCATCGACATTATGCCAGAACAAAAGGATATTGAAGATAAAGGGGGCACTATGCGCCTTGGCCTTTATCCCTGCAAACTATACCCAGAAACCAATGCCAAGAATGCCTATGGTGAAAACCTGATTTACGAACGCCATCGTCATCGGTTTGAATTCAATAATAGCTATCGAGATCAGCTTACGGAAGCTGGGCTCATCATCAGCGGTATATCCCCAGACGAACGACTGGTAGAGATGGTGGAATTAAAAGATCATCCATGGTATGTAGGCTGCCAATTCCATCCAGAATTCAAGTCTCGCCCCACCCGTCCCCATCCACTATTTAGAGAGTTTGTCAAAGCAGCACTGGAAAAGCAGGTATAAAAGCAGTTAGAAAAGCAGGTGTAAAAGCAGTTAGAAAAGCAGGTGTAAAAGCAGTTAGAAAAGCAGGTGTAAAAGCAGTTAGAAAAGCAGGTGTAAAAGCAGTTAGAAAAGCAGGTGTAAAAGCAGTTAGAAAAGCAGGTGTAAAAGCAGTTAGAAAAGCAGGTGTAAAAGCAGTTAGAAAAGCAGGTAAGAGGTAAGAGTTGGAAAGCAGTTTGTTAAAAGGGTAAGCAGGTTACAAGGGAACAGGTTATAGGTTATAGCCCCCTCTCCTCTCTCTCCTCTGTTGGGAGAGGGTTAGGGAAAGGGGGAGAATGGTGCCACACTTCAATGCTTGATAGAACACCTAAAGGGAGAGCAGTTTGGCTGCTCTCTTTTGTGTACCAATCAATGAATCAAGGATTGAGAAAAAAGCCCAAAAGCTTTACAATAAAAGAAAGGAGTTGCTTCATGGTGAAAAGAAGCTCTGGATTCATTTTATCAATTTCCCTTCTACTAGGGATACTAATGACCAGCAGCCTTGGATATGCTCAAGAAAAAGAGACCATTATTCAGTTCAAAATCAATGAAATAGAGGCCCAGAATAGAAGACAGGTTAGCAAACACATTGTAGAATTAATAGAATGCCTCAGCGGTGAGGAGATGAAAATAAAGGAAGAGATCGTCTTCCTAGATACACAGGACCCATGGGTACAGAAGGTATATACCGCTGGTATGATGGAAGATTTTCCCGTTGCGGTGCTAAACAATGGAGCGGTCCTCACATTTCCCAATACGGAAGTTACCTCCTCAGAAAAAGCCTTACTTCTGTTGAAAGCCTTAAATTTTCTAGATTCTGACGAAGACTTATGGATTACCACGGGAAAAGAAGAAAAAACCCACCTGTATGATTGGCTTAGGCAGAAACAAGGAATTCACTGGAAAAAAGATCCAGCAGACTTTTGGGAATTCCTTCAAGCCAAAGAAATAAAGCTGATAAAAATGGAGCCCCGCATCCAGAAAGATTTGCAAGGCTTCCGATTTATCGTCAACAGGGACCATCCCTTAGATCAAAGCTATAGACCGAAAAACCTTCAGCAGCCGGAAACACCATGGGTTTTTCAAAACGAATCATCCTATCTTCGTCAGGAAGCTGCAGAAGCCCTGGACAAAATGACGGAAGCCGCATTAGAAGCTACAGGAACACAGTTGTATCTGCGATCGGGATACCGCTCTTATGAAACCCAACAATACTTGTTTAATAGCCGAGCCAGCCAAAGAGGCGAAGCCGCCGCCAATCGGTCTACGGCAAGACCTGGACAAAGTGAACATCAGACCGGATTGGCAGCAGACCTGACCTCCCCTAAGGTGAATAGACAGATTAACCAAAGGTTTGGAGAAACAAAAGAAGGCCAATGGCTAAAGGATCATGCCCATGAGTATGGATTTATTCTCCGCTATCCCTTAGGCAAAGAATCCATCACAGGATATATCTACGAACCATGGCATTTTCGATACCTAGGAAATAACCTAGCCCAAAGATTGTATGAGACAGGCATGACCATGGAAGAATATTGGGAATATCAAGAAAAACAGGAAAGCAAGTAAGTTTAAGAAGCAGAAAGGAGGCATTACATGCCTAGAAAAACCAAGGGATTCATTTTCTCCATACTCCTAAGCCTAAGCCTCTTACTGACCAGCATCAGTGCTTACGCCAATGATCCGGAAGACCATCAAGATCAGGAAGACCATCCATCAACCGAGTATACCCATATCCACCTTCGTCCAGGTAGCACCGCCGCCATGATCAATGGAGAAGAGTTTACCCTAGAGGTTGCACCGGTTATTAGCGACGAAAACCGAACATTAGCCCCGATTCGCTTTATTGGCGAAGCCTTGGGGGCTCAAGTTACGTGGGACCCAGTGGGGAGTGCCGTCTTTTACCAGTCCACCCAAGAAGAAATAATTACCTTGACCATGAATAGGAGCATTGCCACTAAAAACGGCGAAGAGATCCAATTGCCAACAGCCCCAATTCTTCATGGATCAAGCCATCGTAGTCTGGTGCCTCTCCGATTTTTCAGTGAAACCTTGGGCTACAACGTCCAGTGGGAAGAGGAAACCCAAAGCATCACCATCACCGATGAGCCAATTCCGTCATCAGAACCATCCTCAGCCGAAGATTCCGAGGAAACCCAAGAAACAGAGAGCTCCCAGGATACCCCAGAACCTGAAGAACTGGAAGACCCAGAACCAAGGGAAACCACTGAATCCGAACCAGAGCCAGAATCCGAACCAGAACCGGAACCCCAGCCTGCATTAGCTCCCCCCTCAGCCTTAGATAAGTTGGAACTCACCGGTCAAAAGAGTATCGCCTTGCCAGAGAGCAGGCAAATGACACGAGAATACCAGGTCACTGGCTACACCCAAGAAGGCCAGGAAGTTGACCTGACAGAGGTTCCCTTAGAATGGAGCTTTATGGGAGTCTTAGGCTTCAACGAAGAATGGAACCCAGAGAATGTAGGCATCACCTTAAGTCAAAACGGCATATTGACCTTAAAAGACATACACGAAGACATTCGTTCCGCCACATGGATCTACCTACTGGTCACCACCCCAGAAGACTACGAACATGGCTACTTCGAAGCCGATATGGTGATTACACTGCTTTAGAAGCAGGCTACAGGGAAGCAGGTTATAGGGAAACAGGTTATAGGTTATAACTGTCCCCTCTCCCCTGGCGGGAGAGGGTTAGGGAGAGGGGGATAAAACGGCTAGCAATAGCCTTTTTTTATGCCCTTCTTTGCATCATTTGCATGTGCAAGTCTTTTGAAATTCCCTTTAAATTTTAACCTGTTAACTTCTAACCTGCCCTTCTAACCTGCTTTTCCTCCAATATTTTTCTGTAACCATAATGTAATATTACGTAAACAAGAAAGAGGTATAACTAACATAGGAGAATTATAGTTTGAATCTATATCAACTGGATAACAATAAGGAAGAGGAGTGGAAAGAAATGAATAAGAAGCGTGGGTTATCCGTATTACTTGTCCTTATGTTGGCTTTCAGCACATTTGGAGTTTATGCCGACGAACACATGGAAGAAGAAACCAACACCATCGTCGACATCGCCGTAGCCAACGAAGACTTCGGCACCTTGGTGGCAGCCCTTACAGAAGCAGAACTGGTAGAAACCCTTCAGGGAGAAGGCCCTTTCACCGTGTTTGCTCCAACCAATGAAGCTTTCGCAGACTTATTGGAAGCATTAAAAATTGAAGCAGTTGACCTGCTGGCTCATCCCCAGCTTACCGACGTCCTGCTGTATCACGTAGTAGAAGGAAAAGTTATGTCGAGTGATCTGGAAGACGGTATGGAAGCACCCACCGTCGGAGGGGAAAATGTAACGATCAGTCTGGAAGATGGCGTATTTGTTAATGAGTCAGAAGTTATTCAACCAGATATCGAAGCAGATAACGGCGTGATTCACGTCATTAACAGCGTACTAGTGCCAGAAAGCTTCGTATTAGAAGCAGAGGAAGAAGAGGAAATTGTAGTAGAAGAAGAAATCCTGGAAGAAGAGGAATCTGTAATTGAAGAAGCCGTCAGGAAAACCATCGTCCTCAAAGAAGGAGAAGATCAGGCTATGGTTAATGGCCAAACCATGACACTTCCTTTAGCACCCTACATGGTGGAAGACAGAACACTTATCCCACTTCGATTTGTATCGGAAGCTCTGGGTTATGAAGTTAGATGGGATGGAGAAGCACGCAAAGTAACCATTCTGGATCAGGAAGAAACCTTCGTAGAAATGACCATTGGTGTGATCAGTGCTACCGTAAGAGGAACAGAAGTCGAAATGCATGTTGCGCCTGAAATTCACCCAGGTACCGACAGGACGGTTGTTCCGTTGCGATTTGTTTCGGAAACCTTGGGCTATCACGTTCACTGGGATGACGAAACCCATGATATTACCATAACATCTGTTGTTGCAGAAGATGAACCAATGGAAGAAACCAATACCATCGTGGATATAGCAGTAGGCAACGAATCCTTTAGCACTTTGGTTGCCGCCCTTCAAGCAGCCGATTTGGTTGAAACCCTCCAGAGCGAAGGCCCCTTCACCGTATTTGCACCAACAGACGAAGCCTTTGCAGCATTACTGGAAGACCTTGAAATTGAAGCAGCCGACTTGTTGGCTCATCCACAGCTTGGCGAAGTCCTGCTCTACCACGTAGTGGCCGGAACTGTTATGTCCGGTGACCTGGTGGATGGATCAGAAGTTGCCACAGCAGGTGGCGAAACCATTATGTTTGATCTGGAAGACGGCGTGTTTGTTAACGAATCCGAAGTTGTTCAATCAGATATAGAAGCCGATAACGGCGTTATTCACGTCATCAACAAAGTTCTCGTTCCAGAAAGCTTCGAATTATAAGAAAGAATCCGAGAGTAGTTAACCCTCAGCAGTATAGAATGCTATACAGATAAAAGTGGCGGCCGGCAACGGCCGCCTATTCTTATGCTTTCTTTTCCCCTTCGTGGTTAATATCTTTTCAGTTCAAGATCTTTAAAAAGAAAGAATGAACGCCAAGAACGCAAAGGACGCTAAGAAAAGAAAAACATAAAGGATAGCTATTAAAGGCAGTTTTTAGGTTGTCGGGTTATAGGTGACAAGTTTTAAATCTTGTGAACTTAACTTTTAACGATTAACGTATACCTGCATCTATGCTTGCTTTAACCAGTTTCTTCCCTGCACTTACCTATAACCTTTTCACTTCTAACCTGCATTTACAACTGCTCTTCCCCTGCTTGTCTGTAATCGTATTGTAAAGATCAAACTCCGAAATATCTGTTATAATGATAACCGTCTATAAAGCATACGAAATATAATACAAAAAAAGGAGTGACATGAATGAACAAAAGAGGAATGTTAGCATTACTATTGGTTTTTATGCTGGTTTTTAGTTCGTTTGCTGCATACGCTGACGAACACATGGAAGAAGAAAATGGAGTAGAAGAAACAGAAATGGAAGCAAACGGCGAGGTTGACGCTGATGAGAAGGATGAAGCTACAGAAAACGGCGATGAAGACGTTGCTGAAGAAGTAGATACAGAGGAAGAAGTTGTTGAAGAAGACGAAGCAACAGAAGCTGACGAAGACGTTGCTGAAGATGTAGACGAAGAAGCAACAGAAGAAGACGAAGCCGTAGAAGAAGACGAAGCGGCTGAAGAGACAGAAGAAGAAATGGAAGCGGAAGAAGTAGTAGCAGCAGAACGAATCCAGCTTAAATTAGGCAACAACATTGCCATTATTGACGGTGAGCATGTAGAAGTAAACCCAGCTCCCTATGCAGACGAAAACCGAAGAACCATGGTACCCCTAAGCTTTGTAGGCCGTCAGCTGGGCGCCTCCTTTGACTGGGATGCAGATGCTCGTCAAGTAACCTACACCAAAGACGAAACCGTTATCCTATTAACCATCGATTCCAATATGGCTGTTGTCAATGGCGAAGAAGTTGAAATGGATACCGTAGCCGTCATCCTTGAAGGAAGAACCGTGGTACCCGTAAGCTTTATCAGCCGAACTCTTGGCTTTGACGTAGAATGGAACGGAGAAACCCAAACCGTAGTAATTACACCAGCAGTCGAAGGTGAAGAAGAAGCAGTAGAGGAAGAAGAAGCTGACGTAGACGAAGATGCAGACGCAGCAGAAGAAATGGACGAAGACGAAGCAACAGAAGAAGAAGTTGCCGAAGAAGCAGTGGACGTAGACGCAGATGCTGACGAAGATGCTGAAGAGGAAGAAGCAGCAACGGATGCAGAAGTAGCTGATGAAAGAACTCCATATCATGAAGAAGATCCAGATGTAATACCGAACAGCATGTACTTTTTACAAACTCCAAAAACAGAGTATAAAGTTGGAGAAGCCCTTGATTTTACAGACTTAGAATTTGGAATTTATGCTGGTCATGGTGGAACATCCATAACCGCAGAAGACTTCTTTGATTACGGAGTTGAATCCAGTATCGAAGAAGGAACCCCACTAACAGTGGAAGATACAGTAGTTGTTTTCACATCTCTTAATGATGCAACATTAGAAATGGAAATTACAGTGACAGAATAATAGGATTAGATTTAAAGAAGCGACCAGAGAATTCTGGTCGCTTCTTTAGTTAAAAGTTGGAAAAGCAGTGATGAGTTAACAGTTAAGTTCAAAATCTATTTAGACCACACCAAAAGGAGTCGACCGATGAAAAAGCCCTTTATAGGCGAAAAGTCATTTGCATTTGCAATTCGAATCGTCAACCTTTACAAATACCTCACCAACGAACAAAAGGAATACGTCCTTTCCAAACAACTCCTACGCTCCGGCACCAGTATTGGAGCAAATGTCCGTGAAGCACTACATGGCGAAAGTCGAAAAGACTTTGCCCATAAAATGAATATTGCCCTTAAAGAAACAGCAGAAACCATGTACTGGCTGGATCTGTTAGTGGCAACGGAATACCTGGAAGAAAAAAATGCAAAAACAATGCTATGTGAATGCAAGGAGCTTTACTTGATGCTGGTAAGCACGGTTAAATCAGTTAGAAATTCAGTTAAAAGTTATTAGTTAAGAGTTAATAGTTAAGTTCAAAAGATCCCGATTCGGTTTACGGTTTTTAACTCATAACTCATAACTGCAGTTAAAACTGCCTTTCCGTCTGCCTTTCCGTCTGCCCTTCCGTCTGCCTTTCCGTCTTTTAACTGGTTTTTAACTCATAACTCATAACTGTAGTTATAACTATTAACTGAACTAAATTGTAATTGTCCTGTAATGGTATTCCCCCAACTAAAAGAGTATAATGAAAACAGATCATATCACGAGGGATGAATATAGCAACAAAGTAAAGGTACAGTCGAACAGGTACAGGTCACTAATCTTTTGAACTTCACCTATCACTTATAACCTGTTCACCTGTAACCTGAACTTTACAGCTATGTTACAAAGCTGTAAAGTTCATTGACCTTGCTTTACCCTGGTGATATAATTGTCCACATGATGGAGGGTTGCGCAGTTCACCCTTCTCTCGGTGCCGGCGACGATGGCAGCTTCAGAAGGTAAACCTTCGCCGGAACCTGAAGAAGAAAGATTCGAAACCTGTACTGAAAGGGGGGAGTCTGTAAGACACTCAATCATACGAGCCAAGTCAAAGACCAATACTTAAGATCTTGCCGGCTTGACTGACCTAACATAGGCTCGTAAAACACCTAAGGCAAGGCCAAACCATATTAAAAGGAGGAAAATAATTAATGAGAAAAAGAATTGCTTTAATTTTAGCTGTAGCTATGCTCTTTAGTGTTATTATGCCTATGAGTGTATCCGCAGCAAGCAGCAACAGCGTTAGCTATGTACCAACAGTTGACGATGAGCACGTATTTGATTCAAGTGATGCACCAGAATTAAGAATCGAAGAAGATAGCACGGGTGATTTCTCTGATGGAGATTCAGGTGCTGTCATGATGGAAACACAGGTTTTCCGTTTAAACCTGACCAATGCAGACTTTGTTAATATTGCTGATATTGCAGCAGATACCAGAGTTCAAGGTGCAGTAGGAAACCCAGGGGTTCCTGGAACTGACGGAACGGTAAGAGTAAGCCGTCGTACAGATACTTCTGTAACAGTAACCGTTAGTGGATTTACAAGAGCGAATGCAGGCGATGACCTTCGAATTGATATCCCTCTTTACACTGAGATGGATAGTGAAGGCGAAGCAAGAGTAACAATCGACCAGCAAAACAGTAACTTGACAGGTGGAACTTACACATTTGCTATCGTGGCTGATGGTGAAACTACAGCTTTTGTAGACGATGTGGAAGATATCTCCAGAGGTCGTTACCAAAGAGCTGGGGACATCATCATCGATGAAGTTACCACAGGTTCTTTATCAAGTGGTGATTCTCACCGTGCTAGATTAAGACTTCCAAACAACTTTGAGTGGGAAAATATTTTAATCCATCAATCAGGTGATGACTACATCAATGAAAGTGGAACTGTAGTGTCATTACCAACTACTGGAGTACCAGCTTCTACTATAGAAGCAAATGAAAGAACTCTAGGAAGAAGTACTATCGTTCGTTTTGAAGGTTGGACTAATGTTGGAACTACAGCAGCTGAAGCAATTCAAATTAACGCTGCTGACACTGAAACTGACGGAAGAGATCTGTCTATTGACTTTACAGTTAATAGTGCACCTGCTTCCAGAGGATCTATCATTATTGGTTCAAGAATCAACGTAACTCGTGATGCTAACTATGGCGAAGTTTCTGTTAACTTAACAGGACGTGGCGATATTAGCAACCAAAGCGGGTTAGTGATTGCAGAATACATGGACTTTGGAGCTGCTTTCGAAGCAGAAGAAGATGGCGAAAAAGAATTCTTTGTTGGTCGATTATTTGACAACAACGACGAAGAATACGAAGTAGAATTTACAATTGAAGAAACTGTTGATAATTCCTTTATTTCAGGAAGAGACATCGACTTTATCTTCCCAGATTGGATACATGTTATTGATGTAGAAGCTTCTGATGATGCAGAAGACGGAACTATTTCTCTTGATAAAGATGGAGAAAATGAATTCTCTTACACCATCGAAGACGATGAAGATGAACTGACTTTCAACGTTAGATTTACGGCTAATGGAAATGCTCCTTTTGATGGAACAGAAGACATTATGATTAAAATCAGCGGTGGCGGTATTGAAGAGATGGAACAAGTTTTAGCAGTAGCTAAAAAGCCAGTAACCGTTGAAGTTGGAGAGCAAGTTGAAATGCTTTCTATCGGTACTATGAAGCAAGATGCTCCAGAAATCCTTATTTCTGAGACAGAAGCAGGCGCTTTAATGGAAGATGGAATGTTAAGATTACACTTACGTGAAACCTATGGCGGAAGCATTCGAATTGATGGATTTGATGTTGAAGTTGTAGAAGGTGATATCGAACTTAAAGACGACGACACTTATGGTGGCGGCGTAGGTATGGAAGTTGAAATTGATGTTGAGTCTACTGAAGCTTCAACTCTTAGATTCTACAACATCAAAATGGACGTTGACAGAAGCGCTCCAATGGGCGAGTACCAAATTGATGTTCGAGGAACTGCTGTAATCGAAAACATCACAGATGATGGTGATTTAATCGGTCGAGCAGATGACTACCAATTCTTTGGTGGCGGAGTTCAAGATGAGTGGAGATCTAACACTAACTTAGCAGGTACAAATTATAATACTGTTAATGATCACGTTGCAGAAATCCTTGACGAAGCAGACTTCTCTAGTCGAGTATTCAGAGCTGACTACGTATCCGTAGGAACTCCAATCGACTTACAAGAAACAGTATCTCGTGAAGAAGTTTCCATGACAGTTGGTCAAACAACTTACATGGTAGGTAGCGAGCAAATGACAATGGACGTAGCTCCATTCGTACAAGACAACAGACTAATGGTTCCAGTTGCTCATGTATCTAGAGCTCTTGGAGTTTCCAGAAACGCTGTAGTATGGGATGGCGATGCTAGAACAGTAACCATCTATGCAGACAAAGTAATGCAAATGGAAATTGGTAGCAGAACTATGTTAGTAAACGGTGTGCCTTCCGATATGGGAGCAGCAGCAACCATCGTTAGCGAAAGAACTTTTGTACCAGTATCCAGATTTGCTCGAGCTTTAGGAATTGATTACACGTGGGATGCAGCAGCTCAAACGGTAACCTTCCACGAAGAAAAGTAAATTAAAGCAGTAATTCTCTTTACAAAAAGAGCCCGCCTCGGCGGGCTCTTTTCCTATGTCGAAACAGCATGAAAGCTCCTGTTTCTCTTTTCTTGTTTAGGGTATCTATACAGATGATCGGCAAAAGATAAATTGATGAGGAGGATAAGGAATGAATAAAATGAAAAGAAGAATGGTATCCATATTGTTGGCAATGTCCTTAATAGTGCCTGTGGCCACTTTTGCGGCTACGGAAAATTCCGTGGGAGAAAGTACGGTCATTGCAACGGAAGAAGCGATTCCCTCTGGGGATGCTTATTTACGCATCCAGGATGACCGAGGGGATATGGGCACAGAGGAGCAACATATCCGATTAACTCTGGAGAATGCAGAATGGGCTCCGGCAGAAGAGTGGAATCCATATGAGTTTCGTTATTATCGGGAGGGGAGCCGAGTTGCCAATGGCAACAACTTTTCCGTAAATATTAGCCGAGTATCTTCCACACGTTTAGATCTTAGGTTTTCCTTGGATCCGGCAGATGTGGGACGTGATGCTGATGAAATTAGAATCCCTTTGAAGGCTTCCGTAAGTAAAGAAGGAGAAGCTACCGTCACCATCGACCCCTTAAACAGCATGGTTTCAGCCGGTGAGTTTGTATTTGCAGAAGGCGTCACCACAGAGGCCATTGTAAGAACCGGGGAAAAAACAACTTTTGGCCCTAGGGAAACAGCAGCCTTAGAAGACATCCGCATTGTAGAGACAGCAGCAGGGTCTATTCCTGAAGACGGTACAATGCGTTTTCGATTGCCACCGGGCTTCCAATGGGTTGAAAACTCAAACTTGGAAATAGAAGGAGAAGGATCTTTTCATGGAAGTGCCAGCTTTACCCTGAAGGATTGGATGCCAGAGGATAGAGAAATTTCTTTTTCTCCAACAGATCTTGGCCTTCAAAGATCAGAAGATACCACCAGAGGATCCATTCACCTTAAAGGGCTGGCTATTACCTCGGATGGTCAACGGTTTGGGGATGTACAGGTAATCACCGCTGGTATTTTAGGCAATCAAAGACTAACCGTTGCAGAATACATGGACTACACCGTATCCGCCAAGGCAGAAGGGTCTAAACCCACTATATATGCAGGCCGTTTTAATAGCTTAGAAGGCGAAGGCTATGAGCTGGCGCCATTAGTCATTGAAGAAGAAATTTTTGCTTCCATGAGCTCCGGTCGATTAGTGGATGTTGTTTTTCCAGATTGGGTTGCCATTACCAAGGTAATGGGCGTGGAGACAGAAGACTTCACAGCAGGAGATCATGCCTTTTCCTTTATCCCTCAACGGGAAAATCAAGATAAAATGCGTTTTGAAATCATGATAGAAACCACCCTGCATCCTTCTGCTCAAGGGGAGATAGAAGCTTCCATTGCCGGAGGAGGCATACCAGAACCGCTTACCGTTACTTTGGGTGAAGCAGTACAACCCGTAAGGATCGATGCAGATCCGGTAGTTTTCGTAGCAGATGATGAAGAAAATTTTTCGCCAGCAATCAAAATCACTGAAAGCTCCTACCGAGGATTAATGGAAGGCGTACTTGAAATTGATCTGGGCATCGGCGAATGGGCTGAAACACCAGAAGTTCAAGTAGAAACTGGAGATCTAGAAATTGGAGATATCCAAATAGAAGGCTCTTTACTCAAGATAACCATTGATACAGATAGCAGCGTTGCTTCTCAGATTCATGTTGCAGAAACACCAGTAACCGTAGAAGGTACTCCAGCCTTGGGCACTTATAGCCTCAGTGTAGGTGGAGATGCCTTGGTAAATAACGCGGTAGAGTCCTATTTTGATCAAGAATACTTTCAAGAACTGGAAATGCTTCAGGTAGCTCTTAACCGTGTCACCCAGGCAGTCTTTAGCCTAGGTAAAAATGCCTACTATGTAGATGGAGAAAGCTATGAACTGGACGTTGCTCCCTTTATTGAAGAAGGACGTTTAATGGTGCCTGTCGCCCATGTATCACGAGCCCTTGGCATTCCCCGTGAAGCAGTGGTATGGGAGGAAGACGCTCAAACCGTTACCGTCACTTCAGAAGACAGCGAAATGGTCATGACCATTGGCAGTGCCATGCTGACCGTAGATGGAGAAGAGAGGGATATGGGAGCCGAAGCCATCATCCTTGAGAACAGGACCTTTGTTCCTATCTCCCGCTTTGCAAGAGGATTAGGTATCGAATTCCAATGGGATGAAGATGCAGAAACCGTAACCTTTGAATTTTAGACATTAAATAAAAAAGCAGACTTCCTTATAAAAAGGGAGTCTGCTTTTTTGTTCTTCTAATAAAAAGCCTTGAAACCTTGCGTAGCAAACGTATTTCCCGTATAATGAATGTGCCAAACAATGAATAAAACAGTTGGAAAAACAGTTAGAAAAGCAGATAAGAGTTATTAGTTATAAGTTAAGAGTTCAAAAGACACAGGTAACAAGTAAGCAAGTTACAGGGAATAGGTTAAAGAGAAAAGGCAAAGGAACATGTATGAGGCGTATGTGGGAGTTTGAGGCACATGTGGGGACGGAGGTCATTTACTCCGTGCTTTTCGGGGAAAAAGACCTCCGTCCCCACTGTGACTGCTGTGAGCTGACTCCTTGCCTTAACTCTTGTGACTGCTAGTCTCAATAAAACAAGTTCTCTCCCATTGGCGGGAGAGGGTTAGGGAAAGGGGGATACAGCTTGTCCGAGCGTTTTTTCAATCGATATGAATTCAAATACCTAATAAACGAAGAAACCGCTGTGGATTTTCTCCGGCTTATTACCCCTCATATGAAGCGGGATCAATACACGGATGAAAACGCTACCTATCGCATCAGTAGTTTGTATTTTGATACCCGAGAAAACCTATTTCTGGATGAATACCTGCGAGGAGAACGATTCCGCCAAAAACTAAGGTTGCGGGTATACAATAGTCCTAACCTATGGGACACCTGCTTTTTTGAAATAAAGAAAAAATTCTCTAAATACGTCAACAAAAGGCGAGCGAAAATAACCATTGGCGAAGCCTATGCATGGATGCGGGGAGAAAGAACCTTGGAAGAAATGATAAAAATCTTTCCCACAGAAGCCCAGATCCTACGGGAAATCCACTTTTTGATGGAATTATACCAACTGGAATCTCGGGTAGTCATTAGCTATAATCGCCAAGCCTATATGGGTATTTTTGATGAGAATCTGCGAGTCACCTTTGATCGTCAACTCACCAAACGCCATGGCTTGCTAGAGCCCCATCAGCAAGGTGAAGATCGCTTGTACCTCCCAGCGGAAAAAGTCGTACTGGAAGTAAAAACCAATAAAGCCATCCCCATGTGGTTGGCAGGCACCATTTCCGAACTGGAATGCCGAAAGCAAACCTTCTCCAAGTACTCCAACAGTTACCACGCACCGGAAATAAGAGAAAAACAGATGAAAAAGCAGTTGGAAAAGCAGATAAAAGTTAAAAGTTAAGAGTTTACAGTTAAGATCAAGGTCAAAAGAAAAAAGATAATAACCGCGAAGGCCGCAAAATGGGCGCGAAGTTTATTCCTCTCGCCCCTGGCAGGAGCGGGTCAGGGTGAGGGGGAATCCCATGAACTTAATTATCCATTATCAATTGTCAATTATCAATTCCCAAGGCGCATAACGCCTTGGCCAACGGAGGGATCAACATGGAACAACTAACAGAACTACTGCGACTCCACGAAATCGGCGCTCGTGCCACCGCCGTGGAAGTCTTATTCACCATATTCATCTGTTTCGTCTTACAAATGATCATCGGATACACCTACATACGTACCCACAAAGGAAGATTCTATTCCCAAAGCTTTGTCCACACCATGGTCATTGTTGGGGTGGTTATTTCCGTCATTATTATCGTCATCGGCTCCAATATCGCTCGAGCCTTCTCTCTGGCAGGAGCCTTGTCCATTATCCGATTCCGTAGTGCCATACGCGATCCCAGAGACGTGGCCTTTATCTTCTTCTCCATGGGCGTAGGACTGGCCTGCGGCTCCGGACTTTTTACAGCGGCGGCCCTATTAACCGTATTGCTTAGTTTAGTGATTTTCATTCTGGAAGCCACGGATTTCGGGAGACGGGAAGACAAAGCCAAACTCCTTAAAATCACCATTCCAGAAAACCTGAACTACGAAGGATTATACGACGATGTCTTTCGTAAATTCACCGACGAATTTACCTTCCTTAGCGTCCGCACCACTAGCCTTGGCACCATGTTTGAACTGGTCTACAGCGTAAAAATCAAACGAGGCATCAGCGAGAAAGAAATGTTGGACCAAGTGCGTGCCCGCAACGGAAACCTTAATGTTTCACTGATCTTAGACCAGCAAATGATGGAGTAGAAGAAAAGGCAGTTAAGAGATGAAAAGGCAGTTAGATCAGCTTTTATAAAATATGGAATCTCCCCTGCGGCCTATTAACTTTTAACTCATAACTGCTTTTAAAACTGCTTTTCCATCTGCCCTAATAATGGTCTTTCAGCGAAACAATCACCAGCTGATGCTGATCGATGGTATAAACCATCCGATGCTCTTCGTTGATACGACGACTCCAATAGCCGCTCAAGTCATGCTTGAGAGCTTCCGGCTTGCCTATACCATCAGCAAGACCTTCCCGCTCAATGCTCTTAATCAGTTTATTGATACGCTTCACTTTGGCAGCATCCTTCTGAAGCCAGTACAAATAATCATTCCATGCGTTGTCGGTAAACAGTTTATTCATGGATTAGTTCCCGCTGGGAAGTTTTTCCCTTTTCGTACTGATCAATGCCATCACGAATTTTTTTGTATCGTTCAGGATGACTGAAAATCCGAAAGTTTTCCATTATATTATTGTACTCAGACTCAGACATTAACACTACGTTTTCACCACGAGACCTGGTAATAATAACCGCTTCAGCATCTTCAACAACCTGGTCGCATACTTCCTTAAAATGACTACGAACTTTCGAACCATTTAATGCAATCATAAGAACACCTCCTAACTTTATTGTACAACATTACGTACGATTGAGCAAGGGAATAGAAAAGCAGGGATTAGGGAATAGAAAAGCAGGGATTAGCAAAGCAGGGATTAGGGATTAGAAAAAGCAGGGGTTAGGGAATAGGAAAGCAGGGGATAAAAGAAAGACTAAAAGCTTTTGAACTGGGTTTTCCTAATCCCTAGCCCCTAGCAGCTAATACCTGATCTGTTGTTTCTGTTTTCCTAACCCCTAACCCCTAAAAAGGAGCAATCTCTATGAAAAACAAATTTCCTATCTTTATATTCTCCCTCATTGCCCTCCTAACCGTGGGCTTTGTTTTGTTTCTACAACCAGCGGCTCCCGTAGAAGGCCTAGTGATTAACGAAGTCATGACCTCCAACGGCGAAACCCTACAGGACGGTCATGGCGACTACCCTAACTGGATTGAAATTTACAACAAAGGCTCCGAAACCATCCAGCTCAATGGAGTTTTTCTTTCCGATAACCAGAACAATTTAACCAAATGGCAATTTCCAAACCGAACCCTCTATCCAGAGTCTCATCTGTTGGTCTTTGCTTCAGAAAAAGAAAGCACATCCAAAGAAGAACTCCACACCAACTTCAGCCTTAGTGCCGGTGGCGACACCCTCTACCTAACAGCGCCAGACGGAGAAACCATTCTGGATCAGGTGGATATTGTTCCCCTGCCCCGTGACGTTTCTTATGGACGCACTGCAGACGGCGCCGATGAATGGGCCTACTTTCAACCAGCAACACCCGGTCATTCCAATGGTCTATCCCAGCCCCTGAAGGCTCAAGTGGAGGCTCCCTCCTTTTCTCATACCACCGGTTTTTATCCGGACACCGTTACCCTGAGCCTGGAAGCCGAAGAAGGAGCCACCATTCACTATACCTTAGATGGCAGTTGGCCCACGGAAAAAGACCCAATTTACAGGGAGCCCTTATCCTTAAACTCGGAAACCCTAGGCCCGGACCATCAGCCAACCCCCTTGAGCTTTGTCCAAACCGCATCAGAGGATCTTTATCCAGCTTGGGGTTATGATCGCTATGTCTATATTCCACCACCAGAGCCCATCACCCGTTATCCAGTGGTAAGAGCCATAGCCCTGAAAGACAGCCATCTGCCCAGTGCCGTAGAAACCCATACCTATTTTATTGGCAACCAAGCCGCAGAGCACCATCTGCCGGTAATCTCTATGGCCATAAATCCAGAAGACTTGATGGACGAGGAAAAGGGCATCTATGTACCTGGCACTATTTTTGACCAATGGCGGAGGGAAAACCCAGAAGAGCCTGTGGTTGGAGATGTTCCCGCCAATTACAATCAACGGGGAAGAGAATGGGAACGGCCAGCCCATATGACCTGGCTCTATCCACCAGAATATAAAGGTAGTCCTGAAGATGTTTATTCACATGTTAAGCAAGATGTTACTGAAACCGTGGGGTCAGAAGAAGTTGATCTTACTAATCCCTACTTTTCCCAAAACATCGGCCTTCGTATCCATGGCGGCTGGACCCGCATGTGGACCGCCAAAAGTTTACGGATCTATGCTCGACGCCACTACGATCCAGAACATTGGCTCCAGTATGAATTCTTCCCGGGCTACACCGGCACCGGAACCCAAGAACCCATAGACGCTTATAAACGTCTGATTCTTAGGACTTCCGGCAACGATTGGTCCATGACAATGTTTCGAGATGCCCTAATTCATGAACTAGTGGCGGATACCAAAGTAGACCGACAAGCCTATCAACCAGTGATCCTCTACCTTAATGGAGAATACTGGGGGGTGCATAACCTGCGAGAAAGGCTTGATCAGTACTATTTCATGTCACACTACGATATCGAGGAAGAAGACATCATTGTCATCAACGAACCCCATCGGGAAGTGGAGCGAGGCAAAGCTTCAGACTTAGACGATTTCGACAAGGACATGCGGGCCATTATGGGCGTAGCCCTTAGTGCAGAAGAACGATACCAACGGGCAGAAGAAGTCATGGATATTCCCACCTGGATCGACTACTTGACCACCAGCCTTTACGGTGGCAATATTGACTGGATCAACAACAACATTCGAATCTGGAGAACCCGCACCAAGGCTTACGACCCAGAGGCTCCCTTTGGACTGGATGGACGTTGGCGATGGATTCTCTTTGATGTAGATTTAGCCTTTGATTTTCAAGGACATGGCTATCAGACCCACAACACAATCCAATGGTTGGAAGAAGAGTCGGAGTTGTTCCATACCCTGATACGAAGCGAAACCTTCCGAAATCAGTTTATACAACGCTACAACGACTTACTAAATACGGTGTATTCAGAAGCATACGTACTGTCCATGATTCAGCAAATGGCCGCCATCTACGAACCAGAGATCCCAAGAATGGTAGACCGATGGCCTAATTTTGAATCCGTGGAAAACTGGCAGGAAGAAGTAGAAGTCTTGAGAGTCTTTGCAGCAGAACGCCCTACCCATGTTCGAAACCACATGGCACAGATGTACAACCTGGGAGAGCCAGTGGAAATAACCGTCGCCCTACCAGATCCATCCGATGGGGACATCACCATCAATAGCCTGGAAGATGTCTCCCTGAGAAAGCAGGCAAATGTCCTTTCTCCTTCGGGCAATGTCCCCTCTCCCCTGGCGGGAGAGGGTCAGGGAGAGGGGGAAATGCATTTCTCTGAAACCTGTCACCTGTCACCTGACACCTGTTTTAAGGGTGTCTATTTCCCTGCCATCCCCATCACCCTGACCGCCCAACCTGCGGAAGGGCGGACCTTCGCCCATTGGGAAGTTGATGGAGAGGCATACAGCACCAAAAAAACCATTACCCTCACACCGGAATCCGGCATGGAGGTTATACCAGTCTTTTAGCAGATGTTGGAAAGGAGACGGAGTAACTTCCGACATTTTTGATCTGGACAGCCTAACTGAGACAGCCACCTTGGTCAGGCACCTTGGAGACGGAGTAACTTCTACTCCAGTTTTTTCGGGGAAAATGAGCTCTGTCCTCATTGTGCCTGGCGTTCACCTATCACCTATAACTTGTTCACCTATAAATTGTTCGCCTATAGCCTGATTGCTTATACCCTATAACTTGTTCACCTATACCCTATAACCTGATTTCCTATACCCTGCTCTCCTGTAATCGGATTGTAAGACACACTGGGTGCCACTCTATGCTATAATAGAGCTATGACCATAGCATAAAAAGATACCCTAAAAAAACAGGTCAAACCACAGCCTAAAGGAACAGGTCAAACCACAGCCTAAAACCCAAAGACACAGCCTAAAATCGAAAAAGAGTAAAAATGTAAAGGGAGGATCTACATGCAAAAAACAAAAATAGCACTTCTGCTAAGCATCGTGATGATTTGTTCCACCATCATCCCGGCCTTCGCTGTAGAGTTTACAGATATCGGAAGCCATTGGGGACGAAGCCATATACAGCGAATGGCAGACAAAGACATTGTCAGCGGATCCGACGATCCAGCTACCGGCCGTCGAGTGTACAAACCCGACGATCCAGTAACCAAAGTAGAAGCCATGGTGATGCTGTACTCCATGCTACGGGAAACCGACCAATTAAGTTCTAAGAATGACCATACCAATCGATACAAAAGCATTATGACCTCAGCTCAAATACCAGAATGGGCCATGCGGCAAGTAGCCTATGCCCTAGAAACCGACATTATTAGCACCACAGCCCTAGCAGGCTTCATGAAGGATGCAGACCCCTATCCAGAACAACAAAGTGCGGCTCGAGAAGATGTAGCCATCTACTTTGGCAAAGCCATGGATACAGACAGTGAAGCCCAGAGCAGTGCTGCCACCTTGAATTTTAAAGATACAGAGCAGATTAGCAGCAATGCCCTGCCCTACGTCAGTCTTTTAGTGGAAAAAGATGTGATTTCAGGGGATACGGAAAACAATTTTAACCCACGTCAAACCATTACCAGAGCCGAGATGGCCGCCCTGATGAGTAAAGCCGTAGAAGCCTTGGAAGAAAATGAACCCATCGTGATACAACTTCCAGACAGAGACAAGGATAAGGATGACGATGACGATGACGATGACGATGACCAAAGAGACAAGGACCGGAATGCTTGGACTCGCAAAGAAGGCGAAATTCAACGAGTGAATACAGACACAGGGTTGATCTACATCACCTTTGAAGACGAAGACGAAGTAGAGCTGTATAAAGTCCAAAGAAATACAGAAATCTTGATTCGAAGCATTGAGCATGACCTTGTTAATCTGAAGCGAGACATGAAAGGTGAGTTTACCATCAACGACAAGGATGAATTGATTCGCATCGATATCGAGCCTCGTCGCAGTCGTTTCACTGGATACCTACGTGTCATCACCGACTTATCCACCCATTATGCCATTGTGGTGGAATCCAGAGGCGATTCAGACAATCGTCGAAGCTTCCGAATCACAGAAGACACAGAAATCCTTATCGATGGAAGCAGCTCCAGAGCCAGCCGGTTGGAAGAAGATGAACTGGTCACCATCGAGTATAACAACTTGGACGTTATCCGCATCGAAAACGATTACGACAAAGGGAAGGAAGACCAAGTAGAAGGAATTCTAGAAGGACCTGTTTCCTTTTCCAGTTATCCGTATACCCTTGAAGTTCGCAAGCTGAACCACAGGACAGAAAAATATGAATTAAAAGACGACCCAACCCTTCGAATAGATGGCCGCCGAGGCTATCTGGAAGACCTTTCTCGCGGGGATATTGTAGAAATGGAATTGGATAAAGATGGATATGTGAAGCGGATTGATGCCATTAGCTTTGATCGGGAAACCTCCTATGAAGGCACCATTCAGCAAATCACCCTGGGCCGAACGGAAACCATCACCATTATGGACGACGATCGGGATGAAAGAACCTTTGAACTGGCAGAAGGGGTAGATGTCTTTATCGACAACGATCGAAGCTCCCTTAGCGACCTACGGGTCAACGCCAAAGTAGAACTGCATCTGGAAGGTGGACGAGTAGTAGAAATTGAAGCAGACCGACTCCCCCGCAGCGATCGTGTCTTATCCGGAATGATTGATCGATTGGATGACCGGCGAGACATCCTGACCTTGGAACATTTAAGTCCCCAGTCAGACCGGTATATTAAAACCTCTGTTTATGTCACCAGAGATACGGATATTATTGGACGGGACAATCGAAGCATCGACTTTACGCGCCTGCGACGGGACGACGAAGTCCTTATTAATGGCCACTATTCCAACAACGACTTTATAGCCGACAGAATCTTTGTCATCGACTAAAGAAAGAAGTATTGTTCATCCCCAGTTCATAAAAATCCTATACTATTTACCAGAATGTAAAGACTGGGCTAAGAAAGCAGTACAACCAAATCCTAAAAACAGGAGGGAATCATGATGAAAGAAAGAATAAAATATGGCGTCACCGGCTTAGCCCTAGGCGTTGCCCTAACCATGTCTGTTACATCCATTTCCGCCATTACGGAAATGATCAACGTCCATCTTCGCCCAGATATTCAATATGTGGTAGATGGAGAGATTCAACCCATGGCTTCCGGATATACCACCTTGGTTCACGAAGGCCGCACCTATGTACCCCTGCGGTATATGACTCAGATCCTAGATGCCGATGTTTTATGGGATGAAATAACCCAACGGGTCCTTATCACCACCCCAGAGCCAGAAATAGTTCCAGAGCCGGAAGAGCCAGAAGAGGAAGAATTGGTGGAAGAGCCGGAAGAGGAAGAAGAAGTAACGGAAGAAGAGGAAGAAGCAGCAGCAGAAGAAGATACAGGACAGCCAGCAGGAAATTATCGTCGCTTGCCTGTGACTCAGTACCATGAAGATTTAGAAGTAACGGTAAACTTAGTCACCCTTCGGGATAAAGATGGCCGTGAATCCGCCAGTCGAGGCCGTGTGGATACCACTCGAGTGTATCTTCGGGTAGAAAATGAAGATCGTACTCCTTATGAGATTCGACAGGGCAAAACAGTAGCCATAGTCGATGGAAAAGAATACAAAACTTCGGATGTAGGGTTCCAACACTATGACACCAAATGGTATAAACATTTGCAAAGAGATGATGTCATCGATGGGTATATTTCTCTTCCAGATATACCAGAAGATTCTAAGGAAATGAGACTCACGATTTTTGCGGAAAAACATGGCGTTAGACCAGAATTAGTAGAAATCGAATTTGACATTGCATTAAACTTAAAATAAGGAAAAACGAGAGCTATTGAAAGAAAAAGACCAATAAACCGAATCTTAATTAATGCTAAGAAGAAGGAGAAGTGCTTATGAAAGCCAAAGGAATAAAAGGGATGATCGTCATGATGCTGCTCATTTCAGTGTTGATGACCTCTGTGCTTCCGGCATGGGCCGAAGAGACCGCCAAAAAGCCACTCACCCTGGAAGAAGCCATCCAAAAATCCGTCAACAACGACATTAGTCTACGGAAACGAGCCAACACCATCGAGCAATTGCAGGAATCACGAAGTAGGCTTCGGGAATATGATCAAGACACCCGTCCTACCATTTCAGATTTAGAAAGTGCACAGACAGATCCACAAGCCGCTAGAGGCGTGATGATCTCCTCTGCCACCAGCAAAAACATCGTCATGAACATTATTCAGACGGATATTAATATCCGATCCATGCGAAACCAGAAAGAAATCGAAGAAGAACGCATTGGGTATATTCTGGAAGCCATGTTTAATGACATTCGAGAAGCAAGAATCAACCAAGAATTACTGGAAGATAGACTCAGCTATATGAACACCCTACAAGCCCAAGAACGCTTGAAAGCCGAAAATGGCATGGCCAGCCGATTTTCCTTTAGTCAGCTGAACCAAGAAGTGGAGCGGACAGAAAAAAACCGAGACCTATTAGCAGAGTCAGAGAGAATCCTTTATGAACAATTGGGGATTATGACAGGCATCCGTGATATCCATGAATACGAAGCCGTGATAGAATTACTAGAGTATCAGCCTGTGGCTGGAACCGCCACCAGCACCTTGGTAAGCCGAGCCGTGGCAGCAGATCCTTATGTGGAAATTGCGGAATTGCAAATTACCAAAGCCGAAACAGACACCAAGTTTTTCACCTATACCGGCTCACCGGCAGACGCTCCTTACAAGGTAAAAGAAATCGAAGTGGATAACGCTATTAAAGAACGGAACAACATTCGAAGAAACCTTCGGGAAGTATTGGAAGAGCGGATCAGCAAGTTGAAACAACTGGAAAAAACCATTGAACAAGGCGAGATGAAGGTAGTGCAATTACAAGAACAACTAGGGGTTTTGGAACTACAGCATGAACTAGGCATGATTATCCGAAACACGATCACGGAAAAAGAACTGGAAATTAAATCAGAGCTAGAAGAACTGGAAAACAAAAAACAACAGCATGCCCTATTAAGAACACAGGTAACGAAACCCTATCTGGTTCCAGAATACATGCAGTAAAGAGGAAGACACTAAAGAAGGAACCCCGGCTATTTCGTCGGGGTTTTTTTAGAAGCCTGTGAATTTCCCATCCAACTTTCCAACCATTGAAAGGAGCGAAAAACAATGAAAAAAGCCTTTGTGATCCTGCTGATAGGAGCCCTCCTATGCACACCCAGAAGCTTTGCCGCCAGCGATAATACCGTCAACTATACCCCTCGTGTGCGAGTGGATCATGTTTTTACAGCAGCGGATGCACCAAAACTTCGTATAGAAGAATCTGCCTTGGGAGATTTTAGAGAAGATGAAAGAGTCCGCCTTCATTTGCAAAATGCCGAGTGGAAAAACATCGATGAAATACCAGGCCATACTCAGGTAAGAGGTTCTGCAACGGAGATCAGCGTCAGCCGAGTCACCAGTACCACCCTTCAGGTCACCCTAAGGAAAGACGAAACCATCAATGAAAAAGCCTTTTATCAAATTCCCTTGTACGCCGAAGCCACGGCTGGTGGGGATGCCACCGTCCGCATCGAAGCATGGACCGGAGGAGCCACAGCAGAAACCCTGACCTTTGCAGGCGTAGTAGGACCAGAAAAAACCGGAATGGATTGGCTCAAAGAAGATATGCCCGGCCACTTTGAAACAGAAGAACCCAAAGAACCAGAAGAGCCAAAAAAACGAGAAGAACCAGAAGAACCAGAGGAACCTGAAATGCCCAAAGCCCCAGAAGCCCCAGAAGAGCCTGAAGAAGAGCCTGAAGAAGAGCCTGAAGAAGAGCCAGAAGAGGTTAAAGAACCCTCCCAAGTTATCTTTACCATTGATGAAACCGGATACCGCAAGGATGGCATCCACTACCCAACAGATGTAGCTCCCTATATCCAGTCTTTGTCTGGCGGAGGGGGGCGTACTATGATGCCTCTTAGCCATGTGGCCCTGGCACTGGGAGCCGAGGAAGTCATCTGGGAGGAATCCACCAGAACCGTCACCGTCCATAAAGGAGAGGACACCCTTCACCTTACCATCGATGAACCGGAGTTACGTTTAAACCAAGAAACCATCCTGATGGATACCCCAGCCGTCATTCAACCTACGGAAGAAGGCCTAGGCCGCACCATGATCCCTGTGGCTCATCTATCCAGAGCCTTGGGAGTAGAATACCAATGGAATTCGGATACCCGTTCCGTTGTTTTTCAACCCCTTTCCTATCACTAAAATACATGGTAGAATAAAAGCTGATTGATCGAATAACTTAGGATTGGGTGATCATATTGGCAAAAAAGAAAGCAACAGGTGCCTCAACAAGAAACCAAGCAAAAGACCATAAACCAACCATTTTCTCCGTACTGCCAATTTTTCTGACTGTGGCATTGGTTCCACTCATAATGAGATTAAGAATCGTTGAATTGGACCCTCAATCCGCCCAAGTTTGGATTGAGGGCTCTCATAACCTTGATTTCAATGCTTACTGGAAAATGATTTTTCTGGTGGTGTTGGCCGTCTTCGCAGGGTTAATGCTACTGATGGAAAGATTTTTAAGCAAAAAGCCCTTTATCTCCCCAAAGTGGTGTATTCCAGTGGGGGTTTTCTCTGTTTTCACCATTCTTTCCACCCTGTTTTCTGAAAACAAAACCGTTGCCCTACGAGGTGTCATGGATCACTATGAAGGCATGTGGGCCCTATTGGCGTATATGCTTCTGTTCGTAGCAACACTCTATCTGCTCCAAACCAACCATCAGCGACGCTTTGTTCTGCATGGCCTTTTAATATCCAGCGGAGTAATTGGCCTTATTGGAACCCTGCAGTGGCTGGGATATGATCCCATCATAGCCCCATGGTTTCAACGTTTGATGCTGCCCTCTGAGTTGCACCACGCCATTGCAGACACTGGGCACACCGGTGGTGGACATGACGTTTATGCAACCCTGGGTAATTCTAATTACGTTGGGAGCTTTGCGGCATTAACGTTGCCTGTTATGTTGGCGGCCTCCTTCACTAACAGGAACAAAGCTGTTAAAATACTATATAGCATTGCTTCCCTCTTACTGGTCACTACCCTTGTCGGCTCCCAGTCTCGAGCAGGGATAGCGGCAGTGTTGGTTATACTTGTTCTGTCTGTAGTCATTATTTTGCTAAAAACCACTGGAAAACCACAGAAAATGGCTCTGGGACTCAGTGCAGCCATGGCTATTCTCATTCTGGCAACACTGACCATCCATCCGCAAATCCTTAACAGAACCTTGGCGGAAATACAACCTAGGGAACACCCAGCTGGACTAACAGACCTCTGGATTCAAGACAATCGTATTACCATGGATACCACCCAAGGCATCCTTCAGATACAGTACAATGAAGACAAAACCCTGACTATTCTTGATGACGATGGCTATGAAATACAGTCAGATTCACTTAGTCACTTTGCAATAAACATAGACCATAGCTCAGATGTCCCTATTCTAAGGGTAGACAGTGGTAAAAAAGAAATGGAGTTTCCTTTTATCGAGGAAAGCTTCCACATAATAGACGCTAGCGGCGAAACCAGACCCTATGAGTACGTGGAGAAATGGGGATTCGAAGGAAGGGAACATTTAGGAACCCGACGGGGCTACACTTGGTCCAGAACCATTCCTCTTCTGAAAAACCACATATTTATTGGAGCTGGCCCTGGAAACTTCCTATTCCAGTTTCCGCAAGATGATTTTATTGGCCAATTACAGGGACATAACCACCCAAACCGTTTGGTAAGCAATCCCCATAACGATTACCTCCAAACAGCCATCTATACAGGTGTACTTTCATTATTAGCATTGTTGTTTATGATTGGACAGTTCTTTTTTGAATGGCGAAGCCTGAGCCATCAAAAACTAGACTTAACCCAAGAAAACCACCTGTTGCTCATGGCTATTACCTTAGGAGTTGCAGGCTACCTAGTGGCTGCTATCTTCAACGATAGCATTGTAGCCATTGCCCCTCTATTTTGGATCTTGCTGGCAATGGGCATCACCCTTCTATCAGAATGTCAGATTGGGGATAGAGTGAAAAATGAAAAAACCAAAGCCTAAAAGTTCATCTAAAAACACGCTCTGGGTCAAATGGGGGCTTAGCATCATCGTGATGCTGGCCCCTTTCTTCAGAGGGGCTTTTTTTCCTGGAGCCATCCTTGTGATCCAAACCTGTATTTTTGCCATTGCAAGCCTCTGGCTAGTCACCGCCGCACTGAAAAAAGAAACTATTCCCCTTCGAGATCCAATTCACTGGATTCTACTACTGATGGTGGTAGCATACCTGATCCCCCTTCTTACACATCAGTGGTTCAACTTGGAAGAAACCATAGCCATGGTATTATGGCAGCTTTCCATCCTATGCATAGTAGGACTAACCCGAGAAGTAACTGAATCCCCCCAAGCCAAAAAACAAATGATAGGTCTAATCATTACACTGGCCGTCATGCTATCCATTATGGGATGGCTTTCCCTTGCTGGCTTTATCCAGTATACCGATGCGGTTTTAGCAGGACGTCTGGCATCTACCTTTCAATACCCAAATACCCTGGCGGCTCTAGTCATGAGCGTCTATTTTCTGACCCTTGGCCAGTATCAGATAGCAACCTCAGGAGTGGAAAAAAGAATGCTGATGAGTGCTTCTTGGATTTTGTTAATCACACTCATCCTAACCTATTCCAGGATTGCTTGGTTGCTATTTCCAATAATTGCCCTAGGCTATTGGGGGATAACTCCAAAAGAAAATAAGCCACAAGTATTATTGGTATACTCTATCCAGGCCACCGTCAGCTTGTTGCTATTGACACCACTACATAGTGCCATTCCAATACAGCAAAACACTTCTCTAGCATTACTGCTATGGATTTCAGCAGGTGCTATGATCAATGGAAGCCTTCAATTCATAATAGATAAAAAGCCAATAAAACCAAATTGCTGTTCAAAAAAATTCATAGTCATTGGGGCATCTGTTATCATGGTTCTGGGAATAGTCGCATTATTTCTTTTGCCAGAAGCCATATCACAACGTATCATGGACATCAACATCGACCAGCGTAGCGCCTATGAACGTATTGCCTTCAGCCAAGATGCCTTTGCTATCTTCATAGATCAGCCTTTCACCGGATCTGGAGGCGGTGCGTGGGAAGCTCGCTACGAAGCCTTTCAGACACAACCCTATACCAGCCGCCTCACCCACAATCACATTCTCCAAACCATGGTAGAGGCAGGGATCTCGGGAATGTTGGCGTTGGTTTCCTTGGTAGTCATCCTTCTCTTAAGGGGAAGTCAAGCCATTAAGAAAAAAGACGTCATGACACTTAGTCTTATTACAGCGATTCTATCATTACTCTTGCATAGCAGCTTTGACTTTAATTTCAGCTTTTTTTCTATCACAATCATCTTCTGGATGATGATAGGATTCATTTCATGGGAACCACAAACGTGGCAGAAACCAGCCTTTAAAAAAGCCATCAAAGCCCGAACGGTCTTTGTGTTACTGCTTCCCATTCTTGTACTTTCTGGCCTTCGTCTTAGTGCCCACCACCAGTATGAAAAAGGAATGGAGCAAGTGCAACACCATCAAAACATAGAAATTGCGTATGAGCATTTGGAAAAGTCCATAGCCCAAAACCCATTCCATCCTGGATATCGCAGCAATATGGCTCAAGTGACATTCTATAGGAGCCAAATATCCAATAGCCAACAAGATGACAGAGAAACCATTGCCATCATAGAAAAAGGACTAGCGTATGCCCCGAATCATGCCAGATTAACGCATCAGGCCATAGAATATTACAGGACTACAAACAACAAAGAAAAATTTGAAAAAAGACTGGATCAATATATCGCTCATCGGCGAATTAAGCCACAGGCCTATGCTTTTGCAGCTTTCGCACTTAACCAGTATGCCGATATTCAACATGAGAATGGTCAAGAATCAGAAGCAAAAGAATTATATCAACAAACCATCGACCTCTTAACCATCTTCCAGGAAAATACCAAGCCATTGTCCTTTTCCATCAAGCCGTCAGAAGAGTTTCTGGAATCCGTGGAATACGCAAGAAAAAAAATCAAAAGCATTGAATCCATCCCTTAACCCCCCTGCCAATATCTCGAATTGCAGGGTTTTTTTATGTTATGCATCCATCCTTTTTGCTATTTATTAAGTAGAAAGGAGGTGACCCACATGCCAGTAGAAGTGATCAATCAAAACTCCAGACTTCGACTTCGCTTCATCAACGACATCCTAGACGGACGAGAGCAATTGATGTCCAGAACCTACAGCGGAGTAAAAACCGATGCAGAAGACAGCCAAGTCTTCAACGCAGCCAATGCATTGGGAATGTTGCAGACAAAACCCGTCAAAAGTATTATCCGCACCGAAGAAAAAGAACTCATCGAAGCTTAGGAAAACGTAATAATCAGACACCCTTCTCCCTGGAAAGCATGATGTGGATCTTGTTCCCCTCTCCCCTGGCGGGAGAGGGCAGGGTGAGGGGGAATGAAAACCCAAAAGAAAGGAGGTAACCCATGAACCAGCGACTAGAACTTAACTTCATCAAAACCGACGGCGCCAGCGCCCGAATTTCCCTGCCAAATCCAGATACAAGCCTGGAACCAGCAACGGTGAAAAGCACCATGGAAAACATTATTAACACCAATGTCTTCGCCCCTGGCGGCGCAGCCTTAGCCGTAGCAGAAAGCGCACGAATTGTAACAACAGAAATTACCGACCTGGACTTCCAAGGCTAAAGCCATCCCAGTCCATACCACAGCAAAGGAAGGGCCCTCTCGGGGCCCTTCCTTTCCATCTTAGGAATCCACGCTATATTCTCTAATTTCATGGGTTTGAACGTAATGATCAACGATCAATTCATCAGGATCAATTAACATAATCGCCACAGGCAGTTACGCTAAGGAGGTGACACATGCAAGTACAAGAACTGCTAGCCCCTATCGCAAACCTGGGATTCCCCATCGTCCTTTCCATCTACCTGCTGGTACGACTGGAAAGCCGTATGGAAAGCCTAACGTTCAGCCTTCAGGAGTTGGCCCAATCCATCAACAGCATGGAAAAAAGCGATTAAGAATTAAGCGTTATGAATGAAGGATTACAAAAAGCCAGCGTCACTGTGACCTCTCACGGTGTCTGCTGGCTTTAAATTACTCAATACAGAGGTTTTCCTTCGCGCCCATTTGCGGTTATCTCTTTATCTTTTGACCTTAATCTCTTGAACTTAACTGTAACCTGTTAACTCATAACCTTTAACTGCCCTTTCAACTGCTATTCCAACTGCTCTTTCAACTGTTTTGAACTTACCTATCCCCTATAACCTGTTCCCCTTTAACCTGCCCTTTAACCTGTTCATTCCCCTACTCCGCCTTCTGCGTTTTGATCAATCGAATATCAAACTCTTGTGAATCTACCCGCTCCGTCAGGCGATCCACTTTATCTTCCACCCGCTGGATTCGCTCAGCGTTCATTTGCACCGCATCAAACAGCATATCTATTTTTGGCATAATTTCATTCTCAATACGCATATCAATTTTTTTTATACAGGTAGTATTACTCTCAACATGCCCTTCTAATCTCTCAAACCGTTCATCCATCTGCTCAAACCGTTCATCCATCTGTTCAAACCGCTTATCAATTTGCTCAAACCGCTCGTCTACCCGCTTGAATCCCTTTTGCATCTCCGAATACATCGCCGTCATCAATTCAAAAGCTTTTTCATCCATAGCCTTCTGCTCCCCTCATCCAAGAACGTACATAGCCGAACTTATCTATCTCTTAAAATATCTGTTTTCTTCTGCCATCATTATACCATTTTTCCCACCCTCTTTCGATGCAAAAAAATTGCCAGCTCCGCCCTCGCTGCGCCTTGGGGTTTTGCCCTTAATTTTTAACTTATAACTCTCAACTGCCTTTCCACCTGTTTTGAACTTATCTATCCCCTATAACCTGCCTTTCCAACTGCCCCTCCACCTGCCTTTCCAACTGCTCTTCCAACTGTTTTGAACTCACCTGCCCTTATAGTACTCCCGCATCAACACAGTTCCCAACTTTGCCTGCATCATCCGCTGCTTTACCGTTCGACTTTTATTCAAACAGGGAAACTCCCTTCCACTCCTTAATACAATCTTTCCTCGGCTCAGTACCCGCTCCACCGCATGCCAATTCACATATCCAATCATGGAATCCCCTTGCACCAATGGCCTCCGCGTCTTAAAGGGGATTAGCATCATCTCCCGCCCCAGAGGAATAGGCACCAAATATTTTGCTTGCAGTTCCAGACTAAGATACCGCTGCGCCACCTTTATATTATAAAAACAACCCTCCGAAAGCCGGCTTGTAAATCGTTTTACCGTAATAGAATAATCTTGGGATTCTCCATCCCCATACAAGATCCGCATTCCATCTCCAAAGCCATGGACCTGCACCGGGTAAAAACCCTCCACCTCTAAAGGACGCTCCATCACCATTTCCAAAGCCGCTTCCGCACTTTCAACCTCATTGTCCTTCCTACCCATCCAAACACCCCTTTTCTTCCTGCATTCCTAGTTGTTGTCGAAGCCCTCCTTAAGATCTAATGGAGGGATCGATACAATCATACAAAAACATATGTTCGAAGTCAATAGAAAATCGAAAATATGTTCGATGATCCTCAGTAAAGACCTTCCTAAGGCAACAATTCCCCATTAAGAAAACACAAACCTACCACTCAAAGGTTGAAATTCATCCTACAAATGTGCAAATCTAAATTTTGTGCCCTTCTGCTCTTTTGGATAATATAAGCCTAACCGGTAATTCACAGAGGATGCATCCTCCCAAAGAGGAGAAAATGAAAAATACAACCGAAGCAATTCAAGCCCTGGCAATGGCCATCACAAAAGGAGAAGAGAGTCCAGAAGAAACCAAGTACCAAATCGAAAAACTAATTCACCAACTGAAGCCCCTCCTTCTGGCCCTGCACCGCAAACACCCTACGGTTTTCGACAGCCCAGAAGATGCCCTTCAGGAAGGCGCCCTCATCCTGCTCCAATGCCTGAAAAATTACGATCCCACCCAAGGGGTCCCCTTTATTGCCTACGCCCAGCAACAATTGCGGTATCATTTTTACAACGGCTATCGAAGCAAACGACCCCTGATTACACTAGACGCACCAGCCACAGGAACCATGGAAGATATCAAGGAAACCAAAGCCAACCAACTACCAGACCCAGCCGCCTCAGCCGAAGAAGCCCTTATACAGGAAGAACAGCTCCAAGCCCTGTCCCAAAGTATGCATCATCTAAGCAACAAAGAAATCAACCTGATCTACCACCACTATATTCGCCAAGTACCCCTAAAAGACATCGCCGCCGATCTGAATCTACACCCCGTCACCCTGAGTCGACAGAAAGCAGCAGTATTAGAAAAACTCAAGGGATTAGTTGGTTAGTTGGTTAGTTACACTCTCCCCCTCAACCCTAACCCGAAAGGAGAATTTCATGACAAACAGAACCAACCACATCCCAATATCCAAAAATTTCCATCTCCATGAATTCCAATGCAAAGACGGCAGCCATCAGGTCCGCCTTCATCCCACCCTACTCAGCAAACTCCAACAACTACGGGACCGCCTAAACCGCCCCATCATCATCACCAGTGGCTACCGTAACCCTAGCCACAACCGCCGAGTGGGAGGCGCCACCCATAGCCAGCACCTGCTGGGCACCGCCGCCGACATCCGCGTCCAGGGCTTCAGCCCCACCCAACTACTGCCCCACGCAGAAGCCATCGGCTTCACCGGCATCGGTCTATACACCACCTTCCTCCACGTGGATATCCGCTCCACCCCCGCCCGCTGGAAAGGATAGATTTTAATGAAATAGTAGATCCTTGATTTCTGTTGAATCAAGGATCTGATTAACTCCGTCCAACTGAAAAAAGAAGTGACTTTACAGTCTCTACGAGGTATAATTATTCAGAAGCTTTGGAAATCAACCTAACTGATATGATTGGAAGTAATAGGATGAACATGCTTAAAAGCAAGGAATAAAGGTTGGCATAGAAAAAAGGAATAAAGAAAAGGAGCTGAACTGAATGGGAAAGCAGACGAACCAATGCAAAAAGAGCATTGTATTACTTTTGATAGTAAGTATGATGGTTTCCCTGCTGATAACGGTAACGGCTGAAACGATTGATACAGAGCGTCCTTTTGGCACTGTAGCCTTTACTATGGATCAGACAGGATACACTATTGATGGCGTGAGTCAGACATCGGATATAGCTCCCTACATACAGGACAACCGCATCATGGTGCCCGTCCGGTTTGCTGCTGAAGCCTTGGGGGCAACCGTAGACTGGAATGAGTCTACTCGCACCGTTATTGTTAGCAAAGGCCTGGATGTCATCATCATCCAAATTGAAAGTTCAGACCTGATGAAAAACGGTCATTTTTTCATGGAGATGGATACAACAGCCCTTATCGTAGACCCTGGCCGTGCTATGATTCCTATTTCACCTTTGGCGCAAGCTCTGAAGATCCCCTACCAGTGGGACCCTGTGAATCGGACAGCCTATTTTATGCCTCAATCTTCCGATCTACCAGATACCATCGTGATCGACACCCCAGGCACCTACGGCCCTGAAGATAGAAATGAAAATAAAGATATAGATGAAGAAGGTTTATTAGAAGAAGGTTTATTAGAAATTATCGACGGCAGCGTCATCATCACCTCCGATGGTGTTACTCTACAAAATAGGATCATCACTGGAAACCTAATAATTGCAGAAGAAGTAGGCGACGGCAGCGTGTTCCTAAATAACATCGCCGTAAAGGGGGAAACCTTCATACGGGGAGGCGGAAAAGACAGCATCTATGTGAATGGTGGAGCCTACAACAAAATAACAATTGAAAGAACAGACAGTGGTGCAGTACGCATTGTAGCTATCGATGTGAATGGATTGGAAATTCTTATTTCAGAAGCCGCCGAAGAACAAAGCGTCATTCTGAATGGAAATTTTGATACTGTGATCATTGAAGGAGACAACGTCCATGTCATTCTTCAAGGGAAAAGCAGCGTAGAAGAAATGATTATTAAAGAAGGAATTACTGGAACAATCATAAGTATGGAGAAAGATACAGTTATTGACAGACTTAACACAGATGAAATCCTTAGAGTTCAAGGTGAAGGAACTATAATAGCAGCATCTGGAAAAGAAGCCAGTAATGCTACCTACGAGAAAATGCCTGAAAACATGACAGAAAGGATCACGGCACCGCCTGCCATAAGAGACGATAATGATGGCCAAAGAAGCCGTAAAAGAAAACCGCCACAAAATGATCCGGGAATGAAAGTGTCGCCGGAAACCGTGAGCGTAAATTCCAACTTTGATCAGATTTTCACGCTTACAATCGAAAACAATACGGTTTCCCAAGCGGTTTACAGAGAACACGTAATGCTAACCGGCGTGTTCGATGAATTAAACCTTGGTAATGTAATCAGAGAAAACCAATCCACCGTAACCGCAGAAGTATATGGAAATCTTGAAATATCTGGCTTAGGTACAATAACCCTGGATCAAGATTCTTTGGTCGATCCTACAGAGGCATTCTCAGTGGATGTGACGGTTGAAAAGGGAGTTCTGGAAAGAATAACCATAATTTGGTCGGACCTATTAATCGGGCCAGATGTGGGTGAAACGCTATTTATAATTGAGATGGTACCAGAAGCGGCAACGCTCGAGTATCAATGGCAGTACCGGGTTAAGGATCATGACGAATGGATCGACATAACGGACGCCACTGATGAGCAATATCTGATAGCTGATCCTGTGAAAACTGGAGATTGGGTAAGAGTCGTGGCCACAGGGGTCGGACACTACACAGGTACGGTGGAAAGTGAACCGTTGGAAATTGGACGAGTAGAGTTTTCTTGCCCATTTATATACTCATTTGATGGCGAAAAACACCATTTTGAGCACGAAGCAATTCCCTTTGCCGTGAATAGAGCACTGGAAACAACTTCATACGGGACACTTCGTCAGTTGCAGGCGGTAGAGGGAAAATACCATGTAAAAATAGCAGAGGAATTGCAAGAGATTTCCTATGTTAATGGATTTCGTCTTATGGCAGTGGATTACCCAGCTAACGAAGGGATTCAGGAAGTAGTGGCAGACATATTTGGAAACCCCCATACGATCAAGGATCGAGTTTCTCCCGTTGCCTTTGTGGATTCCAATGGAAAGAGCCGATTGGCAGAAATCACAAAAAAAGGTCAAATGGTGACATCTGAAGAGAATGTAGCCGAAATGGGCAGGTATGTGGATACCTATAACGGTATATTCATTAAGCCGGAAGACGCCGGAAAACAAGGGAAATTGCTGATTAGCACACAGAAAACCGAAGGGGTCAATGAGTTAGGATCCTATATCATCGACAGAGTTGATGGCCTTAATCATATGTGGTGGATTGAAAGAGTATTGGAAACACCAGCAATCCAGGAAAAGCTGTGGGATTTTGTCAGCATCGTTAACCTGAGAATCGAACTGTGGAACGGGGAACAATGGATCAAACAAGGCGAAATCAAAGCAGGTATGCACTTGCTTGAAGAATTCTTAGTTCCCCTGGATCTCAGCTTAATTGCAGGGTCTACCAATGAAGTGAAAGTTCGGCTGGTTTCAGGAGCGGGACTTTACGAAATAGATCAGATTAGCATTGATTATTCAGATAATGTAATGGTACAGATGATGGAGCTAAAACCTAACACAGCTCTATTTAATGGAGAAAAGAATGTTCAAACCATCATTGGAGATTTCGACAACGACAACTATGTCAGGATGATTTATGGAGACAGGATTGAATTAACCTATAAAGTCCCTGCATTAGAGCAAAATCATGAGAGAGGATTCATTGTGGCTTTAAAGGGATATTACTACATCAACCCCAATACCGTAGAAAGCACCTTGATAAAAGAATGGGAAAGTACAGATCACTTAGAAATCATCAATGAAGTGTTAACCGTAGTGCCAGATGCAGTAAATGCACTGCCAGGACTCATGTGGTTGATGGACCTCATAGAATCCACCTACCAAGCACCGTTAGAAGAAAAGCTAGAAGCATTTTATTTAAACCAAGGATAAAACAACCTTGACAACTAAATTCAACTCATGTTACGATAAGCCTGCGTTCAACAACTGAACACAGGCTTGTTTTATTACAAAAAGCGTCAACACCTTCGTGGTTAATCGTATTTGTAATTCTCTTTTAAGTTTGAACTTGCTTTAATCTGGAGGTGATCAACATGACTATATCCAACGACAAAGAATACATCATTCTCACCCAACTAGACGCCAACCCCAAAGCCTCCCAACGGGATATCTCCCGCCAAACCGGCTTCTCTTTGGGCAGCGTCAATCTTCTGCTCAAAAAAATGATCAGCCGGGGAGTGGTGAAAATGGAAGAAATCCCCGCCAACCGGGTAGCCTATATGCTCACCCCGGCCGGCATACTGGAAAAAGCCCAAAAAACCGTGAAATACGTTAAAGTACACTATACGATCATAGAAAAAATGAAAGAGGATATTAAATTTTGTTTAAAAACTCTTTTGAATCAGCATGATAGTCTTTACTTTATTCATTCGGAGGATGAATTTAGCAGATTGACAGAATTGGCATTAAGAGAAATGAATGCAAAAGAAAATGGATCTATAATATATATTCAAACAGTAGAAGAAATAGAAAAATTGGATATACCCATACTTCATGTTGGTATGGAGTTTAAGAATGATATTTCAAATCCAATAGTTAACCTTCCAGAGAGAGTAATGCTTTTAGAAACAAGGGAATTGTTATAAGAAAGTCTCAAAACATAGGGGTCAATCAAGTAGTCGATAACTTTTGAAATGCAATAGACTTTAGAAGCATGACAAATTGTGAGAAAAGGCAGGTCGTGTTGAAAATGAGCAAAATAGACTTGAGTTTAGCGATAGTTACATATAACAATGAAGACTTAATAGAAAACACGGCAAGAAATATTATTGAAAGCATTCCCCCGAATCATACATATAAACTATATATCATCGACAATAACTCCAAGGATAATACAGTAAAGATAGCTCGAAAGGTTTCTGGAAATATAGAGATTGTTTGTCGTAACGAGAATAAGGGTTTTGGCAATGGACATAATGCAATTATTGGAGACATTAATTCTAAGTATCACTTTGTGATTAATCCAGATATAACAATAGAAAATGCGAACCAAGTCCAATCAATGATTCGATTTTTAGATGATAACCCAGAAGTAGGCTTGTTGTCTCCATTAGTTTTAAATACAGATGGCACCATTCAACATCTGTGTAAAATTAACCCAACTGTTTTAGACATGATGATCAGAAGAATTTCGCCCAATTTACTTAGAAAAAGACAAGACAAATACGTTATGAAAAACACTGGCTACAATTCGTCTATGCAATTGGAATATGCTACAGGCTCTTTCATGGTATTTAGAACCAATATTTTCAAACAAATCAATGGATTTGATGATGCTTTCTTTTTGTACTTAGAAGATGCAGATATCACGAGAAGAGTAAATCAAGTATCTAAAACCATGTTTTTTCCAGAAGCAAGAGTAATTCACATATGGGAAAGAAATGCACATAAAAGTCTTAAATATGTATATATAACTTTACGTTCTATGATAACATACTTCAATAAATGGGGCTGGAAGTTCATGTGACATATCTGGGCAGAATAGGCTTTAAGAAACGCCTTGACCTACCAAATTAGTAGTGATACCATGAAGTTCGGCAATATTATTTCAAAAAAGGAGGTCATAAAGTGAAAGGCATTATACTAGCTGGAGGTTCCGGCACTCGCTTATACCCGATTACTCGAAGCATATCAAAACAACTACTACCCATCTATGATAAACCAATGATCTACTATCCTTTGTCTGCATTAATGTTGGCAGGAATACGCGAAATACTTATTATATCAACACCAACAGATGTACCCATGTTTGAACATTTATTGGGAGATGGGAAAGAACTCGGCCTCTCTCTTAGCTACGCAGTGCAACCAGAGCCCAAAGGACTTGCCCAAGCATTCATTATTGGAGAAAAATTTATTGGTAATGATTCCTGTGCATTGGTATTAGGAGATAATATATTTTATGGAAAAGGCTTTACAGGGACACTTCAATCAGCAGCTTCCTTAAAAGAAGGTGCCGTCATTTTTGGCTACTACGTTAAGAATCCGGAAGATTTCGGTGTAGTAGAATTCGATACTGGTGGAAACGTAATATCCTTGGAAGAAAAGCCACTAACACCAAAATCACGTTATGCTATTCCAGGACTATATTTTTATGATCATAATGTAGCAGAAATTGCAAAAAACGTAAAGCCGTCTCAGCGAGGCGAATTGGAAATAACATCGGTAAATCAGGCATACTTGGAACAAGGCAATCTAAAAGTAGAACTCTTCGGTAGAGGATTAGCATGGTTGGACACAGGAACTCATCAAAGCATGCTGGAAGCGTCCAATTTTGTGGAAGCCGTCCAGAAACGTCAGGGACTCTATATATCCTGCATCGAAGAAATTGCCTATCGAATGGGTTACATCACAAACGAAGAACTTGAAAAGCTGGCACAACCGCTCTTGAAAACCGAGTACGGCAGATACCTGTTAGATATTGCAAAAGGATTGTAAATAATAGAATAAAGGAGAACCCTATGAAAAAAATACTGGTTACTGGAGGCGCTGGATTTATTGGTGCCAACTTTATAAAATATATGCTGAATAACCATGAGGACAGAGTTGTTAACCTGGACATGTTGACATATGCTGGGAATCTAGATAACTTGTCAGAGGTTGAAAAACACCCCTTATATACATTTATTAAAGGAGATATTAGGGACAGAAAACAGATTAAAAGCATTTTTAACGAATACGATATCGATACTGTAATTAATTTTGCCGCCGAGTCTCATGTAGACCGCAGTATTGAAGAACCAGAAATCTTTTTAAGCACCAACGTTATAGGGACCCAATTGTTGCTGGACACAGCTAAAAACCATTGGAAAGAGAATCCGGAAGATAAGCATTGCAGGAAGTTTAAACCAAATGTAAAGTTTGTGCAAGTCTCCACGGATGAAGTCTATGGAACATTAGGAAAGACAGGCTTATTTACGGAAAAAACTCCGCTGGCTCCCAATAGTCCTTATGCTGCATCTAAAACCAGTGCAGATCTTTTGGTGCGAGCATATCATGAAACTTTTGGAATGCCAGTCAATATTACACGTTGTTCCAACAACTATGGGCCTTACCAGTTTCCAGAAAAATTAATTCCTTTAATGATCAATAATTGTATCCAGAATAAAAGCCTACCTGTCTATGGAGACGGTATGCAAGTTAGAGACTGGCTGCATGTTTCAGATCACTGTGTAGCGATCGATACGGTTCTGCGTAAAGGAAAAGTCGGTGAAGTGTATAATATTGGCGGAAATAATGAAAAAGCCAACATAGAAATAGTGAAACTTCTTATCAAAGAACTGAATAAAACCGAAAACCTAATAAAATATGTCAAAGATAGACCGGGTCACGACAGACGCTATGCCATCGACAACACTAAAATTTCCACAGAACTTGGATGGAAACCAGCATACACATTTGAACAAGGTATGGCAGAAACCATTCGATGGTATTTAGAAAACAATAACTGGCTAAAAAAAATTGTCACAGGAGAGTACAGGGATTATTATGACAATATGTACAGACAATAAACTAATTCGTTATCTAAAAACCTTTAAGAAGTATTACTTTTTATTAACCGTACTAGTAAAAACTGCCATCGAAAAAAAATACAAAGGATCTGCTTTGGGAATAGTATGGAGTCTCTTAAACCCACTCCTCCATATGATCGTTTTGTCCATCGTATTCTCCACTCTTCTCCAACGCCAGATAGAAAATTTTCCATTATACATATTAACAGGAAGGCTTGTTTTTGCTTTTTTTTCGACCTGCACATCAACAGCAATGAAATCCATTACTGCATCTGGTAGACTTATTACAAAAGTATATATTCCCAAATATATCATTACCCTATCCAAAGTCATATCAGAATTTATTTTTTTTATTGTTTCTATGTTTAACCTAGTATTTGTGATTTTATGGACAGGCGCTAGTTTTAGTATCCATCTGATATATGTACCCATATATCTAATCTTGTTGTTTATTTTAGTGATGGGAGTCAGTTTGTTACTGGCAACTGTGGCTGTGTTTTTTAGAGATATGGAACATATATATAGTGTTATTATCATGATGATGATGTATCTCTCCGCTATTTTTTATCCGCCAGAAATTGTTCCAGACCAATACCAAATATTTTTGCAAATAAATCCAGTTTTTCATTTTATCCAAGGATTTCGGCAGATTATTTATTACAACGCAACACCAGAAGTGGGGAATCTGCTATTTTGTGCTGGATATGCCCTCTTCTTCATGATTGCTGGACTTTTTCTATTTGAAAGAAACCAGAAAAAATTCATCTTTTATATATAAATTTTTTAGACTATCGGAGCGATATGAATGAACCAGAAACCAATTATAAAAGTAAACAACGTCACAATGGATTTCCGTCTTCAAAATGAAAAAGTGAATTCCATCAAAGAATATATGATACGCATCCTGAAAAGGAAACTCACTTATTCAAACTTTAGAGCACTAGATAACGTGAGCTTTAATGTATATAAAGGGGAGCGCTTAGGGATTATTGGACGAAATGGAGCTGGAAAAAGCACACTTCTTAAAATAATATCCGGTGTGATGAAGCCTACCAGCGGTAGTGTAGAAATTAATGGTAGCATCGCTCCATTGTTGGAGCTGGGAGCAGGCTTTGATCAAGAGTTTTCTGGAGCAAAAAACATTTATTTAAATGGTGCTATCCTAGGAAAAGACAAGGCATTTCTGGATGCAAATTACGAAAGAATTGTTGAATTTTCTGAGCTGGGTCATTTTATTCATACCCCACTCAAGAACTATTCTTCAGGAATGCGAGCAAAACTTGGTTTTTCCATTGCCTCACAAGTAGGAGCAGATATTTTAATTGTCGATGAAGTCTTAGGTGTTGGTGATGAAGCCTTTAAAGCTAAAAGTTCTGCTAAAATGAGGGAGATGATGGATGGCGGTGGTACGGTTCTAATTGTATCCCATAGCTTACAACAGATCAGGGAATTGTCAGATCGAGTGATTTGGATAGATGGAGGGAAAATCATTAAATCTGGTGATCCTGAATTAATATGCAAGGAATACAAAAATGCAATGAAATAAGCAATAAAAATTATCTAAAAGGGTGATTTAAGTGCAGGCAATTTTCATACTAGGAATGCATAGATCTGGAACGAGTACTGTTGCAAAAGCAGCAGTAGATTTAGGGGCGTATCCAGGGAAAAAGCTCTTGGATGCAGATGAATTTAATCAAAAAGGTTACTGGGAAAACAAACGAATTGTTGAGCTTAATGATAAGATATTAGCTTTTTTTGGTATGAAATGGTATAACATAGATAATATCGTGCTGAATAGATTTCAATCAATGTTGTATGAATACTATGATTGCTTTGTTCATGAAGCAAAGGCTATTCTTGAAGAAGAGTTTGAGGATAGTAAGTGTATTGTTATAAAAGATCCAAGACTTTCGTTGTTGCTGCCTTTTTGGGAAAAGGTATTTAATGAAATTGGAATTAAAACAAAAAGAATTATTGTCTATAGAAAACCAATTGAAGTAGCAAATTCTTTATATAAAAGAAATGGAATTGAGATAGAGGCTGGTATAAAGCTATGGATTTACTATTACTCAATACTATTTCAAAATGTATGTGAAGAATTTATACTATGTGATTTTAATAATCTATTGAGTAAGAAGCAAAGCGAGTTTAAAAAAATTGAAGAGTATCTAGCAATCAAAGAGTTTAATAGCAATATAGCCAAAGAGTACTTAGAAGACTTTTTGGATGTGAAGATGGTTCAAAATGATAAACTAGACACTAAGTCGATATTGAGCAATAATTTGAATGAAATAACATGGCAAATATATAATATTTTGCAGGTTCAAAATGATAATTGTAAAATAAAAAACTTTTTTCTTAGTCGCAGAGAGGCTTTGATGAGAAACCTTCTATCACTAAATGATGCAGAATTTGATGATTATATCCAGTTATTCATTGATACAGGAAACGGCTACAATGAAGCTGAATCCCAAAAGTGGACAAATGGGAAAAATTTAATGGAAATAGAAGCGGACAACATAGTTGGTGAGCCTGTTGGCGTTAGAATAGATCCTAGTAAATACAGTGTTCTTGTTAAAATTAATTCTATCGTTGTGAGTGACAACAAAAAATTAGATACTAATGAATTGACTGGGAATTATACTCATAGAATAGGTGAGTTTTATGTATTTGAAAAAGATGATCCGCAACTTGTCATTAATGAAGATATATCTGACTTTCTTAAAAATAAAATAAAAATAGTATTTGAAAAATATAGTTTAGATAAGTTCACGTTATTTCATGTCAATCATACAGTGAAAAAAGAAATGAATACTGTGCTTAAGGAAGTGAAATCGGAATTAGAGAACACCAAGAGCAAAAAAATGCATATTGAAAAGAACATCATTAAGAAAAAGCAAGATGTTGAAGAAAAAGAAGCAGTAATAGAAGAAAAAGAAGCGGTAATAGAAGAAAAAGAAGCGGTAATAGAAGAAAAAGAAGCGGTAATAGAAGAAAAAGAAGCGGTAATAGAAGAAAAAGAAGCGGTAATAGAAGAAAAAGAAGCGGTAATAGAAGAAAAAGAAGCGGTAATAGAAGAAAAAGAAGCGGTAATAGAAGAAAAAGAAGCAGTAATAGAAGAAAAAAGAAAAGAAAATGAATTACTTTTGGTGGATTTAGAGCAGAATAAAAAGACAATAAGTGACCAAGAAAAAAAGTTGAAATCGCTTAGATTTCAACTGAATCTTATAGATGCAGTTGAAAATCTAATGAGCACGCCATTGTTTGACCCTGATTACTATTGCAATCATGCTGAAATAGACAGGGTACAAAGCAAGCGCATGTTGATTAAGCATTATGTGAACGAAGGTGCAATGAGAGGACTTAATCCAAGTGAGTTTTTTAGTACCGATTACTACCTCAATGCGAATGCTGATATTGACTCTCGAATAATAAATCCTCTTCACCACTTTGTTCAATATGGTCAACATGAAAAAAGAGCGTTTATAAACCCTAAAGAAGTGTTAAAAGCATTTTGTCAATCATCAAGAAAACGCAGAAAACTAAAGGTCTTGAAAACGATTAACGATCTAAAGGTTTGTTACATTATTTACAGGTCAGGAATGTACGATTCAGCCTACTATAGGCAAAAAAATCCAGATTTTGTGAAGGCAATGAACTTAAGCAGATGGAGCAAGTATAAGTCTTCAAGAAATATCCTTTTAAAGCATATAGGTAAATTCTTAACACACCCAATTAAACATTATGTATTCCATGGTGTTTATGAAGGAAGAGATGTAACTCCAGACTTTAATTCTAAATATTATTTAAGTCATCAAAGTGATGTTCTGATAAAAGGAATTAATCCGTTATATCATTACGTTTCGAACGGAAAAAGTGAAGGACGAAAACCCTGTCATTTAGTGGAGCGAAATGCATATAAAAATGAAAATGAAATTCGAGTACGTATAGAAGGAAAGAAACACTTTGAAATTCTAAAAGAATCAGTAGACATCATTATACCAGTTTACAATGGGATTGAATATCTTGACAACTTGTTTAATAGTTTGAAAAAACATACAACAACCCCATGTCGTTTAATTATCATTGATGACGCAAGTCCAGATGTAGGTATTGTAGATGTAATAAAGAAACACCTCGGTGACTTTCAGGAAACAATTTTTCTTCAGAATACGCATAATCTTGGTTTCGTAAAATCAGTTAACAAAGCTAGTGAACATGTAAAAAGCACGTGTTTTGTTCTATTGAACACAGACGTTTGTGTCCCGAATAATTGGTTAGAGCGTTTGCTTTTTCCAATATACAAGGAAGATAATATTGCAACAGCAACGCCACTTTCTAACGCAGCAACAGTACTTAGCTTTCCGTTGATAAACGAAGACAATCAAATGAATACAGATGTGGCTGTTGATATTGATGATGCTTTTAAAGAGATTGTGTATGAGCCTTCGGAAACAGCAATTGATATTCCGACAGGTATTGGTTTCTGCATGGCGATAAAAACAGATTTATGGAAAGCGTTAGGAGGATTTGATGAAGCCACTTTTGGGTTAGGATATGGTGAAGAAAATGACTTTTGCCAAAGGGCTAATTTGAAAGGTTTTAGAAATGTATATGTCCCAAACTTATTTGTATTTCATAATCACGGCGGTTCATTTGAACCAGAAAAAAAACAAAGGATGCTGAAGAAGAATCTGAATGAACTAAATCGCCTACATCCAGGCTACCACTATCAAATTGAAACGTGGATAAAAAACAAACGTTCCCAAAACTTTAGAGACGCCGCACTATATAGTCTTTTCCTAACAAAGCACGATGCCTACCTAATACTTGATCATGGAAAAGGAGGAGGCGCTGGTGATTATATGACAAACACTCTAATACCTGAAATAGAATCAAATGGTGGTGTTGTTGGGATACTTGCTCCAAAATCAAAGGAAGTGCATGTAAAAGGCGTAAAGCTAGAAATTATGTATAAAGGTTTAAATTTGAATTTTGAATATGAAGACTATTATTCATTGATTTGCAATTATGACAAAAATATTATCATTAATGAATTGGCGTTGTGGAATGATGGTGATTTTTACACTTGCATGGATGCGTTGCTGAAGACTAAATCGAAAATAATGATGCTAATACATGATTTTTACTGCGTTTGCCCAACGGTCAATTTACTCACGGGTCAAGATATATACTGCTTCTTACCAGACATAGATGAGTGTAATAAGTGTTTGACCACAAATCCACATAAAGTGACAAGAATCGCAGATATAAAAGAGTGGCGAAATGCATGGCAACAGTTGATTAGAAAAGCAATTGAAGTAAGATTCTTTTCTGAGAGCAGCAAAAGAATAGTAGAAAGCATCTATATTCTAAACCACAAAAAAACTACAGTGCTTCCGCACAAACCGTTAATAGAGTTTAAAGAGTGTCAAAAAAAACGCACTCAAAAATTACCCTCAAAAGAACTTCATGTAGGGGTTATTGGTGCATTAGGTGTGAACAAAGGGGTTCAAATACTACTGGAAATGGCCAAAACTGCAAAGCAACTGAATATGAATATAAAGTTTTTTGTTATTGGATACGTACACCCAGACTACGAACAAGAAGCTGAAAAAATGGATAATATCTTTGTTACCGGAGCATATAATCGGGCAGACCTTCCAGAGTTACTAAGCAATAACAGTATTGATGTTACTATGATACCTTCAGTTTGGCCTGAAACATATTGCTATGTACTTCAAGAAATAATGGCACTTGAATATCCTGTGATTTCGTTTGGTATTGGTGCTCAAGGGGAACGAGTTAATGAGTATTCAAAGGGTCAAATAGTGAAAGAGATAGATGCAAACTGTATGCTAGAGACATTACGTTCAATTTTAATGTAGAAGTGGGGTTAGCAAAAATGAAAAAAAAACTGTACATCCATATAGGCACTCCAAAAACAGGAACTACTTATTTGCAGGAGTTTTTTGCAACGAATGCTAGTGTCTTAAAAAAGTTTGGGATTTATTACCCTTCAGATGCAGGTAAAAAGTATTCATTGAGCAACCAACATGCACCTTTGATTACATCGCTTATTAACAAGCATATTCCAGCTATACCAGATGCGATGAACTACACACGTGGTGAAGCTCATGATCAATTTTTAGAAGATATGCTTAAGGCGAAAGAAAATGATATACTTATATCCAGTGAATTCTTTTACGATAAAGTAAGACTTCCAGCTGATTTTAAAAAAATTAAAAAAAAACTCAACCAATTTGATGTTAAAATAATTGTATATTTACGAAGTCAAGATGATTTTTATATTTCTCGAGTGCAAGAGTTAATTAAGTCAGGGCATTACGTTAATCCGAGCGTAGAAGACATGATAAAAAGACCGTATTTTTATTACTCTAAAATGTTAGATCCTTGGACACAAGCATTCGGGAAAGAAAACATCTATGTTCGGGTTTTTGACAAAAATCAGTGGATAAATGGAAGACTTGCTGATGATATTTTGAGCATAATAGGAGTAAATAAATTTTCAAACTTTACAGATACTCCTAAAAACAATGAAGCGATTAGTCTGAAAAAAGCCTTATTGCTTAATGAGATAAACAAATCGTTACAGCCGCTTAGCAATAAAAACAGCCAAGATCGATGGAAACATCAATCAATAAGAAATGTTATCATTGCGATGAATGTCCTGAATGAAGGGGATATGAAAACACTACTGACCGTCACTGAAAGAAAAAATGCCATGCAACGGTTTAATGAAGACAACAAAAGGTTATCAGAAATCTACTTTGATGGTTCGAAATTGTTTATAGAAGAAAAAATGATTTCAAACGTCGATTACAAGGAAAAACAGCATATAATGGGAGACGCATCAAAAGTTATCATATTCTTGATTGAAACCATATTAAAAATTGATCAATGGAAGAATATTGCGATGAAATTGTACAAAAAAATATACTTAAATAAAAATGGACTGGACACAGAGGATTATCGAGTTATAAAGAATTCTGGTTTATTTGATGAAGAGTTTTATTTAAGAAACTATCAAGATGTGAATAGTGCAGGAATTGATCCAATAACACATTATCTGAAACATGGAGTTTTTGAGTTGAGGAACCCAAGTCCGAGCTTCAATACAAAAGAATATCTTGAAGAAAATAGGGAAATGCTTGAAAGAGGAGAAAACCCATTAGTCCATTATATTCGTTGTATAGATCATGGAAACGTATGAACCAATCGAATTAACCCTGGGTTTTTCTGGGTGTGCTTTTCTGGGGTGCACTGATAGTAATAATAAGCTTAGGATTCGATGAAACGGAGGTAAAACAGTGAGAAATAGAAGGCTAATACTGCATATTGGTATGCACAAAACTGGCACGTCGACAATCCAAAACTCTTTTTGGTCGGGGACGAGAATATCTTCTTTCTAAGCAGATATACTATCCGACAGTCAAGCCATTTAATCATTCTGCTACTTGATATCCCTTGTTCTGTGAAGATCCTCTTAGCTTGGAACAATTTAAGGTGAAGGGTATATACAGTTGCAAAGAGGCCAATAGTCATTTGCAAGAATTGAAAGAGTATTGGAAGAACGAAATGAAAAATTATCCCGGTGGAACATTTATTATTTCTGGGGAAAATCTATCACGGTTAAATACTAGTGCGACTAGAGAGTTGAAGAAGTTTGTAAATAACTACTTTATGGATATTAAAATAATTATTTATGTGCGAGATCCTCTTTCATACATAAATAGTGTTGTGCAACAAAAAATAAAATCAGGAAAACAGACTATTGAAAGTATAAATATTAACCAAGTTGAATTATACAGAGGATGCATTGAGATATATATGAATATCTTTGGCAAAGAAGCATTAATAGTGAGACCATTTATAAGAGAAGCATTCGTTAATAATAATTTAATTGAAGATTTTATATCATCTATAGGGTTGAATTCGAATATAGCTAGTAAGCTGAAAGTTACTTCTAAAAACAATTCACTTGGCGAATACTCTGTTCAAACATTGTCAAGATTTAATAAAAAATATCCGCTGATAAAAAACAGTAAGATTAACAGTGAACGTGGCCTAGCAAGAAATAAAGGGGTTTTAATTAATGTTTTAAGCAAAATAGAAGAACCGTCATTTAAGTTTAAATACAAGATATCCAAAGAATTTGCGAGAATGCTTAATGATGAGATTGAATTTGTAAATAAGCTGATTCCTGTAGAACATAGATTTACTGAAATTTCAGCAGAAAATGAAGATTTGAGCGAGAATGTTTTGGGTGGTAATGTTCCAATAGAATTTTATATCGAAATTATTAATGAGCTTGCTAAAACAATTGAAAAACATCTAAAGAATAAATAAAGTGCTAGCAAACTTATCAATAGCATTTTGAGGTGACTATGTATAGAAGACATATCTAATATGAAGGAGTCGAAAAAAATGGAGCTAAATGAAAAAAATCAACTTATAAAATTTAGAAAACCACTATGGGAAAAGAACTTTCCTTTTGTTTTGTTTTGGTCTCAAAAAAGTGGATGTACTACATTAGTCAAATGGTTTTTCTATCAAATTGGAAAACTAGACGAAGCTTTAGCCTATCATCCATGGATTCATAAATATGAAAACGAAGTCTTTAAAAAGCACTTAACATACAATGAAGAGCTGATAAAGGCAATGAACTCTAGGGAAAAAACAAAAATAAAACTGGTTCGAAATCCTTATAAACGAGCTGTAAGTTCATTCCTTATGTTATCTTCACCAGCCGTACATAAAAACAAAAAACATTTTGCTCATAGAGAATGGGTGAATATTCGTTCGCATTTTTATGATGACCCGGGTTCCAAACAAGGGATTTGCTTTTATGATTACCTTAAATACCTTCAATGTACAGGCTCAAGAATTAATGAAAACAATCCACACTTTGCACAACAATATATTGACGGAGAAGAAACATACATTGATCATTATTTGCAACTTGAAAAGTACTCTGAACAAATCAAAGATTTGGAAATCCGCTATAATTTGAAAGCGTCCGACACCGATCCGAGGATAATTGATTCTGGCCATCACAGACTAAAAAATACTTCTTCAAAAGAGAATTACTCAAGGATGGAAATAAATGAAAAGACATTTCTAAGCAAAAAAACACCGCATTACATGAATTTTTATGATGAAGAGTCTAGTGAATTGGCTAGGATTATATTTTATGAAGATTTTAAATCTTACGGGTACTCAGAATGTTTAGGTGGGGAGTAATATTTTCAATGATATTTAATGCAAACTTCTTTAGAATACATAAACCATTCAAAGAACTGAGATTCTTGCTTTAAGAATGTAGATGATGAAACATAGTTTTATGCGTTCTAAGAAAAATCATGTAACTATTTTTGAGATGAGGTATGATTATATATGAAAGAACACAAAAAACCCGGTGATCGACACTATAAAGCTTACGTTGGGCCACCTGAGCAGTATGATTTTATGGGAGCCACGCAATTTCGCTTATTGTGCACAATAGGACTCAGAGCAAACCATGTAATGCTAGATGTTGGCTGTGGGTCCCTTAGAGCAGGCAGATTCTTTATAAGCTATCTTGATGAAGGGAATTATTCTGGACTGGAGCCAAATGAGTGGTTAATTAATGATGCTATTAAGAATCAAATAGGAGAAGACTTGATTAGAATCAAGAAACCAAAATTCGCTTATAATGATCAATTTGAAACATGTGGATTTGAAACGGAATTCGACTATATATTAGCACAATCAATTTTTTCTCATGCTGGAAAAGATCTTATCACTAAAGCTCTTCAAAACTGCAAGAAGGTTTTAAAGTCCAGAGGAGTAATAGCTGCAACATTCATTGAAGGGGAATCTGATTACGAAGGCGATGGCTGGGTTTATCCTGGCTGTGTTGTATATAAAAAAGAAACCATAATAAAAATGGCACAAAGTGAAGGGTTGGAAATAGTAAAAATTCCTTGGTTTCACCCTAGACAGTCTTGGTTTCTCATGTCAAAAGATAAAGATGCATTGCCATGCCAGGAAGACTTTAAGTACTTATTTGGAAAAGTGTTATTGGATGAGGAATTTAAGGAAGGCACTAAAACAAATGAATCAGCGATTTCAATAACAAACAAAGAGAAGAATGAAAATACAAAATCATTTTCGTATAAACTTAAACGCAGTTTTAAGGAGCATGCACATATACTCAAAGAAATGATTATTAGAAAGTAAACTGTTTTATTATACTCAGAAAAAGGATAGGCAAAACAAGAAAAACAGAGGAGGCTTTATCATTGAGAGAACTCACACATCTAGAACAGTTAGAAGCAGAAGCCATTTATATAATGCGTGAAGTAGTGGCGGAATGCGAAAAACCAGTAATGCTTTATTCCATCGGAAAAGACAGTTCGGTAATGCTTCATTTGGCTATGAAGGCTTTTTATCCTGAAAAGCCACCTTTTCCGCTGATGCATATTGACACTACCTGGAAATTTAAAGAAATGACGAAATTTAGAGATCGAAAAGCAAAAGAATTGGGCATCGATCTTATCGTGTATACGAACCAAGAAGGTGTTCAACAGGGAATTAATCCCTTTGACCATGGGGCTGCCTATACGGATATTATGAAAACTCAGGCACTTAAGGATGGTTTAGATAAACATGGGTTTAACGCTATTTTTGGCGGTGCTCGAAGAGACGAAGAAAAATCCAGAGCAAAGGAACGTATTTTTTCGTTTAGAAACCCTGCACATGCTTGGGACCCTAAGAATCAGCGGCCTGAAATGTGGAAGCTTTACAATACTCGGATAAATAAAGGGGAAAGTATACGTGTATTCCCCCTATCTAATTGGACAGAAAAAGATATTTGGCAGTACATTAGGAAGGAAAATATCGATATTGTGCCACTTTATTATGCAAAAGAGAGACCAATTGTATTTAGAGACGGCAATATTATTCTGGTGGATGATGAAAGAATGCGACTTTTACCAGGAGAAGAGCCTGTGATGAAAAAAGTCCGATTCAGAACACTTGGTTGCTATCCTTTGACCGGTGGGCATGAGTCCGATGCGGATACATTGGATGCTATTATTGGGGAAACGCTAGGTGCAGTATCATCAGAAAGAACTAGTCGAGTCATCGACCACGAAGCATCTGGCAGCATGGAACGACGTAAGCGGGAGGGGTATTTCTAATGAAAAGTCTACTGAGATTTATTACCTGTGGGTCCGTTGATGATGGAAAATCCACTTTAATTGGTCATATGTTGTATGATGCAAAATTGATTTTTGCAGATCAGGAAAAAGCTTTGGAAATGGATAGCAAGATGGGAAGTCGAGATGGGAAAATCGACTATTCCTTGCTGTTAGATGGTTTAATGGCAGAGCGGGAGCAGGGGATAACCATTGATGTGGCGTACCGATATTTTACGACAGAAAAACGCTCTTTTATAGTAGCAGACACCCCTGGGCATGAACAATATACCCGTAACATGGCTGTAGGGGCTTCATTTGCGGATCTTGCTGTGATTTTGGTGGATGCACGCCAAGGGGTTTTATCACAGACAAAGCGCCACGCAAGGATTTGTTCGTTAATGGGGATTAAGCATCTTGTCTTGGCGGTTAATAAGATGGATCTAATTAGCTACAATAGGCACCGTTTCGAAGAGATAAAGGAAGAATTTTTAAACTTTGCTCACGGGTTGAAGATGGAATCTATTCAAGTAGTGCCAGTTTCAGCATCGGAAGGAGACAATGTTACTAGGTCTTCAGAGAATATGCCTTGGTATAAAGAAGCACCGTTGCTGTCTTATCTGGAGGAAAAAGATGTAACCACGCAATCTGAAATGGAAGGTTTTGTAATGCCGGTACAGAGGGTAGCAAGGCCTAGTCATGAATTTAGAGGATTTCAGGGGCAAGTGGAATCTGGATCCATTAAAACAGGGGATGAAGTGATCACACTGCCTAGCAACGAAAAAGCGTGTGTGAAAGAAATCTTTGTCGCAGATGATAACGTAGGTGAGGCAGTGATTGGGCAGCCTGTTACCATTCAACTGGATCGGGAAGTAGATGTATCCAGGGGGTGTGTGTTGGCAAAGGATTCCTCTCCTGAACTTGCAGATATGTTTACGGCAACGATTCTTTGGATGGATGATATGGAATTGGTAGCAGGAAGAAATTACTTGATAAAAGTAGGGACCAAAATTTTGCCAGCGATGGTCATGGATATCAAGAGCAAAGTGGACATCAATACAGGAGAACACATACCTGCGGATCATTTATTCAAAAATGAAATGGCTCGATGCGATATTGCTTTATCAGAAAAAATGGTTTTTGATGAGTTCGATAATAATAAAGTGTTAGGCAGTATGATTTTGATGGATCGTGTTTCGAATATGACATCTGCATGCGGTGTTATTGAGCATTCCCTTAGAAGGTCTACCAATGTGGTATGGCAGGATACAGATGTTACACGAGAAATACGAGCTGAACAGAAAAATCAAAAGCCTTTGACTTTGTGGTTTACGGGTTTATCAGGATCTGGAAAATCAACATTGGCCAATGAAGTGGAAAAACGGCTGGTAACAATGGGAAAACATACCATGTTATTGGATGGAGATAATGTGCGTCACGGTCTGAATAAAAATCTTGGATTTAAAGAAGTGGATAGGATTGAAAATATTCGACGGGTTTCAGAGGTGTCAAAGTTGATGAATGATGCTGGGTTGATTGCCATTACGTCTTTTATTTCGCCGTATGCAACGGATAGAGAAAGCGCACGAGAGATTATTGGAGAAGGTTTTATAGAGGTTTTTGTCAGTACGCCTTTGGAAGAATGCGAAAAACGGGATGTGAAAGGTCTTTATAAAAAAGCAAGAAGTGGTGACATTCCTGAATTTACTGGTGTATCAAGTCCTTACGAAAAACCAGAAAAACCAGACATAGAAGTGGATACTAGTAAGCTTTCTATAGAGGAGGCTACTGACTATGTGATGGATAACTTATTGGCTCATCTGGACTAAAGGGAGTGAAAAAACGTGTTTGAACCACTGTTTACCATAGTAGTTGTTGCTGTTATGATATGGCTTTTAGTGCGAAACACCTTTGAACCAGTAATTATTTTCCTAGGTTCGGTTGTTGCTTTGATGACTGCGGGTGTTATTAGCAGCCAAGAAGCTTTGGTGGGTTTTTCTAATGAAGGAATGCTGACGGTGGCTATTCTCTTTGTAGTAGCGGGTGCGATTCAACAGAGTCCATTTTTGCCAGGAATTGCTACGCGTTTATTTGGGAAACGGGCCACTGGACGACGACCGTTGCTTAAAATGATGGCTCCGATTACATTGTTGTCTGCTTTTCTAAACAACACGCCAATTGTTGCTATATTTATACCGATTATTCGAAACTGGTCAACACAGCACAATATTTCTCCCTCAAAATTTTTAATTCCTCTTTCCTATGTTTCCATGTTTGGGGGCATTTTAACGCTGATAGGAACTTCTACCAATTTGGTTGTGAGTGGAATGCTTCAGGAATTTGGACATGAACCAATGGGAATGTTTGAAATCACAAAAGTAGGATTACCCTTGGCGCTTTTAGGAATGCTGTATTTGCTATTCTATGGATACAAGCATCTGCCGGACAATCAGGACTTGCTGGATTCTGCTAAACGGAATTTTCGGGAATATCTGGTTACCTTTCAGGTGGAAACACAGAGTCGTGTTATTGGCAAAACGATTGAAAAGGCAGGATTAAGAAATTTAAAAGGATTGTATCTTTTCGAAATCATTAGAAATAAACAAAAGATATACCCAGTTTCTCCTTCTGAGGTTCTGCAAAAAAATGATAAGCTTGTATTCACAGGTCAAATAGAAACAATTGTGCAATTACAGGCTATTGAAGGATTGAAATTGCTAAGTAGTGATGAAGAGTTTTCTGACATGTTTAAGAGTGGGGAAGCGAATATTGTGGAGGCCGTGGTGTCTCCTGATTTCCCCTTTTTAAACCAAACGATAAAGGAAAGCAATTTTCGTTCTCACTACAATGCAGCAATAGTAGCAGTGGTTCGTCAGGGGGAGCGAATTAATGACAAAATCGGGAAGATCACGCTAAAACCTGGTGACACATTGCTAATACTTACAAACCATCGGTTTGCTCAGCAGTGGGATGGAGCAAAAGATTTCTATCTTATTAGTCAAAGGGAAAATGAAGAGATTTTATCACCAGCAAAAGCAAGAATTGCGGTAGGTTCTTTTTTAATGTTAATTGTTTTTGCCAGTACTGGATTACTTTCAACTTTTCATGCGTCTTTACTGGCTTTGTCAGTCCTTATGTTTACCAGAACGATCTCTGTTAAGAATGCATTTAAAGCGATCAGTTGGGATACGTTGCTAGTAATAGCTTTCTCCTTTGGAATTGGAAATGCACTGATTAAAACAGGAGCAGCGGATCTGATTGCAGGTGGTCTTATTTATGGGATAGCACCTTTGGGGCCTATTGGTGCGTTGTTTGCAGTGTACTTGGTGACGAATTTTTTCACTGCTATTATTACCAATAATGCAGCAGCTGTACTTGCATTTCCAATAGCCTATGCGGCTTCGGTACAGATGGATTTGAACCCAATGCCTTTTGCGATTGCTGTTGCTATAGCAGCATCGTCTTGTTTTGCAACGCCATTTGGCTATCAAACAAATTTGATGGTTTATGGACCAGGAGGGTACTCCTTTAAGGATTTTTTAAAAATCGGCCTGCCTTTAAATATATTATTTTTAATTGCTTCAATTATTCTGATCCCAATTTTCTTTTCTTTTTAATGATTGAAATGGAGGCTAAAAATGAATATAACCCGAGAGTTGGAAATAGCGAAAGAATTAGCAGTAAAAGCTGGAAAATGTATCATGGAAATTTATGATAGAAGCTATGAAATAGAGGTGAAGGATGATAATTCTCCCCTTACAGAAGCGGATCAGGCATCTAATGATGTGATTGTTGAGGGAATTAACCTTCATTTTCCTGAGCATGCTGTATTATCTGAAGAGTCAAAAGATGATTCTAATCGTCATGAAAACGACTGGTGCTGGGTGGTAGATCCTTTGGATGGAACCAAAGAATTTATTCGGAAAAATGGGGAATTTACCGTTAATATAGCGTTGGCCTATCAACACAAACCTGTTTTAGGAGTGATATATGTGCCGGTACAGGAAAAATTGTTTTTTGCCTGTAAGGGAAAAGGGGCATATATGGTGGTGAATGGTAATAAAAAGCCCATAAAGGTGTCTTTGGCAACGGAAAAACTAAGGATGGTATGTAGCCGATCACATCCGGATGAGCGGAATAAAAAGATGTTGGAGGAAAAAAGCCATTTAATTTCTGATATGAAAAGCGCTGGAAGTTCTTTGAAGGGTTGTTTGGTAGCCAGCGGTGAAGCTGAAATTTACTATCGGTTTGGCCCTACAATGGAGTGGGACACGGCGGCAATGCATTGCATAGCAGAAGAGGCGGGTGCAATCCTACGGCAAATGGATGGATCGGACCTTTTATACAATAGAAAAGATTCATTGAATGCAAAGGGATTTTATATTATTAATCGAGAAGAAAATAGGTTTATTTAGAACCGCTTGGAAGGAGATTTGACCATGAGCACTATCGTTACTGGGGCTAGTGGGCAGTTGGGAAAAGAAGTTGTTAAACAATTGTCAGATCGTGGATGTAAAAATGTATATGCTTTTAATTCTCATGAAATGGATATAACAGATTACGATGCTGTTTGTAGCATTGTAAATAAATTAAAACCAGATGTGGTATATAATTGTGCAGCACATACGAAAGTAGATTTATGTGAAAGTGATAGAGACAATGCATATTTGACAAATGCGATAGGACCTAGAAATTTAGCGTTAGCCTGCCAGATTGCAAACACTGAGGTAGTACACATTTCTACGGATTATGTGTTTGACGGGAAAGCAAAAGAACCAATGAAAGAGGATGCACCAGTTGCTCCTAATACTGTGTACGGAAAAAGCAAATTAATGGGAGAACAAATGCTAAATCAGTTTTGTCCCCAAAATTACATTATAAGGACTGCGTGGCTTTATGGTGATGGAGAGAACTTTGTACATACAATGCTAAGTCTAGGCAGTAAAAATAAAAAAATAAAAGTTGTAGAGGATCAAATAGGGACTCCAACCTCCGTAAGAGAGGTAGCTAAGACTATGATTATGTTAACGAACAGCGGAAAATATGGCTTGTATCATGGAACATGTCTGGGGTCATGTAGTTGGTTTGAGTTCGCAAAAAAAATATTTGAATTAAAAGGAATGGACATTGAAATAGAGCCAGTAACATCGGATACTTTCCCAAGACCTGCAAAAAGACCTGCCTACTCAGTACTTGACAACTTTATGTTGAGGATACAAGGAATGGATACTTTTCAGTCTTGGGAAGATGCATTGCGGGAATTTATAAAAGATATGAAATAAGCGGGAGTGGAATAAGATGAACTTCAAAATGACAGAGACACCTATCAAAGATATGGTGGTTATTGAGCCTACAATTTTTGGTGATGAGCGAGGGTATTTCATGGAAGTCTATCATGAAAAGAAATTTCGTGATATGGGTTTGGAAGCAACCTTTGTTCAGGATAATGAATCCAAATCAAAAAAAGGCGTATTACGTGGCCTTCATTTTCAAGCAAAAATGCCCCAAGGGAAGTTAGTTCGGGTTCTATCGGGAAGTGTTTACGATGTAGGCGTGGATCTCCGGAAAGGGTCACCTACTTATGGCAAATGGCATGGTGTAGTGCTCACAAGTGAGAACCAAAAGATGCTATACATACCAGAAGGATTCGCTCATGGTTTTTTGGTGCTTCAAGACGCTGTATTTACATACAAGTGTACCAATTTTTATGCGCCAGAGTATGATAGCGGAATTATTTGGAATGATCCTACTATTGGCATTCAATGGCCCGTTGATTCCGTCGAAGAAATGATACTTTCAGAAAAAGATAAAGAGCTTAATATACTCAGTGAGAAGGGCTCTCCCTTTTATTACAAAAATAATAAATAGGATACATCGTAGCGTATTGCATTACTTATTTACAATGTGCTGAAAAACGATACTTGATTGTTTTAATAATTATTCGCGAAAAAGAAAGTGGAAGCAGATTGATGAATAGTTCCAATAAAATGAGCTGAGGATCAACTTTAATTCTACTGATCATGAGAAAGGTTGTTCGGAAACTCTTGTTTTCAAAGAAACGAATGCGATCTTCTGTCCATTTCAGCACTTGTTGAACGCTATGAACACATATGGGGTTGGTTTTATAGTATTCGAGAAGCCACTGGTATTTGGATCTTTCTGTTAACAATTTTTTTTTATAATAGTCATCCTTGTCATCTATGTTATTTAATAGAGAAAGGCCTATTTGGTTTTTTTCGTGAAGTCTGTATTGAACTAAGGGATCTGGAAGGTATGAAATCCTTCCTCTAGATGAAGCGAATAAAGCAAGCCAGTGATCATGGATATAGTATTGGCTACAGAATGGAATGGCATTTTTTGCTATTTCGGATTTTATAAGCATTGTGCAGCCAGTAATACAATTGCGTCTTAAGAAGTATTTGAATAATTGATTGCCATATAAATGGTTAACCCTTCTGTTAATAGCTTTGAAGCTCTCTGCTAGTTGAACGCCATCTTTGTCAATGACAGACAAATCAGAATAACACAAAACCGTATCTTTGTTTTTTTCGATAAGTTCGACGAGTTTTGTGAGTTTATCTTTTTCCCAGATGTCGTCTTGATCGCAATAGGCGACGTAATCTCCACGGGAATCAAGCGTTAATTTCTCGAAAGTTTTGTTGCTTCCTAAATTGTTTTGATTCGCAGTAATTCTGTAGTCAAATGATGTGATATGTGTTTTCACAAGTTTTGAAATGGAATGAAAGGTATCTGAATTAGAACTATCATCTCGAATAATCAAAAAAAGGTTTGGATATGATTGTTCATCAAGACTTTTTAATAATTGAATGAAGTACTGGTCATTGGGGTTGTAGGTGGCTAAAAGGATATCGACTTTTTTCATATTTATACCATCTCTTTCGGAAGTATTTTGAGTGACGCAATAAGCGGATTTTTGATTGACTTATAGGATAGTTAGGTAAAGGATGTATTTAAGCATCTTGGATTATTTCAGAATGCATTGGAATAAGAGGGATTTGTTGAAATACGATAACGCAAAGTATGATAAAGTCTAGTTACTGGTGTTACTTCAATAGTAACATCAGTATTGGATAGACGCCATACCTTTCTTTGCTTTTTAGGATATGAAATAAATGACTTTAAAAATATCTGTGTACAATACTATTAGAATTTGTGGGTATTATGGAAGACTTGACAAAAGCATTTATCAGTTGTTTAAATGAGTTTTTAATAATTTGCAATGCAGGGAGGTGATAAGGATGAAAACAATCTATAAATTCGGCTTTAAAATAAATGAAAATCCAGAATGTTGGGACGATGACTTTCGGACCATATTTGGAATGAGGTTAAATGCAGAAAAAGTAGATAAGTATGAGAATAAAGAAAAAAACTGGAATGAAAGCTTTAAAAATGAACCAGCGTTAAAGGAGAAAAGGTATCTGAGAGAAATGTTGTTATTGCAAATAGTTCCTGATTTTAATAGGTTTCAAGAATTTGTATATTTAACGCTCGTCTTTGAGGGTGAAGTAAATGCGGATTATTTTAAATATTTTTCTGAATTGGAACTGCATGGTTTTGTGGATAGTTTCGAAATACCATTCAAGGAACCGGACTATTATGGCGGCTACCTAGAGGATGGAAAATACATGGAATACGTTGAACTTAAGAATCCCATTTATATCGTTGAAGAAGCAAAAGGTAAAGTTTTAGAAAAATTCAAAGAGCATAAGCGAGAAAATAAAAGTGATAACAAATTTAAAATATACTATAAAATTGAATACACAGATAATCTGGGTAAAAAGTATCGTAGGGTACTTGAACATATTTTTTTAGATGAGAATGCTCAAAACACGCTCAGAATTAGTGAGCACTTTCATTCTGTTTTTGTATTGTTTCATAGATCGCGTGCTTGTTATGAAGAGTTGAAGATAATTGATAATCCTTCAAAAATCTTATCAGCCACCTCTAATAAGCTTAATGATAAATGGCCCAAAGAAAGGATTAAACTATTTCTTTTAAACAGATTTATCAATGCAAGACTTTACAATATGACGTTTTTCAGCATATTAGAACTCAACGCTCAAATGAACTCCATATATAACCAAATAGTGATTAAGCATCAAAAGATTACAGATAAGTATGAAAAACAATATGAGAGGGTTATTTTTAATTTTACAGAGAAGGGCGAGAATATGAAAAGTGAATACTATGAAGAGATGTTAGAATATCTATATGCACCACGAAAGCATAGGGAGAAATTGTTAAATAGAATCAAGAATTTTTTTGAACCAACAGATGCTCAAATTGAACGTTTAAGAAGTGATAATGACTCTAAATCGAGTATGGCGATACAATGGATTGCTACCATCTTATCAGTGATTATTTTCTTTTGGGGAATGTTGACTTTTTGGTATAATGCTGCCATTAGGACGGAAACTATAGAAGATGGTATTTCTCTTTTGCCTATCCATATGCCCAATAGAATGCTAGCAATCATTATTGTAACCATTGCATTAATTGGGATAGTCGTAACTCAGTTTTTAATCAGAAATTCTTCTAGCACGTCCAAGGACATGAAAGAAGTGATCAAAAATGAAGAGTTAAAACCTGAGAAACTCAATGAGAAAGTACAAGAGATTAACAGAATGAAAAAACAAGATCGAAAAATATTACTAAAAATCACAGAAGCTTTGAAGTTGTTAACAACACATACTATATTGAAAATAGATAGTGGGCTTCATGATGTTGATCGGTTTGTCCAAGAAATCGATAGCATTAGAGAAGATTAGACGTAAGGAATCCTAGACAATTCCGTGACACTAGAAAAGCCAATAGCAAAAAAGGTTCATTAATGGTAAAATAGGGTAGATTCAATCAATAGATACTCGAGAGGATGGACCTTTTGCTTGGAATAAAAAGTTTTGGGAACTATAAAAAGCTGGCGGTAATGCTGGCTAATATATTGCTAGTACATGCTGGATATCTAATGGCGTTTTTCTTGCGCTATGGGTATCCTTTTCCGGAATACAATTTTTCATCTTACAGAATCATGGTGCCCTATATTTCTGTGGGTGTGGTTTTGCTCTTTAGCATTTATGGACTGATGAATGTAACCAGAAAAGGGCGGTTGGAACTTATTCAATCGGTAGGGGTTTCGGTAGTGATTTTAAATATCCTTACAATGGCGGGTACTTTTTTTATGAGGACCTTTAGTTTTCCACGCAGTATCTTTGCCATAGCCGTTGTATTACAGTTAATGGTGCTTAGTGTTTTTTATATGATGCTATTGGAAATTCAGCGCAAAAGGCATGGAGCCAAGCATATTTCTGTGATAGGGAAGGGTCAGAATACGGAAGAGATTGCTGGAAAGATCATGCAGAAGTATAGGGAATGGTTTTCGGAAATGGTAATTTGTCAGGAAGAAAGCATTTCTGTTATGAGCGATGTAGTAAAAATGTCGGACTGGGTTTTTGTATGCCCAGGGGTACCGACGGCTCAAAAACATCGTTTGATGCAACTGTGTATTCAATATCGAAAAGAACTGCAGCTGGTGCCGGACTTTTATGAAATCATGAATGTGGGTGCTTCGGTTAGTCAGATGGATGATGTGCCAGTCATTCATATCGATACCATGCAGCTGTCTGTGGAACAGCGGATGATCAAGAGATTCCTAGACATAATGGCCTCTGGCATAGCGCTGGTGGTCCTTTTGCCGTTGCTGGCGTTTATTGGAATCTGTATTAAGGTTACTTCTCCTGGACCAGTCTTATATAGTCAGATTCGGGTTACGCGGGATGGGCGACGGTTTCCGTTGTATAAATTTCGATCCATGGTGCTGGATGCGGAAAAAGATACTGGTCCAGTTCTGGCCGCAGAGGATGATCAGCGGATTACTAGTTGTGGAAAATGGATACGAGCTTGGCGGTTAGATGAGCTGCCGCAGTTGTTTAATGTGCTAAAGGGAGATATGAGTCTGGTGGGTCCCCGACCAGAACGGCCTTTATTTGTAGATAAGTTTGAGCAGAAAATGCCACATTACCGATATCGAAAAACCGTTAAAGCTGGTATTACAGGTTTGGCACAGGTGCGGGGGAATTACAGCACAACGGTGGAAGATAAATTAAGGTTAGACTTATTGTATATCCGAAATTATTCTTTTTGGATAGATAGCATGATTATGTTGCAAACCCTGCCTGTTATCATGAATATGGATCGGGCGAAGGGGGTTTCTGGTAAACAGGATTTGCAGAAGGTTGCGGCTGAGTATGGGTTTGTTGTTACTGAAAAAGAACCAATGATCCGAATTCGAAAAAGTAGATGAGGGAGTGTAGGAGTGTCAGTATTAGGATAGTTGTCATAACTCTCCAACTAAAGTATAGTGAGTACCAAGAAGAGTTGGAGGAGAAAAATATGTTCATTATGCAGAAGATGATGCTGTCTGAAAATCAAAAAGTATCAACTATAGCTCAAGAAACCAGCATGTCAGAAGACATTTTATATAAATGGAAAAAAGAAGCTAAAGCCGAAGGTATTGTCATCCTGGATGGAGAACCCAATGCAGAGCAGTGGAATACCCAGGATGAATTTCAGGTGGTATTGGAAACAGCCAGCCTTAACGAAGTCAAACTGGCAGAATACTGCCGAAAAAATGGTCTTTATGTCGAATAGGTTCAGAGTTGGAAAAATGCTTGCCTACAAGCCAATGGAGGTGTGGATCAGGAAGCAGCCCAAAAGCAAAAGGAACTGAAAGAACAATCGATGGGAAGCCGTCAGACTGATCAATTCGTACCAGAAGAAGACTAAAGATAAAATTGTAAGCATTATCGATCTATGCAAAAACCACTTAATCGTCGATAAGACAGCAAGATCATTATCGCTTCCACGGAAACTACTTTTAATGTAGGTGATGAAAAAGTGACTAGGGAACAGGAGTGCAGAAGCATACATCGGATAAAGACTTTTTTGTTTTTTGTCTACTTTTTGAAGCTTTCCCTGTCGTCTGACTTATCTGTTAAACTTGGATAAAAAGTCAGATTTATAACGAGGAGAGCATAACTGAAAAAAGATGCACCTTAAAGTACATCAAAACAAAAGATTCACCTTGAAGTGAATCTTTTGTTTTGTTATACTAGTTATGAGGTGATAAGATGATCTTAAATCAAAAAAACTATGTGGTGATTATTGGGGATATTGCTAATTCAAGAAAGATTAAAAATAGAAAAGAGTCGCAGAAGGGATTAATTAGGTTGTTGGACACTATAAATACCGAATATTCGGACGATATTGCTTCTAAGTTTTCTATTACATTAGGGGATGAATTTCAAGGATTGCTTAATAATGGCAAAAATACGATGAGAATAATCAATAAAATTCAAATGGAGATGGAACCATTAGAACTTCGATTTGGGGTAGGAATAGGTGGTATCAATACAGATATAAATTTTGAGAAATCAGCTGAAATAGATGGACCTGCATACTATAGCGCTAGAGAAATGATTAAAGAGATTGAAGATAGAAAGTCTGAATATACGAAGGGATATTCTAATATTATGATAGATTTAGGGAAACATAATGTTGAAAGTAGCAAATTGCTAAATTCTATATTATGCCTATGTACAGCGTTGAAATCAAAGTGGACGACTCGACAGAAAGAAGTAATTAAACAATATTTTAAAAATGATGAGAATCAATATAAAACAGCAGATGCTTTGAATATAGGACAACCTTCTGTAAGTAAATCCCTAAAAAGCTCAAAATTTTATTCTTATAACTCAGCAATAAACACAGTAGCATTATTTTTAAGTGGAGAGGGGATGCTCTAATGGTTAAAATTGTATTAACAATTTTTCTGATAGGGCATTTTTTAGGGGATTTTTATTTGCAATCATCAAAAGTTGCAAGTAAAAAAGATAGTTATTTTAAAGTACTACTAAAACATAGTATAGCGTATATGCTGATTATGATTATTCTTACATTACCTTTGTGGAACTCTCAGCTAGTTAAATTGGCAATTTTACTTGGTTTTATCCATTTCATAATTGATTTTATGAAGTTTTGTATAAAAAGAAAATGTAAGGTCGGTGAAAATCTAGACACTAAAATCTATGTTGTCGATCAGTTGATACACATTTTTCTTATTTATACAACTACATATGTAACTTGTTATTTCTATGAGCCAATTAGATTTCCCGATTCTTTAGGGGAGGCACTAAATTATTTGCAAATAGACATCTTGAATTTCTTGTCCTGGATATTAATGATATTGTTCATAACAAAACCAAGTAGTATCACAATCAAAAAAATATTAATTCCGTATAAGTCTAAAAGAGACGAAGAAGATACAGGATATGAAAATGCAGGAGCTCTTATAGGTATGCTTGAACGATTTATAATGTTACTATTAATTTATGTAGGCCAGTATTCAGCTATAGGATTTATTTTAACTGCTAAATCAATAGTGAGGTACAAGAAAATCACTGAATACCAAAATTTTTCCGAATATTACTTACTGGGTACTTTATTAAGTATTCTATTAGTGATAGTATCTTATACTTTAATCTTCTAAAATCATTCATCCCCAAGGCAATCATTTGAAGTGATTCGCATAAGAGGCAATCATTTAGAAAGCCCATGAGTATGCAAAGTGTATCCAAGGGCTTTAAAGTAGGAATGAATAGCACCGTGGCTCACATATTGATCAGCGCTACCGTTCCTTGGGAACCAACTGGCGAAGCCGTTTCCAACCCCAGGTCACCACTCCGCCTAGTAAGGCGGGCATCAACCAAGCCAAGCCATACTCACTAAAGGGAATCAGGGACAGCCATCCTTCCACTTTTCTATGGGAAAACCCTAAAAGCAATAGAAGATCAAAGATGCGGATAGATAAAGCTCCCACTACACAACCTATATAGGCCTCTTCAAAGGAACCCCATCTTTCTAGCAAATTCAAGAGAATCAAGACAATCACCACAGGATATAGAATATCAAGAATAGGCCCTGCGAATTGGATAATCCGCTCGATGCCAGCATTGGCTAACAAGGCGCTAAAGAGTACCGTAGCACATACGACCCAGCGGTAGGGCAGGCGACCACGAGATAGTTCTTGAAAATAATGGCCTACGGTAGTGGTTAGGCCGACGGCTGTTGTTAAACATGCTAAAATCACCACCACTGCCATGGCGGCAACGCCAATGTCCCCCATAGACATATGGGTGACATGAATCAGCACATCACTTCGGCTAGCGTTTTCTGGGAGTCTGGTCATGGCATTAGCCCCTAAAAGAACCAAGCCTCCATAAATTACTACTAAAGCCCCACCTGCTACACAGCCTGCTTTGGATGTGACGGAAATGACTTCTTTTCCTTGGTATCCCCGGGCTTTCACAGCAGCTACAATGGTTCCTGCAAAAATGACAGAGGCCAAAGCATCCATGGTCTGATAGCCTAGTGTGAAGCCATCTGCAAAGGGAGTTTGCATGGAAGTTGCTATGGGAAGGCCTGAAGGCCATAGGATCCCTTTTATAATCACCGCAAGCAGCAAGAATAGCATGATGGGGGTCAATACTTTTCCTAATTTATCAATGACATTAGTCGGATTAAACACCAGCCATAAGGTAACGGAGAAAAATACTATAGAAGAAATAATAGCTGGGACATGTTGAAAAAGCGTTAGTACTCCTAATTCATAGGCCGTGGCGGCGGTTCTGGGAATTGCGATTAAGGGGCCGATGGTCAGGATGATGGTGGCTGTAAGCAAGGTGGCAAAAAGCGGACTTACTTTTTCAGCAATGGCTTCGGTTTTTCCGCCGGCGGAGGCCACGGCTAAGATACCCAACATGGATAAACCAACCCCGGTTACTAAAAAACCTGCAGCAGCTGGTTGCCATCCTTCGCCAGCCATAAAACCAAGAAACGGGGGGAAAATAAGATTGCCTGCCCCTAAAAACATTGCAAATAATGCAAATCCTATTATCATGATATCTTTAGATTGCCTTGACATGAGATGCCTCCTCTAACATTGTTTTCATCCATACAGAGCTATTATAACATACCAAGGACACCCTTTCCAATGTCAGCCATTCCAAGAATCCAAGGGGCCTTATAAAAATCTTTCTTGTAGGAGGCCTACATAGGGTGATCCATCCAATGTAGGCTTTTCAGCGTAAGATTTTATGTTCAAAGAAACACCTAGGATAAAGAAGGAATTTTCTGAAGGATATAGAATAAGATAGAGAGCCCGGAAACCCAGAAAGTCACGAAAACGCGGGCACAAAATCACTTTGGAAAGGTGGCATCCTATGGTTGAGCTTAGAAACAGGTTGAAAAAGATATCTTTTTTGTGTGCGTGGATTTTAATGAGTCTCCTAATGGCGGGGGAAGGTCTAGATGTTTATGGCGTGACCTCCCAAACTCAATATGAACCATGGCTCCAAGTTACCTTTGTTCAGGAAGAATCCTCTGGATGGGTTGTTTCTGCCCATAGGAAACCCTCTATTAGAGAGTGGGCAAAAAAGAGAACAGAAAAGAACGGGATATCCGCATCTTGGAGAGTTACATCCGAATCTACCAATGGAATATTGGAATTGGGGGATGCGTATACCAATGGCAGAATTCGCTTGGGAGGAAGCTTTGAAAAGATTCTGGTAACCGGAGAAAATCTTCGGATAAGCCTAGCCCCAGATACGGTGATACAGGTTTTAGAAGTGGATAAACAGGTAGAGTCATTGGATCTTGATATAGATGAAACCGCTAATATTCAACAAATAATAGGGGTTGAAGAAAGGGCAGAAGAAGCAAAATTCTTGGTAAACCCAGATCCATCACGGAAAAGAAAGACGAATACCCATGTGAACCTGGAAAAACCAGAGAAAGAAGAACCAGAGAAAGAAGAGCCAGAGGAAGAACTAGAGAAAGAAGAGCCAGAGGAGGAAGACTTGATTGGAGAAGAGGACCAAGAAGAAACAGAAAATCAGGAAAAGCCTTCTAGTAGCCCTTATGGCATTACCGTAACAGAATCTGTTTACGGAAAAGCCCTGCTGGGTTCCAGTGATCTTGGTTTTTGGGAGGTAGAAGCTGGGGAGCAAGTGGCCATCAAAGCTGTTTCTCAAAGTGATACTCATAGGTTTAAAGGATGGACACGAGACGACTATCCCCAAAAGCTGATGGAAGAGAATCCCTATATTTTTGAAATGCCAAAGGCCAATATCCTATTAGGAATGGTTTTTGTTGAAGAACAGGTTCCAGAAGACCCATCTGTGGAATCTCCAGTGCCTTTCGATGCTGGCACTGGCTTCAAGGAAGATCCGTATGAAATAAGTCGAGTAGAGCAGCTAATCTTTCTAACGGAAGGAATCTATTCATTGGAAGAGTTCGTCAAGGGAGCTGATGGTCCTTGGAATCCCCATTTACTGGAAGCACATTATCGACTAACAGAAGACCTTGATTTAAGTAGCATCACCGAGGAGCAAGGGTGGAAACCCATCGGCAGTTCAGAACCTGGGAGTGGAAACGCCAGCCAAGCTTTCAACGGTCATTTTGATGGCAATGGAAAAACCATAAGAAATCTATATATCCAGCGACCTAGGGAATCTGGCCTTGGATTATTTGGTGAAATTGGAAGCTCTGGGGTAGTGGAAAACCTAAGGCTTTTGGATCCTTATGTAGTTGGATGGTCAGAAGTGGCTAGTCTAGCGGCGTATAACAATGGCATGATTCGAGACGTGCAGGTAGTAGCAAGAGAAGAACCATATTCTCCCATTGAGCCTAAGGGAAGTAAAAAACCCCTAGTTATTGTGAAAAAAAACAGGGATGCGGCTCCTGCTGGGCTATTGGTAGCCGAAAATGGTCCGGAAGGAATATTGCTAAGATGCGGCGTAGAAGGCGTTTTGCGGACCAAAAGAGATCGACAGGGATTATTGGCAGGCGTTAGTTCTGGAGTGATTGATCAATGCTATGCCAAAGGTTATCTGGATAGTTTTAGAGGTCATGGCATAGGAGGGTTGGTGGGAATCCTTAGGGCTGGATCCGAGCAGCCGGATGCATTGGTTCGGGATAGTTATGCCATTGTACAAATTGGATTTGAACCCTGGGTGGGTGGAGGGCTTCTGGGACTTCAAACCGGAAACCGTGAAAACTCCCATGAAAAAGGTACCGTAGTGCAGAATGCCTATGCCGTTGGTCGTAAAAAAGAGGGGTTTAACCTGAATTATGGCGGTCTCATTGGATTTGGCCTTGAATTCGAAACAAGGAATGCATATTACGATGAAGATGTTTTTCACCACAAAAGCCATAACCACAGTGGGACACGGAAATCGACAGAAGCCTTAAAAAGCTCAGATTTTCCCTTGGGTTGGAGTCGAAGTATCTGGTGTTTTGACAGCGACCTAAACGATGGATACCCAGTACTGCAATGGCAGAAAGAAGCATCTTACAGATATCATTAAAAACTGAATGGGCGGGGCTAATGTATGCCTTGGGTCCCTTTTTATGGTACAATAGCTAGGAAGAGGATCTACGCCTAATGATCAGGAAAAAATACAAGGAGGAAATCCGATGACAACCAAAATTGAAAATACAGCAAAAACAGCCTCTAAAATTCGAAATATGGATTTGGCACCTGAAGGAAAGCTAAAATTAGACTGGGTACAAGCCCATATGCCCTTACTGAATGAAGTAAAGCATCAATTTCAAAGGGATTTGCCTTTTAAGGGGATGAAAATCGCCATATGCTTACATTTGGAAGCAAAAACCGGCTACTTGGCTCAGGTAGTCAAAGCAGGCGGCGCTGATGTAGTGGTATGCGGGAGCAACCCCTTATCGACTCAAGACGATGTAGTGGCGGCTCTGGTAGACTCTGGTATCACAGCTTATGCTTGGCATAATACAACGGAAGAAGAATACCATGAATTGATCAACGATACCTTGGATTTTCAGCCGGATGCCATTATCGATGATGGCGGAGATTTAGTAAAAATTTTGCATAGTGAGCGGCCAGAACAGGCAAAAAGAATGATCGGTGGCTGTGAAGAAACAACCACTGGAATTCATCGATTGAAAGCTTTGGCCAAAGAAGGTCTTTTAGAATTTCCGATGATGGCCGTCAACGATGCGTATTGCAAGTACCTTTTTGATAACCGATATGGCACGGGCCAATCTGTATGGGATGGCATTAATCGAACCACCAATCTGGTAGTTAGTGGCAAGACCGTGGTGGTGATTGGCTATGGATGGTGCGGCAAAGGAGTTGCCATGAGAGCCAGAGGCTTAGGGGCCAAAGTAGTGGTGACGGAAATCGATGCTATTAAGGCCCTGGAAGCCCATATGGATGGATTTGATGTCATGCCCATGGAAGCGGCGGCAGCCCTAGGAGATGTGTTTGTGACCGTCACAGGAAATAGAGATGTGATTGCTGGCCATCACTTTACCCTGATGAAAGATGGAGCGGTGATGTGCAATGGTGGACATTTTGATATTGAAATTAATAAGAAGGAACTGGGAGAAAAAGCCATTAGCCAGCGTACGGTTCGGAACAACATAGAAGAATACCAAATGCCCGATGGACGAAAACTCTTTCTTTTGGCCGGTGGTCGTTTGGTGAACTTGGCGGCGGGAGACGGACATCCGGTGGAAGTAATGGATCTTACCTTCGCCCTGCAAGCCCTCTCTCTTCGATATGTAGTGGAACACAAAGGGGATTTGCCAGCAGAAGTGTTATCGGTACCAGAAGAACTGGATCAATATGTAGCCAACCTTCGACTCAAAACCCTGGGACTATCCATCGACACATTAACCACAGAACAAGAAAAATACCTTAATAGTTGGGCCTAAGACTCTGGGAAAACCAGCGGTGAACCCCTGAAGCAATTTGCTTCAGGGGTTTTTGCGCCTAGGGAACTAGGGCGAGGGCCTATGGCTACGGGTAAACAAGTTGAGGACAAGGCTTGGAGGGAAAGAAACAGGATATGCAATATTCTATATAATTGAAAAGGCGAAATATGGTACAATTAGAAAAAAGATTAAAGAAGGTGACAGCCTGATGCAAAACAGGTAGGAGGCGGGGATATGAAGAGAGTATTGAGGAAATTCTATCTAATCGGAATCTTGCTGATTCTTATGGTTGCCTTGGGCATGTCCATACAGTTTCACTTTGCGGACACCACCATTCAGCAACAGGCGGAAGAAAAACTGATGCTGAATAGCCAAAAAGTCATTGGAAACATTGAGAGTTGGCTGGCGATACAGGGAGAAGTGGTAGATAGTACCGCTGCATTTCTGGAAATTCAAGAAGAGGAAGCTAATATATTGGCGCTTCTACAAGAGCAATTGAAACGAAAAGATACTTTTACGTCTCTATATTTTGGAACCCCAGAAAACACCATGATCAATGCCAGTGGTTGGATTCCACCGGAAACCTTTGATTTACGCAACCGTCCTTGGTATCAAGGAGCTGTGGAAAGAAGAGGACGGATTTATACCGAAGCTTTTTTAAATGCTTCTGAAGACCAATATATTATTACCCTGGCCAAGCCAGTGTACGATTCTCATGGCAGCTTCAAGGGGGTAGTGGCCGGAGATATTTCCATACAGGAAATTCTCGGGTTTGTTCGGGAACAAGAAATATCCGAAAATGGCTATGCGTTTTTGCTAGATGGAACAGGAACTGTGTTAGCTCATCCAGCAGATAAAGGGGAAGCGTTGGCCAAACCACCCAAGGTTCAAAGTACAAGCCCATTGCTTTGGGAGGCTTTGGAAAGTCAGCCCAATGGATTTGAAGAAATGGAAATAGAGGGAGAAATGGGATTTGTTGTGTATCAGAGTGTGCCGGAGACGGATTGGGTGGTAGTCAGCTTTGTGCCATCAACGGATTATAAGGCAGCACAGAATCAAATTATGATGGTGTTTCTGACCACTGTGCTGTTGACGATGATGGGAGTAGGGCTGTTGATGGACCGACAGCGTAGGGATGTACTATCTCCTTTAGTACGGCTTGATAAGGATATTCAACAGATATCCATGGAAGAGAGAATTCATTATCGCTTGCCTTTGGGGGCTCAAGAAGTTTTTTATGAAACACGCTCCTTGTTGAATGGCGTACTGGATAAGGCGGAGGAATTTTTTGAAGGGCTACAGAAAAATGAAAAAGAATTAAAAACCACCCATCAAAAGTTGGAAATGTTCTTGTCCTTGCTTTCAGATACGGAAGAAGCAGTGTTTATTTTGGACGATGCCTACCGATGTATTTATGGAAATCAAGCCTTTTATAAAATGATGAAGGCCAAACAAGAAGACCCATCCTTCTATAACCCGTTGGAAGAAGGGACCTACTTGGACAAGTCTCTTTTACAAGAAGTAGCCCAAAGTGGCCATTGGACAGGAGAGCGGCAGGTCATGAAGGAGGATGGAGAAAAGGCCTACTTGTTTTTGAGAATTAGCAAGGGGATCTATCAGGAGGAAACCTACTATACGGTGATTCTGTCGGATGTGACGGCTCATAAAAAGAATGAAAAAGAACTCTATTACTTTAAATATTATGATCCGATGACAAAACTTCAAAACAGCCAATGCTTCCGTGAAAGGCTGAAAAAAATAATTCAAGGCGAAGAAACGAGGCATCAGAACCACGCTCTTTTGATTTTGAATATTGATGATTTTCGCATCATCAATGAGGCCAAAGGGTTTTCCTATGGGGATCAGGTGTTGGTGTCCTTGGCGGATAGACTTCAAAATTTGTTAAAAGATGGAGATATGTTGGCTCGTTTGGGCAATGATGAGTTTGCTATTTTAAAAATAAACTTTTCAGGATATGAAGAGCTATTTTATGAGATTCAGCAACAGAGCAAGGGACTGAAAGAAAAGTTTTCCATCGATAATCAAGAAGTATTTATTTCCCTTAGTATGGGCATTGCTATTTATCCTACGGATGGAGAGGGCCCAACGGAGATTTATGGAGCGGCAACCTCTGCTTTGAATAATGCTAAAATGGATCCGTCTACCATGTTTCAATTTTACGATAAAAAAATGAACCGAGAATCGGTTATGAACTTTGAGATTCAGCATAAGCTTCGGGATGCCTTGGCAAAACAAGAGTTTTTTCTGCATTATCAACCGAAAGTCCATATGAAAAGCAAGCAGATTATTGGCATGGAAGCATTGATTCGGTGGGAAAGTGCAGGAGAAATCATTTCTCCGAAAGACTTTGTTCCCATTGCAGAAGCGACTCATTTAATTGTGCCTATTGGGGAGTGGGCATTGCGACAAGCCTGTGGATTTGCCAGCCAGCTTCTGAAAAAAGGGAAAGAAATGCCTGTGGCCGTTAATCTTTCTCGACTTCAGTTTAAAAATCCCTATATATTAGACCTAGTAGATACGGTGCTTCGAGAAACCGGACTTCCACCCAAACTCTTGCAATTGGAAATAACAGAAGGGATTTTGATGGAAAATGCCGAGGAATGTCGTTGGTTGATTGAAGAACTTAAAGAGCGTGGCATTATTATATCCATAGACGACTTTGGGACGGGCTATTCTTCTCTTTCTTATCTGAAAAAATTTGCCGTAGATCAAGTGAAAATTGATCGGGCCTTTATTCGGGATATTCCTTACAAAGACAACGGGGTAATTGCCAAGGTTATCATTGAGCTGTCGGATCATTTTGGGTTAGATGTTATTGCGGAAGGGGTAGAAACAAAAGAGCAAGAAGCCTTTTTGTTGGAAAATAATTGCCAAAAAGCCCAAGGCTACTATTATTACCATCCTATGAAACAAGAGGATATCCAGAAGCGGTTGCAGGCATAAGGGCTGGAAAGGGGATGAAAAGATGCGGAATTTCAAAATATACCTATGGATTCTGGGCATGGGAATTTTCCTGCTGATCCCTGGCTGCGCCAAGACTCCTTCTCATCCGCCAGAAATCCTTTTTATTACAAAAGATCAGTCAGACACCTTAAGCCTTAATCCTTCTCGTCTGGAAGTGGCGGCGGCCATGGCCTTGGAATCCTTTGGGTCTGAGGATGAAAAAGAGACACGGCTTCAGCATCGTTTTATTCGCTATACTGGTGAGGAAGCCCAAGGCTATGGCCAGGCCAAAGCTTATCTGGAGTCCAATCATGCCGTAGTGGCACTGGTTGGAGATTTTAATTCAGCCGGAACAGCATATGTAGCAAAACTGGCAAAAGACTTTGAAATTCCCCATCTTTCCTTTATGGCTACGGAGGAAGAAATTTTCCAACATAATCCCTGGAGTTTTTCATATCGGAGTCTAGTAGCCCACGAAACCCAAGCATTGCTGACCTTGGTTACAGATAGGCTGGAAAGCAAGGCTGTCATAGGGGTATACAACGATTTGAGTAATATTCAAGATCGGTGGAAAGCCGTGGAGTCTCTCTTGCCAGAACAGGGTGTTACAGTGTCATGGTCCAAGGAGGTTTCACGGGATCAACGAGATTTTCGTCCATTTTTTCAAAGCTTGGCATCCAAAGACATGGAATCTCATACCTTGATGTTGTTTTTGTCCTCTGGTCAATTAGAGCATTTTTTGCAGCAGGCATCCATGGCAGAGATTTCACAAGCCATCTTAGTGTCTCCAGTTACCTTGGCGCCGGAAATAGTTTCTGAACTACCAGAGCTAAATATGCCCATCTATAGCCTGGTGCAAGGGTTTTACTTTGGGTTGCAGGAAGGAGAAAAAGAAGAGCTGGCTGCATTTGCGGAAGCCTATCGGATTAATTTTGGACAGCATCGAATGGATGGGCTGGCTCCTTGGATTTACGATGGGGTTAAGCTCCTTCACGAGCTAGTGGAGCAGGGGCTGGTAGCCAAGGAACTTCGGGAATCCCTAGAAGCCTATCATGAAATGAGAATGATGGGAACCTTGTGCTTTGACCAAGTGGGACGGATCCAAGAAAATCCTTTTGTAGAAGTGACCATCCATAAGGGACAGCTAAAGGAGTTGGGCAAATGAAGCCAATGAAGCTGTCTTCCAAGGGAAGGAACAATAGTTTGAAATTCCGGTTTTTTGCTTATTTTATGGCCTCAGGCCTTTTGTTGATTCTTCTAATGGCTGCTTTGAGTTATTGGACGGTTCATCGATATGCCATGGAAAACTTTCGGCAACAGACCATAGAAAGCGGTATGAATCTGGAACAAAGAATGAAGGGGCATATCGAAAGAGAAAAAAAGCTGTTGGAAGCCTTGCACCAATCGCTGGAACCATCACAGGTGGTAGCCAGCCTAAAGGAGACGGATCGATACCATGATTCCCTTATCCTGTCCCCTGGGGGGGTGGTGATGAATGCCAGCGACCCATGGTTGACTGGGTACCGATATGAGAACAAAGGGTACTTTCAACAGGCTTTGGAAAATCAGGAAAAAAGCCAGTTGCTAGTACAGTACGATCCTTTTGAACAGCAGGCATTTTTGCATTTTATCGTGCCAGTATTGGATAAGCAAGGGGCATTAACCCATATCGGTGTTCATCGGATGTTGCCCATATGGTTGGAAAGCCAGATAGGAAGGGAGCATCTTAAGGGAAGCGGCGAATTTTTGGTTACAGACCAACAGGGGATTGTTTTGTTTAAAGTTTGTTGTCACGCCTTGGGTGAAGAGGAGGTGGCAGCCATTAAGCCTGCTTCTGTTTTCGACCATGGTTTAACCTATAAGGATATGAAAAACCTAGGAGAAGAACCGGTACATTATGTGGGAGACGGATTTATGGTGACCTACCAGAATTTGGAAGGGTCTTGGGGGATTGTGTCTGGAAAGACGAGCACCCAGGCTATAGATCGCCAGCTTTCTCTGATTTTTCGGGGCATTCTAATAACGCTTTTGTTGGCTACCTTTATTTTTGCTGCTTTTGGGATTTTGTTGGCTAATCGTACCATGAAACCAATCCGAGATTTGACCAACCAAGTGCAAGCTACATTGACTGGACGGCAACCTCAGATTTTCTTTCCTGCAAATTCTGAGCTAAGTCAGCTAGTGGAGGGGTTTAATCATTCGTGGAAAGAGAATCGGCTGGCGCAGGAAAAATTATTGGAAGAAAAACAGGAAGCAGAAAAATTACGGATAGAAGCAGAACAGGCAAACTTGGCAAAAACCCAGTTCATGGCTAATGTTAGCCATGAACTTCGAACTCCGCTAAATGGGATTTTGGGCATGATTCAATTGACGATGAATCGAGGACAGGATAGCCAATCCCAAGAAAATTTAAAGAAGGCTCAACAGTTTTCTCATCATTTGTTGAAGATTATCACAGACTTGCTGGATTTTGCACGGTTGGAAACCGACACCCTAGGCATTCGGGAAGAAGTATTTTTATTGGAGCCAATGTTCCGGAAGCTAGCCGAGTCCTATGGGGGGGAGGCGGAGAAAAAGAAAGTAGACTTCTTCATTCATGGAACCCAGGAGTTGCCGACAGCTCTTCTTGGCGACGGCCAACGAATCGAAGAAGTCTTGAACAAACTCCTGGATAACGCTTTTAAATTTACACAGCAGGGATCGATTACGGTGGATTTTTCGCTTAAAAAAGAAAAGAGTGGCCAGGAGAACTTGTTGATTTCCGTTGCAGATACAGGTATTGGCATTCCAGAAGATAAAAAAATGGCTATTTTTGATGGTTTTACACAGGCAGACGGCTCTACCCAGCGGGCTTATGAAGGGTTGGGTGTAGGTTTGAGTATGGTGCAAAAACTGGTTGATGCCATGGGGGGGATGATTTGGATGGAAAGCAAGGAAAAAGTAGGCAGTAGCTTCTATGTTTCCCTGCCGGTGGCGGTGGTAGAAACGCCATGGCATCACGAGCTGGCAGAGGAGCCTTATAAACAAGAACCTGCTCACCCTCTAGAGCTGAAGAAGACAAAAGAAAGGCCTATTCATGGAGAGGTTGTGAAACAGTTAGAAAGCCTTAAAGAAAAAATAAAAGCCTGGGACTTCATTGATGAGGAAGATTTGGGACACATACGAGAGGCTCTTGCAGGCCAGAAACAAGGGATGGAATCTTTCCGTGATCTTGAAGAGGCAATTAGCGGCTTTGATTATGAAAAGGCCTTGGAAATACTAGAAACGATCCTTCGTCAATAGGAAATCGAGAATATTTTTAGGGCGAATAATACTAGAAGGCTTGAATCTTTTCCTTCCTTCCCATATAATAGGCGGCGGAACAAGGACAGGAGGGATTAGATATATGAAACTAAAGGTTTGTATTATTGGAAGCGGAAATGGGGCCTTAGCTGCCGCAGCAGATTTGACACTGCGAGGCCATTTAGTGAATTTTTATGTGAATGGCCATTATCGTCATCGGATGGAAAGTTTATTTGATGAACAAAGCATTCAATTGGAAGGAGTCGGTGCCACCGGTTTGGCAAAGCTCAACAAAGTCACGGACGACCTGCAGGAAGCCTTGGACGGTGTAGATCTGATTATGCCGGTGCTGCCAGCCTATACTATTGTAAAGTTGGCAGATGAACTGGCAGCCCACCTTACACCCAATGCCCGGATTGTGCTAGCCCCTGGGAGTACTGGCGGGGCCATGATGATGGCAAGAAGGCTTTATCAGAAGCTGGGGAACAATGAAATCCGCATTTCGGAAATGCATTCCTTGCCTTATGCAGCTCGAAAAAATGGAGGGAATAATGGAGCTCTTATTTTGTTAGAATGTAAAAAGCTATACTTTTCTACATTTCCTGCCAAGCACAATCAGGAAATGGAGAGCCTTGTAAAAGAGATTTACCCATCCATCGAAACCGTCAGCGATGTATTGGAAAGTTCCTTAAACAACGGAAATCCAGTATCTCATCCGGCGCCGGTGGTACTCAATGCAGGGAAAATAGAGTATTATAACGGAGAGCACTATCATTATCGAGAAGGCATTACCCCTTCGGTGGCTCGAGTGAATGAACAGATTGATGCAGAACGACTGGCCATTTGCAAAGCCTTGGGATATCCAGGCATTCGTGCCATTGATCGCCTCTACGAGATGGGATACGCTCCCAAGCGAGAGACTCTTTATGAATGCTATCGGGACAGCGATGCCTTTAGTCCACTGAAAGGTCCAGCCACCTTGCAGGATCGGTACTTGGTGGAAGACACGAAATGCTCTTTAGTGGCCTTGGCCAGTCTGGGAGATGCCATTAATGTCCCTACGCCAGTGATGGATTCGGTGATTGTCCTGGCTTCTGTGTTAAACAACGAAGACTATACTACCACGGGATGTCATGTAAAAGATTGGGGATTGGAGAATAAAACCATTGAAGAAATCAAAGCTTTTCTATATCAAGGCTATACAGCTTAGTCAATAATGGACGGACTTTCCGAAAAGGGAGTCCGTTTATTATTGGAACAAACTATGATAAAATGGTGAACCAGAGGGGAAACATACAAGAGGAAGACTAAGGAAAGGAGGAACAAGGATGCAAGCATCAACAGATTTAATGAAACAGGTAAGCCATCTGATAGAAGTCATAGAGGATGCCTTTGTTCAAATGGAAAAACAGGTGGAAGCTCAACGCTATCAGGAAACGATTTTATTACTAGAAAATGCGATGAAAGGGATTGAAAGCCTTCAAAAAGTCGTTCAGGCCATGGCGGCAAAGGTACCAGAAAGCAATTTTAACGAAGCTACCCAAAGCTTTATGGAAGCAGTGGGATGCTTTTTAGAAAACTATAATCAAAACCAAACAGACCAAATGAGCCAGCAGATGAATCAAGGGGTGATCCCTGCCTTTACCCAATGGAAACAAGAAGCAGAAAAGGCCTTGGAAGCTTGGAACCAAGGAAATATAGAAGATAAGGAGTGAGGTTTTGAAATTTATCAATCATTCCATGGATCGATGTAACAACTGCTACAAATGCATTCGAGCCTGTTCTCCTAAAGCCATCTCTATTTTTGATAACCACGCCCATATTGACCAGCAGCGCTGTATTTCCTGTGGCGAATGTTATGTCACCTGTGAGCAGGGTGCTTTGTATATTAAAAATACCGTAGATGAAGTGAAGGAAGCCATTGAATCGCCGCATCAAGTGATTGCTAGTTTATCCTCATCTTTTCCCGGTGGATTTGACCTTCATAAGGGAGAGCAAATGGTAGAGGCTCTGAAAAAGCTGGGTTTTGATGTGGTGGAAGAAACCGCCATCGGTGGAGATGGTGTGGTGGATGCTTATGAAGATTATCTGAAGCATACAAAAAAGAAAAACGTCATTGCGTCTAGTTGTCCATCCACCAATTATCTTATTGAAAAATACTATTCATCCCTACGGCCATATATGATTCCCATTGTCTCTCCAATGATTGCCCATGGTAGAATGCTACGGAAAAAATATGGAGCCGACGCATATATTGTGTATATAGGTCCTTGTTTAGCAAAAAAAGCAGAAGCTAGAGAACAGCAGCACCGTGGCCTTATTCAGAAAGTCCTCACCTTTGTAGAGTTACAAGAATGGTTGGAAGAAGAAAAAATTCAGATCAAAACTCTTTCTGGAATGGCTTTTGATGCCGTTGGATCCGATAAAGGCCGTGAAATTCCCTTTGACATTGATATGGCCCTCAATAAAAATCACCCTTTCCAAAAAGCTTCGGTATCTGGCGTGGAAAACAGCAAAGAAATTTTCAATAGTTTAGCCAAAGGAGAATTAGAAGGCCTGTTTCTGGAAATCGCATCCTGTGATCGGGGATGTATCAATGGTACTGGTATGCCTAAGGACGATATTGGATACTACCTTCGAAAAAAGAGAGTCGCAGACTATAATAACCAGATGAATCCAGGGAGTTCTTCAGCAGCAGACTCCAAGGAATCAGCCCTAGACTTAAGCAAAATCATCTACGATCAGCGGGTGGAAATGCCAGAGTTCTCCATAGAAGAAATAGAAGACGCCTTGAAAATCATGGGAAAAAACAAAAAAGAAGACGAGCTTAATTGTAATGCATGTGGCTATGGCACCTGTCGAGCCAAAGCAGAATCCCTGTTGCGGGGGACTTCCCATGTGAATATGTGTTTGCCTTTTATGCGGGCCCAGGCAGAGAGTTTAAAAAACGTTATCTTTGATCATAGTCCCAATGCGATTTTTATGGTAGGCCTGGATCTGAAAGTCAAAGAATTTAACCCTTCATCGGAACGGATCTTTCAAATTCAAGCCAAGCACATCAAAGAGCATGACATTGGGAAAATCATTCCTCGAGATCTATTCGAGCAGGTTTTGGATACCAAAATAAATCTCATAGGAAAACAAGTAGAATATCCTCAATATGGAGTTATTCTGATTGCCAATATATTGTATTTAAAAGAAGAAGGCATTCTTATGGCCATTATGACAGACGTGACTGCAGCCGAGAAAAATAAAGAAGAACTCGTTCGGGTAAAAGAAAAAACCTTGAATGTAGCCCAGGATGTCATTGATAAACAGATGCGGGTAGCCCAGGAAATTGCTAGTCTTTTGGGGGAAACCACCGCAGAAACCAAAGTGACCTTAACAAAACTCAAAGATATTGTGGTAGGCGAAGGAGGCGACGAGAGATGACATACTTCGTGGACCTGGCCTATGACAGCTTAAACAAAAGAGATGAAGAGCTTTGTGGAGACAAGGTAGAAGTGGTGAAAACCGAAGACAGTACCATTGTGGTGTTGGCGGATGGCCTTGGAAGCGGAGTTAAAGCGAACATTCTCGCCACCATGACCACCAAAATAGCAGGTACGATGCTTCGAGAAGGGGCTAGTATCTATGAAACCATTGAAACCATTGCTAAAACCTTGCCGGTATGCCACGTGCGAAAGTTAGCCTATTCAACCTTTGTGATTTTAAAAATTGGTGATGATGGCATTGCGAATTTAGTAGAATATGACAATCCGCCAGTTTTTTATATTCGAGACCGTAAATATTTACCTTTGGAAAAAAAAGAACGAATGATCCATGGTAAAAAAATTGTGGAAAGCCAAATAAAGGTGCAGGTAGGAGATTGCCTCACCATGGTCAGCGATGGAGTGATTCATGCGGGTGTGGGTGGCGTTTTAAACCTTGGCTGGCAGTGGGAAAATGTGTTGGCCTACCTGTTGAATCAATCAAAAATAGAAAAAACAGCGAAAGGAATTACCAATAAACTGATGAATACATGTACGGATTTATACGAAAGAAAACCAGGAGATGATACAACCGTGGTATCCGTGAAGATTAGAGAACCAGAAATTGTCAGCGTTTTTGCTGGTCCACCGGAAAAGAAAGAAGATGACCCAGTATTGTTAAAGGCCTTTTTAAAAGGCAAAGGAAAAAAAGTGATTTGTGGTGGAACCGCAGCCAATATAGCCGTCCGAGAATTGGAAGAAGAAATAGAAGTGTTATTAGAAACTGGAACCGCAGAGGTTCCACCCATAGGAAAGAGTAAAGCCTTTAATCTGGTGACAGAAGGGGTGATTACCTTAAGTATGGTATTGGAAAATCTGAGGCAATATGCGAATCGCGTAGCACCGGCTATTGAATTGAGCCGGCAAGGCAAAGAAGATGGCGCTTATTTGTTAACAAAAATGCTCATCGAAGAATGCACCCATATTCAATTTTTTGTGGGAAAAGCCATTAATCCAGCCCATCAAAATCCAGATTTGCCCAGAGATTTAAGCATTAAGATTCAAGTAATCCAAAAAATTGCTGAATATTTGGAAAAAATGGGAAAAAATGTATCCATTGAGTATTATTAGGAATTTGGAAGGGTGGTGCAGGAATGAAAACCATTCATGTTTGTATTGGCAGTGCGTGTCATTTAAAAGGAGCGTATCAGGTGGTCAATGGATTTCAAAAGTTGGTGGAGGAAAGAGGATTGGAAGAACAGGTGACCGTCAGAGCTGCTTTTTGCCTTGGCCATTGCACCAAAGCCGTATCGGTTCAGTTGGATAATGGGGAAGTCTATTCCCTCAGCGAAGAGCAGGTAGAGCAATTCTTGGAAGAAAAAGTGTTAGGTTGTTAAAAAAGAAAGGGAGAGATCTTATGATTGATCGACAAAAAGCACTGTCCTTGATGGAACAGCACTTGGAAGCAGAACATCTATTAAAACATTCTTATGCCGTAGAGGCTGTTATGAGGGCGTTAGCCCAAAAGCTGGACCCGGAAAACATAGATCGATGGGGCTTTGCTGGCTTGGTCCATGATATGGATGCAGATTTAGTAGATTATAAAAATGGCGAAAATCACCTTCATGGACCTAAGGGGACGGAGATCCTTAAGGAAGCGAATCTGGGAGATGAAGAAATATACCAGGCCATCTGCGCCCATAACAAGGCCACTGGTATCAAAGTACAAAGCAAAATGGATAGAGCCTTATATGCAGCAGACCCAATCACTGGTTTTATTACGGCGATTACGTATGTATATCCAGATAAAAAAATCAGTAGTGTCAAGACAAAATCCATTACGAAACGCATGAAGGAAACTCGTTTTGCAGCAGGCGCCGATCGAGAGGCTATGCGAAGCATTGAAAAACTGGGGATTCCCTTTCCAGATTTTGCTGCTATGGCCTTAGAAGCCATGCAAGGGATATCCCAAGAGTTGGGATTGTAGAAACCTGATCATCCAAGGCTTATTTTTTCGAGTAAATCATACCAGCCATTAATACCAAGCCTAGATAGCCAATGGTGGGATAAATAATGCCTACCATGGTAGCGAAGGGCAGATGACCACCAATAAAGGCAAATAGAGTCATGATTAGAGCCGTCATTCGGTAGCCAAGGGTTTGTTCGTTTTCTTCTACTCGATTGACAGCTGTCCAAAGCATGGTGACAGAAGAAGTGTAGGTGCCGGCCAGCATTAGCAAGGCAAAAAGAGAAGCGATTTTGGGAAAATGAGCAGAAGCTACAAAAAGAGATGGGATTTGCCGATGATATACCTGGCCAATATTGACTAATAGGCCGGTGCTAAGGATCATGGCACCGGTTAGAAAAAAGATGCCTGCAAAAATACCGCAGAGCATGGTTTCTTTATGATGGCGGGTTAATTTCCCAATGCCTGCCGTAAAAGGCATAAAGCCTACCAAAAGAAAAGCAGCATACATAATGCCTGAAACCAGCCAATGGGAGTAGGCCTTGGGGACTTGCACCCTAGATAAGACGTGAGTTGAACTGGCAATGCCTTCTGGGTTTTTGATAATGCTGGATAAGCCAATGAAAATAGTAAGCGCGATAAACAAAGGGGCCACAGACCCTACAATACGAGCCAGTCTTTTTAGACCCAGCAACACCGTGGACAGGGTTAAGCAGGCCATCCCAATACGACCAAAGCCGGGATGTATGCCATAATGTTCATGAACCGTGGCACCGGCGGCAGAGATCATAATGGAGTAGACTAAAAACATGAGAATAGGGACAAACCATTGAAAAAAAAGACCGATTTTTTTACCGCAGTAATAGGTAAAAATTTCATTGGAGTTGGAAAATTGATGAATGCGTCCATCTTCCAAAACCGTCATAAAAACCCATGAAAGAAGCAGCATAGCGACGAAGCCGGCGCCAATGCTGCCTGTAAAACCAAGATGGGTAAAAAATTGCATCACTTCTTGTCCGGAGGCAAAGCCAGCCCCAACAACGGATCCCATAAGGGCACCGCCAAAAATAAATACTCTTTTCCATTGGATGTCTTGCATCACAAAGCTTGCCTCCTTGTGGAAGGATTGGTTACTGAAGCATTTCTTTCATAAAAATACCAACACTTTTGCCGAATTCCACTGGATAGCCAGAATGATAGAGAGCTCGTTCAATGGTGGCTAAAGTGGCTATTAAGTCATGCATATCTACATTGCCCATATGTCCCAATCGGAACATTTTACCAGCGTAAGCCGATAGTCCTCCGGCCACGACGATCCCTTCTTCATAGAGAAGACTACGAAATTTAGCGTCTTCAATGCCCTCGGGATAGAGGACGTTGGAGAGGGTAGAAGCACGGTGGCCTTTATGGGCTAAAATAGAGAAACCAAGGCCTTCTAGGGCGGCTTGCATGGCTTTTCCTACTTTTTGGTGGCGAGCATATCGAGCTTCTATGCCTTCTGCCTTAATAAGAGCTACGGATTCTTTAAGAGCCCAGATCATATTGATGGCAGGAGTGGCAAAATACTTGGATGGATCGTGCATAATCGGTAGCCATTTATCAAAATCAATATAAAATTCTGGAATCCTGCCTAGGGTTTGGCGTCGTTCCATGGCCTTGGGGCCTGCCCAAAGGATGCCTAGGCCTGGTGGCACACCAAAGGCTTTTTGAGTTCCCGTAAGAAGCACATCGATATTCATCTCATCCACATATTCTTTTTCGCCGGCAGTGGCACAAACCCCATCGACGATAAAAAGCGTGTCTGGAAACTCACCCATGATTTTTCCGATTTCTTCCACAGGAGCACAAACCCCAGTGGACGTATCTACATGACTGACCGTCAGGGCTTGATAGGTTTTTTCCTTGAGTTTGTTTTGGATTTCTTCAAGGGCAACAATCTGGCCCCATTCACTGGATAAAACGTCTACGGAGATGCCTTTTCGCTCTGCCAGGTCGATAAATCGGTCGCCGAAAAATCCATGGGAGACAACTAGTAAATTGTCTCCTTTTTTTAGGGTGTTGGCAATAGCCATTTCCATGACTAAGGTACCAGTTCCAGCCACCACAAATACTTCGCCTTCGGTTTTCCAAAGGGTTTTTAAATCCTGAAGAAGCTCTTTATAATCCTGAACAAAGGTTGGATCTCCAAAAGCCGCAACCTCTCTGCCCATCTGATCCTGAATAGAACGGGTAACCGGAGTAGGTCCTGGGATCATGACCAAGCGCTTGTTATGCATATTATCCCTCCTGGTGTTCTAGAAACTTCTCTACTTCTACGGCAGCAATGGCTCCATCAGCAGTGGCTGTAACTACCTGTCGCAGGGTTTTAACGCGAACGTCTCCGGCGGCAAAGACTCCTTCTACATTGGTTCGCATACGGGAATCCGCAATGATATAACCTGTTTCATCCGTATCGACGCAACCAAGGAATACTTTTGTAACGGGTACATAGCCAGCCAATACAAAAATTCCAAAGGTGCCATCTTCTTCTGCAGCTTTGATTTCTGTGGTTTCGCCGGTTTCTTTATTGTGAAAAACAGCTGATTCTACTAGGCCATCCCCTTTGATATCCACAATAACAGAATTCCACATGATGTCAATTTTAGGGTTTTCGAAGGCTTTTTCCTGCAGGTATTTAGCAGCTCGAAGCTGATCTCGTCGATGAACGATGGTTACTTTTCGGCCAAACTTTGTGAGGTAAATGGCTTCTTCTACGGCGGTGTCTCCACCACCTACAACAAATATCTCTAGATCCTGGAAAAAGTCGGCATCGCAGGTAGCGCAGTAAGAAACGCCTTTTCCTGTTAAGGCTTCTTCTCCAGGGCATCCGATTTTTCTGGGATTAGCTCCGGTGGCAATAATGACGCTACGGCCTTTGTAGTCTGCTTTTTCGCCTTTTACAACTTTAATCTTTCCTTGAAAGTCTGTGGCCGTGGCAGAATCTGCGACCATTTCGGCACCGAATTGCTTGGCTTGTTCAACCATTCTGGCTGTAAGGGTGGGACCGGTGGTATTTGGAATAGAACCAGGATAATTTTCTACTTCGCTGGTGATGGCAATTTGCCCACCTACCTTGGTTCCTTCCAGTACCAGAGCCTTGAGTTTGGCTCTGCCAGCATATAAAGCGGCAGAGAGACCGGCTGGACCGGCACCAATAATAATGACATCGTAAATAGTTTCCATAATAAAAACCTCCTGAATAATAGATTCTGATACTATTATAACAGAAGTAGAAGAGGCTTAACAGAGGAAAAAGGCCTGGCTTTGGCAGCATAGAATCCGAAGAAAAAAAGCCCGCCAAAGGGCGGGCTTTTAAGTTTAAGTCTTAGACTTACTGTACGTAGTCGTTGATTTCATCAATGCTGTTGAAAGGTACATAGGATGGAACAACTAATCCGATGCGAGCTCCTTCATAGTTGGTTGCAACTTCAACAACGTCATCACCAAACTGATCGATGTAAGAAGCATGAGTTCCTGGCAACCAAGCTGTGGTCATAAAGTCTGCATCGCCTTCGGCAATGGAAGACCACATAACGCCACCATCAACGGGTGTCATGTTAACTTCGAATCCTGCATCTCGAAGGATGGCAGCAATTACGTTGGTGCTTGCTAGTGCACAATCCCACTCGACTAATAGAATGTCAATTTCTTCGCCATTTCCTTCTAAACCTTCTGGAGTCCAGCTGTCAACAAGGTCACTGTTGTCGGCGATCCATTGGTCTGCATTGGCAACAAAGTCACTGTTTTGTGTGTTCATATCCATGACTTGGCCAATTTCATCGTCTGTCCAGCTGAAGTTTTCAAGTAGTTGGAAAACTTCAGGATGGTCTTCTTCTAGTCCTTGTCTTGCTATGGTTGCAATGTACTCTTCTCCACCATATACTTCTTCTGGATCTTCTAGGTATTTCAGATCAAAAGCAGCAAATTTCCAGTGAGGAGACCAACCAGTTACGATAATCCATTCATCGTTGGCGATGGCTGCATCTAACTCAGCAGTCATAGCCGCATCACTAGATTCCAATAGACCAACGTTTAGGTCGTATACTTCCATGGCTTCTTCTGTAGCCGCCATGATACCAGCACCTGGATCGATTCCAGTAATGTCAGAGATGCTTCCTTCCATCTCTTCCACTTCAGCCGGTTCTTCTGTTTCTGCAGGTTCTTCAACATCAACAGGCTCTTCTACTTCAGCTGGCTCGTCTGCACCGCAACCGGTAAATACCAGTGCGAAAGCGGTCAATAAAATTAGTGTTACGATCATCAGTTTGTTCTTAGACAAACTAATCCCTCCTTTTTCTTTTCCTCATTTTTTTGTTGCCTATCTATGATCAATGGCTTATTCCTCCGCATCTTTGTTTCTTTGAGTGATGCGGTCAAGAATAATAGCCAGGATCACTACGGATACACCACCTTCAAAGCCAAGACCCAGATCTACACGCTGGATTCCTCTAAGCACTACGGCACCAAGGCCGCCGGCACCAATCATGGCTGCTATAACAACCATGGATAATGCAAGCATAATGCATTGGTTGACGCCAGCCATAATCGTTGGCATGGCCAAGGGAAGCTGGACTTTGGTTAGCTTTTGCCAATCGGTGGTTCCAAAGGATGTAGCGGCCTCCACCATATCTTCTGGTACCAATCGTATGCCAAGTCCCGTAAGCCGAATAACCGGCGGGACAGAGAAAACAACGGTAGCAATCATGGCGGATACCACTCCCAGACGGAAAAAGAATATAGCTGGGATCAAGTACACAAAAGCTGGCATGGTCTGCATAAAGTCGAGAATCGGCCAAACAATCTTATGGACCATTTCATAGCGTGTGGATAAAATTCCTGTGGGCAGACCGATTAAGAGTGATATGAAAACAGCCACTAGGATCATTGTAATGGTGATAATCGATTCTTCCCATAAGCCGATATTATAGATCAAACTTAATCCTAAAAAGCTAAAGATGGCAACTCGCTGGCTGGCCAGTTTATAAGCCACCGCACTGATGATTAGGATGAGTATGAAAGGTGGTATAAAAATCAATGCATCGGATAGTAATCCCATGAAGCCACTTAAAAAAGTAGAAATAACTCTTGTGATGGGACCAATGGCGGTTCGAAGGGCTTGAATGATGGCATCTACCCAATTACCGATGGGAATTCTTGGAATGAAATCCAATGGATTTAGGATGCTACTCGTCATCATGAGGATACGCCTCCTTTACCAGACCAGATAACAGAGAACCTCTGATGATCAGGCCTTTGAACTTGTTTTCTTCGTCAACGACGGCTACAGGGATCGTGGCAGTCGCAGTAAGTTCAAACAGTTCATTAAGGGTGGTGTCCGGCAAAGTAGTGACAACATCCTTTTCAAGAATGTCCTCTACGCTGGTTTTATCCGCTTCTACTGCTTTTTTTGCGTCATCCGAACTGATATACCCTAACAATTCATCTTCTCTGTTAATCATAAAGATGCCAGAAATGCTTGCTTCTCTCATTTTACGAAGTACCATTCTTGGTCCATCCTTAGGCCGCGCCACAGCTTTAGCCTTTACCATAACGCCTTCAGCCGTCAACACTTTAGAAAGGTCAACATCTTCGACGAAACGGGAAACATACTCGGTTTTAGGATTACGGAGGATATCTTCTGGTGCATCAATCTGCTCGATAACTCCGTCCTTCATGATGGCTACCCGATCTCCTAATTTCAAGGCTTCGTCTAAATCATGAGTAATAAAGACGATGGTCTTATTCATTTTCGATTGGAGTGCCAACAGTTCATCCTGCATGTCTTTACGAATCAGAGGATCCAATGCGCTGAAAGCCTCGTCCATAAAGAGTATTTCTGGATCGACAGCCAAGCATCTAGCTAATCCTACCCGTTGCTGCATCCCCCCGCTTAGTTGTCCGGGTTTTTGGTTGGCATACCCTTTCAAGCCTACCAAATCCAAAGCCTCCAACGCCTTTTCCATTCGATCCTCTTCATTCATTTCCTGAATCTCCAGGCCGAAAGCCACGTTTTCTGCAACGGTTTTGTGAGGGAATAATGCGAATTTCTGAAACACCATCGCCTGTTTGTAACGACGGAAGTTTCGCAATTCCTCTGGGTTCATCTTGGTGACGTTCTCCCCGTCTACCAGTACGTTTCCTGCAGTAGGTTCGATAAGTCGGTTCATACAACGAATCAATGTTGATTTCCCACTTCCAGAAAGCCCCATGATGACAAAGGTCTCGCCTTCTGCTACTTCAAATGTAGCGTTGTTGACCCCTACGGTACTACCGGTTTTTTCAAGAATGTCGTCTTTTGAAATACCTTGATCCAGCATTTCTAAAGCTTTTTTGGTCCGATCGCCAAAAATCTTGGTGACATTCTCTACCTTAATACTAGCCATTAATTCAGCTCCTTTCATTGAGAGTAATCTAGTTTTGTACAAATTACTTGCCCATTGCTTTACTTCTATACCCATTAAGCTAGGTGCTTCAAACAGAAATCCTAGCTCAATGGAAGCGTAACTCCATTTAAATCCTAGAACAAATAAGACACTTAGAAGACATGAAAATGGTTGTTGAAACCGTGTTTCTAAGTGGTTGAAGTTGTTAAGCAAGCATAAATGAGTCAATAACACTATGCATTCTACCATGATCACGCATAAATTGCAAATTTGGAAAGGCTAGGAGGATTGAAAAATCAAGAAAGTATTTATTTTTTTGGCCTGAAAATTCTAACTTTTTGATCTTTTATAGGGAATCTTGTTGACAATAGAGAGGCACTATTATAATCTGTAGTAGAATAGCGTTCTAATAAATGAAGAGAAATCAAATTAGAAATAGAATAAAAAAGCCTTTCGTAAAAAAAGAAGGGTTTTAGAACCTCTGTTATGGGAGCTTTCAAATCCATGGAAGTATGGACGAAATAATGACGCTGTAGATGCTATGCTACGTCTATAAGCATGCAGTGCGATAAGCAACGTATGCATATAATAGGAAGAAAAAATTTAAGGAGGCGTTGTAGAATATGAAAACCGATATCCAAATTGCTCAGGAAGCGACCCCGAAAGATATTCGGGACATCGCAACACAGCTAGGTTTAACAGAAGATGATCTGGATCTTTATGGCAAGTACAAAGCCAAAGTATCTGGAGAACATGTAAAAAAAGCCAAAGAATCAAAGAAAGCCAAGTTGATCCTGACCACGGCTATTAATCCCACTCCAGCTGGTGAAGGAAAAACCACCACTACCATTGGTGTGGCCGATGCTCTGAGCTATTTAGGCAAGAAGACCATTGTGGCCCTGCGTGAACCTTCTCTGGGACCGGTATTCGGTGTTAAAGGCGGCGCTGCTGGTGGAGGATATGCTCAGGTGATCCCGATGGAAGATATTAACCTACACTTTACTGGCGATATTCATGCCGTAGGTACGGCTAATAATTTATTGGCTGCTCTTATTGATAATCATATTCAACAAGGCAATAAGCTAGGCATCGATAATCGAAAAATTACCTGGAGACGAGCCATGGATATGAATGATCGCCAGCTGAGAAACATGGTGAATGGCATGGGCGGCAAAGGAAATGGCGTCCCACGAGAAGATGGATTTGACATTACAGTAGCTTCAGAAGTCATGGCTGCCTTTTGTCTAGCCACGGACTTGAAAGATTTGAAAGAGCGATTGTCCCGCATGGTAGTAGCCTATACCAGAGACGATCAGCCTATCACCGCAGGTGACCTCAATGCTGCTGGTGCTTTGACAGCTCTATTAAAAGATGCCTTAAAACCAAATCTAGTACAAACCTTAGAAGGCACCCCTGCCTTTATCCATGGGGGTCCTTTTGCGAACATTGCCCATGGGTGCAACTCTTTAGCCGCTACTCAAACCGCCATGCACTTTGCCGACTATGTTGTGACGGAAGCAGGCTTTGGAGCGGACCTAGGTGCGGAGAAATTTATTGATATCAAGTGTCGTCAAGCTGGGATTCAACCGGATGCGGTGATGATCGTTGCCACCGTAAGAGCTCTGAAATCCCACGGCGGCGTGAAAAAAGCTGACCTCAACGAAGAAAATCTAGAAGCCCTGAAAAAAGGAATACCAAATTTGATGAAGCATGTAGAAAACATGACCGACGTCTTTGGCCTACCTGTAGTTGTAGCCATTAACCGATTCCCTCTTGATACAGAAGCGGAATTGGCCATGGTACGTGAAGCGTGCCAAGCACAGAACGTCAATGTAGCTCTTTCGGAAGTTTGGGCAGAAGGCGGAAAAGGCGGCGTAGAAGTAGCCAAAGAAGTACTTCGTCTTATTGAAAACAATGACGGTTCAAGCTTTAAATACACCTATGAATTGGATCAGCCTATTGCCAAGAAAATTGAAGCCATTGCTACTCGCATATACGGCGCCGATGGCATCACCTTGGCTCCGGCTGCTGAAAAAGAAATTGCTAAATTAGAAAAACTAGGGTTTGGTAACCTACCTATTTGTATGGCGAAAAGCCAGTATTCCTTATCTGATGATCCAACGAAACTAGGCCGACCAGAAAACTTTACCGTAGCCGTTCGGCAGGTAAAAGTATCTGCTGGTGCTGGCTTTATCGTGGCCTTGACGGGAGACATCATGACCATGCCTGGTCTGCCCAAGGTTCCTTCTGCAGAGCTGATTGATGTGGATGAAGACGGCATGATTCAGGGATTGTTTTAAAGGAGTAGAAAGCAGAAAAGTGGAAAGTGGAAAGCAGAAAAGTGGAAAGCAGAAAGTAGAAAGTAGAAAGTAGAAAGTGGAAAATAAGAGGTACTAGGAATGAGATAAAACCCATAAAAGGGCGGGGAAATCCCCGCCTTTTTTGAAACCAAGGAAATAGTAGAAAAATAGATTGGAAGCTTCTTTGTTCTGCAGGAAGCTTCTGATATTTGTTAAAAAGTTAACTAGACGAGGGGGAAAGAGAGATGAAATGGATTGATCGAAGCGTCAATGATTTTGTAACAGAGTTAGGCACCAAATCGGCGGTTCCTGGTGGTGGTGGAGCGGCAGCCTTGTTAGGCGGGGTTGGTGTGGCTTTGGCTGGAATGGTAGCCAATTTGTCTTCAACTAAAAAGAAAACCGATGAACAAAAGGCAAAAATTGCAGAGCTGTTAGAAGAAAGCAAGAAACTGCAGGATCGATTTCTGGAACTGACAGATTTGGATGCAGAAAACTTCCTTCCTTTATCCAAAGCCTATGGATTGCCAACGGAGACAGAGGAACAAAAGCAGGAGAAAGAGCGAGTCTTAGAGAGTGGACTAAAAAAAGCCTGCGAAGTTCCTTTGGAAACCGTGATCATTTGTTATAAAGGAATTGAGATTCATCACCAACTGGTGCACTTAAGCTCTAAATTGGTGATTAGTGATGTTGGTGTAGGAGTCCAGGCTTTAAAAGCAGGGATGCTAAGTGCGGAATTGAACGTACAGATTAACTTAAAATTAATTAAAGACCAAGCATTTATCCATACAGCTCGGAAGCAGATAGATCCGCTGATTCCGCAGGGTATTAAAAAGGCGGATCAGGTATTTGAAATCGTTAGCAATGCCATCAAGTGATTTGGGAGATGAAACTCCTTCCTAAGCAGCTATATAAGGAAGCATTACTGTTCACAAAAGGAATTGAAAGGATGGTTGAATATGAGTGAATTATTAAAAGGAAAACCTGTTGCAGATGCCATTGTAGAAGCGTTAAAGAACGACGCTACGGTGTTGGAATCCAAGGATATTAAACCTTGTTTGGCTCTGATTCGGGTAGGTGAAAAAACCGATGACATTGCCTATGAGCGTGGAATTATCAAACGCTGCGATGCCGTTGGTATTGAGACTCAAAAAGTAGAACTGCCAGAGAACATTAAGCAAGAAGCCTTTCTAGAAGCCTTGGAAAAAATCAATGAGGATCAGGGCGTTCATGGCATCTTGATCTTTAGGCCACTGCCCAAGCAGCTAGATGAAAAAGTCATTGAAACCCATATAGCACCACAGAAAGACGTGGATTGTTTGCATCCAGAAAACACAGCAAAACTTTTGACAGGAGATGAAAGCGGATTTGTTCCGTGTACGCCCATGGCTGTAATGGAAATATTTAAGCATTATCAAATTCCACTGGAAGGAAAAAATGCCGTAGTATTAGGGCGTTCCATGGTAGTAGGGAAACCAGCAGCATTATTGTTATTGCAGGAAAATGCAACAGTGACAGTAGCACATTCTAGAACCCAAGAATTGGAGAAAATTACCTCTAGTGCAGACATTTTAGTGGCAGCCATTGGCCGTTCAGAATTTGTAAGAGGAGCCCATATTAAAGAAGGTGCGGTGGTAGCAGACGTGGGCATCAACGTAGATGAAGACGGGAATATGACAGGAGATGTTCACCAAGAAGAAGTCAAAGCCAAAGCAGGTGCTTTTACACCTGTGCCTGGAGGCGTAGGTTCTGTCACCACAGCGGTCTTAGCAAAACAAGTGATTAAAGCTTGCAAAATGCAACATGAATAAGATCCAAGTGTTATGACCGAGTTCAAATTGCTTTGTCTATAACCTGAAACCGCCTAGGGCGGTTTTTTTCTGTCAAGAATCTAAGTTCCTTGGGGATAGGATTTTTGAGTCTTCTTCTGTCCTTGAATAGGAGCAAATTGTCCGCCTAATCAAAAAAATTGGATTTATCCAAATTTATTCCGAAAAACCATTGACATAGGGACAGAATTATCATATTATTTAATCATTAGAACGGCGTTCCAAAATAACGGAGAATGCCTAAGGGCTTTATGGGAACCGGAAAAACTTTCGGGACCAAGCCGCTGGACCTTTTAACAACTAATATCGGGATGTTTCGGAGAAACAAGGGGCATTCTGAAATGAAAAGGTGTTCTGAAAGAAAACGTTTACAGGAGAAAAAGGAGGAAATCATCAATGGCAAAAAAGAAAAGTATTCTTGATCTGATGAAGATGAAGAAAGCAGGAGAACAGGTGGCATGGATCACCGCCTATGATTACCCCACCGCGATGTTTGCGGAAGCAGCCGGCATGGATATGTTGCTGGTAGGCGACTCTCTGGGAATGGTTACTTTAGGATACAACGGCACGATTCCGGTAACCATGGAAGATTGCATCTCCCATTGTCAAGCTGTACGAAGAGGTGCGCCGAACACTTGGATCATCGGAGATATGCCTTTTGGCTCTTATCAGGCATCTGATGAGCAAGCGGTTAACAATGCAGTTCGTTTTATGAAAGAGGCGGATACGGATTGTATCAAGCTAGAGGGTGGCGTTCGAGTTCAGAGTCGAATTAGAGCCATTACGGATGCAGGCATACCCGTTATAGGGCATATTGGATTAACGCCACAAAGTTCTGGTCAATTAGGAGGCTTTAAAGCTCAAGGAAGAACTGTGGATAATGCCAGAGGCGTTATTGATGATGCCTTGGCAGTCCAAGAAGCCGGTGCCTTCGCCATTCTGGTAGAGGCAGTACCACCAGAGTTAACAGAATTTATCACGAAAAAATTGGATATTCCAGTTTATTCCATTGGCGCTGGTGCTTGCGATGGACAACTGCTTATCAGCAGTGATATGGTCGGGAAATTCCAAGCCTTCACTCCCAAGTTTGTAAAGAAGTATGCGGAAGTAGCAGAAGTGGAAACCAACGCCTATAAAGAATACATCAAAGACGTAAAAGAAGGCGTCTTCCCATCCGACGATTATGTATACCACATTACAGATCCTATAGAAGCCTTTGAAAAACTTTTCAAAGAATACGAATAGAAAGATAAACAGCAGGAACAGTGTATCTGATCCCATGCCTACTCAACAGAGAGGCACCAACCCAATTCTAAGGAGGAAATAATAATGACAATGAAAGCCATCGAAAAATATATTCAAGAAAAAACAGTATTTCCATTGAAAGATCTTCATGACATGCCTTCTTCAAAAGTAGCCTTTGAAGGTGGAGCTCACTATCGAATGGAAGTACCTGGAATTGAAAACGCAGCCAACTTTGAAGTATTGGTAAAAGAAGCACAAGCAAGAAAGCTACCGATTCATCGTGTGATTGGAACCGTAGGTGGCTCAGCTGTACTGGATAAGCAGGAGCTAAAGCATTACGCGCAAATTGGTGCAGATGCGAAAATGGAAACTCTTGTTAACCCAGTTCCAACAAGAGCATGGGATACTGGGAAGCAATATGGAACTCCAGAAGGTTATGTTTCTGGCATGCGTGTACGAGGTCAAGACAACCTTTATATGTGGCTTCGAGAAGTAAGTCGATGCATCGATGCTGGGATCCGTGGATTTCTGATTCCAGATGAAGGCATGCTTTATTTAGCTCATAAACTGCGAGCAGATGGTGTGATTCCTGCCGATGTTAAATTCAAGGTTTCCGTGTTTGCTGGCCATGGAAATGCCGTAGGCGCTAAAATGTTGGAAGAGATGGGAGCAGACAGCTTTAATCCTTTGGCGGATCTTTCTCTGGCCATGTTTGCTTCCATTCGAAGCGTCACGGACATTCCATTGGATGTATACATGAGCATTGTGGATTCCATGGGTGGAAACCAACGTCACGTAGAAGCCGATGAAATAGCTCGAATTTGTTCGCCGGTATACTTTAAGTTTGAGCCGGGTAAAAACGAATGCGATCTTTATAATGCATGGCATGATGATGCCACCTTAAATCACTTGGTGAAAGTAAAAGTAAGAATGGCGCAAGTGTGTAAAGAATGGTGCGATGAAAGCGATTACGACCTTAAATTCAATGATTACACAGAGGACCTTGCTATTCCAAAACCATAGCTTCAAGGAGATAAATAGAAAGACTTTTTATTAAGAGATTCTTCACACCGCTTCATGGCAAAAGTGCCGGGGAGCGGTGTGAGTACCCTAGACCCAAGATTGGAGTGATTTGATGAGCAAAAACCCTTTTGAAACAGCCTTGACTACATTAAATGAAGCCGCTAAAATGGCAGATGTTGAGCCAAATGTCATAAAAATCCTCAGCCAGCCTAAACGAATTTTTGAATTTACGATCCCGATGAAAATGGATAATGGGGAATTGGAGATTTTTACGGCCTATCGAGTGCATTACAACGACGCTTTAGGGCAAGTGAAAAACGGACTTCGGTTTGTGCCGGATCTGGATCTGGACACGGCTAAAGCCCTTGGTTTCTGGATGACGATTAAACATGCCGTGGGTGGGATTCCTGCTGGTGGAGGGAAAGGCGGCGTTCGTGTGGATGCTGGCAAACTTTCTGAAGGTGAATTGGAAAGACTTTCTCGAGCTTATATTCGAAAACTGCCAATGAAAGGAGCCTGGGTGGATGTTCCTGGTGCAGATATTGGCACCAGCGCCAAGACCATGGCTTGGATGTTGGATGAGTACGAAGAGATTAATGGATTTCATAGCCCAGCGGCCATTAATGATAAACCAGCTGAAACCAGCGGTACTGTAGGTAGTATGGAAGCTACGGGAACAGGCGCCTTCTTTGTGACCATGGAAGCAGTGCGTGATTTGAATATACCAAAAGGGTCCACGGTAGCGATTCAAGGATTTGGAAATGTAGGCCGAATTGCGGCACGGCTCCTTCATCAAGAAGGGTATAAGATCATTGGTGTAGCGGATTATTTTGGTGGTGTCTATGATGCCAATGGTATTGATATCTCTCAGTTGGAAGCCCATGTAGATAACCATCCAAATCGTTCCGTAGAAGGGTTCCCAGGACAAAAAGAAATCAACAAAGAAGAAGTCTTGGAATTAGAGTGTGATATCCTGATTCCGGCGGCAGTCCAGAGTGTTATTCATGAGGAAAATGCTAAGGATATTAAGGCAAAACTCATTATGGAAGCAGCCAATGGGCCGGTAACACCAGGAGCAGAAAAAATGTTACAGGAAAAACAAGTGCATATTGTACCTGACGTGCTGACCAATTGCGGAAGTGCCATTGTATGTTCTTTTGAGCGAACCCAAGGCCTGACGGATAGCTACTGGGATATAGAGACCATTAATTCTAGATTGAAAGAACAAATTACAAAAGCGTATCGGGATACCATGGATACGGCTCAAGCAAAAGATACGTCTATGCGCAACGCTGCCTGGATCAATGCCCTTCAAAAACTGGCTAAATCCATGAAAGCCAGAGGCTGGGTATAGGATAAAACTGAAAAAAGGTTTTCTGAAAAGAGAACCTTTTTTCGTCCCTTCTTCAGTAAGTTCATTGGCGGGCAAGAGGTGGCTCTATGCATTGTTAGGTTAGAATAGCCTTCTAAAGGAATGGTGATGAAATGAGTCAGGAAAAAACACATCAAACAGCTCGATATCCGGTGCAAACCATTGATAAAGCCCTGGAACTTTTGGAGATATTAGCGGATGAAGGATTTCAGGAAGGGCTGGGAGTCAGTGAACTCAGCCTTCGCTTAAATATTGGGAAAAGCACGGTGCACCGGATTTTAGACACGCTGATGTCGAGGAATTACATTGAACAGTGTGAAGACAGTAAAAAATATCGACTTGGATGGAGGCTTTTTGAAATTGGCAATATCATCCCCCGGCAACGAAATTTATATAATTTCGACGTGGCCATCCTTCAAGATCTGTGTAACCAATACCAAGAAACAGTAAACCTTGGGGTGCGGGTGGATGATAGCGTGGTGACGGTTTCGAAAGTAAGTCCCAAAGCGTCCTTGATCGCTAATCTGCAAATTGGTTCTCGGGAATCTCTTCATGCCACCGCCATGGGTAAAGCGTTGATTTGTGAAATGACAAAAGAAGAAGTGCTTACTATTTTTGGAGATCGAGAGTTGGAAGCCTATACATCCGCCACTATTACAGATATGGATGCCCTGATGCAAGAATTGGCCCGTATTCGAAAACAAGGCTTCAGCGTTGATGATGAAGAATTCTGTGCTGGTTTAACCTGTGTGGCCATGCCTGTACGGGATTTTAAAAATGAAATCGTAGCAGCTATTAGCGTGAGTGGGGCCAGCATTCGACAAACCTACTCTAAAATTCAATCCATCAAAGCGGGTTTGAAGGAAGCTTCCGATAAATTATCGACCTTTCTTGGGTGGCAGGGGGACAGTGAAGATGTAAAATGAGTCCTCCCAAAAGCCAAGGGCTCCAAGGTTTAAAGAAGGAAGAAACATGGAATCGTAGTTATTTTGAACACGTCTAAGGGGGGGCCAGGATAATGGATCCCATTAAAAATGAAATAGCAGCCTTGAAACAAGAGTTAATTGCTCTTCGAAGAGATTTTCATGAATATCCAGAGTTAGGGTATCAAGAACATCGGACGGCACAAGTGGTAGAAGAATACCTACAAGCACTGGGGATAGAAACCTGTCGAATGACACAAACTGGTGTGGTTGGGATGATTGAAGGAAAAGCAGAAGGTCCTGTATTAATGTTACGAGCCGACATGGATGCATTGCCTGTTCAGGAAGAGAATAAACTTCCCTACGCATCCAAAACACCGGGCGTCATGCATGCCTGTGGCCATGATGCCCATACGGCCATGCTGTTGGTAGCGGCCAAGGTGTTGGTGGGGATGAAAGACCAGCTGAATGGAAGCATTAAACTGGTGTTTCAGCCTAACGAAGAAAATGCTGGGGCCCTGCCCATGATCAACGAAGGGGTGTTGGAAGCCCCGAAAGTAGATGCCGCCGTAGGGGTTCATATTTGGGCGCCGTTGCCATCGGGAACCATTGGCTTGTCGGCTGGTGGCGTTATGTCAGGACTGGATATTTTTAAAATTTTAGTGCGTGGGTACGGTGGTCACTCTGGATATCCGGAAACGGCTATCGACCCTATTATAGCCGCATCAGACATTGTACTATCGGCACAACGGGTTCAAACTCGGGAGATTAGTTGCATGAAACCAACCACCATGTCCTTTGGGAAAATAGAGGGGGGGACAAAAGCCAATATCATTCCAGATTTTGTTACCATTGAAGGATCCATTCGAACCCTTTATGACGATGGAGACGACAAAGCCGTCATGCGGTTAAAACGAGTGGCTGAGAAAGTGGCAGAAACCCATAGTTGCCAATGTCAGATGGAATGGTTCCGTGAAAATATTGCACTTATCAACGACGAAAGCATGGTAAAGGTCATGATGGCAGCAGCCAGAGAAGTTGCGGGAGAAGACGAAAAAGTGGTCCCCCATTCCAATATGGCCAGCGAAGATTTTTCAGAGTTTACCGCCTTGGTGCCTGGGGTATTCATATTTTTGGGTACCGGTAATGAAGCAAAAGAAACACATTATCCTCATCACAATCCCAGGTTTAACATCGATGAAGATGTGATGCCACTGGGTGTGGAGTTGTTCGTGAAGGGCACCCTTTCTTACTTTAAACAGCAAGCTGCTATTAGCAAAAGAGAAGAAGAGGAAGAAAACCTGGGATCGAGCAATTGATAATTCCAAGGATTGACAAGCCGGGAAAAAGTGAAAAAACCAGAAAGAAAAAGAGGAGGAAATTCAATGAAGAAGAATTGGAAAAAGAAATTACTGGCATCGTTACTGAGCTTGGTACTGATAAGCACTTTGGGACTGGCTGGTTGCGGCGGTGATACGGCTCCTGCAGATGATCCAGAAGAAGCCCCTGCAGAGCGAACAGGAGAAGAAACCCTTGGCGAACTTTTAAATGCACCACTACAGCCACGATTTGCGTCTGAAGAAATAGAAGGCGACTTTATGACGGTATGGGCAGAGCATTATGCAGACCATATGAGAGACGTAACAGATGGGATGTATGATGTAACGGTATATCCTTATGGAACCCTTGGAGATACGCGGGACATCAATGAGTTAGCTCAGCTTGGTGTGGTGGAGTATGTATTCACAGACTTTGCTTGGATTAGTGCCTTCGTTCCAGAAGCTCAAGTGTTGGCGCTTCACTATTTATGGCCACCAGATCATATGCCAGAAACCTTGGATTGGGTTGTTCGAAACGGAGATTTTATGGACGTGTTGGAAGAAGCCTTCCGTCGGAATGGTTTGGTACCCCTGAGTGTGCTTTATGAAGGATGGCAAACCATCAGCTCCAATAGACCCATTAGAACCGTAGAGGATATGCAAGGATTTAAAGTGAGGGTAATGGGATCCGCATTGTTGGTAGAAGATTATTTAGCCTATGGAGCAGCTCCTACCCCTATGGCCTATGGTGAAATATACGGTGGTTTACAGACGAATTTGATCGATGGACAAGTAAACCCCATCTTTGCCATTAGAAGCATGAATTTTTATGAAGTACAAGACTATTTGACAGACATTTTTGCAGAACCGTTTACGGGAATACCAACGGTGAATATGCAGTTCTTTGATTCCTTGCCACCAGAAGTGCAGGAAGAAATGAGAACGTGGTGGGTAGAAGCCATTCTTCCTTCTGCAGAGTGGATTGATGAGCGTCATGAAGAAGATTTGGCTTATATGCTAGAAGCTCGACCAGATATGGAATACCATGAAGTAACAGGAGAAGAGCTAGAAGCATTTAAAGAAGCAGCACTACCGGTTTATGATGAGTTCCTTGAAATTGGTGGACCTCAGGCAGAAGAAATTCTTGAAACGCTGTTGAATGACATTGAAAATGCCAAAGAAGCCCTTGGTATAGAAGACTAATGAATTCTCTGAAATGAAGGAAGATGGTTCCCTGCGGTGCTATGAGCACCGCAGGGATTTTAGAAAGGAGCGTTGATATGGAAGCCAATCAAAAGACAGGCTCCACCACTCTGATTCAGAAATTGGGAAAAAGCGTGGAGTACTTTGAAGTCGTTGTGCTGTCTGTTTCGGTCTTTGCCATGGCTGCTCTGGTTATTGCAAATGTTTTTGCTCGAACTTTTTTTAGTAGTATTTACTTTGCGGAAGAAATAACCGAGTTATTTACCATTCTAATTACCTTTGCTGGGGTAAGCTATGCGGTTCGAAAAGCTCGGCACATACGGATGGGCGCTTTTTTCGATGCAGCCCCCTTGAAACTTCAAAAAGCAATGATTCTTGTTATTTGTACCATCAGTGGTCTGGTTATGTTTATGATGGCCTACTACTCCTATGGCTATATGGCTCAGGCAAGAAATATGAGCCATGTGACACCGGCATTAAGACTACCTTACTGGACTTTTTTAGCGATTATTCCCTTAGGTTTCTTTTCTGCAGGTGTTCAATACCTTCGAACCATCATCAAGAACATCAAAGAAAAGGAAGTTTGGCTTTCTCCTGAACAACAAGGGGAATACGAAGCCGAAGAATTACAGCAAATGGCAGAAGAGTACCAAGCAGTAGGAGAAAAGCTGAAAGCCGAAACCATGGCGGAGGATGGTGGAGAGGACCTAGACTCTGAAGAGGACGCTGAACTGGACGAAGAAAAGAAACCCTAAAAGAGAGGTGGTTTTATGCCATTATTAGTTGGTAGTATGATCGTTAAGCTTTTGTTTGGGTTTCCTTTCATGGTGGTATTGTTAGGATCCCTATTGCTTTATATTTTAGTGTATATGCCAGGATTTAATATGAACGTCATCGTACAGCAGGTGGTAACGGGAATTATCCCTCCTTCTCTGGTGGCTGTCCCTATGTTTATCTTGGCTGCCAATATTATTACGGCTGGTCAGGCAGCCCGTAGATTGATTCGGATGGTCAAAGCGTTTCTGGGACATATTCCAGGAGGCCTTGCCATTACCACCAATGCAGCCTGTACCCTTTTTGGAGCTGTTTCCGGATCTACCCAGGCAACGGTTGCAGCCATTGGCGGTACGATGCGGCCTATGTTATTAGAGGCTGGGTATTCCAGTTCCTTTACCCTTGCATTAATTATCAATTCCAGTGACATCGCTTTTTTAATTCCGCCTAGTATCGGCTTTATTGTCTATGGAGTAGTCACAGGAACTTCTGTAGGAAAGCTATTCCTGGCAGGCGTGGGTCCAGGATTACTGATATTTTTCCTTTTTTCAGTGTATGCGTTTATTTATTCCAAGCGAAACGGCATCGCTGGAGCGCCAAAGGCAGACTGGCAAGAACGAAAAGATGCCATGAAGAGCGGTGTGTTAGTTCTTGGATTTCCTTTAATCATTATTGGTGGGATTTATGGTGGTATCTTTAGCCCTACAGAAGCGGCGGCGGCATCCGTGGCCTATGCACTTTTCTTAGAAGGATTGATCTATAAGACCGTAACCTTTAATGCCATGATCGATCACTTTCTTCAAACTGGTGTTATTACCGGCGTGGTATTTGTACTGGTTGGTGCTGGCAATGCTTTTTCTTGGTTGCTATCCTTTCTTCGAATTCCTCAGACCTATTTACCCTTGGTGTTTGGAGAGGACCCAAGTCAGTTGTACGTTGTCTTTGTAGTGGTAGCCGCTTACTTTATTGCATGTATGTTTGTGGATCCTATCGTAGCCATTTATGTATTGAGTCCGGTATTTGCCCCTTATGTACTGATGACGGGCATAGATCCCATCCTACTGGGGGTTCTGGTGGTTTTACAGGCGGCCATTGGATCCGCAACTCCTCCTTTTGGATGCGATATTTTTACAGCACAGTTGATATTCAGAAGGCCTTATTTAGAAATTATCAGCCATACCCCACCTTTTGTGTTTATTTTGCTTCTTGTTACGGTATTGCTGGTGTTCTTTCCACAAATCGCTTTGTTCCTTCCTAATGCAGCCTTGATTTAAAAGGAAAAAAAGTTAACCAATGCTTCGACAGAGGTACTGGGGGTACGGAGGTTCTTAAACCTAGTTTTTTTAGGGAAAACACCTCCGTGCCACTGTTATTCTTGGAGGGGGAGAAGGCTTTGATCTATCATGTTAAACCGGGACAAGTTAGTTATGGAGAATCCATAGGCATTCTTCTTATAGATAGTGAAGCTCCTTATATTCCAGGAGATGTGGCCAATGCCACCACTTACGATTTTCCCGTTCGATTTCAGCGGGTTTCAGGCCTTACGGTAGATCGGATTTTAAAACACGATATGACAGCCTTGAAGGATGTTGTGGCGGCTGGAAAGGAACTTCAAAAAGAAGGAGTTAGAGCCATTACTTCGGATTGTGGATTTATGATTTTGTATCAAGAGCAGTTGGCCAGGGAGTTAGAAGTTCCAGTATTTCTCTCTAGCATGCTTCAGATTCCCTTTATGCAACAAATCTTACCCCAAAGAGCCAAGGTAGGAATTCTAACGGTAGACTCGGATTCATTAACAACCGATATATTGGAAAAGACAGGTTCCACAAAACTAGATCAGTTATGTATCCAGGGTTTGCAGGAAAAACCCTTCTTTTCTGATGCGTTTCTTCGAGAAACAGGAACCTTGCATTATAAAGAAGTGGAGAAAGAAGTGGTAGAGGCTGCGGTAAAGCTTCAGCAAGCCCATGGGGATTTGGGTGCCTTGTTGCTGGAATGCAGCGTATTGCCGCCATATGCGGCGTCGGTGCAAGAAGCCACCGGATTACCAGTTTTTGATTTTGTGACCATGATCCGATATATGCATCTTGCTGTCCTACAAGAAAGGCGAAAAGGATCTATGTGAAAAGTCAGGTAAAAGTTGTAAAAGCTGTAAAAACTGTAAAAGCTGGGAAGAGTTGGTATTTAAATTCATAAGAATTAAGGGAGGGGAAGGCCATGCATGTGTTCAGCAGAGAAGAGTATCTGGAAAGAGTTAGAAAAACCAAAGAAAAAATGGCTGAATGGGGAATAGAATTATTGTTCATTTCTCAGCCAGCCAATATGAATTACCTGACGGGCTATGATGGATGGAGTTTTTATGTGCATCAGTGTTTATTGGTATCCTTAGACCAAGAAGAACCCGTCTGGATTGGTCGGGGAATGGATGCCAATGCAGCTCGGATCACGAGCTTTCTTTCGGATAGGAATATTTACCAATATGCCGACGACTATGTACATTCTCTGGTAAAACATCCCATGCATTTTATGGCAGATGTCATCAAGGAACGAGGATGGGATAAAAAGATCCTAGGCGTAGAAATGGATCAGTTTTACTACCCTCATCGAGCTCACCTAGAGTTGGAAAAATCTCTTCCTAATGCCACTTTCAAAGATGCGAATACCTTGGTGAACTGGGTTCGAGTCATTAAATCAGAAAAAGAAATCCAGTTTATGAAGATTGCAGGAGAAATTGCATCTAAGGTAATGGCAACGGCCCAGAGAGAGATTGCGCCTGGTGTTCGAGAGTGCGATGTAGCCGCTAAAATTGCTGAAGCTCAATATGCTGGAACGGCGGAACATAGTGGCGATTACCCAGCGATAGTTCCCTTAATGATGGCGGGAGAGGCAACAAAAACCCCACACCTTACCTGGACAGAAAAGAAATATGAGAACAATGAAGCGGTGCTCCTAGAACTTTGTGGTGTGTATAAGCGGTATCATGTGCCAATTGCCAGAACCATGTACTTGGGAGAAGACCCTCCTCAATTGATGAAGGATACAGGTAAAACCGTCCTAGAAGGATTGGCAGCGGCACTGGAGATGATTAAACCAGGAGTGCTGGTGGAAGATATTGAAGAAACATGGCGTAAAACCATTGCAAAAACAGGCTTGGTGAAAGAATCTCGGATTGGTTATTCCATAGGAGTCAACTATCCACCAGATTGGGGTGAGCAAACCATTAGCGTTCGTCCTGGGGATAAAACCCTTGTGGAGAAAAACATGGCACTGCACCTGATTCCAGGTATTTGGTTGGATGATGTTGGTTTTGAAGTAGATGCATCCTTCTATGTAACAGATACAGGTATTTCCCATTTCTTTGAGGATTCTCTGGAAATCTGCGTAAAAAAATAAAGACATTGAAAAACTTCGGCTTTCTGCCTTTTTAAACTCATTGTAAGGGTATAAGAAGAGTAAGAGTCGGGGTTTTTTTAAAAGAAAAAAAAGAAAGGAGTTCTAAGGGATGTCAATCATAGTGATCGAAAATGAAATCCTTCGCCTTCGGGAAACAACACCAGAGGATTTAGAGCTGGTATTGGCCATAGAAAGACATGAAGAGAATCGAAGGTATGTTTATAATTGGCCTAAAGAGAGGCATTTAGAAGCCATTGAATCTGAAGATGAAAAACATTTTATGGTGGAGGAGCAGGAAAAGGGCCAAGTGGTAGGGTATATTATCTTGTCTTCCATCACAAGCCCTCATCATGTCATTGAATTTGACCGTATCACCCTATCGGAAAAAGGAAAGGGCTATGGGAGACAGTGCCTTCGACTGATTAAAAAACTTTGTTTTCAAGCATACGGATGTCATCGTCTATGGTTGGATGTGTTTGATGATAATCCCAAGGCTCGAAAACTCTACGAATCCGAAGGTTTTATTTTTGAAGGGACCCTTAGGGAATGCAAAAAGTATGCAGAGGGGTATCGCTCCATGCATATCCTTTCGATGCTTTCTTATGAATATGAAAGAGTAGGGGAATAGGGAATAGGGAATAGGGAATAGGGAATAGGTTATAGGGGATAGTCTTGTCTTATCAGCTTGGTTTCCCTTGCAATTTACCCATCAAATGATAAAATGAGGGTATCTTTAAATGGAAAACAGGGAGGCAGGCATATGGCTGAGAAGAATAAAATTGTAAAACCCTCAACATTACCAGGATTTATGGAACTTCTGCCAGCGGAGCAGATTAAGTTCAATCAAATGCGTGATACCATAAGAGAAGTATATGAACGATATGGGTTTATCCCTTTGGATACACCAGTGATTGAAAAATCTGATGTGTTGCTGGTGAAAAGCGGCGGTGAAACAGAAAAGCAAGTATATCGGTTTATGAAAGGCGATACGGACGTGGCAATGCGGTTTGATTTAACCGTGCCTTTGGCTCGTTATGTTGCCCAGCATATGGCGCATCTAACGTTTCCTTTCCGTCGATATCAGATTGGAAAAGTTTATCGGGGTGAAAAAAACCAGAAAGGCCGTTTTCGAGAATTCTATCAGTGTGATATCGATATAATTGGTCGAAACACCTTGGAAGTAGTGAATGATGCAGAAATTCCAGCCATCATCAACGACGTTTTTACAAAGCTAGGGCTGCCAGAATTTATCATACGGATCAACAATCGAAAACTCATGAATGGACTTTTCCAACACTATGGATTAGATGGCCGGCCAGAAATACTGAAAGCCATCGACAAGTTGGAAAAAATCGGATTGGAAAAAACGCGACAAGAGTTGATGGATGCAGGGATAGAAACACAAGCCATTGACGCGGTTTTGAATTTTATACAGTTGAAAGGGAGCAATGACCAGATTCTGGAAGGTTTGAAAGAAGCCGCCATAGAGAATGAGCTTTATCAGACAGGGCTTCAGGAATTAGATCGAGTGACTCGGTTGATTCGAGCCTTTGGCGTTCCAGAAGAGCATTTTAAACTGGATTTAACCATTGTAAGAGGGTTGGATTACTATACTGGTACGGTGTACGAAACTTTATTGAAAAACTATCCAGAAATTGGATCTATTTGTTCCGGTGGACGTTACGATAACTTAGCAGAACACTACACCAAGGAAAAACTGCCGGGAGTTGGAATTTCCATTGGATTAACTCGACTTTTCTATCAGTTGAACGAAGCTGGACTATTAGGGAATATGAAGGAACAGGTATTAACCCAATTGCTAGTGGTGCCCATTGGCGATACCTTGGAAACCTGTGCAGCCATTGCCAGACGATTCCGAGATGCGGGAGTTGTGACGGAAGTGTTTTTGGAAGAAACAAAAATTGGAAAGAAGATGAATTACGCGAATAAACAAGGGATTCCTTGGGTAGTCTTAGTAGGAGACGAAGAAGTGAAGGATGGCTTGGTAGTCTTGAAAGATTTTGAGAGTGGGGATCAGATTCGGATGTCTTGGGAAGAGGCCCTAGAGAAAATAATCGGATCCTAATAGAATAGATAGGGAAGGGGGCGACAGTAATGGAAGACCGGAAATGGGAAGAGGGATTGATCCTAAGGCCTGAAACGAAAAAAGAACATAGAAGGATTCGACAGCTGGTTCAGGAGGCCTTTGATCCAATGCCTTTTAGCACAGGCAAGGAATGGCAGCTAGTGGAAGCCATTCGATCTAGCCGTGGCTATGTACCTGAGTTGGCCTTAGTGGCGGAGTTTGATGGCCAAATCATAGGCCATTTAATGGTATCGGAAGTGATTATCCATAGAAAAAGTCATAAGATTCCAGCCTTAATCTTGTCTCCGGTGTCTGTCTTGCCCCAATATCAACGACAAGGTGTTGGTCAAGTCTTGTGTCAAAAAGCCGTGGAGGAAGCTTGTAAAACCGACTATCCTGTGATGATTGTTATCGGAGATCCCAATTATTACAAGCGATTTGGATTTAGGCCAGCAGTACCAGAGGGAGTCTATTTGCCCTTTGGTTTTGAAGAAGAATACCTTCAAATGATGCCGCTGCAAGATGGAGCCTTGGAAAAGGTGTCTGGTGCTATACAGTTTCCATCCTGGTTTTTTGATGCAAGAGGCGAATTATTATAAGTTTGATGAAACATTAAAAACTCCCTTAATAGGGAGTTTTTTTTTTCTAAAAGTCCCATCCATAATCTCTTTTTAAATAATCCATCACTACAGACGTATCCGTGTGGGTAACGCCGTCGATTTTCCAGATTTGATTTTTCAAGAGACTTTGCAATTCAAGGATGTTTTTTACATACACCTCTGCATGAAAGGTTGAAGCACCAGTAGAGAGGGTTATGTACCAGAGGGCTTCGATTTTTTTTAGTTCCGTGGCTACGTGATCCGCCTTTTGTATATCCACATGAATCTTGATGGAAGCGGCGATATCCAGTCCCAGTTTAAAGGGGTCGGCTACGGCGACGATTTGGATGACGTCCTTTTCAATAAGCCGAGCAATACGGTTACGAACCGTTGATTCTGAAACGTCCAATGATCGAGCGATATCCGTATTGGGGGTCCGACCATCACGCTGCAGAATTTTGATGATCTTTAGATCAACATGATCCAGCCCGTAGGTATTTTTCATAAGCACCTTCCTTTGCAAAAAATTGGTGGATTCTGACGGTTTCATTATAACCCTAAGAGTGCCATGAATCAATGAAAAAGGCTGAATTTTTAAAAAATGCATCTTTGAAACCTATTGCAAAAAGAGACTAAGCCAAGAATCTGCAAAAAATAGAAAATTAAAAGAAAAGACGAAAAAAATGAAAATACCTAAAAAGGATGGGTATTAAGTATTCTAGAAAGATAGATTTTATGGTCGGAGAGGAAGGAAAGAACCATGGGAAAATCAAAGGAAAGATCAACGGTAAAGCCTGTCTATTACGTAGGGGTAGGGGCTTCTGCCGGTGGGTTGGAAGCGCTGCAGGATTTTTTTAAGACAATGCCGGACGATACGGGAATGGCCTTTGTGGTGATTCAACATCTTTCGCCAGATTATAAAAGCATGATGGATGAGCTCTTGGCACGGCATACAAATATGCCTATTAATATTGCTGCGGATGGGATGGATGTATGGGCAAACACCATTTATCTAATTCCACCTCGGCATAACTTGATGATTTTTCATGGAACACTTTATTTGGAGGATCAAAAACCAAAAAAGACCCTTAATCTTCCTATTGATATCTTTTTTCGCACCTTGGCCACGGATCAAGGAAAAAAAGCCGTAGCCGTGGTACTTTCTGGTACGGGAAGCGATGGCACCTTAGGCATTCGAAGCATCAAAGAAGCTGGCGGCATGATTATGGTCCAGGATGAGAAAAGTGCAAAGTTTGATGGAATGCCTAGAAGTTCTGTTTCTACTGGGCTGGTAGATTATGTTGTACCACCGGATAAAATGGCGGAGGAATTATTAAATTTTATCAAACATCCATTTATTCAAAAAAGCAAATCCCTTGAAGAGACTTTGCCGGAAAATTTGGATACCTTTGCTAAAATCACCCTCATTCTACGAAATTATACGGGAGTTGATTTTTCGTATTACAAGGAAAATACCATTGCCAGAAGGTTGGAACGGCGGGTTAGTATCAATCGGTTTCAAAAATTGGAAGATTATTTGGCGTTTCTATCGGAATCGGATCAAGAAAAGGAAATTTTGTATCGGGAGCTATTGATTGGAGTCACCAGTTTTTTTCGGGATGAAGAGGCCTTCAAAAGCCTGAGAACAGATGTATTGGCTAAGCTTGCCAAGAAAGAAACCCTTCGTATTTGGTCCGCAGGTTGTTCGACAGGTGAAGAAGTATATACGCTGGCTATGCTGTGCCTAGAAGAAATACGCAAGAAAAATCCAGACTGTGAGATTAAAATTTTTGCCACGGACATCGATCGACATTCCTTAGATGTAGCCAGTCAAGGATTTTATCCAGACAGTGTTCTTTCGGATGTGGACCCGGAACTGCTGTCTAAGTATTTTACAAAGGTAGACCATGGATATCAGGTCAATGAAGAAGTGCGGAAAATGGTGGTGTTTGCTACGCATAATTTGTTGAAGGAACCCCCTTTTTCCAAGCTGGACTTGATGGTATGTCGAAATCTATTTATTTATTTCAAACCAAGTATGCAGCAAAAAATCCTTAATATGTTTTATTACGCCCTTAATCCTGGTGGGTTTTTATTTATGGGGAACAGTGAATCTCTGGGAGAGATGAGTGAAGGGTTTACGACCATCAACACCAAATGGAAGATTTATCAATATAAGGAGGGGTATCGACCTCCTGTTACCAATGAAATCCAAAGCCTAACAACACGTAGCAGTGATCCCGTGGGCACACGGTTGTTGGGAGAGGAAAAGGAAAAAAGCCGGCGAACAGGTCGCATTTTTGAAGGGGTACTGCAGGCTGCCTTGCCACCCTCCGTAGTCATTGATGCCCAGGATCGGATTTTGCAGGTGATCAACGATATGAGTCCTTTTTTTGAATTTAAAACAGGGCAATTTTCTCAAAATCTATTCAGCAACTTATCCTCGGAATTATCGGTTTATGCCAGTGGGTTGGTCCGTCGCTTACGCCAAGGACAACAACAACTTGCCTACGAAAACCTTAGCCATATGAATCGGTATCCAGGGGAACAAATCACCTTGGAAGGAAGAAGTATTCTAGTGGATCATACTCGTTACTACTTGATTTCCTTCGTGAAAAACCCTTTGGCGAAGAGTATTTCCAGTGGGATCTCTGCTGATGAGTCCTGTCTTCAAGGAGAAATGAATCAACGGATTCAAAAATTGGAAAAAGAGCTGCAGGCTAGTCGAGAAAACCTGCAGGCTACGGTGGAAGAGTTGGAAACCTCTAACGAGGAACTCCAATCCTCTAATGAAGAGCTGGTGGCCTCTAACGAAGAATTGCAGAGTACCAATGAAGAATTACAGTCTGTTAATGAAGAACTTTATACGGTTAATTCTGAATATCAGTTGAAAATAGATGAATTGGTCCAATCCAATAATGATCTAAACAATCTATTGAAGAATACAGAAATTGGTGCCATTTATTTGGATCGAAAACTATGCATTCGTCGGATGACGCCGGTGCTATCACAGATGAGCCACATTAGGGAGTCGGACATAGGGCGCCCCTTGGCTCATATTGCGATGATGCCTAATTATCCGGAAATGATGGAAGATGTGGAAACGGTTGTAGAAACACTCCAAAGCATTGATCGGGAAATACGAGCAGAGGATGGAAGGGTCTGGCTTGGGAGGGTTAGGCCGTATCGAACCGCTTACCATGCGGTAGAAGGGATTTTGATTACCTTTGTAGATATTTCAAAACTAAAAAACATGCAGGCAGATTTGGATGAAGTGTGTCGAAGCTTGTATGAGGAAAAAAAGATTGGAACTGGGAATGGATCTAAGAAAGCTTCTGAGGAGTGATGGCATGGAGCAAAACCATGAAAACAGAGTGAAGTTACAGCAGTCCATTGAAAAAGTATTGGAAAGTAGAGAAATTGATGAATCTTTCATCAATCAAAAAAGCTTGGATGAAATTCTGGAGGAATTTAGTATTTATCATCAAGAGCTGGAATATCAAAATGAGGAATTAAGAAGAATTCAGGCGGACTTGGAACAATCAAAGGACCATTATGCACAACTTTTCAATGATGCACCAGTGGCCTATGTCATGGTTAATCGTGATCAAGAGATACTGGAGGCAAATCATCTTTTTTGTGAGTGGACTGGGATAGAAGAAGGATTTTTAAAGAATCGAAAAATTCAAGAGTGGATTAGTCCGGAAAGTCAAGATCCCTTTTATTTTCATATGCGTACTGTTTTTCAAACCGGTAAGAGGAGAGGGCTAAAGCTTATGATGGCAATGCCAGATGGAAATAAACCTGTTAAAATCCAAAGCAACCGGATGAAAAAAGACATAGAGCAGGAGTTTGTTAGGATCGCCATAGTGGATGTTAGCAGGGAAAAACAAATGGAAGAAGCAATGCTTCGACAAAACAAGGAACTAGAAGTGGCAAGAAAAAAAGCAGAATGTGCCAGTCAAGCAAAATCTCAGTTTTTAGCCAATATGAGCCACGAAATCAGAACGCCTCTCAATGGAATGGTAGGCTTTCTTCAATTGATGCAGGAAACAAAAATGGACTCGGAACAAAGAGAGTATTTAAGTTATATCCACTCTTCAGCCCAAAGCTTAGTCAAATTGTTGGCGGATATTTTGGCCCTTTCCAGTATCGAAGCCAAAGAAGCCATGATGTATCATCAGTGCTTTAGCATAGTGGACCTACTCTTGATGATCACTGAAAAACACCGCTACGATATTGCGAACAAGCAAGTAACCATTGATCTCCATTATGATGAAAAGATTCCGGAGGAGGTACTAGGGGCTCAGAGCTATTTGCAACAGATTCTCAATAATCTTATGGAAAATGCCCTTAGATTTACGGAAGAAGGAAAAATAATCTTGGAGGCTAAGGTGTTAGAAAGGACAAAAGAGCAGGTTGTCGTAGAATTTTTAGTCAAAGATACGGGCATAGGGATTCGGGAGGAGGATCAGCATTTGATTTTTGAATCCTTTACCCAAGTGGATAATTCCAATACCAGAAAGTATGGCGGCAGTGGATTGGGGCTGACCATTAGCAAAAGGCTGGTGGAAGTCATGGGAGGCTCTATTCGGATAGAAAGTCAGGAAGGTGTCGGCAGTTGTTTTGCCGTCACCCTTCCCTTTGAATCAACCGTGTCCTGTTAATTAAAAGGTGGAAAAACCGCTCCACTCTTGAAAACGATATAAAAGCCTTTTGGGGAAAGAACTATGGCCAAACTCAGCATAATCCAAGGTATACTGGCCTTCTTGATTTTCCCAAAGTCTTAAAAAATACCGATGAACCTCCTGTGAAAATTCGTGATCCGCAGGTGCTAGGATTCGAATACAGGTTTCTAGGTTTTTGTCCTGGATATTGCGGGAGGTAAAATTAGCAGAGCCGCCAAGGACTTGGATCTCTTGACCTCCAGATAAAAAGATAAGTTTGCTGTGATACTGTTCTCCTTGGGTGTTATACCAACGTACATGGATTTGATCCGGGGAATGACGAACCAGTTCTGTGGCTACAGGTCGATTGGGTATACCAATCTTACGCATTCCAAAAGCATCTCGATTTGGATCCAAGATCATTCGAATTTCCACCCCTCGATGGGCTGCGTTTTTTAGGGCTTGGATGGTTTTGCGGTCGCTTATATAAAACTGACCTATCCAAAGTGTTTGGTCGGATTCTGCCGTGTCAATGATATCCAGCAGCCTCTGCTGGATTTTCCCTTCTGTTAACACCTGGGCTTGGACTTCTGTGGTTTCCAAAGCCATGGAAGGGGAACGCAGATCCGGAAATTCAAAGCCAGAAAATCCAGCTACGGCCTTTTCTGTTTCCAACAAATCTCCTAGGATAGGCCCATTGAGCTTAAAGCCAATATTGGAATGGAAGGCACTGGCGTCATGGGGATTTGCAGAGGTGACCAGAGCTCCATTCTCAGTAAGAAGCACTTTTCGGTGATTTGCTTTGAAGTTCAGAAGTTTTAAGGTGGCATTTAAGGTAACTCTGGGCGAATCTGGACTGAAAGGATTGGGGAAAATACCAGGGCCCGTAGGGTCTAATCGGTGAAAAAAACTTCGCCATATTCCGGTATACAGAGGGTTAGAGTTTCCAATCTGATCTAAATCCGTCAGAATCACAGAGATTCCAGCATCTCGCAGTGTGTCCAAGTGGGAGGCGGTGTAAGCGCCATAAAACTCATTTATTTCATCTGTGATGAGGATGATAGGCATGTCTGGTGACTTTCTACGCTTATCCAGCAGGGCTTCTGTTAACTGGCGGGTAAGATCCGGGAAAGTAAAACTTCGATCGTAATCATCATTAAAGAGGAAAAAGTCCATGACAATAAAAGATTCTGCTTGGGAAATCATAGCTAATTTTTCATCGAATAGTTGCGGTTCATGAACGGTTTCACCTCGTTGCTGATAGGTGAGGTCATAAAGAAATTCGATATGGGGGACTCGGCGCATGGGTCCTTCAAAAGAAGTCCCTTTAGGAAGGGAAGAACTCCATCCATTCATAAGAATCACTCCTGCTAATAAAATGAGTATGAGGGCGATGGCTGGTCTTTTGCACCGCTCTTGCCAACTTTGTTTTCGTGGAATAGTTTCTAAAAATAAACGCTTATTATCGCTGAATTGTTGCATGGTTCGGCCTGCCTTTCCTGCGTTAGTGATGAATGAAACAGTAGTAAGGATACAAGATGTATGCAAGAACATAAAACGCGTATGAATGATCTTGGATGTAAAGGATGAATTAAAGAATACCATAGTGGAAGCAGGCTGACAATTATTCCGTGAACTCTGTTAGGTGCTGTCGATATTTTTTGGGAACAAATTGTTGTTGGAGCTTAAGATTTTCTCGTTCTTGGATCGAAATATGCTTAACATATTGGCGCCATAATCCTTGGAAATGATGCTCTGATTCGGATAGCTGAAGCTTTCCATCTTTGGATAAGGGGGAAAGAAACCACTTGTGAGTATCCCAAAAAGCCGCTTGTTCTCGTTGGCAATCATGGATGATCCAAGGCAGATGGGAGAGTCGGCGGGAAAAATGGCCTGCCAGCAAAGGGGTTAAATGAGCATCTGGGCTATAGGTAGCATAATGGGTTTTGTTTTGAAGGCACTGAAATCGTAAGAGACCAGTCATACGATGGTATTCTCGAAGTACCTGACGACAGGCTTTAAGGACTGGATATACCACTGGATCTGTAAGGTGTTCATTAATACGAGGGCCTAGGCGAAATCCTTTAAGAAGGTAAAGATAGCTTAAAGTGCCTACATTCCCTGGCTCTGACAAAAAAAGATGGTACAGGTTTTCAAGGCTTTGTTGGGAAATTCGGCGAGGAATTCCTTGATACATGCGTTGGCTCAGTTGGAAATCTGTAGCCACAGCCATGGGCTGAGAGAATAAATCTGGTTGGTATTGGCTGGTGACTTCGATGGTATTCTCTGGGTTTCCATCGCTTAAGGCGTGATACAGAGCCGTTAAAAGGCCGTCAAAGGAGCCGTCATAGAGAAAGGTTTTCATGAGAGAGATCCCTCCTTCCAGTCTTCCATAGACATTTGATACCCTGGGGAAGGGTTGATGGTTAACCGATGCTCTCGGCGTAACACTTGATAAATTCGATCTGGTTGAAAATCACGGCCAGCTTCATAGCGACCCTGACAAGTAAGAAAGTAGCGTGCTCTCTTTAGCACTACACCGGTACGGCTGAGATCCTCATAAGAGAGGGTGCTGGTTTTTCTGGCAGTGACAATCCTTCTGGCAGAAACCGGTCCTACCCCAGGAACTCGCAACAATGTTTGCAGACTTGCTGTATTTACTTCCACTGGAAAAAAGCCTGGATTTCTAAGGGCCCAGATGCATTTAGGATCTAAATCCAAATCTAGATCTGGATTTTCTGGTTGGAGCAGTTCTTCTGCACGAAAACCATAAAAACGAAGAAGCCAGTCTGCCTGATAGAGTCGATGTTCCCGTAATTGCGGCGGTGGGCTGGTTGGAAGCGGTAGCCGCCCATGGGTATTGACAGGAACATAGGCAGCATAATAGACTCGTTTCAAGCCAAATCCTTGATAAAGGCCTTGGCTGAGACGAAGGATCTGGCGATCATTTTCTGGGCTGGCGCCAATCATCAATTGGGTGCTTTGGCCAGCCGGGGCAAAATCTGGGGCCGAAGAAAACCGTCGTTTTTCCTGTTGAAACTGGAGGCTTTGTTGGTGAATTTGCTTCATAGGTAGCAGGATGCTTTCTCTTTTTTTCTGTGGTGCTAAAAGCTGAAGGCTTTTTTCTGAAGGGAGCTCAATATTGATGCTGATTCGGTCTGCCAAGAGGCCAGCTTGGTGAATCAGGCGGGGGTTGGAGCCGGGAATGCCCTTTATATGGATATAGCCATTAAATTTATGTTCTTCCCTTAATAACCGAAGGACTTGATTCATTTTCTCCATGGTTTGATCTGGATGTTCCTCGATGGCCGAGCTTAAGAAAAGGCCTTCTATATAATTTCGCTGATAAAAACCTATGGTAAGGGTCGCTAGTTCTGAGGGCGTTAAGCTAGCTCGAGGGAAATCATTGGATCGTCGGTTTGTGCAGTAGGCGCAGTCGTATTGGCAGTTATTGCTCATGAGAATTTTTAACAGGGAAATACAACGTCCATCCGCAGACCAGGAGTGACAAATACCAGCTTGTGCCGTGTTGCCCAGACCGCCAGTGATATTTTTTCGTCGACTTCCACTGGAAGAGCAGGAAACATCATATTTGGCGCTTTCGGCTAAAATGTTGATTTTCTCAGAGAGTTCCATTTTGATCACCTCCATTTCAGTATAGCATAAAAAGAAGGAGCCTGAACATACGTTCCGAACAAGAGGATGTGAAAAATATTTCTGCAGAAAGCTTGCATTCCGTTAAAATCTGTGTTATATTAATCCTGTAGTTAAAAAGTAAAAGAACAAAAAGCATTTGAAGGCCTCTTGTAAGAAGGCAATATCAAAGTCTTAGTAGTTTATTTTGCTTTTAACAGAATGAAAAAGGAGGCCAACAAATGACTGGCAAAGTAAAATGGTTTAACGCAGAAAAAGGTTTTGGATTTATTGAAAGAGAAGACGGTGACGATGTGTTCGTGCATTTCTCAGCTATCCAGAGCGACGGTTTCAAGACTCTTGACGAAGGTCAAGAAGTTGAATTTGAAGTAGTGGATGGAAACAGAGGTCCTCAAGCTTCTAACGTAACCAAGCTGTAGTTATAAAAAACAGACCGAAAAAAAGGCAATCCGTTCTGCGGAATTGCCTTTTTTTATGGCGGTTTGAGGTGCAGGGTAGGTGAAGAAATTGGGAATGATGAATTAAGCATGGAGAATGCTTGTATTTTCAAAGAAGAGCATTCTTTGTTCCTAATTCATTATTCCGATGCTGTGTGTGGTTAAGATTGAAACTTTCCCTGTAACAGGAATGCTTGAGACCAGTGAAGGATTATTTTCTAGGAATGAACATTAAAAGGAGATGAATGTTTTAGATGAAATTATTTAAAGAACTAGGTGTAGGAGAAAAAACGTTAAAAGCGTTGGAGAATATGGGATTTGAAGAATCAACACCGATTCAGGAATCAACCATCCCATTATTACTAGAAGGAAAAGATGTTATTGGACAAGCGCAAACAGGTACTGGTAAGACAGCGGCTTTTGGGGTGCCTATGGTAGAAACCATGAACCCAGCGGAAAGTATGGTCCAGGGACTAGTAGTAGCCCCTACCAGAGAATTGGCAGTTCAAGTGGCGGAAGAAATTAATCGAATAGGCCAAATTAAGGGAATTCGAGCATTGCCGATTTATGGTGGACAAGATATAGGTCGACAATTGCGATCTCTGAAAAACAAGCCGCATATTGTGGTGGGGACACCAGGAAGACTCATGGATCATATGCGTCGGAAGACGATTCGATTGGAGAAAATATCCATGGTGGTGTTGGATGAAGCCGATGAAATGCTAAACATGGGCTTTATTGAAGATATTGAAACCATTTTAAAAGAAGTGCCAGCAGAGCGACAAACCTTATTGTTCTCGGCTACTATGCCAAAACCCATACAACGACTTGGCGAAAAATTCATGACAAACCCTGAGTTGATTCGGACCAAAGCCAAGGAAATGACCGTAGATCTAACAGAGCAAAGCTATATTGAAGTGATGGAACGGAAAAAGTTTGATATCCTATGCAATTTATTGGACATTCAATCTCCAGAACTGGGCATTGTTTTTGGAAGAACTAAAAAACGAGTGGATGAAGTTCATGAAGCCCTGCAAAAACGTGGTTATTCTGCAGAAGCGATTCATGGAGATTTAAATCAATCTAAACGAGATCAGGTGATTAGTCGTTTCAAGCAGGGATTGGTAGAGATCTTGGTGGCTACAGATGTGGCGGCTCGTGGCTTGGATATCAGCGGAGTGACCCATGTCTATAACTTTGACGTGCCTCAGGATCCTGAGAGTTACGTTCATCGAGTAGGTCGAACGGGGAGAGCGGGAAAAACGGGAGAAGCCATTACCTTTGTGACTTCTCGTGAAATGGATCATCTGCGAATCATTGAGCAGAGCATCAAAAAGAAAATTCAGCGCAAGTCGGCTCCAACCTTATCGGATGCCTTGGAAGGCCAGCAACGGGCAGCTGTGGACGGATTGTTGAGAATCATTGAAAATCAAGAATACTTGTCTTATCAGGAAGTAGCCAGAGAGATGTTGGAAGAGCATGATTCCACATTAATGGTGGCGGCTGCCTTGAAAATGATTACCAAAGAACCCGTAACCACGCCAGTAAAGATTACGGAGCAGGACCCATTGAGAAAAGGACGTAAATCTAGTGGGGGATACAAAGGGAAAAGTAGTTATGGCAGCGGAAACAAAGGGGGCTACAAGGGAAATAAGCCAGGCGGCAAGAGCCGATGGAATTCCAGCGGTGGTCGTAAGAACGACAAAGCCCGCGGTCAGTCCCAGTCCAAGAGCAAATGGCAATAAAGACCCAAGCCTTCTCAGTTTTGAGAAGGCTTTTTCTTTTCAAAAAAGAGGTCATGAGATACAATGGATACGTAGAAAAAACAAGAAGAACAGAATCTCCTTTTGTTGGGAGAAAAGGAAAAGGAGTCGAAGATGAAACGAATTATATATGATCTGGAGTTTAATACGGCTTTTTCAATTGACAAAAAAACAAAGCAACTGAAAAAAGGAAATGCCCATCCAGCATGTCCTCAGGAAATCATTGAAATAGGGGCGGTAAAAGTAGATGAAAACCTTCAGATAGAAGATCTGTTTCAAGTGATGGTAAAACCATCCTTGTATAGGCGCATGCATCCAAAGGTGAAACAAAAAACGAAAATTACTCGAGAGATGCTGGATACAGGGATTCCTTTTCCTGAGGCCATAAATCTTTTTAGAGAATGGATGGGAAATCAAGAAAAAAGTTTGTGCTCTTGGGGGATAGATGATTACCATGAACTCAAAAGAAACTGTCAATACCACGAAATGGAGTTGACTTGGGCAGATAATCCATGTGATATCCAGAAAATGTGTATGACTTTTTTAAAGACCCCAAAAGGCCAGCAAATAGGGTTGAAAAAAGCAGTGCTTCAATTGGGGGTAGAAACAGATGGACGTTTTCATAGTGCCTTAAATGATGCTATATATACGGCAAAGGTGCTGGAAGCCATGGAACTTCAGAGGAAGTGTCAGAAAGAAGAAAGTCTTGTCCCTATCCTTGGACAATAAAGGGGATAGGGAGGAGGTTATTTGACAAATGATTAACAAATTAACTGGAAATTAAGACGATTTAGAATAGTCCTTGTTTAGAAAGGGTTTCTGTGGTATACTTTATTTAATTTTATTGAATTTTTAACGGAAAAGATATCTCATTTTTCTGACACAGAGTTCTTTGGGGGGTGCTTAGCAAAATAGCGTAACAGTAGAAGGATGGATAAAACGTACATTTTAAAGGAGGTATCTTATGAAACAGAGAGAAAATTGGGGATCGCGTATTGGGTTTATCATGGCAGCGGCAGGTTCGGCTGTTGGGCTTGGTAATATTTGGCGTTTCCCGTACATGACGGGTGAAAATGGTGGCGGTGCATTTATTTTAATTTACTTAGCATTTGTATTTGTAATTGGTCTTAGCGTTATGATTGCTGAATTTGCCATTGGTCGACGAACCGGATTAGCGGCGGTAGGTGCGTATAAGAGTTATAGTGATCGGTGGACCTTTGCCGGTGTGATCGGAGTTGTTTCTGCTTTCTTTATTATGGGTTTTTACCCTGTGGTAGGTGGTTGGTCACTGGCCTATGTGTTTAAATCTTTAACAGGCCTGCTGGGAGATCCTGCAGGTATTGGAGATGTATTTGGTGGGTTTATTACTGGGTCTGTAGAGCCTTTGGTTTGGATGTTGGTCTTCCTTGTGATGAACATTCTGATTGTTGCTAAAGGCATTGCAGGAGGAATCGAAAAAGCAGCTCGTGTTTTGATGCCTGCCCTTATTATTCTGTTAGGTTTAATCACCATCAGAAGCGTTACCTTGCCAGGTGCCAGTGAAGGACTGGAGTTCCTTTTTAAGCCAGACTTTTCCATGGTGACGGGTCAAACCCTACTAGGAGCATTGGGACAGGCTTTCTTCTCTCTTAGTCTTGGTATGGGTTGCATGATTACCTATGGTAGTTATTTGAGTAAAAAAGAAACACTTCCTAATAATGCACTAATTGTAACGGCTTTGGACGTAGGGGTGGCCTTGTTGGCAGGACTTGCTATTTTTCCTGCACTCTTTGCCTTCGGCATGGAACCAACAGCAGGACCAGGACTTGTCTTTGTAGTAGTTCCTTCTATCTTTGCAGAAATGGGTGCCATTGGAACGTTGTTTTCCGCCATTTTCTTTATTGCCTTAACCGTGGCGGCGCTGACGTCTTCAGTGTCCTTGCTGGAAGTTGTAGTAGCCTATCTGATTGATCAGCGGGGAATGGAAAGAAAGAAATCCGTTTATTCAGCAGGCGGGATTATGGTGGTGACAGGGATTCTTTCTTCCTTATCTCTTGGCGTCATGGCTGGATTCACCATTTTAGGAGTGGGAGTCTTTGACTTCTTTGATATCCTGACAGATAAAATTTTCTTGGCCATTGGTGGAATGTTGCTAGCCATCTTCGCTGGATGGGTGGTTAAAAAAGAAGATTTATATAATGAACTAACCAATGAAGGTCAGAAAGAGTTCGGATTGTTTAATATTTGGTATAATCTTATTAAGTTTGTCATTCCAGTAGCCGTTGCTATTGTAGCGGTTATGGGGATTTTAGACATCGAGCAAACTGGGCTAATGTTGTTTGGACTAGGCGTTATTGTCGTATTGGCTATTTTTTCGCCAAAGCTCTCTTAAGAAAAAAGAAAGAAGAAAAGACACAAAAGAAACCCCCTTCTCTTCGGAGGAGGGTTTCTTTTATGTCGATGTTCCTTTTAAATGCAGGGGAATCCTGTTATAATAGAAAAAGCATAGGATACTTAAAGGACTGGAGCTATAAGGGTGAAAGGAGAGATCTTTTGGAAAAACTAATTATTACGGCGGCCTTAACAGGTGCGGAAGTAACCAGAGAAAATCAGCCGGCATTGCCATTGACTCCGGAGGAAATAGCGGCGGAAGCCAAGGCTTGCTATGAAGCAGGAGCCTCTATTGTGCATATTCATGCCAGAGACAAGGACGGGAATCCAACCCAGGACAAGGAGATCTACGGTCAGATCAAAGAAAAAATCGAGTCCTGTTGCGATGTCATCTTTCAACCATCTACGGGAGGGGCTGTGTGGCATAGTCCGGAAGAACGATTACAACCTGTGGAGCTAAATCCAGAAATGGCTAGTTTGACCAGTGGTACCTGTAACTTTGGGTCCGAAGTCTTTATGAATACAGAAAGTATGATGGAGCAATTTGCAACCACCATGCTAGAGAAAAATGTGAAACCTGAAATTGAAATATTCGAGCGTGGATTTATTATTAATGCCCTGAAGATGCTAAAAAAAGGATTGTTAAAGGAACCTATTCACTTTGATTTTGTGCTTGGGGTACCAGGGGCCTGCCCAGCAACACCAGAAGACTTGATCGCAATGAAAAATGCTATTCCTGAGGGTTCTACTTGGACAGTGGCTGGCATTGGACGGCACGAGTTGCCCATGTCCGTAATGGCCATTATTCTGGGAGGTCATGTGCGAGTAGGATTTGAAGATAATGTATTTTATCGAAAAGGGGAACTGGCCACATCAAATGCTCAGTTAGTAGAGCGTGTGGCACGGATCTCTAGAGAGATGGGCAGAGAAGTGGCTACGCCTGAAGAGGCAAGGGTCCTACTGGGAATTAAATAGAATGAGGAGATGATGGAATGAAGCTCTTTATCGATACAGCCAACATGGATGAGATTAGAGAAGTGAATAGTTGGGGGGTTTTGGAAGGGGTGACAACCAACCCATCCCTAATTGCCAAAGAACAAAGAGATTTTAAACAAACAGTTCAGGAAATTGCTGAGTTGGTTGATGGCCCTATTAGTGCAGAAGTAGTCAGCCTAACGGCGGAGGAAATGGTGGAAGAGGCCAAGGATTTAGTTGGGATTCATCCCAACATTGTGATTAAAGTGCCAATGACGGAGGAAGGCTTGAAAGCAACCCGTATTTTTTCTGAACAAGGTATCAGTACCAATGTGACTTTAGTTTTTTCAGCGGCCCAGGCCTTACTGGCAGCGAAAGCAGGAGCGTCTTACGTGAGTCCATTCTTGGGAAGGTTAGACGATGTAGGACATAATGGCATGGCCTTGATTACGGAAATTGTGGATATTTTCGATCGTCACTTAATTGATACGGAAATTATTGCGGCCAGCATTCGTCGCAACACACATGTGACAGAAGCGGCTGTGGCAGGGGCACATATTTCTACTATTCCCTATGCTGTCTTTAAGCAAATGGTCAAGCATCCCTTAACAGATCTAGGGGTTCAACGGTTTCTAAAAGACTGGGAAAATGCGGTGAAATAAAGTAATAAAGTAATAAAGGAATAAAGGAATAGAGCATGGATGATTGTAAACATGAGTATTCCATAGGAATGTTTCATTCATTGCTCTTAAGGTACTAGGATACAGGAGGTGTGACCATATGGATCGAAATCTGGCCTTAGATTTGGTACGAGTAACAGAAACTGCGGCCATTAGAGCGGCTAAGTTTATGGGACGTGGTGATAAGAATGCAGCAGATCAAGCCGGCGTTGATGGAATGCGGCGCATGTTCGACACCGTGGATATCCAAGGTGTGGTAGTGATTGGGGAAGGGGAGATGGATGAAGCCCCGATGCTTTACATCGGTGAAGAAGTAGGAAAAGGGGGTCCCAATGCACCAAAGGTAGATATTGCCGTGGACCCAGTAGAAGGAACAGAAAGTGTAGCCAATGGGATGCCCAATGCCATTGCGGTTATTGCTATGGCGCCTAGAGGTACGATGCTCCATGCCCCAGATATGTATATGGACAAAATTGCCGTGGGTCCCAAAGCCGCCCCCTATATTCATTTGAACGCTCCTGTAGAAGACAATCTAAAGGCAACGGCGGGTGCTTTGGGAAAGAGCATTCAAGACCTGACGGTGGCGATTTTACATCGTGATCGACACGCGGGAATTATTGAGGAGTGTCGTCGTGCGGGAGCTCGCATTAAACTTTTTGAAAATGGCGATGTAGATGCTGCCTTAGCCACCTGTGTAGAAGAAACCGGTGTGGATATGCTGCTGGGCATTGGCGGTGCTCCGGAAGGGGTTATTGCAGCGGCGGCGATCAAGTGTATGGGTGGCAATTTTCAGGGGCAATTGGTTCCTTTTGAAGAAGAAGAAGGGCTTCGTTGTCAAAAGATGGGAATAGATGTGACGAAAATATTAACCCTGGATGATTTGGTGAAGGGGCCTGAAGCTTATTTTGCAGCAACAGGTATTTCTAATGGAGCCCTATTAAAAGGGGTAAACTTTACTGGAAACGGAATGGGAAAAACCCATTCTGTGGTTATGCGATCTGAAAGCGGCACCATCCGTTTTGTTGAAGCTGTGCATAACTTTAATAAAAAGCCGCTATATGCGTTTTAGGAGGTGTCGGCTTGGACCGAAAGGGACTTGAAGACAAGAAGCTCCAGGATTTGCGCATGATCGCAAAAACCATGGGAGTAAAAAACTTAGCTCGTTACCGAAAACAAGAATTGGTGGATATCCTTATGAATATCCACCAGGAAACAACACCGGATAAAGAAACAACACCGGATAAAGCAACAACGCCGGATAAAGAAATAGCGGTGAAAACAGAACAATCTGATTTACCTCAACATCTTTCGGAAGAGATTCCAGATGGGGAAGAGGCGAATCAAGCCCAAGGCATTTTAGAAATCATGCAAGATGGGTACGGATTTTTACGAAGTGACAACTATCTTTCTGGAGATGCAGATATTTACATGTCTCCCTCTCAAATTCGTCGCTTTAACATGAAAACCGGAGATTTGGTGACGGGGGTGACGCGTCCACCCAAATCAGGAGAAAAGTATAAAGCCTTGCTATATGTGCGAAAAATCAATGGATTTGATCCAGACGCCGCCAGAAAACGTCCCTCCTTTGAAGAATTAACTCCCATATATCCCCAAGAAAGGTTAAACCTTGAGATACAAAACCGTGACTTATCTACCCGCCTCATAGACCTTATGGCGCCTGTCGGAAAAGGTCAACGTGGCCTAATTGTTTCTCCCCCCAAAGCAGGTAAAACCATTTTACTTCAAAAAATTGCTAATAGCGTAGCCATCAATAACCCAGAAGTGGATATTATTGTTTTGCTGATAGATGAACGGCCGGAAGAAGTGACAGATATGAAGCGATCCATCAAAGGGGAAGTTATCTACTCTACTTTTGATGAAATGCCAAGCCACCATATTAAAGTGGCAGAAATGGTGCTGGCCAGAGCTCAACGATTGGTGGAACATGGAAAAGACGTATTGGTCTTGTTGGATAGCCTGACTCGTTTAGCTAGAGCCTACAACTTGACGGTGCCAGCCTCTGGCAGAACTCTTTCTGGTGGGTTGGACCCTGCGGCACTGCATCCGCCTAAAAAGTTTTTTGGTGCAGCGCGAAAATTGGAAGAAGCAGGAAGTCTTACTATTATGGCGACAGCCCTTGTGGATACAGGAAGTCGGATGGATGATGTGATCTATGAAGAGTTCAAAGGAACTGGAAATATGGAACTTCATCTGGATCGGAAACTTTCGGAAAAACGAATTTTCCCAGCTGTGGATATTAATCGATCTGGTACAAGAAGAGAAGAATTACTGCTAAGCCAACCAGAGTTAGAGACCATTTGGCGTATTCGAAGAGCCCTTAGCAGTAGCTCTACTCAAGAAGTGACAGAAACTGTTATTAAGCTGATGACAGACAGTCGAAACAATCAGGAATTTATTGACATGGCTGGTAAGAAGCTGTTATAATGGTAGCGTTCTTTTCAAACCAATTCGCCCTGAATTGGCGGGGCTTTCAAAGTACCATTAGGAAAGAGGTGAAAGATATGAAAAAGGGAATTCATCCAGAATACAAAGAAGTAAGTGTGCATTGCGCCTGCGGAAATGATTTTACAACTAGTTCAACCAAAGATGAAATTCGTGTTGAAATTTGTTCAGATTGCCATCCTTTTTACACAGGTAAACAAAAAACCATGGAAAAAGGTGGACGTGTGGAAAAATTCAAAAAGAAATACGGTGTATAAACAACATCGAAGCCGACTGGAACTTTCAGTCGGCTTTTCTTTTATGGATAAGGAAATAGGATGCGTTAAAAAAGGTTAAAAGGTTTTGAGATAGTTTGAAAAAAATTCAAAAAAATGTTTAAGAAAAGCATTGGGTGGTATGATAGTAATACAATAGATTTCGGTAGCTTCCTGCCATTCGCAGAAGACACCTAAAATTGTTCTGATGAATCCATCAGACAACAAAGCGGTATAAAGCCTCGAGACCTAAGTCCGAGTCCAAGGAAAAGCAAGAAATCAGAAAGACCTTTATGGAAGAAGGATTCCAAATATCTGTTGAAAGGCGTTGGTCTATGAAATCAGAGCAGAGTCCACCACCAAAGCATGAAAGAGAATGGCATAGCTACTTCCGAATCTATTATGGATAACGAGCTTCTCACTTAAAAAGTGCAGAGGCTCGTTTGATTTTTTGTGGTATAATTTTACAAAGCGATAAAAGCAGTAAAACCTAGGAGTTATTTCCTAACATAAAGGAATAAAAAAGAATCCATAGGAGGGAAAAGGATGATCGAAATAAAAGCAGATGTGATTATTTTGGGTGGTGGTACTGCAGGTTATGCCTGTGCCTTAGAGTGTGCCAACCATGGATTAAATACGGTGATGGTGGAAAAGGATGGAGCACTTGGAGGAACTGGTCTTCGGACCGGATGTCTGCCGGTGAAATTCCTGTTGGATCAAGTGAAAACATGGATTAAAGCAGAAAGAGCTGGAATGAAAAGGGATTTTCATGGCCATGAACTGTTTGGAGAATGCAGAAAATACATAGAAGAAAACAGCAAGCGAATGGAAAAAGAGTTGAAAGCCAAAGGGGTTCAATGTTTTTTTGGAGAAGGACATTTTGTAGATGAATACACCTATGTATTGGAACAGAAGGAAGGGGAAAAGCGTCTTGTAGCGGATAAAATCGTTGTGGCTACAGGGACACGTCCAGGACACCCTGATGCCTTGAAACCAGATGGAGATAAGATGATTACCCATAGGGAAGTGGCTGCCATGGAAAAAGTCCCAGAAACTCTATTGGTCCTTGGTGGCGAGGTGGAAGGGTTAGAATATGCTTCGTTATTTTCAGAACTTGGCAGTCGTGTCACGGTATTGGAAATGATGCCAGGATTTTTAGCGGGGATGGATAAAGATTTGAGGGACCCTTTGCTCTGTCGGCTGAAGAAGAATGGGGTGCATCTCCGGAGTGGATGTCGGGTGGTGAGGGCGGATATCCAGGAGGATGTTGTGGTTATTGGCACCGACACCGGGGAAGAATTTAGAGGAGAAAAAGCCCTGGTGGCTATGTCTCGGAAAGCCAATTTTCCTAAGGGTATAGAAGGCCTTTCTTTGGAAATAGAGGAGGAGCGGTTAAGGGTCAACAACAATTGTCAGACCTCCGTCAGGAGTATTTATGCCATTGGCGATATCAATGGGAGAATGGAAATGGCCCATACGGCTTGGCAGCAAGGCGTGTTCTTGGGGCGACATTTGGCTAGGGGAACGGAAATTCCCTGGGAATACGACGCCCTGCCTCGAGCTATGTTTACCATACCGGAAAATGCAGGTGCTGGAAAACAAGAAATAGACTTGAAATCAGAAGGAATTCCCTACCGAAAAGCCATGGTGCTTTGGAAGGATACCTGGCGAGGGGCCGTTCAGCCATGGGTAGAAGGGCATGTTAAAGTATTGGTAGGAGAAGACCATCGGTTGCTTGGAGTCTGGATGACGGGTCTGGATATTGGGGAGCAGGTAGGATTTTTGGGAATGATCATTCAACAAAAAATGAAGATTCAGGACTTGGAAAAGCATTTGGTCATCCATCCAACCTTGTCAGAAGGAATCTTACAGGCAATTCATAAGAGTGGGCTTTAATAGATCCCCTCTCCCTAGACAGGAGAGGGTTAGGGAGCGAGGTGCATTAAAAAGTGACACGGAATCAATGGATTCAATGGGCCACCAAACAATTGGCGGCATCGGCCATAGAAACTCCAAGACTAGACGCAGAGATTTTATTAGCCTACATCCTTGAGATACAAGCCATACAACTTCATATGTATCCAGAAAAACCAGTGGAACTGGAAGAGGGAGAAAGATATAAACAACTAATCGACAGGCGTCAGCAACATTGTCCTGTCGCCTACTTGACGGAAGAAAAAGAATTTATGGGTTTACCCTTTGGAGTTTCTCCGGCGGTGTTAATTCCCAGACCAGACACAGAAACCTTAGTGGAATTCCTGCTTCGGTGGGTGGAGGAATGGCGAAAAGGGGAGAAGCTTCTGATGGCGGACATTGGAACAGGCAGCGGGGCTATTGCTGTGAGTCTTGCTTATTATGCCCCTGAAATCCAGGTGTTGGCCACGGATATATCGGCAAAAGCATTGGAAATAGCAAGGAATAATGCACAGCGAAATAATGTATCTCACCGAATCACTTTTTTGGAGGGAGATTTACTGGAGCCCATCGCTCATAAAATAGCAGGGTTGGATGCGTTGATTTCCAATCCGCCTTATATAACGGAACAAGAAATGAAAAGCCTACCAGTGTCGGTTAGAGAGTACGAACCTAAGATGGCATTGGAGGGAGGGGAAGACGGATTAGATCCTTATCGAAGGATTTTGCAAAAGGGGATACCTCTGTTGAAACCTGGGGCGTTGGTAGCTTTTGAAATGGGATGGCAGCAGGGCGAGGCTCTAAAAACCCTGATGGAAGCCTCTGGATTGGTGGGGCTCCGTATTCTACAAGATTTGGCTGGATTAAATCGGGTGGTCATAGGCTTCAAAAAGAACTGGAAATCTGAAGATTGATTTGATATAATGACTCGATGGGTAATACGCTGTGTCTCAATAGGAAATAGGGATTCCGTAATGAACGGATTGAAGGAAAAGGTGATGAAAAAATGTTAGATAAGCTCTCGTTCATGGAAGATAAGTACGAAGATTTAGGGAAGAAATTAAGTGATCCAGAAGTCATCAATCAGCAGGATTTATGGAGAAAGCTAATAAAAGAACATGCAGAATTAGAAGAGATCGTGATGGTTTCTAGGGAATATAAGGAAGTGCTTCAGGGCTTGGAAGAAACCAAGTCGATTCTTTATGATAAAAGCAGCGATGAGGAACTGAAAGAAATGGCTCGTGGAGAATTAGACGAGCTAGAAGAAAAAGAAGCTACCCTGCGGGAAGCAATAAGGGTAATGCTATTGCCTAAAGATCCCAATGACGATAAAAATGTAATTGTAGAAGTTCGTGCTGGAACAGGTGGCGATGAAGCGGCTATTTTTGCAGCGGATCTTTTCCGGATGTATTGCCGATTTGCAGAAGATCAAGGCTGGAAGGTGGAAATGGTTAGTGCCAGTGAAAGCGGCGTAAATGGATACAAGGAAGTTGTTTTTATGATCAAAGGAAAAGGAGCTTATTCCTTGATGAAATTTGAAAGCGGCACACATCGAGTACAGCGGATACCAGCAACCGAGTCTAGCGGGCGAATTCATACATCGGCGGCGACTGTGGCCGTACTACCAGAAGTAGATGATGTGGAATTTGATCTTAGTCCCAATGATGTAAGGGTAGATGTTTTTCGGGCTTCGGGCCATGGTGGACAAAGTGTTAATACAACGGATTCTGCCGTTCGAGTGACACATTTGGAGACTGGTGTGACAGCCAGTTGTCAAGATGGAAAGTCTCAGCTGAAAAACAAAGAGAAAGCCATGAAAATATTGAAAGCTCGTCTTTACGATAAAGTGGCCCAGGAACAGGAACAGTCCATTGCGGAAAATCGGCGTAGTCAGGTGGGTTCTGGAGATCGAAGCGAACGTATTCGTACCTACAACTATCCCCAAGGCCGTGTGACGGATCATCGCATTAATATGACCCTTTATCAGTTGGATTCTTTTATGCAGGGAGATATTACTCAAATGATCCATGCCTTAATCACAGAAGATCAAGCGGAACAAATGAAAGAAATGGCGTAAAGGAGCGGATTCAAATCTCTGCTCTTTTTTGCTGCCCCAAGGAGAAAAAATGAAAAATACACTCATTGCATCCCTAGATAAGGATGCCTTTCAAGAAGAAACATTAAAACCCTTTGCGAAGATGCTAAAACAAGGAAAAACCGTAGCCTTCCCAACAGAAACCGTATACGGATTAGGGGCGAATGCCCTGGACCCTCAAGGAGTGAAGGCTATTTTCAAAGCAAAGGGACGCCCTTCAGACAACCCTCTCATTGTTCATGTGGCCTATGAGAAAGATCTGGAATCACTGGTGGAGGAAATAACCCCCCTAGCTGCAAAATTAGCCAAGGCTTTTTGGCCAGGACCTTTGACGATGATTCTCAAAAAAAAGTCCGTGATCCCCGCCTCTGTGACGGCAGGTTTGGATACGGTGGCGGTTCGAATTCCATCCCATCCCATAGCCCGGCGTCTTATTGCCTTGGCAGGGGTGCCGGTGGCGGCGCCTAGTGCCAATTTATCAGGGAAACCAAGCCCTACCCGGGGGAGTCATGTGATCAAAGATTTGGATGGTCGAGTGGATGGCATCATAGACGGCGGCATGGCCATGGTGGGTTTGGAGTCTACTGTGGTGGATGCTACGGGAGAGCATCCGGTGATCCTGAGACCAGGTGGAATCACCCAAGAACAAGTGTGGGCAGCGGTGAATTTGCCAGAAAAAAAGCAAAGGACCATATCCAAGACGATCCTAGAAAGCGCCCAAACAACAGCCCCCCTTTCCCCAGGGATGAAGTATGCTCACTATGCACCAGAGGCTCCGGTATTGCTTGTGGAATCGTCTGAAGAGGGTATAGAGGAAGTTATCAAAGGTCGAGCCAAGCTGTTTCAGGCAGATGGAAAACGCGTAGGCATCCTCTGCACAGAAGAGACCCTAAGAAAAGCATGGCCTTTGTTGTGGAAAGATGGAGACCCTGAGATACAGCGAGTAACGCCTGAAGGCATTCGAATTGTATTGATGGGTAGTCGGGAAAAACCAGAAACCATGGCAGCAAGATTGTTCGATGCACTTCGATCCTTTGATGATACGGATGCAACGGTGATTCTAGCAGAGGCAATCTCGGAAAAATCTCTGGGACATGCCATTATGAATCGTTTGCTAAAAGCATCTGGATCCCAAGGGTAGGTGGGGAGAGCGGGATGATTTTCAGGAAGGAGGGGATAGGATGAAACGAATACTCTTTATCTGTACTGGGAATACGTGTAGAAGCCCTATGGCGGAAGCGTTGACTAATCATTATATTCAACAAAACCATCAACTGAAGGACAAAATAAAAGCCAGTTCAGCCGGTATTTTTGCTTCTGAAAGTGATAGGGCAGCTTATGCATCCCTTCAAGTTATGAAGAAAAAAGGCATTGATTTAATGGGTCATAAAAGCCGTCGGCTGACTTCTAAGGATCTTGCAAAAGCCGATGTGGTATTGGGTATGACAGGAAACCATAAAGAATCCGTATTGCTGATGGAACCTCGGATGGAAGGAAAAGTCTTTACGCTACCGGAGTATTTAGGTTTGGAAAATGAAAAAGATATTCCGGATCCTTTTGGCCAAGGCCAAGAAATATATCAGAAAACGGCAAAGGAATTAGAAGGATTCATTCTTCAGATGATAGAAAAATGGAAAGAGGAAACAGAGGAGGCATAAGGATGAAAATTGCCATTGGAAGCGATCACGGAGGCTATGCTTTAAAAAAGTTAATTTGCGAAAACTTGGCGAAAAAAGAAATAATGGTGACAGACTTTGGAACAAAAGACGAGACTTCCACGGATTATCCAGATTACGCAAAGCAAGTTTCCGAAGCTGTGGCGGCCAAGGAATATGATTTAGGTATTTTAGTTTGCGGCACAGGCATTGGAATGAGCATTGCAGCCAATAAAGTGAAAGGCATTCGTTGTGCGTTGGTGTCGGATTGTTTTTCTGCCAGAGCTACTAGACAGCATAATAATAGCAATATCCTAGCCTTGGGCGGTCGTGTTTTGGGACCGGAACTGGCGTTGGAAATTGTTGATATTTGGTTGGGAACAGAATTTGAGGCTGGACGACATCAGCGAAGAATTGATAAAATAACCGAGATGGAAAACAGGGATTAGGAAGAATGAGGAGGAAGGGATATGGGGAAAGTAGCAGTGATGGATCATCCGTTAATACAACACAAATTAACAATGCTTCGAGACAAAAACACAGGATCTAAAGATTTTCGGGACTTAACCAAAGAAATAACCATGTTGATGGCTTATGAAATGACACGAAGCCTTAATTTGGTGGAAGTAGAAATTGAAACGCCTATGTGTAAAACAAAAGCAAAAGCCTTATCGGGAAAAAAACTTGGGATTATTCCCATTCTTCGTGCTGGTCTTGGCATGGTAGATGGGGTACTACAATTGGTGCCAGCTGCCAAAGTAGGCCATATTGGCCTATATCGAGATCCGGAAACGCTTCAGCCAGTAGAATACTATTGCAAGCTTCCTTCGGACGTGGAAGAAAGAGAATTGTTTTTACTAGATCCCATGTTGGCAACCGGAGGATCTGCTAATGCAGCGATTCAGTTTATCAAAGATCGAGGGGGTGTCAATATACGGTTAGTGTCTCTCATTGCAGCACCAGAAGGTGTAAAAACCGTTCAAGAGGCCCATCCGGATGTGGACATTTATATTGCTGGAATGGACGAAAAGCTCAATGAAAAAGCCTATGTGGTACCAGGCTTAGGAGACGCAGGGGATCGGCTTTTTGGAACTAAATAGATCAAAACCGACGGAAGACCCTAAAGAGTTAAAAGACCCTTCGCCCATGGCGGGAGAGGGAAGGGGGGATTGCATGAGACCAGATTGGGACAGTTACTTTATGGAAATGGCAATGGTGGCAAAAAAGCGATCTACCTGTCTTCGGAGACAAGTGGGGGCGGTTTTGGTGAAGAATCATCAGATTTTAACCAGTGGCTACAATGGAGCGCCGGCAGGTCTTTCCCACTGTCATGAGACCGGATGTCTTCGTCAAGAAAGAAATATTCCCTCTGGAGAAAGACACGAAATTTGTCGAGGCCTTCATGCAGAACAAAATGCCATTATACAGGCAGCCCAGTATGGAGTCTCCGTCAGAGAAAGTACTATGTATATCACCCACCATCCTTGTGTGATTTGTGCTAAAATGATGATTAACGCTGGAGTGAAAGCCGTGGTATTTAGTGGTGATTATCCGGATGAATTATCAAAAAAAATGTTAGAAGATGCTGGGATTAAGATGAAATGGTGGAATCCGGCAGATTCTTGGGAGTGAATAAAGCGTGATTCAGCGAATGATACTGGCTCTGATTGTATCTGGAGCAATTTCTTATTTAACAACCCCTAGAGCCCTAAAGATTTCCCACAAGTTGGGGGCCATCGATATCCCAAAAGACAATCGGCGCGTTCATAAAGACCCCATTCCAAGATTGGGTGGTTTAGCTATTTATGCAGGCTTTACCCTTAGTTCTTTATTGCTATTGAATTTGGATCGAGAATTAGCCGCACTTTTGGTGGGAGCCACCTTAATGATGGTTCTAGGTGTCATTGATGATTCTCGAAGCCTTTCCGCCAAGGTGAAACTGGCAGGACAAATTTTGGCGGCGATGATTGTGATTTATAGCGGCATACGCATTGAGTTTATCACTAACTTTCTTTCGCCAGCTAAGAATATTTTAGCACTGGGTTGGTTAAGCGTTCCTATCACTTTATTCTGGATTGTTGGCATTACCAATACCGTTAATCTCATCGATGGATTAGACGGCTTGGCGGCAGGGGTTGCTACCATTGCCTCCTTATCCTTGGCAGCAGTAGCTTACTTAAACGGAATGCCGGAAGTGACCATGATGTTATTGATCCTAGCTGGGTCTTCTATGGGTTTTCTACCCTATAACAGTCATCCAGCTCGGATTTTTATGGGAGATACCGGGTCTCTCTTTATAGGTTTTGTACTGGCGGTAATTTCCATTGAAGGCGTTCTAAAAAGTGCTACTACCATTGCCGTAGCCATTCCAGTGATGGCTCTTGGAGTGCCTATTGTGGATACTACGTGTGCCATAATACGTCGATTGTTAAACAAACGACCTATTATGGAAGCGGATAAAGGCCATCTACATCATCGATTGTTAGAGCAGGGATATTCCCATCGTCAAACCGTATGGATCCTCTATGGGATGAGCCTATTTCTTGGTCTGGGAGCCATCTTTATTTCTGATGCGGACAGGATTCCTTCCATCATTGTATTATTCATGGTGGTGGCGGTGGTAATGACTGCTTTGGTTCGAATAGGCCTTTTGAGGAAAACATCCTAAACAAGTTATTGGGAGACCCTAAAATAAAATAGTCTAAGAGAATGTCCATAGATGAAAAACCCCTGAAGCAAAGTGCTTCAGGGGTTTTTCTGTCAATAGCGTCTTTCGTATGTTTTTTCTTGACAGAAGAGAGGGATTCATAGATAATTAAAATGGACTATAAAAGTAAAAAAGTAAAAAGATGAAATAGTATAAAATCTTAGGCGAAAACCACTACTAAGGGGAAAAAGAGAAAAAGGAAGAATGGAGGGTATATTGATGGCAACTCAGGCAGAGATTAAATACCAACGGCTAATGGAGCAGGCGGAAACCCTGTTTGTTACCCAAGGATTTAAAAATGTCACCATGGAAGCAATAGCCGCTGCAGCTGGAATAAGTAAAATGACCATTTATAATCACTTTGATTCCAAGGAGGATTTGGTAGAAAAGATTATGGTGGATATGATTGGTCGCTTTAATCAGGAAGTAGACATGTTGTTAAATAACGCCAAGGATACCTTTGAGAAATTGGAGATCTATTTTGCCGAAGGGCAGCGAATTTCTGAGGATTTCTCAGCAGCTCTCTATAAAGATTTGTACGAATCGCCATACTTGCTGGAACGCATTGGGTCATTTAAGAAAGAAACAACCTTAAAAACCTTGTGGAATATTTTGGAAGAAGGAGCAAAGAAAGGAGAAATACGAAAGGTAGACCAAGGGTTTATGGTGATGCTGTTGGATATTATCAGCGCTGGGATGGTCCAATCGATGCATCAGTATGAGGAGGAAACAATGCTCCACTTTAATCACCAACTAACAGAGTTTATTAAGCGGGGATTGATGTCGACGGAAGGAAGGTGAAAGGATTGGGAGAAACAGCAGATGTCTTAATAAGGGCAGAGAACCTTAGTAAGGTTTACGATATGGGAGAAGTGGAAGTACAGGCGCTAAAACAGACTAGCTTTGAAATTTTAAAAGGTGAATTTGTGGTGATTCTGGGTCCTAGTGGTTCTGGAAAAAGTACATTGCTCAATATTTTAGGGGGGATGGATAGTCCTTCCTCAGGTAAAATTTTAGTCCAAGGACAGGATATCACCAGCTTTAGGGATAGACAGTTAACCCAATATCGAAGAAACAAGGTGGGATTTGTGTTTCAGTTTTACAATTTAATGGCGAATTTAACCGCTAGAGAAAATGTTGAATTGGCAACAGAAATCTGTGACACATCCCTGGATTTGGATGAAGTCATGGAAAAAGTTGGGCTGGCAGAAAGAACCAGTCACTTTCCTTCTCAACTTAGCGGAGGAGAACAACAGCGGGTGGCCATTGCCAGAGCCGTGGCGAAAAATCCATTGTTGTTGCTTTGTGATGAACCGACAGGAGCCTTAGACTTTGAAACAGGTGTTAGAATCTTAAAATTGCTAAAAGAAGTGAATCGAAGCTATGAGAAAACCGTAGTGATTATTACCCATAATATGCCAGTGGGCGCAATGGGGGATCGTGTCCTACGGATGCGAAGTGGAGAAATCACAGATAGGACCATCAATAAAAATCCGATAGATCCTGAAAGGATTGAATGGTAATGAGTCCTCTAACACGTCGATTGTTTCGAATGATGGTGAGTATGAAAGGTCAGGTTATTTCCATTGTGGTGGTCATAGCTCTGGCACTAATGTCCTTGATCTCCACTCATATGACAGCGGTGAATTTGGAAAACTCCATGAATCGCTATTATGAGGAAACCAATCTGGCGGATGTTCAAGTGGAGGTAATCCGTATTCCGTCTTCTGCCATTTATGAGGTGGAGAGATGGCCGGAGATTGATAGGGCACAAGGAAGGATTACGAAGGAAGTGCCTTTGGTGGTGGAGGATCCAAAGGAGCGAGTGCGGGTGAAGCTGGTTTCTGTGCCAGACAAAGATAGAAGCCTCAATGCCTTGTATCCCATTGCTGGTAGCATGGTGCGACGAGAAACCAACTACGTCACTGTATTAGAACAGTTTGCCGTTGGAAGGTCAATTGAAATAGGGGATCGAATGACACCGTATATCAATGGACGGGAAGTCCCCTTAGAAGTCTTAGGGATCGCTGGACAGCCAGAGTTTGTTTACTTAATGGAGGACGAACAAAATTTACTTCCAGATCCCACTGGGTATGGGGTTTTGTTTGTTTCGGAAGAACTGCTGGCTGGATTAACTGGTTATAGGGACAGCTATAATGAGGTCTTGATTACGCTAAAACCAGGGGTAGATCCAAAAGTAATGGCAGATCGGCTGGAGGATGAATGGGATCGATACGGCCTTCGTAGAGTCCTCCAACAAGAAGATATGTTGAGTTACAGCATGATGGAAGAAGAACTCAATCAAGTTCGAGGGATGTCTAGGGTATTGCCAATTCTATTTATGTCTGTCGCTGCATTGATCATCTATATTGTTTTATCAAGAACCGTGAAAAACGATCGAATGGGAATTGGTATTCTTAAAGCTTTAGGATATTCTCATATACAAATATTGATGCACTACGTCCAGTTCTCTCTTTTATTAGGGCTGGCTGGAGGGGTTTTGGGAATTATCAGTGGGACTTGGGTTTCGGCAATTTTTATTGGGCTCTATATTCAATTTATGAATATTCCAGTCCTGGAAATGCGAATATTACCAGAATCCTATGTCATGGCCTTGGCGGCGACTATGGGTTTTTGTACTGTAGCAGGAGTGGTAGGAGCAAGAAAAACCTTGAAAATTCATCCTGCGGATTCCATGAGGCCAGAGCCACCGGTGGATGGACACCGGCTTTGGATAGAAAGAGTAGCTTTTGTGTGGAATCGGATTGCCTTTAGCTGGAAAATGGTTCTACGAAACTTATTTCGGAATAAACGGCGATATATCACCTTGGCCTTGGGAATTACCCTGACCTTTGGGGTGACCATGGTGGCCATTAATATGGGTGGCGTATGGCAAACCTTGTTTGAACAGCAATATGGGCAAATCTATGCCATGGATTATAACGTAGATTTTGATGGGATGAAGAGTTATGGTGCTTTGAGAGAAATACAGCAGATGGCCAAAGTGGATAAGATAGAACCACGGCTTGAAATGCCCGTAGAAATACGTCACCACCGAGAACGAAAGTCCCTTAGCATTATTGGAGTTCCTAGAGAAAGTCAGATGTATCATTTAGAGAGCCAACCTGGGGAAGCTTTGGAAATGAAAGACGGCCTGCTCTATATCACAGAAGGCTTGAAAAAGACCATGAACATTCAACAAGGCCATCAGGTATTAGTGCGGAATTTTTTGCCGGAACGAGATGATTTTTGGATTGAAGTAGGGGAGCCTGTTCTGCAATATCTTGGGTTTAATGGCTATATGACCCTCAAGACCATGGAAGAACAGATCGCATTGCCACATCATATCACAGGCGTATCCTTAACATCAGAAGAGGATATAGCAGCTACTCTGGAAAAGGCTGATTTGGTTCGGCAGGTTCAGTCTGTGGGTCAGATGAAGGAAATGTTTGAAGAATTCTCTGAGATGATTGTTGTGACCATAGGGATTCTGGTGATCCTAGGCGGTATTATTGGTTTTGCCATTGTTTATAATATTACCTTGATCAGCATCAATGAACGGATAATGGAGTTTTCCTCTTTACGAGTATTGGGCTTTCACCGTCGTGAGATTTTCCGAATGATAAGCCGTGAAAACGCACTGGTGACCAGTCTAGGCATTCTACTAGGAATTCCTTTTGGCAGAATACTGGTGAAAGCCATGATGGAAAGCATGGCCACAGAGGTTTATTATATGCCAGTGGAAGTAGGGGGAGGAGTGATCATACAAACCGTAATAGCGGTGGTCTTTTTTGTGGTCATAGCCCAATTGGCTACTTTTGTAAAAATAAGAAACGTGAGTTTTATAGAAGCCTTGAAAAACAGAGTAACTTGACATTCTCCCCACCACTAAAGTAGGGGGATTCTTGAGTGATGAAACACCAGTCTATTTCTAGTAGGTGAGTATGACCTCAAGCTTGGGGGATGCCATTGCCCTCCTAGAACAGTACCTATAATACCCTAGGCTGATAGACTGTTACCACCTATCACAGTCTGTTTATTGACGGCTGACTAACGTCTAGCATTGAATATTTTACGTTGAGAATGGCTACTCCCAACAACCACCTATATTCAGCTTTAGCGTTTTAGAGTCTTATGCTTGACTATGAGAGCAATATAGGGTTTTCAAAACTAATGATCAAGACCTTGCCTTATATCCCCATTGTTAAAACTAGGGGCTTTAGGGCAAAACTGGTAATAGAAGTAGAAAGTAGAAAGTGGAAAGTGGAAAGTGGAAAGTGGAAAATGGAAACGTGCAAGGTGATGGGGTTGTCGGTTTGGTGGCTGGTTGGAAGAAATGAATGTGGGATAAGGGCAGGAGGAGCAGGGATGAAAAAAAGAAAAACAGCACCTTATATAATGGGAGCATTACTAATCCTATTGGCAACGGCAGTCTATTTTTGGTTGAGTCAGCCAGAGCTGGAGCCATGGACGGAAGAAGTTCAGCGGGAAAGAGTAGAAAGCTTAGTAGAGGAAATAGGCGAAATTAATGCGGAAAATCGAAGGAAGGTAGTTGCGAAACGTGGTGGAGAAATAAGAAAAATGGTCGTTGAAACTGGGGATTTGGTCGAAAAAGGAACTGTTTTGGTAGAAATTGACAGCGATGATTGGCGGACTTCTATTCAACAACGATCCGATGAAATTTCAGCCCTTAGAAACGAATATCAGCAGTTTTTAGACCGTGGGGCAAGGGCAGAAGAAGTTGAACAAAAAGTTTTGGAATTAGCAGAAAAACAACTGGAAGAAGAAAGGGATCAGCTAGAGCGTATCCAAACCTTGTATCAGGCAGGTGCAGAGACACTTCAGCAATTAAAGGCTGTGGAGTTGGAAGTGGCCCGTCTTGAGAATGCGGTCCGGCAAGCTGAATTAGCATTAAAAATTGCAGAAGAAGAAACATCGCCATCGGCACAGGAAAGTTATCTGGCAAGGATTCGACAGTTGGAACGGGAGAAAAATCAGCTAGAGAACCGATGGGATGGGTACTATGTCCAAGCTCCTGTGGCAGGCACTGTTCTAAGAAAGCTTGTGGAAGAGGGAGACTATATACAACCAGGTCAAGCACTCTATGAAGTGGGAGATCTTAGGAATTTATATGTAACAGCAGAGCTTTTGACCAGGGAAATGCAAGGAATAGAGCTGGGGATGCCGGTGAGGATTATTCATCGAGATTTAGGCATAGAGCCGGTGTATGGGACCCTTCGAAAGATTGATCCCTTAGCCGTCCCCATTCTTTCGGAACTGGGAGTAGAACAGAGACGAGTCAAGGTGGAGATTGTCCTAAAAGGACAAGTAGAATCTTGGAAACCAGGCTATGAAGTGGACGTGGAGATTATAAAACAAGTCCAAGAAGAAGCAATGGCAATTCCGGAGCCTTCGATATTCTGGAAAGATGAAAAACCCTATGTACGGATATGGAAGGAAGGGAAAGTCAAGGAGAGAGCAATAGAGACAGGACTGGAGGGGCAAGGACGAATAGAAATAATCTCTGGGCTAGAAGTAGGAGATTTAGTGATAATGGATTCTTTCTGAAGAAGAAGGGGGTGGAGTCCCATGGATTTATCTTGATTTTTTCTTTAAAAACGGTTAAAGTAGTGTGGTAGATCAAAACACTATTCTTTCCATAGATGGAATTGACAGAAAACAGAGACGAAAGGAAATTTCCATGAATAAAAAGAAAATCAAAATAATGAGTATTTTTGGAACAAGACCGGAAGCTGTTAAAATGGCTCCCTTGGTGAAAGCCCTGGAAGCGGAAAAGCAAGTCCATTCAATGGTTTGCGTCACAGCCCAACATAGAGAAATGTTGGATGCTGTTCTAGAACTCTTTCAAATAACGCCGGATGAAGACCTGGATATTATGGAACATGGACAAACTATTACAGACATCACTGTCAGAGTCCTAAAGGGACTGCAAGAAATCTTGCAAAAAACAAAGCCGGATTATGTATTAGTACATGGAGATACAACGACTACCTTTGTAGCGTCCTTGGCAGCTTTTTATGAAAAAATACCCGTAGGCCATGTAGAGGCCGGTTTAAGGACGGGGAATCCATATTCCCCGTACCCGGAAGAGATGAACCGGAGGTTGACCGCCGACATCGCCAATATACATTTTGCGCCTACGGAAAAAAATCGGGACTATTTGATTAAGGAAGGCATTCCAGAGCAAAAGATTCATGTAACCGGCAACACGGTTATTGATGCCTTGTTAAGGGTGGTAGATCCAGAATATGTTTTTGAAGAGCCGCTTCTCAATGATCTAGTACGAGAGGCAGAACAGAACCCTCTTGTGGTGATGACCTGCCATCGTCGAGAAAACTGGGGAAAACCCATGGAACAGATTTTCCATGGAGTTAAAGAAATCGCCAGAAGTTATTCAAACCATCGGTTTGTTTATCCAGTACACATGAATCCAGCGATTCGAGAGATGGCGACAACCATTATGGGCAAGGAAGATAATATTTTTCTAATAGAACCCTTGGATTATGCGCCTTTTGCAAATTTGCTGGCTAAAGCTCGATTGATTCTCACGGATTCCGGTGGTATTCAGGAAGAAGCACCAGCCTTAGGGGTACCTATTCTGGTATTGCGGACAGAGACAGAACGCCCAGAAGCCGTAGAGGCGGGGACAGTTCGTGTGACAGGGGTTCGAAGGGAAGATATTATTCGGGATACAGCTCAGCTTTTGGACTCTGAAACTGCGTGGAAAGCCATGGCCAACGCCGTAAATCCATATGGCGATGGGACTGCCTCTCAAAAGATTGTGCAGGCTTTAATAAGGGAATTATCAGAAGAGTAATCAGAGTCCCATTAGTGAAGGATATTAGAAAAATCAGGGTTCAGTGAAAATTGATAAAAAAATAACAACTCCTATGCCCCATGGCTATAATTTATGATATAATAAAGGCGGATTTGTATAATGAGAAGAACTGGAAGCGCGTTAGAAAACTTAGCCTTGGTAAGTTACATAGGCATTGCCATGATGGTTCCCATCCTTGCTGGAGTATATGGGGGGCGTTGGATGGATCAACGATTTGGTACAGAACCCATCTTATTGTTTCTCTTGATCTTTGTAGGGATAATCGTTGGATTTCGAAATGTTTATGCCATTACGACCCGCAATTTACCACCCCGAAGAAGAAGGTGAAGCCGGATGACAGATGTAGAGCGTACCCAAAAGGAAATCCAGCGGCAGGTCTTAGCCATCAATATGACTGTCGGATTGATTGGAAGTATTTTTATTCGTCCCGTGCTACCCCTATGGATGGGGCTTGTATTTGGAACCGTGGTTTCTCTTCTAAACTTCAGGCTTTTATACCTGACCATCAATCGTGCCGTCACCATGGCACCAGGAAAAGCACAAAAATATACAACGTCACGCTATATGATCCGTTATTTTCTAACGGCAGCGGTTATCGTTGTTTCGCTTAAATCTTCAGATATAAATCCACTTGGAACCGTCATTGGTCTGCTGATGATCAAGGCAGTAATTTTAAAGCAGAATCTTTTCAATGACGCCACATATTTCAAGAATATATTTTCAGGAAAGGAGGAAAAATAAATGCAGCCAATTGCCTTTGGCCCACGGGTGATTTTTGAATTGCCCTTTCTGGATGGAATTCCTGTAACAGAAACCGTCGTCAACACCTGGTTAATTATGATTGTTCTGGTGGTCCTTTCAATTCTAGGAACCAAAAAATTCGAAAGCGTACCAAAAGGAAGACAGAACGTGACAGAAATTGTTGTAGAGGCTCTGAACAAGCTGACCATTCAGACCATGGGCGAAGACAAAAAAGCCTTTGCACCGTACATGAATACCCTTTTTCTGTTATTGCTCTTTATGAATTTACTGGGACTCTTAGGGCTCAGACCACCTACGGCAGATCTGAATACCACTATGGGGATGGCCGTGATGACTTTTTTCTTAATTCATGGTTCCGGAATTTGGAAAAAAGGAGCATGGACTTACATGAAAGGGTACGCAGAACCTTTTGTTTTTATGGTTCCCCTCAACATTATGGGGGATCTGGCGACGCCTATTTCCCTGTCCTTCCGTCTTTTTGGGAACATTGTAGGTGGTGTTATTGTTATTGCACTGACCTACAGTGGGCTGATTGCCTTAAGTGAATCCTTAGGATTAGCCGCATTACCAATATTCCAAGGAGGGATTCCTGTAGTCCTCCATGCGTATTTTGATATTTTTGCAGGGGTGCTTCAAAGCTTTATCTTTGCCATGCTGACCATGGTTTTCGTCGCACTGGCAATGGAATAAACAACGCTTATGTTTCAAGAATTTTGTAAAGAAGGAGGAATTTCAATGGAACATTCAATTGACGCCCGAGCCATTATTTTGGCAGCCTCAGCCATTGGCGTCGGATTTGCCATGATTGCCGGAATTGGACCGGGAATCGGGCAGGGTTTTGCGGCAGGCAAAGGCGCTGAAGCCGTCAGCATCAACCCTAAAAGTGGGAAGCAGTCTACTATGATTATGCTTTTGGGAGCGGCTGTTGCTGAGACCTCCGGTATTTTGGCCTTGGTGGTAGCATTGATTATGTTGTATGCCAATCCGTTGATTGGTATGACTACAGGAGTAATTGTAGTAGCGGCATCGGCCCTTGGTGCAGGCTTAGCCATGATCGCTGGGATTGGACCTGGAATTGGTCAGGGTTATGCGGCAGGCAAAGGAACCGAAATGGTAGGAAAGAGACCGAGCCTGCAAGGACCAATTGTACGAACGATGTTTTTAGGTCAAGCAGTGGCTCAAACCACAGGGATTTATGCATTAATTGTGGCCTTGGTGTTACTGTTTGCCAATCCACTGATCAGATTGCTTTAAAAGCAGTTGAGAAGCAAGTGAAATGCAGTTAAGAGTTAAGAGATGGAAAAGCAGTTGAGAAACAAGTGAAATGCAGTTAAGAGATAAGAGATGGAAAAGCAGTTGAGAAGCAAGTGAAATGCAGTTAAGAGTTAAGAGATGGAAAAGCAGTTGAGAAACAAGTGAAATGCAGTTAAGAGTTAAGAGATGGAAAAGCAGTTGAGAAGCAAGTGAAATGCAGTTAAGAGTTAGAAAGAAAGAAAAATAGTACAAAAGTAAGCAATGAGTTAAGCATAACAAAAAGAAGATGGGTAAGACCAGGCAATACCATTATATTGAATGATAAAGGAGGAAACATCATATGGAACCAATCACAGGAAAAGCATTAATTTTAGCTGCTTCCGCTATTGGAGCAGGATTGGCTATGATTGCAGGAATTGGACCCGGAATCGGGCAAGGCTATGCAGCTGGTAAAGGGGCAGAAGGGGTTGGACGTCAACCGGAAGCTCAAGGAGATATTGTAAGAACGATGTTGCTGGGAGCGGCTGTAGCAGAGACTACGGGGATTTATGGGCTAATTATTGCATTGATATTGTTGTTTGCCAATCCTTTGATAGGCCTGCTGTAAACAAAAAGCCAAATCAAGGCATGAACTGCCTAAAGCAATGAAAGGAGGCAACGAGATGCAGCAGGGACTGGTGGAACTGAACTGGACCTTTGTTTTTCAGATTGTAAATACCCTTGTGATATTTCTGCTGTTGCGGCACTTTCTGTTTAAGCCAACAACGGAGTTTATGGACAAGCGAGCCCAAGGGATAGAAAAAGAAATCCAGGACGCTGAGCACATGAATGAAGAAGCCAAAGCTTTAAAAGCCAACTATGAGGAAAAACTGGCCAATATTAAACAGGAACGAAGCGATATGATGAAAGAAGCTTCTCGTAAGGCGGAAGAAAGAGCCGATGGAATTATTCGAGAAGCACGGGATGAAATTAGAAAAATGGAGGAACGCTCTCGAATTGATCTGGAGCGAGAACAAGCGAAAGCCATTAATGATTTTAAAAATCAAATTTCCGAACTGGCAGTACTGGCGGCTGCAGAAGTAATGAAGCAGGAACTGGATGCAAAATCACATGAAAAAATGATCCAGGACTTTATTGAACAGGTAGGAGAAGAACAATGGCGGCATTAGTAGAAAAAAAATATGCCAGAGCCTTATTTGATGCAGTGCTGGAATCCGATGGGTTGGAACCGGGTGCAGCACTGGAAGAACTAAATGCCATTACCGCCAGTTTTGAAGAAGTGCCAGAATTCTATAAGCTTTATGTATCGCCAGTGATCAGCGACGATGAAAAAAAGAAAATGCTTGGAACTATTTTCAAAGAAAGAGTAGCGCCGGAAATCTATCATTTTCTGTTGGTGCTGATTGATAAACAACGGGAAATACATTTTTTAGATATTCGGAATGTCTTTCAGAAACTGACGGAAGAGCATCAGAAGCAAATGAAAGCCACGGCGGTAACCGCTGTTCCCTTAAGCGAAGAAGCTTTTCAGAAGTTGAAACAAACCCTAAGCAAAGTCACTGGTAAAGAAGTAGAACTACTTAACAAAGTGGATGATTCCATTATCGGAGGCGTAAAGCTTCAAATGGGGGATCAGATCATAGATGGAACCTTGCAACGAAGGCTTAACATCATGAAAGACCAACTAACGCAAATCATTGTATAAGAATAGGGGTGATTGAAAGATGAATCTCAGACCCGAAGAAATATGTTCTGTGATTAAGGAACAGATTAAACAATATGAAAACCAGCTGGATTATCAAGAAGTGGGAACTGTTATTCAGGTTGGAGACGGAATCGCACGGATTCATGGGTTAGAAAAATGTATGTCCGGTGAACTTTTAGAGTTTCCTGGAGAAGTATATGGGATGACGCTGAACTTAGAGGAAGACAATGTAGGCTGCGTTCTGATGGGATCCGACGAACATATCAAAGAAGGCGACACGGTGAAACGAACTGGTCGTATTGTTGAAGTACCAGTAGGAGATGCCATGCTGGGTCGCGTAGTGAATTCCCTGGGACAACCAGTGGATGGAAAAGGACCTATCCAATCGGATAAATTTCGAATGGTGGAACGAGTAGCCCCAGGCATTATTTCCAGAAAGTCTGTAGAAGAACCTTTGCAGACCGGGTTGAAAGCCATAGACTCTATGATACCAATTGGTCGAGGCCAACGGGAACTCATCATTGGAGATAGGCAGACAGGGAAAACAGCGATTGCCATCGATACGATTATCAACCAAAAGGACACAGATGTGATCTGTATTTATGTGGCCATTGGTCAGAAAAATTCAACGGTTGCACAAATCTATGATGTCCTTAACAAACACGGCGCCATGGATTATACCACCATCGTAGCTTCTTCTGCCAGCGAAATGGCACCACTTCAGTTCTTAGCACCTTTTGCTGGATGCGCCATCGGAGAAGAATTTATGGAAGAAGGAAAACATGTACTGGTGATTTATGATGATCTTTCCAAGCATGCGGTGGCTTACCGTGCCATGTCCTTGTTGCTGAGAAGACCACCAGGACGCGAGGCTTATCCAGGAGATGTTTTCTATTTACATAGTCGTCTTCTGGAACGGGCTGCAAAATTAAGCGATGAATTGGGTGGAGGCTCCCTGACGGCACTACCGATTATCGAAACCCAAGCAGGGGATGTTTCAGCGTATATCCCAACCAATGTGATTTCCATTACAGATGGTCAGATTTTTCTGGAAGCGGAACTTTTTTACTCTGGTGTACGGCCAGCCGTTAACCCAGGAATATCCGTATCTCGTGTAGGTGGAAATGCACAGATAAAAGCCATGAAAAAAGTAGCTGGAAAGTTACGACTGGAGTTAGCTCAATATCGTGAACTGGCAGCTTTTGCTCAGTTTGGTTCCGAATTAGATCCAGAAACCCAGGCAAGATTGGCCCAAGGGGAACGTATTCTTGAAATTTTGAAACAACCACAGTATAAACCCATGTCTGTAGAAGAACAAGTGATGATGATTTATGCCGTGACCAATAAATTCCTAGTCGACATTGAAGTAGAAGATGTAGTGGAATTTGAAGCGGAATTCTTGGAATACATGCGTAATAACTTTAAAGAAGTAGGCGAATCTATTGTTGCAGAAGGAAGCATGAACGAAGTAACAGAAGAAAAGCTAAAGAAAGCCTTAGAAGAATTTAAGCAAGAATACAAGCGGGAACGGGATCATTATCAAGAAGAAGAAATCCTGGAAGAAAAAGAAGCAAAAGAAGAAAAAGCCGAAAAGCCTGACCATGAGGCAGAAACGGCCTAATGCTGGCTGAAGAAGTAAACCTGGAGGTGATCCATTGGCCGGAATGGGCATGCGGGATATAAAACGCCGCATAAAAAGCGTCGGAAGCACCAAACAGATTACCAAGGCGATGGAAATGGTGGCTTCGGCAAAATTAAGAAAGACAAAGATGCGCCTAGAAGAGTCCAGACCATTTAGTTTGGCATGGAAAAGGGCACTTCTCAGTTTTCTGGGGGATTTACAGGGTGTGGAGCATCCTATGATTACCCCCAGAGAAAAAATACGAAAAAGCGGGTATATCGTTATTACAGGTAACCGTGGTTTATGTGGTGGCTACAATACCAACGTGATGAAGGCAGCCTTAGAACATATGAAAACAAAAAAAGCTGCCTGCGTAGTAGCCGTGGGACAGAAAGCCAAAGACTTTTATAGTCGCAGAGGATATGACATACCGAAAGCCTACCTTGATTTCTCTGAAATGCCAGATTTTATGGATGCCAAAGATATACGTCGATTCTGTGTAGAGAAATACATGGAGGAAGAAGTGGACGAAGTCTATTTAGTCTATACCCAATTTGTCAGTACCATTAGTCACAAACCAAAGATTGTGAAATTAATACCATTAGACGATGAAGCCATTGATAGCTGCGTGGCCAGCGATGAAAGTTTAAAACATCCTAAAGTCTTGGCAGAACAAGCCAAAGAAGAAAAGATTCATGAAGTAATGAATTACGAGCCTACAGTTCCTCAAGTACTGAATTTGGTAGTGCCCAACTACTTTGACAGTATGATCTTGGGAGGGTTGTTAGAATCCTCCGCCAGTGAACAAGGGGCTAGGCGGGTGGCCATGGAAAATGCTACCAGTAATGCGGAAGAAATGATTGAAAGACTGCAGCTTCAGTATAATCGAGCACGTCAGGCCGCCATTACCCAAGAAATATCTGAAATTGTTGGCGGAGCTGAAGCGTTGAAATAACCACTGATTTGATTGCAGTGATGAAACTGAAGGAGGGTAAGGAATGCCCAAAGGAAACATAGGCAGATTGGCACAGATTATTGGGCCGGCACTGGACATTCGGTTTAAGTCTAATGAGTTGCCGGAACTAATGAATGCCATTGAAATTTATAACGGGGAAGATCGAATTATCGCCGAAGTAGCCCAACATTTGGGAGATGATACGGTTCGTTGCGTTGCAATGAGTTCGACAGAAGGATTGGTACGAGGAATGGAAGCTACGGATACAGGGGCTCCCATTACCGTACCAGTGGGAAAAGCTACCCTGGGAAGAATTTTAAATGTACTAGGAGAAGTGGTCGACGAAAAAGAACCAGTTGTATCAGAACATAGGTTACCGATTCACCGTCCTGCTCCTAGTTTTGAAGAACAGGAAACCTCAACTGAAATTTTGGAAACCGGCATCAAGGTAGTGGATCTGATAGCACCTTATGCAAAAGGTGGAAAAATTGGACTCTTTGGTGGTGCTGGTGTTGGGAAAACCGTTATTATTATGGAGCTTATTAATAATATTGCCAAGGAACACGGTGGCCTTTCGGTTTTCTCAGGAGTTGGGGAGCGAACCCGAGAAGGGAACGACCTATATTATGAGATGATAGAATCTGGTGTTATTGATAAAACCACCTTGGTTTACGGGCAAATGAATGAACCGCCTGGGGCTAGAATGCGTGTAGGCTTAACAGGTCTGACCATGGCCGAGTATTTCCGGGATGAAGAAGGCCAAGACGTACTCTTGTTTATCGATAATATCTTCCGATTTACCCAAGCAGGCATGGAAGTTTCAGCCCTGCTAGGCCGTATGCCAAGTGCCGTTGGATATCAGCCAACCTTGGCAACAGAGATGGGGGTATTGCAGGAACGAATTACTTCCACGAAAAAAGGATCCATCACATCCGTGCAGGCCGTTTACGTGCCAGCGGATGACCTGACAGATCCAGCTCCGGCCAACACCTTTGCCCACTTGGATGCTACAACGGTTCTTTCTAGACAAATTGCCGAACTAGGCATCTATCCAGCCGTGGATCCCTTGGATTCCACCTCTCGTATTCTGGATCCAGCCATTGTGGGACAGGAGCATTACGATGTAGCACGTGGAGTGGAATCTGTGTTGCAGCGGTATAAAGAACTTCAGGATATTATTGCAATTCTGGGGATGGATGAATTATCAGAAGAAGATAAGCTCACGGTTTCTCGAGCTCGAAAAATCCAACGATTTTTATCCCAGCCATTCCATGTTGCCGAGCAGTTTACAGGGATGGAGGGAAAATATGTCCCGTTGAAAGATACCATCCGAGGATTCCAGGAAATTCTGGACGGCCAACATGATGACTTGCCGGAATCCGCTTTCCTTTTCGTAGGAACCATTGAGGAAGCACGGGAAAAGGCAAAATCCGGAAAGTAGGTGACGGAAATGGCAAATAAACTGCATCTTGAAGTAATCTCTCCAGATCAGATTTTTTGGGATGATGAGGTAGATACGGCTGTTGTCCGAAGCATTGAAGGCGACGTCGGCTTAATGAAGGATCACCTGCCTCTGGTTTCACCACTGGCGGTTGGTCGGATCAAGATTATTAAAGATGGAAAACCTCGAGAAGCCTCTTGTGCAGAAGGTGTTATTAAAATAAGAGGAGACCACGCTCTGGTTATTACAGAAGCCGTAGAATGGATTGATGAAATAGATCTCCATCGGGCCAAGAAAGCAAAGGAGCGAGCCGAGGAACGATTAGCGGCAAAAAAGAAAGATGTGGACTTGGATCGGGCAAATATTGCCATGACCAAAGCCCTAAATCGCATCAAACTCTATGAGCGATCACAAAAATAAGGATGCTTACATTCCTAAAACCCGCCGGAAAAAACGGCGGGTTTTTTCTTGCGTGGACACCGTAGAATCAGATATAATCAAGATGCAAAGGGAATAGGAATAGAAAGAGGAAGGAAGCAAAAAAACGTGAAAAATATGATGAAAATAGGCGATTATGTAGTGATACTGCTGGTAGTTGTTTTAAGCATCACTGCTTTTTTAGCCATACCAAGGCTGCTGACTCAGGAAGCAGAAGAACAATATATTGTAGTGACCATGGACGGGGAGGAAATCCATCGTTTTCCAATGGAAGACAGAGGAGCCCCCTATTTTATCGACTTCCCTTTTGAATACGGCGGAAAAACCTATACTGGAAGATTGGAAGTGGACGATGGAGCTGTTCGTCTTCATCGATTGCCAGAAGAAATCGTACCCTTATCCATACATGCGGATATGGGATGGATTCGCGAAAGCTATCAAATGATCGTATCCTTACCAGTCCGCATGTATATAAGCCTTGAAGCCCAAGAGGATGCTGAAGATCATGGGGATATAGATGTGTTTGCTTTTTAAAGACAGATGCTGATAAATATGGAAAATTCAAATGGAAAGATGCTTGGCAATAAGGATTAGAATCTGTTATACTTAGGGATGTAGTTCAACAGGAAATTAGGATAAAAGACAAGGGACAAAATTACGGATCGATTAAGATACGATCACAATGAAATTACGATAAAGAGGTGGAGCAAAATGATGGGATTATCTCCAGATATTGGCATCGATCTTGGGACAGCTAGTGTGCTGGTTTTTGTGAAAGGAAAAGGAATTGTGCTACAGGAGCCTTCTGTGGTAGCCATTGATAAATACACCAATAATGTGCTAGCCGTAGGAAGGGAAGCAAGAAGAATGTTGGGAAGAACCCCAGGAAACATAGTGGCTATTCGTCCCTTAAAAGATGGTGTGATTTCTGATTATGAAATCACAGAAAAGATGCTGAAATATTTTATACAAAAAACCGTTGGAAAAAAATTGTTTTTCAAACCGAAAATCATTGTATGCGTTCCTAGTGGTGTAACAGAAGTAGAAAAAAGAGCTGTTATAGATGCCACCAATGAGGCTGGGGCACGCACCACTTACTTAATCGAAGAACCCATTGCAGCTGCCATTGGTGCAGGACTGGATATTACACAGCCTATAGGTCATATGATTGTCGATATTGGTGGTGGAACAACGGATGTGGCAGTGATTTCCCTAGGAGGAATTGTGGTAAGCAATTCCATTAAAATAGCAGGGGATAAATTTGACGAAGCCATTATCCGATATATGCGTAAGAGTCATAATATCATGATAGGGGAACGCACGGCAGAAGAACTTAAAATTAATATCGGTGGAGCCATCAAACGCACGGAAAAAGTCACCATGCATGTTCGGGGACGAAACCTAGTATCTGGCTTGCCAGTCAATATAGAAATCACCAGCGAAGAAATTATGGATGCATTGGAAGAAAACATTGCTAGTATTTCCGACGCGATCCATTCTGTGTTGGAAAGAACGCCACCAGAAATGGCCTCAGATATTGCGGATCAGGGCATTATTATGACTGGTGGAGGAGCCTTGTTGCACGGCTTAGACGAATATGTTCAAAATAGAATGGGAATTCCAGTTACGGTGGCGGAAGATGCCATTAGTTGTGTAGCAAAAGGGACAGGAAAAGCACTCAACTCTATTCACGTGTTGGCACAAGCTCGTGGTCAACGCAGTCGACAAACAGATCGTTAAAAGTAGTTAAATCCTAAGCGTGATCATAAAAGAGTAGAACATCAAGGATTTTTCTCTCTTAATAGAAGAAGATGCTAAAGCATACAACAAAAGTGCCGATAACCTTAGAGAAAGGTCTATTCGGCATTTTTTTGTCTTGACAAGGAAATAGCAGAAGCGCCCTATTTCCAAGGTGCAAGATGCTCAGCGTCTGAGTTCTTGGCTTAAGAAAGGATGAAGTTTATGTTCAGAGGCTTATACAACGCCGTGTCTGGAATGCAGACTGCAGAAAAGAGATTAGATGCGGCTTCTAATAATATGGCAAACACCAATACCACTGGATACAAACGGGATTTGGTGATTACGGAAGCTTTTCCAGAAGTCTTGATCAGTAAAATCAACGCAACAGAGCCAGCTTTTCCTCATAGTAGAAATTTAGAAGTGGAAGTAGAGGAAGATCAGGAAGGATTTCGACTTTCCACTGGAGGAGGTTTTTTTGCGGCTTCCACCCGTACAGGAATTAGCTATAATAAAACCACAGCTTTTGCCAGAGATGAAGATGGATTCTTACGAACCTACGAACGAGATGGAACCGGAGCCATTACCACTCGATATGGAAATCGAATACTAGATGCTACGGGACAACCGGTACAGGTAGAGAATGAGGATTATGAAATTGATAATCAAGGACGTGTCTTGGATAACGGCCAAGTGGTGGCCAATTTAGTGCGGCGTACCGGTGGCAATGTTATCGGAACCATGAGCGCTGGAGTTCGATTAGAAAAATTTGCTACAGATTTTACTCAGGGTTCTCTGGAACAGACAGAGAGTCCCTTGGATTTTGCTTTGGAAGGAAGCGGTTTTTTTATGGTGTATGATCCAGAGGATCCAGAGGCAGACCCTTTGTTTACTAGAGATGGTCATTTTACCTTGAATGATAATGGAGATATTGTAACGAGAACAGGTCATTTTTTAGCTGGTGTCAACGAAACGTCTATTATGGTAGATGGAGAAGACTTTCAAGTAAAACCAGATGGTAGAATTCTTGTGGATGGTCAGCTTCGAGATGAAATTGCAGTCTTGGACTTTGCAAATACCCAAGACATGAGAAAAGTAGGACAAAGCTTGTACCGTTTTGAAGAGGGCTTTCAGCCAGAAGCCATTGATTTTCAAGGACGAGTAGTACAAGGATTTGTAGAAAACTCCAACGTAGAGGCAGTGGATCAGATGGTGGAAATGATCAATGTGATGCGAGCCTATGAATCTAATCAAAAGGTGGTACATACCTACGACGAAATGCTACAAAGAGCCGTGAATGATATTGGTAGAGGATAGAAGAGCAGGTTGAAATAGAGCAGTTAAAAGTTAAGAGTTAAAAGTTAAAAGTTAAGGGTTAAGAGTTGAATCCCTTCTGTATGGGCCAGAATTGTACTTGCATTGGATATGATTGCAGCAATCCCCTCTCCTCCGGCGGGAGAGGGTTAGAGTGAGGGGACACCCTGTAGACAATGTGATATTCAATGGATCATGACCCACGTAGCTTAGTGATATTTAGGATAGATGTACGTTTGGGCTAGGGATAAAAAGTAAAATTAACGATAAAGATGAAAGAGGAGGACTTTCCAATGAGAGCCTTATGGTCAGCAGCAACCGGAATGAAATCTCAGCAGATGAATATGGACACCATCTCAAATAATTTGGCCAACGTCAATACAACGGCCTATAAAAAGCAAAAACTTGAGTTTAAAGACCTTTTGTATAGCAATATTCGTCGTAATCATCTTTTGGAAGGAGAAGGCAGCCCGGTACATCTTCAAATGGGTCATGGAGTGATGCCTATTGCAACTTCTAGGTTATTTTTGCAGGGAAGCATGGAAAATACGGATAATCCATTGGATGTGGCTTTACAAGGGCCTGGCTTCTTTGAAATAGAAGGACCGAACGGCGAACTGTCCTACACGCGAGATGGTTCTTTTAAGCTTAGTGTGGATGGAGATGAACTGGCCCTCGTGACTTCTGATGGTTATTTTGTCATGTCAGAATTTGACGATATCATCGTTTTTGGTGAAGAGGTTGGACCCCTAAGCATTTCAGAAAGCGGCATGATAACAGCAGAAAATGAAGATGGAGAAATTGAAGAATTAGGAACGTTGAAAGTAGTCCAATTTTTAAATCCTCAAGGATTAGAAGCTAAAGGACAAAATTTGTTCAAAGCAACAGCAGCTTCTGGAGAAGCCATCCCTGAAGAAAACGAAGAAATGGATACGCGAATTCGGCAAAACTATTTGGAAACTTCCAACGTTCAGATTGTCGATGAAATGGTTCGGATGATCACAGCCCAACGGGCATACGAAACCAATTCAAAAGCAATTCAGACTTCGGATGAAATGATGAGCATGGCCAACAACCTGAAACGATAAGGAACAAAATAATTGATAATTGACAATTGATAATTTAGGTCAAAAGAGTAAAGGCAAGGGATGATGGATCATTAAGGTTAAAAGAGTAAAGGCAATTGATAATTGACAATGGATAATGGATGATGGATTATTAAGGTCAAAAGAGTAAAGGCAAGAGATTAGGCCACAAGTACAGGTGAGGTGAGCTAAGGTGAAGGCGATGAATATGAATGAAGCCATGATGCGAGTACAGTATGACAACCAACAACCATCTGTAAACTCGCAACAAGGTTTAAAGGGAAAAAAAGATGAAACCTTAATGGCGGCTTGCCGAGAATTTGAGTCTATTTTTTTACATATGATGATTCGGCAGATGCGGAACACCATTCCAGAGAATGATTTGATAGAAAAGAGTCATGCCAGAGAGATTTTCGAAGACCTGCATGATGAAGAGTTGGCTAAGAACATGGCTGAAGGCCAAGGGATTGGCCTAGCAAAGCAAATGTACCAACAAATGTCTCGGAGGGAAAGTCCCGTTGTGAGTCAGGAAATATCCAATAATAAGGACGAAGATCAATGATGTCAACCTCAAAACCGCCTATGGCGGTTTTTTTATGTCTAAGGAAATAGCATGCGCATTTAACTTGTGGATTATTTTGTGACTTTGACTTTGCTTTTCCTTTCCAACGAACCAACTTTCCAACTAACAAGACGCGAAGCGTCTTGTTTATGTCTAATCTAAGGAAACAGCAGGTACCTAGCGGTTCTATGGTCAGGCGTTAAACTAATGGGAATAAACTTATGACATCCGCTTAGAAGGCGAAACAAAGGCATTCTGGAACAAATGTCAGAATAAAAATATTACTTGATTTTTTTGAATCTTTAAAGTAAAATTGTATAAGGACGCGTGTAACATTTGATAAATAGATATATGAAGAAAATTCATCTTCATAATCGATATCGGAAGCGTCCACAGGTGTCCACTATCTAAAGGGAGGAATTTGAATGAAAAAAGCATTGGCACTATTGTTGGCATTGATGATGGTTTTAAGTCTTGTGGGATGTGGAGGCACAGAGCCAGCTCCAGAACCAACAGAAGGCGAAGAAGTGGAAACAGGGGAAAATGGAGAAGAAGCAGCTTCTAATTACAAAATTGGTATTATGACAGGTACGGTTTCTCAAGGAGAAGAGGAGTTTCGTGCAGCAGAAAATATGAAAGAGCGATATGGCGATATGATTGTATTATCCACGTATCCAGACCGCTTTATGCAAGAACAAGAAACAACCATTACCAATATGATGGCAATGGCATCCGATCCAGACGTAAAAGCCATTGTAATGGTGCAAGCAGTTCCAGGAGCAGCAGCAGCCATTGCTCGTGTTCGAGAAATAAGAGATGATATTTTGATCGTATTAGGCGTTCCTGGGGAAGATCCAGATGTTATTGCAGATTATGGTGATGTGATCATTCAAACAAATGACTTAGCAAGAGGACCACAAATTGCCCGACAAGCACAAGAAATGGGAGCAGAAGTGTTGGTTCACTACTCCTTCCCAAGACATATGTCTTACGAAATGTTAGCATCCAGACGTGATTTTATGAAAGAAGAAGCGGAAAAAATCGGTTTAACTTTTATTGAAGAAGATGCACCAGATCCAACTGGAGATGCAGGAGTTCCGGGAACGCAGCAGTTTATCATGGAAGATGTGCCTCGGAAAATAGCAGAATTTGGAGAAAACACAGCTTTCTTTGGTAGTAACTGTGCCATGATGGAGCCTATGATTCGACAAACCGTTGAGCACGGTGCTCTTTATCCAGTACAGTGTTGTCCATCTCCATATCATGCATTGCCAGCAGCCCTTGGTATTTCAGTTTCGGAAGAACAAGCTGGAGACTTGGATTATATTCTAAGTGAAATCGGAGAAAAATGTTCTGAAGCTGGTATGGAAGGCCGCGTAGGAACTTGGTCTGTTCCTGTTAACATGATGTATGTAGAAGCAGGCGTTGAGTATGCCATTGAATACTTAGAAGGCAATACGGATGGCATGGTAGATGCAGCGGTATTAACATCCATTATGAGTGAAATTGCTGGAGGGGATATTGAGTTAACCAACTACGAAGGCTACGAGCATTTCTTCTTATACTTGGGAGCACCAATCATTTTTTAATAAATAAACTTAAGAAGGAATAAGGATGTGAGATAAGTGTGCAAGGTTCCTTTCCTTGCACACTTTTACATGATGGGAACTCTTTAATATGGGAGGTAGGCTCTTTGAACAATTCAGAATATGTTCTCGAAATGAAAGGCATTGGCAAAGAATATTATGGAACTCGTGTTTTGGAAGATATAAATATTGCTTTAAGGCCTGGAGAAATTCATGCGGTGCTTGGTGAGAACGGAGCTGGAAAGTCCACCATGATGAATATTTTGTTTGGGATGTCTGTGATTCATAGTACTGGTGGCTTTGAAGGTCAGGTCTTAGTAGAGGGTCAGGAAATCCAAATAAAATCTCCGGTGGAAGCCATGCATAAAGGCATTGGAATGGTTCATCAAGAATTCATGCTTATTCCTGGATACTCCATAACGGAGAATATAAAACTAAATCGAGAAATCACCAATCCCAGCATTTTAAGTCGGTTTGCTGGAAAGCGGTTGGAAGTGTTAGACTTTGATGCTATGAATAAAGATGCTCGGAAAGCATTGGATAAATTGGGGCTTAATGTAGAAGAATGGGTTCGGATTGCAGGGTTGCCAGTTGGTTATATGCAGTTTGTAGAAATAGCAAGGGAGTTAGATAAGAAAAACCTCAAAGTCTTGGTTTTTGATGAACCAACAGCCGTATTAACAGAAAACGAAGCCCAGCGTTTGTTGGAATCCATGAAACTCATTGCTTCGGAAGGAATCGCTATTTTATTTATTACCCACAGACTAGATGAAGTGAAACAAATTTCAGACCGTATTACGGTCTTGAGAGATGGGAAGCATGTCATCACCAAAGACACCAAAGACAGTGATGTCATGGAAATGGCGAGCCTAATGGTAGGTCGAGAAATAAAAATGGATCAAAACATTGCCCAAAGTCAAAAAGATGGAAAAGTCAAACTCTCGCTTCGAAATCTATATGTGGATATGCCTGGAGAAGAAATTAAAGGCATCGATTTAGATGTGTATGAAGGGGAGATTCTTGGGATTGGAGGCCTTGCAGGCCAAGGAAAAATTGGACTTGCCAATGGGGTCATGGGGCTTTACCAGACAGAGGGGGAAATCGTGCTGGATGATCAGCCCATTAAGCTCTCAGATCCTTGGGAATCCTTGGAACGTGGCCTTGCCTTTGTATCCGAAGATCGACGGGGCATCGGGCTGCTTCTAGACACCTCTATCGAAATGAATATTGTGGTAACAGCCATGAAAATTCAACAACAGTACTTAAAACAATATGGTCCTTTTTCCCAAAAGGATACGAAAAAAATTCGTGAACATGCTTTGAAAATGATTAAAGAGTTGGATATTCGATGCACAGGTCCAGAGCAACCAGTCAAGCGATTAAGTGGTGGAAATCAACAAAAAGTATGTATTGCCAGAGCCTTAACCCTAAATCCAAAAGTCCTTTTCGTATCAGAACCTACACGTGGAATCGATGTTGGTGCAAAAAAACTGGTACTGGATACATTGAAACAATTAAACAAAGAGTTTGGAATTACAGTGATTATGACGTCTAGTGAGCTGGCAGAACTTCGTCTCATTTCTCATCGCATTGCGATTATCAATGAAGGCAAGTTGGAAGGAACACTTTTACCAAATGCTCCTGATGTTGATTTTGGATTGATGATGGCTGGAGAATATCACAAGGTAAGAAGCGGGGAGGTGGAGAGTGGTGAATAAGGCAAAAGACTACATCAATAAAGTAGGATTACCTCGTGTCATTATTGTAGCATTTCTGATATTCCTCTGTGGTGCTGCCATCATGCTGGAAATACCCATTACAGATCTGTTTTCAGATGCTTTGGTTCGTACGGGGATGAATGGTGTGTTGGTACTGGCAATGGTACCAGGGATTTTGGCTGGAATTGGCCTGAATTTCGGAATTCCCATTGGGATTGTGTGTGGGCTCCTTGGAGGACTCATTGCAATCGAAATGGACTTAGTAGGCTTTACGGCCTTTTTTGCAGCCGTTGCTATTTCAATCCCCCTGTCTATTGTTGCAGGGGTGTTATATGGTCTTTTGCTGAATCAAGTAAAAGGGTCGGAGATGACCATTGCCACCTATGCAGGGTTTTCTATTGTATCCCTTATGAGTATTGCTTGGTTGGTACTTCCTTTCAAAAGTGAAGACATGCGATGGCCTATAGGAAGCGGATTGCGTACGACAATTACACTTCAAGGACGCTATGAACGAATTTTAAATCAGTGGGCCTCTTTTGATATTATGGGCGTAACGATTCCCACAGGTTTGCTGTTGTTCTTTGGAGCTTGTTGTTTTTTAATGTGGCTTTTCCTTCGAAGTCAGACGGGGATTTCTATGAAAGCCGTTGGGGACAACCCACGATTTGCCATGGCTTCTGGTATTCATGAAAATAGGATGCGGATTGTTGGAACCGTGCTATCAACCGTACTAGCGGCGGTTGGGATTGTGGTATACGGACAAAGCTTTGGCTTTATTCAACTGTATCAAGCACCTATGTTTATGGGTTTCGCAGCTACGGCAGCGGTTTTAATTGGTGGTGCATCCATTAAAAAAGCAAATATTTCCAATGTGGTTATTGGAACTTTTCTCTTTCAATCCTTGCTGGTGGTGTCCCTCCCTGTGGCTAATAAAGTGATGACTTTAGGCAGTTTAGCCGAGATTACACGGATTATTGTGAGCAACGGCATCATTCTTTATGCCCTGACGCAAATAGGAGGTGGCGAATAATGGAAAATGAAAAAAACATCATACCACCAGCACTAACTGGGCCACAAAAACTGAAACAATTTATAGTAGGCAATATGGTTACGATTCTCTTTGTGATTATTTGCTGGATTGGATTTCTGTATTCTGGGCTAACGTTTTCATTTCTATTGGATGATGTCATTACTCGGATGGTTCGAAATAGCTTTTTGGTATTAGCCTTGCTATTGCCTGTTATGGCTGGTATGGGGTTGAACTTTGCCATTGTACTGGGGGCCATGTGTGCTCAAGCAGCTGTGATTATGGTAACTCACTGGGGAATTCCAGGGATGAAAGGGATTCTTCTGACGGTTTTACTGACCACTCCCTTAGCCATATTATTAGGGTACTTAACAGGAAAACTATTTAATCGAACCAAAGGCCAAGAGATGATTACAGGCTTGATTTTAGGATTCTTCTCCAATGGGATTTATCAGTTTATTTTTCTTTTGCTACTAGGGTCGGTTATTCCATTTGAGAATGAAACCCTGGTGCTTAGTTCAGGGGTTGGCCTAAGAACAACGATTGACTTAGCTGGTGGCTTGCGTTACGCCATTGATGATGTCTGGTACTTATCCTTTACGGCAACGGCTATTTTATCCGGTATTGCCGCCTTAGGCCACGGGATATATCGATATCTCAAAGGCATTCCTGGGGGAATTCAAGAACCAGGTGCAAAGAAGTATTTAGCTTCTGCTGCCTTAGGCATTTTGCTCATCGGATGGTGTTTGTATATCCGAAGTACAGACTCCTACATTAATTTCATTACGGTTCCAGTATTAACAGTAGCCCTTATTGCTTTGCTTTGTGGCTTTACATCATTTTTTGCTCGGACTAAGCTGGGACAAGATTTTCGTACCGTAGGACAGGATATGCATATTGCTAAAGTATCTGGGATTCATTCAGACAATACCCGACTATTAGCCATGATTCTTTCTACCACTTTAGCTGCTTGGGGGCATATTATTTTCTTGCAGAACTTAGGGACATTTAGTACCTATGGAAGTCATGAGCAGATTGGTCTGTATTCTGTAGCCGCATTACTTATTGGTGGAGCATCTGTCACCAACGCTAAAATCAGCCATGCGCTGTTGGGGACGTTTTTATTTCATACCCTCTTTATTGTATCGCCGCTGGCAGGCCGAAACTTATTTGGAGATGCCCAGCTTGGTGAATACTTCCGTGTCTTTGTAGCCTATGGCGTGATAGGTTTGTCCTTAGTGATGCACGCTTGGAAAAAACAACTACAAACACGCAAACGCTTAAGCTAAATAAAAGGTAAGGAAAAACCATAAGGAAAAAGGGCTTCTCGTGAAGGATTCGAGAAGCCCTTTTGTTGTAGGTTTTTCTTATGGGGACTCATGGGATAAAGGGATTAGCGGACAGCCATTTGAATATCCAGTTCCGAGGCGTTGATCCCAACCATGGCTTCCCCTAAATTAGCCGAAACGCTAGCCAGCACCTTGGGATCTTTATAAGCAGCAACCGCTTGAACAATAGCGGAAGCACGTTTTTCTGGATCGCCAGATTTGAAAATACCAGAGCCGACAAAAACACCATCTGCCCCTAATTCCATCATCAAGGCTGCATCTGCAGGTGTTGCGACTCCGCCAGCCGCAAAATTTACTACTGGAAGTTTTCCTGTGTCATGAACAGTTTTTAAAAGTTCATAAGAGACTTGCATGGTTTTGGCCATATCATATAATTCATCTGGTTTTAAATGAACAACCAATTTGATTTCTTGTTGGATTTTTCGCATATGCTGGACAGCCTGTGACACATCCCCAGTGCCGGCCTCGCCTTTGGTACGAATCATGGCAGCACCTTCAGCAATACGTCGTAAGGCTTCGCTTAAGCTTCGAGCACCGCATACGAAAGGTGCTTTAAATCCGTTTTTGTCGATGTGATATTGATGGTCTGCAGGCGTTAAGACTTCGCTTTCGTCTATCATGTCAATTCCAAGGGATTCTAATATATGGGCTTCTACAAAATGACCAATGCGAACTTTAGCCATAACAGGAAGGGAAACTGCTTCCTGGATACCTTGAATCATGGCGGGATCACTCATTCTGGAAACTCCACCACTGACTCGAATGTCAGCGGGAATACGTTCTAGGGCCATGACGGCACAAGCACCAGCTTTTTCAGCGATATGTGCTTGTTCCTCAGTGGTGACATCCATAATAACGCCGCCTTTTAGGGTTTCACCTAATTGTTTGTTAAATTCTTTTGATGAATGCATCTTGATCGACTCCTTTGGGATGATAGTGTGTGTTTTCTCTATTCCTAGTGTAAAGGAAATCTGATATCCTTGTAAGCATCAGAAAAAAATGTTTTAATGGTATCAGATTACCGTGATATAGAATGGTTTAGGGAAAAAAGCAAATACAAAGGAGTGAAGGAGCATGAGAGAAAATTGGGATTCTTTAAAACTGGATGCAGCTGCAAAGCAACCATTATATCAACAGTTATATGAATACCTAAGAACTCATATTTTGGAGGGGCGAATAGAGGCAGGAAAGAAACTTCCTTCTAAACGAAAATTTGCAGCCCAGCTAGGGATTAGCCAAAATACGATTCAAACAGCTTATGGCCAATTGTTGGAAGAAGGATATATCTATTCCGTAGAAAAAAGCGGGTTTTTTGTGGAATCCATGGATCATATCCTCCATTGGAAAACAAATTGCAATAAAACCATTGGTTACGAAGAGCGAGAGAACAAGCCTATGATTGATTTTTCTTATTACGGAGTTGATCAGGAAATAAGTCCCTTTGGAGTGTTTAAAAAATTAAGCAAAGCCGTCATAGAAGAACAGGATGTAGGGTTTTTAAAACGGGTGGAAGCCCAAGGATATGTAGGACTTAGGAAAGCCATTGCTACGTATCTTCGTTTCTCTAGAGGCATTAAAGCCACACCAGAACAAGTGGTGATTAGTTCTGGCACGGAATTTTTATTTCAAATCCTATTCCAACTTTTACCAGCAAAAAGCATCTATGGCATGGAAAATCCTGGGCCAGAGCGTTTGCCTAACTTATTTAAGAATCATAGCGTAGGCTTCTCTCCTATTGCTGTGGATTCAGAAGGAGTGGAATTAAAAGCCGTGGAAAGATCTGACGTAGATATTCTATGCATTACACCATCTCATCAATTTCCCACAGGCGTGATTATGCCTGTGGGAAGACGTGCTGCCTTGTTGAAATGGGCAACGGCCAAAGAGGGCCGTTATATTGTGGAAGACGACTACGATAGTGAGTTTAAGTATAAAGGGATGACCATTCCTGCACTACAAGGGTTGGATAGTCAGGAAAAGGTGATTTATATGGGGTCTTTTTCCAAATCCATATCCCCAGCGGTACGTATTAGCTATATGATTTTACCAGATCATTTACTGCAAGAATACCATGAAAAAATGACATATCTTGTGTGTCCAGTTCCTTTACTAGATCAAAAGATTATGGAAGCATTTATGGAAGGCGGATATTTTGAAAAACATATCAATCGAATGCGAACCTGTTATAAAAAAAAGCGGGGCGTTTTGATAGAAGAGCTGGAAAACTTAGGAGACATCATAAAAGTATTAGGAGCAGATGCTGGCCTGCATCTAGTGTTAGCTGTGCACAACGGAATGTCCGAAGAAACATTGGTAAACAAAGCGGCTGCGGTTGGTGTAAAAGTATATGGCATGAGCCACTACGATACGGAGAAGCCACATAACTTTGGGTGGGCTCCTCCGAAAATAATGATGGGATTCGCTTCATTAAAAGTAACGGAAATCGTACAAGGGATCGAAAAACTAAAACAGGCCTGGCTAGATGAAACGAGGCATTGTTCTGATTTTTCAATAAAATAAACATAGAGCATTGCAGAATAATCGAAAAAAAATGTAAAAATCCTTGTCAAGAAAAATTAATTATGATAGTATTAAGAAAATTGGTGGTCGCACAACGGCGTGCGATTTTACAAAGCGATGAAGCTTACAAAACAAAAATGGTATTTTTGTTTGTGAGCTTTTTTTTGTTCTTCTATTTTTATGGAGAAAAGGAGCATGGATATGCCGACGGAAGAAAAACAAAGGATGGTTCAAGAATATGTGCCGGGTAAGCAGGTAACCTTAGCACATTTAATTGCTCATCCACAACAGAGTATTTACAAAAAACTTGGATTGGTGGAAGGTCAATACGATGCCATAGGGATCTTAACCATTACGCCTAGCGAAGCCGCTATTATTGCTGCAGATGTGGCAACTAAGCTGGCCAGCGTTGAAATTGGATTTTTAGATAGGTTTAGTGGTTCCTTAGTGATTACAGGAGATGTTTCCAGTGTAGACACTGCCTTACAGGGAATCATAGATTGTTTAAGCCAAACCTTGAATTTTACTCCCACAACCATTACACGCACATAGGATGAGGCGAATCATGAAAAAAATTATATTAATTGGGAAAACAGAAAATGGAAAAACAACCCTTCGGCAAAAACTAAATCAACAAGCAGTGATGTATCAAAAAACCCAATCCATGGAATACGAAAATTCAATTTTGGATACGCCGGGTGAATATATGGAAAACAGAAGATTTTACAATGCCTTGATTACAGGATCTGTAGATTGCGATGTCATTGGACTGGTACAGGCAGCAAACGAAACTTATCTCACCTTTCCGCCTGGTTTTGGAAGTATGTTTAATAAACCCATTATTGGGATTATTACTAAGGTGGATTTAGTGAAAGAAATCACAGAGACAGAAAAACATTTGAGACAGGCGGGTGCAGAACGTATATTTCTATTTAGTGCAGTAACCGACGAAGGGTTGAAAGAAATACAAGCCTATTTACAGAAAGCCTAAAAAGGGCTAGTATGATAGAAGACCTATACATAAAAGAATCCAGATAGACACAAGTTTTAGGAAGTGTTATGTCAACAAGCAATTGTGAAAAGGTTTGCATAAACGGTTAATCGGTTTTGATGGTAATCAATGAAGATTACTTGGCGATAATGAAGGAGGAAAATCCATGGGCAATAGAGTAGTGATAGTCGATGATGAACCTATTACTAGGATGGACATAGCGGAAATGTTGGTAGAGGAAGGCTACGACGTTGTGGCAGAAGCCTCGGATGGATTTGATGCCATTGAGTTATGTCAAAAGCATAAACCAGACTTAGTGCTGATGGATGTGAAAATGCCTTTATTAGATGGATTAAAAGCTGCTGAAATGATTCACCAAGATAAATTAGCCAGTTGTATTGTGCTGATAACGGCCTATAGTGGCAAGGAATTTATCGAGAAAGCCAAAAAAATCGGTGTCATGGCCTATGTAGTGAAGCCTATTAATGAAAAAAACCTGCTTCCTACCTTGGCTGTAGCCTTATCTAAGAGTTTAGAATTTGAAGAAATGGAAAAAGAAATTGAAGAAACAAGAAACAAACTGGAAGATCGAAAACAAATCGAAAAAGCAAAGGGTCTTTTAATGAGAAATGAAGGTATGTCTGAAGAACAAGCCTATAACGAAATTAGAAGCTTGAGCATGTCTAAAAGACGTTCCATGGGAGAAATAGCAAGAATTATTACAATGAATCGATAACCTAAGAGGTGAGCAGATGCTTCGAGAACTGTGCAAAACCTATACACAATTATCTGAAGAAGAAGTACTGGTTTTAGAAAAAATGGAAACGGCATTGCCACTTATTTCCAGATCGATTCAAGGAGATGTTTTCATTGATTGTCTAACCAATATTCCGAATATCGCCATAGTGGTTGGGGAAGCAAGACTGGGTAAAGGGCAGTCCATGTATCAAGAGTCGGTATTGGGAGAATTTGCTTTAAGAGAAAATGAGCCAGCGGTGTTGAGGACATTACAAACCGGAGTTGCTTCTCGAAATCTAAAGGCTCGGACCCAAGAAGATAAACGAGTCAGCCAAATAGTGGAGCCTATTCGAAATGCAGAAGATCAAACCATAGGGGTACTCATTATTGAGCAGAAGAGTTTGAGTGCTATACAAGCAAACCAAGACATTAAACAGTTGCTTGAGCCAGTAGAGAGATCGTCTCAACAAGAAAAAATATTTAATGTGCCAGAAACCACAATTATTCATCATGTGAAAGAAGCTATTATTGTTTTTGACCCACAGGGGATGGCAACTTATTGCAATCCAGAAGCAAATCGGCTGTATAAAAAAATGGGATATCAAGATGAAATTATTGGCCTTTCCCTTCATAACTTGACCCTGGGAAAAGTAGACTTTGATGGGGCTAGTGAAGATCAACTCATCAACACCACAGAAATTAGAGCAGGCGATTTATCCTTAAGAGTCAAATATTTAAGAATGGATGACAAGGACCAAGTCATTGGGTTTATTATGATCATTGATGATATGACAGAAGTAAAAGAAAAAGAAATGGAATTAATTTCAAAATCCGTAGCCATGAGTGAAATTCATCATCGAGTGAAGAATAATTTGCAAACCATTGCCAGTTTATTAAGGCTTCAGGCTCGGCGAGTTGAGGATCAAAAGGTAAAAAAAGCCTTTGGAGAGAGCATTAATAGGATTTTAAGCATCGCCATTACCCATGAACTATTAGCACAACGAGGACTAGACGATGTAGATTTAATGACCATCCTAGAAAAAATACGAGAAAGCGTTGTGGGGTATGTACTATCATCAGAAAAAAACATCAAGATACACATCAAAGGAGAAACAGTACTGGTTAATTCGGATAAAGCAACATCCATTGCGTTAGTAGTCAACGAATTATTGCAAAACTCTTTGAAGCATGGATTTGATGGAAAAGAAACTGGTGAAATAAATATTGAAATTTTCAAAGGAAAAGTATGCACAGAGATTACGATCCAAGACAATGGCGTTGGGTTTGAGGGAGAGGATATAAAGAATGACAGCCTAGGCCTACGCATTGTTAAAAGCATTATTCGAGAAAGATTGTATGGGAATTTTCATATCAATAAAGTAGAGCAAGGAACCAACATAAAGTTTAGTTTTAAAAATTAATAAAAAAAGTACAACGGCGTACTTTTTAAGGCGACGAGGCCAAAGATCTATGTGTGGGTACACATGGGTTTTTGGTCTCTTTTTATGAGTATGCTGAGGGAAAGAGGTGGCGTATGCGAGAAAATATGTTGAGTGTGGGAATTGATATTGGAACGTCAACAACCCAGTTGGTGTTCAGTAGATTTTCTATCGAAAATACGGCTTCGAGTATGGCGATTCCCAAAATCCAAATCATTGATAAAGAAGTGGTTTTTCGTAGTCCGATCCACTTTACACCGTTGCTATCTGAAACAAGAATAGACGGCGATGGAATTAAAAACATCCTGGAATCAGAGTATAAAAATGCAAATATTTCTTTTGGAGAAGTGGATACTGGTGCCGTCATCATTACTGGAGAAACCGCTCGAAAAGAGAATGCCAACGAAATTCTAACGGCTTTGAGTGGCATGGCTGGTGACTTCGTAGTGGCAACGGCTGGACCAGACTTAGAGAGCATTATAGCAGGCAAAGGTGCTGGAGCAGGGAAAATATCACGAGAAAAAAATGCATGTGTGGTTAATTTAGATATAGGCGGTGGCACCACCAACATCGCCGTATTTAAAAAAGGTGAAGTGGTGGACACCACCTGCTTAGACATTGGTGGTAGGTTGATCAAGTTCGAGAAAGACTCTTCAGTCGTAAGGTATATTTCCAATAAAATGAAGATTTTAGCCGAAGAAGTAGGAGTAGACCTTCGGGTTGGAAAAACCTTGTTAGCAGAAGAAATGGATCGGATATGTCAACGAATGGCCTCTATATTAGCAGAAAGCATAGGATTGATTCCAGAAACACCTTTACTGGAAAAAATGATTACCACCAAAGGTCTAAAACAGTCTGTGGAGATAGATTACCTTTCTTTCTCTGGTGGAGTGGCGGATTGTTTATTAAATAAAGGAGATAAACTTCCTCTTGAATACGGAGATATTGGCGTTGCATTGGGAAGAGCAATTTATGGATCTTCTTGGGTTCAAGAAACAAAAGTAGTGCTTGCGGCAGAAACCATTGGCGCTACAGTCGTAGGGGCAGGAACGCATACCACAGAAATTAGTGGAAGCACCGTCACCCTGGCGCCTTCCTTGTTGCCCATGAAAAACATTCCCATTTTAAGGCTAAATCCCGAAGAAGAAGCATTAGAATACCAAGCCTTGAGCCATAGGATTTCGGAAAAATTGGACTGGTTTTCCTTAGAACGAGATAGTCAGCAAGTGGCATTAGCCATGAAAGGCATCAAAAATCCCAGCTTTAGCCATATTCAAGGATTGGCAAAAGCCATTATTAAGGGCATGGCATTGAAATTAGAGAAAGATCAGCCTATGATCCTTGTCATTGAAAAGGACATGGCTAAGATTTTAGGCCAAAGCATTAAAGCTCATTTGGAAGAAAAAAGAGAGGTTATCTGTATTGATACCATCAAAGTGGATAATGGAGACTATATGGATATAGGGAAACCCATGGCCCATGGCAAGGTAGTGCCAGTGATTATCAAAACACTTGTATTCAATGATGAAAAATAGAAGGGAGATAAAACAATGCGATTAAAGACAAAGGTTTTTGGCACTGTCTATCAGTTTAACAGTGTAAATGAAGTGATGGCCAAGGCGAATGAAGAGAGGTCTGGAGACAAGTTGGCTGGACTGGCTGCAGAGTCAACAACAGAGCGAATTGCCGCCAAAGAAGTCTTAAGCCAATTAATGCTAAAAGAAATTCGAAACAACCCAGCCGTTCCTTATGAAACAGATGAAGTGACCAGAGTAATTCAAGATGGCATTAATGAACGCATTTATGCGGAAATTCAAAATTGGACGGTGGCAGAGCTTAGGGAATGGATTTTAAAGGATCAGACTACCGGAAGCGATCTTCAAAGAATTGGACGAGGATTAACCAGCGAGATGGTGGCTGCAGTGGCCAAGCTTATGTCCAACTTAGACTTGGTGTATGGAGCTAAAAAAATCATTGTGACAGCCCATTGCAATACGACGATTGGAGAGAAGGGAACCCTAGCCTATCGCCTACAGCCCAATCATACGACGGATAATATAGAAGGCATCAAAGCCTCCTTATTTGAAGGACTGAGCTATGGAGCTGGAGATGCGGTTCTGGGATTAAATCCTGTAAACGATACCGTCAGCAGTGCCAAACGAGTAATGGAATTATTTGAAAGTGTCAAGCAAGAGTGGAAAATTCCAACTCAAACCTGCGTTTTAGCACATATAACGACACAAATGGAAGCCGTGAAACAAGGTGCTCCTACAGACATGATTTTTCAGAGTATTGCTGGAACCGAAAAAGGAAACGAAGCCTTTGGAGTGGATGATGCCTTATTGGGAGAAGCACGGGAACTGATGCTTAAAGAAGGAACCTCTACAGGCCCTAATGTGATGTACTTTGAGACAGGCCAAGGATCCGAATTGTCTTCTGACGCCCATATGGGAGTGGATCAAGTAACACTAGAAGCAAGATGCTATGGATTAGCCAAAAAGCATAAACCATTCCTAGTCAATACGGTAGTAGGGTTTATTGGTCCAGAGTACTTGTATAACAGTAAACAAGTGATTCGAGCAGGGCTAGAAGATCACTTTATGGGAAAACTTTCCGGAATTCCTATGGGAGTTGACGTATGTTACACCAATCATATGAAAGCGGATCAAAATGATATTGAAAATTTGAGCATGATGCTAGCCAATGCCGGATGTAACTTTTTAATAGGAGTGCCAGCCGGGGATGATATTATGCTTAACTATCAAAGTTCGAGTTTTCATGATGCAGCTACCTTGAGGGAATTATTGAATTTGCAACCTATTCAAGCATTCAAAGAATGGTTGGAAAAAATGGGGATTTATGAAGGCGGCAAACTTTCCAGTCGAGCTGGAGATGCATCGATTTTTCTAAAATAATAGACAAGGGAGGCAATTCTATTGATTTCTGAAGAAGCAGTTAAAGGGATGGTTCGGCAAATAATAGAGCAATTAGCGACAGAGAACGCAGAAAATTCCAGAGAGAACACAATGGAAAAGAGCAAAACAGAGAATCAACCCAAAGAAGCCATGGGAATAGATGGCATAGAAGATGGAGACCTACATGATTTAACGGATGTTCGCATGAAGGATTATTATGAAGTTCCAGATCCAAAAGCCAAAGAAGCTTATATGGATCTTAAGGAAAATACCCCTGCCAGGGTAGGGATTTGGAGAACTGGATCTCGGTATACAACGGATACCTTGCTGAGATTTAGAGCCGATCACGCCGTAGCCATGGACGCAGTATTTACCTATGTATCAGAAGATTTATTAAAAGAAATGGAGTTATTCTCTATCAATACCTTGTGTCGTGATAAAGATGAGTATATTACAAGACCAGATTTAGGTAGAAAATTTAGCGAAGAAAGCCTTAAATGCATCAAAGACAAATGCATTCAATCTCCACAGGTACAGGTATATGTATCCGACGGATTGAGCTCAACGGCCATCGAAGCAAATATCAAAGAAATTTTGCCTTCTCTAATGCAAGGATTGGAAAATGAGAATATTAAAGTAGGAACCCCATTTTTCGTGAAACATGGAAGAGTACCTGCTATGGATACTATTTCGGAAGTATTGGATGCAGAGGTGACGGTGGTCTTGATTGGAGAAAGACCAGGTCTGGCTACAGGAGAGAGTATGAGTTGTTATATGGCCTATCGAGGAACCGTAGGGATGCCGGAGTCTAGAAGAACCGTTATTTCCAATATCCATAGTGGAGGCACATCCGCTACAGAGGCAGGGGCACATATAGCGGAACTTGTGAAAGAAATGTTAAAGCAAAAGGCCAGTGGCTTGGATTTCAAAGCATAAACATTAAAAGAATGGAGTGAAAAAAATGAAGAATGATGCATTACGTGCCTCGGTGTTAAGCATAAAAGTGATCCCAAACGTATCTACAGATTTAATAAAAGAATTAAAACTGGAGTCAGGCCATCGAAGCATCGGCATTGTCACGGCGGATAGCGATGATGTTCTTTACACCGCCTTAGATGAAGCCACCAAAACTGCAGATGTAAAAGTAGCCTATGCCAAATCTTTTTATGGTGGTGCCGACAACGCAAATACCAAACTAGCAGGAGAAGTGATTGGCATTATCTCTGGACCTAATCCTGCAGAAGTACGAAGTGGTATCGATTCCGTTGTCTACACCGTAGAAAACGATGCATGCTTTTATAGTGCCAATGAAGATGATTCTATTATTTACTATGCTCATTGCATCTCTAGAACGGGTTCTCATTTATCAAAAGAAGCTGGTATTAAGGAAGGAGAAGCCTTGGCCTACTTAATTGCCCCTCCTTTGGAATCCGTATATGCCTTGGATGCAGCCATGAAAGCGGCAGATGTGGAAATGGTGAGTTTCTTTGGTCCTCCTTCAGAAACAAACTTTGGTGGCGGTTTGCTAACAGGAAGCCAATCTGCTTGCAAAGCAGCCTGCGAAGCTTTTGCTGAAGCAGTGGTATTTGTGGCAGAAAACCCTAAAAAATATTAAAGTGAGTTGGTGATCAAATGAACCAAGCATTAGGGTTATTAGAAACCTATGGATACCTAGCGGCGATTGCAGGCTTAGATAGTGCATTAAAATCTGCTAATGTGGCATTAAAAGAAGTGCAACGATCCGGTGGCGGGTTAGTGACCATCATCCTAGAAGGGGATGTAGGGGCTGTGCAAGCTTCCGTTGAAGCTGGCAGTGCGTCTATTAATACCCTAGGCACCCTTGTTTCCCAACATGTGATCCCCAGGATCGATGCACAAACAGCCATTCTTTTTGGAAAAACAGAAATCTGCCAAGAAGCAAGTTCTATGGATCCGCCGGAAACCATTTGTGAATCAGAAACCATTCAAGCATCAGAAACCATTCAAGTATCTGGAACCATCGGTGAATCGGCTACCCAGGAAAAAATGAAAGCCTACGAAAAAAGCTTGGTGGAAAAATTCCAAGAGAAAAAAGCAGGGGGATCTTCTAAAAAAGAGCTTCATGAATTAAAGGTGACAGAATTAAGGAGAATTGCAAGGAATCTCCATCCCTTTTCCATGAAAACCACAGCCATAAAATTTGCAAATAAAGCCCAGCTGATTACAGCCATAGCAGCACATATTAAAACGGAGGTGGAATAATTGGCATTGCAAGATAAAGACTTACTTTCCATACAAGAAGTACGAGATATGGTTCAAAAAGCCAATAAAGCACAAAAAGAGTTTGCGGCCTTTTCGCAAGAAAAAATAGATCGGGTTATTGAAGAGATGAAAGAAGTAGGCTATCGACAAGCTGAGTATCTAGGCCAAATGGCTGCAAAAGAAACAGGATTTGGAAAATGGCAAGACAAGAAAATTAAAAATGAACTTGCCAGCCTTGGGGTGTATGAGTATATCAAAGAGATGAAAACCGTCGGCATTATTAAAGAGGAAGAAGAAAAAGGCATTGTTGAAATTGGTACACCAGTTGGCACAATTGCAGCTTTGATTCCCTCGACCAATCCAACGTCCACGGTAATTTACAAAGCTATGATTGCGTTGAAATCTGGAAATGCCATTATCTTTAGCCCACATCCCAGTGCGTTGAACAGCATTTTGAAAACCGTTGAATTACTGAATAAAGCAGCTATAAAAGCAGGAGCACCCAGCGGTTTAATACAATCCATGACCGTTACAACCTTAGAAGGAACTAGCCAGCTGATGAAGCATCAAGGGGTAGATTTAATTCTGGCCACAGGGGGATCGGCTATGGTAAAAGCGGCTTATAGCTCTGGAACCCCAGCTTTGGGAGTGGGTCCTGGGAACGTACCAGCATTTATAGAAAGAAGTGCGGATATTCAAGACGCGGTTGCAAAAATAATCTCCAGCAAAACCTTTGACCATGGCACCGTCTGCGCTTCGGAGCAAGCCATCGTAACCGAAGATTGCATTGAAAAAGAGGTCAAAGAAGAGTTGAAACGACAAGGGGGATACTTTTTAACAGGCGAAAAACGTGAAAAAGTAAAAGCCATTATGGAGACAGCCAGCGGCGGCATGAACCCCAAAATCGTGGGACAGTCAGCCAAAGCAATTGCAGAGATAGCAGGCATTGAGATTCCAGAAGGGACTATCCTCCTGTTGTCTGAAGAAACAGAAGTAGGCAAACAGATTCCATTTTCTAAAGAGAAACTTACGGCATTACTGGCATTCTATAGTGTCGAAGATTGGAAGCAAGCCTGCACATTGTCTTATGATCTTTTGAAAAATGGTGGCCTTGGCCATACCCTAGCCATTCATTCTCATAATCAATCTGTTATTAAAGCCTTTGCCTTAGAGAAACCAGTATCAAGATTTTTAGTGAATACGCCGTCTACCCACGGAGCTGTTGGAATCAGCACCCACTTAGCGCCATCCTTCACCTTAGGTTGCGGGGCTATTGGAGGCAGTGCCACGTCAGATAATGTAGACCCAATGAATTTGATTAATATTCGAAGAATGGCTTATGACAAACACGATTTAGAGAGAAAAGAAGTGGCTCAAAAGGTAGTAAGTAAAAAAGAAGATACTTCTGGAGAAACATCAGAAACCTTAAGCAAAGAAGCCATTGATCAGATTACACAGTTGGTAATGAAAAATTTAAATAATAACACAAACTAAAAGGAGGAATTTCAAATGGCAACATTAAATGCGTTAGGAATGATCGAAACAAAAGGATTAGTAGGTGCAATTGAAGCAGCAGATGCAATGGTGAAAGCAGCCAACGTAACCATCGTAGGAAAAGAACAAGTAGGTGGTGGTTTGGTAACCGTGATGGTACGAGGAGATGTAGGAGCTATTAAAGCAGCAACAGATGCTGGTGCAGCCGCAGCAGAAAGAGTAGGAGAACTATTATCCGTACATGTGATTCCAAGACCTCATGGAGAAGTAGAATCCATCCTTCCACAAATCAAAGAGTAGTTTTCGTTTCTTCCCAGATCTCTTGGAGATCTGGGAAGGTTAAACGACCTAAAGGAGGGAGTCTATGAAGGTTTTAACCGAATCGGGACTTCGAATGGAGTTTAAAAATAAGTTTCCCCAACGCTATGTGGTGAGTCCTAAAACCATGGTGACGCCATCGGCAAAAGAATTTTTAAAACAAAAAAAGATTGAATTGATATACGAAACAGAAACAGAAACAGAAACAGAAACAACCCAGCAGGCCACTAGCCTGTGGTCAACAAAAGAGCAACCCAAGGAGAAACGATATAAGGATTATTATCATGGCGGATATTTTCAAGAAAAACCGGAACATTTAACCCAACTTTACGGCAATGTCTTGGTGCGTAAAGATGATTTTCGAATACAACTTAGAGGTAAACTGGATAGTTTTCAAGCCCAAGTCTTGGAAGTCCAGATCTTTCTGGAAAAGGAAAAGGAAAAAAAGTTATTGGAAGAATTAACAGAAGTCCTAGATTTTGCCAGAAATATTTTGCGGGCCGAAGTGTTAGAAGAACCCTTTGAGCAGTGGGAAATAGCAGGGATGGATCAAGCTTTCTTGCGAAAAGCATCCCATCATCCTCAGAAGTATCTTCAGGTAGAGCATATTTTACCAGATTACAGCATGGGGCCTGTGCTCATCAAGTTGAATACCTTGCGTAGTTTAGCAAGGGAGTTAGAAATTATTGGAATACAAGCCTTTGCTACCAAAGAAGGAAAAATCCAGCGGCAAGACCTTCTCCAAGCGTTAAATCGTTTGAGTAGTGGCATCTATGTCATGATGTGTCGATGGAGAGGAAATTATTATCAAAAAAGGGGGTGAAGCCATGATAAACGAGGCTATGGTGGAAAAAATCATCCATGACGTGATAGCAGAAATTCAAGGATCCCATAAAAATGCTGCAGAGATCCCAGTAGAGACATCTGCAAGGCATGTGCATTTAAGCAAGGAACATATCGAATTCTTGTTTGGAGAAGGACAAGCCATTCATGTACTGAAAGAATTGTCTCAACCAGGACAATTTCAAAGCGATAAGCGAGTCACCTTGGTAGGTCCCAAGGGAGTCATTCATAATGTCGCTATATTGGGACCTGCCAGAGAAAGAACTCAAGTAGAGATATCCTATACAGATGCCAGAACTTTAGGCATTCAACCGCCATTAAAAGAGTCGGGTAAACTCCAAGGATCGGAAGGCGTTATTATTGCGGCAGGCAAAAAGGCTTTAACCTTAGAAGAAGGCGTTATTGTAGCCCAAAGACATATTCATATGACCAGTAAAGATGCAGAAAACCTAGGAGTTCAGGACGGACAACAGGTAAAGGTTCGCATCAAAAGTAAAAGGCCTGCTGTTTTAGAAGACGTCTTAGTGCGAGTGAAAGACACCTATCGTCTTAGTATGCATATAGATCATGATGAAGGAAATGCCACCGCCTATACCCCAGGGACGATGGCGGAACTTATAAAGGAGTAGGAGGGAAGGCCGTGGATTTTACAAAAGTGAACCAGCAGATCAAAGAAGTGGAAAAATCACTTGATGAAACCGGCACCTTCGATCCTGAAAGCCAACTTCTTTTAGGTGTAGATCTTGGGACGGCTTATATCGTCCTAGTGTTATTGGATCAGCAGCATCGACCCATTGCAACAGAGATGGCCTTTGCTCAAGTAATCAAAGATGGCTTGGTGGTAGACTATCTGGGAGCCACCGCCATTGTACAATCCTTAAAAGAAAAAATAGAAGCAAGAATTGGAAAAAAACTCATGAAAGCGGCTATTGCCGTACCACCAGGAACAAGCGAAAAAGACAGTAAAACTCATGGCTATGTGGTAGAGGCTGCTGGGTTAGAAGTAGTAGCCCTGGTGGATGAACCTACGGCAGCCAATCATGTGTTACAAGTGAAAAATGGGGTTATTGTGGATATTGGTGGAGGAACTACTGGTTTATCGATTCTTAAAGAGGAAGCCGTCGTGCATACCGTAGACGAAGCCACAGGGGGCACCCATATCAGCTTGGTCCTTGCAGGAAATTATGGTGTCTCCTTTGAAGCAGCAGAAGCTTTAAAAAAAGACAAATCCAAGCAAGGGGAAGTACTGCAGGTGGTAAGGCCGGTGATTCAGAAAATGGCTTCCATTGTAAAGACCCATATAGTTCATCATAATATTGAGGCTGTGTATTTAGTAGGCGGTACTTGTTGTTTAAAGGATTTTGAAAAAGTCGTTGAAAAAGAATTAAAGATTTCCACGTATAAACCGTTGAATCCATTTTTAGTAACCCCCTTAGGGATTGCTATGAACTGCAGATAATAGGAGTGAAACCATGGAGATAGAAACCTTAGTAGGAAAAATCACTCAAGAAGTTATGATGCAAATAAAAAAAATGCAGATAGAGCCTGGTCATCCTAGAAAGGCCCTTGCCATGATTTGGGGGGGAGAATCATCTGTAGATCAAAACCGCATTAACTCTTTTTTACAGCCTCGGGGCATACAGAGTCATTTTGTAACCTCCTACACCATCCAAGACCTGATGACTTCAGATTTCCTTGTGATTCCTGCGTTATCCGTATCTAGTTTGGCATGGATTGCACAAGGTATTAAAGGCGATGAAACATCGACCTTCGTCCTGGAAGGCCTCTTGCATGGAAAAAGAGTATTGGTTTTAGAAGATGGACTGGAATATAAAAGGTTTAAACAAACTTGTCCTTCTGGCCTCTATGCACTTTATGAATCTTATGGGGAAAAGCTAGGAGTCTTGGGGGTACGAATTGGAGAATTAAAAGAACTGACAGAAGGAAAAACCCTTTCTACCCCAGATGTCTGTGGGGATGAGGAACAAAGAACACCCATCAGAATGGAAGAGAAAGTGATTACGGAAAAAAAGTTAGAAGCCCTAGATTGTCAAGACCGTAGTCTTGTTTCCATCCCAGCAAAAGCCATTATTACTCCAATGGCAAAGGATTACATTCGAAAGAAGCATATTCAAATAGCAAGGGCTTAGCCAGGAAGGAAGAGGCTATTGATCATTGGCGAAGTAGTAGGAAATGTATGGGCCACCCGAAAAGATGAAACCCTAAACGGATTAAAACTATTGGTGGTTCAAGGAACCAATCAAGAAAACAAAAAAATCGGAGACCCTTTTGTAGCGGCGGATAGCGTAGGGGCAGGATTTGGAGATCAAGTGCTGATTGTCAAAGGAAGCGCTGCAAGAAAAGTTCTGGGAAAAGAAGCCCTAGCCATTGATGCTACCATTGTGGGAATTATTGACGAAGTGGAAGGTAGATCCTAGAACCAAGGGAAAACAAGGGGCGGTAAGATGGATATAATCAATCAAATTAAAGCGGCAGGGGTGGTAGGAGCCGGTGGTGCTGGATTTCCAAGTCATGTGAAATTTAGCGGGGAGGCCGAGTACTTCCTCATAAATGCAGCAGAATGCGAACCTTTATTAGGAACGGACAAATATTTAATGCGGCACAAGAGTCGAGAAATAATTGAAACCATTGAACTACTAGGAAAGCACCTTGGTGTAAAAAAAGCCATCATAGGCATTAAGAAAAAAAGCACCCAAGAGATTCAAGCTTTACAAGAGGCCATTCAGCATCTAGATGCATCTGTTACCATCCATGAGGTGGAAAACTTCTACCCTGCTGGAGATGAGCATATTTTAGTATATGAATTGGTAAAGCGACAAGTGCCGCCTGCTGGAATCCCCAAAGACGTAGGCGTTGTGGTATCCAATGTAGGGACTCTCCTTAGCATCAAAGAAGCATTGGAAGAAAAACCAGTCACCCATAAATTGGTCAGTGTAGTGGGAGAGGTGGAAAATCCTTCCTTATGGGAGGTGCCGATTGGTACTTCTGTTGACACTTGTGTGAAGATGGCAGGTGGAGCCACCCTTTCAGCCTATAAAGGTATCTTAGGTGGCCCAATGATGGGAAGGATTTTAGAGGCAGAAGAGCTTAAAACCCAAGTAATTACCAAAACCACAGCCGCTATTATTCTATTACCTTCGGATCACAGTATTTTCAAAAGACAGGAACAAAGTTTTGGTCAAATGATAAACAGGGCTCGTTCCGCCTGCATCCAATGTTCTTTATGCACAGATTTATGTCCTCGCAATATGATTGGCCATCCTTTAAGGCCTCATAGAATTATGCGATCCTTGGGGATTGATTATCAGCAAAAAGAAACCTTAAAAGAAGCACTCTTGTGTTGTGAATGTGGAGTTTGTGAGAGTTTTGCCTGTCCCATGGGTCTTTCGCCTCGAAGGATTAATGGAGAAATCAAAAAAATGCTGATGGAAAAAGGCATCAAAGGATGGGATCCCCTTGATTTATCAGAGATACATCCTATGCGAGGGTATCGACAAGTGCCTGCGGAAAGGCTGATGGCTCGATTAGATATTTTGGGATATGAAGCAGAGCTAGAAGATTGCAGTTGGCTACTAGAACCTAAGGAGGTTCGAATTCCCCTAAAACAACATATTGGAAACGTAGCCACGCCGGTGGTAAAGGTGGGAGACTTGGTTGAACAAGGCCAACTGATTGGAGATATCCGTCAAGATAGCTTAGGAGCCAAGGTTCATGCCAGCATTAGTGGACGGGTTACCAATATAGAGGAAGCAATTTGTATTGAGGTAAAAGAGAAGGTGGGAGTTTCATGATTAAAACCATAGGATTTATAGAATTGAATAGTATTGCAAAAGGCATTGAGGTAGCCGATGCTATGATGAAAATAGCGGAAATTCAGCTATTAAAAGCCCATTCTGTATGCCCTGGAAAGTACATAGTGCTACTATGTGGAGAAGTAGGAGCTGTTAAAGCCGCCATAGAAGCAGGGCAAAATACAGGCAAGGCTTATGTGGTAGATCACTTACTGCTTCCCAATGTACATCCTCAGCTTATACAGGCCATTGAAGGTCTAAGCATAGTACCTAAGAGAGGAGCCTTAGGGGTATTGGAATTTTTCAATATTGCAACCTCCATTGTAGCGGCAGATGCTGCTGCAAAAGCGGCTGCTATCACGCTGATCGAAATTCGATTAGGGCTGTCTATTGGCGGAAAATCCTTTATGACCTTCTGCGGAGATACCAGCTCGGTGCAAGAAGCGGTACAAGTGGGGGCTTCCATTGCCAAGGAAAGAGGAATGCTTGTGGAAAAAACCATGATTCCTTCTCCTTCCAAAGCGCTATTTGAAACATTATTATAAATCCTGCATGGATTTTAAAATTTAAAGAGAGAGGTGTTTTGATGAATATTAATGATATTATCGTATATATGATGGTCTTTTTTATGATCTTAGGAGCCTTGGATAAAATTATTGGCAATAAATATGGATTAGGAGAAAAGTTTGACGAAGGAATTATGGCCATGGGGTCACTGGCTGTGGCCATGGTAGGGGTGGTTTCTTTGGCACCAGTGCTAGCCACTATCCTAGAGCCAGTGGTGGTACCCGTATATACTTTTTTAGGTGCAGATCCAGCGATGTTTGCAACAACCTTGTTAGCCAATGACATGGGTGGTTATCCTTTGGCCATGCAATTGGCACAAACCCAAGAAGCTGGTTTGTTTGCAGGATTAATTGTAGGCGCCATGATGGGGCCAACCATTGTATTTACCATTCCTGTAGCCTTGGGAATTATTCGGAAAGAAGACCATAAATTTTTAGCCACGGGAGTATTAGCAGGGTTGATTACGATTCCCTTTGGAGCTTTAGTTGGCGGATTAGTGGCAGGATTTAGCCTTGCCATGATCTTGACCAATTTAGTACCGATTATTATTGTGTCCTTATTACTTTCCTTAGGACTATGGAAAATGCCTCAACAAATGATTAAAGGATTTACTGTTTTTGGTAAAGGGGTTGTAGTGGTGATCACTGCAGGCTTAGCCGCTATTATTGTAGAGACATTAACAGGATTTGTGGTGATTCCTGGCATGGCACCAATTTCTGATGGGATAGAAATTGTTGGAGAAATTGCCATTATGCTAGCAGGAGCCTTTCCTATGGTGTACGTCGTTACAAAAGTATTCAGCAAGCCATTGATGAAAATGGGGAAAGTGCTGGGAATGGGAGATGTGGCAGCAGCAGGGATGGTAGCCACCTTAGCCAATAGTATTCCAATGTTTGGTTTAATGAAAGACATGGATCAACGAGGAAAAATCATCAATGTTGCCTTTGCAGTAAGTGCTTCCTTTGTATTGGGAGATCATCTTGGCTTTACGGCTGGCGTGAATCAAGATATGATTTTTCCCATGGTAGTAGGAAAAATGGCCGGAGGAATAACGGCGGTCATGGTAGCCTTATTTATTGTGAATAAAACCATTGGAAAAAACGGTGAAGAAACTCAAGGGTAATCGGATTTTTTAGGGAAAAGGTGGTGATAAGATGAGGAGATTCAAAGAAAAGACGGACATTATCCATGGCATGGATGCTCTTCAGTATCTAAGCGGGTTGAAAGGGACACGGGCTTGCATTGTGACGGATCCTACTATGATAGAGCTGAACATGGTAAACAAAGTGACGTTGCTATTGGAGGAAAAAGGCATTGAGTATGAAGTGTTTTCCGAAGTAGAGCCAGACCCTTCTTTTGACATTGTATACAAAGGCCTAGGGCATATTTTAGAATATAAACCAAGCATATTAATTGCCCTTGGCGGCGGATCAGCTATTGATGCTGCAAAAGCCATTATGTATTTTTGCATGAAGATGAAGGAAAATCTAACAGGCATCGAGACGGTTAAAAAGCCATTCTTTGTGAGTATTCCAACTACCAGCGGAACAGGATCTGAAGTGACTGCCTATTCCGTGATCACAGATAAAGAAAAACAGAAAAAATACCCTATTGTGGATGAGGTCATGGTGCCAGATGTGGCCATATTAGATCCAAGTTTTACAAGTTCCATTCCAGCCGCTATTACGGCCGATACAGGAATTGATGTGTTAACCCACTGTTTAGAGGCGTATGTGGCCAAAGATGCATCAGATTTTACGGATGCCTTGGTAGAAAAATCCGTTGCCTTTGTGTTTGAATATTTATTACAAGCCTATGAGGCAGGCAGTCATATAGAAGCACGAGAGAAAATGCATAATGCGTCCTGTATGGCAGGCATCGCCTTTAATAATGCGGGATTAGGTATCAATCATAGCTTAGCCCATAGCTTGGGAAGTTACTTTAAAATTCCTCATGGCAGAAGCAACGCCTTGCTACTTCCTTATATCATGACGTTTAATAGCAAGGGAGATGCTAGGGTCAAGCAAAAATACGCACAATTAGCAAGAAAAATAGGCTTTCCCGCCAGCACCGAAGATCAAGGTGTCTTAAGCCTTATTCAAGGGATCAAGGTATTAAAAGAAGCTATGTCTCTTCCACAAAAAATTCAAGACTTAGGGATTCAGCAAGAAGAATTCAGTCAAGTAGTGGAAGAAATGGCCCAGGTGGCACTACAAGATATTTGCACTGGAGGCAATCCCATACAAGTCACCCAAGAAACCTTAGTGAGTATTTATTGGGAAGCCTATAGGGGAACCGTGTAAGGATATAAAAAGCCTTGGAAAACCATTTATGAAGCGAAAGAAAAAACATGATCCATCGGCTAAAGAATTTTTAATTCTTAGGAAAAAAGCCGGTGGGTCATGTTTTGTTTTAAAAAGAATAAAAAAACGAATCTCAAAATAAACTAAATTGACTAGTTAACGTAGTAATAAAAGGTGGTATAATTGTTATTTGCCTAAGCGAATAAAAAATTATCCGCTTTTCATAGTATTAAAAGAAGATGGCGGGTTAAGGAAAGGAGGTGGAAAATTGAAAGCACTGGAACTGAGAGATGTAAGCTATTCTTACGATGGAAAGCACAACATCATTGATCAAATCAGTTTTGGTGTTGAGCTTGGTGAAGTGGTCAGTCTAATGGGTTTAAATGGAGCAGGAAAGACAACGTTGTTGAATATAATTGCTACCTTAAAAAAACCAAGGAGTGGTCGGTGTTTCTATTTTAATGATGGAGACATGCCCGTATCACAAATTAGAAAACAAATAGGCTATGGATCACAGGAAGTGGCACTTTATCATCACTTTAGCATAGAAGAGAATCTTCATCTTTTTGCAAAACTGTATGGATTATCCAAAGAAAAAAAGAAAGAGCAGATGGACAAGTTGTTTCAATGGCTGAAACTGGAAGGACAGGAATCCGTAAAAATTAAGCATTGTTCTGGAGGAATGAAGCGAAAAGCCCATTTAGCGGCGGCGTTATTGCACCAGCCTAAGCTGTTGCTATTAGATGAACCAACAGCCGGTATTGACGCCCCAACGGCCATGCAAATCATTGAATCCCTACGAAACTTGTCCAAAGAAGGGGTTGCTATTGTCTGTGTTGCTCATTCCTTTGAGGAAGTCCTGGCATTAGGTGGAAGAGTCCTTTGGTTAAAGAATGGTCGCAAACACCAAGAAATAGACTTAGAAGATGTTTCCGTTAACGGAAAAGAAAAAATAAAAAGCATGTTTGCAGAGAGCATATAGAATAGGAGAGAATGAATATGAGAAAAAAACAAATAATAAGCTTGATCCTTTCCATCTTTTTAGTGATGGGCGCCGTAGGGTGCAGTTCCCCCTCGGATGAAACACCAAGAGAAGCTTTGGAAAAAGCCTTTGAAAAAGAATTGGAAGTAGTAACCAGCGATACAGAACTTGACTTAAATCTGTCTTTTACAGCAGACGATGCTTCAGGACTTGATCCAGAGGCAGCCATGATGTTAGGGGCTATGGAAGATCTGCGGCTTAATATGAGAATGCAAGGCGATATGGAAGCTGGAAAAGTGGCGATGCAAGCAAAAGCCTATGCCGCTGGCATGAATGTGGATTTCGACTTGATCATCACAGAAGAAATGATGGTGGCTCAGATCCCAATGTTAGCCATGGTTTTACAAGAACCTATGTTAAGAGACGGATATATTGTTCTTCGATTAGATGAGTTAATGGATGATTTAAGTGCCCTTACTGGTGAAGACATGGGAGACATAGCCGAAGAATTCAATGAATCCTTGACGTTTTTTCCAGAACATGAAGAGATAGAAGAGATTACCCGAGTTGCCTTGGATCTTTTGCTAAATGCCTTGGAAGATGAAGCTATGGAGAATTTAGGAGACGTTGAAATTAGCATAGATGGAGAAGCAACTTCTGCTACACAAATTACCATCACCATTGGAGAAAAGGAAATAAAAGCCTTAGGGGATATGATGGTAGATTTATACGAAACAGAAGAAATGAGAGACTTTATGTTTGAGATGTCGGGACAGTTTGAAGCAGACTTAACCCGAGAAGCCTTTGAAGAAGAAATGGATGAAATCACCCAGGAAATGCGGGAAGATATTCATATGTTTATGGAAGAGGTAATGCCATTAATGGACCATGAAGCCTCTGATATAGCATTAAGTTTTTACTTGGACGGAGATTATCAGATTATCCGAACAGCAGTAAATAGTTTGATCGTATTGGAGCCAGAAGAGGAAGTGCGTCTCACCATGGATGCAAACTTTACAGTAGATGCCATTACGATTAATGAACCTGTAGAGATTGAAATTCCAGAATTAACAGATGAAAATTCTATCGATTTGATGCAATTGATTTTCCAGATGATGTTTGCATTTTAATCAGGAGTGTTGATGATGTCCAAAGTACTCGGCCTTGCATTATGCCACCTAAAACAAAAAATAAAACAGCCAGGATGGTGGCTGGCTGCTATGGTACTTCCCATCTTAATGATGTTTTTGTTAGGAGCAGGCTTCGCTGGATTTTTTGAAGAAGGCGTTTGGCTGGATCCCTTCGATGTCATTTTGGTGAACGAAGACGATCACACCATTATGCAGTTAACCCAGCAACAAATTCTTAATGATGAGGCACTGAGTCGCTTAGTAACCATTAGCTTAGCCCAAACAGAGGCCCAAGGCTACGAGTTGATGGAAGAACAACAAGCAGCAGCCTTAGTGCTGATACCAGAGGGAATGATCCGAACCTTGGAAGCTGGAGACAACAAAGAATTATTATTGGTGCTGGATCCAGCCCAGCCATTTGAAGGACAGCTTGTTAAAACCATTATGGAACACTCAATGAAAAGCGTTTCTGGAGGTCAATCTGCAGTCTATGCAGTATGGAACTATTATGAAAAACTCGGATTTTCTCAGGCTCAGCGGGAAGAAAAAATAGTGCCAGTGATGGAAGAAATCACCTTTCGTGCCTATCGCATCCGAAATCAATTGCTAGAACCCCTCGTTATAGAAGACATGAGGGGTTTTGGCCCTATTCAATATTATGGGACAGCCATGCTTGTGCTGTTTTTGCTTTTTTTAGCCGTTGCAGAAAGTAGAGAATGGTTGCGAGAAAGAGCAACTGGAATAACCCAGCGGATTTTACTCAGTGGCATGAGCACTTGGCAGTACATGGGGGTTCAGTTCTTTCGTGTGTTTTTTGCAGCGATTCTACAGAGCCTTGTGATGGCTGGTTTTTTATGGCATCTTTTATCAGCGGAAGCCAGTATGTTGATTTGGTTTGTAGGGTTGTATGTCTCCTTCCTGGTGTTGTTGAGTAGCCTTAGTTTACTTGTAGGGGTGTGTATTCAACAAGAAGAGACATATCAAACGAGCTTAACAGGTATTTTACTCATTAGTGCCTTAGTGGGGGGAGGTTTAATTCCCTTGCATTATTTGCCGGATTTTTTAAGACCATTTTCTTGGCTTACACCCCATTATTGGATGCTGACAGCGAGTTTTCAGTTTCAACTAGGGAATGTAAGTGATGTACAAAAAATGGCCCTTGGTTTTTGCTTGCTGGGTGGTGCTATGGTCTTTCTGGCAGGCCGTCTCTTTCGTAACAAACAGGAGGTGGAAGCTTCATGAAGGGTCACTTAATGGGAGCTATGGGAAGCAGGTTGTTTTATCAACCAGGCTTTTTTGTGATGATACTAGTGTTGCCGGTGTTGTTGTCTGCTGTCATGGGATTTGTCTATCAACCACAGCAAGGTGGTGCCATCCCCATTGCATGGGTGGATGAAGACCAAAGTCAGGCCTCTGTTTTTCTGACAGACCTAATGCGTCAGGAATTTATGGTGCGATTAGTGGAGACAGATCGTGATGATGCGATGGATCGAGTTCGAGGCTATGAAGTTGAAGGTGCTTATATTCTTCCTAAAGGCTTTGAAGAAACCATGAAGAGAGAATTAATTCCAACCATACAAATCCATCGTTCTGCCAGTTCTCTTGGAGCCGATGCCGTAGGGGAGTTGATGGCTTCTGGTGTGATTCGGATAGCTAGTCATCATCGTGCAGCAGGGATTATTATACGAAGCTATGAGGAACAAAACCTTAAGGTAGAAGACAAAGAAGCCTTGCGGAATGAAATCATAGAACATGCCGAAACTTATTGGGAAGATGGACCGCCGATTCCATTGAAAGTCAAAGAGGAAAGCAGAGGATTTGGAGAGCCTCAGCAAGTGCCAAGAGGAATCTTGGCAGCCCCTTACGGTGCATTAATTGCCATGATGACTTTTTTTGCAGCCAGCCTGCCTATGGTGATTCAGCATGAAAAAAGAGCAGGTACATGGCAACGTGTGATGTTGATTACAGGAACAGAAAAAGCGGCTTATATGGCTACGCTGTATCTGTATACCCTAATTCAAGGGGGAATGGCCCTTGTGACCCTCTTAACCTTGGATACGTTTTTTGCCCTAAGGTTTTGGGGAACCGCAGGGATCGCTGTGTTTGTGTTGACGATGTATGGTTTTTTGACAACCTCCCTTTTCATCTTTATAGATAGGTGGGGAAACATTGCCAAGTATAGCGGGAGTACAACCTTTGTTGTGTTATTGTTATGTTTGGTGGGAGGATGTTTTTGGACAACGGCGATTTATCCTGCTGGGATTCAATCTGTTATAATGATTTTGCCACCAGCCATGGCCATGGCCATGATGGAAAAAGCCCTCATTAATGATTTCTTCCCTGTTGGGATAGGGATGCTACTTTGGCTAGGCCTAGGAATGAGCCTTGTGAAAAAAGGCTTAAAGACTAGGATATAGAAGAAACACGAAGATGGTAGAAACCCCCATGACAGCCAATGAGCGCTGTTATGGGGGTTTTTCTATTAAAAAGTTAAAGTCTTTCCTTGTTATTTTTTAGATATAATTGTTTTTCAGCGACTAAAACACCAGAAAGCAATAATAATGCTACTAGATTTGGAGCAATCATTAACCCATTAAGAGTATCGGCGAAACGCCAAACAGCTTGCAGTTCAAAATTTGCACCAATATATAGAAAAAGTAAAAAGAATATGCGATAAGGCAATACAATTTTTTTGCCAAATAAATATTCCCAGCTTTTTTCACCATAATAACACCACGTTAGCATGGTCGTATAGGCAAAAAAGATAATGGAAATCAAAATGATATAGCCACCTGGTCCAGGCAAGCTATGATAAAAGGCTGCGGCAGTAAGTTCAGCGCCTGTATGTCCAGAGTCAAGGACGCCGGTAGTTAAGATGACTAAGGCCGTCATAGTACAAACAATCATCGTATCAATGAAAACTTCCCAAAGCCCCCAGAATCCTTGTCCTATAGGTTCGTTTCTGGCTTGAGCATGGACAATAGAAGAACCACCAAGGCCAGCCTCGTTAGAAAAAACACCACGGGAAACGCCGTATCGAACTGCATGTGCAACTGTAATACCAACCCCACCAGCACCAGCGGCATAAGGATTAAAAGCATAATAAAAAATACTCTGAAAGGCTTGGGGGATAGCGGAATAGTTAAGCAATAGAATCGTAAAAGAACCAGCAAAATAGATGAGGGACATGGCGGGAACCACCATCTCGGCAGTTCTGGCTATCCGTACAATTCCACCAAGGGTTACAAGTCCCACGAATAGAACGATGGCAATTCCAGAAATAGTTGGAGAAACACCAAACTCCTCTAATGCAACGGCTACAGTGTTAGACTGAACCATGTTTCCAATGCCAAAGGCAGCCAAACCAGCAAATAAGGCATATAAAACGGATAACCATTTGAAATGGTGGCCGATACCGTTTTCAATGTATTGCATAACACCTCCAGAGAAAGAGCCATCTGCATTTATATTTCGAAATTTAACACCTAAAGTTGCCTCTCCAAACTTAGTGGCCATACCGACTAATGCAGAAACCCACATCCAAAAAATAGCACCTGGACCACCTAACACGAGGGCAGTGGCAACACCTGCAATATTTCCCACTCCTATGGTGGCTGCCATAGCAGATGTCAAGGATTGGAAAGAAGTAATAGCTCCGCTGTTGTGATCATCTGCATCTTTGCGGAACATTTTTCCGAAGGTTTTGTTCCATGCAAGCCCCATGAGCGTAAATTGAAGAAATCCAAGACGAATCGTTAAATAAAGACCAGTTCCTATCATTAATAAAAGAAAGGGAGTTCCCCAAACCAAGTTTCCAATATAGGAATTGGCTTTTGTTAAAAAAGTAAGAATATGATTCAGAATATCCACAATAATCGCCCCTTTGATAGTTTGTTTTTTCTAAATTATCAATAGTGTACCAATAATTTAGAAAAATGTCACAATTCAAGACGATTAGCCAGGTCCTAGAGAAAAGGAAGCACTATAGAGCTTGGAAATAGAGAAAACATACTTTAGCACAGAAAGTAAAACAGGAAAATCCCTAGAAAAGTCCCGAAAATAATGGGGACTATAGAACTAGAAAAGGACAATAAGCAGAAAAATACGACAAAAATTGTGAATCAAAATGACAAAAATCGTCCAGAAAATCGAATCCTCCTATGCTATTATTTATGAAGTCAGCTGACACTATTTGGACTCCTAAGGGATAGCGTAATGTTATGAAATGGAAGTAGCATTGCCCCGAACGGTTAGCTAAAAATGCAGAATGTTCAAAATAAACGAAGCAAAGGAGGTGAAGAGAATGAATTGGTTATTACAGGAAGAATCTGGACAAGGGATGGTAGAGTATGGATTGATTTTGGTACTGATCTCTGTTGCTGCTATTGGAACAATGACTCTAGTAGGAGACTCACTATCAGATATGTTTGATTCAATCAAAGATACACTCACTCCATAAGCTGGAGTCCTAACTCCTAAGATGTTGAAGTCAAAAGTTCGTAAGGGAGGGATGGTGCACCCTTCCCTGCGAACTTTCCAGAAAACACTATGTATAAGTACGAATTATTGTTGGAGTGTTTTAAAATAGCACATGATTGGAAACGATTGGTAGGAAGAATCTACATCTACTCTAAAAATAACGAATAAGGGCTGGGTGATTATGGAAAGAGTGTTAGAGGTGCTTCTGTATTTTTTCGTTGTTTTTGCAGGCTGGAAACTTGGAAAGAACATTTCAGTTTTGACTAATTGCATCATAAGATGGAAACAAAGGAAAAGGACAGAAGCATATAGAACGTTTCGAAAAGAAAAACCTTTTGATAAAATAATCGACTCAATTCTTATAACTGTTGGGATTGTAATAGCAGTTACATATATGCCAATGACGGAAGCTGTATTCACTTCATTAATGACTGGGATGGCATTGTTATTGGTACGAATAGACCAACGCATAAGAATTATTCCCAATGAACTAGTATTACTCTTGTTATTAGTTGGTTGCATGAAACAAATAGCACTTAAAGGAATAATCGGTTTGGGTGAAGGACTTATAGCTGCACTGATAACGATGAGTATCATGTTACTCGCGGCATTTTTGAATAAACTGTTTTCAGGTGCAATGGGCGTAGGTGCTGGAGACATAAAATTGATGATAGCGTTGTCGATGATGATAGGGATTCATCAATTACCCAATTTGTTTATAGGGATCAGTACTACGTTGCTTTTATACCTAGTGTATTTAAAAATAACAGTGGGGTTTTTTTTGAAACAAAGCTTTCCGATGGCGGTGCAGATTATGGGTGGTTTTATTCTAGCAATGCACCATACGTTGTTAATAGACATGATAAAAATCGTGATTAAGTAAAGGCTCGATTGGTTTTATTGTGTAGCAGACAAAACAAGAGGACCTGTGAAAAGTGAAACTGACGATATGGAGGGTGATGAATGGGAATGAAGTTGTATGGAGCAAATGCTGTATATAAAAAAGAATCGGGACAAGGTATGGTGGAGTATGGACTGATACTGCTTTTGATCACCTTGGTGACAGTAGGAGCACTAAGTGGTGTTGGTGATATAGTAAAAAACTTCTTTGATGTTGTGGACTATCTTAATCCATAATGATCTGACTAAATGTTTGATTTTGATCTTTAAAAACACAAAAGGTTGCAAGAATAAGAGGATACCTTGGATAAAAAACATCACGTCTTTTGTAGACAAGCTTTTGAGTAGGTTTAGATGTAAATTCAAAAAAGCTAGATACTTCTTCGAAAATAATACGGTACAACCTATTTTCAACATTGATAATTAAACCTATTAAGTAAGATTAAATTGAGCAAATTTTGAATACCCTACAAATGGTGCGAATTAGCTTGTGAATAGATTTAATTCTGAAATTTTTTTTAAGGAGATATAGATATGATAAAAAATAAAGGGACAATAAGTTGTATAAAGAATAGAAAGGGACAAGCTATAGTCGAATTGGCCTTGATATTGCCTATTCTCGTGCTCTTGATATTCGGTTCTATGGAGTTTGGTAGGGTGTTTCATTCTTATATCAACGTAACAAGTGCTGTACGAGAAGGCGCAAGATTGGGAGCGGTAGGTGGTGATAATAGCGAAATTGAAGATAGGATTCGAGATGCTCTAACTTTAGATGAATCATATCTTAGTATTGAGCGTATATACCCAGTCAGCCAAGATGACCGAACGCCTGGCACTAAGTTGGAGATAGAGATTTTATACGAATCACCACTAGTGGTTCCGTTACTGGAAACCATTCTACCTAATCCAGTACCCTTAAGAGCTTCAGCAACCATTCGATGTGAATGAAGCCGTATAGATGAGAGGTGTGTATAAGATGAAGTATGTGCAACAATCGAATCAAACCCTTCTAAAGGAAGATGGAAGTGTATTAGTCATATTCACGATATTTCTGATAGTGCTATTTGGGTTTGCAGCACTGGTGATAGATTATGGCGGTTTAAAGCTTGAAGAACGGCGACTAGTGAACGTAGTAGACGCTGCAGCACTGGCAGGAGCTTGGGAACTGCCCAATCAGAATCAGGCAGAAAATGTTGCGAAGGAATACGCTGAATATAACGGTGCTTCAGATCAAGAAATCACTGTTACCTTTCCTAATCATGGTGAGATTCAAGTGGAAGCTCGAAGGGAAAAAGAGTATTTCTTTGGAAGGGCTATTGGAACGCCTGTAGGAAACGCTAGAGCGGTTGCTACAGCAATTCGTGGATCTGTTAGTAGTGCGAAAGGGATAGCTCCTTTTGGTATTCCAGAGCAAATACTAGACTATGGGGTAGAATATGAACTGAAATCTGGAGACATTAATAGTCCTGGGAATTTTGGAGCTCTGGCGCTTGGTGGTAGAGGAGCACGTATTTATCGCGATAATATTAAGTACGGCTATGGAGGCATTGTCAGAATAGGAGACACAGTTGAGACACAACCTGGAAATATTTCTGGACCAACGAGTCAAGGTGTGAACTATCGAATTAACAGGTGCACACATACGCCTGCTTGTACCTTTGATGAACATCATAGGGAATGTGAAAGAATCATCATAATTCCTGTTTATGAACCACAAGTCAGCCAAGGAAGAGATGAAGTGGTCGTTTCTGGATTTGCGGCATTCTTCCTAAAGGGGGTTGATGGTCAGGGAAATCAAAGTATTGTCAGGGGGAACTTTATCGAGATGGTACCAGAAGGGTACTACGTTGAAATAGATCCGGATCAAGACTCATACGGAATGGAAAAAGTTAAGCTAATTCAATAAAAGCACATTAAACAAAACTGTTGAACTATGCGACTGAATAGAATCGCTAAGAAATAAAAATGAACAGAAAGCAGGGAGTAAAGATGAAGATAATAAGAATAGCAGCGTTGTTGGTGGCAGTATTGGCTTTCGGTTATGTCCTTGTTTTTACTGGTAGCAATGAAAAGGCTGATGAAGTGGCAACTACCGTTGAAGTTTACATAGCGGCACAGGAAATTCCAAAGCAAACGACCATACAAGAAGAAATGGTGACAATGGGAGAAATAGAAGCTGACAAAATAGAAAATTATTACATAAGAGATAAAGAATCTATTGTTGGCAGTGTTGCGTCAGAGAATATTTACCAGGGTGAACTATTTCGGGCAGAAAGAATTGATAATACTGGTTATATGAGCACTGGACTTGGCTATATGGTTCCAGAAGGAATGAGGGCCATAACCATCAATGTCCATTACAATACAGGGTTGGCAGGACTTTTAGAAGTTGGGAATAAAGTGGATGTTGTCTCAGTCTTTGAAGCAGATGAAATAGAGGGCATGGATGCTCATGGGAGACCCCATTTTGCTGATGACGGCGAATCAGCGGCGGCTGCCATGACCTTACAAAACAGAGAAGTAATAGCCCTTGATCAGAATATAGCCACTGATCATGAGTATATTGGCAGCGAATATGTCACCGTGACCTTGTTGGTGACGCCGGCAGAAGCCATTGAAACAGCCCTTTTTCACACGGTTGGAATGAGTAATTGGTTGGTAGCAAGAAATCAGGAAGATCCAGAGATATTGGATACAAATCTCATTAAAAATGTGTTGCTTCGAGAGATACCTTTTCACAACAGGTAAGAACGTATAAGGTTGGATTTCACTAAAAATTATAGGTAGGAGGATCTTATGGCTGCGAAATTAATGATCTTTGCGGATGGCGAAACGTCACAATATTTTCAACAATTGTTGACGGATGAGGAATTTCAGATTGTAGGTACAACCGATGATGAAAGTCAGGTATTAGAAAAAATAACGCAAACGAAACCTGAAATAGCCATTATAGCGGCTAATCAGTTGAGTACTACAACGCGGGTAGCTCAACAGATATATTTGTTACGTCCTAACGTAACACCTGTAGTCATTACAAAAGAATACAATTACGAAGTGATGCAACAAGTAATGCAAGCCGGTATTCATTATATCTTGCCTTTTCAGGCAGAAAAAGACTCTCTGATGGCTCAGCTTAAGGGAATCCGAAGCAATGAAATGTCCCGATTGGCAGCTTTGCAGCATACGACAAGTAGTAATTACAAATCAAGAGTGATTACGGTATGCCGTTCCAAAGGAGGTGTGGGGGCAACTACTATGGTGGTGAACTTAGCCACAAAACTTGCCCAGTTAAAGCGAAGGGTAGCAATTTTAGATTTTGATCTTGAATATGGTGAAATAGCGTATGATATGAGGATGAATCCAGAAAAAACCATTGCGGAGCTGTTGGAAGATCAACCGACGCTAAATGCGGATAATGTAAGAAAGTATATGGGGACACATACTTCGGGTGTTAGTGTATTAGCTGCTCCTAATAGCCCAGAATTTGTAGAAAATATTTCTTCTTCTCAAACAGAAAAAATAATATCTTTACTGCGAACTTACTTTGATTATATTCTTATCGACACAAGTATTGGATTTAATTCCGTCAACTTATCTTGCTTTGATCTGTCTTCTTCAATTCTATTTGTAACGGGCATGGACTTAGCCTCTTTACAGAGATCTAAGAAAGGCTTGTCAATTGTTCATTCTCTCGTACCCGCAGAAAAACTTAAACTAGTTGTGGGCAAAGAGGAAACTGGGCGTGTAAAACTCCAGGATGTGGTTAAAACCTTAGAATGTCCAGTGTTTACTTCCATCCCTTATGATCAAAAAGTTGCCAACGAAGCCGTCAATCAGGGAAGACCCATTGTGATGGAAGCACCTAGCTCTAAAATTGCAGAAGCCTATGAATCCATGGCGAAGGAAATAGATAATACTGGTACAGAAGATTCCTCCGAAAAGAAAGAAAGTGGAAGAAAAAAGAAAAAAATTGGTTTTTTCAAATGATAAACAAGGAAAGGAGGTAACGGGATGAATTTATCTGAAAGATTAAAACGTGCCAAAGCAGGTGGAGACGCTTCCAATGCCATTACGGATATAATGGATTTCACCAAAACATCAGAGGCGCTTAAACAGTCGGAAGAATTAGAAGGATATAAACAATCCATCCATCAAACAGTTATCGATGAGTACAATCGACAAATCAGAGAAAACGATGGGGATGATCAGGCTGTAGATGTACGCTTAATCATATCCAACGCTATAATAGACTCTGGGAAATCCTTTACTAAGGCAAGGCAAGAGATCCTTATTCAGGAAATCTATGATGATGTGATGGGATTAGGTCCGCTAGAATCCTTGTTAAGAGATAACAACATTTCAGAAATCATGGTCAATGGACCCAAAGATATTTATATCGAAAATAAAGGGAAAATTGAAAAATCTGGCATAACCTTTAAAGACGATCAACATGTACTTCGAATAATCAATCGAATTGTATCGCCTATAGGAAGGCGTTGTGACGAAGCTACTCCCATGGTTGATGCCAGACTCATGGACGGATCACGGATCAATGCCATCATTCCTCCTGTAGCCTTGAATGGACCGACAATAACCATAAGAAAATTCAATTCGGTCCCTTTTCGAGTCAAAGATTTAATTGATTTCAATACCCTGTCTTTTGATATGGCATCTTTTCTAGAGTCTTGTGTCAAAGGAAAATGCAATGTCATGGTTTCGGGAGGAACGGGAAGTGGAAAAACAACCTTATTAAATGTACTTTCTAGTTACATACCAGGAAATGAAAGAATTGTGACGATAGAAGATGCGGCGGAATTAAAACTTATGCAGCAGCATGTGATTCGTTTGGAGTCAAGACCTCCTAATATAGAAGGAAAAGGCCAAGTAGCCATTAGAGATTTGGTGAAAAACTCATTGAGGATGAGACCGGATCGTATTATCGTAGGTGAGGTTCGTTCAGGCGAAGCTTTAGATATGCTACAGGCAATGAACACCGGCCATGATGGGTCTTTGGCTACAGCACATGCCAACAACCCGAGAGATATGATTTCCAGATTAGAGACAATGGTTTTGATGGCAGGCATGGACTTGCCGATTAAAGCCATAAGAGAACAAATCACATCTGCCATTGACATCATTGTTCAACAGTCACGTTGTAGGGATGGGTCGAGGAAAATAACAGCGATTTCCGAAGTTACAGGTATGGAGGGAGACGTGGTAAGTTTGCAGGATATATTTGTGTATAAGCAAGATGGGTATGATGCTTCTGGACGGATACGTGGTAAGTTTGTGGCAACGGGAGTTCGGCCTTATGTGGTGGAGGGCTTAAAAGAAAGTGGAATCATGATAAAAGACGAATGGTTCTCGAAAACAGGGTGATAGGATGAAAATATTAATTGCTTTTCTATTAGCTTTTTTAGTGTATATTGCAGTAGATGCGTTGATTAAAGTGTTTTATTGGCGCATATTAAATTTTAACCACCGCCGTACAGAAATACAAAAGTTGAGCTTAACAGGCTATCAGGGACAGTCTACTTATCTTAGTAGGAAGAAAAAAAATAAACTACCTGTACCAGAGAAAATAAGAAAAAGTCTTGTTGGTGCTGGGATACATCTGAAGCCAGAGGAATTTCTAAGTTTATGGATAGGATTGACAGGGGTGATCTCGATGGTATTGCTTATTGCACAAGCACCTATAATGACGGTAGTAACTATTTTGATTCTTGTTTCACTTGCGCCGCCGATATTTGTCAGCATTAAAAGCAAAAAAAGAAGAGAAAAATTTAGCGTTCAGTTAAAAGATGCCCTCATGGTTCTCTCCAATAGTCTACGTGCGGGTTTCACCTTTGAACAAGCTATTAGCACTGTCTCTTATGATTTACCAGATCCAATAGGAACAGAATTTAGACAGGTGTTCAGAGAGGTTGAATTAGGAGATACGATAGGGGCATCCTTAGATAGGGTAGCAGAGCGGATGGAGTCAAAGGATTTAGAAATGGTGAATATAGCCGTGGCCATTCAAAAGAAAGTTGGAGGGAATTTGGCCACTATTTTGGACAATATTAGTGAGACACTTCGCGAAAGGATGCTGATGAAAAAAAAGATTAATGCATTGACAGCACAAGGGAGAATTAGTGGACTAATTGTGGCATTGATTCCTGTTTTTCTGTTAGTAGTAGTAACACTTATAAATCCATCTTATATGGAGCCGATGTGGACTACAACCTATGGGCATGTGTTATTAGGCATAGCCCTTGTGCTTGAGATTCTAGGTTACGTAATTATTCGAAAAATGATTAATATCAAACTATAAGAAATAAACCCGCAGGGGGTCTGGAACAGTGGAACACGGAATAGTTAGAATTATAGGGATTATCAGTGTAGTGGTATTTGTATATTCCTGGATCAAAGGAATGGAGAGTCGGGGACAAGTATTTAATAAAAGATTGATGGAAATAAAAAACTTCAATGTACCTAAAAGACATATGATTAAAGATACCATGGATTTAAGTTTTAATGAACGATTTTTACAGCCTATGGCCCTGGGCATCATAAGAGCTATAAGCTTGGTGATGCCCTTTAGGGAAAGTACACAACGAGAATTAGGGAAGAAATTGGCTAAAGCGGATATAAGAATGAATCCCAAGGATTATCGTTCTATGAATCTTGTTATTATTCTTGGTTTGGGAATCCTTTTTATGATATGTACAAGTGGCGGCATAGGGCATAAGATTTTGAATTTCATCATAGGTGTGTTGGCTGGATATGTTTATAGAAGATGGGCCTTGGAAAGCGTCATTACAAAACGAAAAAATATGATAAAAGGTCAACTACCAGAAACGATTGATTTATTGAACGTTTGCGTTGTCGCTGGCTTAAGTTTTGATCAAGCACTAACCTATATTCTAGAAAAAGCAGAAGGACCATTGATTCATGAATTTAGTGTTGTTAAAAGAGAAATAATGCTGGGGAAACGTAGGAAAGACTGCTTGCAAGCAATGAGTGAACGGTGTGAAGTTGATGAAGTATCAAATTTGGTGAATGCCATCATCCAAGCGGAGGCGTTGGGGATTTCTTTGCAAAATGTACTGGACACCCAGTCACGTACCATACGGGAAATCTATAAACAAGACATGGAAGAGCGAGCTGGAAAAATCCCTATTAAAATTCTCTTGCCAATGATTGCGTTTATCTTCCCGGTTATCTTTATTGTTTTGTTAGGTCCAGCGGTACCAGTGCTAAAAGCAGCCTTTCAGTAGGGAGGTATCCAATAGTGAAAATAATAGTTAAAGAAGCTACTACATTTAAACAGCGATTAAGAGGACTTATGTGGAAAAAGGAGATGGACCACGAAGGCCTCTTACTCAGAAACTGCGCTCAAGTGCATACTTGTTTTATGAAATTTGAAATATGCATCTTGTTTTTGAATGAAAAGGACGAGGTCTTAGATCACCAAAGGCTCCAACCCTGGGGAGTCAGCAAAAGAGTAAGGGGCACGAAGCATATTTTGGAAACGATATGGAATACAGAACAAGCCAAAGGAATGGCTGGCAAATCAATCGAAATGGAGGTGCTTTAAATGTATTATAAAGGATATGGAGTAGGCGATTTATACGATAAAAAAGAGGAAGATAAAAGTCATGTTGAAAGATTGTGTGACAGCGGGACGCTGAAAAAAGTAATGGGTGGCTATTCGAAAAAAAGTGTTGAAGAGTATATTAACTCCTATAAAGAGACAGCAGAGCAAATGAGGGAGAACTTAGAAGACCAACTGAATCATACCTTGTCGGAAAAAGAAATGCTTCATCAAGAAAACGAATTATTAAAGAAACAATTTGAAGACGTGGAAAAACGTGTTTATAGCTTGAAAGAAGAATACGATCAAGCAGTACAAGAGAATACAGAACTGCAGAGCAATCTTCAAAAAGAACAAAAAGAGGCTCAGGAAGTATTAGAAAAATTAAATAGTCAAGATGAAAGAATGGAACAGGCGATCAAAAGTAAAGAAGACGAAATAGAGCAATTGGATGCAAAAATGATAGCCATTGAAGCTGATTTAACCGAGTCCAAAGCAGAAATGGAACGGCTCAGAGTACTTCTAAAAGAAAAGGAAGAGCTACTCCAAGCTAAGGATACCCAGATCCAAGAATTATCTGAAGCGATGCAGGAGAAGGACAATGAAATCCTTGTGTTGGCAGAGCAGTTACAGAAAAGTGAAGACCAACTTAATGTTGCAAATCAAACTTTAGTAGAGTACCAGCAACAGCTTGAAGATTTACAAAAACAACTGAATGAAGCTGAAGTGCCTGATAGTGCTGTCAATGAGCAAATTGCGGCAATGGAACAAGAAGTAGAAGAACTCCAGAAGGAACGAGATCATATTAAAATGGAGAAGGAACGAGCTTTGCAAAGCTTTAAGCAGAAAGTAGATGAGGTAACAGAAAAGCTACAAGAGAAAGAAGCCCAAGCCAATGAATTGCAAAACTCAGTGAACAGCATGCAGGAAGAGCAAGAAACATTAGAAGTAGACATTCAAATGCTACAAAATAGATTAGATCAAAATGAAATAAATGAACGGGAATATTTATTACAGAAAAGAAAAATAGATGGCTACAAAAGTCAGCTAGAATCTATGGAAACATACCTACAAAATTTACTTGAAGAAATTGGAATCAAAGAAAAAATGATTAAAGAAGCTATGGAGCAACATGAAAATGATCAAGCGAAAATTCGAAACTTAATGGAAGAAAAGATAAAACTAAAATCTGAAAACATCGAGATGCTAGATGAAATTGATTCATTAAAAAACGAACTAACTGAATATAAAGGAAGTGAAGCCAATGATATTATTAAATTCTCAGCCAAAAAGGCAGCAGAACGTTAGCAGGTAGAGTATCTGCTGGTTACTATGATACCATTGAAATAGCAAATAAATTCTTAATATACTGAACAGACTAAACTAATTTGGATAATTTTTAGAGAATAGGTGAGAGTGGAAAATGGGGAGAGGAACAGTAGTTAAAGATGGACGCCTTATACTACTGTGATCCAGTGGCGTAACCGACAGATAAGATTAATCTGTCCTTTTTTGTATAGAATCTGTTTTTGACGGAAGTGTGATTGACAGCAAGGATAGTAGGCTGAAGGTAAGGGTGGATCCTGTATGAGTCTTTACTGTGTAGTAGGGTTGTATAACCTTCCGGAAATTTAAAAGCATTCTAAAAGAGGCAGCAAACTAGGAGGGGGAGATGCATGTTGATGGATGTCAAAATGAACACCTCTGAGGACGCCTTTAGTATTATATCAAGCAGTATGGATTTTTTAGTAGCGAAAAAACAACACTCATATAAAGCTTCTTTAGTACAAATTCAGCAGGAAGTTTTTTCTGTTCATCAGGAAGCAGAAATATTGTATATTGTGAGAGGAACTATAAAGCTTCAAACGAAGTTAGGTGAAAGGGTTCTTAATCAAGGAGATCATTGTTTAATTAAACAACGAGCGGCACATAAAGTAATACCAGTATCAGAAGACAATATTGTTTTTGTTTTTCAAATGGATGACGAACAAATTAAGGATATTGGTTATAAAGATGTGTGTGCACATAAAATACGAGTAGATTCAAAGGATACCCATAAAGTGCTTTTTGAAAAAATTGCTGAATTATACTTATGGCAAATTAGAGGTAACGGTAAAGATATTAATATAGATCAAAATGTTCATATGGTAGGGCACTGCGTAAACAAGCTTCTTAAAAGGCGTGCAAGTTCTTCAATTGAAGGGAATGATGAGAGTATACAGACTGTAGTTTTTGATGTAGCAGAAACCTATATTAGGCAATCTGATTTTGAAAAAACATTAGAAGAAGTGGCTGTAGAATACAAACTTAGTTATTCGTACCTTTCGAGAATGTTTCGCGAGGTGACGGGTTTAAGTTTTACCCGATTTGTAACGAGAGTAAAGCTCTCTTTGGCTGCAGAAAAAATTCTAAGCACAGAGGATCCAATTGTTGAAATAGCATATCAGTGTGGCTATAAGGAATCACGAACGATGAATCGAGATTTCAAGTTATTTTTAAATATCGCACCACTTTCCCTAAGAAACAAATACAAAAAATTGCATTTAGATGCGGATGAGTGCTGTTTGCAAACGATACCAGAAGTAAAACCGTTTATCAAAGAAATCGAAAAAAAAGGCTTTCTGAAAAGCGAAAGTTTTATGAAAAGAAGAAATCATACGATTCATACGGAGAAGCCCATAGGCATTATGCAAATGAAATGGGGCGTCGTCGCCGATTTTGAGAGCTGTATGATGGATCGGGAAATAGATTTTAACGAGTCGATGATAAAATGTGTAAAAACCCTATCGAAGGAGTTGTCGACGCAATTTATTCGATTTAAACTTAAGTATAGTGATGAAAAGTTTTATGTATCCCTTGCTAATGATGAAAAAACACTATTTGATGAAGAGAATATCAAAACATTAATGATATTAGCTGGACAGTTATCGGTGACACCGATTTTCTCCATTGATTTTGGGGTTAATTATGACCAGTGCGAACAGCCTCCTATAGGTGATAAAGAAAGATACCTGGATCTGCTTGGGAAGTTTGACCTCTTATTTAAACGTATAACAAAAACGCAACTGCGCCAATGTCGTTTTGAACTGAATTTAGAAGGGTTTAACTCTATTTTTAGTGAAGACTATTTGGAGACAATGGATCAAGCGATTCAGTGTTTCGTTGAATTGATAAAAGGGAAGGTATGTCAAGACATACAGTACAGAGGGTTACATATAGGTGAATATGTCATTAGTAACCAACGACTAAGGGGTCGATGCTTGAAGGTTCTAAAATACAAGTTAAAGCAATTTGATTTTTTCAGTGCACGCTTCATATATCAAGAAAAAAGTCCAGATATAATGTCTGATCCTGAAGGCATACAAGAACAATACACTGCAGCAGAGGAAAAAATAAGTAAACTGCTGCCTAAAACATCCAATAGTGATAATCCTCACCTAATCGTTGATTTAACATATGAATTCCAAAAGAATCTTAAAAAACACACCAAAACAATGATGGGCTACCATATTTTGCTGGAAACTGCTTTATCAAAGACATGCAAAGCTGCATCAGTCGTTTCCTTATTTCAAATTAGATGGACAGAAAATGGCCATAAAAAATGGCGTGACTTTGGGCGTATTGATAAAGCATTCAGAAGACCCTTGTACTACTTGTTAAATCTTTATCAATTCCTTGCAGATAGCGAAATACTTGTAGAAGAAGAAGGATGCGTAATTTCTCAAAAAAAAGATAGTATTTTTGGTTTTTTTTATTTAGGACAGAAAGGTCGTTGGGAAGCAACTGGATTACAGAGCATACCAAAGAGTAGGCAATATCAAATTGTAATTCCTAAGAGTATGAAGAAATACAAAGTGTCGGAATACACTTTTAACGAAAGCGTTTGTAGTGAAAATCAAGACTACACCTCTTTTACAGGGGAAGGTTTTTTAAAAGAAGAAGAATATCATTATATTCAAAAAACGATGATGCCAGAATTAGCAATAGAATGTAAGGAGTATGAGGATGAAACATTCCATACGGTTAATGTTCAGCCTCATGATATATGTATTGTTAGAATCGATAAAATGGACTGATATGGCAGGGGATTTGGTGGAAATTACGTTGACAAAGATCAGGAAATATAGCGAAGGGCTTCTTGAAGTAAAGAGGTTGTAGAGCGTTAAATTAGAATGAAGAGGAGGGCGATGAAATGAAATACGTAATAATAGGGATAGGAGCTTTAGTATTAGCTATATTTCTTGTGATTTTGAGACGAGCCAAAAGGATAAAGAACAGGAAAGAAAAGCATATTCTTTCTGACAAGCTTGAGCAGCCATATCGTGGCGTATATTCTGAAGGAAGCGTTGAAAAACATCTTGGGAATTATATTAAACAAACAGAAGAAATGCTTAAAAGCCTTAAAAATCAGTTGAAAGAAGGCCGTGCTGAAAAAGTATTAGCTTTTCATGAGAATAAACTTGTGAAAAAACAGTTAAAAGAAGTAGAAGAATATGTACTGACTATAGAACAAGAGTACGATATGATGTTGGGGAGTACACTGGATAATACGGGTGAATTAGCAGCAGAATGGGGAAATCAAAGGGATTCTATAGATGAATTTGAAAAGTCTGTAATGGAGAATGAAAAAATAGAAACGATGAATCAAATGTTACAGCGACTGCGTGTGTACAACAATGAATTAGCTTCGTTTCGGGATTGGATTGAGGAAAAAAGCATACGGTTGGCGCTAAAGAATAAAGAAGTGGATACATTACGAGAAGCTATTCAAAATAAAAATAATGAAATCAAAGCCTTAAAAAAGGATGTACACTATACGGATCAGGCAGCGAATGAAGTGCATAGTAGGCTTATAGACTACGAAGAACAAATAGAAAAATTAAAAAAATCCGCAGGAAGTAAGGGATTAGAATACGCGGTTTTGGACAAAAATAAAAGACAATTTCAAGGAGTATTAAGAAAATTAAAACAAGAAAAAGATTCGTTTTTAAGCATTAAATCGAAAGCAACGCAAACCTATAGAGGAAGAATTAAGTTAATCCAGACAAACGTAAAGGATAAAAATGATGCGATTGATACATTGAATCAAAAAATAGAATTCATGAAAGAAGCACGTCAGTTTTATGAAGTTGATCTACAAATCCTTCAAGAGAGAATAAGAAAAAGTGAAAAAAACCGCTATCAATTTGAATACCTCTCTCGAAAAAGAAAAGCATATCGGCACAAGGTGAACCTTGTCAAAAATTTTGTTAATGTAGTAACAGAACAAATTAGAGATAAAAATGAGTGCATTGAAGCCTATCGCTTTAAATCACAGAAAGAAAAATCTTTAATTAATGAATTGATAGAAGAGAATACTGCATTGAAACTGGATAACACGCTTATGCAAGAGGAAATAGAAGAGCTTAAACATTTAAAATCAGTTCAGGATAAAGAACGGCTCACCCAAGAGGAAAATCAGGCTAATAAAGGATCTGAAGAGTATTCAGCCTAGGTACCGTTACGTATTAGTACACTAGATTTAGCCTATGCCGTTAAGAGTAGGAGGATAATGGATGATTATAATTGGATTTTTAGCTGTTCTTGGTGTCATGACATTTTTGTATATTATAAAATGGGGACAATCGCTCTTTCACTATTTTGAAGGTTTTCCATCGGTGCATATGATACTAATAGGGTTTGTTACAGATTTTTTTGATTCTTTAGGAATAGGGAGTTTTGCTCCAACGGCTTCTTGGTATCGACATACGAAGTTAGTGAAAGATCGGATTATACCTGGAACAATGCTAGTAGGGCATACATTGCCAGTGGTTACAATGGCATTTATATTTATACGACGAGTAGAGGTAGATCCCATAACACTCATACTGATGATTTTGGCAGCTGCAATAGGAGCTCACCTAGGGGCGGATATTGTTTCTGGACTTTCAGAAACTAAAGTTCAATTTGGAATGGGTTTTGCGTTGATCATTACAGCGATTATCATGATATTGGGAACAGATGTGATTCAAGCGATGCCTTCTGCTGGAAATCAGATCGGGTTAAGTGGAGGGTCTCTGCTGATTGCTGTGATGGGCAATTTTGTTTTAGGAGCGCTTATGTCGCTGGGAGTAGGGTTATATGCTCCGTGTATGGCATTAGTTTATTTATTAGGAATGGATCAACTGGCGGCATTTCCAATTATGATGGGTTCCTGTGCATTTCTTATGCCAATAGGAAGCATAAAGTTTATCAACCATGCAGCCCTCGATGCCAGAGCGGCACTGGGTTTGGCCCTTGGCGGCGTTCCAGCAGTCGTCCTTGCTGCTAATTTCATATCGGAACTTCCTATGGAAGTACTTACATGGTTGGTAATTGCGGTTATTAGCTACACGGCGTTTAAGATGCTAAGAGCGGCCTTACCCAAAGAACACTTTTGATGAGAATATGGACAGAAGGAGTAGTCTATTGGATAAATACATTGATGAGCTCACTATGACTGGAATGCATAAGCAGAACATGGCTTTTGATCAAAAGGATTTACTAAGATTGATAAATGTTGAGGAAGATAAATACATCAAAGATCGGATTTTCAGGATATTAACTCTCTTTTGTTATGAAAAAAGCGTTTTCAACTCTGAAAAAAAAGCAAGATCCCTTTTAAATGGAAAAGAATTTGGAGTTGACGGGAATATTTGGGCTTTCGTGGTTGAAGCAATGAATTCTATGGATCAAGAACAGTTGAAAGGGCTTTTGCCTAGGGATCAGTATCAAAATAGCGGGAACCTAATTGTTCTGTGTCAAGAAAACCATAGGGTTAACGGGATACGTCGAAAAAAAAAGTTATCTCCGTTGGATTGTATCAACATTTTACTTAATGAAATTGATCCTGAAGTGTTAAAGCATAGCACTAGAATGAATAAAATGGCTATACGATTTGGGAAAGAACTGAATTTAGAGGGGATAGAACTAAAAAAAGTAGCTTTGGTTGCAGAACTGCATGATTTAGGAAAAATTGGGGTAGAAAAATCTATTCTTCAAAATATAAATGGGTTGACTGACTGTGAATGGGAAGCATTAAAAAAGCACACAATAGTTGGATTTCAAATAGCAAAGCAGATAACGAAAATTCCAGGAGTGGCTGAAGGCGTGCTTACTCATCATGAAAAATGGGATGGGAGTGGCTATCCACTTGCTCTAAAAGAAAGGAATATTCCTTTTTTAGCAAGGGTGATAGCAATTATAGATGCCTTTGATGCAATGACCTTTGATAGGAATTATAGAGAAAAATGTAGTCCCAAGGAAGCAAAGAAGGAGTTAGAACGATGCTCTGGTTCTCAGTTTGACCCTGAATTAGTTGAAGTGTTTTTAACAAAAGTGGTTGCGTTGGCATAACCATGTATAGGGATAAAAAGGTGAAGTAGAAAAAAACGATGGTTTTTTGGAAACTAACGTTTAAATGTGATAAAATCGGATAGGAAATCTCTTTTTATTTTCTTTTGGGTTGATGGTATGATTCGGAAGAATAGAAAGAAGAATGGATCAAAAGAGAGGATTAACATTTTGAGGTCAGGGAGGTTTATATGAATAAAAAAAGGTGGATTGCTAGTGGATTGTTTGTAGTGATTCTGATGATTTCCGTGGTGATGGAAACATCAGGCAGTGTGGATAAAAAATTATTGGCAGATGAAGAGTGGGAAGAAGTAACGCTTGAAAAAGGATCTGATGCTGTGGTGGCAGTACTAGAAGTCACAGGAATCATTACTTCTCGAGATACAAGTGGGGTTTTCGATGAACCAGAGTATCAGCATCATTCATTTCTCAAAAGACTAGAAACTGTATATGAAGATGAGAAGGTGAAAGCTATTGTTCTGTACGTGAACTCACCAGGTGGTGGAGTTTCTGAGAGCGATGAAATCTTTCAGCGAATTATGACTTTAAAAGAAGAAAATGAAAAACCCTTGGTGGTCTTTATGGATCAGGTAGCTGCATCTGGCGGTTATTACATTGCGGCACCTGCGGATCATATTATGGCGACTCGAAACACGATTACTGGATCTATTGGTGTCATTATGCAGAGTATTAATTTGCATCAATTAGCAGAGCGTTGGGGGGTAGAGGATGCAACCATCAAAAGTGGGGACCTGAAAGACTTGATGAACCCCTTAAGACATATGGAACCTGAAGAGCGAGAAGTGATGCAGAGTATTATTGACGAAATGCATCAGTATTTTGTAGAAGCAATTGTAGAGGGCAGAGGGATGGAGTCGGAGAAAGTAGAAAAGTTAGCCGATGGCAGAATCTACAGCGGAGCTCAAGCTTTGGAAAATGGGTTAATTGATTCTTTAGGGATGTTTGAAGATGGGATTGAAAAAGCAAAGCAGATGGCGGATCAAGAAGATGCAACCGTGGTTATTTTAAGACAACCAAGTTCTTTTAGCTGGCAAAGGCTCTTAAATTCAAATCAGCGTTTATCCATGCTTGAACAGTGGTTTAGAAAAGAGTCGAAGTCCAGTTATCCCATTCCTTTGTCCATAGACAGTCCTCCAGTTCCCATGTACTTATGGACAAATTAAAGGAGGCGAATCAATAAATGGATACATCAATGATTGACCAAGAAACCCACTCTTTGGAAGAGCCTTCTGATTGGGAAGAATATAGGATTGCACGTATTTCGGATCGAGTAAAGGCCTATCTGATTGATATGGTCATGATAAGTGGAATAGGGACCATATTGGGAGCCGTTACTGGTGGTATTTTATTGGAGATCCCATTGTTTGCAATGCACTTGATGACAATAGGAGTCGTAGGAGCCATTTATTTTTCTGTTTTGACAAAAATATGGGGACAAACCATCGGAAAAATGATGGTGGGAATACGAGTTGTTCAAGAAACGGCAACGCCGCTTACTTGGAAAACCGTTTTTCTCAGAGAAGTTGTAGGGCGAACCGTAGCTCAATTCTTGGGGACTCATTTTGGGTATATGTGGGGAGTCATCCATAAAAAAAACCAAGGGTGGCATGATATCTTGATAGACACCTATGTGGTTGAAGATCCGGAAATCCAAAGCCATCGGATGCTTCGGATTCCCAAACAGTAAAAACAAAGACATTACTAGGATCATTAATAAGTGAGAGTGTCTGTTGCATCGAACAACTGATAAGTTGCATTCCTTTGATATAATGATATAGGTAAGCTATGGAAATTAGAGGAAGTAAAAAGGAGCGGTTTGATGAAACAGCAACATGCAGAAAAAGGTTTTAAAGGAATTACAGGGTCCCTTACACTTAAGTTTATTGTGGTCATAGTCATTGCACAGCTGATTACCCCATTTCTGGCAGGCTTTATTAACCAACAAATTGAGAGAATGGGTGTTGCGAATATCGGCATTATAACAATGATCACCTCGTTTACCAATTTGATTATTCTAACCATATTTATGACCTTTGCCATAAAATGGATTATTTTAAATCGGGTCAGTGCATTACAAAAATTTGCAAACAACGTTGCAAATGGTGATTTAAGAGAAAGACTAGACATAACCAAAGAAGATGAAATCGCTAGTCTTGGGAGAGGGATTAATGATATGGTAGACAGCTTGTCAGAGATGGTAAGGCAGTCTACGGTTTCATCAGAACAAATGGAAGCTGCCAGTCAAGAGTTGAGTAGCAATACGGAATTAATTTCACGAACCATGGAAGGAATAAAAGACCGTACGGATAATATTGAAAGAGAAGTTGGAAACACCATGCAGGCAGTGGAGAAAGCATCTCAGGATTCTGAGTTGCTGAAGAATCGTAGTGAAAAAATCATGGCCTCTTCTGAACGGATTTTGGAAAGATCAGAAGATGCAAGAGTTCTAGCTGAAGAAGGTCAGAATGCGGCTCAGGGCGTAGAGGATAGAATTCATAACACCACTGCATCCTTTGAGCGTTTGGCAAAAACCACAGAGGTGTTACAAGAATACTCAGAAAAAATCACCCTAGTCACAGAAACCATTCAGAAGATTTCACAGCAAACAGGAATTTTAGCCATTAATGCTAAAATAGAAAGTGCCCGAGCTGGAGAAGCAGGAAAGGGATTTGCCGTTGTAGCCGATGAGGTAAATTCCTTAGCAGAGGAAACTGGATCTTCGGTGGAAGCCATTGAAAAAACAATGGAAGCTTTAAAAACCGGCATTATGGAGTTGGGGAATGAAATGAAAGAAGCTTCCGAGACTTTAGGTGAAATAAGAGATGCTTCGGATAGGACGAAACAAACATTGACAGGCATTGTTGGTCAAATTGAGAATGTAGATCATCGAATTCATGATATAAATGAAATCAATCAAGAGCAGGCTGATTTTTCCCAGGAGTTTGGCCATCTGATTTATCAGATTACCAATAAAACAGAGTCCATCAATGAATCTGTTCAAGCCACCAATGAACTGGTGGAAACTACTAGTGGTACTTTAATAGGAATTAACAAATCTACTGATGGGATGACCGCTCAAGCTACGGCTACCAAAGAAAAACTGATGAAAATAAAGATCTAGAAAAAAATCATCGAATGCGAAGAAAACCCCTTGTTATGGCATGTATCCATAAGAAGGGGTTTTTAGTGAAAGGAAATTTAGTTTTTTTATGCTTGGCGAAGGCCTATGCCAATGAGATGCTTTCCTGCGATACCAGGCTCCGTCATTTCTTTTGCTTGTAGAATATCATCTAAGTCAGACTCACTTAACAATCCTTTTTCTAAGGTGACCTGGCGAACGCTATTCTTTGTTTGGAGCACTTCTTTGGCAATTTCTGAAGTGGCTTCATAGCCCAAGTGTGGATTTAAGGCAGTGGCTAAAGCAACGCTGGATTGAACTTTTTCATGACAGGCTTCTTTATTGGCTGTGATGCCTTTAATACATCGCTCTGCAAAAGCTTCTGCTCCATAAGTGATGATATCTATAGATTCAAATAAATTCTTGAACAGAACAGGCCCCATAACATTAAGTTCAAATTGACCTGCACCAGAGGCCAATGAGACAGTATGATCATTTCCTTGGACTTGGAAACAGATTTGGTTTATCATTTCTGCCATGACGGGATTAACTTTTCCAGGCATGATAGAAGAACCAGGCTGTACGGGAGGAAGATTTACTTCCATTAATCCGCAGGAAGGACCAGATGCTTTCATCCGCAGGTCGTTAGCCATTTTGGACATACTAAGGGCACAGTTTCTTAGGGCACTAGACAAATGAATATAGCCATCGGTATTTTGCGTTCCGTCCACCAAGTGTTCGGCTACCTGTAGGTCTAATCCTGTTACAGAACGAAGCTCATCAATAGCCGCTTCTATATAGGCAGGGTCTGCATTAAGGCCAGTTCCAACAGCCGTGGCACCTAAATTCACAGTATGCAGAGATTTCATGGCTGCTTGAATCCGTTCTATATCACGACGGAGCACACGAGCATAAGCACCGAATTCTTGACCTAGTCTTATGGGAAGAGCATCTTGCAAGTGAGTGCGGCCCATAACCAATACATCATCAAATTCCTTTTCTTTTGCTTCGAGTTCCAGACAGAGCTTTTCAAGGTTATCAATTAACTTTTTCTCCATGGATAGAACCGAAACTTTAAAAGCCGTCGGCACCACGTCGTTGGTAGATTGTGCCATGTTAACATGGGTATTGGGAGATACAACATCATAGCGGCCTCGCTCTACGCCTAAAATTTCAAGGGCACGATTGGCTAATACTTCATTGACGTTCATATTAATAGAAGTACCAGCACCACCCTGAATGGCTTCTACAATGATCTGATGATCAAATTCTCCATTGATCAGTTCAACACATGCTTTTTTGATAACGTTTCCAATTTGCTCTGGAATAGCATTGGTTTCAAGGTTGGCAGCAACACAAGCATACTTTACTTGGCCCATACTTTGGATCAACTCTTGATGGACCTTACCCACTGGCAGGGGAAAATTTTCTTGAGCTCGCTTGGATTGGATGCCATAGTAAGCCTTTGCAGGGATTTCCATAGTCCCTAAAGAGTCTTTCTCAATACGCACCTCTGGGGCAGCGGTGCGATCGGCTACTTTTTGAAGCGTGTTAATTTTATTCATTTTGGTTTCGAACATGTAAATACCTCCTATTCATCCTAATTTATGTGTTGGTTACGAGTACGATACAAATGACAAAAGGATTCATGAACGATGCTCCAATTCAGATTGATAACATTTTAACATAATTGATTAAAAAAATAGTAGAATTAGTTTTGGGCATTGTTAATATGAACCTACTATTAGTATAACATGAATATAGAAAAAGCCAATATACGAAAATATAGTCGGAAGATTCTAACGATAATTTGATATCGAGGTCGTAAAATCCGCATGGTGGGAAAATAAAAAGTTAAAGAATTAACGAAATAAACCCTAGAGGAGGTTTGACGCTTACAGAAGCATTTGTTATTATTGTGCTTTAGGCCATAAAAGATCCATAAGAAAGGAGTGGTTGAGAAAAGGACAATCCCTTCATTTAAGGTTGCTTTGAATTATGGACAGCGTGAAAACAAACAGAAAAGGGGGACTATGATGAAGTTTCGAGGAAGATTAACGATGATGCTTTTGCTGGTTTTTGCAATGATTATTACAATTACTTCTGTCATGGGGTATACCAACGCAAGAAACAATTTGCAGGAAAGTGTTTATGCAGACGGAGAGGCTGAAACCCAGGCGATGGTAGACTATATTGAAGCTTGGCTGGGACAAAAGGTGGCTTCTGTTGCTACGGTAGCAGGCATGGCAGAGGATCCTTACATAATGGAACGGGTATTAGAAAATCCATTAGAGAACGAGTATTTAAAACCAACTGGATATGATGAAGATATGGTCCATTATTATTTGGGTTTTGTGGACGGTACCTTTATTACAGGCAGTGGATGGGTGCCACCAGAGGATTACGATATGACGGATCGGCTTTGGTATCTTGCAGCCAAGCAGCAAGGAAAGCCAACGGTTACAGAGGTATATCAGGATATGAATACAGATCAGTATATGGTATCGGCAACGGCTCCTTTTTACGGATCAAGTGGAGAATTTATGGGTGCAGCCGTAAGTGATATTTATTTGGATACCTTAACAGCCACCATTGATGATATGGAAATGGGTGAGTCTGGATATGGATTTTTAGTTGCTGAGGATGGTACCGTCATGGCCCATCCATCAGAGGAACTGGTGAATACCAATTTTAATGAACATTCTTTTTTTGCGGAAGTGTATGGAAGAGCACAAGAGAAAGAGCGGGGCCTTCAGTATTATCATGAAGGAGGCATGGATAAAATTCTGTTTCATCAGGAAGTTCCATCTACTGGTTGGACCCTGGGAGTAGTTCTGGACGAAGAAGAAGTATACCAGCCATTAGCCAGCCTTCGGAATCAGTACTTGTTGATTGGCGCCGTTGGGATGATCATTGTGGTGTTGCTATCCTTTCTGATTGCACAAAGAACCGTTACCCCGATTAAAAACATTTCGGAAATTATTGATGGATTGGCAAATTATGATCTCACTATGGATAAAAAGAGTAAATTGGGAGCTCATTTAAGTCGAAAAGATGAAATAGGAGAGATGGCTCGTTCCTTAGGAATTATGCAGGAAAGTTTTGCGAAACTAGTACAGGATATCACAGGGCATTCACAACAACTGGCTACGTCGGCAGAAGAGTTAACTGCCACGAGCCAACAATCATCTACGGCTTCTCAGGAAGTGGCTAAAACCATTGAAGGCATAGCAGAAGGTGCAACAGAGCAGGCGGAAGAAGTGGAAACCGCAGCACAAAATGTGAAAGAGATGGAACGTTCATTAGTTCAAAACAATGAATATGTTCTGTCGGTTAAGCGTATTACAGAAGAAATTCAGCGACAAAAGGATCAAGGAATTAAGGTGATGGATGAATTATCAGGTCTGATGGAACAAAGCAGCCGCCTAGTGGGAGTTATGGGGGAAGCCGTTCAGAGCAATCAAACCAGCGCCGATAAAATTGATAATGCTAGCAGCATGATTCAAAACATTGCAGATCAGACCAACTTACTGGCCTTGAATGCAGCCATTGAAGCAGCCAGAGCTGGAGAAGCGGGTAGTGGATTTGCAGTAGTAGCCGAAGAAATACGCAAATTGGCAGAGCAGTCCACTACCTTTACTGGGGAAATCAAAGGGATTATTGAAGAACTCAAAGAAAAATCCAATACCGCCGTTGAGGCCATGAAAGAAATCGATCAGGCTATGGAAGTGGAGAAAAAGAGCAAACAACAAACCGAAGGCCAGTTTTCTAAAATTGCAAATTCAGTTGAAGAAGCAGGCCAATTAGTGGAAAATCTAACAAAATCCAGCAAGATTATTGAAGCCAACAAGGATCAGTTAGTGACCATTATGCAAAATTTAGCGGCTATTTCCGAAGAAAATGCAGCAAGCACAGAGGAAGCTTCTGCTTCTGTGGAAGAGCAAACAGCGTCTATGGAAGAAATTTCCAGTTCCAGTGAAATGCTAGCAAATATGGCTTCAAAAATGGACGAAGCTGTTAAAGTGTTTAAGATATAAGGAACCTATGGCTTTAGAAAGCGAAAGTTTGCATGAGAGGGTGAAGACAAGACCCTCTCATGCAAGTAAAAAAGGAACGTCTCCTTCTATTTCAGCGGAGAGGTTCCTTTTTCAATGAAAGAAAGTATTTTTAAGGGGAGTGCATATCACATACCCAATAGATAGTTTCTTTTGTTTATAAAAGGGCTTCTAATGGGATAGAATAAGGCGAAGCATTTCTTCTGCAGGATCAATAATAGGAAGAGAGGTATGAGCAGCCAAGACATCCTGCAAATATGGGAAATGGGTACAGCCCAGAATAAGGGATGAAACGCCAACGGTTTCAAAAAAACGAAGAAGAGGCAAAAGGCCCTGTTCTTTGAAAATGACAGTGGGAAGAGCACCGGTTTCAATGTGAATAACCAGTTGGAGCAAAGCAGTCCCCACTACTTGAGCAGACTCGTTGGATTCATGAATAATTCTTTCAATGCCTCGTAAAGACTGGCAATTAGCCGCCAGCAACCCAACTTTTTGAAATTGACCTGCAGTTTTCCGATAAACATCTAAGGGGGTAACAATGGGAAGTTTTGTTTCTTCTTCAACTTCCTCGACACGAATAGCAGCACTAAGAGAATTACAGTAAATACAGATGGTGTTGACCTGTTGTTCTTTTTTCATACGCAAGACTTCCTTGACTACGAGTCGTTGAAGTTTAAAAGGGTGAAGTACCTGGAGAGTGGTGGCTTCCTCTGGTGTGTGGGAGATGCCAATGCCAACGGGTTGTAAACCTTGTTCCTTGAAATAATGAATGCCCATTTGAGCATCCACGTGGGTGCCACCAATAATTCCAATTGGATAGGATTGCGTTGTCATAGGACTCCTCCTTTAAGGCTTCCGTTTTTGTAACCCATGTGTGAAGATCATTCTATCCCAAGTCTACGTGAAAATCAATTAAAAGATGGAAACGGATCTGCAGCTACTAAAACAGTTGAAACAGCTCCTGCAGGAGAAAATGGAACTGGATTTCAAGTGGTGCAAAGGAAGTTCGTTTGCTTTCGGATGAAATAGAAATATCTGTTCAACAAATTGTAGAGTAAAAAAAGCCTTCTACGCAATAATGCGATGAAGGCTTTTAACGCCATTTTTTTCCATAAAATGGATGGCGGTTTGGACTTGCTGCCAGTTTTCTACGCGTTTCATATTAGGAAGCATTTCTAATCCTCGGTTATAGGTACAGTCCATGAGTAAAACATCTATGCCTGTTTCCGCAATGGCCCTAGCGTTTTCATACCGGTCTTCTACGAATAAATCACATTCCAGTTCCTGTGCTTTTCCTACTTTGTCGTGGCTTCCGAGTAGATGTAAGCCATGGACAGGGATGTCATGACGATTCAGCCAGTTCTCTGTGACGTGTTGCAGTTTAGGATGGCGGGCTGTGATATAGTATAGCCGATGATTTAAAGCTAAGCCGTGGAGAATACTAGGTGCTTCTTTTCGTACGGGACTGTATTCATGAATCGCTTCACCATATTGATTGTAGAATTTCAAATACTCTTCTTCCGTAATCCTCAGAGAATCTGCTAAATCGTAGCAGGTGATGTCTTCTGGCTTTTGGTTCAATCCAAAGTGTGCATTGGTCCAGGGCAACCAGTAATAAGGTTCTGTTAATGTGGCGTCAATGTCGATGCCGATATTAAGGGAATGTATTTTCATAAAAACCTCCTTGTAAACCTTTGTGTTTTCTTTCCTTGTAAACCTTTTTGTTTAGGTCCTATGAGATGTTTTTGTTGGGTAGGCTTGGCTTTATTATATCAAAGGAGGTCAACTCTGTGTTATGGATAAATGAATTCTAGGTAAAGTTTTTTTAATGACGGCGTTCATCCACTGGTGATGCCCTCTTATAACTTGAACTGTTGAATGGCTTGATTCATTTCTTCTGCTAGGGTAGAGAGATGGTGGCTGGCGTTGGCGATTTCTGTCATAGAAGCCGTTTGTTCTTCTACGGCAGCCGAAGCTTCTTCAGTACCTGCTGCATTTTCTTCTGCAATAATCGATATTTTTTCAATGATGTTAAGCATATGCTCTCGCTTTTCCTGCATAATCTCACCAGAAGCGTTCAAATCCTTTAGAGACAGTTTCATCTCTTCTAACGAGCTGGCAATTCCCTGGAAATGTTGGCTGGTTGTTTGCACTTGTAGTTCTTGTTTTTCTCCCACTTCATTAACGTGAGTCATGGTTTTAACTGCATCCTCTACTCGATCTGTTAATTCAGAAATGACGGTGGCAATCTCATCTGTGAAGTTGCTGGATTGTTCGGCTAATTTTCTTATTTCTTCAGCCACCACTGCAAAACCACGGCCTGATTCGCCTGCCCGTGCAGCTTCAATGGCTGCATTAAGGGCCAGTAAGTTGGTTTGCTCGGCAATGCTGCGGATCATTTCGCTGGCCGTATCAATTTTCTCCGCACTGCTTTGTGTTTCGTTAATGACTCCCTGAACGCTTTGTGTGGCGGAACGGGTATCGGAAGTGGTTTTCAAAAGACCTGTCATAGATTCATGGCCTTTGTGCTGATAGCCTTCTACTTTTAACAGTTCTTGGTTTAAGGCTTTTAAACAAAGCTGATTTTCGCTGATTACCTGATTTAAATCACCAACAGCTTGAGCTCCTGTGGTGGTGTCGTTGGCTTGTTGAGTGGCACTTTTGGCCATGTCTTCAATGGTTTTAGCTACTTCGTCTGCAGCTTGAGAGGACTGTTCGCTGGTGGTATTCAAGTTTTCTGAGGAGGTGGCTACATTTTTAGAAGCCCCAAGGACGCTTTGCAATAGCTCAACGATATTTTCTTGCATACGGGTGCTAGAACGAATCATATCACCAATCTCATCAGGACGTTCCTGATAAAGGTTTATGGCATCTTCGGGTAACGTTCTTAAATCGTAAGCTGCCATTTTTTCAAGTTTTTCAGCGACGGCTTTCACTGGTTTAATGGTGTTTCCACTAATCCAAAGACCAGCAAGGCCACTTAGGAGGATGGCAACGACCATAATACCCATAACGGTACTTCGGAATGTAGCTAATCCAGAAAGTAGTTCGGCTCTGGAAACCTCGACCATTAGGTGCCAACCAGGCGTTCCTTCGATAGGAGCATTGAGCAAAATCATGGACTGTCCATGGATATTTATTTCCTGTGAATCTGCCACTCCCATCTCAATAGAGGAGGCGTCTAAATGCTGATACGCATCGATAGAAGATAAAGAGTTTCCAAGCATATCTTCGTCTGGATGAGCTAAAACAGTGGCATTGTCTGAAAGAATCCATCCAAAACCAGCATCGCCGATAGAGATGGATTCAACAATTTCGGTGATTTCTGAAAGATAAATGGAACCAGAAATAGCACCTACTCGATTACCAGCCATGTCATCAATACCATGAGCAATAACCGTTAACATTCTTCCGTCAATGGAACTGGGAAAAGGATTGGTAACGTAATGGTTGACCCCCTGTTTGAAAATGGGATCCATGTAGGCACTGGAACCGAAATCATATTGTTCTAAATCACTGTCGAAGGCCGTTCCATCTGGAAAGACCATGGACAGTGTACCGAAATCCGACTGCTCCAGAATCTTTGTCATAAATGGTTGTGCAGATTCTGGATCCATGTTTTTAACGGCTTCCTGTTCAGAGATAATCATGGCCTCGGAAATTTTTCTTTCTAATAAAGATTCAATATTATGAGAAAAGCTGCCCATCATTTCTTCATTTAACTCTCCAGCTACCTTGCTCACCATGGTGGATGCTAAAGAGTATAAAATGATGCCTGCACCTAATAGGAGTAGGATGCTGGTTGCCAAAAAAGTCATCATCATCTTTGTTTTTAAACTTTTCATATACGGGTGGCCTCCTCTTTGAATCTAAGGTTTGGTGAAACACAGTTATCTGTTAGAAACATTCTAATGGAAAAAGTAATAGGAAACAAGGTTTTTTAACTAAGAGTAGAAAAATAGGGAGTGAACACTAGAAGCATCAAAGAAAACAAGAAAAATATAACTTGACAAGTTGAAGTGAGCTGATTATACTAAGAGCGTACTAACTGTACTACTTTTAATAGTACAGACAATTCACCCAAGGAAATAAATGAAAATGCGAAACGAGGTGAAGCGATGTTTGAATTGGATTTAAGGAGTAGGATTCCCATCTACGAACAATTAATAGACAAAATTAAGGAGATGATTATTACGGAGCTACTTGCTACAGATGAACAGCTGCCATCGGTTCGATCCTTGGCGCAGCAGCTCACGATTAATCCGAACACCATTCAAAAAGCATATAGAGAGTTGGAAAAGCAGGGCTATGTGTATACGGTGCAAGGAAGGGGGAATTTTGTAGCGCCAGTGATGGAAAAAATGCAAAAGGAAAAAAAGGAACAGTTACGAGGGCAAATCAAAAAATTGGTGACAGAGGCATTGTTTCTTGGAATGAATAAAGAAGAATTAGCAGAGATCCTTCAAGAAGTGGAGGATCAGCAAGAGGGGAGGCGATCAGTATGATCAATATCAGTGGTTTAACCAAACACTTTGATGATATAGAAGCATTAAAAGGTTTAAGCATGCAGGTGAAAAAAGGTTCTATCTATGGGTTGCTGGGATCTAATGGAGCTGGAAAAACAACGCTGCTAAAAACCATCGCAGGTATTTATCGGGAAGATGGCGGAGAGGTGCAGATAAAGGAAGCCTCTGTTTTTGAAAATGAAGCTTTAAAACAACGTCTCATCATGATACCAGATGCCTTATACTTTTTTCCAGGTTTTACGGTGGAAGAAATGGCTGGGTTTTATCGAGAAACATACCTACATTGGAATGAAGAACGATATCGACAGATGGAATCGGTTTTTGGTATTGACCGAAAGCAAAAAATCCAAAAACTTTCCAAAGGCATGCAGCGACAAGTTGCTTTTTGGCTGTCCATGGCAGCTATGCCAGAGGTGATGATTTTGGATGAACCGCTGGACGGGTTGGATTCTGTGATGCGTCAAAAAGTAAAAAATTTGCTGGTCCAAGACGTAGCAGAGCGAGAAATGACCATTATTATTTCTTCCCATAACCTGAGAGAAATGGAAGATTTTTGTGATCATGTAGGGATTTTACACCAAGGTAAATTGTTGTTGGAAAAAGATTTGGATGAGTTGAAAAAAGATATTCACAAGATTCAAGTTGCTTTTAAAAAAACGCCGCCAGAAGAATGGCTTCAATGGATGAACGTACTTCATGTCGAAAAACGGGGAAGTGTTCATCTCATGATTATTCGGGGGGAAAAAGAAAAACTAATGGAGGATTTTAAAGTGTTTCAACCAGTGCTACTGGACATCTTGCCATTAACCCTAGAAGAAATATTTATTTATGAAATGGGGGATCACGCATATGAAGTGGATCAAATCATTTTTGCATAAAGGAATTATAGGGGTTGCATTAAAACGCTTTGTATGGGTAGGCGGAAGTTATTTTATGGCACTGATGCTCCTATTACCTCTACGGATCATGATGCGACTACCATCCCATGAAGAACCTCATTTTTACCCAGAAACATTTACGAGAATGTATGAATTTAGTGGAGAGCCTTTTCAGATGTTTTTAATGCTGACGGTGCCTTTTATTACGGCAATCTTAGTATTTCAGTATTTACAACAGAAATCATCCTCAGACTTTCTGCATAGCATTCCAATGACAAGAAAAACTATGTTTTGGAGCCATCTCATCAGTGGTGTATTGTTGTGGGCCTTGCCCGTAGCCTTAATAGGTGGCATCAGTTTTCTTATCCGAAGCCTGACAGTGCTTAACCAGTACTTGGCAGTAGAAACTATTTGGCAATGGATGGGTACCACATTATTGATGAATTTCGTCATCTATCTTTCCACCGTAACCGTAGGAATGTTTTCCGGTGTGGTATTGGCCCAAGGGATTTTTGCGTATATTCTATTGCTATTACCAGCTGGAATGCTGATCCTAATGGCATATAATCTCAACATTTTACTGTATGGATTTAGTGGAGATTTTTTAATGCAGGAAGAATACTTGGTTTTTTCACCGATCATTCGGATCTTTGGATTGTATGCAGAGTCCTTAAGCTTCTCGGAAGTGAGAGGATATTTGGTAGCCTGCGTTCTTTTGCTTGTTGCTTCTCGAACTCTTTACCAATATCGGCGGATGGAAAGATGTCGTCAAACGGTGGTATTTAATGGAATAAACACTATTTTTCTATTAGGGATCACCTTTTGTGTGATGCTCACTGGAGGACTTTACGCCGAAATCGCTAGTAGGGGCAACGTATTTTGGATTTTGATTGCTTACGCTCTCTTTGCAGTGATCGGTCATTATATAGCCTTGGCAGTATTGAATAAAAGTTTTAGAGTCTTTAATAGGAAAAACCTTAAAAGTTTTGCCATCTATGCAGCCATCACAGGGATGATCATGACAGGAATTGTAACGGATGTGACTGGTTATGAGCAACGAATTCCCAAGGTAGACGACATTGAAAAAGTTTATTTTGACGGAGCTTTTTGGCGGTATGAAAACTGGAAGACTGCTTCTGAGCAAGAGGAGTGGGATTATTTTTATCGTCAATCCCAGAGTATAGAAAGAATTCTAAAACTGCATGAAGCGATTATTCAGGAATCCAATTGGTTCCGTTTTAAAGGCAATCAATATAATTCGGATACAAGGAGAGTGGCACTGGCGTATCATTTAAAAGACGGAAGTCGTCAAGTTCGTGAATATAGGGTGTCTCACCATGATTTCGAGGAATATTTTCAATCCATCCAGGGTCTTATGGAAGACAAAGAAATGGAATTCCCAGTACTCCGATTACAGCCAGAAGACGTATCTCATATAGAATTTAGAGCTGGAGAAATGGACAAAAGAAAGATCTTGCAGCAGGAAGAAGCAGAAGAAGTCCTAAGTATTATTCAGGAAGAAATCAAAAGAGCGGATTATGATACGTTATATGGTCCAAGTGATTCAGAAGGATCTATTCGTATTCATTTAACAGATCGCAAACAAAAATCAATGCCTCCCTATTATGGTGATCGCGGCCAGTTATATGTTGATCGAAACCGTAATTTTGAAGCACTAGATCAGTGGTTAAAAGACAAGGATCACTATGATGAGGTTACGGTAGTTCCAGAAGATATAGCCCAAGTATCTGTACGGATGGTGGAGTCGGAAAATGAAATGGAAGTCATAGAGCGAAATGGGTTTATAGAAATAGGAGATGGGATTTCCACCAAGGATGTAGAGGAAATTGAAGCAAGCTTAAATCGCTCTTCATCTTTCTGGAGAGCCCGTGAATATTATCCTGTGTATGTAGTTGGTTTTTTTGATGAATTTGACAATCAATTATTTATAAGAGCCTTTGAACCAGGTCAACTACCAGAATTTATTTATATGCAGTAAAAAAATCCTGAAGATCAGGATTCAATCATGATCTTCAGGATTTCTACATCGGTTTCTTTCATTCCAATTTTGGCCATTCGGCAAACACTGCGAATGGTTTCTTCAATATCTTCTTTAAGGAGGCCATCACCGGCTTCAAAGTACTGATCTTTTTCAGCCAAGCGGAATGATAATATAGCTGCATCGACAGAACAAGCAATTTTAGCGGCACAAGAAGCTTTGGCACCATCGCAGACAATACCAGAGGTATTCGCCAGCGTATTTGCAATAGATCTTGTTATTACAGGAAAGGGAGCTTGGTGTAAATAGGCAATGGCAGCCGTTGCACCGCAGGAAGCACTGACAGCACCGCAGAAAGCAGATAACTTTCCAATACCTGTTTTGATATGAATCGAAATAAGGTTGCTTAGAGCTAATGCTCGATACAAGACTTCCTCCGAAACATCTAGATATTCGGCAAAAACAATAACCGGCAAAGAAACCGTTAAGCCTTGATTCCCGCTACCAGAGTTGATAACTACAGGCTTGGAACAGCCGCTCATCCGAGCATCAGATCCAGAGGCAGCATAGGCTTTAGCCTTATTATCTACGGCATCACCATAGAGTTCCAGCAGTGTTTTTCCCACGTTGGCTCCATAGGGGTTTGCAAGTCCATCTTCAGCGATGGCACGGTTCATGGTTACTTGATCTTCTAAAACAGGTTTTAATGTTCCAGCATCTACGGTTTGAATATAATCGTAAATCCCTTGGATGCTTAAAAAGCTTCTGTCCACTTGTTGTTGGGTGGCATGTACATCAATCGTGGATTCCTTTTCAATAATTTGTTTGTTTTTAGTGATTTCAATAATACCCGTATGGCAATCTTTTAAAGTAACGCTGGCTTCATCATTGGCAGCCTTAACAAACACTTTAATATAAAGACCTTCTACTCCTTCTGCTAATGTGACTTGGCAAATTTTCTGTTCCAAGAATTCTTTTGTTTTGAGAATATGTTCCTCCGTAACAGCCGTTAACACTTCTAATTTCCTGGAAGAATCTCCTCCGACGGCTCCAAGAATAGCACTAGCTTCAATGCCTTTCATGCCTGGAGTCATAGGAACCGTAACTCCTTTTACATTTTTGATCACATTTCCGCTGGATTCAATCTGGATGGACTCGGGCATTTGCCCCAGCACTTCTCTGGCTTTAGCGGCGGCATAAGCAATAGCAATAGGTTCTGTACATCCAAGGGCTGGCACTAATTCTTCCTTTAAAACTTCGATATATACATCCTTCAATGGGATAACCACCTTTCCGTTAGGGTTCTTCCTTCTATTCTTATACAAATAAAGGAGCCTGTCAATAAATAGAAGCAAACTCATGTACTACAAGGTGCTTCTTCGCCATAGACCATTGAAAAACCTCCAAGAATCAGTAGGGTCTAGGGGATGATAGCCATAGAATTAGAGGCATCTAGATACTAATCCCAGGGAAAACAAAAGCAAATGAGAGGATGAGGGAGATAAAAAGGAACTAAGAGGATATAGCTTGAATTGGGTATAAAGATATGCTATGCTTATGTTGATAGAATTGAATATTATTTTATGGTGTCTGTTTGATTACGAGAACAGATTAAAAGGGAAGATGGGTGTAATGCCCACGCGGTCCCGCCACTGTAATGCTGAGCCACCAATCATATCCACTGTTGATGAACAACAATGGGAAGGAGATTGGTATGCAATGAAGCTAAGCCAGGAGACCTGCCATAGAATACTCTGGATTTCTCACGGGAGATGGGAAGGAGACTGAGTGGATACAGAAAGTTCCTAAATATCTGTATGCTCTGAATGCAATCATTCCGATAAAACTTCTCCCTGAATTCCTGGAGAAGTTTTTTTATGCCAATAGACATGAAAGCCACAGTAGGAGGGATAAAGGATGAGGATTTATACACGGAGCGGAGACGGCGGAGAAACGAGTTTGTGGGATGGGCAACGAGTGACAAAAGATGAAAGTCGAGTAGAGTGTTATGGAACGGTGGATGAGTTAAACAGCTTTATCGGCGTGGCTAGGGCAACTATTGAGAATCAGGCAGTAAAAGAAGTTTTGGAAGAGATTCAAAAGGAACTTTTCGTGGCAGGTGGAGAGCTTGCTACTCGGGACCCAGAAAAGCTTCGAGAACAGATCACAGAAGAACATATCAAGAAGCAAGAAGGGTTTATCGATGCATATATGGAGAAACTGGAAAAGCCCTTAGGTTTTGTAGTGCCTGGGAACAATCTCTCTTCAGCCAATTTGCATGCGGCAAGAACCATTTGTCGTCGCCTGGAACGAAGAATCATATGGCTTATGCGAGAAGAAGAGGTGAGTGAGTGCTTGTTGCGATATTTTAATCGTTTATCCGACACTTTGTTTGCACTGGCTGTGGCGGAAGAAAATCGTTAATGGTGGGGAAACGTCCCATGGATAAAACATACCAAAAGGAGGAAGCGATATGTTAGCGGAAAGAAAGATGGGAATAGAGGAGTTGTCACAAAGAGAACGAAAGCTGCTGAAAATGATTCGTGAGACAAGGCATGGAGAAATGCGTTTGGTGTTCCAAGACGGACAGGTAGTTCGTGTTGAAGAATGGAAAGAGTCGATAAAACTGTAAACGTGATCAATTAAATAGTGTGAGAACTGACTGGAAAACCAGAGGTCCTTTAAGAGCAAGTCTTAGGGATTTCTGGTTTTTGTTTTTGGAGAAAATAGGCAAAGAAAGGAGGTTGAAAGATGAATATTCATGAATATCAGGCAAAAACTTTATTAAAGCAGTATGGGATACCCGTTCCCAAGGGGTTTGTTGCCGGAACTTTAGAAGAGGTGGAAAAAGCAGGCTGGAGCATAGAAACAGACAAAGCTGTTGTCAAAGCACAAATACATGCTAGAGGCAGAGGAAAAGCTGGCGGGGTAAAAATGGTCAGTAATTTGGCGGATTTGAAAACTGAAGCCGCACATCTTTTGGGAAAAACTTTGGTGACCCACCAAACGGGTCCAGAAGGTCGAGTAGTAAAAAAACTGCTGATTGAAGAAAGCTGCGAAATATGGAAAGAGTACTATATAGCCATTACGCTGGATCCTGAAGCTGCAAGGGTGATGATAATTGCTTCAGAACAAGATGATGCCCATATCAAGAGCTTTGCAGCGGAAAATCCTGATAGAATCCATAAGGAAATCATCGATCCTGTAACAGGACTGGCGGAATTTCAGGCACATCGAATCTGCCATGGGATTCAAATACCACCAGAGCAACTTCGAGATACCGTAGACCTAATGAAAAATCTGTATCGATGCTTTATCGAACAAGATGGCTCTATGGCAGAAATTAATCCATTAGTCATTTCGAAAAGTGGAGAGGTACAGGCCTTAGATGCAAAACTTAGTTTTGATGACAATGCTCTTTTTCGTCAGCCTCACCTAAGGAAATATTTGGATCTCAATGAAGAAGAAGAAAAAGAAGTGGAAGCGGCATCTCATGGATTGGCATATGCTTCTTTGGAGGGCAATATTGGCTGTATGGTTAATGGAGCAGGTTTAGCCATGGCCACGATGGATATCATCAAGCATTATGGTGGCCATCCTGGGAATTTTCTGGATATAGGAAGTGGAGCCACAGAAGAAACAGTTAAAGCAGCTTTCAAAATCCTTATGTCAGATTCAAAGGTATCAGGAATTTTGGTCAATATATTTGGAGGCATTATAAAATGTGATGTGATTGCCAAAGGCCTTCTTAATGCAGTAAAAGACATAGAGCTTCAAGTGCCTATAGTCCTTCGCTTGGAAGGAACGAATGTAGAGGAAGGTCTTAAAATTCTCAAATCCTCTAACTTGGAAATTGTAACAGTGGCTAATATGAGCGAAGGTGCTCAGAAAATTGTTGAATTAGTGGAAGGGAAAAGAGGTGCGGCTTAATGGGGATTTGGGTGGATGAAAAGACAAAAATCATTATTCAAGGCATTACAGGAAAAACAGCCCAATACCATACAAAGCTTATGCAAGACTATGGAAGCAACATTGTTGGAGGCGTTAGCCCTGGAAAAGAAGGCCAAGCACTGTTGGGAGTCCCCATCTTTAACACAGTGGAAAAAGCCGTTGCAAAGACATCGGCAAATACTTCGGTGGTATATGTCCCCGCCCCCTTTGCAGCCGACGCTATTTTAGAAGCCGTACAAACAGAATTGGATTTAGTGATTTGCATTACAGAACATATTCCTGTGATGGATATGATCAAAGTAAAAAAATATATGGAAGGCAAAAAAACTCGTTTAATTGGCCCGAATTCACCTGGTATTATTACGCCTGAAACATGCAAGATTGGGACTATGCCAGGATATATTCATCAAAAAGGAGAAATAGGGGTCGTTTCTCGCTCAGGTACCCTTACTTATGAAGCGGTTTATCAGCTTTCTCAGCGAGGAATCGGACAATCAACTGCCGTAGGAATTGGTGGAGATCCGATTCAGGGCACCAATTTTATCGAGGTGCTTCAGGCTTTTAATGAAGATAAAGAGACGAAGGCAGTTGTGATGATTGGTGAAATTGGAGGGAAGGAAGAAGAAAAGGCAGCAAAATGGATTAGAGCCAATATGAAAAAGCCAGTAGTAGGATATATCAGTGGTGAAACCCTACCAACCAGTAAACCCATGGGTCAAGCTGGAGCTATTATTGATGATGGAAAAGGAAGGGCTAGAGAAAAAATACAATCCATGAAAGAAGCAGGTATCTATATGGCAGATAAACCCACGAGCATCGGAAAAACCTTAGTGGAAGCTTTAAAACAAGAAAACCTATGGGTGAATCAATACGAATCCTGAAGGAGGAGGAGCAAAGTAGAATTTTTCTTACTGGCGGCAACGCCAGCGGGGCTAAAAGCTCATGTATCCGATGATTATCATCGTAAACCATTTTTAAAAAGGAGATAAGCGGTGTTGCGTTTTTGGATAACAATGAGTTTTTAGCTACCTCTGGTTTTTTATATATAGCATCATCTGAATTACATAGAGGAAAGGGGCGGATGTAGGAAGCGGTGCAAGGATAAGGGCAAGAAAGAACAGCAAAAGAAAAGGAGGCATAAGAATGTCAAAAATGGTATGGAAGCAACGTATTGCGTTGCTAGTAACCTTAAGTATGGTACTACCTTTGTTTAGTCCATTTGTAGCATGGGCGGAAAAAGATTTGGTGGAGAAACATACTGAATCAACGAAAACAACAGTTACGGAAAAGGTTTACCAAGAGGTGGATCAAATCCCTGAAACGAATGATTCGGATGATCAGAGTGATAGGAAACATCTGGATACAAAGGAAGAAAAGCCAGAAGAAAAACAGGAAGATGCAGCTTATGAGGAAGCGAAAGAAACAGAAGAGACAGAAGAAATAGAACAAATAAAAATGCAAAGCAATGATGAATTTGAGTTTGATGAAGAAAAAGGAATTATTTTAGGATATCGAGGAAAAAATCCACCAGAAGAGTTAATCATACCATCTACTATTAACGGAGTGGATGTGAAAAAAATAGGTGAAAAAGCTTTTCACTTCTCTTCTTTTGGCGGAAGTATTAATAGTCAGATTAAAACACTTGTGCTACCAGAAGGGCTTGAAGAAGTAGGTCCATGGGCATTTCAGGGGAACTTGATTGAAGAACTGAAATTGCCTAACACCTTGAAAACAGTAGAGAAACGAGGGTTCTGGGGGAATCAGATTAAAGAAATTACCTTCTCTGATCATTTGGTGAAAATTGGAGAGGATGCTTTTGAAGGCAATAAGTTGAAAGAAATTCACCTTCCTGAATCCTTAAAAGAAATAGGAGCTATGGCTTTTAAGGATAATGAACTGGAGCATGTGACGTTATCTTTGGGACTTGAAAAAATTGGACAGCAGGCATTTACCTTCAATGCCCTGGACGAAATTATTTTGCCTGATAGTGTGAAGGATTTTCCATCCAATGGAAGAATTTTCTGGCGGAGCAATACAAAGAAAGAGGATGGAATCCAGCGATATACAAAGATTTATAATAATGGGGATGCAACAGACTTAAATACTCAAGGAATTGTTAATCCTGCTTCTCTGACGATTCATTATGTAGATGAACAGGGGAAAAGCATCAAGGAAACGGAAGGGATTACAGGTCAGGAAAAGCATGCTGTATGCGATGAAAGCTGGAGTCTGGTAGTGGGTAACCAACGCTACTTGAAAGATTATAGAACCAGTACGGGGAATTTTAGGGACTATAATTTTACAGAATCCTTGGGAGAAAACTATTTCCGAATAGGAGATACGATCACCTTTGTACCAAAAGAAATTCCTGGGTATCTAGCTCCAGAACCTATTGAAATAACACTAGAAGAAAAGCATAACGAAAGCAATGTTGTTTATCAGGAACTTGGCTCTATCGCTTTGTCGTTGGAAGGTGAAGGTGTTAAAAGCCTGCCGGAATCCGGCACTATAGGGATAAATCAAGACGTAAGGATTTATGTCATTCCTCCGGAAGGCAAAGAGATTGATCAGTTTTTAGTCAATGGTGAAGACAAGCAAGAAAGGTTGGAGTATAGGAATTTACGCTATGAATATTCGTTTAAAGCGATAAAAGATACAGATGTAGAAGTAACTTATCGTAGCGTTGGAGAATCGACCCAAGAATTGGAGATAAAAGTAGAAGAAAAAGCTTTTTTACTTGGAGAAAAGGCCCAGATCACATTAGCCTATCGGGGTGAACTGGTAGAGCCACCGTTTGACGGGATTCAATGGAACGTTGATGATGAATCTGTGGCATATCTTGATGAAAACACTGGAGAAATAATAGCTCTTAAATCGGGTACATTTATTTTAACAGCTATGTTAAAGGATGACAGTACCCGTCAGGATCAAATAGAAATAGAAGTATTATCTTTTCCCTCATCGATCCGGATAGAAGCGAATGATCATACGATGGTGCCGGAAACAGAGGTAGAGATTTCTTCCTTAGATCTAAGTCAATATGGCATTAGTCGAGAATTTGACGAAGTACGGCCTATTCATGTTATTATTGCCGGACTGGAAAGTGTTGGCATAGATTGTAGTGATAGTCAAAAGGGACTTAATCATAATAATGGTACCTACATTGATATGATTGATGGATTAGCTACCTTTAGTACCGGCCCTGGAGATGGGTGGATGTATTATGTGGACCATCAATGGGCCAATTTAGGGGTAGATAATTATCCCATCCATCCAAACCAGGAAATTGTTATGTTCTTTGTGGAAGACTATATGGATAACACCTATAGCTGGTTTGAAGAAAAAAGGATCTATACATCAACAGGAGAAGCAACAGAACTGGTGTTGACTGGATCTCATTATGATATGTGGACAGATGAAACAACCACCGGACCTGTAGAAGGTGCAAAGATTCTACGGGAAGAAGAAGCTTTAGAAATAGATGGCGAAACTTTTACCACCGATGAAGATGGAAAAGTATCCATCGTTTTTGCCAAGCCGGGAACCTATCATCTATCGGCTGAAAGATTTTCGACAGAAGGTAAACGAGATATTTCCAGACCTTATGTAAAAGTAATGGTGGAAGGAGAAGAAAAAGAGCCCACCCCCTTTGAAGTGGAAATCAAAGGGTTGACAAATCCCTCTTATCAGTCAAAAGTTACAGCTGAAGTGGAGTATCGGGGCGATTTTCAGAAGCCGGTATCGGTTCAGTTAGAATATGATGGTCAAATCATAGAAGCTGAATCATCAGGCGAATATGTGCTGAATCTGGCGGAAGGCATCAATGTGATTACGGCCAAAGCTACCGATAACCAGGGGAATGAAGTAACTGATAGAAAGATAATAAACTATAGCCAGATCAAGGTAGTGGATTTTAAACCAGCTCCTGGCCAGTTTACCAATACAAACTGGACAGATGCCAGTAAGCTTCGCTCTGTTCCGGATGCGGGTATTTCACTGGGTGCTTTTGGCGGATATGTCATTGTCGAATTTGAAGAACCTGTGAAAAATGATCCAAGAAATCCATACGGCATGGATTTTACAGTGTTCGGAAACCCCTTTGAAATAGCAGGACAACCGAATATCTACAATCAGGAACCAGGTATTGTAGAGGTAAGTAACAACTTGGAAGGACCATGGTACGTACTGGCAGGTTCGGAGCATGATCAGGAAGATACGTACCACGATTATCGGGTGACCTATACAAATCCGAAAAAAGAAAAAGCTACCAATGTTCCATGGCAGGACAATAAGGGAAATCAAGGCCATGTGAAAAGAACGATTTATGATAATCCTATGTATCCTGAGGCTGAAGCCTTTCCAAACATTGATCAGAATCAATATACCCTGACAGGCGTATCGATTCTTAATAATTTGGCAGGAACGGAGGTAGGAACCAAAGCGTATCAGGTAGGATTTGGATATGCGGACAGCACTCCTACTGCTTCTGGTGCAGATTTTCAAGGCCCTCCCAACAATCCTTACCGATTGGGCATTCAAGGGTACGGTGGCGATGCCATGGACCTTCGTTGGGCTGTGGACCAACAGGGAAATCCGGTAAAACTAGATGAAGTTCGGTACGTAAAAGTGTATACAGGACTGATGAAGCATGCCGGAGGATTTGGCGAAATTTCCACAGAAATAACCGGAATACGTCCCAGCACTCCGGTGGAAAACAAGGTTCATCGCATTGAGATTGCAGGAGATTTAGAATTAGAGCCTGGCCAGAACAGTCAGCTATACGTAAAGGCTTTTGATCAAGCAGGAAAGGAAACCATTTATCAGCAAATAGACTGGAGCATTGAGGATAGCAAAGTAGCCGATATCCGAAAAGAAGCTGGGCTTGTAACCGGTTTGCAGGATGGCAAGGTTCAAGTAACCGCTACTTTAGCAACAGATCCAACGGTGCAGGATACTGTAGAGCTGGTAGTTGGGTCGCCGGAAACGGTTATTCCTAAAAGCCTTCACATCACTAATCCAACAGGAAATAACACCCTACAGGTGGGTGGAAAAACACGGCTTACACCGGTAGTATACGATGAGGCAGGTCATATCATTGAAGGAATTGAAGACGATGCCTTTGTTTGGGAAAGTCAGGAAGAGAGTATCGCTTCGGTAAAACCATGCTCCATATTTGAAGGACGGTGGGAAGTTGAGGGCCACAGTGTGGGATACACGACTATCCAGGCTGTTTATGAAGGGATAGAAGGCTCGGCCGTCATTCGGGTCCTTGAAGAAGAACTTAATGTACGTACGGATGATAATCGCAGGATTGCCGAAAACGCTTGGAAAAACGCTTTGAAAAATGCAAAAACCTTGCAAAGTGAAAAAGTATATTTAGGCGTTATCAATACGAAGCGTGACCGGGAAGGGGAGATTCTTCGAATACCGGTGGCATTTTTGCAACAAGCAAAAGAACAAAAAGTCACGTTGGTAGTAGAGGCTAAAGATTATGGTCTGGTCATTGATCCAAAAGCCTTTGATCTGTCGCCCTATGAAGCAGATTCTGCAGAACTGCGGATTAGGACCAGCATGATAGAAGCTGAGAGCCTACCAGCTTATCAGGGAAAAGAAACACTGGGAAGAACCTGGAACCTGGCAATGAGCTTTTATGATGGAGAACAGATCCTAGAAGAAATCAGCCAGTTTTCCGCAGGCACAGAGGTTCAGTGGAGGATGAAATACTGGGGTCATGAAGGGGCAGATCAGGAAGCCAGCCGCATGCATCCCTATATTTTGGAAGATAATCAAGAGGCTTATATTGGACATTCCGAATATCATACTGAATCGCAGCAACTTCGATTCTCCTTAAGAAAACCAAGTACCATAGGGACTGTTTTAGGAGAGTACGAACCAGACAAAGAGCCAGAGGAAAAGCCGATAGAAGTCGATAAAACCCTATTGCAATCAAAGTTAGATGAAGTTGAATACGTTGGGGTATCAGAAAATGGCTTGGATATCGAGACGGATCAGCAATGGACAACCAAAAAAGATAGAGAAATATTTGAAGCTGATGTCAAGAAAGCCCAAGCTGTACTTGAGGACGATGATGCAACACAAGAAATGGTAGAAGAAGCGATTCAAAGGCTTAAACATGCCATAAATATCTATGAAACAGCAAAGCAAGAAGGAATAGAGTATGTAGAGCCAGGAAGCGTAGAAGAAGCTACCCAACAATTGGTGTACTACTATCGGAACCAGCAACCCAACAGTCCCACCAACGATTGGGAAGCCTTTGTAGGCCTTTGGGGACTTGGGGAAAATTTCCGGCAAGCGCCATGGCCAGTCTATGGATGGCAAGAAAAAGATCCAGGATTTGACGCCATCACCTTCGGAAACGCCCATATTCATCATATATACAGTCTGTTAGGAACCGGGCACAATCCAGCAGAAGCTTTTGAAACCAATCGAAATCTTTTTTCAGAACTGGCCCAACAGCAAAATGAAGATAGCGGTTATTTCGGAAATCTTGGAAAACATATCTGGGCGATGGTAGCTCTGGATATTGGATTAGATATTGATGCTGAAATACCGGAATGGAATGCAGCGGCAAGGCAAAAAGCTATTGACGCTTTGCTGGCTCAACAAAATACAGACGGCAGCTTTGGCCGATTTAGTCATATTGACTATACCGGTTGGGCATTAATACCACTTTCTCGGTCAGAGGGTGTTGCTGTAGAAAAAGCCATTCAAGACGCTAAAAGCTACCTGAAATCCATGCAGGAATCTGATGGAGGTTTTGGTGGCACAGGTAGTTGGGATGTGGCCAACTCCAACAGTATTGCATGCGTTATTCAAGGGTTGATAGCCCTTGGAGAAGACGTTCAGAATCCAGAAGGCCCATGGGCTAAAAATGGCAATACACCAGTAGATGCTTTGCTGAAATATCAACGAGAAGATGGGGCTTTTAATTGGAAAATGGATGATGAAGGCTCCATTGGCATGGCAACCAAACAAGTATCCGTAGCTTTATCGGACTTGAAATCAGAAAGATCTACTTGGTATCAAATGGGCACAATCTCCTTTGAAACCGTTGATGATTCAGGCCTTACAGCCCTCATTGAAGAAGCAGAGGAAAAAGAAAACGGGCAATATACTGCTGTTTCCTGGCAACGAATGAATCAAGCATTGGAAGAAGCGAAAGAACTGGTGAAAAACCAGTCGGCAACACAGGAAGCCGTAGATCAAGCGGCAGAAAAATTACGGGAAGCCCTTCATCTGTTGGTCAGACGAGTAACCCTGTCCCAGGAGGAAGGAAGCCATCGGATTAGCCTGGAAGACATGGAGGAAGAAGTAGAAATAGAAATAAGTCCAGCCGATAGTCATAAGGAAGTAGAAATTCTGCTTTCTTCGATAAAGCCGGCAAGAATGAACCTGCCAGCCGACACTCCCCTTCCTGGGATAAGGGCAGAAAACGGGAAAAGCGTTTTTGAGATAGAAAAAGGAACACAGATCACAGAGGGAGACAGCTCTCGATTTGACCTGTTAATTGAAAGACCGGAAAAAGAAAGCGAGATAGAATCGCTTTTGAAGAAACACTTAACCAGCAACGGAAGTCGTTCTTCCATAAAGACTGTTGGGAAGGCTCTATCTCTTGGAAATGAAGAAAGAATAACCTTAGATCAATACGCAACCCTTACGTTTCAGGGCGAAAGTGGCAAAGAAGTAGGTTATCTTCAAAATGGCACTCTGAGTCTTGTTGAAAAAGTAAGCAATATAGAAGAAGCTGAAAAGCAGGGCATGGAAATCTTTGCTTATGATAACGGAGAAAACCTCTTGCTTCGCACCACGCACTTTACAGATTTCTTTGTGTACAGCTTGGAAGAAGATGAGGAAGATGAAGAGGACACCGGCTCAGATCAGGAAGATGAAGAGGACACCGGCTCAGATCAGGAAGATGAAGAGGACACTGGATCAGATACCGGATCAGATACTGGCAGTGGTGGCCCAGGTGGTGGCGCTGGCGGTGGTGGCGGTGTGGTTCCAAAACCGGAAAAAGAAACCGTAACCATCTCTATTGATAAAAAAACCATAGATAAAGGATATGTCCTTCGTCCTGTCGAAGTGGAGTTAAAAAAAGGAGATTCAGCCTGGGACGTATTAAAACGGGAAATGGATCGACGATCCATAGCCTATCGGTATAGCTTCTCCGAACAATACAATAGTGTTTATGTAGAATCCATTGCAGGAGATGGCGAGTTTGACCATGGTGAGTTCAGTGGATGGATGTACAATGTTAATGGATGGTACCCTAACTATGGTGCCAGCCGATATGAGTTAAGGCATGGCGACAGAATGCAATGGCGCTATACCACCGACTTGGGAGAAGATCTTGGAGAGGATTTAAGCAAGTGGGAGAATGATGGCGACAGCGGCCATACGGTTGAAATAAGAGCAGGTGAGAAAAAGCCGGTTCTTCAGATTCCGGAAGATATTAAAGAAAAATATGTGATTAAGATTGATGAAAAATTAAAAGATATTGAAGTTCTTCGCATTGAAATACCAGAAACAGAGGAAGTAGTAGCACTTAACCTGGCGGAAAGCAAAGACGCCCTGCCAGCCATGATCGCTGTTAAGGAAGACTGGGAGTTGGAAATCGAAAAAGATACGGCTTTGCTTTCAGAAGAAACAGAAGTACAACTCTTTAGCTTGGTAGAGCAAGAAGCCATTGAATGGCTGGAAAATCAGTGGGTAAACTCAGATACAGAAGAAGAAAAAGTAGTTAAAAAAGCGGTGATGATGGGACATCCAGAGAAAAAGATATCCTTCAGCATACCGGTTACGCTTAGTTTGAAAAATGGCCGGAACTTACAGGTCGTCGTAAAGAGTGAAGAAACCTTAAGAGAAATTCCTGTCTATGAAACAGAGGAAAAAGCCAAAGAAGCATTAGCGGAAGAAAAAGAAGGTAAAGAAGCATATGCCTATTTGGAAGGAGATACCCTTCGGGTAAAAACCCTTCACTTTAGTGATTTCTTCTTTTATCAACGGGCAGAAGAAGTAGAAAAAGTCGAAAAAGTTGATGAAGCAGCTGAAGCAGAGAAACGGCGACAAGAAAGACTAGAAGCCCTGCTTCTATACGAAGATGAGGCGCAAATATCAGATTGGGCTAGGGAAGCCATGGCAAAAGCCGTAGATACGGGAGTGATGCGAGGCTATTCACAGCAACTTCGGCCACAGGATGCGGTAACCCGGGCAGAGTTTGTTACATTGCTGACAACGGTTGTAGAAACCGCTGATCAGCAAAGAAGCCTTCATTTTCATGACGTTGCATCGGATCATTGGTACTATCAACCGGTGATGAAAGCCGCCGGTAGTGGATGGGTATCTGGTTATGGCGATTCCTTTAACCCCCAAGCCCCTATTAGCCGTGAAGAAATGGCAGTAATGCTGGCGAAAGCCATCGAATTAGAATACTGGAATTCAATCGTTGACACTTCTGACGCTGAACTGGTTTCTCCCTGGGCAGCAGAATCCGTATCCGCAGTGATGGCACATCGTTATATGAATGGAAATGGCCATCAGTTTATGCCAAAAGAAATCACAACCAGAGAGATGGCTGCGGTTGTGGTCATGAAAGCCTTTGACAGAGAAACAGAGAGGGAGCAAAAGAATATCAGTGCTGCTTCTGACCTGACAGATCCAGTAGAAGAGGAAGAAGCGAAGGAAGACGAAAAGGTACAAAAGGAAAAAAGGAAGGAAGATAAAGACAAAGACAAAGCAAAAGAAGCAAGTGAAGAAACAACCATAGGACGGCGTGAAGCCGTCCTCCAGAAAAAAATAGAAGAGACCGCTTCTTTTATGAAAATCATGGTGCCAGATCCCCAGGTAGCCAGTGTAGGTGGAGAATGGACGATTTTTTCCATTGCTAGATCCCATGTGGAAGTACCAAAGACCTATCAAGAAAAATACCTGAAAAACGTGGAAAATACCATGAGAGAAAAGGAAGGGATTCTTCATCCTATTAAGTATACCGAGTATGATCGGGTCATTCTGGCCCTTACTTCTCTGGGAATACCCGTAGAAGATGTGGCCGGCTATAGCTTATTAGATCCCTTAGCAGATTTTGAAACCGTATTAAAACAAGGGCTGAACGGGCCTATTTGGGCATTAATTGCCCTAGATACTGGCGGCTATACAATTCCTCAAATTCCAGATTTTCCTACCCAAACCAGCAGAGAAAAGTTGATTAAGGAAATACTGGACCGGGAGTTACCTGGAGGTGGCTGGTCGTTGACAGGAGATTTGCCGGCAGATACGGATATTACTGGAATGGCTATTCAAGCTTTGGCACCTTATCAAGATCAATCGGCGGTGAAAAAAGCTACTGAGAAAGGATTGGATTTTTTATCTCGGGAACAATTAGAGGATGGGAGCTTTCAAAGTGCCTGGGGCAACGAAGCCAGCAGCGAAAGTATTTCTCAGGTTATTGTGGCATTAACGGCTTTGGGGATCCATCCAGAAGAAGATCAACGTTTCATTAAAAATGGGAACAGCCCCGTAGATGCCTTGTTAAGCTTTTACGTGGAAGGTGGAGGATTTCGCCACATTCAATCCGGAGAGGTAGACCCCATGGCAACGGATCAGGGAATGTACGCATTGGTGTCGTATCATCGATTCTTAAAAGGATTGCCAAGGTTGTATGATATGACTACTGTTACTAGGGACGGAAAAGAATGAAGAAAGCGTTGTTTAAAGGAAAAAGAACCCTTTTAGATAAAAGAAAATAGAAAACAGGCAGGGGCATATAATGTCGCTGCCTGTTAGTAGGTGGTGAAAAAATGATCAAAAAAAGATGGAAATGGTTGTTGGCAGTGGCTGTGATACTGAGTGCTTCTTTTTTGATAGATGATTTTCAGGCCTGGCGTTATGAAATAGCACCCCGGGTAACCGTGGAAGATTTAGAAAAAAATCCGGCACCGGTGATGCCCCATGAAAAAACAGATCAGGAGGAAGAATCATTTTCGGATCAACTTAATAAAGGAAATGATGCATCCGATGAAGAGGCAGAAGAGCCGAAAGAAGAGCCGAAAGAAGAAAAGGTAGAAAAAGCTTCGCCAGAAACGATAAAAAAAGATGAAAAAGAAATACAAGAAGAAGTGACGGAAGAAAAAGCAAAAGCAGAAGAGAAGGACAACTCAAAAGCAGAAGAGAATGAAATAGTAATAGAAGAAGATAAAGAAGAGAAAAAAGAAGTAGAAACAAAAAAAGAGGAAAAGAAGCGAAGAACCGAGCAAGATCAGTACCTTACGGATCCAGTGCCAGAAGGAAAACCAGAACCTGTTGAGTGGCAAGAAACACAAGTAGATTATGGAAAGAAGAAAACTGTTATCCTGTCGGTCACTTGTCATACTATTTTGGAGAATTTGGAAATATTTAATCCAGACAAAATGGAGGTACTTCCAAGGGATGGCATCATTTTTCCGGAAAAGGAAGTTGTTTTTTATCCCGGAGAATCTGCCTTTGATGTGACCCATCGGGAACTAAAAAATGCAGGCATTCATATGGAGTTTAGCATGACTCCGATGTACAACAGCAACTATGTGGAAGGCATTCACAATCTTTATGAATTTGATACGGGTCCGTTAAGTGGTTGGATGTATGCGGTGAATGGCTGGTTTCCCAACTATGGTAGCAGTCGTTATTTGTTGGAAGCCGGAGATAAGATTGAATGGAAATATACTTGTGACTTGGGAAGAGACTTAGAAGGAGGCGCTTCCTCATGGAATTAGCAAAGAATCACGGTTTTTCCAATAGCCATCCTGTTGTCTTAATGACTTTCTTTATTGGGGTACTGGGAGTAACCATGTTTCACATGCATCCAGTATTCTTGCTAATGTCCCTGATTACTGGTTTTATCTATAACTGGAAACTCAGAGACCGGGCTTATGTGAAAAAGCAAAGTGTTTTTCTGGTAGTGATTATGGTGACCACGGCCCTTATGAATCCAATGTTTAACCATGCTGGCGTAACCATTTTGTTTTATACTAGAAACGGAAATCCTGTTACCGCCGAATCCATTTTTTATGGCCTAGCATCGGCAGTAATGTTTGCTGCCGTTATTTTATGGTTTTCCTGTTTTAATGCCGTCATGACTTCAGACAAACTAGGCTACTTATTTGGAAAACTTTCTCCCGCTCTCGGGATGATTTTTTCCATGGCATTACGATTTGTACCTCTTTACCAGCATCAAATCAAACAAATTGCCATGGCTCAAAAAGGGATCGGTAATGATTTTACCCAAGGCTCCTGGATTCAGAGGGGAAAAAATGGCATTAAAATCCTATCCATTATGGTTACCTGGGCCTTGGAAAGCGCCATTGAGACGGCAGATTCAATGAAAGCCAGAGGCTATGGAACCGGAAAAAGAAGTCATTTCTCTATTTATTCATGGAGTTTTCGGGACAAGGTTTTATTGACATGGATTGTCCTGTTTTTCTTGGCGATGCTGGCAGGTGGTGTGGAAGGATATGTGCAAGTCCGTTACTTTCCCAGCTTTCGCTTGGCAAGCTTTAATGGAGTTCATAGTCTTCTTCTCATATGCTTTTTTTGCCTGTGCAGTTTGCCAATTTTTGTCACCAGATGGGAGGAATATCAATGGCGTTGTTTGACATCCAGAATATCAACTTCTGGTATCCCGGACAAAATCACCCAGCTTTAAAGGAAGTAAACCTATCCATTGACGCAGGAGAAATGCTGGTTCTTTGTGGTGCGTCTGGTTGTGGAAAAACCACCTTGTTGCGGCAATTAAAGCCAGTCTTAACGCCCCATGGCAAGAAAGAAGGCGACATTCTTTTTAAGGGAGAGTCCTTAGCATCCTTAGAAATGAAAGACCAGGCAACGGCTATAGGCTACGTGCTTCAAAGTCCAGAAAATCAAATAGTGACGGATAAGGTGTGGCATGAATTGGCCTTTGGCTTAGAATCTTTAGGTGAAAAACAGGAAGTGATTCGCCTCAGGGTAGCTGAAATGGCCAGCTTTTTTGGAATCGAAGACTGGTTTCACCGATCGGTACATCATCTCTCTGGGGGACAAAAGCAATTACTAAACCTGGCGGCTGTTATGGTGATGCAACCAGAAGTGTTGATTCTGGACGAACCCACAGCACAGTTGGATCCTATTGCAGCCGTTGAATTTTTAGAAACTGTTCAAAAAATAAACCGGGAGCTGGGAGTAACCGTTCTCTTATCGGAGCATCGGCTGGAAGAGGTGATTCCTATGGCAGATCGGTTAGTTTTGATGGAAAAAGGAGAAGTTAACTTGAATCTTTCTCAGGAACTACTTCGAAAAAATAATTTCACCAAAAAGCAGAAAGACTATGTGACAACGACAGCAATGCGGATTTATGGAGAGGTAAGATCTTCGGAGCAAGGAATGGAATACGGTCCGGTTACAGTGAAAGAAGGGCGGCAATGGCTGGATACAATCCAAAGACAGGTATCGGCAGACTTGGGAAAAAAGCATTCAAATTCCTTGAAAAATAAAGAGAATTCCTTGGATAATAAAGAGAATTCCTTGGAATGTCAGGATCTTTGGTTTCGTTATGAAAAAGGTGGAAAGGATGTGTTAAGGAGTTTTAATCTTTCAGTTAAAAAAGGAGATTTTCATTGCTTACTGGGAGGCAATGGAGTTGGCAAGTCTACTTTTTTACTTTTGGCAGCAAAGATCTTGGAAGCTTATAGAGGAAAATTCAAAAGGAAGGATAAAAGAATCGCTTTATTGCCTCAAAATCCTAAAAATCTTTTGGTGAAAAAAACCTTGATAGAAGATCTGGAAAGTATGGAAATAGATGGAGGCCCGCCATCTTCCCAGCAAATAACTAGCATGCTGGAGTTTATGGGCTTATCAGATCTGACAAAGGCTCATCCATACGATCTGAGTGGTGGAGAAATGCAACGGGCGGCTTTGGCAAAAATATTAATGATATCACCGGATTTACTGCTGTTGGATGAACCTACGAAAGGCTTGGATCGTCCCTTTAAGGAAGCCTTAGCGAAACGGCTGATCGCCTTAAAAGATCAAGGGATGACGGTTCTAATGGTTTCTCATGATATTGAATTCTGTGCCCGCTATTCGGATACCTGTTCGCTTATTTTTGATGGGCAGGTGGTTAGCACAGAACCATGTTACCAGTTTTTTGCTGGAAACCGATTCTATACCACAGCAGCCAATCGCATGGCACGTCATGTAATGCCGGCGGCCATTACGGAAAAGGATGTGATTCAAGGATGCAAAGCTCTTTTTTGTCCCTGAAGAAAGCTAGGTGGCGCCTAGTGATATCAGCCGTAATGATCCTGCTATTGATTCCGGCCACCATTCTGTTGGGAGTGATGTACTTAGAAGATCGGAAGTATTATTTTATTAGTATGTTAATCATATTCTACACCTTACTTCCTTTTGCTCTTATTTTTGAAGAAAGAGAACCACAGGCCAGAGAGCTAATGATTATTGCAGTACTAACCGCTTTGGCAGTAGCAGGAAGAGCTGCTTTTTTTATGTTGCCTCAGTTTAAGCCGGTGGTGGCGATTGTGATTATTGCCGGCATCAGTTTTGGTGCAGAGTCTGGGTTTTTGGTAGGGGCCATGGCTGGCTTTGTTTCAAATTTCTACTTTGGTCAGGGTCCATGGACGCCTTGGCAAATGTTTTGTTTTGGGATCATAGGATTTTTGGCTGGTCTTATTTTCTTTAACGGGAAAATACGAAAATCAAAAAAGAATCTATGTATTTTCGGGGTGTTGGCAACCTTTTTTATCTATGGAGGGATTATTAATATCGGTGCCCTGTTTATGTTTATGCCTGTATTTTCTTTGGATGCTTTACTGGGAATGTATGTAACCGCCTTTTGGTTTGATGTGATTCATAGCATTGCTACCGGTTTTTTTCTGTTTTGGTTGACGGATCCGATGACGGAAAAGTTGGAACGGGTAAAGACAAAATATGGTTTGTTGGAAGATCGGTAAAGGAGAAGTGTGGTTGTGAAAGTTGATTAATAGACATTCTCTATCGAAGTGAACGAATAAATAGAGAATATCTATTGGACTGATATTCCTTCTTTCTGCTATTATTAGGTGTATTGGACAAATGTCAGATAAGCATACATATCAAGTAAAGTGAGGGATTAAGATGAAAAAAATGGCAAAGATAGTAGTAATAGGATTGATGATGGTGACCATGGCTGCTTGTGGCAATGGAGGTGGCAGCGGTGATACAGCCGCAGAAGATCAAAACTTCGACGGAGAACTGCTTTTTACTGGCTCCTCTACCCTGGCACCTACGATTTCTCAGATAGCCGATGAATTTCAGAATGAATTTGGAACCTGGGATCAGGTAGAGGACTCCTTGCCGGCGGAAACCATTCAGATCAGTGTATCTACTGGTGGATCCGGTGCTGGAGCAAAAGCTGTATTGGATGGAACAGCGAACATAGGAATGTTGGCTCGTCATGCACGGGAAGAAGAGAGAGAAGCTTTAGAGGAATATCAGGAAGCCATTATCGGCATGGATGCATTACTGATGGCCGTTAATCAGAATAATCCCCTAGGGCAGAATCGTTCTGAAATTACAGCGGAAGAAGTGCAAAATATTTTCTCAGGCGAATGGACTCATTGGAACCAGGTAGATGAAAACCTGCCAGAAGAAGAAATTGTGCTATTGGTTCGTGATGTAGGCGGCGGTGCTCATGGAGTGTTTCAAAATGCTATGATGGGCGAAGTGGATGTGACCGAAACGGCCATTGAAGTTCCTTCCATGACAGGGTTAGTGGATCGATTGATGGATAACCCATTAGCCATGGGATATGCTTCTTTTGGTGTGGCAGAAATGCATCAAGATGATTTGGTAGCTTTTGTTTTGGATGGAGTGGAGCCAAGTCTTGAAAACATCCTTGATGGAACCTATCCAGTAGCCAGACCTTTAGTATTGGTATGGAATGGAGAATTGAATCCAGCAGAAGCTGCATTTATGGAATATATTAAATCTGAAAAAGGCATCCAGATTCTTGATGAAATGGGATTTGTGCCAGTTCAATAAGGAATGAAAAAAATGTTCTATCATCGATTGGAAAAACTTTTTGCCACAACGGTACGTGCCTGTACTGTTGTGGCAGTATTCATATTAGCCCTGGTGATTTTTTTGATTTTCCGGGAAAGCCTGGCGATTTTTCAGGAGGTGTCGGTGAAGGATTTTCTCTTTGGAGCCGAATGGAGGCCTGTGTCTCACCATCCTAGGATTGGTCTGAGGCCAATATTGGCAGCAACTTTAGCCTTGCCACTGGTGGCTCTTGTGCTGGCACTGCCGATGGCGGTGGGGGCCGCTTTGTTTTTTGCATATCTTTGTCCCGGGCCTCTAAGAAGACCATTACGAAGCCTTATTGATATCATGGCTGGTATCCCCTCGGTTATTTATGGAATGCTTGGTTTGGTATACCTAATTCCTCTAATGGAAAATCTTTTCTCCATGAGTTCCGGAGATTCCTTACTGGCCGGTGGTGTGTTATTGGCGATTATGGTACTTCCCTTTATGATTTCTGTTATGGCAGAAAGCATGGAAGCAGCAGGCAGTCAGTATCTGGAGGTTTCTAAAACCCTGGGCGTTTCCCATTTGTATATGTTACGGGAACTTATTTTACCCTTATCCTTAAAAGGGATGATTGCCGGAGCTGTTTTAGGGACTTCTAGGGCTATGGGAGAAACCATGGCGGTGATGATGGTGGTAGGAAACTCACCCCTGATGCCAGATTCTTTGCTGGGCAGAGTCAAGCCGATTCCCTCACTTATTGCTCTGGAGATGGGGTCCGCACCCTTGGGAAGTCAGCACTACCATGCTATTTTTGGAGCCGGTTTTGTATTGCTGATGTTGCTTTTAGGGATCAACCTTCTTTTTTACTGGCTGCGCAGGCAAATAGAAAGCAGAGGTGAAGTTTCATGAAAGAAGGTGTGAAGAAACATTGGAAAGACTATGTTCTTCAGAGCTGGATCTATGCTTCTCTTTTGGTGGTTATGGCCGCAGCCGCTTTTATTTTTGGAAGCATTTTTATCCGGGGGTTTTCAGCGATTGATATGGAATTTTTAACCGCGTCACCGCAGGGAAGGCCACTAGGCAGTGAAGGCGGTATTTTCCCCGCCATGATGGGTTCTTTAGCCTTAGGGCTGATCAGCACCTCTTTGGCAACTATCTTAGGGTTGTCCGTAGCGGTCTACCTTTTCTTGTATAATCAGTCTGGTAAAATAGATGCCTTTGTCCGGCTGATTGTTCAGTGCATTGCTGGAATACCTTCTATTATTTTAGGATTGTTCGGATATACCTTTTTTGTAGTTCTTCTTGGATTTGGCCATTCTTTGCTGGCTGGCGGACTGACCTTATCCATCATGATTTTTCCGGTCATCGTGATTAATACGGAAAAAGCTTTGCGGGAAATGGTTGCTCATCAAATGATGGCTTCTCATGCCCTGGGGGTGTCAAAATCCTATAGTTTTTTTAAGTTGGTATGGCCGGCACGAAAAAAAGATATTCTTTCCGGAATCCTGCTAGGGACGGTTTATGCCATGGGAGCGACAGCGCCTATTATTCTAACAGCGGCGGTTGTATCCGCTTCTGTACCGAACTCCTTGTTTCGTCCAGTCATGGCCTTACCCTATCATTTGTACTTTATGGCAGCAGAGCGGATCTCCATGGAAAACGCTTTTGGAACCGCCTTGGTGCTGCTGAGTATGTTTTTTATAGCCTATGGGATTTCTTTTTATTTATTTCAGGATAGGAAGGAGGAAGAAAAATGACCCAGGCCATCGCTATTAAGAACTGGCATGTTCATTATGGAAAAACAGAAGTATTGCAAGATATTTCTTTAGAAATACCAGAAAAAAAGATTACGGCTCTGATTGGCTCCTCCGGTTGTGGCAAAACCACTTTGCTGAAATCCATTAACCGACTAACAGAAGAAGAGCCGACAGCTACTACTCGAGGAGAAATCCAGTTAAAAGGAACTTCCATTCAAAGCCTGCCTCTGGAAATCCTTCGACGACGTATAGGGCTGGTATTTCAAACACCGACACCCTTTCCCTTTTCTATCAAAAAAAACATGGAATATGGCATTCGATACCATGAAAAATTAACGGCCAAAGAAGAAGTCATGCTGATTGAAGAAAAATTGAAAATGGCTGGGCTTTACGAAGAAGTAAAGGATCGGATGAACTTGTCGGCCGTAAGGCTTTCAGGAGGACAGCAACAGCGTCTTTGCATTGCCCGTTCCCTAACCTTAAATCCGGATGTATTGCTGTTGGATGAACCTTGTTCTTCTTTAGACCCAAAATCCACGGCTGTTATTGAAGAAACCTTGAGACAATTAGCAAAGGAAGTGAGCATCGTTATTGTAACCCATAACATGGCTCAGGCCAAAAGGATCGCTGATTATACCGCTTTTATCAATAATGGAGTTTTGGTGGAGCGACAAGAAACAGAAGCTCTTTTCAAGCATCCCCATCAAGAAGAGACCCGTCATTATTTGGAAGGATTGGTAGGGTGAAAAACCATAGAACACCAATCAGAAAGCCAAGGAGCATTAATAAGCTGGGAAGGAATGAAAAATATGTCCATTAATTTAAAGATACCAGGAGATCAAACCTATGAAATAGAATATATTGTATGCGACCTGAATGGAACCCTTGCAAATGGTGGAAACTTACTAGATACAACCGTAGAAAAATTAAAGAAGCTGTCAGAAAAGGCGACGCTTTATATTATTACAGCCGATACCCATGGGACAGCACCTCTCATTGAAAAACGTCTGGAAGGTGCGGCTTCCGTAAAAGTGGTGAGTGGCTCTCAAACGTCCGAAGACAAGGAAAAATTTATTGAATCATTGGGAGGTTCTTGTACGATTGCCGTTGGGAATGGAGCCAATGATGTGGAAATGTTTAAAAAAGCAGCCATCTCCATTGCGATAATTGGAAGAGAAGGAGCCTTTGCGCCTCTTTTATCCGTGGCAGATGTAGTCGTTACACAAATAGAGGATGCCTTGGAATTGTTGCTGGAAACAAAAAGAATGGTGGCAACATTGAGAAGATAACCCTGTCCAAGGCATTGAAATATAAGTCAAAATTTAAGATTAGTAAACCGAGTCAGCGGGTAGACTTAAACCAGGAGGTGCTAAAATGAATCAAGAAATTAAAAAAGGTAACATACTCCAACTGGTGGAGGAAAACTTTGAAGACTTGGAGCTTTGGTATCCAGTGTTAAGAGCCAGAGAAGCAGGATATAACGTTGTGCTGGCAGGAAAAGAAAAAAACAAACAATACATGGGGAAGTATGGAGTGCCGGCTACCACAGAGATCAGTTTTGCGGAAGTGAAAGCTGGATCATACGATGGCGTATTGATTCCCGGTGGATGGGCACCGGATAAACTGCGGCGTTATCCTGAGCTATTGGAAATCATCCATCTGATGGAAAAAGAGAATAAAGTCATGGCTCAAATATGTCACGCGGGATGGGTATTGGTATCGGCAGACATTTTGAAGGGGAAAATCGTAACCAGTACCCCTGCCATTCGAGATGACATGGTAAATGCTGGTGCACATTGGAAAGATGAGTCTGTGGTTGTTGACGATTACCTTATTTCAGCCCAAGGGCCAAGGGATCTGCCAGATTATATGAAGGCAGTCTTGGAAAGGTTGGAAACAAAACACGCTAAAAAACTTTGAAAAACAGTATTATGCATATATGAATAATGATAAAACAGGGCATAAGCACTAGAAAAACTGGTCTTTAATGAAAGAGACCAGTTTTTCTATGCATAAAAAAAGGAGGAAACAACGGAAAATTGCGAATTTCGCAAACAAAGCATTTTGTATAAATATACACCGCAGGAATAAAAGATAATTTGACAGAACTGACTGAAAAATGGTAGAATAGCCGTGTTACTAGGAAAAGTAAAAATACATAAGATGGAGGAGGAAGGCAAGGATGAAAAGATTAAAGCAAAAAAAAGCATGGCTAAGCTTGTTGTTGGCGGCTGCATTACTGCTCAGTGCGTGTGGGGGCGGAGGAACATCAGAACCAGCAACACCTGCATCAGACATTCCAGATGAAGAGATGGGAGAAGTTGTACCGTCCATTACCATTTATAGTTCCCTACCAGAAGACAATATGGTTAACTATGAAATGGCACAGGAAGTAGCAGAAGAGCTTCAGAAATTAGGAGTCGATGCTGTTTCTCAGCCAATGGACTTTGCCGTATTATTGGATGTACTATATGGAGAAGATAGTGACTTTGATGCCTATACCATTGGTTGGTCTGGACGAATCGAACGTTTGGATCCGGATATGTTCATCCATTCCATCAATCATTCATCAAACGCTGAACCAGGTGGCAACAACACCAACCGATATCGGAATCCTGCATTTGATGAGGTAGCTGATGCCCAGCGTCGTGAAATGGATTTGGAGCAACGAAGAGAGTATGTTTTTGAAGCACAGCGAATTTTAGCAGAAGATGTGCCTAAAATAACACTTTATTCAAGAGCTAACATGCAGACATATAACAAAGATTTATTTGAAGATGTCATCAATATTCCTGGTGAAGGGCTTTTTAATGAGTGGACTCCTTTCTCCATCAAGCCTAAAACAGACAAAACCATCTTAACGGTAGCCAGCAATGTGAACATTGACGACATGAACCCAATGAGTTCGAGAAGTGTTTATGGATGGAGAAATCTGCGACTCATCTACGATAAATTGGTGCGAATCTCGCCTGATATCGAGCCAGTGCCTTGGGCTGCCGAAAGCTGGGAAGTCGTAGAAGATCATATTATAGATGTGGTCCTACGAGAAGGAATGACTTTCCACGATGGCCAGCCAGTTACTGTGGAAGATGTGAAGTTTTCCTATGAATTATTTATTAATGAAAATGTAGAGTACTTTGCTTCTTTTACAGATCCAATTGAAAGCATTGAAATTACGGAAGAAAATACAGTTCGATTTATCTTGGAAGAGCCTTATGCACCTTTCATTACCAATACTTTGGCACAAATACCAATTTTACCCAAGCATATTTGGGAAAACATTGAAAGTCCGGTGCAATATGGCAACGAAGATGCCATTGGAAGTGGTCCTTTCAAGCTGGATCGGTTCCAGACAGGCGAAGAGCTAGTGCTCTCTAAGTTTGATGATTATTTTGAACCGGTACACATTGATGGATATATTTTCCAAATCTTTGCTTCTCCAGAAGGCGTCTTGACGGCTTTGGAATTAGGTAATGTAGATATGGTATCTTACGATTTAGTTCCTGCTCATACGGAGCAAATAGCCAATAATGTAGATGGTCAATACGATCATTTGGAATTAACAGAAGCAGATGATATTGGTTTCTTCTACCTTGGCATGAACTTGGATCGGCAGCCATTCGGTAATAAAGATTTTAGAATTGCCATGGCCCATTTGGTAGACTATGATCTAGCTTTAGATGTACACTTAAATGGATATGGTGCTCGTGGTGGCGGTGGATTAACCATTGTGGAAGCCAATGAATTTTGGCATAATCCAGATGTGCCTATTTATGACACCTATGACCCAGAAAAAGCTAAAGACATATTGTTGGAAGCTGGCTTTACTTGGGACAGCCAAGGGAAACTTCGAATGCCTGTAGAGTAACAAGGATAAGAACTTAAAAGTGCTAGTAATCAATAGTAAAACAACATGAAAGTCGAGAAATCGGCTTTCATGTTTTACATAACAGAACTTTATAAAGGAGTTCAAAGAAAGAAGGTGGCGAATTGTTAAAATATTTTGTGAAAAGGCTTATCGTGATGCTGATGATGATCTTTTTAGTGTCGACCATGATTTTTTTCCTTTTCCGAACGATGCCAGGAGATCCAACGGCTTTTGTGGTAGATCCATCCATTCCATCGGAAGCAAGGCAACAATTATTAGAACGCTATGGATTAGACGGAAGTCTCTGGGATCAATATAAAGTCTTTGTATCTGACTTAGTACGATTGGATTTTGGTGATTCTTTCTTTTATAATCGTCCAGCTGTTGAAATTATCCAAGAAAAGTTGGCAGCAACATTGATTCTTATGTTGACAGCCATGGTCTTTGCCTACACCATTGGAGTTTTTGGAGGTGCTTGGATGGCCTGGCGTCGTGGCTCTCGATTGGAGTCCTTGGGAATTACGATTTCCCTTATTTTTCGTTCAGCACCCACATTCTGGGTAGGCCTTATGATGATTATGCTCTTTTCTGTTCGATTGGGCTGGTTCCCAGCTCAGGGAATGCGTACTGCCGGAACAGGCGGTGGAAGTTTAGCAGAAATGTTTTTAAACCTTGACTTTCTAAAGCATCTGATTTTACCAAGCTTAGTGGCAGGTCTTTACTTCATAGCAACGCCTATGTTGATTATGAGAAACAGTATGTTGGAAGTAATGTCTGAGGACTATATTGAGATGGCCCGGGCTAAGGGCACAAAAGAGCGCCATATTCTTTATCGACACGCAGCTCGAAATGCATTGTTGCCTGTGGTGACAGCTGGAGCCCTCTTTATTGGCTCTTCCATCGGTGGGCAAGTTTTGATAGAAGTGGTCTTTAGCTGGCCAGGATTAGGTAGAGAAATTGTTACAGCCGTGACTCGTCATGACTACCCCTTGGCTCAAGGATGTTTTATTATTATCTCAGCCATGGTGATGTTTATGAACTTGGTTGCAGATATGCTTTATGCATTCTTAGATCCACGTATTTCTTATAAATAATTTAGAGGAGAAGAGGTGAATATATGAACGTTGCAGCATTAGAAAAAAAGGGGAACAGTAAAAGTGTCTTTCGATTGTTTTTCAAGAACTTACGCCGCGATAAATTGGCACTTATAGGAGTTGTCTTACTCATATTCTTTTTAACCGTAGCAGCTTTTGCAGATGTAATCGCACCACATGGCCCTCGAGATCGGCATTACGATGAAGAGGGAAGCATCCGGCGTTTGGAAGCCCCATCAGCCGCCCATCCCTTTGGAACTACAGACGTAGGACGAGATATTTATTCCCAGGTAGTACTGGGAACCAAAACGGCATTAATGGTTGGTTTATTGGCAGCCCTACTAGTAACTGTAGTAGGATCCGTGGTAGGGATAGTTGCAGGATTCTATGGAGGATGGGTAGATACCCTGGTTATGAGGGTGGTTGACTTTTTTTACGCAATTCCCTTTATTCCCTTTGTGATTGTACTCTCGGCGGTGCTGAGTCCCAGTATATGGAATGTTATTTTAGCGGTGTCCCTCTTATCCTGGCGAACCGTAGCCAGACTGGTGCGTTCTCAGGTTTTATCAATTGCAAAAAGGCCATATATAAAAGCTGGTAGGGTAGCGGGAGCCAGCAATATTCGATTGATGTTTAAATATATTTTGCCTAATGTTGTTCCATTGATTTTACTGGAAATGGCCTTCATGGTGAATTGGGCAATTGCAGCGGAAGCCAGCATAGCTTTCCTTGGATTTGGAGATCCTTCGGTGCCTAGTTGGGGACAAATTCTTCATATCGCTTTTAGTACCGGCAACTCACGAGTTGCTTGGTGGTGGATTACAGCTCCAGGTGTAGCGATTGTGCTCCTCCTGCTGTCCATCTTTTTCCTGGCTAGAGCCCTAGAAGAAGTAGTAGATCCAAGATTGAGGAGGCGATAATCATGGCGTTGCTGGATGTGAAAAATGTAAGCATTGAATATACAACAGAAGAAGGCGTGTTAAAAGCGGTGGACGATGTTTCTTTTTCTCTGGAAGTTGGAGAAAGCGTAGGCCTTGTTGGAGAGAGTGGATGTGGTAAAACCACGATGGCCAAATCTATTATGAGGCTTCTTTCCAAAAACGGCAGAATAAGTGAAGGACAAATGATTTTTAAAGGAGAAGATTTGGTAACAAAAAGTTCAGAAGAGATACGAAAATTGCGTCTGACAGAAATCGCCATGGTTGCCCAAAGTGCCATGAATGCTCTGAATCCTGTGCAAACCGTAGGAGATCAGTTGATCGACGGCATTCAGATTCATACGGATATGAGTCGGGAACAGGCCAAAGACCGAGCCATTGAAGTCTTTAAAATGGTAGGATTAGAAGCCAAGCGACTAAAAAGTTATCCGCATCAGATGAGTGGCGGCATGAAGCAGCGAGCGATTATTGCCATGGCCTTGACATTAAACCCATCCTTGATTATAGCAGATGAACCAACCACCGCCTTGGATGTAGTGGTGCAAGATCGGATCCTACAACAAGTGATTGATATTCAGAAAAAAATAAATAGCTCCATGATTCTTATTACCCATGATATTTCTGTTGTGTCGGAAACCTGCGAAACGATTATCGTTATGTATGGTGGTAAAGTGATGGAAAAAGCTTCTACCAAAGCCTTTTTTACAAAACCAATGCATCCCTATTCCCTAGGGCTTAACAACGCTTTTCCGAGTATTCATGAAATTGGGGAGGAATTAATTTCTATTCCTGGTGCACCGCCTAATTTGATGGTGAAACAGACTGGGTGTCGTTTTCAAGAGCGCTGTCCTTTCAGAGAAACCATTTGTCAGGAAGAAGTTCCAGAACTGGAAGAAGTAACGCCGGGTCACTGGTCCGCCTGTCATTTCAATACAGAGGTAGAAAAGTTTAGGGAAGCGTGTCAAAAAAGAGAAACTTGGGAAAGCGTGCGAGATCGCATTATTGAAGATTTAAGGAGGGATGTTTCATGAGTGGAAGCCCTTTAATTCAAATAGAAGGCCTAAAAAAATATTATCCGGTCAACAAAGGATTGAAAGATATTTTCAATAAAGAAAAAGTCTATGTAAAAGCCATTGATGGGATTAACCTGACTATCGACAAAGGAGAAATCCTAGGATTGGCGGGGGAAAGTGGTTCAGGGAAAACCACTACTGGAGAAATTTTGGTAAGGCTTCAAGATGCTACAGAGGGAGACATTACCATTGATGGACATCCTTTAAACATAAAGGACAAGGCATCACAGAAGAGCTTTCGAAAAGAAGTGCAGATGATTTTCCAGGATCCATACGAAACCTTGAATCCGCGTTTTGATGTTTTTGAAACCATCGCAGAACCCCTTCGAATTCATGGGCTGAAAGATAAAACAAAGCTTTATGAGCGAGTGTTGGAAGTATTGGAAATTGCAGAGTTGAAACCAGCAGAGCATTATGTACACCGATACCCACATGAACTATCGGGAGGCCAGCGGCAGAGAGTGGCCATTGCAAGAGGGATTGTGGTAGATCCCAAGGTGTTAGTAGCAGACGAGCCTGTATCCATGTTGGATGTTTCTATCCGAGCGGATATTTTGAACCTTTTGAAAGACTTGAGAAAAAAAATGGGCTTAACCATGCTCTATGTTTCACATGATCTTTCTACGATCAAGTACTTATGTGATCGTATTGCCATTATGTATCTGGGAAAAATCATGGAAATTGGGCCTGTGGATGAAGTAGTGAGAAATCCTCAGCATCCCTATACCCAAGTGTTATTATCAGCGGTACCGGTAGCAGATCCAACCTATGTCAAAGAACGAATCCTTATTGATGATGAAGCACCGGATCAAATCAATTTGCCAGAAGGTTGTCGTTTTGGGCCACGTTGTCCTTACGTCAAGGAAGCGTGTAAAACCTGTAATCATGATTATACGGAAGTATCAGAAGGTCATGAACATGCCTGTATTTTTGCCAAAGAAGAACAGATTAAAAACGAAGACCACTAAAAAGGGCTATCATAAGAAAGAGGAAAGAGATGGTCTGAACTGACCATTGTCAAGTAGATAAGTAATTGAAAAAAACTATGATATTAGTGCTTGGCTTCGATCTCCACTGGAGCTAAGCGCTTTAGGCTTTTTTGAAATCTGTTTTGTTTGTAAAACTTAAGCTACAGACTCCGATAAATGAATCAGTTTAACACTTAATACAAGCTTTGAAAAAAACTTATTCATAGCCGCATGTTCTGGTATGTCTAAGTGTTTTAACATTATCATATAGTTCTAAAAGGTCTATGAAATCCTTGGGATTTTCGGTATAATGATAATTGTATATGGATTGAAGCGTGGGGTTCATTTGTTGCATGGCTGTGCTCGAATGAAGGGACCCAGGCTTCTTTTTTATGGTGTTGAAGTAATGCTGGATATTGATACTCCAGGTGTGTGCACCATAGCTTCGCAAATGTTCGGCTACCAGCTTTTCCTGATGATACAGTAAGATTTTTTCCGGATATACTTTAGCAAAAACAAACCGGCCCACTAAGTCATCGGGAACAGAATATTTGTTTTCATCGATACTGACCACGGCGTATTTATTGACTCTTAGTTCAGAGGTCCTTGCCGTATCATAACTTGGCCTCCATTCAAGCAGATAGGGCTTTTCGTTCCCACTGCAAATATTGCAAAACTGATATTGAAAGCCATAGTACAGCGATAACTTTAACAGATCTTCCGTCTCTTTCTTTTGAGTTCCACTGATAAATCTTTTGACCGCCACCTTCATATTGTCATAAACCACCGTCTGGTAAACTCCTTCAATCTCATTAAAGAATTTCACATGCACATCAAAAAAATTCTCTATCTTTTGACTGTGATACAAGTTCGCATACCGATAATTGCCTTTAGCGCTAGTAAAAGCGGCCATTTGAACCGTCCTAGGTCTTCCATCAATCGTTAAGTGAACATACCCACAATCAAATTCGCAGATCTCTCCTGGCTGATATTCCTGCCTGACATAGGCTTCCTTGACAGTCTCCGTATGTTTTTTAATGTAATTACAAACGGTTGTATAGTTAATGTCAAACCCTTCATCCACTAAACACTCATAAATATCAATTTTCTTCTTCTGCTGTTTGCTCCTTCCTATTGATTTTTTCTTTGCATTCTCTCTTATGAAAAAGTGAATGCGATCAATGATTTAATCCGTCAGCTTCTTTCGTACACGATTGCTACTATAATATTTAGGTGGTGCCATAAAGTCATTGATGATTTATTTATCTTCTGGATCTCCCTCAAAAACTCTTTGTTTTTGTTCTTTATATTTTTGAATATACTTCCGGATCGTCTTTCTGGAAATATCTGTTTCTCTGCTAATATCTCTCTGTGATTTCCCTTCCCTAAAATGTTTTTAATATGATTTCCTGTTTTTGCACTAAATGGATCATCCTCTTAGCCCCTTATGAAATGTCATAGGGTTAATTGTACTTCTTCTGGGGAATTTTTTAACTAATATGGTGGGGTGCTTTTAGATTATCATAAACATGTGAAAAATACGTTTGAAACCTTATTGAAAAAATAAAGTAAAAATAAAAATAAAATAAAAATAAAAGAGGAATTTCAAAATAAATGTCGAATATTAAGATACATAAGGACATTTCCATAAATAGACCGTAAATGAACAACCTTATAGGAAGGGGGACAGGTTTAAAAAACATTATAAATTGGTAAGGGAAAAAAGAAAGTATTTTAGGTTGGATGCCAGAAAGGATGTGATAGAAGTGGAAGAAAAAGTTATTGGCTATAGGAGGGAGTTCCATCTTTATGCAGAATCGGGATGGAAGGAATTTCGAACAACATCCAGAATTATTGAAATATTAGAAGAATTAGGATTGGAAGTGAAGTATGGCAAAGAAGTTATTCATATACCAATGGTGATGGGAAGGGACGCTGAGCAAGAAATTTCAAATCATATTGAGCGTGGTATAAGACAAGGTGGAAACTCAAAGTTTATTGAAAAAATGGAAGGGTATACGGGAGCTGTTGGAATTTTAAAAACTGGAAGGCCCGGACCAGTTATTGCGATTCGTTTTGACATAGACGCTAATGACGTGATTGAGCGAAAAGATTTGGAGCATAGACCTACAAAAGAAGGGTTTGCGTCTGTCAATGAAGGGATGATGCATGCCTGTGGACATGATGGTCATACCGCTATGGGACTAGGTTTAGCAGAATTGCTGATAAAAGAAAAAAAAAACCTAACGGGTACTATCAAACTTATTTTTCAACCAGCGGAAGAAGGCGTAAGAGGTGCTAGAGCGATGGTAGGGAAAGGTTTATTAGAGGATGTGGACTATTTTCTAGCTGGGCATTTGGGGTTTAATCTTCAAACTGGATTCATTGCCCCTAAAACGACAGGTTTTTTATCTACGACTAAGATGGATGCATATTTTTATGGAAAAGGATCTCATGCAAGCAATGCACCAGAAGAAGGAAAAAATTCACTTTTGGCGGCGGCTACGGCAGTGCTTAATATTCATGCGATTTCACCTCATAGTAAGGGTACAACTAGAGTTAATGTAGGGGTGATGCAAGGAGGAGTAGGGCGCAATGTCATTCCACCAGCAGCTACTTTGAAAATTGAAACTCGTGGTGAGACACCTGAATTAAATGATTATATGTATGATAAAGTCGCTGGAATACTGAATTGTGCTGCAAAGATGTATGGCAATAGCGTCTCTATGAAAAAAGAGGGCGAGGCACTTGCGGCTGATTGCGACGAGGCATTAGTTGATATTGTTAAAGAGGTAGCACTGGAAAATAAAGAAAGAATCACAGGAGTCATTAATGAAAAGTATTTGGGTGGAAGTGAAGACGCGACTTTTATGATGAAATCAGTGCAAGAGCGGGGCGGCTTAGCGACTTATATCTTTTTTGGTGCTGAAACGAAAGCTGCTCATCATAACGAAGGATTTGATTTTGATGAAGCAGTTTTAATGAAAGGGATATGTCTTTATAAGGATGTCATACTCAAAATAGCAGGAAGGTAGAGAGGTCGAGAAATATTTAGGACGAAAAGTTGTACTTGTAGCAGATAAAAATAAGATTTTAGGAGGTAATGCCAGTGAAGGTACAAATAGAGCAAAGATCTATGCTGAACAAATTTCTTGATTTTGTAGAAAGGTCTGGGAATAAATTACCACACCCTTTTACTTTATTTGTTATACTATGTGTCGTAGTTATGATGATTTCTTTGGTTGCCAGTCATATGGGCATTTCTGTTATCCATCCCATTGATGGTCAAGAAATAATAGTCAAAAATTTACTGTCTGGTGATGGGCTGCAATGGATGGTATTGAATTTGATTAGCAACTTTACGGGTTTTGCGCCCCTGGGACTTGTGCTGACGATGGTACTGGGGATAGGGCTTGCTGAAAAAGTAGGTTTTATGTCAGCCTTTATGAAGAAGGTTATGTTAGGAGCACCTGAAAAACTATTACTATTATCAGTTTTTTTTATCGGGATTGTAGGAAATATTGCGTCTGACGCGGCTATTATTATTGTGCCACCCTTAGCAGGAGCGCTTTTCTATGGAACGAAAAGAAACCCTTTAGTGGGTATAGCGGCTGGATATGCAGCGGCATGTGCTGGCTTTACAGCAAATATTTTTATTGCTGGTACGGATGCGTTGCTTGCTGGGATTACTGAGGAAGCAGCACAAACTATACAACCTGGTATTGAAGTTTCACCAGCTGTTAATTATTATTTTATGATTGCATCCACATTTGTTCTTACGGTGGTAGGGGCGTATATTACAAAAAGGTTTGTTGAGCCGCAAGCGGGCGAATATATACCTGAAGAAGATTTTGAGTTGGCAGAAGATGAATTTAAGGTCTCGGCGATTGAAACAAAAGGTCTTTTAAGATCAGGAATTGCAAGCTTAATTTACTGGATGGCAATAGTGATAATGTTGATTCCCCAAGACTCTCCTTTTAGAGGGGAAGGTGGTACCCTTGTGCCGTCACCATTTTTAAGAGGGATTGTACCCTTCATACTATTCTGGTTTATCGTTATAGGTGTGGTTTATGGAATAACGGTGGGTACTATTAGATCTGAATCAGATGTTCCGAAGTTAATGACAAAGGCAATGGAAGGGATGGCTGGGTATATCGTATTGGTTTTTGTCATTGCTCAATTTGTTCAGTATTTTAACTGGACGAATATAGGTATGATCTTAGCGGTCAGTTCGGCAAATCTGATAGAAACATTGGGCTGGTCCGGATTACCGATGGTATTAGGAGTTCTTTTGGTGAGTACTGTGGTCAATATTTTTATTGGAAGTGGTGCTGCCAAATGGGCATTGCTGTCACCAGTGTTTGTGCCAATGTTCATGCTGCTAGGATACTCACCAGAGTATGCTCAGCTTGCTTATAGAATTGGTGATTCAGTAACAAATGCGATTACGCCTATGTTCCCGTATTTTCCAATTGTTTTGGGATTTTTTGCTAAATATGACAAAGAAAAAGCTAAAATCGGGACGGTTATGTCTATGGTCATGCCTTATACAATTGCATTTATGGTAGTATGGATGATTATGTTATCGGTATGGCATATACTTGGATTGCCGTTAGGTCCAGGCGGAAGTATTCTGTTGTAAGTACGATTGGTTAAAGATGGACAATATTAAAAAAGAGGCTGATAAATATGAATGAAATTGTTAGAGACAAAATAGAAGCGAACGAAACATGGATTATTAATCATCGAAGAGCTCTTCATCAGATCCCTGAAAAAAGTAAGGAAGAATGGAAAACAAAAGAATATATTAAAAAGTCATTAACAGACCTGGGAATTGAAGTTAAGGAAGGATATTACAACACTGGTTTAGTTGGAGTAATCTACGGAGAGCAGGCAGGACGTACCATTGGAATTAGGTTTGATATGGATGCGTTGGAAATGGAAGAAAAGGTAGAAACTGAATTTAAGTCATTGAATAAGGGGCTTATGCATGCTTGTGGGCATGATGGTCATATGGCTATGGGACTCGGCTGTGCCAAAGTCTTAAATGAGATGAAAGATCAGATATGTGGTGTTGTGAAGCTTGTGTTTCAACCAGCCGAAGAGGATGCTACGACAGGTGGTGGTGCACAACATATGATAAAAGATGGTGTGCTTTCAGATGAGCCTAAAATAGAAGCTATGGTGGGAATGCACATATGGCCTAAATTGAAAGTAGGGGAAGTTGGATCGCGAGTGGGTCCCATAATGGCGGCCTCAGATCCATTCAATGTAGAAGTTGTTGGAAAAGGGGTTCATGCATCACTCCCCTATATGGGAATCGATCCTATTATAACGGCTTCGCAGATTATTGTTAATCTTCAGTCTGTGATTAGTCGAAATATAAGTCCTTTCGAACAAAGCGTTATGTCGATAGGGATTATGCAAGGTGGAACTCAGTACAATACTATTCCGGAGAGGGTGCACTTTTATGGAACAGTACGAAGTTTCAACGAAGAAACACGTCTTCGAATTCATGATCGAATGAAGACTGTCATTGAAAAAGGTGCTGAGGCAATGAATGCAAAAGCAAAATTTAACTATACCTTTGGATATCCAGCTGTGATAAATAATGAAAAAATGGTAAAAATTGCAAAGTTTTCCACTGAGGAAATGCTTGGTGAAGGATCCTATATAGAAGTAGATCAACCTGCTCCGGGTGGAGAAGACTTTGCTTTTTTTGCTAAAGAAGTTCCTTCGGTTTTTCTTTGGCTAGGATACGGAGAAGAGGAAGAAATTCATCCACCCCACAGCCCACATTATGAGTTTAATGAAGCAATACTGGCTTTAGGGACAAAAGTTCTTTGTAAGACAGCCTTAGAGTGGTGTCGGTTAAATAAATAATAAAAAAACCCTTTTGAACCACTATATGTGGTTCAAAGGGTTTTTTTTATAAGGAAATATCTGAAGAAGTGTAATGAAAACCTGATTAGATCTTCTCTAAGTGGATAGAATAATAGAGCTCATGTATTCTAGTAAAAGATGATGGAAGAACATAAAATGATGTATAATAAATCAACAGTAAGGTACTGTAAAGGAGCACATGAAAACCGAGAAAACAAAAATTCAGAAACAATTAGAGCGAGAAGCAATTGATTAATCATAATGAGATGGCATATAATTGTAACCATAGTGACACCCTTTCTTTTTGGTAGAGGTTTACTTGTGGTGACTCAATTATACTGCCTCAAAGGGGGTGCCACTATATTTTTGTAAAACTCGCTAAAAGCAATAGATATATGAAGTTTGAAAGTGATTTAGGTTACAATACGAACAGTAAAATGAGGTGGTAACATTGAAATTTACAATTGGATTAATTGGAGCAGAGGACTCAGTAACGATAATGGATAAAGTTTCGAAAGAATATGAAAAAGAAGCAGTGTTTATTCCTCTGCCGTATAGATGCAAAGAAGATGCTATATGCCTGGCAGAACAACATATCGATAAAATGGATGCAGTTATTTTTTCAGGGCATGTACCATATTACATTGTGATGAAAAAAATGAAAATGGAAATTCCTAGTCTTTACTTACCGCATAGCGGAACGAGTATTTACCAAGCGCTTCTGAAAATGAAGAATAGTGGCAGGAACATTGAAAAGGTGAGTTTTGATAATGTTTCAACAACAGAAATGAATGAAATTTACGAAGATTTGGAGATGTCCAGTAAAAATGTTTTTATAAAAGAATATGAGCAAAATTTAAAGTATCAAGAGTGGGCAGATTATCATACGAATCTATTTAGAAATGAAAAAACCGAAGCAGCTGTAACCTGTCTGAAAGAAACAAGCAAGATTTTACAAAGGGAAGGGATACCAGTGTACAGAGTATTAGTAACTCGCCCTCTAATTCGACAAGTAATTGAATCAGCGCTATATGAGGTTAAAGCTAGAAAACTTAGACATAATCAAATTGCTGTGTTGGTAGTAAATATAGATGAATTCAAAAAAGAAATCAAGAAATTCCCTTCAGAATATGGAGTGCAAAAGCTTAAGCTAGATTTTCATAGAATTCTTTTAGACTATGCTGAAGAAACTAAAGGTAGAATTTTCTCAATGGGAAATGATGAATACTTGATTTTTACTACGGGTGGATCTTTAGAAAACTCTTCAAAAAACCATGGTGAAATAACACTCTTAGATATAATCCGGAAAAAGCTGAAGATGAGAGCAAGTGTTGGTATAGGGTTTGATACTACTGCCTATGATGCTGAGCATAATGCACGAATTGGTCTTGAACATGCAAAAAAATATGGAGGGGATTGCCTTTTTATAGTTGATCAAAATCATAGAATCAAAGGACCGCTTGGAAAGGAGCATCAGCTTGAATACAGGCTGGCTTCGCTTGAGGAAAAAATTATATCTGTAGCTGAAAAAACAAAATTAAGTGTAAAAAGTGTTAATCGAATTGTTGCTATGATGGATAAACATGGATGCAAAGTTACGGCAAAAGAGTTTGCCCACTATTTGAGAATGACTGAACGCAGTGCTCGTCGAATTTTAGGTGCTTTAGAGGAAAAGGGATATTCTAAGATTGTTGGAGAAGAAAGTGAAGGAAAAGGAAGGCCTAGAAAGATATATGAGCTACAATTATAGCACAGAGACACTTAGATTATGTTGATCGATATGCAAATAAAGCCTTGTTGGTATTATCATAGAGAAAGGTTGAATAATCAGAAGGAAACGAGAGGTGAAAGAATGCGTTCTTGTGATTGGCAGGAAAAAACAGAAAGGATTCAATATATTGCAAATTCAGGAGTATTAGTGGAAATAGGGAGTAAAAGGATCCTCATTGATGCCTTGACTAAGTCGAAGATTCCCATGTTTAAAAGTACGCCGGAAGATATTTATCAGCAACTACTGAATCAGGAACCACCTTATGATCAGATCGATTTTTTGCTAGTGACGCATCAGCACAGCGATCACTTTGATGTAGAGCGGGTGCTTTCTTTTTTAAAAAATAGTCAAAAAACCAAAGTCATTGCACCGGAAGAAGTGGTTTTTGCCCTTAGGAAAGAGGCACCAGATGTTTTGTCAGAAAGATTATATGGAATGAATCCTGCTTTGGGACAGAGCGAAACCATCTACTTAGAAGGGCTTCGAATAAAAGGGATGGCCATGCGGCATGAAGGGGAGACGGATACGGTGATCTTTCACTTAGCCTATCTGATTGATGGAGGAAAAAAAGTACTTCACTTAGGAGATGCAGCCCCAGTTTCGGAAAACTTTGAAGGCTTTCATTTGAGGGAAGAAAAGATCCAGGTCTTGTTGGCGAACTTCCCATATGCTGGGATTCCAAGAGCCAGACAAATAATTCGAGACTTTATTGAGCCACAAAGAATGGCCGTTATTCATTTACCGGATCCCAATCAAGATAGATGGGGATGGATTAAGGCGACACAGAAAAGTTATCAGCGAAATAGGAAAGACTTTGTTTCAACAGACTTTTTAAAAAATACGGGAGACTGGATTCTGGTTTAAAGGGAGATACATAAGAGGGGTGGCAGATTATTTGATGGAGGCCACCCTTTTTTTAGAAGCATCTTTGTTGTTGTAAAGGACATCATCGGCTAACTTGATGACTTCGTCCGCTGTTTCAGAAGAGCAGGTGGCTTTGCCAAAACTCACGGATAATGGAATAGTAGGATATTTTAGGCAAATAGGATGAAAGAGGTCTTTGATTCGATTTTCAACCAAAGTAATGCCTTCCTCATTGGTATCCATTAAGAGCAGTAAAAATTCATCTCCGCCAAATCGTATCACGATATCGTTTTTTCTAGACGCCGTTTCTAAAACCCTAGCAAATTCTTTTAGAACAAAATCTCCTTCTGGATGGCCATATAAGTCATTAACTTGCTTAAAGTTATCTAAGTCCATCAATAGAAGAGAGTAGGAAATAGGAGAAATCATATTGTTCTCCATAATACGGGTAAGAAAGTGATGTAAATACCTGCGATTGTATAAATTCGTGAGTGGATCCGTAATGGAAAAACGGTAAACACGGGCATGTTCATCGGAGAAAGAGTTGTTTAATATAAATATGAGTGCAAATAGAGTAATTGAAACCAAGAGGAAATTCAAGGATAAATCGAAAGCTCGATGCTGAGGGTCTGTATAGAAAGTATACTGATCTGGCCGGAGAAGCTCCATATGAAGAAGTAGTATGGTGGTGATGGTGAACAATATTGGAAAAAGGTATTCCCATGTTTTTTGGATTACAATGTAACAAATAAAAAGCAAGAGTACCGCATAAAAAGACATGGCACTGTAAGAGCCAGGAGAAGTGAGCCAGGCAATGGGTAGATATCCAACGCATAAGAAGAGTAAAAAAACCAACCGAACAAGGTTTTTGTTGCAAGAACGGTATAGATAATCCAAAATAAAAATGAAAACGGCAGCAATCATAGGATAAACAATATTGATGAATGGCCGGTTGTTCAGCAGGTTAACAAAAGCTCCCATAAGAAATGCAGCAGTTGAAATTCGGAGTATGGTAAGAAAAATACTATTTTTCATTTTAGTGAGATGATCGTTTTGGGGCATATGCCAGTTCATGCCCATTCCTCCAATGAAAGATAAGTGTTCCTGTGGTTAACGGATGCCTTCATAAATATAGTACTATTATACTATATTTTCTATATATAGCAATGATAAAGTAGTATTTTTATAATGGAATAGTAGGAGTAGAATGTGGGCAAAGAACAAAAAAATTCCTGAAACGACCTAAGTTCGTTTCAGGAATTTTTTAATGGACTGAAAGTCCTTGGAAGGATAATACTGGGTCTGTTTTCCATTTTTGACCTTAAAGCGAAGTTCTGTCAAAGATTTTTTTTCTACACGTAGGTCCTCTAAATCCTCCCATTTTTCGATTTTTCCCAGCAAGGTGACACCGGTAAAACGGAGAATGCCATTTTCATGGATCCCTGCAGTCATTACACTCGAAAGGATATAGACGCTAGCAGCCAATACCAACAAGTAATTGGTCCAAAAGTGACCGGTGGTATAGGTGATTCCAAGGAAGACAAGAGAAGATAGGCCTACGGTGGTGAGATGTTTTTGTGTCAGCACACTTCGATAAACACAGCTTCGGCGTTTTCTGAAATTCTTAAAACTACCAGCCATAAAGGCCAACAATAAAACGAAGAATAAGGGTAAACTTTGCATGATGAAATCCTCCATTCTCTCAAATAAAATTCATTTTGCTATTCATAAAACAGCGTGACGGATGGTTTCTGAAACCTAAGGCTTAAAAATAACCGATGTTTATTTTTAGGATTGTTGAGGAGGCGGTGAGATAAGAGCAGCACCAAAAGCTAAAAGGGGAAAAAGAAGCATGGTTAACAAAATAAACTGATAGTCGCCAAAGGTATCGTAGGCAAAGCCAAAAGGCAATGGTCCCAAAGCCGAGCCAATGACCATGGCAGTCATGCCCATTCCTCGAATGGTGGCCAGATGCTTTCGACCAAAATTCCCAGGCCACCAAGCGCTGGTGCTGACATGGTCGGCACTGATGGAAATGCCGTGAATCACCGCATAAAGAATCAAAAATGGCTTTGTGGGGCTATAAAGCAACAATAAAATAGCGGCGGCCATCAACAGATAATTAAAGGCTTTTAATTTGTAGACAGGAAACCGATCGCAAGCCCAGCCAATTAAAAAAGTAACTGGTAGTTGTACCGTTGCCGTGATACTCAAGATCAAGGCTGCGAAGGTCACAGGAAATCCCTTTTCACTGATGATAGAAACAATATGAAAGGTGATCCCTGTTGTAATCATAGAGGGGACCAGCATACAATAAATCATCATCCAAAAAGTTCGGGTCTTCGTCGCGTCTCCAGGTTCCCAATCCGGGGTCATAGGGGCCGTAGGATTTGTCTCTTTAGAGGAAGTGATGTCTTTGGAATCTGCTTCATAAGCCATTCTGCCATCGGGTGCCATGCCGATATCTTCTGGCCGATTCCGAATCAACAAGGCGGCCAAAGGTACCATCAAGGCTAAAAGCCAGAAAGCCCAGAAACGCCAGGCAAGGCTGGCACCGTAATGGAGAATGAGATAAGTACTGATGATGGGAATTAAAGCAGGACCAGCGACGCCGCCTAAGGAAGCAATGCTAAGAGCAATGCCTTGCTTTCGATGAAACCACTGTGGTGTCAGAGTCGTGGAAAGCAGTGTCATAGAGCCTTGCCCAAACAGTCGGATCATTACAAAGCCCAGTACCAACATCCAAGGGGCTTGCATAAAACTCATCCAAAAACAGGCTAGAGCAAGGGATCCAGCAATAACTGGTGTCATAAAACGATGGCCTTTCTTGTCGATCAATCTGCCAGAAAAAGGCATTAAAAGACCTGCCGTTAAAGTGGCGGCAGAATAAAATCCAGAAATGGCAGAGCGACTCCAGCCTTCAGATTCAATGTAAGAGTCGATAAAAACAGAAACATTATACGTTTGGCCCGGACCAGAGAAAAAAAGGATTAGGCCACTGAGGAGGACAATGATCCAGCTATATCCAGGAAAAGCCAGTTTGCTTTTAGGTTGAGTATTTGTGTGGGTTTTCATAAAAGCTCCTTAGGGTGGTATGAGTCAATAGAATAGTCTAGGGTTCCTTCTGTATAGAAGAAAGATAAACGGTGCAGAGCTCTGGTCATGGCAACATAAAGCAATTTCGCATCCAAAGCCTCTAGGGTAAATCGATCTTCTAGGGTCGTAATGATAACGGCATCGAATTCCAGTCCCTTGGATAGATGAGCGGGAATGACAAAAATGGAATGGTCAAAATGAAGGGTTTTTTCCGTCACCAAGACCGGCTTCAAGTCAGTTTTCTTCACAAGTCTTTTATGAAGGTTGGTGGCTTCTTCTTGAGATTTGGTAATAATGGCAATGGTGGTAAAAGACGCTTCCTTTAGGGACTTCACCTGCTCATGGATGGCATGAATCACTTGAGAAGTTTCTTGGAAACCCTTTATTGTTGGCTCTTGGCCGTGGCGTACCACTGGTTTGGCTTTAAGCAGGTGCTCTGTAGCCGACTGACTTAGTACCCAATTGGCCATATTCATGATTTCGATGGTGGTTCGGTAGCTTTGCTCCAAGGTTAAATAATTGGCTGGGTCTTGAAAAACATGATGTTGAAGGTAAGACCAATCCGTGATGGATCGGTACATATGAATTCCTTGAGACAGATCACCCAGGATCGTAAATTGATCTGTTCCTAGAACTTCTCGAAGCACATGGAACTGAAAATCACTGAAATCCTGGGCTTCGTCTATGACGGCATACTTTATGTCCAAATCTTCCTTTAGGCCGAAAAGCTGGTAGTGAAGGTAAGCCATAGGAGCTAAATCTTCAAGTTCCAGCTTGTTGCTGGCAAAAATTAAGTTGCTTTCCTCCAATAGGGAGCCAAGGGTTTCTGGATTTGAAAAAGTAGTGGCTTTTTCCCATAAAAGATTCTGGGAAAAAAGAGATTGATAGAGATTCAGCAAGGTGTCTTTTGGAATTTTTTTAATGTAGTGATTGGCAGCATTTCGAACCTCTTTTTTAAGAGCCTCCAGTTTTTCGTCCCTTTCATTCATGAGGGATACCAGTTTATCTGTCCGTTGATCCGACGGTTCTTCCTGGCTACGAATACGGTCTAGGAGGACATCATACTCATGTTCTAAAGAGGCTAAGATTTTTTTTGAGACATTTTTCGCTTCCTTGGAAAGCATTTTTTTTAGGCGGTCAATTCGTTTATAAAGAGGTAAGTAGGAAAAATCCTCATGGACCATCTGGTGAATCGATTGACGGGTGAGCAGAACCTTATCCCCTATACAAAAGTCTTCTTCTGGCAGGAGAGTATCCTTCAATTGTTGGATATAAAGATCCAACAATTTCTTCATGTCCATGGAATTTTTGAAGGCGGCGGCTTCTTGCATGGATTTTTTGGCGGAAGCCAGATCTCCGGCAGGGTCATTTTTTACCAAAAATCGTAGTTTTTCATTGGAATCCGTCAGTCGATGTTTCTTACCAAGGATGGAAAACATCAAGTCGATATAAGTGGTCTGATGTACCCGTTCTGCTCCCAGCTCTGGTAAAACCCCAGAGATATAATCCAAGAACAGATGATTGGGAGCTATAATCATAAAGTCTTCTGGTACAAAAGTATCCGAGTAGGTGTAGATCAAGTAAGCAATTCGATGAAGGGCAATCGTTGTTTTTCCACTGCCGGCAACGCCTTGTATAATCAGTGGCTTTGTGATATCAGCTCGAATAATGGTATTTTGTTCCTCTTGAATCGTGGAAACAATATCCTTTAATTTTTCACCAGCATGATTTTCCAAAGAGGCCTGTAGAAAAGCATCTGATGTAGAAATATCTACGTCCATATACTCCTGCAGGTTTCCTTCTTCAATGGTGTACTGGCGTTTTTTATACAAATCGATGGCATAGGTACCGCCGGAGGCTTTGTAGCTGGTTTCTCCAAGGCGACCATCGTAATAGACACTGGCAATAGGAGCTCGCCAGTCCACTACCAGAGGGGTGTCCATGGTTTCGTCAAATAAAGAGACTTTTCCAATATAAAAAGCTTCTGTTTGCTCCTTGCCTTTTTGTTTCAAATCCATTCGTGCAAAATATGGTTTTTGACGAGATTTCATTAAGAGGGCAAAATTCTTTTCTAATTCATCCAGCATCTTTGAATTAAGCATAATACTGGAATAACTTAAACTGCTGTCTAGAAAATCTAAATGAAGATAAGCATCTTTTATTTCTTCCTTGAATTTTTCGCGGCTGTTTAAAAGGGTTCCAATGGTTTGCTCTAAATAATCTTTCGTTTCTTCTAAACGTTGTACTTCTTGGGGAAAATCTTCTTTATGGTCTTTGGGCATGAATAAGTCTCCTTCTGTAGTTTCCATTAGCCAAAGGCAAGAAAAAGCTGCTTCTCATTAAAAAACGAAGCAGCTGCCTTTTGAGAAATGGCTTTACCGTACTAATTGTACCCGATACAAAGGATTATTGTCAACAAAGGAACCTTTTATGCCCAAGTTGTTCAGGGTGTTCAATATTTCAATGGGAGAAAGGGTATCTATTAAAAAAGAAGCCTGGGTAGGATCCTTGACCCTAGGTGTCAGAAAGAGAAGGTGAGAGAGATGACCAAGAAAAAAAAACAGAAGGAACTACTTGGATGGAAGCTAGAAAATAGTTATGCTACATTGCCGGAAAGCTTTTACACAAGACTGAAACCAGAGCCCGTCCCTTCCCCGCAGATGGTGATGCTCAATAAAACATTAGCAGCGGATATTGGATTGAACCCAGAAGAATTGGAAAGCCAAGAAGGAATCCAAGTATTGGCAGGAAACCAGATTCCAGAAGGTGCGACTCCTGTAGCTCAAGCTTATGCGGGCCATCAGTTTGGTCATTTTACCAGGTTGGGAGATGGTCGGGCAGTGTTGCTAGGGGAGCAAATCACTCCAGAAGGAAAGAGGGTAGACTTACAATTAAAAGGATCGGGACAAACGCCGTATTCACGAAAAGGGGATGGACGAGCGGCCTTAGGACCAATGCTACGGGAATATATCATTAGCGAAGCCATGCATGGTCTCGGTATTCCTACAACAAGAAGTTTAGCCGTGGTGAGTACAGGGGATCCAGTGTTTCGGGAACATCGACTTGCTGGTGGGATTCTGTGTCGAGTGGCGGCTAGTCACATACGAGTAGGTACCTTTGAATATGTGGCTAAATGGGATACAAAGGAGCATTTAAGACAACTGGCGGAGTATACGTATCATCGTCACTATGCTGGTTTGGAGTCGGTGGAAAATCCGTATCTTTCCTTGTTGAAACAGGTGGTAAACAGCCAGGCAGCATTAATAGCTAAATGGCAGCTGACAGGTTTTGTTCATGGTGTTATGAATACAGATAATATGGCTATTAGCGGAGAAACCATCGATTATGGACCCTGTGCTTTCATGGATACCTATCATTCATCCACAGTCTTTAGCTCCATCGACTACTATGGTCGATACGCCTACGGAAACCAGCCCACTATGGCTGGTTGGAATTTAGCTCGATTTGCAGAAACCTTATTGCCCTTATTGGATCCGGATGAAAAAAAGGCCCTTGAAGTGGCCCAAGAAGTGCTGGCACAATATCCGGTTTTATTTCGTCAATATTGGCTGGATGGGTTTCGGAATAAACTGGGAATAGAGACCGGGTCGCCACAGGATATTAAACTGGTAGAAGATTTACTTCAATTAATGGAAAAAAACCAGATGGACTTTACCAACACCTTCCGTAATCTGACGTTAAACATAGCGAAGGAAGAAGCCAATATTGGAATCACTCCAGGAGAAAAGAAAGAAGAATTTAATCAATGGCTTCAGCGTTGGAGAAGACGGATAGCCCATCAAAGGATTCCTTTACCTCAAATAGCTACCAAAATGAAAGAATCCAATCCTTCCGTAATTCCTCGGAATTATTGGGTGGAAAAAGCCTTGGAAGCCGTAGTGACACAGCAGGATTTCACCCTTATGGAATCCTTGTTAGAAGCACTTAAAAATCCTTATGCGTATACAGATGACCAAGAAAAATATGCCCAAAGTCCACCGCCCTTTGACAAGCCATACAAAACGTATTGTGGCACCTAAGAAGAGGAATTCCCCTCTTCTTGGGTTCTGTTATTAGGTTGATTGAACTCCAACAATACCTCTGTTCGTTTTTTATCCAAGGGGAACCCCAGCATTACTGTAGTACCTTCCATGGGCTTGGATATAATTTCCAAGGAAAGGCCCAATTGAAGGCATAATTTTTTGGAGAGATAAAGACCCATGCCAGTGGCGCTGCCCAAACGTCTGCCATTTTCTCCTGTAAACCCTTTATCAAAAACCCGATTAATATCACGTTCATTGATTCCAATACCAAAGTCTTTAATCATTAAAATCAGCGCGTTAGGCCGTTCTTCGCAAAAAATCTCAAGTCGCCCACGGTTTTCTTTACTGTAATTGATAGCATTGATGAGAATCTGTTGAACAATAAATTCTACCCACTTATAATCGCTATAGACAATATAATCTACTTCTTTCATGTCGATGGTTATTTTTTTTGCGATAAAATCCTTGGAATTATTTTTTAAGGCGGAAACTAATAAGGATTTCAGGGGAAAGGCTTTAATCAAATAATCCTCTCGTACGGTGTTGCTTCTGGCGTAGTAAAGAGCTTGCTGTACATAGCCTTCAATTTTTTTGAGTTGACCTTCGATTTTTTCTGTGGTGGGATTTCGTTGGTTTTCAATAATTAATTTTGAAGAAGCAATGGGGGTTTTAATTTCATGGACCCATCCCTCAATATACTCTCGATATCCCTGTTGCTTATCTCTGTGATTCTTTACCTCTTCATGCATATCTCGACAGAGGACCCCTAAAATGTCATTCAGGATTTGCCCGGTGATAAAGGTGCTTTTTTCCATTACTTCAGGCAATAAGTAGGTGGAATCCAATTCCTGTAAAGCGGTTTGGATCTGGTCATAATATCTTTTGAGCTTGATGGCTTCTAGCAGCATATGAGAGGTGAGAGGTAGAAACCATAAAACAAATAGCAATAAGATGAGTTGTGGATTTAATCCTCCGATGATCATGATCATGGTTAAGACAAGGAATAGAAGGAAATTAACCATCAAAAACAAGGCTTTATCTTTCATATACGCATAGAGGGTCATTGGATGAGATACCCCATTTTTCGTTTGGTTTCGATGATTCCTTCTTTACCAACTTCCGTTAGTTTTTTTCTTAATCTAGTGATGTTTACGCTTAAGGCAGCATCATCCACAAAGGAATCTGTACTCCAAAGATACTCCATAAGGGTTTCTCTGGAAACAATCTTTCCCACATTGTTTAAAAGATAGGAGAGGATCCTGATTTCGTTTTTTGTAAGTTCTACTTGGGAATTTTCATAGCTCAGAACAGCTGTGGATAAATTAAGCTGTAATCCGTCATGATGGATCATTTCCTGCTGTTGCATTTGTTTTTGACTTCGCTGAAGAATGGCGGCAATTCTAGCCAATAAAATCTGTGTGTTGTAGGGCTTGGTGATAAAATCATCTGCACCTAAGTTCATGCTCATCAGCTCATCTCCTTCGCTATCTCGACTGGTGACTACCACGATGGGGGTATCTATTGTTTTTCGAAGTTCTCGACAAATATGATAGCCGTCGTAATAAGGAAGGTTGATATCGAGTAGGATCAAATCTGGCATTTCTTTCTTTATTTCCTCCACTGGATTTTCGAAAGAATCCATAGCCTTAGGATCATAGCCATATTTACGCAAGAATATTTCTAGTTCTTCCCGAATAACCTGATCATCTTCGACAATGATAATTTTTTTCACCAGAGCACCTCCAGTTCTTAGTTGTTGCTATGAATAATAGTTCGATACCCCATATAAGTAGCCATAAAATATCCGCTATAAATCACTATAAACAACATGGCTGTAATCAAGGCACTTTTTCCTATGTTTACAGGATAAAAAAGTGCAATAAAACGATTCATCACATGGATGGCAATAAAGGAGTGAAGGATAGCGACTATAAGGGGCAATGCAAATTGGATACTAATTTGTTGGAAAATACTTTGATGGATCATTTGATCCGTTGCGCCTATTTTTTTCAAGGAACGATAGCGTTCAATACTATCTCCAGCTTCTGAAACTTGTTGAAGGCCTAAAATCGCCATGCTGGTTACGAGGAACACGATGCCTAAGTAGATTCCAAGAAAAAGAACGATCGTTGTCAAGCCAGTGTTAGAGATCAACATAGATTCTCTGGTGTCTCCTATGATAAAGCCAGAGGTCTTTTCTTGGAAAGTACCGTCTTTATACTTGGAAAAGATCTGTCGATATTTTTTTTCGGATATTTCCTGATAGTCCTCATGATACATGATGTTGAAGTGGCGTTCTTGAATGGGCAGACCTTCTATTTCTTCATCATGAAAGACAAGGGTTGGGAATAAAGATGGCATAGGAGTATTGACCAGATTATCTTCTAAAAGCACTTGGTTTTTCAGTGTATATATTTGTTGAGGCAGTGTTATGGTCGTTTCTTGATCCATATATTGTTGTAATACCCCTTTTACTTCAGAAAAGTTACCTAATAGCAATACTTCATTTTTTTCTAATTCCATTGGTGCCTTTCCTTGTAGTGTTCTTCCTTTATTATACTCTGAAAGCTTGACGGCGGATACCTCTAGATCATAAAGGCTTAAGGCGTTGGAGCCATCCTCTAATGCGAATACTTCCATGGTTGTTAGGCCGAGGCCATATACATCGATCATGCTATATTGTTCCTGGTGATCCAAGCGTAATCCTACCTCTTTTAAAGAAGCGTGAATATCCGTGATTTCCTCTTCCGTCCTATAAGCCGATGCACTGGCGTCAAAAGGTGCGGATGTTTCAAAACTCTCTTCCATGGCTTTATGAAAGCTTAATCCAGTGGAAAGGACAGAAATGGTAATCAAAAGCATGAAAGTAATCATGGACATAGCTAAAAAGTTTGTATTCACTTTACTGCTTAGTTGTTTGATTGTAAAGATATTAATTCCTTTCAAATAAAATAGTGTACTTTTTCGTAAGATAAAAATCATCAACCCAGAAAAACTAAAGAAAAAAAGGATTGTTCCAAGAATTCCCAGGGCTAAGGAAAGAAGGAAGCTTGTTTCCATGGGCCGAAAACCTACGGTTAAGACTAGTTTGTAAGCCTTAAAAAGGAGGGCGATGGATGTCAAAAAAAACAAGATATATAAGGGGGAACTTTTGATTTTCATTTCTTCATTGATCTTAGAAGCCCTTAGAAGTTTAAGGACACTTACCTTGGATAAAGAACCTATGGTAAATAGAAGAGACACAAGAAACACAATCCCAAAATAAAAGAAGGTTTTCTTCATGGCTTCCAAAGAAAGCACAAAGGCATAGTCCTTCATAGGGATTTCAAATAAGATGGTGGTAAAAAGAGAGATACCTTGGGACACGAAGAGGCCTAATATTAATCCGCTCATAAGGGAAGCCATGCCAACCATTAAGGTTTCAAAAACCAATATTGTTGATACCTTCCACTTGCTCATGCCTAAAATCATATAGGTTCCAAATTCTTTTTTTCGTCGTTTAATCAGAAAGCGATTGCCATAAATCACCAATCCTCCTACGATAAAAGATATAAAGATGGAAAGATATCCAATCATAGCGGTCAAATCAGCAATGATATCCATTTCCATTCCTTCTAGGGAAGCAAAAGCTTTTTGAGAACCAATGGAATTAAAGCTGTAGAATATGCAGACCGCTAAAGTAAGGGTCATAAAATAAATAGAATAATCTTTAAAACCCTTTTTCACATTTTTTAACGCCATCTTAAAGTACATGCTCATCATCCCCTCCTAACAAGGTCATCACCTCTATAATCTGTTGAAAAAAAGCCTTTCGAGATTGATTTCCTCGAAGGATTTCACTAAATAAGGTACCGTCTTTAATAAACAAAATTCTTTGGGCATAACTAGCAGTAAATGCATCATGAGTGACCATTAGAATGGTGGAATTTAGGTCTTTGTTAAGGCTTTCAAAGCATTCTAGTAATAATCGTGCGGATTTAGAATCCAATGCACCTGTAGGTTCATCTGCTAGAATTAAGGATGGGTCTGCGATAATAGCTCTTGCAGAAGCCACCCGTTGCTTTTGTCCACCTGATAGTTGATAGGGATAGTGTTTTAGCACAGATTCGATGGCTAAATATTTTGCGACTGCTACGGTTTTATCATGGATAAGATGACTTTTTTCTCCCTTGATGGTTAAGGCTAAGGCTATATTTTCATAGGCGGTTAATGTGTCTAAAAGATTAAAATCTTGAAATATAAATCCTAATTCATTTTGGCGAAAATGGTCCATAGCCTTGGCCTTAAGCCGTGTAATATCTTGTCCCTTGACGTTAATACTTCCAGTGGTGACTTGATCAATGGTTGAGATGCAATTAAGCAATGTCGTTTTTCCACTGCCTGAAGCACCCATAATTCCAAGAAATTCCCCTGCTTCTACGTCGAAACTGATACCATCCAAGGCTTTTGTCACATTGCCTTTATTGCCATAATATTTTTCTGCATTTTGGACACTTAATAATGATTTCATATGGATCCTGCCTCCTATTTCTTTTCCTTGTTATAAAACAGTATCCCTAAGGACACGTTAGTCATGACGATGAGTAGGTTCCTACCCTCATAGGCTTATTATACGTTGCTTTGGAAATACCTGCCATGGATTTACCTTACAGGAAGCTTTCATTTTTGTAAGGTTTCTGTGAGCTCCTTGGTGGTTTCTGTGAGCTCCTTGGTGGTTTAGGATGGTGACTGGTTTGTCATAAGGAAAAAACCAAAAAAATCACATGACTTCCCCCTAAAATAGGAGCCAAAGGAAAAAGAGGATATGGAAGAGTTTTGTCGAAGAATGCTGGAGAGAAAGAAGCCTTCCATAGATCCGTCAAAGATATTTTGGTTTAAAGGCAGCAAAGGAGGGACCCAAATGGCCGCTGATTTCAAAGAGTGTTTAAGGAAAGAAGAAAAGCTCCTTATAAGAACAGTAGCCTTGTTTCTTAGGGTAGTGGTATTCATCCTAGGAGTGGGGATAATAGGAGCGATCCATGTATCTACAGAGACAGCCTTTGGCTTTTATCCTGAAATACCACATGGCTATGAATTGGAAACCAGAGAGAGCGCAGAAGAAACCATGGAACATCCGTCACCTTCTGCAAATAAACAATCCGTTGTTCTGCAACTTCGATGGGAGCCTCAATTTCAGTTTGCTGGCTATTATGCGGCTTTGTGGCAAGGGTATTACGAAGAAGCTGGTTTGGATGTTACCATTCGTTCTGCTTTTGATGAGACAGGCAATATCCGGCAAGCTACAGAAGAAGTACAAGCTGGAAGAGCGGATTTTGGTGTAGGAGCTGTGGATATTCTGTTTGCCAACGAGAACGGAAAACCGTTGTCGGTGGTAGCCGCTATTTTTCAGCGAAGTGCCGTAGCTTACTATCGGTTGGAAGAAACTAAAGTCAATAACGTGGTGGATTTATTAGATCGGAAGGTAGCCCGGCGTCATTTAGACCTGTTGGATGTAGAACTTCAGGCAATGTTGATCGCTGAAGGCATTGATCCGGTACAGTTGCCCTATACGGATAAAAAAAGAAGCTTTACACTGGAAGATCTGACCAGTCGTCGCTATGAGATTGTGCCATCCTATCTAGACAGCATTTTATTGGAGGCTCGGGAAGCGGAAGTGGCGGTTTCTGTCCTTCGACCACTGGACTATGGAATCGATTTTTATGGAGACTCGGTGTTTACAACGGTAAGGCTAACACAGGAAGATCCGGAAATGGTAGAAGCTTTTCGGAAAGCTACGCTGCAAGGATGGCGTTATGCTTTGGAAAATCCCTTGGAAATGGCAACCCTCATTACAGAAAGCTTTGAGCATACCAGGATTGATCAAGGTTACGCCAGCGGTCATGCGGGGTATGATTACTTCATGTATCCCAGCGAATTTCTGGAATATAACAAATTTCAGGCACAGCAGGTCATGGAATTAACCTATTATCCGGTGGTAGAACTGGGAAATCTTCATCCTTTCCGATGGGAAGAAACCCATCAGGCACTCAGTCAACTCGGTTTAATCACCAAACCTTTAGATAGGAACTCCTTTATCTTTGATTATGAAACTTTGGAACAGGAAAAACAGCAACAACGGCAGCAGCGGCTTTTATTCTTATTACGACTGGGTCTTTTACTACTTATAGGATTTTTGCTGGTGGCGGTGTCTTTTCGAAGTGCAGCTCATCGAATGGAAAGACTATTTCAGCAGGAGCGGGAAGAAAACCATCGTAAAGAAGGGTTAATGCTTTATCAAGCAAGAATGGCGGCTATGGGTGAAATGGTAACGCATATTGCCCATCAGTGGAGACAGCCTCTTAACAACTTGGGGCTGGTGTTAGGAAACTTGGAAGATGCCTATTGGCATGGGGAACTAGATGAAAAACAACTGACACATTCCGTAGACAGCAGTCGAAAACTAATCCACCGTATGTCTAGTACCATAGACGATTTTATGCAGTTTGCTAATCCTAAGATTCAGCGTGATGTTTTTGATGTAGAGAAGGCAATTCAGGAAGTCTTAGATTTAATGGAGGAACGATTTCGTGCCCATGGGATTCGAGTCGTCATGGAAGCAGAAGAAAGGCTATTTGCCTACGGATATCGAAATCACTTTTCTCAGGCTGTTTTTAATCTAGTAGCGAATGCGGTGGATGCTTTGATGGAGCAGGAGTCCACCAAGAGAGAGATTCGGATTGGTATGGAGGAGGATTCGACTCAAATGCATATTTCTATTGGGGATACGGGTGGTGGTATTCCGCCTTCTATAGGGGAGCGTATTTTTGAACCATACTTTAGCACAAAACCACAAAAACAAGGCACTGGCTTAGGTCTTTATATGACCAAGACCATTGTGGAAAATAGCCTAAAGGGCATTCTTTCCTGGGAAAATAAAGGACAGGGTGTGACTATGACGATTTCGATTCCTGGAGCAAAGGAGAGAGTACTTCATGACAGAGAAAAAGCCTAAAGCATCTACCGTCTTAAATCAGTTGTATGTTCTTTATGTAGAAGATGATCTAGAAACACGTCACCAGCTGGCCATCTATTTGAAACGACGGGTAGGTCGTCTTGGATTGGCGGCTAATGGCATAGAAGCCCTTCGTTCCGTAGAGGAGCTGCCACCAGAGTTAATCATAACCGACTTAAAGATGCCAGAAATGGATGGCCTAAGGTTGGTAAAGGAAATTCGTCAGATGGGATTAGATATTCCAGTGATTATTACGTCGGCTCTTTCAGACAGCGATACGCTTATTCAAGCAGTGGGAGTGGGAATTGTTCGGTATATCGTAAAACCTATTGATCTAGAAGAATTGTTGGAGCAGATGCATCAGGTGGCCCAAGAAATTGTGAAAAAAGAAAATTGCTTAGTGGTATTAGGGGAAAAGTGTTTGGCAAATGCCGACGAACTGGCAGAAATGGAGATGAAAATCAAGCGGGAAATGACTTATTTTATGAAACAAGCCATGGGGAAAGGCCCCAGAGATCTTCATGTTTCTCTTAGTGCTGGTGCCATTGAGATTCGAGCTAGAGGATGCCTAACTCGATTGGAAGAAGGGATTTTGATCAATCGTCGACATTACAGTTTGGTAGATTATCACCGCCGTCTCTTTTATACGGAAAATCAACAGGCCTTGATAAGTTGTTTGTCCCAAGTAACGGAATGCTCTCTGCGTCTTAGGGAAGTAGCCTGCGATAGCAGTAAAAATCAAGAAAAACTGGTGCTGGAGATAAAATAAAATGCAAAGGATTTCCTTTCTGTGTTGCCAGAAAAAGAGGAGTATGATAAACTGATGTCAGAAACTTAAGAGTATTCTACCTTAGGGGACGGAGCGCCTACTGAGGAGCTATTCTATCAGACAAGATACAACTAAATAATGCGGACGGTAGAGACAGAAGATCATTGTTAAATGACGCTTCAAGTAGCCGGCACCATGAGGGAAAATCCCTCGGTTTGTGCTGGCTTTTTTGTATGCCAAAAATCAATGAAAAAGCCTTGGTACAGACCAAGAAAACAGGCAAGGTCAATGGATAGGGAAGGAAGAAAAAGGAGGAAAAACAATGGAAAAAGCTGTCAACAATCAATCGACACGCAACACCTCTGTTTTTGATGTCAATGGAATTCCTACCATGGGAAAAGCAGTTCCACTGGGATTGCAGCACGTTTTGGCCATGATTGTAGGAAATGTGACCCCAGCCATTATTATTGCCGGAGTAGTGGGGCTTAGCTCATCAGATCGTACGCTACTTGTGCAGTGTGCCATGTTTATTGCGGGCATAGCCACCCTATTGCAACTATATCCTATTGGGAAAGTGGGATCCGGTTTACCTGTGATAATGGGCGTAAGTTTTGCTTATGTGCCTACGATCATTGCCATTGGTGCTCAGTATGGCATAGCTGGTATTTTTGGTGCTCAGCTGGTAGGTGGTGGAGTAGCTGTGGTAGTAGGGATTTTTATTAAGCATGTGCGGCAATATTTTCCACCTTTGGTGGCAGGAACCGTTGTGTTTACCATTGGCCTTTCTTTATATCCCGTGGCCATTAACTATATTGCTGGAGGGGTTGGTTCTTCCACATATGGGTCTTATGCCAATTGGTTAGTGGCTATAGTAACCCTTTCTGTAGTACTCTTTTGCAATCAGTTTACAAAAGGATACTTTAAACTGGCGTCCATCTTAGTGGGCATTGTTGCTGGATATATCATTGCTTTTTTCTTTAATATGGTTAGCTTTGCACCAGTAGCAGAGGCTTCCTGGTTTGCCGCACCGAGACCACTGCATTTTGGGATTGAATTTTATCCACCAGCGATTCTGAGCATGGTGATTATGTATATTGTAAACTCTGTCCAGGCCGTAGGCGACCTATCAGCCACTACCGTAGGCGGCATGGGACGGGAAGTAACGGAAAGAGAATTATCTGGTGGAATTATTGGGAATGGTGTTGCCAGCATAGCCGCTTCTTTATTTGGTGGATTGCCTACGGCCACCTATAGCCAGAATGTAGGGATTGTAGCCATGACCAAAGTGGTTAGTCGATTTGTACTGGGCATTGCCGCCGCATTTATTCTCTTAGGAGGCTTTGTACCGAAATTTGGTGCTGTGATGACTACAGTCCCACAGAGTGTTCTGGGGGGAGCTACGATCACGGTTTTCGCCATGATCACGATGACAGGGATAAAGCTTATTATTCAAGATGAACTGTCTGGTCGAAATATGTCCATAGTGGGTCTTGCCGTAGCTTTGGGAATTGGGATTACACAGGTGCCTGAGTCTTTAGCACTTTTTCCTGACTGGGTCATGATGGTTTTTGGGCAATCGGCGGTTGTGATTGCCACGATTGTTGCCTTTACCCTTAACTTAATATTGCCGCAAAAAACCCTGGCAGATGAACAACAGGAACGAAAAGAAATGGAACAGGAGGGCTAGAGATGATCACCGTTCGTAAAGTCGTCACACCTTCAACGACGAAAGAAGCCTTTGAAGCCTTGCAACAAAATCGGTTTGCTACCCTCTTGGGCGGCGGTGGATTTTTGCGGATGGGAAGCAAAAACATTACCACCCTCATCGACCTTTCTCATTGTGGATTAAATAAGATTATCGAGCATGATCATTACTGGGAAATCCGAGGGATGGTAACCTTAGGAGAGTTGGAAAGGCATCAGGAGTTAAACCGCCAGTATGATGGATTGTTGGCCGCCGCCGTCCGAGAAATCGTAGGCGTGCAGATGCGGAATGTGGTGACGGTGGGAGCCAGTGTTTACGCTAGATATGGGTTTTCGGATCTGATCACTGGACTACTAACCTTACCAGTAACCCTTGGACTCCACCAAGGAAAAGAACCATCTTTGGAAAGCTTTTTACTGGAGGGAACTGAAGGAAAAGAGTTGTTGGAAGCTATTTTTATTGAAAAAGGCCAATGTAAAGCCAGTTTTACTTCTTTTCGAAAAACCGCTGGAGACTATGCGGTACTTAACACAGCATCCGCTGTGGTGAAGGGACAGTTGAAAATCAGCGTAGGAGCCCGACCTGGTCGGGCGGCCTTAGCCCATAAAGCCATGGCATTTTTGCAACAAGGCATAGAACAAGTGGGAGATTCTTGGCGGATTCATTGGACGGAAATGGATATGAAACAGGCAGCCGAAATGGCGGCTGAGGAATTGAGGTTTGGCACCAATAGTCGTGGCAGTAAAGAATACCGAAGGCATCTGTGCAAAGGGCAGGTAGAAAAGGTTCTTCAAAGGAGCAGGCAAGGAGGCGATCTAGTATGAAACTGAATACTACCATTAATGGAGTGTCTAAAACCATGGAGATTTCTCCAGATGCCTATCTAGTAGAGGTGCTAAGGGAAAATGGGTATATAGGCGTGCGACAAGCTTGTGATACGGGAAATTGTGGTGTATGTACGATCCACTTGGATGGCAAAGCAGTTCTTTCTTGTGTTTTACTGGCCATCAAAGCCGAAGGCAGAGAAATAACCACCATAGAAGGCGTTCCAGAGAAAGCAAAGACCATTGCCAGATTTTTTGTAGAAGAAGGAGCAGATCAGTGTGGCTACTGCACGAGTGGAACCGTGATGAATATCCTTTATCTGGAAGCCCTTCAGCCACAACCCTCCACCTTAGAAATCACGCATCATTTAAAAGGGAATTTATGTCGCTGTACAGGGTATGCTAGTCAAATGAGAGCCATAACAGCCTATTTTGAATCCAAAGCAAATCTACAGCAAAAGAAGGTCCTTCTAAAGAAAGGAGGAGAATCCTATGACCTTTAAAATGGTTAAGCAAAGTGTTCCTAAAATGGATGGCATGAGCCTAGTCACGGGGAAAGGCGTATATACCGATGATCTGGCACCTAGAGATGCTTTGGTGGTGCGGGTGTTACGTAGTCCCCATGCCCATGCGAAAATAACGAAGATCAATAAAGTCCAAGCTGAAAAAGTGTCTGGAGTGGTATGTATTCTGACCCATGAAGAGGTGGGGCGGAAGGCTTTTACTCGTGCAGGACAATGTTACCCTGAGCTTTCTCCTCACGATAAGTTTTTACTGGATCATACCGTGCGTCACGTAGGGGACGATGTAGCCATCGTCGCAGCAGAAAGCCAGCAGGCAGCAGAAAAAGCATTGAAACTCATAAAAGTCACCTATGAACCACTGCCGCTGGTGTTGGATATGGAAAAAGCCGAAGAACAGCCGCCTATTCACCCAGAACCAGAAATTCTGGCAAAAGCAAACTTTGGATTTGATCCACAACGCAATATTGCCGGAACCGTAGACTTTGAACTGGGAGAAGTGGATGAGGTGCTATCAGACAGTGAAGTAGTGGTCACTCATACCTATGGAACCCAAGGCCAAGCCCAAGCCATGATGGAAAGCCAACGGAGCTTCAGTTATTTAGATGTTTATGGTCGTCTGGTGGTGGTAAGCTCTACCCAGATTCCCTTTCATGTACGTAGGATTTTAGCCAATGCCCTAGAGATGCCGGCTTCTCAAATTCGTGTCATTAAACCACGCATAGGAGGTGGCTTTGGCTCTAAACAGACAGTACACTCAGAATTTTATCCAGCGTTGATTACTATGAAAACAGGTAGGCCAGCTAAAATTGTATATACTCGTAGAGAAGTGTTTCAAGGAACCACGTCTCGTCATGCCATGTCTTTTCAAATAACCCTGGGTGCCTCTAAGGAAGGCAAGATAAACGCCATTGATATGAATGGCATATGGGATACAGGTGCCTACGGCGAGCATGCATCCACCACCTTAGGAAGTGCAGGGAAAAAAGTATTGACTTTGTATAATCGAGTTAAAGCCTGTCGCTTTCGTGGCAAAGCCGTGTATACCAATCATGTGCCAGGTGGTGCCTTAAGAGGGTATGGCGTGACCCAGGGAATTTTTGCCTTGGAATCGGCCATCAATGAACTGGCTCATCAGTTAAATATAGATCCAGTGAAGCTGCGAGAAAAAAATATGATTCGTCAGGGGGAAACTACTCCTTTGTATAACATGGTGACAAAGGGCGCCGGGAAAGAACCAATGATTATGGACAGTTGTATGCTGGAAACCTGTGTGAAAAGAGGGAAACAACTGATAGACTGGGAATCTAAATATCCTCGCCGTAAAATGGATGATCAGCGAATTAGAGGAGTAGGAATGGCTATTTCTCAGCAAGGATCAGGATTACCCAACATCGATATGGCTGCTGCTAGCATCAAACTTAATGAGGATGGTTTTTTCAGCCTGATGCTGGGAGCTACGGATATTGGAACAGGCTCCGATACCATACTGACCCAGATAGCAGCAGAAGCCTTAGGGGTTTCCATGGAACAAATCCTTCTGTATACGGCAGATACAGATATTACCCCTTATGATAGCGGAGCCTATGCATCTAGCACCACATATACCACTGGGAATGCTATTTTAGATGCGGCGGATAAAATGCTAAAAGAAATAGTGAAAATCGGCGCCGAATACTTTGATACAGAGGAAGAAAATATTGATTTTGATGGAAAGAATCTCATTTGTCGAACCCCCTATGAAACCATTAGCCTACAAGAGTTTTCTAGAAAAATTATGTATCAGGTCATTCATAAACAATTGTCGGTTACGGGATCCTTTGTGCCTAAAAAAGCAGCCCCTCCCTTTATGGCTGGATTTGCAGAAGTTGAAGTAGATTTGGAAACAGGACAGGTAAAGGTAGAAGATTTTGTAGGGGTAGTGGATTGTGGGACTCCTATTAACCCCATGTTGGCGAAAGTACAGGCAGAAGGTGGGATTGTCCAAGGCATAGGCCTGGCTCTTTACGAAGAAGCCGAGTATACCGAGAAAGGCAAATTAATACAGGATACGTTTATGCAATATAAACTGCCAGGACGGTCGGAGGTAGGAAACCTGAAGGTAGAAATTCTAGAAGGTTTTGATGATACGGGTCCTTACGGGGCTAAGTCTATCGGTGAAGTCGTAGTCAATACCGTAGCGCCTGCTATTACAGAAGCCATTTACAATGCCTGTGGGGTTCGAATAAGAACCTTACCTGCCACTCCAGAAAAAGTGTTTCGTGGCTTGAAGGAAGCTTCAGAATCGATGTAGAGGAGCTGCTATTAAAAAATTTCCATAGAGTCAGAAAAAAGATTGAGTAAAAAAATCCGATGGCATACAGGGCCATCGGATTTTTAGAAAGCAGCCCATAGAATGAAAGGTACGGAGAGTTGAATCTAGTGGGAATTGCTTTACCTATAAGACGATTGGTGTCAGCACACATAAAAAAGTAGTCTTTTGATCCAGTAAATTCGTCCAAAAATGAGGCTTGCCAGAAGGATAATGAATCGAAGAACCTGCATTTACCATGTATTCCTCTCCATCAATCATTACGGCTAAGGAACCGTGCAACACATATAGAAATTCTTCGCCTTGATGACTAAATTGGTGGCCGTGGGATTCTTTAGGTTGCAAGGTGATCATTAAAGACTCTAACACTCGATCTTGAAAAGTACCACTCAGCTTAACATATTCCGTCGAAGCACCTTCTATCAAAAAAGGCTTTTGTTCTTCTTTGGAGACTAAAAAATGTTCGTTATCATAGGCCTTGAAAAAGGTGGTAATGGGGACATGCAGAGAGTCTGCAATTTTCTTCAGGGATGTAATAGCAATGGATGACGTTTCTCTTTCTACTTGAGATAAGAAACTAATGGAAAACCCTGTCCGCTGACTTAACTCTTTTAGGGTTAGATTTCGCTCTTTTCGTAATTCCCGAATTTTTTTTGACACTTCTTGCATGAAGGCACCCCCATCATGTTTATTGGATAAGAAAATAGCATACACAGAATACTGTGAATAGCTTGAAACAAAAGGTTCTCACTTGTTGTAGGTTGTTATGATTTATCATTGGATGGTTTGTTTTTGAATTTAATTATCCAATAGCACAATAGCAATGCTTAAGGATCCATTACAATAGCCGCGAGCGTCTTTTTATCTAAGGCATGGATTTTTTGTAAATTGGTTTAGGACTTGGCATCCAGTATCTGTTACCAGGACAATATCTTCGATACGAACACCAAATTTGCCTGGCAGGTAGATACCTGGTTCGATGCTAAAGAGCATGCCTGGTTTCAGTATCCCATCGTTTCCAGCAACGATATAAGGGGTTTCATGGACTTCCATGCCAATACCATGGCCAGTTCGATGAATAAAATAATCCCCATAGCCATTGCGTGTAATTTCTTCACGAACAATAGCATCAATAGATTCGGCGCTGACATTAGGACCCACGGCTTCTATTCCTTTTTTTTGTGCACCCAGGACGATTTCATAGACTTTCATAAATAATTCGTCTGGTTGGTTTCCAAGAAAAATGGTACGAGACATGTCAGAACAAAAGCCATTCCAAATACCACCAAGGTCCATGAGCAAAGGCTGGTTTTCCTTAATGGAATCCAAGCCGGTTTTGTGATGAGGCGATGCACTATTAGCCCCAGAGGCAATAATCGGACTAAATGAAGGCCCTTCCATGCCGCTGCGTTTCATTTCATATTCCAATTCTGCTGCAAGTTCTGCTTCGCTACGTCCGATAATCTCCTTCTCTAGTATAACTTTTTTTAGAATATTATCAATAATATGAGCAGATTTTTTTAACAATTCAATTTCAGCGTTATTTTTAATTTCTCTCAAGTCTTCAAAAAGATGGTTGGCTAATCCGAAGGTTGTGGCAGGAAGCTGTGCTTGCAATGGTACTATAAAAGCCGCCGGCATACTGTTTTCTGTAGCAATGGAACCAGATGCCATGCCACATTTTTTCATTTCCCTCAGCACGATTTCATGGGGATTGTCTTGATCTTCCCAAAAGACTTTATGATCAATGGGGGTAGTGGCAACAAAAGCTTCATAAAGCTTTGGTGCCACAAAAACAGGTTCTCCTTTTGACGGAAGAATCAATAAAACCAGTCGTTCATCCATTTTTGCTTCGTAACCCGTAAGGTACTTTAAATTGATAGAGGGGGATAGGAAGAGACAATCAATCCCCTGGCCGATCATTTTTTCCTGCACTTTTTGAATCCTGTTGAAGTAGATGGACATAGGCTTCCTCCTAAGGTCTTTTTCTTTTGGCAACTTACTCCTTGGCAGTGAGCAAAGAAGTGATAATCAACACAGCAAAGGCAACCGGGATGGATACTACAGAGCTATTAAGATCAAAGGGTTGCTTTAACACAATTTCCCATACTAATGTGGTGATCACTCCAGCAGACATGGATGCAAGCCCACCTGCCTTGGTGACTTTTTTCCATAGGAATACGGCTAAGACGGCTGGCGTAATGCCGGCGGCATAAACCGTATAGGCATACATTTGTACAGATAGAATGGTGGGAAAGTACCGAATAAGGGAATAAGAGAGCAACCCTAAAACCGGGATTAATATTCTGGTAAAAAGTAACTTTTGTTTATCCGTTGCATTGGGATTGATGTATTTTCCATATAAATCATAGGTGATATTGGTAGAAGCAGATAATAAATAGGAATTGCCTGTGGTGATAATAAAAGCCGCCGCCGCCGCTAAAAGCAATCCACCAATAAACGTTGGCAAAATAGTGGTAGTAGCGATTAATGCCATTCCAGGATCAATATTTGGAAAGGTTACTCTTGCTGAAAAAGCAATAATGGAAACAGCGGGATAAATAAATAAAACACCTATTAACCATCCAACAGATCCAATTCGAGTAGCTCTACCGCCACTGGAAGCTGCCAGGCGTTGGTACATATTTTGATCCCCCAGCAACAGAAACAAAGAAGGAATCAAATAGCCTGTAAGCTGAAGCGGAGTAAGGCCCCCTAAGACTTCAAGACTTGAGGGAGGGACTGTTTCAGTAATGTTGGTCCAGCCGCCAGCAGCACTAATGGAAAAAGGAATTCCTACCCCTAAGCCAATGAGAATGACAAAGGCTCCAATAGCGTCGGTGGCAGCGACGGCTTTTAGACCGCCAGCCGCCGCAAGGAAAACAATGAGTACGGCTGCGATGATGGTTCCAGTATGTACGGGAATCCCAGTTGTTACATTTAAGACAAAGCCAAATCCTTGAAACTGATAACTAACAATGCCTACATAGGCCAACACAATGATTACAACCGAAAGCATTCTGGCAGATTCTCCGTACTTAGTTTCTAAGATTTCACTGATGGTGTATTTACCAAAGCTTCGTATTCGTTCTGCAATGAAAAAGAGTAATCCAATGCCAATAACCGCAGAAGCACTTTGTAACATGGCTGGCCAAATGCCAAAGCTATAGGCGAGGGAGTTGCTTCCACCTGTAATGGTACCACTGCCTACCCAAGTAGCAATAAGGGTTCCCATGAGTACAACGGCTCCCAGAGACTTGCCTGCTAGAATAAAGTCTTCACTGGTAGAAATTTGCTTTGAATAAAAAATTCCCATTGCTAACATAATGACCCCATACCCTGCCAAAAACCATAGTAGGGTGGGGTTGTGCGTTAATTCCATTGTTATAATTCCTCCTTGAAATATAAGATTGATTCATTAATTACCGTAATTGTTACACCAATACTGTAATTAATGTGTAAAAAAAAGGTGCGCACCTAACTTTGTTTAAATTGTAACATAGTCTGGGAAGAGAGTCTATCTGGAAAAAAAGCGCCTCTCGGTTATGAGAAGCGCTCAGAATCAATAAAATGACATTAAAAGGGTCCTAGCTCTATTGTTTGTGCAATAACGATGAAAACTCCAGCGGTAATGGTCCAGAAGAAAAATAATGGTAAAAAGAATCTGGCCCATTTTCCCCAAGAGATACCAGAAGCAGCCAACACTCCCATTAGAATTCCATTGGTTGGGTATAGGTAGTTGGTAATCCCATCTCCTAATTGGGAAGCCAGGCAAGCTACCTGACGGGTAATGCCACCCATATCAGCAAGCGGAATAATAATTGGCATGGTAATCATCGCCTGGCCACTGCCGGAAGGTACGACGACGTTAATGATGGTCTGTACCACATAAATCATAAGAGCCGATACATTTTTAGAAGTTCCCATAATTAAGTAAGAAAGGTTGTGGATAATGGTATCGATAACCATGGCATCTTCTAATACTACCAAAATGGATCTTGCAAAAAGAATGATCAGTACCATTCCTAGTACATGCTGAGCCCCTTCAAGAAAAGCCTGACAAATTTTATTTGTATTAAAGCCAGCAATGTATCCTACGATAACAGTTTTTGCTACAAACACGCCAGAAATTTGAGGGAAACCAAACCCAAACTTAAGGGTACCCAGAATCATCAGTCCAAATAAAAGTAAAAAGGCAATACCGGCTGCTTTTAGCCGTGGGGTCATGGTTTGAACTTCCATAGAATTTTCGTGTTCAGATGCGTCAAAATTTATTTCTTCGTCAGCCACTAAACTTAAGGAAGGATCTTTTTTTACTTTTTTTGCATATCTGGTTACATACCATAATCCGGTAAACAGAAAAACAATGGTAATTAATCCCCGGTAAGCAATGGCAGAATAAATAGGCAGCTCAGCAATTTGATGAGCAATACCGGTAAAAAATGGATTAGCCACAGCAGGAGCAAAACCGGCAGCTGATCCAACTAGGACAATACCTAGGGCTGTCATTGAGTCATAGCCAAGTTTTAACATAATAGGAATCAGCAGCATAATAAAAATCATATCCAGTTCCCTCATGCCGGTAAAACCACTGTTAATAGCAATAACCGTCATGACCGCCAAAGCCAGCACACCAATTCCCTTATCTTTCAGTTTTTCAGTCAATCCCTGGACTCCTAAATCGAGTAGTCCGGATTTTCTTAAAACACCAAAGGTTCCTCCGATAAAGACGATGAGCGCCATAGCGCCAGCGCCTCTTTCAAAACCATAATAAAAAGACTGGAAAAAATCGCTGATGCTAGTAGGGTTGCTTTCTACATACTGAAAACTGCCTTGTTCCACGATGGTTCGGCCATTGACTTCTGTTCGCTCAAATTCTCCTGCTGGAATAAAATGAGTTGCAATGGCCACTAGAATAACCATGATAATGAGTGGTAAAAATGGATGTAGACTCTCTTTCTTTTTTGGTTCATTTACAGATGTCGTCATGAAAAGCCTCCTATATTAGTTAGATTTTAAACCAAAAATGCCTCTGATGTCCCTCCTTTAGCCTTGGATATAATAAATTGATGCATACTATGTAAGCCATTGGGTTCAATGGGTTACAATAATAGAATATAAAGAAAATTCTACATACAGCAGGATCCTTAGGGGAGCATGGTGGATAGAATAAAGCAAAGCCATGCCAATAGAACAAGAAAAGAAAGGAATAGGAATTATTACCGTCACATTTTAAAAAATGTCTATAATTGAAGTGATGCTTTAACACACAAATCCTATTCTACCATCTTTCTTTGGAAAATGTCTATGGCTTTAACAAGCATTTTTGAATGTATTTTAGAAAAAACAAGATATAATTTTCTGAAAGATTGCAATTTAACGAAAATAACAGTAAAATAAAAGAGATACGGTGCTCAAAACAAAAGAGATGGGCCTGGAAAGGGTGTGCTGTTATGAAGGGTTTCAAGAAAGCGTTGGTCTTGGTATTACTGATGAGCATAATGAGTCATGCAATCTTTCCGGGCTTTACGTGGGCAAATGCAGACCAACCTGGAATGAATTGCAGAATTAGCTTGGATGCTGGCTCGATCATTGTGATGCAAGGTTTGCACACGGAATTAAGAGCTACAGCTTTGCCGGTGGATAGATGCTCACAACAGTTCATCTACGCTTCGGCAGATGAAAGGGTTGCTAGGGTGGATACCCTTGGTGGTGTTGGATATGTATGGGGAATGACACCAGGACAAACACAAATTACTGTGTCTTCAGCAGAAAACAGGAGTGTTGTTACACGGATTGATGTTATGGTGATCCGATACGAAGGCATAGGCCAGGCTGAAATTCAAGAAATAGAGCAGGGCGGCGGGCCAGAATGGGTTCAAGGACCATCTCCTTGGGATCGCCCCTTCAGAGTAGACAAAGAGGCAAGAGAAGGAGCCAATTGGATTGACGATAAAGTAGCAGATTACTTGATTCCTTACAAAAACATATTCAATGCATTTAAGGAAGTGTTATGGAGAGACGATGTTCCGCTGCCAGTTCGGCTTTTGAATGCGGTGAAAGAGTTGGGATTTGGTCTTTTAGGGGCAGCAGGAACGTTCTTGGATCATGTCCTCCAAATTACGGTTGGGGAAGACTGGTTTGCGATGCCCTATACCGTTATGATGGATCAAATGGATTATGTTGGTCAAATGATCCAACAATTTCTACAACAGTATGCAAATCCGACGGTCAGCATTCATGGAGAACGAGAAATAAATAAGTTAGAAGGGACATACACCTATACGGCTTCTGCTACACCAGCTAGAGAGGATTATATATATATTTGGAGGATAGGAGATCGGGAATATAGCGGCTCTTCCGTAGACATCGATTTTAGCAATCATGTATCCGTCCTTTCCAATAGAGCCGAAGTCCTTTTGACCCTTCAAGTGAAAGGCTCTGCAGATGGAGAGGTGCTGGATTCAGAAGAGGCCGTCATTCGGATCAATAGAGTTTATCCCATCATACTGGGCGAAAGGGAAATTAGACATAATTTGGAAGAAGGAGATGTGGTAGAACACTCTTTTGCAGCTCAGGCTAATATTAGCGGTGATTACACCTATGATTGGGATTTTGGTGATGGAAGAAGCTGGAGCCATAGTCCAGGAGTTGGGGCGAATTCTAGTGGGACCGTAACCTATGATTATGATCATTTTGATCAAAGTACGATCTTATACTTACAGGTCAGGCTTAAGAGTAGAACGAACCCAGAAGAAGTTTATGGCAGCGATTTGGTACCCATTAATATTCTTCTGGATGAGGAAGACGATGAATTTGAAGACCGAGAGGATGCCATCGAAAGGTGCAATGAGTGGTATGAGTCTGGCAGTGGTGGAGCAGGTACAACAAGAACCAATTACGATATTAGTATGTTGCCAGTAGGAGCCAGTTTTGATATGAGATTTAATGCTTATGGAATTCCAGATCGCTTTATTGTGGAATACGAAGGAGCAGAAGTATATAACTCCGGTTGGCGTGGGAATCCAAACAGAGCAGCCTCTAAGCCGGATTTGTATCCTGGAGGAGTCTCAGGGCCTGGATCTGGCAGTGTTATGGGAATGTTTGCTAAAAACCAAGAAAATCATTTTACCGTAACGGTAATAGGACCTGAATCAGGAACTGCCTGGGAATATGCCATTCGGGCTAATTGCATCATGATGGAAGAAGTAGAAAGGGTCCCAGAGGCTGATGAAGCCATGACCCTGGAGTAGATGTAAACCCAGACAGGGAAGAGGGAAAGGAGGATCATCCATGAGCTGGTATATAGAGGTAAGGGAAGGCTTTGATCAAGGAAAAAAAATTACATTAAACAATGGACCCGTGGTCATCGGCAGAGATCAAAGTCGATGCAACCTGATTCTTTCGGATGAGAATATTTCACGAGTACATGCCAGAGTGACAATGGATATTGCTGGGAGTATTGTAATTGAAGATTTAGGAAGTACTCATGGAACCCATGTGAATAGGCAGCAAATTCATGAACCAAGGGTTATTACAGCGGAAGATTCTCTGGTTCTGGGAGGCTGCAGCATTGGATTAGTTTGGGAATCATCCGTAGAAACAGAAAGAACAGAAGGAGGACAGAATCCTCCACTAGATGTTTTTCTGATTGGACGTGATCCATCCAATCAGTTGGTGATTGATGATCCAAAAGTATCTCGAAGTCATGCCCGTATTGAATGCCGACCAGAAGGCTATTACTTGACAGATAGCAACAGCACTTATGGTACCAGCCTTAATGGAAAGAAAATAAGCGGCACTGTACTACTTCCCATGGCATCATGGATCAGCATTGAGAAGTACCACTACTATTTTGATGGCGAAAAATTGATGACAGAAAAAGGAGAGACAGTAGCGGTATTGAATCCTAGGGTTCGTTCTTCCTCAGAGATGTTGATGTTTTCAGAGATTATGGCAATACCTTTTAAAGCAACAGACGTACTAAAGTGGGGAATCGGATGTCTGCTGTCCATGATTCCAATTATTTCTTTTTTCGTTAGTGGTTATCGATACAAACTCTATCAAAATGGTATGAAGGGTTCTCTTGAGATGCCAGAATGGAACGACTGGAAAAATCTTTTTGTGACTGGATTCTTTTTTTCTCTTATCAAGTTTCTCTATTTTTTGCCGCCGACCCTTTTATTACTCGCCATGACCTATATAGCCGCTAGTAGAGTAGACTTTACGACAACAAGGTTTATTATTGCTATTATTCCAGGGAGTTTGGCATGCCTTGGCATGGGGCTGATGCTGCCGATGGGATGGGGTCGTTATGTAGATAGTGGAAAGCTTGGAGATGCCTTTCGTTTTACGGAAATAATAAACGGAATTAGAGCGGTTTCTACCCACTACCTGAGAGGAGTAGCAGTGGTGATAGGGATGTTAATAATCATGGGTATGCTCTCTTGGATTCCCTATTTTGGAGCCGTATTGTTGGTCGTAAGTTCTTTCTTTCTTATGGTTTTTTCCGGTATTCTCTTTGGAAATCTCTATCGCCTTAGTCAGCAATACCTACCATAAACCAGATCTCATTATGAAAGAGAAAAGGAAACCTTAAAGATCCAGTGAATCCATTATGAAAATTTTGGACAGGCGGATTGGAAAGGTTTCTTTTTTATGGAGTTGTCCAAGATTGGATAGACAAGGGACACCCGAAGAGATATAATTCGTGTTATTGATAATGAAAATCAATAACACATTTGAGAGGATGGATAGAATGAAAGCACTAGTAAAGAAACAAGTAAGTGGTAAAAGAATAGTGTGCCTACTATTGGTGGGTATGATTCTTATGATGGTAATAGCCCCTTCAGCATATGCTCAATTAACCTTTGACCAAGGGGAAGAAATCATTCATGAGCTGGAGGAGATAGCCCATGAGCTAGAGCATGTGGAAGAATGGCTTCAGTTAATGATGATTGCCAGTTTTGGGATTTTAGTTGTTTTAGCAGGTCAATTGGTAGTTCAATACATGGAGTACAAAAAGAAGTAGGAGTCATTATAAATAATTCTAAGGTTTTGGTACAGGTAAGTACCTATAGATATACGGATGGAGAAACAGGAAATTACAGATTGATTGGAAGGTTAGGAAAAGTGAGGCAAGAAATCCACAGTAATTAAAGGGATTCTGATAGGAACACTGGTGATGAGTGTACTCAGGCTAAAAAAGGAGTATGTTTATGAAGGCTAAAAAACAATTGATACCAATTTTAAGTTTAATATTTATTTTATTACTGACATCAACTGCGTTTGCTCATCGTATGTTGATAGAGATTGAAAATGAAGGCTTATTAAAAGTAAAATACGATGACAATACTTCAGCTGGTTTTGCAGACGTTCAGCTATTCGATGAAGATAATCAATTGCTTTTAGAAGGAAAGACCGATGAGAATGGTTATTTTCAGTATGACACAGCGATAAAGTTTTATCGGTTAGTAGCAGACGATGGGCTAGGTCATCGTGCTAGATGGCGAGACGGGCAGACGGAGTCACTGCATGGTGTGCCTATTTGGATGAGTACATTATTAGGAATATCCTTTTTTCTATTAATTGCGGCGATCATTCATTATCGCAGTAATCAAGGAAGGAAAACTCCTTCTTACAAAAGTAAAGTATAAAACATAGCATTCAAAGGAGATGTTGGAAATGAAAAAACAAATAAAAATATTGATCATGATGTTCGTATTAGTAATGGCTTTTAGTATTACAGCTTCTGCACACGAATTATGGATCGAAACAAATGAAGTTGGAGATGGAGAAGAAATAAAGGTTGAAGTGCTTTGGGGACACAGAGGAGATTTTTTAGATAATGCAGATCATGAAAACTATCGATTATTTGTGAGATATCCGAATGATACAGTAGAAGAATTAGAGTTAGAAAGAAGAGGAGTACAACCAAGAAGCTTTATAGTACCTACAGAAAAGGGTGAATATGTATTTTGGGCCGAAAGAAAGCCAAGCGCTTTTACACGAGAGGATATAACAACTTTAAGTGTCCAAATGGCAAAAAATGTGTTTAGATTTGGGGAAGGAAATACAACATTAGAACAGCCTACGGATATGCCGCTGGAAATTATCCCATTAAGTAATATTGATAGGGGAAACTTTAAGGGGAAGGTTTTGTTAGAAGGTGAAACAGTCGAAGGTGCATCAGTTAGTGCTTATGGACCTGGAGAATCAACAGTTATGACTGAAAGTAATGCGGAAGGAATCTTTGAAGTAGACATTAGAGAAGCAGGCAGTTGGTTAGTGAAGGCTAACATAGCAACAGAAGAAGAAGGGGAAATGGAGGATACAGCGTATACTCAAGTAAGCCGAACGACAACTTTAGTGTTTGATATAGAGCAAGAGGAGTTAGTAACAGATACTAATTCTGAAGCAGTTGCTACTGATGAAAGTATAATTAATACAAGTAATTCCAGCACAAATATGATATTTCCTGGAGTTATAGGATTGTTTTTAGGGGTTGCTGCTACATTAGTGTTTACGAAAAAAAAGAGCATGAGTAATATTGATAAGTAATTAAATTTGTCAATGGAAAATTAAAATATAATGCTTGAGAATCCATTCTCAAGCATTATATTTTTAGGTAAATTGATTCTTATCCTTTTTGGGGACCACTTTTTGTGATGATAGATCTAAAAAACAGTAAGACAGTATGAGATTCATTTGAAAAAAGGCTAAGACAAATCAAATCGATCTGCATTCATTACTTTGTTCCAAGCGGCCACAAAATCTTCAACAAACTTCTCTTTGGCGTCTTCACTGGCATATATTTCGGAAAGAGCTCTCAGTTCAGAATTAGATCCGAAAATTAAATCTACACGAGTACCTGTCCATTTTATTTCGCCAGTCTTACTGTCACGACCTTCGAAAACATCTGCATCTTCATGGCTTGGCTTCCAGACCGTTTCCATATCCATCAAATTGACAAAAAAATCGTTGCTAAGTGTTTCAGGCTGATGGGTGAAAACACCATGGGGAGATTGGTGGTAATTAGCATTTAAGGTGCGCATGCCACCAACTAACACGGTCATTTCTGGAGCGGTGAGCCCCAGTAGCTGGGCTTTGTCTATCAACATTTCTTCTGCTTTGATGCTGTACTTTTTCTTTGTGAAATTACGGAAACCATCGGCTAGTGGTTCTAAGACAGAGAAACTATCTATATCGGTTTGATCATCCGTGGCATCCGTACGGCCTGGTGAGAAAGCTACGGAGATAGGATGTCCTGCATCTTTTGCAGCTTTTTCAATAGCGGCGCATCCGCCAAGGACAATTAAATCTGCCAAGGATACTTTTTTGTTACTAGATTGAGGACGGTTAAAGTCTTCCTGAACTTTTTCCAAGTTGTTTAGTACTTTCTCTAGTTGATCTGGTTGGTTGGCTATCCAGTTTTTTTGGGGTTCTAGTCGGATACGGCCACCGTTGGCACCGCCTCGTTTGTCGGAACTCCGGAAGGTGGAAGCAGCAGACCAAGCCGTGTAAACCAAGGCTGGAATGCTTAACCCAGTGTCCAGGATTTTGAGTTTAAGATCTGATATATCATTTTCATCGATGAGTTCATAATCCACAGAAGGGACAGGATCCTGCCAGATCAAGGATTCTTCTGGAACTTCTGGCCCCAAGTAACGGCTGACAGGGCCCATGTCACGGTGGGTCAGCTTAAACCAAGCTCGAGCAAAGGCATCTGCAAATTCCTCTGGATTCTCTTGAAAACGCTTCGCTATTTTTTTGTATATTGGATCATACCGCAAAGTAAGATCTGCGGTGGTCATCATGGTTTTTACTTTTTTAGAAGAATCATGGGCTTGAGGGGCTAAGTCTTTTTCATCTGGCTCCACAGGAACCCATTGATAAGCACCAGCGGGGCTTTTTTCCAGATTCCAGTCGTACTTAAATAAAAGATCTAAATAGCTATGATCCCATTTGGCAGGAGTTGGCGTCCAGGCACCTTCGATTCCGCTGGAAATGGTGTCGTCGCCTTTTCCAGATCCATAGCCACTTTTCCATCCAAGGCCCATCTCTTCCAGAGGAGCGGCCTCGGGCTCTGGACCAACGTGTGTAGGGTCAGCGGCTCCATGACATTTACCAAAGGTATGGCCTCCAGCGATGAGTGCTACGGTTTCTTCATCATTCATGGCCATACGGGCGAAGGTTTCTCGAACGTCTCTGGCAGATTCTAATATGTTAGGCTCGCCATTGGGTCCCTCTGGATTAACGTAGATGAGTCCCATTTGGACAGCAGCCAGCGGATTTTCTAGATCTTCTCTTTCGCCTTCATAGCGTTTATCACCAAGCCATTCGCTTTCAGCGCCCCAGTAGATGTCTTCTTCTGGCTCCCAAATATCCTCTCTGCCACCGGCAAAACCAAAGGTTTGAAAGCCCATGGATTCCAGTGCGCAATTTCCAGCTAAAATCATTAAATCGGCCCAGGATATTTTTTTTCCGTATTTTTTCTTGATAGGCCATAGTAATCTTCTGGCTTTATCTAAATTAATATTGTCTGGCCAGCTATTTAGGGGTGCAAATCGCTGAGATCCTGATCCGGCACCACCACGGCCATCGCCCATACGGTAGGTTCCTGCACTATGCCAAGCCATTCGAATAAAAAGACCACCATAATGACCATAATCTGCAGGCCACCAGTCTTGGGAGTCGGTCATTAGTTGGTATAAATCCTCTTTAATCGATGGAAGATCTAGTTGTTGAAATGCTTCTGCATAATTAAAATCTTCTCCCAAAGGATTTCTGCTCGGTGGGTTTTGATGGAGCATTTTAAGATTTAGCTGATTAGGCCACCAGTCACGATTGCTGGTTCCTCCACTTGTTACAGTTGGATTGGTCATGCCAGTTACGGGACATTTTCTTTCTTCGCTCATAAAATTATCCTCCTTCTTAATCGGGCCAACAACGATAAAGTACGCTCACAATAGTGCTTTCGCTAATAAAGTATAAAAGCACAGCTATAGTAGTTGTACCCTTTATGAAAGAGTTGAAAACAATAAAATAGATTACTTCTTACTTTTCAATTTTTGGAGTACTTCCTCTTTCCCTAGAGGTTTAGAATAATAATATCCTTGGGCGATGTGGCAACCTTCTGCGATTAAAAAAGAATTTTGAGCTTCTGTTTCCACGCCTTCAGCTACAACTTCCATTTCCAGGGATTCTGCCAGTTCGATAATGATTTTAGCAATGGTGCCATCATCATCCCTGGGAATATCTTTGACAAAAGAGCGGTCAATTTTGATTTTATCTACCTTAAATTTCTGTAAATAGGAAAGAGAAGAATAGCCTGTACCAAAATCATCGATGGAAACTTTAATGGATTTACTCCGCAGTTCTTCTAAGAGCTTGGTTCCTTCTTTTTCGTTGTTCATCAAGAGGCTTTCTGTGATTTCCAATTCGATGTATTTGGGAGAGACACCAGTTTCCTCCATTATTTTTTCCAGTATTTGAATCAAGTAGGGATAGGTAAACTGCATGACAGATAAATTGATGCTGACGGTAATGGGAAGCTGTTCTTGCTGAAGAATGCGGGCAAAACTGCAGGCTTCTTTGAAAATCCATTCTCCAAGAGGTAAGATCAGCTCCGTTTCTTCTGCCAGAGGAATAAAGATATCTGGTGGCGTCTTTCCGTCCTGGTTTTTCCAGCGAACCAGCGCCTCTAACCCTACCCATTGATTGGTGTGCATATTGATGAGCGGCTGGTACTCCAAATGAAATTCTTTGTTCTCTAGGGCTTCAGAGAGTTTGTTTCGCAATTCAAATCGCTGAATAGAACGTCGATTTAATGTTTCGTTAAAAAATTGAACCCATTCCGAACCCATTTCCTTAGCGTGATTCAAGGCAGAAGTAGCGCCGGTGATGAGACCACTATAGTGTTTTGCGTCATCTGGATAGATAGCAACGCCTATGGCAACTTTGAGTTCTACTGTTTCATCGCCGATCCAGAACCGTTTTTGCAGTTCATCGCTAAGGCCTTTGACACGTCGAAACAACTGCTCCTTTTGATCTGCCTCGCTGATGAACAAAGCGAATTCATCTCCGCCTACTCGCCCGAGGATATGGGTTTTGTGGGTGCTTTTTTTCAAATGGTCTGCAACTTTAATTAAAACTTGATTGGCGTAATGATGGCCTCGTGCTTCATTAATGTGTCGGAATTCTCGAATGTTAATCAGTAGATAGGCGAAGGATTGATCAGGGTATTCCTGAAGGGTTTCGATGATTTTGTTTTCTAGGTAGGAAGTAGTATATAGTTGGGTCAAGGGGTCTATATTCTGAAGCTGAAAAATAGCCTTAGCCTGTTTTTGTTCTTCGGTGATATCTACTAGGTACCCTAAGTAGTAAACGGTGTTCATAAACCATAGGGACTCGATCCCCAGATGAAACAGAATTGGATCAGACTCTGATTGGTGCTTCAAGGTCACTTGAGCTTGGTATAGTCCATGACTTGTCTTAGACGGCAATTTTTTGGCATCGATATTAAAAAAGGTTTGGAGAATTTCTTGGCTTTCTAATGTATCTGGTGATTGCTGAAGGGTCTTAAAAAAAGCATCATTGCCATAAAGAAGGGTTCCTTCTTGGGTTAAAATAAAAGTGGATTCCTGGGTGCCGGCTAAGAGTTGTAGAATGAGTTCTAGTCTTTGCTGGATTGTTTTTCGGTGTTCTGTCTCGTCAATCAATTCTTCGTTTTGTGCCTGCAATTCTTCTGTGTATTGGCTGATGGTATGGCTCATATCGTGAAGTCCGCGTACTAGATGGCCTAGTTCATCTTTTCTCTGATAATAGGTGGATGGAAAGGACATCATATGTTTTTCGTGTTCATATTGGTTGATTTGTTCTGTGATGGTAGTAATAGGCTTGGACAGCCGGTTACTAATCCATAAAGCCATGAATACCGCCAGGCCCATGATCCCAGACATAAGCAGATAATAGCGGGATTGCAGCGCTTGAAGCGGAGCCATCACTTCTTCCTTTGGCATCATTAAAACCACTTGCCAAGGGAGATTCTCCAGGGAAGTATTGGCAAAATACCAGAGTTCATCTTCCTTATGAAATTGCCTCACAGCAGGAGGCTCAATGAGTGCAGCAGCAAAGGAGTTAGGGTAAAAGGCTTCTAAATCATACTGACCTGGCATGGATAATACTGGTAGATCAGGATGGTAAATAACTTCTTCCTCATGAGAGGCAATGAGGGCATAGCCATGGGACCCTATCTGAAAAGAATCCATTAGGCTATAGAGGCTTTTGATTTCCACATTAAGGGCCATTGCGCCCAGTGCTTTGTCCTGGTCACGGATGACTCTAGCAATAGAAACGATCATTTCGCCAGTAACAAAGTCTAAATAAGGTGAGGTAATGACTGTCTCCAGAGAGGCAAGGCTTTCTTGATACCATTCTCGGCTTTGGAGATCATATTGAGGACGAATAAAGTAATGATACCGGTCTGTAATTAAATCGTTGGCATCAGCCAAGCCTAAGATTACCAAAGAAATATGGGGCCTTTGTCTTTGGAGGGATTGAAGCTGTTGAACTACCTGTTGATAGAGGGGGTGATCCCTCTTGGCATAGCCATCCTCCACTTCCTGTAAGATAGTGAGAAAATCCTGGTTGGTGGTCATGGTATCCACCATGACCAGGTATTCCTTAAACCAGGCATCTAGGTCCTTTTGAAGATTGGTAACCTCTGTCATGAGGCGGTGGTAGTTTTCTTCACGCAGATGTTCTGCTGCTTGTTGTTTCAAAACGGCTCCTGCAGACCACAGAAAACCCAGCAATAACACCATCATTAATAAGGCTATTTTTCTTGAAATTCTAGTTTGGAACCACTTCATGTTACCACCACCTCGGGGGTATTTTAAGTTGTTAATGGTAGAATATAGGTTCGGAGATTGAACTAATGAACTTTAAAGTGATTAATACTTTCCTGCATGCCTTCTGCTAAGGTGACAAGATCATGGCTGCCATCAGAAATGCCGTTTATCGTTTCAGATTGTCCTGTTACAGAGGCCGTAGCTTCTTCTGTGCTGGCGGCGTTTTCTTCGGCAATGGCCGACAAGTTTTCTATTACGAGGACGATCTCATTTCGTTTATCCCCTATGGCAGTACTGGATTGATTTAAATCTTCCATGATAGAGAGCATTTCTTTTAAAGCCTCTGAAATGCCATCGAAATTAGTATTCGTAGACTGAACCCCTTGGGTTTGTTGTTGGCTTAACTGGCTAATTTCATCCATTTTTTCGACGGCATGGGAGGTGATTTGATTCAGGGTAGTGATAATGTGATTAATTTCTTCTGTAAATGAATTGGAGTCTTCAGCAAGCTTTCTGATTTCTTCTGCTACCACCGCAAATCCTTTGCCTGCTTCTCCAGCTCGTGCTGCTTCAATACTAGCATTCAAGGCTAATAGATTGGTTTGTTCAGCAATGCTTTTAATACTGGTACTTTTTATCTGGATTTCTTTAGCGCTTTCGTTTGTCCGAGTAATAATATCTTGGATTTCTTGAGCAGCTGAATTACTAGAGGCTGTTTGCTCTACTAATTGAGAGACGGTCTTCACGCCTTGTTCTTTCATTTGATTTATTTTTTCCGCCGCCTGATTTAATCGACTTCGATGTTGATTATCGGATTCGATCAACTGGCTGATTTCCTGGATATGTTGAGAACCGCTGGAAGTGTCGTGGGCTTGGCTTTCTGCTCCTTTGGCAATTTCTTCAATGGCACCAGCTACCTGGGATGCGGCTCCAGAAGCTTCTTCGGTGGAGGCCGTTAACTCTTCGGAGGATGCGGCCAATTGATCGGCTCGATCCATAATATCGCTGATTAGGGTTACCAAGTTTTCACGCATTTCTTGAAGTGCCTTGTTAATTTGGCCAATTTCATCAGAGGAATTGGTATCAAAAGCAACCATCAAATTTCCTTGGCTCAAGCTCTTCACGCCCTCGAGGGTTTGAGGAACCGATTTAAGAGAGCGTTTAACGGAAAAGACCATGGCTAAAAGCAGCAAAACAATGGTTCCCACCAACATCCCTTGGTTTACAGTCATAAAGGCCCTCACGGGAGCCATGACCTCATTGCGTGGAATCATAGTGGCTACAGACCATCCTACAGATTCTACAGGTGTATAGAATATCATTCGTTGGGTTCCGTTAAATTCATATTCTGCAAATCCAGATTCCCCAGCCACCATGTGTGTGCCTGCCTGTCCTAGAGCCCCTTCCATATCAAGGATATTGCTTTCCATAATCATAGTTTCATCCGGGTGGTAAACCGTTAGCCCTTCATGGTCTACCAAAAAAGCATACCCGGTATCACCCATTTGGTATTCTCCCATAATATTTTGAATTTGATCAATGTAGATGTCAATGGATACGCTGCCTAAGTCCCGGGATCCTTGCATAACAGGAGCCGCCGCTGTAACGACTAATCCACCAGTTACAGCATCCAGATAAGGAGCGGATACATAAGGACCACCTGCGCTAAGGGTCTCCTGATACCATCCTCGGCCCCTTAATACATAGTCTGGCGCAGAATCGTAGTCATACACGTCAGCAAAAAGGTCGCTGGCTTCTGCCAGACCTAAAAAAACAAAACCTATAGTGTCGTCCATTTCATTAATAGCCACCAACTGTTGGTGCACGCGCTGGGTAAGGGGATGTTCTCTTTTCATGTCTCGAGTGGTGACATCCCTCATGTACTCTACAAAATCTTGGTTGGTTTCCATTTGCTCAACAATGGTTAGGTATCGATTCATAAAGTTATCTAATTCGGATGCAATATGAGCCGCATCCCCTTGCATTTGTTCTCTGATTTGTGCTTCGAAAAAATGGCTCACCTGTCGGTTCAGTGTAACGCCATAGACACCGAAGGTGACCAAAATCACTACCAATAGAATAGCCACTAGCTTTCTTGCCAGTCCTGATTTAATCCAATTCATCATATGACTTCCTCCCCTTTCTGATAATGGATAAGGTAAAAGTGAAATAAGATCTTATCCAAAGAGACCTTCAAAGTACTAGCAATGGATATAGGATTTATTACCCAAATTCAAGGAGGAAAAACCTAAAAATTCAGATAACTATATAAGGGAGTAGATTTAATGGGATTCAATGAGTGACATTGCCCTAGAGCGGGTAAAGGATTATAATGAACTATAAAGAATAATTTGAAATTTAGAGAAACAAGAAAGGAACCCTATGATTATTCGATGTGGTATTATTGGACATGCCTATGATAGTTGGATGGACGAGTGGTTTTCCCATTATAAAAGTGTTGTCTTTAAGAGAAGTTATATGGATTTTTCTAGCGATGAAATGGAGGATGCGTATTGTAAACGTCTTGCCAATCGCTATGATTTAATTATGATGGAAGAAGAAGTCTACTTTTCTGTGGAGCCACAGTACCGATGGTTTCTGGCGGCGAATAGCACCTTGATTATTTCTGGAAATACCATGGATTACAAACGTGTCAGAAGGGTATTTCTAGATGGCTGTTTTGATTATATAGAAGAAACCATGGATTCCTCAGAGTTGCAAGCATTGATCATGCGTTTATCAGAGCATTTTCTTCAAGATGAGCGAAAAAGGATTCAATTGGCAAAGGCCATTGCAGAAGAAATAGCGGCGGTGTATCCTAAAACGGAAAAACTATTTTTAGAATATTGGACGCAAATAGATGCTCAAAAGCAAGGGGCGGAGTATCATCAAAATGATTACGCTAAAGCCATGGAGAGATTGATTGAGTTTTTGCCTTTGAAGCCAATACGCTTGCCCTTAATAGACTTGGCTCAAGGGGCAGCAGAATGGATTTGTCAGGCAGCGTACTCTCAGGAGCGTTTTATGGCGACGATGATTTTTATTCAGCAATCATACCGGGATGTGTTTCTTCCTCACTGTAAACACCCTTTGGTGCGTCGTGCCATAGAATTGTATCTAGATGAACAGTTTGATGTGGAAACTGTGCAGGATCTTGCGGATCATCTCTATGTAAATCGAAGTTATTTAAGCAAAACCTTTATTGCGGAGAGTCAGACGGACTTAACGAGGTATATGATGCGTACTAAGATGTACGGTGCCCGATTATTATTATTAGACCCTAGGTTAAGCGTTTATGACGTGATGGAGTACCTTCGATATACGGATTATGGACACTTTAGAAAAATCTTTAAAAAATATACTGGCATTACTCCCAGTGAATATGTGGCTACTTTTCGAGAACGATTTTCCGTAGAAGTAGCACAAAAATAAATCCGCCGGCGGGAAGCATTTCCTTGCAGGCGGATTTTATTCTGGGTGTAGGGGGCTGAGGACCGTTTTTTAATTGGCTCTTCTGGAGGCGAAAAGAACGCCTGCTAAATTATCCTTAAGATAAACAGGAGTGGCATAAACAACAATGGATTCTCCTGATTCTTTGCTAACTAAAACATCTGAAACATTAGGCTCTCCAGCCAAGGCATTTTGGAAATACTGGCGGTCTGCTACATCGAATGCGGTTCCCTGTTGATCCAGGGCAAGGGCTTGTCCCTTCAAGTCAGCAAATCGAAAGCCGATGTATCCAGCTTTTTGAGCTTCTGCTTCAAAGAAAGCCATTTTCTCTTCGTGTGGAACCTGATCATCCAACACAATTGGATGTACAGATACAGCATTTAAATAAACTAGTTCTGCGGCATCGAAGGAAGAAATAGGAACTCGCTGTGTTTCATTGGAAACCGTGGCTTGACCATGGGCCTGACTAGTAAGGTTTACGTTAAGGGTTTCACCGATGGATGCACCCAGGCTGGTGGTTGTCATGATGACAGCCAACCCTAAAATAGCAGCAGTGGATAGTAAAGTTGATTTTGTGTTCATTAATTTCATTGAAAACACTCCTTTTCGAATTAGATTCATGGTAAACAGTAGGGGATTCGTCGGATTCACCTCATTTCGGATCTATTGTTATTTCCGAGAGTTTGATTTTCCTAACCGCTAAGGTGACGTGAAACGTCTTTATTGGCGGCCTCATACCACTTATGATTCTACAGGTTTAAAAAAGTTTTACCATGGGTTTTTGTTGGGGCTCATAGAGGGTTTTGTTGGCAGTGAACCAGGACCTTACGCCCCATTGGGTTGACATAGAAAAACTTTAGTGTCATAATCATTATGAAGTAAGTATCCAAAATAATTTCATAGATCCATTCAGGTGCCCGTAAGGGAGAATAGGGAAATCGGTGAGAGTCCGATGCGATCCCGTCACTGTAAGCAGGAACCAACCTCGCAATACCACTGGCCTTAAGCCGGGAAGGAGAGGAAGGTGAGGACTGCAAGCCAGGAGACCTGCCTGAATGCTGATGCGTTACCCTTCGAGTGAAAGGGCTGGTCGCGATCCATGCACTTGCTTTCTATTTAGTGTGAGACAAGTGTTTTTGTGTGGACAATTCCGGTACTTCATGGCGAAGTCCGGAATTATTTTTTGAAAAAAAGGAGTTTAATACCCATGGGCGGCCACCACTCTTCAGCATCAAGGTTTAAAAAAGAAGATTTTAATGCAGCAAAAAACCTATGGAATCCACGTACCAAGTTGATAGCTGGTTTGATTTATGTATTTGGAGTGATTAGTTTAGGCGATGTAGGACTTCTAGTGGTAGCTTTGGTTTTTGCAGCTTTTTATGCACTCTGGGCTGGACTTTCTGGCCTTCAGTTGCTAAAAAAATTATCCGTGCTCATGCCTTTTTTGGCGCTGATGAGCCTTCCTCTTATTTTTAGTGGAGGAATTCCTCCGGCAGCGGATCGGATTGAATTTGCGGCTCTGATTGTGCTGAAAGCATTAACCGCCATGACCTTCACCCTATCAGTTTTCATCAATCAGCCTATCGAAGAAATGCTAGAAGCTATGGAACACCTTAAAATGCCAAAAGTGATTACCACCACCATTTATCTGGCTTATCGGTATGGATTTCTCTTTATTCAGGATGTGCAGACAACCATGAGAGCTCTGAAATCCAGACTATTTCAAGCCCAAGCCAGCCGATACTCCCTTGGTATCTATGGAGAAGTATTTGGGGGATTGTTCATTAAATCCATTAATCGTTCAGAAACAGTGTATCGAGCCATGGTATCTCGGAGTTTTCAAGGGCAAATTCCCATTGGGAAGCCACGAAACATCACGGCTGCGGACTGGATACGGGCTAGCATTCCTATTGTATTCATGATCGCATTAATCAGTATAGACCAGGGGGTGCTTTTATGTTTGCCATAGAAACCGTTGGCTTAAGCTATGTTTATCCAGATAAAACACCAGCCTTTCAGGATATTAATTTGCAGATCAAAGAGAAGAAAAAAACTGCTATCCTAGGGGTGAATGGCAGCGGAAAAACCACCCTTATTTACCATTTGAACGGTGTTATTCCAGCCCAACAAGGACACGTAATCCTCCAAGGAGTATCTGTTGAAAAGAAGCATATGCAAGAAGTACGAAAAAAAGTGGGATTGCTTTTTGATAATCCAGATGATCAGCTTTTCTCTACGACCATCTTAAATGATATCGCCTTTGGACCTAGAAACTTAAAATTGGATGCAGAAACAGTTCATCAAAGAGCCATGGAATCTATGAGTCGAGTGGGTATCGAAGACCTAGCAGAAAGACCACCCTATAGCTTGAGTCTGGGTCAAAAAAAGCGGGCCGCCATTGCTGGTTTATTAGCAATGAAACCAGAAATACTGGCTTTTGATGAACCTTTTTCCGGCTTGGATCCTGAAGCAGCGGTTCACTTTAGAGAGATCTTAGATCAATTGGTGCAAGAGGGTGCTACCTTGGTATACAGCACCCACGATGTGGATGTGGCCTATGGATGGGCAGATGAAGTGGTGATTATGAAAAGTGGAAACATACTAGATTGTGGAGGATATGATTTGCTGCGGAATGAAGCGGTTCTCCAGGAAGCTTCTTTGCCTATGCCAACCTTAGCAAAACTATTTGGGCATTGGGAGAAACCACCACGAACCGTGGAAGAAGCACAAAAACGCTTTGTGCTTTAAAGAGATGTTGAGCATGGAAAATGCTTAATATAAACTAAAAAAAGAAAGAGGAGGATGTAGGATGAAAGGAACAAAGAAAAGTATCTTTATAGGGGTTGTTTTATTCGTAGGGCTCCTTATGTTTACAGGTTGCTCTGGAGAGACAGAAGCAACAACAGTGGAAGAACCAGTAGTAGAGGTGGAGCAAGAAGTGGTTGAAGGCATTAATGTTTTTGAAATTATTGATCGAAGAGAAGATGCAGTTGTTGCAGACATGCACGACGACCATTGGCATGGAAGTCTTCCTGAAATCCCACTAGGAGAAAACATTTCTCTAGGCGCTTATATTGAAGAAAATGGGGAAGAAGAAGTTTTGGATGGAGAGCATCATGCATTAGGCGTTGCACTGGCAGAAGGTGCCGAAGAAGGGATTGTAAGCATTGACCTTCATGGCGACCATGCTCATATTACTGGAGAACAAGAAGGTACTACTCAGGTAGTATTCCAGTTTATCCACGATGGAGAGATAGAATTTGTTACGCCTGCAATAGAAGTACACGTGCAATAGAAAGGTATAGAGACAGAAAGAGGTTGATGAAATGCATATTTCTGATGGAGTCTTAAATACACCTGTGGCGGTAGGAACTACCGCCATTACGGCGATTACCCTGGCCTATGCGGTGAAGGGAATGAAAGAGGAAGAAATACCGAAAACCAGCTTGATGGCCGGCGCTTTTTTTGCCGTAGCGCTGATCAGTATTCCTATTGGTCCCTCTACCATTCACCCGCTTTTTTCTGGCCTGATGGGAGTCATGCTAGGGAGAAGAGCCCCCTTGGCTATTTTTGTTGGACTGTTGTTACAGGCAGTTCTTTTCCAGCATGGTGGATTAACTTCTCTAGGTGCTAATACACTAATGCTGTCGGTTCCAGCACTCTTATCTTATAAACTTTACCATAGGATGGCAAATTCTTCGGTATTTATAAGAGGTGCCATAGTAGGGGGCTTATCTGTGGCCATTACAGTGGTACTACTCATTATCTTATTATTTTTAACAGATGCACGCTTTGGTGAAGGCGCTATGTCTGTGATTAACCTTTTGGTGGTAGGACATATCCCCTTGGTATTGATTGAAGCAGTGGTAACCGGATCCGCCCTTCAACTAATACAAAAATCCAAACCAGAAATGCTAATACACCAAGCATAACATACACAAAGAGGTGATAAAAATGAAAAGGAAATTTTCTGTAATCTTAAGCATTGCCATGGTCATGGCCATTCTTTTTTCGTCTGTTTTCGTATTTGCCCATGCCATGATCATTGAAACCGTCGAAGAAGGGAAAGTTAAAGTTGTCTTTGATGACGGTTCACCAAACCGTCATGCAGAGGTTACGGTCTTCGATGAAGAGGAGAATGAGATTGCCCATGGAGAAGTAGATGAGGAAGGTTACTTTAGCTATGATCCAACAGGTGCAGTTCTTTTGGTAGCTCAGGACAACATGGGTCATCGGGCGGAATATGTAGTCGGGGAAGGCATGCGTCGTTCCTTGCCTCGTGTCCCCACTATTGGTGCAGCTTTGCTTATTTTTGCTCTTGTTGCCGTTGTTTTCCGGTATCGGTCGAAAAAACGAAGTGTCACCGAATAAGAAGTTTTATAAAAAAACACCCTAAGGAAAGCTAACTAGGGTGTTTTTTTATAAAGAAAACTCTTGCTGTTATGTCCTGGGCTATAATGGTAAAATGGTGGAAGCAGCATAAAAGCGAAGGAGGAAAAGGATGAGTACAATAAAGAGGAAACTCCTAATAGCAATGGTGGCAGCCTTGTTTTTGGTGGCTTGCGGAGGTGGTTCAGTGGTAGAAGAACCAGTCGTTACTGGTGCAAATGAAGAGACCAGTACCACTGCTTACGAGTTTCAGATCATCAACACTCAGGAACATGACGTAGTGGCATATGTTCATGGAGACCACTGGCACGGTGGAATTCCCTGGATTAAAGAAGGTGACAATGTGTTGTTGGCCGCCTATGTCGAAGATGCGGAAGGGAAGACCATGAATGTGGATGGAAGTCACTACACAGTGAATGCCAGCCTAAAGGAAGGATGTGAGGTGGTAAGTTTTCAATGCCATGGAGACTATTTTCATCTGGCAGGCGAAGCGGTGGGAGAAACACAAATCGTATTACAACTACTACAGGAAGACCAAGTCCTTTATGAAACGCCGTCCATTGCTGTTCGGGTCATCGAATAACAACGAAAAATTATTCTTCGTTCAAGATAGAACGCAGCGCCTCCAGGTCTTTAATAAGAACCTGCCGGGCGCTTTTTAATTGAATATAGCCTAGTTCATCAAACAAGTGAAGTTTTCGACTCATGGTTTCACGGGCGATGCCGGAATAACTGCCCATATCCTCTCGGCTCATGGTCAGTTTCAATAGTATTCCTTCCGAGGTATGGGTTCCGAAATCTGGCACCATATTAAGAAGAAGACCAGCCACCCGGGCATCCAGGCTGGAAGTGGATAACCGTTCAATAAGGGTTTCCAGCTTTCGGATTCGTTCGTAGGCTTTTTCAAAGACCTTGAGGGTGATCTCTGGATGTGAGAGGATAATGCGGTCAAACTCAGACTTAGACAACATACTGACCTGGCTGTTGGTTAAGGCTTCCGCCGTAGCGTCAAACCTGTTTTCCTTCAATAGATTAAAGGCACCGAAAAAATCGCCGCCTTTTAAAATATAGAGTATTTGCTCCCGTCCTTCAGGGGTATGGCTTACTAATTTGACTTTTCCACTGCAGACAATATAGAGCTGGTCGGCTTTCTCACCAGCTCGAAAGAGGATCTCTCCCTTTTGGAAAGTTTTAAAGGAAACACCAGTAGAAATCTTTGCGGCTTCTTCATCCGTAAGGCTGGATAGCAAAGGAATTTGGTTTAAGCAAGTGGTGCCCTCGCAAACTTCGCAGCGGCACTCTGGTGTTCTTGGCACAATAATAACCTCTCTTTCTCTTGGAAGGCTCTCAATCGATGCATTAATTGAGTCTCCCATAGTTCAGCCTGCTGAGGGTCCATTTCTGGGATGCCAGCCAGTGGATCCAGAATCCCCAGCTTTGAATATTTTTCAAGGCCCTTCTTATGATAAGGCAATAGCTGAACTTTTTCAACCGCTGGAAGCTGACAAGCAAGTTGAAAGAGATTTTCAAGATTTTCTTGGTGATCTGTAAATTCTGGAACTACCACATGGCGCAGCCAAACAGAACCGTGATAATTGGTTAATCGTTTCCAAAAAGCATCTCGGCCGCTGATGGGCTTTGCTGTCAGTTCCAAGTGGGTAGATTCATCCGTGGCTTTAATATCCATGAGAACACAGTCGGTTACGTCTAAAAGGGAATCCATCCAGCTTTCTGGTCCAAAACCGCAGGTGTCCATGGCGGTATGAAAGCCTTCCTGTTTAAGGAGTGCCAGAGCTTCATGCAAAAATTCGCTTTGCATAAGGGGTTCTCCCCCAGAAAAGGTGACACCTCCTCCAGTTTTTTTGTAATAAGGTTGGTATCGTTTGGCAATGCGAAGCACTTCTTCAGCAGACATGGCATGACCGCCACAACCGGACTGTGAGTCCGGATTGTGGCAGTATTTGCATTGGAGAGGACAGCCCTGCAGGAAAAAAACCGTTCGGATGCCAGGGCCATCCGTAAGTCCCAGGGTTTCCACAGAATGAATTTTTCCTAGTTTCATGGCTTACACCGCCTCATGGAAGGTTCGCTGAATCACTTCTTGCTGCTGTTCTTCTGTTAATCGGTTGAAGTGCACTGCATAACCAGAAACCCGAATGGTCAGGTTGGGATACTTTTGGGGATGTTTCATGGCATCTAGCAGTTTTTCTCGGGATAGGACGTTGATGTTCAGATGAAAGGCTCCCTGGGAGAAATAACCGTCTAGAATGCCAGCCAGATTTTGGTAACGAGTTTCGGAATCTTTTCCTAAGGTTTCCGGTGTGATGGAAAAAGTATTGGAAATACCATCTTGGCAAACATCTTTGTACTTCAGCTTAGCTACAGTGTTAAGAGATGCCAGAGCCCCCATTTGATCTCGGCCATGCATGGGGTTGGCGCCGGGTGCAAAGGCTTCACCTTTTTTTCGGCCATCTGGTGTGCTGCCGGTTTTCTTTCCGTAGACCACGTTGGAGGTAATGGTCAGAATGGACAGCGTATGCTCTGATTCACGATAAATGGGGTTGGATTTCAGCTCGTTGCTGAAGTACTCAATCACATCGACCGCCATCTGATCTACCCGATCATCATCGTTGCCATAGGCAGGGAAATCTCCCTCAATCACAAAGTCTTCTGCAATGCCAAAACGATTTCGGATAGGCTTCACCCGGGCATGTTTAATAGCACTAAGGGAATCCGCCACAATGGAAATACCAGCGGCGCCGAAGGCCATAAACCGGTGAACAAAGGTGTCATGAAGAGACATTAATCCAGCTTCGTAGGCATACTTATCATGCATATAATGAATGGTGCTCATGGTATCGGCATAGAGTCGAGCCAAATAGGTAAGGACTTTTTTGTAGTTTTCCATAACCTGATCATAATCCAGCACTTCCCCCTTTAGGGGCTCAATGCCTTCCACCAGTTTGTAAGGAGTTCCGTCGGCCTTGTACTTAAGTTCATCCATGCCACCATTTATGGCGTACAGCAAGGCTTTTGCCAGATTGGTTCTGGCGCCGAAGTACTGCATCTGTTTGCCAATGGCCATGGCAGATACGCAGCAGGCAATACCATAATCATCGCCATAAATTGAACGCATCAGCTCATCGTTTTCATATTGTAGAGCACCAGTTGTTTCCGATTGCTTCATGCAATATCGCTTAAAGGCTGCAGGTAGATTTTCATCCCACAGAATGGTCATATTTGGTTCTGGAGCAGGGCCTAAATTGGTTAAGGTATGCAGAAAACGGTAAGCCGTCTTGGTGACATGATGGCGGCCGTCTAGGCCAATACCGCCGATGGATTCCGTTACCCAGGTGGGATCGCCGGCAAATAAGGCATTGTAATCTGGTGTCCGAAGGTGGCGAACCATGCGAAGTTTAATCACCAGTTGATCAATTAGTTCTTGAGCTTCCACTTCTGTCAGGTTGCCTTCCTGCAGATCCCGCTGGATATAAATATCCAGAAAAGCCGTATTGCGTCCCAGAGACATAGCGGCTCCGTTGTTTTCCTTCACTCCTGCCAGATAAGCAAAGTAGAAGAATTGCACCGCTTCCCTAGCATTGGTTGCCGGCGCTGATAAATCCACGCCGTACTTGGAGGCCATGCTTTTGATAGCCTTAAGAGCACGAATTTGTTCACTTACTTCTTCCCGCAACCGAATTCTGCTTTCCGTGGCAGTTCCATCCAAAAGCTCCTTCTGATCTCGTTGTTTTTCGGCAATAAGAAAATCCACTCCATACAATGGAATACGCCGGTAATCGCCAATAATACGGCCACGTCCATAAGCATCCGGCAGCCCAGTGAGCAGACCGGCAGAACGAGCTTCCTTCATTTCCGTGGTATAGGCATCAAACACTCCCTGATTATGAGTTTTTCGTACCTGTTGAAATACTTCCGCCAACTCCGGATTCATCTCATATCCATAAGCATCCAAGGAATCCTGTACCATTCGATAGCCACCATAAGGATTGACAATCCGCTTCAGGGGTGCATCGCTTTGAAAACCAAGGATCACTTCGTTTTCCTGATCCATGTAACCAGGTTCAAAATTGTCTATGCCGGAAAAATGCTCTGTATCCACATCCAGCACACCTGCTTCAATCTCCTGTTGAATCAACTCATCTGCTTGGTTCCATAGCTTCTTGCTCTTTACAGAAGCTTCTTCTAAGAAATCTTCATTTCCGTCATAAGGTTCGTAATTTTGCTGAATAAAATCTCGGACATCCACCTGTTTTTGCCACTCGCCATTTTTAAAGAGCCTCCAAGGCTTCATGCGATCCACTCCTTTATCTGATTCATTGTATTTTATGGTTATAGCTTCAGTATACAGAAGAAAAAGAGAATTGACTGTGACGGCGAGCACAAATGGAAAAAGAAGTAAAAAGAGCGAAATACTTGCAAAATTCAAAAGGATTTTTGGGGCTGGTGTCGAAAGAGATGGGAGGGGAATTTAGTATAGGTTAGAGAGATTTGTGAAGGGAAAAGTATACTCCCTGGATAGTCTTTATTTTCCGGAAGCATAGGTGGTGAAAACTTTTTCAATTTCTTCGAAGAATAACATGATTTCTTGACGAATTTAAACAGTGAATGTTCTGTCCTTTCTCTGTGAGGTGTGGTTATTCTTATGGAAAAAGCTGATCATTTTTCAAGGTTTTTAGTCATATTTCAGTTTGTCTTGACGCATAAACCATTGACCTACGAAATACCAAGACCTAAAAAAGGGAATAAGCTTCCTGAAGTCTTGAATAATTGAAGAAGAGATTGCTCTTTTAAGCAAAGTGAACAACAGGAGTCTTAGAAAAATTCAGAGTCCGTTGGATAGGTTGTTGGAAGACAGAAGTACAATGGGTTTGTATTGCTAGTGATTACAGCAAGAAGTCGATATTAGCGAACCAAGGTTCGCAAATACCTATTGAAATGGAAGAGAAAGCGAACTGAGTGGCGGGAATAAGACGTTAGGCGAAATAAAAATTATGGAGGGCAGAATGAATAAAATATTAAAAGTCAATCAATGTGCGAGTTTTACAGACTTGGAAATCATTTTAGAAAATATTGATGAGAAAATTCTATTTGGTAGTGAACATGGGTTAAGGCATCCGAAGGCTATTTATACAGTATCCTCTACGAAGGTATATAAATCATTCAATAATTTTTTTGATGAATTCAATAAAGATAGTTATGATAAGAAGAAATTGTGTGATTGCCACAAAGAGATTACTGACGCTCTGATGGCATATTGTGATGACATTTATCATATTGCGAAATGTTTTACACCTAAAAGTGACAATACGAAAAATGATATATTTGCAGATAAATGGATTTCGAGAGTTTACTCAAAAGAAATTAAAGATTACAAGGAACGAATTTCACCATACAGAGAGAGAATTGCAAAAATAAATAACAGAATTAAGCATAACCATGGACGATATTCTATAGTAGAAATGAAACCCAATTATGGTAGTGTAATTGGCTATTTTATAGACGGTGTTGATCAAAGTGGCGCAATAGTTCCTTTTGAAGACATACATCCAAAACATGAGGGCAAACATACAGCCACGTCGTTTAATAAAGAAATCGCCGATTTTGTTTTATCATTTGTTATGATTTCAAATTTTGCTAAACGTCTGATTTACAGCATTGTGAAGAAAAAGCACGGAGTTGAATTGATAGAAAAGAATCCTGTTGAAAATAAAAATGGAAAAACTTTATATGAAATAATAAGCAAAGTATCAAAAATGAAAAAAATGTATTTTCCGAATGAATATAGTAACTTAGTTGAATTACATATTAAAGAGAAAGATATTGAGTTTGTAATGCCTGCTAGACAATCGTATGTTAAGAAGATTCCTCGAATTACTAGTGCTAAATTTTCAACAGAATTTGTAGCTGATGGAGTCAGTAGAACATGGGGATTGCCATACTTTGGGTAATTCTTACTTCGCCTAACAAAACATTTGCATAAAGGTGCTGGCAGCACGTTTTTCGGGCAGGTTCAGCACCACACCTTCTCACTGGGAGCGGAGCTCCGCTATGGGGTATTCCTATATGGTCCAGTTCGAAGGCGTTGCAAATGCAAAACGTTAGCTGAAATTATTCTAATAGGAGGAATCGAGATGAAGCTAAATATTAGACAAAGGGTAGCAACATTTATAATCTATTTAGTAGCATCGTATTTTTTGTTCGCTTTTATTACAGAGAATTGGTTAATTAAGACAGGAAATAATAGCGTTTGGTTTGTAAGTGTGGTGGCATATTTTTTATATTATCTATTTGTTACCTACTATTTTGTAAAACCACAAGATTCTTTAGCTACTTCAATTACGACATTTTTCATCTTAGTCACTTTAGATATAGCGGATGTTAGCTATAATGCTATAATTCTAAGAACCATAGGAATAGTTATTTCTCTAAGTATTATTATGATTTCAATTTTAAACATTACAATTCATAAATCAGAGAAATGGTTAAGGTTAAATAAAGTCACTTACAAAATTTGTCAATACATGGGTAATGGAGAAGTATTATTTTTACCAATTTTATTATTTTGCAGCCTAACTTTTACTAATATAGATGCTGTTGTTTGGTTGAATAGTTATTGGTTTTTCATAATCATGTCAAGACCAATTGAATTATTATTCATAATATTTGAAAAAGTTAATAAAAATCAGGAAGTATCAATTGGAAAGATAACAAGAGTTGATAGTCCAAATCTAGTGCGTGTAGAGTTGAACTACGGTTGCGAGTGGGAACATGATAATTATATTTCGCAACTTCCGAATGAAAAATGGATTAGAATTATGCCGGTGGATAAGCAATTTCATAGTAATAAATTGTTGGGGACAGGAATATATTGCGAGTGCCCTAAACCAGATGACAGCTACATTATTAATATGAATATGTTAGGAGAAGTATGCAGAGCAACTGATAGAAAAGAAGTTGCTGAAATAATCCTCGGTGAGAAGACAAAAGACATAGATTATTTAGGTTTTATTATAGAAAATTCAAGTATTTCTACTGTGAATATTGAAATTACAAATGATGTTGATGTTGAAGAGGGTTATATTCTATTTGTAAAGCAACGGAATTGTTGTATTTACTATCAAATAATTGATGGCATTACAACTGAGGAAGTATTTGCTAACAATCCTAAAGGAAAGACAATTATTAGAGCGTTTCAGTTAGGGGTGTACTCTAATACAAACGGATTTAGTAAGTATTCGTGGGTTCCAGCTATGAACACACCTGTATTTCTAGTGAAAAACCCCAATAGCGCAAGACAAGAGCTTCAAACTAATGAAATAGGAATTATACCAAATTCTAATATGAGGATAAAAGTAGATTTAGATGATTTGGTTACATATCATTCTGCAATATTAGGTGTTACAGGAACTGGCAAAACGGAGTTAGCTTTCGACATAATCAAGAAGAATATTAACAGAGGAGTAAAGGTGTTTTGTGCTGATTTTACAGGTGATTATAAGGTTAGGTTAAAAGACCTTGAACCAACGATAATTAGTCTTAAAGAATCAACTTGTGAGGAACTGAAAGGACTTATCGAAAATGTTGAAACTGGTAAGTATGGTGGTAGCGATGAAAAGAAGAAACTTAATCAATATTTATCAAAATTAGGTCCGTTTATTTATAAACAAGTAATTGATTACATTGATTCATCTAGCAATTTAGCGATTATTGAATTACCTGAGATTTCAAATACTAGAGCATCATTAAAAATTACTGAAATGTATTTATCAAGTTTATTTAATTGGGCTAAAAATAATCGGAATTCAAAAATCATACAAATTGTGCTGGAAGAGGCTCATACAATCATTCCAGAAAATAATATGTTTAAATATGATAAAGTTGATACTGACTCAGTAATTGGTCGGTTATCTCAAATTGCTTTACAGGGGAGAAAATATGATGTTGGATTAATGTTGATTTCTCAAAGAACTGCATTGGTTAGCAAGACTATACTATCTCAGTGCAATACTTTCTTTACGTTTAATCTAATAGATAAAACAAGTTTAGATTTTTTAAGTAACGTATATAGTAATGACCATGTTGACACAATAAAGAATTTAAAAAAGCTACAACTGCTGACTTGTGGAAAAGCCATTAAAAGTGAAAACCCCGTGATAGTTGAAATACCATATGATACTAAAAAAGAGGAAGCAAGTAGAAATATAAGTAATAAAGAAGTTGTGAATACTGAAGAAACTGTGGCAACGAATAACATCAGCTAACAGAGGCTTATCAACATCGGTAAGAGGGGTTTTGCAGGAAAGTCCGACGTCGCTAAGCCTCGAGACGTTAGAAGAAATTTTTAAGTCAAAATAGATATGGAGGTTATAATATGAAAAATACAGTACTAATTGGCAACGGTTTTAATAGATGTGAAAAATCAAATAAATCTTGGGATGATTTACTTATCTCTTTATCTTCAGAATATGGAATTAGAATTAATGATGAAATAAAGCAGAATTTATATACCTTCTTTTATGAAAGAGTTGTATTATCCTCAAATCATAATGACGAATTGCGTGCGAAAGAAGAAGATATTAAAAAGAAAATTGCAGCTGAAATGGAGAAAATGGTTTCAAGTGACTTGTATGATAAATTACATGAGTTGAAAATAGATAATTACATAACAACTAATTATGACTATTGTATTGAGAATACTTTAAAACTAAAAAAATTTGAAAAGAAAAATAATGATGCGAGCGAAAATATTTACAGTATAAGAAGAAATATAGAGTTTGAAAATAACTCTGGAGAACAACGTAAAATTTGGCATGCTCATGGTGAAATAAGTTATCCTAGAACTATTATGCTTGGATTAGATCATTATTGTGGTTCTATTGCAAAAATGGATTCCTATGTAAAAGGAACTTATTCATTTAAAAACAATGGTAAGGATGTAAGAACTGAGAGTATTCTTTACAAGCTAAAGTCTAGGGAAGCTGAGTATGATAATTTTTCGTGGATTGAACTCTTTTTCAATTCTAATGTTCATATAGTAGGATTTGGACTAGATTATTCAGAAACGGATATATGGTGGATACTAAATAGACGGGCAAGAATCATAAAAGAACTGAAAATGAAATCAGAAAATATTATTTACTACTATGGAAGAATTGATAAGACCAAAGCCAATTTATTGAAAGATTTTGAGGTTGAATATATAGAAGTTGAATTAAAAGACAAATCTTATTATGAACAAAATTTGAAAATACTTAAAGAGGTCACAAAACGAATATGAAACTTAAAAACTACTTCTAACACGCCGATTACCTAAATCACTCTAATGTCACAGCCCTTGCGGAGCAAGGACGGCGCCACTTTTACCGCTAAGGCGTTAAAAGAGAGTGACTTCGGTAACCGCGGAAACGTTAGGTGAAATTCATGTCTTGTTAGAAAGTTTAAATTGAAAGCGGTGAATTATGGAAAATACAGACTGGAGTATAAAAGAATTTAATGCGATTTCTAAAAGACAACTATCTTCTGATAAGGTAGAAAAATTAAAATTACCAACCGTTTCTATACCATGGAAATATAGGATATGTCGCTATCATATTGAAGAGTATGAGCGGATAATGAAAGAGTCTATTACTGACGGACCAGGTGATGATATAGTACAAGCTGTTGGTAAAATCCTTAAGCAAGCTGCTGGTACAGATGAAGGTCATGACTTTATGATAGCACAATTTACAGCTGAAGCACATGTTATAGCTTTTGCACAAACACTTCATTCTACGGCAGATATTCTTGCTAATATTTTGTCTATAAGTCTTGATATAAAGCCTACAAAACAGCGTAATATAACACTACACAACGTCAAAGAAGAAATGAAGACACAAAAAATTGCACCTATTGTATATAAACAAGTGGAAAAATTTTATGACTCTGATGAGTTTCTATATCTTGCTGCGTATGTAAACACTGTTAAACATAAGAGTTTAGTTAAGGCAAATTATAGTGTTAAGTTGAATCTTGGAGAAGAGTATCACGGTCTAAAAATCAAATCATTTAGCCGAAACTCAAGAAAATGGAATAGTAAATGGACTGATGAATTTGTAGATAAAGATTTTAAAGAAATTTCTAATATGTTTGGATCAATTGGGTGCGCATTAAACAACTACTTGGATAATGCTGAAATATAAATTCGTTTGTCAGAAATATGTGACATCAGTACTATTGTCCTAGGTTGCCAGAATAAGAGAGAAAAATTAAGGATTTTGAATCTAGTACAAGAAAGTAAGATAGTTTCCTATAATTGCCATGAGAACATCACCTAACAAAACATTTGCATAAAGGTGCTGGAAGTAAGTGTCAAGGGAAAGGTCAGGCACCACACCTTCTCACTGGGTGCGAGCACCGCCAAGACGGTCTATCTTTGGGGTCCAGTTCGAAGGCATCGCAAATGCGAGACGTTACAGGAAATTTTTTTTGAAAGGAAATTTAAATGGACAAAATTGAGAGATTAAAAAACTTAATTGAAAAAGGTAACGGAGTTCTACACAGTCATAAACCAAATTCACCAGGAGTAATAGGATTTCCAACATTAGACCACGGTATGTTCACGTCATGGAAATCACAAGTTTTAAATTTTTTAAAAGACTTTATTGGTAATGAACATGAATATTATAAGGCTTTTAGCGAAAGTGTAGATAGAGGATATCAATCATCTGCAAAAGCTGGAATTGAAATTCTCAAAAATATCAAAGAAGATTACAATAATGGATATATAATTTTGATAAACAAAAAAATTTAGAGATAAATCATTTTGAAGTTTTAGAATTATTGTTTAATAGATTTCATTATGTAGTAAAACAATTAAGAAATAGGTATGACGAACGAGATTCTTTTGAAATCAATGATGAATATGATGTACAAGATTTATTACATGCTTTACTAACAATTTACTTTGAAGATATTAGAGCAGAAGAATGGACTCCTAGTTATGCAGGAAAGTCAAGTAGAATGGATTTTTTATTGAAAAACGAAAATGTTGTAATTGAGGTAAAAAAAACTAGAAAATCACTAAAAGCAAAAGATTTGGGAAGTCAATTAATTGAGGATATAGCAAGATATGAAGTTCATCCTGATTGCGATTATTTAGTTTGTTTTGTATATGATCCTGAAGGATGGATTTCAAATCCAAAAGGAATTGAAAAAGATCTTTCAAAGAGTAATTCAGAAATGAAAGTGAAAGTTATGATTAGACCAAATTAAAAAAACTTCCTATAACACGTCAGTTACCGGAAATTCATCTAATGTCATAATCCCTGCGTGGCAAGGATTACGCCACTTTTCCCCTAAGGGTGAAAAGGATGAACTTCGGTAACTGCGGGAACGTTATCGGAAATTGGTCGTTATGGCAATGGCGTCTTGGCGCGGTTATAGCAAATTGTAGGAGAGGATTGCATATGAAGAAAATTGTTATAGAATACATTGATAATGATGATAAGATATTTTGGATTAATGAACAAAAAATATCAAACATACACGAGGGAAGAATTTATCCTACAAAAGTATCTGACATTATTACTTTAAAATCAGTTGCAATTTACAGCGTAAGTGATGTCGGTAATAAGGTGCAGATTGCTCAACTAGCATGTGTTGATTATGAACTGCTTAAAAAGAAATACAATTCAGGAGAAGTAATTAATCTCAATTACTGTTATATTGACGATTTCTCCTGGTACGGAACAAATAAACTTTATGAAGTTGATGAAACCAATTTTAGAGAAATCTTAGGTATTACTGCTTGTTGTTCATTTTGGAATGCAGATAATTCAGAAGATAATTTAGTAACGTTAATGCAGTTAAATGTAATAAATAGCGATGTTGAATTCAATTACTCGATTTTTTATAAAACAAGATTTTGTTTAACGAATATAAATATACTTAAAGGTAGTCTATGGTTTGATTATGCTAAGTTTTGGGGTGTGGATGTAAGTTTAATGTCAGTAAGTTGTAATAAAACTAATTACTTTAATCAAATGGTCTCATTCAATTATACAGAGTTTAGTAATTCATCCATTGACTTCATGTTAATGAAGAACAATGTTGATATTAGCTTCCTTCTAACAAAAATGAGCAATACAAAAGTAGATATTAACAATGCAATGAATAATATTGGAAATATTTGTTTAACTAGATCAATAATTGATAAATTTGAAATAAGTCATTGTAAAGTTGATGGAATTGATGCAAGGGAATGTCAGGTCAGTTTGTTATGTTTTAAGGGTTGCGTTTTAGAAGGTTTGTGTGAAATTGAATTAAAAACTAGGTCAGAAATATTTTTTGAATCTTGTATACTTAATTCTACACTAAAGCTTGATAGTTTAATTGAACCCCAAACAATAAGTTTTGAGAATACTGTAAATAATGGACGAATATTTTTTAATAACTTTCAGAAAATGTACAATGCTATACTTGAAAGTGTTAATGAATCTAAAGATATTAATCAATTATTGATGTTAAAAGAGAATTTTCGAAGTATAGGTGAATATACAAATGAAGATATATGTTATTCAAAGTATAGAGCGATACAAAATAAACTATATGAGAAAAATAAGTTTAAAAAATTTGGTAATTTCTTAACATCTTGGATTAGTGACTATGGTACAAAGCCGGCAAGAGTTTTCTTATTTATAATTATACTAATCCTAGGATTCTCTATTTTTTATTACTTGTGTCCATTAATCTCATTTAGCAACATGGATTCTTTTATTGATTATATCTATATTAGCGGAATAACTTTCTTTACAGTTGGTTATGGTGATATTCTTCCTCTTAACTCAACAACAAAGTTAGCTGTACTTGCAGAAGCATTTCTCGGAGTTGCTACAATGAGTTATTTTTTAGTTATTTTATCAAGGAAGATTATCCGGTGAAATACAAAATGGTTCAAAGGGGTAAACTCCTGTGGCGAACACTCTGAGGGCGACCAACTTCACTTAACAATACATTTGCATAAAGGTGCTGGAAGCACGTGTCACGGGAAAGGTCAGAGCACCACACTCTTCTCACTGGGTGCTAAGCACCGCTAAAGTGTTTCGCTTTGGGGTCCAGTTCGAAGGCGTTGCAAATGCCAGAACGTTATATAAAACTTTTAATCTATACACACTCAATATAAAATTATACGGAGGGAATAAATATGAGCAACGCATTAGAATTAGTAGCAATGTCAGAAAGAATTGAGGAAGCATTTAAGTCATTAATTAAGAGCGGTCGTCCTGATATTGTAAATGAAAACTCTGAAAGTATGATTAAAGACTTATACGTGGATATATTTGACAATGAATATGCATTAAAACAAGTCTTGGATGATAATCATCTGCTCTTAAAAGGCAGAAGAGGTACTGGGAAATCAACAATATTTCTTAGAGCAGAGGAAATACTTCTGGATAAGGAAAATCATATTCCCATCTACTTAAACCTACAAACTATAAGCGCAGAATCACCAGATGCCGCAACAGATAAAGGTAACGAAGAGTTTATATACTACAGAACATACATGAATTTTATGCTTGCAATTCTCACAATGATAAAAGAAGAAATTGAGAAGAAAGCTAAATGGGTCGACAATGACAAATTAAAAAAAATATTTGATGATGTAGTAAACGGAATCCATTATGACAAAGATTTTGAAAGCAGTATTGAAATAACTTCTACTAAAAAAAGTGGTCGTACATCTAAATTGGAAGGTGCATTAAGCACTGTAGCTGCTGCTTTTAGGGGAGAGTATGGAGAAAGTCACACTAATGAAGAAGTAACTCATGAAGTTAAAACAGAAAAACGAATATTTTCTATTCATCAAACTTTGAATGATTTAGTGGCTTTACTAAAACGTGAGAATGACATAAAAATATACTTGTTACTTGATGATTTTAGTGAGTTAGATGAAAGTGCACAAAAAATTGTAATTGATAGCCTTGTAGCCCCAATTATTTCGTCATACAATAAGTATTTTAAAGTAAAAATTGCTGCCTATCCAGGTCGAGTTTATATTGGAAATATTGATACAACAAAGCTACCATCATTATCTCTTGATTTTTATGATGCTTTTGAAAGAATTTTACATCATAATAAGTATACAGAAATTGAAAAATTTGCAATGGATTATATTGAAAGAACATTAAGAAAAAGAATTGATGTATATACAGACTATAGTATTTCATTAGAAGAAATATTTGATGAAAAAAAAGGTGATCTAAATGAGTATATGAAACAAATGTTTTATGCTACAGCATGTATTCCAAGAGCGATGGGTTTCATTTTGAATTACTGTTATTTGAGTTCTATTAACAGTGGAATACGTATTACACCTACTCACATTGAGAATGCAGCAGTTAAGTATTTTGAAGAAAATATACTTAATGATTTCCAAAATGACATTAGATTTAAACAATCATTTTATGATGATGATGAAATACTAAATCATTTTGCACAAATAAATCTAAAAAATAAACTTGTAGAGAAATCGAAAAATATTAAAAAAGAGATTGTACAACTCTATAGAGATGGCAATGCTAATAAATTATTTGCGGAAGTATTAGATAAAAGAGTCGGAAGCTCGTATTATTTCCCTACATCACACTTCTATATAAATACAAAAAGAGAAAAATTGCTTAAAACTCTTGAACTGTATTTTATAGTTTCAAAGTTCAATCAAGGAAGTTCAAGAAATCAAGGTGAAAGAGAGTCATTTTATGCACTAAATTATGGGTTGTGTATGCTTGAGAAAATTGATTTTGGTAAACCAGAAAACATGCGACGTTCTTACGATTACTGGAGACAAGAAGAATTTGATTATAATGAGTACATCACTACTTCACTTAGTTTAATAGAGGAAATAAGATGTGTTGAATGTGGTGATCAATACTCTGAACTTGAATATGAAATTTATCAGAAGAGGAATAACTGTCTTGAGTGCGGTGAGCATGATAGTGTAAAGAAAGTAAATAAGTTTGCTGCTAAGTTTAAAGAAAAAATTGAAGAGTGGAATAAATATGCAATGCCAGATTCATATATTGAAATTCTACGTGTATTATTTAATAATCGAGGTAAAAAACTTTCTGCTTATGAAATTGCATTACAAATTGACAAACACCATGCAACTGTAACTCACGCTGGCAATTCATTGAAGTCTAAGGGGTTACTTACGTATACCGTTTATGATAAAAGATACTACGAGATAACGGATATTGCTATTTCGCATTTTTTCACAAAGGAGCTTAGTATAGTCGATTAAAAGCATCATATAACACGCCATTTTCCTACATTTCTTCCGATGACACGGTTTTTGCGAAGCAAGCACCGCGCCATTTTTTCCGCTAAGGCGGAAAAAAGAAGGAACGTCGGAAACTGCGGGAACGTTATATGCAATAACGATATCAAATTGAAAGAATACTAAGTTTGGGGGTTTCAGAATGAAAAATATTAAAACATCAAAGATATTAATTCGGTTAGCAATACTTACTGCAATAATTGGAATTATTATACCTTTTTTTATGCATTATATGAATTTTAGTACAAGCGAAAAAGAAAATATTTTGTCGTGGGTTGGTAGCTTTAGTATGCCATTTCTTACTTTTTCAACAATTCTAATATTAATAGGTACTATGTGTTCTCAAAAGGAGGAAACTAAGTTTCAAAAATTCGAAAATACCTTTTTCAAATTAATTAACTATAATCATGAGATAGTAAATTCTATTGATATTAAAGGTGAATTCAGTGGAGAACGTAAAGGAAGGCAGTACTTCATGAAAACTTATTATAATTTTAAATCTTTTTGTGACAAGAAAATAGGTGGAATGGGATATGAATTCATAATAGACTCTAAAGGATATTTAGATATGAAGGAGCAAATTATTAAGGTTTATGAAGAATTTTTTGACATGGAAGATGGAAATTTAGGACACTATTTTAGAAATCTATATCATATTTTTAAGTTTATTGATAAGCAGACAATATTAGATGAAGAAGAGAAGCTATACTATGCATCTCTTGTAAGAGCTCAATTATCTGCATACGAACTATTATTATTATTTTACAATGTTTTGTCAAAACATGGAGTATCAAAGTTTAAACCTTTAGTTGACAAGTATGATGTATTACAAAATATGAACCCAAATAAGCTAATACATATAAAGCATTTTGAAATCTATAAACGATATGCAAAATGATAGTGTTCATTTGTTACTGCCGGTAATTGTCAAGAAAGATGTCGCATTTTCCAACTAAAATTCAACTGAGTAAACCGTGCGTTTAAGTGAACATAAATTAAGTGTCGATGTGTTCCTATACAAATAAATAGTTTTCACGAAAGGTTGATTATGATGTCTTTACGGCTTCATCTTCCTCCTTTTTCACCGGGTTCAACCAGACTCTTTCCGGCAAGGACCAATCTCTTGTTTTACCAGTCCAACGCTCTGGATGCTCTGCTTTGGCTTTCTCATAGGTTTTTATGCGTTTATCCAGAATGGCCTGGGCTTGGCCGGTATGACGCTCATTCGGACTAAGAAACTGGATACCACTGTGTTTGTGCTCATGGTTATACCACTTACTGAAACGATGAGTCCACTCTCTTGCTTTTTGAAGGTTGCTGAATCCTTTGGATGGAAACCCGGGGTGATACTTGTAAGTTCGGAAGATGGATTCGGCATAAGGGTTATCGTTGCTCACTCGTGGTCGGCTTCGTTAAGGCTGGCTGTTTCCAGTACCACCTGAAACTTATCCTGGGTGCTCCATGCTTGTGCATTAGGTTCACCATCCGGGATGACGATGCCTTTAGCTTTGGCTTCTTTTTTCCACTTATATAAAGTGCCTTCGGACATGCCAGTTTCTTGAGCTATGGTGGATACTTTCTGATTTTCAGGCGGCATCATCTTTTGCATGATGGACATTTTAAATGATTCGCTGTATCGGGCCATGTTTGTCCTCCTCCAACTCTTCTTGGTACTTACTATACTTTAGTTGGAAGGCTATGACAACTATCCTAACACAGGGGGAAGGTTGAATGCCACACGTCGCTAATACGCACCACGTTAGGCGAAATCTGTAAAATAATTTGAGGTTGGGGGGAATCGTATGAGTAATTATCAAGATTATAAAGAACGAGCTATGAATGAAATCTCAACAGTTTTAGAGGAAATGGAGTGTTTACCGATTCTTTTTGTTGGAAGTGGATTGTCAAAGCGCTATTTCAATGCACCAAATTGGGATGAATTATTATCAATTATGGCTGAAAAAAACCCGAAATCTCGCAAATATGCTTTTTATAAACAACATTATGGAGATAGTTGTGATATAGGGTCTCAACTTGCTCAAGAATATAGCGAATGGGCATGGGAAGACGGGAATGATAAATTTGATGAGGCATTATTCTCTGAAGAGTGTAGGTTAGATGTTTTCCTAAAAAGCAAGGTTTCAGAATATTTTATTGATATTACACCTAAAACATTAGATGCTGTTTTCGACGAATTTCAGAATGAGTTAAAGTTATTACGTGAAATTAGTCCTCATGCAATAATTACAACAAATTATGATACATTTTTAGAGAATATATTTTCAGATTACGAATCTATAATTGGACAGCAAATACTTAAAACTCAATATCAAAGCATTGGTGAAATATTTAAGATTCACGGATGCGTATCAAAAATAGAAGATATGATACTCACACGTGAGGATTATAATGGATTTATTAAAAAGAAAAAATATTTATCAGCAAAATTATTAACCTATTTTCTTGAGCATCCTATTTTTATTTTTGGGTATAGTGTTAATGATCCAAATATAAAAACTATTCTTTCGGATATTGATGAAATACTTTCTAGTAATGGGGAGTTAGTGCCAAATATTTTTCTAGTTGATTATAAGAAAGAAATAAATGAAGATAGAAGTTATCCAAATGAGAGCCTAATTCACTTAGAAAATGGAAAGAGTTTAAGAATTAGAACTATTATAGCTTCAGAATTTGATTGGATTTATAAAGCTTTATCACTTGATACCCCTATTGAGAAAGTTAATCCGAAATTACTAAGAGCCTTATTATCACGTACTTATGAGTTGGTTAGGACAGATGTTCCTAGAAGAAGTGTGGAGATTGATTATGCGGGTTTAAAAAGTGCATTAAGTGATAGGTCAGAGGTAGGTAAAATATATGGTATTACTACCTTAACAAACCCAAGTGCTTTTAATTTGAGTTATCCTTACAGCCTTACAGATGTAGGCAAAGCTATAGGTTATGATAATTGGCACTCTGCAAATTGGTTGCTCGATGTAATCAAAAAAAATGATGGAGTATGTATCAAAGAAAGTGATAATAGATATCATATAGCGATTATGAATGGTGATACTATTGTTGCAAGAAAGTATTCTGAGGAAATAATAGAATTATTGAAGAAAGTGAAAAGTGGTGAGCCATACTCTGTTGAGGTATAGACTCCGCCTAACAAAATGTTTTTGCAGGGGTGCTGGTAGGCGTGTTCAGAGAAAGGTCAGCGCACCACATCCCTTCACCGGGAGCGGAGCTCCCCCAAGTAGTAGGGACATGTGAGTCCGGTTCAGGGACGTCGCAAACACGGAATCGAATTCGAATCAACCAGGCAGCTGAGCAGAGCCCTTGGTGTTTACATAGATGAATACACCACGTATCGACCGCATTCATCCCTTGGTGGTTTATGCCCAGAGGTATTTTACCAAAAAACCAGCTAAACCTTGTTTCACAAAAGTCACAAATCTGGAAAGGAGCTTAACTTAAATAATTCCATTTTGTGTCTTGACAATGGGGTGCATTATATCCGTATTTCCATGGATGGTAAAGGTCAAGCACTGGATAACGTTCGAACAGAGCGATTCTTTCGGACTCTGAAGTACGACTTGATTTACATTAGTGAATTCGAATCACCCAGGCAGCTGAGCAGAGCCCTTGGTGCTTACATAGATGAATACACCACGTATCGACCACATTCATCCCTGGGTGGTTTATGCCCGGAGGTATTTTACCAAAAAACCAGCTAAACCTTGTTTCATAAAAGTCACAAATTTGGAAAGGAGCTTAACTTAAATAATTTTATTTTGTGTCTTGACAATGTGGAGCATTATACTCTATGAGTTCCAAAAGCTCTCGGTACTTAGTCATTTGATCAACCTCCTGATACATAATTTGTACAGTGTTGTACATGGATTCATTATATATCAGGTTGCTCTCGTCAGGACCATCGTGGCTCCTTATGACGAACATGGTGGCTCTATTTTGTCACACATGTGGCTCATTTTGAAAATATTACTCAGGAATTGTGGGAACGTTATCTGAAACAAAAATCTAGTATACGAAAGGAGAAAAGTATGACTATTAGCTTAAAAATTGAATTGAAAGAGGAAGAAAAGAATTTATTGAAAGAGATATTTTCATGTTCAGAGGCTGAAATCATGAATAAAATCGAAAGTTTCTGTTTGGCAGCGGCTGAGGAGTATCTTAGAATGTTTTTGGGGCAAAAGATATTTACTCGGGGATCTGATATGAAAGAATATCGTCTTTACTTACTTATTAGACATCTTTTTCATGGAAGTATACCAGATGAACAAACGATTACTACACTTTTCCAAACAACTAGTAGTGAGAGTAAATCATTATTGAAGTCAGTACTAGCAAAATATCAATATGAGTTGAAGAGTAGTATTAGCAATACTATAAAAGACATACTAGCAAGACAAGTTCATTATGATGAGCAACTTGATTTGCATCTCGTTTCAAATATATCAGTAAATATTGTAGAAGAGATGAATAAAATTTTAAGTGGGATAAATGGTGCTTTGAGTCAGATTTCTAGAAAGAGAGGTGCTCTTCAAACGTTTGAAATAAAACCTTCTTCTTATAACGAATTAATGAACCATTTTAAGTTAGATGTTGAGGAGAATACTGATGAGTGATATTCTTACAGTTTTCGGAATACTTTTAGCGGTTTTTACTTATATTGAATCACTTTATCATGCAGAGATTAACTGGGTTATCAATTTAGTATATGTTGATTCAAAAATTAAGAGAAATAACAAATCGAATTATGAAAAAGCTAAAGCAATATTAATTAATAATCAAATACCACTATTGATTTTATCGTTGGTTATTTCATTTTTAATGTTACCTGAGTCCATTAGGCTGGTTGTTGGTTCTTTTAAATATATGACAAATGGTACGGCTGAGTATGATGTCGCTATAGCAGCTATTATTTTTATAAATGTATGTTTTGCTGTTATATCAGCGGTGCAAATTAGAAAGACTATTGATGTAGCTAGAAAATTAAAACAATTACGTTATGAGTAACAGTTTTTGCATCAGATAACAGTCAATTACCAAAATGGCTGAATATAATGAACCCATAGAGTGAGACACATAAAAACGAAATTTAAGTTATACTGTACTTATGAGAAAAAGAACCCATTATTCAGCCGAATATAAAACCAAAGCAGTTCTTGAATTCCTCCGAATATAGCTGTTCTTTTTTATTGGCGGTCACCAGGTAGGTAGGTGATGGGGATGCCGTTGGTTCAGGTGAAACCAGTGGCATATCCAGTGGAAAGTGAGGATTTAACAAATAATGATAGAACTAATCAAGTGGAATAATCGAAGTAGCATCCTATTCTTTTTCTTGGCATTGATGATGGCCATTTCTCTGTTGTCGGGATGCAGTTTTGATAGCATTGATAGCAGTGGAGAAGAAGAGATAATCTCCATGGAAGAAGTGATGCTGGATCTGGAGGGATCCTATACTGCTGTAGAGGAAGTGGCGCTATACCTTCATCAATATGGAGAACTACCCCCAACTACATTACCAAGTCGGAAGCCTCGCAGCGTGGGTGGGTGGCCAGTGAAGGAAATCTATGGGAAGTAACAGAGGAAAAAAGTATTGGAGGAGACAGATTTGGAAACCGGGAAGCCCTTCTGCCGGATAGGAGGGGCCGGCAGTACTACGGGTGCGATGTCAACTATGATGGTGGCTACCGTGGACCGGAACGCATTGTCTATTCCAATGACGGTCTGATTTATTATACAGCGGACCACTATGAAAGCTTTGAGCTGCTTTATGGGGAGGAATAATCATGCGAGTTGTTGTCCTTAACGGAACTACCATTGAATCCATAGAAGAAGCCCATCTTCGGATACAAAAAAACCTTCGGTTTCCCGATTATTACGGAAAGAATCTGGATGCTCTGTATGATCTGCTGTCGACGGAAGATCGACGGACAATGATTTTATTCTTTGACACCAAAGGACTGGTTAAAAAATTGGGAAAAAGAGGAGAGATGCTGCTCCACACTTTCGAAGAGGCTGAGATGGATAATCAGCAGCTATCTTTTCTGCGTATTGAAAAATAGGAATAAACACGAAAGGTGGAAGGCTATTCAAGCAAGAAATCGATGATGTTTTTAACCTTAATTCCGGCATAGTCGTTAAAGATGGTTTGATCCATGGTTAAGATATATTTAGGATAGTTATCCGCGATGGCTTTTAGAGGGCGCAATTCTCGTTCTCTGGTGGCTTCATCCATAATGGTGGAGGAAACTTGGTAATAGATTCTTTCATTGGTTTTAGTCGCGACGAAATCAACTTCTAACGTACCGATTTTACCAATGGTAACCTCGTATCCACGCCGTAGAAGTTCCAGAAACACAAGGTTTTCTAAAATATGCCCATAATCCGTATTGCGGAGTCCTGTGAGCTTATTGCGAATGCCAATGTCAACAATGTAGTATTTTTCCAGGGTCTTAAGAAACATCTTCCCTTTCAAGTCATAGCCCAGAAGAACGTAGTGCAGTGTTGAACTATTCGGAAGATGATCTATCGTCAAAAAATAAATAAAGCGGATCATCCACATATTGATGATCCGCTTTGTTTTTACTGCAAATTTCAATTAACGATTGTTGCCTCTACCTCTGTTACCGCTATTTCCTCTATTGCCGCTGTTGCTATTGTTACCGCTGTTTCCACTGTTACCGCTGTTGCTATTGTTACCGCTGTTTCCACTGTTTCCATTGTTACCGCTGTTTCCATTGTTGCCGCTGTTGTCACGGTCACTGTTATCTGCTTCTTGTTGAACTGTTTGGGTGAGGATTTCCATCTCTGTGTCTTCTTCCTCGTCTTCTGATGCAGCCTGTCGATCAGCTTTGCGCTCTGCATTCACCGCTGCCATGATTTCTTTGACTGACTTATCCGCCCAATCTGCGTAATCGATTTGAGCTTCGTCACCGTAACCTTTTCCCAGTTTTTCCAGCAGGTTCATTTTACCTGGCGTTATTTCCAGTTCCTCAGCCATGGCAAAACGCTGGGCCAGGGGATGAGTGGAATCCATTTCTTCAATTGACTCCGGTTGTAGCAATTCGCTGTAGTGTTCATCAAGGAGTTTTTCTAACTCGGCGATGAATTCTTGGTTTTCAGAGTCAATGACGATGACATAGCCTTCTGTCTCTTCCGGGTCCAAAAGCTCTTTTAAATCGTCGATTAGGGATTCGCCCACCAAATCCGCCAGAGAATCATTTTCTTCGGCTTCCTCGGGTTCCTCTTCAGTAGGTTCCTTAGTCTCCTGGTCATTATTCACGTCTTCATCTTCTTCATCAGCTTCATCTTCTTTGTCTTCCTCGGTTACTTCTTCGTTCTCTTCCAACTCACTTACATATTCCGCTGAGAGGATATTTCCTTCTGCGTCAATGGTCAGCAAAATGCCACCATCTTTTTCAAGATAAATGGTTGCTGTTTCTTCGGCTGCAAATCCTGTGATAACCATCATTAATACCAGCAGTATTGCCAGGGTGACTGTCGTTAAACTGCGTTTGTGTTTCATCAAAATTCCTCCTTCATGTTTTTTTCATCCGAAGGGCATGAGAAAAGCTCAAATAAAAAAATCTCCCACCCATAAGGCAGAAGATACAGATTAGCATGCTATCTTCGACAGCTGGCTGCCACTTCAATACGAAGGAAGGCCCTTTAGCTTTGCGTCCCAGGTTTTCACCTGGTTTGCCATTATCGGTTGATTTTTATTTTATCACAGTTTTGAAGGAATGTCCAGATAAATTGACAGAAAAATCAAAAGAGTAACGCCTTCGTTTTGAATAAAGGAACATTAGATCCAGAATTAATGAGAATCGCTTATATAAATCAATTACTCAGCCAAACGTTTTTCCCAAAAATATATGATGACGCTGTATATCAAAAATAGAACCAGCGTGCCAAGGAATGCACCTGCGAAGCCACCTAGTATACGGTTATAGGGCACATCATCCTTCAAAAAATACAGAATTATGGCGGTTAGAGTTCCGGTGGCGAAAGGAAACAGAAAAACAAAATAAAGCTGTTCTTTTTTATTGGCGGTTATCGGGTAGGTGATGGGGATGCCTTTGGTGGCCAAGGTGAAAAATTGGGCTAAGGAAGCGGCCATCCAGACTAGAAACACATCCAAAACCTCCATTAGGCTTTGGTTTAGGTGAAACCAACGATACAGAAGAAGGGCAAAAATACCAAACCAGAAAACAGAATACCCAAGACTTTTTGATTTCTTCACATCAGTATGAATTCTTTCATCATGATTCATGTTAATCCTCCTCTAACCAAAACAGTTGATCCAGCGACTTATCCAGAACTTGACACAGTCTTAAACACAACGCAATGGTTGGATTGTACTTTTCTTTTTCAATTAATCCAATGGTTTGCCTGGTAACACCTGCACTTTCAGCAAGGACTTCCTGTGTCATTTCTTTTGCAATACGACTCTTCTTAAGGCTGTTTTTAACGATATGAATCCCCCCTTCGACCCAGGACGATGCAACATATATATTCCATATAAGTGTAATATATATATTGCATTGTGTCAAGTTTAAAAACGGTTGTTTGAAATCGTGACGAAGGAGCATATGATTCTTTTTCTTAGCATTTATGATGGCCGTTTCTCTGTTGTAGGAATGCAGTTTTGAGAAGGTTGATAGCAGCGGAGACGTAGAAATAATTTCTATGGAAGAGGAAACTCTGGATCCGGAGGGTGCCTACATTGCTGTCCTCCTGTGTTCGTGTAGTTGTCATAGGACTCCAACTAGAGTATAGTGTGTACCAAGAAGGGTTACAGGAGGGAAATATGCCCCGTTACAAAGACGGTCTGATTTATGATACAGCGGACCACCAAGAATTAACTGGAAGACATAATTTTAAACATAGATCCATTCAGGAGGAATAAGGAATGATATCCACAACAACAGCAAAAATAATTAATATTTTACCCGATCAATTTGTCACTTATGTTTCTAAAAGAATTGTGGACAGATACTTAAAAAAATATGCTAATATTAGCATCGATGGGAAAGAAAACCTCAAGGGAATTGCAACACCCACTATTTTCATATGTAATCATTTAAGCAATTCTGATGGATTGGTATTAGATAAGGCTTTAAAAGAAATCGATCCCACTTTTGTTGCTGGTGTGAAGCTTTCAAGTAACGCTATTACAAGTATAGGGGTTCATGTACTTAAGACTACCAATATAAAACCAAATACTGCTGATAAAGAGGGCCTTAAGAAGATCAATCAGCTTGTTAAGCAAGGGGAAAGCTTATTGGTTTTCCCGGAAGGGACCAGAAGTAGAGATGGGAGTTTGATAGAAGCAAAGAAAGGGATTCTTCTTATAGCAAAAATGACAGGAGTACCTATTGTGCCTGTTGGATTATATGGGACAGAAAAACTGTTGCCGATCAATAAAGAAGGAGACATGAGTGCAGAAACCTTTAGCGATGCAGATGTGCACATTAATATTGGGAAACAATTTGAATTTCCAAAGAAAGAAAAAGAGCAAGATAAAAAGGAATATGAAGAGTTTGCCGTAAACTATATGATGAAGAAAATAGCAGAACTATTACCTGAGAAATACAGGGGAGTATATAAGTAGGTAGCACGGGAGTCCCGCCATCTAATTCATAAGAGGAGATTAAAGAAAAACATTGAAAAGCTGGAGATGGATATTGAGAGAATACGTGAAAAAGATCCTAGGCTTTCGGAAAAGAGATTTGTTCCCAGATCGGTGATTGAAATGGAAGCTCACAATAACCGTCCGGTTATCGTCGGGGAGCACTGGACGGAAAAATTAGAAGGAGGCAGACTATTGATACGAAGGTTTAAGAAAAAGGATTTGGAAAGCATTATGAAAATATGGCTTGAATCCAACATTCAAGCACATAGCTTTATAAATGAACAGTACTGGAAAGACAACTACAAAACAGTAAAAGAAATGATGCCAGATGCAACTCTATTTGTTTACGAGGAAAGTGGAAAGATCAAGGCATTTTCTGGATTGATCGACAATTATATTGCAGGAATATTTGTTGTTCCTGACTCCCAAGCACAGGGAATTGGCAGATCGCTTCTACAACTCATGAAAGAAAAATACACGGAACTATCCCTGCGTGTTTATCAGAAAAATAATCGTGCAGTGGAGTTCTATCGAAGAGAAGAATTTATTCTTTCAGCGGAAGAAATTGATGAAAACACAGGAGAATTAGAACTCGTTATGGCCTGGAGAAAAGATGGAAAAGTATAAGGAATTACTTTTTCTGGTTTGAATGGATGCACTATAAGATTTTCCGAGAAAAGGAAAAGGTGTTCAAGGATGAAGAAGAGCTATTCATGGAGCAAAAAAGAAAATGTGCAGATGAAGGAAAAAACAAGTTTGATAGGATCCTGGACCAGGAAATGGCAGATGGTATTCGACAAATGGCATAAAATTCGCTGGATAAAAGGATTCTTATTAGGGAAGCCTTCTTGGGTATGTTCCAAAGCATTGGTGAAGCGCCAGTGGTGAAAATAAAAGGCAATCATGAAGCATTATTTTTTGATCCGGAAGGGTATGCAAAAGCACTTCTTCAATGTTTATAAGAAAATGGGACTCATAAAGAGCCTTGGTGGCGGATGCGGCTTAATGTGATCCGAAGGAAGGGTTGGAAGAATTATATTGGAAGAAATAATCAGGACGAGAGAAATTTTCTCTCGTCCTGCCCTCGTCCTAACATTTTTTATTGAGCATCTGCTTCGGTTTTTTCATAAAGTGCTCTTAAGGCATTGCCATCTACCGGTCCTCTGGATAGATAGGTATAAGTGGTTTCTGACGCCTGACCGCTGTTCATGTAAGGAGTAGAAATGCTTAAGCCTTCTAACAACCCATCTACAATGATGAAAGTTTCTACCGTGGGGTCTTGTTTGGAGTTTGGCAGCTGGGTTTTAACCGTGACCTCTGTTGATCCACCTTCCTGGTTCATGGTCACATCCAGGACTTCCCACTGAGCAGATGCACTGTCTTCATACAGACTTCCGGAGGAATGGGCCTCCAGCATGCCCATCAGATATTGCAGGTATTTTCCCGCCAGATCCAGGCCAGCGTCCGGCATTTCATTGTCATAAATTTCCGAGACTTCGCCTTCCACCATGTTGACATGGTAGTTTTTCTCTCCCATCAGTCCGATGTTGTAGGTGACCATGAAGCCCTCCGCGTCAGGATCTCCGGACATGACATACTGTCCCTGGCGGGTGATGGAATCCAGGCCTCCCCACATGCCTTCACCCTGGTAGTGGTAGCCCTTTTCCACAGCTGCCAAAATGTCATTGGCCAAGGCCTGGTATTCCGATGATAAGCTCTGTGATGATTCTGTTGAAGTACTATTCTCGGTAGTCTGAGATTCCTGATCAAGCTGATTTTTTGTATCATTTTCCACCTCGGATGCATTGCCGCCACAAGCTGTCAAGAATAGAAATCCCACAACTATAAACATTAGTTTTTTCAGTTTCATGTTCATTTATCTCACTCCTTTTACCCATAGTTTGCGATTTATTCATGAAAGAATTTCTCTTTCTGTGATAATAGGATGGTTCTATGTTATTTAGTATAGACGATAACAATTTCTCGGGTACTGTTGATCCAGTCGGCTTTGGCGTCCAGGTTTTCTGAAGCAAAACGTACTGGGACAAAGGTACGTCCCCCTTGAGAAACGGGTTCTACATCCATTTGAGCGGACACTCCGTTACGTCGGACTTCTTTATTGTTTAGCCACATTTCCACGGATTGACCCCGTGCATTCAAGCTGATTTTGCTTTCACTGCCTTCCCAACCCACATTACCACCCATGGTTTCTACGATGGCTCTAATAGGCACCATACTTCTTCCGGAGATGACAATGGGGCTAGTGCCACGCCCTGGATCAATTTCTTGTTCTTCACCATTTACAACCATCATCGGATTGTCCAACTGCAGAATAATAAACTTTTTTTCACTGCCCGCATGGGTAATCTTGGTGCCAGTTCTTCTGGAAAATTTGGCAATGGCATTTCCTAACTGCTCTTCAATTCCTTCCATTGGTCTTGCTTCTGCCAATACTGGCAGCACCGTATAATGATATTCGGTATTCGGTGCTACATTTACGTCCACAAAGCGTGTGGCGGTAATGTAAAAGTCGGTGACAGAGATGCCCAGGTCTTCTCGACTGGTAGATCGAAACACCCGATATCCCATAGCGTTGGCTTCACGGGACCATCCCATCCGTACCCCTGAGTCAAAAACTTCATTGTTGGTGTCTACCGGCTCAGTGACGGGTTGGGTAGGCTCTAGTTCTTCTTCCGTAGTTTCCGTTACTGGAGGAATGGGATCTTCCTCTATTGGTGCAGGTGCGTCACCCAAACGTTGGTAAGTACTAGTTCCTCTTTGTTTCTTTCCCGTAAATGGATGGACGGTGATGGAATTGATGACTATTGATTGGCCGTCATCCCGAAGGGTCAGTGTAGCTGTTTCTGACCATTCTACACGACGGTTCCCGGCCTGCTGAAAATACCCCAGGGAATCAAGGGACCATTCATATTCACTACTTCGGACGATATTTCGTAACTGTTGATCCCCCACCGATACAGGGTATATCCGCCAAGCCGAGTTGTTAATTTCCTGAAAAAACCCTTCGTCTCCTGTAATGAGAAGCACCTGCCCATCATTTCGCTCCCACAACCCATCAAGGGGCTGAGTGTCGGCTGATGCAATCATAAAACCTCCGCCAATCAGGAAGAGAGATGCCATTACAGCCACCAATAATTTCCATCCATATTTTTTATTCATCACTTTCATCCTCCTTTTTTCACTTGTTGAATTTTTTTTCATAATCATCCTAGTACCACCCTTGCATTAGGTTAAGTCAATAATTTTCGATATCTTCGAAGTCATTTTTAGTGCAACAATGGCTTCTTGACAAGCTTTCATTGTTTGGAATGGCATACTAGTCATAATCAACCCCCCTTTCACTCCATACACATGAAACGTATAATGACAAAAGGAATCTTCTTTGATCAGGAAACATGGGTAAGACAAACTTGTATCATCGACAATGATTTCAGAAATGTCACTGAATTTTCGAAGCTGGACAATACTGTCTTCCAATAATGATCGTTCCACATAGCTTTTTGATACAATGCAAAATTGATCTCCCTCTAAAAAAACAAAGTAGAATAGACCAGATGGATTCATTTTAATTTGAAAGACTCCCATTCTGATGGATCACCTCTTCCACGAAGGTTTGTGATTACCCATAAAGAAGCTATCTTTTCTGACTAGTTTCCCTTATAATAAGAATATAGAATTGCGTGTCATTTATATAGTGCCTATTGGCATATAAAAAGTCACACAATAGTAGCAGTAGTCATGTTTATGCTACTATTTTGTGACTCTAACGAGGTGACTGATGACTTTTACCCCTGCTCAAACCTTTGGAAAATATACGAACTTATCGGCAAACCTTTTGGCATCCATCGCAATGGTTATGGTAGTGTTGTATTTTTATTACCGTTCTAAGAAATCGCCCCTTCTTTTTGCCTACTTGTCAATTCTCGGTCTGTTGACTCTTTGGACTGTTTCTAAAATATTTAAAACCGTGACACCCAACGTAACCCTTCGTTGGTTTTTTGTAGTTATTCAGTATTTTGGCGTGCAATTTTTAGGATTTGCTATCCTTCTCTTTGCCATCCTTTATGCTGGCTATCCTATCCCTGGAAAAAAATGGATTAGCCTCCTTTTAATTCACCCTTTTGTCAGTTTTCTGATTGTTTTAACCAATCCTCTCCATATGAGCTTTTATTCTGTATTTACTTACAATCGTACCCGTTTTGGCTTCTTTTTTTTACCCAGTCAAATCATTCTTTATGCGTATATTATTATTGGAATGATCTTACTGGTTCGCAGATCATTCGAACCTAGCTTTCATCGAAAAAAAAGAATCATCAGCCGAATATTTGCTTCCTTGGCGATAGCGCCTCTGTTTATTAATTTCTACTACATTACTTTTAAACTCACAGATATCCCGTGGATCTTTCCTTTTCGTCCCTTTGATATAACACCAATAGCCATGGCTTTATCGATCACTCTTTTTGCTATTCCTGCCATAAAGTACAACTTTCTTGATATTTCCCGTTTGTCATATCATCATCTCTATCAACATATGAATCAGGGAATTATCCTCTTCAACCATCACCTTCAAGTGTTGGATATGAATCAGCTAGCAAAAGAAACCTTTCCATGGCTACAAACAAATGAACACCTATCCATTCTTTCTAACAAATTGTTTGGAAGGAATCAGCCCCATATAGAGGAAGCCTTGAACACTTTTATGGCACAAAAAGGCAAAAACCAACCCCCTCTCCTTACCTCGCATAATCAACTTTTCTATAAATGGCGCATAGAAGCTCTGGACGATAAGACATTTGCTTTACTCGTTATTGATATCAGCGAAATAGTCAATTTGCAACATGAGTTGGAAAATTTACAAGAAAATTTAGATAAGATTCACCAAGAATTGTTACTGTTGACAGAAAAAGAAAAAGCGCTGGCTATGTTTCGAGCCCGCGCAGTTATTTCTCAAAATGTACATGATATCGTTGGTCATAGTCTTACGGTTGTTATGGGAACTTTAGAGCTTGCTTTGCTAGAAAAAACCCTAGAAGGAATTGATGAAACACTTGCTCAAGGAAAAGAACTATTGCTGAACAGCCTATCCGATCTTCATCATTCTCTGTCTAACAGTGCTTGTCCAGACATCCCCAATCTTCTGGAAGCCATTATGAGTTTGGAAGGAACCGCATTGGCCTTGGATCTAAATTGCCATGGAAAACCGTTTCCCTTAGATTCCATGAAAAACCATGCGATCTACAGACTCTGCCGAGAAGCTGTTACGAACACCATGAAACACAGCCAAGCTACAACCATCCATATTTTCTTGCGTTACCAGCCAGACCAAGTTGAGATCTATGCTATTGACAATGGCGGTGGTTGCTCTTCCATCCAAGAAAGCCTGGGATTAGCAGGGATTCGGGAAAGAATCACCTTGCTTGGAGGAGATGTCTCTTTTGGAACAGTTCCAGGCAGCGGTTTTCATATCCATGCGAAGCTGCCCATTGGTGCACCATCTAAATAATTTGGTTCTTTAGTGCATAAATAGATATTTGAGTTCGGTCACTAAGACCAGTTTTTGACAACAATTGTGAGACTCTGTTTTTTATGGTTCCTTCACTGTAATTCAGTGCTATAGCGATTTCTTTGTTTGTTTTTCCCTCTGCAATGAGTTTGATCACTTGAATGTCGATGTTGGTGAATCGAGTCCCTTCTACTTCCATTTGAATACTCGAATTACAACTATGCTTATTCTCGATATTGAGTCCTGTCTCATAAATTTCTCGATGAACCACCATCATCTCATTAGCAACACAGTAAATAGAGGATAGGAGAGCTGCTGGCTTCATATTTTTGAGTAAGTAAGCATCTGCTCCAGCTAAAAATGCATTGTTGATACTAAAAGGATCTTCAAATGTTGTCAGCATCATAACTTTAACCTGTGGGTTAGCCAGCTTGATCTTCTGTAACGCTGAAAGGCCATCCATTCCAGGCATCCGGATATCCATCAAAACAACATCTGGGTGAAGTGTATCCACCCTCTTTAGGGCTTCCAACCCATTTTGAGCACAGCCTACCAATTCAAACCGCTCATCTGCACGAATGACTTGTTCCAGCATGGTTAAAAAAAGGATTTGATCATCTACTAATAACACCTTAATCATCTGAAATCACCTTATCTTTCGTAAGCATTTGCCTGACTACTTGTCGTATTTCTTTGTATAAGGAGCTTACTCCATCGATAAGAGAAGCCACTCGTTCTTTTTTTTCATCAATGTTCATCAGCGGATCTTTTTGTATGATTTGTATTTCTTGTATATACTGATGAATCCCTTCCACAATGCTCTGATTTACCTCTCTCAGCAGCAGATCTTTTTCTTTCTCAAATCCAAATTGATCCAATTTTTTTAGAGATGCATCTAGTTGATGGTTTAAATCAGAACGTCGCTTGTTGTGGCTTTTAATGGATTCAATTAATTCAATTTCATCGATTGCCTGATGGATCAACATAACAGTACCCACCCAATCCTTATCTTTATTAAAAACCTTGGATAATATAACATAGCTTTTATAGCTGGGGATTAATAACTTAAAATGATTGAAGGCTTGTTGCTGCTTGGGATGCTGAAAAAAATCATTCAGTTCTCTTTCTTGCGCCGCTGTCATTACAGATGCATGACCATTCAAGTATTCTTTCAAATTGGGCTTTTCTTTGCCCACAAACCCTTTCAATTCTCTTTCATTATCTTCAACTAAGCTAAAATCGCTATCATAGATATATACTCGATCTTGTATGGAATGAAAAACAGCTTTCAACATATCTGTTTTTTCTGATTTTATTGAAGGAAATGGCTGTTCTTTTCGATAAGCGATTCCCGCCATCCCATAAGCCATCATCGCCACTAGCAAAGAAAAGATCTGGATTTTTTGATGGGCGGTCCTCATCGGCAATTCCAACAGAACAATGATCATTAAGTGCATCATTAAAGAAATCACCATGGCAATAGAACCCAGATGAAACCATTGTAACCACTTTAAAGATCCATATTGATGATTCCATCGAAAGTTGAGCCAGAGGATCAACATAAGCGGAATCACTGCAAAAATGGCACTTAGCAACGATGTCATTGTATACATGGTTCACTCCACCCTTATTTTCTTCGGATGTTTCGCTCCAGATTCTTTGAATCCAGCAAGGTCTACTGGCTTAAGGTCGCTCATTACTTCTACTATGATGTCAATCACACCGTGGATCCTCCGAGTCTGTAGAATGTTGACAGACTGCCAGTATGAACACGGATCCATTTATGTCATTATTATAATTTATATTGGCACAATTGTAAAAGAGCAGTATTTGTCCTTTAGAGATATGATTCGGCAGATTAGTCATCAAAGAGCACAGAATGGCATATTGCTATATAAAGTTGACCTAAGGTATGAAGGTCGATATACTTAGCTGAAGAAGAGTAGTAAAGTTGAGTATGATATATGTTTGCTAGTTGATGAGGTATAATAGCCTTACCAAAATACAGGGAGGTTATTGAAAATGGAATACGAAATCGTTACACTGAAAGAAAAGACAGTGGTCGGAGTAAGTGAGAGGATCAGCAACAAGGATCCCCAAATGGGAGAAAAGATTGGCGGATTGTGGGAAAAGCTATACCAGGGTGGTGTGAATGCAACCATCAAGAATAAGATTAATGATCATGCCATCGGCCTTTACTCAGATTACGATAAGGATCAGTATTGTGTTACCGCAGGCAATGAAGTTTTGAAGGCGGAGAATGATGAGCTGACAGTGAAAACAATTCCTGCAGGTACCTATGCTAAATTTTCAGTACATGGTCACATGGTGAAAGCAGTAGTGGAAGCCTGGGAAGAAATATGGAAAATGGACCTGGACAGAAGCTTTACCGGAGATTTTGAAGAATACCTCAACAGCGACTGGGAAGAGGCCGACATTGATCTATACATCGCGCTGAAATAAAGAGAGAGTTTTTTGATGGGACGTCACTCCCTACATGATCAGAGGAAAAAAGGAAATGTCCCGGATGATATTCTGCGGGATCTGATTTATCGATCTCATCAGTTGATTTTAACGTCCCTGTCGAAAAAAGTGCAAAAGGAAATAATGGAAGAACAGTAGAACTATGAGTTAACTACTGAAGCGCCTTCAGGATGTCTTTGGACAATCCGAACCGGGCTGTCAGCAGCGGATCCACCACCTGGCAGATTTCCGTACTTCCAGCAGCACTGAGGAGCATTCCTGCCTCATTAAAAGAAAGACCCGTTTCTGCCATGATCCATTGATGCATATCTTCCGTAGCTGTTTTGACGGCTTTTAGCAGATCTTTGTCAGAGGCTATGGTGTAAAGGTGGGTATCGTTTTCTAGCATGGGGTTTTGCTGTTTTCGGTTTTTTAGAACGCTGACTCGAACCGTTACAGAACCAGCAACTTCCAGTCCAGTGACCATGATCTCTCCATCGCCGATAAGGCCATGAAGATCTCCTATGGAAAGTAGTGCGCCTTCCACCCAGACAGGCAGATACAGAATACTGCCGGTTTGGGTTTTTTTGTTATCCATGTTTCCGCCGTGATGATCAGGGGCACCACAGGGAATGGCACCAGTTTTGGGAGCTACGCCAATCACGCCAATGCTTGGTGTAATTGGAAGAGACAGTTTGTCATTGAATTTGGTCATACCATTTTCGATGGGCATCACTTTGATTTGGGAAGTTGTGACTTGATCTCCCAGGAGTCCTGCGCCGGGAATAGCCGCCATTACTCCTTGATTCCCAATGGCGATACTCAAGATTTCCACTTTCAGCACATCTCCAGGGGCAGCTTCTTCCACATAAAGAGGCCCAGTGGCTGGATTGATCTGCTCCCAGTTCACGCTGTCTATAGATTGGGATTCGTTGGTGATTTGGTTTTGGAAACAATCACAGGTTTCGAAAACTACTTGGCTTCCGCTGGATACAGACATCACTGGTTCGTTGTTTGCATCCATGGCATAGACGACCTGAGAGTTACGAATTTTATTCAAGCGAATTCCTCCTTTAGGTGTGTGGATTACTTTGCCTATTCATCAATGACATGATTAATTAACTGTATTGTATCTTACCATCAGAAGAAATAAAAGGAATTTTATTCATGCTTTTGTGGTAGAAGCAGCAACTAATTTTTTGATCCAACGGTTGGATTTGTATCTTTTTTGAATGATAATCCCTTGAATCACGGATTCAACAAATAATACACTAACTACCACTGGTAGTTCCCAACCGAGTACATTGGCGGCTACATAAGTAAGGGGAATTCCCACACACCACATTACAAGACCTTGGGTGACGGTACTGAACATGGCATCGCCACCACCTCGCAAGATTCCTACAATCATAATCATATTGACCATTCGAAGCGGAAAGAGAACGCTATGAACACGTAATACCGTTGTCACAAGCCATTTGACTTCTGGGGTGACATTAAACATATTGCTGAGAGAGGGAGCAATGAAAAATAACAAAACTCCCAATCCAACACCTACTTTCCAACCAAGAGCTCTTATTTTTTGGCTGGCCCAAAGAACCTTCTCTTGATTTCCTGCACCTACATCGTTTCCTATAATGACCAATGCGGAATAGGCTAATCCAAAGGCAATAACCATAAAGAGATTAATAACTGTGCTGCAAACTTGAATAGCAGCCGCTTGTGGGATACCTAGACGGGCATACAACCCAACATAGGTAACCATACCTAGGCCCCAGCAGGCTTCGTTACAAAGAATCGGCAGAGTTACTTTGTGCAAAATGTTTTTAGTGGCTGAGTGAAGATTGGTAAAATCTTTGAGGCCGAGGGTTAGCTCTGGTACTTGATGGCTCACAAAATAAATGAGCATCAAGCATTCTATACCACGGGCTACTAGTGTAGCAATAGCCGCTCCTTGTACACCCATTGGCATGAAACCAGCTCGCCCAAAAATAAGCATATAATTGAGGATGATATTGGTAATGAGTCCGATGACGCTGGCATACATTGGAATCTTAGTATGGTTAACACTTCTAAGTCCAGCGGCCAATACAAAAGAAATGCTGGTGAATAAATAGCCAATGAGAGTAATGTTTAAGTATACAGATCCGTGATAGAGCACACGTTCACTACTATTAAAGAGGCTGATAATTTCTTCTGTAAACATGTAGCCAGTCGTCACAAAAATGCCTGCGATGATTGAGGCATACATCAGGGAATGGGCAAGCACCTTTTTAATCTGCCTACGGTCATTGTGACCCCATAATTGAGCTATAAGGACAGCGGCTCCCCCTGCAATACCAAAAATAAAAAGTGAAAACAGAAAATAAAATTGATTGGCAATTCCTATTGCAGCTAACTCACTTTCTCCCACACGACCAATCATAAAAGTATCAATTAAATTAAGACTAGTCGTAATTAGATTCTGGATAATAATTGGAAGTGTGAGTGTTAACAAATAGCTGGTAAACGATTTTTTTTTCATGACCATTCTCCTTATTGGGAATTGACGCAAAAAAAAACATCCTTTGAGTTTTTTTCAAGTGGATGTTCTACACTTTGCGCCAGAGTGACCTGACCCGATTGTTTATTTATTTATAACTGATTTATAATACCATCATTGTAGAAATAAGTCAACTTATTTATCGACTAATAAACTTTGAACAATCGTTTATTGAAAGGAGTAAAGGAGTAACGTATAATGGATTATGAGTTTGATAGAAAGCGGTAAAGCTTAGGGCTTATCTTGCTTCATAGAGTGAAAATATAGGAGGAAGGGGGGAGAAATTGAAAATTACATTAGAGCACGAATCAGGAGTACAAAAACAAGTTAAAAAAGGTTTTTCGTGGACGACGTTCTTTTTTGGTTTTTTAGTGCCTTTAATAAGAGGAGATTTGAAGTGGGCAGCGATTATGTTTATTGTTGCTGCTGTGATTGCGCTTCCAACTTTCGGTTTAGGTGTTTTTGTGGTTGATCTAGTTTTTGCATTTATCTATAATAAGACTTATGCCAAGGAATTGTTGGAAAAGGGGTATAAACCAGCGACGGACAGTGATCGAGAAATGCTGGTGGAGTATGGTGTGTTTTCAAGCTAAAAGCAAGGTGGTATATTGAGTTAAATGAGTTTGATTATCAAGATGAATAGAACTGGCGTTTTTTAAGTGCTTTTTGTATGGTGGGCACATCTGTCATTTTATGCCGAAGGAGAGATCCGATGACCAATTTTTATGAAGAATTAGAGCTTAGTCAAGAATTATCTACGGATGCGTTACGGGAGAAGATTCAAGAAATTTATTCTGTGGCCTTGCGTAGGCTTAATAGTACGGTGGGAGATGCTGACCGTGAATATAATGTTCGCAAAACCCTGGAAAAAATTGAAGAAGCTTTGGCAGTCTTTGAAAATGATGAAAAACGCCAGTCTTACGATGAAAGATTGATGCAAGCTAGAGATAGATCCGGCTATTTGATGCATGAAAAAATTCAAGCCTATCCCACAGGGGAAATGGGGCATCCTAAGACGGAAAAAAATCCTAAGGAAAGAATTTTGACGGAAGAAGAAAGACATCAAGAGGAAGAGAACAAGAAGCTGCAAGAAATAATGTTAAAAAAATCAATAGCAGAAGCCATTAAAGAACAACAAGCCCAACAAACAGCACCCGTAGAAGTTTCTATTCAAAAAGCATCCAACTATGTGACGCGGGCACAACAAAGCTTAGAGGATGGCAAATTAAAAGATGCCTTTGATTTTATAGAGAAAGCATTGGATGAAGAAGCTACCTATGGACCAGCCTGGGAAACGCTGTTTTATTATCATGTAGTCAAGCAAATCAGTGAAGATGGTCATAGGTACCATGGAGGGCCATTTCAATTTCCTTTGTTTGGCGACGATGAAATTCCAGAATCATCTGCAGAGATCTCAGCATTTTCTGAGCACCTTGCAATGGAAGCAAAATATAAAGCTCTCAACGATCTAAGCAATGCATCTCTAAAGAAAGATCTTAAACAATTGGAAAAAATGAAGAGCATCCTTTCTGAAATCAACCAATGGCTGGATTCAGATGGAATAAAGCGAAGAGTGTATGCAGTGGCAGAGTATTATCAGCAAGAGTTGATGACAGGTGGAAGTGAATACTTAGCACAAAATGCTTATATACGAAAAGATGCTTGGAGTGCGAAGAAAAAAATGGAAGAATATTTTTTACCACATGAAAAAACAGAGATGCATCAGAGAGTCTTTGAAAAACTGAAACAAATCTGGATGGACAAATTAACACAAAATACAGACCAAGCACTTCGTATGGCAGAGGAAAAAAAGGAACAACGGCGGGTGCGGTTGAGATACTTTACTCCTGCACTAGAGAAATCATTACAGGAAGCCAAAAGAAGCAAGTCTTTGGTCCAACCCATGGTTGGTGTTATCTTGTTTATGATTGCCCTGCTTTTTCAGGCGATTAAATTAAATTATTATGGACTTGAGCTGGCCTATACGCTGGTTCAGTTCTATGACCAGGTACTGTTTTTTAACCTGGGTGTGGTGAAGATTATTTATCAAGCCATAGGGTCTGGAGGCATTCTTACCTTTCATGGTTCAACATTGTTGATAATGTTACTAGGATTTAAAGGGATTACAGCCATGCGAATTCCATATCTTGGGTATATTCAATGGGGTACGGTATTGTTGACATTAGCATATGCTATATATGGAGCTGCATGGCAAACCGCCTGGTCCATGGGTTTCTTCAATACGATATTTCTCACAGTTCTTTATGTATATCTGCTTAAAAACTGGGTTAAATTGTTTAAAATGGCGGCATGGGATGATCCAGTTCATATTTCGGGGAAATCCGTGACCTATTTAGAGAAAATTTTTGGGTTCAAGCGTTAAGTAGGCCTGGAAAAATATTTTTAGAAAATTTAGAAATATATGTTTAAGACTGAAGCTTATGGGTATTTTATTATTAAAGGCAGACTATTTGAAAAAATAGGGCGCAAAGTTACGACCTAAACAACAATTATAAATTGTTGCATGGTGGACGGACTACCTGAAAACCTTTCGGTATAATGGCAAACTATTCGAAAGAATAGGACGCAAAACTAAAGGGTCTACGTACAGAATAATCGAATAAAGAAATGAAGATTTCTTTAAAAAGATAGATCTGTATAGGATCGCCAGTAGCCGAGAAGGGTTTTTTGTTTTTTGCTTTTTTAAGAGGTTTCCCAATTCGTCTCATAGAATAGGACTGGCGGTTTATGTTATATTTCGGTATGATAATAGACAACTCTAATGGAAAGGGATTGACATTTTGAAAGGATTGCGCCAGTTTATCATTCGATTGATTCATCCATTGATACCCTTTGCTTTGGTTCTGCTCCTTACAAAAACAGTAAAAGGAATTTCTGACTTTCTAGATTCATGGCACTCCTTGCTTCTTCAGGTACCCTTATGGTTGTTATTTATTGGGGTGTTGCTTTCCTGGCGTTTTATGAAAAGCAATCGGATCTTTATTGCTTTGATCCTTGGAAGTTTTTACATAACGGTGATGCCACATGATCAGATACTCCCAACGTTCCTTCAGCAATTTTTGGTTTCCATGCCCCAGATTACTTTTCAAGGTTCATTGGAAGCAACAGACCCACGTATGTTTCTGTTGCTTCCAATGATGAGTGTGAACCTATTGCTTTTTTCCTGGGTAAAGGAGCGAGGGTTTTGGACCTTTTGGGGACGGATTAAAATCCTTTGCCTGCTTATTCAAGGCCTTAGCGTTGTTTGGATTGGGATTCGGTTTCCTACTTGGTTTCAACAAGGGATTCGGTGGCAAATGCCATGGTCTTTTGATGGTGTTTGGACTTTTTTGCCCCATGGAGCCTTGCTAGTAATGGGAATAGTTATTTTTGTTTTTGTGGTACGCTTGTTTCTGCGCCCCACCTGTCTTCTACATACGTTGCTCATAACTATTTTATTACTCCCTACCATGGCAACAACCACACCTATAAAGGCAGCCTTGAGCGGGTGTGTTATTGGAGGGCTGTTAGTTATTTCTATTCTTCATGAATCCTATGAGATGGCTTATATCGATGAATTAACACAGATTCCATCGCGCCGAGCCTTAGAAGCGTCTATGTTAAAGTTGGGTGGCACTTATAGCATAGCCATGCTAGATATTGACTTTTTTAAGAAGTTTAACGACCGTCATGGACATGACATAGGAGATGATGTACTGGCTATGGTGGCCAGAACTCTCTACCGCAACGCTGGAAAAGGGAGTGTTTTTCGTTATGGTGGAGAGGAATTTACGGTGCTTTTTCCAAACCAGTCCTTGGAACAGGTAAAGCCTCAATTAGAGCAGTTACGTCTTTTAGTAAGTCAACAAACCCTCACCAAGAAACCCTCCTCTAAAAACAACAAAAGGAAAAAAGGGAATAGCAAAGCCACAGGCCAAAAACTTCGAGTAACGATTAGCGTTGGAGCATCGGAAAAAAACGCTGCTTCTTCAACGCCTGAAATGGTTCGAACAGAAGCGGATAAGGCACTTTATAGTGCCAAGAAAAAAGGAAGAAATTGTGTGAGTGTGAAAACCTAGGGGCAGAGCTGTTTTATAGAAACTCTTTAGGGTATTCATGTATTGGCGAAGGGATGTGGAGCGACTGGAAAGAAATACTTTTTCAACTAAAACATTGGTGTGGTTATCAAATCTTTCTGCTTTAGGCTTCGTATTAATGATTATGAACACGGCGTTGCCTTTTTTTCCAATGTTTTTACGGATCGATTTAGGCGATTTGCCGGTTTTGATTGCATATCGGGTATACGGTTTAAAAGCTGGTATATCCGTAGCCTTTATGAAAAATGTTCTACATCTTTTTTTATCTCAAACCCTTGGAATTGGAGAATTGATGAATTTCACCCTCTCCGTCACCTTTATACTATGCTTATATTTTTTATCAGAAGGAAAGATAATTAGAAGAACAAGTAGAAGGACATTATGGAGAATTATATGTTTAGGGTTAGCCAGTATTACTACAGCCTTTGCAGCAGTGATGGCGAATTACTTTATAATGCTTCCGTTGTATGAAGTTTTTTTAGGTATTACACCAGAAATGATCTTATCGATGGCGAAGGTATTTAACCCCACCATTGATGGGTTGTTTGGTTATTTTATTTGGATCTTGTTTCCTTTTAATTTACTGAAGTTTGGCGTCTTAGCAGCAATCTATTATTTTATAGAAAAAAACTTAAGGAGCGTGGTGTAAATGAAAGAAGTATCATTGTATGAAGAACTTTTTGGTGACATTGATGGTCCAGTTGAAAAATTAGAGGATGACGCGACGGAGGCTAAGGTATCCATTACAAACATTAAGTACGAAACAAAAATACCAAATTTAGAAAAAATGTGTTATTTGATGGAGAGCGTCGTACTGCAGAAACAAAGGGAAGGGACTGTATATGCAGGGTTTCAGAAAATTTCTAGAGCGGAAGCCATATGGGATCGCTACTTGAAAATGGCAGATAATGTAGATAAAATATATGTTTTTGGCGAAAAAGATAAAGCACTCGCCCCTCATCCTAAGATTGAGATCGTTCCATTGAAACCGGGGCATCCTCTTATTAGGGAATGGTTTTTGGTGATGGATATCAAATTTGGCAAGAATATGATGACCGCCTACGATTTAGATGGGTTTGGTGTTTATCAAAATGAAAAAGATCGAAACTTTCGTGGTGGAAAAACTGTGAATAAAGAAACTGTTGAAAAAGCAGTTGGGATTTTAAAAAAAGCCATGGAGTAAAGAGAAAAGGATTTCCAGTGAGGAAGTCCTTTTTTTTTTAGACTAAATTAGGATCAACGGCAGTTTTATGAACAAAAGAAATGCTTTTGTGCCTACAGAAAAAACTTACGAAAGCTTTAGTTTTGTGATATTATTGGTCTGTAAATAAAGGATTCATTGAAATCAGAAAACGTAAGCATCAGGATACAAGGTGAACGTAGTATGAAGGGAGACCTTTACCATGGCTAGCCTGTTCTCAACAGGATTACTTTTGACAGCTACGTTTTATATTATTTTTGGAGTCTATACGCTGACGCTGAATCCCAAGGGATTACTGAATCGCTTGTTTCTTGTGGTGTCCTGCTTACTTGCCATTTGGTCCTTTTCCTTTGCCTTTGCCCATACATCGCCTAATGTTCATAGGGCCATTTTTTGGTTTCGCTTGGGTAGCTTGGGCTGGGGGGCTGTACACAGTGTATTATTACACTTTTTTTTGGTGTTGACTGAACGGAGAGAACTATTAAATAAAAAATGGATAAAATGGATGTTGTATCTGCCTGCTGTGGTTACAGTTGGACTATTTGGGGCAGTTACACCATTGGTAAGCCAACACTACCAGCTGGTTCCTACGCCCATTGGTTGGGCTAATCTGGCAGAGACAAGTCTGGCAGATCTTTTTTTTCATGCCTATTACCTATCTTTTTCCTTAGTAGGCCTTTGGAGTCTTTGGACATGGGAGAAGATAAAAAGACATTCGAATGCAAGGAAGACAGCTTTCTTAATTAGCGTATTTTATGGGCTTGCCTTACTATTGGGGACTGTGACAGATATTTTGTTGAATCGATACTATTCTTTTGAAATTCCACAAATGGGTTCTATGTTTGCCTTTATGACAACAGTTGCTTTCTTTTATGCGGTGAAAAAGCATGGACTTATGAATACGATGCCAAAACCCAATGCAGCTGCAGAAGGGGAAATACTTAGTGAACAAAGACGAGTGCAGTTTTATGGAATATTAGGAATTGCCTTTGTCCTAGGCAGTGTTTTGAATTATGGGAACCATCTTTCTGGAGAAACCTCTTTTTTAACAGCAAATTTATTTAGTTTAGCTCTGTTTTTATTCGGAACCTTCATCATGATCCTTCCCCACTTATCTTGGTCCAATCAATTAAAAGAGGTGGTCATGATGACTCTGGTGACGATCTCCATTCCTCTTACGATGCTGAACTACCTCCATTCTTCATCTAGTAATATCATATGGCCAGCACCGCTTATTTTCATGATGATATCAGCTGTTTTCAATAGAAAAAACATGCTGGTGATGGTGACGGGATCAGCCATTGTTAGCCAGCTGTATGGTTGGTATAAGGTGCCGTCTCATATGGTGCTTGTCAATTCAAGTGATCATATTTCAAGGCTGAGCATTTATTTATTAGGTGCTTTCGTGGCTTTCTATGTGAACCGTATTTACCTTAAACGATTGCAAGAAAATGAAGATAAAACAAGGCTTCAACGAATGATAGCCGAATTATCTTTGGATTTTATTAGCGTTAGCCCAGAAACATTGGATCAGCAGATTGATGCCTTGTTAGAAAAATGCGGTACATTTTTTGAAGTGGATCGATGTTATCTTTTTACCTTTTCTGAAGCTGGAAGCATGGTAACCTATACCCACGAATGGTGTGGAGAAGGCATAGAGTCAGGGATGGATAAGGTGGGTACGTTTCCTGCATCCGCATTTCCTTGGTGGATGCACCAGCTTGAAATCAATCACTCTGTTTACATACCAGACATACAAAGAATGCCATTGGAAGCACAGGCAGAAAAAGAAATCCTAGCCATACAAAATATTCAATCTTTATTGTCGCTCCCTGTCAGCAGTCAGGGGAAAATCAAAGGCTTTCTTGGTTTTGATTCTGTAAAAATGAAAAAACAATGGCAAGCCGGGCATCGGGAAGCCTTGCAAATTCTGGCGAACCTCTTATCGGATGCGTTGATAAAAGTAAATGCAGTCAATGAAATTAGCCAAATGGCTTATTACGATAGCCTTACGGGACTCGGTAATAGAAGAATGTTTAAACAGCGTTTAACAGAAGCTGTTTCCATGGCGGAACGCAGTGGTAAAATGATTGGTGTGTTGTTTTTGGATTTAGATGGCTTTAAGACGATCAATGATACCATGGGCCACGAGAAAGGCGATTTATTGTTGCGAAATGTAGCCAAAAGAATCTCTGCAAAAGTTAGGGAACATGATATTGTATGTCGTTTTGGTGGCGACGAGTTTGTGATCATGTTTTCTCAAATTGAAAACACAACTCAAATAATGAAAGCAGCAGAAAAAATAATTGATGCGTTTCAGAATCCAGTATTCATAGAAGAAAGGAAGTTTTTTGTCACTGCCAGTGGTGGTGTTGCTGTTTATCCAACAGACGGTTTAGAGGCAGATACACTTATAAAAAATGCAGACCTATCTATGTATGCATCAAAAGACCAAGGGAAAAATCAAATTAGCTTTTGTACAGCGGCTATGAAAGAACAGATAAAGGAAAGGGCATCCCTAATGCGACATTTGCACTATGCATTAGAAAGAAAGGAATTTATCTTGCATTATCAGCCTCAAGTAAATGTTGCTACGCAAAAAATAGTGGGATTAGAGGCCTTGATCAGATGGAATCATCCAGAAAAAGGCCTAATACTCCCAGGAGAGTTTATTTCTTTGGCGGAACAAACTGGTTTGATCAAGCCAATAGGGAGATGGGTCTTGGAAACCGCTTGTCGTCAAGGAAAAGCCTGGCAAGAAATGGGATTCGGAAATATGTTTATGAGTGTGAATTTATCCGTGGAACAACTTCGAAAAGATAACTTGGTAGAGGTAGTAACACAATCTTTGGAAGAGACAGGACTGGATCCTTCTTTGCTGGAGCTAGAAATAACTGAAAGCATTGCCATAAAAGAACCAGACTATATTATAAAAACCCTGCATGATCTCAAAAAACTAGGGATTACCATTTCGATAGATGATTTCGGAACGGAATATTCTTCCTTGAGCCGGTTGAGAGAATTGCCTATTGATCGAATTAAAATGGCCATGCAGTTTGTTCATGCCATCACGAAAGGACCCAAAGATGAAGCGATTGCAGGTGGCGTTATTAATTTAGCTAAAAGCATAGGCCTCAGGGTGATTGCAGAAGGAGTGGAAATTGAAGAACAACTTGCATTTTTAGCAGATAAAATCTGTGATGAAGCTCAAGGTCACTATCTCTATCATCCGATGCCAGCAGAGGAAATAGAAAAAATGTTTGTTAAATACTGGGATGTTGGCTAAAGAAATGGTCGGAGGTTTTTTTAGGACCTTTACAAAGAATCATCTGAATAAATAGGTCTTTTAGCTTATTTTATGAAAGTGCATGTTTGGAATGAATATTTTAGGAAGCTATGGTGTATAATATAATTCGCATGTAAAATGTTGGAATTAAAAAGTAGACATGGATTTCCATGCCAAAGGGAGTAAATCCGTTGAAGCACAAAGGGGTATAATGAGCAAACAAGAAAAAGAATGGGAACTGGAGGATGGTTATGAAGTCGATTAAGGTGAGATTGTTAACGGTTTTTACGTCATTGATTGTGGTACTGATTGCAACAACTGGATTTTTTGCTTTGAGAATGGCGGAAAATGCTTTGATGGATAATGCTTTTGAAGAAGTAGAAACCGTTGCGACATCAGAGGCGAAATACGCACAGGCATTAATTGATGGGCAGTTAGCTTATATGGAAGGTTTGGCGGAAAACCCAATGGTTTTAGATGAAACCTTGTCTTGGGAAGAACGCAGTGAGTATATGATGAAAGAAGCACAGCGAGCAGGATACGATGCTTTTGTTTATGTGGAACCAGATGGAAGTGCGCGTTCCATGGATCATGTGGATCAGCAAGGAAATGTTGGACAAAGAGACTACTTTCAGCAAGCCTTAGCAGGCAGATCTACGGTATCCGACGTATTGGTAAGCATCGAAAGTGGCGATATTATTTTTAACTATGCAGTGCCGATTCAACAGAATGGTCGCCAAGCCGGGGTATTATATGGCAGGCGTTCTGCCCAGGCGATGTCAGATGTTGTAAGAGATTTTGAGTATAACGATACCGGTTTTTCTTATATCGTAAACAAAGAAGGAAGAATCGTTGCAGATCGAAATACTGATATGGTGCTGCAGCAGGTAAACCTCTTAGAAGAAGCAGAAAAAGATGAAAATCAAAGCCAACGAGCAGCGGTTTTAAGAGAGATGCTACAAGGGGAAGCGGGTTCGGGGGCATACCCTTATCAAGGAGTAGATCAAATTTTAGGGTTTGCTCCTATTGAAGGAACCCCTTGGATTATTGCAGTTGGAATTCATACAGAAGAAATATTAGAAGGGATGGGAAGCTTGCGAAAGGCTTTAATGGCAGCAGTTTTGCTATCGGTTGTCATCGGCATAGTGATCACTTATGTTGTGAGTGCCTCTATTGCCAAGCCTATTCTAGCCACCACAGCAGCCATTGAAAAATTTGCAAGGTTAGATTTTGCTAAGGATGAGAATCAAGCAGGCTATCGATATTTAGGTAGAAAAGACGAAGTAGGTGTGATGCTAAACGCATTGGTTCGAATGCGCATAAGCATCAGTGAGTTCATAGTAAAAACAGCGAATTCTGTGGAACAAGTAGCGGCTGCCTCTCAAGAACTAACAGCCACCAGTCAACAATCTTCCATGGCAGCAAATGAAGTAGCTAAAACCATTGAAGAAATTGCAAAGGGAGCTACAGATCAAGCCAAAGATACGGAAACCGGCGCTGGTCATGTGGAGGAGCTAGGTCGCTATATTGAGTTGAATGTTTCAAAAATGGAAGGCCTCAACGAATCCGCCTCTAAAGTAATCAGCTCAAAAGATCGAGGAATAGAGACATTAAAGGACGTATTAGAGCAAACAGAATCCATGAAAACAGCCATTAAAGAGATTGAAACCATGATTCGGGAAACCGATGATAGTAGCCAAAAAATCACAGAAGCAAGCAAAATGATTAGCAGCATTGCGGAACAGACAAATTTACTAGCCTTGAATGCAGCAATAGAGTCTGCACGAGCTGGAGAAGCAGGGCGTGGATTTGCAGTCGTAGCAGAAGAAATACGAAAGTTGGCAGAGCAATCTAGCCAGTTTTCTCAAGACATAGGAACCGTAGTAAACGAGTTAACTGTCAATACAAAAGAAGCCGTTAGTTCCATGGAAGAAGTAGAGGAGGCGGCAAATAGACAAGATTCCGCCATTAAAAACACGAGTCATAGCTTTGATGAGATAGAAGGAGCCATAAGCGTAACCTTAGGTTCTATTGAAGAATTGAATGAATCAACGAAGTCTATCGAGGGCCAAAAGGATGCTATTATATCAGTGATAGAAAACCTATCGGCTATAGCGGAAGAAAACGCCGCAAGCACAGAAGAAGCCTCGGCTTCCGTAGAAGAACAAACCGCTTCTATGGATGAAATTGCGAACTCCAGTAGCGAACTAGCAACCATTGCCCAGGAATTGCAGGAAGAAATATATAAGTTTAAGGCATAAAGATCAAAAAGAACAACCTCTGCATTAGCCAGAGGTTGTTCTTTAATATAAGGAAGAAAAAAAGGAGAGCCATCCTTTTGAAGGGGATAGAGAAGAACGGAGAAGCAAGATTAGGAACATAGACTCAAGAAAAGAAACTAAAGAAGATGTTGCGAAGGAACTGAGAAGGGTGTTATAATACTCAAATTAGTATCTTTTAGAAAAATTGATTTTGAAGTAGATGCACAGAGGGAAGACTAATTATAAAAAGGAAAAAAAGGAGTGAGTCATCTGTGGGAGGCTTGTTGGCATTAGTGGTGGTTTGTATTATTTTTGCGATAGGAGATTATGTATCGATTAAGACAAAAGCTATTTGTTCCATGATGTTTGTATCCTCGTTAATCCTGTTAATAGGTTTTTGGGTTGGACTACCAACCAGCATTTTTAATGATGCTGCCTTACTAGGAATTGGAGGGATTTTAGTTGGATTTTTGATAACGCATATGGGAACTTTAATGAATTTAGAGCAGTTGAAAAAACAATGGAAAACTGTGGTAATAGCCGCAGGTGCGGTCATAGGAATTGGATGTTTTGTGGTTTTCTTGGGAACTCCTTTATTAGGACGAGAATATGCAATAGCAGCAGCACCGCCTATATCAGGTGGAGTTGTAGCCGCCATTATTATGGGCGAAGTGGCAGAGGCAAAAGGATTAGAAACCTTAGTTGTGTTTACGGCTTTGCTAGTGGTGGTACAAGGTTTTTTTGGGTATCCAGTAGCATCTGTTATGTTAAGCAAGGAAGCTAAAAGAATTGCAGCGCTATTTAAAGAAAACAAGCTACCCTTTCAGGTGGATGAAAAGATAGAAATGGAAGATGTTATCCATGAAAAGCCAGCGTCCAAATACAAACTATTTCCACCAATGCCTGAGAAATTTCAAACCCCTTTTATCTATCTTGCAAAGCTAGGAAGTGTGGCGTGGTTAAGTTACGTGATCGCAGATTTTACCAATGACGTGGTACATAGGTTGGTTATATGTCTAGTGATGGGGATATTAGGAAGAGAAATAGGGTTTTTAGAAGAAAATATTATGGTGAAAGCCAATGCTTTTGGGTTGGCTATGGTAGCGTTAATGGCGGTTATTTTTGCAAATTTAGTGAAGGCTACGCCTGAAATGGTTTTGTCTTTGTTGGTTCCGATGGCAGTAAGCTTAACCTTAGGGGTTATTGGTATTGCTATAGCAGCAACTATTTTTGGGAAGTTGGTGGGCTATAACAAAGAAATGGCTATATCTATAGGCGTATCTGCTTTATTTGGTTTTCCGGGAACTTTTATTATTTCGAATGAAGTTGCCAATGCTATAGGCGAAACCGAAGAAGAAAAGAAGGCGATCTTGGATGAAATACTGCCTAAAATGTTGGTAGCAGGTTTTGTGACGGTAACCATTGCATCTGTGGTGCTAGCAGGGTTTATGGCAGGTATGCTATAAAGACAGATATTATAATGACAAAGAAAGAAGGAGAGAAAAGCATGAAGACCACATTGTTTACGGGAGTTACCATAATAGACGGAACTGGAAGAAGGCCCATGGAAAATGGAGCTATGCTGGTGGAAGAGAATAAGATTAAAAAAATTGGCAGTAGAGAAGAAGTGCTAGGGGATCCGTCTACTCATGTGGTAGACTTAGGCGGGAAAGTCATGATGCCTGGCCTAATCAATGCACATGTGCATATTGCCATGGAACCCGTAGGAGATCCTTTTTCCTTAATGCTAAAAGAATCCCAAACTAAAACGGCGATCAGAGGAATACGAAATTTACAAAAACAGCTACAATCAGGAGTAACCTACTTTAGAGATTTAGGTGCAGTGAATTATATTGACTTAGAGCTTCGAAAGGCTGTGACAGAAGGCCTTATACAAGGGCCAGACTTTTTAGCTTCTGGAAAAGTCATTGCTATGACCGGCGGCCACGGATGGCCAATGGGGCGTGAATGCGATGGGATTGATGAAGTGAGAAAAGGAACAAGAGAACAGCTTAAAGCTGGTGCAGATTTAATTAAAATTATGGCTACAGGCGGAGTAATGACCGATGGCGTAGAACCAGGTTCTCCCCAACTAACCCTTGAAGAAATGAAAGTTGCCGTAGAAGAAGCAAAAAAAGCTGGCAGAAAGACGGCTGCCCATGCTCAAGGAGCTACGGGGATCAAAAATGCAATTCTAGCTGGAATAGACTCTATTGAACATGGAATATTTTTAGAGGATGATATTATTGAACTGATGGTTGAAAAAGATGTTTATCTGGTGCCAACCCTTGCGGCTCCCTATTGCATTATTGAAGCTGGTGAAGAAAATGGAATTTCATTACAAGCAATTGAAAAATCCAAACGCATTATGCCAACCCATGTTGAAAGTTTCCAAAAAGCAAGAAAAGCTGGTGTTAAAATTGCTATGGGTACAGATGCAGGAACGCCTTTTAATCTTCATGATAAGAGCGCATTAGAGTTGAAGCTAATGATGGATGCTGGAATGACAGCTATGGAAGTAATTGTGGCTTCAACAAAAGTATCGGCAGAACTTCTGGGCATAGAGAGAACACATGGGACATTAGAAGAAGGAAAAGCAGCGGATTTTCTAGTGCTACCCGAAAGTCCCCTTGAAAACATAGATGTTTTTTATGGGATGGAGGCTGTGTATAAGAATGGAAAGCGAGTAAAATAATATAACGGAATAAAAAAGACCTGTCTATGAATATTCGTAGACAGGTCTTTTTTTATGTCATAGCAGCATTTATGATTGAGACAGTGCATCTTCTACAGCGTCTAGAAGTCCTTGACTTGATCCAGTCGCACCTGAAACAACATCAATTCCTTCGATGCTTTGGTTTTCAATAATTTTTTCGATAACCGCATCAAAAGCACCATCGGCAAGGCCTGGGGTATCGGAGGACTCCGTTACTTCGATGCTTTGGATAGCATCTTCTAGCATTTCAACTTCTACAGTAATGGTGCCAGCATAGCCTTCGCCCGAACCTGTCAGCGTATAAGGTTCAGAAGCTGGGGTTTCTTCTTCCGTGGCAGTATCGCCACAGCCTGTGAAAGTGATGGCTAAAAGCAAGACAAAAGCCACAGCGATGCCAGTTTTAACCTTTGGTTTTTGAATAAAGGATAACATTTTAATCCATTCCTCCTCAATTGTTTTCATAAGATACCTAATTTTTATAAAGGCGACCCGCCTTTAAGAGTTCCGAAGGCGGGCCACTAAGAAACAAAGACTATTCTTATTGGGCTGCAGATTGACCTGCAATACGTCCGAATACAATAAGATCTGTTAATGCATTTCCGCCTAGTCGATTTCCACCGTGGATTCCACCAGTTACTTCGCCAGCTGCAAATAATCCAGGAATCGCTTCTCCGTTTTCATCTAATACTTCTGCATTAGGAGAAACATGAACGCCTCCCATTGTATGGTGTACAGCAGGACCTACTTCGATTAGGTAGAAAGAAGGACCTTCAAGACTAACAGGCATATCACTTCTACCAAAAGCCTCATCAGTTCCAGATGCCACCGCTTCGTTATAACTGTCTACAGTTGCTTGCAATACTTCTAGATCCATTTCCATTAAATCTGCCATTTCTTCTAGGTCTTCCGCTTCTGTAACAAGTTCTCTTTCGATGTAACCTTCGATAGCGCTTAAGCTTTCTCGCACTTCTTCACCAAAGAAAAGAAATCCAGTCTGACCTTCTTGAGCTAAAGTAGCTTCTGATACGACATCACGGGTACCCATTTCATCCGTAAAACGTTCACCAGCACGGTTAATAAGGATAGCTCCATTTCCTCGTACGGCTTCAGTAATCATGTAACCAATTTCTGGAACCACTGTAGGATGAGTTTGAATTTCAATCATGTCTACTAAATTAGCTCCAGCTGCTTGAGCCATAGCGATGCCTTCTCCTGTAGCTCCAGGATGATTCGTAGTTCCAAATCCTTCTAATCCTTCATCTAAATCAGCGATCATAGTTGTGTTGGCACCAAATCCACCAGTTGCTAAAATTACAGCGTCTGCAAAGATGGAGTAAGTTTCACCTTCTTCGTTTTCAACGAGGACACCAGTAACGGCTTCATCGTCTTTTAAAAGTTCAACAGCAGCAGTGTTAAGGAGAATGTCGATTTCTCTCTCTGCACATGCTTCCTGCAATACTTGAACTAAATGGCCACCTACAGGGGCACCACCAGTTGGTCGATGGGTACGATTATTGGAAGAACCGCCTAATCGTCCTACGTCTGATAAGTCAGCGCCAAGTTCGATAAGCCATTCTACTGCTGGTGCTGCTTGGCTGGTAAGAATTTCAACCAGTTCAGGATCATTTAACTCATAACCACCAGTCATAGTGTCTTCGTAGTGAGTAGAAGCGTCATCCTCAATGTCTAATGCTTCTTGTGAAGAAGTACCAGCAGCGTTTAATCCACCAGTAGCACGGAGGGTGTTTCCGCCAGCTAAAGGCATTTTTTCAATAACAATTACGTCTTTTCCTGCGTCGCTGGCTTCGATGGCAGCAGCTAAACCTGCGCCTCCTGCACCGATAACCAGTACTTCTGTGTTGAGATCTACTGCTTCCTCTACAGCGGCTTCCTCTGTTACGTCTTCTGCTACATCTTCAGCATCATCTGCTGTGCTTCCGCATCCTGTGAAGATGCTTAAGGTAAGCAAAAGAGTTAGTAAAAGGGCCAACCATTTTTTGTGATTCTTCATTGTGTAATTCCTCCTCTTTTCTTGTTGGTTAACATTCAACCGAAAATTATTATATAGATCAAATTCATATTTGTCAATTTTTCTCAATATTGACATTCTTTCGTCTTTGTCTAGAGACGTTAGATTAAAGTAGAAAAGAGAAGAAAACCCACCTAAATTAGTGGGTTTTCCGAAAGCGGTGGATTTTATTTAAGGTATGCATCGCTGACTAAAAGAGCTTGGAGTAGGCTAGTAGGAATTTCGAATTCCACAACCCCCATGTAGCCAGGAGCTACCTCATATTTATCAAAAGAGATAACAAGTGTATGGTCTTCGTTGATATAGAAATTTTGGTGAGGATCAATTTCTTGGAATACATCAACTAGATCTGGTTCTTCCATGATTTCCTCAATCCAGTAAATATTATTAGGGTCTTGACTATGTTTTGTTATCATTTCTTCTTTGACAAATTGGCTAATGACTTGGATATATTGTTCATCTTTAAATAAGCTGGGAAGGGTGATCAATACTTCTTTGTTGGTATCAATGGTGTCGTATTGATGGGTAGTAGAAGAAGAGCCAATAGTGTTAACGACTGTACGGCGAATAGATAGAATCTGTTCATTATCCGTAACGATTTCGTAATCACTATATACACTGAGGTGGCCTCCACCAGCTTCTTCCATTTCTTCCATATCCTTCATAAACTGCTGATAGCGTTCCTGGTTATCCTCAAGATACTTTTTGTTTAGGGTCGCTTCGAGGGATTTGTTTTCTAGGCCTTGGATGGCAGGGGTTGAGATGTCTGCCATATAGCGGTTTTCATCAAATTGATAATCTTTAATAGTAAGGACTTGCACCACCCGATTTATAAGAGGTACCTCTGTAAAAGAAGCAGCAAAAGCTGGGCTGCTGTTGAGGGCCACAGTAAAGAGAACTGTGGCAGCTGCAGCGAGGGTTCCAGTTCTTTTAATCATTTTTTTAAAGCGGTTTCGCTGTTGTTGCTTTCTGCCTTGCTGCAGTCCCTTTTGGATTCTGCTTTCCAGCTCCGGTGGAATGGGTGGATTCATATATTCTTTTTTGATGGATTCTAAGGATTCTTTGTTCATTATAAAACCTCCTGATCTTGTTGGATTTCCAGTCGAAGCATTTTTAGGGATCGATAAAGACGACTTTTGATGGTGTTAATATTTTCGTTTAATACATCAGCAATTTCTTCGATTTTTAAGTCTTCGAAAAATCGTAGGATAAGAATGCTGCGATAGTGATCTGGCATGTCTTGTAAAGCTCGCTGAAGATCAATGTTTTCATAGCGATCCTCAGTTCCTTGATCAAAAATATCCAAGGTTTCTTCATCCATAATAAGCAGTCGTTTCCGTTTTCGTAAAAAATCCAGCGCCGTATTGACTAAAATTCGGCAAAACCAAGGTTTGATTTGCTGAATATTATGGAGGGAGTGTATGTGCAGAATGGCTTTACAGGAAGCTTCTTGGATAATATCCAAAGCATCCTCTTTATTTCGCACATAACTGTAGGCCAGGCGATAGTGCATCTTTTGGTTGTCTATCAAGTAAGACTCTATTTTTTTTTCAAGCGTGGGGTTGGTTTTGCTCATTTGTTGCTCCTTTCAAAATAATTGGTGCGCACCAATAAACTTAGACATAGATATAACGCCTAAGAAAGGAATAAAGTTTCAATGTCTATGATTTTTTAGAGAAAGTTTTAAATGATTGCTTATTCTCCTTTTTCTCCTTGGGCTTCTTGAGGTGGATGGAGGTGGTCTGATTCAGTTGCTCTTTTAAGGTTGCTTTTATTAAATGGATTCGGAATAGAGATGCATAGGAGTTTCACATTTTTATTCGTATCATTGGCCCAATTATGAGGAACGTCAGAAAAATACTGAGCCGAATCACCAGGATATAAATGATGCTTCTCATCCCGATAAAGAAGCGTGAGGATGCCCTCTAAGACATAGATAAACTCTTCTCCTTGATGAGGGTATGTTTGCAGGGCTTCATTCTTTTCAAAGCTAGGTAAGATTTCGATCAGCCTAGGATATAGGGAGTGGCCTGTATTGTTGGTACAGAGAGAGGTGACAATGTAATGTTCTCCAATAACGTCTAAAACTTCCTGCTCATAACTTTTTAAGACGATGGCATTTTCTTTAGCGTTACCTGGAAAGAAATAGCTTAAGCTCACATTGTAAACTTCTGCAATTTTCCCTAAGGTATCGACGGCAATGGTGTTAATTCCTCGTTCGAATTGTGATAGGTACCCTACAGATAAATTGGTTTTCTCGCTTAACTCTTTAAGGGTGATTTTATTTTCTTGTCGAAGGTGTTTTGCTTTTGCTCCTATTTGCGTTTCGATTTTTAGCATCGAATCTCTCCTTGCCAGTATTGTCGTGGGGAATAGGTGCTATGAATCTATTCCATCATGATTATACTATACCATGGCTATGAAACTCCAGAAAGGACTATAAAAACCCTAAAGCTGCAAAGAGGATTTTCATCAATGAACGATAAAACAAAGTTAAATTTCACTAATTAATTAAAAACAAGGAATAATTTTCACGTTATAGACATATACGCTTGACTATTTCATAACAGGTGGATATAATGATAATTAAGTAGCAAATAGGCGTGTTGTGGCTTAAAATGACAAATAATTAACAAAATAAGGTTTGCGAATCACCAAGTGCGCTGGGAGATCCGAGAAAGGGTGTGATTTCATATGGAAAAAGCATTCGTTTTCAATATACAACGTTTTTCCATACATGATGGTGACGGAATAAGAAGCACCATTTTTTTCAAAGGATGTGGGCTTCGCTGCAGGTGGTGCCATAATCCAGAAAGCCAAAGCTATGAAAAACAAGTTATGCGTTATGCAGAAAGGTGTACAACCTGCAGTCTTTGTATGTCAGCATGTACAAATCAGGCCATCAGCCTAGTGGGAGATAAGTTGGTGCTGGATCGTGATCGGTGCACATCCTGTGGCAAATGTCTGGATTATTGTCTGCATAATGCATTGGAAATGGCAGGAAAAGCCTATACGGTCCATCAATTGGTGGAGATTGTCAAAAGAGATAGAATACTATACGAAGAATCCGGCGGAGGCGTGACGCTTTCTGGTGGAGAAGTCATGTCTCAATCCATAGATTTTCTACTGGAGTTATGCAAGAAGCTAAAGAAGATTGGAATTTCTGTGGCTGTAGATACTTGTGGCTTGGGGCCCAAGGAGTCTTTTGTGAAAGTAGCTCCCTATGTAGATGCTTTTTTATACGATATCAAAACCTTAGACAATAAGAAACATCAAGAATTTGTTGGAAAAGGACTAGAAAAAATACTAGAAAATTTAAAAGAAGTGAACAAAACAGAGGCTCATCTCTTTATTAGAATTGCCGTTATTCATGGATTTAACGAAAAAAACCATGAAATGTTAAAAATAGCTCAGTGGTTGGTAGATCACAACATAAAGGTGCAAGGTATTCACCTGCTTCCTTATCATCCGGCGGGATCCGTCAAATATCATCGATTAGGACGAGTATATAACGAAGATGGCATAGGCACTCCCACAGAGAGTGAAATGCAAGCAATAAAGAGTATTTTTATGAACAAAGGATTTCAAAATACACAGATAGGGGGATAAAAAGATGGAAAGAAGAGGAATGAATGAAAGGGTAAAGAGGCTAAGGGAGCAAAGTGTTACCACAGAACCAAGGATTTATATGGAACGAGCTGATTTAATGACAGATGCCTATAAGCAATACGATGGAACGGTTTCTATTCCAGAAATGAGAGCCTTAGCATTTAAGTATTATATGGAAAACAAAAAGTTATGCATTAATGAGGGAGAACTAATTGTTGGCGAAAAAGGCGATGGGCCACAAAAAACACCAACTTTCCCTGAATTATGCTGTCATACCATAGAAGACATGAAGATTATGAACGAAAGAGAATTGATAGGTTTTAAGGTAACCGAAGAAGACCTTAAGAGACAAGAAGAAAAAATTATCCCCTATTGGGAAAAAAGATCTATTCGTCATCGGATCCTAACATCCATGAAAGATGAATGGAAAGATTGTTATGAACTAGGAATTTTTACGGAGTTTATGGAGCAAAGAGGTCCAGGGCATACAGTAGGATCTGTTGCCATTTATGAAAATGGTTTCAAAGACTATAAAGAAAAAATTAAAAAGCAGATTGAATCTCTAGATTATATGAAGGATCCAGAAGCCTATAAGAAGGCAGAACAACTAAGAGCCATGGATATTTCCTGTGATGCCATTATTATCCTAGGCGAAAGATATGCTGCTTTTGCCAGAGACATGGCAGCAAAAGAGTTGGATCCCATAAGAAAAAAAGAACTGCTGCAGATAGCAGAAAATTGCGAAGTCGTTCCTGCTCATAAACCAGAAACCTACTGGCAAGCCATTCAAATGTACTGGTTCGTCCATTTAGGCGTATGTACAGAGTTAAATCCATGGGATGCCTTTAGTCCTGGAAGATTAGATCAACATTTAAATCCTTTTTATCAAAAAGAAGTAGAAAAAGGAACCCTGGATGAAGAAAAAGCCTTAGAATTATTGCAATGTTTATGGGTTAAGTTTAATAATCAGCCAGCACCGCCTAAGGTAGGCATTACCTTAAAGGAAAGCGGTACCTATACAGATTTCGCGAACATTAATACTGGTGGCATTACAGCCGATGGGCAAGATGGAGTAAATGAAGTCAGTTATTTAATATTAGATTGTATGGATGAAATGAAACTTTTACAGCCCAGCTCAAATGTGCAGATAAGCCGTAAAACGCCCCAGCATTTCTTGAAAAGAGCCTGCGAAGTATCGAGAAGAGGATGGGGCCAACCAGCCTTCTATAATACGGAAGCCATTATGCAAGAGCTGTTAAATGCAGGGAAAGCCATAGAGGATGCCCGCCTGGGAGGAACCAGTGGATGCGTAGAAACCGGAGCTTTTGGCAATGAAGCGTATATATTGACTGGGTATTTTAATTTGCCCAAAATATTGGAAATTACGCTCCATAATGGCTATGATCCAGTAGGGAAAAAACAATTAGGGTTAAAATTAGGGAATGCAGAGGATTTTAAAAGTTATGAAGAGTTGCTGGAAGCCTATAAAAAGCAAATCAAACACTTTGTGGACATAAAGATTAAAGGATCTAATGTCATCGAAAGTATCTATGCCCATTATATGCCGGCACCGTTTTTGTCTGTCATTACCAATGATTGCATTGAAAAAGGAAAAGACTATAATGCAGGTGGTGCCCGTTATAATACCAACTACATTCAAGGAGTTGGTATTGGAACCATCACAGATTCCTTGACAGCTATTAAATACAATGTATACGATCACCAAAAATTCACAATGAAAGACTTGGTAGCAGCCATCAAAGACAACTTTCAAGGCCACGACCTTGTGTCCCATCTTGTGAAGAATAAAACTCCTAAGTATGGCAACGATGACGACTATGCAGATGAAGTTATGAAGCAAGTATTTCATGGGTATAAAGAAGCCGTTAATGGAAGACCCAATATGAAAGGTGGCGAATATCGGATCAATATGCTTCCAACCACTTGTCATGTATACTTTGGAGAGGTGATGTTGGCAAGTCCTAATGGACGCTTGGCTCATAAACCGCTTTCCGAAGGGATTTCGCCAGAAAAAGGAGCCGATACATTAGGCCCGTCTGCGGTTATTCGCTCAGCAGCAAAAATGGATCATTTAAACACAGGGGGCACCTTGTTAAATCAGAAGTTTACGCCTTCGGTTGTTCAGGGTCAAGAAGGATTAGAGAATATGGCAAGCTTGGTGCGAGCTTACTTTAATATGGATGGACACCACATTCAGTTTAATATCACAGATCGAGAGACCTTAATTAAGGCTCAGAAAAATCCAGAAGACTATCAAGATTTAATTGTGCGAGTGGCAGGGTACAGTGATCATTTCAGAAACCTAAGCAAAGTCCTTCAAGACGAAATTATTGGTAGAACAGAGCAGTCTTTTGACCAAGTATAAAGAATAAAGAAACCCTTTCACTCATAAAACTCAAGGAAAGGAAAGGATACGAATGAAACTGGGATTTATTGGTTGTGGCAATATGGGACAAGCCATGATGGCAGGAATCGTTGAAGGAAACCTGATTGATTCCAATGAAATCATGGCTTCAGACGGGTACAAACCAAGTTTGGAAAAAGTCGAAAAAGTCTTTGGGATCAAGACCACTATGGATAACAAAGAAGTGGCAGCTCAGAGTAACATCATTGTACTATCCGTTAAACCACCGCTTTATGATACTGTGATAAAAGAAATCTCACCGGTTATGGCAGAAGATAGCCTAATTGTAACCATTGCCCCAGGAAAGGAACTGGATGCCTTGGAAAAACAGTTTGGGAAACCTGTGAAAATTATTAGGACAATGCCAAACACTCCAGCCATGGTTGGAGAAGGCATGACTGCTATGTGTGCCAATGCCCATGTAGATCAAGAAGAAATAAATGAAGTGAAACGAATTTTAGAGGGCTTCGGCCGTGTAGAAATAGTATCAGAAGAGATGATGGATGGGGTTGTAGCCGTTAGTGGTAGTTCGCCAGCCTATGTGTTTATGCTTATTGAAGCCTTGGCAGATGGAGCTGTGCTCCAAGGTATGAGTAGAGCTCAAGCTCAAGGTTTTGCCGCCCAGACAGTCTTGGGGAGTGCTAAGATGGTATTGGAGACAAATCTTCATCCTGCGGCTTTAAAAGACATGGTTTGCTCTCCTGGTGGGACTACCATAGAGGCCGTAAGAACCCTTGAAGCAAAAGGATTTCGAAGTGGAATTATCGAAGCCATGGCTGCCTGTGCAGAACGATCGAAAAACATATAAAAGCCTAAAAAAAGAGTGGTATCAATATCACCGCCTTCAAAATGAGGGCGGTTTTTTCTTGTTTTTAAGGAAAAAAGAAGAAAAATAAAATAAAAGATTTGAAAGTGATCAATGAACTGATATGATGAAGTAATAGATTTTTTAATTCAAACACCTTCGTGGATAAGGAAAAAAGAAAGGAAGGCTTACAATGAAACAAACAGAATCCGATTATGAAGTGCTTCGAGATACCCTACTGTCCCAAGGAAGAGTGCTGGGAAAAGACATATTAAAAGTCGATAGCTTTTTAAACCATCAATTAGATGTGGATGTTTTGAATGCCATCGGGAGGCTGTTCTATCATAAGTTCGGACATTTAAGCATTGATAAAATACTGACTGCAGAAGTTTCTGGAATTGCGATTGCTGCCATTGCAGCCCAGTATTTCAAGGTTCCAGTTGTTTTTGCTAAAAAAACCTTATCTAAGAATTTAGACCCAGAAACCTGGGAAGGAAGCGTCTATTCTTATACAAAGCAACAAGAATACCAGATTCGAGTAGCCAGACGCTATCTGGGAAAAAAAGACAAAGTACTCATATTGGATGATTTTTTAGCCAATGGACAAGCTATTCAAGGAATGAAACAGATTATTGATGGAGCACAAGCTGAGCTGATGGGGACCGGTGTGGTCATAGAAAAAAGTTTTCAGCCAGGAAAGGAAATGCTGCTTAAAAAAGGAGTGGAGGTTCATGCCCTCATAAAAGTAGCATCCCTGGAGCAGCAGAAAATACAGTTGGACCCTTTGGAAGGCTAATGAATACAGTGCTTTTCAAGAGAATGCAATACTTAAGATTGAGAACCTGAGCTTAATGAAGTATAATGAAATTATAGGCAAAAATTATTGAAGACTTACGAATCCGAGGATATCAATAGAATATCAAGCCAGAGGCATGTTTAGGCTAATGAGAAAGGTGAAAGGGTGGAGACATTGAAAGGTACTGTTGTGAACGTTTGGATCAATACCATGAGCAAGCTATACGGAGAAGAGACGAAAAATAAGATACTATTGGAAGAAGGATGGAATCCTCAAAAAGTCATTACACCACTAGAAGAAATTGAAGACAAACAAATTTTTCGCTTAATAGCTGCTTTTGCCAAGAATGCAGGGATTACTCCAGAAGAGCAGTGGAAAAAATTAGGCCAAAACAATATTCCTGCTTTTTATGATTGGTTTCCATCATATTTTAGCACCAGCAGTGCCATGAATTTTCTTCTATTGATGGATAAAGTTCATCTTCAGTTAACCAAAATGATTCCTGGAGCTCATCCACCACGGCTTATTCCAGAAATGATCGATGACTATACCATGGGGATGACCTATAAGTCCAAAAGAGGATTGCATCATTACCTATTAGGGTTGTTAGAAGGAGTAGCAGAGCATTTTGGTGAAAAGCTGAAGACGGAGGTAGTGAAGGAAAACAAAAAAGAAGATGGCACCTATGAAGTAGAATTACATATTGTTTTTGAAAAAACCTCTCTTCATCGGAAACGCTATCCATTTTCACAGTTGCTTTCTTTTGGTGTCTTTAAAAATCTTTCCTTTAAGATTGTCTTGATTCCAAGCTTAGTAGCTCTTTTATTGGTGTTTTTACTAAATGGGATGCAGAGTATTCCATTGTTGATTGGGGTGCCGACCCTCCTACTTCTATCAGGTTTATGGACAGGTACCATTGTAACAAAGCCTATGATGGCCATGCAGGAAGAGTTAGAATCTATGAAAACCATGGATTTTTCCAATAGCCTGAGGGTTCAAACCGGTGATGAAATCGAAACCCTATATCAGCAGACTACAGCAGTTAAAGAAGCACTACGCGAAGAATTTACGTATTATAAAGGTGGAATGGATGATCTGTATTCCTTTATTGATAAGTTCAGTGGTGTGGCAAACAATATGAGCGATATGGCCAATACCATTGCCGATGCAGTTCAGGAAGTAGCAGAAGGAGCCGTACATCAAGCTACAGAAACAGAAAGTTCTGTGGCATTGTTGTCAGAAAACATCGAAACCCTTAACGAAATCAGTCAGCAGGAGCTAGAAGGAAAAGATAGCCTAGAAGCAGCAGTGAATCAGATAGAAGTATCCTTTACAGATTTAGAAGCTGTTTCAGAAAACATGAATCAAGTCAAAGAGCAGTTTGCTCATGTGAATAAACAAGGAACCGATTTGGGCCATAAAGTAAAAGATATTATTACTATTGTAAGCACCGTGGAGAGTATTGCAGAGCAAACCAATTTATTGGCATTAAATGCTTCTATTGAAGCAGCACGAGCTGGCGAAATGGGTAGAGGATTTAGTGTAGTAGCAGAAGAAATACGAAAACTGGCAGAAGATTCAAAGGAAGCCGTTAACACCATTAATGTCAGTTTAAATCAATTTATTGAAGAGGTTAATCAGATGGTGGGGCAGGTAAATCAACAATTTATCCGCTTAGACGAAGGAACTAAAACCATGAATCATGTAACAGAGGAGAGTCGAAAAGCCTCTACTCGAATCGAAGAAGTATCCGATACGATTGTGGATATTTCTAAACGACTTTCTTCAGAAACAAATCGAATTAACCAAGTTTTTGATAATATGAACACCTTGGCGGCCATTGCAGAAGAAAATTCGGCTACTTCGGAAGAAATGAGCGCCAATGTTACTAGTTTCTCTGGGGAAATCAGAAAGTTGACCAATAATATTGATGATCTAGAAAAAGTAGTGCTTTTTCTTAAAAAAGAACTGGAACGCTATCAGATATAAGGATAGAGAAGGATGTGCTTTATATAAAGAACAAAAAACCTGAAGGAGACAAATGGCTCTTTCGGGTTTTTGTGTGAGGAGAATCATTTTTTATACAGGGATAGAGCCAGGCTGAAAATATGTTTAGGGGACCGTTAAAATGAAAAATGAAATGAAAAAAGGAATGGAGATTGGCAGGAATCAAGTTTTGTTATTGATAAAAGGAATGGTTCTAGGCATGGGTATTATCATTCCTGGTATTAGTGGTGGAACAATTTTAATTGCCTTCGGGATGTATGAAAAAATCTTAGAAGATATATGGAAATTAAATATCAAGCCGTATCTAATGTTGGTATCTGGGGCAGTGTTAGGTGTCTTTATAGGGAGTTTTTTATTTTCCTTCCTATTCCAGTTCTATGGAAACCCAACGAAAGCCTTTATTTTGGGATGTCTATTAATGTCCATTCCTTTTATACTAAAAAGAAGTAGTGGCTATTCAAAAAAAAACCTGAGTTTACTTCTACTGGGCGCTTTGTTGGCATATGCCTTGACAAGGATGCCTACCCTAATGGATGGTGGCAACTTATCCTTTAAGGACGTTTTCTTGGGAGGAATACTTGCCAGTGGCACCATGATGATTCCTGGAATTTCTGGCAGTTCGGTGTTGATCGTTTTAGGAATGTATGAAGCCATGCTGAAGGTGATCAATGAATTGATGGTGCCTTATTTAAGCGTCTTTATTCTTGGAGCGTTTTTGGGAGCTTTCCTATTGGCGAAGCTATTGAAAACTATTTTTGCTACCCATCAATCAGAAATATTATTCTTTTTCTCTGGTTTGATTCTAGGATCAGCTACGATGCTCTTTCCAGAGACCCCTTCAGCCTCAGCGGCAGGAGCCTTTTTAATAGGCGCTGGGATCGTGTATCGATGGGGAAATTATAAGTATCGCAAGAACAGTCCTTTGATGGCTCGAACCATAAAACGGCTTAAGGGGAAAGGCTCTAACAAATAAGTCTTATGCTAGATAGAGCAAGAAAACTTAGTGGTAGAATTGGCTGATAGCTGACGCGCTAATTCAAATCCTGTTTGTGTTAAAGAGGAGCCTTGTCTTCCTTTACCGATTATAATGAGTCCTTCTGATTCAAGTCGAGTTAATTGGTTGCGAACAAATCTTTCGGTGATGGAGAAGCCATGATGCTTCAAGAGTTGCAACAGTGTTTTTCGGCCAGTTTTAAGATGGAGTTGTTGGCGATTTAAAAAAAGCAGAAGAACAACAGTATCTATGTCGGAAGAGGGCACTGAAACTGGATGGATAGGGGAATTATCTAGAAAACTAGGTGGTAAATCAGAAGGTTGAATGCAGGCACCGCTCATTTGAGACAAATACTCTGCAACATTTCGAAGTTCTCTAATATTTCCTGGCCAATCATAAGTAATTAAAAGGTCCATCAAGGAAGTCGAAGCTTTTTTATGACAATGCAATCCTTCTAATAGATGCTGAAACAGCACAGGGATATCTTCTTTACGCTCCCTTAAAGTGGGTAAGTGGAGTGGGAAAACATTTAAACGATAATAAAAGTCCCATCGGACCTCATTATTTTGAGCCAACTGGAGCAAATTTTTATTGGTAGCAGCGATGATTCGGACATCCACACTTCGAACCCTGTTACTTCCTAAGCGTATCACTTCTTGGGATTCTAGCACTCGCAGCAATTTTGCTTGTAGTGGAAGGCTCAGATCACCAATTTCATCAAGGAATAAAGTGCCTAAATGGGCATCTTCAAACAACCCAGATCTACCTGATTTAGAGGCACCTGTAAAGGCTCCACTTTCATAGCCGAACAATTCGCTCTCGATTAAACTTTCTGGTAAAGCAGCACAGTTAATAGCGATGAAGGGAAATTTTTGCCTCTTACTTTCGTTATGAATGGCTTGGGCGAAGAGTTCTTTACCTGTTCCACTTTCTCCAGTAATAACAATGGTCGAGTCAATAGCGGCCATTTTTTTTGATGCATTTTTAGCCTTTTCTATGGGCAAACTAGAACCCAAAATGCTATCGAAAGTATACTTGGCAGTATGTCCTTTTTTTAGAGTGTTCTGTCTCACTTGCTCCTCTAGCTTACGTAGTTCAGTGACTTTCTTTAAGGTGACAATACTACCGATTTTTTCATCAAAAATATGAGTAGGTCGGGAGGAAAGGATTAATTGTTCATTTCCAACATGAATAAGGTAGTTGTCAACAGGATTTTCTGATGTTTCAAAAGGCAATTGAAGTACATTGTTGAGGGGCTGTTGATACAAGGCCTCTTTTTGTTGATCAAGGATTTCTGCGGCTTTATCATTCACCATCGTAATGTGATTGTTATTGTTGGTTCGAAGGACCCCTTCATCAATTAAATCTAAAACAGCTTGCATTTCATATTGGTTAGCAACGTTTTCACCTAAGAGGGAATGAATGCCAGTTTCGTTAGTTACCACTTGTTTCTCATAGTGGTAAAGAATTCTATTTTTAACAGATTGATCGATGCTGAGATTTTCTAATATTTCATTGATGGTTCCTAGAGAATAGACCATATGTCCAATATTGTAGGTGTGAGCAACAAAATCTGGCACCAAATTAACCTCATTGGTGGTGATAGCTGTATTGATTTTTAGTGAGGTTGAGGAATCAGGATAATGAGGGTAGAGTTTGAAATTGAATCCTAAGGCATAAATTAAAGCAATCGTTTCGAAGGTAACATCAATTCCATTGTTAACCACAAGGATGTCTTGATCCGAAGGGATACTCTTTAAAATTCGGTAATTTTCACGGGAGAAAGTTCGAGTGATCGGAATAATTTTAGTTGTAGGATGAATGAAAGATTTCATTTCATTGGCAATAAAAGGGGTGGAAATAAGAAAAATATCTGGACAGATAGGGTCAGGTTGTGGATCAGATAGATTATACGAACGAATGGTAACGTCTGACCCTAGAATATCTCTCAGAAGATTTTCATAAAAAAATCTTGAATAATTGAACTTGGCACCAATACCGATTTCTTGTTTCACGATCAAAACTCCTATTCTTTAAAGATAGATGACCAGGTTGAAAAAGAACAATAGGCAGAATGGGACTTTTGGGACCAGATTTAGCCTATTAAGTCCAGTTTATCATAAAAAAGAGGATAATTGCAGTAAAAGAGAGGGGAATAAGCCTTTTTTAAATATGGATTTTTGGCATGTGAATTGCATTATAGAGAGATGATTCGAAAAAATAAGTTTTTTCGAAAAAACTAATAGGAGGGCACATATGGAGAGGGAAACTTTATTCAAAGAAGTGTTACAAGAAGCAGATACGATTATTAGTTGGAGAAGGCATTTTCACCAGCATCCAGAAGTAGGTTTTGATGTTGAAAAAACAGCTAACTTTATAGGGCGACATTTAGAAATGTGGGGATTGGAGGTGAGGGAAAATATTGGGAAAACAGGTGTTGTTGGAAGGCTCAAAGCCAGTGGTGGAGGAAAGACTATTGCATTAAGAGCAGATATGGATGCACTGCCCATTCAAGAGGAAACAGAGACAGTCTATCAGTCTAAAATAACTGGGAAGATGCATGCTTGTGCCCATGACGGTCACATGGCTATGCTACTTGGAGTTGCCAAAGTAATGGCCCAACACAAGGAATGGCTGAAAGGCGATTTAGTATTTGTGTTTCAGCCAGCAGAAGAAGGGCCATCGCCAGGTGGTGCAAAACTAATGATTGAAGAAGGCGTGTTGGAAGGAGTTGATGTTATATATGGGGCGCATCTACACTCCTTGAAACCAGTTGGAACCGTGGGAATTAACCTGACAAACATGATGGCTTCAACGGACAACTTTTCTATAGAAATGATGGGGAAAGGGGGACATGCTGGACTGCCCCATGAATCCATTGATGCGATATCAATGGCCTTTAGGATGTACCAAGAAATTCAGTTGCTGATGAGCCGTCATCAGGATCCCTTAGAACCGCTGGTTATTAGTGTAGGGACCATTCATGCTGGTGTCGCTACCAATGTCATTGCAGACAAATCGGTGATGACAGGAACCATCAGAACTCAATCCCAAGCCATTCGTGAAAAAACACTTGAGCAGTTGGAAACCAAAGCGAAATGGATTGCTGAAGGTCTGGGGGGCGGATGTCGAGTAGAAATAGAAAGAGGCTTACCACCATTGGTGAATCATAAGACCCATGCCATGCAAGTAAAAACGGCTGCAGGGAAAGTAGTCGGAGATGAAAATGTTTATGTATTAGAAAAACCAAACATGGGAGCCGAAGATTTTGCCTACTATCTAGAAAAAATTCCAGGAGCCTTTTATTGGATTGGTGCAGGAAACAAAGAAAAAGGAATGGACTACGTGATGCATCATCCAAAATTTGATTTTGATGAACAAGCATTGGTGATGGGCACACAAATTTTCATCCAAAACATCATAGATTCATGGGAAACTTAATCCTTGGGAGATCCTAGAAGACCATAAAGGAGAGGGTATCATGTTATTTAAAAGACAAAAGAAAAAAGAAAGAGCTTTTCCCCACTTATTTGTTATCCTGATCAGCGTTATTATAATGGCGACAGTATTGACGTACGTCATTCCAGCGGGTAATTATGAAAGAATGGTAGATGAAGCAACAGGTCAAACGATTATTGATCCAGCTTCTTTTGAATATGTGGAACAAACACCAGTAGGTCCGTTCTCTATGCTGCTAAGCGTTCAAGAAGGCTTAATTCAAGCGGCTCCTATTACTTTTTTGGTATTTATGGCCTTTGCATCTTTGTACTTGGTGCAGGAAACGGGTGCAGTGGATGCCAGTATAGCTTTAATGGTAAGAAAAACAAGGCAAAACCCAAAAGTAGCTAATATTACCATTGCTCTTATTATTTATATATTAGCGGCTTGGGGATCCACAGGTACAATTTCTTATGAGCAAATTATAGCGTTTATTCCAATATTTTGCACCTTAGCCATTGCTTTAGGATATGATCCCTTAGTTGGCCTTGGTATGTCTTTTCTACCAGTGGGAATGGGTTTTGCGTCCTCGACGGTAAATCCGTTTACCATTGGAGTGGCCCAAGGTATTGCTGAGTTGCCACTTTTTTCAGGTATTATGTTTAGGCTGGTAGTTTTAGTGGTGATGAGTACTTTAACAGTGGTATACGTGCTTTGGTATGCAAAGCGTGTGAAGAAAGATCCGACCAAAAGCATTGTAGCCGGAATGGATTTTGGTGAATTAGAAATTGATGAGACCAGACTATCCACAGAATTTACAGGGGCAAGGAAGTGGACGCTGGTCATCTTGCTCTGTGGTGTGGGAATTATGGCCTATGGCCTTAGTACACAAGGATGGTATATCAATGAAGTAGCATCTATCTTTGTTGCTATTTCCATTATTTCCGGATTTGTTAATAGATGGAGTCCTAATAAAATTGCAGAAATATTTGTAGAAGGCCTTTCAAAAGGAGTGCTTTCTGCCTTAGTGGTGGGTGTAGCTCGTGGGATTTTGGTTGTAATAAGTAAAGGGAATATTCTAGATACGATTATTTACGCGGCATCAACCCTATTAACAAATTTTGGGCTGTATTTAAGTGGCATTGGCATGTTGATTGTACAGAGTTTATTAAACTTCTTAATTCCTTCTGGCAGTGGACAGGCAGCAACGTCCATGCCTATTATGGCACCATTGGCCGACTTAATAGGCATGAACAGACAAATATCCGTATTGATTTTTCAATTTGGAGATGGGTTTTCCAATTTAATCTGGCCTACCAGTTTCATTCTAATTGCATGCTCCTTAAGTAAAGTCCCCTTGAGCAAATATTATAAATTTGTTCTGCCTTTTCTAGGGATCGCATTTATTTTTCAAGTATTATTCATTATGCTGGCAATTCACATTAATTATGGACCCTTTTAAGAAAAAATAGAAGCAAAACTTGTCTAGGGACTTCATCTCAGAAATACGCTTGCGTAATCTTGGTTCGTATATCATAATAGAAGTATCGAGGCAAAAGAGATGGATATGAATTTTGCTTGGAATGCGATATTTTATGACGAGCAGCGTATAACACAGACAGAGAGAAGGGGTTTGGATGAACTGGATACAGCGTTTTATGATTGGGAGGCATGGTGCAGATCAGCTTTCTGCTTGTTTATTGATTTTATCCATTATTTCAATGTGGATTGGTAGGCTTGTTGGAATAGGTCTGATGGCCACGGTAGGTTACCTTTTACTGGGATTTGGATTTTATAGAATCTTATCGAGAGATCTTGGAAAACGCCGCAGAGAAAATAACGAGTTTCTTCAGAAAAGCGCTCCCCTAAGAAGGAAGCTAGGGTTTTTGACAAGGAGTATGAAGGAAGGAAGTAGTCATCGTCACTACGTGTGTACCCAATGCAATAAACAGCTTCGGGTGCCACGAAACAAAGGAAAAAAAGTGATAAAAGTGGTATGCCCTGCTTGTCGCAATCAAATGAAAAAATAACTACTTTAATCCGTTGATATTACCAAATTCCCACCTCTCTTCTTTGCTATATAGAGGCGTTGGTCTGCCTTAGAAAGGAGATCGTTGGGGTGGGATGGATCTAATTGAGCAATGCCACAGCTTAAGGCCATATGCAGTTGATGGGTTCCGAAGCGGGTAGAGGCTACCTTTTTTCTAATGCGTTCAAATACAAAAGCTCCTTCCTCTAGCTTAGTTTCAGGAAGCACTACGGCAAATTCGTCGCCACCATAGCGGCCCACAATGTCCGTATCTCGGCAATTACTTTTAAGTAATTCCGCAAGCTGTATTAAGACTTGGTCCCCGATTCCGTGGCCATAGGTATCGTTGATATCTTTGAAGTTATCAAGATCGATCATTCCAACACAAAGATCACGGTGGTAGCGTAGAGCGGCCTTCGTCTCCCATTCTAGGGACTGATGAAAATGCTTATGGTTATATAATTTAGTTAATCCATCAATCTTAAGTAATTGTGACAAAAGATAATTCTGTTCTTCTAGCTTTAATTTACTTTCCTCTAGTTCAGTAGTGACGGTTTCCGTTAAATGAGTAAGTGCTTTCACAATGCGGATGTAATGATGATCAACCGGAGAGTTGACATAAAAGATGTCCATGGGACTCTCTTTTTTTTGTGATATTTTTTCCTCGGAAAGAAGGGTGACGGTCATGGTCATATTCAACAAGTGATGCCGTTGGTTTAGATGATAGAATTCGCCGTAAGTAAAAAGACCTGTCAAAGGTGCTTGTTGCGCCAGAGGAAGTAGTTCGGCAGCGGCCTGGTCTTGAAGCAAAGATTTTCGTGCAGCACAGGAAAAAACCAGAACCCCCTGTGGTTCAAAAGAAGCGGCTTGGCGGCAATCTTCTTCCAAACTTTCAAAAATCAAAGGAATATGGCCATAGCTGAAATGAACTTGTTCACCAGTATGGATATCCCCTGCATAATGAATGCCGCCATTCGTATCTTGACCAATGACACCTCTAGTAATTTTCATGCCCTTTCGTTGGAAAAACAGTGGGAATTCGGTTCCGCCTTGTTCGGTTAGCTTATTGGTAATATCATGGCCTAAATAACGTTGGTATACCTGAAGAGCAGGTTCGCCATCAATGGTGTTGACAACGTTTTCCTTTGCGTCGGTGATGGTCATAGCTTTGCCGATTTTTTTCCAGTTTAGACGATAAAACTGGTGGACTCGAAGAGCCTCACCATTGAGAGCGATGGCAACCGTCCCTTTTTGAAAGGCTTTGGCTCCATAAAAAATAGAAGTATGCATAAATCGAAGTCCATCGCCAGCTTTTCCTCCGGCCACAGGCAAGTCTGGTGCCAAAGCAGATAACTCATCTAAAAGATGATGGGCATCTGTATGGAATCCATCTGTAAACAAAAGCAATAGGCCTGTGTCTGGAGTAATAAGATCTTTGTGGATTTGGTGGGCAGTTTCTGAGGGGGTAAATTTTTCTAAAGGATAAACGCCTCCCATAGGAACCGTAGCATCAAATTGGAGAAAAGAAAGAAGGATGTTTTTATCCTCGATTTTTCCATGATTAAAAGCACCAGCAGTAGTTACACCAGCAATCACAGACTTTGGAAGAAGTTGCTTGAGCTGGCGAATAACTTGGAGCACTTGTTCTTGTTCTTCTGTGTTATTGCGGTACGCTTTTGGATCACAATCACTAAAGACAAGAACCACTAAATTGTCATCAAGGATATCCTGTTTATGAATCATCGCTGTAAGGTTATCGCCAGGTTGGTAAACGGAATTAAAGAGTTTCATCTATTTCCAACTCCCCAAAGAAAAAAATAGGTCTTTATTACTAAGTATAGCATAAAAGGATTTTGTTGTAATGGGTTTATGAAGAAACTGACTACAAAGATCCGCAGGGTTCCAAGAATGGCTGTTTACAAGATCAAAGGATTCATATAGAATAATTTTTTGATGGTACACAAGCCCTTGATGAATAGGCGATAAGAATCCTTAATAACGAGAAAACGTGGGAAGAGGAGGTAAAAATGATAAAGAGACTAAGTAAAAAAGTGGTTTTGATGATAGGGTGTGTGATATTGTTGGCTGGTTGCAGCAACTCTCTGGAAAAAGCCATGGAAGAAGCCCAGAACTTACTGGATACAGGACAATACCAAAAAGCAGTAGAGCAGTACGAGGCCTTAATAGAGGAGTATCCTGAAGAAGAGACGGTATATTCTGGAATGGCAAGGGCTCTGAAGGGACTTGGAAACCTTCAAGAAGCCGCAGAAACCCTAGAAAAAGGAAAGGAGTTCTCTGATAATCCAATAGACCTGAGCAAGGAAGTGGCATCTCTTTATGAACAATTAGAAGACTACGAAAAAGCATTACCATTATATTTGCACATATTGGAAGAAGAAGATTCAGAAGAAATAATGATTCATACGGCTGTTGCTTACGCAAAGTTAGGAGAAAGCCAAAAGGCACAGGAACTTATTAATAGGATTACACCAGAAAATCTGGAAAACCCGGAAACCCTGGGTTTGCTCATGCATTACTACTTAGGTGAAAGTCGATTGGAAGAGGCAGCGGATATTGCGAAAATAGGCCAGCGAATAGATGAAAAAAACCATGGTTTTTTAAGTGTGATACAGATCATGGAAGGATGGCCAAATTACTACCTTATCGATATGAAAACCGCCGATTATACTGGGGATGATAGACAAGAATCTGCATTTTTGCTGAGCGATGCCCCACAAAATTCCCATGCATCAGAACTACTACTGCTTATTACAGAATCAGATACTGGAAAGGTCATGGATAGATATCAAGGCGCAATAGGTGGGTATCCATGGGCGTTGACGGTACATGATTTTACGGGCAACTCGGCAGCGGAGATCTTAATGGCGGCACATAGTGGTGGGAGTGGAGGAGGTATTTTTTATAACCTCATTAGCTTTGAAGGTGCTGAAATGAAAGAACTGAAACGACCAGCGCCAACTCTGAACCATCGTTTTAAAGATAATTATAGGGCCGTTATTTCCTCGCCAGAAGTTGGAGAAAGCTATTCCTTTAAGCTAAACAACTCTCAGCATTATGAAGACGTAGGAGCTTATTTTCAAGGGGTTGTCATTGATCCTATCATGAATGGCTTTGCAAGGTCCTTTAGGCTAAATCCTTACTTTTCAGATCATGAAGGCAGATATGGCTTAGAATATGTTGCACCACTGGTAGCTGGTCCTGCCCTGGCAGATGAAGTGGCAGATGTACATCTATATTTTCTGTGGAAAGATACGGGATGGCAAGCAGTAGCCATGGAAGTGAAACCTTATCATGGAGAAGCTGAAAAAATCCCCTATGATTCCTTGGAAACCTCCGAAGCGGATGGGAATTTGATGCAGCTTTTGGGAAAAAGCCTCAAGGAAATTTTAGAAAGCTACGGCAATCCTGTGGATACAGGCTGGTGGCGAGGAGATTACTACAGTTTTGATGGCTTTACGGTAGTGGTAGATGATAGAAATAATGTAGGAATGGTTATGGTGGATGAATGGATGGGCGTATCTCGAGGCGATCATGTGAGTAGCGTAAAAGAGATATTAGGGACCCCAACCATAGAGGAAGTAGATGATATGGATTTTTATGAACATTACCTTATTTATGAAATAGGAGATAGATATGTCGTTCATTTTAATGCGGATATTTACAGTGGAGAGATTTACAGCATTCTAATGATGTTGGATTAAGAAACTTATTTTTAAAAACCCTAGGAGCGGAAGGAAAGGATGATTTGATGTCGAATTTTCAGTCAAAAATGGAAGAAGGACTCTCAAAATTTCAAGGTGGGGTAGAGCAAAGCAAAGCAAAAATCTCGACTCTGCAGGAATTGGCTCGGTTAAAGAAGTCCCTGAAAGAAAGCTCTGAGGAAAAAGCGATGCTTTTATTAGAATTGGGAGAATTAGCACATCTGAGGATACGAGAAGAAAAAATTAAAGATCCGGATATGTTAGAAGTCACAGAAAAAATCTGCCAAAAAGATCAAAAGATGTATCAATTGCAAAAAACAATTAGCCAGCTAACGGAAAAACAAGAAGAAGATAAAACATGTCAATGCGGAGCTCAGATTACAGAGACAGATAAGTTTTGCGGAGAATGTGGTACACGAGTGAATCAAGTGGAGAAGGCAGAGGAAGTGGCGGTAACAACTTGCGCGACTTGCGAAATGGAAGTTTCTGCGGCAGGTAAGTATTGCAATTGCTGCGGAGCTATTTTATAAAGTTGAAGACAGGAGGTGAAACTTTGTATTGTAAAGTATGTGGACATAAAAATGAAGGAACCGCATTATATTGCAGCCATGATGGTGTCGCATTGGGAGGAGAATCTGGGAAAATTCGATTTAGTGAAGGGCTGGCTGGATTCTGTAATGGATGTGGCGAAAAGAACCAATCAAGCCATATATATTGCAGCAGTTGTGGGAAGTCTCTGAGGAAAGCCCATGCAGAGCAGGATAATCGTGAAACCATCACAAAAGGCGTTACGAAGATATCAACCATAAAAAAACCGGATATCACCAATGTGGCCAAAGGCATTAACGGAAGCGCCATTAGAGCTGTGATTCCAGGAGCGGCACTAGCGGCAGGCATTGTTTTGGTCTTATCTTTTATTATTGGAAGTGTTTTAACAGAAGGAATCAACCAGGTCCTCTACGAAAGCCTACGCTATGATAGGGACTTGGCTTTTATCATACAGGAAATGAATCCTATTAGTGCAGCAGGCATTTTAATGTACGCAAACCTTGTGGCATCAAAACTTGCAATGAGCGTTGAGTGGTTTGCTGGTCCGGCTATCTCTGGAACACTGTCTATGAAAGCAGGGCTATATATTTTATTATTAGTGCCACTTATTGGTCTTATTAGTGGTGGATATGTCAACAGGAAAAAACAAGGAGATATCAGTAGTACAGAAAAATTGGTCTTGTCCATTACCACAGGAGTTCTTTATGCAGCATTTTTGATCCTGATATCGTTTTTTGCAAAAAACTCCCTCAACATGCCAGCTGAAGGGCTGAAAGTTTCTTTTGGGTATTCTTTTTTAGGAAGCATATTCAGTGGACTTTTCCTTGGAAGCCTCTTTTCTTATATAGGCATGGAGTTGGCAGAAAAAAAGGCATCTAAAGAGGCTTCTCAAATCCAAGAGTCAAGGTTGGGGAAATCACTTTTCCTTGGAATGGAAACGGTTCTTTTAGGCTTGGCTTTATCGATTGTCTTTGTGTTTGTGTTGTTGCTGATAGAAGAGGGAGGATCCATACTGGATGAGCCTGTTCTTTTGATGGTGTTACTACCTCAAATAGGGGCATATTTCTTTAATATGGCAAATTTAGGATCCTTATCCATGAGTTCTTCAGTAATGAGTTATGAATCATATAAGATTTCTCTTTTTGGTGAAAGCGAAGCCATGGGTGGCTTTGTTCCGATGATGGGAGAAGTAGGGATTTTGAGATTTGCCATTCTCCTTATTCCTTTGATTTTATTGGTTAAAGCTGGGAAAAAAATGACCTCAGACTCAGCAGAAGAAGGATTGAAACCCATCCTTCTATTCAGTGCGGTTTATGCAGGCTTTATGTCTATATTAGCCCATTTAACAAATCTTAATGTGAGTGGATCGGGTCAAGTGTTTTCATCTGCACATATGGGGAACGTAAGTTTTTTTGTTGGGTTTTCCCCAGTACCGTTGTTTCTAACTGCATTTTTAATGGCCGTAGGCCTATCGTTTGTTGGGAATAAATACCTATAAAGCCAAAGGAGAGGATACTATTGAAGTTTTGCACCAAATGTGGAGAACAAGTGGATCCAAACAAGAATGCTTGCGATGCTTGCGGTGAAGTTATTAAGGAAAAAAAAGAAGAAAAAATTGAAAAAAAGCCGTTGAACACGCGGAAAATATCTTTTACACTTTCGAAAAAACATAAATGGATAGCAGGGATTCTTGCTTTCTTATTGGTGATTGGCTTTGCGGGTATTCGGATTGGAGGTTCCCTAACATCGCCGGAACGTTTTGTAGATAAATTTCAACAAGCTTTGATAGAAGAAGATATGGAAGCTCTTCAAAGCTTCGTTTACTCCAGCGATCCTAGGGTAACAGTAGATGAAAATAGTTTAGGGGCATTTGTTCAATACCTAAAGGATCATCCATCTGTTTTTGGCAACCTAATAGATGATTTGATGATGCAAGCTGAAGCATTACAAATACAAGAAGGTGAGGAAGAAGAAAATCCGTCCTATGCAAGGGATTATTCCTTATTAAGGCTGGAGAAAACAGGAAAACAAATGTTGTTTTTCAATCGTTATCAAGTGGAACCAATGACATTTTATATGGTGCTATCTACCAATCAGGAAAATGCAGCATTATATATCAATGATGAACATGTAGATACGGCTAATCAGGAGAATTTTGAAAAGGAATATGGTCCTTTTTTACCAGGATATTATCAATACAGAGCTGTGTTAGAAGGCGATTATGTAGAGTTGGAAACAGAGAAAGAAGAAGCTGTTTTTGATCCATATTATCAAAAGGTATATATTGATTTGTCTCTTCATGGAAATTATATTAACCCAGTGAGCAATATGAATCGTGCTACGTTGGTAGCAAATGGCCAAGATACTGGTTTGCTAATTTCTGAGACCAGTAGCTTTGGTCCGGTTTCAACAGATGGTAGTTTGGAGCTGCAGGCAACCGTCGAATTGCCTTGGGAAGTCTTGGTTAGTGAGGAAATAGTTGTGGAGAACCAATCGCGGGTGGATCTTCCTTTAGAACCCTTAACAGATAAGCTAACCATGGATTTGATGGAAGTAGTGAATGAATATATGCTGACTAGAATAGAGGCTTTAAAAGAACAAGATACTTCAGGTATAAAAAATGCAACAGAAGAGATACTGGCGGAAACCAGAGACATATACGTAAATTATCAAGAAAAAGGATATGATTTTGACGGGAATCTGCTGCATATGCGTTACGACCTTAACAGTTTTTCTTTCCGAGAGCAGCAGGGCCAGTACACTGTAACCGTAAATCTTCAAGTTGACATGGAGAGTAGCTGGCATGTATCTGGAGAAGAATATTCTCTTTCGGAAAAAACCGAGAATTACACCATCACCCTTGGTTATTCAGAAGAAGAAAGTAGCTGGATGGTGAGTAATGTTAGTTCTGCTTGGAGAATCAATACAAGCAATGTAGAAGAGTTTTCATTTTAAAAATGCTTTGTTAGAAAAGAAGATTGGTTTGAGACCATCCTGATGCAGTAGGATGGTCTTTTGCATATATGAAAGAAGAAGGCTGATGAAAACTTTCTGTTTTCAAGATGTGAAGCCTTGGGATATTCAAAGGCCAATCCACCAGAATGGTAACCATAGTTTAAAAAAACAATAGGAAAAAGTAGAGATTTAGTACATGAGCTAAGGTGTTAAGCAGATAAAGATGGTATAATAGCCACAGGCCACTGTTGGAGGATTGGCGTCGCAAGGCATAATTAGCGATATATAAAGATCGTTTTATACCATAACCAATACAAGTATAGCATCCCAAAATCAAACAACTGAGAGGAGATGAGATTGAAATGAATACAAAGGAAAAGAGTTTGAAGCTGCACGAAGAAAACAAGGGAAAAATCCAAGTGACCTCCAAGGTAAAAGTAGAAAATAGAGAAGATTTGAGCTTAGCCTATACTCCTGGGGTTGCTGAACCTTGTCGCAAAATTCATGAAGAAAAATGTCGTGTATACCAATATACAGCAAAAGGAAATATGGTAGCCATCGTTACGGATGGAAGCGCCGTATTAGGATTAGGAGATATTGGTCCAGAAGCCAGTCTTCCGGTAATGGAAGGAAAAGCCATCTTGTTCAAGGAATTTGGGAATGTGGATGCCTTTCCAGTATGCCTTGATACCAAGGATTCAGATGAAATTGTTAAAACTGTTGAGTATATGGCACCGGTTTACGGTGGTATTAATCTGGAAGATATTGCGGCCCCTCGATGCTTTGAGATTGAAGAAAAGCTTAAAAAAACCTTGGATATTCCAGTTTTTCATGACGATCAGCATGGGACAGCAGTAGTCACCCTGGCAGGTACCATTAACGCACTGAAGCTAGTAAAAAAAGAATTTAAAGACTGTCGTTTTGTCATCACAGGTGCTGGTGCTGCAGGTGTAGCCATTGCCAAATTGCTTCATCATATTTGCGTCAAAGATATCTTTCTGCTTAATCGAGATGGCATTATTTGTGAAGGCCAACAACATAAAAACCCATATGTGGCCGAAATGGCAGCCATCACCAACCGAGAAAAGCGCCAGGGTGGCCTGAAGGAAGCCTTTAAAGGAACGGATGTATACATTGGTGTTTCTGGACCAGACATGGTTACGAGAGAAATGATCGCAGACATGAATAAAAATGCCATTGTCTTTGCCATGGCAAATCCAATTCCAGAAATCATGCCGGAAGAGGCAAAAGCCGGCGGAGCAGTAATCATTGGTACCGGCCGTTCCGACTTCCCGAATCAGATCAACAATGTATTGGCTTTTCCAGGAATTTTCAGAGGTGCTTTAGACGTTAGAGCTTCTGATATTAACGAAGAAATGAAAATCGCTTCAGCACAAGCCATTGCCAATATCGTTACAGATCATGAGCGAAAACCAGAATACGTGATTCCAGATGCCTTTGACACCCGTGTAGTAAAAGAAGTTGCAAAGGCCGTTGCAGAAGCAGCAAAAAAAACAGGAGTCAATCGAATATAAACTCATTCCTTCTCCTTTATGATATAATGGAGCGACGCATTTTCACGAAATTGAAAAACAAAGAGAACAGGAGATTGTATAATGGCATCAAGCTTTAAATCCTTGGGTATTAATAGACAGTGGATAGAAAAATTGGAGAAGGAACAAATTACGGTTCCGACTCCTGTACAGGAAAAAGCCATCCCTTCTTTGCTAGAAGGAAAAGATGTGATCGCACAAGCACAAACAGGAACAGGAAAAACCTTGGCTTTTTTACTTCCAATAATGGAAGGGATCAATACGGAAAAAGCCCAGGTACAGGCTTTGGTCGTCACACCAACAAGAGAACTGGCGATTCAAATTACGCAAGAAGCGAAAAAATTGACAGAAGGAACTGAAGTTCGGATTTTAGCAGCCTATGGCGGTCAAGATGTTGAAAAACAGTTGCACAAACTGAAGGGAAATATTCATTTGGTTATTGGGACGCCAGGAAGATTACTGGATCATATGCGTAGAGGAACACTAGTCCTTAAGAGCCTAAGAATGCTCGTGTTAGACGAGGCAGATCAGATGCTTCATATGGGTTTTTTGCCGGATGTAGAGGCGATTTTAAGCCACACTTCGAAAGAGCGGCAAACCATGCTATTTTCTGCTACTATTCCAGCTGGTGTCAGAAAGTTGGCTGGAAAAGTCACCAGAGACCCACGAAATATCAGCATAAAGAGTGAAACAGTAACACTGGATGCCATCGCTCAATTGGTGGTAGAAACAACAGATCGGAAAAAACAGGAAGCCCTCTGTCAAGTCTTAGGGGAACAGAGACCCTTTATGGCCATTGTTTTTTGTCGAACCAAACGAAGAGCCCATGCCCTCAATATGGCTTTACAGGAGTGGGGCTATCTGTCAGACGAGCTTCATGGAGATCTGACCCAAGGAAAAAGGGAAAAGGTCATGAAATCTTTTCGAAAGCTAGAATTACAACTTTTAGTGGCTACAGATGTGGCAGCTAGAGGATTGGATATTGATGGAATCACCCATATCTATAACTATGACATGGTGCAAGATGTTGAAAGCTATATTCATCGAATCGGGCGTACCGGTAGGGCTGGAGAAGTGGGTATGGCTGTGACGTTTGTGACCCCTAGAGACAGAGACTCTCTTCATTTGATTGAAAAAGGGATTGGGATGAAACTGGATAGAAGACAGATTGGCATGGAAAATCATCAAGACCGAAAACCAGAAAAGCCAAAGCATTCCAGCAAGCCAGAAAAGCCAAAGCATTCCAGCAAGCCAGAAAAGCCAAGATACTCCAGTAAGGAAGAAAAACCAAAGCGTTCCAGTAAGCCGGAAAAGTCAAAGTATTCCAGTAAGCCAGAAAAGCCTGGAAGACCAGAGAAAAAAACAGGAAAGTTTTCCCCTGGATATGAAGGAAAAAGCAGTGGAAAACCTCGAGGAAAAAAAGAAAATCCAAGTAGAAAAAAAAGTCGAAGACCAAAATAATTATGGTTCTTGACGAAAGGGATTGCGGCGAATTCTTCGCTGCTTTTTTTCTTCGTACATTTTTTTGTCGGCAACAGAAATCAGTTTATCTGCATCTTTGCCATCTTCAGGGAAAGAGGCAGTTCCCATACTGGCTAAGATGTTCAACGTCTTAGTGCCGAGTAGATAGGGTTTATTCAAGGCGTGTCGAAGGCTAGTTTCGAGGGCTTGACTAATACAGTGGTTTCCTTCTTCTACTAATAAAAGAAACTCATCGCCCCCAATACGAGCGACTTCACCATTTTCGCCAATAGTGGTGTTTAATCTTCTAGCGGCTTCCTTTAAAACCTCATCGCCAGCTTCGTGGCCATAGGTGTCATTGATTTCTTTAAACTCGTCTAAATCCAAATAAAACAGCACAAAAGGGTGCTGATCTTGCTGAATTTGTTCATGAATACGTTCATAAATATATTTTCGGTTATAAAGATTGGTCAGGGGATCTATATGAAGTAATCGGTTCATTTCTCGAAGCGTTTCTTCTTCCACACGAATATCCCGATACATGGCAAAGAGACCTTGTACTTTTCCATCAAGAATAACAGGGCTTCCCACCGCTTCTACGTCCAAAAGAATCCCATCTTTGTTTTGTCGCTTTGTTTTACTTCGCATGGTATTTTTTCCGAAAATAATACGTTTATAAGTAGTGGCTTCCAGCTCATAGGTTTCTGGAACAATCAAATCATTAATGAAAAAACCAATGGCTTCTTCTCTTTTATAGCCAAAAAGTTGTGAGAACTGGAGGTTTATGTCCAAGACGATTTCCTGCTTATCCAGAATAGCCGTTGCAAATAAAGAGCGTTGAAACAATTGTTCTAAAAACTTTGCTTTATGATCTTGAAACCACTGAGCATTCACAGCAGCCACCCTTTCTGCTAAAAAGCCGAATATTCTTTAAGCATTATACCCAGTTCAAGAGGAATTATGCGAAAGATCTGAAAGTTTAGTGAGTAATGGATAGGGTGTGGTAGAATAGGATGAACAACATAGAGAACTCCTGCAGAAACATAGAATTTGAATCGGAAGGAGAGTCGTTATGAAGTTAAAAGAGCACTATATCAAGCAGCTACAAAAGCACCCATACAAAACCATTGCATTAATTCAGTTGGAACAATGGTGTCCTGTTAGTTTGTCGTATACAGATTTTTCCAGCATGATACGTTTGCTGATGCAAGAAGAGATCTTAGTGGCCATCAAAACCTCAGGAGAAAATGGAAAAAGGCCATCCCTTCCCTATAAATACAGAATTCAGCTTTATAGGATGCAAGCAGAGATTCAGCAACAGATTAAAACTCAAGCCAAGGACTTTCATCCTGCCATGAATCTGAGCCGTTATTATCGTCAGCATGAAAAGGTGTGGAAACGGGATTTACCTATATTACATAAAATAAATGAATATTTGCACCAATATGGAGAGGTCTTTACGGGTCATTCATTGCCAGAGCTTTCTTGGAAGCTAACAGGCAATGAAAAATGGTTGGAAGGTGAAGGTCGGAAAATTTTGGAAGGCATAGGGCTTTGGAAACAAGTAGAAAAGCAGATACAGCCAGATCCTTTAATGATGGCGGTGAATTTTGGCATAGTCTTGGAAAGCACTAAAAACCATGCCGGAAGGATGCTTCATCTAGTGGTAGAAAATAAAAGCATTTATTACAGACTCTTGCCCTATTTAGCCAGCAGCGGAATGACCACATTGATTTATGGCGCTGGGAGAAAGATTGTAGCTGGCCTTTCTCAATTGCCTCGCCAGTTAGGCGTTGAGTCATCAGACGATATTCATCATAAGATTCAATATTTTGGAGATTTGGATTGGGAAGGTATCGCCATTTGGCATGATCTACACAAACGATATGTCCATCAGCCCAATTGGCAGTTGACTCCAGCCATTCCTTTTTATCAGTCTCTGGCTCAGTGTTCCTGGAGTCAGGGAAAAACAAACCAGCGTCAGCAAGAAAAAGCCCTGAAAGCATTTCTTACGCATTTTTCATCCGAAGAAGGAGAGAGGTTTCGCTGGCAACTGGAGTCTGGTTTTTACTGCCCTCAAGAAGCCTTGGAAGAAGGGCTGGAAACTTTGATAAAGAAGGGGTAAAATGGAGTCAACACGTGTTTGAAAGGAAGGACACCATGGAGGCATCTCTTCGGACTATTACAGAGGGCTATGGCGAACGCATGGCTCGATTGGCTCTTTTTGAGCCTTTGATGAATCTGAAAAAGAAAACACGCAAGGACAACCAAGGAGCAGAGATCGATTTTTACGGTCTAGGTCTGCTGACTTTGTTGTTCTTTTTTGAATGCCGATTATTAAGGCAACGGCATACAGGCGTGGCGGAACTGGCCAGATTTCTGAAAGACGTGCAGCGCCAGTTTCCAGAACCGCTGCTGGACTTGGAAGACCCACAGTATGAAAAAATAGCCCGGGAGCTGGTGGAAACCTTTCGTCCTCCTGGAGGCAGAGGATTGCAGGTTTCTTTCTTCAATTATCATACTGGGCAGCAGGAAACTGTCAGCCTTAGTATTCTAAAGGCCGGTGCTTCGGATACGGATGCCAACACCCAATACTACACCTTGGATGAAGATGGTCTTGCTCTGGTTTTTGCCACCCGAGAATATTACGCAGAGTTTCAGATTTCCATCAATCAGTTGGTAATTAGAAAACAGCTGGAAAAAGGTGAGTTTGCCAGTGCTCTACGTCAGATTGACGAAATGCGTATGGCCGTGGAAAAATTGTCGGATAGCATGGTGCGGATCCGCCACGAAGTGAATCGGAACATCGTTTCCGATGACACCTATCGCCGCTATCGATCCTTGGTGGAAGATACCTTTCAGCGGCTAACTCGGGAAAACGAAGAATTTGAAGAACTGCAGGTCTTTGTGATGGAAACACGACGCCGGCTGGATCAGGATATCTCTGCTCGAAAGCATCCCCAGGCCTATGAGAGAATCGGTCGTATCGAGCAAGAACTGGCTTCCGTCCACCACAGCCACCGGCTCCTGCTGCAAGATTGCACCAAACTGAAAAACACGGCGGTGGACGCCTTTTATCAGATGCTTCTTTTTAGTGGGGTGGATTCCTTTAATTTTGATCAGGAAATCACCGCCCGCCTCTTGTCGGTTCCCCTCCCTCTGGAAGCAGCTCGTCAATTGGTAAAGCCATTTTTGCATCTGGAAAAGAGCCAGGTCTGGTCACCTTTGACGGTCTTTGCACCACAACGGATTACCGGCGAAAAGAGCCAGGAAGAAGACCAGGTATTTCTAGCTGCCTCTGGTGGCCGACGGATTTCCAGACGTCAATATGAATTGAAAAAAACATTTGTGCAATGGATGGAACTGTTGCTGGAAGTTAGCATTGATTCAGAAAAAAAGACCCGGCCTCGCCTTTTATCGGAAGCGGTGGCAGTTATGGAACAGCGACAGTCGGAATGCACCGCCAAGCCTTCCTTTTTTGGATTCTGGATCTGGTTGCATCACCAGGCACCCCTAAAGCTATATGCCGAAAGCCCTTCGTCTCAAGAGTCCTTAGAGGAAACCCTATTGGAAAAACCCTTGGCTGAATTGCTGCGTCAGGCAGGGGTCCAGTTATGGCTGGAAGAAACCAGCGAAGTTCTGACCTATGGGAATCGTTTCCAAATACAGGAAATGAAATTGATCTGGGAGGAGGACTATCTGTGGACAGCACAGTAGCTATGTAGCCCACATCCTTGATAGATACTTACGAAAAAAATCTGAATTCAAGGATGTGGGAAGGGTCTTTAAAAAAGAGGACCTATGAATTGATGGGTAATCACTCCAACTAGGAAACTTATCAATCCAAAGAGAGCAGCGGCACTCATTTCGTAGGCAAACCGATGTGTAATATTGTTTTGAAGGAATCCTTGGGTCATTTTATGAAAAATAGATGAGATGAAGCGGATCAGCACTCCAAAGCCTACTAATGCAATGACGGAGGGAATAATAAAAGAAAAAAATCCAAAAGAGTAGCGGCCTATTAATGGGATACTAGTGTATTGCAATGCAAACACTAGCAAATAACTAAACAAACCCATGTTGCTAAAGGCTTTTTTTAACTTCATTTCAATAGAAGCATATTTTTCTGCTATGATTTCGTTGGAATTAGATGTTTCAACTTCTTTTAAACGCAACAAACGGTGATAGGCTAAGGTTTTTTCTTTGCTTTCTAAGAGATGGTCTACCTCCTTAAGGGCTTGACTTAAATAGTCATCAATAGGGCTTTTCTGGTAATAACAAAGAAGTGTTACAGGATCTATCATCAATAAATAGGATTGCTTCTCTAAGGTATACTGCAATTCAACGATTGGCTTTGAGTAATAGGAAGTTTTGATTCTTCGCAATACTTGATTGTATGTGAGATCTATCATGGCTTTTAATTCTTTTTCTACTCTTGTGCAATCAATTTCGAAATCAGTGGAGTGGGTCCGACATCGATCTATGATAGCAGACGTACTAAAATGTGATTCAATAATGGTTTCCTCTATCAACAGGTCCTTCGTTAAACCATTGGATCGTATAGCAGATAGATTTCCATAAGGTGCCAAAGATTCTTCGTATTGAGGCAGGATTACTTTTTGGTTTGCGGTATAGTGTTGTTGCAAGTAATAATAGGCTGCAACACCACCATAGCCATTGCAGCAGCTACAAGTGATAGAGCCACTACCACTACAGGGGTTGCAAGTTACTTCGCCGGACCCATTACACACAGGGCAAATCAAAAAACCGTTTCCACAGTCGCATTCTCCAGAACGACAATGATGACAATCTTCTTTAACATCGACATAATAGATGTCTCTATGCAGGGTGCCTTGGGCATCTCTGTGTTCATCGATTCTTTGTTCGTTACGAATGTTATAACCATAGCCATTACAATTACTACATTTTCCCGTGCCACCACAGAGATTACAGTATACATCTCCTGATCCACCGCAGTTATTACAGGTGTTAGAGCCTTTTCCATTGCAGGTAGAACATTCTTCAGTACCGTGGCCATGACAATTAGAGCAGATTTCAGCCTGTGTGGAATTATCGATGCGATATTCTTGAGAAAAGGATTCAAAGGAGTCTAGTTCATGCAACTTTGAGTCCCACACATTGAAAGTTTCTGGTGAAAAAACTTTATAGGCCTTATTGATTTCTGAAACATCACCTGCATTGACGGATTCCTGCCCTTCTTTTAAGTGACGCTCTTCTTTTAAGGAATCTACCCTTAAGAAGACTAGATTTTTGGTGGAGCTAGATTCTACGGAAATACCCTGAATAATCTCTTTTATTTCTGGCAATTGTTCTCTGTTGGCCCATTGAGTAAGTGCATGTTTAACAATGAGATCTGTATTCATTGAATGCCTCCTATCTTTATTTTGGGAATAGATTTCTAAGTGTTGACCGCATGATTTATTTAGAAAACGCCCTAGAATATATCGAATATTTTAACATTTTGACGTTTTTTTCTCAATGTTATTTTGACACAAAAGCAAAAATCTTTCATTTTAAAAAGGCTATGAAGTAGTTTTTCGTATCAATAGCAAGATAAATAAAGAAACTAGATCAAGCAACGGAAATACTAGCAGATGTAAATAAATGAGGATGGGTTATGAATAGAAATGACAGGGGAGGAAGCTTTTTTATGGATAAAGTAATCATGGATGCATTTCGATTGTTCAGCCACCTGACATTGAAGGGGGAAGCCGGTCGGGAAGAACAGCGCCGATACTTGGCAGAAGAGGATCTAAAAGCCTTGGTGGATGATTTTGCTGAAGAAGTTAGTTCTTTGGTGCTGGTTTCTGGTGAGGGATTGTACCTGGTGCCTAAAACCGTAGAATCTGTGCATCATCTCTCCAACGAAAAAATGAAGGAGCTGTACCTGCCGAAGCGGGCCACCAATGAGGATCTTTACCTGATGTATGTGGCCATTCTGGTGTTTTTTGGACAGTTCTACGACAGCTACCAGACCACAGAGCCAACTAGAGACTTTTTATCCATGGAAGACTGGCTGGACGCCATGAACCAACGATTGGACAGTTTGGCGTCTATGGAAGAAAATCAGCTTAAGTGGCATGAGAAAGATCAACAGATCAACTGGCTGGCGGTGCTTCGCAAATGGGGTGCTCTGGATGACCTGAAGGAGAAGGTGAAAGTACAGGACGCCAAAACCAACAGCCGCATGAGTTTTCTCAACAGCGTCCGTGGATTTCTGTTGGAGCAAAAATTAGTGCTGGATATTGGAAATAAGGAACTGGAAATAACGGAAAAAGCCCGTACCATTGTGCAACGCTATTACATGGACGTGGAATACAATCGAAACCTGCTGGAATTCATGTTCCAGCTCAGCGAAGAAAGAAACCGTCAACAGGAAGGGGGCGAAGCGGATGCCAGCTATCTCGAAGGTGAGAATGACCAACATACAGTTTGAAGGCGGTCATAAACGAATCAACGATGTGCTATACCGTTTCGATGGCCACAACGGTGCCTTGCTGCTGGAAAATGGCGGCGGGAAAACCGTGACGGTGCAAACCATTCTCCAGACGGTATTGCCCCATGTGACGGTTGCTGGTCGAAAAATCCGGGAAACCCTGGTGCTGGATAATACAGCCGCCCACGTGGCGGTGGAATGGATTCTTCAGGATCGGCCCCGGCGCTACGCCTTAACCGCCGTCAGCCTGTATGCCGACGACAGTGGTGTGAAATCTGAAAAATTCGTGGAGGAATACGAAGGTGGTGACCCTCATAGCATTGAGCATCTTCCCTTTGTACGAAAGACCCGAAACAACCAAGAACGGCCAGCGGCCCGCCAGGAAATGCACGATTATTACCTGGAACGGCAGCAAAGCCGAATGACAGCCCGAAGCTTCAATACCCTGCACGAGTACAACGGCTACCTGGAGGAACACTTTGGCATTCGCAAAAAAGAATGGGAATCCATCGTGAAAGTCAACAGCGATGAAGGCGGCGTGGAAGCTTTTTTTGAAAACTGTCGCACCACAGATCAATTGGTGACTCGTCTCCTAATTCCTGCCGTGGAGGATACCCAGCCAGTTGGGAAACCAGCAACCAATGGTCCGGCGGTGAAAAATGGAGCAAAAACATGACGCTTTTCCTTGGGATCCTCAACTATTTGGCAGAAAAAAGCCAAGGCCATTCTGGTGCCTTGGGCCGACGTGCCGTTATTCTGGACAATCCCTTTGGTCAGGCTTCCAGTGACCACGTGCTGGCCCCAGTTTTCTTTGTAGCCCAGCAATTGGGTTTTCAACTGCTGGTGCTGACGGCCCACGGCGAAGCTGCCATGCGGGATGCCTTTCCAGTGGTCTATAGTTGCCGCCTGCGGCTGGCAGAAGACGGCAGCAAACAGATTATGAATACCAGCCAGGACTTGCACACGGCTTACTTTATGGATCGAGACCCCACTGCTTTAGATCGTCTGGGCGGACATCAACAGATTACCCTGGAAGAGTTGTGATGGGGGAGTGACCTCGCGTCTGTCTTTTTCCTCGGGATCGCCCCTGTTACCGCAGGGGCGATTTCTGAAAGGCATTTAGTAATTAATAACAACTATTCCAATTAGCCGTTACATGTATTAAAATAGAAAAGAACGTGTCTATTTCAAAATGAGAATTTAGTCAAAACGGAGGAGAAGAATGTGAAGAAGAAAACTATTATTGGTTTATTTGTTTTAGGCTTGGTGCTAACTTTTAATATCACAGTTTACGCGAATTTCAGTGATATTGGAGGACACTGGGCACAAGAATTTGTTGATGAAATGGTTGAAAGAGATATTATAAGTGGTTATTCGGATGGAACATTCAAACCGGATAATACAATTACCGTAGCAGAATTTTTAGTTGTATCTTTGAAGATGAAGGATGCTAACTTGGGAGAGGGCAGTGGAGAAGCTTGGTATTCAGCCTATGTAGATTATGCAAAAGAAAATGGAGTTATAACGGAAAATGAGATCGATAATTATGATCGAGCAATCACAAGAGAAGAAGCCGCTAAAATAGCTGTTAAAGTTTTGGATCGTGGAATTAAAATAAACAACGTACAATTTACCGATGGAGAAGAAATTGGAAGCACGTTTAAAGGGTATGTATCAAAAGCAAATGAGTTGGGACTACTAACAGGGTATCCTGACGGTTCATTTAAACCATCAAACAGTATTACAAGAGCGGAGTCAAGTGTTGTAATTTCAAAAATGATCGAGGTTGACGAGGGTATCGTTGAAGAAGTTGTAGAGGAAGATATAGAAGAAGAGGATACAGAGGAAGTTGTAGAAGAAGACGTAGAAGAAGATGTAGAAGAAGGTATACAAGAAGTCAATACAAATAATAAGGATGAACTATCTGATTGGGAAAAGAACGCACTGTTCGGCGATTATGAGTGGTCAGAAGAAGAAAGAAGTCACTATTTACCTGTTAATATACATGAGGTTGTGAAGACAAACATCGGAGATGATTTTATAGAGCCTGAGATTGTAACTTACTTCAATACATTCGAATGGAACGGTAGACATCTTGGGACATTATTAGCAAATATAATGGATTATAAAAATTCAGGTGAACCTTACGAATTACGAGCAAGATTTATAACTCCAGATATTGCGAATATAAGACAAATGCCAATTCCTGGAGCAGAGCCACGGAGAGTGGATGGTTGGAGAAACATGATAGATGAAAATGATAGTGGTAATATAGTTACACTTCCAAGGACAGATGGAATCCGTGGAGGCGGGGTTGATTTCCATTATGAGGTAACCATAAGAAAAGGTAATCAAGAATATAAAATCATTTATAAAGATACATTTCCTTACAAGCCTTTAAATCCACACATGAGATAAAACAAAATCAATTATAGGGAACAAAATATAAAGCGCATAAAAACACTGGATTTGCAGGGATCCAGTGTTTTTATGCTTAAGTATAAGCGTAATTTATAAGTTAAATATAGATAAATTAACGTGAGGGGTTGAGTTTATGAAGAATACACATTCATCGAAAACATCCACGCACCTGAGTACGATCATATAGACGAAATGGGCGACGTAGTAACAATAAGTAGAGATTCAGACGGAAAACTTCAAAGTATCACTTTTCAGGTATCGTCAACTGGTGGGCATAGTGCGAGGACGTATAGGACAGAGAAATTCTGATTCATATACTACATAAAGATTGTAGCTCGTTGAGATTTGATAAGTTTGAAATAATAAAACATCAGCGTTGATTTGGATGTTGATATGAAGTATAGATAAAATTACAACCTGATCATGGAGGGGGACTTCAAATGAGCAAAAGATTTATGGGAGTTAAGAAAGTAGTAATACCAATGATGGTGATGTGTGTCCTATTGTTACAGGGAGGAATTTACAACGTATCAGCAAATGATTTAACAAACTACAGCGGCTCAACAGCGGTAGTGGAACAAATGCAAGTCAGTGAAGAAAACGTTGCATATAATTCAGCATTAGGCGTTGTTGATGGTGGGGTTTACGTAGATGGAACGAAGTTAGATTTCAGAGGCGTAGAACCATTCATCAGAGATGGAAGAACACTCGTACCAATCGCAGTTATTGCAAGAGAACTTGGAGCGGAAGTAGAATGGAATCCAGAAAATAGAATCGTAGGTTTTGAGAAAGACGGAGATATTATACTATTACAAATCGGAAGTAGGCAAGTAACAGTAAATGGACAGAGACAACAAATAGAAGTACCAGCAGAAATCAATGATAGTAGAACCTACGTACCATTAAGGTTTGTCAGTGAACAATTAAAAGCAAGAGTCGAATGGGAGAATGATACAAGAACGATTCGAATTTATACTGATGGTGAGGAAGAAACTGAGGTACCGCCTGTGGTAGAGGGTGAAGAATTGAGTGTTGAAGAAAGCAAGAGGCTTTATGAAGAGCATTTTGATGTGATCAACAACAGCGGAGTTTATAAAAATCCAGGGGCTATTGATGAAAGTATACGTATAGAGGTAGTAAATTTCATTCAAAGCAATTCAGAATACACAGCTAAAGTCGCTCAAGGAGCAGTTGTACAACTATTAAACGGAAGATATTCAACGTATGGAATTGCAGAAAGAAACAACAATGGCAAAATAGAGCAAGCAGACGCTGTTTTCACAGTATCTGATGGATATCATGCAGGAGAAGGACATAATGGTTTTGTAAGCGTTAACAGTACAATATTATCTGATTGGAGATAGAGTAACACCAATAATGGAGGTGAGTACAAATAATGGTTAAAACAAAACACAGAATAAGTAGTTTATTATTATCGACAATAATAATAATTGTATTAATGGCAATTTCTGTATCAGCAGTACATGATCATATAGGTTTTGATGACGATGATGAATACCAATTCATCGAAAACATCCATGCACCTGAGTACGATCATGTAGACAAAATGGGCGATACAGTAACAATACGACGCGAGGGTGGCAAACTTCAAAGTATCACTTTTCAGGTATCGTCAACTGGTGGGCATAGTGCGAGGACGTATAGGACAGAGAAATTCTGATTCATATACTACATAAAGATTGTAGCTCGTTGAGATTTGATAAGTTTGAAATAATAAAACATCAGCGTTGATTTGGATGTTGATATGAAGTATAGATAAAATTACAACCTGATCATGGAGGGGGACTTCAAATGAGCAAAAGATTTATGGGAGTTAAGAAAGTAGTAATACCAATGATGGTGATGTGTGTCCTATTGTTACAGGGAGGAATTTACAACGTATCAGCAAATGATTTAACAAACTACAGCGGCTCAACAGCGGTAGTGGAACAAATGCAAGTCAGTGAAAAAAATGTTGGGAGTGGACTGTAAACCACTCCCAGAAGATGATTAAAGAGAATAAAGGTTGGTTTTTTAGGATTGATAGCTTTATTGATGTGAGATTTTCGCCTGATTCACATGGTTATAATAAATTAATAAAACATCATTTTCTTACAGCCAATCCAGCAACAGGGTGCTTTGGATGTGGAAAATTATATTTTGCATAGGTGAAATGACCAATATATTCATTCTCTCCAGAATATAAATAGCTGGGTTTCAGATACTTAAGTTCATGGTGGTTTTTTTGAAATTGTTCAGCCTCTTCTTCAATCCAAGATCGTGCCACTTGATGTCGTACGAGACCTCTGGAACAGAAGTATACTTTTTTTCCCTTAAGAGCAGGTTGGTACTGCGAAAATTGTTTTGTGAGATACCGCGTCAGTTTTTCTAGGTTATAAACTTGCTGAATATTGACCGCACCACATTTCCAAAGAGATAGAAGTTCTGAATGGTCTATATGTGGAAGGTTGCAGATTATATGATAATGCCAGCGAGAAGTGTTTTCATGATTAGCGATTTCCATGATGGAGACATATCGGTAGTGATGATAACGATATTGAATACGTTTGATGAAGTTTTTGAAGGGGCGATGGTCGATTGATGGAGGAAGGCATTCCTCCGAAAAAGTAAGCGTGATAAAGCGACTGGTAGCCTTATCAAAATTATTTTCAAGTAATTCCTGGATAGTCTGTCTTCTAATTCTTTGTCGTTGTTCATAGTTTTCTTGGTGATAAACTCCCGTGGTGATGCCTTTTGAAGGTTGATAGCCACCTTGCTCAGGTGGATGACTCATATGCGAATAAGTCATCGAGGTGGCTGAAATACGACCGTGTTTGAGTTTCATTAAAGACATAGTAAAATCCCTCCATTAGTAACCAACTGGTTTGTTTAACCAGTTATATGAAGGGAGATTGTTTCGAAGTCGTCATTTTAAATTTGTAAGGATGTCTCATTTTTAAAAAAGATCCACTTTCGGGTTTGGAAGTATGCTGTGATTTGACAGTGTAGTGTATTTAAATTGGAAAACCATTGAAAAGACGCGTGAAAATGGACTGTATGCGTATATACTCATGCTCTATGCAAAGTATTGTATATTGAAATAAAAATGACATAGTATTGTTATCCGGAAGTTGGGAGATAGAGGTGGTCAAAAGACGAATATTTTTACTAGCGTTGAGCTAGGAAACAAAAGTTTTTTGCTTCATGTCCAAATCGATTAAGGGTTAAAGAGTATTCATCACCTTGAGTAGTGTTTTTGAATCAACACCTTTGCGAATGCTGTTATTCCTGCATATTTACCTTGGTATTCAAATAGACTCTGCTTGAAAACCATATGGTTGTCCTACGTCTGGCTGAATTGATCATATATTGTAAAAATAAAGAGAAATGGAAATTTTTTACGAGTCATTTGATACGTAATGAAGTTTGATGAAGTCCGTGTTTTATCCTGTACCTGAGCAAAAAAAAGGGAGGATAAAATATGCTTTTATTTCAAAGTTTTGTTGCGAAAGGTGCAGAATTGGCCTGGGGTTCCTTTACTATCATTCTGCTAGTAGGGACAGGTATTTATCTTAGTATTGGTACCAGGTTTGTGCAGTTTCGTAAAATTGGTACAGCAGTAAAATCACTTTTTCAGAAGAATGATCATCAAGAAGGAGACATCAGTTCCTTTCAAGCACTTACGACCTCTTTGGCAGCCACCATTGGAACAGGCAATATTGTCGGTGTATCTTCAGCTATTGTTTATGGAGGCCCAGGAGCCGTTTTTTGGATGTGGGTCAGTGGCACCATCGGTGGAGCAACTCGTTTTGCCGAGGCATTGCTAGCGGTTAAATATCGTGTGACCAATGAAAGCGGAGAAAAATCAGGTGGACCGATGTATTATATTGAACATGGAATGAAAGAACGTTATGGGATAAACATGGCTTGGTTGGGAGCCTCATTTGCTTTCTTTGGATTTTTGGCTTCTTTTGGTACTGGAAATATGGCTCAAGCCAACTCAGTTGCCCAATCCTTGCAAGTCACTTTTGGAATAAATACGATTATCTCTGGTGTTATTATGGCAGTTTTATCCGGATGTGTTATTTTAGGAGGGGTAAAGAACATAGGGAAAGTCACGGAAAAAATGGTGCCAACCATGGCATTCATCTATATTGCTGGATCCCTCGTGGCAATTATATCCAACTATCAGCTTATTCCATATGTGTTTAATTTAATTCTTGCAAACGCTTTCACTGGTGCTGCAGTTGGTGGTGGGGTACTCGGAACCGTTTTGCGGATGGGCATCGCTCGCGGTGTTTTCTCCAACGAAGCAGGGCTTGGTAGTGCGCCTATTGCCCACGCTGCTTCTAAAAATGAAAATCCCGTTACAGAAGGAATTACAGCATCTCTCAGTACTTTTATTGCCACTTTAGTGGTATGTTCAATGACCGCATTTGTCATTTTAATTTCACCTTTAGTAGTAATGAATGATGCTGGTGCTATGGTGATTGAAGAAAGCCTAAGAGGGGCAGCACTCACCACAGTAGCCTTTGATACATTATTGCCTGGTGTGGGCGGGTATATTGTGTCCCTAGGCTTGATATTCTTTGCTTTTTCTACAATTATAGGTTGGTATTATTATGGAGTGAAATGTGCAGAATATATTGGAGGCCTTAAAATCACTAAGTTTTATACATGGGCATGGATTATTCTAGTGTTTGTAGGTGCGGTGATTCCATTGGAAATTGTTTGGGGGCTGTCGGATATGTTTAATGGATTAATGGCTCTTCCCAACTTAGTAGGGCTAATTGGATTAAGTCCCATTGTCTTTGCAATGCTTAAGGAATACGACGAAAAAGAGGCACTTCGATCTCCGCATATCAAGCCAGTGCCAAGAAAGCAAAAGGAAGGGGTACATCAGAGTTAAATTCACTGATTTTCCTAACACCGTTGAACTAAGGAATTGGTCATAAAAATCCTTAGAAGAAGTTTTGACGTATAAGAAGCCCTAAACATTAGTTTTTTTCTAGTGTTTAGGGCTTTGTGTTATAGTTGAAAAACATCCTATAGTCATGGGTTTCTCATCATAAAATAGGTCTTGGTCATTCATTGAAGAGTTGCAAGCAAAAAATGCCAGACTTTGGTAAAATAAAAGACAAGATCCTAAGAATTTTGAGAAAAAGGATGGATTCATCGTGATACACTAGAGAGAAGAGAATGACCGGCAGAAGAGATTTTGGAAGGAAGATAGGATGTTGTTGGCATGGCCTTGAAGATCTTAACAACCAATTTTACAAATGTAACGTAAGAGGTGATCAATTGAAACGGGTAAAAAAAATGCTGTTTGTAGCACTGCTGATTGGAGTTGCTTCTCAGTTTTATATTAACTTTTATATTTCGAACTTTAAACTTTCCTTTGCCGCTATCTTGTTTCCTGTTTTTTTATACCTGTATGATGAAATAAACCCTCTATTCCTTGGTCTGGCATCCAGTATTTCCTTTTTTGCATTTCGATTGGTGGCAGGTCAACAGGTAGTAGATATTTTTCCGGAAATGACATTCTATTTGTTATATGGCTTCATTTTTTTCCTCGCCCAAAAAACAAAAAAAACAATGCAAATAGATGAGCTATTTTCATTAATCTTGTTCTCAGATTTTTTTGGAAATGTATTAGAAGTGTACCTGCGGATTGGGAATCCATTCTTTACGGAAAATGTATTTATTTTACGAGGGCTTGCTATGGCGGCTTTGATACGGGCCAGCATTGCCATTCTCTTGATTGTTGGGCAAAAACATTATCGAATGTTTCTGATTCGCGAAGAACACGAAAAACGGTATAAAAAACTGCTTTGGTTTACGGTTCGGCTTAAAACAGAAGTATACTGGATGGAAAAAAATATGGACCATATTGAAAAAGTAATGAGCAATACCTATGATCTTTTTACGAAAATTTCAGAAGAAAAAGAACCAGACACCTGGGAAAATCAAGCATTAGATATTTGCAAAAATATCCATGAGATAAAAAAAGAATCATTGGTGGTGGTACGAGGCATGGAAAGTGTACTAAAAAATCAAATGGTAGATCCAGGCATGAATTTTCATGAACTCCTTCAAATATTAAAAGAAAGTATGGAGATTCAAGTACAAGAAACAAATAAAAAAATTAGGTTGGAATTTACATATCAGGATGATTTTTATACAAAGCATCATTATTATTTAATGTCGCTCTTTAGAAATTTAATTACCAATGCCATAGAAGCAATTTCCAAGCAGGGACGTATTGATTTTTCTCATCGGAAAACAGGAGGCTTTCACTATTTTTCCTTTCAGGATAATGGTTCTGGTATTTCGGAAGAAGATCGCCCGCATATTTTTAATCCAGGTTTTTCATCAAAAATTGATTATAGGACAGGGGAAGTTAATCGTGGATTAGGCCTTAGTCTTGTAAAGAATATTGTGGTAGACTGCTTGAAAGGTTCCATAACAGTGAATTCTAAAGAAAGTCAGGGGACCTGTTTTGAAATTGCTATTCCTGTTGAACAACTGGAGGGAGAATAAAATGAGAATATTTCTTTTAGATGATGATATTCATGTAGTACGCATCTTAAAAAAAATTATTCAAGATTGTCACCTAGGAACCATCATAGCTACCTCTACCTCTGCTCAGCAAGGGATAGAGGCCATTTACCAGACCCAACCAGATTTAGTGTTAATTGATTTATTGATGCCAGAGAAAGATGGCTTGTCTATTGTTAAAGAAGTGAAGACAAAATATCCGGAAATGGAATTTATCATGATTTCTCAAGTATCGGCAAAAGAAATGGTGGGGAAAGCATACTCCTATGGGGTGGAATACTTCATTCATAAGCCTGTGAATGCCCTGGAAGTAGAAAATATTCTTCTTAAAGTCAAGGAGCGAATGGAAATTTCTAAAACCATTAAAAAAATCCAATCGATTATGGTTCAAAAACCCTCAGTCCATAGTGCCCAAGAGGACCAAGTATGCATAAAACCTTTAGAAAATGTGCTGATTCAGCTAGGGGTTATGGGAGAAAAAGGAAGTCAGGATATCATACGAATTTGCCAGTATTGTTTAGAAAACAAAATAGATTTATCGAATTTGACTTTACGGGAACTATGTCAAAAAGTTTCGTCGAAGCCAAAGTCTATGGAACAGCGAATGAGGCGTACAGCCTCCTTGGCTATGTCAAACATTGCTCATTTAGGGATTGAAGATTATATGAATGAAACCTTTGTTGAATTTTCCAGCACGCTATTTTATTTTGAACAGATTCGAAAAAGAATGGATTATATCCGTAAAAAATCCAATAAAGACGGAATCGTCAACATTAAAAAATTCATTGCAAATTTAATTGTTTACTGCGAAAATAAGTAACAAAACAGGAAGAAAAGCTAGGAAAAAGGTTTAAAGGAGGATAATGATGAAGTTGATTTTGGAAAAAGTACTAGTAGAGGATTTGGTTTTCAGCGAAAGTACCAGGATGAGAGGCACCACCTTGATGGTGAATAAAGAGGAAATTATCGGTAAAATCAAGGAAGATGAACGCATTGCCAGCGTCACCATGGATATTGTAAAGCCAGGGGAATTGGTTCGTATATTCTCTGTAAGAGATGTTATGGAGCCTCGGGTAAAAGTCGAAGGTGAAGGAACTGTGTTTCCGGGTTTGGTAGGCAGTGGGAACCAAGTGGGGGAAGGTGTTACCAAAGTATTTAAAGGTTCTGCCGTAGTAATCACGGAAAAAAAGCTTGATGCCAAGACAGGTATTATAGACATGTCTGGTCCGGGAGCAGCCTATACACCATTCTCTAAAACCAATAACCTTGTATTAGACTGTGATCCGATTTCTGGTTTAGAAAGCTCCCAATATGAAGAAGCCTTACGGTTGGCGGGTCTAAAAATTGCTCAGTATATCGGTGAAGCATGTCAGAAGGCGATAGGACAGGAAAAAGTCGTCTATGAAACCCTTTCCATAGAAAAACAGGAGAAACAATATCCAGAATTGCCTAAGGTAGGTTATGTCTACATGCTTCAAAGCCAGGGGCTTTTACAGGATACCTATGTCTATGGTGAGAACGTCAAAGAACGACCCCCTACCTATATTTATCCAACAGAAGTGATGGACGGGGCAATTGTCAGCAGCAATATCACCATCCCCTGTGATAAGAATACCACGTATCATCACTTGAATAATCCCATTATAGAAGATTTATATGATCGACATGGCAAAGATCTTAATTTTTGTGGAGTAATCATCACCAATATGAACGTAACGTTGAAAGACAAAATCTCTGCCTCTGATGATACGGCAAAATTGGTAGAAGAATGTGGATTTGACGGTGTCATCATTTCAAAAGAAGAGTACGGCAACACGGATGCTGATTTAATGATGAATTGCAGGAAAATTGAAGCAAAGGGGATCAAAACAGTGCTTGTAACAGACGAATATGCAGGCCGGGATGGGTCTTCTCAATCCTTGGCAGACGCAGACCCTCAAGCAGATGCAGTGGTGTCCACTGGGAATGCCAACGAAACCATCATACTACCCTCTATGGAGAAAGTGATTGGGAGCATCCAATCAGAGGATCCGACTGCCAGTGACATCGAAAGTGAAAATACTTGTAAGAATAGCATTGAAGTTGAAATCAATGCCATTATGGGGGCTACCAATGAATTAGGCTTTAATAAAATGAGGGCTATTGGATTATAAACGCCCATGTTTTTTTATTGCGGATCACGCGGCCGTCTTTAGCTAGGGAAATCTTGTTTGTAAAGAAGATCTTTTTGGAGCATATCATAATAAGATGTGCATCCATGGGCAAGAAGCTCATGAACGATAGGCACGTGAGGGTGGATCTCTTTAAGGGTTTTGACTTGATGGCTGAGGTCAATTTCACTAGACCATAACGGCAAATGGTCGGTTTTTTTGTCTTTATAATTTCCAAAACCGTGAATATGGCCGATCAGTACTTTTTCCAAAAAGAACGGAGGGGGTAAGTCGCTGGATTCATCGTTTCGGAAATCATGCACCATATCCCAGCAAATGCCTAAATTAGAGGCCTGGAATTCATAGACCAGCTCTTCAACCTCTATTCTTCGGCTGCCGAATTGGTTTGTAGAGTGGTGAAGTGTTTCAATGGCTAAGGCAAAGGGCATCTTAACCTGTGTAAAAAGATTCAAAGCAAAATCACAAAAGTAGCGGGTTGTCTCCTTTGCAAGAGAGGAAGTGCCAGGGATTTGTTTGGCGCCATGAAAGGTAATAATAGGAGTGTAATCCATGGCAGCGGATTCATGAAGCCTTAAAAGTTGATAGAAAAATGCTTCGTAGTTCTTTTGGATGTCACTATTTACCAGCCATTGTTCAATGGCGAATTCATTTTTAGAGATAAAATCTGGAACATGATAGTTAAAAAACATCTTGTGGGAGGAAAAGTAGGTTAGAAAATCGCGGTACTGTACCATGGGCAAAAGGGCTTCGTGGACAGCAACTTCAAAACCCCTGAGACCAGAACCTACCATCCATTCTTTAAAGGTTTCTGGAGAAATAGATTCAAAAATGCCTTCTTCAAAAGTAATATAATTAAACATAAAGTCGTCTCCTTTCACAGCAAGCAGTAGTGCGGGGAACTACCATTTTTTCATTCATCTGGTTGACGCTGTGCAAAAACAAAGGGTATAATCGAGGCATTGAGATGGATGCAAAATTTGAAATAGTGACAAATTAAGATATGTTCAATGATACAATACTTTATGCGAAGAAACTACTCTGATTTTCCAGAGCAAGTGAAGAGAAAAATTGGGAGGCGATTATTTGATTTTAATGATAGATAACTACGATTCCTTTGTATATAACTTGGTGCACTATTTAATGCGATTGGGAGAGACCGTAAAAGTGGTTCGGAATGATGCCATTTGTATTGAAGAAATTGAAAGCATGAATCCAGAAGTTATTGTTATTTCCCCGGGTCCTTGTACACCCAATGAGGCAAGAATAAGTAAAACTGTGGTGGAAGAATTGAAAGGCACGTATCCGATACTAGGGATTTGCTTAGGCCACCAGACCATAGGGCAGGTTTTTGGTGGAAAGGTGATACAAGCCTTGGAGCCAGTTCATGGAAAGGTTCACCCTGTCAAGCATGATGGGAAAGGCGTGTTTAAGGGGTTAAAGAATCCTTTAAACGTGACACGATACCATTCCCTAATTATAGAAAAAGAAAGTCTGCCGACATGCCTTTCCGTAACGGCAACTACAGAAGATGGGCAAATCATGGGCTTGAGACATAAGGAATACATGATGGAAGGGGTTCAGTTTCATCCTGAAGCCATTCTTACGGAACAAGGGCTGGAATTACTAGATAATTTCATACAAGAAGCTAAAAACAGGAAGCAACAATGAAATCCAGAGGTTGAACAGAATATAACAGGAACAGGTAGGTGAAAGAATGATCATTAGAGAGATTGAGACAGCCCTAGACAGTTTTGGTATATTCACCGCTTTCAAAGACGGACCCTATGCCTTTTTTTTAGATAGTGGGATGAACAAAGGCGGACTGGGGAGATACTCTTTTATTGGGAATAATCCGTTTAAAATCTTTAAGGCTAAAAATGGGAAGCTAAGCTGGATTGAAAAGGAACACACCAAGGAGGAGAATGGGAATCCTTTTAAAGCATTAAAAGAGCTTTATCACCAGTATCATCATCCTTATCACAGCTTTTTGCCGTTTATTGGCGGCATGGTAGGTTTTTTTGGCTATGATTTATGCCATCATATCGAAAAGTTTAATCCTACCACCATAGACGATGTAGAGATACCAGATTTATATCTGGGATTTTATGATGGCGCTGTGGTCATTGATCATGAAGCGGAAAAGGTGTACATAACCGATGCAGGTGTTCGAGAAGGAGCAGAAGAAAGGGTTAGACATTTACATGAAATCATAAAAGAGTTTGAGAAAAACCCTAAACCAGTAAACCCTCAGTTCAAGGAAGAACCAGTATCCTTTGAACAAAACTTGACAAAAGACCAGTATAAAAAAGCCATTAACGATGTAAAAGCCTATATTCAGGCCGGAGACATTTATCAAGCCAATATGACCCGACGGTTTAAAGCCCCTCTTCGAGACGAGCCAATTGAACTGTATAAAAAACTGCGGGATATCAATCCAGCCCCCTTTGCCAGCTTCATCGACTTTGGAGAAGGGCATATCGTTTCATCTTCACCAGAACGATTTATTAGTTTGCGTAAGGGGATCATCGAGACCAGACCCATCAAAGGTACTTGTCCAAGAGGAAAAAACGAAGAAGAGGATAAGGCCCATTATGAAGCACTGTTACGATCGGAAAAGGATCGCTCTGAGCTGTTAATGATTGTAGATTTGGAACGAAATGATCTGAGTAAAATTGCTAAGGTAGGGACAGTAGAGGTGCCAGAACTTTTTGTGATAGAGAAATATGCAACCGTATTTCATCTGGTAGCCACCGTGCGAGCAGAACTTGAAGAAAATAAAGACCCAATAGATTGTTTAATGGCAACTTTCCCAGGCGGTTCTATTACAGGAGCTCCTAAAATAAGAGCCATGGAAGTCATCGATGAATTAGAGCCAACACAGCGGAATATTTACACAGGCTCCATTGGTTATATTGGTTTTAATGGAGAGATGGATTTGAACATTGTCATTAGAACCATTGTATGCAAAGAAAATACGGCTTATTTTCAAGTGGGGGGCGGTATCGTATGGGATTCGGATGCAGAAAGCGAATACCAGGAATCGATGGACAAAGCCAAAGCCTTGATGGAAGCCCTTAGATACTGAAGACTTCATAGCGAATGGCCTAGGCTATTGAGAGAAAGGAACCAGTATGTTTGTATATAATTCAACGTTGTTTTTAGAAGAAAAAATACCCATGGATATTCATTCGCCGTCCTTAGGATATGGGTTATCGTTGTTTGAAACCATCAAACTAAAAGAGGGAAAGCCTGAATTTTTAGCAGCTCATATTCAACGGATTAACGGTTCCTTAAAGGTTTTGGGGTCGGAAAAGTGTTTAGAAATACTTCGTGTAAAAAAGGATATCCACCAACTTACAGAAGCTTTTGCTGTGAAGGAAGGTGCCATTAAACTGATGGTAATGGATTTAGGGGAAGGCGATCATGTGTTATTGACCTACAGCCCAAGGGTTTATCAGCCATGGGTTTATGAGAAAGGATTTTCCTTAAGATTTGCAAAGTCTATTAATGATGAACAAAATGTATTAACCTACCATAAAACCAGTAATTATGGAAACAAGATTATTGAACTACGTCTAGGGAAACAAGATTTATACGATGAAGTTCTATTTCTCAACTCCCAAGGATGCATCACAGAAGGTGCCACTACCAATGTATTTTTGGTGAAAGAAGACAAAGTGTATACACCTTCTCAAGAATCAGGGTTGCTTTGTGGCATTATGCGACAGGCGGTCATAGAACTGCTGAGAGACATGGGAAAAGAAGTAGTGGTAGGGACCATGGAAAAAGATTTTTATCTGGGTTGTAAAGAAGTGTTTGTGACCAATTCCTTGATGTGGGCCATGCCAGTTCGACAGATTGAAAATACCAGATACGATATAAGGGAAAACCATACGGCCTCCCAAATGAATAAACAGTTACGCGGGAAGCTGCAAAATAGCCTTTAGAAGCTGGAAAGAGAGGGTATAAGGGATGCTTACAATAGCCGAAATCGTCATAGAAAGACTGAAAAAAGAGCATCCAGAAAGTGTAATTGGAAGCCTTGGAAAAAAATCCAAAGAAGCCTTGGAAAAAAGAAACCCTGTGGTAAGAGATCTAGACCTGCTCGTTATGGATTCCAAATACGCTGTTTTTCACAGGGAAGTGTTTCAAGAAGAAGGATTGGAATTTGATATTTCCTATATTTCAGAAGAACTCCTTCGGGACCAACTTCAGGTGAAATCAAGGATTTGGGTAGATGCTATCAAAGGATTTTCGACACTTTATACGGGTGATCCAGCCCTTTCTCTTGGGATAACTGATTTGAAGAAGCAGGTCAAGAAAATGGAAGCAGAGAATCCCAAGGGAATCCTCCATCAAACATCTGATGCAGAAATTAGATTTATTCGATTTGATTTAAGTCAAAAGTTGAAAGACCTTTTTCATCAAAAAGAAGATAAAGTGCAATTTAATTATTTGAAAAACAGCTATGTAATAGCCTTGATAGAAAACTATTTCCAATTATGGCATCGGATGATTCCCAAAAGGAAAAAGCAGTTAAAGCAGTTGAGTGGTGAAGAGCCAGAACTGTATCAGATGATTCAAGATTTTTATGAGGCAGATTCGGAACAAGCCTATGAAGTTCTAGAAAAAATGACAGAATATGTATTGAAACATGTAGGCGGAGGGTTACAGACATTTGAAAAAGATGTCTATCCGATCGATCGGTAAGGATGGAATGTATCTGGGAGAGGGGTAGGGATAAATGGATAAAAAAAGAATAGAAAATGCCGTAAGAGAGATTCTACACGCCATAGGAGAAGATCCAGATCGAGAAGGTTTAGTGGGAACACCAGATCGGATCGCTCGAATGTATGAAGAAATTTTTTCTGGTCTAAAGGAAGAGCCACAAAAACATTTGGAAGTATATTTTCAGGATGAAAAACATGAAGAGTTAGTAATCGTCAAAGACATTGCCTTTCACTCTGTTTGTGAACACCACTTGGTACCTTTTTTTGGTGTAGCTCATGTAGGGTATATTCCTAAAAATGGAAAACTTACTGGTCTAAGCAAACTGGCAAGAGTCGTGGACACTATTGCCAAAAGACCACAGCTTCAAGAGCGGTTGACGTCCACTATTGCAGACACCATTCAAGAGAAGCTGGAGCCTTATGGTGTGATCGTAGTAGTAGAAGCAGAGCATATGTGTATGACAATGAGAGGGGTTAAGAAGCCAGGATCAAAAACCGTAACCTCAGCTGTGAGAGGCATCTTTAAAAATGATGCAAAATCCAGGGCGGAAGCCATCACATTGATTGAATTTGGACGATAAAGAAACAAGAACAGATGAAGGGTGAGATGGCCAATATGATAGAAAAAAAGAAAAAAAAGGAAAAGATAGAGCCATTAGAACTGCTCCAGCAGATAAACGAAAAAAACCTACAGAAGTCAGGGTTTCAGATGGATCTACGAGGATATTCCTTGCCCATAGGACAACGAACCTTGATGATGGGAATTTTAAATGTAACCCCAGATTCCTTTTCGGATGGAGGATTGTTTACCAATCTGGAAGAAGCCCTGCTTCATGCAAAAAAAATGGTTGCAGAAGGAGCAGATATCATCGATATAGGGGGAGAGTCTACCAGACCAGGAGCTGAAAAAGTGGGAGAGGAAGAAGAACTTCGGAGAGTGATGCCGATGGTAAAGGCTTTGGTAGAAGCATTGGATGTCCCGATATCCGTAGATACCTATAAATCACAAGTGGCAAAAGTCGCATTAGAAGCTGGAGCTCATATGATCAATGACGTGTGGGGACTTCAACAAGATGATCAAATGGCATCTGTGATAGCATCCTTTGGTGTACCAGTATGTATGATGCATAATCAGGAGGGGACCGTATACACAGAAGACATGGTAGATGCCATGAAAAAGTTTTTCGAAAAATCCATTGCCATGGCCCAACAAGCTGGGATCAAAGATAAAAACATTGTATTGGATCCAGGCATTGGATTTGGAAAAACACCAGAACAAAACATTCATCTCATGAGTAGGTTATGGGAATTTCAAGAGTTTGGGTATCCGATTTTACTGGGAACTTCCAGAAAATCTATGATTGGAAAAATCTTAGAGGTTGAGCCAGAAGAAAGGATAGAAGGCACCTTGGCTACCAATGTAATGGGAGTTTATCAAGGGGTTGATATCATAAGAGTTCACGATATCAAGGAAAATCTAAGAGGCATTAAGGTAGCGGATGCCATTCTAAGAGGGGTTTAATATGGATAAAATTTTGATGCACCACCTTCAGTTTTACGGGTATCATGGCGTATTGGAAGAAGAAAAACGCTTAGGGCAAAAATTTATAGTAGATGTAGAATTATTCCTAGACTTAAAAGTGGCTGGCACTACAGACGATGTAAAAGATACTGTGAGTTACGCCGATGTGTATGCCGATGTTAAAAACCTGGTAGAAAACCAGCAGTTTCATTTGATCGAAGCCCTGGCTGAAACAATTGGAGACAGCATTCTGAAGCAATATCAAAGCCTTAGGAAAGTAATGGTGCGGGTAAAAAAGCCAGAAGCCCCCGTAAGAGGAATTTATGATTATTTTGGAGTCGAAATAGAAAGGGCAAGACATGAATAATGTTTACTTGAGTTTAGGCAGTAATATGGGAGATCGGAAAAGGTATTTAGAAGAAGCCGTTGATAGAATTCAAATCCATCCAAAAACCGTGAGCTGTCGCAAATCCTCCCTTTATGAAACCGATCCAGTAGGGTATGTAGATCAGGATGCTTTTCTCAATATGGTGGTGGAACTAACAACTAAGTTAGAGCCTTACGAGTTATTGGCATTTTGTCATGAAATAGAAGCAACCCTTAAAAGAAAGCGTATGATTCGATGGGGACCACGTACCATAGACGTGGATATCCTACTATTCAATGATCTCACCAGCAAGGAAGAGGCATTAACCATACCCCATCCTCGAATGAAAGAACGTGGATTTGTTATTGTACCCTTATATGAATTGAATCCAAGGCTTATGATTGATGGGGAGGAAATTAAAACCCTTTACCACCGTCTTTCTTCAGAAAGCATTCGCAAGATTCCTTAATAAAATAAAATGTTTATGCCGACTAAAAAACTATTGGAATAAGTGGATATACTTTCATAGGGGGAGGGAGTGAAGAAAATGAATATGGCTTCTGGATTTTCCTTAAGGGAAATGAACACAGACAGAGAAAAGAAAATTGTTTCATCTTTTCTGATGGAGCAAGGATTAGCCTTGGAAAAAGATGTAGAATATACAGTAGGTGTATTTAAAGCTACAGAAATCATAGCCACGGGGTCTTTAAGCAGGAATGTGTTGAAGTCTCTGGCAGTTAAACCAGATTATCAAGGAGAAGGAATAACCAATACAATAGTCACACAACTGATTAATGAAGCGTATCAGCTTGGAGAAACACATCTTTTTATATATACAAAACCAGAAAATCGTCGAATGTTTGAAGACTTGGGGTTCTATACCATAACGGAAGTGAAGGATCATGTATGTTTACTGGAAAACAAGAGGAATGGGATAAAGAACTATGTGAAAGAATTGCAACATAAAAAGGTAAACGGAAATGTTATAGGATCCATAGTGATGAACTGTAATCCCTTTACCTTAGGGCATCAATATTTAATTGAACAGGCAGCAAAGGAATGTGATGTGCTTCATCTATTTATTGTATGGGAAGATCGTTCTAGCTTTCCAGCAGAAACCAGGTATGAATTGGTAAAAGCTGGTGTAAAACATCTTGAAAATGTTCAATTGCATAAAGGCGATCACTATGTCATTTCAGCAGCTACCTTTCCTAGCTATTTTTTAAAGGGAGAAAAAGTAATACGCTCACATACCTTACTAGACCTGAAAATTTTCACCGAATTTATTGTGCCAGCATTGAATATACAGCGAAGATATGTAGGAGAAGAACCATATTGTCCTGTAACGAAAATGTATAACGAAACGATGCAGCAGGTTTTACCAGAGGCTGGTGTCGAGTTAAAAGTATTTGAAAGAAAGAAAAAAGATGACTTCTGTATTAGTGCATCCTTAGTACGGAAAGAATTAGCAGCAGGTAATCTAGCTACCATACGACAACTTGTACCAGAAAGTACCTATCAGTATTTACGAAGGAAGGAAGGACAAGAAATAATTGAAGCCCTCAAAACTAGAAATAGCCGACATTAGAACATACTGTAAAAATCAGATTAATGGAGTGAAGGAAGATGGATCACCTAAGGACAAGAGTATTAGAGGCAAAAGAAGAACGGAGTACTTTTCAAAAAGAACTGATAGCTCGACACCAATTACCGATTATTTCCTTGACACTTAATCTACCAGGAGGTTTTGAACTTTACAGGGACTGGAAAAGTGTATTTGAAATGGCGATCAATGCCATAGAGAGTACATACAATCATCGTATTATGGATAGGCATAATAGAGTGGGAAAATGGGGGCCAGAGGCTTTTTGGGCTATTAAAGAATCAGCAATCCAAGTGAAAGAAAAAGCCATTGAACTGGAAAACAAGCATCCAATGGGAAGGATCTTTGATATCGACGTGCTAGAGGAATCCGGAAGAGTACTTTCCCGTAAGGATTTGTTGATGGAAGGACGAGACTGTATGGTGTGCCATGATTCCGCCTTGTTTTGTTACCGGGAAAAAACACATAGTTATGATGATGTGAAAAAGAGCGTTGAAAAAATAATCTCTAAAGGATTGGTAGCTAATGAATGAAACGCAGTGGAAACTATCCAAAGAAGCCTTAACCATTGGACAGGCCATGACAGCCGGTGTGCTTTTAGAAGTGTCTTGTGAACCATCACCAGGCCTGGTAAGTCCAAATTCTATGGGAGCCCATAAGGATATGAATATGCTTAGTTTTCTTTTAAGCAGTGCGGCCATAGCCCCCTATTTTTCTATTTTTGCACAAAAGGGTTTGGACTGTACAATGGAAGAAAAGCTACTCCAAGATCTACGGCCGCTAGGAATAGAAGCAGAAAAAGAATTTCTTTCCTTTACGGGTCAGGTGAATACCCAAAGAGGAATTTTGTTTCTTGGGGGAATCGTAGCTGCTGCAGCTGGTCTTGCGACTAATTTAGGAGAAAAATCAATGGAACATATATGCGATAACGTGGCTTTGATATGCAAAGGAATTATCAACAAAGAACTAAGCCCTATGGATGCAGAAACAGTGAAAACAAATGGTGAAAATTTATACTTAAAACATGGATTAACCGGTATTAGAGGTGAAGTAGAGCGGGGGCTTCCTTCCATAAAGAAAATCGGATATCCTATTTTCCGAGATAGTGTGAATAGTGGAATGGGAGTTAATGATGCCATGGTACATACGTTGCTACACTTGTTTTCTCATGTGGAAGATACTACGGTTGTTTCTCGAGTTGGTCTAGAGGGACTTCAAAAATGCCGTAAGGCATCGGTGGATGTCCTTGCAAAAGGTGGGATGAAAAATCATGAAGGTCGCCGCGCTGTCTTAGAACTGAATACTTATTTTAGGAACCAAAACATCAGTCCTGGTGGATGTGCGGATTTATTGGCCGCAACGGTAGCTATTTATCTGATGGAAGGACGCTTCTTAAAGCTGGAAAGCATCATTGGTGGATCCCAGCTAAAAGAAACAATCCGATAAAAACTAAACCTTAAACTTAGCTAATTCATTATTAAGCTTGATGGAAATAGCGTTTAACGCTTCGGCTTCAGACGCAATTTCATCTACGGCAGATGCCTGTTGATGCATGGATGCATTGACTTCTTCAGAAGTAGCCGCCGCTTCTTCAGATACAGCGGATATACTCGTCATGGTATTTACAATTTCAGATACAACAAGTGCCAAATCATCAGAGGATCCTTTAATGCTTTGAATTCCATGGGTAATGCCTATGATGGATTCGGATATTTGGTTAAACGATTCCTCCATATGTCCTACAGCATCCTTTTGCTCAGTAGAAATTTTCCTAGCTATTTTCATGGTTTCAACCGTTTGACCACTTCCATGGATAATAGCAGTCGTAATCCCGCGAATTTGATCTACAGCTTCACTGGAATCCTCTGCAAGTTTACGGATCTCTTCTGCAACCACAGCAAATCCCTTCCCTTGTTCTCCAGCCCTAGCAGCTTCTATAGAAGCATTTAAAGCTAATAAGTTTGTTTGAACAGCAATGGAACTGATGGAGTCAAGAATACTGCCAATAGATTGTGAATCATTGTCAAGTTCAGATATTGCTTGTTCAACACCTTCGTTTGTATTCTCTGCTAATTCAGACTTTTCCTTTAGGTGTTTGATTGCCATACGACCACGCTCTTCCTCACCTACTATTTTTTCAGAAAATAGATTCATTTCAGAAGCCTTATCATCCATTTTTTTAAAAAACTCAGACAGTTTTGAGACGGTTCGAGAAGCATACTCTGTATCTGTAGCTTGAGCACAGGCACCTTCAGCAATTTCATCAATGGCTTTAGATACTTCTTCCACCGTTGCGCTTGCCTTCTGTGTGGATGTAGCTAGTGTTTCCGCTGATCCCTTAGCATCTGCAGATACCTGCATTATATTCCGCAGCAAACCATTTAATACTTGTATCGTTCCTAAAACAATGTTCTGCTTTTCCTCCGAAGCTGGGCTTATCTCTATTAAATCAATGGTTGCGGCTACAATGCCATGAAACCTACCATTATTTTCATAAGGTGCTGCAACAATAATAGCAAGTCTATTTTCTCGCTTAGAGAAGGTGCATTTTGATATTTGGATGTTTCCAGTATTTTTTGCTTCTTTAAAATAGGAACGATCCCCATTAAATAATAATTTTTTGGGATCTGTTACAGCCGAATTAAAGAGTTGCTGCCCATTTTCGTCGGTTATAAAAATTCGCTTAATTCCTTTATGGTTACGAATAAAGCCTTCGTAGTCGTAAGCTTCTTTTAGGTGCATGGTTTTTGCAGATGAAATCCTGGAAGCAATTTGATTCACTTTCTGTGAGTAAGAGAGGATAACTGATTTTGTTTCTTCGCCAAGTTCGGAGGATACGACTAAGTTTCCCCCAGCAACATCAGTAAGATAACTCAAAACTTGGTCGTCATTGCGTATGAATCTGGTGGAGATAAAAAAATAAACCCCCATAATCAACCAGCAATAGACACCATAGAATAAAAGAGTTTTATTGTAGGGTAGTGCAATAAGTGGGACCGAAAAAAGTAAAAAAACAAGAACGATCTTTAAGGGTATAGCACTTGAAGACAGTCGCTTTTTTAACATGGATAGGACCTCCTAAATAATAAGCTAGTGAAATTTATTTTCTGGAACAGAAACATGGAAAAGATAAAAGCATTGACAAAAGAGAAAAGGATTTCTTGCATACAGTATACAGAATTCATTATAAAATATAAAAAAATAAATAGCAACGATGAACTTCAACCATAAATTTTTGTTTATTTTGAAATTTTGTTGACAAGCCATCACCCAAAGAAGTATACTGTATACAATAAACAAGAAATCGTTTGCAGAGGTTCTAAGGAACAATGTTAATAGATTATCATTCTAAATAGAGGTGTTAATAATGAGTGCAGCAATTAAAGTGGAGAACATACAGTCCATAAGTGATATGGTCTATAGCAATTTAAGAGACATGATTTTTAGTCAAGACCTTAAGAATGGCGATAGATTGATAGAGAGTAATATTGCTGAAGAAATGAATGTCAGCAGAACGCCGGTAAGAGAAGCAATAAAAAAATTAGAAGCAGAAGGATTACTGGAGTATAAACCTCGAAGAGGGGCTATTGTAAAAGGAATCAGTAAAGAAGATATCATTGAAGTTTACTCTATCCGAAAAGCCATTGAAGTCTTGGCGGTGGAATACTCCGTAGACAATATTACCTTAGAGGAATTAGATAACCTTAGAGAATTATCCAAAAGATCTAAAAAACACGCGGAAGCAGGAGAAACAGAGTTGTTTAATAAAGTGCTGAAACAATTTAATCAACAATTGATAGCAACCAGTAGAAAGCCAAGGTTGATACGACTTATAGATATACATTTAGATTACTTAGAAAGATTCCGATTAGCCAATAGAGGTCAAATCAACAGAAGAAAAGAAGCCATTGAAGAGCACGATGAAATCATAGAAGCAATCTCCAAAAAAGACAAAGAAGAAGCACGGAATGCAGTGATCAGTCATTTAAATAATGCTCAGAAAGCCTATTTAGACGTGGTTTTAGAATAAATAAGTGTAAGTGTAAGTGGATGGCCAAGAGCCATCAACTTTGCCTTAGATTGTATACAGTATACTGAACGGAAATTGGAAAACGTTTCACCCTGCTATTGGACATGTCAACTATGAGAAACAAAAAAATGAAATAAACCCAAAAAACTCTTTGCAAGGTAATTGCAAGACAGGAAGAGGAGGGGATGAAAAGCCAATAAAAAGCCAGGTATTAGATCAACGAATTAATAAAAAGAATGAGGAGGGTTACAATGTTTAAAACAAAAAAGTGGAGTATGATAACGATTCTAGTGGCTATTTTGATGGTGAGTATGATGTTAGCAGGTTGTGGTGGTTCTCAAGAAGAAGCAGCACAAGAAGCTAATGGACAGGAAACTGCCGGAGGAGACGGTTACCCAAGTAGAAATATTGAATTAGCGGTACCATTTTCTGCTGGTGGCGGAACGGATTTGGCGGCCAGGGTAGTTGCGCCATATTTAGCGGATGAAATAGGAGTTAACGTCTTAGTTGAAAACAGAGAGGGCGCTGGAACGCAAATTGGAATTACTCACTTATTGCAGTCGGGAGATGGAGATGATGGTTATTCGCTTCTTTTTGCCACCCAACCCCATGCCAGCAATACCATTATTGGTCAGGGAGCCGAATACTCCATCGAGGAAATCCATTGGTTAAACTTCCATCATATTGACCCAGTAGCGGTTAATGTTGCGGAAGATGCTCCATGGGATGACTTGGGAGAATTAATTGAGTATATCGCAGAAAACCCAGGTGAAGTTTCTATCGGTGTTGCCCAAATGGGTGGTGGCCATATATTCATGGAGTACCTTATTGATAAACTGGGAATTGAGCCAATTATGGTACCCTATGATGGTGGAGGAGATGTTAGAACGGCTTTTCTGGGAGGACATGTTGATGTTGCCTTTACCAACGTGGCTCCAAGCGCGCAGCTCATTGATCAGTCAAAATCTTTAGGTGTTGGTTGGAATGAAAGAAGTTCTATCTGGCCAGATGCACCAAGCTTTGATGAAATCTTTGATGACGAGGAAATTATTGAAACAGCCATGGGACTAGCATCTTGCAGAGGAATTGCCGTTACAACAGTATTTAAAGAGACTTATCCAGAGCGATATGAAATGTTGCTAGCAGCTTACGAGGCAGCTTTCAATCATGACGATCATATTCAGGAAATGGTAGACAATGGTCAAATGCCTATTTCTCAGTGGATTGGACCAGAAGAAGCTAATAGAATTGCGGCATCAACCCATCAAACACTGTCACAATTTGAACATCTATATTAAACAAGCAATCAAAAATGACTGAATAAATAATCCCCCTTTATTGATTGAAGAACGTCACCTTAGAAAAAACAATTAGAAGTTATCAATTGTGCTGGTGACGTTCTTCAACAGTTTAATGGGAAAAAGGAGGCAAAAATGAAAATAGGGAAGTATTATATCTATATTAAGTCCAAAGGAGAACTACTTCTTCCTGGTATCATGCTGATTTTTTCGTTTATGTATCTGCGTGAAGTCATGAGGTTAATGGGTACTGACTCAATGCTGTTAGTTCGTTTTGTCATAACTGCTGTCATAGGGCTTTCACTGTATATGATGATAAAAGAGATTAAAATTACCAGTCAAGAAAAACCAGCAGTTAAAGGAAAGACTAATTTCAAAGAACTCCTATCAAAAAAAGAAAACAAAAATATTATCATCTTTGTGATCATGACAGCCATCGCCGTGAGCGTTATTATGACATTGGGGTATGTGATTACATTTGGAGGCTATTTAATCATTATGATGTACCTACTGGGAATAAGAGATTATAAGCTATTAGTCGGCGTGCCTGTCGGACTTATTTTGTTTCTTTTCCTTCTTTTTCAACTATGGTTAAGGGTACCACTGCCAAAGGGAATTTTAAGAGGGATCATGTAATATCTAATCGTATAAGGATGAAGAAACTGAAATTAGAGGAGGGTCTAGGGTATGATTGAATGGTCAGCTTTTTTAGGTGGGGCATCCCAACTTATGAGCTTTGAAATTGCTCTTATTATAACTTTTGGAGTTTTTTTTGGCATTATTGCGGGAGCGATTCCAGGGTTTTCCTCAGCGATGGCGATTGCAATATTGTTGCCAGTTACATACACGATGGATGCCTTAACAGCAATGGTTTTTCTGGCATCTAATTACGCAGGGTCAACGTATGGCGGTTCTATCGCTGCAATTTTGTTGAATGCACCAGGAACACCTGGGGCAGTAGCAACAGCCTTTGATGGATATGAAATGACAAAACAGGGGAAATCCAGTGAAGCCCTAGGTTTAGCTATTGGATCATCCGTAGTGGGAGGAGTTATAAGCTATGCATTGCTATTAGTGGCAATGTATCCTATTGCAGGATTTGCGATTCGATTTGGAGCACCCGAAATGTTCTTGTTAGCCGTTTTAGGCTTAACCATTATTGCTAGTATGAAACAAGGAAGTTTTACAAAAGCAGTTTTAGCAGGGCTCTTTGGAGTTTTGATATCCGCCGTAGGGATTGCACCAACCGGAGCAGTGAGAGCCACATTTGGATTTACAAACCTATTGGATGGGGTATCACAGATGCCTGCCATTATTGGTTTTTTAGCGTTTACTGAACTCTTTAGTATGATTAATAAAGAATATGTTACTAGTGGGTCTGAAAAAGTTGAGAGAAGCTACAGAGAAATGCTTCTTGGAACGGTGAAATGCTTGAAATCACCCATCAACCTCCTTCGTTCAAGTGGAATTGGTACGTTTATTGGGGCTGTACCAGCGGCAGGGGCCACTATCGCCAGCTTCATAAGCTATAACCAGGCCAAACTGTCTTCTAAGGATCCAGATAGCTTTGGAAAAGGCAATCCAGACGGAGTCATTGCGGCAGAATCATCTAACAATGCCTCTACAGGTGGTGCGATGATTACCATGTTAGCATTAGGGATTCCTGGTGGGGGCACAACCGCTATGATGTTAGGTGCTTTAATGCTTCACGGCCTTCAACCAGGCCCAAGATTATTTATGAATCAGATGGACTTCGTATATGCAATTATCATTGCACTGTTTTTGAGCCAGATCGTTATGTATATTGGTGGAATATTTTTTTCTTATACATTAACAGGGGTACTTAATATTTCAACAAAAATACTAACGCCCTCCATTGCAATTCTTTGTATCGTGGGTTCCTTTGCATTATCCAATAGTATCTTCGATGCTCGCATTATGTTTGTATTTGGATTTTTAGGATGGATGATGAAAAAATATGATTATCCAGCCATTGCCGTAGTACTGGGAATCGTCCTTGGACCCATGGCGGATGCACATTTTATTAGAACCGCAATTCGTTATGGTGGTGATTATACCGTATTTTTTACCCGTCCTATAAGTTTGGCATTACTTATTAGCATTGTAGTGCTTTCGATAGCTCCATTTATAATGAAAAAAATAAGAGAAAGCAAAGATCCAAAATTTGAATAAATCCACAGAAAACAATGATTAAGGAATGAAGCCAAGAGTAGGAAAGTAAACGCATGTTGTCCTAGGGAGGAGCTCAAATGGTAAAAAAGTATAGTCAAGGGGTTTACTTGGTAAAATCCATGGATATTGTGGAAAAAGATGAAAATGCACCTCAAAGACTCCGACAATTCATAGGAGATGAGGTCACAGAAGCCATAGCAAAAAGAGAGACCATGACCTACAGCATTCTTGAATCACATAATACCTCAGAAGATATGGTAAACTTAAAATTGAAATTTGACTCTATCACCTCTCATGACATTACTTATGTTGGCATCATTCAGACTGCACGAGCAAGTGGGATGAAGAATTTTCCCTTACCATATGTCTTAACAAACTGTCACAATTCCCTATGTGCTGTGGGTGGTACCATCAATGAAGACGATCATAAATTTGCCTTGTCTGCTGCTCAAAAATATGGTGGCATTTATGTTCCCACGAATCTGGCAGTTATCCACTCCTATAACCGTGAAATGATGGCAGGATGTGGGAAAATGATTTTAGGTTCTGATAGCCATACTCGATATGGAGCACTTGGTACCTTAGGAGTAGGAGAAGGTGGAGGTGAACTGGCTAAGCAGCTAGTGGAAAAAACCTATGATATGACGTATCCTGGCGTTATTGCTATATATCTTGAAGGAAAGCCTAAGCCAGGCGTTGGTCCACAAGACGTTGCATTAACAATCATAGGTGCTGTTTATGCCGATGGGTTTGTTAAAAATAAAGTAATGGAGTTTGTAGGACCAGGACTTAAAAACCTCTCTGTGGAATATCGAAATGGAATAGATGTTATGACAACAGAAACAACTTGTTGGAGTTCCCTATGGTGTACAGATCATCACGTTAAAGAGTACCTGATGATCCATGGGCGATCAGAGGAGTATAAAAAAATGGAGCCAGGACCAGTGGCTTATTACGACGGCATGGTATATATTAATCTGGATAAAATTGAACCAATGATTGCCTTACCCTTTCATCCAAGCAATACCTATACCATTAGGGAATTGCAAGACAATGCGGCTGATATTTTAAACAAGGTAGAAAAAGAAGGTCTGGAACTTTTTGATGTTCCCAATCTAACCATCGACCTTACATCTAAATTGCGTGGCAAAGAAATTTACGTAGACCAGGGAATAGTCGCAGGCTGTTCTGGAGGTACTTTTGATAATATTGTAGAAGTGGCAGACATTATGGATGGCAAGTCTACTGGAGATTCTACCTTTTCCATGAGCGTTTACCCAGGAAGTCAGCCAGCTTATATAGAATTGGTGAGAAATGGCTCCATTGCTAAAATTATGGGTGCAGGTGGTTTGGTTCGAGAAGCCTTTTGTGGCCCTTGCTTTGGAGCAGGAGATACCCCTGCCAATCATGAGTTGTCCATAAGGCATACAACTAGAAACTTCCCAAATCGAGAAGGCTCCAAGCCAATGGATGGACAGATCTCCTATGTCGCCTTAATGGATGCACGATCCATTGCAGCAACAGCCATTAACAAAGGCAAGCTAACTTCAGCAACAGATATAGACGTCGAATACTCAAAGCCATTCTACTTTTTTGATAGAAATATTTACGATAAACGGGTATATGATGGTACTGGTAAACCAAAGGAAGAAATAGAGCTAGTCTTCGGACCCAACATTAAGAACTGGCCGGAAATGCCAGAACTGACAGAAGATTTACTATTAAAAGTGGTGACCTATATTAAAGATCCTGTTACAACCACGGACGAATTAATACCGTCAGGTGAAACATCCTCCTATCGATCTAATCCAATTAAATTGGCTGAGTTTACTTTGAGCAGAAAAGACCCTGAATATGTCTCGAAAGCCAAAGAAATCCAACAACTTGAACGTATGAGAGAAAACGGTGAAGATCCAGCAACCGAGAGGCAGGATGTAAAAATCATTTACGATAAAATTAGCGAAATAAATAAAAATAGAGTGGATACTCTATCCTCCATAGGCATAGGGAGTGCTGTATTTGCCATTAGCCCTGGAGATGGTTCGGCTCGGGAGCAAGCGGCATCCTGCCAAAAGATATTAGGAACCTGGGCGAATTTTGCAAATCAATATGCAACGAAACGCTATCGCTCAAATTTGATTAATTGGGGTGTTCTGCCCTTTCAGTTAGAAGGGGAACCAACCTTTGAAAAAGGGGATTATATCTATATTCCCCAAATAAGACAAGCGGTTCTTATGGGTACTTCAGATATTCAGGCCTATGCCATAGGAGAGAAGGTTAAGGGGTTTAACGTAAACCTAGGCCATTTATCAACGGAGGAAAAGGAAATAATTCTTGCAGGATGTCTGATCAATTATTACAGAAAAGCAAACCCCTGCGTCTCTCCCAAAAAGTAAAGAGACGTAGACAAATAGCATTAATAGAGAGGAACCCACATATAGGAGAAAGATTTTTTGGATTAAGAGAGGAGGAGCAAGATGGAGCATCCTACAAAAGGAATAGCAGGTACATTGGAATCTAATGACCTAATGGTTACCGTAGAACTCCGGGCAGAGGGAGCCCTTGATATTGACCTTGAAAGTAATGTTATCAATCAGTTTGGAAAAATCATTGAAAAAACAGTAAGAGTTACTTTAGAAGAAATGGGTGTGCAACATGGTCTGGTTAAGATTGTCGATAAAGGTGCCTTAGACTACGCAATACGTGCGAGGGTTATCACTGCGGTGAATCGGGCACGAAGGAGGGAAGTCTTGTGAAAAAGCTGAGAAGATCCATGCTTTTTGTCCCAGCCAACAATCCGGGCATGATATTTCAAGCGCCTGTTTTTTCTCCTGATTGCATTATTTTTGACCTGGAAGATGCAATACCCGTTAGAGAAAAAGATAGTGCAAGAGATCTGCTGGTGGAGGCTATTAAATCAATTAATTTCGGTACATGCGAGATATTTACACGTATCAATCCTCTTTACACACCGTACGGAGAGGCGGATGTTAGAGCATTAGCATATGCTGGTTTGAAGAACTTTCGCCTGCCTATGACGGAATCTCCTGAGGATATTCAACGAATGGACCATTTGCTGACAGAACTTGAAAAAGAGATAGGACTAGAATCAGGAAAATTGAAGATCCTTGGTGCCATTGAAACAGCCAAAGGAGTGCTTAATGCACCAGCGATTGCTGTTTCTAGCCAGCGTCTCCTAGGGATTTCTTTTGGTGCAGAAGATTTTACGCGAAGCATTGCTACAGAGCGAAGCAAAACAGGAGAAGAACTTTATTGGGCTCGCTCTCATATTGTGATGGCGGCAATGGCTGCTGGCATCGATGCCATCGATACGGTTTTTGCAGATTTAGAGGATACAGAAGCATTTGAAAAAGAATTGAAAATGGCAAAACAGTTAGGGTTTTGTGGGAAGTCGCTCATCCATCCAAGTCAAATAAAGTCAGTTCACACCATTTTTTCTCCTGGAAATGAAGAAGTCTACCATGCGAAAAGAATCATTGATGCCATGGAAGAAGCAGAAGAACGAGGAGCTGGTGTCATTGTTGTAGATGGAAAGATGGTAGATGAACCAGTTCTAACCAGGGCCAAAAGAGTGATGGAACTGGCTATAGCCAGCGGTATGGAAGGAGGAGGGGATAAAGATGCATAGCTTCGTGAAGAATGCCATAGGGAGAGACGTACCATCCTTTATTGATGGCATTGGCGAATTGAAACCTTTTGCCGGTGCATTTGCTCATACAACACAAAATTCAAACGCTTCAATACCTGCATCAAGCCACCGACCAGGAGATGAAAAACTGGTGAAGTCCATTAGAGAAGCCCTTGAAAAATCAGGCTTAACCCATGGGATGGTCTTATCCTTTCATCATCATTTTAGAAATGGCGATCATCTAATGAATATGGTGATGGATCAAGTAGCTGAAATGGGTATTCGAGATATAACCATTTCACCCAGTTCTATGCAAAGTGTTCACGATCATTTAATTTCCCATATTCGGAATGGTGTCATCACTGGAATTCGAACCAGTGGTCTTAGGGGCGAACTAGCCCGACAGATTTCAGCAGAAGGCATTCTTCCGACGCCAGTGATCATCCGTTCTCATGGTGGACGTCCCAGGTCGATTGAATCAGGTGATTCAAAAATCGATATTGCCATCATTGGAGCACCAGCTTCTGATCAGCATGGAAATGTAAATGGAGTGGAAGGGCCTAATGCTTGTGGATCCTTGGGGTATGCCATGGCGGATGCAGCTTTTGCCCAAAAAACAATCGTAGTCACAGATTACCTTGTAGCTCACCCTGTTCACCCTATCAGCATTCCACAGACACAGGTGGATTACGTAGTGGTGACAGAAGGAATTGGAGATCCGAAGGGTATTGTTTCTGGTGCTACACGAATCACACGAAATCCATTGGAGTTGCTTATAGCAGAAAAAGCATGTCAAACGATTTTGGCATCCGATCTAGTTAAGGAAGGCTTTTCCTTTCAGGCAGGCACAGGTGGATCCTCCTTAGCAGTGGCACATTTTCTACGTCAATATATGAGAAAACATTCTATAAAGGGAAGCTTTGCATCAGGCGGGATCAATGGGTATTTGGTAGACATGTTGGAAGAAGGACTGTTTAATTGCCTGCTAGATGTCCAGTGTTTCGACCTAAAAGCCATAGAATCTATCCGAAAAAACCCCCATCATTTGGAAATGTCAGCTTCTTATTATGCAAATCCTCATAACAAAGGTTGCTTGGCCCATAATCTAGACATTATGATATTAAGTGCAACAGAGATTGATGTAAACTTTAACGTCAATGTTATTACTGGATCCAACGGCATTATGATGGGAGCCTCTGGTGGACATTGCGATACCGCAGCTGGATCTAAACTTTCCGTAGTGGTGGCCCCTCTATTTAGAGGCCGAACCCCTATTGTATTAGACGAAGTGACCACGGTTATAACTCCAGGGGAGTCCATTGATGTGTTGGTAACAGAATACGGTGTGGCTGTGAATCCAGCTCGTAAAGATTTAAAGGATCGGTTCCAAGATCAAGGGCTTTCTGTCTTAGAAATTCATGATTTGAAGGAAATGGCAGAGAAAATAACTGGAAGGCCAGAAAAGCCAAGGGTGACTGAGGACATAGTAGGACTGGTAGAATACAGAGATGGAACCATTATTGACACCATCAAAAAAGTAATTATCTAAAAGGGATGCTGGCCATCATTGCTTGATATAAAGAGCGTTTTTTCACTCCGATGGATACGGTTTTGAGACACCCCATGAAAAAGACCAACATAAGGAGTAAAAATATTATGGGACTATATGGAATGCTTTTGCTAATCATCATCGGATTAGCCGGTTATATCTTATTTTATATGTTAGGGTTACCAACCCCCGCGTTGTTGGGCCCTTTCTTTTTCGTGATGGTAGCCATCGCCTTAGGATGCCCGTTAGAATCAGTAGATCCAGTGGTTAGCCGAGGACTTCAAGTGATATTAGGGACGTTTATTGGTTTTGGCATCAATGGAAAAGTGCTTGAGAATATGAAAAAGCTACTTATTCCATCGGTGCTCATTGTGTTATGGACGCTGGTCATTACCTTTGGATTAGGAAGCATCCTTATCTATTTTTTTGACATTGATCCAGCCACTGCATTTTTAAGCACAGCACCTTCCGGTCTTGCAGAATCAGCCATGCTAGCGATAGAAGTAGAAGCAGATGTAGGGATGGTTAGTATGTTTCAGCTTACTAGGTTTTTACTGACGCTGCTCCTTTTTCCCCTTGTTATTAAACTCATGCAAAAAGAAACGACCGTTTCCAGTGAAAAGAACTATTTTTCTATGGTGCTGGAAAGATGGAGAAAACTGTTTTTGAAAAGCCAAGATCCCCCAAAAGGTAAAATAAGCAGCCATGAGAGACTTTTACAGATGAAAACACTGAGCATTGGAACCCTAGGAGCCATGGCAGGCATTCTCCTTTCCATTCCAGCAGGAGCACTAATGGGTTCGTTTTTATTGGTTACGGTCATGTCTTTAAGTGGTTCCAATTTGGGGAAACCACATGAACACATCAGAACATTTATGCAAATAGGAGTAGGGAGTACCCTGGGACTTAATGTATCTCAAGCTTCTTTAGCCGATTTAAAAGCAGTTATCATACCGATGATTGCTTTTACGGCACTCATGTTTTTAACCAGCTATGGACTGTATCTTGTTTTAAAGAAACGAACAAACTGGGATCATTGCTCCTGTATTATTTCAGTAGCACCAGCAGGAGTGACACCAATGTCAATCCTTGCTTATGAACATGCCAACCACCCTCTAGAAGTAAGTTTATTGCATATGGTTAGACTAATGACTGTTAAAGTCTTTATACTTCCAGCACTCGTCATGTACTTGATGAGCGTATAGAAAGAGAAAAGAAAAACCCTTCCTCACCTAATGATCATGGGATGAGGAAGGGTTTTGTATGCCTATAGACTACTTATCTAAGTCGCTAGATTCATAATTTTCAAGGCTTTTAATCACGACGGCACTAAGTCCAAGCAAAGCAATAAGATTTGGTATAACCATTAAACCATTAAATAAATCCGCCAGTTCCCACACATCTTCAACTTCAATTAATGTACCAAGAACAATACACATTAAAACGATTACTTGATACGTACGAATCCCTTTTTGACCAAAAAGATATTTGATATTTCCTTCTCCAAAATAGTACCAAGCAATAATCGTAGAAAGAGCAAAGAAAAAGAGAGAAATAGCAATAAAGTATTCACCATAACCCACCAAACCAATGGCAAAACTTTGTTGAGTTAACTGAATGCCAACCAAGCCAGTTTCATAAGTTCCAGTAATAATAATGATTAAGGCCGTAAAGGTGCAAACAACTAACGTATCAATAATAACCCCCATAATAGCAACAAAACCTTGTTGCGAAGGATGAGCTACTTTGGCGATAGCATGGGAATGAGGAGTAGAACCCATTCCAGCTTCATTTGAAAAAAGACCTCGGGCAATGCCATAACGCATCGCTTCTTTTACGGTAACTCCAATCACCCCACCTGTAGCAGCCATAGGATTAAAGGCACTGTGAATAATTAGTTTAAAAGCAGGAATGACTTCACTAAGATTCATAAAAATAATGACTAAACAACCAATAATATAAATTCCTGCCATGATGGGTACGATGGTAACAGCAAAAGAAGCGATTCGAGAAATTCCACCCATAATAATGGCGCCAACAACTATAGCAGTAATAATTCCTAGGACGATATGAGGAATCCCAAAAGCTGCATGCATAGAATCTGATACAGAATTAGACTGTACCATATTTCCAATAAACCCTAAAGCGATGATAATAGAAATGGCAAAGAAGCCAGCTAAAGCAGGACTACCAAGACCATGTTTGATATAATACGCAGGCCCCCCTACTTTTTGACCATCTACTCGTTGATTATAGGTTTGACCAAGGATAGCCTCAGCAAAAATAGTTCCAGCACCAAAAAAACCACTAAGCCACATCCAGAATACAGCTCCAGGTCCACCAGCAGCAATAGCCGTTCCAACCCCCGCCAAGTTTCCTGTACCAACCTGAGCAGCAATAGCCGTTGCTAATGCTTGAAAAGAAGACATTCCATGCTCATCTGCTTTTTCATTCTTTTTGAAAAGATCGCCAAATGTTTTCTTGAAAACTAATTTAATTTTACGAACTTGAACAAAACGCAAGCGAAGAGTAAACCAAATTCCAGTACCAAGCAAAAGCGCCAACATCGGGGGCCCCCATAATAAACTATTGAGATAGGCCACCACATTAAAAAAACCTTCCATCTGCAAAACCTCCTTATGATTAGATGAATAAATGCACTTACAAGATTTGATAGAGGATCTCTATAAGAAGAGAATACTATTTTGTTAACGAATTAACAAGATGCAAAAAAGAAGTCGGCAAATTTTTCGCAAAAATCCCTGTAAACAAGCAATAAAGTTGAATTGACGGATAAAATCCGCTCTTCGGAAAAATCCGAATTGATGCATAATAATTCATACTACCTGAGATAGAAAGAAACCCCAAAGAGAGCTAGAAGAAAAATAATAATTAAATGAAAATGATTATCATTTAATTTGACGGGTATAAAGAAAATAAGCGTTATTCGAAACCAACTTAAGGAGGTAGCAAAATGAAACATACATTACCAGATCTAGGATACCAGTACGATGCTTTGGAGCCCCATATCGACAAAGAAACCATGGAGATCCATCATAGTAAGCATCATCAAGCCTATGTGACTAAATTAAATCAAGCCCTAGAAGATCAAGAGGATTTCAAGGAAAAGGACATGGAAGAGCTTCTTGTTTCTCTAGAGAAATTGCCTCAAGAAATCTATTGGGCTGTGAGAAATAATGGCGGTGGTCATTATAATCATGGCTTGTTCTGGAAAGCCTTATCCCCCAATGGCGGAGGTGAACCTAAGGGAAAACTACTGGAAGCCATTCAGAAAAGCTTTGGTAGCTTTGAAGCCTTCAAAGAAATCTTTAATAAAGCAGCTACCACACGTTTCGGTAGTGGCTGGGCCTGGTTAATCCTCAACGAAAAGAATGAATTAGCCGTAACCTCAACACCTAATCAAGACAACCCTTTGATGGAAGGAAATAAAATACTTTTAGGCCTTGATGTTTGGGAGCATGCGTACTACCTAAAATATCAAAACAAAAGACCAGATTATATTAATGCATGGTGGAATGTCGTTAACTGGGAATATGTCAGCCAACAGTACGAAAATCTCCAGTAATCCTACCATATACGAAGCCCCCCATAAAAAAAGAGACCTATCTGGTCTCTTTTTTTTTATGGGGGGGCTTCAGATGTGACTCTCTGATAGGGAATCAGATTTTTTTGTTTCTTCAATAAGATATGGAATTAAGAGTAGACGGGTATAGGCTGAAGTGGCTTGGGTGAGAGAGTATTCGCCATCATGCAAACACCAATCATAGACTAATCCCCGTATTGTTACGAATAGAAACCGGTTGATTACCTCAGCTTCAACAGTAGAAATAATCTCGCCTTTTTCTTGGCCTTCCCTTAAAATACTGGACAAAACCTTCTGCATGGCACGTCCTTTTGTAGCAAAAAGATTGTTTTTACCAGTATAGAGCTGCTTCACAAAGTCTAATCCCCGGTCTGTATTATATTCAGCATAATAGTGAAAGAACTGAAGGACCTTTTCTTTGGTGGTACCGTTTTTTAGCTGTGGAGCCACTTGATTCTCAAAATAATCATCTGCCATTTTAAAAACCTGACCTAGAATATCGTTCTTTGACTGGAAGGCATTATAGAAAGAACCGACGGAAACCTCTGCATCTTTGCAGATATCTTCGATGGTGATGTTGTCGAATCCGTGCTGCTCTATCAAAGAGATGGCAGATCGGTAGATTTTGTCTTTGGTATGTTGGGCCTGAATTTGTCGCTTGGTGGGTGTTTTTTTCATCCTATGTTCCTCTTTTCCTGCTGTGAATGATTCTGGAGACGCTTACATTATAGCAAAGAGACTATTATCTGTAAACGAAAGGCAAGTAGTCGTAAAAAGATTGGTCGATAGAAAATTCACAAGAAATATTGACGAAGGATAAACAATGTTTTATAATGAATGCATTCACTGAACGTATTCAGCGAATGCATTCATTATAAAACATAAAAAAATTAGGAGGAATCACAATGCTTACAAAAAGAAAAGGACGATGGATTTTACTCTGTTTACTACTTGTTTTTGCTTTGGTTGGCTGTCAAAATGATTCAGTAGAATCATCAGATCAGGTAGATGAAGGGGCGGAAGCTATATTTGCAGCAGGAACGTATATTGGTGAAGCGGATGGACATAATGGACCGATTTCCGTTGAAGTAACCGTCAGTGATTCAGAAATTACTGCAGTAGAAATTCTTAGCCACAACGAGAGTCCAGGTATTACGGATGCCGCCTTAGAACGAATTCCACAAGGCGTTCTTGATTATCAATCCCTTGCCATTGATATGGTTTCTGGGGCAACGGTTACAAGTAATTCAATTATAGACGCGATTACTGACGCATTGAGCCAAGCTGGTGCCGATATCGCAGCTCTCCAAGTACGTGGAGATAGAGAAGTGGTCCAGGGAGAGGCCGTTGAAATGACTACTGATGTCGTGGTTATTGGAGGAGGAGGAGCTGGATTAGCCGCTGCAGTCACCGCCCATGAAAATGGTTCGAATGTTGTTGTTTTGGAAAAAATGCCTCGCCTTGGAGGAAACACCATTTTATCTGGTGGCGCTCTTAATGCTTCGGAGTCTCCTCGACAGGATGCCCAAGGAATTGAAGATTCTGTGGAACATCACTTTACACAGACCTTTGAAGGTGGAGATGAACTTGGAAATCCAGAATTAGTTCAAATACTGGTAGAAAATGCTTATCCTGGTGTTGAGTGGTTGGAAAGTCATGGAATGGAATTTGAAGAAGAGGTATTTACAGTTCTTGGAGGACTATGGCCACGAGCGCATAAACCTGTACAACCATTGGGAACTGGATTTATTGAAACATATAAGAACTATATCGATGAACATGATGGAATTGAAGTGTTGCTTGACACGGAAGTTCTAGAATTAGTAGTGGAAGAAGGGGTAGTTGTTGGAGTGGTAGCCAAAGGCTTAGGTGGAGAGGTGCTTGTTCATGCCAACAACGGTGTAGTTTTAGCAACTGGTGGATTTGCAATGAATAACGATATGCTGAATGAGTATAATAAAAACTGGCCAGATCTTGGAAATGTTATGAGTACAAACCATCCAGGTGCAACGGGTGACGGTCATATAATGGCTGCGTCTATTGGTGCTAATTTGATTGGAATGGAACATCTTCAACTGCTTCCCCTTGGGGATCCTAACTCTGGGAGCCTTAGTGGAAACATTGAACAAGGTGTGGAAAATCGAATTTTTGTGAACAAAGCAGGAAATCGCTTTGTCGACGAAGGTGCAAGAAGGGATGTTATGACAAAAGGCTTACTTGATCAGGAAGATGCATGGTTGTGGGTTGTATTGGATGCTAAAAATTATCCGACAGAAGACACGACCAATAACTTCAATGAAACCATTGAAGAATTAATTGCCCAGGGAAGAGCCTTTAAAGGGGACAGCCTTGAGGAATTGGCAGAACAGATTGATGTAGATCCTGAAAATCTTATAAATGCAGTTGAAGAATTTAATCGAGTGGTAGAAGAAGGCGGACCAGATAAGTTTGGACGGACTCTTTTTGATACTCCCATCGACACCCCACCTTTCTATGCAGGACCACGTGTTCCAACAGTGCACCATACTATGGGTGGGGTAGAAATCACTGAATTAGCACAGGTGTTAAGCACAGATGGAAATGTTATTCCTGGCTTGTATGCTGCAGGTGAAGTAACTGGAGGAATTCATGGAAGCAACCGTTTAGGTGGAAATGCATTGCCAGATATCCTAGTTTTCGGTCGCATCGCAGGAGAAAGTGCTGCCAATCAGCGTTAAAGAATCAGTAATGAAGGATATGGAATTTTTCCATAGGAGTAGATAGACATGCTTACTGTGCTGACTTGACTTCTTGGGTTAAGCATTACTAGCCTATTCTTGCAGAGGTGAAGAGGGGCCGATAAGTCGGCACTATATCTTTTCATTGGCACAACATAGACCTCTTGGAAATCTTTCGGATGTTTAAAACTAGTCCAGATGAAGATTTTGATATACTAAACTGTCTGAAAGGAGACGTTTCTTAATGTCTATAGGGGACATTGTATGCAGATGGGCAGAAAAAAATCGTATCTAAGATTAATAGCCTAAGAACACAGAGGGGACGCATTATGCGTCCCCTCTGTGTTCTTAGTCGTAATGGCTTTTACAGCAAATCAGAACGCTCATGTCAGGGTAGTCATCCACTGCATAGCAGGAGAACTTATTATTCATCCTCCATACCCTCAAGATCTTCTAAACTGATCATAAACACATTATTTTAATCCTTAGGAGTCGCGATGACTGCTACATTCTTTTCAGCCAAAACGAAGGTTAGAATTTGTTTGGAATTCATTAGGCACGCTTTCCTGTAGGATTATAATTCGAGGAAGATATGTATATCCGAAGATTTGTTAAATAATTGTTATGAGTGGGGCTGTTATCACAAGGCGACGGAAGGCTGGTCGTGCCTTGTGTTGGCTTTTGTGTTCTTGGCAAGAAAAACTCAAAAATTGGATAAAAACAGAATTTTATGTTCAAATTGATGGATTTACCAGTATAACTAAGGCATAATAGAAGTAATGGTAATACGTTCATGAAGACTAAATCCATTTTTGACTGAAGGTGACGTACTGATATTAATAAGAAGGCATCAGGGATACGTTGAGATATTTTTGTAACACATTTACGTGAAGGTTGAGCAAATCGCCAGTATCTCTATGGATTGCAAAGGAATAAGAGTTTCTGAACCATTGGATAAAGATAGGTGAGCAATAAAAGACTTAGCAAAATTCAGAGTCCGTTGGATAGGTTGTTGGAAGACTGAATTACAATGGGTTTGTATTGCTAGTGATTACAGCAAGAAGTCGATATTAGCGAACCAAGGTTCGCAAATACCTATTGAAATGGAAGGGAAAGCGAACTGAGTGGCGGGAATAAGACGTTAGGCGAAAGAATCAATTAGGTTTCTATTTATACGCAGTTTTCCATAGGAGAGAATAGTTTATTTTAAAGTATTAAAATACAATATAGGAAGAGGGAGGATAATATGAAAATTATAGATTTTAATTTTGGTAAAGAAGATAATTGTGGATGGGGACATCTAGACATTAAAGAAGAAGATTTTAAGTTTTATTATGATTTTGTAGAAGATTTTGTAAAAACTTTTGAAGAAGGTAGACATAAAAATATTTTAGTAGAAAAATTGAATAATATTATTCCTAAAATTAAAGAAAAAAATTTATTGAATGTGGATATTTTTAGTCAGTGGGCAGGTTTTTTATTTTCTGAAGGAGGTTTTTCTACAATTACAATAAATGCTAAAGTGTCTCAAGGCATTCATAATAATTTAAGTTCAGAAATAAGAAAAGATATAAGAAAAAATTATCAAGACTTTGGTAGGGATTTTATGTCTAGAAATAAAAATAGTTCAGGTCAATTTCAAGATAGATTTAGACATATTTTAAAGAAACATTACGATAAATTAGAATTATATAAATTAATAGGAGTGGATTACATAGAATTTAAGGAAGGTAAAGAGACATATAGTCTCCATTCTTTAATGTATATATTGTGTTGTGGAGCTATGATTAATGCGTATAAGATAATAAATAGTAATATAAGAGAAAAAAGAATTGATGATTTGGAACAAAAAAAATTTAAAGAAATAAGCGAACTAACTTTGAAATTTGCTATTATATTTGAACTGTTTGTTATTAATGATTCAACTATAAATAAAAATATAATTTGTAATTTGAAAAAAGTTTACAAAGAGAAAAAACAAGTTTTAGTACAAAATGAAAAAAAATACCAAACAAGCATGTCTGGATTAGCCGAAAAACATAATCTGAAATTTTCTGAAATTGAATATAATAAAGATGATTTTGAAGTATTAATGGACACTATTACTATTAAACAAATGAAGAATCCATCTCGTGAATTTGTAGAATTACTTTGTAGTATAGATTATTTTTATATTGACCATAGTCAAATAAAATATATGTAAAAATTCAATATTTAATTAATTTTTATGATATTTTACTTATCGATATAAGAAGATTTTGATTAATTATTATTGGCAGTTTCTATTGTCCGGATGTCAATAAATTTTTGAGCCATGTGCTGATTAATTTTTGAGCCACTGTGCTATTGAATAAATGAGCCAGTAAGCTTGAATTTTTTCTCTTTTGATCTTTGGCAACCAGAAATAATCAAAAAGTCCGTCGCCGAGGCTGTTAAGATGTGGTCAACGCCAAAGGCGTTTTCCAAGCAGTTGTGGGCTCTGTGGGTAACTCCTGTAAGGGAGTTATCCATAGAATCCATAACTGCGGCATCTTAATGGCCCTTCATCCCTGCTCCATTCGGTAGGAGGGGTTGTTCATGTTAATGATATGGGACCGAAAAGTGAGGCGATCGACTAAGGCAGTGATCAGGGTAGGATTTTCAAAAAGTTCGGTCCACCTTGAGAATTCCAGGTTACTGCTGATGATGACACTGCTTTTTTCCGCCCGGTCAGAAATGACCTTGAAGAGAAGTTCGGATTGATGGCGGTTAAAACTCAGATAGGACAGTTCATCAATGATTAGCAGTTCTGTTTTTTGAAGCTGTTTTTCTAATTTTTGCAGTTCCCGTTGGTCTTTCGCTTCTACTAATTGTGTGCCCAGGTTGGCAGCTGTAAAAAACTTGACCCGAAACCCAGCTTCGCAGGCTTTTAGACCAAGGGCAATGCTCAAGTGAGTTTTGCCGCCGCCTGAACTGCCGATCATAACGATGTTTTGTCGGTTTCGGATGTAATCACAGGAGGCCAGTTCGTGGATAAAGGCATCTTCCACGTGGTGCAGTCGTTTCAGATCCAGTTCATCCAGAGTTTTGAGATAGGAAAACCCGGCTGCTTTGATTCTTCTTTTCTCTTGATTGATCCGGCGGGATTCCAGTTCTTGTTTCATGATGGCCAGGAGAAAATCTTCATACCCCGGCTGGTCTGTTTGACGGAGCACTTCCTGATACCGGGAAAAACTGGGAATTCGCAATTGCTTAGCATACAGTGCGATGACTTCTTTTTTTCCTTTCATTGAGCCACCACCTGGTATTTTCGGTCATAGGCTGACAGATCCACGGGATGAACGGGGATGTCGGTAGGAAGACTTGTAATAGGTTCCATGGGTGGACTTAGCTCACTTCTGACCAGTTCAATAGTGGGTTGAATGCCTGTTGGTAGCCTATCTCGGATGGCCAGCAGGCGGTCAACACCATGATCGACACTCAGTTTTAACAGTTTGACAGTGTCTTTGGCCTCGTTGGGAAAGGTTCTACCCCAATCAAGGAGGGCGATTGCCTCGGACTTGCGAACAGGCTTTGCGTGGTATACGGACCGGGGTTTTTGTTCCAGCAGGGGCAGGTAGTGCTCCAACTGGTACAAGACATCTCCCCGCTTGTAACTTCGTTGATGGATAGCGACTTTCTCTGCCTTGTAATAGCAGATAACTTCGTTACCGTAGGCTTTGACGCTGATCTGACGATCGACCAACTTGACAGGAACGGAGTAACGGTTTCGATCAAACTGAACAGTGCTGTCATCATAGACCCTTGCGCTGGCTGTTCGACTGGTGTCAAAGGTGTAGGCCGGTAATTTGTGTAGGGCGTGGCAATCCGCTGTTGATTGTTCTCCCACGGTTTGGTTTCGGCCTTGTATTTGGTGTTGTCGGTATTCCAGGCAGCCGGTTCTAAAAAGCTGGTTAAGCTCATCGATACTGTCTACTCGTGGGATCGGAACCATCAGGTTGCGGCGAAACCAGCCCACCAGGTTTTCCACCAAGGATTTTTCGTTGCCGCTGTTAATATTGGTAAAATGCATCTCAAAGGCGTAATGGGCACCGAGTGCTTGGTAGGCAGCTTGTGGTTTAGCATGAAAGCCGAAGCCTTCTTTTACCGCAACCCGGGCGTTGTCGAAGATGACTTTACCAGGAACGCCGTTAAAGTGGGTGAAGGCATCTACGTGGCCTTCTAAAAAAGATTCCTGGTTCTGCCGATGAAAGGCTTTCACATAGATGTCTGCACTGTAACATAATCGGTAACAGAACAGTTGGATTTTGGTTTTGACGCCTTTCAGATAGATGGTAGCTTCACCCCAATCCACCTGGGCGGCTTCACCGGGATCGAATTCCAGGGGCATAAAGGCTTCTTTATACTTGGGCCTCATTTCTTTGACCATATTGCGAATGGTGGACTCGCCACCAGTGTATCCTTTTTCTTTCTTCAGGCGGTGATAAATCCTTCTCGCGGTATGGCGCTGTTTTTTCAGGCCTTCTGTTTGGTCTTGTTTCAGGCAGTTCTGAATGAACTCTCTGACTTCTTCTGTTACAACAGTGGCTGCTCGTTCATAGGATTTTCTCTCCCAGGGTACATGGTCGCCTTCACAGTATTTTTTTACCGTGTTTCTTGATATACCCAGCCTGCGGGCTATTTCACGTTGACCGATGCCTTCCTGGGTATGCATATGCCGGATTCGGCCATAAATGTCCACGTCCACGATCACACCTTTCACACTCCTGTCAATTGAATTATTTCTCTCAATTGTATCGGAGTTTGGGTTTGGTGGCTCACTTTTTCGTCAGCATTTTTGTTGTTAAGATTCGCGGAGTGGCTCACTTTTTCATCAGCACAAGAGCTGTTTTTGGCTCACTTTTAGATTAGCATACGCACTATGACATACGCTAAAGAAAATGTATCTTTCATGGTGCATATAAATAAGGAGAAGTAACATGCTTAATAGACAAAAATATCTAGATGAAATAATTGAAAAACTAAATCAAATACGTTCTGAAATAGAAAGTAAAGCAAAACTTAATTTAACTGATGGAAATATTCATTTTGAAGAATTTATATGTGGATTACTTAATATCATTTATGGCATCAATTTAAAATGTCTTAATAGAGTAAAATCAAACTTTCCTGGTATAGATTTGGGAGATGAAAAACTTGGGCTTGGTATTCAAGTGACTTCAACAAAGAAAAGCAAGAAAATTGATCATACAATTAAAACATGTATGGACAATAAATGCTACGAAAAATATCCTAATTTAAGGTTTTTTATTACAACTAGGAAACAAGGTTCTTACAGTATTGCGACAGGCTATAAAGGAACAATAAAATTTGACCCATTAGAAGACATTTGGGATTTTGATGATATTTTCAAAGAGATTCAAACAAGCGAGATTGAGATTCTTGAACATGTACATGAATATGTGATAAAAGAAGTGTATCGTGTCTCAGATGGTAATGTACAAAACAAACTTACGAGACCATTTGCAAGACTTTTATATAATGACATTAGAAGTATGATTTCTGATTTAATTCGAATCAATAAAACCAATAACATATACCAAATAAGTGCAGTAGACCGATGGGAAGAAAAATTTGCTGAGATAAGTCATTTATTGAGCCAAGATGAGGCAAGTACACTTATTACATTTTATAAAATGATTGACGAATTGAAGTCAATAATTGTAAAGTCTGAAGATTTCATGGACAGGACATATAGAATTAAACCAATTGGTCCAATAATGGATGCGAGATATTCAAAATTTGTGCGTGCTTACCACAGGACGATAGAAGATATTTTAAAATTAGAATATGTGAGATTGATAGAAAAGCTTGAACAAATCAGTAATTGAGCATTTGATTTTTTCGGGCGCACGCTGAGTTTGCAGCCTTGTACGTCATAGAACAATGTGTTTGCAAGAGGTGCGGGTGGGAAAGTGTCAAGGGAAAGATCAGCGCACCACATCTCTTCACCGGGAGCGAAGCTCCGACAAGGGGTAGGGTCAGGCGGGTCCGGTTCAGAGACGTCGCAAACACGGAGATGTTAAGTGAAAGTGGCAACATAAATTTGGAAGAAGGAGAACATAAGATAATGCAAAACATATTTGAGACCATAGCAGATGGTGACAATTATAAAGTTGTATATTTCGATATTCATGTTCTAGAACGTTACTTCAACAATCCTAAATATCATGTATTCTACTCAGGATATCGTGGATCTATTTCAATTAAAGATGAATATTTTGATGATAACACAGAGACTGAATATATTAAGAACTTTGGTCTTGCGTATGAAAAAAAGGATCGAGAAAAAAGAGCCATTGCTACATTTGCATCTGATCTTGCAAAAATATCAAAAAAAGCTCAGGGACATTGGTATTCATACTTACTAGAGAATTCTGAGGATTACTATCTTAATAATGGATTTATTAAAAATCTTATATATGGTGAGTGGGTTGAGGAGATATCAATTTTTGATGCTCTTTTAATGGAGATTCATTTTATCAACGAAATGTGTGAGAGCATTCAAATCTATAAGATGTATAAGGAAAAGTTCAAATATAATACGATGAACAAAGAGGATAGACCTATAAACTATCATATCGTTTTATTGCCAACGAGAGATAACTATTATAATTTTATTAACACTTTAGAAAAGCTTGTTGTGAATAATGTGGAACCCAAAACATTCACTCAAGATGCTTTTCTTATTAAAGGTGTTGAGAGAAAAACTAAAGAAGGGTTTAATAAAGGGACACTGGTTTTATTAAGTGAATGGCTTCAGCGAAATGTTCAATCTGATGATATAGAAAAGAAGGTAATAAAGCCGCTGAAAAAGCTTAGAAAAATCAGACAAAAACCTGCTCATCACTTATACGATAATGTGTATGACGAGCAAATTTGGATAGATCAAAAGATGTTAATGCATGATGTTTATACAGCTGTGAGAAACATTAGACTATTACTATCTAGTCATCCATTTGCTAAGGATGTTCAAATTCCTAAAACCTTATTTGAGGGTAAAAAAATAGTTCAGTACTAGAAAATATCGCCAACTTCACTTAACAGCGTATTTCCAACACAACGGGAAAGCGGTAGGATCGTTGCGTAGCAAACACAGAGGCGTTAGACGTAATTATTATCTCAGTATTGGAGGAAATTTATGGAATCAAATATTTTGATGGATAATGCAACATTAACAAGTATACAGAGAGCATTAGGTTTTATGAAGACTAAGAATGATTCTGTCTTTGATTTGGAGTTATCAAATCTGGAGAATCTATGTGAAACATTGTTATTTAACGATGATGTATTTATACCTCATGACATATATATTAGTGATTTTATAACGGAACGGAAAGCGTTGTTTAGTGATATTGGTATAAAGAATCTTGAAATAAACCCAGAGTTATTAGCTGATGTTGAAGAAATAGCATCAAGAGAGTTTTCTAGGTGGTATCTTGACTATCAAGATGATCAAGAAGGTTTATTTAATAGGATAATGAATATGATGGATATCTATATGAAATTTGTATGGAACTATCGGTCATCTGAGTATTGGTTAGTACTTAGAGCATTTCAATCTGCCGAAAAAACTAGTGAGCAAAGAATACCGATTTTTGAATCAATATTAGGTGATTCTAATAAGGGGATTTGGACACCCTATAACAAAAATAAGCATCATGCGATTTTAGATGTTTATGGTAGAGAAATGACTGAAGATAAGCTTCAAGATGGATACAATTTAATGGTGGGGCCAAAGAAAATGATGGCTGCAATTTCATGGAATGTGTATCGATCAATTTATTATAGGATAATCGCTACATTAAATGATTTAACGTACTCGCCTCATTCATTAAGGGGAATTGGCGCAGTAGTAGATGCAATAACAGCTAATGAGAAATGTGTAACAGGTGATTTGCTGAGTCAATATGGATTTCCGAAGTCGAGTAAAACAATAACTGATTCTCTGCAGGAGATAATGATTTCACAAAAGAAGGAGCTATTTAATGTTGGTGCTATATCTGGCGCAAACACTGTTGCTTTACCAGCGATGCTAGCATACGTGATAGAAAAAGCAGGCTCACGAGAAGAGTTCTTTGAAGTGTTGACAGAATTAAAACAGCATAAACGTTTGATAGATTTAAGAGCTGGATTGAGAGGGTTTGAATCTGCTGTTAAAAGTGGAGATAATAATGGTATCAGAGCATGGAATGGAGAGCTGGGTAGAGTTTCTATTGCAGTAAGGAAAGAGATAGGTATTGATGACTCTCGTTTAGAGCTAAACCCATTATCGTATATATCTGGAGGTAGTGTGAATGCCGAAGGTTTAGGTATTCCTATTCCAAAATCCTTGAATAGAATAGTAGGAAGGCCTTCGAGTTGGAAACTATGGTACAGAGAAGTTGTGTTATCAATAAGAAATGTAGCTAGAATTGGTAATAATTATGAAAAGGTTAAGTCGTGGGCTACATTTGAAGATACTGAGGGAAGTAACTGGTACTCAAAGAAAGATTATCCTATGAAGTACACCCAGACACTAGATCAAGGTATTAGCTAGTGTAGGATAATAACTACGCCTAACAAGTAAATCCACCATTAGGGGCATCTATTTTTGCATTTTATCCATTTAAGATTCAAAAAAGTTCGAGAAAGCCTGTAACGTTTTGCCTCTCGTAGTGTTTAAGGAAAAAAACATACAATAGCACTCAGCAATTGCAGAATGCAGAAAAGAAATACGGATTGGTTTCAATACAGACTGGTTCATTTGACACTCCATCGATAATAAAATATAATCAGGCTACAACTTCATGTTTTTCTAGGGGAGCCAGCAAGAGCGGCTGAGAGGATGAAAGAATCATCGACCCTTTAACCTGATCTAGGTAATACTAGCGTAGGGAAGGCAGTAGGCGTAGTTTATAAAGCCCGGTTCCTTGCCGTGGCTTTTTTTTAATGAAAAAAACAGAAAGGATGAACAAAATGAAAGAAAATCCAATGGGTTGTGGCAATTCACCGTTTTTTGGTTGTCGCTTTTCTCTGTACCCGATGACAAATCAATTTGTACCTGTTATTTTAGAGGCCATCGAAGAGATGAAACGTCCGGGAATCAAGGTGGAAACGGATGTGGTCAGTACCTGCATGACGGGTGTGGAGGTCAATGTATTTGCGGCTTTGCGAGACGGACTAGCCAGTGCGGCGGCAATAGGCCAGCATGTGGTCATGTCTACCACCTTTTCCAAAGGTTGCCCTGGTGAAGGGATGGTAAATCTGGAGGAATATGATTTTCCGGCAGATACAGACTTCTCAGCAAAAAAGGGTAGTGAGTTGGAAGTGAGTTGCCAGTTTAGCCTATACCCTTTAGGCCATGAAAATTATATGCAGATGATTAATGAAGTGGTGGACATGGTGAAAGAAGCTGGTATTTATAACGGCTCTGCTCATTTTTGTACGAATTTGGAAGGCAGCATTGAAGAGGTGTTTCGTGTGCTTGAAGAAGTGTTTGCCTATGCAACAAAGCAGGTTGGCCATGTGGTGATGACGGCAACGCTTTCCTGTAACAGTCCCAGCAAAAAATAAGGAATGGAGGATGAATAAATGTCTGTTTTACCTAAAACCCATAAATGGCAGTTAAAAGAAATAATTGTCATGAGTGCCATTGGGGTGGCTTTTGCACCTCTTTACATGGCTTGGATTCAAGTTTGGGCCATTGCTACTGGATTACTGGGGCCCATTGGGCTGGATATTGTTTTTGGATTTTGGTTTGTAGTGTCCATTATCTGTGCCCATATTTTTCGAAAGCCGGGAGCGGCTTTAATCTCCGAGTGGATTGCGGCGGTTGTTCAAATACCCCTTGGTTCGCCTTCGGGAGCATGGCTTATTTTATCCGGTTTTATTCAAGGCTTTGGCGCAGAAGTCCCTTTTTGGTTAACCAAGTATAAACGGTTTAATACAGGGATCCTGATGCTCTCGGGTGTAGGGGCTTCGATTGCCAGCTTTGCATACAATTGGTTTCGGTTTGGATATGCGGGGCTAGCTCCCGGTCTTCTGATAACCATGTTGGTGATCCGCATTATCAGTGGTGCTGTCCTTGCTGGTTTATTAGGGAAGGGAATTGCCGAAGGACTAGCGGCTACTGGTGTGTTAAACAGTTTTCCCTTAGGCAAAGAATGGCGTGAAAAAAGGAGTAAAGCGGTTCATGAAAAATATACTAAGGATTCATAATCTCTCTATCCAATATCCTTATACGGATCAGCCCACACTCTTTCAGATCTCCTTCTCGATAGCCCAAGGAGAATCCTTGCTGATTGTGGGAGCCAGCGGCTGTGGCAAGAGTTCTTTAGCCCTTGCCATAGCAGGGCTTTTTCCCAGATCTATTGAAGCGGATCAAACAGGGAGCATATATTTGAAAGATAAAGACGTTGGGGACTTGGCACCAGGAGAGGTATGTCAACAGGTAGGACTGGTTTTTCAGGATCCGGAAGCTCAGTTTTGTATGCTGACGGTGGAGGATGAAATTGCTTTTGGATTAGAAAATGCAGGCGTGTCTCCAGATATTATGGATAGCCGCATTGAAGAAGCCCTTGAAATGGTAAATCTGACAGAGCATCGCCACAACCATACCCATCGATTATCTGGAGGAATGAAACAACGGGTGGCTCTGGCCTGCGCCTTGGCCATGCATCCCCCCATCCTTATTTTAGATGAACCCACGGCTAATCTGGACCCGGCGGCGACGGAAGATTTTTTTCAGTTGTTGGAAACCTTGGTGGCGAAAAAGCAATATACGATTCTTCTGATAGAACACAAACTGGAAAAAGCTGCTACGTTGATGGATCGGGTTTTGGTCATGGACCAGGGAAAGGTGATTGCCGATGCACCGCCTCGTCATGTGTTTTCCAAGCAAAGCCAGTTGCTGATGGATATTGGTGTTTGGCAGCCCTATGCTAGTGAACTGGCTGGCATTCTGAAGCAAGATGGGATTACCATGACGCCATACCCCCTGACGGTTCCGGAGCTCATAATGGATGGGGAAAAGCATGAGGGGAAACGAAAAGCACTTTTAGAGCAGGTAGCCTATAGAAAGGATTCATCCGTTGCTGCTACCGAAGAAGGGAGTCTGCCGGCTATCGATTGCCAGCAGGTTTCCTTTCGCTATAAAACGCCTTTTCAGGAAGTGCCGGTTTTGGAAGATCTTCAATGGCGAGTTGAGCCCGGTAGTTTTGTAGCGCTTCTTGGGGAAAATGGCATTGGTAAAAGCACTTTGGCTCGACTGACCTTAGGGTTGATTAAACCCACAGCAGGCAGCATCTCTTTGTTTGGGAAAAAAACCAAGGCGTTATCGCGGCGAAAAATTGCAGAAATGGCTGGCCTGGTGTTTCAAAATCCAGAGCATCAGTTTATTACAGATTCGGTTTGGGAAGAAATTGCTTATTCCCTAAAGCTGGCAAAGGTACCGGGATCGGAGATTATGCCACGTGTGGAAGAGTTGTTAACAGAGTTTTCTTTGGAGAAAAAAGGGGATGCGAATCCCTTTACCCTTAGTCAGGGTGAAAAACGTCGGTTAAGCGTGGCTTCTATGTTAGCTACGGATCAACAATTGCTATTGCTGGATGAGCCTAGCTTTGGCCAGGATTATACCAACACCTATAAGCTGATGAATCTGATCAAGCAGCGACAAGTAAAAGGTTGTACAGTGGTTATGATTACCCATGATATGCGATTGGTTTGGGAATACGCCACGGAGGTTGCCTTGTTGTCGGAAGGGAAGATCCTTTATGCTGGAACCCCGCAAGGTCTTTTTAGTCAACAACCGCTCTTGGAAGCCTGCGCATTAAAGCCGCCACTAGCGTTGACCATTCTGGAAAAACTACAATCCAAGGAAGAAGTAGGTGTTCTGAATGTTTAATTATTATGAAGGGCAGTCCTTACTCCATCAAATGAACCCGGTATTAAAACTGGGAAGTATAGGGATCAGTATGATCTTCTTGACCTTTTCCTTTGATCCCTTTGTGCCATTGACCTTGCTCATCATCATGCTTACTTTGTCCTACTGGATAGGAAAAGTGCCTTTAGCGGCGATGCTGAAAGGATTGCTGCCTTTTGTTTTGCTGGCTTTTGGCTTTTTTATGATGCAGGTACTGTTTCCTCGAAGCACCGATGATCCGGTATTTATTAGCATGGGACGTATCATGATTTCTCAACAAGCTTTCTTTCGTGGCTGTGCCTTGGCCTTTCGGGTCTTGGCTTATGCGGCCTATGCCCTGTTGTTTGTTGCCACCACAGACCCTACGGAGTTACTGCTGAGTTTGATGCAACAAACCAAACTCTCGCCTAAATATGGCTATAGCATGTTAGCCGCCTATCGTTTTTTTCCTTTATACCAATCAGAGTTTGCTACCCTGAAAGAAGCTCATCTGGTTCGTGGTGGAAGGGAGCGAAAAGGACTGAAAGGAAAAGGGGAACAATTGTACCGTTATGCTATTCCGCTGCTTGCTCAGGCCATACGCAAAGCAGAGCGGGTGGCTATTGCCATGGAAGCCAGAGGATTTACAGGTGAAAGCGGACGTAACTATTTTAAGAAAATAACCGTCACTCCCATGGATTGGGTACTGGCTCTGTTTTTGTTTGCATTGGTACCTGTGGTTATGGTGGTGATGAATCATTTTCAGGTACTATATGTTTGGGACGGGTCTTTGTTTTTCTAAGGAAACAATAGATAGGTTTAGGCTTAAGCCCCCAGAAGCGTTTGGAAAATTTAGGGTCTTGTGATAAAATAAGTAAAAAGTCCCGACTTCTTTATTCTGTAGTAGGACGTCAAGGACAGGAGAAGTACAGTCCAAAGATCCTAGCTAGGATTATCTCAGAAAAAAAAGAAGGTTTTAAGGAAACATTCCAATGGGTATCTTGGAACTAAAAAAATTCTGGGGGTGAAGTATGTTAGGGAATATTCTAAAGACAACTCATCAGACCTATGATGTACAAGTGGAAAAGATCATTCATTGCATTCAAGAAGCACTAGGAATAGAAGACGAAAAATTTGACGTCTATGGAAGGGTGTTTCCCAGCCATAACTTCAACAAGGAATTATGTTATTTATTTCAAGGCAAAGCCTTTAAAGCAATAGACTCGGAGGTTAGCCAAGAAGAATATTTGAAAGTCAATGAAGGAGAATATTTTACAGAGCATAAAATATATAGAAGTTCCCATCAACTTACTTGGGAAATAAGGATCTATACCTCTGATATTCATAAAAAAAACATGATAGGAGAGTTTTTAATAGAAACTCCTCCGACGGAAGCAATTCTTAAAGGGATTCAAGGCTTATGGGACAGTCAATTATTCGAGCAATCCATTACCATGACGATTCAATATATTTATAACAGAATTATGCTGGGAAATTCCTTCCTATATAATATTGAAATATACATTGACCTTCTTTCTATTCGAGATCCTTATATGCCTTATCATGCACAAAATGTTTCGGATTTTGCACTGATGATTTATGACGCCTTGAATCTGGAAAAATCCTTGGTGGGTCGGTTGAATCTATATATTGCTGCACTGCTACATGATATTGGAAAATTGGTGGTGCCAGAAAATATTTTAAAAAAATCTTCTGTGCTCACCAAAGATGAGTATAAAAAAGTGAAAGATCATCCTAGTCTGGGCTATGAGATCATGCGAAATCAAGTGATTGGATTAAAATTGCTACAGGATGTACCTGTGTATATCAAACATCATTCAGAATGGTATGATGGCAGTGGATATCCTGAAGGCCTTGCAAAAAAGGATATTCCATTGTTTAGTCGTATTATTATGGTGTCTGATGCTGTAGATGCAATGCTATCACAGAAGGAATACCGAGAATCCTTTCGGGTAGAAGAGGTGATTGGGGAACTGAAAAAATATGGCGGCAAGCAGTTTGATCCCATAATAGCGGATAAAGCCGTGGAGTTGCTGAAAAGCAAAAATCGATTTTTAGATATTACAAAAAGAATGGACACTGCTTTTTTGGGCGATGTATCCTTGAGTGTAATCAATAAAGAGGTTAATGGCATTGACACCTTTCAAGGACATTTATTTTATGGCAGAAGAATTTCTTCCTTGAGACTAAGCAAAGGATGGCAAAAGGAAGAAACATCGATACATCCAAAGAATGGAATTCTCAGTTTTTTTGTTCAAAAGACATTTGTTCAATACGAAGTGAGTATCAAAAAAATAGACCAAGAAAGCATTGCTTTGGAATCTTTTGTTTGGAAACCCACAGACAAGTATTTTTCTATTATGTGGGAAGAAGAAGGATTTATTAAAAAGATCAAACATAAGAGGATCCCCATAACCATTATCAGGGTTGGTGGAAATTCACTTACTTTCCAAGTCAAACAACCGAGTGGTCTTGATGAACGTCAAGCTAGGGAATTTAAATTAAATGATTTTGTAGAAATTCATTTCACCTTGGAAATAGATGAGTTGAAGGAGTCTTTTATGGTGGATAGCCTTATAATGGATATTCACGAGTTTTCTGAAAGAAGATTATATAGTGTAGAATATCAAGATATCCTAACAAAGGATCAGGATCGTTTGTTTAAGTTGATGTTTAAAAAACAAATGAGTCAAAGAAATTCCTAAGGACATAGAGATCATCGGGAATCGCGTATATTTCTCTGTTTCTTGGACATCCTTTTAAAGCCTTGGTAAAGAGGACGGATTTTAGGTGTATTCACGAACCTACCCAAAATGGGTAGGTTCTTTTTTTGCGTAAGCGTTAAAAACCACCCTTTTTGTGTCTGGTGGTTCATCGTATGGTTGTGTAATCTCAAAGGAACAACTGGAAGTAGTGGAAGATTGGATGATAAACCTAGGGGGGTGCTAATTTTAGGAAAGGATATGGAAGGCAATAAATCGAAGAAGATGGATTTGATGCAGGAAGGGAAGACATAGGGTAAAAGTGGTGAAAGGAGATTATTATGAAAAGAAGAATGATGGTAGTTATGTTCGCCATGGCTTTGCTTGTTTTCTTGTTGCCGGGGATCGTGGAGGAGGTAGAAGCTACTAATTTGGCTAGGGATTTAATTGTTGAATATGATTTTTCGGGAAATCTTACAGATAGGTTAGGCAATTCCACCTTAAGGACTTTTGGACGTGAAAACGACGGGAACAATCGTAATAATGCTACATCGGGCTACGGAAGAGATGGTAATGGAACATATTGGCAATGGACTTCCACTGAAAGTAGAGGGGGAGGGTTTTGGATTGATATTGATCGGGATATTAGCGAAAACTATACTGTAGGAGTTCGGTTTTCCTTTGAGGAAACAGGGCCTTCTTGGAAAAAAATTATTGATTATAAAAATAGTGCCAGCGACAATGGATTCTATTTTTACGACAATGGGAAACTACAGTTCTACCCTCACTCATCCTTAGGAGAAACCCGAATTTCCAATAATCAAGTGGTTGATGTGGTTGCAAGTCGATCCTCTAATGGAGAGTTTAGTGCCTATTTAGTTCGAGGCGGAGAAGCCTATAAAGAACTGAGTGTAAACGATTCGAGACAAGATGCAGTTCCAGCGGTGATTGATGGCAAAACGCGGTTAGGGTTCTTCTTCGATGACATTAGAACTTCCAGCGAAGCCACTTCCGGTGGGAAAGTCTATAGCATCCGTGTGTGGGATGAACCTATTGAAGAAAGACAAGTAGATGTTGCTTTGGAGGAAGATGCATCTAGGGCACCGACGGCTCCTACGCAGGAACCAGTGGCTACGGCAGGCCAAGAAGAGAATAACCTGATCTTCGATAATAATAATATCGCTGGGGTAATCAACGGACCTACCACCCCTACGCGTTTTACGATTCATCAGCCACATACCATTACAAAAGTAGAAACCTACCATTGGAATAATCAGCAAGGAGCTCCTGCAGGAAGCATTGGTCTGCAACATGGGGATGGAACCATGTATGGCCCATGGCGAGCAACAGCACGGACAGGCTATTTGGAAACTCAAAATGCCTATTGGTTTGTAGAGCCTAATGTTACTATCAAAGCAGGCACCTATACGGTCATCGATTCCGATCCTTCCACCTGGTCACAAAACAGTCAATCCAACAATGAAGGTTTTGCCAGGGTCTGGGGAAATGCTGAAGGTACCGCTCCTGCAAGTCCAAGTCCAGATCCGGAACCACCAGCAAGTGGAAGTCCTGAGGTAGAAGCAACGGATGCTGGAAATAGAATGGAGTGGCCGAAGGTCTCTGGAGCCTTAGGATACCGGATATTCCGATCTACGGATGCCAACATTTTGGGGGATTCGGTTACGGATTTCTTTATTGAAGAACTACCGTTTATAGATGTGAATATTCAGCCTAATACAGATTATTACTACACAGTAAAACCAGTGCTTCGAGAAGCAAATCCACTACAAGACATCGAAGAAGAACTGGGTGAGGCCATTGCCACGTACAGAGTACGTAGTAGTTCAACTATGATTGCCAGCAGTCAGCAACGAAATTTTATCATTCTGACCATTGATAGACCAAATATGATTGTTAATGGAGTATCTGAAGAAATAGACCCAGGTCGGGGGACGGTGCCAGTCATAACCTCTGGTAGAACCATGGTACCTATTAGAGCCATTGTAGAAGCCATGGGCGGCTCTGTTGCCTGGGATGGAAGTGACAATAGAATTACCTTGAATGCCAGAGGAAATCAGGTGGAAATGTGGCTGAATCGAAATGAACTTCGTGTGAATGGAAGGATGGAAAGAATGGATGTAGCACCGGTTTCCATTGATGGAAGAACTTTTGTACCACTTCGGTTTTCAGCAGATAATCTGGATGCTACAGCAGAGTGGATCAATTCTACCAGAGAGGTAGTCATTATTTTTTAGCCGACTGGATCGGATAAAATCATAGTCGTTGACTAAGCTTGTTCATCATTAAGAGGTGTAGTGCAAAGGGATTTAGTGGGGGATAGAGACTGAGGTTTCTTGATCCAATAGCTAAACCAGCTACAAAGCGGCAGTACGTATAAGTAAAAGGCAAAGGGCAAAAAAGCAACTCGGTCCACTTGAAGTACGGTGGTAGGAAACATGGCTGCAATATTCCAAGGGATTAATGCAGCAATAATGACAGAGCTGTCCTCCAGGTCTAGGGCCAAGCGTTGTTGGAAATCTGGAAGCCATTGATAGTTATCTTGCATGACATTTGCTGTGAAAACAATGGAAACCGTTTGGTTTCCACCGAAACCTGCAGTAATAAAGCTGGTGAGGATCATGTAGCCAAATCGCTTAAAGCCGGTAATGGAGCCGGTAATTCGTTGAATAACAGGATCGAGAAAGTGGGAGCCATAGATGACCTCTGCTAGCATACAGGACGTTAAGACAATGACTGCCGGCAATGCCATGGAGACTAGTCCACCGCCTTGTATTACTTCATAGAGCGGATTGGATGCTGGTAGAGAAAAACCTAAGACCATAAACCTAAAGGCTTCGGTTAGAGAGTAGTGTTGATGAAAAACCGTTACTGCCAGGGCGGCAACTAAACTGCTGCCCATGGCAATTTTTACGTTAATCTGAAAAAACGAAAGTAGAATCATTATAATGGCAGGAAGAAGAGCCTTCCAGCCTATCTGAAAGGATTCTAATAATTCATGGCTCATGACTCCGTCGGCAGGCTGTAGGGGAAAGCCTATGGATAATAGGGTATAGAGCACAACTGTAATCAGGAAGGGGAGAAGCATGGTGCGAGCCATGTTTCTTAGGTTTTCAAACAAATTGGTTCCAGTTAGAGTAGCTACTAAATTGGCACTTCCAGACATGGGAGAAAAGCGATCCCCAAAGTAAGCTCCAGCAATAATAGCACCTGCAGCCATGGCTAAATTGGCATCGCCACTGCGAGCCAGAGTGATAAGGGCGATGCCCATAGTGCCACAGGTACCGAGGGCAGTGCCAATAAGCATAGAAACCAAACAACAGGCAAGAAAAGCGACCAGATAATACAGGGATGGGTGCAGGATTTGTAAGCTATAGTAAACGATGGCGGGTACAGTACCAGCGGCCATCCAAGTACCGGTAATACCGCCGATGAGGACAAAAATTTTTAGAACTGGCAATGATTTTCGTAGGCCTGTTGCTAAAAAAGCCGATAGTTGACGTTGGTTGTGGCCATAGTGCAAAGATAGAAGGCTAAATAACAGCAAACCAGCCATCAGCGGGTATCCAACAAAAAGGCCGAAAGAAAGGCTTGCAAGGATCAATAAGAAAGTGAATAAAAAGGTTAGAAAAATCAGCATGAGGATACCAGCCTTTCATGAAGTATTGTGGACGCACTAGTCTTCCTTATTATAACATTTGATTAAGGCTTAAGCCACCGGCGGAAATCCGTAAAAATCATAACCATATCGCGTTTCTTTAGAAATAGATTAATCCATAGGGGTTGATCTTTTTTGATTGACAAAAACAGTGCTAGGAAATATACCGAGTTACCATAGGTATAGGGTTTATATTTGGATATACAGGGTATTTGTTTTAAAAGCCAAGGATCAAGGAAAGAGAGGCGATTTCATGGAAGCTCCGATGATATTGGTATATGGGCTGCTAGTATTTACGATTGTCATGCTAGTATTGGATCTTCTGCGGATTGATGTAGTCGCCATAGGGGTGATGCTCACTTTAGGATGGACAGGTGTTTTGACAACGGAAGAAACCTTTTCTGGATTTTCCAGTAATGCAGTGATGGCGATGATTGGCGTTATGATGATGAGCCATGGCTTGTCTCAAACCGGTGTTATTGATCGACTGTCCCAACGGATTGTAGAGAAGGTGGGTGCTGAAAAAAAAAGGATTTGTTTTTTTATTTCCATGGTGGCAGGAATTTTATCAGGCTTTATGATTACCGTGGGCGTTGCCGCTATTTTTTTGCCAGTGATTCTTCGGATCTCAAGAAAACAGAAAATTCCAGCATCTGATTTAATGATTCCTATGGGGTTTGGTGCCATTTTGGGAGGGAACCTTACCATGGTAGGATCTGCACCACTCATTGTTTTAAATGATCTTCTTCTTAAGGATGGGGTGGAAAGTTATGGGTTGCTGGCAGTATCGCCAGTGGGAATAGGGCTTTTATTCTCGGGTCTATTCTATTTTTGGGTGGGAGGTCAGTGGCTCTTACCTAAAAGAGAAGATCAGAGCAAGAAAGAGTCCATCCAAGAAAAGCTCATGGAGCAGTTAGATTTGTGTGGCAATATCGAATACTATCAAATACCTAAAGAATCGGCTTTGGATGGAAAGACCGTAGAAGGGTCTGGCATTTGGAAAGAGAAACAGATTCATTTGTTGGGGATTGCAGGAAAAGAGGGAATCACCTGTGCTCCTTGGCGGGGTGCGCCCCTTTATGAGGGCCAGTATCTGGCTATTCAGGGAGAGGGAAAAATTCTTGATAGGTTTGCTTATCAGTATGGATTGAAAAAAACTAAGGAAAGGAATTTGTTTCCATTGTTGGCAGATTCGGAGGTTTCGGGTTTTGTGGAAGTGGTGGTACCCCTAAGGTCTAAAATTGCAGGAAAAACCCTTCGGGAGTTTTCTCTTCGTAAGAGGTATGCGGTGGAGCCGTTGATGTTATTTAGACAAGGTGAAAGAATAGAAGAAGATTTATCGGATTATCAAATTCATCAAGGAGATACTTTGGTACTTCATGGATTATGGGATCACATAGAAGAACTTGATAAGAGTGAGGATTTTTTGGTTATTACGCCTTTTGAGAAAAAGACACAAGTGCCTGGAAAAACTCGGATATCCATAGCTTGCTTCCTGGTAGCCGTGGCATTGACATTGATGGGAGCACCGGTATCCATGGCGTTTTTAACTGGTGCAGTCTTAATGGTGTTACTGGGAGTTTTGAAAATAAGCGAAGCATATCAGGCCGTAGATTGGAAAGTGATTTTTTTGTTGGCAGCACTGATTCCCTTGGGGACGGCCATGCAAAATACAGGTGCGGCGGAATGGTTGGCAGAACAGGTTATGAAGACCATCCAAGGTGGACCTCCCATTTTATTCTTGATAGCCGTAGCCCTAATGGCTAGCTTTTTTTCGCTATTTATGTCTAATGTGGGGGCGGTAGTAGTGTTAGTGCCCCTTGTAACCAACATGGCTAATATTGCTGGCCTAGATCCCAGACCAGTGGCACTTTTGGCAGCGGTGTGTGCCTCCAACTCTTTTATGTTGCCAACGCATCAAGTCAACGCATTGCTGCTATCACCAGGAGGCTATCGAAATGCCGACTTTATGAAGGCAGGAGGTGGGATGACGCTTATCTATTTGGTGGTGGTGGTGACAATGTTTTATTTGTTCCTTATGTAATGCTGGTTTTTATAAAAAGGTGAACATAGAAAGGGGAAAAAAGATGCTTTTAAAACATTATTTTACGGAGAAAATTGCCCATAGTTCTTATATTTTAGCAGGACAGAAATCTTGTGCTGTTATTGATCCTCAGAGAGATGTGGATCATTATATTGAAGAGGCTCGTGGAAAAGGGTTAGAGATAACCCATATTATTCAAACACATCTTCACGCAGACTTTATTTCTGGTCATATGGATTTGGCTGAAAAAACAGGAGCGACTATTTATGTAGCTAAATCCGCCAATTGCACTTTTGAACATGTAGGCCTTTCTCAAGGAGACACCATTGAACTGGAAGATATGGAATTGCAAGTATTGGAAACTCCGGGTCATACACCAGAACATTTAAGTTATGTGGTAGTGGATAAATCTAGATCAGATAGCCCAGTGGGTGTATTTACTGGGGATACATTATTTGTTGGAGACGTAGGTCGTCCGGATCTTTTTCCGGATAAAGCCCAAGAGTTGGCAGATAACCTTTATCATAGCCTTCATGATAAACTTATGCAGTTGCCAGATTATTGCGAAGTTTATCCAGCCCATGGTGCGGGCTCTCTGTGTGGACGTGCGATGGGAGCTAAATGGCGAAGTACCATTGGATATGAGCGATGTTTTAATCAAGTGCTTCAGATAAAAGATAAAAAAGAGTTTATCAAATCCCTAACGGAAAATATGCCTCCAGCACCAGATCATTTTAGTCGATGCAGCGATGTGAATCGAAAAGGACCAGCGAAGCTAAAAGAACTGCCTCTATTAGAGGAATTGTCTCCTAGGGATTTCTGTCAAAAAATCCAGGAGGATGAGTATGTGGTATTGGATACGCGAAGCTATTTGGCTTTTGGAAGTCAACATATTCCAGGAGCGTGGCATTTGGATTTAAGCGGGAATTTTCCAACTTTTGCCGGGTGGGTTCTTCCGACAGACAAAAAAATCTTATTAGTAGCAGATGACTTTAGCAAAGCTCAGGAAGCAGTATTATGGGCAAGACGTACTGGTGTTGATAGGATTGTAGGATATCTAGAGGGCGGATTGACAGGTTGGGCTACATCTGGTCTTAGGACGGCGTCTGTTCCTCAGATTTCAGCAGAAACCTTGCATGATATGGTGGTAGGTGAGGGAGATTTTATCATGTTAGATGTTCGGGCTCCTGGAGAATTTGAAGACGGCCATATTCAAGGCGCTGTAAATATTCCTGTAGCAGAATTGCGAACACGGTACAAGGAACTGGATCCAGAGAAAAAAATGGTTTTAGCTTGCAGTTCTGGAAATCGATCTAGTTTGGGTACGAGTATTTTAAAACAACGTGATTTTCAAGATGTTATTAATTTAGCTGGAGGGATGACAGGCTATAGTGCGGCAGGGCATGCCAAGGAATGTCGTGCATGTGTAAACCCTCATGGTTCTAGGTTTTACACAGCTTATCGAAAAAATCCTGCGGAGAACATGGAAAGCTAACGGGAGGGTCGTTGGATGAATTTTTTGATGGAAGTAAGTTGGTCGCCTTATGTGGTAGGAATAGGGATTGGAGTCCTTAGTTGGTGCACCTTTCTAATATCCAATAAACCCATCGCTTGTTCTACTACTTTTGCTAAAAGCAGCGGAATGATCGAAAAATTTTTTCGAGGAGAAAAAGTGGCTGAAAAAGCCTATTACGAAAAAATCAATTTAAAAATAGATTGGCAGTTTATGTTGGTGATTGGTATTGTATTAGGATCTTTCCTTTCGGCAATGCTTTCCGGAAGTTTTGAACTGCAATGGGTACCGAACTTATGGGCCAGCACCTATGGTGCTAATCCAGTATCACGCCTTGGTGCTGCAATAGTAGGAGGTGTTTTTCTGGGATTTGGTGCCCGTTGGGCGGATGGATGCACCAGTGGCCACGGGATTAGTGGAACCATGCAGTTGACTCTTTCTAGCTGGGTTTCGGCCATCAGTTTTTTTGTTGGTGGAATTCTAGCAGCTCGGCTTTTATTCTAGGCCATGTAGGAACCTAGATAGAAGAGAGAAAGGAGGGATAGGTTGAAAAACAATAATCAGTTGATATGGGGGCTTGTTTTTGGTATTCTGTTTGGTTTTTTGCTCCAAAAAGGTGGGGCGACTCAATACGATGTCATCGTTGCTCAGTTATTACTAAGGGATTTTACGGTTCTGAAGATAATGCTATCCGCCGTAGTTACTGGGATGATTGGCATCTACTTTATGAAGCATAAAGGATGGGTTCAACTGCACCCTAAGAAAGGATCTGTCGGTAAAAACCTTATAGGCGGTTTGATCTTTGGAGTTGGCTTCGCTCTACTGGGATACTGTCCTGGAACTATCGCCGGTGCCGTTGGAAATGGATATCTGGATGCAGCCGTTGGTGGATTGATTGGGATCTTTATTGGAGCAGGAATTTTTGCTGCATATTATCCACGGCTTAAGGATGGAATTCTTCAAAAAGGGAACTATGGAGAGGTATCTTTGCCACAGCTGTTTAAAGTCAACGATTGGGTGGTTGTTATTCCGGTGGCATTGTTGATTATTACGCTGTTGTTTTGGTTAGAAGCTAAGGGATTATAATAGAGTTAGCAGGATGATCCTGCTAACTCCTGTTAAGGCTAAGGATAAGGTGCAAGGGAAAAGAATCTTGCACCTTGTCTTATTGCGTAAGGATAGGGTGGATAATTTTTTAATGGGTTTTTTGAGGAGAGCTAAAGACGAATACCCATTGTGATGTTGATCCTTAACCTTGACAATCACTATAGACAGAAGAATGTCTAATAAGGATTGAATAAACCTATTCATCTGTGTATACTAAAAGGTAATTGCGGTAAAAGCTCTTTATGCAAAATCCAAGCAGAGACTGGGGTGGAAGATAGTGACCTTATTGAATTTCGAAGATTTAGAATCCGCAATGAAGGCTATGGATATTGGGTTGATTTTGATGGATAGCGAAGGCGTGATTACGGCTTTTAATAAGACGGCTGAGAAAATACTTCAAATTTCACGTGAGAGTGCGTTGGATTCTAAGTGTTCTGAGGTTATTCCTCAAATTCAGATCTGTGATTTGCTGCAAAGTGAGAAGAAGGATATGACAGAACAAATTTTGGTTGGGCAAGAACGGATTAAAGTAACGTCTTCTTCATTAAAGCAAAAGGAACAAATAATGGGTGTTATAATCTTTTTGCGACGAATATCAGATGGACAGAATCTTGCGGAAGAATTGGTTCAATCCAAGACCATCAATGAAGAACTGAAAAAAATTATTGATTATTCCTATGATGGTTTTTGGATAACAGATGGAGAAGGCTATACCATTATGGTGAATAGTGCGTATGAGCGAATCTCTGGTGCCAAGGCCAAAGATCTGGAAGGGAAGCACATGAAAGAATTGGAGGCGGAAGGTTTTTGCTCTGAATCAGTAACTCTGAAAGTGCTTGAACAAAAAGTGCCCGTCACCCTAGTACATGAATTGTTTTCTGGGAAAAAGGTGATGGTAACTGGAAATCCAGTATTTGATTTAGAGGGCAACATTACCAAAGTAGTGACAAATGCTCGAGATATATCGGAATTGATTGAGTTAAAAAACAAACTGGAAAAAACACAGGCCTTAACGCATCATTATCAGAAAAAAATGAGTGAAATCCAAGCAAAGTGCGGCGAATATGAATTTGTTGCCAAAAGCAAAGAAATGATCACCTTAATGAATCAGGCATCCAGATTGGCTGAGTTTGATTCAACAGTTCTCATCACAGGAGAAACCGGCGTTGGTAAAGAAGTAATTGCTCGATTTATTCAGAAAAACGGCAATCGAAAAAACAAACCCTTTGTGAAGGTGGACTGCGGAGCCATTCCTGAGAACCTTTTAGAAAGTGAACTGTTTGGTCATGAATCTGGTGCCTTTACGGGAGCCCTTAAAAACGGAAAGCCAGGGAAATTTGAAATGGCGGATACAGGCACTATCTTACTAGATGAAGTGGGGGAATTGCCAAAAGACCTTCAGGTAAAAATACTGAGAATGATTCAAGATTTTGAGTTGACAAGAGTAGGGGGCGTTACGCCTCAAAAGTTGGATGTTCAAGTCATTGCATGTACAAATCGGAATTTGGAAGCTATGGTTGAAAAAGGAGAATTTAGGGAGGATTTATACTACAGGTTAAGCGTGGTACCAATTCATATTCCACCTCTTCGGGAAAGAAAAGCGGATATTCCATTTCTTGTTCGTCATTTTGTTCGGCATTATAACGAAAGATACAGTGTGAACAAAGGGGTTTCAGCTTCGGCGATGGAAGCCATGGTAGCTTACTCATGGCCAGGGAATGTTCGAGAAGTTGAAAACTTAATTGAAAGATTAATTATCATGACACCGCATAATACCATAGAATACCAAGATTTGCCGCCTCAACAAAAATACAGTGAAAATAAATCGATGAATAAACTGTCTCTGCCAGAAGCTGTAAGTAGCTTAGAGAAGAGAATGTTACAAGAAGCGGCAGAAGAACTGGATTCAACAAGAGAAATAGCCCAAAAACTAGGCGTGTCCCAGTCTACGGTAGTTCGGAAATTGAATCGGTATGGCTTAGGAGTAAGAGAATAAAATAAGAGGGTTGCCTTAAGGCAACCCTCTTATTACTTGCTGAAGTATTTGTTCAAAGGAAGTGGTACATTAATCTGCTAAGATTCCTTTAGCGGCATCCTTTGGATCGTCTACTTTAGCCACATCAAATCCTACTAATGCAAAGATCAATGAAATAGCCATTGCAGCTAGAATGAAAAATGCGTAGGGTGCATATGCAAAGGGGTGGATTCCATAAAGACCGTATACAAAGACACCACAGGGGCCCCAAGGGATCAATGAGGAAGGTAAAGTACCCCAGTTTTCAGAAATTCTGGTAACATTTTTTGCGTGCATGCCTTTTTCTTCAAATGCATGTTTAAAGGTTCTACATATTAATGTATGGGTTAGGTAGTGAGATAGAACCGTTACAATGAGGAATAGGGTAGTAAAATGAGCAGAAATCAAAAGTGCTTTCGGTGTTTTTGCTATGCTAAGCAGTTTTTCAAGGATGACTTCAGTCATTCTCGTGTGTTCAATGATTCCGCCAAACATTAAGGTGATCAATATCATTGAAATAGTCCACATCATACTGTGGAGTCCACCTCTGGAGAGAACGCCATCAACAACTTCCATACCACTATCCATTACATAGCCATAATGCATTGAAGTCATAACAGATCCGAAGTTAGATCCTTGGAAAATCATAGCCCAAAGGCCTCCAATAATAGCACCAAGCGATAAGGCTGCAATGGGAGGAACTCTTTTGAAGATCATTATAAGTACTAAAATTAAAGGCAGGAACATAATGGGATTAATATTAAAGTTCGAGGTCATAGCACCGCTAATTTCTGCAACTTGACCATAATCCATACCTGAGTCTGCAAAACGCAAACCTATGATTCCAAAAAGAACTAAAGCAATTACATAAGCAGGACCTGAAACCTTTAGCATATGTTTTATGTGGTCATAAATATTAACGCCACCAGTACCAGAGGCAACAACTGTAGTATCGGATAGCGGAGATAATTTATCGCCAAAGTATGCACCAGATACGATAGCCCCTACGGTTATGGCACTAGGTACTCCCATTCCCTCGCCGATTACAAACATAGCAAGTCCAACGGTACCCAGAGAGTTCCAAGAGCTACCGGTAAAAACAGATACTAGAGAACAAACAATGAGAGTAGCAATCAAAAACACCTGGGGTGAAATCATTTGCAAGCCATAATAAACGATTGATGGAACAATGCCTCCTTCAATCCAGGCACCAACTAAAATACCAACAATGGTTAGAATTAAGACGGCATCAAGGGCGAAGTTAATTCCTTTAAGCATTCCCTCCTGTACAGTACTCCATTTATGGCCCATCCAAAAGATGGCTACTGCTGCTGCAACGACGACAGCGAAAAACAATGGGATATGAGCGTCAACGCCATAACCTTGGTAGCCAACCATAACAAGAATCACTAAAGCAATAAAAGGTGTAAAAGCTTGAATCGTAGTTGGTTTAGAAAAATGTTTATTATTATTTTCCATTTAACAGACCCCCCTATAAATTATAAATGCGTTTTAAATCATAAAGATTAAAAATGTGCTTAATAGTGCTTTGGTTTATCCTGCTTTAGTTTGGTTAAATTATTTTAAATGATCGACCTCCTTATATTCCCGTGGCTTCAAGTCTTTTTTCACCTCCGTGGATATTGAGTTTATAGGATTTATTTGTTCATAGATTAAATTGTTGCAATATTCATGCCACTGTTTCGATTCCCTAAGGCAATGGGTTCACGGTCTTAGATACAAGGCTTTGAACTGTTTGTGAATCAAGAAAGACAGTAATTTTTTTTTATTAAGGAAGAAAGGCCTATACATTCATGTATTTTCAAACGATTCAGAAAGTACTCAGCTGATTCTAAATTGAATCATTTGCCAGTATTTACTGAATATAGCTGCAAAACTTCATGGATTGGAAAGCATAGGGAGCGAGATTTCTTGTTATGCTGCATTTGTGTGGGAAGAAGTGATAGAATAAGAGTAGAGACAGGAGAAAGAATAGGTTTATGATAAAAGCAAAACAAAACAAAGCAAAGCAAAGCAAAGGGAGTGAATGATGTGAAAAGAATTACGGCATATACCACAAACTCGTGTCCCCACTGCATTAAAGCCAAAGAGTATCTTGCTAAAAGTGGGTATCTGTATCAAGTAAGGGATATAGATAAAGATCCAGGGGCTAGGGATGAATTCTCTAAACTAGGGGTACAGGGGGTTCCGGCTTTTGAGATTGGAGGAGAATTGGTGGTGGGCTTAGACCCAGAAAAACTGGAAAAGCTTCTTGATTATATCATCAAACCTTGTCATAATTGTCACCGTAAAATGAGAATTCCAAAAGAGAAAGGAAAAATTCGGGTTACATGTCCTCACTGCAGTCACAGATTTGTCATCCATACCTAGAGGAAACTGAAAAGACAGAGGGATGTAGTACGTAAGATTGGATTGTTGCTATTTTAAATAGCGATGCATTTGTTCTTCATCTTTTTTTTCCAGCCCTCGTTCTCCAGCTAGGTTTTCCAAATGATGCGTAAATTCATGAAGCAGGACATCTTTTATCTTTGTATAGAGTCTTTTTTCAGATAAGTGAGGATAAATCTTCCGAAAAGAACCATAATAGAGGGTGATTTGTCGGCCAGTTTGGTCGCGTTTATATTCACCCATAATATAGAGCGGTTGTCCAGGCTTAGTTTGTGCATGTTTTTTAGCTCTTTCCAGCAAAATGATGCCTCCATTAAGTTCCTTGAAAAAATCTGGAGGTATTTCTTCTGCAATAAGGTTGAGCATTTCATGAAAACTGTCTATAGTGGGAAATTTTTGCATGATAATCCTCCTACTCTTTTTTCTTATTGTATGTCATGACCAGGACTTTTTTCAAGGAGACATTTCACCCAATGTCTTTCTTTTTGTATTTATTCTTAAAGGACTTTTGTGTTATGATGGATTGTGATTGAAAAATTTTTTACCATAAGGAGTATCCTGTTCAATGAAATGGATTAAAAAACTAATCGGAAAGCTTATCTATGGATTGGCCAAAGGGGTTTCTCATTTTCTAGATGGATTTATTTATATGATTGAAACTGGCATTCTTTTAGCGAAGAGTTTTATGAAAGGATGCGCCCTGCTTATCAGCATGGGAGGATGCCTTTTTTTTCTGTTGATGATTGGACCTCTGGGATCTCTTTTGCTTCGGAATCCAGGAGTACTTTTCTTGGCAGCGCTTATCATGATATTTCCCATACTGGGTGCTATTTCCATCGTTTATCTAAAATATTTTAAATATGTTGTTACGAATTACCTATTTCATTTATCGTCTTATCTTATGGGGGAGGAAAAGCTTCAGTACCGACGATTTAGAGCCTTTAAAGAGGACTTTAGAAAAGCTGAAGAAGAAAAAGCTCGAAAAGAGCGGCAGCGACGTTATGAACAGCAAAGGCAATGGGAAGAACGATTTCGCCAATGGAATCAACAAAATGCTGGTTGGGGACGTGGCGGGCATCAAGGAAGTTTTGGTGGTGGATATGGAGGCCAAGGAGGTTTTGGTCATACGGGAGGCAACCCTTATGACGCTTTTAAAAAGAAGTATCAGGAAAGTTGTGAAATTTTGGGCGTTTCAGATCAGGCGGATCAGTATCGGATCAAATTAGCTTATCGAAAAAAAGCAAAAGAATTTCATCCAGATGTGAATAAGCATCCAGAAGCAACCCAGCAATTTCAGAAGATTAACGAAGCGAATGAGTTTTTAACTGAGGAAAATATTAAACGATATCAACAGATAAAATAAAAACAAAACAGGTGAAGGGGAATCATTCATGAAACGATGTGTTGGCACCGTTGCAAGAGGCATACGTACACCGATTATTAGTCAGGGAGACTGCATAGAGGATATGGTTGTTCAGAGTCTTCAACAGGCGGCGGAAGTAGAAGGGTTTGAGATTAAGGATAAAGATATTATTGGGATTACAGAATCTGTTGTGGCAAGGGCCCAAGGCAATTATGCCAGCGCAGATCAGATTGCTGCAGACATAAAGGAAAAGTTTAACGGTGATACACTGGGGCTGCTGTTCCCGATTCTCAGTCGTAATCGATTTGCGGTATTGTTAAGGGGTATTGCCAGGAGTACGAAACATGTAGTGCTGATGTTTAATTATCCTTCAGATGAAGTAGGCAACCCCTTAGTGGATATTGATGAACTAGATGCCAGAGGCATTGACCCATGGACGGATCATTTAACGGAAGAAGATTTCCGAAATACTTTTGGCGTAACAATCCATCCTTTTACTGGTGTAGATTATATTCAGTACTATCGTTCTATCATTGAAGAAAGCGGCGCTGAATGCACGATTCTTTTTTCAAATCGAGCGGAAACCGTACTCCAACATACGGATCAAGTGCTGACCTGTGATGTTCATACGCGCTTTCGTACGAAAAGGCAACTATTAAAAGCCGGCGCCAAAAAAGTGCATGGTCTTGATGAAATTCTGACACAATCCGTTGATGAAAGTGGCTATAATCCAGGATATGGGCTGCTAGGGTCCAATAAAGCAACGGAAGAAACCGTAAAACTGTTTCCGAGAGATTGTCAGACATTGGCAGAGTCAATTCAAGAAAAATTGAAGGCAAAAACCGGAAAAACTGTGGAAGTCATGATTTATGGAGATGGTGCTTTCAAAGATCCTCAGGGAAAAATCTGGGAATTGGCGGATCCGGTAGTGTCACCAGGCTATACCGCAGGGTTAGAAGGAACACCTAATGAGGTGAAGATAAAGTATTTAGCAGACAATGATTTTTCGGATTTAGCTGGGGACGCTTTACAGGAAGCTATTTCCAATCATATTAGCAACAAAAAAAAGGATTTGGTAGGCGCTATGGAAGCACAAGGGACTACGCCTCGAAAATTGACGGATTTGATTGGTTCGCTTTGTGATTTAACCTCTGGAAGTGGAGATAAAGGTACTCCTATGGTCTATATTCAGGGTTATTTTGACAGTTATGCGGAATAGCATAGGCTAAAACAAACAAAAGAGGACGTTATCATGGAATGGGATGTGAAAAAATGCTACATGCATTTTCGAGAAGTGAAATGCTATTGGGAAAAAATGGATTGGACCAATTGGCAAACAGTCAAGTTGCCATTTTTGGCATTGGTGGTGTAGGCGCCTTTGCGGCGGAAGGATTGGTGCGATCTGGCCTTGGTAGATTTATATTGGTGGACGATGATGAAGTATGTCTGACGAATTTGAATCGTCAAATCCACGCAACACGAAAAACCATTGGGAAATCAAAGGTAGAAGTGATGCGTGAAAGAATTCTGGAAATCAATCCAAAAGCCGAAGTGATTACTTGGAAGCGATTCTATATGGAGTCTAGAGAAAAGTCTTCTACTAAGCTGGCATCAGTGGATAATCCTCTTTACTGGGAAGAAGTGCTGGGATTTCATGAAAGACCAGGTCAGTCCATTGATTACATAGTAGATGCCATCGATACGGTTTCTGCAAAATTAGATCTGGTTACGAAGGCCTGTGAAACGGGAATCCCTATTATCAGTAGTATGGGGGCTGGAAACAAATTGGATCCGACCAAGTTTCAAGTGACGGATATTTACAAAACACAAATCTGCCCTCTGGCTAAAGTGATGCGAAAAGAGCTTCGAAACCGAGGGGTGCCAGGGTTAAAAGTGGTTTACTCTCAGGAAGAGCCTATTAAGCCGATCATGGAAGAAGAGAATAGTTGCATCAGTAATTGCGTTTGCCCAGAGGGAACAAGTCGTACCTGTTCTACCCGAAGAGCAATTCCTGGTAGCGTTTCTTTTGTTCCTTCCGTAGCTGGAATGATTCTTGCTGGAGAAGTAGTGAAAGCTTTAATAGAAAAACCTTAAGCGTAAGGAGGGATGGGGATGGCTGGCTTTGAGGATTTTATGAAGTTGGATATCCGAGTGGGAGAAATTATTGATGCGTTGCCTTTTGAGAAGGCAAGAAAACCATCCTATAAGCTGTGGGTAGATTTTGGAAATGAAATTGGCCTTAAAAAAACAAGTGCACAAATTACCGATAACTATACTTTAGAAGAGTTAAAAGGGAAACAAGTGCTAGGTGTAGTGAATTTTCCGCCCAGACAAATTGCTAACTTTCTTTCAGAAGTATTAGTGTTAGGGGTTTATCATGATGGTGGAGTAGTGCTGATTCAACCTGATCAAAGGGTGAAAAATGGGGATAAGCTAGGATAAGCAGAAGTTATTTTTTGTTTTGTAGAAAAAGACAGCCTGGGTGAAAATCTGCAGGCTGTCTTTTTAAATCAAAAAAGGGATAGCGTATCAATATTAAACTTTATAGTTGGCTGATTTTAAAAAGGCATAACCAATAGCGTAGAAGAAAAGTGGGATGGAAGCGGTTAAGCCGATGGATAAAGCAACGCTGAAAAGCATTTCTCTCATTTCTTATCACACTCCATTGTTTAATCGTTGGATTTCAATCTTTCCGAAATAACGGTGCAGGAAAGGTCGAGTTTTTGGGTTTTCCTATGCGTAGGGAATCATTACCCATATACAACATAACAAGAGACCATGAACTGAATATGAACTACCTCCAAAACCTACCATACTAGAAAAAATAAATAAATTTTTAATGAAGAAGGATTTTAATAAAACAAAATACGGAGAGATTCGTAGAGTTAATGAAGCGTCTGCATACATAATACATACGTGTTTGTAGGAATTTATAGCTGGAGGGGAAAAGATGAAGAAAAAAGTAATCATAACCATATTGGTAATAGCAGTTCTTGTTGTAGGACTTGTAGGGCTTCGATTGAGAGGGAGAGGCCCAGAAGTAGAGCAAGAAGAAATGTATGTTCCGGTAGAAGTAGAAAAAGCAGTGAAAGAAACCATTGGCAATCGGATCCTGTTGAATGGAGCCATTCATGCCAAGGATGAAGCAATGGTTATGCCCATGATGCAGGGGAAAGTAGAAGTTTTGCATGTGAAACTGGGAGACTATGTTGAAAAAGACCAGATTCTGATGGTGGTGGATCAGGCAAATAGTTTAAGAAGCTTGGAACAAGCAGAAAAATCCATGGAAATGGCACAGCAAGATGCTGAAAGAGCAGAAGCTGGAGTGGAGCAAGGAATCATAGGGGTGGAAAATGCAAGGGATCAGTATGAAGATGCCCAGGCTACCCTAAAGCGAGTTCGTTCTTTATATGAAGCGGGAGCTGCCAGTCTAAGGGAGCTGGAACAGGCTGAGTTGGCAGCGAACAGCCGTCAATTGGAAAGTGCAGAGAGTCAGCTTCGTCAAGCAGAGATTGGATACCAACAAGCGCTGAATCAGGTGGCACAAGCAGAAATAAGTTATCGGCAAGCAACAGATGCTTTAGAAGATACAGTGGTACGTGCTCCAATGAGTGGGGTTATTACCAGTTTGAATGTGGTGGCTGGTGAAATGGCTGGTGGATCCCAACCAGTGGCAGAAATTGCGGATATTGATTCCGTATACTTTCAGGCAAACGTGGCAGAAAATATCATTAATAATATGGAAATAGACGATAAGGTTATGATCAAAATTCCAGCATCGGAATTGGAAATAAGTGGAACCGTTGGTTTTATAAGCCAGACACTAGATGCTGAAACGCAGCTTTATATGATCCGAGTATATCTAGATAATCAGGACCGACAGATTCGTACTGGCATGAGTGCAACGGCAGAAATGAATCTGAATATAAGAGAAGGTGTTTTAGCTGTGAATAGGCGTGCCGTCATAGAACGGGATGGAGAGACCTATGTGTTTATTGTTGAAGAGGATAGGGCTATAAGAAAAGATGTATCCCTTGGTTTGGAAAGCGATACGGTGGTTGAAATTCTTGAGGGATTAAACGAAGGGGCATCTGTTATTGTGAAAGGCCAGCATTATCTTTCTGATGGAGATGTTATTCGTGTAGTGGGAGGGGAATAGTGAATGAATTTATCAAAGCTTGCAGTTAAACGCCCTGTCACTACAATTATGGTCATGCTTGTCATTATTTTGCTGGGAGTTGTTTCTCTAACACAACTCCCCTTGGACTTAATGCCAGACATTGAAATACCGGTTGCACTTGTTGCGACAAATTACTCGGGGGTAGGGCCACAGGAAATGGAAAATTTGGTCACAAGGCCCATTGAGGATGCGGTGGCAACGGTTTCTGATCTTGAAGGAATTAACTCGGTCTCCTCGCAGGGGAATTCTATTGTGGTAGCACGGTTTGATTTTGGAACGGATATGGATTTTGCTGCCCTAGACATACGAGAAAAAGTGGATATGGTTCGAGGTGCTTTACCAGATGGAGCGTCAGAACCTTTGGTGGTACAATTGGATTTGGACGCAATGCCCATTGTGGTTCTCTCTTTATCTGGAGATGAAGATATGTTTGAATTACAGGCATTGGCAGAAGATGTGATGAAACCTAGATTAGAACGAGTAAATGGCGTTGCTTCCGTAGATATTGCCGGAGACTATGTATATGAAGTGGAAGTAAAAGTCAATGAACAACGGCTAAATGCCTATGGCATGGATGCAGGTCTTATTGCTCAAACCATACGGGCATCAAATCTTAATATGCCAGGTGGTACGGTGGAAAGAGGCTTCGATAAATTAACCGTTCGGACTATGGGTGAGTTTAAAACCGTGGAAGAAATTGGTGAACTACCTCTGAACTTGCCCAATGGCTCTCTTATCAAAGTAAAAGATGTAGCAGAAGTTCAGCGAATTCCAAAGGAACTTAGCTCACTTTCCAGAACAAATGGTCAAAATGGCATTGGGATTATGATTCAGAAACAGTCAGGAACCAATACGGTGCAGGTAGCCAATGATGTAAATGCAGAAATAGAGAAGCTCCAAGAAGAATATGGTGAGAGTAGTATGACGGTTATTATGGATCAGTCTGACTTTATTCGTGAAGCCATAAACTCAGTTGTCCGTAATGCCGCGGTAGGTGGTATTTTGGCAGTGTTGATTTTATACCTATTTCTTAGAAACATACGAAGTGTTTTTATTATTTCAACGGCATTGCCTATTTCGATCATTGCAGCATTTATGTTATTGTATTTTAATGATCTGACCTTGAACCTTATGTCCTTAGGAGGATTGGCCCTGGGCATCGGGATGTTGGTAGACAATTCTATTGTGGTGTTGGAGAATATCTATCGATTTAGAACAGAAGGAAGATCACGGATCGATGCAGCTATTGACGGAGCTTCAGAGGTTTCGATGGCCGTCACTTCTTCGACTTTAACCACGATTGCTGTTTTTTTACCAGTGGTATTTGTGGGTGGTCTTACTTCCATTATTTTTGGAGAATTTGCCATGACCGTAACCTTGTCGCTGATTGGGTCATTATTAGTAGCGCTAACGCTGATTCCTATGCTAAGTTCTAAGATTTTGAAGGTAGATAAAGACCGATTATCCCAGCGAACAGGAAAAGAAAAAATGACTACTCGTGCCCATGATTCTTTTGATAAAGTGTTCAAGAAGGTAGAAGCTAATTATCGTTCTTTCTTGAAGTGGGCCTTATCTCACCGGAAAACAATGATTGCGGGAGCCGTAATTGTGTTTATTGGAAGCATCAGTTCTGTCTTTTTGGTTGGAGCTGAATTTTTTCCATCAGCAGATCAAGGGCAGATCGATATTCATGTTTCCTTGCCAAGAGGATCTCAGTTGAAGGAGACAGATGAAGTATTTCGAAAAATCGAGTCTGAATTACAGGAAGTTAAAGAAGTAGATATTGTATATTCGGCCATCGGAAGTGGGATGGGATTTGATTTAGGTGGAACAGGAGAAAGTGAAGGCAGTATTATGGTGATACTGGAGGATTTGAAAGAGCGACATCGAAGTGACCTTGAAGTAGCTGCAGAAGTTCGTGAGAGAGTCCGTGATATTGCTGGAGCAGAGATTAGCGTAGCTGTCGCAGATGACACAGCTATGGGTGGCACTGGTGGCGCTCCTGTTGAGTTAAAAGTTAAAGGGGATGATCTAGAAACGCTGGAAGAAATCACAGAGGATCTACGACGACTGATAGCTGGAGTAGAAGGAACCTATGATACGGAGACTAGTTTTTCGGAAGGGTCGCCAGAGCTTCGGGTTGAAATAAATAAGTATATGGCATCTACCTATGGATTAACAACATCACAAATTGCAGATACCATTCAAAAATATGCACAGGGTTCAACGGTTTCTTTTTTTAGAGAGGGAGACGGTAATGAACTGGATATTATCATTCGTGGAGAAGAAAAAATTAGACAGGATATAGCAAATTTTCAGCAGATTGGCATTCAGACTCCAAGGGGTAGTGTAGTGCCATTGTCTCAGGTGGCTTCTATAGTAATTGCAGAAGGACCTACTTCGATTTCTCGGGAAGATCAGCAAAGAACAGCAAGGGTTAGTAGTCAATTGAGTGACCGAGATTTAGGAAGTGTGATGGGAGATATACAAGATAAACTTAATGACTATGTGATGCCAGAAGGGTATACTCTTGAAACAGGTGGTGAATTTGAACAGATTCAAGAAGTATTTATGGATATGGCACTGGCGATTACCATGGCCATTATCTTGGTCTATATGATTATGGCTTCTTTGTTCGAATCCCTTATGCATCCATTTACCATTATAATGTCGCTACCATTGGCTTTTTCTGGAGGGTTTCTTGCCCTATTTGTAACTGGTAGAACCCTTAGTGTTCCAGCATTGATTGGTTTCTTGATGTTATCTGGAATTATTATTAACAATGGGATTGTGTTGGTAGACTACATTAACACCCTAAGATCTCATGGGAAAGAACGTCGAGAAGCCATTGAAACCGCAGGACCTATTCGCTTGAGGCCTATTTTGATGACGACGCTTACTACGGTTTTGGCCATGCTTCCTATGGCTATTGGAATTGGAGAAGGAGCTGAGACACAGGCACCTATGGCAACAACGGTGATTGGAGGGTTACTACTCTCTACTATATTGACGTTGTTAGTAACGCCGGTGATTTATACTATTACGGATGATGTTTCGGTATTTGTAAAAAACAAGCTTCAGAAGTTTAAATAAAAAAAGCCCCTCCATATGGAGGGGCTTTTTCACATAGGATCACCAAATAAAATAGAAAGACAACTCATTGAAAGATTTTCCATTTGTTTTTCAGGGGTATCGCCATGGGGTGTTTGAGAGGAATGATAGTCATTAGAAATCTTAAGTTGTTGCATTTCTTTATGAATGCCTTCCATTTTTTGGTCTAAAAAAGCAACGGTGTCAGCCGCATCCTTTAGATCGTCTCGCAGTTTTTGCGGCACTTCTTTATCGTATTTATAATAGATTTTATGCTCAAGACTAGCCCAGAAATCCATGGCAATAGTTCGTATCTGAATTTCTACATATACTTGTTCAACACGGTCTGACATAAAAACTGGAACTTGAACGACCAGATGTAGACTCTGATAACCATTGGGTTTGGGCTCTTCGATGTAATCCTTGTACTCTACGATGGTAATGTCCTTTTGCTGCATAAGCATGCCAGCCACTCGATAAATATCTGATGTAAAGGAACAAATGATGCGGATGCCAGCAATATCACGGATGTTCTTTCGAATGGATTCAATGGTAAGGTCGCATTCTTTTCGATGAACTTTTTCAAAAATGTTCTCTGGGCTTTTTAGTCGCGATTTGACATGTTCAATGGGATTATATGCATGCATATATTCAAACTCTTGTTTGAGAATATCAATTTTTGTGCTGATTTCATCCATGCCAAATTTGTAGTACATCATAAATCGCGTTAAAGAGTTTCGAAAAGCCTTAAGCTGCTCCATACCTGAATAGTATTTTTTGTTTTCCATGCTGGAGTCTGTCGCCTCCTCCTAGGTTGTGGTTATGCGGGTTTCTATCTTCTTCCTCTGATGAGCAATAATCGAATTAATTGGGCAATTCCAGTGGCCATAGCTGCTACATAGGTGAGGGCCGCAGCGTTCAGCACTTTTTTAGCCCCACCGGATTCGCTGGTGGTAATAAAGCCATGGGTATCCAATAGCTGCATTGCACGGGTACTGGCGTTGAATTCTACCGGCAACGTAACCACTTGAAAAAGAACAGCGGTTGCGAAAAGCAAGATGCCTACATCAAAAAGGGTGGTAAAGGCTGGTAAGATCAAGCCGATAATGATGAAAAACCAGGCTGCTGAAGAACCGAAACGAGCAATAGGAAATAATTTATTCCTAAGCAAAAGTGGCTTATAGCCTAAATCGTGTTGAATAGCATGGCCTACCTCGTGGGCCGCTACGCTAACGGCGGTGATAGAACTTTCTCGATAGACTTCAGGAGACAACCGTAGTATTTGACGCACAGGATCGTAATGATCGCTCATTTGGCCAGGAGACACTTCGATAGGAATGTCATTAAGTCCATTTTCGTTTAAGAGCATTCTGGCTACTTGAGCGCCAGTATAGCTTTTTCGTGTGGGAACCCTCAAATATTTTGAAAAATTTGCTTTAACTTTTCCTTGAGCATAGAGTGTTAGTAAAATGGCAGGGATGAGGATCAGCATCGTTGGATCCAAGAAACCAAAACCATAAGGGTACATCATGTGAATACCTCCTTTTTTTATTGAAAATATAACTATTGATAGGATCATTGTAATATGGAATTATGAATTTATCATGAACTTTTTCTTTTTTAAAAATATCGGTGGAATTCATAATGAGTTCATAGAGAAGAGATAGAATAACAACCAATTAAATAGCTGTCCTTTCCCTAATATAGCCAGGCTGTGAACCGGAATAAAGTCGGTGAGTAGTCTGGCACCTTTTTGAAATTTATGGGATAATATGGAGATATAACAAAAGATGGGGGGGTTAAGATGTTTCGTATCCTTGTGGTGGAAGATGATAAAAACTTACAGCGACTAATGGAAGCTGTATTAAAACAAAATGGCTATCAAGTACTTTGTGCAGCAAACGGTGAAGAAGCGCTGGAGTTGATGGACCACCATCATATCGATTTAATGATCAGCGATATCATGATGCCAGAAATGGATGGGTATGAGCTGACGGACTCATTGAGAAGGGCGGATTATCAACTACCTATCCTGATGGTGACAGCAAAAGAAAGCATGGAAGATAAAAAGAGGGGTTTTATGTCCGGTACGGATGATTATATGGTGAAGCCTATTGATATGGATGAAATGCTGTTAAGGGTGGCCGCTTTATTGCGTAGGGCACGTATTATGAATGAACATCGGATTACAATAGGAAAAACCGTATTGGATTATGATACATTAACCGTTAGTCGTAACGGCCAACAGATGACCTTGCCAAACAAAGAGTTTTCTTTACTGTTTAAGTTGCTGAGTTATCCTCGACAAATCTTTACACGACAGCAGTTAATGGATGAAATTTGGGGGTTGGAAGCAGAAAGTGATGAAAGAACGGTTGATGTTCATGTGAAACGATTGCGGGAGCGTTTTTCTGAATGGCCTGACTTTCAAATCCTTACGGTGCGTGGGTTAGGTTATAAAGCAGAAAAGCAGGAGGGTGGATCGTGAAGCGAATTTCTTTTAAGTTGGCGGTTGCTTTTATTGTTTTGATTGTATTGTCATCCTTGCTATCTTTTGTGACATCGGCAGTTTTTATGCCGAATTTGCAACATGAAATTCGAGAAAGTCAAGAAGCCATTGCCACGCTTATTATGGATTTATCAAAAAACACGACCTTAACCAGTCAGGAAATCGTTGAAATGACTTCTTGGTTCACGTACCATACCCGTATAGCAGGAGACCTGGAAGTTAAGGCCTTAGAGGCGGCAGAGATAGACATCATGGAACAGGGTGGAATGGTGAATAAGCCAACCAGAAGATTTCGAGGGGTTAGTACCTACTTCATGGTGGGCGATGACTTGATACAGATTCAGATGGAGCCGGATAACACCCTATGGAAAATGGCAGCCTCTCGAATTTGGTTTTCTGGGATCTCCTTTGTGATTATCGGCTCGGTTTTAATCATATTTGCTATTCGTCATAGCGTAAGGCCTATTATAAAACTTACGAATGCCACAAGAGAAATTGCCAATGGAAATTTTGATGTTGAAATAAATCATCAAAGTAAAGATGAAATAGGGCAACTTACCAATAATTTTAATCAAATGGTCAGTGAATTAAAGCAAATGGATACCTTGCGAAAAGACTTTGTTAGCAATGTTTCTCATGAATTTAAAACACCTATTGCATCCGTACAAGGCTTTGCTAGGTTGCTGCAGAAAGATGACTTGTCCGATGCGGAACGAAAGGAATATGCTCGAATTATTGTAGAGGAATCAGGGCGTCTTTCTCACTTGACAAGTAATATGTTGAAACTTTCTAAGCTGGAAAATCAGGAAATTATTCAAAAACATCAACGTTTCTTTTTAGATGAGCAAATTAGAAAGTCTATCTTGCTATTAGAGCCAGAGTGGGAAAAGAAAAACATTCAATGGGATATTGAATTGGATAGGGCCATGATTTGCGGCGATGAAGAATTATTGCAGCAAGTTTGGATTAATCTGATCGGCAATGCCATCAAATTTTCCCCGGATGGAAGAAGGGTTTTTGTTGGCCTACAGCATATGGAGCTTGGGGTTAGGATTTGCGTGAAAGATGAAGGGCGTGGAATGACGGCCCAGACAAAAGCACGAATATTCGAGAAGTTTTATCAAGGCGAAGAAGCCCACGGGGTGGAAGGCAGTGGGCTAGGACTTTCCTTAGTTAAGCGGATTCTTGAGCTCCATGATGGAAAAATAGAAGTGGAAAGCCAAGTGGAGCAAGGGACGGAATTTATCGTGTTGTTACCTATACAAGAAATATTTACGGACCAAAAATAAGGTTAGCAAGAAATCCTGCCAGGGTTGGAAATAAAATATAAATACTATATTTAAGCAGGATGAAACGAGGTCCTAAAAAAGCTGCCTCATAAGGTAAATGGCCTACATTGATCATTCCCCAAGCTGTAATCATGGCAACGGCCGTACCAGTGGTAACAGAATCCCGGAAGACGGAATCAAAAAGTGGGAAAAAGGCGAAGGGGCCTCCTTGGACTAGGGCTCCGATGGCTGGGCCAATAAAGAGTCCTTTCCACCCAGCTTCTGGGCCTAGCCAACTCTGCAAGACTTCTTTGGGAACCAGGAGATTTAGATAACCAACCAAGATAAAGGCAAAGAACAACAAAGGCAAAACCTTCACGAACAAGTTAAATCCACTTCGGAGCCCTTCTAAGTGCAACCCCTTTGGAAGTGCCACGAAAAAAAGAAGGAAAGCCATTATAGTTAATACGATTAACGCATCAGTCAACGGAGTCACCTCGATTCTTTGACTGTTTTTTTTGTTGAAGTCGCTGAATGTCTTGTTTGATTTTTTTCGCTAGTTCTGGAAAGAAAATATTCACACATGTTCCTGCCAGCACCGGGAAAGCTGCGGTAATTAAAAATCGAATAATGGTTAACTCGAGCCCAACAAAAGCAATTTCGATAGGGAGTCTTCCAATATTCCAAAGGGTTTTGGCTGCTACAAAACTGATCATAGTGCCGACACTGGCGCCGGACATAATAAGCGTAGCCATCAGAGGATAAAAAAAGAAGGGGCCACCAGGAACCATAGCCCCGATAACAGTTCCATAAAAAGGCCCCTTCCATCCAGCCTCTGTTCCTAGCCATTTGGAAACCGAATCTTTGTTGATCAGGACGGATACGAGACCAGCTACGGCAAAGGCAGCAATGAGAATGGGAGTAATACCTACTAAGGTTTGCATGCCAAGAAATATGCCTTCTGCTACCATAGGAAACCCATCTTGCCTATAAGCGGTAGCAGCCATGAAAAAGGCGATGGTAGCCATGCCAACGATGGTTTTGTTCATTCAGGAACCTCCTTACATAGTTGCAATCCACCTACCCATTTGCTTAGGGAGTGATTTTGTGTCTAGTACAATCCTACCCACTTTGTGTGTGTTTAAATGTTGGGACGATGGAAGTGGTGATTTAAATAAGGTGCTTCAAGAAGCAATTGGAAGGTTGGGGAGGGTAGAAAGTGGCAATGAGAAAAAAGAGCGTGATCTAACCAGAAAAAAATAGAGCGGAACCGTTGGGTTCATAAGGTAAAAGGGTAAGTAGCATATGAGGAGGGAGTATCAATGAGCAAAAGTAATCAAAAAATAATGACAGGTAATCAAGCCATTGCCCGTGGGTTTTATGAAGCGGGTGGAGTAGTGGCGGCTAGTTACCCAGGTTCACCTACGGTGGAAATACTAGAATCTGTTGGAGAATATCCAGAGATGGATGCCGAGTTTTCGGTCAACGAAAAAGTGGCACTAGAGACTGCTATTGGGGCTTCTTTTGCTGGCGCAAGAACTATGGTCAGCATGAAACATGTAGGTGTGAATATTGCAGCGGATCCCTTAATGACATTTACTCAGACACCAGTGCGAGGAGGTTTTTTACTAGTGTCTGGAGACGATCCAGGGATGCACAGCTCGCAAAATGAACAAGATAACCGAAACATAGCTAAATTTGCAAATATGGCTGTTTTAGTGGCAGCAGATAGTCAGGAAGCAAAAGATTATACCAAAAGGGCCTTGGAAATCAGTGAAACCTATGAGATGCCGGTCATGCTTCAGATTACCAGTCGAGTATGTCATAGTCGGTGTTTAGTAGAAGTTGGAGAAAGAAAAGAAGTCGTTAAAGAAGCATTTCCAAGAGATGTTCCTTCTTATGCTATGATACCGCCTAATACCTTTGATAAGCAATATACAATGAAAGAGCGGTTGGAAAGATTGGGGGAAGATCCAGAAATTCTATTTTTGAACCCATTGGAGAAGGAAGAGGGAGCCAAAACCTTGATTGTTACCTCGGGACTGCCTTATTATCATTTGAAAGAATTAGGGGAATTGGATAATCCGGTGGATATTTTGAAACTTGGAATGGTTTACCCGCTCCCTAAAACATGGTTGAAAAACCAAATGAAGGACTATGAGAAGGTAGTGGTCATAGAAGAAATGACACCATTTATTGAGAATGAACTTAAGTTGATGGGGATCTCTTGTACAGGAAAAGAATATTTTCCATTTACTGGGGAGTTGAGCCAAGAAGTACTCTGGGAGGGTCTTCAGAAAGCAGGATTGGTGAAAAAGGATGAAAGTAATGAGAAGCTAATGACCGCTCAAGATCTTTCCGTAACGCCAAGACCTCCACTTTTTTGTCCTGGATGTCCACACCGACCCATTTTTGATGTTTTAAAGAAAAGTAAAGTAATGGTTAATAATGATATAGGATGTTATTCTATGGGTTTATTCCCTCCTTTTGATGCGGCACATTCTCTGATTAGCATGGGAGCTACTATTGGCATTTCCACAGGGATGCTAAAAGCAAATCGAAAAGCGGGAAGAGATATTCCCTTGGTGTCGGTGATTGGAGATGGAACTTTTTTTCACTCGGGAATGCCAGGAATGATAAACCTGCTTTCTCATCTTCATCCAGAAGATAATTTAACCATCTTAATTTTGGATAACGGTACAACAGCCATGACTGGCGGACAGAAAAACGCCTCTACTGGAAAGCGTCTTTCAGAGAAAGCGAAGCATGTGGAGATTCCTCAACTTTTAAAGGCTATGGGAATTGAAGAGGTTCAAGTATTGGATCAATTTCAGTATCAAAAAACCAGTGAAGCTATGAAAAATGCCATTGCTACTCCGGGACTATCGGTTTTGGTAATGACACGTCCCTGTGCACTGCATTTCAAAATCAAGGAACCAGTATACCAAGTAGATCCAGAGATTTGTATTGGGTGCAGAACCTGCATTAAGACAAATTGTCCTCCTCTTCGAATGAAAAAATACGAAGGCAAGGAAAAGTTAAAATCATCTATTGATCCATCGATGTGTGTTGGATGTAGTATCTGCGCTCAGGTTTGTCCTGTGGATGCGATTAAGAGAAGGGGGGAACAGAATGAAGCCAATTAATATTTTGATTGCTGGTATTGGTGGACAAGGCCTTGTTATGACGACGGATCTAATTTGTCAGGCTGCCTTTTTAGAAGGATATGAAATGAAAAGCAACGATGTAATTGGTCTCGCCCAAAGAGGAGGGCGGATATGGGGATCTGTACGCATAGGCACAAAGGTATTATCTCCTGATATACCCGTGGGTACAGGCGATATTTTAATAGGGGTCGAACCCATGGAAGCCTTGCGTTGGAGAAATAATATGAAAGCAGATGCAAAAATAGTATTAAATCATCATCAAGTGTATCCAACAAATGTTCAGCAAGAAAAAGAGAATTACCCAGATGAAGCTATTCATAAGATGTTAAGTGACTTCGACAGTTTAGAAGTAGATGCAGGATTGGAAGCTAGGAAATGTGGAAATGAAAAAGCAGCCAATACGTTGATGTTGGGGTGTGTTTCTGAGTTTTTACCGATTAGCGAAGAAAAATGGATGGAAGCAATTCGTCGTACCTTTCCAGAAAAAGTACATGCAGTAAATGAAAAAGCTTGGAAAAAGGGGAAACAAATGGCTGGTGAAGCTGAATTTAGATAAATAAACGTGTTGTATTGAATTCTAGAAAAATACACCTGTGTTAAAGAGTTGTGAATAAACGCTTAAAAACTACGTATAAATAGTTTTTAAGCGTTTTTCTTTTTAGGTTATTATCCATTGGAATAAACGAGGGGTGTCTTTTTGGGTAAGAAGGATAGGGTTTGCTTTAGAAATGGATTTTGAAGCCTATGTTGGTTCATAGGAACTCAAAATTTAGAATTGTTCCACAGGGTCAGCTATGTTATGATGACAGCAATGAGGTTAAGTTGATTAAATATCATTTAAAGGAGAATGCTTGGTGAGTATATTTAAAAAGAGTTTATTTCTAAGGCTGATGGGGTTTTTAGTGTTAGCGGGGGTTATTATTTTTGGGGTACAAATATACATTAGTAGTACCTATTATGGCGACAATATGAGGACGGAGGCTGAAAACTATCTAAGGGAAAAGCTGAAAGCTGAATCTAGTTTTTTGAATAGCGAATTAGCGGTAAGTGAAACCGCATCGGAGAATATTGCAGCTTTGATATCCAATGATGTGAGCCATAACGAGGAGCTTTTATTCAATTACTTTGAAGATGTCATGCAGAGCAATTCGATGATTGTGGGTGGTGGTGTATGGATGGAGCCAGGAGAATACGTGGAAAATCAGGAATACTACGGACCGTTTTTATATTTAGAAAATGATTCTATTGTAGTATCTTGGGAATATAGCAATCCAGAAGGCAACTATTTTCAGTATGATTGGTATCAGGATGGTTTAGGAGACGAGTCTGTATGGTCTGAACCATATATTGATCCGATTTCTGAAGTACCAATGATTACAGTGTCTTCACCAGTTAGAAGAAACAATCGAGCCATAGGTGTGGTTACATTGGACCTTGGATTAGATAGAATGCAAGAACATATTAGAGGCCTTGAAATTGGGGACAATGGGCAAGCGTATTTAATTAGTTATCAAGGAGATTTCGTTGTTAATGAGAATATAGAAAACCCTATGGAAACTAGCATTACCGACTCTGAGAGCTCTTTGGAGCCGGTTGGAGAGCGCATTATCAGTGCAGACCAGCCAGGGTTAATGAGTGCGGTCATAGGGAATGAACCTTCTCTCTTATCTTACCAAGAAGTGGGAAACAGTGGATTGAAGTTGATTTTAACACTTCCTGAAGCGGAGCTAGGAATTACTCAGAGCATCATAAACGCTTCCGTTATATCTGTGGTAGCTATGTTGATTTTTTTGATTATTATTTATGTACTAATCAAAAACTTAGTGCTTAAATATTTAAAAATGGCTGTAGAACATTCAGAAAATGTGGCTTCTGGAAATCTGAAAGCAGAGTTGCCCATAGATTTTGTGGATAGAGAAGACGAATTTGGTCGTTTGGGTTCTTCACTGCAAAATATGACGGATAATTTAAAGGGCATCATAGCTCAAATACAGTCCATGGCAAATCAGGTAGCTACTTACAGTGGGGCGTTATCTGTTTCTGGCGATGAAGTTGGAAAGGCAGCTGAGGAAGTTGGAATTGCCATTCAGAGTGTTGCGGATGGAGCGGGAAATCAGTCCCTTAGATTAGAATCCACTACGAAAAATATAAATGATCTTAGTGCTAAAGTTCAAACAGTCGAAGTGCAAGCTCAAGAAATGAATCAAGTTTCCAGAGAGGTCTTAGAAGAAATCGAGAGTGGTCAAAAATCGATTAATGAATCCATCGATCAAATTTCGAAGGTTGAGAAAGATACGAAAGAAGTAAGTGTTGTTATTGAAAGATTAGGACAGCGCTCTGTAGAGATAGGTGAAATAGTAGGATTGATTAATAGTGTATCTAGTCAAACGAATCTACTTGCCTTGAATGCAGCTATTGAAGCAGCTAGAGCTGGAGAGGCTGGGAAAGGTTTTTCTGTCGTGGCAGATGAAATCAGAAAACTAGCAGAAGAGTCTTCGAAGGCTACGGAGAACATTGATGAACTCATCAGCGCGATTCAAAAAGATGTTAACTTAGCAGTTGATCAAATGGATAAAAGCAGTGATCGAGTTCATCAGAGCTCCACAAAAATCAACGAAAATGGCGCCATTTTTGATCGGATCAGCAGAGAAATTGATAAATTGATAAAGACTATCTTTAGTAGTGTGGAAAGAATCAATCAAGTTGCCGATACCAGTCAAAAAATTGAAAATGAGGTAGATGAGATCAATAAAATTAGTCAAGATTTCGCGGAAAATTCAGAAGTTGTAGCGGCTTCCAGTGAAGAACAAATTGCTTCAACTGAAGAGATCGTAGCATCAGCAAAAAAGCTAACAGAAATGGCAGAAGAACTAGCAAAAACGTCAAATAAATTCAAACTATAAGGACATTTATATCAGAGAGAAAAAAGTTGTTTTTTTCTCTCTGATATGTTATAATGCCTTGATGTGAGAAAATCATTTCTCTGCCCTGTGTAAGCAGGGCCGTTTTTAGTCCAGAGGGAGGTGAAACAAATGAATAAATACGAATTAATGTACGTGCTAAAACCCGCTACGGAAGAGGCGGAAAGAGAAACGTTGCTGGAAAAGTACAAGGGCATAATTGAAGAGGCTGATGGACAAGTGGATACCATTGAAGAATGGGGTATGCGTAAATTGGCTTACGAAATTAAAAAAGAAACAGAAGGTTTCTATATGCTCATGAACTTCCAGTCTGACGTGGATGTTCCGACAGAGCTGGATCGTAACATGAAGATCGCAGATGCTGTTATCCGCCACATGATCACCAGAGTCCAAGAGTAGGGGGTTTTTTTGCGTGAATACTGTCATACTGATCGGAAATCTGGCAAGAGATCCTGAGTTGCGCTATACCAGTAATGGTAAAGCCGTAGCCAACCTAACAGTTGCCGTTAATCGCGGATTTGGAAAAGACAATGAAGCTGATTTTATTCGGGTTGTTGTATGGGAAAAGCAAGCAGAAAACTGCGCTAATTTTTTAGCGAAGGGCAGAAAAGTGGCAGTTCAGGGGCGACTACAAGTTAGCTCTTATGAAGCCAAAGATGGGTCCACTCGCTATAATACAGATGTAGTAGCTAATCTTGTGGAATTTCTTGGTGGGGAAGGGTCATCGGGAGGTTCTGCGCCAACGCCAAAACGTCCTAGCAGTCCAGCAACTTCTACGGATTTCAATCCGGAAGAGGAGATTAACGTGGAGGATTTTAAGGCCATGGATGATGATGAAGACCTGCCATTTTAGTGAAACAAGGAATACATTTAAGGTAAAGGAGGGAATCCCCTTATGATGAATCGAAGAAAGAAAAGAAGTAAAAAGAAAATATGTACTTTCTGCGCCGATAAAAAGGCCAAAATAGATTACAAAGAAATTGGTCGACTTAAAAAATACCTGACAGAAAGAGGTAAAATTTTACCTCGTCGTGTTAGTGGCAATTGTGCCATTCACCAACGTGACGTTACTCAAGCCATTAAACGTTCAAGATTCATGGCATTGCTGCCATATACCGTGGATTAGTCCGTCGGAAAAGGAGCATTTCATGAATAAAAAAATTGCTGGTTTACGACGAATTTCAATAATTTTAGTCGTATCAATGCTTATGACTGCAAGTGTTTATGCAGATACAGCAGAAAGCGAGTCAACTGATGAACAATGGTTGATTGTTAACAATCAACCAACTCAGGTCATAGAGTTTAATAGCCATGATGATGTTCAGCAGGTACGGCGCATACAACCGAAACACAAAGAGTTGATCAATTACTCTTCTGGATATACCCTTCAGTACCCAGAAACTTTTGCAGAAGACTTTTCTCTTTCCAAGGTACGAGGTGTTCTAGAAGATGAAAACATACGGCTGGAGATTTACCATGATCAGTTTGAAGGGACAAAACATTCAGCCAACAGTTATGTAAATTATAGTCGTGGATTTTTGCGCAATAGACAAGATCACCATGTTGGCAGATCTGAAGTAATGAAAAGGAATGGAATGACGGTTCATTATTTAGAATGGAACCGAACTCCCTTGGAAGCCATTTCGGAAGATCGCAACTACTATGCAAAAGCAGTTTTTGTTCCTAATTCCAAGGAAGTCTATACATTGTTATTTAAGTCCCAAGAAGCTTTAACGGATCATTGGGAGATTATTGATAGCTTCCAATTAACGGAGAAAAAAGCAACCCCTAGCATCCATCAACGATATTATCCAGTTGAAAGAGACTGGAGTGAGGAAACGCTTGCTTTTTACAATCAATATTTTATAGATAGCAATGAGTTGATTTGGGGTATTTTTGAATATTCAGCACCTGGTTCTTTTACAGATCTTTTTCAATTAGAAAGAAAACTGGAATATGAGTTTCCTTTTTTATTGCATTATAAAAATTTTGAGCGAGATTTTCCTCGTGAAGAATTAGAAAATGCAAGAAAGGAAAATCGAAATGTGGTGCTCACCCTTCAAACAAAACATCGAGACGATGAAAAAAATCGACGCGTCTTATATGATGTATTAGAAGGAAAGCATGATGACCACATCGATATGTATGCAAGGGAATTGAAAGCTTTTGGTGATCCAGTTCTTTTTCGTCTCAATAATGAGATGAATGGAGACTGGTGCGTCTATTCGGCTTACCACAGTTCTATGGATACAGATGTTTTTACAGCAGCGTGGCAATATGTGTACCATCGTTTTGAGCAATATGATTTGGATAACGTGCTGTGGGTGTGGAATCCCCATGATTTGTCTTTTCCTGGTTTTCAGTGGAATCACTATCTGACATACTATCCGGGAGATGAATACGTAGATATTATAGGGATGACTGGTTATAACCCTGGGACCTATTTTTCTGGTGAGCGATGGAAGTCTTTTTTAGAGATTTACACTGATTACTATGAAGAATACAGCACCTTGTTTAATCAACCATTGATGATTCCAGAGTTTGGATCAAACTCTGTAGGCGGAGACAAAATTGCTTGGTTATGGTCTATGTTTTACCATATGCCACGGTATGAAGACATAAAAGTGGCTATTTGGTGGAATGGTATTGATCGTGACGAAGAAGGGAATCCTGGTAGAATATACCGACTGGATGAAACTCCAGAAATGATCCAAACCTTTAGAGAAGGATTAAGTCGTTTTACGGTGCCGGAGCCCAACTGGCGAGAGGTACCAGAAGAAAAAGATGAAAATGAAGATAGCGTAAATGAGGAAGAATAAGACCCATTGCCCTTGATGGCAAATGGGATTGAAAGGAGTGTGAAACCATGGCAGTACCACAACTGACATTGGTTCCCCGAGAAACCATACAGGATAAAAACGTAAAAGCTGCTCGTAAGGATGGTAATATCCCAGCAGTTGTTTACTCCAAAGGCAAAGCCACCAAAGAGGTCTTTGCAGATGAAAGAGAAATTGTGAGACTTTTAAATGAGTTTGGGAGTAATCGAAAGATTACGCTGAACTTAGGTGGAGAAAAAACATTTGGGATTATCAAGGAGATTCAGAAAGACTATATGAAGAATCAATTGATTCACCTTGATCTGCAGGCTCTAGATGAGAATGTTAAGTTAACCATGACGATGAACATTCATATTGCAAATCGAGAGGCAGTGGAACAAGGAGATTATGTACTTCAGGTGCAGGCAAATGAAGTGGAAATTGAAATGTTTCCTAGGCATATGCCTGAAGCCGTTGAAGTGGATGCTTCCTTGCTGAAGAATCAGGACAACTTAACCATGGCAGATTTAGATATTGCTAAGGATGAAAACATTGAAATCATGGATGATATGGATACGGTGATTGCTACCCTATCTTACATTCAGGAAATGAAGGAAACAGAAGAAGGCGAAGAAGTAGATGCAGGAGATGTGCCTACGGTTGGTGAAACTAACCAGTCGGAAGATGGAGAATAATCAAAACATAAAAAAAGACCTCGTGTTTACATTGTGAACACGAGGTCTTTTTTTAATGAAAATTTGAAATATCTTTGTAGTAAATAAGATCTGTAAACATTTCCCCAATGTAGTCTTCATAGCGAACACCAGCCAAAAAATATTTCTGTTTTTTTCGAAATGCTAGAGAGGCAAAATTGGGAGTTGGGCTAATGATAGTTTCTGCAAGTATTGTTTCGATATCTTTTGCCCGAAGGTCAGAGATTAGTCGCTTATATAATTCGCTTCCGATACCGTGGCCTGTCAGATGGGATTGAATGGCAGTTTTGTCAACAACCAAAAAATCATTTAGCCGATTTTGGTCAAAGGAAGGATGCCAATGTACATCCTCTATCCAAGTGGGGTTATCTTCGAGCCACTGTGCTTTTGTATAGCCAATTAAAAATCCGACAATTTGTTTTCGTCTTTTTCCGATGACGTTTTCGGCGACATAAAAATGATCCAGGCGTTTGGCGAGCTCTTTGAATTTATCTTTGTGGTAGGCTGGATCGGCAGAGTAGTTGTCAATTAAAAAGCCTTGTGAAGAGTCTTTTTCTCCTGTGCCGACAGAAGCAGCGATTTGGAAAACAGAATCTATATCGTCTTCCTGGACTCGACGGACTTTGATATAACTCCTAAACATGATTTTTTCTTTTCCGATGGAACCTGGAATCATTTGAGTCCCTCCTTTATAGAGATATAGGGAACAACAGAGATCAAAGGAAGACCCCTATTATGCACAATCGTATAATAATTATAGTATAGGGAAGAAATTATGTCAATCTTTCAAAACTTTACATACAATAGGGGGGTATGGTATAATATGTTTCGAGGAGGTGAACCCATGGAATCCATGAAAAAACCATCTTTGCACTCAGCTAAAGTGCAAAAAAGCCTATTGAATCGATTGAATAGAGTGGAAGGACAAGTCAGAGGGATTAAAAAACTTATTGAAAGCCAGGCTTATTGCGATGATGTTTTACATCAAATAGAAGCTTCTCGATCAGCGCTAAAGGCAATAGAAATGGTTCTCCTAGAGAGTCATATGAAGCATTGTGTGATGCATCAATTAAAAGAAGGAAATGAGTCCGTAATAGAAGAAATACTTACGACATTAAAAAAAATTTCGAAATAAAAGAAAGAATACATGGATGAAAAAAGTTGAAATTTGAAAAAAAGGAAGGATGCCAATGATGAAAACAACACTTAAAATCAACGGGATGTCCTGTACCAGTTGTTCGGCAGCCATTGAGCGTGAATTATCTAAATGGGATAGTATCCAAGAAGCAACAATCAACTTCGCAACAGAAAAGCTCCATGTTACCTACGATGAATCCAAAGTAAGCATAGAGGAGATTGGTCAGGCCATCGAAGACTTGGGGTATCATCCAAAGAAAGGGGAGCAAGAGGACGTATCAGAATCCTCAAGTCCGGTGAAACCAATTAGAAAGACTGTAAAAGTTTCTGGGATGACATGCACTGCATGCTCAAAAGCCATTGAAAAAAGTCTTGGGAAAATGGATGGGATACAAGAGGCTACGATTAATTTTGCGGCTGAAAAGCTGACGGTTACTTTTTGGCCTAACCAAGTTCGAATGGTAGAAATAGAGAAAAAAGTATCAGATCTTGGATATGAATTAATGGAGGAGAAATCCAAGGGTGAAAATAAAGATGAAGATGAAATGATGATGCGTAAATCATGGAATCAGATGATGCGGTCTGCAATGCTATCGGGTACCATTATGCTACTTATGATGATTCATATGGTTGTAGGTATTGACATTCCATATTATTTGGTGATAGTCAACTTATTAGCATTCCCGAATATTTTTTGGCTTGGACGCTCGGTGCATAAAGCCAGCTATCATGCTTTGAAAAATCGCAGGCCTAATATGGATGTACTAGTCTCTTTGGGATCGCTTCCGCCCTACTTGATTGGTTTGATGGCATTTGTGTTTCCACTGCAGGCGTTTACAGAAATGGCTAGTAGTATTATGACTTTTCATTTGATTGGAAAATACTTGGAAAGCCGTGCAAAAGGACGGGCCTCTCAGGCAATTCGAAAATTAGTGGAAATGGGGGCGAAAACAGCCCGGATTTTGTTGAAGGGAGAAGAGGTGGAAATTTCTGTAGAGGAGTTGCAACTAGGGGATATAATGATAGTAAAACCTGGTGAAAAAATACCGACGGATGGAGAAGTGATAGAAGGCAGAAGCACTGTGGATGAATCCATGGCGACAGGAGAATCTATGCCTGTGAAACGAAAGGCTGGAGATCAAGTCATAGGAGCAACCATAAATAAACAGGGATTGTTAAAAATAAAAGTAACGAAACTGGGAGATGAAACATTTTTGTCTCAAGTGATTCAATTGGTGGAGGCATGCCAAGGTTCTAAGGTGCCGATTCAAGAATTTGCTGATCGGATAACAGGGTATTTTGTGCCAGCTATTTTAGTTATTACAGCCCTGGTATTTACCTCTAATTTAGTGTTTGTGGATGTTCATCAATCTATTTTGCAATGGGGTGCTGGTTTTCTTCCTTGGGTGAACCCAGAGGCAGGTCCATTGTCCATCGCTTTTGTTACGGCGACAGCGGTACTGGTGATTGCTTGCCCTTGTGCTTTAGGCCTTGGCACCCCCACAGCCTTGATGGTAGGCAGCGGCATGGGTGCTGAGAACGGCATTCTAATTCGGAATGGAGAAGCGGTGCAGACTTTCAAAAATCTTAAAATGGTTATTTTTGATAAGACCGGCACCTTAACCCATGGAAAGCCAGCAGTAACAGACTTATTTACGGAATCTGGATATGAATTAGAAGAGCTGATGGAAGTGGCTGGATCCTTAGAAAAAGGGTCTGAACACCCTTTGGCGTATGCGATTTTAGAAGCTGTACGCAAAAAAGGAATCCATACAAAAGCCATCGAAAATTTTGAGGCCATTACTGGGATGGGAATTGAAGGAAGGCTAGATGGTCAAAAGGTGTTTATGGGAAACCGAAAACTAATGGAAACCTACGGGGTAGCGTATGGACACATGGATGAAAGAATAATTCAATTGGAAAAAGAAGCTAAAACCGTAATGATGGTGGCACAGGAAGATCAATTGCTGGGCGTGATAGCCGTGGCAGATCCTGTTAAAGAAGATTCTGCTAAAGCAGTTAAAGAATTACAAGAAATGGGTATTCAAACAGCAATGGTGACAGGGGATAATCAACGAACAGCCAATGCCATTGCGAAAAAAATCGGTATAGACTATGTGATTGCAGATGTATTGCCAGAGGGGAAAGTAGAAGAAGTGAAAAAACTTCAGGAAAAATTCGAAACCGTGGCCATGGTAGGTGATGGAATTAACGACGCTCCTGCTTTGAAACAGGCGAATATCGGCATTGCGATTGGAACGGGTACAGATGTTGCCATTGAAGCGGCAGACGTGACGTTGGTGAAGGGTGATTTGAGTGGTATTATATCCGCGATTCTCTTGTCCAGAGGAACCTTCCGCAAAATAAAGGAAAATTATTTTTGGGCATGGTTTTATAATGCCGTTGCTATTCCGGTGGCAATGTTGGGTCTGCTTCACCCAATGATTGGAGCTGCAGCCATGTCTGTCAGTTCATTAAATGTGGTGTACAACTCCTTAAGGTTGAAAAAAATCAATATCAAACCAGTCTTTAAACAATGAGGAAAAAGGAGGATTATCATGAAAAAGCTTATTAAAATCGAAGGAATGACCTGCGGACATTGCTCTGCACGAGTCGAGAAACAGTTGAAAAAAATTGAAGGAGTCGAAGACGCTGTAGTGGATTTAGAAGCTAAAAATGCGATCGTAACGTTATCGGCTGATGTCCTTAAGGAAGTGATTGTAGAAGCAATTGATGAAGCGGGATATGACGTTATGAACATGCTAGACGTATAATAGAACCTTAGAAAAGAGAAAGCGGATCCTGTGGGTCCGCTTTTTTGTGCCCAAAGTGATAGAGGGCTTTGCGTAGAATTTCCGAAAAAAAGTGCGTATATGCAAAGATATGAAAAATTTAGATTGATTTTTATGAAGAAATAATATATGATAAAGCTAAGGAAAAGGTTATCCTTAGCGTATAAAGACCTTAAAACCCTATGAATACTAGAGTGCATGATGAAATGCTTACCAGAACAAACAATACTCTCTGCGAAACCATACGGGATATTTCAACTGATGCAATGGGTGAAGCTAGGGATAGAAAATTATTTTTTAACCAAGTTTGTCTTATATTTCACAAGTAATTATGTGGTTTATCCATAGAGTGAGTGATGAAGCTTGTGAATTAAAGAATAATAATAATGAAAAAGGAGGAGATTTTTTTGAAACAACAAAAATTATTAAGTTTACTAGTAGCATTATTAATAACCCTCTCATTACTTGCTGGGTGTGGATCGCCAGCGGAAGAGCCGGCGGAAACCGAAGAACCAGCCATCGAAGAAACTGTAGAAGAATCTGTAGAAGAACCTGAGGAAGAACCTGAAGAACTGGATGAAGCTGCAGTTATTTTGGAACATACAACAGCCTACTTTGACTCCATTACAGCAGACAACAGCACTTGGAACATGGTGGCCTTTGCTGAGGCACTTCCAATGATCCAAGATAACCCAGAAGCTGTATTCATCGTAGATATGCGCGGTGCAGATAATTATGCCGAAGGACATATTCCTGGTGCCGTTCACATCCCCTATAATGAAATTGGAGAAAAAATGGATGTATTACCAGCCAACCGTCAGATCATGGTTTACTGTTTTACCGGTCAGACTTCTGGTCAGGCAGTGGCAGCAATGCAACTGATGGGCTTTAACGCCGTATCCCTTCAGGGCGGCATGAACTTTGGCTGGGCACCGCTGGAGCTTGGCGAAGACACCCTGGAAACAGAAGTTAACGAATTACCAGAAGCTCATGGAGATTGGACTGCTGAACAGGAAATCTTGCTGGCAGCTATCCAACATCATTTTACCCAAGGAACCAACTATATTGTGCGACCACCAGAAGTCAATGACTTAATTCAAGGAAACCCAGAAGCCATAGATATTGTTGATATCCGCCATCAGGAAGCCTATGATGAAGGACATATTGAAGGAGCTGTACTGATACCTTTCGCAGAAGTTGGCGAAAGAATGGATGAATTCTCCACAAACAAACCAGTTTATGTTACCTGTTTTTCAGGACAGACAGCAGGTCAAACTATTCTAAATCTACGTCTTAATGGAATTGATGCAATGCCCATTTATAGAGGCATGAGAGGTTGGATGGAAGATGAAATGCCAGTGGTAACGGAATAGCATTAAGACTCATCGAGGGACGCCTTTGGAGCAAATAGTTATGCCAAAGAGTGTGGCTTGTAGACATGGGAAAATAAAGGAGAAAGGAAGGATAAACATGGATAGAGAGCAAATAATGGCATCCGTTCTTTTGGTGGTTTTGAGTGTTGGGATACTCTTTGGATGTAATGCCATTGGTGAGAGCGATACGGGTTCTGTCTCAGGCTATGAAGTAGTAGCAGAAGGCTATGCCGGTCCAGTTCGACTTTTTGTTCACATTGACGGAGAGGAAATAATAAACATTGATGTGATAGAACATAGCGAAACCGAAGGATTGGGAGACACGGCCATCGAAGCAATGATCGTAAAGATTATCGATAATCAATCGGTGGATGTGGATGTTCATTCTGGAGCTACAGAATCATCCAACGCAGTTATTACAGCAGTAAGCAGTGCTCTTGAGGAAGCTGGCATATCACTTGGAGAGGCTTCCGCAGCTACTGATGATACTGAAGACGAATCAACTCTGGTTGAATATGAAGCAGAAGGTATTCTTGCCATGGCATCCGGCTATGGTGGAGACGTCGTGCTGGATGTAATAATGGACGGAGATGAAATAGTAGATATTCAGGTGTTGGATCAAAGTGAGACTCCGGATCTTGGAGATGTAGCCATTGAAGCTATGATCGCAAAAATTCTTAGCACCCAGACCACAGAGGGAATAGATGTTGAGACCGGTGCCACTGTTTCATCACAGGCTGTTCTAAAAGCGGTAAGTGAAGCTACTGGAATGGAACTGTCCGAGAGTGAAGCGCCAGAAGATCCAGCAGCAAATTATGACTTAGCAACCTATGAACCGGAAGGAATTATGGTGTCTGGCAAAGGCTTCCAGGACCGTTATGACATTCATTTAGATGTTCTATTCAATGGAGACGAAATTACAGAAATTCGCGTTATTGAACATGGAGAGACCAAAGGATTTGGTGACGGAGCTTTGAGAGCAGTACCAGAGAGAATGATCCGTCAACAAAGTGCGGAAGTAGATGTTCAAACAGGTGCTACATGGACATCGAATTCAACCATGGAACTGGTGAAAAAAGCCGTTGAAGAAGCGGGGGTTGTTCTTACGGAAAGAGAAGGCGAAGAAGAAGCAACACCAACGCCAGCCCCTAGTGCCGGTGGCTGAAGTTAGCAAAAACATCTACGGTTCGTAGATAAAAAAGACCGAAATACGTAAAGGTGCAGCTATAGTTGGTAACATACGTGATTGAATGTATCCGAAAAAAAGGTTCCAAGAAAAGGAGGGTCATCATGAGTAATGATAATAGTAGAAATGAAAATAAAAGCTTAAGCCGTAAAGATTTCTTAAAGGGAATGGGCACCACTTTGGCGGGAGTTACTCTTTTCGGAGGAATGGGCACAGTGCTGGCTACATTCAACGAAGCTGAAGCCGCAGAAAAATCTGATATTGCATACCCGCTTCCCTATAAAAGAATAGATCCAGATAAAGCAGCAGAAAGAGCGTACAAGTATTATAAAGAACAAGGGGGATGAGGTGTCGGGACTGCCGAAGGTCTTTTCGGCTACTTAGCAGCAGAAGCAGGATATCCCTATAACCAAATTCCAACCGGAATGTACCGTTCTTTTGCAGGAGGATTTGCCTTGGAGGCATCCCTGTGCGGGACATTGGCCGTTGCATCTGGATTTATCGGTTTGTTCACCGCTGACAGGCAAAACGAACTTGTGAAGGAATTGTTTGATTGGTACAAGCAAGCGGAACTGCCAATATATAACCCTGACTTTCCGGATCATGCCGTAACAGTTGCGGAGTCGACTATGTGCTATGATTCAGTTTCAAAGTTTATCCGAAAAGAAGATGTTGCTTTCCAATCTCCGGAACGATCCAGTCGTTGTGCTGGAGTTGCAGCCGAAGTGGTTCGGAAAACTGCAAAAATCTTAAATCGTGAATTTGCCTAAGCAATTAAGAAGGTAGATAGAAAAGAGGGCGGAGTTTACTCCGTCCTCTTTTTTATGGATAAGCTTTTTATGGATCAGTGTTGTATGGTTTTGATTTTGGTTTTTCAATTTTGGTATTTCTTAAATATTATTTACGGATATTTTCTTTAAGTTTTTCCTTATATAAGCATCCGGTGGGAGTTGCAGCTACACCGCCCAGTGCTGTTTCTCTGAGGGACTCTGGTAAGCTACGACCGACATGGCCCATGGCTTCCACTACTTCATCAAAGGGTATAAGGCTGGGGATACCGGCCAGAGCCATTTCTGCACTGATCAGGGCATTGGCAGCTCCAATACCGTTTCTTTTTTGGCAGGGAGCCTCTACTAATCCAGCAATAGGATCACAGACCTGCCCCATGACATTCTTTAAACAGATGGCAGCAGCGTGGAGGCTAACCTCTGGCGAAGCTCCCATTAGTTCGCAGATGGCTGCGGATGTCATGGCTGCAGCAGACCCAGTTTCAGCTTGACATCCGCCTTCGGCTCCTGCGACGGTGGCTTTTTCGGAGATAATAAGGCCGACGGCAGTGGCACAAAACAGAGCAGCTGTCATTTCCTGATCATCCCAGCAATATTTTTCCTGTAAAGCTTTTAAAGTTCCAGGGAGAATTCCAGAGGAACCTGCTGTAGGAGCCGCCACTATGACTCCCATAGATGCATTTACTTCCAAAACACCCATGGCGTACGCCACTGCTTTGGCCGTAAGATCACCACAAACAGACTCACCAGAGCGTTGTCTCTTCATTAGTTTTTTTGCTTCGCCTCCGATGAGCCCTCCCATAGAAGTAAGGTCTTGAGTTAAAGCATTGGATACAGAAGCTTCCATTACCCGCCATTGTTGGAGCATTCGCTGCTTTACAGTTTCTGGAGGTGTTTCAAAAAGTGAAGATTCTCTTAGTATCATTGCTTGGGAGATTGGTATATTTTTTTCTGTGCAAAACAATAGCAATTCCTGTCCATTTCCAAACATGTGCTCAGTCCTTTCATAATGTCTGATTCAATGCACCCTTATAAGTCGATGATAAATACATCGTTGATATTCTGATTTTCTAGAATTTGGTTCACTAAGGTTTGACTTAAAGCTTCGTCTGTTTCTAAGATGGTGAAAGCCCGGTTGTCGCGCTGTTCTCGGTACATTCGGATGGTTCCGATATTGACACCTGCTGTAGCTAAGATACTGGTAATATGGGCCACGACACCAGGTCGATCTTGTTGTTGGACGATGAGAGTAGGATATTCACCAGTAAAAGAAACTTGGATTCCATTGATGGCGTGGATCATCACTTCTCCTCCGCCAACAGAGGCTCCGGTTAAGGATAATGTTTTTCCAGATACTCCTTGGACTTCCAAAGCCACGGTATTTGGATGCATTCCTTCGACAAGCTTGGCAGGATGGAATGAAAAATGTATCTGTTGTTTATCGGCGAGTTGATAGGCATCTCGGATATCTGGATGGTCCGTGTCATATCCCATCATTCCAGCTAATAAAGCTCGATCTGTGCCATGGCCTTGGTAGGTTTCAGCGAAAGAACCATATAGATGAAAAACAACTTTTGTTGGTGCTTCGTTTAAGATGCGGGCTGCAATTTGAGCAATTCTTAAAGCGCCAGCAGTATGAGAACTTGATGGGCCAATCATAATAGGACCCATCACTTGAAAAGCACTAACACGTTTCATGGGGACTCCCTCCACTTCTACATTCTTGGTTAAATAGTATACAGTTTCATTATACAGGAAAAACACTAAAAATTCGATTCGAATTGGGTTGAGATAGATAAAATTTAATTTTGATAAAGAATAGAGTGAACTTTGTTTTATGAAGGGTATTGTTTATACAAGAGATATTTAAAAATGAAAGGTGGAGTAAGATGGAATGCAAGCGATGTGCAGTGATTCCTAATATAGATAAGAATATTCGATTTGTGTATATAGTATTGCCTACGCATCATCACGTAGAAGTATTGGAAAAGGCTGCTTCTGTCATGGGATTTCATGTTGAAAAAAAAGCCGATGGATATTTAGTGGAGCTTCAGGATTTTGAAGAATGGGTACTAAACATAACACGAGACTTCTATAACATGTTAGAACAAGAGGATATCTATGTATTGCCTCTGGAGAAGCCTATGATTTCTTTTGAGGTTTTAAAACAATATAAATCTCTTCGGTACTGGAGGGACTTATATTTAGGGGTTGATTTACTGGAAATACTCAGCCATAAGCGTATCAAAACTGTGTTTCATCCTATTGTAAAGGCGAAGGATGGCAGCCTTTATGGCTACGAGGCATTAAGCAGAGGGGTAAAAAAAGATGGAAGTATAATGTCGCCAGCTGAAATGTTTTTAAGAGCTAAAGATATGGACTTAATGTTTTACCTAGATCGATTATGTCGTGAAAAAGTCATAGAAGCAGGGGCCCAACATGGGATTAAGGATAAACTGTTTATCAACTTTATTCCAACGTCCATCTATGATCCCAGCAAATGTCTTGAGACGACGGATGCTGCCATTCAAAAATATGGTTTAAATGCAAGGCAAATCGTGTTCGAAGTGGTGGAAACAGAGCGTGTGGATGATTATAAACACTTAAACCATATTCTTCGATACTATCAAGACAAGGGGTACGCAACGGCTTTGGATGATGTAGGGAGTGGGTATGCCTCTGTAGGATCTTTATTGGAATTAAAGCCAAATTATATGAAAATAGATATGAAAATAATTAGAGGGATACATAAAAATCGAGAACAGCAACGAATTTTACAGGATTATATGGGTCTAGCACAAGAAAACAATATTATGGTACTGGCGGAAGGAGTAGAAACAGAAGGCGAACAGAAATACTTGAAAGACAATAAGGTGGATTTTCTTCAAGGATATTATTATGGTAAACCTACAGAAATTCCTCGGAAGCTATAGTGTCCGGAAGGCATCCTTGGTTGACTGATAAAGGGCGAGTATGAGATAATAGGCGATATTTTAAAGTGATAAGGGAATTGGTTTCTGGATGTTTTAAGGAGGGATTGGATGGATTGGGGCAAGAGAATGGCAAGGCCGGATTCTCAAATTATTGGAATTATCATGGTTTTTGTGATGACGCTGTTGGCAAAAATGATGATTTTACACTGGGTAATGGGCGTACGCTGGTATTTTATATACGCAGCATTAATGAATTTTGTGACGCTGGCGGCCATCTATTTTCTGATTTTTTATCTATTTCCTAAAAGATATCTTAGTGTGTTTTGGGGACTTCATTTGTTCATTACTGGGCTGATTTTTGTGAATACAGTTTACTTTAGTCATTTCTTTACCTTGATTCCAGCGGGAAGTGTTTTTCAGGTTGGTCAATTAGGGGGTGTTTCTGAAAGCATATGGGCACTTATAAGACCTCTGTATTTTTTGTATTTTGTGGACACGGTTCTTTTACGAATTTGGATGCATAAACGAAAGAAGCGAAGAGTTGGAATCTATGGCGTACCAGTATATAGGAATGGTGTGTGTGCCTTGGTCTTTGTGTTGTTATCCATGAGTATGATTGGAGCTACTCATTTTATGGCTCATAGTACCGAAGGGAATTTAAGGCCAGCAAACTTAGGAATGATTAATTACCATCTTTATGATTTGTTTCGATTGGCTCAGCCAGCTCCGGCTGTGGATCCAGATCTGGCAGAAGAAGTAGTGAGTGCCATTGAAGAGGAAGAAGCAGAACGTCGTTATGAAGGATTGCTGGAAGGAAAAAATATTATTGTTATTTTAGCGGAATCTTTGCAGACTTTTCCGATGGAACACCAGTTAGCTGGTCAAGATATTACGCCTGTGCTAAATGAACTGATTTCCAAAGAAACCTTTTATTTTTCGAATTTTTATGAACAGGTAGGGTGGGGAAATACATCTGATTCAGAGTTTGTGGTACATAATGGTTTTTATCCGTCCACCACTACGTATAGCTATCAAGCATATGAAGGCAATGATTTCTACACCTTGCCAATACACCTTAAAAAACAAGGATACTCGACTATGGTTTTTCATGGAAATGATCCGGATTTTTGGGGACGACGAGAGGCATACCCTGATCAAGGCATCGATACTTTTTATAGTGCAGAAGAATACGAGATGAATGAAATTATTGGATTGGGTCTTAGTGATTATGAATTGTTCAAGCAATCTATTCCATGGCTTCATGAAACACCAGAACCATTTTACGGGTTTTATATTACGGTGTCCTGCCATCATCCTTTTATTTTGCCAGAAGAGTATCAGTGGCTCGATATGCCGGAGGAATATGAAGATACTTACTTAGGGAATTATTTGCAGTCCGTACATTATATGGATCGACAAATTGGGTACTTCCTTAATGTGTTAAAAGACGAAGGGTTTTATGATGATTCGGCTATTATTATTTATGGAGATCACCAAGGTGTTGATATGAGGAATATAGAGATAGAGGAACAGGTTAGTCGTTTTATGAAAAAACCATATGAAGAAGATGAAATGTTTCGAGTACCCCTACTCATTCATGTGCCAGGAAGTGATGTGAATGAAGAAGTAACCATTGCAGGTGGACAGATTGACTTTTTTCCCACGATAGCTAATTTGGTAGGGGAGCCATTAGCACCTGATGCAGTGTTAGGGCAGGATCTTTTGAATATTAAGAAGGGGTTCGTAGCAAAACAAGTCCATGTTTCTGCAGGGTCTTTTATTGACAATGAAAAAATATTTATTATGTCGCCAGAAGGGTTGTATGATAACAGTCGAGCCTGGGATTTGGAGACAGGGGAACCTATTCCTCTTGAAGAAGCAAGGAAAGGATATGATCGAGCCTTAGCTGAAATTACACTTTCTGAATATGTGATGGAGAATAATTTAATTGGAAGGGTTCAGAAACATGGATTAGGTGGAATTCTTGATAATATTCGATTTTTATTGGAACTAGGTAAATAAAAAAGTGGCCATCATGGATTTTGATGGCCACTTTTTAGTGGCAGGTTAATCATTTCGAATTGCCTCTAAAGCACTAAGCTTCATGGCTCGCCGAGCAGGAGAATATCCTGCAATTAATCCGACTATAGTGGAAAACAATAAGGCCATTAAGGCAAGGGAGATGGGGATGATAGAAAGGCTTTGAGTGCTTCCAGGCCCCATAAACCCAGCACCTAACTGGTTTAACCCGTAGGAAATGAGGTAACTGAAGAAAACGCCAATCAAACCACCACCAAATCCAATCAGACCAGCTTCGATCAAAAAAAGGCCTTTTATATCCGTTAAAGTAGCGCCAATTACTTTCATAACACCTATTTCACGAGTTCGCTCATAGATACTCATAATCATTGTATTGGTAATGCCGATAGCGGCTACTAGCAAACTAACTGCGCCAATGCCACCTAAGATTCCTTGAGTCATTCGTGCGGTGTTTTTCATGTCGTCTAGAATCTGAAGAAGGCTAAAAGTCTGAAATCCTTGGTCTTGCAATACCTTCTGTATCCTTTCCACTTCATGGATGGAAGTAGCTTTAATTTGTACCCCGTCGTATTCATCATTACGAGATCTGTTTTGGGTATCTCGACTATGGCGTTGCTCTTGCTCTAAAATAGTCTCTAAAGCATGTAAAGTCATAAAAACTTGGTAGTCTTTTTGATCATGAGATTCCTTTAAAACGCCTACTCCACGAACATCGTGTTTTAAGGGATCTTTTTCTTCGGTTGCATCTGGTCGGTCTGTTTGCCGTTCTCCGTAGCGCATATCCGTAGTGAGGAGCATAGAAGAAGTAAGCACATCTACAGGCGGAGGACCTTCACCAGGAGGTCCGTAGTAAGCTGATTGTCGTAGTCTAGGATTATTGAACTGATAAGGAATAGCATGACCAAAAATAACAGAATCTCGATCATTGGAATGAAGTAAACGCCCTTCACTAGCGGTAAAACCAAAAGCTTCCATTACTTCTGGATCAATCCCTACCACATTAGCATTTGCAATATGTCGACCAGCACCAATACGCATATAGGTTTCGCGAGTAGCCATGACGGCTTCTACACCAGGTATTTTTTTGAAAGAAGCAATGGTGGCGTCATTTAATTGTGTTTGACGCTGTTGGGTTCTAGAACCTGCAGAACTACCTGCGAAATGTCCTTGTTGATGGATTTCAATAACCGTCAAATCACCCATTTCCTGGAGAAAGTCTTGAAACCCTCGATCCATTGCGATACCCAAAGATAACATAACGATAATAGAGCAGGTTCCAATGACAACGCCAAGAATGGTCAGAATCGTACGGGTTTTGCGTCGCAGTAAACTGTCCCAACTCATTTTGAATAAATCCAGTTTATTCATGATCCTCAACATCCTCCAAGTCTGCCTCTGTTTTCTTTTTCTTTCTTCTTCGATACCAGAATGCAGCTCCACCACCTATCATTAAAACAAAAACCATAAGCCAATAGTTTCCAGAAGACGAAGACTCAGGTTCTTGCATCATAGCATCATCAAAAGAATCATCTGGCATCATCATTTCCATCACTTCAAGAGAAAACTCCTTTTCAAGGCGGTGGGATTGATTAATCTCATCGTCGTATTGAAAGATAATGATTCCTTCCATCGTCCCTTCCTGTAAAGGGATTAACGTTGCATCATAGTAATTATTGGCACCAGGATCCAGATTTCCGATATAAAGAGATCCATCTTGCGTATCAAAATCTCCTTCAATAGAGATGGTTAGATTTCGAATAAGGCCTCTCCCTACGTTATAAAAATCGATGCTGATGGGGACTGGATCACCGACAAAGGCATCCATGCTAGTTTCTACATCGCTTAAGGAAAGACTCGTTTCTTGAACTACTGGTATGCCAACTAATTCTCGTGTTTCATATTCTTTTCCTGACGAATCTTCATACTTGATATCCGCATACAGATTGTGAGTTTGAAAATCCGCATCTGGACTGGGTCGTAAGGAAATTTTCTGGATGGATTGTTGTGTTGGTGCAATCTGAGAAATGTAAAAAGAATTGCTGCTGTTAACAGGTGCAAAGACTTCTCCATCAGAAGTAATAGAAATCTGAATGTTTCTTATGGTTTCGTTGGCATGGGTATTGTAAAAGGATAGGGATAATGGGAATTCTTCGCCGGCCTTAACAAATTCAGCCTGATAATCGTAATGGTCAATGATGATTCTAGGAGTGCTTCCAGTGGTTGGTGTTCCAACCATGACGCCTGTATATTGTATTAATGGATCTTGTTGACTTCCGGCGGATTCTACTTTTATTTCTAGTGGATAATTGCGAGACTCTAACCCGTCCGTAGGGAAGTAGGTAAAGCTAAAACTTTTGGCTTCTCCAGGCATAAGTTGTTGCACATGGGTTTTAGAAGGAGTTTTGGGCAGCAAAGCATCCTTTCCGTCCGTAAGGATGCGAAGGCCTTCTAACTTTCGGTCTGTGTTGTTGTGTATGGAAAAGGAAAGCGTGAAATCTTCGAAAGCTTCTAAAGAATGGGTTGGGATTAGAATATCTTGGATTTCAACGCCTTGGGATAGTACTCCTTTTTTGATAGGCAATGTAAGGGGTTCTGTTACTTCATAGGTTTTTCCATAGTCATCCTCAAATTGGAGGACAAGATCTAGTTCAGCATTTCGTTGTTCTAAGGATTCAGAAGGGTTAACAGAAAAAACAATATTTTGTGTAGCTTCTGGATCTAGACTTTCATAATGCTGTTTACGGTGCGATGGATTAATGTTTAGTGCAGTAGCATCGCTTCCTTGAAGTTCTAGATTCAAGTTTTTAATGGCTAAATCGCTGCTGTTTTTAAGAAGGATTCCAATAGTTTGATTTTCTTCTAGTAGGAGTTGTTCATTAGGAATGTTCACTTCTTCTATGTTAACAGATGGCATTTTTAGATTGTTTTTAACGTTAATATGCACTTCGGCAGAAAAAGATGAACTTGAGCCAAAGTTTCGATCCGTATAGGTTACTGAAAAAGGGACAGCGTAAGTTCCCGTAGGAATATTGCGTTTCAGTGTTATATCAAAAAAAATGACTTTTTGATCATGGCCGTTAATTTGAGAATGGCTTTTTCGCATATCGGATGTTTTAATATCAATAGGGTTTTGTGAGTCGTCGCCAGTTTCTAAGGAAATAATCAAGTTTCTAGCCGATCCTAAACCACTGTTTTGAATAGGGATGGGTAGACGAATCGATTCACCTGCCTCTGCTGTAACCGTAGATGCCCGGGAAGAGAGAGTAAGGTTTGGCTGATGACTCATGGCTAGGCTTTGAAAAGGTAAAATAAAGAAAAATAAAACAGTGCATAAAATACAAGGGATTAACATGTTCTTGTAACGATTCATATCATTTGGTCCTCCTGTTCAATGTTTCCGTCTAAAAATGTAAAAACGCGATTGGCATGTTTGGAAATGCCGGGGTCATGGGTCACGATAATTAGTGTTTGTTGTTCTTGCTTTGCCATCTCCAACATGATTCCTAAAACCTCTTTGCTTGTTTTAGAGTCTAGGTTACCAGTAGGTTCATCGGCAAAGATAACAGGGGGTTGAGCAATAAAAGCCCTGGCAATGCCAACACGCTGCTGCTGACCACCGCTCATTTGGGATGGACGATGGTCCACATATTTTGCCAGCCCCACGTCTTTTAGCATTTTTCTGGCTCGTTGAAGTCGCTCTTTTTTAGGGACACCACGGAAAGTGAGTGGAAGGCTCACATTTTCTTCCGCTGTTAAGAGCGGCATTAAATTGTAAGACTGAAACACAAAGCCAATGTTTCGTTGCCTGAAAAAAGCTAACTGTTTTTCGTTCATCAAATCAATTCTTCGCTTTTGAATGCTTATGGTGCCTTTGGTTGGTTTTTCCAGTCCTGCCATTAGGTTTAAAAGCGTTGATTTTCCAGAACCAGAAGTTCCTAAAAAACAGCATACCTCCCCTTTTTTGATAGAAAGGGAAATTTTATCTACAGCCACTACTTTCTCGTCGCCTAAGCGGTATACCTTCCTAACATTTTCTAGCTGAATAATGACAGACACCTCCTTTCTTAAATGATAGGGGCTACTTCAGTGGGAGAACAAGGCTTTGGTTTCAAATCCTTGCGGCCCAGGAATAGGTAATCAAGTGTACTAAAACAGATAGTACAGATAGATTATAAGACCTTTTTTCCAAGATGTCAACAAGCATAAAGGCGGATCTTTACCAATAAAGAGAGGTAAAATATATTTTGACTTTTCAGTGCAGGGATGATATTGTTAATGAAAATCAATATCATTAACATGCGGCGGGAGGCTATGAAGATGAAACATTGTTATTACCATGACCTAAGGGATTCTAGAGGGTTTCAACACTGGATAACAGAAAAATTGGCTCCAGTATTGTTGGCGGTGAAACCTGCCGAACTACTTTGTTTTTCTGGTGACGATGAAGAAGGGAAAACAAGAATTGCGATGATTCAGGAGTACATTAGAAAAATTCCTTGTGTGGGATTTCGTAAATTTTTGATGAAAAATGGCAGACAAAAGATTCTTTTTTATCATGGTGCTGCATTAAAAGAAAAGTTAGAAGATAGCCGAAATCATCGATTTCTTATGCAACAAGGCTACCCCAAAGAAGTGAATATAGAAGCATATATGGATATCTTAGTGTTGAGAATTTCTTCTGGGGAAATGCCTCATGAAATTGGCGTATTTCTGGGGTATCCGCTGAAAGATGTACTGGGATACATAGGTCATCCTTCTCTAAAGCTGACAAAAGTCAACGGTTGGAAAATCTATGGAAATCCCATGCTTTCGGATCGAACTTACGAAAGAATAGAAAATGCAAAAACCTTTGTAAGACAACAGTTGGCCCAGAAAGAGCCGGAGATGGTAATTCAACAGTTTTGCTCCTAATAAAAAATAAAAAGACAAAAAACGTAAAAGCCTTGGGTACACTGTACCCAAGGCTTTTATAGAAAGAGTTATTTATAGAAAGAGTTATTTATGGAAAGGAAGCATATGTTTATGTCTGCCGTTAGTCTTTTGCAGGGCAAAACTTGATAAAACAGGTAAGAAAGCAAGAATCCCAAAGGAAATCAAGACTGGAATACTGACTAAATCTACTAACTGGCGAACCGTGGCGATTTGAACTCCAATATGGGTGAAAAGTATGATTCCTGGAAAAGCTCCCAGTAGAGTGAAGAAAAAATAGACACGAGGTTTCATATCGGTTAAGGCGAAATAGGAGTTAACAACGAAGGACGGAACGATTTCAATCATTCGCAACATAAAAAGCAAAGTGGGGCCGTGACAATTGGAAATTTGTCTGATGCGTTGAAAAGAACCTTGGAATCGTTTTTCAACACAATCTTTAAAAGCGAAGCGAGTTAAGAAAAATACAATCATATAGCCTGTCGTGTTGGCAAAAAGCACTAAAAGGGACCCAGGGAGCCATCCGAAAATTGCGCCACCAGCCAAGGTGATTAGACCCCCTCCTGGAATTGCCAGGGAAGCAAAAAGAAATCGAAGCAGCAAAAAGGCACAGGCAGCTTTCAAGAAGAAGTGTTGCTGATAGTGCTGTAACTCTTGGATAATTCCATGAAGGCAAGCATCATGACGGTGATGGGAATAGAAATAAATACTAAGCCCAAGGATAAGAAATATAAAATAAAGAAATTGGGCTACTCTTTTTTTATGGGAAAGCATAGGTAAAATCAACGTGGGATACCTCCTAGGAATAAAATTATTTGAGTGTAAGACAATTCTTATCATAGCACTAAAGAAAACGATTATCAATATCGTGTTGTTGAAAAAAAGGAGAAAAATTCTTGACAAAATGACAAATGCCCTTTATGCTTTAGTGTGTAGAATGATTATCAATTACATTTAAGGTGCTGATGGAAATGCCAAAAGAAAATGAAGCGGTCTTAGAGTCAATTAAGCAAATATATTATTCTTTGTTTCAACACGATGGCTTTGGAGAGATGAAAATAGAAATGAGATTTCTCAAGAAAAGTCAGAAAGAAGTGATTATTCATTGCGGGAAGCAATATCGATATGTAGTGGAATGGCCAGAAGAAAAAGAATAAATGGAAGGTGGTTCTGTGGGTGAACCCTTCACTTTAAGCGATTTTATACGCTTTTGTGGAGGGTTTTTTTATGAAGCAAAGGAGGGGAAATAATGTTGTCTGTTCAAGAATTGAATTACTCTTATGGCCAGGATCAAGTGCTTTATCAAGTTTCCATGGTTGCCAAACAGGGGGAAATCATATCCTTGATAGGGCCCAATGGATCAGGAAAATCCACGTTGCTTCGATGCATCAGCGGTTTGTTGAAATTGGATAATCCAGCATGTGTTCAATTGGATGGAAAAAAACTGAAGGCGTATAAACGAAAAGAATTGGCACGAATGGTGGCTTTCTTGCCTCAGTTCCAAGAAAAAATGCCAGGCGTCACGGTTGGTGAATTAGTGGCATTTGGAAGAACTCCACATCAGCGTACAGGCTGGATGTTATCGGAAAAAGACAAGGAAGCCATTGGATGGGCTTTGGAATATTTAAAACTTGAAGCCTTTGAAAATCGGCTGGTCGATCAATTGTCTGGCGGCGAACGTCAACGTGCATGGATTGCTATGGCTTTGGCCCAGGATACTCCCATCATTCTGCTGGATGAACCTGTAACCTATATGGATTTAAAACATCAGTGGGAGTTGCTTGAAATCATCAACCGACTGAAAGAAAAGTTTGGGAAAACGGTTATTTCTGTTTTTCATGACATTAACCATGCATTGGAAGTGTCGGATCGAATCTGTTTACTGCATCAGGGAAAAGTACATCAAATGGGAAATTCAGAACAGGTGGTGACAGAAGAATCTATCAAACAAGTATATGGTATTAGAGCACAAGTCTGTAGAACAAAATCTTGTTGCCGATCTGTTGTAGTGCCAGAAGGCAGAAAAAGAAAAACGATGGATATGCAAAAAGAACTCAGCACCCTAAAGTGGCTCAGTTCATGATCATTAGAAAGGATGGATGAGATGGAAGCGTTACTTCATATACCAATGAATTTACGAGGTTATGTCATGGAAGAAGTGGAAGATTTTCTTTTTAACCAGAGAGGGAAGGGGAAAACTCCACCTGTTGTCAGTCAGCCGGCTCATGATCATTCTATCAGCTGGCTGGAAGAAAGAATAAAAAGCCGAGACATACCAGATATGGCCATGGCGCATATTAGCGATTTTTCCAAGGCAAAAGACCTGGGAGCGGACTTGTTTTTTCAGCCAAGCCCAATGGACCTAACCGCATCCATACGACCTGAATTTCAAAAATTTTATCAGCGGGAGAGCATGTATACACCCATCTACTTCATGCCTGCAGTTTTAATTATGAAAGACACTGGGGTAGAATCAGCATCATCTATTTATTCTTGGGAAAAAGTAGCACAAATGAATACCCCTATTGCCATGCCGGATAGTGATACACCTATCTCAAAAGTGGTTTTAAGTTTTTTGAAAAAGCATTCACCGCTTCTTTACGAAGCCTTTCTTTCGAAGGTGACATTTGTAGGCTCTCCACCGCAGGTTATCGAAAAGGTGATTGCAGGTGAATTTGAAATAGGCGTGGCTAACCAATCTTTTTCTTTGATGGGTGAGTCGAGAGGGATTCAAATTCTTCCAGTAGAAGAAGGGGCGATTCCATTGCCGCAAGTGATGGTTCAAAAAAGAAATAGCAGGATTACTAACCCCATGGAAATTAGTATGAAAGCCTCTCTTCAGCAATATATTCAAAAACAAGGAGCCTGGCCTGCTATGGGGAAAGATGAATTATGTGGATTTCAAAAGGATAATCAGTGGATTGCTGAATGGGACAGTTGGGAAGAAATGTTGAAAATAATTGGGTCAGTGGAAAAAGATTTGAAAACAAAGTAAAGGAGAGATGAGGGCATGTTAAAGAGCTTTTACCCGATGTTACAACCCATTTACCCCCTTTTGGCCCAACAGTTTGTAGACGATTATTCCTTGGATGGTGGTATTGCTGTTGATATTGGAACCGGTCCTGGATATTTGGGTCTGGAACTGGCGAAAATAACCAATATGGAAATGTATTTTCTGGATTATGCCCCTGAAGCCATAGAAAAATGCAAAGCAAATGTTTCAGCTTGGGACTTAGAGAATCATCTTCACTTTATAGAAGCAGATGTTGCTTCAATACCCATGGATAGTGATACTGTGGATTTTGCCATGAGCAGAGGTTCTTTGTGGTTTTGGGAAGAACCAGTAAAAGGACTACAGGAAATTGCCCGTATTTTAAAGCCGGAAGGCATTGCTTTTATAGGGGGTGGATTGGGACGTTATGCACCAGACACAATGCGCAAGAGACTATTAAAAGCAAATCGGGAAGCCAGAGAAAAACGAGGGGATGGGCCTCGGCCTTCCTTGGAGAATGTCCGTCAATGGGCAAAAGAAGCCTTTGATGGAATGGAAAATATAGAGTATCGGGTCATTTCGGATGATGTAGAGGAAAGAGATGGAAAATGGATTGAAATTAAAAAAGGAGTTGTGAAATAATGACGGTAAAACGGAAGCATAAGTGGTTGATTTGGATGATTGTTTTGATCCTACCAGGGATGATATTATTCGGTTGTGGTAATACAGATCAAAGTGCTGAGGTTGTAGAGGCGGAAATTTCCCAAGAGGAGGAGGCGATGGAGTCGGAGCCAGAAAGCAGTGATGGAAATCTGGTGACAGATCATATGGGAAGAGAAGTGGAAATCCCAGAGGACATAAAACGCCCTGTTGCCCTAACGGCTAATTTAATGGAAGGGCTTTATATTATTGGGATGGAGCCGGTAGCGGCTGTGGACAATTATCGCATTCGTCCGGAAGCAGAAGAACTGCCTAAAATAGGGGTCCAAGGGAATGTTAATATTGAGGCGATTTACGCAGTGGAGCCGGACTTTATTGTGGCTCACTATCGTCATCAGGGACAGATGGTAGAATCTCTGGATGAAATAGGAGTACCAGTTTTCGTGTTGGATCCTGCCCAAGTAGGAGAAGCACCACTTTATGATTCGGCTTTGTACTTAGGAAAGCTTTTGGGACGAGAAGAAGCAGCCATGGCTTTTGTTAGCGAAGTAGAAGCGATTGCTGCAAATTTGAAAGAGGAGATTCGTGAAAAAACAGAGATACAAACCGGCTTAATTTTGGAAGATGGAGACAGCATCAGAGCGGCACAGACAGCTTCAGGAATTGGGGCGATTTTGACGGGACTTGGGATTGAAAACATTGTACCAGAAGACATGCCAGGTGCTGGACAGGAAACTTTTATTTCCTTCGATATAGAGACGATTGCGGAAGCGGATCCGGATGTGATTCTAATCCGACCTGCCAGCAATGATAAAGAGAATAATGAGCAAAGGCTTGCCAGCTATAAGGAAAATCCTTTGTGGGCGGATCTATCAGCAGTGAAAAATAATAATATTCATATGCTTCCTTTTCGGTTGCATCCAGGACGTGCCACAGTAGGAGAAATGTACCAGATGGCGGCTGATGTGATCTTATCCAAGGAATAAAAGGCGGGAGCAGACTTATGGAGGTTTTGAAAAAAAACACAAAGATTCAAAGACGGCGTATGGTAAGAATGGGAATGGCTTTTGCTGTTTCCATTCTTCTGGCTTTATATGGTATAGCCAATGGAACCATTGATTTTACCCTTCAACAGGTTTGGGATGTCCTGATGGGACAGCAGACAGAAGGGCTGGCAAATCAGATTATCTGGAATGTTCGGCTGCCCAGAGTTCTTACGGGAATGTTGGTGGGTATGAATTTGGCCGTAGCTGGATCTTTGTTGCAGGGAGTTTTGCGTAACCCCATGGCTTCTCCCAATATCATTGGCGTAAACGCTGGAGCTGGGCTGGCCGCCGTAGTGGTCATGGTCATTTTTCCGGGGGCCATCCAATACGTGCCTGTGGCATCCTTTTTTGGTGCGCTGGTGGCGGCAATGTTGATTTACTTACTGTCCATGAATCGGCAAACGGGTTCGGCTACGGTGCATCTGGTGCTGGCGGGAGTGGCGATGTCCGCTTTTTTTAGTGCGTTGACTTCGGGATTGATGACACTCAATGCGGATGAGTTGGAAGTTACCTACAGTTGGCTCCTGGGAAGTCTTTCTGGGAGGAGTTGGCCTTACTTCTATACCTTATTGCCCTATAGCATGGTCGGATTACTGATGGCTATGGTCATCAGTCCAAAAGTGAACATTTTTGCACTGGGGGAAGAAATGGGAAATAGCATAGGAGTGTCTGTTCATTGGTATCGCACCATTATTATTGCTATTTCAGCGATTTTAGCTGGGAGTGCCGTTAGTGTGGCTGGCACAATTGGATTTGTAGGGCTTATAGCGCCCCATATGGCCAGGCTTATTATTGGATCAGACTATCGGTATCAAATTCCTATGGCAGCTATTATAGGAGGAGGGTTGCTGATGTTTTCCGATACGATTGCCAGGGTCATCTTTCAACCTTTTGAGCTTTCTGTGGGCGTCGTTACATCCATCATGGGAGCTCCGTTCTTTTTATATTTACTCTATCGAAAACGATCTTCTACCATATTTTAACCTTTAGGAAAGGAAGTGAAGCATGAAGCTGATTACAGTAGCCGGGCCTCCTTCTTCTGGCAAAACCTCCGTAACCTTAAAAGCCTGTAAAGAGCTTAAGAGGGAGGGGTGGCGTATTGGTATGATTAAGTTGGATTGTGTGTCGACCCAGGATAAGGAAAATTAATTTGGAAAACTAAAGGGGATACCTATGAAAGAACTGGACATATCAATTAAGGCGTTGTTAGAGCAGGAACCTTATCTGGAAACCTACTTTACCAGTCATGGGTTAACGTTGAACAATTCAGATCTGAGTTTTGGGGAAGTGATTTGTGGACTAAGGCGACGTGAATTGGAAGACATTGGCACCAGCAGGGAATCATTGAAAGATGGATTTGAAGCCTTTGTAGAGCATGCTAGGAAGGTTCGAAATACAAAGGCTTTTCACGTGGAGTCTGTTCGGTTGATGGGTGGAACTCATAAGGATGGATCTACTGAAAACCTGGATCTGGAAATGGTGCCTGGGGATATTTTTTGCTTAGTGGGAGAAACTGGTTCTGGTAAAAGCCAGCTATTAGCGGATATTGAGTGGATGGCACAAGGAGATACCCCTACCAACCGAAAAATTTTAATCAATGGGAAAAAGCCAGATAATGAGTGGCGGTTTTCTGTTGAGCATAAGATGGTAGCGCAATTGTCACAAAATATGAATTTTGTAATGGATCTTTCTGTAAAAGAGTATCTTCAGTTGCATGCAACAAGTCGAATGATTGAAAATGATGAGAAAGTGATTCGTCAAATATTGAAGAAAGCCAACGAATTATCTGGTGAAGGTTTTGATGAAAACACCTGCTTAACGGCATTGAGCGGTGGACAGTCTCGGGCGTTAATGGTGGCGGATACAGCTCTTTTGAGTCAAGCTCCTATTGTTCTAATTGATGAACTGGAAAATGCAGGGATTCATCGTGGGAAAGCATTGGAACTTTTGTTGGGGGAATCTAAAATAATACTAATGGCGACCCATGATCCAGTGTTAGCCATGTATGGACAAAAAAGACTGGTTTTGAAAAACGGTGGGGTGGAAAAAGTCATTGTAGCCAGTGATGAAGAACAAATGCTTCGAAATCAATTGGAAGATATGGATCAACAAATGATGCTTTGCAGGAAGGCGTTGAGGCGGGGAGAAAGATTGAAACTGTAAACCAACATAGACACCTTGACACTTAGTTAAGAAAATGCTACTCTATTTAAGCAAACACTTAAATAGAATAGCGTTTTAAAATGGAGGGATTACGAATGAGTGAAGTAAAATGTGAGCATCCAGAAAGATTAAAAGGCAAAAAACCTGGTGAATGTTGTGAGAAGCAACAAGAAATCTGTCATGGACATGAAAAGAAGCAAGAAGAATCAAAGGAAGAGTAAGGGAAATAAAGAGAGTTCAAAAGCGCCTGATCTTTCAGGCGCTTTTGACTAGGATGGGGTGAAAGGATGGAACAACTGCTGAATCGGCTACGTGCCCTGGCGGATGAAAATCGCTTAAAAATGGTGGTACTGCTACTGGAAAAAGATTATTGTGTAGGTGCTTTGTCAAAGAAACTAGGTATTTCAAAGGCAGCTGTTTCTCAACATATGAAAATCTTACGGGAAAATGGCATTGTCAAAGGAGAAAAAAGAGGTTACTTTACTCATTACGAGGTTCAAAAAGAACAAATAAGAGGAATTTCGGAAGAGTTGGAGGAGATTTCCCGTCGGGAATTCCCAAGGGACAGACTGGTGCATTCCTGTCAGAAAGATGGAGATTGCCACGAATATAAACAGGATTCTTAGGCTCTGATAAGAGGAAAAACGTAAAAAGGGTGATTCGGCATGGAAGCAATCAAAGTAAGAGGACTGGTTAAAAACTATGGCAAAAAGGAAGCTGTAAAAGGTATTGGTTTTGATGTGAGTAGAGGGGAGATTTTTGGATTCCTAGGCCCTAACGGAGCCGGAAAAACCACCACCATCAATATGATTATTGGGTTGTTGGAATTCACAGAAGGTTCCATCGAAGTATTAGGAAAAAACTTAATTACAAAGACAGAAGCCATTCAAGCTGAAATAGGGGTGGTTCCGGATGAAAGTAATTTGTACCCAGAAATGTCAGGATTGGAAAATTTAACCTTTTGCGGTAGCCTTTACGGGATGAAAAAAGTAGATCGAGAAAAAAGAGCGTTGTATCTTTTGGAAGCGTTTCAGCTTTATGATGTGAAGGATAAATCTTATAAAGCATACTCTAGGGGTATGAAGCGAAAACTCACCATTGCAGCGGCTATGATGCATGAACCTAAGATTCTTTTTCTGGATGAACCTACTTCTGGCATTGATGTAGCTAGTGCTCGACAGATTCGAAAAATGATAGAAGAACTGCATCAGCAAGGCACTACCATTTTTTTAACCACTCATTATCTGGAAGAAGCAGAACGTCTCTGCCAACGCATTGCATTTATTGTGGATGGCAGAATTGTTCGTACAGGCAGCATAGATACATTAAAAGCTTCTTTGAGAGATCAATCCAGTTTGCAAATTCACTTGGATGGATCATCCGAAGCCTTCATAGAGGCTTTAAAGAATGAGATGAAAGTATCTAAGGTAGAGGTGATTAGGGAGAAAGTCCTTAAAATATCATGGCCACCAGAGCGGGAGTTGAGTTCTTTGGTTGATTTTATTCAAAGCCAAGAATACCATCTTTATGAAGCAAAAAGAATAGAACCCACCATGGAAGAGGTTTTTGTCTCAATTACTGGCATCGATGATTTCTCTAGAAGGGAGATGCCTAATCATGAATAAATACATTATTCTTATGAGTATTTTGAAAAAAGACATACAAACGTATTACTTAAAACCTCCGAATATCAGTTGGGGAATGATTTTTCCATTAGCCTGGACTCTTATGTTTGTTTTGCGCAGTGAAACCCAGGTGGACTTGATGGAAATATTGCCGGGAGTCATGGCTTTATCCATTCTTTTTGGGACCACCTCCATGTTGGCAGTGACCATCACCTTTGAAAAAAAACAAAAATCTTTTGAACGGCTAATGCTTGCTCCTGTCAGCTTGTACGAATTGATGTTCGCTAAGACTGGTGGAGCTATTGTTTTCGGAGTATTAAATGCTATGGTTCCTCTGGTTTTGGGGATGTATTTAACAGATTTAAGCCAGGTTAACTGGCCTGTTTTATTGAGTGGGGTTTTGCTGATAGCTATTACAAGTACTTTTTTAGGACTCATGATTGCTGTAGCAGCAAAAGAAGTGTTTGAAGCTCAAACATTCTCGAATTTTTTTCGTTTTCCAATGATCTTTTTATGTGGGTTATTTATTCCAATTAAAGATCTTCCAGCATTATTGAGGCCAGTTTCCTATCTGTTACCCCTAACTTATGGGGTTGATTTGTTACAAGAAGCGCTTCGAGCAGAAGGTATTCTACCTGTTTTTTTAAGTGTAGGCCTGTTGCTTATTTTTTCCTTCGCACTTTTTGGGATTAGCATTCATCGGATGAAAGCTAATTGGCTTCAGTAATTTCTATTAACGATAGGCGATAGGGAAGTTCTGCAATTTCTATAGTCACTAAAAAAGAGCGTCCTATTTAAAAATAGGACGCTCCAGTGTTATGGTCTTATTCTGGGTTGATCGCATCTACTGGACAAACATTAGCACAAGCACCACAATCAATGCAAGATTCAGCCTCGATTACGTACATGTCATCACCAGCGGAAATGCAGTCTACTGGACATTCTGGTTCACATGCTCCACAAGAAATGCAGGAATCATTAATTACATAAGCCATTATATTGCCTCCTTTCAATTGAATGATGGATGATCAAAAGTTGTTTCTCTAAGAATAATTTTAGTATAACAAGATATTTTTACGAGAACAAGAAATAATCCATGCAAAATCAAAAAAAACAAGGTAATATAATGAGAATCATTTTAAATAAGCCTTGAGCGGCAAGGCGATGGCTTGTCACTTATGATAGTTGGAAAATTGCGTCAACTGTCATACTATTGACAAATAGGGTTGCGAGAAGTATAATTTTTTTAACTATTCAAATATTTCGAGAGGAATGTTGAAATGTCATAAACATCTTATTCGTATTGCAAAAAAAGTGCAAACATTTGTTGGAATGGAGGATGTATGGCAGAGCATAAGAAAAAATCAAAAAAAGAAAAAGGACTGGAAGTCATTGGGAACCCAGTTATAAATCAGTTCTTAACTGGAAATTTGGAGGTTGGTGCAAAAAGTAGTCCGTACAAGGTGCAAACACTTATGGGGTTTGTGGGGATAGGACTAATTTTTAGCAGTTTTCGATATCCTCCCATTTTTTTTGTAGGTGCTGGGATCTTGTTTTTAAGGAGGATGTGGCGAAAAAAAACGGATCAGAATCAAGTCTACTATCAAGATGCAAAGGTAGCTTTGAAAAAGAAAAATTATCAACAGTGTATTATAAATCTAGAAAAAATAACCAGTGCTTTCCCTAAAGCAAAAGAACTACTACTGGTACAGGCGAGCTGTTATTTAGAGCTAGAGGACACACAGAAAGCCTACGTGATCTATAAAACTTTTTTTCAAAGCATTGACGAAAACCAATACAAAGAAGAGATATATAGCCCTGCGGAGGAAAATGCTTTATTACTAGCGCTGGAAGAGCAAGACATGGGTTTTGCAAAGCAGCTGATTCAAAGAATGACTCGCTGCAACCGTGATGGAACCATGCTTGCTCCTTTGATAAAGCGATTTCAAGAACTAGGGGGTGAATGGATAGAAGAATAAAACGAAGGTCGGTTTATCTAGCAAGAACAGAAAGGGCTCATGAAGAGGTTTAACTAAAGGGGGACTGAGCATGTTAGAGAATAAAGAACCGAAAAAAGCCAGCTTAGGACAAGCGTTATTTGTTATTGTATTTTTAATTGTTACTCTGTATGTTTCTTTAGTAAGAATGGGACAGGATCCCCATGTACCACTGATTATTGCTTCCATAGTGGCAGGATTGATTGGAATTGTATCTTTAGGTTTTAAATGGTCAGACTTAGAAGAAGCGATGATTCAGTCGATTAGTATGGCGATGCAAGCTGTGTTGATTCTGATGATTATTGGATCAGTCATCGGTACGTGGATTCTAAGCGGTACGGTGCCTAGTATGATTTATTATGGATTACAAGTACTATCGCCAGGGATATTTTTAGTGGCCACCGCTATTATTTGTTCTGTTGTTTCAATCTCTACTGGAAGCTCATGGACTACGGCTGGAACTGTTGGTATAGCTTTGTTAGGAGTAGGAATAGGTCTGGGAATCCCTGTAGGAATGGTAGCAGGTGCCATCGTTTCAGGTGCTTATTTTGGAGATAAGTTATCTCCTTTATCGGATACGACTAACCTAGCGCCGGCCATGGCAGGCTCCACTCTTTTTGATCATATACGAAGTATGATCTGGACTACCCTTCCAGCTTTTGTTATTTCGATTATTTTATATGGGATTCTTGGATTAAGATATGCTGGCCAAGAACTGAATGCTGAAGAAATTAATAGGATGCTCTCTACCATGAATGAGAATTTTATGATCAGTCCATTGCTATTTATTCCACCAATTGTTGTTATTATTATTGTTGTTAAAAAAGTTCCAGCGTTACCAGGATTGTTAAGTGGGGTTGTTCTTGGTGCTATATTTGCAGCTGTTTTTCAAGGAGCCAGCTTGGGTGACGTTATTGAAGCGGCACATTATGGCTTTTCTATGGACAGTGGCTATGAAGTGGTAGATGATCTATTGAGTCGTGGTGGTTTGGACGGAATGATGTGGACAATATCGCTGATTCTAATTGCCCTCTCTTTTGGAGGAATTCTAGAAAAAACTGGAATGCTTCACGCTATTGGAGAATATATTTTGAGGTTTGCAAAAGGAACAGGATCTTTAATTGCCGCTACAGTACTTACTTGTTTTGCGGTTAACTTCTTAGCGGGAGAACAGTATATCGCATTAGTCATTCCTGGACGGATGTACCGTGATACGTACAAAGAAAAAGGAATTCACCCTAAAATTCTATCCAGAGCACTGGAAGGCGGTGGAACTGTCACATCTGCCTTGATTCCATGGAATACGTGTGGTGTGTTTATGTGGGGGACACTAGGGGTTCATCCTTTTGTCTATGCGCCCTATGCTTTCCTAAATATTCTTACGCCAATTGTTAATATTGTTTATGGATTTACTGGATGGACCGTTGACAAAATCGAAGAAGAAGAGGAATAAAGAGTGATGTTGATAGTCGTAAAAACGTGATTTAATAAGGATATTAGTATATAATACTAGTATCCTTATTAGTGTGTAGAGAGAAATTTAAGTTGTGGAAGAGAGGTAAAAAATGAGTTTGAAGTATGCTGAAGTGGTAGAGGCTTATCGTCGTATTCAACCCTATGTGCGCAAAACACCTTTGGAAGAATCAATTTATTTAGGTGGAGAAGGCCAGCGAATATTTTTTAAGTTGGAGTCTTTGCAAAAAGTTAAAAACTTTAAAATACGTGGAGCTTTTAATAAAATCCTCAGTTTGTCCGAGGAAGAAAAGCATCAAGGCGTAGCCACGGTGTCTTCTGGCAATCACGGTAGTTCTGTCAGCTATGCGGCTAATTTGCTGGGAATACAGAAAGCCATTGTGTTTGTTCCAGAAATGACTCCTCAAAGTAAAATAGATAAAATAGAGTATTATGGAGCTACAGTAATAAAAATTGGGAAAAATTATGATGAGGCCCATACTTTGGGGAATCAATATATTCAAGAAGAAAAAATGACATACATTGATTCCTATCATTCAGACAGGAAAGTACATGCTGGCCAAGGTACTATTGCTATTGAGTTATTGCAGCAGAACAGTCAAATCGATACAATAGTAGTGCCGATTGGAGGAGGCAGTTTAATTAGTGGAATTGCAGTGGCAGCAAAAACGATTAAACCAAGCATTAAAATTCTAGGAGTACAGACAGAAGCATGTCCCGCAATGATCCGATCTTGTGAAGAAGGGGTTTGTCATGAAAAATATCCGACAAAGCCTTCTTTATGTGATGCATTAGTAGGTGGAGTGGGTCCCTTAGGGTATCACATGGTATCTTCTTATGTAGATGATCTATTAATGGTATCTGAAGAGACCATTGGTAAGGCTGTGAGTCTAATGGCCAAGAAGGAAAAACTGATTGTGGAAGCAGGCAGTGCTACTACGGTAGCTGCTGTGATGGAGCATGGTGAGAGTTGGGATGGGAAAAACATTGCCTTAGTGATCTCTGGTGCCAACATTGATGGAGATATACTTGCTAGTCTTTTACAGCGATACTAGGAAGGAAAAGGATACAGGATAAAAGCTGAAAACATTGATAAACATTCAAAAAATGTACAGATGAATTTATTTTAGGAGGGATACAATGAAACAAAAAAATGTATCGATTATCGGGGTGCCAATGGATTTAGGCCAAAATCGAAGAGGCGTTGACATGGGTCCTAGTGCTATGCGATATGCTGGTGTTCAGTCACGAATTGAAAAGCTGGGACACAAGGTTAGTGATGATGGCGATGTCCTTATTGAAGCTTTAGGGCATAAAGAAGAGGCAGAAAAATCTAATCTTAGAAACTTAGTGGAAGTAGAAAGAGTGAATGCAGCATTAGCCAAAAAAGTAAGTGGAATTATTGCTAAAGGTTGCTTTCCTCTGGTCTTAGGTGGTGATCATAGCATTGCTATTGGAACGATTGCAGGAGTAGCAGACCATTATGAAAATCTAGGGGTTATATGGGTGGACGCCCATGCTGATTTAAATACAGAAGAAACATCGCCGTCTGGTAACATACATGGGATGCCTTTAGCCGCAAGCTTAGGAATTGGCAATAAGCTTCTGACAAACCTTCATCAACCAATCGCAAAAGTAAAGCCGGAGAATGTAGTGATGATTGGACATCGGGCTTTAGATGAGGGCGAAAAAGAGTTGGTGAAAGCACAAGGAATCAAAATGTACACCATGCATGAGATTGATAGAATGGGCATGGCTAAAGTAATAGAAGAGTCCTTGGAATATTTGAAAGATAAAACAGATGGTATTCATCTATCTTTGGATTTAGACGGATTAGATCCTGGCGATGCCCCTGGAGTAGGGACTCCGGTTATTGGTGGTATTAGCTATCGGGAAGGACATCTTGCCATGGAAATGCTGGCAGAATATGATGGGATTGTTTCGGCTGAATTTGTGGAAGTAAATCCTATTTTAGATGAAAAAAATAAAACAGCACAAGTAGCTGTCGCTTTAATAAGTTCTTTGTTGGGAGAAAGATTGTTATAAAAAGGATTAGTAGATAAAAGCGAAAGGCTTCAGAAAAATATTCTGGAGCCTTTTATCGAATCAGGGCATTACAAAGCTTTTTAAGGCCCAAGGGGTTTCGAGACAAGTACAAATTTGGTTCGATCATTTCAAGTTCAAGCAGTAATGGTTGTTGTTGTTCATCGTACAAAAAATCTACCCGCATAAACATTGGAATTGGGTTAAGAACCTTAATTAAGTGTTTTAAAAAAAGACGATCTTTATGGGTTAGAAACGTTTCAGAGTAAGTTCCACCCCAGTGCTCATGGACTAAAAAACCATTCTCGGCAGGCTTTTTTTTCATAGCAAAAACCGGGTCACCATCAATAATCACTGCTGAACGTTCACCATCAGTTTGAACGCTTTTTATAAATGGTTGTAATACGGCTGATTGATTACGAGTTAAATGAAGAACATGCTTTTTAATGGAGTTAAAATCCTGGGCGTCTACCAAATAAGTATGATGGCCGCTTGCTCCAATGCTGGGTTTCACAATAACTTTATCAGTAGAGAAATTCCAACAAAATGGCGTTAAGTTCATGTGATCATCAATAAAAAAACTAGGAACAGTGGGAACTTCATGGTCTGATAGCCATTGAAGATAGCGCTTATTACTGTTCCAAATAATGGTAGAGGCATTATTAACAAGGCGACAGTGTTGTTCAATTGCTTGCATACGTTTAATAAACTCAGGTAATCGATGTTGGTAATCCCAGCATGAACGAACGACAGCGGTATCGAATTGCTGGTAGGAAACAGATGTATCATCCCATGGTACAATAGAAGCATTGCAACCAAGTTTGTGTAGAGTTGATTGTAAGGCGAGGTCATCTGGATGATGGCTGAGTGAATATTTTTGGCTTACTAGAATAGCAAAGGTTGGCTTTGAGTTCATTTGCATAGGAACCTCCTGAAATTGAGAGTAATTTTAGAACATAGTAAAAGATGCAATGGAAAGTGACGCATTTTCTTGTAGAAGTATAGCATAAAAGTCAATAAATGATAAGCTTTATCATTTATTGACTTTTATGCTTGTTCATGATAATATTTAAATAATTAAATATTTTTTATGGTGTCTATTTTTAAAAAATAGACAAAGGGGAAGTAGGTGTAATTCCTACGCGGTCCCGCCACTGTAATGCTAAGGGAGATATCCTGCCACTGTTATAAAAATGGGAAGGGGGATATCTTTACGATGATGCTGAGCCAGGAGACCTGCCGTAAAATGCTCCGAAGTTTCCACGGAAGATGGGAGGGAGGTCGTACTCGAATATTTTAGGCGCTTAGTGATCCACTAACTTCAGAATAAATTGAGTAGCTGAAACCTTTTCTACTAAATATGGGAAAGGTTTTTTTATTGAAAAAAATCCAATAGACTGAAGGTGACAAGGTCAAGCATTACGCTTATAGAGAAGTATCGGATTGACAAAGGGAAAAGTATCCTAATGAATCAAATACAAACGAAATGAATTATCAATAAAGGGTGTTTAAATTGAGGAAGGTATTAATAACTAAAGCTTTTCAGCTGTTAGTTGTGCTCATATGTACCACGTTTATTACATTTTTACTTTCCTATTTCAGTCCTGGAGATCCAGCAGAAAGGAGACTTATGTCGAGAGACGTAGTCCCCACAGTCGAAACGCTGGAAAGAACCAGGGAAGAAATGGGGCTGAATCAGCCCTTTTTAGTTCAGTACGTACGCTGGGTCTCTGGATTGCCCCGTGGCGACTTAGGGGAATCATATCATTTTCGAAAACCAGTTGGCTCGGTTCTTTTGAACAGGATGCCAAATACCTTTACTTTGGCATTGGCTTCTCTCGGCCTTATAGTGGCAACTTCCTTGCCTTTGGGAATGATCGCTGCCGTGAAACGAAATCGTTTAATAGACTATTTAATCAGGATTATTACATTTTTTTCTTTATCGATACCAGGCTTTTGGCTTGGGTTAATGCTTATGTACATAGTTGCAGTGCGATTTGGATTGGTTCCTATTATGCAAGGGAGCGGCGCTATTGACTTGTTGCTACCTACCATTACCCTGTCTGTGCCATTGATTGGTCGATATGTTCGAATAGTCCGCACGGTCATTCTGGAAGAACTCTCCATGGATTATGCGATTAGTGCAAGAGCTCGGGGAATTTCGGAAATTTGCATTTTAATATTTCATGTACTGCCGAATGCGTTGCCTGGATTACTAACATTAATAGGGATGACGATTGCATCTCTATTAGGAGGAACTATTGTTGTTGAACATCTTTTCATGCGTCCCGGATTGGGTTCGATGGTCCTGCAGGCCATCAGTTATCGTGATTACCCACTGTTGCAGGGGTTTGTGCTTCTAATGGTCTTAACCTATGTGTCGATCAGTTTTCTGGTAGACATTTTAACGAAATTGCTGGATCCACGAATTTTATTAATAGATAGAAAAGAGGAAATTTCTTGAAGGGGAAAAAGAGGTTGAGGCAATGAAAAAGTGGTGGCCTTTGATATTGGTAATTGGATTATTAGTATTTCTTTTTGTAGCACCTGTTCTAGCACCCCATGATCCCATAGATACCAACTTGAACCATGTTTTGCAGGGTCCCAGTGATGATTTTCCTCTCGGTACTGATCAAGTAGGACGGTGTTTGCTTTCGCGTATACTTTATGGTGCTCGAATTTCTGTTGGCTCCACTATAGGCCTTTTGTCGGCAATGGCTTTAACTGGTCTGATAGTAGGGGTTACTGCCAGCTATTTTGGAGGTGTGGTTGATCAAGGGATTATGAGAATTTCAGATGCTGTGTTGGCTTTTCCGGACATGGTGTTTGCCATTGCAGTAGCAGGCTTGATAGGCCCAGGGCTTCGCAACACACTCATTGCCTTATCAATTATCTGGTGGACACGTTACGCACGGCTGATACGTGTACTTACAGCCCGACTCTTGAACCGTCCCTTTGTTGAAGCTGCACGAATGGCGGGGGCGAGTCCTCTGAAAATAATAAGACGTTATATTTTACCTAATCTCTTCCCTACGTTAATCGTCCAGTATGTAACAGATATAGGAAGCATCATGTTGGCAATTGCGAGTCTTTCTTTTGTTGGTCTTGGTGTACAGGCACCATTACCAGAATGGGGAAGCATGTTAAATGAAGGGAGACCTTATTTGCAAACAGCCCCCTGGCTTTTGATTTATCCAGGAATGGCTATTTTTTTCGTGGTGTCTATTTGTAATATCACAGGTGATCTATTGCGAGATAAAATGGATCCTCATGATAGTTCGAAATCAGAAATGACAAATATGTACCCGCAAGTAGGAAAAAGACACTTATTTAGAAAATTGTTTGTGAAGGATGAAAAATGTAAAGAAGGCGGAAAAAAGCAAAGATACTACCAGGAACTAAAAGAAGGCAGAAAAGGTGGTGAAGCCTGCTAATAATAAAAGGATTAGATTTTGTGTTTTATTCATTTTTAACGGAAAAAATAGGAGGCGTACATAGTGATAAAAAAAATGCTGGTATTGATGATTTTTATATTGATGCTTATGATGGGATGCTCTGATACAGATAGCGATTTGGAGATGTCTGAAAAGGAGTCAATAGAAAATGGAGTACAAAATGCAGATCATGAAAATACTCATGTGAATGTAGGATTGTTTTGGCTAGATGCAGACCTGGAACCAACAACTGCTTGGCATGGATGGGCACTAGCGCGTTTGGGTGTTGGAGAAAATTTGATCCAATTGGATGAAAATATGAATTTTATGGGAAAAATTGCAGAAGAATGGGAAATGAAAGATGATCAAACAGCTGTATTTAAGTTGCGTCAGGATGTATATTTTCATAATGGGAAACAAGTTGATGCGGAAGCGGTGAAAGCTTCAATTGAGCGTGCACTGGAGATGACGGATCGCGATGATGTGAAATTTCCTGTTGAAACAATTGAAGCAGATGAATTTACGGTGACGATCCGTACCCAAGAGGCTTGGCCAACGTTGCTGAACCTTTTAGCGGATCCTGTATATATCATTGTTGATGCTGAAGCGGCACAATCACCTGATTTTGCAGTTGAGCCTATTGCGACGGGTCCATTTAAAGTGACTGGATTTACTTCGGATGAGGGTTTTGCATTGTCTCGTCATGATGATCATTGGAATGGAGCAAGCAGCATCGAAACAATAGATGCACGATATATTCCTGATGCTTCGGTTCGGGCAATGGCACTTCAAACAGGAGAAATTGATTTCGCCACACAGTTGAACCATACAGATCTGACGCTTTTTGAAGATAACGAAGAGTATGAAGTTCTCAAAGGGCCAAATCTACGAATTTTCCAAATGAGATTAAACATGAACAAACCCTATATGCAATACCCTGAGTTTAGGCAAGCACTGGTGCATGGGATTGATCAAGTCAGCTATGCGAAGAAATTGGCAAATGGTGTGCCAGCAAAAGGACCTTTTACTTCTCAGCTAGCTTTCGGTTATGATGGGGAGATTCCTTACGAATTTGATCCAGAAAAAGCTAAAGCCTTACTTGATGAGATTGGTATGGTTGATACAAGTGGTGATGGATTTCGTGAATATCAAGGAGAGAAAATAAAGTTAAACTATGTAGCGAGAACCGATTTAGGACAAGTTCCCAACACAATTGGTTCTGCGATGCAAGCTCATTATCGAGACATTGGTTTGGATATGGAACTACTTTTAGTGGAAAGCGATACCGATCTGGTGGAAAATAGAGAATATGACATGCGATGGGAACGCTGGACTTCAGCTCCTACAGGGGATCCACAAAGCTTTCTGCAAGCAAGCTTTGGAACGGATGGTGTTGGGAATCGTGGAGATTACAGCAATGCTGAACTTGACAGTTTAATTGAAGATTTGATGCAAACAACGGAAAAAGAAGTGCGGGATGAGATTGGAAAGCAAGCTTCGGAAATTCTATTAAAGGATGTGCCAGCCTTATTTCTGTATTATGGAGAAGGAAACGTTGTGCACAATAGACGGTTGTCTGGTATAAAGAGATTCACTTCAGAGGTGTATTACCTTGATGAACGGGCAAAACTGCAATGAAAAACAGCCACTATTAAAAATTGAAAATCTTACGGTGGCATATGGTCATGAAATTGTTTTAGAACAAATCAATTTACAAATTTTTCAAAAAGAAATTCTAGCTATTGTGGGGGAAAGTGGAAGTGGTAAGTCTACTTTAGCGCGAGCTATAATGAACCTTCTACCTGCTGGCGCTCAAAGGCTTTCTGGTCAGATTTATTTTCAGGGTGAGGATGTATCTCGGTTTTCGAAAAGAGACTGGCAACGATTCAGAGGTAACGATATTGCTATGATCTTTCAAAATCCGTCTGGATATTTGAACCCAGTACGACGAATAGGAAAACAGTTTATTGAAAGCATTCGAACTCATCACGGGGGAACGATTAAAGAGGCGGAGAAAAAAGCAGTGGATACCCTTAGGAAACTGGATTTGAAAGATCCAATGCGTGTCATGCAAGCATATCCTTTTCAATTGAGTGGTGGTATGAATCAGCGAGTTGCTATAGCGATGGCCACAGCAATGGCTCCTCGTCTTGTTATTGCAGATGAACCAACCAGTGCACTAGATGTGATTACTCAAAGAAAAATTGTTGAAGAGATGAAAAAGCTAAGAGAACGGGAAGGTGCCAGCATCTTAATGATCACCCATCATATTGGTTGTGCAGCATTTTTATCCGATCGCATTGTGGTAATGAGAGAAGGCTGTATTGAAGAAGAAGCTTCGACAGAAATTCTAACAAAGCACCCCGCAACCGACTATACCCACCGTCTTTTGGAAGCGGTACCCAAATTGGGAGGAAGTGAGCATGATTAATGATGCAACGTTGCAAATAGAAAACCTGTCGAAAAGTTATCCTGGGAAGCAGCAAAAGAGCCTGAAAGCAGTTAACTCTGTCAGCTTAAGAATAGCGAAAGGAGAAGCCATAGGCTTGGTGGGGGAAAGTGGTTGCGGAAAAAGCACTTTGGCGAGGATAATCTGTGGGCTTACAGAGGAAGACGAAGGGGATGTTCTTTTTCAAGGAAAATTTAGGAGTTTTAAGAATCATAAAGATCGCAAAGCATACTATAGAAAGGTTCAAATGGTATTTCAGGACCCGATGTCTATATTTAGTCCGCGAATGCGTATTGGAGAATACTTAGCAGAACCTTTTATAAACTTTGGTTTAATGAAACAGAAAGAAGCACAAAGATTCAGCAAGAACCTTTTGAAACAAGTGTATCTTCCTGAGGAAATGATACTACGATATGCAAGTGAACTTAGCGGGGGACAATTACAACGAGTGGTTATTGCGAGGGCAATCGGATTAAAGCCAGTGTTATTGGTATGTGATGAGGCGACATCGAGCCTTGATGTAACAGTTCAGCAGGAAATAGTCAGATTATTGATGAAGCTAAAGAATCAACAATCTATGTCAATGCTGTTTATCACACATGACTTGGCATTAGCCCAGCAAGTGTGTGGCCGTTTGTATGTTATGAAATCTGGGGCAATAGTTGAAAATATTGAAAGTTGTCGTTTGAATGAAGCGCAACATCCCTATACAAAGTCACTAATGAAAGCGGTCTTTACCCTATAAAGGCCGCTTTTCCTATGAAGCAATTAAGTAGTTGATTGAGACATATAGTTGTTTTGGAGCTATTGAATTAAAGATGTTAGGTTAAAAATGTTTGTACTTTAGCTTGACAAAGCAATGTCAATCTGAAATAATGATATTGATAATCAGTATCATTGAAAAAATCTAAGGAGGCGTTTTGAATGAAAAATGTGGCCATCATCTTTGGTAGCACCATGGGAAATACAGAAAGAGTAGCAGAAATCATCAAAGATACTATGACAAATTGCAAAGTCTCCATTACCGATGTTGGTAATGCAGAAGATGAAACCGTTAAATCGGCTGACCTTGTTCTCTTGGGATCATCCACTTGGGGTTATGGCGATATTCAAGATGATTTTTTGAAGTACTATGAGTCCATGAGTAGCAATCTTTTCAGTGGAAAGGATGTTGCGGTGTTCGGTTGTGGAAATAGCGAAGACTATCCAGACGTATATTGTGAAGCTGTGAACTTGATAAAAGAAAAAGCTTCTCAATGTGGCGCTAATGTCATAGGCGAAGGCTTAAAAGTTGATGGAGATGTAGAAGACAATACATCGGAAATAGAAGCATTTGCTAAATCTTTTTGCTAAAGAGAAACCATGCAAGTCATTTCCGTACTGGATTATGAGAAGCATGTAAGTTGTTAAGCTGTTCCCAAGGGAACAGCTTTTTTAGTGGATTTTTTGAGGAAATAGAGGTGTGAGTATTACACGATTTGTATTTTAGAATAGGGCCGGATACGAGTGAATACTAAAATGCATTGACAGTGAAATGAATTTAGATTAAAATAGTTTTACAATAAAACTAATTGAAAGGAGAAATAAAATGTCCTTAAAAAAATATGATTCAAATAGCTTAAGAACAGAAGCAGAAAAAATGATGGAACTCTTGAATCTATTGACACTTTTCAGCAGAAAAACATTGTTAGAGTGGTTACCCTCTGTAACAGCTGAGTTTGGTTTCAGCGAAGAGAGGTTCATGGTACTGTATGAATTGGATCTGCAGCCTAATAGCAGTTTGAAGGATTTAGCCAGAAATTTGATGGTATCTTCCTCCAGTTTATCTATTATGATTAACGCTTTGGTGGAGCAGGAGCTGGTGGAACGAGTGACAGATCCTCTAGATAGGCGACGGGTATTACTTAAATTGAGTCATTACGGAGAAACGATGCTTGGAAAAGCGAATACCTATCTGGTTCAATGTTTTCAGGAGTACCTAAAGGGATTAGCACCAGAAACTAGAAGGGAATTAGAAACTGCTGGGGATGCTATGGCTGTGGCTGTAAAGCATGTAATGAAAGAATCTATGGAAGCCTAAGGGGTGGTGATTCATGAATAGGGAATCGTTTTTAACCGAGCCATTGGGAAGGTTAATCAAAAAAAATGCCATGCCAGCGGTAGCATCTATGCTCTTTATGGCATTGTACCAAATTATTGATGGCATAATGATAGGAAGACGATTGGGCGCAGAGGCACTGGCATCCGTTAATCTTTTGTATCCCATTATAGCACTATTGGTAGGACTAGCTGTCATGTTAGGGGTGGGTGGAAATGCTAGAATAGCCATTTTGTTAGGGGAAGGAGATTCTTACAGAGCCTCTCGGGTATTAGGGCTTATTATTATTCTGGGGATTGGATTAGGAGTTTTAGGGAGTGTTGCATCCGTTCTTATGATGCCAAAAATCCTGAATTTTCTTGGCACATCTGGCGAGCTTGGTACACAGGCAGGATCTTACTTAAGTGGAATGTCTCCTTTTTTTGCGTGGATGATTGCTATTTTTATTCTTGAGCAATCTGTCCGAAACGATGGACAGCCGAATCTGGCTAGTGGTGTTATGGCGATGGCGGCAGTCTTAAACATTGGGTTGGACTATCTGTTTTTATATGTATTAGATTATGGAATAAATGGAGCTGGAATGGCTACAGGCATTTCTCAGAGTGCTGGAGCCATAGTGTTCATGTTCTATTTTCTTAAGAAAACTTTTCGAAAAGATAAGGGGCTACGTTTTGCAATACCAGATAGAAACCTTGGAACATGCAAAATTATTGTTATTAATGGTGCCTCTGAACTGTTTAATAGTTTGGCCATGGGAGTAGTAACCTTTGTTATTAATCGAAGTATATTAACCCATATTGGTGGACTAGGAATAGCCGCTTTTACTTTGGTTCAATATGTAATGGTGGTAGCCATGATGATTATGACAGGTATTGGGAATGGAACTCTGCCTATTTTCAGTTATAATCATGGTGCTGGTTTTTCGCATCGTGTTCAAGGAACCTTATGGCGAAGTTTGCTGATAGGGACGGTTGTAGGAGGAATCTTATTTGGACTGATGTCTTGGCAGATGGAAGGGATAGCAGAGTTGTTTCTGCCGGATCAGCCAGAGGCAGTGGTCTTGACACTAGAGGCAGCCAGTTATTTGCGTTGGTCTTTATGGTTTATGCCAACGGCTGTACTTGGCTCTATTTATTTTACAGCATTAGAACAGGCGGCTAAATCTATGAGTATTGCCGTTTCTAAAAGTCTTTTATTTCCTTTGGTTGGACTATGGTTGCTCCCTATATGGTTTGGCACAGATGGTATTTGGATGGCTCTGATTGCTACGGATTTATTAGCAGCAGTGGTGGCTGCTGTTTGTTACTGGTGGAGAAGAAGGGATGAAAAAGAATTGTTTAGTTTTTGTTTAGAAACATATGCTATTGTAACTAATCGTGGGCGATTTCAATTTTTACGAAAATCAGCAGAGAAATAGCCTATAACGAGCACAAAACAAGGAGGTTTAAGGTGAAAGAGTGGTTAGTTGATATCATTATTATCTGTGTAAAGTTAATGATTGATCTCATTTTGAAAGTTGTATAAGGGATAGTCTCTTAATACGATTTTATCGAATGTCGTTACATTCATTAAAGGGGTGAAGATAGATGACCATGGTGCGGTGCTTGGTGGAACATCCAGAGCTTTCGAGGACGAGGAATGGTTACTCCAGTAATTTGACTGGCACAAATAACACTTTTCGTTTTTGTAGATTTCTCTTTTAGTTGGAGGGAGGCAATCTTTTGGTGATGGTGTTAGAAAGAAAACGCAGCCATTTTTCCAATATAACTAACAGAAATAAAGAAGAAGAGACGTTCAAATGGAAGCGTCTTTTTTTATGCTAGACTCTGTTAAAGTTTATTGTTGATTTAGATAAAATATTAAAACGATAGCTAATTTGCTACCGCTTTAAGTCACATAATATAGAGGGTGCGTCACTATAAATTTTGTATAAATTTAAAATTTACCTATTTCTTGAAAAAGCCTCATTATAGATTTGGTTAAGGTTCGATTAAGTGCTTCTTTAAATCATCTATCCATATACTAAAAAAATTCTTATATTTGCATTCTATCTTGTTATTAACACTTAACCCTATGTCTTTACTAATGTTTACAATTATATTTGTTCCTTTTTCTAATTCTTGCAACTCAATTGTTATCGTTTTCGGTAAATACTTTGTAGGCGCCAGGAAAGTTCCTAATACACTAGTTATCAGGTGCGAGCCCTGTTTAGCAGATATAGTGCTTTGATTTTTTTCTACAATAACCATTCTATGTTGTTCGATAAAATGCAGGATTTTATCATACACGTTGCTTTTCTCATTTTCCACTACCCATGATCTGCTTAATTTAGCATTGGACATAAAACTAAACCTCCCGAATGACAGTATAAAGCCAAGTAATCCCTTCCACTCAATTATTTAGTTTCATTGATTTTTCTCTCAATAGTACAAGCTGCTTTTCTCTTCAAAAACTATCCGTTCTCCCCATTTATCTCTTCAAAAACTAACCTTTCTTCGTCTGTTAAAATAACGATGTCATTTCGATATCGAGCATATGGAGAGCCTATTTTTATTCCATAATACCCACTCATATTTATTTGAGCATCTTCTTCTGGGAATTCATTTAAAGGTACTTCCGATTCAATTTCGCCGAGAATATCATCTTCGCTAATTTTATCACTACTCACAGTTCTATCCCGAGCACTGGACATAGTATAAATAGTACCATCTACCATAATAGAGGGGGGTCGAGCATCTGGAGTATCTGGTGGGGTACCTGGCGTTAAATCGCTGCTTTCGCTACCACACCCATAAAATCATCAAACAAACCAACATCAATAACGATATAACAACCTTTTTCATAACACTCACCCTTTCTTATAAAACTACCCTCTAATCTAAGGTGCATTAACTATCTTATGCGAAACAATCCATTCATTGCCATTTTCACATGGAATAGTAATAATTACAACCTAAATCGAATTGAATTTCGAAGTTCTGATGGAATCATACGTGTCATTAATTTGGTATAAGCATATTCTTACAAGAAACTCTTTAATGTTGTTGATAGTATTCTCATGACCGATTGAATCAAGGAAGTTGTACCATGACAGATAATTATCCAAATACTTCGAGGAAATCCCTTTGAATTTATTAATGAACTTCTTTAACTGAGAGTGGAAGCTGTTAACATTTTGGATATGGTATATTCCTTTAATGACACGCCCAGTATCTCCAGGTTTGAGTTGATAGAGTTTAACACCTTTTTCTTCACAGAAAGTTCTATATGCACGCCATTTGTCAGTACAGATTATATTTTCTTGTGAAATATAATCACCGATTACTTCATCAAGCATTTGTTTTTTTATTCGTCCCATGCAGCCAACTTTAGCTATAGTATTTTTCGTGCGATCTCTAGCTACGACCACGCATACTTGGTCTTTACTAATGCCCCTGTATTTTGATTTACCGCCCCTTTTACGAGGTTTTCTAGTAACTTGTTTTTTACCCTTTTCAGAGTATAGAAAGTAGGTTTCGTCAATTTCTACTATACCTTCAAAATCGTCTATTTCATCTTGCTTTAGAGCATTTAATATTTTATGTTGCCAATAAAACACTGTAACCAGAGTTAATCCAACAATATTGGCAGTAGCTCTTAATGGTCTGCCTTCAAACATACATTCAATAAACAGCAACCACTTTTCAAGGTGTTTGGTTCTATAGAAGGGTGTCTGAATGAAGTCATTAAAAGTTTTTTCACAATATTTACATTTATATCGCTGACGGCCTTTGTATTTACCATAACGGACACTTTCTTCAGCGTTACAATACGGGCAGATCAAACCCTTGTTAAATATAGTTTCTTTAAGCTCGTTCATAACTTCCTGCTGGTCTAGGTTATTCGAATCGACTTGTTCTTGTAGAATTGCATAAAGCTGTGCTTTGTGATTGGTGTCTAGCTTGTCTATAAATTTAACTAGTTTATAAAACCTGTTATCATCCATAGCTTCCACCCCTTGAACAGAACATACGCTCCCTTTAAGTATAACATATTAATTTGTAACTCTCTAGGAATCCACAATTAACTCTACAGAGCCTTATGCTAAAAAACCGGAGGTGATTATTGACATATGTCAAATAAGATGTATAATGAAATTATAAATGACATATGTCATTTATAAAATTACTTTACTAAAGGTTAGAGGTATGGATCAAAGGAGGAATGAAAAATGCCAGGAAGAGATGGAACAGGACCACTGGGAAGAGGAGAAGCTACTGGTAGGGGAATGGGAACTTGTGTGATACCGAGAAAAATACTTGGAAGACGAGGAATGGGACGAGGAATGGGAAGAAGCGTGGGAAGAGGATCTGGTGCCAGCTTTAGATTTGGACGTGGCATGGGGTTTTGCAGGGTCCCGCTGACGGAATCAGAAGAAAAAGAATGGCTGAAACGGGAAAAAGAAATACTGAAAGAAGAACTGAATTATGTCGAACAGGAACTTGGAAGCCAGTCTGACAAAGTAGAAGAAAAATAATAAGAGGAAAGAACGAGGTGGAGCCTATGCCCAGACCCCACAAATGGAGAAGGGTTTGCGGACTTCCGGAAAGTGATTCCTTCGGTCCGCAGACCGATTCTTTTAAATCAGTCAAAACGATGATGATGTCAGTAGAGGAATATGAAACCATTCGGCTCATCGATGTGGAAGGATTAACCCAGGAAGCATGTGCGAAACAAATGGAAGTCGCCCGGACAACGGTACAAAAAATCTATAATGATGCACGGAAGAAAATCGGTGAAACATTGGTTTACGGTTATAATCTGAAAATAGAAGGCGGCAAATACCAGCTTTGTGAAAGTGTGGAGCAGCTACCCGGTTGTGGACGATGTCGTCGGCGTCGGCACGGAAAAAAGGAATAAGCAGCGCAGATAAAAAACGGAGGTGGAAGAGATGAGAGTAGCAGTACCAGTAGAACATCAGACATTGAAGGCAGAAGTTTGTCCTTCTTTTGGAAGGGCGCCCTTTTATGTTATTTATGACACCGAGAAAAAAACAACGGAGTATCTTCAGAATACAGCGACGGGAAGCCAGGGCGGAGCTGGCGTCCAGGCGGCTCAGCTAATCGTGGATCAGCAGGTAGATGCCATTATTACGCCCCGCTGTGGTAAAAATGCGGCTGCCGTGGTTCAGGAAGCAGGAATTAAGTTGTATCGTTCCATCAGCGGTTCTATTGAAAGTAATTTGAAGGCTTTTGAAGAACAGAGCATGTCCGTACTGGAAGAAATACATGCTGGATTTCACCGTCATGGAGGGCGGTAGCATGAAAATTGCCGTTTTAAGCGGAAAAGGCGGAGCCGGGAAAACTCTGGTGGCAGTAAATTTGGCGGTGGCGGCTCAGAGGGCCGTGTATGCCGATTGTGATGTGGAAGAACCTAATGGCCATCTTTTCTTTCAACCGCAAAGAATTGAATCGGAGTCCGTGGAGGTGGATATTCCTGTTATTGATTTTGAAAAATGCACCGCCTGCCGTAAATGTGTTGATTTCTGCAGATTCAATGCTCTAGCAATGATTGCTGGAAAAGTAATGGTATTTGAGGAAATATGCCATTCCTGTGGTGGCTGCCAGCTGGTATGCCCAGAAAAAGCCATTCATGAAAATAAGCGAAGCATTGGAACGGTGCAAACCGGAGACGATGGAGACATAATGGTGTTGACAGGAATGCTTAATCCCGGCGAAGCGGCAGGAGTTCCAATTATCAAAGAGATCTTAAAAAAGATTCCATCCAGAGGAAAGGTTCTCATCGACTGCCCGCCAGGAAGTGCCTGCAGTGTAATGGAAAGTATTCAGGAAGCGGATTATTGCGTGTTGGTGGCGGAACCCACTATTTTTGGTCGGGATAATCTGGCGATGATTCATGAACTGGTTACTATTTTTGAAAAGCCCGCCGGATTGCTTCTGAACAAGGTGACGGAAGGTGAAAACCCATCCCAAAGCTATGCTAAGGAGAATAACCTGCCCATTTTAGGCAGCATCCCTTTTGATCGGGAATTGGCTTCCATCAATGCTTCCGGAAAAATTGTATCCCGGGAAATGCCTGAATACAAGACGTTTTTCCATGAATTGTTGCAAAAGATTGAAAAGGAGGCATCCTATGAAACAAATACTGGTGCTTAGCGGAAAGGGAGGAACCGGAAAAACCAGCATAACGGCGGCGCTTATTCATTTGATGAAGGCAAAAGCTTATGCCGACTGTGATGTGGATGCACCCAATCTTCATTTGCTGATGAAACCGGAAGATGAAGCGGAAGAGGATGTTTTTTACGGCCTTCAGAAAGCAGATATTCATCAGGAAAAATGTTCTCAATGTGATCTTTGCAGACTGCACTGCCGATTTGAAGCCATTCATAAAGAGCCACACTATGAAGTGGATGCTTTTGCCTGCGAAGGCTGTGGCGTGTGCCAATGGATTTGCCCGTCACAAGCCATCACCATGGAGCCGTCAAAAGCTGGTGATTTGAAAAGATACTGGAAACCAACCCTCTTTTCTACAGCGCAGCTGAGGATGGGGAGCGGAAACTCAGGGCTATTGGTAACAGAAGTGAAAAAACGCATGAAAGAAGGAGTAGAATCCTTATCTGAAAAAACATCGGTTGCGTTGATCGATGGTTCTCCAGGAATCGGATGCCCGGTCATTGCTTCGATTACCGGAACTGATTTGGTTCTAATTGTAGCAGAGCCATCCGTTTCTGGCATTAGTGATATGAAACGAGTGATCCAGACAGCAGCTGGGTTGAATGCGCAATTAGCCGTTTGTATTAACCAGTGGGATAACAGTCTGGAGCACTCGCAGGCGATTAGGGATTTTTGCAAAGAATATGATTTACCTTTGTTGGGAGAGATTCCCTATGATCCGATGGTTGTGGATTTAGTGAATCGAGGGCTCAGTATGACAGAAGAAGACTGCGTAGCAGGAAAAGCGGTGCAGCGTATTTATGAGAAAATAATGCAGATGATGCATTAAAAAATACAGGAGGCGAAAGAATGAATGGGACAACAAAGCAGGAGCCTGTTGATTTTACAGCAAAATTAAATAACAAAAGTAGCATAAAAAAAGTAATTGGTGTGGTCAGCGGCAAAGGAGGTGTTGGGAAATCTCTAGTAACGGCTATGTTGGCTTCGGAAATGAGTCGTCGGGGATTTCGTGCCGGTGTTTTGGATGCAGACATCACTGGGCCTTCGATCCCTAAGGCTTTTGGAATTCATGGAAAGGCCGTTAGTCACGAAGATGGAATTTTGCCGTTAATGACGCCGGGAGGCATTAAAATTATGTCCATTAATTTACTGTTGCCTAAGGACACAGATCCGGTAGTATGGCGTGGTCCATTGGTGGGTGGAACTGTTAAACAATTCTGGACAGATGTTGTTTGGGGAGATTTGGATTATTTATTCATAGATATGCCGCCCGGAACGGGAGACGTCCCTCTAACAGTTTTTCAGTCCATTCCAATGGATGGTATTGTAATGGTAACATCGCCGCAGGAGCTGGTTTCTATGATCGTATCCAAAGCAGTTCAAATGGCAGAAAAAATGGATATCCCCGTTTTGGGTCTGGTAGAAAACATGGCTTATTACGAGTGCAGCGAATGCGGCAAAAAACATTCTATTTTTGGTGAAAGTCATATTGATTCTATTGCCAGCGATCATGGATTAGCATTGGTTGGAAGAATACCAATTGAACCAGAAATTGCAAAATTTTGCGATGAAGGAAATATTGAAAAGCTGGAAACACATTATTTTGACACATTAATTTCTGTAATTGAAAATAGAAAGGAGCCGATCGCATGAGAATCGCTGTAGCAAGTGATGGGAAAATAGTATCAGGTCATTTTGGTCATTGTGAGGGGTTTCATGTTTTTGAAACAGATGGCAAACAAATTCTGGAAGGGAAGATGGTGTCCAGCCCTGGACATCGACCCGGATTTTTACCAAATTATCTGAACGAACTGGGGATCAACGTCATTATTTCCGGTGGTATGGGAGGCGGTGCCATTGATATTTTTCAGGAAAAAGGAATTCAGGTCGTAACAGGAGCAACCGGAGAAGCGCGACAAGCGGCAGAAAAATTTCTGGAAGGTTCTTTGGCTCCGGGTGTTTCTGTTTGTCAGCAACACCAGCATCATGAAGAGTGCGGGGATCATTGATGTAGCTTTAATAAGTGATCCAGGTGTTTCGGAGGCTCATGAACGTTTAAAACCAAAAGAAACTCATTTCCAATGTATTCAATGTCAAAAAATACAAGAGTATGATGATCCTTATATTTTCAAGGAAATGTTACGCCAGAAAGAGTATATTGAAGAAACCTATCAGGATATAATTGACGACATCACCATTGTTACAAAAGGGACTTGCAAAGACTGTGGTATAAAAGCCCTATTCTCTTTGTCAACATAAGAGACGATATGATATAATAGTCGATATTGCTTAGGGTGACTAGGGTGAATGTTTTGAAAAGGATGAGGCTATTGAAAAATGTGATTGAAGTAAAAGGTGTTAGGATTGGTGAAGGGCCTCCGAAAATTTGTGTTCCTATGGTGGGGATGAACGTAGAGCAACTCATGGGGGAAGCAGACAGGATAAACGGGATTCCTTGCGATTTAGTGGAATGGAGGGTGGATTTTTTTCAGCAGGCTAAGGAGAAAAAAGTGGTGCTGGAAATGCTGGGAAAAATCTGTGGAATTATTCCAAACAAGCCGATCCTCTTTACTTTTCGCAACAAACATGAAGGTGGTCATCAGGAAATCACGCCTCAATATTATTGGGAATTGAATGATGCCGTGATGGAAACTGGTAAGGTTGATCTGGTGGATGTGGAACTCTTCAGTGATGCAGAATTGGTGCGAAAACTGGTCAAGGCAGGTAAAAGGAATAAGGTGATGATTATTATCTCTAATCATGATTTCCATCAAACGCCTTCAGTGGAAGAAATGATCAATCGAATGCTTAAAGCGGTGGAATTGGGTGCAGACATTGGCAAAATAGCTGTAATGCCAAAGGATGCTGCTGACATAGTGGCTCTACAGGAAGCCACTAGACGTGTAAAGGTAGACCATGGGCTGGGACCCCTCATTACCATTGGGATGGGTGGACTTGGCGTTGTTACCCGTTTTTCTGGAGAGGTTTTTGGATCGGACATGACTTTTGGAGCTCTGAGCAGATCCTCGGCGCCTGGCCAGATTGATGTTGTGGAACTGCGACAGATCATTGAACTGTTGCATGTCAACATGCCGAAAAAAATAGAGGCTTAAATAAAAAGTTCGGAGTTGCTTCGGACTTTTTTTCAGTGATAGCAAAAGTTGGTGAGTGGGAGAGTAAACTAGAGAGGGAAATAGAGATGAGGAGTGAAACGAAAAAGGGCTTAAGGATTTTTCGCTGGTGTTATGGGCTTATGGGAGGCTTTGCTCTGGCGGCTAGTTATCTTTTCATGATGAATGGTGTTCACCATGAATATGGTCCTATAAGAGCAGCTGGAAGTGTTTTTCGGCTTTTTACCAATCAAAGCAATCTATTGGTAGTTGTTTGGGTGTTTGCTGAGTTGATGAGAACACACAATAATAGAAAGAACACACAAAAAACTGTTGCTTATTCCTTTTTTCGTGGTGGGCTAACGGTCTACATTTTTATGACATTCTTGGTCTATCATATTTTTCTGAGGCATGCCTATCTGGTAGAAGGTCCTAATGCCATCATCAATATCATTACGCATTATGTAATACCAGCAGCGTATATATTGGACTGGTATTGGACAGAAGAAAGACAGATATATCGAATGAAATATGTGCTGTTTTGGATGGTCTATCCCAGCTTATATACGTTGGTAGGCATTGTTTATGGAAAAATAACCGGCACTTTTCCGTATGAATATCTTAACTGGGAATTAGAAAGCTTTGGATACATAATACTTTACGGCATAATGGCATTGATGATTTTTGTGATAGCAGGTATTGTATGTGTGCTGGTGAACCAACAAACCTTAAGAACGTGTAGCAAAAAAAATACTAGCCATGGAGATCCATTAAACTAGAGTGAGAAAAGGAGAAATACGCATGAAGGTGTTAATTGTAGACGATGCAACGATTCTTAGAAAACTTCTGGGGCTTACATTAGAAGAGATGGGGCATGAAATAGTGGGCGAAGCTGAAAATGGATTTAAAGCTATATTGAAATGTGCAGAATTGAAACCAGATGTTATTTTTTTGGATATTACAATGCCTCAAATGGATGGGTTGACGGCTATTCCAAAACTTATTGCCAAGCACCCATCCGTAAAGATTGTTGTTTGCAGTGCTTTGGGCCAGAAGGGTATGATTATACAAGCCATTAAAAGTGGGGCGGTTAATTTTATCGTCAAACCTTTTGAAAAAGACACGATTAGAAAAGTCATGCAATCCCTATAAAGGAAAATGGATAGTAGTGATCAAGCATTGCTTTTAACAAATTGGAGCAAAAACATCTCCATTATTTAGGAGCGTGTTTTAGGAGTGGTTCTTGCACAGGTTTTTTGAAGTTTACTTCGACCATGAGAATAGCGATAAATATTAATCCACACCCAAAGAGCATAGCCATGGTCATTTCTTCTTGTAAGAGCCAGACGCCTAGCACCGCAGCAAATACGGATTCTAAGGACATAATAATAGAAGCATGGGATGAAGTGGTATATTTTTGAGCGATGGTCTGGACTGTAAAACAGCCAAAAGTAGAAACTACGGCCATGTAGATAATGGCAGCCCAAGCTCGGGAGGATAAAGGTCCTGGCGTTGGTTCGAAAAGAAGGGCTGCGGCAATGAACCAAAGGGCAGCAACGGAAATTTGTATAAAAGCAACTTTGAATACGTGAATGGTTTTTGTATAAAATTCAATAGACAGAATATGCATCGCAAAAAAGAGGGCACAGAGTAATGTTAACCAATCTCCTTTATTCAAAGAAAGAGTTGAATCCAAGCCAATAAATCCGATGCCTATCAAGGTTAAGAAACTTCCTGCAAACACTTTGATGGGAGGTCTTTTTTGATACAAGATCCAGTAAAGAAAAGGAACCATAATCACATAAGTGGCGGTCAGAAAACCCTGTTTTGAAGCAGTAGTGTACTGCAGACCGACGGTTTGAGCTGCAAAAGCAAGGAAAAGAATAGTCCCTACAACAGCACTGTTTTTAAACTCTCTTTTAGAAATTTTTCCAATCCAGCGATGTAAAGCAGCGTAAACAACGATGGAAGCCAGGGTGAATCGAAAAGCCATTAAATACATAGGTGTAAGGCTGTTAAGAGCATCTTTGACGGCAACAAAGCCACCACCCCAGGCAAAGGCTACAAATAACAAGCTGAGGTCAGATATATATTTTTTTTGTTTTGAGCTGAGTCGGCTCATAAAATACCTCCTTTGTATAAAGCATCCTTCCTTACTATAACAAATTCTGTGTAATTCGAAAAGAAAAAAGAAAATAGGAGATATCTTTAAGGTTTTGGGGAATGATGAGAGCCAGGCGATAGAGCGAAAAAAAACATACACAGAGCCGTTATGCAAGAAAGAAAGCCTATCCCGAAAAATGCAGTGGAGAGGTTTGCGAAACTGGCCATGAAGCCAACGACTAAAGAAATAAATCCGATAGAAAAATCAATAACGCTTTCCTGAATAGATAGAACAGATCCTCGGGTGTTCATAGCAGAAAGGTCTACCAGCCAAGCAGAAAGAACGGAAAGACCAGCATTGAAACCAATGCCAGATAAAACACTGCTTAATACTAAAAGTGGAAATGGAAAAAATTCTATCCAAAATAAAGAAGCAACTCCAATGCCTAGCAACATAATAGCTGGCCAGGCAACGTGGCTTCGACCTAGCCGATCTGAAAGTTTGCCAGATAGGATAGTGAAAAAGAGACTTGAAAAAGCGAAGAAAGTAAAATAAATGCCTGGATTTCCAATGGTGGTTACACGAGAAATATGGATAGCGGCAAAAGAAACTAAAGATCCATAACACATGGAAGTGAGAGTGATGCCTAAGTACACTGGTTGATATTTTTTTGTTTTAAAGATTTCAATCATAGGATGTGATCCTTTCAGATGGACCTCTTCAAGAATAATTGGAAATTGAATCAAATATAAAGTGCCGATGGAGAGAAGGCCTAAGGTTGTACATATTAGAAACCAGGCATCATAGCCATAGGTTTTAGCGACGTATATAGAGGCCATAGGACCAGTTAAAAAGGACAGCGTACTGACAATACGATAGATGGACATATAAAAGCCAATTTTCTGGGAAGGAGCCATATCTGCTACGGCAGAAATGGCACTGGATATAAAAGCGGCAAATCCGATGCCTTGAAGAATTCGAATGCCAGTAATCATGGCTAGGCTGTCACTGAAGACATAAAGAAATGAGGTGATGGTAAAAATCGACAGTCCTATTAGGATGGCGATTTTTCGTCCTGCTCGGTCTGTTAAGGGGCCAAAATAAAACCGAAAGAGAATGGCAGTGCCATAAAAAGCCGCTGCCTGAACTCCAGCAAAAAATTCTGAACCACCTAAATCTAAGATATAAAGTGGCAGAAGGGTAAAAGTAGAATTGAAAATAGTCATCATTAAAAAGGTAACCACAAACATGAGCCATAGGTTCACTGATTTTATCCTCCTAGGGGGAATTCCTGATTAAGTATCTACAAGAATGCTTTCTTATGGTACAATTATGCCATAAACCAGATGGCTTTGAAACCATCAAAAGGAAGGTAGAAAATGACAGAAGAGATAATCGGAAAAATTGGCAGAGACGAAACATCGGAGACATCCTTTCAGGAAACCTTAGAGGAAAAGATGGTAGAAAAGCCACTAGACGATGATAATATTACACGCTTATATTTGGAAGATAAGGAGATTATTCTGATCGGAACGGCCCATGTTTCAAAAAAGAGCGCAGAGCAGGTAAAAGAAGTGATTGATTACGAAAAACCGGATTCTGTTTGTGTTGAACTAGATCGACAACGATATCAATCAATTGCAGACGGAAACAAATGGAAAGAAACGGATATTTTTAAAATCATGAAAGAAAAGAAAGCGACTCTTTTATTGATGAATCTCATGATTTCCTCTTTTCAAAAACGAATGGCAAAACAATTTGGTGTAAAGCCAGGCCAAGAGATGATTCAAGGAATCGAATCCGCCAAAGAAAATGGTGCCAGATTAGTTTTGGCAGATCGCAATATTCAAGTAACTTTTGCTAGGGTATGGCATGGTCTTGGAATAAAAGGAAAAGCACAGTTAATCGTACAAATTTTCTTTAGCTTATTTGAAGGCGATGACATCACGGAAGAAGAGTTGGAGAACTTAAAATCAAAAGATATGCTGAATGCCATGTTGAAAGAGTTTACGGAGGCATTCCCTCGCCTAAAAAAGCCTTTAATTGACGAGAGGGATCAATATTTGGCACAGAAAATCAAAAACGCCTCTGGGGATAAAATCATTGCTGTACTTGGCGCTGCTCATGTACCAGGAATAAAGGAACAGATTCATTATGAACATGATTTGCAAGCTTTATCTCAAGTACCCCGAAAGAAAAAAAGTTCTAAAATCATACCTTGGCTTATTCCAGGGATAATTCTTGGAATGATAGGTTATACTTTTTATCTTAACTTTGATGCAGGAATTCAACAATCGATCACCTGGATTTTGTGGAATGGAAGTTTTTCAGCTCTGGGAGCGGCGATTGCTTTTGGTCATCCGCTCACCATTGCCTCGGCGTTTTTGGCGGCTCCACTCAGTTCCTTAAATCCGATGTTGGCAGCTGGATGGGTAGCGGGTATTGTGGAAGCGTTGATTCGCAAGCCTAATGTGCAAGACTTTGAAGATTTGACAGAAGATCTGCTTAGTCTTAAAGGATTTTGGCGTAATAAAGTGACTCGAGTCTTGTTGGTGGTAGCCCTAACCAATGTGGGAAGCAGTATTGGTACTTTTATTGGTGGTGCCAATGTAATTCGTTTGTTTTTAGAAACCATTGGACTATAGCTTAAGACTAGGGAGAGCCCTTCGTGGAACATAAGCGAAGGGTTTTTTGATGGATAAGGAAAAGGCCTATGGCATGTATCGTTGTTCTGTGTGAAGCTTAAATCAACAAATAAGGAGATTAGAGTCATGAAAAACATTGCATTGATTACTATTGGTAAGCCAACAGCAAAAGTGATTAAAGAACAGCTAGAAAGTTTATTTGGAGAAGATATTAAAGTGTCGTGTTATTTATTAGCAGATCAAAAGGCGATTCTTCAAGCCAAAGCAGATCTGTTTTTATATACAAAAGGATGTATAAGATATTTGGTGTTGGAAGGAGATCCGATTCGCAGGCCATATCTTGAGACAGAAAGAGTCATTAACCATAAAAAAATCAAAGAGATTATATCCATTCCAGAAGGCCTTGACGTATTACTAGTGAATGATTCTGAAAACACGGCGGGTGAAGCAATTCAGCAACTTAAGCTGATTGGTCTTGATCACCTTCAGTATCATCCATTTTTTCCAGGATGTCGAAAAAAAGTGGAAACTAGTATTGCGATCACACCTGGTGAATCGCATTTGATTCCAGATAAAGTAGAGCATGTAATTGACTTGGGGAGTCGAATACTGGATATTAGCACCATTCATGACATCATTTCTGCCTTAGAGCTAGAAGAGAAAATCGAACAAAGTTTTTTGATGGAGTATCTTCGTAATATTGTGAAAATATCAAAACTCATTGATGAGAGTAGGCGAGATGCACAAGAGTCGGAAAAATTGCTGGAGCGGATTGTTAATAGCATTGAGCATGGCATTGCTTATATAGGTGAAAACAATCGAATTATTAATGCAAACACAAATTTCGAAATGATAATTAGCAAAAACAAATCCGAATTTATTGGAGCGGAAGTTTCTTCCTTAATGGAGATCCCTAAGGGTGAATTGAAAGATCAATTAACGTGGATCACTGAAATAAACTCTGCGGAAATGTTGGTGGACGTACAAAAGATCGATTTTGAGTATCATGCAGGATATTTGATGACCATACAATATACAGATCGAATTTCGAAATTAGGGCATCGCATACGTCGGAATCAAGAGAAAAAAATAAAGCAACAACTTCATTCTTTTGAAGATTATTTAACTGAAAATCAACAAACAAAGCAAATGGTTGAAAAGGCAAAGAAATTTTCTATTACAGAAGCAACCATCCTTATTCAAGGTGAAAATGGAACTGGAAAAGAAATATTGGCCCAAGCGATTCATACGGCGTCCAAGCGACGAAAGGGAGCCTTTGTACCTGTGAACATAGGAGCATTATCGCCAAGTCTATTAGAAAGCGAGCTTTTTGGATACGAAGAAGGGTCTTTTACCGGGGCTTTAAAGGGCGGTAAAATGGGCATTTTTGAAATAGCTAACGGAGGGACAGTCTTTATTGATGAAATTGGAGATGCACCCTTGGAGTTTCAGGTAAAACTCCTAAGAGTGCTAGAAGAGAAAAAAATAAGAAGGGTGGGCGCTCTGGAAGAAATACCTGTAGATGTACGGGTAATTGCTGCGACGAACAAGGACTTGATGGAGCTGATAGATAAAGACATATTTCGTGAAGATTTATTTTTTAGATTGAATATTTTGCCTTTGCATACCATCCCTTTAAGAGAGAGGAAAGAAGATATTCCTTATTTATTAAACGTGTTTATGAATCAGAAATTTACAGGTGCACATCGGATGGATTTGTCGGATGTTTGTGAACCGCAGGTCATAGATCTATTGATGAAATACCATTGGAGGGGTAATATACGAGAACTACTGAATTTAGTAGAATATCTCTCGATTATTTATGAAGGGACTCCTATTCAATGTCAAGATTTACACCCTCATATGTTAAAAACACCTGAAACACTAGGAGGGGATGCATTGTTTTTAGAAGAAAATGCGGTGTGGATTTTGTCCAAGTTGAAGGCAGTGGAACCAGATTCCCTAGGAAGAACAGCCCTTAGGAATCAGGCTGAAAAAGAGCATTACAATCTTGGGGAGGGGAAAATTAGGCGCTTGTTAAAAGAGCTAGAGGCAAAAGAATTGATTGTTGCGAGAGGTAGCAAAAAAGGATATGAAATGACGGAATTAGGAAGGAAAGTTTTAGAAAATTACGTAAAAACACTAAAGGGATAAAAGTTGGTTAATACAAACCTACGATGGATAAAAAAAGCCGATGCGAGAAGCGTCGGTTTTTTCTTTGGAAGAATAAGATTTTTTAAACGTAGGCAAACCAAGAAAGAACTTTGGAAAGCCAAAGAAATGGACGTGCAAAGCTTTCTTATGAAAAGGAGGGGCCGTTGGCATAAGAATTGCATATATAAAAGAAATGAATGTATAACTATTTTTTTGAAAAAAGGAGGCAAGGGATCAAGGAAGATTGTGAAAAATATATTAAAGTTTAAAGGAGGATATTAGATGTTTGGTGTTATTATTGCGTTAGTGGTCACCGGATTTGTAGCGAGAATGATCTTAAAAAAGTATAAGCCACAGCCTGTATTGATGCTTGGTGGAATGGTGTTAATGAGTTTAGCCATTGTTTTGGGAACGGGTGAAATTGTTGCAGAAGACTCCAGTACTGGATTTATTTGGTTTGATATCTTTGAATTTATAAAAAACACCTTTAGTAATAGAGCGGGAGGCCTTGGTCTGATTATTGTAGCAGTAGCTGGCTTTGCTCGTTATATGGATCATACAGGTGCCAGCAAGGCATTGGTGGGCCTGACGATTAAACCGCTACAGAAGTTGAACAAGCCTTACTTGGTATTGGCCCTTGGTTATATTGTAGGGCAAACATTGAATATTTTTGTTCCGAGTGCAACGGGAGTTGGTCTTTTGCTGATGGTTACCATGTATCCCTTGCTGATTAGTTTAGGTGTAAGCAAATTGGCTGCTACAGCCATGATAGGAACTAGTGCCTGTATGGATTTGGGACCGGCATCTGGAAATTCCAACTTAGCCGCTGCAACGGCGGAATTGGATGTAGCGGTTTATTTTGCACAATACCAGATTCCAATAGCCATTGCGGTTGCCATCACCATTGCAGTGCTTCATTACTTTACGCAAAAACGATTTGATCAAAAAATAGGCCATGATGCAGTTCAGGCAGCATCAGAAGCAAAAGTAGAAATAGAAAGATTGAGAGCTCATGAAGATACTGATGGGGAAGATATGCCGCCGATGATTTATGCAATTTTGCCATTGATTCCTTTGGTTTTGATCTTTACTTTCAGTAGCATGGTGATTGATACGATTAATATGCATGTTGTAACGGCGATGCTAATTAGTTTATTTGTAAGTATGGTTTTTGAGTTTGTTCGGTACAAAAATGCGGAGAAAGTGCTGGGAAGTATTATGGTTTTCTTTGATGCCATGGGAACTTCTTTTGCTCGTGTAGTTACCTTGATTGTTGCGGGTGAAACCTTTGCACGTGGACTTACAAGTATTGGTGCTATTGATACCATCATTAGTGCTTCACAAGACGCTGGTTTTGGACCAGTCCCGATGATTCTTATTATGACGACTATTATTGCTGCATCAGCTGTTGTGATGGGGTCCGGCAATGCGCCTTTCTTTGCCTTTGCGGCCTTGGCACCGGACGTATCTTCTCAGGTAGGAATAGCAACCGTGGTTATGGTGCTTCCTATGCAGTTCGCAGCCAGCATAGCCAGAAGTGTTTCGCCAATTACGGCGGTGATTGTAGCTGTTTCTGGCGTTTCGGATGTTAATCCAGTAGATGTTGTGAAAAGAACGGCGATACCAATGACAGGAGCACTTCTTGTCACCGTGATTGCAAACTTTATCTTATTTTTGTAAATGGGTTTTAGTGGAATGGGGTCAGATTCTACCTCGGACTGAAGAATGAAGGATGCTTGATAAAAAAGGGCGAGAGAATACTCTTGTCCTTTTTCATAAAAAATATCCCAGGAGGGCAACCAATCATGATGAATTTTGAAAAGTATCTAGAAGAATTGGAATATCTTGTTAACATTGATAGTGGAAGCAAACATCCAGAAGGTACAGAGAAAATAGCGTCTTTTTTTTCGGATAAGTACAAAAAATTAGGCTGGAAAGTGGAAAAGATAGACCTTAGCGATGAAGTTGGTCCTGTTCTAAAAATAGTTAATAAAGAAAAAGGAGAGCCCTATGATGTCTTGCTACTGGGCCATATGGATACGGTTTTTCCTGTAGGAGAAGCAAAAAAATGGCCTTTTAAAATAGAAGGAAACAAAGCTTTTGGCCCTGGTGTGAATGACATGAAAAATAGTTTGTTGGCAATGTATTACAGCCTGGAGCAATTGCAAAAGGAAGATAAGCTAAGGGAATCTTCTGTATGTATTCTTTTGAACAGTGATGAAGAAATTAGTTCGCGTTATTCCAATACCCTTATTAGACAAGTAGCTAGACAATCCTCCTGTGTTTTTGTTTTAGAACCAGCTAGAGCGGATGGTTCTATGGTAAATGAGAGAAAAGGCGTAGGAAGATACTTTCTTGATTTTAAAGGAAAAGCTGTTCATGCAGGAGTGGAACCTGAAAAAGGAATTAGTGCCATAGAAGAAATGGGTAGGTGGATTGTGGAACTTCACAAAATGACGGATTTTGAGGTAGGTACAACTGTTAATGTAGGCGTTGTTTCTGGTGGAACGGGAGCCAATGTAGTGGCAGAAAAAGCCAGTGCGGAAGTAGACCTTCGCTTTAAAAATGTGCAAGAGGCGGAGAGGATTGATAGTATTATTCGAGAGATGCAAAAAAATCCCTTTGTAAAAGGTGTTGAAGTGGAGATTAGGGGCGGTGTGACAAGACCTCCAATGAATCCCAGTCAAGCGACAATACAGCTATGTGAAAAAATATCGAAAATAGCCGATGAATTAAAAATTGAAACAAGGTGGATTGCTACAGGAGGTGGATCTGACGGCAGTCTTACAGCGGCAGAAGGAGTTACAACGGTGGATGCTATTGGACCTGTAGGCGGTGGATCCCATGGAACCGGTGAATATATTTTACTAGATTCCATAGAACCAAGAATGCAATTACTGATCAGGAGTTTAGAACTTGTACTTTAATGCAACGATCCTTTGAAGGTAGATGTTTTTATGCATAGCATAGAACAAGATGAGGGGTGATCTCATTTTAAATGAAAAAGTAATTGCCTATCGAAGAGAGTTTCATCGCTATGCAGAATCAGGATGGCGTGAATTTCGAACAACGTCAAGAATTGTTGAAGTTCTGCAGGCTTTGGGATATGAAGTGAAATATGGAAAAAGGATCCTGCATATTCCTTCTGTCATGGGCAGAGAGGAAGAGAGGGATATTGATCATCAGATTAATCGTGCCATTGAACAGGGCGGAAACCCAGAAATCATTAAAAGAATGGAGAAGTATACAGGTGCCTTGGCAATTCTTGAAACTGGGAAACCTGGACCAACGATTGGGATACGCTTTGATATCGATGCCAATGATGGGGTAGAAAGGGACGATGAAGCTCATCGTCCCCAAAAACAAGGATTTCGATCTTTAAATGAAGGAATGATGCATGCTTGTGGCCACGATGGACATGCAGCTATGGGCTTGGGCTTGGCGGAGGTATTGATAAAGGATAGGGAACACTTAAGAGGTAGGATCAAGCTCATTTTTCAACCAGCTGAAGAAGGGGTACGAGGAGCTAAAGCAATGGTTGATAAGGGTTTGCTGAAAGACGTAGATTATTTTTTTGCAGGACATGTAGGCTTTGGCTTGGAGACAGGCACCTTAGCTCCGAAAACAGAAGGGTTTTTATCCACGACAAAGATAGATGTTGAATTTACTGGGAAAGGAGCTCATGCAGGGAAAGATCCTGAAAAAGGAAAGAACTCCCTGCTAGCTGCAGCAACGGCTGCCCTGAATATTCACGGTATTTCGTCACATGGTGATGGTGTTACTAGAGTTAATGTGGGAGTAATGGAAGCTGGTGTAGGTCGAAACGTGGTTCCTTCTAAGGCGATACTAAAAATTGAAACGCGAGGGGAAACATCAGAACTTAACGCTTTTGTCTATGAACAGGCGATCAAAGTCATAGAAGGTGCAGCACATATGTATGATAACCAATATTCAATTACAACAATGGGGGAAGCCATTACGGCAGTTTGTGATGATGAATTAGCAGAAATCGTGGAAAAGGTAGCGAAAGAAAATCAGCTTATGGAGGTGGGGAGCGTCCTCTCCTCAATGTACTTGGGCGGAAGTGAAGATGCCACCTTGATGATGAAAGAAGTTCAGGATCAGGGTGGAAAGGCCACTTACCTTTTTTTTGGATCAACTACTTCAGCAGGACACCATAATGAAGGCTTTGATTTTGATGAAACGGTGTTGATGGAAGGTGTAAACTTATACCATGCAGTGATTAAAAAGATTCAGATGATTCATTTAGGTTTTGGGGATTGAAGTGTTAAGACTCTTGAGAGATGGATGGATTCAAATTGCTTTAAGATGCTGAAAGTTGCTGGGAGCCAGAGAAGTTGCTAAAATACCCTATGAAAAATGGTTGAAATTCGTAATGCCTATTTTGGAATATGGACTGGTATTGCGGCTGTGTCTATTGGATTTGAAGCTTTGATCGGGTGGAGTTAAAATAAAGCACTTTATCGAAAAGACCCTGCTTTTCTTCATAAGAAAAGCAGGGTCTTTGTTTGTGAGGATATTCCTTTGAGTGCTTATTGAGATTGGTAAGCTTTCTGAATGGCCTGTTGATGGTCTGAACAAATGGTATTGCTGCCGTGTGTACGACTACCTTTAAAATGAATGTCCATATGGCCATCCATTCCATTGCCATGTATTGCATTTAAGTTGGTACCAGTTCCGAAGCCGCCACTTCGATTGTGAACGGTCTGATTGGTTGGAAGTCCGTCAATACCAGCATGAGGCATAGGGGCAATAGAAGCGGCAATGCGGTGGCCGTGTATTTCCACAATGACAGGAATGCGTTGCCAACTCCAATTACCGCCAGCTATTTCCTTTAGGATGCGCGTATCTTTTTTGGTAAGAGTTTCGACATCGGCATGATTGCGGCCATATGTACGCTGAACCTTAAAGCTTCGTCCAGAAGCAATATCTGTGATAACGGCATTTTCGCCGCGGTTCCATAAAGGTTTAACATCGTCAAACCAAGAAAGCATCTGAACTTCTGATCCTTTGGTTGACTCGGACCTTGAGGAGCCTCGAGAGACAGATGCTTGAGTGTTTTTAGATGTTTTTAAAGCCTGGATTTTTTGGATCGTACTGGAACCAACGAGACCATCAGCGGTTAAGCCATGTTGTTTTTGAAAACTTTTAACGGAAGATTCAGTGATGGTACCAAAGTATCCGGTAGGATCAACAGAGAAAAAACCCAAAGATTGAAGATCTTGCTGTAGCTTCATTACATCAGGATTTTCCATTTCGTAGCGCAAAAGGATTCCTTCGGAATATGCATTGGCTGGGATGGTAGCCATAAAAAGTGCTGCGAGAATACCCAGTAGAACAATTGATTTTTTGGTAAACATAAGAAACCTCCTAATAAATAGGTTGGTCGCATGATGCTTGCGACACATCGCTTCATAGTTTACCATATTCGGCTAGGGATGACAAATTTAATGGTGTAAGCTATGGAAACTTAAAGATAAAGCTGCATTAACCAAGGTGTTACAAATACTTCGACAATGGCTGCTATGGATAAAAGTAAAATAATAACAGGAAGGCTCCATAGAGCAGCTTGATAATTTTTCTTTAATCGGTGTTTTCGAGTTTGACCTAGAGGGGGTGAAATAAGTTCTGCAGAGATTTTTAGACCGATGGCTCCACTTAAAAGAATAGCGGGAATTTCGAAAATGCCGTGAGGAAGAATTCCGACGACGTAAAAGCCAAATAGACTAATGGTTCCATCCGTGGTAATTAGTGTTGATACAGCCCCAACGAGACCGCCGTTTATAATAAGTCCAAATATAGGAAACACAAGGAGGATACCACCTAGTAGCATCATTAAGGAGGCGCGTAGGTTGTTGGCAAAGAGAATGCCTGCGCCATGCCACATAGAAGATCCAGAAAAAACATCTGCGGCTAGCTCCTCCAGATCATCCAAAAAATGACTGAAAAATCCAAGGATTTCTTCGTAATAGATAAAAGACAGGGTCTTAAAAAGCAACAAGGATCCCATGAAAATAATGAGTGATGCCATGAACCATTTACGGTGGCGAGTAAATGGTTGTTTAAGGATTTGAAAAAGCATGAGGAACACCTTCCTTATAGTTCGCGCTTATAGGTTAGTTGATTTAGAAATGTTTCCAACTCTCGATTAAAAAGGGTTGGTGCATCCATATTTGCGTTGTGCCCTGAGCCTGGAATAATAACAAGGCGGCTGTTAGAGGATACTTCATGCCATTCTTCGGCTTCCGTCAGCAGGGTTGCTGGGGAATCGTGTTCACCATGGCAAATCAGCAATGGATGTGTAATGGGAGCATCAATCCCTAACTCGAAACTTTGCATTAACCCTCGCCAGACAAAGAAAAACTGTTTGCGTCCCATTTTAGTTAAGGATTCTTCGTAAAAAGTTCGTGCTGCTGGTGTCGTAGCTTTGCTAACAGCAATGCGGTAAAAAAACTTTTTTTCTGGAACCATTCGAAAAAACATGGGCATCAGCATGAACATAAATCGTTGAAATCTACTTAATTGTTCTGTTTTCAGTTTTGAGCCACCAACGCTGACGATGCCCTCGATCTGGTTTGGGTAAAGATGAGCCGTGTATTGACTGATCATGCTTCCCATGGATTGACCAATTAAAATAGCCTTGGAAGCCCCGATGCTGTTTACCATACCAAGAATATGTTTTGGCATTTCTGTAAACTTGAAATTTTCTTGTAAGTCATAGGATTTTCCATGTCCAGGAAGATCCCATACCAGGCATCGATAATGATCCTTAAAAGCCTCTACTTGCTTTTGAAACATCAGGTGACTTAGTCCTGCACCATGGGTAAAAACCAAAACTGGTGCCTTTTCTGGACCAATGACATCATAAAACAACTCACCATCCCTGGTGGAATATTTCATTCTTAAAAACTCCCTTCGCTGTCGATTTAAGCTTTTCACCCGTAAGATCTATAATCCATCATCCAGAAAACATCATTTTTATTAGATTCAGAGGCGAGGGCTTTTGATCGGTTCATCTGCTATTATAGCATAGAGAAGCCTTAGAATGAAAAGCGAGTTGACAGAAAACGTATGTTCTTGTATTCTATTTATATAGGAGAGGATCGTATGTTCGAGATTTTTCATATAGACGTCAATAGTGCTTACTTATCTTGGGAGGCGGTTGATAGACTACAGCATGGTGCTAAAGTGGATTTACGAGAAATACCAGCCGTGGTTGGTGGCAATGAGGCTAGCCGTCATGGGATTGTGTTGGCGAAGTCGATTCCAGCAAAAAAACATCAGATAGAAACGGGAGAAACGCTTTTTAGTGCTAGGCAAAAATGTCCTGAGCTGGTAGTGGTGCCACCAAACTATGCTTTATATATGCAATGTAGTGATGCCATGAATAAAATCTTAAGCCAGTATTCACCAATCATCCAACGATATTCCATTGACGAATCTTTCCTACATTATCAGCAACCTGCTGCCAACAAGGAAAATTTTCAGAAGCAAGCAATGGAAGTAGCCCATCAAATAAGAAGAAGAATCAGAGCAGAATTGGGATTTACAGTGAATATAGGGATTGGACCCAATAAACTTTTGGCAAAAATGGCCTCGGAATTTAGAAAACCTGACAAAGTACATACCTTATACCGTCATGAGATAACTGAAAAAATGTGGCCGCTACCTGTGGGTGAATTATTTTTTGTTGGGAGGGCAACGGCAAAAAAACTTTTTCGATATAATATTATAACCATAGGCGATTTGGCCAGGACGGATCCAGACTTAATACATCAGTGGTTAAAAAAGCCAGGGGTACTAATTTGGCAATATGCAAATGGACTGGATAACTCGCAGGTAATAGAACAACCAGTTCCGATTAAAAGTATCGGTAATTCTAATACGTTGGCTTTTGATGTTGTGGATCGTAAAACAGCTCATCAGATTCTTTTGGCCCTTAGTGAAACCCTGGGAAAGAGGATTCGACATATGGAGCGGAGCGGACGTGTGGTTTCGGTGACCCTGCGTTCGGCAGAATTGTTCACCTATGGAAAACAAAGTAGCTTAGAAATTCCAATTGATTCCACCACGCTTATTTGGAAGGAAGCCTGTAGAATTTTTGATAAAGCATGGAAAGGGGAAGCCTTGAGACATATGGGAATTCATCTTTCGGACTTATGTAGGAATGACTATAGCCAGATGTCATTCCTACAGGAACAAACAGATCGATTGAAGCGATTGGATCAAACCATTGATAAAATTCGTTGTCGATTTGGGGATACCTCACTCTTTCGTGGATGTTTTTCTAACTCGTCGATTCCGCCCCTTATGGGAGGGATTGTTCAGGAGGAGGAAGCTGAGTATCCCATGATGTCCAGTTATTTGTAAATAGGAGGAGCAGTAGATGAAAATATGGATGCAGCCTATTGAAATGATTGCCTTTTTTGATGCCAAGGGCAGTCCAAGGCCGTTACGATACCGATGGGAATCGCCTCTTAATTTTGGAGATAATGGGCTTCACGTCATTAAAGTGGATCGGATCATTGAGTATCGGGAAGAGAAACTGGCTGGAAATCGGATGATTGTATACCGGTGTCAAAGCATGATCGGTGATTTGGAAAAAGTATATGAATTAAAATACGAATATAAGACGTGCAGATGGTACTTGTATAAAATGTAAATGATACCAAATTGCCATTTAATGTGTTTGAAAAGCAAATAAAGGGTATATGTTGGATAGAGATTCTGAATAACTATATACACATTACCTATAGGAGGTGGAGGAATTGCCAGAAGATTTTAAACCAGGATGCAAGCGACCACCGATACAGAAGAAGGAAAGCGTCGCAATAGAAACGGAACCATCCATAGACACGTCAAAGGAGGAAGAATCAATGATTAAAGTCGGAAAACCAGCCCCGACATTTGCGGCACCAGCCTATTACCAGGGGAAGTTTGTTAACATTAATCTAGAAGAGTATAAAGGAAAATGGGTACTGCTTTGTTTTTATCCAGGAGATTTTACTTTTGTCTGAGCTACGGAAATTTCAGCAGTTGCTGAAAAACATGATGAGTTGCAAGCTCTAGGAGTAGAAGTATTATCCTGTAGTGTAGATAGCATGTTCGTTCATAAAATGTGGAATGATCATGAAATTTCTAAGATGGTTCATAAAGACGTTCCCTTCCCAATGCTAAGCGATGGTGGCGGTGTCATAGGAAAAATGTATGGTATTTATGATGAAGAAGGTGGAGTAGAAACACGGGGTCGCTTTATTATTGATCCAGATGGCAATGTTCAGGGATTTGAGGTATTGACACCTCCAGTAGGAAGAAATATTGCTGAAACCATACGTCAAATTCAAGCCTTCCAGCTAGTACGTGATTCTAAGGAAACCAAAGCAACCCCAGCTGGATGGAAGCCGGGAAAACAAGTGTTGCAACCAGGACCAGACCTAGTAGGTAAGGTTTGGGAAGAATGGAAAGTAGAAGAAGCCTTTAAATAAAATTTTTATCAGAAAAGCCCCATATAATATGGGGCTTTTCTATGCTTCTAAAGTGCTTGTTTCAGTAGTGGCACAATTTCAGAGATTCTACGGGCGACACGAATGCCGTAGCGTTCCATTTCAATGATTTTACTTTCGGCGGTTCCGCTGGAACCAGAGACAATGGCGCCTGCATGTCCCATTCGTTTGCCTGGTGGTGCTGTGATACCGCTTACAAAACCGATAATGGGTTTGGTCATATGTTGTTGAGCCCATCGAGCTGCATTTTCTTCTGCATCACCACCGATTTCTCCGATCATGATGATGGCGTCGGTTTGACTGTCTTTCTCAAAAGACTCTAAGACATCGATAAAGTTGGTTCCGCTAATGGGATCGCCACCAATACCTACGGCTGTAGATTGGCCGTAACCAGCAGTAGTCAGAGCGTGAACGGCTTCGTAGGTAAGGGTGCCAGATCGGGAAACCACACCGATACGACCTGATTGATGAATATGTCCGGGCATAATGCCAATTTTACAGACGTCTGGAGTGATAATGCCAGGGCAATTGGGGCCGATGAGTCGAACTGGACGGGATTTAAGGTAATGGGAAACCATAATCATATCCTGTACGGGAATGTGTTCCGTAATACATAGAATTAGGGTGATGCCTGCGTCGGCTGCTTCGATGATAGCATCAGCTGCAAAGGGCGCCGGCACATAAATAACGGATGTATCTGCATGGGTAGCATCCACCGCTTTTTGAACAGATCCATAAACCGGAACACCTTCTACTTCCTGCCCATCTTTACCAGGTGTAATGCCACCTACTATTTTTGTGCCGTAGTCCAGCATCTGACGCGTATGCAATTTGGCGGCAGAACCGGTAATCCCTTGGACCAATACTTTTGTGTGTTCAGTTACCCAAATGCTCATTACACAACCCCTCCTGTTTGAATCATTTTAACGATGGTGGCAGCGCCGTCATCCAGACTTGAAGCCGTAGCGATATTTAGGCTGGAATTTTTTAAGATAGCGGTCCCTTCCTGGGCTTGGTTTCCTTCCAATCGAACGACCATAGGAACATCAATTTGTTGAGCCTTGGCAGCTTGGATAATACCCTTTGCAATGGTGTCGCACTGCATAATCCCGCCAAATATATTAATGAAAATCCCCTGAACACTTTGGTCTGAAAGAATAATCCGAAGTGCTTCTGTTACGTTTTTTACCGTTGCACTTCCGCCTACATCTAAGAAATTGGCAGGTTGACCACCTTCGCTGTAAATGGAATCCATGGTGGCCATGGCTAAACCAGCCCCATTTACAAGGCATCCGATGGTTCCATCCAAGGCCACATAAGAAAGACCGTGACCGGCGGCCTGAATCTCTTTTGAATCTGACTCCGAGGAATCTCTCAAAAGGCTGATGGAGGGTTGTCGGTAGAGTGCGTTATCATCAAAGTTTATTTTCGCATCTAAAACAACAATTTCTTGAGACTGGGTTAGGACTAAGGGGTTTACTTCTAACATATCGCAGTCCATGTTTATAAAGGCGCTGTATAGACTCTTTAAATGGGCCTCCATTTTTTGATGAGCTGCCTTAGGGACATCTAGGATTTCTAGCACTTGGCGGATTTGATAATCCCTTAGATGAGCAAGAGGATCTATGGGGATGGTTAAAATTGCTTCTGGGTTCTTTTGAGCAATGGATTCGATTTCTACGCCGCCTTCTTTTGATGCAATTAGAGAAATACATTTGTTTTTTCGATCCACGACTAGACTCAAATAGTATTCTTCGGAGATGGAACACCCCTCTTCAAAATACACTTTTTTTACGGGGACACCATTTTTTCCAGTTTGGGGAGTGATCAGTTGCATGCCAAGCATTTGCTGACAAATTTTCACGGCTTCTTCATGACTGTGTGCGAGTTTAACGCCGCCAGCTTTTCCCCGCCCTCCTGCGTATACTTGGGCTTTTACCATTATAACATCCGTTGTTATAGTCGATGCTTTTTCAGCCGCTTCGTCGATATGTTCAACTAATACTCCTTTTAAGACATGGACGCCGTATGGTTTTAACAGTTCTTTGGCTTGATACTCATATACATTCATCTATTCATCTCCTTATCTCAGTGGATTGAGAGTAATCCATGATATGATCCTATTACCCTAAAAAACACAAGATCAAAACATAATGCTCAGAAAGGTTATTTTTGATATAATAAAAAGAAATGAAAAGAATCGATCTTTATAGAGGAAAGGAGGAAAAAAGAATGCCAACAGTAAAGGCAACATTATTGAAAACACCATCCATGACCTTGGATAGCGAAGCCATAAGGCTTCCTTATCGAAAAGCAGAGGCCGCTTTTTATTATTTGCTGGTTAATCGAAAAGCGTCCCGTTCAGAAATGATGCATTTACTGTGGGGAGATTTTCCGGAAGAGACGGCTCGTAAAAATTTGCGGAATGCACTATACAAAATTCGGAAAACCTTAGGCGAACAAGTGGTGCTGGCACCCAATCAAAAAGAGTTGATACTAAATCCAGAGTGGCAATGGCATACAGATTTAGAAAGTTTTTTTTCAGAAGGAAAAAATGCATGGAAAGAGTATCAACAAGGTTTTCTAAAAGGATTTTCTGTTAAGGATGCGGAAGAATTTGAAAACTGGATGATGGAAAAACGCCAGGAATGTGAAGAAATATATTTGCGAAAGTTACATCAGGGAATAAAAAAGGCAGAAGACGATGGAGATTTGGAACGGGTTCTAGAGTTGGGGAAGGCCTTGATTCGTCAAGATGAATTTGATGAAGAAGCTAGAAGGAAAGTAATGGAAGCGTATACTAAAAAAGGTCAGTATCATAAAGCTATACAAGAATATGAAGAAACTGTCAACATACTAAAGGAAGAACTGGGGATTCAGCCAGAAGCTAAAACTAAAGAGCTGTATAATCAAGTATTTAAGCAGCGGCAGCCCCAAGGGTCTGAAGAAACAAGAAAAGAAAAATTTCAATTGTTTGGTCGAAAAAAAGAATGGCAACAGCTTTTAGAGCAAATGGATGAATTTTATCGGCATAAAACACCAAGGTTGATCATGGTGTGTGGCGAAGCGGGAATTGGAAAAACCTTGTTGGTTCAGGCTTTTGTAGAAAATGAAGCTTCTTTAGAAATAGAGGTTTTGGAAGCGAACTGTTATAAGCAAGAAGAACATTTTGTATTAAAACCGTGGCAACCAGTGTTTTCTCAGCTCATGACCCTTATAGAAACTCAACAGATTGAAATCCCCGAATCTTGGATTTATCAGATATCAAGACAGTTTCCTATCTTTGAGTCTTTGTTAACAAAGAAAACAGATAGACTCCATTCATCAATTCTCGAAGAAAGTCAACGATTGAATGTGATGGAAGCAGTTGTGGGAATGCTAAAAAAAGTAGCCAAAACTAAAAAACTACTTTTTATTTTTGAAGACCTGCACTGGATGGATTCTGTTAGCCTACAGTTAATGCGTAGGATTTTGCAGGAAAAAACGTTGCCGATTCTATTCTTAACAACGCTTCGGGATGGGCATGAAGATCGAATGACCACTTTAACAGCGTCTATGAGTCAAAAAAATAATGTGACGCGAATTTCATTGCAGCGGTTCAGTTTCCAACAAACCCTTCAATGGATTAAACAAGAGTCAAACTTTCAACAAATTGACAAAAAAATAGGAGAAAAAATATATGAAGAAACACTAGGAAATCCATTTTTTGTGGCGGAGTACTTGCACGCACTGGAAACTTATGGGAGTACAGAAAAACTATCTGAAAAAGCCCAGAATATTCTTCAAAGTAGGTTGCAAGAAATACCAGAAGAAACTAGAAAACTATTGGAACTCATCTCGCTTTTTTTTCATCGAGTATCGGTGAGCCAAGTAGCAGGGATAAGCAGTGCAGATGAGGTTGAAGTAGCAGATATGCTTCAAGAGTTGGTAGATCGTGGCGTTTTAAGAGAAGTCATTGAGGGGAAAAAAACCAGTGTAGAGTTTACGCATCAAAAATTCCGTGAATATGTGTATGAACAGCAATCTCAGTCGAAAAGACGTTTACTGCATCAACGGATAGGACGCCAGTTGGAAAGTCAACTTCGGGATAATACAGGAGATGTGCTTCGCTATACGGATTTAATTCATCATTTTAAGCAAGGTGGCGACTATTCTCATGCTCTAAAGTATATTATGAAATACTTGAATAGTTATTTGGATTACTATCATGAACTATTTCCTAGTGCCATTCATTTGCGTAATTTACCAAGACAGTCTGTTTTTTTGAGTAGAGAAGAGACAATGAGTTACTTTGAAGAAGTAGAAGCCATTATGCAGGGCATGGATCTAGAAGAGTTGCAGGAAGAAGAAGTTCGCTTCTGGCACCTATCTTTCTTGCACTTAAAAGGTCGACTCTTGATAAGAGAAGGGGAATATCAGCAAGGGGTTCAAACGACAGAAAAAATGATTCGCTTAGCTTTGGAAGCAGAGAGTTGGGATCACGCTATCGGTGGATATCAACAGCTTGTATATTACGGAATTCAAACCCAGAAGCCAGAAGTAATGATTAAAAATATTGATCAGGCCGTTGCTTTGGCAGAAGCTTATCATTACTCAGAACGGATTCCGCTTTTTTTAAGGTTGAAGGGATTATATCTTATGATGAGCCAAGGATTTGACGAAGCAGAAATTGTGCTTAACCAAGCGATAGAAGCTGTGGAAGAAATAAAAACCAAAGATCGACAACATGTAGTCCATGTGGCAGCATGTCACTACTACAAAGGTGAAATGCATCGCAATCGAAAAGAATATGATCTAGCGATAGAACAGTATCAACACGCGGTAGACGACTGTTCTCAGAAGGATGTGCGACACCACTCTATTGCCGTATTCTACACTGGGATGGGCCTGGCTAGCTATCAGATGGGAAAACCCGAAAAAGCAGAAACATATCTTTGCAAAGCACTGGATTACTTTGGTGAATATGAAATCTTTTGGAGACGGTCTATTGCAAATCTATATATGGCATTGATTCAATTTGAAAAAGGAGAAAGAAAAAAAACCAGTCAATTTTTAAAAAAAGCAGAAGAGTATGCCAACATGATTAAAAACCCCTATGAATTAAGTGTATTAGAGCGAATAAAAAAAGAAATAGAAATGAAAACGTCTTCACGGTATTGACGATTTGAAGACGTTTTTTTGATACAGTAAGATCAGATAAAAATTATTATGAGATGATAGATGAATAAAGCTGAAAGAATCAGAGGAGGTAGAACAATGAAAGAAATCAGAATTGATGGAAATAACCTTGGGATTGAAGATGTGGTTCAGGTGGCTCGTGAAAACATATTCGTGGCACTGACAGAAGAATCTGTAGAAAAAATCCATCGATCTCGCAAGATTGTGGATGATTTTGTGAATGAAGAAAAGGTGGTTTACGGAATTACCACAGGCTTCGGAAAATTTAGTGATGTAATGATCTCTAAGGACGAAGCCAAACAATTACAAAAAAACTTGATTATGAGCCATGCCTGCGGTGTTGGTGAGCCACTTCCAGAAGAAACCTCTCGAGCGGCGATGCTTTTAAGAGCAAACGCCTTAGCAAAAGGATTTTCTGGTGTTCGATTGGAAACGATTCAGACGTTGTTGGATATGTTGAATAAAGGAGTTCACCCAGTTATACCAGAAAAGGGATCCTTGGGTGCCAGTGGTGATCTTGCCCCACTTTCTCATATGGTCTTGGTGATGATGGGGATGGGAGAAGCTTTTTATCAGGGAAAACGGATGAGTGGACAAGAGGCTATGGAAAAAGCGGGCATAGTACCTGTTGAACTTACATCAAAAGAAGGACTAGGCTTGATTAATGGGACACAAATCATGACGGCCGTAGGCACTTTATGCTTTTATGACGCAATGATGCTGATGAAGACCGCAGACATTGCAGGAGCCATGACATTAGAAGCACTTCGTGGAATAACAGATGCCTTTGACGTGAGAATTCATCAAGTAAGACCTCATGCAGGACAGTTACAGAGTGCAGCGAATGTCATGAAGCTCACAGAAGAAAGCCAACGAACAACGCGACAAGGAGAGATTAGGGTACAGGATGCCTATACATTGCGTTGCATTCCCCAAGTCCATGGTGCTTCACGAGATGCATTGGAACATCTAAGAGGAAAGCTAGAAATCGAAATCAATTCTGTAACAGACAACCCCATCATTTTTGCAGATGAGAAGGAAGCCATTTCCGGCGGGAATTTTCATGGTCAACCCATGGCGCTGGCTTTCGACTATTTGGGCATTGCCATTGCCGAGTTGGCGAACATATCGGAACGCAGAATTGAGAGGCTTGTTAACCCTCAGTTAAGCGAACTTCCTGGGTTTTTGACTCGTAATGGAGGATTAAATTCAGGCCTAATGATTGCTCAGTATTCAGCAGCGGCCTTGGTATCTGAAAATAAAGTTTTGGCACATCCTGCCAGTGTAGATTCAATTCCATCGTCGGCTAATCAAGAGGATCATGTCAGCATGGGGACTATTGGTGCCAGAAAAGCACAGAGCATCCTATCCAACGCACAAAGTGTTATTGGAATTGAATTGATGGCGGCAGCCCAAGCCATTGATTTAGATAAAGAAGGGAATCCAGGAAGAGGAACTCATGTAGCCTATGAAACTTTGAGACAGCATTTAGCGACATTGGAAGAAGATCGAGTCCTATATGACGATATACAATTGTGCACATCTATGGTTGCCAGTGGACAAATTGCAAAAGCAGTTGAAAAAGAAGTGGGAGAACTGTAAAATAGAAGAGAATCTTCTATAAAGAATCTATGGCCAGGGTTCTGAAGCAGTGGTTGCTTTAGAATCCTGGATAGCATAGAAAAGGCATAGAATGATTGATTAATTTTGTGCTGAATTATCAGAAAAACAAAAATGTTGAAAAAGGAGGATGCAAACATGTTGACAAACCCGGTATTATTATCTGTATTGATTATGATTGTTCTTTGTCTGCTAAAGCTGAATGTATTGCTGTCTCTTATTGTAGCAGCTCTAGCAGGAGGTGTCTTAGCAGGGATGCCCCTGGGGGAGACTATGGGAGTAATGATTGATGGAATGGGAGGTAATTCTAGTACAGCCCTCAGTTACATTTTATTAGGGACCTTAGCCGCGACGCTTCACAAAACTGGAATAGCAACTATTCTATCTAAGAAAATCGTAGAGTGGGTTAAGGGGAAAGGGATTATTCTGGTTCTCATTATAGCAGCCGTAGCTTGTTTATCACAGAATCTGATTCCGGTACATATTGCCTTTGTGCCTATATTAATTCCGCCATTGGTAAAAGTAATGAACAAATTGAAAATCGACAGACGTGCCGTGGCATCTGCACTAACCTTCGGGTTAAAAGCCCCTTATGTTGCACTACCAGTTGGATATGGATGGATTTTCCACGGGTTAATTAGTGATAATATGACGGAAAATGGGATGGAAATTGCTCAAGGCTCAGTCTGGCATGTCATGTGGATTCCAGGTGCAGCCATGTTGGTTGGTCTTTTGGTTGCCGCTTTTATTACTTATCGAAAAGAAAGAGAATATGAGGATATTGAGCCCAAGGAAGGTGAAGTTCTTCCAGAAGAAGAAATGGAAGTGAAAATGACTGGAAAGCACTGGGTTGCCCTTGTGGGTGCTATATCAGCTTTAGCAATTCAGGTAAGTCCTCTTGGTTCTCTTCACATTGGTGCCTTGGTAGGGATCACGATCATGTTGGTTGGTGGTGCCATTAAGTGGAAAGACCTAGATGAAATGCTCCACAGTGGGATAGGTATGATGGGTTTTATCGCTTTTGTAATGTTGGTAGCGGCTGGTTACGGGTCTGTTATTCGTGAAACAGGTGGCGTGGCTGAATTGGTGGAATCCGCAGAAGCGATGCTTTCAGGAAGTCAGTTTATTGCTGCTACAGTTATGATTCTTATTGGACTATTTATTACCATGGGTATTGGAACTTCTTTTGGAACCATTCCTATTATTGCAGCTATTTATGTTCCAATGGCAGTAGCCCTTGGATTTAGTCCGCAGGCCACCATTCTTTTGATTGGTACAGCCGCAGCTTTGGGCGATGCTGGTTCCCCTGCATCGGATAGTACCCTTGCTCCAACAGCAGGACTGAATATTGACGGACAGCATGATCATATTTGGGATACTTGCGTTCCAACTTTCTTGCATTACAATATTCCCATTATGATTTTTGGGATTATTGGAGCGGTAATTTTGTAACATAGTCGGTCTAATGAAGAATCTACTGTTATTTAAGGCAGGTAGCTTTTAGCTGCCTGCCTTGTTTGGTCAAGCATCCGTAAACACAAGTGAAGACGGGAGGGGAAAGGGTGAAGCTAACTTTTTATAAATGTAGCCCTGCAGAAAACATGACAGTGCTGGTATGGGATTCGGTGGAGCCATCTGGCCAAGCTGAAATAGCAAATGAAATAATGAAAGAAAATCATCTTCATGCGGAGCAGGTAGGGTTTGTAACAAAACCAGTTCGCCAGAATTCAGAAATCACTGCCAGATTAGAAATGATGGGTGGTGAATTTTGTGCCAATGCAGCACTTTCCTTGGCAACGGTTTTAAGTGTTCGAAATGAAGGTCTTAATTATAGGGAAAACAATAGACATGAAATTTATTTGGAAACTAGTGGAATCAAGGAACCTATCACTTGCTATGTTGAAAACGATGACTCTGAATGCAGGCGGAAGGTGACCCTCCAATTACCTTTACCTGAAAAAATATCTTCTATGAATTTTTCCTCTGAAGAAGAGGATTTTGAGGGGGTATTGGTGGAACTGCCGGGTATAGCCCATGTAGTGACAAAGATTAAGAAGGGCGATAAGTTGGAAGCTTTTTTCATGGCGGTTCAGAAACAACTTGACCATAGAGGGTTTGATGCACTGGGAGTAATGTTTTTTGATGAAGAAACGTGTTTTATGAGACCTTTGGTATGGGTTCGGGCAACAGACAGTCTACTTTGGGAAAGAGGCTGTGGCTCTGGAACCGCTGCCCTAGGGGTTGCAATGGCAGCTCAAAAAGGAAAGTCCCTGGCATTGGAAGTCAATCAACCAGGAGGGACGCTTGGTGTCGATGTAGATTGGCAAGATGGGCAAGTCAAAAGCCTGTGGCTTTCCGGAGAAGTGAAAATCGTTGCGGAAGGAATTGCATACCTGGAAAGATGAAAAAAGTTAATTAATAGAATATGGAACATTGTTAGAAAATTTTTTGGCAAGGAGTGATTCCTTGTCTTTTTTTTGACTTTTTTTGATTATAATAGCAGTAATCATTGGAGAGAAAGGTGGAAGGACATGAAGCTTGACTTTATCGTTAATGGAAAAAGCTGTTCCATGGAAGTGGATCCGAACATAAGATTGCTTGATATACTACGGCAAAACATGGGGCTTACCGGCCCTAAAGAGGGATGTGGAGAAGGAGAATGCGGTGCCTGTACTGTTATTATGGATGGATTGGCTATTAATGCCTGTCTGGTACTGGCTCACCAAGTGATGAATAAAGAGGTGATCACCATCAAAGGGTTGGAAACCAATGGGGAACTGGATGTGCTGCAACAGTCCTTTATGGATAACGGAGCGATTCAATGTGGTTTTTGTACACCTGGGATGATTATGTCCGCAAAAGCATTATTGATAAAAAATCCGGAACCCTCACGAGAAGAAATTAAAAAGAGTATCGAAGGGAATTTATGTCGGTGTACCGGTTATTTGAATATCATTAAAGCCATTGAAGAAGCCGCTCTGAAAATCAAAAAAAGGAGGGCAGAACAAGAATGAAGCAGAATGCATTGCAGGTAAATTGCCCACAAAGCTTAATAGAGTTAGTTCAGTACCTTGAAAAAGCCGATGAAAAGACAACGATTTTGGCTGGGGGAACTGATTGGATGCTCCAATGGAAACAGGGAGAAATTCATCAAAATAGGATCATCGACATTAATCGAATACCAGAGACCAAAGGAATTCGAATTGAAGAGGATATGGTTATTGTAGGTGCTACCAGTACATTTAACGAAATCCTATCGAGTCAAGCGTTGCAAAGATGTGCCAACATATTGGTGCAGGCTGCCGAAAGTGTGGGTTCCACACAAATCAGAAACGTGGCAACGGTGGGTGGGAATATTGTTAATGCAGCACCTTGCGCTGATTCTGTTACGGCGCTAATGGCGCTCGATGCAAAATTACGGATGATCAATGGAAAAGGCGAATTCAGGGAGACTGAACTTGCTGATGTGATTCACAAACAAGGCGATTTAGCAATGAAACCCGATGAAGTGTTAATAGAAGTATTTTTTCCAAAGCCTCCTTTGGGAGCTTACAATGGGTTTGCCAAATTAGGGGACCGTTCGACAGTATCGATTTCAAAATTAAATGCAGGATTATCCATCTGTTGTAAAGAGGGAATAATAAAAAAAGCCAGCATTTCGCTTGGAGCCATTGGGCCAAAAGCGTTTGTTTCAGAAACGATAGGACAAGAGCTGATGGGAAACAAGATGGATGAAAAAATGAAGAAAACTCTTATACAATCAGTGGTACAGCTGGTGGATCGATCCATCAGCGGAAGAAAGTCGCATCCCTATAAAAGAGAAGCGGTGAAAGGATTGATGGAAGATCTGATAGCGAATCTGAAGGAGGTGGTTAAGCATGAATCCTGACATAAAAAAACAAAAGGAAAAATATGTTGGAACCTCTCCGGTGATCCACGATGCAAAAGAAAAAGCTACCGGGAAAATTCCTTATGTTGGAGACATGAAAAGAGCTGGAATGCTCTACGCCAGACTGGTTCTAAGTAACGTAGCTCATGGAAAAATTCTTCGTATTAATACTCAAAAAGCCGAAGCACTGCCAGGGGTTGTGAAGATATATACGGCTCAGAATACTCCGAACACCCTTTACAACTCCCATCAGTGGAACTCAGGACTGGATGTTTCAAAAGATGAACGACTCTTTAGTGAAAAGGCTCGTTTTGTAGGAGATCGTATTGCGGCTGTAGTGGCAACGGATCCATATACTGCCAAGAGGGCGGCGCAGATGGTTGAAATTGAATATGAGCCTCTCGAGCCGATTCTGACCATTGAAGATGCATTAGACTCAGAAAAACCACCTATTCACGAAAATAGTTCGAATCATGTCATGCACAAAAAAATGCAGGTAGGATCACTGGAAGCGTTGGATGAAAATGAATATATCACCATTGAGAGTGAAATGGAAACGCCCAAAGTTCATCATGCAGCAATGGAGCCCCATGTTTGTCTGGCGGAAGCCGACTATTCCGGGCATGTGACCATATGGACACCCTGCCAGGTAATATTTCAGGTACAATTAATTACCGCTCAGGCTGTTGGGTTGCCATTGGCGAAGGTGAGGGTAATAAAAGCACCAATGGGCGGTTCTTTTGGCGGCAAAGGTCAACCGATTTTGGAACCGGTATGTGCCTACATGGCTCATGACCTTCGCAAACCGATACGCCTTGAAACGGATCGCCGTGAGAGTATTCTTGCCAGTCGAAGCCGACATCGTATCAAAGGGAAAACAAAGACAATAGTCAGCCAGGAAGGGAAAATTAAAGGGAGAGAAATAGATCTTGTAGTAGATTCTGGTGCCTACCTTACCAATGGCGAAGCATTATTTATGGCAATGGCTAAGAAGGCGAACCGGCTCTATCGAATACCGCATCAAACAGTGAGCGGGGATGTGGTTTATACCAATACACCGATTGGAGGTGCATGCCGAGGATACGGATCTCCCCAAATTCATGGGATTACAGAAGTCAACATAGATAAAACGGCGGCTGCGATTGGATGGGATCCGGTGGATTTTAGAATAAAAAATTTAATTCATCCATTTGACGAAGACCCGACGGGTGGACCAAATCTTGGTAATGCCAGAGTATTGGACTGTGTGCGTAAAGGTGCTGAAAAATTCAATTGGTATCAACGTCGCCAACAGGTGGAAGAAAACCAGAGTGAGCGGTATTCCAGAGGTGTTGGAATGGCCTGCGCAACCCATGGGAATGGATACTACGGAGCTTATCAGGATTTTATTACACTAGATATGAGAATGACAGAGGACGGTGATTTGATATTAAAATCCGGAATTCATGATCTTGGATGTGGAACAGTCACCATCATGAAGCAAATTGTGGCAGAAGTCATGGATCTTCCGCTGGAAAAAATTGAGGCGATGGAAGGAGATACGCTGGTCAGCCCCTATGATTCTGCGGGCACTCAGGCCAGTCGCGTCACCTATGTCTGCGGTGCTGGAGCAAAAAAAATCGCGGAACTGCTAAAGGATAAAATGGTTGATAGTGCAGCCTGCATTTTCGATGTGGACTCAGGAAGGATAGCACTTCGGAACGGTAATGTTATGATTAAAGATGAAGATAAAGTGCTGACAAGTTGTGGGGAGCTTGTTATGAAGATGAAAGAAATTCAAAAGAAGGATGCTCAAATTGTATATACCTATGAATCACCGGCAAATCCTGGAGTTTATGGAGCGCATTTTGTCGAAGTGGAAATTGATCGGTTGACAGGCCTGATGAAGGTTTTGGATGTGCTGGCAGTTCATGATATAGGAAAAGCCATTAACCCTGGCTTTGTGGAAGGACAGATTCATGGTGCCGTTCAGATGGGAATCGGACTGGCTGTTTCGGAAGATCTTAAAATCGATGAAAATGGACAAGTAAAGGGAGATAATTTTAGTCGATATCATGTAGTCAATGCGCCGGATATGCCACTAATTGAAGTGATTTTGATAGAAGATGGAGATGAACATGGACCCTATGGCGCCAAAAGCATAGGGGAAGTTGCGACCGTTCCTGTGACACCAGCCATTATTAATGCGGTCTATCACGCGTTGGGTGTTGAAATAACAAAACTTCCTGCGATTCCTGAACGAATAATAGAGGCCATCAAGCATAAAGAAGAGGGGGAATAGAATGCCGAAAGAATGCATCACCCTGACAGGAAAGAATTTAACTTTGCGTGAAGTGGAAATGGTTGCCTGTCAAAAGGTGAAAGTAGAAATTGAATCGGAAGTGATGGAACATATCGATGAGTGTCGAAAAATCGTCTACGAACTGGCAGATAGCGAAACGCCTGTCTATGGATTCAATCGTGGTGTTGGAATGAATAAAGACAGGGAGGTGATGGGAAAATACTTTTCGGATTACAATCGAAATCTGATTCTTGCCCATTGTGTCAGCGTTGGAGAACCTGCCCCAGAGGTAGTCACAAGAGCAGCGATTTTAGCCAGACTTAATACGTTTCTGATTGGCTGTACTGGAATACAACCGGATATTGTCCTGATGTACAAGGAGCTCTTGAACCGGGAAATACATCCTATCATACCGAATAAAGGGTCCATAGGAGAAGGGGACATTGGATGTCTTTCCCATATTGGACTGGCAATTATTGGCGAAGGAGAGGTAATGTACAGGGGTGAACGAATTTCTTCCAGAGAGGCACTGGAAAATGAAGGACTTACCCCTATTGTTTTAGGACCTAAGGATGGGTTGGCTATTGTCTCATCCAATGCCCTCTCTGCCGGTAAAGGTGCTTTAGTGCTGAGAGAAATTGAAAAACTGGCAGATATGCTGGACTTGGTCTATGCCATGTCTTTGGAAGGGTTACGGGGGAATGTAACGCCTCTGGAAGAAAAACCCTATGAGTACAGAGGATTTCCAGGTCAGGCAGAAAGCATGAAACGAGTACGGGAATTACTGGAAGACAGTTATCTGTGGCTTCCCGGTGTAACGGAGTCACTCCAAGACCCACTAAGTTACAGAGGTTCCTGCCAGCTTCATGGATCCTTAAGAGATGCTCTTGAATACACACGCCACTATCTGAACCTGCAGTTGAACACGTCAGATGATAATCCTTGCTTATTAAAAGATGAAAAGAGAATTATCTCTTGTGCGAACTACGAACCTACTACCTGGGTTCTTGGCTTCGAAATGTTGGGTGTTGCATTAAGTCATGTTTCAAGAAATGCCTGCTACCGAACCATAAAGCTATCGAACCCGAAGTTTACAGGATTATCAAGGTTTCTGACACCTTCAGATACACGTGTGATTGCCTATGGCACCATCCAAAAGACTTTTGCAGCACTAGACGCAGAAAATCGACATTTATCCAATCCGGTGAGTGCTGATTATTTATCACTGGCAGGTGATATGGAGGACAGAGGGACCAACAGCGTTTATGTGGTAGATAAAACAGAAAAAATAATTGACAATATCTGGTGGATTCTGGCGATTGAATTGATGCATTCAGCACAGGCGATAGACCTTCGCAAAGCAACTCGCCTTGGAAAAGGAACGGGGCCAGCATTTAAAAAAGTAAGGGAAACGATTTCCTTCCTGGAAGAGGATCGAAATCTAACAAAAGATATTGAGAAAGCGTATAAGTTATTAAAAAATGGTGAACTATTAAATATTTGACTTTTTTCAGACGGAGGCATGTTAATTTAAAGTCAATCAAAGATTACTATTTAGTATGAGGAGGTTGTGATGAAGATGGAAAATAATGATGTGCGTATTCGAAAAGCTATTTTTATTCCGATGTCTATTATTTTTTCGTTGGCTGTTATTATGGGAGCTTTTTTTCCGGATCAATTTCTTAAGGGTGTTAATACCATCGTAATGTTTGCTAATGATTCCTTTGGATGGCTGTTTCTGCTGGCGGCGGTGATGTTTCTGGTTGCTTGTCTCTTCCTATTCTTTTCAAAATTTGGAGCTATTCGTTTGGGAGGACCTGATGCAAAGCCAGAATACAGTAATTGGTACTGGTTTGCAATATCACTGACAGCGGGAATCGCTACTGGCATCCTCTTTTGGGCCATTGCAGAACCGATTTTTCACTTTATGGCTCCGCCAGAAGCCCTAGGTCTTGAACCAGGATCCGAAGCAGCGGCAATGTTCTCCATGGGCATCTCCTATTTACATTGGTCTTTTGTTCCGTATGCTATGTATGGGATCTGTGGAATAGGCATTGCCTATGCCGTCTACAATATGAATTTACCCTACAATGTTAGTTCAACATTGTACCCGATTTTCGGCAAAAAGACACAAGGTTCTGTAGGTGCGGTTGTTGACAATCTATGCCTTTTTGCTATGGGTGGTGCTGTTGCAGCCATGCTTGGGGTAGCAACGTTGGCGATAGGAGCTGGGCTTGAAGTAGTGTTTGGTATTTCTCAGTCAAGAATTCTTTGGTTGGCGATTATGATTGTCATTGTACTCAGTTATGTTATTTCCAGTTATACCGGGCTGAATCGCGGAATTAAGTGGCTGGCTGACAAGAACTCAAAACTGTTTATCATTATGATGGGCTTTGTCTTTATTATAGGACCAACTGCGTTTATTCTGGATATTGGGACCCAGTCCTTTGGCTATTTTATGCAAAACTTTTTGACTCTTGCAACCTGGACAAGTCCAATTGAAGGTTCCAGTTGGCCTCAATGGTGGCCGGTTTACTACTGGGCAATTTGGATTGCGTATGCGCCATTAATAGGAATGTTTCTTGCTCGATTAGCAAAAGGGCGTACGATTCGTCAGTTTATGACAGTTAACCTTTTTATCCCAGCGTTCTTTGGCATTTTCTGGTTTGCTGTTTTTGGAGGCACTTCAATTTACTACGAAATACACGCGCTGAGCCTTTGGGATTCGATTCAATCCCTTGGTTTGGAAGTAGCTGTGTTTGCTTTCCTTCAAAACCTTCCATTTGCAACATTATTGAGTGTTGGATTCATTTTTGCACTGTATATTTCTGTGGTAACACTGGCGGACTCCATGACCAATACCGTAGCCTCTCTTTCTACAACAGCCCATAATCAGGAAGAAAAAGAACCGCCGGTGAAGATTAAATTTTTCTGGGGAATTGTGATGTGTTCATTGACCTTCGTTAACCTGGCACGAGCCGGAGAGGGTTCCATGGAAGGAATAGATGCAACAAAGGAAATTGCAACTGTTGCAGGATTTCCAACGCTCTTTCTAATGATCCTGATGACCGTTGCAATCATTTATATGATTGTGAAACGGGAGAAATTTGATATGGCCTATCATCCGGAAACAGCAAAAGCAACCTATGACAGAGGCGAAGGAATAATGGCAGATATAAGAGAAAGCTTTGCAAAACCAGTAGAGGCACCGGCCTATAGCAGCGTTGCAAAAAAGGCTGATTTATCAGAAACAGAAGTGACAGCTGAATAAGACTCTTTATCATTGCACAGAAAGGGAGCTCCTGACTCAGGAACTCCCTTTTTAAAAGTGATAAAAAAGAATGTGGAGACAAGGTTGTCTGCATAGAATGGAATCGATATAATGAAAATGTAAGGACTGGAGCAAAAACGATTGGGGGAGCGAGAGAACTATGAAAATTTCTGTAAATTATTTAGGGATTCCTGAAGTGCTTGCCGATGGAAAAGTGATCTCGTTTCCTTTTAAAAAAGCGGAAATGATCTTCTATTATATAGTCTTAGAAAAAAAAGTATCAAGAGAAAAATTGGTAGAGTTATTTTGGCCAGAAGCTGATGAACTGGCAGCAAAAAAAAACTTGAGAAATGCTGTGTATGTCATTAAAAAGTTGTTGGGAAACGAACTGTTTATATCTGCTAAAAGACATGTGATTCAACTAAATACGAGTATAATTGTAGAAATAGATCTGGAAGCTTTTGTTGATAAAGTCGATGAGGAAGCAATTCTTTATTATCGAGGAGAGTTTCTTGAAGGCATTCATATTAAGGATGCTGATTCTGTTGAAAACTGGCTGTTTCAGAAGAGACAGGAATATCATGAAATGTATTTATCAAAACTCAATCAGCTAACAAAAATATCTCTGGATGCCAAAGCATATCAACAAGCAGAAAGCTACGGAAAAAAATTGGTGTCTCAGGATCTCCTTAACGAAGAATCTTATCGATTACTAATGGCTGTCTTTTTACAACAAAAAAAGATCAATCAAAGCATTGCGGTTTATGAGGAATTAAAATTAGTTCTTGAGAGGGAACTGTCTGTTTCTCCTGATGATGAAACAAAAGAACTATTTGATCAGATTCTTTGTCTGAAGAGAAACACGGGTAAGGGTATAAAAACATCGGATATAGGGTTTGGAGATATATTTTATGGAAGAGAACAACAACTACAGATCATGGATTCGAATCATCAACGTTTTTTAAATAATGAAGGAGCGCAATCTATCTTAATAACCGGTGAAGCTGGGATTGGCAAAAGTAAACTTATTGAAGAATTTATAAAAAAAACAAATCGAAATACTTGCAGCTGGATTCTTTCGTATTGCTATAAGCCAGAAGAGAATGACTATTATAAACCATGGATGCCAGTTATTTCGAAAATAGTAAGCGTGGCTGAACGTCTTCAAATAGATATTCCGATGCAAACAATTGAAATTTTAGAAGGAGTATTTCCAGAGTTAACCCGCATGAAGAAAAAATCATATGAAACAAAGGAATATAGAAGATACAGAGATCAGATGATTGAAAATCAGATACTTCAATTGATTAAAACAATAGCTGAAAAAAGCAGGTTATTTATTATTTTTGAAGACATTCAATGGATGGATGAAAAAAGTCGATCATTACTACATTATGTACTAATAAACACTGGGTATGATTTTTACATGATTACTTCACTTCGATATGAGAGTGCTTATGAAGATCATAGTTGCTTTGATCAGCTTCAGATAAAAGGTGTTTTGAAAAAAATTGCATTGGAACCTTTTAGTGAAGAAAAAACCATCGATTTTTCAAAGAAACTATGGAAAAGAGCTGATTTTCCTAAAAATTTAGAAGAAGCGGTTTATCCAGAAACTCAGGGGAATACATTTTTTATTAAAGAGTTATTAAATTGCTACATGAAAACAAGTGAACAAAGAATGGGGAATATTCCCATGGAAAATGCTATTAAATCAAGGTTTCTCGATTTAACAGAAGAAGAGATTAAAATAGTTAATATGGCGTCTCTCTTTTTTGATAAAATTTCTATAGAAAATTTAAAGCAATTGACTGGAAAGGATGATTTAGAATTAATTGATTTGTTGGTTAATCTCCAGCAGAAGAATATTTTGAAGGAAATTGTTGGATTTAATGAAGCGCCTTTTGAAAGCAAGTTTATTTTTACACATCAGAAAGTTCGTGAATATGTTTACAGCCATATTCCAGTTTTCAAAAGAAAAGTACTTCACCTGAAAATAGCAAAAATGTTGGAACAACGTATGGAAAATCAACATAATCCAATAGTGTTGTACACGAAGCTGATGCATCATTATAAGAACGCATCTGACGAAGTGAATTTTCTACATTATAAAATCAAAAATGTAGAAAAACACTTGGATTTTAATCATGAGATGTTTCCGATCCTGAAGCATGAAGGCGATAGTATAAATCTATCGTGGGATAGGGAGAGGGTTACTGTTGAGCTGAAGCAAGTTCATAAGTTATTGGTAGAAATTCGGAAAAAGAATCCTGTAAGAGTTTATGAGGAGATGGAGGTAAAGTATTTAAACATCTTGTCTAGATTTCAAATTTTGCAGGGTAATCATGAAAAAGGGATGGCTATTAATCGAAATATGATCGAAAAATCAGAAAAAATCAACAACCCAGAAACCATGCTTCAGGGCTATAAGCATGCCATCTATTATTGCATAAACATTCGGCGACCTGAGGAAATGAGACGTTGTATTCATAAAGCATTTCAAGTCCTTAGAAATAATGAGTTTTTGAATGTAAAGGAAGAGACAGCAATTTTTTTTCGATTAAAGGGTAAAATGAAAATTATGACAGGAAATTATCATGAAGCGGAAGGCTATTTTAAAAAAGCCCTAAAGCTCTTTATAAGCGCTGACCATATCCATCCCTACATTTTAAATATAGCAGCTTGTTATAGTTTTTTAGGAGAATGTCGTAGACTAGTGGGGGATCTAGAAGGAGCGATGACCCATTATCGAAAAGCTGTTATTATATGCGAAAAAAAGAAATTGAAAAAAGGTCTCTCGGTTTTCTATGTGCACTTAGGGAAACTATACTTTGATACGAACCAGTGGAATGAGGCAGAGAAATGTTTTTGCAAATATATTGAATATTATAAACATTCAGACTGTTTGTGGAAAAAATCGATACCTTATGGATGTATGGCAGTCATACTTCTAAAAAAAGATCGAAAAATGGAAGCTCTTCAATACTTTAAAGAAGCATCTGTTTGTGTTGAACGTTTTCAGAATCCATATGAAATAGGAACGCACTATCGAATTTGTTGGATGATTGCAAAAAAAATGAGGGAAGACAAGGGGTTGAAAAAAACATTTAAAGGGGTTTTGTCGAAAGATCCAGATTTTTATTTGCAAGGGATTAGAGAAAATGCAGATAAGACAAGTTCAGATTATGAATTAAATCAGTCACTAGACAGCCCTTCGACACTTTATTGACGCTCACGCCGTATAATAAAGGAAAACAATAGGAATATATGCCATAGAAGAATGGATGAAAGGAGCGAATACTATGTTAGATAGAAAAAATATTGGGCAAGCTATGACGATTAAGCTAGAAGGCCCCCTGCCAGAGAAGAAATCATTTCTTGAAGGAATTAGAAGGGCTCCAGACAGAGGGTTTAAGCTAACACCAGCTCAGACGGAGGTAGCGTTAAAAAACGCATTGCGATACATTCCAGAGGAGTACCATGCGGAGATGGCTCCAGAGTTTCTGGATGAATTGTTGACCATGGGACGCATATATGGCTATCGGTTTCGTCCTGAAGGAAATATTAAAGCAAAATCAATTAATGAATACCCAGGGAAATGTACAGAAGGCAAAGCATTTCAATTGATGATGGATAATAATTTGGATTTTGAGGTGGCGCTTTACCCCTATGAATTGGTTACCTACGGCGAAACAGGAAAAGTTTGTCAAAACTGGATGCAGTATCTTTTGATTCAAAAGTATCTACAAGAACTGACTCAGGATCAAACTCTTGTTGTTTCTTCTGGACATCCAGTAGGGCTTTTCAAGTCTAAGCCAGACAGCCCACGGGTGATTATTACCAATTCGTTGATGATAGGTATGTTTGATAACGCAAAAGATCAAGATATTGCAGAGCAGATGGGTGTTGCTAACTACGGTCAAATGACTGCTGGTGGATGGATGTATATTGGCCCTCAAGGTATTGTTCATGGAACGTTTAATACGCTGCTGAATGCTGCGAGGTTGAAGATGGGTCTCGCCGATGACAAAGATTTAGAGGGTATTCTTTTTGTATCTTCAGGACTGGGTGGAATGAGTGGTGCTCAGCCAAAAGCTGTAGAGATTGCCAACGGCGTAGGGATTGTTGCGGAGGTAGATGAATCCAGAATTAAAACACGGCATGATCAAGGATGGGTTCAAAAAGTGAGTGGAGATTTAGAAGAGGTTTATAGGTGGGCAAAAGAAGCTCAAAAGAATAAAAAACCACTATCTATTGCTTATCATGGAAATGTAGTGGACTTACTGGCTTATGCTGTAGAAAAAGACATTAAAATTGATCTGCTTTCTGATCAAACTTCCTGCCATGTTGCCTACGAAGGTGGGTATTGTCCACAGGGCATGACATTTGAAGAACGAACGCAGATGCTAAAAAATGATCGAGAAACTTTTATTCAGCGAGTAGACGAAACCCTGAAGACTCATTTTAAAGTTATTCAAAAACTAGTCGATAAAGGAACTTATTTCTTTGACTATGGCAATGCTTTCTTGAAAGCTGTTTTTGATGCTGGTGTTCAAGAAGTGTCTTTGAATGGTGTAGATGAAAAAGATGGGTTTATATTCCCTTCCTATGTGGAAGATATTTTAGGGCCAGAATTATTTGATTATGGGTATGGTCCTTTCCGTTGGGTTTGCCTCAGTGGTGACCCAGAAGATCTAAGAAAAACAGATGCAGCAGCCATGGAATGCATTGATCCAGAGCGTAGGGGACAAGATAGAGATAATTATGTCTGGATTCGAGATGCAGAGAAGAACAAAATGGTGGTAGGAAGTCAAGCTCGTATTCTTTATCAGGATGCTTATGGCAGAACCAATATAGCTCTCCGTTTCAATGAAATGGTGCGGAGGGGCGAAGTTGGCCCCATAATGCTAGGGAGAGATCATCATGATGTAAGTGGAACTGATTCGCCTTTTAGAGAGACTTCCAACATTAAAGATGGCAGCAATATCATGGCAGATATGGCTACACAGTGCTTCGCTGGCGATGCAGCAAGAGGAATGAGCTTAGTAGCCCTTCACAACGGGGGAGGCGTAGGTATTGGAAAATCCATTAATGGAGGATTTGGAATGGTATTAGATGGCAGCCGTAGAGCCGATAAAATTCTTGAAACTGCCATGTTGTGGGATGTTATGGGCGGTGTTGCAAGACGTGCCTGGGCTACCAATGAAAATGCCTTGACAACTAGTATGGAGTACAATGAACTGAATAAGGGTCAGGATCACATCACGCTACCCTATTTGGCAGATGATGAAATGGTGACAAAACTAGTAGCTGAGAAACTAACGTAACTAGTACAAAAGTGGAGAAGTCTTTACTTTGCAAATTGATTGCAAGGTAAAGGCTTCTGGCTATGAAGGACGAGTTTTGGTTTATGATGGTTTCATTAATCACTAGACTTACTGGAGGGATACGTATGAAGAAAGGTAAAATGATCATAAAAAACGCAGGTCAGTTGGTAACCTGCAGCGGTCATCATGCCAAACAAGGGAAAGAAATGGAAGAACTGCATATTATTGAAAAAGGAGCTATCATCATAGAAGATGGCATCATTCAATCTGTTGGAATAGAAGAAGATCTTCTAAAGGGTGTAGATCAGAGCCAATATGAAGTGGTAGACGCAGAGGGAAAGGCGGTGCTTCCTGGCTTCGTTGACTCCCACACCCATTTTGTTTTTGGCGGATACCGAGCGGAGGAATTCACCTGGAGGTTGCACGGTGTTGACTACATGGATATTATGAATCGTGGAGGCGGTATTATTAGCACCGTAAAAGCCACCCGAGAAGAAACCCAAGAGGAACTCTATGAAAATGGCTATAGGCGACTAACGTCTATGTTGTCTTTTGGTGTCACAACGGCGGAAGGAAAAAGCGGCTATGGTCTTAATAAAGAAACAGAACTAAAACAGCTAGAGGTCATGAAAAGGATTAATGAAAAACATCCGGTGGATGTGATTCCTACGTTTATGGAAGCCCATGCCGTGCCAGAAGAATATAAAGGCAAAGAAGATGAAATGATTGACAAAATCATTCAAGAAAGTTTGGTAGAAGTAAAAGAAAAAAATCTAGCAGAATTCTGCGATATTTTCACAGAAAAAAACGTCTTTACTATTGAACAGTCCCGAAAATTATTGACAGCAGCGGCTGAAATGGGCTTTAAACTAAAAATGCATGCAGATGAAATTGTGCCACTGGGGGGAGCGGAATTAGCCGCTGAAGTAGGAGCTGTTTCGGCTGATCATTTGCTACAAGCCTCGGATGCGGGTATTGCTGCCATGGCAGAAAAAGTGGTAGTGGCAACGTTATTACCAGGAACCGCATTTAGTTTAAAAGAACCATATGCCAGAGCCAGAGATATGATCAATGCCAATTGTGCTGTAGCATTGGCTTCGGATTTTAATCCAGGGAGTTGTCATACAGAGTCTATTCCACTTATTATTGCCTTAGCAACCCTTTATATGAAAATGACACCAGAAGAAGTCATTACAGCTTTGACTATTAATGGAGCTGCTGCAGTAGACAGGGCAGATCAAATAGGAAGTCTAGATCCTGGTAAAAAAGCAGATGTTATTATTTTGCAGGATGCTTCCTACCATTTCTTAGCCTATCATATAGGTGTTAATTCTGTTGAAAGGGTCATAAAAGATGGTATACTAGTAATGGATAACCGGCATAAACTTTTATAATTTGAAAATAATCAAGGACATAAGGAGGAAGTAATATGAGTGAAAAAAAACAAATTGTGCAGTGTGTTCCAAACTTTAGTGAGGGGCGAGATCAGAGTATTATTGAAAAAATTGCAGATGCATTTCGAAACACTGCGGATGTAAAATTATTAGACTATAGCAGCGATGAAGATCATAATCGTTGCGTTATCACAGCTTTAGGCGAAGCTCAAGCCATGAAAAAAGCCGTGGTGAAAGCAGTAGGAACAGCCTATGAACTAATTGATATGACAAAGCATGAAGGTCAGCATCCTCGCATGGGTGCCGCTGATGTGGTGCCTTTTGTACCAATCAAAGATATTACCATGGAAGAAACCGTAGCGTTGGCAGAAAGTGTGGCCAAAGAAATTGCAGAAACCTATGGCCAACCAATCTTCTTATATGAAAAAGCAGCCAAGACACCAGGTAGAGAAAACTTGGCAAAAGTTCGAAAAGGTCAATATGAAGCTATGGCAGCAAAAATTAAAGAACCTGAATGGAAGCCGGATTTTGGTCCCACAGAAATGCCTCCTCAAACTGGAGTAACCGCAGTGGGAGCACGTATGCCTTTAGTGGCCTATAATATCAACCTAGACTCTGCTGATTTAGCAATAGCGGATAAAATTGCTAAGCAGGTGAGACATCTTAGTGGAGGGTTGCGTTACTGCAAAGGAATGGGCGTTGAGTTAAAAGACAGAGGGATTGTTCAAGTTTCCATGAATATGACGGATTACAGCAAAACAGCCCTATATAGAGTGTTTGAACTAGTTAAAATTGAAGCTCAGCGATATGGTGTTAATGTGGTAGGAAGTGAAATTGTTGGAGCGGTTCCTATGGAAGCGTTAATTGATTCTGCTGCTTACTATTTACGCTTGGAAGAGTTCACCATGGAACAAGTATTAGAAACATCTTTAATGGAATAGAAAACCTATAATCTATGAAAGGAAAGGTGATATATATGTTAGCGGATAAAAGTGTAAAAGATTTTTTGCAGGAAACAGCATCGGATGCTCCCGTTCCAGGTGGAGGAAGCATTGCTGCTATGAGTGGAGCCACAGCAGCAGCTTTGACAGCCATGGTAGCAAATCTAACCATTGGCAAGAAGAAGTATTTAGAAGTTGAAGCACATATGAAAGAAATTCATGAGCGAGTGAATGCATCACGTCATCAGTTGATTGAATTGATTGATAAAGATGCTGAATCTTTTAATGGTGTGATGGCTTGCTTTAAAATGCCAAAAGAAACGGATGAAGAAAAAGAATCTAGAAAAGAAGCGATCCAGCAGGCGACAAAAGAAGCTGCAAGAGTTCCAATGAGTATTGCTGAAACTGTAATGGAACTGATGATTGATATTGAAATAGTAGTACAAAAAGGTAATAGCAATGCGATTACAGATGGAGCTGTTGCTGCAATGATGGGACGTACAGCCATTTTAGCGGCTCTGTATAATGTTAAGATTAACCTGGGAAGTATTAAAGACGAAAGTTTTGTCAAGGAAATGGCTGAAAAAGCTGCAAGTTTAGAAGAACAGGCGCAGATTCAAGAAAAACAAATTCTTCAACAGGTTGTTCTAGACTAGATTTAAAGTATATCTATTTGTTATCATTTAAGCTTTGCTCCTAGGAGCAAGGCTTTTGCCTTTGAACTATTCTCATTGAGGGTATTAATCTGGTGTGAATCATTATGAAAGGAAGTGGAAAAATGAGATTAACAAAAGAAAATACAGCGGCGGTTATCATTGATATGCAAGAAAAGTTAACACCTCATGTTCAAAACCACAAAGATCTTATTGAACGAATAAAAATTCTTATTAAAGGATTGCAAGCCTTAGGAGTTCCTATGATTGTGACGGAACAATACCGAAAAGGACTTGGTCCAACGATACCTGAACTAACAGAGGTTTTAGATGTAGGGGAGCCTCTTGAAAAAATGGCTTTTAGCTGCTGGGATGACCATGAGTTTCAAAAGGCAATGGATCAAACTGGAAGAAAACAAGTAATAGTAGCAGGAATTGAAGCTCATGTTTGTGTGTTGCAAACAGTTATCGATTTAAAAGAAAAAGGATTTCAGCCAGTGGTGGTAGAGGACTGTCTTTCATCTCGTAAAACAGCAGATAAAGACATTGCCATGAAAAGAATGATTCAAGAAGGCGCATTGATCGTAAGCTGTGAGTCGATTCTATTTGAATTATGTCGCTACGCTGGAACAGAAACCTTTAAGAAAATTTCTAAATTAGTAAAATAAGGGCATGTAAAATAAAAGCGTAGAATCTTTGAATGAAAATGAATGCATAGAAAAAAGGGTGCGAGTGATAACGACTCGCACCCTTTTTGTGCCCAATGAAAACAGATGATTTTAGTAATTCATAGAAAATAGGGCCAATTCATGCTAAGATATATTCGAATCAAGTAGGTGATACGAAAAAAGGGAGTGAGAGTGTGTCTAAAATAACCACCCAAAAACTTAAGAAAATGAAAGAAGAAGGCAGGAAAATAACCATGGTAACGGCGTATGATTATCCAACAGCAGTACTGGCAAATCAAGCTGGCATTGAAGTGATTCTAGTGGGAGATTCCTTAGCGATGACGGTTCTTGGAGAGGAAACCACGGTATCCATAAGCATGAAAGAAATGCTGCATCATATTCGACCAGTTGTTAAAGGTGCACCTGATGCCTTTATTGTGGGAGATTTGCCCTTTGGATCCTATCAAATATCTCCCCAAAAGGCAGTTAAAAATGCCATTAAGTTTATGAAAAAAGGTGGTTGTGACACGGTCAAACTAGAAGGGGGCAAGGAAGTTGCTGGAATTGTTAAAGCCATAGTTGATGCAGGCGTTCCGGTTATGGGACATATTGGCCTTACACCTCAAACGATATCAAAACTAGGTGGATTTAAAGTTCAAGGAAAAACGGTGGAAGCAGCTGAAATCCTTCTAGAAGATGCATATCAGCTTCAAGAAGCTGGAGCATGGGGATTGATTCTTGAAGCAATCCCTGAAGAAGTAGGGAGACTCATTACGGAAAACGTGACCATACCTACTATTGGGATAGGTGGTGGACGATATTGCGATGGTCAGGTTTTGGTTTTTCATGATATGTTTGGTCTTTTTCAAAAATTTGTTCCAAAGTTTGTCAAACAATATAGACACTTGGGTGAAGAAATAGTGAGTGGTCTGGAAGAATTTAAGAAAGAAGTTCAGGAAGGGCAATTTCCGGAAGAGAAGCATACATTTGGTGGTATAAGCCAAGAAGAGTTGAGGAAGCGGTTTCATTCAAAAAAAGCAGGAGGGGAAGAGTGTTGAAAATTGCCATTGTAGGATCTGGTGCCATGGGATGTCTCTATGGGTATCTTTTGAAAAGGATAGATTGTCAGGTTACCTTGATAGACACCTGGGAAGAACATGTGAAAGTTATTAAGGAAAAAGGATTGACAGTAATGGATGGCCTTGAAAGAAAGACAATATCCATGGAGGCTGTGACCGATGCCAGTAGCCTTACAGAAAAAATGGATTTAATCATTCTTTTTGTAAAAGCCTATGACACCAAATCTGCTTTTGCTCCTTGTTTGCACTTGATAGACCAAGATACTCGAGTATTGACATTGCAAAATGGAGCAGGGAATATTGAGGCAATTAGCTGTTTTGTACCCAAGAATAAAATCCTTAGTGGAACAACGGCCCATGGCGCGACCATGCAAGATAAAGGAGTAGTAATACATGCGGGGAAAGGGAAAACCTTTATTGGATGCGTAGAGGGTGAAAATGAGGAAGAAGTGAAGGAAATCCTTGCCATATTCAACAAGGCAGGGATTGAGACAGAACTTAAACCTAATATAGAGGAAATAATGTGGGATAAACTACTGGTGAATGTGGGGATCAATGGGTTAACAGCTATTCTGGAAATTGAAAATGGAAAATTACTAGAAATGGAGGAAACTCAAAAGTTAATGGGCTCCTTAGTAGCTGAGGCGGAAGAAGTGGCTAGGCATGAGAATATAAAGATATCTCATAAATTGCCGCTGGAACATGTTAAATCAGTTGCTAAAGCAACTGGGAACAATCAATCCTCAATGCTCCAGGATTTGAAGAGAGGTAGAAAAACAGAAATCGAATACATCAATGGTGCTATTGTGAGAAAAGGCCACTCACTAGGGGTTCCAACACCCTACAACGAAACCGTAGAGTTGCTGGTGAAAGCAAAAGAAAAATCATGGCTGTTAAGTGACCTTGATAGAACTAAGGAGCTGAAAAGAGAAGAATAAGGAGGGTTTTGATGCAGATAGAATCCAAAGAAAGAAAAAAAGGACAGGTATTTGTGGAGGATCCCCGATACAAGCAATGCAATCGAGAAGCTTTAATGGGAGTTGGCTTAGGGCTTTTAAACCTTATTTGGTGGTATGCATGGGGATATGGACTAGGTTCTGGACCTCCCGAAAATTACAGGTATATTTTAGGGTTTCCTGCATGGTTTTTTATGAGCTGTATTGCAGGGGCGGTCTTGTTTACTGGATTAACTATTTTGATGGTCTCTAGGTATTATAAAGAGATGCCTTTAGGAAAAATAACCAAAGAGGAAGCTGCTCATATAAAGAAAAACTTGGAATGATCTGGAGGGTAGTAGAATGGAAACTGTGAATTATGGAGTCTTGATGGCCTTGGTGGGATATTTTGCTATTGTTTTTGGCATTGGATTTTATAGCCTTGGCTATGTTTCCAAAGCACGGAAGGATAATGAAGCAGGTCCCAGTGGGTTTTTAACAGAATATCTGGCGGGTGGTCGTGACCTGGGTGGTTTTGTTTTGGCCATGACAATGGTGGCTACCTATCTTAGTGCAGGCAGCTTTATTGGAGGGCCAGGTACTGCCTATACCTTTGGTCTTGGTTGGGTATTTCTTGCCATGAGTCAAATGCCAACCGGGTACTTTACTTTGTCAGTTTTGGGTAAAAAATTTGCAATTATCGCAAGGAAAATTGAGGCGGTAACCGTGACGGATTTTCTACGGGCTAGGTATCAGAGTAAAGCCATTGTTATTCTTTCTTCGCTATCAATTATATTCTTTTTTATTGCCGCCATGAGTGCTCAATGGATAGGCGCTGCTCGATTGATAGAAGGCTCTGTTGGATTGAGCTATCAAGCAGCTTTATTTTTCTTTGCGGTAACGGTTTTAGCATATACAACCATAGGAGGATTTCGTGCCGTAGCCCTTACGGACAGTTTGCAGGGAATTGTGATGACCATTGGAACGATTGTTCTTTTAATTGCTACCATTATGGCTGGTGGTGGAGTCAGCAATATTATCCAAGGAATGTATGCAAAAGATCCGGGCCTTATTACTCCTTATGGGATTGAAGAAGGTTTTATGACAAAAGCATGGGTAACATCTTTCTGGATTTTGGTTGGATTTGCAATTGTTGGACTTCCGCAGGTAGCTACAAGAGCCATGAGTTATAAAAATAGCAAAAGCCTGAAGAATGGCATTATTTATGGCACTGTGGTATCCATGGTTTTGCTCTTGGGCATGCATTTTGTAGGTGCCTTTGGCAGTGTTTTGGTTCCAGGCATCGAAGCGGGAGATTTGGTGGTTCCCATTTTAACGACGGAACTTTTTCCTAGTGTGATTGCAGGGATCATTCTAGCAGGTCCGCTGGCAGCGGTGATGTCCACCGTAGACTCTCAGCTTTTGGTTGTTGTAGGGGCTATGGTAAATGATCTTTACACAAACTATATAAATCCCAAAGCTAAAAACAACGCTAAGCTTACCGCTAAAGTGAGTTATGGGGCTACGGTAGTGGTGGGAGTTATTATTTTTATGATCGCTTTTAATCCGCCACCATTGATGGTATGGCTTAATCTTTATGCCAACGCAGGACTCATTTCTACTTTTATTTGGACGGTTATTCTGGGGCTATATTGGAAAAGGGCGAATGCATCTGGTGCCCTGGCTTCTATTATCGTGGGTACAGGATCCTATATTCTGTTCGACAACATATGGGTAAGACCATTTGGGACCCATAATATTGTATTGCCTTTAGTCTTATCATTGATTGCTTTTGTGTTGGTAAGCGTATGTACGGAAGCACCGGATGATGAAGTGATGGATTTGTTTTGGGGTATTTAGGGGATGGGAGTTGGAATGTAAAATTGTGGGAAAGCCTATTTCTAGGAGAGGAACTTGAAGATCTTTAGGTGGTGGCCATTAGAGGATGGATAGGTTAAAATTGAAGGAAAACAGGTAGATTTCTATAAATCAACCTATAGGAAGGAGAAAGAATATGTCGGTTTTAGTTACGGGAGGTGCTGGATATATTGGTAGCCACACCTGCTTGCAATTACTAAAGGAAAACTACGAAGTAGTGGTATTAGACAATTTGTCCAACAGTAGTGTGAAAGCAGTAAAAAGAATAGAAAAGATGTCAGGTAAATCTGTTGTGTTTTATCAGGGGGACTTGCTGGATCCTAAGGTAGTAAATCAGGTTTTTCGAGAAAATAAGATTACTGAAGTCCTTCATTTTGCAGGCTTAAAAGCAGTGGGAGAATCTGTGGAAAAGCCTCTTTGGTATTATCACAATAATATTACAGGCACTCTTATTTTGTGTGAAACGATGAAATCTTTTGGCGTAAGAACATTGGTTTTTAGTTCGTCGGCGACTGTCTATGGAAGGCCAGAAGGGGTGCCTATTTCTGAAGAAGCGCCTACGGGGGCAACGAACCCGTATGGTCGAACGAAATGGATGATTGAAGAAATACTTCGGGATATGCATCAAGCAGATCCCGAGTGGCGGATTGCACTACTTCGATATTTTAATCCCATAGGAGCGGATGAAAGCGGTGAAATAGGAGAAGATCCAGAGGGGTTGCCTAACAATCTGATGCCTTTTATTACACAGGTAGCCGTAGGGAAACGAGATAAATTAATGGTTTTTGGGGACGACTACGATACGCCGGATGGCACTGGTGTCCGGGACTACATTCATGTAACGGATTTGGCAGAAGGCCATTTGAGGGCTTTGGAAAAAATTAAAAAAGATACCGGTGTGAAGACCTATAATCTTGGAACGGGAATTGGTTATAGCGTGATGGATATTGTAAATGCCTTTGAAAAAGCAACAGGTATTTGTGTGCCCTACGAAATAACAGAAAGAAGACCAGGAGATATTGCTAGTTGTTACGCTGATCCATCTTTATCTGCACAAGAATTGGATTGGAAGGCAAAAAAATCCATTCAGGATATGTGCTGTGACGCATGGCGCTGGCAGCAAAATAACCCGAATGGTTACCGATAAACTGAATTTCTTGTTTTGTAGTCTGGCAAGGATTCATGAAGAGCTGGCTGGGAAGCCAGCTCTCAGACTTGTAAAAGGATTTTTTCCAATTCAAAGGGGGTTATTTGTCGGCCTTTCTCATAGGCACGCATATTGCCACCGGAAATTTCGTCGATTAATACAATTTCTCCGTTGGATCTTCCGAATTCAAACTTAATATCATATAAGGTTAGTCCCTTGGCTTCCATTAATTCTCTCACAATGGATGCAATTTTTTTGGTCAGTTCTTTGAGGGAGACGTACTCATCCTTAGAGAGGATGCCCAGCATCTCCAGAGCGTCTTCTGAAATAGGCGGATCTTGTCTATGGTCATCTTTCAAGGTAACTTCCACAAAAGCATCTAAAGGTTGACCTTCTTCTACATATTGGCCATAACGCCGATAAAAACTACCGACTGCTTTATAGCGGCATATTACTTCCAAGCCTTTACCAAATAGGTTGGCAGGTTTCACTGTCATGGTAGCAGTATCCAGGTCTGCATCTATATAATGAGTGGGGATGCCTTTTTCGTGAAGCTTTTCAAAGAAAAACTTACTCAGTCGAAGCCCAGACTTGCCAGCTCCTTCTATGGAGAGTCCGATTTCGTTAGAGCCAGGATCAAAGACCCCATCCTTACCTGTCATATCGTCTTTAAACTTCAATAAAATAAATCCATTGGGCAGCTGAAATACATCTTTTGTTTTTCCTGTATAAATTCGTTTCACTGTGAAAAAAACCCCTTTCCTTATTGTCTTGATTCTATTATGCTCTATCATGATGATTTTTTCAATGTTTAGGATTATTCGAGGGTACTTGCCAGTGAAATGAGAACATGGTAAGGTACAATAGGAATACACGAAATGCAACCTTAATAGACGAAAGAGGTGGACCATGAAATTAATATCGTGGAATGTAAATGGGTTAAGAGCTTGTGTTAAAAAAGGATTTTTGGATTATTTTAATGCTGTTAATGCAGATATATTCTGCCTTCAGGAAACAAAATTACAGCCGGATCAAATCGATCTGGAACTGGAAGGGTATTTACAGTATTGGAATTCTGCAGAAAAAAAAGGATATTCTGGAACTGCTGTCTTTAGTCGCATAAAGCCATTATCCATTCAATATGGACTTGGATTAGATGCTTATGACGGGGAAGGTAGAGTCATTACTTTAGAGTATGAAGATTTTTATTTAGTGAATGTCTATACTCCCAACTCACAAAGAGAGCTAACCAGGTTGGATTTCAGAATGGATTGGGAAGATGTGTTTCGATACTATTTGATGACCCTAGATGAAAAAAAGCCTGTGGTATTATGCGGTGATTTGAATGTAGCGCATCAAGAAATTGATTTAAAGAACCCCAAAAACAATCGTCGCAATGCAGGATTCACGGAAGAAGAGCGCGAAAAAATGACACAGCTTTTAAACACTGGATTTGTGGATACCTTTCGATATTTTTATCCAGAGAAAGAAGGTGCCTATACATGGTGGTCTTACATGAGGCAGGCGAGAGATCGGAATGCTGGATGGAGAATTGATTATTTTATTGTGTCCGAAACCCTTCAGTCCAAATTAAAAAAAGCGGAAATCCATGCAGACGTTATGGGAAGTGATCATTGTCCTGTTATGCTTGAATTATGAGCAGCAGGGAATGAGTGTTGACATTGAGGAATGCGTGGCCTATAATAGATATTGGAAATGTGGTTACTTTTTTAACAGCAATTAAAGCAAAAGGCATGTGGTATCATAAATAGAGGAGCGGTCATAGGGTAATCGGAAAATGATAAGGAGGCACACCTCCGACGATTCTGGTGAAGGCTTTGACTGCCGAAAGAACAATACTGGTGTGCGGTGGGTTCTTGACAGGTCAGGACAGTCCTGGGTTGTTGTCATGCCGTTTTCTGTGCATGGAGAGCTATTTATGTAATGAGGCATCATTACGTAGATGGCTTTTTTTATACCCATAACCATTGATGCCTAAAGCCTGAGTACGTTAATAATCAGCGAAAAGAAAGGTGGTTATTTCATGAACAGTGTACCAAAATTAAACCTTGAGAAGTCGATGAAGATGTTTGAAGAGGCTAAAGAAGTTTCGCCTGGAGGATTGCTAGGTATTAGACGTCCATACAACTTTGTAGAAGGTGAATATCCGATTTTCATTGAAAAAGGATATGGCGGGCATATTGTCGATGTGGATGGAAATGATTACATTGATATGCTTTGTGGATATGGGCCTATTATCCTGGGATACAGAGAGCCAGAAATAAATCAGGCTGTCATTGAACAGATGGAAAAAGGTTTTTGTTTTTCCTTAGTACAAGAGATACAAAATACACTGACGAAGCGTCTTATTCGTTTGATTCCATCAGCAGAGATGGTTGTGCTGGCTAAAACTGGATCGGATGTTACCACCATGGCGGTTAGAGTAGCTCGAGGCTTCAATGGTAAAACCAAGGTTCTGCGTTGTGGTTACCATGGATGGCATGATTGGTGTGTAGAAGTTCCAGGTGGGGTGCCAGAAGAAATTCAAAAGATGACCGTAGAGTTTCCTTATGGAGACTTAGATGCATTAGAAGCAACCTTAAAAGAACATGGCGATGATGCGGCTTGTATTGTGCTTACGCCAGTGGGTCATCCACTTTCTGCTCCTGTAGAAGAACCTCCGGCTGGATACCTAGAAGGAGTTCGGGAATTAGCAGATAAATATGAAACGGTATTGGTCTTTGATGAAATACGCACCGGTTTTCGTGTTGCCATGGGTGGAGCTCAGCAGCGTTACGGAGTAACACCAGATCTTTCTACCTTTGGAAAAGCAATGGCCAATGGTTACCCTATTAGTGCACTGGTTGGGAAAAAAGAAATCATGAAAGTAATTGAAAAAGAAGTATTTATCAGTTCTACTTTCTTTCCGAACAGCTTAGAAATGCAGGCATCTATGAAGTGTATCGATATTCTGGAAAGAGATAATGTATTAGAAAGCATTTGGGAGCGGGGAGAAGATTTCCTTAGCAAAATGGAAAAAATCGTACAAGAATCTGACGTGCCTGCAACGGCGTCTGGAATTCCTCCTATGCCTTACATTACTTTTGATAAAGTGGATGATCAGTATAAGGAAAGAAGGAAATTTTTCTATACAGAGACTATCCGTAGAGGTTTATTTATTCAGCCATATCACCATGGCTATATTTGTCATCGCCACACAGATCAAGACTTAAAAGATGCCTTGGGTGCAATGGAAGAAGCGTTGAAGCATACCCATCAGGTGTTTCCGCAGAAAAAATAAAAGCATTACTTGAAGAGTTGAGTCCTTGTCGAAGCAGAACGTTTGTCGACAAGGGCTTTTTCAGCTCTATTGTAACCAATTTAGAGTTTCGTTTGAAAGTTTACTTATTCTATGTTAAAATAGCCTTCATGCTTAAAAAGGATATGGAAAGGGGTTATCAAGTGAAGTTCAATAAAAAAGGGTTTTTAATAATGGTGGCACTTTTGGTAGTGATGCTTACAGCGTGTGGCGACTCAGCAGAGGAAAAAGATTATGAAGAAGCGGCTGAAGTGGATCAAGGCGAAGTAGCGGCTGAAGTGGATCAAGGCGAAGTAGTGGCGTTGGTTAACGGAGAAGAAATCTATGAGATGGAGTTTCAAAGACAGGTTGACAGAATGATCGCAGCCAATGAAAACCAAGGAATGGTGTTGGAAGACAACGAAGAAGGAGAAATGGTGAAAGCTCAGATAAAAGATCAGGTAATTCAGTATCTGATCCATCAGCAATTGTTTATGCAAGAAGCCCAAAAACGCAATATAGAAGTGACGGATGAAGAGGTAGAGAATGACCTGAAAACGATTAAGGATCATTTTGGTTCAGAAGAAGAGTTTGAACAGACCATGGAAGAAAATTTGTATACAGAAATGGAATTGAAACAAACCTTGAGAACTGAACTCACAGTGGAAGCGTTGCTAGAAGACGAAAGTCCAGATGTGGTCGTGGAAGAAGATGAGCTAAGGGAATACTATAGTTTTTATGAAATGCAGCATCAACAGCAAATGGCAATGATTCAACAGCAAGAGATGGAGATTTCCGAAGAGGAGATGGAGTTGATGCAACTACCGTCTTTTGAAGAAATGAAAGACGATTTGCGTCATCAAATCATCATGGAAAAACAACAGGAATATCACATGAAGATGGTTGATGAGCTGATGGAAGCCAGTGAAATAGAAATACTTATTTAAAGATGAACACCTCATTTGAATGGGGTGTTTTTTTATATGGTTTTGTCATCACCCTAGATTTATTGCAATATTTAGATGAGTTGATGAAGTTCGAATTTTGCTTGACATCATAAAGCAGTTAATCGTATGATAAACAGAAAGTATGTCTTAAGAGATTAGGCATTTCTATTTTTCTGAACTACAGAGCATGTAGGAAAGAACCACTGTTATCGTGAGAAAAGAGAAAATGATTCAGGTTACTGGTGGGATTCATTTGATTAATAAGATATTCCTAGGTTGATTTTTCGAAGGATGTTGCTCGGATAAAGGACCGAAAAGAAAGAGGGGAAAGGATGGGACTAAAAAACATATTAAAAAAGGAAGTAGAGAGTTTCAAAGAAGAACTTATTCAGCTGCGAAGAGATTTTCATCAACATCCGGAGTTGGGGTTTCAAGAATTCCGCACTTCCAGCATAGTAGCATCTTATTTACAAGATTGTGGAATAGAAGTAGAGATGGTGGCTGAAACTGGTGTAGTAGGCGTTTTGAAAGGCAATTCGCCTGAACCCGTACTGATGCTCCGGGCAGATTTGGATGCACTGCCTATCGAGGAAAAGACGGATGTTCCTTTTAAGTCGGTTTATGAAGGGAAGATGCATGCGTGTGGTCATGATGGCCACACGGCGATGCTGATGGTAGCGGCTAAAATAATGGCAAAACATCGGGAAGAATTAGATGGAACAATAAAATTTGTTTTTCAGCCTAATGAAGAAGACGCTGGTGCGGCCATTATTATCGAAGAGGGTGTGATGGAAACTCCAAAAGTAGATGCAGCTTTGGGACTCCATTTATGGACGCCGATTCAAAGTGGAAAAATAGGAGTAGCAGCGGGACCATTGATGGCATCCAGTTACTATTTTTGGTTAACGATAAAAGGCAAGGGAGGGCATGGAGGGGCACCACATTTGGCCATAGATCCAATATTCTGTGGAAAAGAAATAATGAATGCCCTCCAATCTATTGAGACGAGAGAGCAGGATGTGTTGAAACCTACCTTAATTAATTTTGGCCAGTTCCATGCAGGGACTAATCCCATTATTATATCTCATCAAGCAGAACTGGCTGGATCAGTGCGTTGTTTACACGATGAAGATGCAAAAATTCGGAAGCGTTTCGAAGAAATTGTTTCTCAAGTGTGTGATATGTATGGAGCTAAATACGAGTTAACCTTTAAGTGTGGCAATGAGTTATTAGATAATGATTCAACGATGACGGATCTGGTGAAAGAGAGTGCTGTGGAAGCCGTTGGAATGAAGAATATTCAAGAGACTGGACTGACGGTAATGCTAGGGGAAGACTTTGCCTCTTTTGCAAACATAGTACCAAGTGCCTTCTTTTTTTTAGGCGTAGGAGATTCGGAGAAAAAAACAGATTTGCCTCATCATCATCCAGAGTTTAAGTTGGATGAAGAGGTGTTGCCATTAGGAGTAGAGATGCATATTCGGGGAAGCATGGCGTATTTCGAAAAATTCAAGAACAAGAAATGATGGCGACAAAATATTTGACAACAATCCTTCTTATGTGTATAATCAGATCAATTAATTTAATAAGATAAAATGAAGATCAGGAAGAGTAAGGATCTTTTTCGAAATAACAGAGAGTCGGTGAAGGTGGGAATCCGACATTTCGATGGATGCTGAATGGGCCTGTGAGTGGGGAACTGAAATTCTTTAGTAAGTGACCTCGGGATTCTCCCGTTACAGAGATAGAATATCGATCTTAGGATCCGTATTTGAAAAAGATAAATTGTTGCCTGCAACAATTTAATTGAGGTGGTACCGCGAGAAGTCGCCCTCTATGCTTTGGCATAGGGGGTTTTTTGTTTAGAAAAACAATATTTTGGAAGGAGAGATAATAATGAAAAGAGTTCCGTATCGTGTCTATCTTGATGAACAGGAGTTGCCAAAACAATGGTATAATATACAAGCAGATATGCCTGTAAAATGCAAGCCACCATTGCATCCAGAAACTCAAAAACCTATAGTGCCAGAAGACTTAGCATCTATTTTTCCCATGGAATTAATCAAGCAAGAAGTTACTCAAGAACGCTATATTGACATACCAGAAGAAGTGCAAGAAATGTACAGATCTTTTCGCCCATCGCCACTTTGTCGGGCTTACCGTTTAGAGGAAGCTTTAGGAACACCAGCAAAAATATACTACAAATATGAAGGGACAACCCCTTCTGGCAGTCATAAAATGAATACAGCTATTCCTCAAGTATACTATAATAAACAAGCTGGAATCACCCGGTTAGCGACGGAGACTGGGGCTGGACAATGGGGGTCAGCCTTAAGCATCGCATCCCAAATGTTTGGGTTGGAATGTATGGTTTATATGGTGCGAATTAGCTATGAACAGAAACCATACCGCAAGTCTTTGATGCAGACGTATGGAGCCAACGTGATACCGAGTCCTAGTAAACAGACGAATGCGGGCCGTACTATCCTTGAAAAAGACCCTCACTCTCGAGGAAGTCTTGGCATAGCCATTGGCGAAGCAGTAGAAGACGCAGCTTCCCGCAAAGATACCAGTTATGCCCTTGGGAGCGTTTTAAATCATGTGATTTTGCATCAGACAATCATCGGGGAGGAAGCTATTAAACAGATGGAAAAAATCAGTGAGTATCCAGATATAGTCATTGGATGCTGTGGAGGTGGCAGTAATTTTGCTGGAATTTCATTTCCTTTTTTGAAAAAAAACATTCAAGAAGGAGCAAAAACTCGATTTTTAGCTGTGGAGCCAGCGGCTTGTCCCACTCTGACCAAAGGGAAATTTGCTTACGATTTTGGGGACACTGCAAAAATGGCACCCATCACTAAGATGTATACCTTGGGGCATGATTTTGTGCCAGAGGGAATTCATGCTGGAGGTCTTCGATACCATGGCGAGTCTCCTTTGGTGAGTCAGTTATACAACGATGGATTGATTGAAGGCAGAGCTTTGCCGCAGACAAAGGTATTTGAATCGGCGATTCAGTTTGCTAGAGCTGAGGCAATTCTTCCAGCACCAGAGTCTGCACATGCCATTCAGGCAGCAATAGATGAAGCGTTAGAATGTAAAAAAACTGGTGAAGAAAAAACAATTCTTTTTGCGCTGAGTGGACATGGACATTTTGATTTATCCGCCTATGAAGCTTATTTATCCGGCAGTATATGCGATGTTGAGTATACAGAAGATATGCTTCAAGAAGGGCTAAGATGCGTTCCATCTATTGGCTGTTAGGGAAATTTTTTACGAATGCTTTCTGCTTGTGATATATAGATAGGATGTTCAGATAGAAAAGGGCCAGCCTATTTTGCATAGGAAAGATAACCGCCCCTATAGAGGGCGGTTTATGCGTGCAAAGAGAGAGATAATATTGTATGATGGAAGGTGGATTCAATCCTATGTATCTAGGAGAGGAATAAAGGGTATTCGAAATTAGGGTTGAATCCACCGATGCACCAAGTAGCATTGAAAGAAAGTGGGGAGGTTAAAATGAATTGGACGGAATTGTTTAAACAACAGAAAAGACTGGATCAATTTATTCAGCAAAACCATGGTCTGGAGAGGGACGATTTAAGGGAACGAAAGATATTGGCTTTTGTTGTGGAGTTGGGAGAATTAGCGAATGAAACACGTTGCTTTAAATTTTGGAGTTTAAAAGAATCATCGCCAAAAGAAAAAGTTCTAGAAGAATACGTAGATGGCCTTCATTTTTTATTAAGTCTTGGCCTAGATATGGACTACGTTTTTAATGAACTGGAGCCAGAAGGCATCTGTGAAGATTTGACGCGTCAGTTTATAGTGGTGTATCAGGCGGCCATTCAGTTTCAACAGGAGATGGAATATGCTGGATATCATCAACTTTTTCAGGCTTTTGTTGCTTTGGGAGAAAAGCTAGGCTTTACCCGTGAAGAAGTGATACAAGCATATTTGGAAAAGAATAAAGTAAATCACCAAAGGCAAAAAGAAGGATATTAAAAATTCCTTTATGATAGAGCATTTCAAAGGATGTAAACGATTGCATGGCAGATGGGACTTGAAAAAAAATGGACAAATGTGTATAATGACGGTGAGAATAGTTTTAATATTATGTGCAGGTGGTGAAGGCGATGGTGAATTACTCCAACAATACGGTCTATTTTATTGCCTACGCTAAGCTCCCGGGAGAAATACCGGCTGCCAACGTTCATAGAGTAGTTGGTTTAGGGCTTATCATTGATCGCAATAGTGGAGAAATAGTGGATGTTTCCTGCACATTGCTTACTCAAGAGGCAAGAGATTTTATTAAAACCGTACTAGTTGGACACAATATTCATGAAGAAACTGCGGAACAGATTACGGCATCCATTAAAGATCGTTATCACGGGTTTGCACAAAAAGCATTGTGTGTTGCCTTGAGAGGTGGGATCGAAAGGTATCTTCAGTGGAAAAGTGAATCTAAGTAAGGATATTGGAAAAAGATGTACTACTTGATAGGTGCTGCTTAATATGTATGCTGCTTTATCCGCCGCTTTGGCATATCCTGCCAAAGGACTAGCGGGTGGAATCCAGTATAACCGAACCATTGATGCTAAGAGAGCAAATATGCTTATGACAAGCTTGCTGCTTAGGGTAAAATGGTATCTGTTGTACTGGTTTTTGTTTTATATAGAACAAAAACCTAAAACATACTAAAACATATAAGGGGGATTCGAGATGAGTCAGAACAAAGCTCCGAAAAATCATGTTTTTTATCGAAATCAGAACTGGATTTACCCAAGAATCGAAAGTGGAGAAGGTATTTACCTTTATGGAGAGGATGGAAAAGAATATATTGATGCCTGCTCTGGTTCTGCAGTTGCAAATATTGGTCATGGGAACACTGAAATAGCACAGTTTGCAAAAGAGCAAATCGAGAGGGTTGCGTTTACACATCTTTCAAGATGGACAGTAGACACCATCGAAAAATGTGCTGAAAAAGTGTGCCAATGGGCACCGGGCGACTTAAATCATGTTTACTTTGTGTCTGGTGGGTCTGAAGCCACAGAGACAGCAATAAAGATGGCGAGACAGTATTTTGTTGAAAGAGACGGAAAAGAAAGCAAAAAGTGGAAAGTGATAAGTAAATGGAATTCGTATCATGGTAATACGTTGGGAGCTCTTTCGATGACAGGCATACCAGGTCGTAGAAAAATTTACGAACCAATGCTAGTTGATTTCCCTAAGATTCCACAATTCTATCATTACAGAAATCCATGGGAGTGCAAAACTTTAGAAGAAACCAGTATCAAAGCAGCTGAAGCATTAGAGGAAGAAATCATCAAGCAGGGTGCTGAGAATATTTGTGCGTTTATATCAGAGCCGGTGGTTGGTTCAGCCATTCCGGGTGTTCATCCAGAAAAAATATACTTTGATAAAGTAAGAGAAATCTGTGATCGTTACGACATCTTGTTTATAATGGATGAGGTAATGGCAGGATTTGGTCGAACTGGCAAAAAATTCGCATCTGATCACTTTGATGTGGTACCGGACATCATTACGTGTGCCAAAGGAATGAGCTCAGGCTATACACCTATGGGAGCCGCCATATGTACAGGAAAGATCTTTAACACCATTATGGTAGAAGGAAGCGGGAACTTCATTCATGGGCATACCTATGCCAGTAACCCATTATCGTGTGGCATTGCACTAAAAGTACTAGAGATCATAGAGCGTGAAGGATATTTGCAAAATGCGGCAGAACAAGGCGATTACTTTGGGGAAAGACTAGAACAATTGTATAAATATCCTATTATTGGCGATGTTCGCGGAAAAGGTCTTATGTGGGGTATTGAATTTGTTCAGAATAAAGAGACGAAAGAACCTTTTGATCCAACGGTTAACTTAAAAGGTAAATTTACTGTAAATTGTCTGGCAGAAGGCGTTGTGCCATATCCTGGAGGAGGAGCTGCGGGCAATGGAAAAGGTGATGATACGCTTCTGGCTCCACCTATCAATATTACGCGAGAAGAAACAAAAGAAATGATGGACAGACTAGAAAGAGCTATTGACAAAACTTGCAAAGAGGTCCTGTAAATACTCGATAGAATAAAGGAGGCGTTATTGTTGGAAAAATTAATTATTACCTTGGCACCAACGGGAAATGTACCCACTCGAAAGCTTAATGAGAGCACACCGGTAACACCAGATCAGATTGTAGCAGATTTAGAAAGATGCCGGGAAATGGGTGTCTCTGTTGGCCATTTGCATGTTCGTGATGAGGAAGAAAAACCCACTTGTGATCGGGCTATTTTCAAGGAATTGATCGACAAGATTCATGAAAAGAAAATGGATATTATTACTCAAGTATCAACTGGTGCAAGAGGTGGAGGTAACACAGCAGAGTGGAGAAGTCAGATGTTGGACTTGAATATAGAAATGGCAAGTCTATCCACGGGTTCTTCAAACTTTCCAACTGCAGTGAACGCCAATCCACCAGAATTAATAGAGCATTTGGTATCTAAAATGAATGAAAACAATGTGAAACCAGAAATTGAAGCATTTGATGTGGCGATGATTGACAATGCAAAGTTTTTAATCAAAAAAGGTGTGTTAAAAACACCTGTTCACTTTAATTTGGTAATGAATGTGCCAGGCTCTATTAAAGGGACACCCAAAAACTTGATGCATATGATTGAGAGCTTGCCACCAGATTCAACCTGTAGTGTTATGGGCGTAGGGAATGCACAAGTGCAGATGCTTACCATGGCTATTGCTATGGGTGCTCATGTAAGAACAGGTTTGGAAGATGTTCTGGTAATGCCAGATGGCACACAAGCCACCAATGTGAAATTGGTGCAACAGGTAGTTAATATTGCGAAAGCAGTAGGTCGTGAGATGGCAACACCTGATGAAGCTCGTGTGATGCTAGGACTTCCGGCTAGATAAAGCAGTATATGGATCTTCGATAAAAGAAAGAAATGAATGTGAACTTGCAGAAACTATGCTAGTTGAAGAAAATATTGACTTTTAGATCTCGAAAGAGTAAAATATACGGTGAAAGTAAGTAAATACAGAAATATCACAAAATTAACACAGTACTCTAAGGGTACTGTGTTAATGATAAATTATGAAGTGAAGAAGAAAAGGGGGATTTTATGAACAAGAAACGTTTTGGATTGTTGTTAGTGGGATTGTTGGTTATTAGCTTGGCCTTCGTCGGTTGTGGTGGCGGAGAAGAGGCGCCAGCAGAAGAAAATGGAGATGAAGCAGCAGCACCAGCAGGAGAGGTACAAGAGTTGCTTTATGCTACAGGTGGAACAGCAGGTACGTACTACCCACTTGGAGGAGCTATGGCAGCAGTATGGAATGAGCATATTGATGCCATTAATGTGACCATTCAGCCATCTGGAGCATCTGTTGAAAATCTTCGCTTGTTGGATAGTCGAGATGCCGACATCGTTTTAGCCATGAATAACATTGCTGAAGATGCATGGCATGGAGAAGGATCTTTTGAAGGTGTTGAAGTTAAAGGATTCAGAGCTATAGGTGTTGTATATCCTGAAATTATCCAGGGTGTAGGACTAGTGGATAGCGAGGTCTTTACTATTGAAGATCAGGCAGGTAAAACCGTTGCAGGTGGACCTCCTGGAAGTGGTACGGCAGCAACAACTCCACATATCTTTGCTGCACATGGACTGGAAGAGGGCGACATGACCGTAGTGAATGATACCTTTGGAGATGCGGTTGACAAAATGAAAGATGGACATGTGGACGCTGCATGGAACGTATTGGGAGCACCTGCTTCTGCTATTGTTGACCTACTAACAGCTCGTGAAGTTGCTTTCTTGGAAATCACAGGGGATGAATTAGCCCAATTGCAGGAAGACTTCCCGCTAATTGCACCACATGTGATCCCAGCAGGAACCTACAACTATCGTGGAGAAGATTATGATGAGATTCATACCATCGCACTTCAAGCTGTTTTGTATGTAAGAGATGACTTAGACGATGATATTGCTTATGATCTGGCGAAAATTATGTATGAGCATAATGATCAAATTGCAAGATCTCACGCTACAGGAGAGCAAATCGTTATCGAAAACGCTCTGAATGGAATCACCACAGAATTCCATCCTGGTGCTATTCAGTATTATGAAGAACAAGGTATGATGTAAACTCCACAGAAGAGTAGTAAGGATTGTCATGTAAACCGGGCATGAACCATGCCCGGTTTGTTTTCCGGAACTTTTCAGAAAAAACAGTAATGAAAACGTTACCCCTAATCTTCGAGTAGAGATGTGAAGAAAAAATGGAATTTTATAACAATAAAAAAAATGGGTCAATGGTTTTGGAGGAATGCTTTTATTGGTTATTCTTATTATGTTGCTGATACCAGTGACAATTCTTCAAATCCGGGAGCCTGCCAACAATGATCAAATCCTATATAGGCTGAGGATTAGCATGGAGGATACTTTTTCAATCCATTGGAAGCATTCTGTAACAAAGCAACCTGTTATCGAGACTTATTTTATTCAGGAAGACCTGACAATAGGAATCAAAGAAATGTATTTTAATGAACACGGTCCAAATCTTCCGGCAGCTCCGGTAGATGGAACGAAATGGGAGATTGAAGATGGGATGTTTCGTGTTTTTAACTACTCTGTTTCTTTTGATAAAGTACCCGTTAGAATCGGTCAGGAAGTTGCAGATCACACTTTTTATTATGCCCATCATGAAATTCCCCTTAGGGAGCTGGCTAGGCCAGGAGGCTTTGTTGAAATTGAAGCAACAACCATTTCTTTATTGAAATATCTTATAGGGAGGGAAGTACATTGAGCAATGACAAATCAAAAAAAGACGAAAAACAAGCAGTGGACAAAGAGTTACCTGAAGAAGGAGAATCTATTCTTGATAAACAAAAAATTGATGAAGAACAGATGGCCGAGGTGGCGGCAAAATATGACCGTGAATTTACCAGTCGGAAGTTGGAAGGCGTACTAGGAAAAGCCATTAGCTTGGTAGCAATATTTTGGGCATTAGTACAGCTATATACAGCTTTGTTCGGAGTGTTTCCTACGACCATTCAAAGAGGTCAACATGTTGGGTTTGCACTTTTCTTGGTATTTGTTCTGTATCCTCTGAAAAGAACAATGCGAAAAGATAAGGTTCCTTTTTACGATTGGATTTTTGCCTTTGGAGGCGTATTTGTAGCTGGGTATCACTTGGTGAATTATCGGGAAATTATTCACCGGGCTGGAGCATACACTCAATTAGACATGATTGTTTCTGTAGTTGCGGTATTGTTAGTTTTAGAAGCTACTAGACGTATCGCTGGACCCGTGCTTATCTCTGTCGCCTCTTTTTTCTTAGTATACGCATTTATTGGGCATATGTTTCCTGGATTCATGTCCCATCGTGGTTATGCGATACCGAGAATCGCCACGTATATGTGGATGTCGACGGAAGCTATTCTGGGAATCCCTATCGGAGTTTCCTCTACTTTTATATTCCTTTTTCTGATATTTGCAACATTTCTCAAAAAGACAGGAATTGGAGATTGGTTGACTGCACTTGCCATGGGGGTAGCCGGAGGACTAACGGGTGGACCAGCAAAAGCAGCGGTTATTGCATCTGCTACTCAAGGAACTATATCTGGAAGTTCTGTTGCTAATACCGTTGGGACTGGATCCGTGACCATTCCGTTGATGAAGAGCATTGGATATCGACCAGAATTTGCTGCTGCAACAGAAGCTGCTGCTTCAACGGGAGGACAGTTAATGCCACCAGTTATGGGGGCTGCGGCGTTTATTATGACTGAGTTTACAAACTTGCCGTATATTACGATTGCTTTATCAGCGGCGATTCCTGCTGCTTTATACTTTACTGGTGTCTTTATGATGGTTCACTTGGAAGCAAAAAAGACTGGTCTTAGAGGGCTTACTCGAGCCGAGCTTCCAAATCCAATTAAATTGCTCAAGCAAAAATGGTTTTTATCGTTGCCTATATTTGTTATTATGTATCTTTTAGTGGGTGGATATACACCCATGAGAGCAGCCTTGTTTGCAATTATTTCGGCAATTTTGGTGTCCTATATACGAAAAGATACTAGAATGAAGCCTATTGAAATAGTAAAAGGTTTGGATGAAGGTGCTCGATCTGCATTACCAGTTGTAATGGCTTGTGCTACTGCTGGTATTATTGTTGGGATTGTTACATTGACAGGCCTTGGAGTAAAGTTTTCGACGGGAATTTTAATTTTATCTGGTGGAAACGTGTACCTGGCTATGCTCTTTACGATGTTTGCTTCTATTATTCTGGGGATGGGGATGCCAACAACAGCTAATTATATTGTACAGGCCACCATTGCAGCACCGGTGTTAGTAGAACTGGGAATCCCAGTGATAGCTGCCCATTTGTTTGTATTCTATTTTGGTATTATTGCAGACATTACACCTCCAGTAGCCCTAGCTGCATTTGCTGGATCTGGAATAGCAGGATCCAATCCATTTAAAACAGGGGTGCAGGCTTCAAAATTGGCTTTTGCCGCCTATTTGGTGCCTTATATTTTCGCAACACATCCAATGCTTGTTTTAGTGGACTGGACTCCAATGGCATTGATTATGTCCTTAGCTACAGCTTTGATAGGGATGTATGCCATTGCCTCAGGGGTGAGTGGTTTTATGAACACCAAAATAAATGGGATTATGCGAATTATACTAGGGGTTGGTGGTCTTATGTTGATTGTGCCTGGGAACACCACAAACTTTGGTGGAATAGCCATTATCGGTCTTGCGTTTGTATATTTGAAAGCAAAAGAAAAAAGAGATACTAAAAATAGCGAAGCGACTTCCTCGTAGAATTTTGTGGAAGTTGAAAGCACAAAAAGAAAGCACTGTCAAAAGGCGGTGCTTTCTTTTGTTAAAACAGATTTGCAATTAATGTCGAATTTGATACAATTAAGTAGAAAATATAATGTGAGGAGTCGATGAAATGAAAATACCTCCCTTGCAAGTTGGAGACAAAACAGCGACCATACCGATTATCCAAGGAGGAATGGGGATAGGTGTATCCTTATCGAAACTAGCAGCTGCAGTGGCGAACGCTGGGGGAATTGGCGTCATGGCTGGTGTCCAGATTGGCTTTGAAGAATCGGATTTTTTCACTAATAGCAACGAGGCTAATGTCCGTGGACTTCGAAAACATATCAGGAAAGCAAAAGAGCTTAGTCCAGAAGGGATCCTTGGTGTGAATATTATGGTGGCTGTACAAAACTACAAAGAAATGGTACAGGCAGCCGTGGAAGAGAAAATTAATTTGATTATATCTGGTGCAGGCTTACCTTCTGAATTACCAGCACTGGTAAAAGGTTCTGATACAAAAATAGCTCCCATTGTATCCTCGGGTAAGGCTGCTGCATTAATTGCGAAAATGTGGGATCGTAAATACCAGGTGCTTCCAGACTTAGTGATTGTTGAAGGACCAGATGCTGGAGGACACTTGGGTTTCACGGAAGAGCAACTGAAGGCAGACGAAAAACCCAAGCTAGAAACAATGGTTCAAGAAGTAGTTACTGCACTAAAGCAGTACGAGGAAAAATATCAAAAGAGAATCCCTGTCATTGCAGCAGGGGGGATTTTTAACGGAGAGGATATTGCCAAGTATTTAAAGATAGGGGCTGCTGGTGTTCAAATGGCTACTCGATTTGTGACAACACATGAATGCGATGCAGATGAAGCCTTTAAACAAGCTTACGTGAGTTCAACGGAAGAGACGATAGGCCTTGTAAAGAGTCCCGTTGGAATGCCAGGGCGTGCTATTATCAATGAGTTTGTGGAAAAAATGAAAGCAGGAAACATCCCTGTCACAAGATGTACCAATTGCTTAAAACCTTGCAACCCAGCAACGACACCATACTGCATTACAGAAGCATTAATGAACTCGGTCACAGGAAGTGTTAAGGAAGGACTTATATTTGCAGGGAAGAATGCCTATCGAGTATCAGAGATTGTTAGTGTTCGAGATTTAATGGAATCCTTGGTCAAGGAGACGGAGACAGCTTTAGCAACCTAGGTAAGGAAGGTAGGGGATAAGTTTGATTCAAGGTCTTTCGGTCAAAGAATGGACGGGGAAATACCCTCAGATCAAAAAAATACTTGAGTTAGAGCCAACCTATTGGGTAAATCCACGATATGTTTCAGCAAACAAGGCTTTAGCAAAACTTCCAATGACCGAACAGGATATCATGGAAGCTTCTCATCGGTTGGAGCGTTTTGCACCGTACCTTGCTCAAGCATTTGAAGATGTTCAAGAAACAAAAGGCATAATAGAGTCACCACTAAAAGAAATTTCCACCATGAAAAGAGCGATGGAAAAAATGCTTAAATATCCGCTGGCCGGCTCTTTGTACTTAAAGATGGATCATCAGTTACCCATCTCTGGATCTATAAAGGCGCGGGGCGGTATTTATGAAGTATTAAAACATGCTGAAGCCTTGGCAATCAAGGAAGGGCTGCTGTTCCATAACTCGGACTATAGAGTATTGGATTCCAGGCCCTTGAAGAATTTTTTTTCTCAATACGCTATTTCCGTTGGCTCCACAGGAAACTTAGGCCTTAGCATTGGCTTAATGGGGGCTAAATTAGGCTTTAGAGTAACCGTTCATATGTCTAGGGATGCAAGGCCATGGAAAAAAGAAAAGCTTCGCAGCCATGGCGTAAAAGTGCGAGAATATGATTCGGATTTTGGAAAAGCCGTAGAAGAAGGGAGAAGACAAGCTCAACAGAATCGAAGAAATCATTTTATTGACGATGAAAATTCAAAGGATTTATTTCTAGGATATTCCGTTGCATCGTTACGTCTTAAAAAGCAGTTGGAAAACATGAAAATTACTGTAAATGAAAACCATCCTCTTTTTGTCTATCTTCCTTGTGGTGTCGGTGGTGGACCAGGTGGTATTGCTTTCGGATTGAAACAGGTATTTGGGGATCATGTGCATTGCTATTTTGCGGAACCAACAAGAGCTCCAGCGGTGATGCTGGGAATGATGACAGGAATGCATGAAAAAATTTCGGCTACTGACTTTGGTATCGAAAGCAAAACCGAAGCAGACGGCTTGGCGGTATCCCGTCCCTCTGGTCTGGTGTGTAGAATGATGGATGAGTTGATAGAAGGAATATATACCGTTGAGGACGACCTGTTGTTTAAAATGTTGGCATTGTTATCCCAAACAGAAAAAATTTGTTTAGAGCCTTCTGCGCTGGCAGGGATGCCAGGTCCTTTCCGATTTTCTAAAGATGCGGTCGTAAGACAAGCCGTTAGAAAAGGTGGAATGGATCCATTTATGAAACAGGCCACTCATATTGTTTGGGCAACTGGTGGATCTATGGTGCCGAAGGAAGAGATGGATGGATATATCATGAAAGGCGAAAAAATGCTTAAATAAAACAGCAGGCCAGGAATGGCCTGCTGTTTTATTTGTTTATTCAACTGTGTAGATCCAGCCTTCTGGAGCTTCGATATCTCCAAATTGAATACCACAAAGGGTTTCATATAGTTTTTTTGTAACGGGAGCCACTTCACTTTCGCTATAAAATACATGGAGTTGATCCTTATAATCAATGCCGCCAATGGGGGTAATAACAGCAGCAGTTCCACAAGCTCCTGCTTCAGCAAATTCATCTAGTTTGTCAATATAGACATCTCTTTGTTCTACCTTCATTTTCAGGTAGTGTTCTGCAAGATAAAGCAAAGAATACTTAGTGATACTGGGAAGAATAGAAGGAGAATCTGGTGTAACAAAAACATTGTCTTTAGTGATACCGAAGAAATTAGCGGCTCCCACTTCCTCAATTTTGCTATGTGTCTGTGGATCTAGGTAGATACAATCCGCAAATCCTTTCTTGACTGCCAATGAATGAGGATACATACTTGCGGCATAATTTCCGCCAACCTTGGCTGCACCAGTGCCATAAGGAGCAGCACGATCAAATTCGGACACAGTGAAGTTGACTGGAGCCATTCCGCCTTTAAAATAAGGGCCCACAGGCAAACAGAAAACACAGAAAATATACTCAGGAGCAGGCTTGACACCTATATTGTCCCCAACACCTATCACAAAGGGTCTTAAATATAATGTAGCACCAGTTCCGTAGGGAGGCACATAGGCTTCATTTGCTTTGACAACTTGCTTGCAAGCATCTATAAACTGTTCTTCAGAAACTTCTGGCATTAAGACACGTTTACAGCTTTCTTGCATTCGTTTGGCATTTTGATCAGGTCGAAAGAGTTGCAAAGCACCTTCTTTAGTTCGGTAAGCCTTAAGGCCTTCAAAGCATTGCTGTCCATAATGTAGAGCCGATGAAGCTTCGCTAATTTTAAGTTGATTATCTTCTGTTAAAGATCCTTGATTCCACTGACCGTCCTTCCAGGTCGCAACATACCGATATGGTGTTTTCATATAACTAAACCCCAACTGACTCCAATCAATCGATACGGCCTTGCTCATAAAATCCCTCCTGTTCATAGTGTCCATATAAGGTTACATCCATTGTATTATATCAAAGATTTCAAGAAAGAGGAAATGGATAAAGGGCAAGAATCTATTTCTATGAAGGAAGACACCAGTTAACAGCCTGGATTCCTCGCTTCATAAGGTAGGCGTTGGCCTGGGAAAAATGACGACAGCCTAAAAAACCTCTGTACGCAGAGAGTGGACTTGGATGAGGGGCTTGAAGAATGAGATGATGTGGATTAGTAATCATAGGTGCTTTGTTAGCAGCCTGCTTGCCCCAAAGCAGAAATACCGTGGGAGTATTTGATTGATTAATGATTTCGATAATACGATCCGTAAATATTTCCCAGCCTATGCCTCTATGAGAAGCAGGTTCTTCTTTACGGACTGTAAGAACTGTATTTAGCAGTAAGACCCCTTGTTTTGCCCAAGCAGATAAGCAACCATGGGTAGGGATGGGGCACTCCAAATCAGAATGAAGTTCTTTGAAAATATTGACAAGAGAAGGAGGTGGCTTAGTACCTTCCTGAACAGAAAAACACAGGCCATGTGCTTGCCCCTTTCCATGGTAAGGGTCTTGTCCTAGGATCACTACTTTCAGGGTATGAAAGGGAGTTAGCTCAAGGGCGTTAAAAATATTGTTAGATTCTGGAAAAACATTATGCTCTTTGTACTCTTTTTCTAAAATTTGTCTAAGGTTCAAGTAATAAGGTTTTTGAAATTCTTCATGTAGCAACAGATTCCAGTCGTTTTTTAAAATAGACAATGGATCGCCTCCTCTCTTTTATCCTAACACAGCAAGTGTTAGAATTGAATAATTAATGACGGAAGCAAGGGTGAAACTTAAAATAACACATGTCAATCAAGGTGAAGGAAACTGGATTCAAATGTTAGAAGATATCAGGAGGATGAAATGTTTTTTAAAAAAGAATGAGAAACAAAAGAACAGCGAGCCCTTAATGGACTCGCTGGTTTTAAATCTTAAATACTGCAATAGCACTTTGAAGTTCTTTTGCCAAAGAGGCAAGGTTTGTTGCGGAATTGGATATTTCTTCAACAGCAGAATTCTGTTGCTGGGCACTAGCGGATACTTCTTCAGAGGAGGCAGCCGTTTCCTCGGATATGGCGGACATATTCCCAAAGCTCTCAACGACTTCTTGACTATTTTGGGTGACTTCTTGAACTAATTGGGTGACTTTTCCCACTTGATCAGAAATACCAGAAACTTCATCAGCTATTTTTTCAAAAAGACTACTGGCATGATGGACGATTTCAGTTCCTTCTTTTACTTGAAGGCTGCTGCTTTCCATGGAATGAACAGCTTCGCTGATTTGAGATTGAATCCCACCAATTATTTGTGCGATTTGGCCTGAAGAGTGTGAGGTTTCTTCAGCTAGTTTTCGAATTTCTTCCGCAACAACAGCAAATCCACGGCCTGCTTCACCAGCACGTGCAGCTTCAATAGCTGCATTGAGTGCAAGGAGATTTGTTTGATTAGAGATGGAACTGATGCTATCGACAATCTTGACTATTTCTGAGGAAGCTTGATCCAAGTCTTTTACGACGACGGCTGTTTCTGTAGAGGATGTTTGGATTTCACTCATCTTAGATACGGCCATTCGGGCTGCATCGCTTCCTTTTATAGCAGATTGTTGCGTGTTATGAGAGACGCTGCGGACTTCTTCGATGCTGTGTGCAACTTGCCCCAAATCACGGGAAATGGTACCCATGTGACGGTTACTGCTTTCTACAGCAGTTGCCTGTTCTTCCGTTGCTCTTGATACTTCATCAATGGTACGAGAAACTTCTTGAGATGTAGCAGAGGCTTCCTGTGAGGAGGCGGCAAGAAGTTCACTAGTACTTGCTACTTGTTGGGCAATTGAGCCGCTGGATTTTATGAGAGATTTTAAATTATCAACCATTTGATTGACTGACTCGGCAACTTGGCCTGTTTCATCTCGGTTTTTTAACGTAACTTGACGAGTTAGGTCGCCTTGTGCTACTTCATCAACGGTTTCTGCCAAAGATTTAAGTGGTTTTGTTATGCTATTGGAGATCATGAAAGCTAGGACAATAGAAACTAGGATGGCTACTCCGATGGCTACAAGAACGAGCATTCTTATTTCTTCTTGTGTATTCATGACTTGTGCGCCGATGGCTAACACATTTTCTTGACCTTCGTCGGCCATGTTTCTGGCATAAATCATTAAGGTGTTGCCCTCTGGTGCCATACGGTCAGAAATAACACGGACGGCATCATCGTAGCGTCCAGTATTAATCATTGGAACTACTTCTGCAGTTGCAATACGCCGCCATGCTTGGCTTCGATCTACAAAGCCTTCATTATCATCCGTGCTACTAAGTTCCAGAAGTTGGCGTTCCAGTGAATCGCTGGTGCTAGAAACTCGAACAAATTGATTCAAGTAAAATTCATCCCCAGTGAGGACGAAGTTACTAATATGGGAACTTCTTTCGGCAATGGTTAATGCCAGCTCATTATTAATACGGTAAAAATTCATTTCGTCTTCTAGTAAACCCCTTAATTCGTCCTGCATAGCACTTAGTTGCATAAAGCTGAAACCGCCCAGTGCCATTAAGATTAAGGTGATAGCAAAAAAGCCCATAAGAATTCGTTTGCGAATGCTGGTTTTTTTCATAAGTCAATGACCTCCCAAAGATTGGATTAAGGATAGCTGTATAAAAAGATAACAATATAAAAATGTTAAACAAAAAGACTAAGAAGAAAAGGAACCTAATAGGTAAGCTTAGAACAATTAGGGATGGGTAGATAAATCTTATAAACACAAAATGCCAAGCAATAAGAAAATAATATTTTAACAACTTTCTATATTTTACGACATTACAACAGAAAAATCCAGTCATATTGACGAGATTTATGGCCATAAGGCAAATATTGTTTGTAAAATAAACGAATACAAGATTATGTCAAGATAATACTTTGGAAAATCGCTATGCATAAGATTTTTTTAAAGAAAGGGAGTGAGTCAAAATTGAAATACGAGAAGGTTGTGGAAGGAATTTTTTTAAAAAGACCGAATCGTTTTATTGCGCATGTGCTTATAAGAGGAAAAGAAGAAATAGCCCATGTGAAAAATACCTCCAGATGTAGAGAACTTCTCATACCTGGAGCTAAGCTGTATTTAGAGGACAAAAGACATATTTTGGGAAGAAAGACAAAGTACTCTGTGATTAGTGTGTACAAAGGGGATACGCTCATTAATATAGATTCTCAAGTGCCAAACGAAGTGGTATCGGAGGCCTTGATGGCTAACAAAATATCCCTTCATCAAGATGTCGATTTTCTTAAAAGAGAAGTGGTATATGGACAATCACGATTTGATATTTATATGGAAAGAGGGCAACAAAAATGCTTTATAGAGGTGAAAGGCGTTACCTTGGAAAGGGATCGGGTGGCGGCTTTTCCAGATGCACCAACAGAAAGAGGAGCTAGACATGTGAGAGAAATGATGGATGCTGTCCAAGAAGGATACCACGGAATTATATTTTTTTTGGTTAAAATGCAAACGCCGGATCATTTTACTTTGAATAGAAAAATGGATCCGGTGTTTGCGGATGCAGTGTGTCAAGCACAAGAAAAGGGAGTGGAAATACTTGCTTATGACGCTGCAGTGTCAAGAAATGAAATATGGATTGGCAAGAAGCTTCCTATAAAGCTGGATTGCCCATAGTACTAATCAGTGTCATAGAGAGGGGTGCTTAGGTAACGTTCGCCATTACTAGCGGTCATCACAACAATATTTTCCTTTGGATCCATTTGAGAAGCCAGTTTAAGTGCAGCCGCAATGGCAGCACCAGAAGAAATGCCAAGCAGTAGCCCTTCTTGTCGAGCCACTCGTCGAGCAGTTTCCATGGACTCCTCAGCCGTTATTTGCATAATTGTATCAATGAGATGGATATCTAAAACCTCAGGAATAAATCCAGCACCAATTCCCTGAATTTTATGGGGACCTGGTTGACCACCAGACAGCACAGGTGAATCAGAAGGCTCTACGGCTACGAGCTGAAGGGAAGATTTTTTTTCTTTTAGAAAACGACCTGCACCAGTTATGGTTCCGCCTGTTCCGACACCGGCAACGAAGGCATCGACTTTGCCATCTAAATCTTCCCATATTTCTGGACCGGTAGTTTTGTAGTGAACTTCAGGGTTAGCTGGGTTTGTAAACTGGCCTGGGATTATGGCATTTGAATGTTGATGAAGGAGTTCTTCGGCCTTTTCTATAGCGCCTTTCATCCCTTTTGCTCCTTCCGTAAGAATTAACTGAGCTCCGTATGCTTTTAAAATTTTTCTTCTTTCTATGGTCATAGTGTCAGGCATAACTAGGGTTAAGGAATAGCCCTTGGCGGCGGCAACCATAGCCAGACCAATCCCAGTATTGCCACTGGTAGGCTCTATGAGCATGGTGGTCGGGTCAATGATTCCTTTTTGCTCTAAAGACTCGATCATATTTAATGCAATACGATCTTTTACAGAGCCACCTGGGTTCTGAAACTCCAGTTTTACATATACACTGGCTGTTTCTTTAGACCCTTGCTTAGAAAGCTTGACCAACGGTGTTTTTCCAATTAGTTGATTAACGTTTTCTACGATCATTTTAAACATCCTCCTATATCCTAGTAATTTGGTAGGGATAATTGGTTTTGTTCATTTTACATAGATTCATAAAAGATGTCAAGTCTTAAGGGGTGTCATTACAAAGTAGGAGGGAAAAGGAAGGCCTCTTTTGGTTAGTTTCCACTAAACAGGTGGTATTAAAGGTTTAAAAATGATACAATATCCATTGGAATAAGAGGGAAATCCAACGAGATATCGGTTAAGGAACTATATGCACATACCATAGACAGCAAGGGTGCTACTAACAACAAGATAAAGGGGAGAAAGCAGCATGAAAGTGAACAAGGCGATTATACCAGCAGCAGGCTTAGGCACTCGATTTTTGCCAGCGACAAAGGCTCAGCCCAAAGAAATGCTACCAATTGTTGATAAACCAACACTCCAATATATTATTGAAGAAGCAGTGGATTCTGGAATTGAAGAGATTTTGATTATTACTGGTCGAAATAAACAGTCCATTGAAGATCATTTTGATAAGTCTATTGAACTGGAATTAGAATTGGAAAAAAAGGGAAAAGAGGATTTACTGAAAATCGTTCGAAATATTTCGGATATGGTGAATATCCATTATATTAGGCAGAAAGAGCCAAAAGGACTAGGTCATGCTATTTATTGCGCTAAAAGCTTTATTGGGAAGGAACCTTTTGCGGTGATGCTGGGAGACGACATTGTGGATGCAGATCCCCCTTGTTTAAAGCAGATGACCAAAGTATTTGATGAATATAAAACAACCATTCTAGGCGTTCAAGAAGTGCCTCATTCAGAAGTGGATAAATATGGAATTGTGGACGGCAAAAGCATAGAAGATAATGTGTATAAAGTAAAGGATTTGATAGAAAAGCCTGAGGTTCATGAGGCACCAACCAATATTGCGATTTTGGGTCGCTATATTATCAGCCCCAGTATTTTCGATGTTTTGGAGCATACACCTCCTGGAAAGGGAGGAGAAATTCAATTAACAGATGCATTAAAAACCTTGGCAAAGCAAGAAGCAATGTATGCATATACCTTTCATGGGAAGCGATACGATGTAGGAGACAAAATGGGCTTTCTTCAGGCAACCGTCGAATTTGCTCTAAAACGTAATGAATTGAAAGCTCCCTTTATGGATTATCTACAGCAGATCGTAAAGGAGAATGAGTGAGGAATACTGAATGGCAAGGAGTAATGAAGATGAATCTGTTGCATATACGAATGAGTGATTTAAAGAATTGGCTTAAGACCTGGCCGCTACATCCGATAATTCAGGGTGTCTGCGGTCTTTTTGCCGTACTGATTCTGATTTACGGTGGATTTCAGCGAGGGCCAGAACTTCTCAAATATCCTACAACGCTTTTAATTGGATTTTCCTTGGGGTTGGCTGTGGTCTGGATCGGTGTTTTTAAGAGTATTGAAAAATGTAGGTTTTTACATAAACCCTTTGTATTTCCAGTTCTTGTGACAGGGATTGCGTTGGTTCCACGTTATATATGGATTAGATTAGTAGAAACAACCCCCATGTGGGATTTTGCTAGATACTTTAACTATGCAGTTTCCATCGTGAATGGAAACCCAGGTGCCATTTCAGATATTCGAGGGGTATTTCCTCACTTAACGGGTTATCCACTGATGCTTTCTTATGTTCTTCGGATTTTTGGAACGGAAGTGGAAGTAGCTCGATGGTTTAATTTATTTTGTACGTTAATTTCGATTTTGCTTCTTTATCAATTGGGAAAAATAATGTTTTCTCCAAAAACCGGGAGAGCAGCAGCCCTACTATTTGCTTTTTGGCCAGGACAAATTTTTTATAGTGCAGTCTTAGGAGCGGAGCATCTTTTTACCATGCAGTTTCTATTTGTTTTGCTATTGTTTTTTTATTGCATTAGAGAAAAAAAACAAAACAAATCCATCCTATTGGCCGTGGCAACAGCCATGGCATTGACTTTCGCTCATGTTGTAAGACCCGTGGCTTCCTTGCTTTTCCCAGCTTTTTTTCTTTACTTGCTAATACTACCTTTAGAAACAAACAAAGAAGAATGTGTTTCAGGAGGAAAGAAAAAAGCATATGTTCATCGTGGGATTCTATTTGTTGTGATACTTCTTACATTCATTGGCTCTTTGCAAGGATTGAATCGTATCTATGAACCTATGGTTCAAGTTCCTTTAGGGAAGACCGGGGCAGGATTTAACCTATATGTGGGAACAAATAAAGAGTCTCAGGGCATGTGGAGTGCGGAAGACTGGGAAATCATTAAAGAGTATCATTATGATTTTCAACGTATTCATGAGGAAGGTTGGAATCGTGGAGTAGAGAGAATTAAAGAAGATTATATTGAATTTCTGCTGCTGGCAGAGCAAAAATTTTCGATTCAGTGGTCTGTATCAGATTATGGACTGTACTGGGGATTGTTGGAAACAGATAGAGTAACGGCAGTAAGTTTATGGGCTGAAGAATATCGACAGGAATTGCAGGTGGCTTCCCAAGTCTTTTACATGAGTCTGATCTGGCTTATTGCTTTTGGAGCATGGAAAGAAACTCGTCGCAATCAAGTGAATGCAGGTGATTTTATAGCGGTGCTTTTTTTTGGCTTTATTGCCATGCATACATTAATTGAAGTGCAATCCCGTTATCATCATAGCCTGATGCCTCTTTTTATGCTATTAGCTGTCGGGAATCAAAGGAGTGAAATCCTGTCACCGTTACGTAAAAATGATACAATAAGTAGGGAGGGAAGCTTAAAATGAAAAAAACACTAATTTCTGTGGTGGTTCCTATGTACAATGAAAGCGAAGTGGCAAAAAGCTGCTATCAGCGATTAAAGGAAGTCATGACAGCTCATCAATCAGAGTATGAATATGAACTTATTTTTGTTAATGATGGGAGTACTGATGATACATTAGTGATTATCAAAGCCATTGCTGAGAATGATGAAGGTCTTCGAGTCATAAATTTTGCCCGTAATTTTGGCCATCAAATTGCTGTGACGGCAGGCATTCACGGTGCTAAGGGGGATGCTGTTGTTGTCATTGATGCAGACTTGCAAGACCCACCAGAGTTAATTCCAGAAATGATAAGTCATTGGGAAAAAGGATACCACGTAGTTTATGGGCAAAGAAAAAAGAGAGAAGGCGAAACCTGGTTTAAATTGATGACGGCTAAAGTGTTTTATCGAGTGTTAAATCGCATGACGGAAGTGGTGATCCCTATGGATACCGGCGATTTTCGTTTAATGGATCGAAAAGTAGTAGACGTGTTTAAAAATATGCCAGAACGCAGTCGTTTTATCCGAGGTATGGTTAGTTGGATTGGTTTTAAACAAGTGGCATTGCCCTATGAACGAAAAGAACGGTTTGCTGGAGAAAGTAAATATCCCCTAAGGAAAATGTTGAAATTAGCAGCAGATGGGATTTTTGCTTTTTCAGGAAAACCAGTAGAGTGGATTCGAAACTGGGGACTCTTTGTGACAGGGATTAGCAAAGGGATGTTCTTAGTTTGGCTCATTACTTGCATCATAGGAAATGAAGCCGCCTTATTTTATACGGGATGGCAAAGTGTTTTAGGTATCTTGCTGGGAATACAACTTTTAGCCATAGGCATATTGGGAGAATACTTGCTTCGCGTGTATGATGAAGTTCGCAATCGACCACTTTATATTATAGAAGAAGAGATTTCTATTAAAAATAAACGTACTGGACCTAGAGATTGGGAAAAAGAAACATTTGGAAAAATAGAAATCGACTAATCGTTTAAGGGAGGTGTCGGAGTGGCATTGAAAGAAAAAATTCGACATTACAGCTTGTATATTCTATTTGGCGTCATTACGACACTCGTTAATCTCGTTGTTTTTCGTGGTTTTTTAGAGTTGGGCTTGCACTATACCATCAGTGCGACTATTGCTTTTATGGTTGCGGTCATAACGGCGTATTATACTAATAAAACCTGGGTTTTTGGCAGTCAAACAAAAGGAATGTCTGCCGTTGTAAAAGAGCTTACTAGTTTTTTTAGTGCTCGCATTTTCACCTACGTTGTGGATATTGCAGGACTTCTTTTGCTAGTAGAATTACTAAAACAAGATCCCTTTACGAGCAAGCTACTAATGAATGTGGTAGTGGTAATCCTTAACTATATCCTAAGCCGCTGGGTAGTTTTCAAAACTCAGCAAGAATACTAAAAACAAAGGCGTACAGCGCCTTTATTTTTTTGTCGTGAGTGAAGAAGCTCATAAGAGAATAGAACTTGACAGGATTCTTTAAAATACTTAGAATGGGAACAGGTTCTTAATAGTTTACCGCTTTAGCGTGGTGAAGCAAAACGAGGAGGATTATTCAAGATGGAAAAAAGAAAAATGTTTCTGCCGCAAGGGGTGCAGGACTTATTGATAGATGACTGTTTATTAAGGCGAAAAATAGAAGATCGATTAATGGAAACTTTTAATCAGTGGGGATACATGGAAATTAGTAGTCCTACCCTAGAGTATTATGACTTGTTTACCAAACCACCCATGTTAGCTGATGGAGATGCAATGTTTAAGATGATTGATGCGGATGGAAAAATTTTAGTGATGCGACCTGATTGCACAATTCCTATGGCAAGAATTGCTGCGACTAAAATGAAAGACTTTGTATACCCATTAAAACTATGCTATGTAGAAAATGTATATCGAATTGACCGGGAACAGTCGGATCAAAAGAGAGAGTTTCGTCAGGCTGGGGTAGAATTGTTTGGTGTTTCCTCGGTTAAAGGAGATGCAGAAATCTTGGTCACAGCCATTGAATCTCTTAAATCCATGGGATTGGAGAATTTAACAGTGGAATTGGGCCATATGAAATTCTTAAGGGCTTTGTTTGAATTATTAAATTTGGAAGAAGAAGCAGAGAAAGAAATGCTGCATTTATTGGAAGAGAAGAATATTACCGGTATTCAAGAAAGGGCTTTAGTGTATGGCATAAAGGAAGAAACGAGTAGATTATTGGCTAGGCTTCCTCGTCTTTTTGGAACACCGCAGGAAGTTTTCACAGAAGTAAAAAACTATTCACTAACAGAGGAAATGGAAGAAGCCTTAGAAGAACTTCAGAAAACCATACAAATGGTTGAAGAATATGGTTTGGGACGTTGTCTGGGCATCGATTTAGGGATGGTAAGTCAGCTTGAGTATTATACTGGGATAACGTTTAAGGGGTTTACAAAAGACCTAGGGGCCATTATTTTAAGTGGTGGTCGGTATGATAAACTTTTGGGTAAGTTTGGGATGGATTGCACTGCTACAGGATTTGCTATTGTCGTGAATAAACTGACAAAAGCTCTTAAAATTCAAGAAAACATACATGTAATTAAGCGAAAGCATATTCTAATTCTAGAGAGTCAATACAATAATGGAACCGTGAAAGAAGCCGTTGATCGGTTAAGGGATGGCGGCAATATTGTGGAGTTTTGTATGCTAAAAGAACCGAAAAAAATTCAGGAATACATGAAACGACGGGAAGTGGATGAGTTAGTACGTATTCGGAAAGATGGAAGTATTGAGAAGGTAGACATTGACTAATGATAGAAGGATGTGAAACCAATGAATGGGAAAATAAGACTGGCATTGACAAAAGGCCGTTTAGAGAAGGATACGGTTAAGTTACTTGAAAAAGCAGGCCTAAATACAGTCATGATTAAAAATCCAGAAAGAAAGCTAATTTTGGATATTCCAGGTTACCCGCTGGAAATTATTTTGCTGAAAGGGATTGATGTGGCAACTTATGTAGAACATGGGGTAGCAGATTTAGGGGTAGTGGGAAAAGATATTTTGTTAGAAAAACCAAAGCCAGTCTATGAAGTAACCGATCTGGGATTTGGAAGCTGTAGCATGGCAGTAGCAGGGCCACCAGCAGCTGCAGAAAACGGGAAGAAATTACTTCGAGTAGCTAGTAAGTACCCGCGAATTACCAGGGATCATTTTGAAAAGAAAGGACAGTCTGTTGAAATTATTGAGCAGCAAGGCTCTGTTGAATTGGCTCCTTTATTGGGGCTTACGGATGTAATTGTTGATATTGTCGAAACCGGGAACACATTAAAAGCAAATGGCCTAGTTGTTCTGGAAGAGATTGTGAGAATAAGTGCCCGATTAATCTTGAATAAAGTAAGCTATAAAACCAGAAGAATTGAAATGAATGGGCTGATTGATCTATTTGAAAAGCAAGCCCTACAGGGAGGAAAAGAACAATGAAAATCATTAATTGGTCTGAAACTGAAGGGAAGCAGTATTTAGAAGCGTTGAAAAAAAGACAACAGGAGACCAATCGAGAAATTGACATCAAGGTGCAGAGTTTGTTAGATCAAGTAAAGCATCAAGGAGATGAAGCGGTACTAGAGCTGACACAGAAATATGATTCCGTCGTACTGACGTCTGAAACCATGAAAGTATCTGTTGAGGAAATGGAAGAAGCCATGAAAGCTGTGGAACCTGAATACCTAGAAGCTTTGAGAAACGCTAAGGATAGAATTACACGTTTTCATCAACATCAGCGTCAGCTTTCTTGGTGGGATAACTCAGAATCAGGGGTGACATTAGGTCAAAAGGTAACACCCTTGGAAATAGTGGGGATTTATGTTCCGGGAGGCACTGCTGCCTATCCTTCATCTGTACTTATGAATGTAATCCCTGCACAGGTGGCTGGTGTTGAACGGTTGGTGATGACCACGCCACCAGATCAAAAGGGAAAAATAAATCCAGCTATATTAGTGGCTGCCCATATAGCTGGGGTCAAAGAAATATATAAAATAGGTGGAGCGCAGGCGATTGCAGCCTTGGCCTATGGGACGGAAACAGTGCCTCAAGTAGATAAAATCACTGGTCCTGGCAATCAGTATGTGGCTACGGCAAAAAAAATGGTCTATGGACAGGTAGATATTGACATGATTGCGGGACCTAGCGAAATATTGGTTCTGGCGGATGAAGAGGCAGATCCAGCTTATGTGGCTGCAGATTTGCTATCTCAGGCAGAACATGATGTTTTATCCTCTTCTATTTGTATTACGACCAGTCAATTATTGGCGGAAAGAATACAGAAAAAATTGGAAAAACAACTAAAAAAAATGACCAGAGAGACAATTGCCAGAAAATCCTTGGATGATTATGGGGGTATTTGGATTGTGGATACCTTAGAACAAGCGGCAGAGCTCTCAAATCAGATAGCACCAGAGCATTTAGAGTTATGTGTGGAGAAGCCTTTTGAATTATTGGAAAAAATCAAACATGCAGGTGCTATCTTTATGGGGCACTACTCTCCTGAGGCCTTAGGAGATTATTTGGCTGGACCTAATCATGTTTTACCCACAGGAGGGACTGCACGGTTTTATTCTCCCTTATCTGTAGAAGATTTTGTCAAAAAGAGTAGCATTATTTATTATACACAAGAGGCCATGGAAAAAGTAGCGGAAGATGTGATGATACTGGCAGACAAAGAAGGGCTTAGCGCACATAGAAAAGCTATAAGTATCAGAAGAAGGTAACAAAATCCAAAGAAGCATCAGAAAGGAGGACATAGGAAGGTGACACAAAAGAAGACAGATGTTTATAAATTGCTACGTAAAAATATTCAGCAGTTAAAGCCCTATGATGTGATGCCAGAGACTTGTGAAATAAAGATGGACGCCAATGAAAACAATTGGTTAAATGGTTGGTTTCAGGAAGCCTTCGCTAAAAGAGTTGAAGAAATTCCATTGCATCAGTATCCAGATACGGACTGCTTGGAGATAAGAAAAAAGTTGGCCACATTAAATCAGGTACATAGCGATCAAATTCTTACTGGTGTTGGTTCAGATCAAATTATTGCCTGGATTATTCAGGCTTTTGTTGAACCTGGAGATGGGGTAGTAACCATGCACCCAACCTTTGGTATGTATGCCATCGATACATGGATGGCGGAGGGTTCTATCATTGAAGTACCTTTGAATGAGTGCTTTCAGTTTCAGCCAGAAGTATTTTTGACAGCCATTCAACAGGAAGATCCAAAGGTTGTATTTATTACAAATCCAAACAATCCTACCGGTGGCGTCATTCCTAGAGTCACTCTAAACAAATTACTAAGAGAGATTCCTTCAGAAACCATCATGGTGATTGATGAAGCCTATTATGAATTCTACGGAGAGTCTATGGTAGGTAAAATTGAAGAATATCCAAATCTCATTGTGTTAAGAACCCTTTCAAAAGCATACGGACTGGCAGGTGTTCGAGCTGGTTACGCCATGGCTTCTGAGGATATGATAAAAGCCCTTAGTCGTGTAAAACCTCCATATCATATGAGTAGTTTAGATCAAACGGCTGCTCTAGTTTGTTTGGAAATGGTTCCCCAAATAAAGGAAGAACTAAAAAAAGTAATCCATTGGAGAGAAAAAATAAGCCTCTTTTTCTTTCAGTTAAAAAAAGAAGCTACAGATACGGAGCTGGAGATCTTTCCTTCAGCTACTAATTTTCTGCTGATCCGAAGCCCGCAGGCGGAGAAATTAAATGCAACACTGAAAAAACATGGAATTCGTGTAAGAGGATATGGAACTCAGGGGGTATTGGCAAACTGTCTTAGGATTACTATTGGAACAGAAAAAGAAAATAGGAAACTTCAAGAAGTTGTCAAAAAACACTATGAAGAAGGGGAATAGCCATGGCAAATCGAAAGGCAAGCATCATACGAAACACATTGGAAACTAAGGTAGCAGTCACGCTGAATGTGGATGGTTCTGGAAAAAGCGAAATAAGTACCGGGGTTGGTTTTTTTGATCATATGCTAGATCAAATCGCGAAACATGGGCTATTAGATATAACGGTTAAGGCTCAAGGGGATGTCCACATTGACGATCATCACACGGTAGAAGATGTAGGCATTGTGATAGGAAAAGCACTTTATGAAGCACTGGGAGAGAAGCAAGCCATGAGACGATACGCCTGCGTTCATACCCCTATGGATGAAGCGCTCTCACGAGTCGCGTTGGACTTTAGCGGCAGAGCTTATTTACACTTTGATGTGGACTATACAGCGGATCGAACTGGAAACTTTGACGTACAATTAGTGGAAGAATTTTTCCGAGCCGTTGCGGTGCATGCAGGCATTACACTTCATATAACCACTTTATACGGTAAAAATGATCATCATATTATTGAGACACTTTTTAAAGCTTTTGGACGGGCGGTAGACGAAGCTACTCAGATCGATCATCGAATTCAGGGAGCGCTTTCTACCAAGGGAGACCTGTCATCCCACTAGAAATGACTAGGGTATGGGTTTAAAAAAGATGGGAAGCGATTTTGATCAAGAACGGAGGGGACCAGTTGATTGGCATCATCGATTATGGAATGGGTAACTTAAAAAGTGTTGAAAAAGCCTTTGCACGCATGGGTTATGATGCTAGGATAACGGATCAAATTCAAAAAGTAAAAGATGCTAAAGCTTTGGTGATTCCAGGGGTTGGCGCATTCCCTGATGCGATGGATCAATTGGAAAGAACGGGATTGATTCAATCTATTCGGCAGGGAGCTGCTGCAGGAAAGCCAATCTTGGGGATTTGTCTTGGGATGCAGGTCATGTTTGAAAAAGGGTTTGAAGGCAATGAACGAGAGGGTCTTGGGTTGTTTAGGGGAAAGATTCAGAAAATTCCTCCTGGATTTAAAATTCCTCATATGGGATGGAATCAGCTTGATGTGTATAAAAAGAATCCCGTATTGAATGGGATTGAAAACAGGACATTTGTCTACTTTGTTCATTCCTACTATGCGGAGGAGGTAGAAAAAGAAGATTTAGTGGCAACAGCAGAATATGGAATCCAAATTCCTGCTGTAGTGCAGAAAGGAAACATGATTGGATTACAGTTTCATCCAGAAAAAAGTAGTGAAAAAGGGCTTCAAATGATTAAAAATTTTGGGGAGTTGAGCAAATGCTGATTTATCCGGCAATTGATATAAAGAATGGAAAATGCGTTCGATTAACCCAAGGAATGAAAGAAGAAGAAACCATTTACTTTGAAAATCCTTGGCAAGTGGCCCTAGACTGGCAAAATAAGGGTGCTAAACAACTTCACCTAGTGGATCTGGATGGAGCCTTTGACGGGATATCCGGAAATTTAGAAGCTGTTAAAAAAATTATAGAAAAAGTTGAAATTCCCGTACAAATTGGTGGCGGTATCCGTCAATTGGATACCCTATCAAGGCTTCTGGATTTGGGTGCTTGGCGCTGTATTTTGGGTACCAAAGCCTTGGAAGATCCAGAAATGCTCAAGGAAGCCATAAAGAGGTTTGGAGATAGAGTTGTGGTTTCTGTTGATGCGAAGGACGGAAAGGTAGCCATTGAAGGATGGACAAAAGTAGGGAATCAGGATGCCCTTGAGTTTATTCTTCGATTAGAGGAAATGGGTTTGAAAACCTTGGTGTATACAGATATTGCTAGGGATGGGATGCTGAAAGGCCCTAATATTGATGCTCTGAAGCGACTCTTAAGTGTTGTTTCCATGGAAATTATTGCTTCTGGAGGCGTCTCTTCTCTAGAGGATCTTTTTGATCTTAAGTCTATTGGAGCTAATGGAGCCATCGTCGGAAAAGCTTTATATGAAGGTGCTATCACCATGAAAGAAATAGAGGGTGCGGGCCTATGATTACAAAAAGAATTGTACCATGCTTAGATGTAAATCAGGGCCGCGTCGTAAAAGGTGTTCAATTTGTGGATTTAGTGGATGCTGGGGATCCAGTGGAAGTGGCATCGGAATACAATCGACAGGGTGCGGATGAGCTGGTATTTCTAGATATTACGGCTTCCAATGAAGACCGCAATATTATTCTGGATGTAGTAAGCCGAACAGCGGAACAGGTGTTTATTCCATTAACTGTGGGAGGGGGTATTCGATCTGTTGAAGATTTTAGGGCCGTGTTAAAAGCTGGAGCAGATAAAGTATCCATTAACTCTGCAGCTGTAAAAGAGCCAGAACTCATCACCCGATGTGCAGAACGTTTTGGAAATCAGGCGGTGGTGTTGGCGATTGATGTTAAACGGCAGGAAAATGGTGAATATCATGTATATATTAAAGGCGGTCGGGAGAATACAGGCAAGAAAGCCGTTGCTTGGGCAATAGAAGGGGTAAAAAGAGGAGCTGGAGAAATTCTACTCACCAGTATGGATAAAGATGGTACGAAAACTGGGTACGATCTTGAAATTACGAGGAAAATCAGTGAAGCAGTTAATGTTCCGGTGATTGCATCTGGAGGAGCTGGTACAATGGAGGATTTCTATGACGCTTTTACAGAGGGAAAAGCAGATGCGGCCTTAGGGGCATCCTTGTTTCATTTTAAGGAAATTGACATTCCTCAGCTGAAAAAGTATTTAGCAGAAAAAGGTGTGATCATACGTTAAGGAGGAAAAGGATTATGGGAAGGGATGAGCAAGCAAAAAACGATGATTTGGCAGAGGGCTTGGATTTGATTTTTGATGAAAAAGCCTTAATACCAGCCATTATCCAAGAAGAATCAACGGGTCAAGTTCTTATGATGGCCTATATGAATCGGGAATCTCTGAAAAAAACACAGAAAACTGGAACCACTTGGTTTTATAGTCGTAGTCGGCAACAGCTGTGGAATAAAGGAGAAACCTCAGGGCATACACAAGAGGTGTGCAGTATTCATTATGATTGTGACGGAGATACATTGCTTTTACAGGTACGTCAAACTGGAAAGGCCTGCCATACCGGAGAAAAAACATGCTTTTACCGGCAGTTGGGAAAAGCTGAAAATCGAAGCAACCATTATCCGATATTAAAGACCTTGGAAAGTATCATAAAAGAACGTCGAGTACATCCGAGAGAAGGATCGTATACCAACTACCTGTTTGATAGTGGTTTAGATAAGATGTTGAAAAAAGTGGGAGAAGAAGCTTCGGAAGTAATTATAGCTTCTAAAAATGAAAACAAAGAAGAATTGATAGGAGAAATAAGCGATCTGGTGTACCATATGATGGTATTGATGGAAGAAAAACAGGTTACATTGGGAGAAATAGCAGAACAACTAAGGAATAGGCATGGAGAATAGAATTTTTTAATAAGTCATTATGGGAATGATGGATTTTGTCCTGGCATTACAAAAAACAACATATTTATTAACAACAGGTGATGTGATATGCTGTAGTAGGAAAGTAATATGAATAACAGACAATCGCATGGCGGGTGGAGCAGGAGGAAATCATGAGTAAGGTACGAGGAGCTACATTAGGGTTTATGTTGCTGGTAGTGATGGCATTGCTAGCCTTAATGCTGTGGCAGCAATGGGAAAAAGGAAACATGAAACAGGAACTAAATCAGATGCGTAAAGAAGTTACTAAATATGAAAAATATATGGCGCGATATGAAGAAGAGTACGATTTGATCTTTGCAGGAAGTCGTACTCAAATTATGCAAGAAACAGAAGAATGGCAACAGGTGGCTCAGCAAATTGACTCCAAGCAGCAAGAAGAGATGATAGAGCAATTAGAAATGCGGAGCGAAGATCAACAGTTTTCCTTCTGGGTTCCAGGACCAGAATATGGGTTGGTTGTTTTTCATTATTATGGAAATACTGCAAACGCCTTTCAGGTCCGATCTGTCATGACTAGGCCTTATCATCTGCATGTTTATATGGAGCAGATAGAAAGAAATACTTTCAACGGACAAAGGCAAGGACAAGTCATGATCATGAAACTAGAGGGTGAATATCAGCAACAATTTTTGCAAATCCTTAAGTGGTAGTCCTGCTGGGAGTAGCGAAAATGTAAGGCTACAACATGTATAATACGAGTGATTCTTTCATGAAATTTTTAAATTGAAATAAGATTGTAATGGCTTATTCTGCCTAAAGCCACTATACTAAGTATAGTGGCTTTAACTTCGAAAGAAATCAAACTTGAGGAGGCGAGGGAATGGAAAAAATAGATCGTTTGATAGAGAAACATCAAGAAGAACTCATCGAATCCGTTTGTGAACTGGTTCGGATCAAAAGCGTTAAAGCAGATAAATTTGAAGGCAATCCCTTTGGTAATGGGGTTGGACAGGCTTTGGAATATATGCTAGATAAAGCCAGATCCATGGGGTTTGATGTAGAAAATGCCAACGGATATGCAGGGCATGTAGATTTTGGTGAAGGAGAAGAAACACTGGGGGTACTGGTGCACTTGGATGTTGTTCCAGAAGGAGATGACTGGGACTTTCCACCCTTTGGTGGCGAAGTGCATCAGGGGAGAATCTATGGACGTGGAGCTATTGATAATAAAGGGCCTGCTGTTGCATCTCTTTATGCGATGAAAGTACTCAAAGAACTTGGAGTTGAACCAAACCGAAAAATTAGATTGATTTTTGGTACAGATGAAGAATCTGGTTGGGAAGACCTAGAGTATTACTTTAAGCATTATCCAAAACCCGATCTAGGTTTCAGTCCAGATGCTTCTTTTCCAGTGATTCATGGTGAAAAAGGCATACAAATCTTTCGATTGATCCACGTACTAAAAGAGGATGAACAGCCTATTCAAATGATTCGAATGGAAGGTGGAAATGCTGCCAATATGGTGCCAGATCGTTGCGAGATTGAGTTGGCTATGGCAGAAAATGTTAAACAAATGTTGGGGAATGCACTGGACGAATTTGTGAAAAAAACAGGGTATACGCTTCACTTGGAATCCAAGGGCGAACATATAATTATCAAAGCCAGAGGCATATCTGCCCATGGGAGTAGGCCTCAAAAAGGAAAAAGCGCTATTTCGCATTTGTTCCTATTTTTAGCCCAATGCCCAGGGCTAAATGCATCTTTAAAGGAATTTGCAGGATGGTATCAGGAGAAAATTGGTTTAGAAGTAAATGGGGAGTCTATTGGCTGTGGGTTTGAGGATGAAGTATCCGGCAAATTAGCGTTTAACGTGGGAGTGCTCTTAGCCAGCTCCACTGGTCTTAGTATGACTATTAACACAAGATCTCCTATTAGTATCAAAGCCAAAGAAGTATTTGAAGGGATACAAAAAGAGTTGAAGGAAGATGGAATGCGATTAGAAATTGATGAAACGATTGAGCCTTTATACGTACCAAAAGAAGATCACCTAGTACAGCAGTTGATGGGAGTTTATCGGGAGGTAACAGGAGATATGGATAGCCAACCCATCACAATTGGAGGAGGCACTTATGCTAGAGCACTACCTAAAGGAGTTGCTTTTGGTGCTTTGTTTCCAGGACAGGACGAATTGGCTCATCAGAAAAACGAATTTGTCGCTATTGAGGACTTACTTAAAATGACTACTATTTATGCTAGAGCATTGTATGAATTAACTCGATAGAAGGACAAATACATTATCCGATTAACAATTGACCCTGGGACTTCAATAGGGTAAAGTGGAAAGCAAAGGCAAAGAGAGACGACATAGAGGAGTGCTGATCCATGGCTGCTATTAAAAGACAGTCTTTCAGAACGTTACGGAAAATGCTGATGCCAAGAACCTTTTTTCTCATGATTGCTTTGTTAGGGCAGATGGTAATTCTGGTGGCAGTCATTAGTAGGTTTAATGAATACTTTACCGTATTCTATGTATTTAGTATTTTTTTGAGTTTGATGGTATTTTTGTGGGTGATGAATAGTAAGATTAATCCGGCATATAAAATTGCATGGATTATACCAATCTTGTTGTTTCCTATTTTTGGAGGATTATTTTATCTGTTTTTGGGTCGAAGTCGATTAAGTCGAAAAATCACACAACAGATGAAGGCTTATGAAATGAATACAATGAAAGCCTTAAGGCATCAACGAACCAAAACAGAGGAGTATTTAACCGAATTAGAAAAAACAAATTATGATTCCGCCATTCAAGCACGATATATTAACCATTATGGCGGGTATCCTCTATACCCAGATTTCTATAGCCAATACTTGGGTACTGGTGAAATTAAATATGAACGGCTGCTGGAAGAGTTGGAAAAGGCTAAGCATTACATTTTTATGGAATATTTCATTATTGAAGAAGGACTCATGTGGAACCGTATCTTGGATATTCTAAAAAAGAAAGTCAATCAAGGGGTAGATGTTCGTCTGATTTACGATGATGTAGGATGTATCTTTACACTTCCACATGGGTATAACAAAAAGCTAGAGGCTATGGGGATAAAATGTTGTATTTTTAACCCTTTGATTCCTATTTTATCCTTAAGGCAGAATAATAGAGATCATCGTAAAATAACCGTGATTGATGGCTTAGTCGCCTTCACTGGGGGAATCAACCTTGCGGATGAATATATTAATGAAATTGAGAAATTTGGACATTGGAAAGATACGGCTATTCTTATTAAAGGAGAAGCTGTATGGAGTTTTACAGTTATGTTTTTATCCATGTGGGGCTATTTGAGAGGCGTAAAAGAAAGTTTTAATGATTTCTATTTAACATCTATATTGCAAGATGAAAACTGCCTTCTTTCTTCTACAGGAAGGCCGTTTACATCAACGGGTTATGTTCAACCCTTTGCTGATAGCCCTATTGATAATGAACCAGTGAGCGAAACTGTGTATTTAAATTTGATTGGCCGTGCGAAAAAATATGTCTATATTACTACTCCCTACTTAATTCTGGCCAGTGAAATGGTAACGGCACTTTGTGCTGCTGCCAAGGGAGGTGTGGATGTTCGGATTATAACTCCACATAAATGGGATAAACGATTGGTACATGTTGTAACACGCACTTTTTATAAAACATTAATTGAAAGTGGTGTTAAAATATATGAGTATACACCTGGTTTTATGCATTCAAAAACCTTTGTGGTAGACGATATTCATGGGGTGGTAGGAACCATTAATATGGACTATCGTAGTTTGTACCTTCATTTTGAATGTGGAGTATGGATGACAAATACGAATGGGATTCATGAATTGAAAGACGATTTTATAGAAACCTTAAAAGTATGCCAGCGGGTAACCATAGAAGAGTATCGGGAAATCAAATGGTACAAAGCTCTGGCCGGTTCAATTCTCAGGATTTTTGCACCTATGTTGTAAAAGGATGTGTAAGAAAAAGACTAAAAACAGGGTACGATGGGATTATATAGATAGAGATATTTGCAGGAGGGTGTTGGCTTAGGAATGATGGATAAACAAGCAAGAAAGGAAAAAGAGATAAAGGAAGAAAAGGTGCTGCTGGAAGAAATGCAACATCTTTATCAGGAATGCCGTAACTACAAACTTATGGTGGAGGGTTCCAACGATGGTCTGTGGGTCTGGGATTTAGAAAAAGATCAGTATGAAGTATCAAAAAAAGATCTGGAGCGCTATGCTTTTCGTTTGGATTCCTCAGAAAAAAGCATAGAAGAATGGAAAATCCTTATTCATCCAGAGGATCAAAGGAAAGCCAAAGAAACCCTTGAAAGTTTTCTTTGGTGTGGGGAAGGTATTTACGAAAGTGTCTATCGTTTGAAAGGGAGAGATGGGCATTATTACTGGGTTCTTAGTAAAGGCGTGGCACAAAAAAGCGATCAAGGAAAAATTATTCGTATGGCAGGATCGCACACAGATATTACTCAGCAAGTGAAGTTGGACAAAAAGTTGTACCAGATGGCATATTACGATAGCCTTACGCACCTGGCAAATGCAGAAAAACTGAGAGAGTATTTTGAATCGGAAAAAGAAAAAGCGGATAAAGAAACAAAAATGGCATTGCTGTACATAGATATTGACAATTTTAGTTATGTGAATAATACCATGGGATATAAAATTGGAAATAAAATGATTAAGCAAACAGCAACCTTGTTAGAATCGCATTTTGGAAATGAACATTATGTGGCTAGAACAAGTGCAGATGAGTTCATTATCCTTTTGATGGACTTTACCAAGAAAGAAGAACTTTTAACAGAAGTAGATCGTTTTATGAAAAAAATAGGGTCACATCCTTTTTATTTGAAAAAGCAGCCTATTTTGCTGACTTTTAGTGCAGGAGTTGCGTTGTTTCAAGAACATGGAAATACATTTTTTGAACTACTACAAAAGGCGAATACAGCCCTCTACTGTGCCAAACGCAATGGGAAAGATCAGTCTGTTCTATACAACGAAGAGATGGAGACATATGCCTACACCTATATTGATTCTATTCAACAGATACGCTACGGGATTGAAAATTCTGAGTTTAGAGTGTATTACCAACCTATTGTAGAGGCACCTTCTGGAAAGTTATCAGGTCTAGAGGCTTTGGTGCGGTGGTATCATCCTTTTAAAGGGCGAGTATCGCCGGATCAATTTATTCCACATGCAGAACAGTCTGGCCAGATCATTCAAATTGAACAGTGGGTCGTGGAGGATGTTTTTCGTCAATGTTGTGAATGGATGACGACCCATGAAATGCCAAGTTTTATATCGATTAACCTTTCGGCCAAAGGATTAATTGAAAAAGGAATCAATGGATTTTTAGAAACTCTTTTACAAAAGTACCCAATCGATCCAGGAACAATTGAATTTGAGATTACTGAAACAGCACTGCTGGATAAAATTGATACAACCATGAAAGTGTTGGAAAAGTTGAAAAAACAAGGATTTCGTTTGGCTTTAGATGACTTTGGAACAGGGTATTCCTCCTTGAATTATCTCAATCGATTACCTATTGATCGCATTAAATTGGATAAGAGTTTTATTGATACCGTGGAAAATATGGAAAAAGATCGGATGATGGTAGAGGCAATTATTCAGTTGTCTCATAAGATGGGATTAAAAGTAGTGGCTGAAGGGGTGGAAACGGCATCACAGCAAGAAGCATTGATGGGATTAAGCTGCGATTTTATGCAGGGATACTATTATGGCAAGCCACAGCCTTTTAAAACGTGGAAAACCTATTTGGCTGAGTGTAGCTTTTTATTAGGCGTATTGTTTTCCTATCATTAATATGACAGCGAACAAAAGGAGTGTATTAAAGATGGATAAAACCATAGGATTTATTGGTGCTGGTAATATGGGGAGTGCCATGATAGGTGGAATTATAGATGCAGGATTTACACAAAGGGAAAAAGTTTTTGTCTTTGACGTAAACAAAGAAAAAGTGCAGTCTCTGGTTAAAGATTACGGAATTCAGACAGTAGATTGTCTGGAGGATCTGTTGAATCAGAGTCGGATGATAGTCGTGGCTGTAAAACCAAATATGTATTCGTTGGTTTTGGAGGAATTGAAAGAAGGATTAACGTCGGAACATATGGTCATTACCATTGCAGCTGGTATTTCATTAAGACAAGTTGAAAAGGCAATTGGTAGCCATCAGAAAATCCTTAGAAGTATGCCAAATACACCTGCTTTAGTTGGGAAAGGAATGGCTGCATTATGTGCCAATAACCAGGTATTAGCAGAGGAATTTCAACTGGTTGGTGAGATGTTTAGCAGTTTTGGAAAATGGGAAAAAGTAGATGAAAGCCTAATGGACAGCGTGATCGCTGTAAGTGGTTCTGCGCCAGCCTATGTATTTCTTTTTATTGAGGCCATGGCGGATGCAGCAGTACAGGGAGGGATGGATAGGAAACAGGCCTATGCATTTGCATCTCAAACGGTGATGGGGGCAGCTTCTATGGTGAGTGAAACTGGTAAACACCCAGGAGAACTAAAAGATATGGTGTGTTCTCCTGGTGGAACTACCATCGAAGCAGTGCGAAGTTTGGAAAAAAATGGGTTTCGTAGTGCTGTGATGGAAGCGATGGTGGACTGTATGAATAAATCGGTGAAGATGACTGGGGGAGAAGGAGATGACAGCCTTTAACCAAGGGCTATAAACACAAGAAAATAATGGAAAAGCCCACCTGCTAGAATAAACAGATGGAAAATTTCATGAAAACCAAAGCCAGGTGAAATCACTGGCTTTTTTACTATATAAAAAATGGAACCAATGGTGAAAGCGGCGCCACCAGCGAAAAGCATTATAATAGAAGGAATATCCATGGCGATCATCAAAGGCCTGATGGTAAAAATGGCAGACCAACCCATTAATAAGTAGATAACCGTGTAGAGCAATCGAGGGGCTTTGAGATAAAAAAACTTGAAAAAGAAACCAGTTAAAACTAAGGTCCATTGAAAAATTAAAATGCCCCATCGAAGGCTACCGGATAAATAAGCCCACACTATAGGCGTGTAAGTTCCAGCGATCATAACAAAGATAGCGAAATGATCTAACTTTCTCCAGAAGGAAGCTTCGCCCTCTTCTTGTTTATGATAATGATAAAGAGAACTAGCTGTGAATAAAAATGTGATGGAGGAGCCATATATAAGGGCCAATAGCCGATAGGAAAGTTGATTTTGGGCTTGGAAAAATAAAACGATAGCCCCTAAGGCTGATGCTACAGCGCCTATAAGATGGGTATAGAATGAAATACGTTCTGTTGGTTGCATAGTGAAACATTCCTTTCTGATGTTAATCGATTCCCATAGAAAAGTAATAAATGGAATATCCAGATTGAAAGTCTGTGATGTATTATAGTATATCTTATAATCCTCTCGAATCATAGGCACAAAAAAGCGACGATATTAATCGTCGCTTTTTTGAATAAGTTCAAGCAATGAGATGTTTTCGGTGGATTCACACGCATCGGTGAGGCTTAAGGAATCGGTTTTTTTTAGATAAGTGCCAACGGCAGGAATCTTGGCTCGATAGTAGTCAGGATTTTCCAATCGAACTTGGTCAAAGTTCATTATAGCTACCAATGTGCTATTATTTTTAGATTTTAATACCTGTACGCCTACGGAATTGCGTGTTGTTTTAGGATTGATTTGTGAGGTATCGAAAATCAGTACTTTATTGATGCTACTGACAGCAATTAAGGGTTGCTCTTCCGTAAGGAATCGTATTCCACGGAGAGGGTGAGAGGCGTAGGCATTTGCCAAGACCTTACGATTCGTTTTAGTTTCGTAAGCACTTAGTGGGATTTTAGCCATTTTTCCATTCTCATAAGCAAATAGAAAATGCCCTACATAGTCTGAAGTTGCAACAGCAAAAAGAATTTTTTCTTCAGGATCCATGGCCACTAAGTTAGGTAAATACAAGCCTAAGTCACTGGTTTTAAGATCGTCAAGCTCGTAAAGCTTGAGTTTATAGGCCTTTTGAGCCGAAGAGATAAGCAGGAGATCATTTTTGTTTTCGCCTTCGATTTCTCGGATAATGTAATCGTTAGGTTTTAGTTTTTGCTCAAAATTTCCTCTTAAAGAGGTAAGAGGTATTTTTTTTAGGTAGCCATCTCTTGTTAAAAAAACTTTTACATTATAATGACTAATCATGACTGTTGGTGCTGATTGAGGAAGGTCATCCAGATGGACAATTTTTGTACGCCTTGGTTGACCATAGGTGTCTCGAACACGTTTTAAATCATTGATGATATACTCTTTTTGTCGATCAGGACTATTAATCAGATCCTCTAAGTTCTTAATGGTAGAACGAAGGTTTTTTAGTTGTTTGGTTTGCTTCAATAAATGCTCACGGTTTAAATGGCGTAGTTTGATTTCAGCTACATATTCAGCCTGCATTTCATCAATAGAAAAAGCTTCCATTAAATTCGGGACTACTTGTTTATCTTTCTGTGTTTCTCGGATGATTCGGATAGCTTTATCGATATCCAGAAGGATTTTTTCTAGTCCTTTCAATAAGTGAAGGTTTTTTTCTTGTTCTGCCATCTCGTAGGCAAACTGTCGCTTTAAGCAACCTTGTCGAAAGGAGAGCCATTCTTGTAAAATGCCTAAGACGCCTAAGACTTTTGGATTACCATTTACAATTAAGTTGAAATTACAGCTAAAGGTGTCTTGAAGGCTAGTTTGTTTAAAGAGGCGTGTCATGAGCTGTTCTGGGTCTGTATTCTTTTTAAGGTCGAGGGTAAGCTTAAGTCCTTTTAAATCCGTTTCATCACGTATATCATTTATTTCTTTTAGTTTTCCTGCCTTAATAAGGGTCACTAATTTTTCCATAATTGCTTCTAAGGTAGTGGTATAGGGGATTTCAGTGATTTCAATGCAATTATCTTCTTTATGATGGGTATAGACGGCTCTTAAAGAGAAACCGCCATGACCAGTTTTGTAAATCTGGTGTAGTTCTTTTTCGTCATAGAGCAATTCGCCACCAGATGAAAAGTCTGGTGCTTTCAGGATAGAAAATACATCTTCTTTACGATCTTCTAAAAAAGCAATGGTAGCATCGCATAGTTCTGTTAGATTGAAGGAACAGATGTTGCTGGCCATCCCTACGGCAATGCCTTGGTTAGGATTAGCAAGGATGCTAGGGAACGTTACCGGGAGTAATACTGGCTCCTTAGTAGTGTTATCATAGTTTGGAACAAAGGGAACCGTATCTTTGTTAATAGCTAAAAAGAATTCGGATGCAACCGGCATTAGCTTGGCTTCTGTATATCTTGGAGAGGCAAAAGCCATATCTCGGGAATAGCATCGACCAAAATTTCCTTTGCTTTCTACTAGGGGAAGCAGTAGGCTTTCGTTTCCTTTCGTCATTCGCACCATGGTTTCATAGATGGCCATATCTCCGTGGGGGTGAATTTTCATTGTCTGACCAACGATGTTAGCAGATTTGGTGAGGCTACCTTTTAACAGGCCCATGCCATACATGGTATATAGGAGTTTTCGGTGAGAAGGCTTCAATCCATCAATCTCTGGAAGTGCTCTGGAAATAATAACGCTCATGGCATAAGGCATATAGTTAGTTTCTAATGTGTCCAGCACATTTAATTGTTGTATGGTTGGTGATTTCAAGGGAATTCTTCCTTCCGGGAAATATACTCAGTAGTTCGTCTAGTCTAGATCAGCCTGGTCTATATAGGCAGGTCCTTTATCGGTGATGAATAATTTTCGACCAGGCAAATTGTTGCCTAGCAATACATCAAACATTTCTTTTGTTTTTTTGGCTTCCGAAGGTGTCACTTGAATTAGGCGACGGGTATCTGGGTTCATGGTTGTTTCCCACATCATTTGAGGTTCGTTTTCACCAAGACCCTTTGATCGTTGGAGGCGATAAGAGCCTTTGATACTCTTTAAAAGGTTGTTTTTTTCTTGCTCAGAATAGGCAAATAAAGTCTTTTTAGACTTATGGTCGGTTATTTCATATAGAGGGGACTCTGCAATGTACACATACCCTTCCTCAATCAATTGGGGAGTTAAAACGTAAAGCATCGTTAATATTAAAGTACGTATCTGGTACCCGTCGACATCTGCATCAGTGCAGATAATGATTTTATTCCAACGAAGTTTGTCGATATTGAAGGTAGCTAAATCAGAATGACGTGATTTGATTTCTACGCCGCATCCTAGGACTTTGAGCAAGTCAACAATAATATCGTTGCCAAAAATCTGGGCATAAGAAGCCTTTAAGCAGTTAAGAATTTTTCCGCGAACAGGAATAATAGCTTGGAAATTAGCATCTCTTCCCATTTTAGTGGCACCTAGGGCGGAATCTCCTTCCACGATAAAAAGTTCACGTTTTTCCAAATCTTTGCTTCGGCAATCCACAAACTTTTTGACTTTTGTTGCGAAATCCATTTTGCCGTTCAATTTTTTCTTGATATTGAGTCGCGTTTGTTCTGCAGTTTCTCTACTGCGCTTATTCGTTAGCACTTGATTAAGAATTTTTTCTTTATCCTGGCGATTTTCTGTAAAATAGATCTCTAACTTTTCTTTTAGTAACGCGGTCATGGCTTGTTGAACAAAGGAGTTATTGATGGATTTTTTTGTCTGATTTGCATAGCTGGTCATGGTGGAAAAAGAGTTGGAAATTAGAAGCAAACTATCTTCTATATCCGTAAAAAGGACTTTTTTCTCGTTTTTTCGATAAAGGTTTTCATCGCGGATAAATTGGTCAATGACCGAAACAAATCCACTCTTAATGGCTCTATCTGGGGCACCACCATGCTCTAAATAGCTAGAATTATGATAATATTCAATTCTAGGATGATGATTATTAAAACAAAAGACCAGCTCCATTTTAACTTTATACTCAGGTTTATCCTCACGATCTCGGCCGGAAGTGGTGCGACTTAAATGGAGAATATCCGTTAGTTCTTGTTCTTGGTTAAGTTCTTTGATGTAGTCCATAATGCCTTCCGGATAGTGGTATTCAAAAGTTTCGTCAGATATTTTGTCGTGGAAAACAAAATGAATGCCAGCATTGACAACGGCTTGGCGCTTTAGGGTTTCGAGAAAATAGTCTTGGGGAATGTTAATTTCAGTGAATACATCAAGATCTGGTAACCAATGAATTCGTGTACCTGTTTCTTGATGGAGTACTTTTTCCTTTTTTAAACCACCTATATTATGGCCTTTTTCAAATCGCAGTGCATAGCGATGTTTATCGCGAAAAACTTCTACATCTAGCCAAGAAGAAGCAAACTGTGTGGCGCAGGCCCCAAGTCCATTTAATCCTAAGCTGTATTCGTAGGTGAGGCCCTGAATGTTCTGGTATTTGCCTCCAGCATAAAGCTCGCAGAAAACAAGCTCCCAGTTAAAGCGCTCCTCTTTCGGGTTGTATTCCAAGGGAATCCCACGGCCATAGTCGGAGATTTGAATGGAATGATCTGTGAATCGGGTGACATGAATGGTGTCTCCAAAGCCTTCCCTAGCTTCATCGATGCTATTAGCCAGTATTTCAAAAACCGCATGCTGGCAGCCAGCAATATCATCTGAGCCAAAAATAACCCCTGGTCGGAGCCGGACTTTGTCTGGACCTTTCAGGGATGAAATACTTTCATTATTATATGCCTTTTGACCTTGAACCATAATTTCGTTCCTTTCCATGCGTGCTATTGCAGCCTTTTTTCTTTGATGCTCTTGGTATTCGCAAGAATTTATTTTCGCTAGATTGGCTGATCATTGTTCTTGCATTAGCATATCATTAAATGGATCTTCCTGCCAGAATAAATTAGTCCCGAAAGTATTTCATGCTGGTTTTTTTTAGTTCTCGGAGGCTGTTTAGCATATGATAAGACTTAATTCCTGTGGTGGTGGAAAGTTCCTGGACCACTTTCTCGCAATCGCCTGGATTTTTGCCATGGATCATTGTATATAGATTATAGGGAAAGTCTGGCATGGTATGGCGTTGGTAGCAATGGGAGACAGATGAGTGGGAGGCCATTATTCTCCCGATTTCGGCTATTTGATGATCTGGAACGAGCCAAACCACCATAGCATTAGAATGGTAACCTAATTTTTGATGGCGGACAATACCGCCAACACGTCGAAGAATGCCTGCCTTTTGATAATCTTTAATTTTCTGGTGTAGTTCTTTTTCGGTGATAGCTAGATCTTTAGCCATATCGGCATAAGGCGTAAAGCTTACAGGGAAATCGTCTTGTAATGTATGGATTATTTTTTTGTCCAGGGATGTTAAAATCATAGAGGTCCTCCTGTCGAATCTGCGTTGAACTGTACTTTGATTTTAAAGACTCGTTGTGCCGGTAAATTCATTATTTTACTGGAATCTGCAGAGTTCTGTAACTGGTTCTGCAACTGAGAAAGCGTTTGTTGCTGCTGTTCCAAGGAAGGTGAAATCAGGGTGAACCAGAGGTTATAGGTATGTTGACGGACATAATGATGCGTAACACCGGGCAAGGCATTAATAAAACCAGCGGCGGTATCAATTTTGTCATCAGGAACGCGGACGGCACATAAAGTACTGACATAACCAAGTTTTTTAGAATCGAAAACGCCACCGATGCGTCTTATTTTGCCTTCTTTTCGAAATTGTTGCAAACGATGGAATACGTCTTCTTCTGTGGTTCCCAGTTGGGTTGCCAAATCCAGATAGGGACGGGAAGAAACTGGGAAATGATGTTGGATAATGGTGAGTAGTTTCTGATCTAGGGCATTCAATTAAAACTTCTCCTTTCTACCGCCTTGGTATAAACACCAAGGCTCTTCTGCCATATAGTCGTCCTTATGATAAAAAGCGGCACGAGCACGACATCCGCCGCAGCTTCCTTTGTATTGGCAATGGCCACAGTAGCCAGAATATTCCATGCTACGCAGGGTTTGAAAAACAGGACTCATCTGCCATATTTCGCTGAAAGGTGTCTGCCTCACATCTCCAATTTCTATGTTCATGTAGGCACAAGGCTGTACTTTTCCTGTGGGGCTGATAATGCAATAGCTGGTACCAGCTAAACAGCCTCTTCTAAAACGGGTTTTCACGTCTAGTTCTGCAGCAATTCGCATAAATTGAGGAGCACAAGTAGGCTTTAATTCAATAGAGACCTCTTTTTGTTTTTTCATAATTCGAGTGATGACGGATTCATATTCAGCGGCACGTAGGGACGTGTTTTCAATATTGGCACCACGGCCTGTAGGCACCAAGAAAAAAAAGTGATGAGCCACAGCTTTTTGTTCAATGGCAAAATCCGTTAAGGATTCCAGTTCAGACTTATTCCAATCCATCACGGTTGTGTGAATCTGAAAAGGAAGTTCTGTCTTCCGGCAGATATCCATGCCATCGACAGCTTCTTTCCAGGCACCTTGATACTGTCGCAGTTTGTCATGCTTACCTGCGTCCAGACTGTCTAGGCTGATGCCAATACCCATGGCCCCAGCTTTCTTTAAATCTAAAGCAAGCTGGGGTGTTAGTAAGGTGCCATTGCTCCCCAATACAGGTCTAAGACCAAGAGAAGTGGCATAGGTTACTAACTCAACTAAATCATCTCGCATCAAGGGTTCACCGCCGCTAAAAATCATAATTTTAAAACCAGCTTTTTTGATTTCATCTAGCAAAGCTTTTGCTTCCTCCGTGGATAATTCTAGACTAGAACGCAGGCCAGAATCACGATAGCAGTGGTGGCAACGCATATTACATTGGTTGGTACTGTTCCATGATATGATCAAAAGACATCACCATCCCATCGTATCTCATCATCTGTTAAGTAACAGGCTGGGTCTGATTCCCAAAAATCTCCAGTAATAGCTTCTGCCCGCGCCCTAAAATTGCCATTACAAAGATCTAGCCAGCGACAGGTGGCGCAACGGCCTTTCAGCAGAGGTTTACGGTTTTTCAAACCAGCCTGGATCGGGTGAGTAGTACCTTGCCATATATCACTAAAAGAGGATTCTTTTACATTGCCAAAAGTGTGGTTTTGCGTAAATTGATCTGGGTGAACATTTCCTTGGCTATCTACGTTGGCAAAGGCCATGCCGCTACGGTTCCCACCATTTCGTTTCAGTAGTTTTAAAACAGTAGCTGCTTTTTCTGGATGGGATTCTCGTAGTTTCAAATAGAGATACACGCCATCCGTGTGGTTATCCACGGAGAGCACTTCTTTTTGGAGGCCACGTTGATAAAAATCCATGGTTCGGTGTATAATTCGGTCTACCACCTGCCTGGTTTCTTCTGGTGTAATATCATCGGTTGTCATTTGACTTCCACGACCGGAATAAACTAAATGATAGAAACAAATTCGGTCAATATTTGCTTCTTCCACTAGATCAAGAATTTCATCTACATCATTCATATTATGACGGTTGATGGTGAAACGAAGGCCGACTCGCTGCCCTTCGGCCACACAATTTTCAATTCCTTTTAGTGCTTGTTGAAAAGCCCCCTTTTTTTGACGAAACTGATCATGTACAGCTTCTAGCCCGTCTAAACTAATACCGACATATCCAACGCCAGTTTGTTTCAAACGTCGGGCCACTTTTCGAGTGATTAAAGTGCCATTCGTGGAGAGGGTGGGTCGTATGTTTAAGCGAGCAGCTTCTTCTGCCAATTCAAAAAAATCTGGTCGAATGAGTGGTTCGCCGCCAGAGAACAAGAGAACTGGTACGTGAAAGGTCGATAGAGAATGGATAAACCTTAAGGCTTCTTTGTGGTTTAATTCTCCCGTGTAATGCAAATGATCAGAACTCATATAACAATGCACACAGTGTAAGTTACAAGTTCTAGTGATATTCCATGCGACCACAGGGCCACACCCTTTTCGAATGCCATGAGGCCATTTTGACGCATCTTTTTGATACCGAAGTTGATCGCCAAAATGCTGTGCACCTGTTAAAAACTTTGTAAAACTTATCATAAAATACAAGCCACCTTTCAAATAAACAAAGAGAGAGGATAGAATCTATAGGGCAACCTATGGTATATTGTGTAGTGGTACCCTTTATTATAATATAAGCAACATAGATTATCAGTATTTTTTTTAAAAATATTATTGTCAGCGTAATCCAAAGAAGCGAGGGACATGATGAATCAACATTATCCAATTGTTCTTAAATTGATGGGAAAAAACTGTGTCGTTATTGGTGGTGGAAAAGTAGCAGAAAGAAAAGTGAATGCCTTAATGGACTGTGGGGCTGAGGTCAGAATCATCAGTCCTTCTGTGACGAAGCATCTTCTTGATATGGCAAGAAAAGAGGAGATTCATTGGGAAAAAAGAAACTATTGCTTTGGTGATTTATCGGAAAGTCGAATTGCATTTATTGCGGTCGGAGATGAAGAAGTTACCCTGGAATGCAGAAAAGAAGCGAATATCACGGGGACACTTTTAAATATAGCAGATAAGCCAGAATGGTGTGACTTTATTCTTCCATCGCTGCACAGGCAAGGAGAATTGATGCTGATGGTGTGCACAGAAGGCAATAGTCCGATGTTGGCCAAAAGGATTAGGCAGGAGCTAGAATCTCAGTATGGGGAGCCCTACGGCATTGTGGTGAAAGCTCTTGGAAAGATTCGTAAGGACTTGGGAAAAAGGACAGTGGATCAGAAAAAGCGACAGGAATTGTTTCAACAATTAGTGTACCATGGACCTGTGGAGGAAGCGTTAAAACTTCCGACGGATGCAATTGAAGAGTACTTAATGAAGGTATATAATAATTGGTTAAGGCATTTGGAAACAAGTTCTTAAGGGACTTATAAGCAAAGGTAGGAGGGTATATGGTGAAAAAAATGAAAATAGGTTCCAGAGGAAGTCGGCTAGCGCTAATACAAGCCCAATGGGTTAAGGAAAAACTGGAATCTCTCAATCAAGATTTGGAAATAGAAATACAAATCATAAAGACAAAGGGGGATCTGATTCTGGATCGGACCTTGGATAAAGTGGGTGGCAAAGGTCTTTTTGTTAAGGAGATACAAAATGCATTATTTGATGGTAGCATCGACTTGGCGGTTCACAGTATGAAAGACGTACCAGGAAAGTCGCCAGAAGGACTAGAAATGGTTGCGATCCCAGAAAGAGAGGACCCTAGGGATGTGCTGGTGACAGAGGATGGAAAGTCTTGGGAAGCTCTGCCGAAAGCTGCGGTAATAGGCACTAGCAGTGTTCGAAGACAAGCTCAAATAAAAACGCTTCGACCAGACTGTCAGGTAGTCCCCATTCGTGGAAATATCGAAACTAGAATGAGAAAAATGAAGGAACAACAAATGGACGGAATTATTCTGGCAGCAGCTGGATTGATTCGATCCAGTTATTTTAATGTGCATCAGCACTATGCTTTTAAAGAAGAAGAATTTATTCCTGCCGTTGGACAAGGGGCCTTGGGCTGCGAAATTCGAAAAGGAGACTTGGAAACGGCGGCTATGGTTCAGGCATTAGATCATAAAGAAACACGCCGTGTGGTTGAAGCCGAACGAGGATTCCTTAACTATTTGGAAGGGGATTGCCATGTGCCTGTGGGCGCCTATGGATTAATGAAGGAGAACACCATCACCCTCACAGGGATGGTGGCATGTATCAATACGGGGAGACGTTTGACGGCCACTATGTCTGGAAATGGTGAACCGAAAGTGCTGGGTATTAATGTTGCAAAAGACCTACTTCGACAAGGTGCAGAAGCATTGCTAGAAAGAAAAAGAAATACTAATGGGAGGTGAAACCAATGAAAAAGGCAATGGTCTATCTAGTGGGAGCAGGACCAGGAGCAGAAGAGTTGATCACAGTAAAAGGGATGAACTGCTTAAAACAAGCGGATGTTGTCATGTATGATCGTCTTTCGGGAGTCGGACTCTTAGCCTACGCTCCAGCGGGAGCCGAAATGATAGACGTTGGGAAAAAACCAAATCATCATCCAGTTCCGCAGGAAGAGATTAACAATATTTTGGTGAATAAGGCGAAAGAGGGCAAGGTAGTGGTTCGTCTGAAAGGTGGAGATCCTTTTGTTTTTGGACGCGGTGGTGAAGAGGCGATGGCCTTAGAAGAAGAAGGTTTACCCTTTGAAATCGTACCTGGAATAACCTCATCTATTGCTGTTCCAGCCTATGCAGGAATACCGGTTACTCATCGACATATGAGCCCATCTTTTCATGTTATAACAGGTCATGAAGATCCGATGCAGGAAGAGTCTTTGGATTATAAAGTTTTAGCACAATTAAAAGGTACCTTGGTATTTTTGATGGGAGTAGGAAAACTGGAAAAAATAGTGGAACAATTGCTGACCTATGGCAAAGATTCTGAAACGCCAGCGGCTTTGATTCATCGGGGCACCACTTCAGATCAAAAGACAGTGACGGGTACCTTGAAAAACATTGTGCAGCGTGTGAAAGCAGCTGCTCTTAAAGCACCTTGCATCATTGTAATAGGAGAAGTGGTATCGCTTCGATCAAAATTAAAATGGATAGAAAAAAAGCCGCTATTTGGAAAGCGGGTGATGGTCACCAGAAGTCGTAGTCAGGCCAGTAACCTTTCCACTTCTTTAAAAGCCCTAGGCGCTGAAGTCGTGGAATGCCCGACGATTGAGATTCACCCCATTGAAAATCCTGATAATCTGAAGCGGGTGCTGGAGACTTTAAAGGCCTATCAACATATGGTCTTTACCAGTGTTAATGGGGTAGATGCATTTGTTCGGTTACTTTTAAAAAATGGTAAGGACCTTCGTTGGATTTCTTCAGATTGTCGCATTACAACGGTTGGAACCGCAACCCAAAAGAGACTTCAAGAAATAGGGGTTTATTCAGATTACGTGCCGGAAGTCTTCACTGTGGAAGGCATATTAGAAACAATGCAACCTATTATTAATCCAGGAGATAAGGTTTTAGTTCCTCGGGCAGGAATAGGTCGTCAGAACTTGTTAGATGGCTTAAGACAGATGGAAGCAGAGGTAGAAGAACTGAAACTCTATGAAACCATGGTGCCTGTTCAAAATAAACAACGCCTCCTAGGGCAGTTGCAGAGTGGGATGGACTGGATTACTTTTACGAGTGCATCAACGGTCAATCATTTTGTAGAAATGATTGGAAGAGAAAATGTAGAAAATGTAAAGCATACCAAAATCGCCGTTATTGGTCCGATCACAGCAAAGGCTGCACAGGATCAAGGACTCGTTGTTACATGTGAGGCAAAGCCCCATACGATTCCGGCATTAGTAAAAACCATGAGAGAGGAGTCGATGATGCATGACAAACACTAAGAGACCAAGGCGATTACGAGAGACGGAAAACATTCGAAAATTGGTTCGAGAAACCATCGTTCATAAAAACGATTTGGTACAACCGCTATTTGTTGTGCATGGTCAGAAAGTGCGAAGAGAAATAACTGGAATGCCGGGACAATACCACTTGTCCGTGGATGAGTTGCTTAAGGAAGCAGCAGCATTAAAAGCGGTGGGGATTAATGCCTTCATTATATTTGGCCTTCCTGCACAGAAAGATCCTTTTGGGTTAGAAGCCTACGATCCAGCAGGTATTGTTCAGCAGGCGGTGAGTGCTCTTCGAGAAGCATTTCCAGACCTACTAATCATAACAGATGTATGTCTTTGTCAATATACGGATCACGGCCATTGTGGCATTGTTGAAAATGGAAAAATCCTTAACGACGAATCACTAGAACTTATGAAACAGGTGGCGTTGACACATGCAGAAGCTGGGGCGGACATGGTTGCGCCTTCAGATATGATGGACGGGCGAGTAGGTGCCATAAGAGAAGAACTTGATAAAAATGGGTATCAACATGTCAGCATTATGAGCTACAGCGTTAAATATGCATCAGCTTTTTATGGCCCCTTTCGCCAAGCCGCTGGAAGCAGCCCACAATTTGGCGATCGACGTAGTTACCAGATGGATCCGGCCAATGCACAGGAGGCATTACGCGAAGCGGAATTGGATATAGAAGAAGGAGCCGATATTTTGATGGTAAAGCCAGCTTTGGCTTATTTGGACATTATTCGAGAGATAAAGCAAAGATTTTCCTTGCCCTTAGGGGCCTATCAGGTTAGTGGTGAATATGCTATGATCAAAAATGCAGTACAGCAGGGACTCTTGGAGAACGACCAAATCATGGTAGAAACGTTGACCAGCATTAAAAGGGCCGGCGCAGATATTATCCTTACTTACTTTGCTAAAGAAATGGCAATTTGGATAAATGAAAAAAATGTTTAAGGTATTGATTGAAAAAGCTTGGTTGTCACGTAAGACTTATGATATACTTAAATAGACATATGTGTCGAAAAAGGAGGATAAAGGTGCCTAAAATCGTAAACCACGAAGCAAAAAAACAAATGATTATGAATCGATCCGTGGAATCCTTTCTTGAAAAAGGAATCGATGGAACCCGTCTTATAGATATTGCGAAAGCTTGCGAAATGGGAAGAACATCCATTTATCAATATTTTCAAAACAAAGAAGAAATAGTAGGGTTTACCATTCAGCATCTTTTTAAGGAACTGAGAGAAGATATAAGAGGAGCCGTTTTAGAGGAACAAGATGATGCTTATGAAAAAATAAGGAAATTAACTTCGGCCATTATTCAACAGTATTTAAAAAATAAAAAACTAATTGTTTTAGTAGACTTATGGTTAGTGTTAATCCGAGAAAATAGTCCTTTAGTAAAACATTTGCATGACCACATGGAAGAATCGCGAAAGGTATTTTGTCAGCTACTGGAAGAAGGGATACAACAAGGCGTGATTCGGCAAATGAATCCGGATAGCATGGCGTTTACTATTTACGCTACGATTGAGTCTCTTTTACTGCACATGGCCCTTCATAAAGAACGTAAAGTAAGCGATCATATTGAATCTTTAAACATTTTATTGGATGGCTTGAAAGCGTAAGTAAGCCAATAACTTACCCTTATCCTTGTATTCAAAACACTCCTGGCATTACTAAAAAACACCCTTTAAGAGGGTGTTTTTTAGTAATGCCAGGGCGGGTCATCGATCTCCATAATCTTATCTTTAATACAGAAATTATCGATGATGCGCGCATAAATCTCAGTGGTGTTAATCAAATCTTTAATTTCAATTCTCTCTGCTTCGGTATGGGACATTCGGATATCCCCAGGGCCAAAGACTACTGTTGGGGTTTTTGCATAGACCTTAAGCAACGCAGCGTCGGTCCAGCCGCGGCCCCGAGTGATTTTAGGTTCGCGTTTAATGACTTCGCTGATAGACGTTCTGACCGCATGCACAATAGGTTCTGTCATAGGTGTAACCAGCGGTGGGTGGTTTAAGGCCGTATCATTGGCGGAGCTCTTTTTAATCTCGGCCTGTAGTTGAGGATCTTGTTTCTTCATATCATCAAGAATATCTTGGTATTCTTTCATGACAGACTGAATCGTTTCTCCAGGGATGTACCGTCGATCAATTTTAACTGTACAGGAGTCTGCAACGGTACTTTGTCCCACGCCACCCTCAATAATACCGATATTCATTAAGGAAACCCCCATGAACTCATCTTCACGCTGGCGAATTTTGGGGTACAGATCTCGTTTAGCACGGTAAATGAATTCCGCTGCTTTTTCGATGGCATTAATGCCGCTGTCAGGGCTTCCGCTGTGAGAAGCTTTGCCTGTAAAGATTACATCAAACCACTCTAGGCCTCGATGTCCTATGGCATATTCATAATTGGAGGGCTCGCCAACAATGGCCGCATCCGTTCGAATACCGGAATTAATTAAATGTTCTGTGCCCTCGCTCTTTCCTTCTTCTCCGATAACACCTGCGAATAGAATATCCCCATCAGGGGTAATGCCTGCCCGTTTATAAGCCAATAGTGTAATCAACATGGAAGCTAGACCACCCTTCATATCGGCAGCTCCGCGTCCCCAGACAAAGCCACTGTGAACCCCTTCGTTGAAAGGGTCGATGGTCATCCGATAAGGCGTAATAGTATCTAAATGACCATTTAACATGAGCGAGTTGCCGGTTCCGGAACCGCGAAGAAAAGCAAGGACATTTTTGCGTTGTCCAGTTACTTTTTGGAATTGAACCTCCAAACCTTGAGCGCCGCAATAATCATAAATAAATTCGGCGACTTCTTTTTCCTGATGAGGAACATCCGGATGGCTGGGGATTTGTATGAGTTGATGTGCCAACTCGATAATTTCATCATGGTTATAATAATCATTTACATAAAACAAGGATAGACACTCCTCGACTAATTTAATTCCTCTGTAAGAGGCAAACCTCTTTCTATATGTGACCATATGTAGGGCCAAAAAGCAAGGTTTTTTATGGCTGTAAACCAGAAAAAAATTACAAAAACAGAGATTAACCCTCTGAATCAAGGCTATAAGCTGGAATCCTAGGTATCACAGCTCATTTGTTTGAGATCATTGTTTAAAACTATGTGAAAGCGGTATTTATTGGGCATGGAGATGAATGGCCTTTACTAGGTTGATGAGCTGCCATCTATCGGATTTTTGGAGGAAGGAGAAAAAACAATGATGAATCAAGATTTAAAAACGGAATTAGCCACCTTTGGTTTAGGTTGATTTTGGGGACCCGATGCCCAGTTTGGGCAATTGCCAGGTGTAGTGCGCACCAGAGTGGGTTATGCTGGAGGAAAAAAACCAGATCCCACGTATCATAACATTCAGGATCATATAGAAATGCTTCAGATTGAATACGATCCATCTCAGATTGCTTATGAAGAATTGCTGGAAATATTTTGGGAGACTCATAATCCCACCCTTTTGCCGTATTCTCGTCAGTATATGAGTGCCTTACTTTATCATAACGAAATGCAAAAAGAAAGGATAGTAAAAAGCCGTGAGGCCTATGAAATTAGAACAGGTAGATCCGTTGTGACTGAAGTAGCGGCACTGAATCACTTTTACTCTGCGGAAGGATATCATCAGAAGTATTACTTGCAAAACAGACCAGGTATAGGAGAGGAAGTTAGAAGCATGTATCCTGACTTTACAAGTTTTGTTGATTCTACAACAGCAGCTCGATTGAATGGATATATAGCTGGTAAAGGGAATAGAGAAGATTTTGAAAGAGAGATCAAAAAAATAAACCTCTCTCAAAAATCTGAAAAGCAACTGAGGGATTTGTTGGAGATGATATGGTAAAGAGAAGCCGGTTTCTTACAAGAAGCCGGCTTCTCCAGTGGTTAAGAAGGCTATTTTCTTTTGTTTTTCTTTTTGGACATCGTAGGGGCAGAAGCTTTTTTTTGCGATTGCTCTGGAGGAACAAGGGCGTCTCGGTGAAATCCAATTAAATCTTGGCGATCAGCGAGTTTAAGTGCTTTTCGGATCAGCCCGTGGTTTTGTTTTTTTCCAGATTGAAGAAGCCCACGTTGCATCTGCTTTTCAATGGGATCCTTAGGAATATAGATTTTTTCGTTGTTTCTTGGATCCAATTCTGTATAGTACATACAAGTGGAAAGGGTTCCAGGGGTAGGATAAAAATCCTGTACTTGCTCAGGTTGGTGTCCTAATTTTTTTAGGTATAAGGCTAAATCAATGGCAGCGTTTAAGTCAGATCCAGGGTGGCTGGATATAAGATAAGGAATGAGGTATTGTTTTTTCTGTTCTTTTTCATTAAAACGACGGTATCGATCTCGAAACCCATCGAAAACTTGAATTTTGGGTTTTCCCATAAGGTCTAAGACTTTTGGGTCTGAATGCTCAGGTGCAACCTTAAGCTGACCACTGATATGATGACGGCATAAGTCTTCAAAAAAAGAGGGGTCAGTATCTGCCATCAAATAATCATACCGAATACCTGATCGAATAAATACTTTTTTGACGCCAGGGAGCCTTCTAAGTTTTCGTAATAAATGAATATAATCTTTATGAGTGACGTTGAGATTAGGGCATATCTTTGGAGCCAAGCACTGACGGTGGGAGCAGGATCCGCTTTTAATCTGTTTTTCACAGGCGGCTTGTCTGAAATTTGCTGTAGGGCCGCCAACATCATGTATATAGCCTTTAAAATCAGATTCCTTTGTCAGTCTTTGGGCTTCTTCCAGAATGGATTCGTGGCTTCGGCTCTGAATTTGTCGTCCTTGATGAAAGGTTAAAGAGCAAAAATGACAACCGCCAAAACATCCACGATTGCTGATCAGACTAAACTGTACTTCAGAGAGAGCTGGAACAGAACCTTCCTTTTGATAAATAGGATGTGCTTTTCGAGCAAAGGGAAGACGATAGACTTGATCCATTTCTTCTGTTGATAATGGATAGGCAGGAGGCATTTGAACGATAAAGCCTGCATCATAAGGTTCTGCCAACACCTCTCCCAAAACAGGATCCGTATGGTGCATTTGTTTTAGAAAACTAGACCCCACTTGTTTTTTGGAATGTTGAAGGGTTTTCCAAGCAGGTAGTACGAGGGGGTTGTCCAAGGTTTCTAAATCACGGGAATAAAAGACGGTTCCTCGAATAAAGGTCAAATTGGATATGGTTAATCCGCTGTCTAGTGCTTCCGCAATTTCAAGGATAGCTCTTTCTCCCATACCATAAATCAACATATCCGCCTTGGTATCCATCAAAATAGAGGGCTTTAAACGATCTTCCCAATAATCATAATGGGCCATTCGTCGGAGGCTGGCTTCAAGTCCTCCCAGAATCACAGGCACTTTAGGAAACTGTTTTTTTAGCTTTCTGGCGTATACTGTCACAGCTCTGTCTGGTCGTTTGCCTATGGTACCACCAGGAGAAAAAGCATCCGACTTTCGACGCTTTTTGGCAACGCTGTAATGATTTACCATAGAATCCATATTTCCTGAAGTGACTAAAAAACCAAGTCTGGGAGTACCCAGCAAAGAAAATGATTCGGATATTGTCCAGTCTGGTTGAGCGATGATACCAACTCGAAAACCAGAAGCCTCTAGCCACCTTCCAATAATGGCAGCTCCAAAAGAGGGATGATCGACATAAGCGTCGCCGCTAACGAGCACAAAATCCAATTGATCCCAGCCGCGTTGTTGCATATCTTGTTGACTGATAGGTAAAAAATCATAGGGCATATGAATGTTCCTTTCAAGAGTATTCATTACTATTGTACCACATTTGATATTTGAACATTTTCAAATGTAAAGAAGGGTGTGATACAAAGGACTTCCATAAGCCGATGATGAAATGCCAGAGAAAAAAGCAAGCAGATGCGTTGAACAACTTGGTAACATAAATCTTTTTAATGCACTGGACCATTATAGGATTTAAACAAATCCAAATTTTGGCTGTTTCCAATCAATACTAAATCATCTCCTTTTTCCAGGATGACATTTGCAGCAGGATTTAGCAAAACCAGAATACTGGAAGTGATCCCAATGATAAAGAATAAGTCCCAGATTTAAATGCGTCTTTTTATTTTTGAGGCGAGATGCTTCGCAAGCAACAATCTTTATTCTATTATTTTGTGATGCGGCTTAATATAGTCCGTATGCCTTGCTAACGTTTTGGACAAAAATAATTCCTTTGCCAGGCGTATCAATATCCATATGTTCTCTAATAGAATTAGTAATAGGATCTGTCGTTTCCTTTTTAGAAATAATTAACACGATTTCTTTTTCAGGCTCAATTTCCATGGCAAAAAGCTTACTGGTCTCATGAATACCAGCTCCCCTGGCACCAATAATGGTTCCGCCTTTGGAGCCGGCCTTAACAGCTGCCTCGATAACCAATTCTGCATTTCCACGGTCTACGATAACCATAATAGATTGATACATGGTATTGCTCACCTCTCCTTTTTCGTCCTTAGGATCACATGGAAGCATTTCAGCTCCTAAAATACCCATTAATGGAATACTGAAAGCAATTCCGTGATTTTTTTTATGAAACCCAAATTTTTGATTCAGTGATTGTAAAGTATTCTGTGCAACGACTTTTTCAGCACCTATAAGAACGATCTCTTTTCGGACTGTATTCAGTTCAAGAAATTCCAAAAGTAGATTTTTGACGGTGCCTTTACCGATGACGACCGTTCCACCTGTGATACCACAGCTTTTGGCATGCTTTAAAACCTTACTACCCTGGCCTGAATTGATAATAACATAGATAAGTTCGTATTCTTGGCAGATAGTATTGTTCATTGTCAAACCCCCTCTTTTCCTGTCTTAACTTTAAAAGCTAAACCCAACAGTTGCATTGTAATGATGGGTGTAAGAGCTACCGTGGCAATCATTCCAAATCCATCGATTAATACGGTTGCGTTTACAGCAGCGTCGGCTACGCCGTTGGTGAAAGCAAGAATAAAAGTGGCGGTCATAGGTCCTGTGGCAACGCCGCCAGCATCAAACGCTATTCCGACAAATAACTTAGGGACAATAAAGGTCAACCCTAAGGAAATTATATACCCTGGGAGCAGATAATGCCACAACTGTATAGCGGGAATCATGATACGTAGCATTGAAAGTGCAATGGCAACTCCAACGCCTAAGGAAAGAGAGATCAAAACCGCCTCTCGTTTCACATAACCACTGGTGACATCCTCGATTTGTTGGGTTAGCACATACACTGCAGGTTCAGCCAATATCGTAGTTACTCCAAGAAAGAAACCAATACAAGCAATGAGTGGAAGGTTATCTCGGAGGGCTAATTGCGAGCCAACAACACTACCCACATCCATGAATACGCCATTAACCCCGATTAGAAAGATCAAGAGTCCAATGAATGTGTAGATAAATCCTTTGAGAACCCGAAAAAACTCTTTACGTTTAAGCTTAAAAGAGATTTTCTGAAGAATCAACAAAATGAATAAAAGTGGCATAATGGAAAGGGTAGTTTCTTTTATCATATCGGGAATCAGGGTTATGAATGGCTTGAATAATCGATCGGACTCATATAAAGTGGTTTCTATGGTTCCAGAGATCTCTCGTGTATCGGTGAAGAGATTTAGCATAAGAACGGAAAGAATCGCGCCCACAGAAGCGATGGCTACTAGGCCGAAACTGTCTTTTTCTGATGCTTTCCGATCTTTTTTTAGATTGGAGACGCCAACAGACAAAGCAAGGATAAAAGGCACCGCTAAGACACCTGTGGTGGCACCGGAAGCATCGAAGGCGATGGTAATAAATTCGGATGAAGCAAACAAAGAGAGCGCAAAAACGAAGCCATATAGAACCAGCAGTAGGATATAGAGAGGTACATTATAAACGATTCGAACAAACCCCAAAGCCAACATTAATGCAATACCAGCAGAAACCGTAATCAGCAGAACGGGGCTAGATAGTTGGCCTGTTGTAATAAGGGAAACTTGATTCGCTAATACAATTAACCCTGGCTCAGCGATGGAGATGAAAAAACCGAGGATTATTCCTGCGCCAATGACAATCCAAAGCTTGTTAGACTTTGCGATGGAATGGCCAGTTAAATCACCAAGAGGTGCAATTCCTATATCTACACCAATTAAAAAGAGTGTCAGCCCCCACACAATGAGGATGGACCCTATGATAAAGCGAATCATTAAAGGGAGTCCCAGTGGTGTTAATGTAAAGTGAAATAGAAGGACGATAGAGGATATAGGCAATACGGAAAAAAGTACTTCTTTAAATTTTTCAGTAAAAATATTCAAATAAAATCACGACCTTTCTGGAAGCAAGGAATAAAAGCAAAAGAGAGAAAAAATAAAATTAAATCAAGTATTTGTATACCCTTTTTTACTGTTCAATTAACAAGGACATTCATTGTAAGCCTATGTTTAATCCGTTACAATAAATATAGATGAAAAAAGAGAATGAATTGGGAGGAGAATAGGTTTGTTAAAATCATATGCTTTTAAAGAGGAAGATTTAAAAATGATGAAAATATATGAGAATAGTAGTGTTATTCAAGAGATAGAAAAAGCCAGTAGCACTATGGAAACACCTGAAAAAATCACTAAAAACTATGGAGATCTGTTTTTTCCAGATATCTTTTCGTTGAAAGCCCGTCCTTATTTCGTAGGTTCCGTGATCTTGACGATGGATGGCCGGATGGGTTTCGAGAATGACCCTAGCAGCAGAACCTTGGCCCAATCCAATGAGTTGGACCCCACGAAAGGGCTGACGGACTTGTGGATGGTAAACGTATTGAGGACTTATGCAGATGCCATTCTTTTAGGGAGTGCTACCTTGCATGCAGAACCAAACTTTACAGGCCATGTGTACGACTGGGATTTACAACAATATCGTTTGGAAAGGTCGGAACAGTACAAGCCAATCCCTTGGAATATATTGATTACAAGAACGCCGGAGAAACTCCCTTGGAAACATCCGGTTCTCAATACAGCTAAGATCCCTGTCTTGATGGTTATACCAGCAAATAAAGCCGAAACCCTCTCTCTTTGTACTTCGAAAGAATTTTGTTTTCAGCAGGTGAAGGTGGAAAACAAATCAGATATAATGAAAGAAGAATTAACTCCAGACCCATTGGAACAACACCTGGTGCTTATATTACCAGAAAAAGGTTTTCCGGATTGGTCTTTATTGATGGAATCTATGAATAGGCTGAGAATTCGTCAGGTTACGGTAGAATCCCCTTATTGGATGTATGAACTAATGAAGAATCAGGCACTAGATGAAATTTTTGTCACACAGACAGGCGTATACGCTGGTGGAAATAATGTACCAGGGGTGAAACAAGCTTTTATTTCCGATGATGCCCCATTGGCAGAATTGGTATCCATGCATATGACGGGAAGCAACGTATTAATGATGCGTCAATTACTAAGATATGGACAAAGAGAAGGTATCACAGAATAAAGGATGTATATTGAAAGGGGATTTGGCCATGGCTGATTTAAGAGAAAAAGTAGTGGAACGTTGGTTTTCAAAGGATGAAACATGTCCTACAGTGATGTTAGCCAACATAACAACATCTTCAAACCGAGAAAGAAATATGAAAAAAATTGATGAGATTGTTCAAATTGCACATGAAAAGGGCGTAAACATCCTGATTCTACCAGAGCTTACCATCTCAGGCTACCTGTGGGAAACAGAAAATCCAAAGATCATAAGAGATCACTTGAGGTATTGCGCTAACAGAGAAATTCAGCCTTGGCTAGATAGCATTCGGGATAGCCTAGTGGATAGTGGAAAAGGACTGGAATACGTATTTTTTAATAATGCCAGACCGTGTAACGGCGATTTCTATAATTCCACCTATTTTTTGCATCCTGCAGGAGATTGCAACGATCAGGAACGTATTTACGATAAGATATTCTTGACACCCATCGAAGTTCCTTACTTCCGAAGAGGAACGGATAGAAGATTAATTCTAGATACTCACTGGGGGAAGTTTGGTTTTTTGACTTGTTATGATCTTTGCTTTATGGAACTTCCTAGAAAATATGCTATGGTGGATGAGGTGGATGCTATTATTACAGTGGCAGCATGGAGGTCTCAGGCTGTAAGAGAGTACGCCATGATGAATGTACGGACAGACAATTATTACGGCTATATATGGAATCTCATGAACTCATCTAAAGCCGCTTACAACCAGGTGTGGAGCTTAGGGGTGAATTGCGTAGGCAGCCATGAAGTAAATGGCAGTCTTTTTTGGGGTGGTAGTGGGGTATGGGCTCCTTCTGGATTACCATTGCTGCAGGCTTCTAATATGCGTGAAGAACTATTGGTGATTCACAATTTAGACATTGCAAACTATGAAGAAAAACATTCTTTGGAATTTAATTATCGGCTGGAGTTTAATAATGTCTACAAAGAAATCAAGGAAACATACCCGGAGCCAGTGGTAGTAGATGGAATTATATCGGAGTAGTCTTTTAAAATAAAAATGCCGCCAGTAAGGATTGGCGGCCACTGATTATTTGACAGAAATAATGTTACGACCATAAAAAATTTCTGTCATTTCTTTTTGGATTTTTTCTTTAATTTTCTTTCGCTCTATAGGCTTAAAAGCGTTCTTGGGCGTATCGAATAAGTAATCATCCAAATCGAACTCTCGTAGAATCATTTTGGTATGAAAGATGTTTTCTTGATACATATTCACATCGATCATCTGGTATTGGTTTCGTGTCTTCGCAGGAATATAGTTTTGGATAGAATTGATTTTGTGATCGATGAAATGCTTTTTGCCATCAACATCCCGCGTAAACCCACGCACCCTGTAATCAATGGTGATAATGTCTGAATCAAAGCTTTTAATCAAGTAGTTAAGCGCTTTTAGCGGAGAGATCTCGCCACAAGTAGAGACGTCTATATCCGCACGAAAAGTACTGACGCCTTCATCTGGATGGCTCTCGGGATACGTATGAACCGTTACGTGGCTTTTATCCAAATGGGCTACGACAGATTCCTTGTTTACGTGATCAGACTCTTTTCCCAGATGATCTACAGGTCCTTCTGCAATAAGCATGGTAACGCTGGCGCCTTGAGGCTCATAATCTTGTTGGGCGATGTTGAGGACGTTGGCACCAATCATATGGGTAACATTAGTGAGTATTTCTGTTAGTCGTTTGGCATTGTACTGAGAATCAATATAGCGGATATACTCTTTTCGATGCTCAAAGCTATCAGCATAAGCGATATCATATATATTAAAACTCAAAGATTTGGTTAAATTATTGAAGTCATATAGGCGAAGCTTTTTTATTTCTTGTATTTTCAATAGATAGCCTCCTTCCAATCGATATGCAGCTAATATTCATTCCATACATCATTATAACGATGCTGGCTTTTTGACGCAACCATAATTATTTTGAGGTTAAAAAATACTAGGTATAGAGACTTGAATAGTATTTTGCTTAATGATTTACTAGCGAAAAGGGGTTATATCTGTTAGAATCGGCCTATAAGAGAAACACTTCAACAGAAAAATGTGTTGGAAATTGATTTTAAAAGGAATGAGTAGAGGATGAAACGGTATGTAAAAAACGGGAAGATCCCCATCGTAATTGTCTTAGTAGCATTGATAATCCACTCGATTGTAGACAGCATTTCCATGGCAGCGCTTTTTAATCTGCATGCGATGGAAATTATTATAGCTGGTATTCTTTTATCTGTTATTGTAGGATTTTCCTTCCAAACTTTTTTGGACACGGCGGCACTTATCAAAAGAAGTTTTACGGAGCCAGTTCGTTATGAAGAAGATATTCACAAAGTTCATCAGGTGGCCATTAAGGTAAAAAAAGAAGGATTGTTATCGTTGCAAAAGGATATTGTAGACGAGGAAGATGCTTTTTTAAGAGACGCACTGATACTCTTAAATGATTATAGAAAACAGGAAGCCATTCGAGATGTCATGGAAAAAGACATTGAATCTAGACGTACGAATCTTTTTCGATCGTATAATCTACTTAAAGTCGTCTCCTATGTGGCTCCGTCTTTTGGTTTGATTGGAACACTCATTGGAATGATAGGCCTCCTTTCTCATCTGGATCAGACTCAGGCGATTATGAACCATATGGCTACGGCGCTGGTAAGCACCTTGTACGGCAGTTTAATTGCTAGTTTTATAGCAATTCCATTGATGGTCCGCGTTAAGGAATACAATGAAAAAATTATTCTAAGGCATCAGATTGTGATGGAAGGAATTCTTCTTATCGCTTCGAATGACTCCACAAGAAATGTTTTTGACAATATGAATGTCATGTTAGATGAAGAAGATCGTTTGATCTATCCAAGAAGGTAGTAGGCAGAAAGTAGAAAGTAGAAAGGAATTCTCTATAATATGGATTTGAATTTCAATAATCGCCAGAATCAAGATAAACATGAGCTGGAAATAACCAATAGCTGGATGATAACCTATAGCGACATGATAACCATTATGTTGTGTTTTTTCATTGTGTTTTTTATAATTTCTGATAACGAAAGTCATAGTTTGCAACAGATGAAAACCATGCTTTCGGCTCAAGTGGAAGATTTACAAGAAGAGAATATTCAATTGAAGGAAGAGCGAAATAAGCTGGCACAAAAAATATTTGGTATAGATGACTTTGAAGAGGAGCATGAAGCTCGTGATGGAATCTTAGCATTTTTACAGGAAAGAGAGCTAATGGATCATGTAGAAATTCTTCAGAATGAGCGGGGACTAATGATTCGATTTAAAGATAGTGTATTATTTCCTAGTGGGAGTGCAGATGTATCCGATCAAGGGTTAGAGCTACTAGAAGAAGTAGGGCAAAAGTTGACGGAAATCTCTAATCCAGTGATTATTGAAGGATATACCGATAATATGCCTATTCAAACAGCCACATACCCTTCTAATTGGGAACTTTCAACAGCTCGAGCTACAACCGTGGCGCGTTACTTAATATACGAGCTTCATGTGCCAGAGGAACGGCTGTCTGTAGCTGGATTTGGTGAACAAAATCCCATTGATAGCAATGAAACGCATGAAGGAAGAGCAAATAATCGACGTATTGAAATAACAGTCCTCACACAATAGACACTTAGTAAAAGCAATAGTCTATCGAGACCATATATTTCCATTTAAAGAAAGCAGAATACTTCAGGACAAAACTCCTTGAAATATATATTATGTCCTTCCTAGGTTTACACAGGAGTTTTAAAACGTATAATACTATATAAAGAAAGAAACATGGAGTTCACACATACGTGATTTTGGCAAAGAATTAACAAAGGTGAATTTTAAGGAGGAGGAAGTAATAATGAAAAAAAGTTTCTTGTTAATGGTGCTTGTATTGATGATATCTCTAGTAGTAGCTGGTTGTGGTGGTACAGATGCAACAGAAGAAACAGTGGAAGAATCAGCAGGGGATGTAGAAGTGCTAAGGGCAGAAGAATCTGAGTTTAATGAACGTGGGCATAAAGCGGTTATCGAAATTACTCGTGAAAATGGACAGATCATAGCAGTTGATTACAATGAGATTTATGAAGAAGGCGGAAGTAAGAAAGAAGACGAGGAGTATAATGCTAATATGGAAGCCGCATCTGGAACTGCTTTTGTAGACGGTGTTGCTGCATTGGAAGCGGCCCTGATTGAAACCCAGGACCCAGCAGAGGTTGATGTTGTCAGTGGCGCTACAAGTAGTTCTGGAAAATTTGTGGAATTGGCAATAGAAGCTTTACAGTAAAAATAATATGTCCCCCTACCCGACGAAAGTCGGGTTTTTTCATGGATAAGGAAATAGTATGCGCAAAACAAATGTGGATAAGCTGTGAATAAGTCATTGGAAACTTTGCGGAGAAACGATAGAATAAAAACATGGAAACGAACAGTAAATCCAAATATAAAATAAAAGACATCTTTCAGAAGAATTTTGAACCCTTCTGGGAACAAAACCAGAAGAAATACCCAGCCTATCTGCGCGACCAAATCCAGACACAAGTAAATAAAATGATCCACTTCGGAGACCCGCAACAAGGATATATGAAGTACAAATGTATCCAATGCGGCGAAGAAAAAACCATCGGGTTCACCTGCAAATATAATGCTCCCCATTGTCAAGACACAAAATGGAATTATTTAAGTTAAGCTCCTTTCCAGATTTGTGACTTTTGTGAAACAAGGTTTAGCTGGTTTTTTGGTAAAATACCTCCGGGCATAAACCACCAAGGGATGAATGCGGTCGATACGTGTTGTATTCATCTATGTAAACACCAAGGGCTCTGCGCAGTTGCCTGGGTGATTCAAATTCATTAATATAAATCAAGTCGTACTTCAGAGTCCGAAAGAATCGCTCTGTACGAACATTGTCTAAAACCTGGCCTTTACCATCCATGGAAATACGGATGCCTTGTTCTTCCAACAGTTCAATATAGGCTTCATTGGTAAAATGGCTGCCCAGATCGCTGTTCATGATGTCAGGCTTCTTGGTTGCAAAAGCTCTTTTTAAGCAGTTTAAGACAAAGGTTTTTTCAAGGGTGCTGCTGAGCTCGTAATCGATGATTTTACGGCTGTACCAGTCAATGATGACAAACAGGTACATAAATCCTTTTTCCATTCGAATGTAGGTAATATCAACACCCCAAACCTGATCAGGGCGAACAATATTCAAGTTCCTCTTTGGATTCCAGTTCCTTATCGGCATCAGAAAGTCCTTTCTTAAACACTTCTGGTGCTCGTTCCAGAAATTCTTTCTTCCAACGGGACAGCACTACTGGACTGACGCTATACTTTTCTGCGATCTGGTTCACGGTGAATTCCTCCGAAAGGATTTCAAGAACTGCTTTGGTTTTAAATTCTGCTGAATATTGGGTTCTTTTTCTCATAAGTACAGTATAACTTAAATTCCTTTTTTATGTGTCTCACTCTATGGGTTCATTATACTCATTCCCTTCTTTATGCACCCTTGGAATCCGCATCGGACTTTAGCGTTATGACATTAAATGAGTTAAGGATGACCTTTATTCTGGCCAGCATCAGCGGGAGAAAAGTAAACCCATTTAGGTTGGTCCCTGAAATACTGATTATGCTTGGTGGTGCAAAGTGAGCCCAGATGTTGGCAACCCAGCTCCTGGGAAAAGTTCCTGCCGGAGCAGGAACGGTTTTAAAAGCAGGCGTGGCCTTTGCCTTTACCTATGCCATCGGGGAAGCAGTTTTTCTGAATATGAATTACGGAATTACCTTCAATAAAACGGATTTAATGAATCGGGTTGAAGATTTGAAAGGCTACGGCGAAGAGATGGCAAAAAACGTTTTAAGCAATATTCGAAGAAAGAAAGAATAACCGTCGCTTGAAGGCCAAAAAACGTGAAGACTGTTGAAGGACAGGTTGCTCAATCCTGTTTATAGATTACCAATTAAGAGATGACAAAATGGAGGCGTGTTATCAATGGGAGTTAAATCCATCTACGGCGTGGTCGTGCTTTACAATCTGGCGTTGTCCATGTACTTATTCCTATTCCCCCTATACCTGGACCATCTGGTATTTAGCCCCATGCTCATCGGCGTTCTGGTTTCGGTGCCCGCTATCTTTGAGGTATTATTCCGTTTGCCTCTGGGGGCCTATACAGACTGCATCGGGGAACACAACGCAGCAAAAATCAGCAGTAGCACCTTTCTGCTGTCCATCATCTTCTTTTTTGCCAGACCTCTCCTTCCTATTTTTGTTCTGATCCAATTCTTTTCCGGCATTTCCAGGACGTTATTCTGGCCATCCACACAAGCCTATGTGGCGTCCATGAACTACCGAGACCTGGGTTACCGAATGGGAATTTTTAACCTATTGACAGGGGTTGCCGGCATTGTGGGGCCTCTGGCTGGAGGCTACAGCAAAGACCTGATTGGTCCGGAAAAATCTTTCTACGTATTGCTGGTCGGGTCGGTGGTGCTGGCTCTTTTCACTTTTACCTTGCCCCGGCTTGATAAGGACGAAACCTTTGGTCAATCACTGGGGTTTCTGGAAACCATGCTGGCGGTGGTGCGGGAAAAGTCGCTGTATTTTGCCGGGATTGCCACATTTTGTGGAGCCACCTCCTGGGCACTGGTCAGCTCCTTTTATCCCATTTACATGCAAAATCAAATAGGTTTTTCCTCCACGCTGGTGGGTTTGTTGGTGGGGCTACGGGCTCTTTCCTCAGCACCCGGCGGGTTCCTGGGTGGCATCTACCTGGAAAGAATGACGTTTAAATGGATGTTTCTATGGAGCATTTTAATGGGAGCGGCAGGCTTTTTCCTGATCCCCGTGACCAGTCATTTCGGCTTGCAAGTGCTGATTATTATGCTGATAGGTTTTTCCAGCGGTGCCCTGCAAACCGTCTCTTTGGTTTTTGTGGGCGAAGTAACTCCCAAAAACCAGATGGGGACCGCCATGGCTTTCATCGGCCTGTTCTGGTCCTTCTCCCTGGCACTGCTGCCACCAATCCTTGGTGCCTTTGACAGGTTTCATGCGTCTTTCAAATTCGGAGGCCTTGGGATGATGTTTCTATTACTGGGGGCTTTGGGCCTTTATTTTCTGGCGAAATATCAGCCGGTAAAGAGAATTTAGATATCAAAGAGGCGAATCGGTATGAGAAAATATTCTTTTGGGAGGCTATTATGAATCTTAATAAATCGGTTCGAAATCTGACAAAGTTTGAAAAAGGCTTATGGTTCTTTTCGATGATTACGGTTATTGCCGCGTTTACCCTGGGAAATGATCAGGATTGGTTGACTCTGTTTGCTTCATTGATTGGTGTGACTTCACTAATATTTGTAGCGAAAGGGGATGTCTTGGGACAGATCCTGATCATCGTTTTCAGTATTTATTATGCGGTCATTTCCTATCAATTCAGGTATTTTGGAGAAATGGTTACTTTTCTGGGAATGACAGCTCCCATTGCCATGTTATCAGTTGTAACATGGCTGAAAAATCCATACTCGGAAAAGGAAGTGAAAGTAAGTAGTATCAATAAAGACAGGTGGGTGATTCTGTTAGCGGTGACGGTAGTTGTAACAGTGGCTTCCTATTATATTTTGAGGTATTGGGACACAACAAACCTTGTTTTCAGTACCCTTTCCGTCTCCACAAGCTTCCTCGCTTCCAGCCTGATGATGCTACGAAGCCCCTATTATGCCCTGAGCTATGCAGCCAACGATCTCATTCTAATTGTTTTGTGGACTTTGGCCAGCATAAAGGATATTTCCTATATGCCCATGATCGTGTGTTTTAGTGTTTTTTTCATTAATGATTTGTACGGATATTGGAACTGGAATATCATGAAACGCAGACAAAATAAAGAAGTGCTTTCGACGGTGCAAAAATGAAGCGGAGAGTGTGAAGAAGGACGAGCCGAAACGAAAAAACTTTCAAGTAAAAGGAGCTTTTTTATGAAAAAAAGTCATTGGCTTAAGTGCAGGGAGAAAAAATAAAGTTACCGAGACAGTGATCAGAGCAATCTTAAATGGAATGAAAGAAGAAGAGGCAATCAAGGATGAAGTTGTTTCCTTGTCCGGGAAAGTGATCAGACCATGTGAGGCATGTAATGGCTGTGTTTCAACAAATAGTTGTATTTCAAAAGATGATTTCCAACCGGTCATGGATAAACTGATGGAAGCGGATGCCATTATTTTTGGAGCCCCTACATACTGGAACCGAATGAACGGAAAAGGACAAGCATTTTGGGAACGGGTCTGTTTTTCAGGGAGGCACAATAGCGTGTTTCCTTTGAAAAACATAAAAGGAATGGTTGTCGCTGTGGATGGGATCGGGGATGGCAGGTATATGATGCGTGATACAAAATTGTATTTTGAAGATGCAAGAATTGAATACTCCGATGATATCGCCGTCCAGGGAGAATATGCCTGCTTTACATGCAATTATGGTAATGATTGTGAAGTAGGTGGCTTTATCGAGCTTTTTCCATCAAATCCAACCATCACCAAAGAGATCACACCAGGCCCCGAAAACCAGCATCCAGAGAAGAAGGATCACAACTTCAAGAGGAATATTTTGCCGGAAGCCATGGAAAAAGGGAGGCAGTTTCGAAAGAAGCTTTAGCGGTGAATTGAATCATCCAGACTGCCCAGCATCGGTTCATACATCATAATGGCGTGATTTTCGGTAATATATTCATCATCAATGAGTTCTCCAGACAGATTGAACATCTTTCTGAAGATGCGGTTGTGCCTGACATAACCACCCCAAAACTCATGCGTTATCCAGTGGTCTTTTTCGTAGATTTCATAGGTTTGCATCGGTGGTTTTTCCGATCGCCATTCTCCCACCAGATGCGTATCTGTCAGATAAACCACCAGCTGGTAGGGATCATGTGTCTCGTTTTTTATTTGCAAATCAAGATAATTATAGGCGCAGGTCGCACCACTTCCAAAGGGTTGATCTCTGTCGGCGTCAGGAAACACATCATAACTGTGCCGATACCTTTCCGTTACAGTCAAAGGGGAATGCAAGGTCATCCAGTAAATCAGGTTCGATAATTGACAAAGACCTCCACCAATTCCTGTTGATACGTTTCCATAAAATAGAATCATTGCATCAACATACCCTTTATTTCTCGTGGTGTTTCCAATCAAGCGCCAGTAAGAAAACGTCTCCTGTGGGTTGATCTTTGAACGATTCAGTGCATTTGCTGCAATCTCCAGATTTTTAATCTTATTGTACTGAAGCCACATATCCACTCCCCTGAGTTTCCTCAACAGCGGTGTTTTATGCTGATAAACAATATGAGGCAAATAAGTGTATTCTTTTTTTAATGCATATTTTTTCTCGTCGAAGTACCATTCTACATAACGCACGAAGCGGTAATACAGCTTTCCACAGAATACTCTTAGCCTGCTTCTTTGAATCGGTTTAAGCGAAGGCATTTTTGAATCGATCTCCTTTCTGCCGCAAGCTTCATCTCCTCTCAATTCTGACATGGAGTGGTGCTTATTTCAACCAAATCAACTAATTTCCAAAAGAACTTCCATTATGAACTTGAAAAAAGCCAGTGACTTTGTTATCCTGTGGGCAGTTTGATGGATTTGATGAAACAAAACCATCGAGATGTGAGAGGTGATAACGTGTTGAGGAAAAAATGGTTGATCTTTCTATTGTGCCTTGGTTTATTTATGGCTGTCGCTTTTATGTCATGTTGTGCATATGACGAACAGGAAGTTGTGGAACAGGAGGCAGAGGAGCAGGAAACTGAAGATCAGGAAGTTGAGTTCCAGGGTGAACCGGAAGAAATGGTTCAGTTTCCGGATGAAGCCCTTGAATCTGCCATCAGTAATAAGGTAGACAAATCCCCTGAAAAAATCACAGACTCCGATATGAAAAATATCAAATCTTTACGTTTGTATATGAAGGAGATTACAGATTTAACAGGACTGGAATATGCCACCAATCTAGAAGACCTTCGTATAAACGACAATCAAATCGAAGATATCAGTCCTTTGGCTGAGCTCACAAAACTAACACGTTTGCAGCTGTGCCGCAATAAAATTACCGACATATCTCCCCTGGAGGCGCTTATCAACCTTGAAGAACTGTATATTACAAACGGAAAAATTGCATCACCTGCGGAGCATGCAGAAAATGAAATAAGTGACATCGGTGCATTAGCTGAATTACAAAAATTAAAGATACTGTACCTGGATAGCAATCAGATTAAGGATCTTTCTCCCTTGGAGGAAATGACCGTACTGGAAAGGTTAAAACTGGGAGATAACGAAATAGAAGAGATTGATGCGTTGGCGAATCTTAATAATCTGGAGCTTCTTGGATTGGCAAGAAATAATATTTCTGATGCCAGTGCATTAAGGGAATTGGATGATTTGAGAGAGATTGACTTAGGCTACAACTCGATTAATGAATGGGCTCCAATAACTGAATTAAAAAAGCTTGAGACACTCCGCGTCATCGACAATCCGGGAGACTTAGAGGAGCTTAGAGAAAAACTGGAATCAGAAGATGTGAGGATCACAGATGGGGATTTTTTGAGAGGCTGAGGTGATGGATATCTTGAAGAGAAAACTATCTATGCTAATACTATTCGGATGGATAGCGCTTGTGGTTTCATTTTTATCCGATGACAACCACCGCTAAGACTCCCTCTTCTGCAAGAGGGAGTCTTAGCGGTGCTATGTCCCTGGGTGAAAAAACTAAGTATCTGCCACCATATGATACCATTGCTCCTCAATCAGGCTTAACGTTCCCGACCTGGTCTAGCGAATATAGGTATCGCTAATCAAAATTGGTAAAAGGTTACTGGTGGGTATTTCGAACTCCACAACACCCATATACCCGGGAGCCACGTCGTATTTGTCGAAGGATATAACCAATTTGCTTTCTTCATTGATGTAAAAGCTTTGTTCTTTAAAGAAATCAGTTTTAGGATTATGGAACAGGGTATGTAGATTAAATGAAAAACATAGAATATTTTATTTACTAGAAAGAGAGTGGAGTCTATGACTTTGGATGAACGATATGTTCGTAATATGAATATGCTGACAGTAGAAGAGAACCATACCATTCAACAATCATGTGTGGCTGTTATTGGTTGTGGGGGCTTAGGTGGCTGTATTATTGAGATGTTGGCTAGAGTTGGAGTTGGAAAAATCATAGCCGTTGATGGCGATGTTTTTGATCGAAGCAATTTAAACAGACAAATACTATCACATCAAGGCAATATTGGAGAGAAAAAAGCAGAAGAGGCAAAAAAGCGAATGAACGTAGTGAATCCAGATGTGGAAATCCTAGGGATTTCAGAGCATATTGATGAAAAAAATGGTAGAAGGATCTTGAAAGATGTACAGGTGCTTGTGGATGCAACCGATGGGATTAAGACCCGACTAATGTTGCAACAATTGGCGGAAGACATGGAGATTGCCATGGTGCATGGGGCGATTGCTGGCTGGTATGGCCAGGTTACAACTATTTTGCCTGGCGATGCGACATTGAATAGCATTTATCCAGAAAGTACTAAGGATAAGGGAATAGAAAAAGACTTGGGAAATCCTTCCTTTACACCTGCATTAGTAGGTTCTATTCAAGTAAGCGAGGTCATTAAATTACTGATTAATCGAGGAGAAATCCTCAGACAAAGAATGCTCTATATTGATTTGTACGAACATGATTATACGTTACTGGAGCTGTCTCAACAACCCTAATGATAGCTTTTAATCTAAGGTTTTGACCACTTGACATAGATGGATGAATAACGTATGATTAAAAAAAGTTTCTTTTAATGTGGTACCGTGAGATCGCAAAAGAAAAATATAAAAGTATGCAAATGCTTATCTCGCGGTAAGCATTTTTTGTGGAAAAACACAATAAATAGTATGAAAGAGGTGAGGCAAAATGAAAGGTCAGCCTAAAAATGAATTAATGGATGAAGAAAAGATCAAAAGAACCATCACCAGAATGACACATGAAATTATTGAAAAGAATAAAGGAACAGAAGACTTGGTGTTGGTAGGTATTAAATCTCGTGGAGTTCCTTTAGCCAGAAGACTCCGAGATAAAATATTTGAATTTGAGCAGGTGGAGATTCCCTTGGGAGAACTAGACATTACATTTTATCGCGATGATCTGGAGAAGAAGCATGAGAGACCACTTTTAAAGGCGCCAGACTTTGATTTTTCCATTGAAGGCAAAACCATTATATTAGTGGACGATGTTCTTTATACTGGCAGAACGGTAAGAGCTGCTATCGATGCATTGATGGATAGCGGAAGAGCTCAAAAAATTCAGTTAGCTGTGCTAGTAGATCGTGGACACAGAGAGCTTCCTATCAGAGCTGATTACGTAGGTAAAAATGTTCCAACTTCTCGGAATGAAATAGTGGTGGTACATCTTTCTGAGACAGATGAGCTGGATAAAGTAAACATAGAGGAAAATCATGTTTAAGGAGGTAGCAATGAAACCATTACGTGCATCTGACCACTTAATAGTAGCTTTAGATGTTAGTACAGCAGCAGAAGCGAAAATCCTGACGGAAACCATTGGAGATAATGTGACTTGGTACAAAGTGGGAATGGAGTTGTTTTATGCAGAGGGGCAGAAAGTGATTGAAATGCTAAAAGAGAAAGAAAAGAAAGTATTTCTAGACTTGAAATTTCACGATATTCCTAATACGGTGGCAGGTGCAGTGCGCAGTGTATCAAGGTTAGGGGTTGACATGTGCAATCTCCATGCCTGTGGTGGGAGAGAAATGATGCAACGAGCCATGGATGTAAATATGGAAGCTGCAGCCCAACGGGGAACTTCTCCAACAAAATTAATTGGTGTAACGGTGTTAACCAGTACAGATCAACATATGTTTCAAACTGAAATAGGCTTTACTGGTGAAATCAGTGAAAAAGTATTGAGTTGGGCGGATTTGGTGCAATCGGCTGGTCTTGATGGCGTTGTGGCTTCTGCTCAAGAAGCAGAAATGATTAAGAATAAGTGTGGGAGTGACTTTTTAATTGTAACTCCAGGGATTAGGCCAAAATCTAGTGAAAAAAACGATCAAAAGAGAGTGATGGATCCGGAGCAGGCTATCACTAAAGGAGCTACCCATTTAGTGGTGGGAAGACCAATTACCAAAGCAGAAAATCCTGCTCAATCTGCAGAAATAATATTGAAAGAAATGGAGGAAGTCCTATGACGATGGAAGAAATACTAAAAGTGTTTCAAGAGTCAGAAGCCCTACTAGAAGGCCACTTTTTGCTAACGTCAGGTAAACATAGCAACCGATATATACAATGTGCCCAAGTGTTGAAGAATCCTAGGTCGACAGAAGCTCTGGTAGCTGAGTTGGCCAAAAAACTGAAGGGTGAATATGATTTGGTTGTTGGCCCAGCCATGGGCGGTGTTATTGTAGCCTATGAAATGGGACGGCAATTAGGAGTGCCAGCTCTTTTTACCGAACGAGAAAATGGAAAAATGACGTTACGGAGAGGCTTTGAAATTCCAAAAGACAGTCGTATTCTTGTGGTGGAAGATGTGATCACGACAGGCGGTTCTGTACAAGAGGTGATAGATTTAGTGAAAGAGGCAGGAGGAATTGTGGAATCCGTGGCGGTATTAGTAGATCGAAGTGGAGGAAATCATGTACTCCAAACATCGCCAGTTTCTCTTGTGAATCTTCAAGTGGACACGTATCCCTCAGAAGTTTGTCCGCTATGCAAAGAGAGCAAGCCGGTTAAGCCTGGCAGTCGTCAGATTTAATAGAACAAAGATTTCTGAAACTTTATTTTGAGAGATAGTCCGCTTGGTATAATTATTATAAAAGAGCCATCCAGCAACTTTTTGCTGGATGGCTCTTTTATAAATGGGAATATCTTGGATTTAAGGAGAAGCACTAGCTGTTTTCATCAAAAAAAGAATCGAGTAGAATACCCTAAAAAGGGTATTAAATTACTTAAGAAAAAACCATTAATCCTTGAAGGAAAGGTGGGTACAATAGGAGGATACATATGGTTGGGATTCAAGAAATACTTCGATCCAGACGAATGAAGCAAGCCAAAATGCTTCTAAAAAGAATCCAAGAAAATGAAGTAACCGCATTGGCAGCTCAGTCAACCTACTATTTGATTCTATCGTTTTTTCCGTTTTTGATTTTTATGGTAACGGTCATCAGTTATACGCCTATCCTGGATGAAGAAGTTATTTTACAGCTGAGACCATTTATGCCAGAAGAGGCTTTTGAACTTGTTCTTACTAATGTAGAGGGAATGCTTAGTGCCAGAAGAGGAACCTTAATGTCTACTGGTATGATTACAACGCTTTTTATTGCCTCTAATGGAGTTGCAGCAATGATGAAAGGTGTGAATAAAGCCTATAGATCCTCTGAAAATAGGCCCTTTTGGATGGTTCGAGGATTAGCGATCTTATTTACCATAGCCCTTTCGCTGGTGATCGTTCTTTCCTTATTAACCCTTGTTTTTGGAGAAATTATTGGCACCTATGTGTTTGAGTGGATAGGGATCTCAGAGTTTTTTAAGGATGTTTGGCAAGTTTCTAGAATTGCCATTACCTTAGCCGTGATGGGATTAGTGTTTTCGACCTTCTACAAATTTAGTCCAAATGTGAAGGTTCAGTATAAAGAAACGGTTCCTGGAACCATCTTCACCATTGTTTGTTGGATTCTTTTTTCCTTTGGTTTTGCCTATTATGTGAATCACTTTGGCCATTATACAGTGACTTATGGTAGTATAGGTGCTATTATTATTTTGTTGATGTGGCTTTACTTAAGTAGTATTGTTGCATTGGTAGGTGCAGAAATAAATGGGTGGTATCATGAAATGAAAATAGAATAATATGTTTTATAGTATTTGCATCAGTTGGTCGGATCGTGTATAATACGCATATACAATCAGAAGGAGTGGTTTTTTTGTATTTAGAAGAAGCGTCGAAACTACCCAAAAAAGTGATTGAAAATCTTGATGGAGACTTGGGAAACTTAAAAGTGTATCTGGTACAGGACTATAATGTTAATCTACTAAAACGCATGGTTAATTTTGGTCTGGATATTTTTGGGGATTTAGGAATGGATGAGTGGGGCTTGGTTCCACAAATTAGACATGGGAATGTCTTTGTACTTCGAGAGGAAAGCAAAAAGAAAATTATTGGAATTGCAATATTGATGAGAGATTGGGAAGATTTACAAAAATGCTATCTTTTCGATTATGCTATTTCAGATGAATTGCAAGGTCAAGGCCTAGGATATCATTTTTTAGTAGCGATTATTAGAAACTTAGAGACCCAAGGGTTTACTAAAATGGGCTTAACCGTCGACATTGATAATGCGCCTGCTATTCGATTGTATAAAGATAAAATAGGTTTTGAGACCGTAGGGGAAAATGAGGATGAGTATGGCGAGGGGCATCATCGCTATATTATGAATCTACACTTTGATAAATTAAATGCACCTAAGTAGACAGATAGAAAAAGCCTCCTTTGGGAGGTTTTTTCTATCTCATGATCCAAGGAGTTGAACATTATGAAGCGGAACCAATTATATATTCACCATGGAACAGAGGCTAAAAAAATGGCTTCATATTTGCTTGAAGCATCTGAAATCCAATCAGAGATTAAACCAGCGTATCATGTTGGTATAAAACCCAATTTAGTGGAGGCTAAACCTGCATCTTTAGGAGCTACTACCCACCCAGAGCTTGTAGAAGGGGTTATTGAATTTCTTCAAGGTATAGGGGTGAAAAAAATTACTATTATGGAGGGTTCTTGGGTAGGCGATGATACCAGAGAGGCTTTTAGAGTATGTGGATATCAAGACTTAGCACAGCGAAAAGGAGTAAATCTTCTGGATTTAAAAACAGATGTAGCCGTTCAAAGAAAAACCAGCTTATTTGACTTGAAGGTGTGTAAAAGCCCTTTAGAAGTAGATTATTTTATTAATATGCCAGTAATGAAGGGACATTGTCAGACGAGAATCACTTGTGCACTAAAGAATATGAAAGGATGCATACCAGATGCTGAAAAAAGAAGATATCATAGATTGGGACTTCATGAACCCATTGCAGCTGTGAATAGTATTCTTCGACCAGATTTAATTCTTGTGGATGCACTAAATGGTGATTTGACCTTTGAAGGTGGTGGATCGCCAGTCCCTATGGATCGGATTTTAATAGGGAAAGATCCAGTGTTGGTGGATACTTGGGCCGCTCAAACTATGGGGTGGAAAAAAGAAGAGATCAAATATATTGAACTGGCAGAAAAACTTGGCATTGGAAGGAGTTCATTGGAAGATGCAGAAATAGTGGAATTTGGTAAAGCTAGCCGCATAATAGAACCGGCAGAGTTGAGAGGATCTGCAATGGTACTTGATGATTTTATTGATTCCGGTGATGCGTGTTCTGCCTGCTACGCTACCTTGTTATATGCCCTAAAACGATTAGAAGAGGAAGGGAAACTGACATTATTAGTAGAAAATCTTAAAATTGGGCAAGTCTATAAGGGGATGAGGTTTTCGGGACTAGGAATTGGAGATTGCACGTCCTCCTTTAAAGAGTATATACCAGGTTGTCCGCCAGAAGCTGCTGTGATTTTAGAGTATCTGAGAAAACAAGGGCGGTAAGCACCTATGCAGTACAAAATCTTTACAGAAATACGGTTGATTTTTATTAGATAGGGTGATAGGGTTTATTTATTAAAAATAATCCAAAAGGAAAGGAGTGTAAAGCATGAAGAAAAAAGTGGCCTTTGTTTGCGTTCATAATTCTTGTCGATCCCAAATGGCAGAAGCTTGGGCAAAGCATCTAGGAGGAGATATTATGGAAGCGTACTCGGCAGGGACCCAGGAATATCCAGAGGTGAAGCCAGGAGCACTTCAGGTAATGGAAGAGGAAGGGATTGATATGAAAAACCATTACCCAAAGCTATTGACGGATATCCATGAACAAGTGGATATACTGATAACCATGGGATGTGGAGTAACATGCCCTTATTGGCCTAATCAGCATCAGGAAGATTGGGGGCTGGAAGATCCTTCAGGAGGCCCTATCGAGGGGTTTCGTAAGACTAGAAACATAATTAAAGAAAAAGTAGAGGAACTTATCCACCGAATTCAAAAAGAGGAAATATAGGGAAGGACTATTGTCATAGAAATGATCAAGAGCAGAACTTCTATTGACAATAGCTTATTTTCAGCTTAACATATAGATATAATACAATGTGATTATAAAAACACAAGTGGAGGTGCGTACCGTGAATAATGAAAAAACAGTAGAGGTAAAAGAAGGGATTGGATTTTTTGAGAGATACCTAACAATTTGGGTAACCATATGTATTATAATTGGGGTGAGCATTGGTCAGTTTTTTCCCATAGTTCCGGAAATTTTGAGTCAGTTTGAATATGCACAAGTATCTATTCCAGTAGCCATATTGATTTGGTTGATGATTTATCCAATGATGCTAAAAATTGACTTTAAGAGTATTGTGGCAGCAACAAAAAAACCAAAAGGCCTTATTCTTACATGTGTGATCAATTGGCTGATAAAGCCGTTTTCCATGTATCTGATTTCCGCTTTCTTCTTTAAAATAGTCTTTAGTGCCATCATTCCACCAGAACTTGCCAATCAATACTTAGCAGGTGCAGTCCTTTTAGGTGCAGCGCCATGCACGGCTATGGTTTTTGTTTGGAGTCATTTAACAAAAGGAGATCCAGCGTATACGTTGGTACAAGTTGCGGTGAATAATCTAATTCTTTTAATAGCCTTCACACCAATTGTTGCATTTCTTTTAGGAATTAGTAATGTGACGGTGCCTTATGATACCTTGTTTTTATCCGTGGTCTTGTTTATTGTCATTCCTTTGGTTGCCGGGTACCTATCAAGAGAGCGTATTATTAAAAATAGAGGATTACAGTACTTTGAAAGTGTTTTTCTTAAAAAATTTGACAATGTTACCATTGTTGGACTGTTGCTAACACTGATTATTATTTTCACATTCCAAGGAGAAGTAATTCTTGGAAACCCACTGCATGTTCTCTTAATCGCGATTCCACTAACGATACAAACTTTCTTTATTTTTTCACTCGCCTATGGATGGTCAAAAGCGTGGAAATTACCTCACAATATAGCCTCTCCTGCATCGATGATTGGGGCTAGCAACTTTTTTGAACTTGCTGTTGCTGTTGCAATTACTTTGTTTGGATTGAACTCAGGGGCTACACTTGCAACGGTTGTAGGTGTCTTAGTGGAGGTGCCAGTGATGCTTGCATTAGTGAGAATTGCCAATAGTACCAAACATTGGTTTCCGAAGCCAAAATAGTCAACAGTCGAAAGGGCAGAAAGAGTTCTGTGAGTTGGCTTGACAAATCATAAGTTAGTTGTTATGGTTTAAGCATAAGGAAATTATTATGAATCTAAAAGGAGGATTACCATGGAAATTAAAATTTTAGGAACTGGATGCAAAAAATGTGAAACCTTAGAATCCAATGCAAAAGAGGCTGTTAAGGAGTTGGGAATGGAGGCGAGTTTTGAGAAGGTAACAGACTTTAAGGCAATCGCCTCTTATGGAGTTTTAAAAACTCCAGGACTGGTTATTAATGGAAAAGCTGTTTCCTCAGGGAAGGTGCTATCCTCGGAGGAAATACAAAAACATTTATCAAAATAGTGTTAATACTTGGAGGTCCTTAGAATGAGCGAGCGCAATAAATTTTTAGCGATTTTAGGTGCTTTTCTGGTGGTATATTTTATGCCAGCAGAAAATCCAGTCTTGCAAGGAGCTATATTGGAAGCTTTTGCACTCTTAAACTACTATGCTAGGGAACATGTAATCCTTTGTTTGATCCCTGCGTTTTTTATTGCTGGAGCCATGAGTGTATTTGTTTCACAGGATTCAGTAATTAAGTATTTTGGAGCAAAGGCTAAGAAGTGGGTTTCTTATTCTGTAGCCTCGGTATCTGGTGTTATTCTGGCTGTTTGTTCTTGTACAGTCCTTCCGCTATTTGCAGGGATCTATATGAAGGGGGCAGGTTTAGGACCCGCTATTGCATTTTTGTATTCTGGACCAGCTATAAATGTACTAGCCATTACCATTACGGCTCGTGTCCTTGGAATTCACCTTGGGATTGCTAGGATGATTGGTGCCATCGTTTTTAGTGTTGTAATAGGTGCTCTGATGCACTTCATTTTTAGAAAAGAAGAAGACAGAAACAATAATGAAGAAGATATGTTTCAAGAGGAAGAAATGGAAGAAGATCGGCCTTTATGGAAAACAGCATTATTTTTCTTTTCTATGATCGGTTTTCTTGTGTTTGCTAATTGGGTAGAGCCTTCAGAACCTGGTGGCATATGGGGATTGATGCATGGGATTAAATGGACCATGTCAGGAATTTTTCTGATGGCTGTCTTATACATGTCTATTCGTTGGTTTAATAATGAGCAACGAAAAGAATGGTTTGACGAAACCTGGGGATTTGCAAAGAAAATAATGCCACTTTTGTTTATAGGGGTTCTGGTAGCAGGATTATTGCTAGGAAGGCCTGGAGAATCTGGATTAATTCCAGAAGAGTGGGTTGCTGGATTAGTAGGAGGAAACTCCTTGGGGGCCAACTTATTTGCGTCTGTGGCAGGTGCTTTTATGTATTTTGCAACATTGACAGAAGTTCCTATCTTAGAAGGGCTTATAGGTGCAGGGATGGGAAGTGGGCCAGCCTTAGCGCTATTACTGGCAGGTCCAGCATTATCTCTTCCTAATATGTTGGTGATAAGAAGTATTATTGGAACGAAAAAGACATTGGTATTTGTTGGATTGGTGATGATTATGGCCACTGTTAGTGGGCTAGTGTACGGGAATTTCTTTTAAAAGTCTTTAGAAGAGGGATTAAAGGAGGCAATGAAATGAGAATGTTAGCAGAGTTTTTTCCTGAGTTTACACAAAAATTGGATGAGATAGATGAGCTGTATAAAGAAAAAAGGATGATTGATGAAAAAACATATCAGTTTATTTGCTTTGCATTGTCAATTAAGGCGAGATCGAAGCCTTGTGTCTTGAAGCATTTTAAAGAAGGGCTTGAAGCAGGTGCTACGGTAGAAGAACTGTCCTATATATTTGCTCTGGTAATGCGCGAAGCAGCTGGAGCTGATGATTGCTGGACTCATGATGTACTAGGGGATTGGCAAGAGATTGTGGCAGGCAATATTAAATGCGATTGTGCAAAATAGAAAAAGCTCCCAAATTGGGAGCTTTTTCTATTGGTCGGAATGGTTTAGGATCCTTGCACAATCTGGATTTTTACATATAGCGATGGAGGGATCTTTGGAAATTTCTTGAATACGCTTAATTTCTTCCTGAAATTCTGGAAGTTCTTCTAGAGGCTGTCTTAAAAATTGTTGAAAACCACTGCAAACTTCATCAAACACAGGTTGATTCAAAGAATAGATGGTTCGCTGTCCTTCTTTATGGGCTTTTAATAAGTCAGCTTGTTTTAAAATTTTTAAGTGCTGGGATATTCTGGGTTGGCTAATTTGAAGAATTGATTCCAACTCACATACATACATCGGTTTGATGGATAAGAGCTTAACAATCCGAATTCGCGTTCTTTCTCCTAGGGCTTTAAAAAGCGATTCAAAAAACACAATGCCACCTCCATGAAGACTATAAATTTTAAACCCTTAGTTTAGTATACCATATTCAGGATGAGGTGACGAGAAGACAAAGAAAAGCCCTGTTTTTAATAAAACAGGGCTTTTCTTTGTCTTTATTATTCTACAACAACTTCTTTGCTGTTCTCCCAGACACCATGGATATTACAGTAACTTATAGCATATAGGGTTCCGGATTTAGCGAGCTTAACCTGTGTTGTTCCCACATAGTCGGTGATATTATCTAATTCACCGTGGGCATCAAAGGTGAAATTGGCTAGCTCAACAGGGAATTTATCTCCCTCTCCATGGAAAAAGAGTTTGAACCATTTGATGTGGTGCTCTAAAGTATTGGGATGTCCAATGGCATCTCCAAGGGTTATTTTAACCTCAACAGCTTCGCCGCTTTCTACTCTTTCTGATGCATGAATAATTGGAACGTGTTTTTCGCCTTTCCAGTCTCCAGACTGTAAAAATTCTCCAAAACTTTTCATAAATCATCCTCCTTTAAATGTAAAGAACTAACAGTATAGTCATCATTAGTATGTATAGCCAAAATATCCGGATTTAAACAAGGGAAAATAGCCTCTTCGGCAAAGGAATGAAGAAAAACATGATATACATCCCAGCGTTGGTATAGGGTGGAGATGGCTTGTCGTAGAAAGGGTATAATGATATAAAAACAGTGGTCAATAATGATTATATGGTTTAAAAATCAAAACGATAGGGTATATTGCCTATGTGCGGATTTGTTCCATAAAAGACAGTAGAGGAAGATACATTACAATGAGGAGGCGAATTGAATGTCAAATTATCACGAACCAATGGAGTTATTAGATGAAAAAGCCAGGAATATTTCCAGGGCCCTGAATAGTCTGAAAGAAGAAGTGGAAGCAGTAGACTGGTATAATCAACGGGTAGCGGCCACTCAAGACCCTACACTTAAAGAAATTCTTGCCCATAATAGAGATGAAGAAATTGAGCATGCTTGCATGACCTTGGAATGGTTGCGCAGAAACATGGATGCATGGGATGAAGAATTGAAAACGTATCTGTTTACAGATACCAATATTTTAGAAGCAGAAGAATCCGTAGAAGGCAAGGATGCAGGAATTGGTGGTAAAGGCGGATTAAAGATCGGTGATCTGAAATAGATGCGGATTTATAAACGAAAAGGAGGACAACAATGGATATTTTAAAACGAGAATTAGCACCTTTAACACAAGAAGCATGGGATGAAATTGATGAAACCGCAGTAGATGTGCTAAAAACACATCTTTCAGCCAGAAAAGTAGTGAAGGTAGAAGGTCCTAAAGGTTGGGATTACACGGTTATTCCAGAAGGAAGATTGTCTTTGTTAGACAAAGAAGAAAATCAAGTTCATACAGGAAAATATGAAGTAAAGCCCCTAGTGGAAACTCGTATTTCCTTTAAGCTAGAACGTTGGGAAATGGATAATTTAACCCGTGGAGCCAGAGATATTAAATTAGATGCATTGGAAGAAGCTATGGAGAAAATAGCAATTTTCGAAGAAAATGCTGTTTATAATGGGTATGCAAAAGGCGGTATTAAGGGACTGGTAGAAAGTGCTGGTCAAGATGCCATTTCATTTGGAGCTGATGGGGAAGCAATATTGGAAGCTCTTTCTCTAGCGGTGCTAAAAATGAAAGAAGCCTATCAAGATGGCCCCTTTACATTGGTAGTTGGAAAAGAAGGATGGAAACGTGTGAATAAAGGAACACAAGGATATCCATTAATCAAGCGAATCGAAAAATTGATTGGAGGATCTGTAGTTTACAGCAGTGTCTTAGAAGGTGCTTTGTTGGTGCCTCAAGATCATGAAGATCTGGAAATGCTTGTTGGTGGAGACTTTTCGATTGGGTATGAAAGTCATGATGCTCATACCGTCACTTTATTTGCAGCAGAATCCTTTACATTCCGCGTAGTAGATCCAGATATTATTATCCCCTTTACCTTGTAATGTGAAAGAAAATCAATAAATTAATTATGTTATTTTAAACAACCGGTTAATGAGGCAATGCTTCATTGCCGGTTGTTTAATTTTATTATTTTTAATGGTATAGCCACTAAGGAAGAGGTATAATAAGAATAATCATAATCATTAGACTTAAATCGATGGGGAGGATTCTTGTGACGGCTTTTTCTGTATTGTTAGCAATTGTCTTAACTCTTGTAATGGGTTTAGGGGTATATGTGTTTTATCGGTATATATAGGTGGAGTCAAAGGGAAAAGTCGTAAGGCTGCAAGAGGCATTGATAGATGAAAACAAAGAGGAGTGTGAGTAATATGTTGCAAAACTACACGGAAACTTTAGTTCGAGAAGTGCTGGCCGAATATAAAAATAAAGATAAGATTTGTGATTGCGAGTTCTGTGAAGAAGATATTGTGGCGACAGTGTTGAATCAACTTACTCCGAAATATTTTCTATCAGGTGCCTCTGAAGGAGAAAAGATTTCGTATATACTGGATAAAAAACTTAGATTTGATGCACTTATACAGATTACAGAAGCTTCTAAGAAGGTATATGAAAATAATCATACAGAATAATAGATGGTGTCTTATGGAAAAATTTTGTTGCGAATTGATTATGGATGGAGGGTGATAGACTTGCAGATAATTGAAACCGGGCTTCTGTATCACCATACGGCAGAAGAGATAACGGAAAAACCTTATCAAATGGTGAGATTGGATCCCGGCAGAGCACAGGAAATATTTGACTTGCAGAAGGTGGTATATGAGGCTCAGGATGATCCGCAAAAATTTGTGCCAGATCCTATCGAATCTTTTCAAGAGGTTATGTTGGTGGAAGGAAAAGGGTTTTCTCTTGGAGTCTTTGTTGAAAACCAGCTTATTGCAGTTAGAACTGTAAGTTTTCCAGGGGATACTCAAGGCAATATGGGCAGAGAAATTGGTTTAACAGAAAAGAGGGATCTGGAGAAGGTAGCAATCTTAGAAGCCACCATGGTCAGACCAGATTACCGAGGGAATGCCCTTCAAAAGAAAATGCTTGTTCACACCATGAAAATGATTGAAAACTATGGCTACGGTTATGTGTTGTGCACCGTATCTCCTTTTAACTATCCGAGTTTAAGCAGCGTCATGTTTGCTGGTTTGTATATAAAAGATCTTAGGCTTCGGACTGGCGTATATGGTGGAAAACTACGATTCCTATTAGCAAAAGGGATTTGTCGGCAAGAGTCCTTATCCTTTGGCGATGTCCTAGTGCTAAAAAACACAGAAATAAAAAAACAAAAACTGTTGTTGGAGATAGGGGGTGTAGGATTTAAGTTAGAGGAAATACAGGAAGAGCCAGATCAATTCATGGTCTCCTATGGTTTCCCTGAAACAAGAACCTAAGAAACTTTGTTTTGTCCAGCAGTTACTAAAGTTTTGTAGTAATCATGGTGGTTCAGTAATTCAGCGTGAGTCCCACAAGCTTCTATTTGTCCATTTCTAAGAATGCAAATTCGGTCCAAGTTTTGGATTGTACGGATTCGGTGAGAAATGATGATAGCAGTTTTGCTGCCGATGATGTCATCTATTGATTGAAGTAGCAGATCTTCAAGAAAAATATCCATGCTAGAAGTAGCTTCATCTAAAATAAGAACTTCAGGTTCTTTTAATAAAGCTCTAGCAAAAGAAATTAACTGACGCTGGCCACCAGATAGACCAACGCCACCTTCTCCTAAAATAGTTTCATATTGATTTGGAAGCCTCATGATCATATCATGAGCCTTCGCTTTTTTTGAGGCTTGCTGGACTTGGCATAAACTTGCTTTGGGGTTACCTTGTCTAATGTTGTTGGCAATAGTATCGGAAAAAAGAAAAGTGGTCTGGGGAACCACCGCAATTTTTTTTCGAAGGAATGAAAGTGGAATAGTCGAAATCCTTTGATCATCCAATAGTATTTCTCCTTGTAGCGGATTATCCAAAGCCGTAAGAAGTCTTATGAGAGAGGATTTACCAGTGCCGCTTTCACCAACAATACCAATTCGCTCTCCTTTTTTGATGTCTAAATGGAGCCCCTTTAGTACAGGTTCAGTATCATAGGAAAAATATAAGTGCTTAAACGTTATTTGGAACTGAAATAAATTAGAATTCAATTGTACTGATTCGGGGTTAAGCTTGAGAAGTCGAGCTTCTTCGCTTTCAATAGACATTACATCCACAATTCGATGCAAAGAAGCGAATGCAGAAAGATAAATGTTGTATAAATCACTAAGATTTCTCATGGGCATGTAGAATTTGCGAATATAGGCTAGAAAAGCAACGAAAATCCCTAGTGTAATTCCGCTGGTTTGAACTTGAATGCCGCCGTACCATAAAAGAATGGCATTACCAAAGCCTGTGGTTAGAGACATAATGGGGAAAAACAAAGCTAGTAGGACCATAGCCTTTACATTAGCGTGAACGCTTTTTTGGCTTATTTGATCAAAATATTCCTCACTCTTTTCTTGTATGCCAAGGGACTGGATGACTCGAATTCCAGAAAAGTTTTCTTCTACCTGAGCGTTTAAATCGGCGGTTTTTTCTCGTACTTCAGTGAAGGCTTCTCTTATGCGACGTCCTAGTAAAGCCATGGTAATTAGAATTAAAGGTAGGGTAGCCAGTAAAAGCATGGTTAACTGTGGCTGCATTCGATACATCATTAAGGTGATTCCCAAAAGGATTAAGAGGTCACTCATTAAGCCAATGATACCTTCTGTAATCGCTTTTGATATGGAGGATACATCGTTCATTAATAAAGAGGAGAGAGTCCCTTTTTTATGGTATTCGTGAAAGCGTAAGGGCAGAGAAACAATTTTTTTGTGAAGTTCATTACGAATGGTAAAGACAGCTCTTTGACCAGCGGCTTGGCTCCAAATACGTTGTTGATAAGCAAAGTACCAAGAGGCTCCATACAAGGTGAAAAACACGCTCATTAAAAAGATCATTCCTTCTGGGTTACCGGGTAAGATATAATCATCCACCACCCGTTGTGTTAAATAAGGAGGGATGAGCACCGTAAAGCTATGAAGAAATGTAAATAATGCGGCAAGTAGCAGTTCTTTTCGGTACTTGCTGACAGCACTAAAAAAGAAATGGATATTTTCTTTGCGTAAATAGCGGATATGAAATTTATGTTCATTCCTATGCGTAGACTTGTTAAAAAAACTACCTCGCATGTATTTCCTTCCTTTCTGATTAAAGATCCTACAAGATGCTAAGTTCCACAAATTTCCTGTAATCTTCGCTAGAGTGCATCAGTTCTGTGTGAGTACCCTGGGCTTTTATAAGGCCTTCCTTCAAGAACACTACCCGATTTGTTTTTTGAAGTGTTGAAAGGCGATGTGCAATAATGATGGTTGTTTTTCCTTTCATGATACGTGAAATTTCATTCATGATGGTATTGTCTGTGAGAGTATCTACGCTGGAAGTAGGCTCATCTAAAACGAGTATTTCTGGTTTTTTGAGTAAGACACGGGCTAAGGCTAATCGCTGAGCCTGGCCACCAGAAAGACGGACACCTCTTTCGCCGACAGGCGTTTGATAGCCTGAAGGAAGGGATTGGATAAACGAGTCTAACCCAGCGGCTTTAGTAGCTTCTTGTAAGGCAGAGAAAGAAGCTTTAGGTGATCCAATAGAGATGTTTTCCTCAAGGCTGCCATCGAATAAAAAAGGATGCTGCATGACAAATCCAATTTTTTCTCGTAAGCTTGCCAAGGTATAGCAGGTGACTGGATCATCGTCAACCAGCACTTGGCCGGTATTGGGCTGGTAAAATCGAAGCAATAGCTGAAGGAGCGTTGTTTTACCAGCACCTGAAGGTCCTATTATTGCAGTGGTTTCACCTAAGTGGATTTGGAGATTAATACGATGTAAAACAGTTTCTTGATCATAAGAAAAAGATATATCTTTCATGACAATGGATTTTTTTAGCTTTTGGAAAGGGACAGCACCTGGCTCATCTTTGAGAGAAGTACTTTGATTCAAAATATCCATAATTCTGCTGGCTGCTGCATCACCTTGACTAAAAAGGTTGAGAAGAAACCCCGTTTGACGAATGGGTCGTCTTAACATATTTACATAAGCAAGAAATGCCACTAAGGTCCCAGGGGTCATATGATTGTAAGCAACTAACCATCCGCCTGCCAGCAGCACTAGTCCTGTAAAAAAACCAAGCAGAGTCTCTGCATAAGGCATCCAAAAGCCAGTTATGCGGTTGGCTTCAAGGGTTTCATTTAAAAGACAAGTATTTTCTCCAGAGAATTGAAGTTGTTGCCACTCTTCATTTCCAAAGAGTTTGGTTACTTCGATGCCAGCCAGGTTTTCTTGCACACGTGAAGTGAGAGTTCCTGTCTGTTTTCGAATTTCTTTGTAAGCTGGTCTAACTTTCCTGGCATATGTCCACATGGCGTGAATCATAGGCGGAATTAAAACCAAAAAAAGCAGACCCATGTAGGGGTTCCAATAGAATAAAGTGAGCAGAATCCAAAGGAGGACGAGACTATTGGTGATTACTTTCATCAATCCAAACCCAATGAAACGATTTAATGTATCCGTATCCGAGACGATGCGAGCCATTAGGTCACCAACACGGGCTTTGTCATAAAAAGAAAAGGATAATTGATTTAAGTGATGAAAAAGCTGGTTGCGTAGGTTGTGAATTACTTTCTGGCTAAGTAGTTCACTGAATACCTGTTGAGTAAAACTTACCAATCCTTCTAACAAGGAGAGTAGTACCATGGCTAAAGCTAACCAGATAAGCCATGTGGAGCTTCCTGATGGAAGGACGTGATCAATAGCATACTGCATAATCCAAGGAGGCAAGGTTGTTAAAAATGCAATCAATAGGAGCAAAAATCCGATGGCAAAAAAATGCCAGCCATAGGGCTTTAGAAAGGGCCATAACTTCATTGGTAACCCCCCTTTATAGTGTAGATTTCGTTTATTCATTATACCCCTTGCAGGATAAAATAACAAAGGCAAAACAATTTGTGTAACAATCATTGAATTTTCTTGAAAGAAAGGATACAATAGAATTAACTTAATATGCTAGGAGGAACATGGCGAGAGAGTCCGATACGGTGCCGAAGAAGCAATATGTAGAGTTGGGAACTTTGCATAGAATCTTTCAGGAAAAAGGATCGCCATGGGACAAAACTCTGGAAAGATCCAGTATGGACGCCGAAGGTGCAGTGCAGTCGCAATGTATTCTGGTGTGACTGTAAAAACTCTCAGGCTTACTACAGAGGGCATGCAACTATCATTTCCCAAAAGATAGTTAGTGTGTTCTTTTTTATGTAAGAATAAGGAATATGTCGGGAACTCAGGTGAAGGCGGTTGCTAGAAGAAAGGAGGCGCAATATGGTTGAAGAAAAACACACACCATTATTTGAATGGCATAAAGCCCATGGAGGGAAAATGGTGGAGTATGCCGGGTGGAGTATGCCGGTATTGTATGAGGGTCTTATGGAAGAGCATCAGGCGGTGAGGGGAAAAGCAGGCATGTTTGATGTTTCCCATATGGGAGAAGTGAGGGTGCATGGAAAACAAGCACTGAACTTTATCCAACACTTACTGACCAATGACTTTTCTTCCATGAAAGATGGAGAGATCCTATACACCTTCATGTGTTATCCTGAAGGCGGTGTAGTAGACGACCTATTGGTTTACCGATTCAAGGAAGATGAATATCTTTTGGTGATTAATGCTGGAAACGTTTCAAAAGATTTAGATTGGATTCAAAAACAGGCAGAAAGCTTTGATGTGACCATCAAAGATGAGTCTGATGATACAGGGGAATTAGCGATCCAAGGACCCTTGGCAGAAGTAATTACCCAAAAGTTAACAACAATAGATTTATCGGACATCAAGTTCTTTCATTTTAAAGACAACGTTACCATCGCTGGAGTGAATTGTCTTATTTCCAGAACGGGTTACACAGGTGAAGATGGATTTGAGATTTATACTCGCTGGGATGACTTAGAACAGATCTGGAAGGCGCTTATGGAAGCAGGACAAGGAGAAGGCATTCAAGCTGCAGGACTTGGCTGCAGAGATACATTGCGTTTTGAGGCGGGTTTACCGTTGTATGGACATGAAATAGATCAAGATATTTCTCCTCTAGAGGCAGGATTTGGATTTTTTGTAAACTTGAAAAAAGAAAACTTTATAGGAAAAGAAGTTTTGATGCAACAAAAACAAGAGGGAACCCCCCGTAAGTTAGTAGGGTTTGAACTAATTGGAAGAGGTATACCTAGAAGCGGATATGATGTGATGCTGAAGGATGAGAAGATAGGTGTTGTTACCACGGGATATTTGTCTCCTACTTTGAATAAAAATGTTGGTTTAGCCTTAGTCCATCGAAAAGCCATAGGAGATGCAAAGGAAATTCAAGTTCAGATTCGGAAAAAACGAGTAGATGCTAAATTGATTCCCAAGCCTTTTTATAGAAAGAACACCAAATCTAGAGAGTAGGTATACGGATACAATAAAATTAATATAAAAAAGACGAGGAGGAATTAAAATGAGAGAAATGGAAAAACTATTATTTACTGCTGAGCACGAATGGGTGGATGTTCAGGGCGATGAAATGTATATGGGTATTACTGATTTTGCCTCTAAGGCCTTGGGGGACATTGTTTTTATTGAATTACCAGAAGTGGATGAATCTTATGAAAAAGGAGATTCCTTCGGTGTTATTGAATCTGTGAAGGCGGCAGCAGATATGTATATTCCTGTTGATGGAACGGTGCTGGAAATCAATCCAGCCTTAGAAGATGATCCTTCACTTTTGAATCAGGCACCACTAGAAAACTGGTTCGTGAAAATTAAAATTAAAGATCAATCACAGTTGGAAGAGTTAATGAAACCGGAGGACTATCGAAGATTTTGTGAAGAGGAGGCTTAATATGTTTCCATATATCCCGCATACGGAAGAAGATATTCAAAATATGTTAAATACTTTGGGAATGAAAGATCTTGAAGATCTTTTTACAGATGTTCCAAAAGACGTTCGTCTTCAACGAGAGTTGGACTTGGAAGAGCCTAAATCAGAAATTGAGATTAGAAAGCATATGCAAGAGCTGGTGAAGCAAAATAAAAGTGCAGAAGAATTGGTATGCTTTTTAGGGGCTGGTGCGTATGATCATTATATTCCATCTGTGATCAAGCATATTACCTCACGGTCAGAGTTTTATACGGCATACACCCCTTATCAGGCAGAAGCCAGTCAAGGAACCCTTCAGGCTATTTTTGAATTCCAGACAATGATTGCAAATCTTACAGGCATGGATATAGCCAATGCATCTATGTATGATGGGGCTACAGCTACGGCAGAGGCTGCGTATATGGCAGCGGCACAAACGAGACGTAAGCAGGTGGTTGTTTCTGAAACCGTTCACCCTGCAACAAGAAAAGTACTGGAAACTTATGGTCGATTTAACGGTATTCAAGTTATAACAGTTCCTTCGAAAGAAGGAGTAACAGATTTAGAAAAAATGAGCGAACTTGTTACAAAGCAAACAGCAGGAGTGATCATCCAAAATCCAAACTTCTTTGGGATCATAGAAGAGGTAGAAGAGGCAGAAAAAATTGCTCATCGGGATAAAGGTTTACTGATCATGAATGTGGATCCGATTTCCCTTGGATTATTAAAGTCACCAGGAGAAATAGGAGCAGATATTGTAATAGGAGAAGGACAATCCTTAGGGAACCCCATGAATTACGGTGGGCCACATCTTGGATTTATGGCGGCAACTACTAAACTTATGAGGAAAATGCCTGGAAGAATAGTGGGACAAACAACGGATGCAGATGGCCATACTGGATATGTCCTTACACTGCAAACAAGAGAGCAACACATTCGTCGCGAAAAGGCAACCTCAAATATATGCTCAAATCAAGCATTGAATGCATTGGCAGCACTTACGTATATGTCTTTAATGGGAAAGAAAGGACTGCGTCAAGTAGCAGAGCAATCCTTTAAGCAAGCCCATTATGCCTTAGAGAAAATTGAGAAAGAAACCGGATTTAAAAGAACCTTTGACAAACCTTTCTTCAAAGAATTTATGGTAACGGCTCCCAAAGAGGTCAAAGAAGTAAATGAAGAACTGATGAAACAGGGTATACTGGGAGGTTTCTCTGTTGAAAAACATTATTCAGATATTAAAAAAGGAATGCTTCTTTGCGTTACAGAAAAGCGAAGCCTAGACGAAATTCATCAATTAGTAAAAGGTTTGGAGGGGATAAAATGATGGAGTATACGAAATTACTGTGCGACATTTCGAAACCTGGCAGAACTGGCTATCGTCTGCCTCCCGATGAACTTAAGGATATGAATATTGAAGAAGGTATACCAGAAAGCATGAGAGCAACAAAAGACTTGTCTTTACCTGAAGTCAGTGAATTAGATGTAGTTCGTCATTTTGTGAATATATCGCAGAAAAACTTTGCTATTGATAAAGGGTTTTATCCATTGGGTTCATGCACTATGAAATACAACCCCAAAATAAATGAAGATATCGCTTCATTGCCTGGATTTAGTATGATGCACCCTTACCAACCTGAAGAAACGGCTCAAGGTGCTTTGGAAATGATGTATGAGTTGGAAAAAATGCTGGCAGAAATTACTGGTATGGCAGGAATGACGCTACAGCCAGCTGCTGGAGCCCATGGTGAAATGACTGGATTGATGGTGATTAAAGCATATCACGATAAACGAGGAGATACCAAAAGAACAAAAATAATTGTACCAGACTCGGCACATGGAACAAATCCATCCAGCGCCCATGTTGTTGGATACGATGTGGTGGAAGTGAAGTCCAATAAAGAAGGGGATGTTGACCTGGAAAGTCTCAAGTCTGTTCTTGGGGACGACATCGCTGGATTGATGCTTACTAATCCTAGCACCTTAGGGTTATATGAAAGAAACATCGTGGAGATAGCTAAATTAGTGCATGAAGCAGGAGGACTCCTTTATTACGATGGCGCTAATGCAAACGCAATCTTAGGCATATCTCGACCTGGTGATATGGGTTTTGATGTAGTGCACTTGAATCTTCATAAAACCTTTACAACACCACATGGAGGAGGAGGACCCGGTAGCGGGCCGATTGGGGTTCGTGAAGATTTGCTGCAATTTCTTCCTATGCCTGTGATAGCCAAAGAAGGTAACTCCTTTAAATTAGACTATGATCGGCCTGATAGCATAGGCAAAATCCATTCTTTTTATGGTAACTTTGGCGTTAATGTGAAAGCCTATACCTACATTAAAACCATGGGAGCTGAAGGATTAAAAAAAGTAAGCCAAATGGCGGTTTTAAATGCTAATTACTTGATGCACCATCTAAAAGATCACTATAAACTGCCTTATGATCGAGTGTGCATGCATGAATTTGTTTTGGCTGGCCTAGGAAAAAAAGAGTTGGAAGTCAATACGACGGATGTGGCTAAGCGATTGCTAGATTATGGATTCCATCCACCAACAGTTTATTTCCCGCTGATTGTGCCAGAAGCATTAATGATTGAACCAACAGAAACAGAATGTAAAGAAACCTTGGATGCATTTATAGAGGCCATGGCAGCGATTTCCAAAGAAGCAGATGAAAACATCGAACTTCTTAAATCAGCACCCTTGGATATGCCAGTAAAAAGATTAGATGAAGTAAAAGCAGCTCGTGAACCAGTTCTAAAATGTGAAATACCTGTATAAACCTTTAGCTTGATAAAGCCGAGTGCCGGATATGCCTGGCCCTCGGTTTTTTAAGATTTAGGGTAGAATAGACTTGAATTGTACAGGAGACGGAAGGTCAGCAATCCTAAAGAAAAGTCTAGAGTTAAAGATAGGATCATATGAACGTTCAACAAAATGGCTAGCACTTATATATCTTAGGAGTGGAGGGATTTTCGGATGAAAAAAGAGCTCATTATTATCGGAGCAGGTCCAGGAGGATATGTGGCAGCCATTCGGGCAGCCCAGCTAGGTGTACAGGTGACCCTAATAGAAGGTCGTGATATTGGTGGTACCTGCTTAAACAGAGGATGCATTTCTACAAAAGCGATGTATACAAATGCTAAAAAAATAAATGATCTCAAGAAAATGGATGAGTTTGGTATTAAGTTGGAAGGCTATAGCCTGGATTACGACAAAATTCAAAGTAGAAAACAATCCGTTGTCAATCAATTGGTAGGTGGGATTGAAAAGCTGCTAAAAGCCTATGGAGTTCAAGTGATTCAGGGATGGGCATCCTTTACTGGGAAAAAGAACATAGAGGTAAAAACAAAAGAAGGTGAAACCCTTGATTTAGAAGGGGAAAAGATCTTAATCGCCAGCGGATCCAAACCAACGATCCTACCTGTAGAGGGGGTTGATTTGCCTGGGGTTATTACCAGCGACGAACTTTTAGATATTGACCATATTCCTAAAAGATTAGCAGTGGCAGGGAGTGGAGTCATAGGTATCGAGTTGGCGGCAATTTTTAATGCTTTTGGTTCAGAAGTAACAGTGGTTTCATCAACGCTTCTGAAGCGAATGGATGGCGAAATGATTAAAAGAGTACAACCTTATCTGAAGAAACAAGGCCTTGATTTAAAGCAGGATTTCCGAGTGGAAGGGATTCGCCAAACTGAAACAGGCCTTCAAGTTGAGATGCGAAATAAAAAAACTGGGAAAGAAGATGTGGTGGAAGCAGATACTCTGTTGATGGCACCAGGAAGAGAGCCAATGCTGAGTGGGTTAAATCTGGAAAAAGCCAGTGTAGAATATGACCCAACAGGTATTAAAGTAAATGAAAAGCTTCAGACGAGTAATGAGAACATTTATGCTATTGGTGACGTACTAGGCGGAATGATGCTAGCACATGTGGCATCTCATCAAGGAATAGCCGCTGTGGAGTATATGCAAGGCCATGATTCATCTATTCGATTGGATATAGTGCCAGATTGTGTTTTTATAGATCCTCAATTGGCCGGGGTTGGTATGACGGAAGAAGAAATCAAAGAAAAAGAGATTGAGTATATTACTGGAAAATTTATGTTTGGTGCAAATGGGAAAGCACTTGGAATGGGAGAAGCGGAAGGATTTGTAAAAATCTTAGCTCGAAAAGACAATCATCAATTACTGGGTATGCATGTCATGGGGGCTCATGCCTCGGACTTGATTCATGAAGGTGCTTTGGCATTGAGCCACAATATGACACTGCAAGATATTACACAAACAATACACGCACATCCTACTTTAGCAGAAACGGTGATGGAAGCGGCCTTGGCAGCAACAGATGAAGCCATTCATATGGCTCCCTCACGAAAAAAGAAAAAACAATAATGAAAATTATTATCATTTACTGTTTAAAAACCTTCTGAGTGGATAACTATATAATGAGAACAAAATATTAAACAGGAGGTTTTAACATGACAGAAAGACTTGTAGGCAAACCAGCCCCGAACTTCCAGATGAAGTTTGTTGACGGAGAAGGCGAAAAATTTGGTGAGATATCTCTAGAGGATTACAAAGGAAAATGGTTAGTAATGTTTTTTTATCCCCTAGATTTCACCTTTGTGTGCCCAACAGAAATCACTGGTATTAATAAGCGAATCAAAGACTTCAAAGAATCCAATGCTGAAGTCTTGGGAGTTAGTACAGATAGTGAGCATTCCCATAAAGCATGGATTCATCAGGCTCATGAAAAAGGTGGCCTGGGGAAACTTGAATTTCCACTTGCTTCTGACATGACACAGCAAGTAGCAAAGAACTACGGTGTCTTAGTAGAAGAAGATGGAATTGCGCTTAGAGGCCTTTTTATTATTGATCCTGAAGGTATTGTTAGGTATGCTGTTGTCCATGACTTGAATGTAGGACGCAGCGTTGATGAAACTCTAAGAGTTCTCCATGCTCTAAAAAGTGGCGGTTTATGCCCTATTGATTGGAGTCCAGGAGAAGATACGTTATAGATTGATTATTTCAGTCACTCCCTTTCTGAATTTGCCGGTGTCCCGTGGACATCGGCGTTTTTTTATGATGTAAGAAATAAAATGAGTGTCTTATGAGATCCAAAATCTTATGTTGGAAAGATGAGGCTTCAAAGATATACTGTAGCTAACTGGTCACATGGGTTGAACTGTTTTAAAACTGTAGATGTAGATACACCTGTTATTTCATGATACAATAAAGAGCGATATTATTTTAAGGTGGTGCTCATGTGCAAACAACAGCTTTGCTGCTGATAGGGATTGTAATGATACAGATGTTTTTTCTGATCCTTCTAGTAAACAAAATGAATCAATTGAAAAAAATGGATATTGAATCAAAGTTAGAAAGTTTCCAAACCCTCTTTCGTGAAGAATCAGACCGAAATAGACAAATGTATTCACAAAACGAAAAAGAGGCTCGGATGGAATTAAAAGAGTCACTGCATCAATTTGAAAGATCTACAAGTGAACAACTAGGAAAAATGACAGAAATAATGACGAAGCGACATGATCATATGATAGGTTTAACCGAAAACAAGCTGGATAATATGAGAAACACCGTAGAGAATAAAATTACTGAATTACAGAAAGATAACAATGAAAAGCTAGAAAAAATGCGTGAGACCGTAGATGAAAAACTGCATAAAACCCTAGAAACTCGGTTAGGAGAGTCCTTCAAACAAGTAAGTGAACGATTGGAACAAGTACATCAGGGTTTGGGAGAAATGCAAAATTTAGCTACTGGTGTAGGGGACTTGAAAAAAGTATTAAGCAACGTAAAAACCAGAGGAGTATTGGGTGAGTATCAATTAGAAAGTCTGTTAGAACAACTCTTAACGACGGACCAGTATGAAAAAAATGTCGCGACCAAATCCGATAGCAACGATCGTGTGGAATTTGCAGTTAAGTTACCAGGAAGCAGCAAAGATCAAGTAGTGTGGATGCCATTAGATGCTAAATTTCCAACGGAAACATATCAACAATTACTGGACGCTTATGAAACCGGTGATTCAGAGGCTATTAGCATTGGAAGAAAAAATCTGGTCAATCGTATTAAATTAGATGCAAAAATGATTAAAGAAAAGTATTTAGAGCCGCCTGCTACTACAGATTTTGCCATTTTGTTCTTACCTTTTGAAGGTCTATATGCAGAGGTATTACGTCTTGGCATGTTTGAGGTTGTACAACGGGAATTTAAAGTAATTATCGCTGGTCCTACTACATTATCTGCATTGTTAAATAGTTTACAGATGGGTTTTCGAACCTTGGCTATTCAAAAAAGAACCAGTGAAGTATGGGATCTTCTTGGAGCAGTCAAATCAGAGTTTGGGAAATTTGGTGGCATATTAGATAAAACCAGAAAAAAACTACAGGAAGCCAGCAATGTTATTGATAGTGCAGGCGTACGATCCAGAGCTATTGAAAGAAGGCTTAGAGAAGTCGAAGAATTGCCAAGAGAAGAAACGATACAGCTTCTGGGAGATCATGGTTTTTCAAATAAATCGGAAGATAGCGAGGTGGAAGATTGACAAAACTATGGAAGCATCAACAATGGATTCCGCTTCTCTTGGAATGGTTTGATAAAGGAAATCGAAAAATGCCCTGGAGGAACACGAAAGAACCTTATAAAAGATGGGTTTCTGAAATTATGCTCCAACAAACAAAAGTGGATACAGTGATTCCTTATTTTAATCGTTTTATAGATCGATTTCCGAGTATCACTTCTTTAGCTATGGCTGAAGAAGATGAGGTATTGAAATTATGGGAAGGTCTTGGATATTATTCTAGAGCAAGGAATTTACTGAAAGCAGCGTTGGTGATTGAAGAGCAGTATGGTGGAAAATTTCCAGAAACAGAAAGCGAAGCCATGAAGCTACCAGGGGTAGGAGCGTATACTGCTGCAGCGGTGTTAAGTATGGCCTATGATGTGCCGCTTCCATCTGTAGACGGAAATGTGATGCGTGTATATAGTCGAATTTATGAACGAGAAGAAAATATATTGGATCCATCGGTTATGAAAAAAGCAAGAAAGCAGCTAGGGACGCTGATTCCGCAAGATAGACCAGGTGATTTTAATGAAAGCATGATGGAGCTTGGTGCGGTTGTATGTCTTCCAGGGACTCCAGATTGTCAGTCTTGTCCAGTGGAAGAGTATTGTCAAGCCAGAAGCAAAGGCAGGGAGCGGGAAATACCCATCAGAATTAAAAAACAGAAAAGAACAATATTGGAACAACATGTGTATGTGTTGTGGAATGAGCAAGGAGACGCATTGTTATTAGGAAAAAATCCATCAAAGGGACTTTTAGGAGGACTTTGGGTTTTTCCTACAGAAACTATGGAAATATCCGGAGATCGAAAAAGTGAACTGGTGCAGGAAAAGGAAATAGGATATAATATTGAAAAAATCGGTGTTACAAAGCATCTATTTTCCCATCAAGAGTGGCATATAACCATATTTGAAGCTCAGGTAAAAGCAAGCCCACATAAAGAATATCAATGGGTATCATTATCGGATTTCTCGAACTTGGCGTTTCCGGAAGCATATAGAAAAGTGCTTCGGAGAATTCCGAAGCTTGCTGAAGTAGCCGGAAAGGAATGAAAGAAATGCTAGAAGGGTATAGAGAAGAAGAAAAGAGAGAGCTTACATTAAAAAAAATTGTGATAAAAGTTGGTACCAGCACACTCACTCATGCCAATGGGCGAATTAATTTTTATCAAATGGACCACATTGCCAGACAGATTGCTGACATAAAAAACCAAGGCTATGAAGTAACGCTGGTTTCTTCAGGTGCTATTGGTAGCGGGATGGGAAAAATGGGATTGAAAAAGAAACCAGCAGGTATTCCGCAACGTCAGGCCTTAGCCGCTGTGGGACAAGGTGTTATGATGCATATGTATGAGAAGTTTTTTGGTGAATACAGCCAAGTGGTAGCCCAAGTATTATTAACTCGTGATGATATCAACAACCGAGAACGTTATTTAAATGCGCGACATACATTGACGGCCTTGCATCGTTACGGGGTGGTACCGATTATAAATGAAAATGATACAACCGCTTTTGATGAAATACGATTTGGAGATAACGATAATTTAGCAGCCCTTACAGCTGTTTTGGTGGATGCAGATTTATTAATACTCTTATCGGATATAGATGGGTTATATCGAGAAAATCCGCAGGAAAATCCAGATGCAGAGTTTATTAAAACTGTTTCTAGTGTAACCGGAGAGACGGAAAAAATGGCTGGAAAACCAGGATCGAGCCTTGGAAGTGGTGGGATGGTAACTAAGATTGAAGCTGCAAAAATTGCTACAAATAATGGAATTCCAATGATTCTAGCCAATGGATCAAGAAAAGAAGTGTTGGTGGATATTGTTTCTGGAAAGAACATAGGTACATTGTTTTTGCCTAAGGAACATCGTATGCAAGCTAGAAAAGGATGGATAGGGTTTGCTTCTAAAACAGAGGGTACAGTGGTGTTGGATGAAGGGGCAGAAAATGCTTTAAAGAACAGAGGGAAAAGTCTGCTTCCCAGCGGGATTGTTTCTGTAGAAGGATCTTTCGAAAAAGGGAGTGTCATCAGTATTATTGGTAGGAATGGTGAGTTTGCAAGGGGGATAAGCAATTATGATTCGGAAGAAATTGATCAAATAAAAGGGTGTCAAAGCAGAGATATAGAGGGCATATTAGGGTATTGTATTTATATGGAAATAATCCACAGAGATCACTTAACCTTACTATAAAGGAGACGAGAAAAATGAAGGATGAGTTGACCATCAAAGGGAAAATTGCTCAAGAGGCTGCTACGGCCCTTTCTATGCTATCCGGAGAAGAAAAAAACCAAGCGCTGCTTCAAATGGCCGATGCATTGGAGCAAGGCGTGCATCGAATAATGGAAGCTAATCGTGAAGACATGAGAAATGGTCGCGAGAATGGGTTGACCGATGCACTAATGGATCGGTTAATGTTGACAGAAGAACGTATTTTTTCCATGGCAGAGGGATTAAAAAAGCTCATAGATTTAGAAGATCCTATTGGAAAAGTGGAAGAAATGTGGATTGGTGCTCAAGGAATTGAAATTGGGAAGATGAGAGTCCCTATGGGTGTAGTGGGCATGATTTATGAAGCTCGACCTAACGTGACAGTAGATGCAGCGGGTTTGTGTTTAAAAACAGGAAATGCCGTTATTTTACGAGGCGGATCCGATGCATTACATTCCAATAGAATTTTAACAGAACTCATTGCAACTGCCGCTGAACGAGCAGGATGTCCTAAAGGAAGCATACAAAGCATAGATCAGCCAGGGCGGGAAATAATAACGGAATTTATTCAGATGAAGGAGTATCTAAGTGTTGTTATTCCAAGAGGTGGAGCAGGATTAATACAAACAGTAGTGAATAATGCTACGGTTCCAGTTATAGAAACTGGTGTAGGGAATTGCCATATTTATATTGATGAAATGGCGGAAAACCATAAAGCGCATAAGATTGTTTTGAATGCAAAAACCCAACGACCAGGAGTCTGCAATGCCCTTGAAACTCTTTTAGTACATCAATCGAAAGTGGATCAATGTTTGCCAGCCTTACTTTCTGAATTGATGGAAAAAGGCGTGGAAATACGTGGAGATGAAAAGATAAAGAAAGTTTTTCCTGATATAGTGGATGCAACAGAAGAAGATTTCAAAACAGAGTATTTGGACTTGATTTTAGCGGTTAAAGTAGTTGAAAGCTTAGATGAAGCACTGAATCATATTCGTCAATATGGAACAGGTCATTCGGAAGCAATTATAACAGAGCACTACGGAAACGCAAGAAAATTTTTAAGAAGTATTGATGCGGCGGCTGTATATGTTAATGCATCCACACGGTTTACGGATGGAGAACAGTTTGGATATGGAGCAGAGATAGGCATCAGCACTCAAAAGCTTCATGCAAGAGGCCCAATGGGTCTCAAAGAATTAACAAGCATAAAGCACGTGATTTATGGCGATGGTCAAACCAGAAAGTAACATAAAAACCCCCTTACCCTAACGGATAAGGGTTTTTTTATTGTGGTGTACCCGGCATGGTCATAATTTGATTCTAGAACTTTAAAAAGGTGGTATTGATGAACCAAAGGTATCGGTCCAAGGTTCTTGAGGTCCCTTGTTACGGCATTGCTAACTGAAGCGAGATTGGTGATGTGAAAATCCGATGCAAAGATTTGATTGAGTGCATATTAGCGGTATAATAGATAGGCAGAAAGATAAGTCGACAAATCTTGAAAAACATCACATAGAGGAAAAATATTGCAGAACCAATAGAAAAACTAGAAAAACAGAAAGGATAGATGCCAGATGACTACTAAAGAACATCCATGGAAGAATAAGATTAGCCAAATCATCTATCAAACCGATACAGCAGCAGGATATCTCTTTGATGTATTGCTGATCTTATCGATTCTAATTAACAGTTTGTTAATTATCCTGGAAAGTGTTGAGGGGATTCGCATGGTCCATGGTCAAATGATGGTAAACCTACAGTATATTTTTGTTGTCATTTTTACGATAGAGTATGGTTTGCGTGTGTATGTGGTAGAAAACCGACTTGCTTATGTCATGAGCTTTTTTGGTATCATCGATTTTTTGGCAATTCTTCCCTTTTATCTTGCCTTTGTGATGCCTGTAGCTCGATTGTTTCCTGTGCTGAGAACTCTACGGTTGTTAAGGCTGTTTAGTGTGTTCAAAATGGTTCGTTATGTCGACGAAGCAGGTGTGTTGTTAAAGGCCTTGAGGGCTAGTCGGCCGAAAATTATCATTTTCCTGTCTACGATCTTACTGATCTTAGTGATCATGGGAGCGTTAATGTATACCATTGAAGGACCGGAAAATGGTTTTGTAGATATTCCTGAATCAATGTATTGGGCGGTTGTTACCGTTTCGACAGTGGGATACGGAGATATATCTCCTCAGACAGAGTTGGGGAAATTGCTTGCAAGCGTTTTGATGATTACAGGCTATGGCATCATTGCCGTTCCTACTGGCATTATTACCAGCGAAATGAGTCGAGTTTCCCGAGAAGCAGAAAAACAAGAGAATCTTCCGCTGGCCAGATGTCCTCAGTGCGGTCAAGGAAAACATATGAAAGAAGCAATGTATTGCTATGCTTGTGGAGTAAAGCTTTCATAAAGATCAATAGGTGCATCCTTTTATTAGGATGCGAAATCCTTTAATGCTGAAATTACTCCAGTCCGAGAAGAGGAAGAGGTGCTAAAATCATGGAAAAAACGACTTTAGATGGCTTGAAACTATTTATCTGGTTTCATGCTCAGTACAAAGTGATTCGAAGGCTGCTTTATTTTATAGCTGTAACGATCATCGCTATTCCTATATCGATTGTTTTAATCGATGAAGGAATAAAGTTTAGTCCTTTAGTGGGAAATATAGTCATCAATTTGTCCAGTGGTTGCTTTATTTTAGGGAAATTGATTACCCTGTATGATAAGTGGTACAAAGAACAGCCTGTTTCCTATCATGTAGCCTTTATACTAGGCACGATTCTTGTCCTGTTGAAGAGAGGATAGCTTCTTAGATAGGTTATACTTATTTGATTCAAGATCCCAAAAGAGTTGTTGCTTTTTTTCGAGGGATGGGTAAATAGAGACAGAACTTTCAGCATAGCGTTAAGCAGTTTGTCGTCTTCTTGGGCAAATTAATCCAGTGTCTGGTAGATGGTGGGCAGAGAAGCTAGGAATTCACGGAATAAAAGCAGACCAGAAGCTGAGGTCTTTTCTTGTTTTTGGCTCTCCAGCCATTTACAATAGATGGGAAGTATCTTTGTTCATAGTATTTGATTCATAGCAGGAAGACCGTGAGTTGACGGTCTTTTTTTTATTTGATATAGTATACCTCGGATCTGAAGATGATAATGATAATCGATATCGGAATCGAGGTGGAGCAAAGAGATTCATCCTATCAACTCAGACATTTCTCGTTCATCATACGAAAAAAAGGAGAGAAAAATTAATGAGAAACTATTATATAGTTAAAATAGCGGCTTTTCTTGTCGTGAGCACACTGATGCTGTCAGCTTGCGCCAGTTCATCGGCGGATGAGGTGGCGGAAGTTGCCGAATCTATAGAAATACCGACGGTAGAAATTACGGACATGCATGGAACTGTTACCGTTCCGGTAAATCCACAAAATGTGGTGGCGTTGGATAATCGAACCTTTGAAACCCTATCAGATTGGGGTATTGAATTGGCAGCGGCACCTAAGCCTTTACTGCCTCCAACCTCACCCTATCTGACAGATGATTCCGTTCAGGATATTGGGAATCATCGTGAACCAAACCTTGAACTACTGGCAGCCGTAGATCCAGAACTTGTTATTATTGGACAACGGTTTGCTAGTTATTATGAAGATATTAAGGCCTTAGTACCACAGGCAGCTGTGATAGATCTGAACTTTGATGTTTCGGAGGACGCGATGGCACCTGGAGAAAACTTAGTCAATGGATTAAAGAACTCCACCATTGCCTTAGGGCATATTTTTGATAAAACCGAAGAAGCCGAAGTCTTGATCGCCGAACTAGATCAAGCTATTGCTGATGTGAAAGATGCTTATAATGGAGAAGATTCCATACTGAGCGTTGTGGTTTCAGGTGGAAATATTGGCTTTTCTGCACCTGGTTCCGGACGTGTATGGGGACCAATGTACGAAATCTTTGGCTGGAAATCAGTGCTGGAAGTTGAAGGAGCAACGTCGGATCATAAAGGGGATGACATTTCTGTAGAGGCAATTGCCCAAAGTAATCCGGACTGGATTTTTGTCTTGGATCGGGATGCAGCAACAGCTACAGAGAGCGATGCTGTTCCCGCTCAGGATGTTATCGATAACTCCCCTGCTCTTCAAAATGTTACGGCTGTTTCCGAAGGTCAGATTGTTTACGCACCAAAGGATACGTATATCAACGAATCCATTCAGACCTATAAGGCTTTGTTTGAAGATCTTGCCAAGGCCTTATCCAATTAGTTTAAAGGAGCATGATGAAGTGTCAGCAAACACAACGCATAATCAAAATCATAAACAATGGACAAAACCCTTCATAGCAGCCGTTATGGCTGTACTTGCTCTAGCCGTCATCTCCTTGTTCACCGGGTATTATGATATCCGGGGACAAGAAGATGGTATGAAAATGCTATTGATAACCCGTGTGCCGCGAACCGCAGCTCTTATGCTTACAGGAGCAGCTATGTCAATGGCAGGGTTGGTAATGCAACTGATCACACAGAACCGCTTGGTAGAACCTACCACAACAGGAACCATCGAATGGTCAGGCTTAGGACTTATGTTTGTCTACCTTTTCTTTCCTGCCCCCAGTTTGCTACTTAGAATGACAGGGGCCATCATCTTTTCTTTTGTAGGAACAATGATCTTTTTCCTGTTTTTGAGAAGCGTAAAGCTTCGTTCCTCTTTAATCGTTCCCATTATCGGGATGATGCTTGGTGCTGTTATTTCCGCCATTTCCACCTTTATCGGCCTGGTTTTTGATAGGACACAAAATATTGAAACCTGGTTTGTCGGTTCTTTTGCACCGGTTCAAATAGGCAGGTATGAGTATTTATGGCTGATTGTTGGCGTGGTGCTGCTGATTTTTCTTTATGCAGACAGACTGACCCTGGCCGGTTTAGGAGAAGATATTGCCACCAATCTTGGTGTTAACTATAACCGGATAGTGCTGATGGGCACCGGCCTTATTTCATTGGCTGTAGGGATTGTGGCGGCGGTCATTGGTAACTTGCCTTTTTTAGGGTTGATTGTTCCAAATCTTGTGTCGATGTACAGGGGAGATGATCTCAGAAGTAATCTGCCCTGGGTATGTGTATTGGGCATGGGCACCTTAACGCTTTGCGATATTATTTCCCGCACCATTATTATGCCCTTTGAAGTACCTGTCTCCTTGATCCTAGGAATGGCTGGATCTGTTGTCTTTATTGTCATATTACTGAGACAAAGGAGGCTGCAATGAGGGAGATAGCATCCGATTCATACATCTATCGAAGGGCGAGTGCTTTTCGCTCTAAAAAAGAAGAAAAACAATACTGGATATTACTGGTGGTGCTCATCAGCCTTGGCCTTTTAGCTTCCTATGGGCTTTTAGTCTATAACAATCCTGTTCCAGTTACCTCCCCCTCTTTTATACCAGTAGTCAGAAGAAGAATGACCGCATTGACAGCCATGATTATTGCCGCCATCTGCCAAAGTTTATCCACCGTCGCCTTTCAATCGATTACCAACAACAGGATTATCACTCCCTCCCTTTTAGGCTTTGAGTCGCTTTACACCACCATTCACACAAGCACCATGTTTTTCTTTGGTGCAGGAGCCTTTATCAGTTTTCAGGGGATTGAATCCTTTCTCTTTCAGGTAGTGCTGATGGTACTCTTATCCTTGGCACTTTACGGATGGTTGCTTTCCGGAAAATATGGCAATTTACAGCTGATGCTTCTGGTTGGCATTATTATTGGAACTGGGCTGAGATCCGTTTCTTCTTTTATGAGAAGGCTTCTCGCACCATCTGAATTTGACATTTTGCAGGCAAGACTGTTTGCTTCCGTCAATCATGCAGATGCGGCCTACTTTCCGCTGGCAATCCCTTTGGTACTAGTGGCAGCTTTCCTTATTTTCGCTGCTTCAAAGCCATTAAACGTGCTGGCTCTTGGTAAGAATGCCGCCATTTCTCTGGGAGTCAGGCATCGTAGCAACGTTATTTTTATTCTGGTGTTAATTTCCATCTTAATGGCCATCTCCACCGCCCTGGTGGGGCCCATGACCTTTTACGGATTTCTGGTAGCAACCTTAAGTTATCAGGCAACACAAACCTACGATCATCGGTATCTTTTTCCCATGGCTTTGGCCATAGGATTTTTAATCATCACAGGTGCTTACTTTGTGATGTACCACGTCTTTGCAGCCCAAGGAGTGGTGTCTATTATTATCGAGTTATTTGGTGGAGTAACATTTCTAACGGTGATTTTAAGGAAGGGAACATTATGATAAACATTGATCATGCAAGAAAAATATATAGCGATGAAGTGAAGATAGGTCCCTTAAAGATTGATATTCCAAAGGCAGGCTTAACTTCTCTTATTGGACCAAATGGTGCCGGAAAATCAACCGCACTGTTGATGATAGGAAGGTTACTGGATATGGACCATGGCCACATCAAAGTAGCTAATATGGACGTTTCGCATTCAAAATCAAAAGACCTGGCCAAAATTATGACCATCTTACGACAAGAAAACCACTTTGTAACCAGACTAACCGTAAGACAATTAGTTGGATTTGGTCGGTTTCCCTACTCCCAGGGACGATTAACAAAAGATGACGAAGTGATTATCTCCCAATATATTGATTTTTTTGGTTTGACCTGTTTGGAAAATAGATATTTAGAAGAACTGTCCGGAGGTCAGAGGCAAAGAGCTTATGTGGCGATGGTTTTGTGTCAGGAGACAGAATATGTTCTTTTGGACGAACCACTGAATAACCTTGATGTTGCCCGGTCTGTTCAGATGATGGAACACCTGAGGCATGCAGCCGACCAATTTGGAAGAACCATCCTCATGGTGATGCATGATATCAATTTTGCCGCAAAATATTCGGATCGAATTTGTGCCATGAAAAACGGAGAAATCGCTACCTTTGGAACCGTGGAAGAGGTAATGAAGCCAACCCTGCTGACCGATATTTTTGAAACAAAAATCGATATTATGAAGGGACCATGTGGTCCAGTGGCCGTTTACTAGACTACCTCTTTTGGGTAGGTAGGTCGGAAGTGAATTTACTTTAGCTATACCATAAGAAATGCTGGTTTCCTTGATTGGAAACCAGCATTTCTTATGGTATAGGAAATAGCATGAGTGCCCTTTAGGGTATTTGAACTTAATTCTTCAGTCTCAATTCTCAATGACAGTAGGCGCCAAATATTTTAGTCTAACTGGATAATATATGATTAGTTTATGATGGAGTTGAAATGTTACTAAAAGCTAAAGATTCAGTTGGAAATTTACAATAGAATCTGATTGAAAACTTTCTAAATACTTATATAGAGATGGATATACTCTAGAATGATCACAGAATCATCACAAAATACAAGAAAAAGTATTGAATTAACAGATAATATCATATATAATAAAGAAAATGGAACGCAGGTTCACGATGTGGAACTAAAGAAAGGAGGTGATAGGTGTGATTCCTAAAGTACATACCTTATCCCGAATCTGTGAAATAGGAATAGTGGCAGTGGTACGAGCAAAAAATAGCCAATCAGCGGAAAAAATTGCCCGTGCATGTATTGATGGTGGCATTCCAGCTATTGAAATTACTTTTACAGTACCAGGAGCCGAGAAAGTTATCAATGAGTTGAAGCAGAAATTCAGCCCCAAAGAGTTAATCATTGGTGCAGGAACGGTCCTTGACAGTGAAACAGCACGGATTGCCATTCTTGCCGGAGCTGAGTATGTGGTAAGTCCTGGTTTTGATCTGGCAACAGCAAAACTATGCAATCGTTATCAAATTCCTTATATGCCCGGTTGCATGACATTGACAGAGGTAATCCAAGCGGTGGAGGCTGGTGCAGATGTCATAAAAGTTTTTCCGGGAAGTGCTTTTGGCCCAGACTATATTAAGGCAATTAAAGGACCTTTGCCTCAAGTACCACTGATGCCAACTGGTGGTGTTAGTCTGGAAAATGTGGGTGAATGGATTCATAATGGATGCGTAGCTGTGGGTGTTGGCAGTGAGTTAACAGGTGGTGCCAAATCAGGTGACTATGAAAAAATAACTCAGACAGCCCTTCGGTTTACAGAAAAAATTAAAGAAGCAAGAAATTTAAAAGTGGATGGAGGAGAGTAAGGATGAAAAAAGTGGTGACATTAGGTGAAATCATGCTTCGTCTTTCAACACATGGATTTCAGAGATTTATTCAGTCTGAAAACGTTGATGTTTGTTATGGCGGCGGAGAGGCAAACGTTTGCGTATCCTTAGCTAATTACGGATTAGAAGCTCGTTTCGTAACAAAGGTACCTAAACATGAAATTGGGCAAAGTGCTGTTAATGCATTACGTCGTTTTGGTGTCGATACTAATTTTATAGCCCGTGGTGGTGATCGACTAGGCATCTATTTTCTAGAGAGTGGCGCTTCTCAGCGTGCTTCCAAAGTAATCTATGACCGTGCTCACTCGGCTATTGCAGAAGCCGATCCATCCGATTTTGATTGGCAACAGATTTTTAAAGGAGTAGACTGGTTTCACTTTACTGGCATTACGCCAGCTCTTGGAAGCAAAGCTACGGATATTACCATGGAAGCTTGTCAAAAAGCCAAGGAAATGGGCGTGACAGTGTCTGTGGACTTGAACTATCGTAAAAAACTCTGGACACCTGAAGAAGCGGAGAATGTGATGTCCCAGTTAATGAAATATGTGGATGTATGCATTGGCAATGAAGAGGATGCCGAGAAGGTTTTTGGTATCAAAGCCGGCGGAACAGATGTGGAGTCGGGTCAGATTGATCACGCAGCATATGAAAAAGTTGCCAACCAGTTGATCGAAAGATTTGGTTTCAAATATGTGGCTTCTACATTGAGAGAAAGCTACTCCGCATCAGATAACGGCTGGTCTGCAATGCTATGTGATGGAAACAAATCATACCTGTCACGCAAATATGATGTACGGATTGTAGACCGGGTCGGCGGAGGAGACTCTTTTGCTGGCGGATTGATCTACGGATTGCTGACGGAGAAACCATTACAAGAGGCGTTAGAGTTTGCCGTGGCCGCTTCCGCAATGAAGCATACAGTGCCTGGAGATTTTAATCTGGTGAATCCTGACGAAGTGGAAACACTAGTAAAAGGTGACGGTTCAGGAAGAGTACAACGTTAAAAGCTTTGAATATGTCAGGTAAAAGACGGAGGTAACAAAATGCGTTATAGTCAGAAAATGAGAGAAGTAGCCGTCGAAATGGATGCATTGAAAATGGGGATGGGATGGTCAAGTGATGATTTAAGTAAAACCCAGATATTCCTGCAAAGCACTTGGGGAGATAGTCATCCAGGAAGCGTTCATCTCAATAAACTTGTGGAAGTGGCCGAAGCAGTTATCAATAATCTTGGTGCGAAAGCAGCAAAGTACACGACTACCGATATCTGTGATGGAATTGCACAAGGGCATGATGGGATGAATTACTCTCTTGTATCAAGAGAAATGATTGCAAACATGATTGAAATTCAAGGCAAAGCCACTCCCTTTGATGGAGGCATGTTTATCTGCAGCTGCGACAAAGGAGTGCCGGCTCACTTGAAAGCGATTGCTCGTATTAATATGCCCTCTATAATAATGACAGGCGGAGTAATGAAAGCAGGTCCACAAATGTTGACCTTGGAACAAATAGGAACCTATAGTGCAATGTTGAAAAGAAAAGAAATGACAGAAAAAGAATTCCGAGAAAAACAACATACAGCATGTCCAACCTGTGGTGCTTGTGCTTTTATGGGGACGGCAGCGACGATGCAGATTATGTGTGAAGCCCTGGGCCTGGCAATACCAGGTTCGGCACTTATGCCTGCAAGCCTTAAAGAAATGGAAACAATGACAGCGAAAGCGTCTCGTCAGTTGATTGAAGTAGTGAACATGAACCTGAAACCTTCCGATATTTTGACAAGGAAAGCATTTGAAAATGCAATTATGATCCATGCAGCTATAGCTGGTTCCACCAATGCTATGCTCCATCTACCAGCGATTGCTTATGAAGCAGGAGTAGAACTTCCAGCTCAGCTATTTGATGAAATTCATCGCAAAGTACCCTATCTTGTCAACATACGACCAAGTGGAACCTATCCAGCCGAATATTTTTGGTATGCAGGTGGTGTGCCAGCTGTGATGATGGAAATACGGCATTTTCTCCACTTGGATGCAATCACTGTTACAGGTAAAACAGTTGGTGAAAATCTAGAAACACTTGAAGCTGAAGGTTACTTTCAACGGAGCGAACCAGCCTTAGAGCGACTTGGGCTTTATAGAGAAACAATTATCAAACCAATAGACCGTCCCATAAACCCCCAAGGCGCCGTTGCTGTCTTGACAGGAAATCTGGCACCTGAAGGAGCGGTTGTAAAACATTCTGCTATTGCAGAGAGGATGCAGCAAGTTGTTTTGAGAGCAAAGCCTTTTGATTCAGAAGAAGAAGCATTGGAAGCCGTGATTCAAAGACAAATCCAACCAGGAGATGCGGTGATTATCCGTTATGAAGGGCCAAAGGGTTCAGGAATGCCGGAAATGTTCTATACGACAGAAGCCATTGCGTCGGATCCTGAGCTTGCTGAATCGGTGGCACTTATTACAGATGGTCGCTTCTCTGGAGCAACCAGAGGTCCTGCAGTGGGCCATGTGTCACCAGAAGCGGTTTCCGGAGGACCTATTGCATTGATACAGGAAAACGACTTAATACAGATCGATATTCCGGAGCGTTCTCTTAAATTGGTAGGTATAGAGGAAGAAGAGAAAAAGGAAGAAGAGATTGCGACCATATTAGCCGAAAGACGTATTCACTGGAAAGTACCAGATATAAAGCGTAACGGCGTTCTTGCTGTATATACCCGCATGGCAACTTCGCCGATGAAAGGGGCTTACATGGATCCAGAGACGAATTTGTAGTAAGGATAAGTGCTATATAAATTGGTGTTTAGCCTTGCTGTAGAGAGTTTACGGCAGGATTTCAAACATAAATTACAAGAAGAAAAGAGGAGAAAAAATGAAAAAATCGAGGATGGCATTGTTAATAATGGTGTTAGTCATGACCCTTACCTTGGCAGGTTGTGGATCGCCGGATACAACTGAAGAATCAGCTGCCAACGGGGATGTATTATCAGCAGAAACAGCTGTTGAACCAATGAAGATTATTGCAGCGCATAATCAGACAGATCCTACAAATCCGTACCAAATTGGTTTGCTTGAATTTAAGGAAGTAGCAGAAAAATTGTCCGACGGTGCTATTGAAGTAGAAGTTCATGCAGGTACGCTGGGCACTAATGAAAATGAGTTGGTCGAAAAATTAACTCTTGGAGCTGCCGATGTGGTGATTGTGTCTCCGGGATTTATGACACAAACAGGTATTCCTGAAGTAGATATTTTTGCACTACCCTACCTTTTTGACAATTACGAGCACTGGGAAGCTGTGGTAGATGGGGATATAGGGCAACAAATGGCAGAAATGATTTTGGAACGCTCCAATAATCAATTTAAGATTTTAGGTTACTGGACTGCCGGTGTTCGTCATTATTATGGGCGTCAGCCGCTGAATAGTATTGAAGATATAGAAGGTATGACCATTCGAACTCAAACCTCTGGAGTGGTTGCTGACTTCTGGACACAGGTAGGTGCTATACCAACTTCTGTTGCATGGGGCGAATTATACCAAGCACTGCAACAACGAGCGGTTGATTCTGCTGAAAATGCGTACCCTTACTACGTACAACAAAATCACCACAGAACGGATAATGGTAAGTACACAACCGAGACAGCTCATGATTATACCACAAGATTCATGCTGATCAACGGAAATCGCTTTGATACCATGTCTCCTGCTCAACAGGAAATTATTCTAGAAGCAGCTGAAGCCTCTGTGGAGGCGGAGCGATCTGCACTTTACGCACAAGAAGATGAATACAAAGAGAAACTGATTGATGAAGGTGGCGAGGTAAATGAAATTGATCGAACGCCGTTCATCGAAGTGGCTATTCCTATTCAAGATGCAGCAGCTGTTGAAATGGGCGTTGAAGAAATAATTGAGCAGATTAGAGAGATGAAATAAGAGGCTAAAGGCGAAAACATAATGCATAGCACATAACCTCGCATCAGAGATAGAGGGACACTAGCAGTGGTGTCCCTCTATCATGAGGAGGTGATAGGAGGGAAAAGAGCTATGAAAACGATAATTGACCGGCTTGAAAAAATTCAATTAACATTTGGGGTAATATGTCTGTCGACTTTTTTAGCAGCGGTTTTGTTGCAGGTAGCCACAAGATATTTGAGGATTCCAATGATCTGGACAGAAGAAGTGGCTAACTATTCATTTATATGGACTGTTTTTATGGGAGCGGCAATCATGCTTCGTAGTAAAAGTCATTTTAGATTCACAATGCTGTCTCAACGGTTGAATGGTAGGAAAAAAGCATTATTAGAGCTGATAATTAATCTCATGATTCTTATTTTTGCCATCCTTATATTATTTTATGGCATCAGGGTTGTTAGGACATTTTGGAACTACCGGTGGATCGCCATACCTCGACTCAAAATGGGATATGTTTGGCTCTGCCTCCCTATTTCAGGAGCGACGATGGCAATTTATACAATGGAACATATCTATCATGACTTTTTGCAGCTGATGGGCAAGGAAAAGGTTACAGTGGAAGATCCAGTGGAAGATATTTTATCATCGGTCGAAGAAGTTAATGATCTTGATTTGGAAGGGGGCAAATAGATGAGTGGTTTACTGTTGGTTGCAGCCTTTATATTATTAATATTCATAGGAATGCCTATTGCTTTCGGTATCGCTATTATTGCATTTCTGGGTATAGCCTCCATCCCTTATATTCCAGAAATTACAGTTCCTATGAAAATGTTTAATGGCCTTAATTCTTTTGTATTGTTAGCGGTTCCCTTATTTATTTTGGCGGCTAATCTTATGAATAGAGGGCAAATCTCTCAAAAGCTGATTGATTTCTCAATAGCTTGTGTGGGTCATATTCGTGGTGGGTTAGCACATTCCAATATTCTGGTGTCGATGATATTTGCCGGTGTTTCGGGTTCGTCGCAAGCAGATACGGCAGGTGTTGGTAAGGTGCTAATTCCTAATATGATTAAGACAGGTTATGATAGAGAAACAGCAGTTGGAGTGACGGCAGCTTCATCCACTATTGGTGTTATTATACCGCCTAGTATTCCAATGATCGTTTATGCTGGTCTTACCAATGCACCTATTGCCTCTTTATTTCTAGCAGGGATTATTCCCGGTGTCCTTATTGGCGTGGGAATGATGACACTTACGTATGTGTTGGCTCTTAAAAAAGGGTATCCTAAATATGAACGAACTAAACTGAAAGCATTTCTAAAGCTTTTTTACGAGTCCTTCCCAGCATTATTGACACCTGTCATTATTATAGGAGGGATTTTAACGGGGTGGTATACAGCTACAGAGGCAGCTGCCTTTGCCTCCCTCTATGCTTTGTTTGTAAGTATGTTTTTCTATAAAACCTTGAAATTGAAGGACATTCCAGAAGTATTGGTAGAAACACTTAAACTTAGCTCGTTGTCTCTTTTTGCCCTGGCAGCAGCCAGTGCACTTGGAGAATTACTGGGATACTATCAAGTTGCTTCAATCACCAGAGAGTTTTTTGCCACTTACATTAATCATAAATGGATGTTCTTGTCCATCGTTATTGCATTTTTCCTTTTCGTAGGAACTTTTATGGACGCCATTCCAGCTATGATTCTGTTTGTACCTGTCATTTTACCTGTTGCTCTGGATTTTGGTGTGAGTAGCGTTCTTCTAGGTATTATTGTTGTCATTACCCTTGCCATTGGGCTAGTCACTCCCCCTTATGGACTATGCCTATTAATTGCTGCTACAATTGGTGATATATCTATAGAAGAATCTTTCAAATCAGTGGTGCTTTACCTTTTAGTAATCTTTGCTGTATTATTTTTCATTGCGTTTTTTCCAAACATTGCCTTTTACCTGCCTAGGTTAATCGAACCTGGACTGATATAAGGTTAAATAAAAGCATCAAATCGATGATGAAAAGAGGGATAATAGTGAAAAAAATTGTTATTTATCATGTGCCTGCGTATGACGTGCCACTGAATGTAAAACAGCAACTTGAATGCAGGCAAGATATCACAATAGTGTCGTCAAGTGATCGGACCATTATCATGAAAGAATTGGTTGATGCAGAAATCCTATTTACCTTTCAGTTCGACAACGAGATGTTGGATCAAGCTCCACAGTTGAAATGGGTACATAGCTTTAGCGCTGGTGTTGATTCCATGCCATTGCAGCGAATGAAAGAAAAAGGGATTCTGTTAAACAATGTTAAAGGGATGCATAAAGGACATATTGCTGAGTACGCAATAGCGGCAATGATAAACCTGGCTCGAAACTGGCACTTCATGTTCCGGAATCAAGTTGAAAAAGTATGGGACAGAAGTGTGGAACAAGATGAGATTTCAGGAAAAACCTTGGCAATTCTTGGTGTTGGACAAATAGGCTCTGAACTTGCTAAAAAAGCGAAGGGTATGGGGATGACTGTTATTGGCATGGCAACTACTAAAGAGCGGCAGGAAAACTTAGACGCAGTATACCTTCAAGACGAAATAACAACTATTTTTAATCAAAGTGACTATGTGGTTAACCTGCTTCCTTCTACTCCCAAAACGGAGAAGCTGATCAATCGAGAAGCTTTCAATGCCATGAATACTAGTGCTTGTTTTATTAATATTGGTCGTGGCACTACTGTGGATGAATCAGATTTGATTGAAGCGCTTTCGAATGGAAACATAAGAGCGATGGTTTCAGATGTTTTTGAAACTGAGCCGTTACCAGAGGATCATCCTTTCTGGAAGATGGATAACGTAATAATAACGCCACATATATGTGGCGATAACAAACGTTATCTGGAAAAAGCTTTTGAGATTGTGCTGCATAACCTAGAGATATATCTCTCTGGAAAAGGTACTATGCTAAACCGTATTGATCTTGATAAAGGATACTAATGTCTGAAACGAATGATTGAGATTGACAAAAAGTGCTAAACTGCCGTAAAATTCAAGTATAAGGGTTTCTTTACACATACTTAACGCATATACTACAAATGTCTATTCAATGGAGGAGTGCTCAATATGAAAGACTCAATCAATACGGTTCAATCGGTAGATAGAACCATCGCAATCATGGAACTACTGTCGACTCATCAGGATGGTTTGGGATTAACCGAAGTCAGTCAGTTGATCGGTCTTCATAAAAGCACCGTTCATCGCTTACTATTGACGCTGATCCATCATGGATACGTCAGTCAAAGTCAGCATAATCAGCGTTATCATTTAAGCATTAAAATGTTTGAAATTGGAAGCCGTATCATCGATCGTATGGAACTATTAAAAGTGGCAAGACCTTATATTGAAGCGATTCGAGATGTTACTAACGAAGTAGTTCATTTGGTCATTCCAGACGGTACGGACATGGTTTATATTGACAAGGTGGAGTCGAACAATAATATACGCATGCATTCACGCATTGGCGCACGCAGTCCGCTGTACAGTACTTCAGCAGGAAAGGCAATGATGGCGTACTGGCCGGAGCCAAAAGTGCGGGAAGTATGGGAAGCCAGTGAGATTATTCAACGCACCCCTAACACCGTAGTCGTTTATGATGAATTGTTAAAGGTGCTGGAGAAGGTTCGGGAAGCTGGATATGCTTTGGATGAAGAAGAAAATGAGTTCGGAATTCGATGTATCGGGGCTCCCGTTTTTAACTATCGTAATGATGTGATCGGAGCCGTTAGTATATCTGGTCCTACTATTCGTGTCACCTGCGAAGTGATAGATGCCTTTAAAGAACATTTGTTGAAATATACCCGTTTGATTTCAAATGAAATGGGATATCGAAATTGAAGAATCTTTCTAATGCAAATCCCCGCCAATACCCTTTCACCGCTTAATCCTTTGGGAAAACCAGAAGATGTAGCAAATGCCTATGTTTTTCTGGCATCGGAAGAAGCGGGATTTATCACAGGTTCTGTTCTGAGTGTTGATGGTGGCGTTGTCTTATAGGCATGGGACTGAAAAGACATTTTTCGAATAAACAAAAAAGTCATTAAAGGTATTAAGGACGAAATAGAATTAGTGCCGAATGTGAGTACTAAAAAAGATAGCTAGTAAGTGTAGCTATCTTTTTTAGTGTGGTAGTATAATATTTCTTTCGCTTTCAGCACCTGATCATCAGTGGTCATGCAACCAGTTACTTCCTCACTTTGCTTGATAGTATCAAGGCTAATAGCCCTAGGATTCATTAGTTACCAGGTTTCTCCCTTTTCTTTCTATTCATAAATGGATATCCAAAACGCTCATGTTGCATACAACAATATAAAAACACAAAGAAGAGACGACTCTGTTTAGATAGAAGTAGAGGCTTCTCGAAGCTTAGCAAAATGTTTGGATAAGTAATGGCTGCTTACTTTCATCCAAAACCAGGATAAGGCCAATGCTCCTATGGCGAGAAAAGAACTTATTCCAAAGTGCCAATGCAGCTTGTATCCCCCAAAAATCAAGATTCCAAAATGAAGGATTCCAGGTAGGAATACGATGACTATCCGAAACACTCCAATAAATCGAAAACCAAGAAGATACCCTAAAAGTCCAAGAACGGTAGCTAGCAGATTAAGTGGTAAAAGCATCAAAAGAAAAGAAGGTAATACATAGACGACGGCATCCAGGCTCTCAATTCCTTTGAAAAAGACAATCGTAAAAATCACTGCCGTTAAGGCGACTAAATGGTAAATCATTCCTTCCAACGCTGATAATATGCTTACGCCGAAAAGTTTCTGAAACCAAGACCCTGGAAGCTGGCAGACAAGGGAGTGAAAGACGCTGATGGATGGTTTGCTAGCACCCAGACAATTGAGAAGGGCCGGAAGCAAAAAAATGGTTACGGGTATCTTGAGAAAAACATACAAGAGACCACCGATGATTCCCAAAATAAATGCAGAAATCCCTCCAAGCTTAAACTCTGAAGATTTTAACCGTTCCAAGGTAATTAATTCCTTCCAAATCAAAGCGGATACAATGCCGGGAGTCCATGAGCGACTTGCGATCCAGCTTTTATTTTGGGCTCCAAAAAACTGAAGCATCACTTCATCGGGATCTTTTATTTTGCTGGATTGATCCATCACTTGCTTTGCTTTATATATTTCGCTGGTGAGTTCTTCTCTCGTATATTCCAGTCTCCAAAAGGCTAAAGCGAAGGTCAGGAATGTCAAACATCCTGTAGTAAACAAAATAGGCCATAAAGAAGATTCTGATGGCTGAAATACATCAACAATCAATAGATAAAAACCTTTTACAGGCCACCAGTTCTGAGGATGAATGAGGTTCCAGAAAATCGAAAAATTGGCTCCGCTCTCGATAAAGCCAATGATCAGCACCATTAAAAGAAATCCCCACAGGTAAACCTTATCAAAAGAAAAACGGCGCATTATGCGATGCAATAGGAGAGAAACGGCCGTCACCCAAATTCCTAACAGTAAATAACCTATCCACGCAAAAAAATAACCTGAAGGAAAAAATGATCTTCCCAGGCTGGACACCATAAAATATACGAAATACAATTTTCCGACAGCCTGGATAAAAAACTGTTTCAGTAAATAATATAGGATTAGTCCTCGACTAGATATCGGAAGGCTTAAGAGTAAAGAAGGGCTATATCCTGGAAGTTTTACAGGGAATCTGGTACTGGCCATCATAAGCTGCATGATTAAGGTTCCCAGAAGCATACCGCCGATAATATGTTCGCTGTATTTCATTACTGTTTGGGAAAAATCAGGGCTTTCACCAGCTGGAATGCTAAAAAACATCAATCCGAATAAAGCAAACCCTAACAAGATCAATCCACTTTGGATTTTATACCTCCGATAGTTTCTTATTTTATTAGCAATGGTTTTACATTCGAGAAAAAGGAAAGATTTAAGGGCTCCCAATGGTGGTCACCTCCAGAAAAAAATCCTCTAAGGTTTCAAAACCCTTTTTCCTGGTTTCATTGAGAATAGCACTCATCCTCTGATCTCTTATTAAAACGCCATGCTTCATGATCAAAACCCTATTACAAATTGATTGGATGGTGTTTAGGTTGTGACTTGATACCAGAACAATTCGGTCTGGACTCTTTAACCCCTGAATGCGATGCTGTAGTTCTCGGCTGGATAAAGGATCTAGACCAGAAAATGGCTCATCCATTAGTAAAACAGAGGGTTTTCGCAGTAGAGAAATAGCAATCATCACCTTTTGTTTCATACCTTTTGAAAGTTCTCCCGCTAAGGAATTCTTTTTATCCGTCAGTTGAAAAGCTTCTAGATATTCCTTCGCTTCCTGTTCCCAGTGATTGATCTGATATGCTAAGGAAATAAACTTAAAATGCTCCCATACGCTTAATACGGGGAACAAATCAGGAAACTCCGGTACATAGGCAACAGAGCCCAAAGAAACCTTCTTTTCATTGAGTCGTATTTTCCCTTGATTCGGTTCAAGAAACCCTGCTACTATCTTGAACAAAGTAGACTTTCCAGCACCATTGGGACCGACTAACCCAATAATTTCATCGTCTTCCCATCGACTGGTAAAATCATCAATAGCTAATAGATCTCCATATTCTTTTGACAGCTTTTCAATCTCCAGATGCATTGGTTCACCCCCCTATCTTTGAGCGTTTTAAGCGTTTGACAGATTTCTTCCCGCTGCTTTTATCCAGCAAAGTATATGATCGGCATTTTTATGGAAGGAATCGATCAGCAGGATTTTTGGCTAATGGCTAAAGAAGCAACTAATGATTTTTATTTTATCACTACAGATACCTTTTTGACCAATAAAAATCTAGTATAGGCCTAAGCTGTAAGTCCTATTTATCTTCCTTTGTTGCAAAGAATATTTTGAATGGAGTATACTTAAATAGACATATCCTTAACTTTGTTCTAGGAAGGGTGAGGGTTATACCAAGACATCGTAAGAGATGTTTCAATAAAGAGATTTGACAGGGAGGAAAAGCAATGTGGGTAAGAAGCCAAGATAAAAAGAAAATAGGGAACTATACTGGGTTTTCAGTAACGGGTAATTGGGGAAGCGAAAAAAAGGGCGCTATTGTAGGTACTATTCCTAATAGTAGTTTTTTGGGCAATGAGACCGAGGAGCTGGGATTATACGATACAAAGGAAGTAGCGTTAGAAGAGTTGGAGAAAATTCAATCAGCCATCATGAAGGGTGAAAAAGTATACGAAATGAACTAGTTAATCAATGACAGATATGGGCAAACGTATTACAAAATGATAAATATGTTCCTGTTTCCTAGGTAGTTTCAATTTCCGTCACACACTGAGTTTTGATTTTCTCCACAAGAAACTGAAGACCATGGATCACGTTCGGCCTGATGTCACCACCAATGAGGATATACATAATATCATCACCCACTTCAAGTTCACCTTCGTTAAGCCATACCCGAAGGTAGAAAATCCCTTCTAATTCTTTTGCTTCGGCGATGGCTTTCTCCACTTTTTTGGCATCGTAGGAAAAAATCATTCCTTTTACGGAAGTACCATCATTAATCCCTTGACGCACCTGGGATTTTGGTGTCTCTCTAACGACACCATTATGAGTTAGAAACATTCCTACCTGAGTAGCACTGGAATCTCTTTTAGCTTCTCTGAGCCATTGATCCATGGATGGAGAAGGTCTCTTTTTTAGGTTCATTGTCAACACTCCTTAAATAAATAGTTAGGCGTACCAATCTAAATTTCCAGCTAAACCTTTGATCGGATGAAGATACTCCTTTACCTTCTGGCTAGGTGAAATCTCTAAGTTTTTTTAGGTCCTACAAGATAAAAATCCATTGGTATAGGAAGGGACAGTGGAGTCTACACTCTCTCTATGATAAAATGGTGTTTGGGATTTCTTTCTTGATTGTATCATGTTGCATACCGATGTCAACCAAGGAGCATCAATAGCCTTCGGTTGACAAAAACACATGCAGGAGATACAGTGAAATAAGAAAGTGATAAAAAACAATGATTTACAGGAGGTAGATAAAATGTATCGAAACAAAGGATTACTAATAACATTGGCTTTATTGCTCCTCTTTGCACAAACATCCATGGTGCTAGCAGAGGAAATAGACCAGAGTGAACCGAAAGTATGGGTAGACGGTCAGTTATTAAGGCCAGAGGTTTCTCCCACTATTGAAAGTGGCAGAACCTTGGTCGAAATGCGATCTATCTTTGAAGCATTAGGAGCCGAACTGGAGTGGGATGGGGAAACTCGGAAAGTGACCGCCCATCATGGGGACAAGGTAATGATGTTAACCATTGATCAGATGACCGCTATCCTGCAAGGCCAAGCGCATGAATTAGAAGTGCCGCCCCGCATTGTGGAAGGCAGAACCGTGGTACCTCTTCGTTTTGTTTCAGAAGCCTTAAGTGCTGACGTGAAATGGGATGAAGAAACAAGAAGCGTGATGATTACCACGGATCATGAAGAATCGTCGGTTGTTGAGGAAGTGGTACAGGAAGAGTTGCCGGAAGAGGTAGCGTCATGGATTGAAAATTCCCAAAACACCTGGCTGGCACAGGAAAAAGTGGTTGAGGACATAATGTACCTGCTGGTTACTTACGGTGAAAAGCCTACAGGTGGTTATTCCGTAGATATTCAACAGGTAATGGAATCTGAAGAAGAAATTATTGTAAAACTTTCTTTTACACAGCCTGGAGAGGATGATATCGTGACTCAGGCCATCACTTATCCTTACGACCTGTTTTCCATGAAACCTACAGAGAAACCAGTGGTTTACGAAGTTATAGGAGATGAAAGCTATGTTCCAACACTGGTAGGGCTGGAAACATTATCGCCAGTGATGGTAGAATCCCGAGGCATTAAAATCTTCAGTCCTGCACCGGAGGAAAAGGTATCCAATTCCTTTACTTTTAAAGGAATCGCTAATGTGTTTGAAGGCAATGTCCTGTACCGTCTTTCTGACGAAGAAGGAGAGGAACTGGTTTTTGACTTCACCACTGGAGCCATGGGCGACTGGGGAGCCATTGAAGAAACCATTGAAATCCCAGAAACCATAGAAGATGGAGAAACCCTGCTACTGGAATTTTTTACGGAAAGTGCAAAAGATGGAAGTATTCAAGATTTAATCGAAATACCCTTATATGTTGAGAAAACATTATAAGCCATAGAACCTAATTCAACGCCCTAAGCACTGTTTAAAAAACAAGCTGCTTAGGGTTTTTATTATCCCTGAAAAGGACATCGATTACTATAGGCATGCATCATACAATTCGCATGGAGATTCTCAGAATTGGTTTTTTGTGAATAAGCATAGCGTGTGTTAAAATGAAAACCAATGGATTAAAAGAAACGAGCAATTTTATTTTAAACAATGCCTCCTTATGCAAGTAGTCTTAATTATGCCTAAAAGTTATGGACTTCGGCATTAAACGAAGAAAACTTTCCAGACGTAGATACAAATAAAATATTCACTAATAGCAAAAATAAAGTTGATTTGAATTGACCTAAAATTACAAAATTAAACTATAATAAATAGAAAGATGCTATAAAATCATAAAAAGAGAGAGGAGACTAGGAATGAAAATAGGCATGCGTACACCCAACTTTAAAAAACGAGTAAAGGCAAGGACCACCGGGAAACTAAAGCGAAAAGCAAAAGGAGCGGTTAATCCACTGTATGGCAAGAAAGGCATGGGATATGCAAAAAATCCAAAGAGAGCGATTAAGAATAAAGTATATAAAAAAACTACCTTTGATTTGTTTAGTGTCATCAAAAAACTATTCAAGTAAAGGTGATATCGCTGGTCTTTAGCGAAATAGTTGGATTGAAAAGATAAAAATACTTGGAGACATCAGTACCTTTGTAGGATAAAAATACTGGATTGTGAGAATTAACCTTTCAGGAACAAGGATTGAAACGCATAAAGGGGGAACGGATCAATGAAAATGAGTGACTTTAAACTGGAATGTTATTTTGGAAAGTATGAATTTACCGCACCCTATCTCCTTACTCAGTCTGACTGCGAAGCTATGTCAACAGGCGAGCTGCTGGCACTGGAACCTGGTGCCCAGGAAGATTTTCTGAACCAGTGGCTGGGGTATACAGAAACCTGGGGAGATCCGGAACTGCGAAGACTTATTGCCATGCTGTACCAAAACATGACCGATGAAGATGTGCTGGCTTTCCATGGAGCTCAGGAAGCTATTTTCGGATATATGAATGTGATGCTGGGGGAAGGGGATCATATGATTGCCATGTACCCCAACTATCAGTCTGCTTATGAAGTGGCCAACTCCATTCCAAATTGTGAGTATTCCAAATGGTATATTCGGGATAAGGGCAGTCATTGGGAAATGGATTTTAACGAATTGGAATCCTTGATCAAACCCAACACAAAACTCATTGCTGTTACTTCTCCCAACAACCCCACCGGGTACACATTTACCAATGATGAAATAAAGCGATTGTGTGCTATCTGCAAAAAACATGACCTCTACCTGTTTTCCGATGAAGTTTATAAAGGCTTGGAACTGGAAGGGGAAAAGCGGGATTGGATGGCAGACCATTATGACAAATGTGCCTCTTTAGGAGTCATGTCCAAAGCTTACGGGCTGGCAGGACTCCGGGTGGGATGGTTGGTGTCAAAGGACCATGAAACACTGGAAAAAGTAGTAAAGTTTAAGCATTACATGAGTATCTGCAATTCTGCCCCTTCAGAATTTTTGGCAAAAGTAGCCTTGAAACATGGGGAGACATTACTGGAACGGAACCGTCAGATTATACGGGAAAACATCAAACAGGTAAATAAATTTTTTGACAGGTATCCTCAAATTTTTGAGAAAAAAGTCATTACCTGTGGGCCTGTTGCATATCATAAACTCCTCTTGGACATGCCGGTGAAAGACTTCTGTCAGATGGCTGTTGAAAAGAAGGGAGTACTACTACTGCCTTCTGAGATCTATGACATGGAGGACCAATACTTTAGAATGGGTTATGGTCGGAAAAATGTAGCAGAAAGCCTGGCAAAATTTGAAGAATTCCTGATAGAAGAAAAATTTGTATAGAGAAGTAAATGGTAAATGGGGTCAGGCTTGAATCATTCTCTTACGGAGGATAAAACAACATTTAACCTGAATCTGTATTCTTCGAAACAGATCTGAAGATTGAGACAAGACAGGACAGAGAGAAATCTCCTCGTATTCTCTCTGCTCCCCGTATCCGAACAAAGGAGTGAAGTCATACGATGAATTCAATCAGAAGATTGACAGAGCAAGATATAGAAGCATTCAAACCCCTAACAGCCTACGCCTACGCAGGACAAGGAATGGACAGCAAAGCCTTTAAGAAACGGGAAGAAATGGCAAAGAAAGTTTTATCCTTGGGGGAAGAAGACATTCTACTGGGCCACTTTGAAAAAGACGGAACCTTGTCAGGATCCGTGCGGCTTTTGACACAACCCCTAAATTTTCTGGGGACCGAGGTAATGGCCCTAGGCATTGGCACTTTAGCGGTGGATTTACTCCATAAAAAGGAAAAGATTGCCCTGAAACTGATGAAGCACTCTCTGGAAATGGCAGGGAAGAAAGGTGTCGCCATGTCGGTGTTAGATCCTTTTCACCTGGGCTTTTATCGAAAAATGGGCTATGGTTTGGGGGCAGAAATTAAAAAGTACCGATTAAAACCTCAACAGTTTAAGCATTATGGAACCAAAGAAGGACTGAAGAGACTTTGTGCAGCCGCCACATCGGACATGGAGGAAATAAAAGAGCTTTATGACCGGTTTTATGGACAGCATCATGGTAGTATGAAACAGTCTGACGTGGAGATAGCCGAATTGCTGGAAGGTGACCATATAATCTTAGGTTTTAGAAAGGATGGAGTGCTTCAGGGTATTCTGATGTTTGAATTTGAACAAATTGGTGAAAAAACCCTTTACGGAACCGATCTTATCATCGACGAAATGATTGCCCTGACATCCGATGCCTTTCAAGCTTTTTCTACCTTTATTCACTCTCAGGCTGATCAGGCTCGCTACGTTCTCATCGAAACCCAGGATCCTCACTTTACCCACTATTTTGAGGATGCTTCCTCCGATGATGTCACCACATTCCAGACCCGCTATCAGGAGCTGTACCGAGCTGGTGCCGGAATGATGTATCGGGTCATTAACGTAGAAAAAATGCTGAAAGTCCTAACGGCAAAAACAATTGTAACAACAAAAACATTTCCATCCTTGCGTATCCGAATAAAGGACCAACTCCTGCCGGAGCAGGAAGGTGACTATTATCTATATGAAAAAGAAGGTCGGTATGCCTATTCCCGGAAAACCAGACCAGTTGAGGTGGAATTAGAGATGGATATCGCTGATTTTTCTGCTCTGGTAATGGGAAGTGTCACGCTTCAGGCTTTGATTTTTTCCGGGAAAGCAACCCTGTCGAATCAAGAGCATACCTCTGTTTTAGAGGGGATACTGGGAACAGAAGCCTCTCCTGTCTGCATCAGTCGATTTTAACTGGATGCTTTGACAGATCACTGAAAAATATAGGATTCGTCCATGAAGCATTCAAATAAATCCATATATCCTGTGTTACTTATATGCTTCCAACAGAAATAATTGCTTTATCTAGCACAAAATCAACTATTTGCTTAGAAGGATTCGTCAGATAGAGGCAAATTTTCTTTAGAGATCCAGAATCTTGTACACACGGTATGTCAAGATTTAAAATAGAACACAGGGATTGACAAACAGGGTAAGAGACGATAAGATACTATTGTTAATTATATAACAAATTAGTGACGAAATTTTTGTCACCTAGGGAAATAAGCAAAATTCTTGGATTCTGGTGGAGTTTTAATCTATCAGAGGATTAGAATGCCTTATGGACAGCCATAACCCTGCTTAGCTCTCTCTTGTAGAAGAGTGAGCCGTTAAATGACGCCATGGATAGTTAAAAAAATAACAAGCTTAGCATCTCAGGTAAAAAACATGGAGGAGTTGACTGAATCCCTGAGAAAATAAACCATGCGGGTCCCGCATGAACACAAGGAGGAGATTGTAATGGAACAAGTACAAAAAGAAACGCTTGACAGGATTCTGGAATCCTCGGATTCCGGAAACGCTGCGCTCATTCCCATTATGCAGGAAATTCAAAGCGAATATCGCTACCTTCCCCGCTATGCTCTGGAGTACATCGCTGAAAAAATGGACATCAGTATTGCCAAAATTTACAGTGTAGCCAGCTTTTATGAAAACTTTTCTCTGGAGCCAAAAGGTAAATACATTATCCGGGTGTGTGACGGTACTGCCTGTCATGTGCGTAAATCCATTCCTATTTTGAATGCACTAAGGGCCAATCTGTCCTTAACCGATGAAAAGCACACCACTGATGATATGCTCTTCACCGTGGAAGCAGTGTCCTGCCTTGGGGCATGTGGTTTGGCGCCAGTGATAGCTGTGAACGAAGAGATGCATGCAGCTATGACGCCGGAAAAAGTACAGACTCTGTTAGCAGATCTCAGAAAGGAAGGTGACGCAGATGAATCTAATTGCTGATAGGCAGTCTCTGGTTGACGTCAGAAAAAGCTTTAGGGAGCACTTATCCCTTGAAACAAAAAAAATACTTGTCTGTGCCGGAACGGGCTGTGTGGCTGGAGGTGCTAATGTGGTTTTTGATACCTTCAAAAGGCTATGTGAAGATCATGGAATTAACTGTTCCATTGAGCTTGGTCATGAACTGGAGCATGAAAGCATCGGTCTGAAAAAAAGTGGTTGCCATGGCTACTGTGAAGTGGGACCTTTGGTACGTATTGACCCTGCCGGCTGGTTTTTCATGAGAGTCAAGCCAGAGGATTGTGCAGAAATCATTGAAACCAGTATTATAGGGAATCAGCCGGTTGAAAGGCTGTTGTATAACGAGAATGGTATGACTTGTGATACCCAGGAAGAAATTCCTTTCTATAAAAAACAGACACGGCTTGTCCTTTCAAATTGTGGGCATATAGATGCTGAATCCATTGAGGCGTATATTGCTAATGACGGTTATAAAGCACTGGAGCTGGCTCTCTTCGAAATGACGCCAGAAGAGATTTGTCAGGAAATGAACCAAGCGGAACTCAGAGGCCGGGGTGGTGGTGGATTCCCTGCTGGTACCAAATGGCAACAGGTGAACCGTCAGAAAGAAAAAGTGAAATATGTGGTGTGCAACGGAGATGAAGGAGATCCAGGTGCCTTTATGGACAGAAGTCTTATGGAAGGTGATCCCCATAGAATCCTTGAAGGCATGATGATTGCAGGTATTGCCACAGGAGCAGAGGTAGGATATATCTATGTGAGAGCTGAATATCCTTTAGCCGTTAACCGATTAAAAAATGCCATTAATCAGGCGGAAAAATACAACCTTTTAGGCAAAGGGATTCTAGGAACAGAGTTTCATTTTAAGATTCATATCAGCCAGGGTGCTGGCGCTTTTGTATGCGGAGAAGGTAGTGCTTTGACAGCTTCTATTGAAGGAAACCGAGGGATGCCTCGGGTAAAACCTCCTCGTACCGTTGAAAAGGGACTCTTTGGAAAGCCTACGGTGTTAAATAATGTGGAGACTTTTGCCAATGTACCGGTTATTCTTACTATGACGTCTCAAGCCTATAAAGAGATAGGCATCGAAAAAAATTACGGTACCAAAGCCTTTGCCTTAACTGGTAATGTGAACAATACGGGTCTGATTGAAGTGCCTATGGGTACCACCATCAGGGAAGTGGTATTTGATATTGGTGGCGGGGTGAGAGATGGTCGTGAGTTTAAGGCTGTACAGATTGGTGGACCATCAGGAGGATGTCTCACGGCTCAGCACCTGGATTTGTCTTTAGATTTTGATACTCTGGTGAAAGCAGGTGCCATGATTGGTTCAGGTGGTTTGGTGGTCATGGATGACAATACCTGCATGGTAGAAGTAGCTCGCTTCTTCATGAATTTTACCCAGAATGAATCCTGCGGTAAATGTGTTCCCTGTCGGGAAGGTACCAAGGCTATGCTCCATATATTGGACAGAATTGTGGCAGGAGAAGGGGAAGAGGAAGACATCGATACCCTCCTGAGCCTTGAAGAAACCATTTCAGAAACGGCTTTGTGCGGTTTGGGGAAAACAGCTGGTTCTCCCGTAGTCAGTACCATTACACATTTTAAGGACGAATACCTGGCTCATATTCTGGATAAAAAATGTCCAACCCAAAATTGTGAGGCTTTGGGTCGTTATTATATTGATGAGTCCTTGTGTCGTGGGTGTACCAAATGTGTTCGTGGCTGTCCAGTGGACGCCATCAGTGGTGAAGTGAAGAAACCGTTTCATTTGGACGAAACAAAGTGCATCAAATGTGGTGCTTGTGTACCGTTATGTCCATTTAAAGCGATCTTGGAGGGATGACAAAATGAACAACAAAAATCATGATAAGAAATGTATGTGGGTAGATGGCCGTCGAGTGGATTACACCGATGAAAAAAATGTGTTGCAGGTAGTACGCAAAGCGGGTGTTGAGCTGCCTACCTTTTGCTATTATACCGAACTATCCGTATTTGGTGCTTGCCGGATGTGCGTCGTGGAAAATGAATGGGGAGGCGTAGAGGCTTCCTGTTATACTCCGCCTCGGGAGGGTATGAAAATTAAGACCAACACCCCTAAGTTGCAAAAGCACAGAAAGATGATTCTGGAGCTGTTGTTGTCTTCGCATTGTCGTGATTGCACCACCTGTTCCAAGAATGGGAAATGCCGCTTGCAAGAGCTAGCGTTGCGGTACAATGTAAGCAGAGTTCGGTTTGACGGCGGAAATGGCTTCAGGCATGATCATCCTGTTGATCGCTCCAGCCGGGCAATTACAAGGGATCCAAACAGATGTATTCTTTGTGGGGACTGTGTTAGGATGTGTGATGAAGTACAAAACGTAGCAGTCATCGATTTTAAGGGAAGGGGATCAAAGATGACCGTTAGTACGGCTTTTGAGGAGCCCATCGCCAACACCCCCTGTGTGAGCTGTGGTCAGTGTGCGGCTGTTTGTCCAACTGGTGCCATCGCCGTCAAGGATGACAGAGCTGCTGTGTGGGAGGCTATTTACAATGAGGACAAGCGGGTTGCCGTCCAGGTGGCTCCTGCTGTGCGAGTGGCTCTGGGGGAAGAGTTTGGCCTTCCGTCTGGAGAAAATGTCATGGGTGAAATGGTGGCGGGTTTGAGAAAGTTGGGCTTTGATGAAATATATGACACCTCTGTTTGTGCGGATTTAACAGTGATGGAAGAGGCTGCAGAATTAAGAAAAAGGCTGAGTAGCGACGAAAAACTACCTATGTTTACTTCTTGCTGTCCTGCTTGGATTAATTACGTGGAAACAAAATACCCAGAATACAAGCACCACGTATCTTCCTGTAAATCTCCCATGCAAATGTTTGGGGCTATCTTGAAAGAACACGCTGAAAGCATGAAAAAGGTAGATAGTCGAGAAATAGTCAGTGTAGCAATTATGCCTTGTACGGCCAAAAAACAGGAAGCCGCTCGGGAAGAATTTAAGCGTAACGGCGTTTCAGATGTTGATTATGTTATCACCACTCAGGAATTGGTCCTTATGCTTAAGGAAGCCGGGATTGTTTTCAGTCAGTTGGAACCAGAAGCTACGGATGTTCCTTTTGGCATCTGCAGTGGAGCTGGCATCATTTTTGGTGTGACAGGCGGTGTGTCAGAAGCGGTGATTCGCCGGTTAATGGAAGACAAAAGCAGGGAAGCAATGATGGACATATCCTATACAGGTATCAGAGGTGTAGAGGGTGCCAAAGAAGCAGAAATTACATTGGGAGAAAAAACCATCCGAATAGCCGTCGTCCACGGGTTGAAGAATGTAGATGACGTTATTAAAAAAATAAAGGCAGGCACTGTTCAATACGATTTTATCGAAGCCATGGCCTGTCCCGGTGGCTGTATCGGTGGTGCTGGTCAGCCCTATGCTCTGCAAAGAAATACTCGGGAACGTTCTGGAGGCCTATACAAAGCCGATAAATTATCACAAATCAGGCGATCTGAAGAAAATCCCATTATCATGCCATTATATAGTGGATTATTGAAAAATAAGGTTCATGAACTGCTCCATGTAGAATACAGTCAGCCCAGCAACGGTATAGAGGAGGGGTAAGAATGACCATTATTCATGTGTGTGTAGGAAGTGCATGTCATCTGAAGGGTTCTTATAATGTTATCAGTGCCATGCAGGAAATGATTATTCGGCACGGAGTGGGTGATCAGGTGGAAGCTAAAGCCTTGTTTTGCATGGATCAATGTGGCCAGTCTGTTTCGGTGAGAATTGGTAACGAAGAGACTGTGTACTCTCTTACGGAAAATGAAGTAGAAGGGTTCTTTGCGGAACAGATTGTGACACGGTTTAAGGAGTAAAATAATTCTCTGACGGGTCCTAAAACAAGCAAAAATCATTTGCGGAAAAAAGCCCCACTCCAACATTGGTGTGGGGCTTTTTCTTAAGGTGCTGAAGTGCTGGAAGTGCTGGGGTCAGGCTTGAATAATTTACTTATGTACTTACGGATTCGGATCGAAGACAATCATCTCTTTAGTCGTTATTGTCATTACCATAGTTGTTGGAAGTGAGTAAGGGCATCTCCTAAGGGGTTCTCGAAAAAGAGTTATGATCCGGATCCGTACTTCTCTACAGCCTTAGTCTTAGCATAAGCTGAAAAAGGACAGGAAGAAACATCTGCGTGTCAACCTGGCATATCCATCTGACTGGTATTAAAATAGTTCCGTCGATCTTGGAAGAATGCCGTTTAGGTATGCGAGGATCACACCGTAATTGGTGATTGGCACACTCTTCTCCAGGCACATATTCACCCTGCTCTGCATCACTTTTCGGTTCAGCATACAGGAGCCACAGTGAATAATCAGGTCATACTGACCATAATCCTCCGGAAAGTCCTGGCCCATCCTAAAATCATACTTCAGTTCCTTACCTACATGCCGGTTCAGCAACGCTGGAATTTTGACTCTGCCGATATCTTCGTGGGAATGATTGTGGGTGCAACTTTCACTGATGAGTATTTTGGAGGTCTCGTTAAGCCGGGGGATTGCCTTCACCCCCCTAAGAAACGCATTTAAATCTCCTTTGTGGCGGGCAAAAAGGATGGAAAAACTCGTAAGCGGGATCTCTGGAGGCACCCGTTGGTTTACTTTTTTGAACGCCTGTGAATCCGTTACTACAAGATCAATTCCTTTCAGATCCTCAAGGGCATCCTCAAGTTCTGTGTCGCGTACCACATAGCTTTTGATGCCGTGGTCTAGGCAATCTCGTATCAGCTGCACCTGGGGCAGAATGATGCGACCTTTTGGCGCTTCCGAATCTATGGGTACTACCATGACGATGGTACTGCCATAAGGTAGCAGGTCACCAAGGATAGGTGGATCGGATTCTTCCTGTTGCAGCCGTTGGATCAGCTGGTCCTTGAGTTGCAGGAGGTTTTCGCCTGTGGAGGCAGACACAACCATCGCGTTTGGGTGGAGGGATTTGGCTCTTTTCAGTTCTTCGGCGTCAACAGCGTCCATTTTATTTAGTACCGTTATATAGGGAATACGATATTTTTTAAAGCGACTGACGGTATCGTGATAAGCGGATAAATCATAATCGGTAACGTCCAGGACATAGATGGCAAAGTCCGTTCGCTGAAGGACCTGGATGCTTTTTTTCATGCGCAACCCACCCAGCTCCGTTTCATCACCCATACCGGCAGTATCAATGAACAGGACAGGTCCGAAGGGAAGAAGCTCCATGGATTTTGTGACGGGATCTGTGGTTGTTCCTCCGATGGCTGATACAATCGATACGTTCTGACCAAGGATGGCATTAAGCAGTGAAGATTTGCCAGAGTTAGTCTTGCCGTAAAGAGCAATATGTTTTCTGTTGGATTGTGGTGTCTGGTTCATAGCAGCCTCCTAAAAGTATAAATCTCTTTCTCCGTTTTTAAGGTTTTCCAGGTTTTTAAGCGTGAGGTTCCGTAGGTCTTCCTCTTCGATTTTCATAGTCTCCTCACGGATGACAGCCTCAACCATGGTCAGTAGTTCTTTGTCTCCATAGTCCAGTGCAAATTCCATTAGGGTCATCAGAGCGTTGGGGCCACATATGTTCTGAATCTGACCAGATTTTGCCAATTGCATAAACCGGTCACCGGTTCTATTTTGGCGATAACAGGCGGTGCAGTAACTGGGAATGTTACCGTCAGAAATAAGTTCTTTTAATACTTCTAGAGGACTACGATGGTCTGTCAGTTCAAACTGGTTCACCTTTTTTCCTGAATCAGATTCTTTATAACCGCCAACACCGGTACAGGAGCCGGCACTGATCTGGGTGACACCATAACGGAGAACTTCCCGCCGAACTTCTGGAGTTTCCCGGGTGGATAAAATGAGGCCGGTATAGGGAACCGCCAGCCTAATAATGGCTACTATTTTTTTGAATATGTCGTCGGATACAAGGTGAGAGAAACTGTCCAGTTCCATGCCTTCGGCTTTTTTGAGCCTGGGTACGGAGATCGTATGAAAGCCTACCCCGTATTTTTGCTCCAGATATTCATTATGAAGCATCAGAGCCATTACTTCAAACGTATAATCAGCCAGTCCGAAGAGCACACCTGCACCAAAGTCATCGATCCCTGCCTCCATGGCACGGTCAAAGGCCGATAAATGATATTCGTAATTTCCCTTGAGGGATTTTGGATGCATAGCCTCGTAGGTGGGGTGGTGATAGGTTTCCTGGAACAGGATATAAGTGCCAATGCCTGCCTCCTTCAGCTTCCTATAGTTTTCAGTGCTGGTGGCGGCGATGTTGACATTGATCCGCCTTATTTCGCCCCTATCTGTGTGGGTTGAATAGATGGCATTCATGGCGTCCAAAACATAATCTATGTCACAGTTGACTGGATCTTCACCCACCTCCAGAGCCAGACGTTTATGGCCCATTTGCTCAAGTAGTCGGACTTCGTGTTGTATTTCTTCCCAGGACAGACGACGTCTAGGGAAATCATTGTCTCTTCTATATCCACAGTATAAACAGTTGTTGACACAATAATCACTGACGTAAAGGGGAGCAAATACCACTATTCTGTTGCCATAGATAGACTTTTTAATATCACCGGCAATCTTGAAGATTTCCTGGAGCTGATCTTTGTGCTGCACCTGTAACAGTATAGCAATATCCCTGTGGTTCAGTCCTTCCTTCCTTTGTGCCTTATCCAGGACTTCTTGGATCCTTTCTTTGGAAGTGTGTTTAGCTTCATCCAAAAGGTTTTCAATATATTGATGATCGATCATGATAATCCTCTCCAATCTATGTGGTCTCCACGGGACATGTCCACTGTGAAGCCAGCGTTCCTAATCTTGTCTTCAATACAGATCCTGCATTCGGCAGCTTCATCTCCCGTAGAAATTTTACCATCATAAAGGGCGTACTTGGCTCGTGCGGTGGTTGGTGAAAGATTGGGCATGACAACGTTAGCGCCTGCCTTAAGTCCTTTTTCACGTCCTATAGGATCAATGCTACCAAGAGCTGTGGTAGCGGGCAGCAGCACATCGGGAAGCAACAGTCGGATGATGGCGAGTAGCGTTATCACATCCGTCAGGGAACCGCCTTGTTCATGGCTCATCGGGGTGTGCTGATGGGGAATAAAAGGACCGATGCCAACCATATGGGGTTCTAATTCTTGTAAAAAGATTAAGTCTTCGACATAATCCTCCAAGGTTTGTCCAGGAAGTCCTACGAGGAATCCTGTGCCCACTTGGAATCCAATCTCTTTAAGATTCTGAAGGCATTTTATTCGGTTATCCAGAGTCATGTCAGGATGAATTCTTTCGTAGAGGTGTCTTGAAGCGGTTTCATGGCGCAAAAGATAGCGGTCGGCACCTGCGTTGTAAAACTTCTGGTAAGATTCCCTGGACTTTTCGCCAATGGAAAGTGTAATTGCCGACTCAGGATACTGCTCTTTGATGCGTTCCAGTATTTCGACGATCCGTTCGTCGTTGTAGTAAAGGTCTTCGCCACCTTGAAGCACAAAAGTTCGGAAACCAAGTTCGCTACCAATTCGGCAAGAATCTAGAATTTCATCGAGGGATAGACGGTATCTTTCCGCTCGTGGATTTCCGCTTCGTATGCCGCAGTATTGGCAGTTCTGGTGGCAGTAATTGGTAAACTCAATGAGTCCCCGCATATAAACCAGGTCTCCATACCGATGCATCCTGGTAGCGTGGGCTTTCTTAATCAGATGGTTACGAGTAGGTGCTTCAATGTCCCTAAGGAGTTGGATCAGTTCATGTTTCCGGAGGGAGTTGTTGGTATAAAGTTTCTCAACCAGATCAATCATGTTGCAACCTCTTTCTTTGAGAATGACGTTTTAAGAGCACATAATGCATAAGGATTTCCATGAAACAGTAAACTTGTTAATATTTTATCAATACACCAACAACAAGTCAATGTCTATAGTCAGTGGGTCAGGCTTGAATAATTCAATTAGGGCTGATAGACTGACTGTGATGATGGAAATGGTGAGAGTCTGTTTTCTCAAAGGAAAAGGGAAGCAGTGGGGGAATATCAGAGGCAAGGATGATCCGTAGGGAAAGGGTACGGTTTATAATAGAGAATAGAATAAAGGATGTAGAGAGGATTTTTGTGATAAAATTGTTATTAAACCTGGTGGGGAAGGAGTAGAGGTATGATTAAAAATACTGTTCTACTGTTGTTTATTGCTTTGTTGATTCTTGGTGGAACTGTGTGGATTCTGACTACTCAGCAGCCCGAAACAGTTTCTCTTCAGTTGACTGAGGAAAGTGAAGCATTTAAGAACCCAGGCCGAGAAAAGCCACTCCTGGATTTTATAGAAGCATTTTTTCTCGTGGAGGATACCTTGCTAATGCGTACCAGTCTGGTGGAAGAAAGGGAAATGATGGCTACGGGAGAAGAGGTGCTTTCTGAATCTCTTGGGCTCTATATGGAGTATTTCCGGCGCAGAGAAAAAGAGAATGAATTTCATCAGTTAGTAACCTTGCTGGAAAAATATTTTGTGTGTGAAGAGAACCTTATTGCATGGAAAATAAATCCCAGTGAGATGAATTCCAAGGAACCGACCATTAATGCTCCAGTGGACGACCTTCGCATTATCAACCAGCTGATCATAGCCCATGAAAAATGGGAGGGGTATGGATATGCGGACCTTGCTAGAGTCCTTGCAGATGCTCTTTATGTCCATAGTGTAAGGGAAAAACAAATGCTGGTGTTTAATCATCCAGAGGCGGAAGTGGCCCCGTTGGTTTACAATGATTTTGAAGCGTTGCTACGGCTTTCAAAGATGGACGATAGATGGCAAAAAGTATTACAAAAGGCCCTTCACCATACTCTGGAACAGCAGATTTCCGGAGTTCCTTTCTATAAGGATGATTATTGGGTGAATCAAAGGCTGGTGGAAGAAGGAGAATATCTGGTGCTGGAAAATCTCTGGATCATGTATTACAAAGCCACAGTTGGGGTAAAAGATAAAGAAGCCTTTGAATGGCTGGTCGTCCAAATGGATCAGGGTCCGGTTTTAGGACGGTATCGTTTGACGGAAGAATCTTTTTCTGGTAACGAATCACCAGCTATTTATGGATTGATTAGCCGCATTGCAAAAATATACGAGGATGAGCAACTTTACTTGTTAGCAACAGAAGCTCTGGATCGAATGGTTACGAAAGAAGGGATCTATGCCGGTGGTTTTGTGGATAGTCTCACAGGCCAGGCTTATTCTTACGATCAGTTGATCTCTTTGCTAGGTTATTAACAATCCTTAAGGAGAAAACACGAGTAAAAGGAAGAAAATATAAGATGAAATAGGGAGGGAAAGAATGAAAAAGCATTTACTGGGCATAGAAATATTTACATTACTGTTGTTTGGGTTTTTTTCAGTTTTATTGTTCTATAGCATTGGGTTTTCTATCCAGTCTCTGGAGCAAATAATCCTGATGTCGCTGATTTTATTGATGATGCTTTTAACCTTTGCTCTTGGATTTATCAGAGGGGTGGTTATGAGCCTTTTGGTTCTTATTCTGCTGGGTATTTATATAACCTACGAAGTTGTGCTGAACCAAAGGCAGCTGCCCTGGGATTACTTGATGCTGATGATTGCTATTCCCGTAGGCTCCTTTATTATTGGCAGTATTCAAAGATTGGTTCACCAGTCAAAAATAAAATGTGAGAGATGCAGCTATATTGCAGATAAACTGGTACATATTGATGAAACAACTGGTTTTGGAAACGGACGGGAATTTTTAGTAGATCTGGAAATTGAGATGGCTAAGTCCAAGCGATACCAATATCCTTTAACAGTGGGGATTCTGGAAATACAATACTATCAAGAACTGTTACGGCTTTATGGAGATAACGCGGACAGAGTATTTGAAAAACTGGCGGAAGCTATTAATGCTACCATTCGGATTGAAGATACTAAATATCGGGTTGAAAAAGACCGAATCGCCCTGATCTTACCTCACACCAGCTTGAAAGATGCCAAAATATTAAAAAACCGTTTAAAGGATGGAATCGCTGAAATAGAAATCCCAGCAAGCAAAGACGTGAAAAAAAGCTTTCTGATTACCTCTAAGCTGGCTTTTTTGGAATATCATAAGGATATTATCAATAATGTGGAGTATAAAAGCCTGGCGGTGGCGGAGCTTGAGTATGATGTGTAAGCAATGGAACCTCATGCTATGGTGCGGGATCCTGTGCTTAGCTGCTGTTTTTTTAAAACCTGCTTATGGAAATGCATTTCAGCAGGATGATCGACAACCTTATGCATTTATCTTTACCGGGATTCATTCCCAGGTTCAGCGGGAGAACATTCAACAGATGGCCAATCGTTTTCAAAGCTGGGATATTCCTTTATATCTTGGTTTTGACGAAGAACTGCAATCTCTCATGGAGCAAGAGCAATCCTTGATTTCAACTGATAAAAGGGAATATCTACACTGGTTAAAGACCCTACAGGAACAGCATGTGTACTTTCTACTACCAGAAACCGCTAATTCAAGGGAGGCTGCCAGCTATCTGAAAAGACTTTTCCAATGGGGGATTACTCCTTTGGGATATTATTACGAAGAAAAAATGGAACCAGAGCCGGAATCCACTGAAGAAAAAAGGATGGTCTTCAGCTTTTCTATACCGCTGACGGCAAGGTGGGATTCTTTGTCTTATTTTCCACCAGAACTGGTGGTACAGCGTCAACTGGAGGATCAGGAGCCCCTGTTTTTAATGATGAGGGACGTGCCCAGCGGCGAGGAGCTTAAGCGATGGTTTAAAGCACTTGAGGTTCCAGAGATGATCCCCTTGACGCCTGGCCCTTCTGAATTTATTCGTGTAGATGGGTCTCTTGTCGCTATTCAGAACGGCGAATTTAGAATACCAGAAAACCTGCTGGCAGAAACCAAAGCTCTTCAGGAAGAAATAACGTGGATGGACAGCTTTGCTCGGATTTTCATCATGTTGTTGACGGGCATTATTTTTTCCTTAATTGTGATATTTATGAGATCAAAAAAAAACAGGGATCGCTCGCTGTTTGGGTAATCTAAAGGAGATCTTACCGATGGCTGAAACTATTATTTTTGGTCTGTTTTATGCAGCAATGCTGGGGATCTGGACACTATTGCTGTTGAATGTTTTTTTGTTGTATGGTGGCTATCAGTATTCTAGGGAGGCAGAAGAATATACATTTCCGAAGCTCTCGGATTATTTGGGACTAAAGAAAGTTTCCATCCTGATCCCTGCTCATAATGAGGAAATGGTAATTGGTAGAACCCTGACGGCTATGTGTGAAATGAATTACCCCAGGGATTTACTGGAAATAATCGTTATCAATGATAATTCGAAGGATGCAACCGGCACAGAAATCGAGCGGGTAAAAGCCGAGTTTCCAGATACAAAGGTGATCCATTTGGAGATTATTGGCGACCGTGGTGGAAAAGGGAAGTCAAATGCTCTGAATATCGGTTATCAGGAAGCCAGCGGGGAATATCTGGCGGTATATGATGCCGATAATACTCCCAACGCCAATGCCCTTTATTATTTAGTATATACCATGGAACAAAACGATAAATACGGCGCAGTGATAGGGAAGTTTCGAACCAGAAACAAAAATAAAAACATACTGACGGCGTTTATCAATATAGAAACCCTTAGTTTTCAATGGATGGCTCAAGCTGGTCGCTGGAAATATTTTCGTTTGTGTACCATACCAGGAACCAATTTTCTGGTACGGCGAAGGATCATCGATGCTATCGGTGGCTGGGATCCAAAAGCCATTGCAGAAGATACGGAGATTTCTTTTCGTATTTATAATATGGGGTATCAGATAGCCTTCATGCCAAAGGCGGAAACCTTCGAGCAAGAGCCAGAATCCCTAAAGGTTTGGATCAAGCAACGGTCTCGTTGGGTAAATGGGAATTTTTATGTCTTATTTAAAAATTTGTTAAACCCCAGATACATTAAGAGCTTTAAAGTAATAGTAGATATTGCTTACTTTTTTACGGTCTACGTCTTGTTTCTCAGTGCGGTGGTACTTTCGGATATTATTTTTATCATCGGAATCTTTTCGGGTATCCGGTTGGCTATTCCCAACGGATTCTTCATTATTTGGGCCCTCAGTTACGTGGTATTCCTTTTTCAAATTGCCATTACACTGTCCATCGAAAAAGGTGAAGTTCATCGAAAAAACCTGTTTTTAATAAGTATTATGTATTTTACCTACTGTCAGCTGTGGCTGGTGGCAAGTGTAAGGGGATTGTTCCTGTTTCTAAAAGAAACCATATCCGGCAAAGGAAGCAAATGGTATAAAACAGAAAGATTCTAATCAATCAGAAAAAAATGGAGGAATGGGTATGAAGCATATGAAAAGAATCCTGGCTGGCTGGGTGATTCTGTTGATGCTGGCGACAACATTGGTAACACCAGCATTTGCAGAGGGGGATAACATCACTGTTGGTGACTATGTGATCCAAGCGGGGATGTTTATGACAGAGCCCTATGCCGATGTCTTTAAAGCGAGGGTAGAAGAAACCGGCCTTACGGCTCATATTATAAAAGAAACCGGATATCGGGTGGTTGTGGGACCCTATCAGAGCGAAGCAGAAGCCCGTCAGGATCTGGACAGGGCAAGAAGCATTGACTCCAATGCTTACGTGTATCAATTGCCAGAAAGAAGCAGACAGATCCTTATGTCACAGATGGATGGAGGGGAAGTTGCCAATCATCAGGAAACAGCGTTTATAGAGACGGAAAGGGAAGAAAGGGAGATCCTTGAGAAACCTTCTGTTAAGACGGTTTCCCTTGAAAACGATCAGATTCTCAGAGGGTTTTCTGGAAGCGGAAGTCTTAATGTGAGCCTTCGCAATAAAAAGCCTGTGGATGACGGGATCCTGCATCTTTACTACCATCATTCACCCCTGGTGGATTATCCATATTCTTCGGTAACAGTTATGCTTAATGGAATGCCAGTAGAATCCTTTTTTCTGAGGGATAAAGAAGGGATGTTTTACAAAAAAATTCCCATCAAAGCAGCATTTTTGCAGGAGGAAAACCAGATCAGTCTGCTGACCTACCACCGACTGACGGATGAACTGTGTGAAGATGAAAACAACCCGGCTCTCTGGCTGACATTGCTGAAGGAAACCTACTTTGAAGTAGCTTATGAAAGGGAAGGAGCAGATCAGATTTTTCCTTATCCTTTTTTGAGTCATGAAGCGGATCCTTGGCTGCAGGCTACCTTTGTTTTGGATTCTTTTACAGAGGCGAATATAGAAGCCATGTATACCATGGTGTATTCCTTAGCTTCTTATGCCAATGTTTCGGAAAAAGAAGTAGACTTCCAGGTGGTTTCCCTGGAGGATGTTGGAGACTTGGAAAGCTTGAAGAATCATTTTATCTATATAGGAAGTCCTGATTTTGAAGGTTTTTTGCCGGAAAGAGATAAAGAGGATATAAAACAAGGGACTTTGGGGCTTTATCAATCTGTAAAAGAAAACACTACTGGCCTTTTTATTCTTTCTTGGGATGAGTCACTTCGATCCAAAGGAAGTCGGATCTTTCTGAGGGATGATTTTATCGGTGAATTTAATGGGGCGATTCTTCTTGATCAAGAAGAGATACCAGAAATTTCAGTAATGAATAGAGAAGATGAACGAATGACACTGGAATCCCTAGGTTATGGAAATATGTTGATTGAAGGAAGAGAAGGACAATCAGAGATATTTTTGCAGACACCGCCAGGATATGGACTGGATCAGAAGAGCTCTATCGTGATTCGGAGCCGTTACCATCCAGCCTACCATGAAAATGGAGTGATCACCCTCTCTATCAATAACGAACGAATCGGAAGTCAGAGAATCATTCCTAATGATCAGGAGCAGGAATACACCTTTTCCATTCCTTCTTCTTTACAGGGATTATCGGATTTTAATCTGCAAATAGGCTTCAACTCTGGTGCTGAAGATCCATGTTTAACCGGAAGCAGTCAAAACATATGGGCTTTTGTTTCCCAGGCATCCTACCTGAAAGGCCCTTTTGATCATAAAGAAAGTTTTTTTCTGGAAGACTTTCCCAGACCTTTTGCATCCATCAACCAAACCCATGTTGATTATATGGTGTTTCCTGAAAAACCTTCAAAGGAGTTGCTGTCGGAGGGAATAAGACTTGTATCCCGAATGGCAGGAGACCGCCAGCGACAGTTAAAGCCTTTTCAGGTATTATTGGGAGATTATGCCGAAGCAGGGAACCGGCTGATATTTCTTAACGGAGAAGCTGGTATCCAAGGGAAGTACCTTGAAGAAACGCTAATTCAAGTTGACGATACCCAGTCCTATATTATAAACGAAGAAGAGATGACCCGATTTTTAAGGTTGGATACAACCTTAGCAGCAGCACAACTTTTGTACCATGAGGGGAATCACAGCTTGTTTGTAGTGGGAACCCATGAAGGAGCCTTAAAACGTGGGATCCAAGAGCTTCTTGAGCGGGAGGATAACAAGGTAGCTGGTGACGTTTTTTTCATGGATCAGGATTTTCGGATCAAGAGTGACTACCGGTTAAGAAGCTTTCAGCAAAGATGGATGGAAGAAGATGTGGAAGCAGAAGCCCAGGACAGCCAATTTTTGGAAAAAGAAGGAGAAATCATCAATCTGAGGGCTTTAACACTAGGGACATTTGTCGTACTGTTGATATTTATTCTAATAGTCTCCATCTGGAAATATAGAAGTTATTGAAAGTGGGGGCAAAAAACCCCCTCAGTCCTAATGGATGAGGGGGAGTCTTAGTTTAATTCAGTAAGAATAGATCTGCCTGAATCAATTTGGCGTTTCACATCGGATCGTGCTGTGCCGCCAAAGCTCTTTCGACGATCAACGGCAGATTCTACAGTGAGTAGAGGGAGTAGATCTTCTTCAATAGAAGAGCTGAATTGTTTCCATTCGTCTAAGGATAAGTCCTGAAAATCTTTGTCTTTTGCCAAGCAATATTGAACCACTTGTCCCACAATATGATGGGTTTCTCGGAACGGGACTCCTTGAGCAACCAGATATTCTGCTACATCCGTAGCTAATAGAAACCCTTTTTTTAGATGTGGTTCAATAGAGGCAGGTTTCATTTGAATTTCTGATAGAAAATCAGGTAATATTCCAAGGACTTCTTCCATGGTTTTCAGTGTATGGAAGACAGGGCGTTTATCTTCTTGTAAATCACGATTGTAGGTAAGGGGCAATCCTTTTAAATTCATCATGAGGTCTTGCATGGATGCAACGACTCCGCTGGTTTTACCTCGCATAAGTTCCAGTGCATCTGGATTTTTTTTGTTAGGCATCATACTAGAACCAGTGCAGTATGCATCAGGTAGATCAATAAAATCAAATTCTTGTGTATTCCATAAAATAAGGTCTTCGCATAAGCGGCTGACATGAAGCATAAAAGTAGAAGAAGCAAAAAGAAATTCTAAGAGATAATCTCGATCCGATACGGTATCCAGACTATTCTCTGTAACGCTGGAGAATCCAAGGGATTGAGCAGTGCAGTGCCGGTCGATAGCCAGAGTGGTACCTGCTAAGGCTCCAGCTCCAAGAGGACTTTGATCTGTCTGATGAAAAGCCGCCATCATTCGTGATAAATCTCTAGAATATTTCCAAAAATAGGCCATCCAGAAATGTCCGAGAGAAATAGGTTGTGCATGCTGTAGATGTGTAAATCCAGGTAAGATGATATCCATATCCATCTCTGCTCTCTTTAATAATGATTCAAGTAGCAGTTTTTGTTGATGCAAAATGGACTGTATCTTTTTTTTCATAAATAACCGATAGTCTGTTGCGACTTGATCGTTCCTGGATCTACCTGTATGAATTTTAGCACCCATGGGACCAAGTTTTTCGATAAGCCGAGATTCAATATTCATATGAACATCTTCCAAGGCTATATCTGGAACAAACTCACCTTTATCTATTTCATCCTCGATTTCCCGAAGTGCAAGATCGATTTTTTCCTGTTCGTCTTCTGACAAAAGACCCATTTTAAAGAGCATGGCACCATGTGCCCGGCTTCCTGCAATATCTTCTCTAAAAAAATACCAGTCTGTATCCAGAGACTGGCTGAACTGCTGCATTTTCTCTGCTGTAGAGCCAGCAAAACGACCACTCCACAGTGCTTTTTTTTCCATAGAGGTCCCTCCTCTTTTTCTTACCATCATAATTCATGAGGATGTTAACGTCAAGAGAAACCCTTGATAGATGGTTTCTAGTTTTCCTTATGATTAACGATTAGAAAGAATGGGTTGAAGTTGAGGGACGAGCTTCCATGCCAACAAGACAGCCATGAATAATTTTAGAATACCACCAGGTAGAAAGGGCAAAAATCCCAGGGTTAAAGCTTGAGAAAAGCTTATTCCTGCTGAAAAGGCTAACCATGGCACACCTACGAGATTAAGAATAACCAAGCTGCCTAAGGCAGAAACAATAAAATACCGTAGAAGGTGGGGATGAGTGCCTTTAAAATAGCTAATAAAAAAGGCCATAGGAATAAACCCAATTAAAAAACCACCTGTCGGACCCAAAAGGACTCCTGGTCCTGCGGTGCCACCTGCAAACACAGGAACACCAGATACGCCTATAAGCAAATAGATAACCAAGGTTAAAACAGATTGTTTTGGTGTTAAAAGCAATGCACATAACATAATGGCTAGTGTTTGCCCTGTGACGGGAACAGGGGAAAAAGGAAGTGGGATAATAATGTAGCTAGATACTGCAATAAGAGCAGAAAGCAAGGCAATACGTGTACAATCGTAAACAGAGAGTTTGGTAGACATGGATGTAACCTCCTAAAAGTATATTCTATAAAAAGTATAGTGGATGAAAAAATCTTTGTCAACCACAACGATAAAAATAGTTAACAAGACTTCTAGGGAAGCATTGAAAAGCATAATAAAAAAACCCGCGAAAGCGGGTTTAAGAGGAAAGCCTAAGAATAGATTTTATGCTTCGTCATAAGATTTTATCAAAATGCAGGCATTGTGACCACCAAATCCAAGGGAGTTGGAAAGTGCATACTGAAAGGATGCTTGTTGCGCTTTATTGGGCACATAATTTAAATCACAGGATTCATCTTTGTTTTCGTAATTAATAGTGGGTGGAATAGTCTGTTCTTGAAGAGCTAAGACACAAGCAATAGCCTCCACTCCTCCAGCTGCACCTAATAAGTGACCTGTCATTGATTTGGTAGAACTAATCTTTAGGCTAGAAGCATGAGAACCAAAAACATTTTTAATAGCCAGGGTTTCCAATCGATCATTGTAATCGGTACTTGTACCATGTGCATTAATATAACCAATGGAAGTGGGGGCGACTTTAGCGTCTTCTAAAGCTTTTTCCATAGCTTTCGACGCTCCAGCACCATCAGGATCTGGTGCGGTAATATGATGGGCATCTGTATGTGTACCATAACCCACTAATTCAGCTAGAATCCTTGCTCCTCGTTGTTGGGCATGCTCGAGAGATTCTAGCATGATAATTCCTGCGCCTTCTCCCATCACAAATCCGTCTCGCTCCCCATCGAAGGGACGGCTGGCAGAACCGGGACTGTCATTTCTAGTGGATAATGCTTTCATAGATGCAAAGCCAGCAATGCTCAGGGGGGTGATAGAAGCTTCGGTTCCGCCGGTGAGAATAGCTTTTGCAGCCCCTCGTTGAATCATTTTAAAGGCTTCTCCAATAGCATTAGTAGCGGATGCGCAGGCTGTGACAATGGTCATATTAGGTCCCTTTGCATTAAGTAATATGGCTACCTGACCAGCTGCAAGATTGGAAATCATCATGGGAATGGTAAACGGGCTGACCCGTCTAGGCCCTTTGTTAAGCAGATTGGTGTGCTGTTCCTCCAGGGTAGCTAAACCACCGATACCACAACCCAGAATAACTCCAAACTCATCTGGGTTCAGATTGTCCTTTGTAAAACCCGCATTTTCCATTGCCTGATAAGCGGCAACAGCTGCAAATTGTGTGAAGCGATCCATTTTTTTAGCTTCTCGTTTATCTAGATAAAGGGTAGGATCGAAATTTTTTACTTCCGCAGCAAATTGAACACTATAGTCTGTTGTATCAAAAAGAGTAATGGGGGCTGCTCCGCCCACTCCATTCATTAAAGATTCCTTAAAAGTGCTTACTCCGGTGCCAATGGGAGTGACACAGCCCATGCCGGTAATGACCACGCGTTGGTTCATGATAAGAGCCTCCTTCTAATTAAAGGAAACAGGGGTATTATCCCTGTTTCGATTCGACATATTTTACGATGTCACCAATGTTTTTAAATCCTTCGGCATCTTCGTCAGAAATCTCGATAGCAAAAGCATCTTCAATTGCCATGACGATCTCGACGGCATCCAAAGAATCTGCTTCTAGATCATCCATTAAGGATGTCTCTGCCTTTATTTCCTCAACACCTTCTAACTCCAATTGTTCTGCGATAATTCCTGCGATTTTTTCAAATACCATTTTATATTCCTCCTTAGATTTTATATTCCCATTCCGCCGTCTACTTGAAGCACCTGTCCAGTCATATAACGGCTTTTATTCGTCGCTAGAAAAATAGCGATTTCTGCGATATCTTCTGCTTTACCTAGGCACTTCATTGGAATTTCATGAAGGATTTGTTCCTTCATTTTTTCCGATAAGGCATCTGTCATTTCGGTTTCGATGAACCCAGGTGCAATGGCATTAACGGTGATCCCTTTTCCTGCAAGTTCTTTGGCTAAAGACTTTGTAAAACCAATTACACCAGCTTTTGAAGCACTGTAATTACATTGGCCTGCATTTCCTGATAGTCCCACAACAGAGGATAAATTAATGATTCGTCCGCTCTTGGATTTTATCATATCTCTAATGACTGCTTTTGAACAAAGATAAGTGCCCGTGAGGTTGATATCCATGACTGACTTCCAGTCCTCGTACTTCATTCGAAGCAGAAGGCCGTCCCGGGTAATACCAGCATTGTTTACTAGGACATGGATTGGGCCAAGCTTTTCATGAATGTCCTCCATCATTGTTGCAACCTGAGCTTCGTCAGAGACATCGGATCTAACTGCTATGGCATTAACGCCTAAAGCTTGGATATCTTTAACCACACTCATGGCAGCCTCTTCATTATGAGCATAATTAACAGCGATATTAGCTCCTTCGGAGGCCATTTTAAGAGCAATGGATCGTCCGATTCCCCGAGAGCCCCCCGTAATCAACACATTTTTGTTTTGTAGAAGCATCTAATTCCTCCTTGTTAATGGTTTCCATTACCGATAAATACTGTTCAACAGTTTCTATATGATAGGATGCATAAGGCATTTTGTATTCTTTTGCTGTTCGTTTTACAAAACCACTTAAACTATTGCTAGGGCCTATTTCAATAAAAGTATGGCATCCTTGTTCCATCATGTACATAAGGCTGTCTTCCCAAAGAACCGAATGACTCACCTGTTTGATTAAGGATGGAGCAATTGCTTGTACATTAGGAATAGGAGTCGCGGAAACATTACTTACAACCACTTGATTTGGAACTTGGAGTTGGAGTTGGTTTAAAGCCTCGGATAATTTGTCGCCAGCAGAAGAGAGCATGGAAGTATGGAATGGTGCACTGACAGGCATCAAGACTACTTTTTTAGCCCCGTGTTCACGACATGCTTCCATGGCAACCTGGACTGCTTTTGTTTCGCCAGATAGCACAATTTGTCCTGGACAATTGAAATTAGCAACAGACACCTGGCCGAAAGCTGATCCAAGATCCAGACACGTCTTAAGGTGTTCTCTTTTTAAACCAAGAATGGCAGCCATTCCGCCTTTTCCTTGAGGAACGGCTTCTTGCATATATTTTCCCCGTAATCGAACCAGATTTACCGCATCTTTAAAATCCATAGACTCGGCATTAATCAATGCAGAATACTCTCCAAGACTCAATCCTGCTGTGTACTCCGAATAAAAGCCTTCTTTTTTTAACAATCGCAACATGGCGATACTGGTCGTTAGGATGGCAGGTTGTGTAATTTCGGTTTGATTTAATGATTCGGCAGGGCCTTCCAAACAATAGCGTGTTAACGGCATTTGAAGTATTTCATCTGCTTCTTCAAAGGTTTCTCGAGCCGATTGATACTGTTGAATAAAGTCCTTTGCCATGCCTACGTATTGAGCGCCCTGACCTGGAAAAATAAATGCGAGGCGATTCATTTTTCTTCTCCTTTCCATAGATTCAGCTGATTAAATTGGTGATCAGCTTCCTGTAAAATGGAATCGATAATCTCTTTACAGGGCCTAATATCCTTGATTAGACCAGCTATTTGACCAGCCATAACAGAACCATCCTGAACATTGCCATCTTGAACAGCCATACGAAGTTTACCAGCCCCTAACTGTTCGAGTTTTTCTAAGCTGATCCCTTCTTTTTCCAAAGCGATAAGCTCTTTTACAAAACGATTTTTCAAGACGCGAACCGGATGTCCAGTGCTTCTTGCCGTTACGACGGCATCTCTGTCCCCTGCTTTTACAAGCATTTCCTTATACGCATCGTGGGCGATGCATTCTGTAGAACAGACAAAGCGTGTGCCAATTTGTACGGCTTTCGCCCCTAAGGATAGTGCGGCAAGAAAACCTCGGCCATCTGCAATTCCACCAGCTGCGATGACTGGAATCGAAATACTCTGTGAGGTTTGTGGTACTAAAGCCATAGTGGTTAATTCGCCAACATGACCACCAGCTTCGGTGCCTTCTACGATAATGGCGTCAGAACCAGCACGTTCCATTCGTTTAGCCAAAGCTACGGAAGGAACAACAGGAATAATTTTTGCACCATATTCTTTCAAATAGGACATATATTTTCCTGGGTTTCCAGCTCCCGTAGTGACAACAGGTACTTTTTGACGATGAACTACTTCTACGACTTTATCAATAAAGGGGGAGAGTAGCATGATATTCACACCGAAAGGTTTGTTCGTTAACTCTCTGGTTTTTATAATTTGTTCTTCAACGATATGGGCGGGAGCATTGCCGGCTGCTACAACTCCTAGCCCTCCAGCGTTGGAAACGGCTGCTGCCAATTCTGCTGTAGCAACCCAAGCCATTCCTCCTTGTAAAATAGGCACTTCAATGTTTAATAACTCACAGATTTCTGTTTTGAACATAAAATTCCTCCTACTGGTTATTCTGAGATTCCATCGTCCAGCGAAGCAGAGACGATCCCCAGGTTAATCCGCCGCCAAAAGCTACCATGAGAATAAGTTGGTCTACTTTTAGCAGGTTTGATCGGTATGCTTCATCGAGGGCTACGGGAATGGAAGCTGCAGACATATTACCATAATGTTGTAAATTAATAAAAACTTTCTCCTTGGGAATACCCATTTTTTTGCCCAAAGTATCAATTATTCTTTTATTTGCTTGATGAGGAACTAACCAGTCCACTTGATCTATGTGGTAACCTGTTTTTTTGAGTAACAATCCTGCACTGTTGCCCATACCGCGAACAGCCATTTTAAAAACTTCGCTTCCGTTCATATCGATAAAATGTTTTCTAAAGGGAATTGTCTCTTCTGTCAAAGGCTGCCTTGTTCCACCACCGGGAACAGATAGGATATCTCCGTGACGACCATCAGATCCTAGTTCTGTATGGATAATACCTGCATCAGTGGTGCTACTGCTTAAGATAATGGCTCCAGCACCATCACCAAACAGCACGCAGGTGTTACGATCCTGAGGATCTGTGATATGAGACATTTTATCAGCTCCAATGAGTAGAACGTGACGACACATTCCTGATTGGATATGTTGAGAGGCAGTGGATAATGCGAAAAGAAATCCAGCACAGGCAGCGCTTACATCATAAGCAAAGGCATGAGAAGCTCCGATGTTTTTTTGAACAATGCAAGCCGTAGAGGGAAACGCCATATCCGGCGTTGTGGTGGCAACAACAATGGCGTCCAGTTCTTCAGGAGATATGCCTGCTGAGTTCAAGGCGTTGTGGGCTGCTTTTGTTGCTAGATCTGAAGTTGCCTGAGAAGAATCGGCTTTTCTTCGTTCTTGAATTCCCGTTCTTGTTTGTATCCACTCATCGTTGGTATCGACAAGTTTCTCCAGATCATGGTTTGTTATAATATGATCTGGAACATAACTACCAATGCCACTTACGATGGCACAGCACTGTTTAATCAAATGGCCACGCTCCTATCATTAACAGATAAAATCAGATATTAGTACCAGATACTAAAACAGTATATCGTGTATTTTTTGAAAGCGCAAGATTTTTTTAAACATTTTCTGAAAAAATTCAGCAAAACCTTTTGAAAAAGGTTATGTAAGATTCCTGGTGTAGAAAAGAGGAAAGAGTGATGAATAAGAAGCTATTAGGAAATACTGTTCTATAATAGAACTGTATTTCCTAGTAGGCCGTGTCAAATTGGCGCACTTAACTTGAAAAAGGGGAGGAGTGTATGATATAGTAAATAGTAAGAATTTTCATTTTGCTTTTGAGGTAAGAATAACATTGTAAAAAGAGAGGTTGATGAGAAGATGGAAAAAGGGATTAAGGAAATAATGGAATGTATACCCCATCGGTATCCTTTTTTACTTATTGATAAAGTGGAAATTTTGGAAGAAGGAAAGACGGCGGTAGGTTTCAAGAATGTAACGATGAATGAGCCTTTTTTTCAAGGACATTTTCCAGAAGAACCTGTTATGCCAGGGGTGTTAATTCTGGAGGCTTTGGCACAGGTAGGTGCAGTCCTTCTTTTGAATGAAGAATCCTTTAAAGGGAAAACCGCCTATTTTGCTGGTGTTGATTCAGCTAGATTCAGAAGAAAAGTAGTGCCGGGAGATATACTGAAGTTGGAAATAGAGATTACCAAGGTTAGGAAATCCTTTGGGGCTGGAAAGGGCATAGCGACGGTTAATGGAGAAAAAGCAGCCGAAGCAGAGATTCTATTTGCTATTTCATAGAACCTCAGTAGGCTGCTTATGGATTTTAATCTGTTAGGAAATTGCTACTTTACCAAGCGACAAAAACAATCATTATAGGTAGCCTGCTGGCCTCTATCTGTCATCTGTTGAGAAGTTAATTGGTTGATACTACCATGTTTATGCCACCATCCCTGAACAACCTTTACTACATTGTGAGGAAGTGTTTCATCGATGACGACACGGCAAGTTAGTTCCCCAGTAGTCGAAACAAGTCGAAAAATATCGCCGTTAGCTAATTCATCCGTATTTAGAGAAGAGGATGAGAGGAAAGCTTCTGGAAGGTCGGACTCGCTACGGTTGGAAAAATGCTGTGTATGCATGGAGTGCCTATAGTGTACGGAAATTAGATGCAGTGGATAATGGGAATCCTTGGTTTCGACAGCTGTTAGATTGTTTTTTTCTCTGGGAATGAAAAAATGGTAACGGCCATCATCTGTTTCAAAAATTTTGTTTTTCCATGGAATTTCATTTCCTGGAAAAAAATGCCGCTTACCAACTAATTCTTCTGGGCTACAATTTAGTTCTCGACACAAGGGTTTTAGACTGGTATTAACGTAATTAGAAATAGTTGGATATTGCTGAGTAAAGGATGTAAGGTTTAGCTTTTCTGCTAAGCCATGAAAAATTTCGAATTCGTGCTTTACATTGTAAGCAGGAGCCACCACCCGCTCTGTATACGTAAAATAATTGTGCCACATGGAAGACATAATAAAGTCGGATTCTTCCATAATATGAGTACAGGGTAAAACGTAATCTGCTCTTTGAGCTGTGTCTGTCATGCGCTGGTCAATCACTACCTTAAAAGGAATGGATTCAAAGGCTTCAATACTTTTTTGAGTATCTGGCAATTGTACAAGTGGATTGGCTAAGGTAACAAAGATTCCTTTAATTTGTTCGGGACGTGTTGAAAGAACATAGTCTGCAAAAATTGGCTGAGGGAATGTTGGTGTGGCTTTTTTGATGGAATGATGCAAGTGATCTTTATTAATGAACTGGTTCATGTAATGATTTGCGTAATTAACGCCGCCGCCTTTTATCCCGATATTACCAGTTAAGGCGGCTAGTGCATCGATGAGGCGCACATTTCGGCAACCATATCGGTTGCGTTGTAGACCATATCCCATAAAAATAGTAGCTGAAGCGGAAGATCCATACAAATTTGTTAACTCATTGACTTGTTGAATTGATAGACCTGTTTTGGAGATAAGTTCTTCTAATGAAAATTGCTGGAGGGATTTCAGAAACAGATCTGCATCTAGACAGTGATGTTCTATAAAGTGGGTATCGATCATGTTTTTTTCGGCTAGTAAAATGGCCATTGCTAATGCCAGATGTCCGTCACTACCAGGTAGTAGTGGGTAATGATGGGTGGCAAGGGAAACACTGGCACTCTTTACTGGATCAACGACTAAAATCGGAATATTTTTCTTTGAAGCTTCTTTTAAAATAGGGACCATGTGAGGACTCGTATCCATTGGATTTTTGCCCCATAGAAGGATACATTGACTATTTAACATATCCGATGGATGATGGCTGTAGACTTGGCCAAAGTCAAGTTGTTGGGCTTTCATTCCAGCCCCCCAACATAGGCTTCCAGTAGAAGTGGTGACACCACCTAAGGCGTTGAAAAAAGCTGTGTCGATGTTTTTTGAAAGACCACCATGACCTGCATCTTTATAATGAATGAGGCTGTGGGATCCGTGGGTGGAAAGGATATTATTTAGTTGTTCGCTGATTTCTAAAAATGCTTGCTCCCAAGTGATTTTTTGCCATAGAGAATTGTGCTTTTTCATTGGTTGAGTAATACGGGTGGGATCCTTGTAAAAATTAGCCGAATGCAATCCTTTTTTACAAAGGAATCCTTGGGTGATGGGATCTTCAGGATCTCCACTGATGAGCACAGATGAGTCTTTCTTAACCTCAGCCTTTATGCTGCAAACATCCCAACAGTCAAGACTACAGGCGCTTTTATATGTGGTCATAATACACCGCCTTTCTAATGATAGTATACCCGTACAGAGGGAAAGGGAAAAGAGGATTTTTGAAGAATTCTTTTTTAGATAAAGGAATAATTTGTTTCAATGTAGCCTTAAGAGTAGTCAGTAAAATCAAAATAAAAGGAGTGTTGAAGATGGAAAAAAGAAAAGGAATTGTAACGATGAAAGGAAACCCGGTAACGCTGGTAGGGAATTCATTGACAGTGGGGCAGATGGCTCAAAATTTTACAGCACTGAACCTGGACTTAACCCCTTTTGTACTAAAGGAAAATCTAGGTAAAAAAATTATTATTAGTGTAGCTCCATCTTTAGATACGGATGTATGCGATTTACAGACAATGCATTTTAACACGGAAGCCGCCTCTCTTGATAACACACTCTTGATCAGCATCAGTATGGATTTGCCTTTTGCCCTTAAGCGATACTGTGCTGCGAAAGGTATTGATAATGCTTTGGTCCTGTCGGACCATAGAGAAGCAGATTTTGGTCTGAAATTTGGATTTTTAATGGAAGAGTTCCGTTTGTTGGCAAGAGGTGTGGTTATCATTGATGAGAAAGGCGTTATACGCTACTTGCAAATGGTTCCGGAAATTGGGGAACAACCCAACTATGAAGAAGCCTTGGCTTTTTTAAAGCAATTATAGAACATTGCTGAATATGAATGTTAGATGTTTTGAAGGGTAGGGCCATGCGATGAAAAACGTAGAAGAGGTATTTCGAATTCATAGAAATGACGATTCTGATAATACGAAAGAATATATAAAACGATCCCACGCCAGGAGTTTTGAGTATGGTGTAGAAATGGGGAGAATCTATAGTTCTAAAATTCTCCGAGGAGAAGAATTACACGAGAAGATGGAAGAAAATCATGAATTGATTCAAACAGCTACACCGTTTTTAGAACAACTCTGTGATTTTGTAAAAGGCTCTGGTTTTTTTGCTATCCTGACAGATTGGGAAGGATGTATTTTAGATATACAGGGGGATGAGAAAGCATTAAAAGAAGCCGAAAGACTTCAGATGATCCGTGGTGCATATATGCATGAAAAACATATCGGAACCAATGCCATGGGGATAGCCCTAGTGGAAGAAGTTCCTGTGCAAGTAGATGGGGAGGAACACTACGTTACGGCATATCATCGTTGGACGTGCTCAGCAGCCCCTATTCACGATCCTAAAGGACGGATTATTGGAACTCTAGACTTAACTGGTTGTTCTCATCTTGTGAATTCTCATACCTTGGGGATGGTAGTAGCGGCTGTTAATGCCATAGAACATATGATGACAATTCGAGAAGCAAATCAAAAATTGGAATTAGCAAGAAAATCAATTTCAACCATTGTGGATTCCATTACATCTGGGATCTTCACAGTAGGGCCTAAAGGCTATATTAAAACGATTAATAGTGCGGCTATGGAAATGATAGGGTATGACTCTGATGAGACACAGGGAATGCATGTTTCGCAAGTGGTAGAGACCTGGGATAGAATACAGCAAAACTTGGACAGAGGAGTAAATTATCTAGAGGAAGAATTGAGCATTGCAGGAAAAACAAAAAAAAGTCGATGCTCCTTTACAACCCATCCTATTCCTTATAAAGATGGTCGATTTCATGGGGTGGTATGTGTCATAAATGAAGTTAAAAAAGCTCGTAAAATTGCACATAGAATTGTTGGAAGCAGAGCCGTGTATACGTTTGATAAAATCATTGGTCGGAACAAGAGGTTTTTGGATATCATTGAATATGCTAGGCGTGCTGCAGAAAGCAGTTCTACTATTCTCATTACAGGTGAAAGCGGAGTGGGGAAGGAAGTGTTTGCACAAGCCATTCATAATGCCAGTAATCGTAGAGATGAAGCTTTTGTTGCCATTAATTGTGGAGCCTTGCCAAGAACACTTATTGAATCTGAGTTGTTTGGGTATGAGGAAGGCGCTTTTACAGGAGCCAAAAGAGGTGGTCAACCTGGAAAGTTTGAATGGGCCGATGGAGGCACTCTGTTTTTAGATGAAATAGGCGAGATGCCTTATGATATGCAAACGAATCTCCTTAGAGTGATAGAAACAGGAAAGCTATATCGAGTAGGAGGCAATAAAGAACTAGAGGTGGATGTAAGACTTGTAGCGGCAACCAATAAAAATTTAAAATTAGAAGTAGAAAAAGGGAATTTTAGAAGGGATCTCTACTATCGATTGAATGTAGTGCCACTGGAAATCATTCCTCTTAGAGAGAGAAAAGATGATATAAGCCTTTTAGTGGATTATTTTATCACTGTAAAATCCATTAAACTAGGAAAAAGTCCAGTTGTTTTAACTTCTGAGCAACTAGACATATTGATGGCTTACACGTGGCCCGGAAATATAAGAGAGTTAGAGAATGCCGTAGAACAAATTATAAACCTAGATACATGCCATCTTTGGGAAGAAGATGATGAGAAGGAAGAACTTTTACAGCACCATGAACAGGAAGATCCCCGTATTGTTTCCCTAGAAGAGATGGAAAGAAAACATATTGAACGAATATATCGATGTTTTAATGGGAATATTTCTTTGACGGCAGAAGCGTTAGGTATAGGAAGAAATACTTTCTATCGAAAAGCGAAAAAATATGGTATAGACTGTTACAAAACGAAACAGTGATCCATAAACGAACAGGTTGACCGCTGCTAGTCGTTCTGATATGGAACAAATAATGAAAGGAGGAAAGAGACGATTGTTAATATTGAATATTTTGAAAAAAAGGCATTGCTGAGAATGTGCTTTTATCAATCATCCAGGTAGAAACTAGGATAAGGATGGAAGATAAAGAAAAAGTTGGCATGCGACTTGCAATGGAATTATGATAGGATACGTTACTAGCCCATGAAGCATAGATGTAAAGGAGGAAAAATATGTACGGTTATACAGGGAAAATCGCAAGAATCAATTTGTCAACAGGTGATATTAAAACAGAAACACTCGACAAAGAACTAGCGAAGCTTTATGTAGGTGGTCGTGGATTGGCAACAAAAATGTTTTCGGAAGAAGTGGATGCAAAGGTAGATGCCTTGAGTCCTGAAAATAAGCTGTTTATTGCAACAGGACCGCTGAGTGGAACCCCAACGCCTACAGGTGGAAGGTATATGGCCATTACAAAATCTCCACTAACAGGTACTATTGCTTCTTCTAATTCAGGTGGAAGATGGGGAGCGGAGTTGAAATTTGCTGGTTTTGACATGATCATTCTTGAGGGTAAATCCGAAAAGCCTGTCTACATTAATATTGTTGATGATAAAATTGAGATAAAAGATGCAACGAATTTGTGGGGGAAAATGACTAGTGAAACCACGGAAATGCTTTTAGAAGCAGAAGGGGAGAAGACAAAGGTTCTTAATATTGGACCTGGTGGCGAGAAGCTTTCCAAGATAGCAGCCATTATGAATGACTACGATCGTGCTGCAGGACGTTCAGGTGTTGGTGCTGTTATGGGCTCTAAAAATCTTAAAGCCATTACTGTTAAAGGTTCAAGCAAACCTGAAGTTGCGGACAAAGAAAAACTTAAAGAAGTGGTCAAACGATCTACTGCAAAAATAAGAGAAAACGGCGTAACGGGAACTGGACTTCCGACCTACGGTACTGCTGTATTAGTAAACATCGTTAATGAAAGTGGTGTATATCCAGCTAATAATTTCCAGATGTCTACTTTTGCAGGAGCAGAAGAAACCAGTGGTGAAACCTTGGCTGAAAAGTACCTGATTAAAAATACAGGATGTTTTGGATGTCCAATTGCTTGTGGTCGTCATTGTAAAGTGGATGAAGGGATTGAAAGCGGTGGTCCTGAGTATGAAACCTTATGGGGATTCAGCGCTGACTGCGGGGTGAATGACCTTGGAAGTGTAATCAAAGCAAACTACTGGTGTAATGAAGTAGGGTTGGATACAATTTCTGCTTCGGCTACGTTAGCTGCGGCTATGGAACTATATGAAAAAGGCTATATCAAGGAGGATGAACTAGATGGACTCTCCTTGGAATTTGGTAATGCAGAAGCAGTTATTGAGTGGACAAAACGCATGGGTCTTCGTGAAGGTCTAGGCGATAAAATGGCTGAAGGTTCTTATCGAATGGCTGATATGTATGGGCATCCAGAACTTTCTATGAGTGTTAAAAAGCAAGAACTTCCTGCCTACGATCCTAGAGCTATTCAAGGCCAAGGGCTTGCATATGCAACTTCAAACCGTGGTGGATGTCATGTCAGAGCCTACCTGATTTCTCCTGAGATATTAGCATTGCCAGAAAAGCTTGATCGCTTTGATGTAGCTGGTAAACCTGAATGGGTTAAAATATTCCAAGATCTTACAGCAGCTATTGATTCTTCAGGTCTTTGCCTATTTACTTCTTTTGCCATGACAGCAGATGATTACGCAGATATGCTTTCGGCAGTAACTGGATTTGATTATGATGCGGGCTCTTTGTTAAAGGCAGGGGAAAGAATTTGGAATATGGAAAAAATGTTTAATATGGCATCGGGAATTGGACAGGATCAAGATACTTTACCGTCGAGACTTCTTAATGAAGCTATTGCTGAAGGCCCCTCTAAAGGAGAAAAGTCCAGATTAGGTGAAATGCTTCCAGCGTATTATGAAATACGAGGTTGGGATGCACAAGGAACTCCAAGCCAGGCTAAATTAGATGAGTTAAGTATTAAAAGATAGGAATCAATAAACCACATTATTGTGTAGAAGAGCTTCTTTATTTAAAGAGGCTCTTTTTCCTATAGGAATACAACGTCGATGAGAATCGAAATTATTGATAGAGTATTTATTGGAATTTAGGGATTCAGATTCAGTAGATGGGTATAAAAAGCCTATCCATAAATAGGGAGGAGAGGAAGAAAAAAATGAATATAAAAGTTAGATTATTTGCTACGTTGCGTGAAGGAAGAGGGAAAGAATTAGAAGTGGAAGGTGGAGTCGGGATAACCGGAAAAGAATTAATTGAGAAAATAGAAATAGAAGAAAAAGATGTTGCTATTTACCTAGTAAATGGAAGAGATGGAAAGCTGGAAGCTGCCATAGAAGAAGGGGATGTTATTTCTATTTTTCCACCAGTAGGGGGTGGGTGATTGTGGTTTTGGAGGATGAAAAAATTGGAACCGCAAATAAAGAATGGCTTTGAGATGTTTTACGAAAAAAGCAAAAATATATGGAGGAAAAGAAATGCTTAAAGAAAAAATAGTAAATAGGCAATCGGGAATTTTATTGTATGGCATAACCCCCCCTAAGAACAATCATTCACCTGAAAAATTAATGGAGATTTCTAACCGACAAAAAGACCGGATTAAAACCATGGAGATCGATGGACTGATTATTTATGACATTCAAGATGAACAGGAACGGTGTCAGGAAAAAAGGCCTTTTCCATATATGAAGACAGTGGATCCAGACAGATATAGCGAGCATTACTTAAAGGAGCTGGAAGTTCCTAGAATTATTTACAGATGCGTTGGGAAATATTCGGAAGATAGGCTAGAAGACTGGGTGATCAATTCGAAAGAAGCCACTCGGTTTTCTGTTTTTGTAGGAGCGGCTACGGGAACTCAACGCGTAACCGTTAGTCTGGAAAGTGCATATGAATTGGCAAAAAACAAAAGCAGCAACTTTATGCTGGGTGGCGTTGCGATACCAGAGAGACATCTAAGGAAGGAAAGTGAGCATACAAGAGTATTGCATAAAATGGAAAACGGTTGTCAGTTCTTTGTCTCACAGGCAGTCTATCATATTGAAGCATCTAAAAATTTTTTATCGGATTATTATTATCTTTGTCGAGAAAAAGAAATTGAAATGGTACCAATGATTTTTACGTTAACTCCTTGTGGGTCTGTAAAAACCTTGAATTTTATGAAGTGGTTAGGGGTTAGCATACCAAAGTGGATGGAAAATGAACTAGTATATTCTTCGGATACTTTAAAACAGTCCATTAAACTATCTCAGAATATTTTTGAAGAATTGTTAGATTTCGCCACTCAAAAACAAATTCCCATTGGATGCAATGTAGAAAGCGTTTCGATTAAAAAAGAAGAAATAGATGCTTCGGTTGAGTTGATGAAGGATATAAAGAAACTGATGAAATGAAAGGAAAATTGAAATGAGGAAATCAGCCAACCGAGGGAAAGCATTTGTATGGGGGCTATTTCATCGACCATATATACCACCAGTCCTTTTGAAAAGTAAAGGGCCAAGGATTTTGCATATCAGTGACACTCCGACTCAGATTTATCCATTTATCTATAAGATAATTGAAAGATTGAATCCAGCAGTAATCATTCATACAGGAGACTTAGCGGATAACTATAAAATACAATACTGCAAGCAGCATATAAGGGAATATAAAGAGTCGGCTGTTTCGTTTCTAAATACGATAAAAAGATTGGCACCTGCAGCACACTTGGTGGTTGTTGCTGGAAATCATGATCAAAGTGAAGTGATTCGGCAAGTATGTACGGTGACAAATGAGGGGGATATACCCTTGAATTTATATGGAAGGGATTTTTATTTTAGCCATTCCTTAGAAGAAAGTCCAAAAAAAAGAGGTTATTATTGTTTTGGACATGAATACGAACCATCCCACGAAGAAGATGAGCATGTGGTTATGTTAAATGGAATATTAAATATTAATGTGATTGATGTGGATACTTGGAGGATTTTTCATCTTGAATATCCTTATGGGACGAATGAATATCGGAAAATGTCTCATAGTAAAACAGGTCTTTAGAATTAGGAGGAATCTAATGATTGCACTTCGCAAAGGCCCAAATATGTTGTTTATTCGTACGCATGCACCAGTAGATACCTTGGAGAAGATGGAAAAATATGGAATTGCCAGCAGGGTAACGCTGGAAGAAGGGATACGTAATTCAGACGAAAAATGTAGTTTGTTCTTTCTTACGGATGTGAGATCTATTACCACGAATGTAGAGGAAGCATTATATATTCTTTTGTCAGAAAGCAATAGTTCGGAAGCACTTTCACAATTAATTAATACGAAGATGGCTCCTCTTCTTAGCCGTGTTGATATTGCCACCAGATCCTTGGTCATGAGAATACCTGGGAATGAAGATAGAATCATGAAAGCATTGATAGAGAACTATGGTGGAAAGACGATTCATTGGAAAGAGGGAATTAGACAGGGAAGAAGTGACCAGTCTCTTGTTTGGTTAACGAATAAACCTTTAATGAGCAGGTTAAAAGAGGAGGATGTTCTAGGAGATCATCTTCTTATAAATGTTCCAGCGGAGGAGCTCTATGATCATTTAAGGCGTAATGTCCTGCTTTACATCAGTCATAGCATGGGAGAAGATGATTGGTATGAGTATCGAATTAATATTTATGACAGCTATGGGGACTATGATAAACACTATAAACGCCTGATGCATGTAGTGACGGCATTGGAAATGGGCTATGTGCTGGGTGAGAGTTGGACAAAAGACCATGCCTTGATATTATTATCGGTAGTAGCCTATCAAATTAGACTGTTTTCTTTTATGCCGCCAGAGGAAACAAAAGCCATTCTGATGGGATTAGAATATGATGAAAAAGGGAACCGGTTGGTGGATATGGACCTATATTATCGAAACAATAAAATTGGATGGATAGAAACGCAAAAGAAAACAAAAACAGCTAAAGATAAAAGATCTAAAAAGGAAGAAGGAATCTATCAACATCAAGCCCTTAAAAAGAAATTGAATTCTTGAGTGTAAAGTCGAAAAATTCCTATCAATTCCTCTCTTTAAATGCCGATATTTAATTTGTTAGGAGGATGTTGAAATGATGGTTAATCACAATGTTGTGGCTTTTAGACAAGTTCAAATGAATCGGAAAAAGGGTGATGAATGGCAGTTAGAAATCAAGTCTCAAAAGTTAGGGAAAAATGAGAAGGTAATTCAAGACAAAATGGATTCACAAAAGTCGGTTGAAAAAGTCACCTATGATAAACCGATGTATGTGCCAGACGATAAAGCTATCGACAAGTTATGGGAGGAAAGTCAAGCAGCTCATCAACAGTTGAAGGATATTGTGAGGGCGTTGTTGGAACGACAAGGAGTATCGACGGAGCAAATTGATAAGATGGAAAGTCTGGAAGTGGATGAAACAGCTAAGATAGAGTTAGAAGCAATGATTGGACCAGATGGAGAGTTGGGGGTTGAAAAAGTTAGTGATCGGATTGTTGATTTTGCCATCGCATTATCTGGTGGAGACACCTCGAAGGCAGCATTATTGAAGGATGCTATTATCCAAGGATTTAAAGCAGCAGAGGAAGCACTGGGTGGGCTGCCGGATATATCTAGACAGACCTATGATCGGGTCATGGAAAAGTTTGATGCATGGGTTGATGGAAGAAACAAGGAAGCTGAATAAAGACGGTACACATAGAAAACACAAAAAAGCAGCCTGCGAAAACAGGCTGCTTTCTGCAATGAGAGGCTAAATCGATATTGAAAATGTGAAGCAAATATGGTAGTATGTACTTGGGTTAAATACGATTGTCTTATTCACAAAGACATTTGCAAAGGTGTGAAAAAATGAATTCGAAAAAAAATACATATTATTTAGTACATACGTCAGCGATGCCAGAAGTATTGGAAAAAACGGTTCAGGTTAATGAGATGCTAAGTCGTGGAGAGGTAAAAACAATCTACGAAGCAGTGGATAAAGTGGGGATTAGTAGAAGTGCTTACTACAAATATCGAAATCATGTATTTCCATTTTACGAAATGGGAAAAGGACGGATTGTTACAATCGCTTTAGTGATGGATCACATTGCCGGCTGTTTAATGGCTGTTTTAAAAGAAATTGCTAGGGTCCAAGGAAGCATTGTAACCATTAACCAGAATATCCCTTATTTACAGGTAGCGAATGCAACGATTTCTCTTGAAACCAAAGATTTAATTGTTCATATAGAAACATTAATAAAAAATCTACAAAACATTGAAGGGGTACGAGAAGTAAAAATAATGGGGAATGAATAAAACAAAAAGGTATTGATAATGACAACAAAATATAAAAAGGACGTGGACATAGGATGGAAAAAGTAAAAATTGGATTGCTTGGATTTGGAACCGTAGGACAGGGTCTTTGGAAAACAATCCAACTGAATAAAAAAGAGTTAAACCAGAATTCGGATATAGATGTAGAAATTAGCAAAATATTGGTAAGAGATATGGAGAAAGAGCGTGAAATAAAACTTCATAAGGATTTTCTGACAACCAATCCCATGGATATCATTGAGGATCCTAGCATTCAAGTAGTGGTAGAATTGGTGGGCGGAATAGAAGAGGCAAAAGCATATCTCGACAAAGCGATTGAAAATGGGAAGCATGTTGTAACAGCCAACAAAGCACTCTTAGCACTTCATGGAAAAGAGTTAACAGAAAAAGCTGAAATCAAAGGTCTTCAGCTTCGTTATGAAGCGAGTGTTGCTGGAGGAATTCCAATTCTGCACTCTATTCGTGAAAGTCTTTCTGCCAATCGAATCGAAAAAATAATGGGAATCGTTAATGGGACGACGAATTATATTTTAACGCGAATGAGTCAAGAGGGAATCAGTTTTGAGGAAGCACTACAAGAGGCGCAAAACAAAGGATACGCAGAAGCAGATCCAACAGCTGATGTTGATGGTTTTGATGCAGCCCATAAGTTAACTATTTTGGCTTCGCTTGGCTTTAAATCTGGTGTTAAGTTTGAACAGGTATACCGAGAAGGGATTCGGTGCATGACACCAACGGACATTGAGTATGCAAAAGAACTTGGATTTTCCGTAAAGTTACTAGCCATCGGCACAGAGTGCGAAGGAGAGATTCAACTGAGGGTACATCCAACGCTTATTGATGAAAAACACCCCTTAGCCGCAGTGAATGATGCCTTTAATGCTGTTTTTGTTGAAGGGAACGCAGTAGGAGAGCTAATGTTTTATGGAAAAGGGGCTGGTGATATGCCAACAGCCAGTGCGGTGCTAGGAGATATTATCAGTATATCCAGAAATTGGCATCATCCTCACCCACAAGGCTATCAGTTAGATTTTCCACAGAATAGAAAAAGCGTGATGCCTATGGAAAAAACTAAAACAGCCTATTATATTCGATTTATGGTGAAGGATAGCCCAGGGGTACTTGGTAGGATTGCTAGTACTTTTGGAGAAAATGGTGTTAGTTTATCATCAGTTATTCAAAAAGGAGAAGGAGAAGAATCGGTACCCCTTGTCTTTATTACTCATAAAACACACGAAGCTGCGGTTCAAAAAACAATTCATCAGATTCGAAAGTTTCAAGCTGTTACAGAAGTAGCTAATCTTATTCGAGTTGAAACATTATCATAAGAGGAGTCGATATAATATGAAAAAGATAGAGTATATGAAAATGAGAAAAAAAGTATGATTCGAGTAAAAGTACCAGCTACCTCGGCTAATATGGGTCCAGGATTTGATTGCTTGGGAGTGGCCCTAGGGTTATATAATCGAATTGAAGTGGAAAAAAGAGAAGAAGGACTTTTAATTGAGAATTTGGGAAGAGATGTTGAAATGCTTCCAGTGGATGAAACCCATCTGGTTTATCAAAGTATGAAACGAGTGTACGATGAAGTGGGTCAACAGATGCAGGGGTTGCATATTAAAGTTTTTAATGAAATACCCGTATCGAGGGGGCTTGGAAGCAGTGCTGCATGCATTGTAGGTGGCATTGTAGCGGCAAATGAATTGTTAAATAAACCAATGAGTCCAGAGAAAGTGCTGGAACTATCTGTAGAAATAGAAGGACACCCTGATAATGTAACACCTGCGTTGCTAGGTGGAGTGGTGGTATCCACTCAAGACCATGGCAAAACCGCCTACTTGCAGTTTCCAGTTTCAGAAAAGTTGGAATGGACTATTGCAGTGCCTAATGTAAGCCTGAGTACAAAGGAAGCTAGGTTAGTGTTGCCAGAAGTTGTTCCTTTTGAAAATGCTATTCAAAACGTGGGAAATGCTTCCTTGTTGGTTGCATCCCTTCTAACAGAAGATTTTAGTGTTTTAAATAGCGCCCTGGGGGATTTATTGCATCAGCCCTATCGGAGTAAATTGATGCCAGAACTGGACTATATTTTTACCGAAGCAAAAAAAAGGCAAGTCGCTCAGTTGTATTTAAGTGGTGCAGGTCCGACTCTAGCCCATCTAAATTGGCAGAAAAACCATGGAGAGAAAAATGACTTTTTACGCTTGCTTCAGGAAACCCAGGAAAAATGGGGGAGAAAGTGGGAAGTATTAACGCTGAAAGGCGATAATAAAGGTGCAGAGGTGTTATCGTAGAGTTTCGTTCGAAGTAAAAGAAGGGGGGGACAACCTCCTTCTTTTTGCATTTAAAAAGAAAGGGACATTATTCCCGTAATTTCGTGATAAACCTTTGAAAATGGGTACAAACCATGATATATGATCACAGAAGGTAGAGAAGGGGGAATGAAATTGAAAAAACATGATGTAATCGCTATGTTGCTGGCTGGAGGTCAGGGAACACGTTTAGGCATCCTTACTCGTAAACTGGCAAAGCCAGCGGTTCCTTTTGGTGGTAAATATCGAATTATAGACTTTCCCTTAAGCAACTGCTCCAATTCTGGAATATATACAGTTGGGGTCTTAACACAGTATCAGCCATTAATATTGAATTCGTATATTGGAATTGGGAGTCATTGGGATTTGGATAAGAAGTATGGCGGAGTTACGGTGCTTCCACCTTATGTCCGTCAAGATGGTGGACATTGGTACTTGGGAACTGCCAATGCGGTTTACCAGAATATAGAATTTGTGGATCAATATGATCCAGAATATGTGTTAGTACTGTCTGGTGATCATATTTATAAAATGGATTACTCTAAGATGGTAGATGTTCATAAAGAAAAAAATGCAGATGCAACTATTGCGGTGATTGAAGTGCCATGGGAAGAAACCCATCGTTTTGGAATTATGAATACAGAAAAAGATAATCGCATTGCGGAGTTTGAAGAAAAACCGAAAGAAGCCAAGAATAATTTAGCCTCTATGGGTGTCTATGTCTTCGACTGGAAAAAACTGCGTAAGGCATTGATTGAAGATGACTTAGACCCAAAGTCAGAACATGATTTTGGAAAAAATCTTATCCCGAAAATGCTTAAGGAAGGTAACCGAGTGTACGCTTATCCATTTGAGCACTATTGGAAAGATGTGGGAACCATTGAAAGCTTGTGGCAAGCGAATATGGACCTTCTGGACGATAGTCCAGAGTTGGATCTGTATGAAAGAGACTGGAGAGTCTATTCCGTTAATCCGAATCAGCCAGTTCAATATTTTGGAGCAGAAGCTTCGGTAAAGAAATCTTTGGTCAATGAAGGATGTCAAGTATATGGTTCTATTGAAAGGTCTGTGTTGTTTCCAGGCGTTACTCTTGGAAAAGGCAGTGTTATTAGAGATTCTGTAATCATGTCAGATGTATCTATTGGAGAAAATGTGGTGATTGAAAGAAGTATTATCGGCGAGGAGTGCACCATTGAAGATGACTGTCAGATAGGGAAGCCTGGGAACGGCCAAGAAGGGATAACTGTACTGGGAGAAAATGTAGTGGTTAGCAGGGAAAAAACTCTTCCAGCTGGTGCTGAAATTAATATCGACAACTGCCATGAATTTGGATGCTGTCCTAATGGGATCCAATATGAGGAGGTGGAGAAGTGAAAAATGTGGTAGGGATTATTAACGATACAGATATAAAGCAAAAATTAAAGGATTTGACTAGAGCAAGATCCACAGCAGCGGTTCCTTTTGGGGGACGATATCGAATTATTGATTTTGTATTATCAAATATGGCGAATTCAGGAATTAAAAATGTTGGAATTGTAACCCAGAGCAACAATCGTTCCCTGTTGGATCATGTGGATTCTGGAAAAGAATGGGAACTACTCAGCAAACGAGATGGTTTATTTATTTTACCACCTATTTTTCGATATGATCAGTTTACTGGGAACTTGGGAGATATAGATCACTATTATAATCACATGGATTATTTGAATCGAAGTCGGCAGGAATATATTCTCATTAGTAATAGCAATATAATATATAATATGGATTATAGTAAGATTGAAACTTTTTATCATAAAAAGAGAGCGGATATTGTGATGGTGTATAAAAACCTACATGAAACGGAAAAAACGAATTATCGGATGCTTTCTTTGCTTTTAGATAACAATGATCGGGTCCATGATATGGCAGCAGCCAGAGGTAAAATGCTGAGCCCAGCGGCAGCCCTTGAAGTAGCATTCATGAAAAAAAGTCTTTTTATGCAACTAATTGATGATTGCATTGCCCGAGGCTATAGAGATTTTACCAAAGATGCCCTTATTAAAAACTTAGACCGGTATAAAATATTTGCCTACGAGCATAAAGGGTATGCGGCTAAAATAGATTCCATTAAGACTTATTACCATCATAGTATGGACTTGCTGAAGCCAGAAGTCTGGAAGGACGTATTTTTAAGTCATGGCAGTATCAGTACTAAAGTTAAAGACGAACCACCAGCTAAATATCAAGAGTCTGCACAAGTACGTAATTCCCTGATGGCCAATGGATGCCATATTGCAGGGGTGGTAGAAAATAGTTTACTTAGTAGAGGCGTTATCATTCATGAGGGGGCTGTCGTACGTAATAGCATTATTATGCAAAAAGGACAGGTTCATCAGGGTGCAGTGGTAGAGAATGCCATTTTGGACAAGGATGTTGTGGTTACCTCTGGTAAAAAAATTATTGGGGATGCAGAATATCCAATAGTAGTGGAGAAACAAGCCGTTATTTAACGCATGGGAGAAAGAAAGAGGTGCTAAAGAATGATAAAAGTGCTAATGGTAGCATCGGAGGCGGCACCCTTCGTGAAAACAGGTGGGTTGGGCGATGTGATTGGCTCTTTGCCAAAAGCATTGAAAAAAGAAAATGTAGACGTACGAGTTGTCTTGCCTAAATTTCAAGAAATGCCAGCAGAGTTGGAAGATCAGATTAAATGGCAAGAAAGCATTTATGTCCCTGTTGGATGGAGGAACCAGTTTTGTGGGCTAGAATATATGACTTACCAAGGTGTTCCTTTCTATTTCTTAGATAACAAATACCATTTTAATCGTCCAGGATACTATGGATACCCAGATGATGGGGAACGATTTTCTTTTTTTAATCGAGCGGTTCTAGAAATGTTGCCTTTTATCGATTTTTATCCGGATATTATTCATTGCCATGATTGGCAATCGGGGATGGTGGCACCGCTGCTTGACGTGGTTTTTCGGGAAAAACCAGCCTATCAAACCATTAAAACGATTTTTACCATTCATAACCTTAAGTATCAGGGAGTGTTTCCTAAGAGCATCTTGTCGGATCTGTTGACTTTGGGAGAAGAACACTTTACTGTGGATGGCTTGGAATTCCATGGGAATGTGAGTTTTCTTAAGGGAGGGATCAATTATTCGGATTTGGTAACCACCGTAAGCCCTACCTATGCTGAGGAAATACAAACACCATATTTTGGAGAGCAGATGAACGAGCTTTTAGGAAGTCAAGGGCATAAATTAACAGGGGTCATCAACGGATTAGATTATGACGAGTTCGATCCATCAAAAGACCCGTTGCTTCCATTCACTTACGATATTCAGAATATTGAAGGAAAAAGAAAAAATAAAAAGAACTTGCAAAAGGAACTGGGATTACCAGAAAAAGAGGTTCCTTTAATAGCGATGATCACCAGGCTAGTGCCACAAAAAGGCATAGATTTAGTGATGCATGTACTGCATGAAATGATGGAATTAGAGATGCAGTTACTGGTTATAGGGACGGGAGATTCTTATTATGAGGAACAACTCAAAGCAATAGCTGGCCTATATCCTGATAAATGTTCCATACAACTTAAATTTGATAATCCGTTGGCACATAGAGGATATGCAGCTTCGGATTTGTTTCTGATGCCATCCCAATTTGAGCCCTGTGGCTTGGGACAGCTTATTGCCTTACGATATGGAAGTCTTCCTATTGTTCGTGAAACCGGAGGCTTGAAGGATACGGTCAATCATTATAAGGATTTATCTGGAGAAGGTTGTGGATTTACGTTTTCAAATTACAATGCCCATGAGATGCTGTTTACCATAAAAGAAGGATTGGAACTTTATCAGAAACCTGCAGAATGGAAAAAACTAGTAGAAAAAGCGATGCAACAGGATAATAGTTGGAAAAAGTCGGCACAGCGCTATAAAGAAATCTATGAAAATTTAAAAGCTACTAGTAGCAAGTAAAGGAGCGGTAAAAGAATGAAACACAAACAGCGGGAAGAGTTAAGCCAAGAAGAAAGAATCCATCTGCTTCAAGAGGATATTGAAATGAAGCTACAAAGCTTATTTGCCAGAACCTTGAAAACAGCAACAGATGGACAGCTCTATAAAGCGATGGGCATGCTTTTACGCGATCGTCTCATGGAAAAGTGGGCATATTCAAAGGAAATAGAACAAGAAGCAAATAGTCGGCAAATGTATTATTTATCCATGGAATTTCTAATGGGTCGGCTTTTTGGAAATAATTTAATGAACTTAGGAATAGACGAAGTAGTCATGCAAGCTTGTGAAAAGTTGGGCATTGACTTAGATAAAGTTAGGAATAGTGAGCCAGATGCTGGTCTGGGGAATGGAGGCTTAGGACGTCTAGCGGCATGTTTTTTGGATTCTCTAGCGACCTTAGGATTATCTGGTCATGGAAATGGCATTCGGTATGAATATGGCCTCTTTAAACAAAAAATTATAGATGGCTATCAAGTAGAAGTACCAGATCCTTGGCTTGAAGATGGAAATATCTGGGAAGTGGCTAAACCAGAAGAGCCAGAAATTATATGTTTTGGAGGAGAAGTGGAACGTGTTATAAAAAATGGAAAAGAATATGTGATGCTCAAAAATGCACAATGTGTCAAAGCGATTCCATACGATGTTCCAGTGGTGGGGTATGATTCGGATGTAGTCAATACATTGAGGCTTTGGGGAGTAAGGGCTTTGAAGCCAATGGATATGGGTCTTTTTGGCCAGGGACGATATGTGGATTCGGTGGCAGAGAAAGAATTGGCAGAAGTTATTACAAAAGTCCTTTACCCAGAGGATAATCACCCAGAAGGAAAGTCTCTCAGACTCAAACAACAGTATTTTTTTGTTTCAGCTTCCATTCAGAGTATTCATAGAAGGTTTAAAGATGCTGGCAATAATATTTTTGACTTTCATAAAAAAGTGGTCATTCATATTAATGACACTCATCCAGCCTTGGGAATACCAGAACTCATGAGAATACTAATGGATAAAGAAGGGCTGGATTGGCAAGATGCTTGGCGAATTACGCATCAAACCTTTGCCTATACCAATCACACGCTGCTTCAGGAGGCTTTAGAAAAATGGCCTGAAGCCATGTTTAAAACATTGCTTCCTAGAATTTATGAAATCATTAATGAAATTAACGAAATGTTTTGTCAAGATTTATGGAAAGAAAATCCGGGGGAATGGGAAAAAATTGCAGGGATGGCCATTATTTCATACGGGGAAATTCACATGGCAAGATTGGCTATTGTAGGCTCTTTTTCTGTTAATGGCGTTGCCAAGCTCCATACGGATATTTTAAAAGCAGAAGTATTTAACGATTTTTATCAAAGGGAACCCACAAAATTTAGGGCGATTACCAATGGGGTGACGCATCGACGCTTTCTTGGCAAAGCGAATCCCAAATTGGCTGAATTGCTGACAGATCATATTGGTGATGGATGGATGAAAGAGCCCCATCAATTAGAACGATTTAAAGAGTATGCAAAAGATAAAAAAATACAAAATACCATCGCTGAAATTCGATTAACGAATAAAAAAGACTTAGCAGCTCATATAGAAGAGAAATACAAAGTGGAAATAAATCCAGAGTCTATTTTTGATGTACATGTGAAACGTCTTCATGAGTATAAACGACAGCTGCTGAACGCAATGCATATTATGTACCTATACAATAAAATATTGGAAAATCCTGATTTTTCAATGCATCCGCGCACCTTTATATTTGGTGCAAAGGCTGCACCTGGGTATCATAACGCCAAAACAATCATAAAGCTCATTCATACCTTAGCAAAAAAAATTAATAACGATCCACGGGTACAGAATAAAATCAAAGTGGTTTTCATGGAAAACTATCGTGTTTCTTTAGCGGAAAAGATTATTCCAGCTTCTGATGTCAGCGAACAAATATCAACGGCGGGAAAAGAAGCATCTGGCACTGGGAATATGAAGTTTATGTTGAATGGAGCACTTACCATTGGAACCCTAGATGGAGCAAATGTAGAAATGAAAGAGGCTGTTGGTTCGGAAAATATGTACATTTTTGGCCTGACAGCGGAAGAAGTATCCCAATACTATAAAAGAGGCCATTATCATCCCCAGGAGCTATATGAGACAAGTCCTGACCTAAAGCGAGTGCTGGATCAGTTTGTTAATGGATTTCTAGACTCGGAACATCCAGATATGTTTCGGGGTCTATATGAAGGATTGATTTATGGGAACTACGGAATGGCGGATCCATACTTTTTGTTAAAAGATTTTGAGGCATATTGTCAAGCACACACTCGATTGGGATTAGACTATAAAAAACCAGAAGTGTGGTGGGAAAAAGCGGTTCTCAATATTGCAGCAGCAGGTTCTTTTTCCAGTGATAGAACCATTAAGGACTATAATGAACAGGTATGGCGGTTACCGGTCCTTAAATCTAAGAAAGCAGTTGATAAAAAATAAGAAAGCAGGTGTTAAAATGCAAGATTCTCTTTTGTTGCATGACTCTCACCAAAAAAAATATCGCAGCCCTTTTGGGGCTGCTCCTTGTTTTCAAAAGGTAGCCATAAGCATTACTGGATCTTTACTTTCTTTGGCCCATACTGTCTATCTCAGGGTATGGCGAGATCATCAAGGTGAAACGCTTTATGAGATGACTCCAATTGCAGACAAGGAAGACATTTTTCAGGTCCAAGTGAAGAGTTCTGAAGTTCCTTGTTTGCTTTGGTATTACTTTATCATTGAAACAGCAGAAGGAGTTTATTACTATGGGAATAATAGGAAAAGACAAGGAGGAGTAGGGGCGATAAGCCGCAACATTCCTTATTCCTATCAAATGACCGTCTACAGAGAGTCTGAAATCCCATCATGGTATAGGGACGGGGTTATGTACCAAATTTTTCCAGATCGATTTTTTAACGGGTTAGAAAATGAGTGTATACGGGCTGTGAAAAAAGACAGCGTAATCCACGGAAGATGGGAAGATGATCCTATTTATATAAAAGACCCATCAAAAGGTAATGTTATGAAATGGGATTTTTATGGGGGGAATTTGGAAGGAATTATTCAAAAATTAGCGTATCTCCAAGAATTAGGCATTAGCATCATCTATCTTAATCCGATTTTTGAAGCAGCGAGTAATCATCGATATGATACTGGAGACTATATGAAAATAGATGCCTTACTTGGAACAGAAGCGGTGTTTCAGAAGCTCTGTGAGGAAGCGGAAAAAAAGGGAATAAGAATAATTTTGGATGGTGTTTTCAGCCATACGGGAAGTGACAGCCGATACTTTAATCGTGAAGAAAACTATGATACCATAGGAGCCTATCAATCGAAGAATTCTTTTTATTACCCGTGGTTTCGGTTTAAAGAACATCCCCAAAATTATGATTGCTGGTGGGGAATTGACACCATGCCAAATACCAATGAGTTAGAACATTCCTACAAGCAATTTATCTATCAAAATGAAGATAGTGTTGTTCGACATTGGATAAAAAAAGGGGCAGCAGGATGGCGTTTAGATGTAGCAGACGAACTTCCTGCTAAGTTTATCAAAGAATTAAAAACAGCGTTAAAGGAAGAGAATGAAGAAGCTGTTTTAATAGGAGAGGTATGGGAAGATGCTTCCAATAAATCAAGCTACGGTGAAAAGCGAGAATATTTATTGGGAGATGAGTTAGATGCAGTGATGAACTATCCATTTAGAAACATTCTGTTGGATTTTTTGTTAAGAAATACAACTGGGAATGAAACTCATGCCTCTCTAATGAGTTTGTATGAAAATTATCCCAAAACTCATTTTTATAGTTGTATGAACTTAATCGGAAGCCATGATCGACCAAGAGTCTTAACAATTTTGGGAGAAGCTCCAGACCCTGAATCCCTGACAGAAACAGATAAAATAAAATTTAAGCTTTCAGATGAAAAACGTGCAATGGCAATAGCTAGGTACAAGATGGCTAGTTTGTTTCAAATGACATTTCCTGGAGTTCCATCGATTTACTATGGGGATGAAGCGGGATTGGAAGGTTTTTCAGATCCATTAAATAGAAGAACTTTTCCTTGGGGTCGTGAAGATAGGGAATTGATGGAATGGACAAAAAAGATGGTCAATTTAAGAAATCAATATCCAACACTTGGCAAAGGTGAATGGGAAACATGGACAGTAGGCCATAGTCATTACGGATTTGCTAGAACAATGAAGGGGCAAGAGACGGTTTTGTTAGCTTTTAATGCTTCAGATAAAGAAATAACCATAAAAGAAAGGGTAAGCTTTCTTAATGCTTCGAAAATATTTGATTTAATTCATGAAAAGGAAGTTTCCGTTGAGGATCGCTTAATCCAAATTACCTTAGCTCCCAGGTCTGGGGCAGTTTTTGTGACGATTTCAGGTGGTCCTTAATGTAGCGTGGGTTTTAGAAGTGGCAAAAAGAATAAGAAGCAGAGGTGATCCTGTGGCATATGAGTCTAAATTAAAAGATCCTTTCGTGGATGATTTTTTCAAAGCAGTACGAAGCTTGGAAACAGAAGAAGACTGTTATCGATTTTTTGAAGACATTTGTACCATCAAAGAAATACAGTCTATTTCCCAAAGATTGGCAGTGGCCAAATTACTTAAGGAAAAAAAGACTTATACAGAAATAGAAAAGCAGACAGGTGCTAGCACGGCAACGATTAGCCGAGTGAATCGCTGTCTGCTTTATGGTGCAGATGGATATCAGCGGATTTTACAGCGTTTAGAAGGATGATGCTTATTTCTTATGATGGAGACTAAAAAAATGGTGAAGGCTTTGTACTGCTTTGGTGGCGTGGTCTTCTACTACGAGGCAGGAAATAGTGGAGTGAGAGTCTGAGCTTTGAAGAATCTCTATTTTTTCCTTTGCCAAAGCAGAAAAAACCCTTGCCATAACACCCGGTATACCGGTCATTCGGTTGCCGATGACAGTAACTTTGCTAAGGTCCGTGGTCACGCTGAACTTTACAGGGTACTTTTTTAATAAATCGGTTAAGGCAGAAACTTTTTCATTACTGATGGTGAACATTTTGCGTTTTGGGGAAAAATTGATCATATCAATGCTGATTCCTAAGTCGGCCATTGTTGAAAAAAGATGGCTTTCATCCTGAAGCCCTGTTTCAATTTGAGAAATGATAACTTGAGCAATATTGTTTTTTTGCGTTACTGCAGTTAAAAGATTTTGTGGATCATGGGAAGCATAACCCAGATCAAATTGTTGGCGCTGAGAACATATTAGTGTGCCAGGATGATTAGAATGGGTATTTTTTATCCGTAAGGATAAGTTGTTTTGACGAGCAATTTCAACAGCACGGGGATGGATAATTTTTGCGCCTTGATCAGCCATTTGGAAAACTTCGTCATAATGGATTTCATCCAGAATACAGGCATCTTGAACGACTTGAGGATCTGCTGTCATAATGCCATCTACATCCGTATATATCTCTACGCATTCAGCAGATAATGCGGCACCAAGGGCTGTTGCAGTTGTATCGGATCCACCACGACCTAAAGTAGTAACTTTTTGGTTGGCGGTTATTCCTTGAAAGCCTGTTACTACAGGGATAATTCTTTTATCCAGATAGAGCTGCAAAACATCCTTTTCGATAGACAATATTTCTGCACAACCAAAATGATCGTTGGTGACAATGCCAGCTTGCCATCCAGTAAGGGCTTCAGACTCATAGCCTGTTTTTTGAAGCTGGTTGGAGAGTACGACGGCTGAAATTACTTCGCCACAGCTTAACAGTAAATCCATGTGGCGAGAGTCTGTTATGGAACCATCAATGGATAAAAGATTTTTTAGTGTGTCCGTAGCGTAGGGAGAACCATTTCGCCCCATAGCGGAGACCACTACAACGGGGATATAGCCAGCTTGAATAGCATGGACTATTTTTTTTACAGCCATTTCTTGACTGTGGGGGGTTGCTAAAGAAGAACCACCAAATTTTTGTACAATGATCTTCATCTCTCTTTTAGGCCAGGATTCCCCCCACTTCTCTAAGGGGGGGGATGGCTACCCGGCCAGCCTCCTTTCTATCAGTAATGTGTTGGTTGGTTGTAGCAGTTGAAGCTTTTTGTGGCTTGCACTGGCATGAATTTTTGTACCATCCAGCTTTCGGATGTCAAAATAACCACTGGTTCTTCGACCAAAGATAAACCCCGTTTCTCCCAGGTAGTCCACCTGGTCATAAAGCCGAAACCCCTGCACCTGGTAGGGTGCCTGGTTTTGCTTCTTTCTCCCGCCTTTAAGGAAGTTGGCTTTATGGATTTGGCGGTTGTTTTTTCGCTTAAACGCACACAGGTAGGTTTCTGTGACCCGCTTAGCGTTCAGGTTGCCGGCGATACAATATGCGTCGTTGATGTGGGATTTTTCCATCCTGCAGCGATGCGGTTGTTCTTCGTCAGGTAGCCGTAAGTCAGGTGAACCTGTGGGTGCTTTTCTTTCAGACGGTTGTAACAACTCCACCGCATGATGCCCATGAAGGCAGCATTCCTGAAACTGGGGGATGGTTTTAAGTGAAGTTCAATCTTGCCCCGGTGGTAGGCCTTGTGGCAGGTTTCGCATAGGGTGACCAGGTTCCCTGGGGAGTCCCCGCCCATTTTGCGGCTTTCCTTGTGGTTCACCGAAGGTGCTAACCAGCCTTTCTTCTTTGATTTGACCCGATTTAGAAATCGAGGCTTTCGGTACCGCAGGCGATTTCTCCTTGTTCGGCGGTTTTGACGCCTGGTGGAGAGTAAATCTACCATGTCAGTGCGAAGATTTACCTCTGCAGCATAAACCTCCTGCTTCTTAGTGGAAGCACTTAGCCCCACGGTTTTACTCCCAGCGTCCACGCCCAATGTGATGGGTTGTGTGTAGCTGGTGGTTTCAAAAAGAAGCTGGATGGTAAAAGGTGTTTTCTGAACCACTTTAGCCTTTCCAGCGTTGAGCATGTGTCTGACCTTCCCATGCCGATTGGTGGGCATGAGAAGCTTTCCTGTAATTGACAGCACGTACACCATATAGAATTCTTCCTTTCTACAAATTACTTGTAAGGCTGACAAACAAATGCTTGCCAGTAAGGTATCCCTCGCCAATGTTAGCCAAGCTTGCCTTCCCTCTGTGAGGGTTCAGTTCGCCACACGGTCCCTACCCAACAGGACTGTTTAATGACGGACAATAGTGCCGCAGACTGGGATAGACATCCACGGATATTATGACAAGGCTAACGGAGTGCTCGAAGCACTTAGGCTAATCAACATGGGCTTGCCCTAAAACAAGCCCCCAACTTTCATGCCCATCAGGGCATAAGTGGTGGGTTATTGACCAAATCCCTCTTTCTATATAATAATATGGTTGAGTTTTCATTAGCTTTCACTTCTGATATAATCCTACTACAAGATAGATTTTTTTAAAAGCTATTTAGGATTTCTTTTCTCAATTCAAAAACGAATTATCTGTTTCGTGTATTGGAGGAAATAAGATGAAATTACATGTGGACACCCATTGTCACACGATTGCAAGTGGACATGCCTATAGTACTGTTCAAGAAATGGCACAACAGGCATCAGAAAAAAAATTGAGCCTTATTGCCATCACCGATCACGGCCCTGCCATGCCTCACGCTGCATCGAAGCTATACTTTCGGAATCTAAAAGTCCTACCGACATTTATGTATGGAGTGGAAGTGTTAAAGGGAGCAGAAGTGAATATTGTTGGAATGGATGGCAGCTTGGATTTGCCAGATAGTATTTTACAGCAGTTAGATCTTGTTATTGCTAGCTTTCACCTTCCATGCATTAAACCTGGAAGCGAAAAAGAGAATACCAATGCGTTGATCCAAGTAATGAAAAATCCTTATGTTCATATTCTAGGGCATACTGGAAACCCAGCATATCCAGTTCAAATAGAAAGAATGGTAGAAGCTGCTGGGAAATATGGAAAACTCATTGAAATCAATAACAGTTCCTTAACATCGGATAGCTTTAGACAAGGTAGCTGGGATCGTTGTTTTAAAATATTGGAAACCTGTCGAAATTACAAAGTGCCAGTGGTAGTCGGAAGTGATGCTCATATTTCTTGGGATGTAGGAAAATTCGAAAAAGCTCATGACATGATTCGGCAGCTAAACATGCCAGAATCCTTGGTACTCTGTAGTGAATCCGAGAAGCTAAAAAAATATTTGGAGACTTTGGATGGGGAAAGACGGATTAAACCACAATAGCAGGGTTAAAGGAATCAAAGGTGATTAAAAGAATTCTAAATATCGGTTGACAGATCCTTAAAAGATGTTTATAATGTTTTTTAATTACTGAAAATTTCCATAAACTAATCAAAGAAAGCTGTGTGAAGCCATGTTGTCATTAACTGGAAAGAAACATAAAAATATATGTGAAGCATATTTCTTTACCTACTTCTGGGGCTATTTTTATTTTAGCGCTGGAACTTTTGCGTTGGTAAAAACTTCAAAGAAATATGTTCTTTCTAGGAACAAATGGACCCTATCACCAGTGTAGACTACAAGTGTATAGTCATGGTACAAATGATGATGGTGTGTACGCAAAGAGTGTCTCTTAGAAAGAGGCACTCTTTTTTTATTGATAAGAAACCAAGGAGGTAATCGTATGGTAATTGTGATGAAGTCTGGTACACCCAGAGAAAAGGTGGAAAAAATCATGAAAAAAATGATCAGTCTAGGTTGTGAGGTTCATGAATCCCAAGGATCCAATCATTTTATTCTAGGATTAGTGGGAGACACCCGAAAAATCAATCCAGGGCAAATTGAAGCAAATGAAAACGTTGAAAGGCTGATTCATGTGTTAAATCCTTTTAAGTTAGCATCAAGAGATTTTCATCCAGAGGATACTGTTGTTAAAGTAAATGGAACCAAAATTGGAAATGGTAGCATGGTAGTAATCGCTGGCCCGTGTGCAGTTGAAAATGAAGAACAGTTGTTAGAGATAGCAAAAAATGTAAAAGAAAGCGGCGCTAATATGATTCGAGGTGGAGCGTTTAAACCAAGAACCTCTCCTTACAGTTTTCAAGGTTTAGGAGAAGAAGGGCTAAAGATCTTGAAAAAAGCCAAGGAAATGACTGGCTTATCCATTGTGACAGAAGTAATGGATCAAGACGATGTGAACATGGTTGCTGAATATGCTGATATTCTTCAAATTGGTGCTCGTAATATGCAAAACTATGCCCTTCTGAAGCAAATTGGTCTTAGCAAGAAGCCAGTCATGTTAAAACGAGGGTTGAGTGCCACTATTGAAGAATGGTTGATGTCGGCAGAATACATTCTCTCCAAAGGGAATCCTAATGTGATTTTGTGTGAAAGAGGGATACGTACCTTTGAAAAACACACTCGAAACACACTGGATTTAAGTGCGGTACCAGTAGTGAAGGAGCTTAGCCACTTGCCGGTTGTCGTTGATCCAAGCCATGGTACTGGAAAATGGTCATTAGTGGAACCAATGGCAAAAGCTGCTGTAGCGGCTGGTGCTGATGGCTTGATGGTAGAGGTTCATAATCATCCAGAAGAAGCCATGTCTGATGGAGGTCAGTCACTTAAATACGATAATTTCAAATTAATGATGAATACGATTCAAAAAATATATTCAGTTCGATAAGGTCTGGGAGGTGGTGTGATGGATGACTTTAAGGAAGTAGCCTTGATAGGCACAGGGCTGATGGGAGGTTCTTTTGCACTGGCATTAAAAGAAAGAAACCTTTCTTGCAAGATCACTGGATTTGATATCAATCAAGAAGCCCTAGTGATGGCTAAAGCGATGGGGGTTATTGATGAAATTGGAACATCTTTATCAGTAACTGTAAAAAAAGCCGACTTGATTATGCTGGCCGTGCCTGTTGGGTATTACGAAAGAATATTGACAAAAATCACTGAATATGTGCCTAAAGGGGCTATTATAACAGACCTAGGGAGTGTGAAAGAAGCAGCAGTAAATGCGGCCAGTGTCTTAAACAAGGGTGTTCAATTTGTGGGCGGACATCCTTTGGCTGGCTCTGAAAAAGGCGGTGTAGAAGCAGCCAGCCCATATTTATTTGAAAATGCCTATTATTTTTTAACACCAACAGCAGACACATCGGATGTAGCAGTGGGTCGATTAAAATCCCTGGTGTCCATGATTGGTGCTTTTCCTGTCATCATCAGTCCTAAAAAGCATGATTATATTGTGGCGAGGACCAGCCATTTACCTCATTGCTTAGCGTCTGTATTGACCTGCATGATGGAAGAAGAACAGGATGAAGAGTTGAAGAACTTTGCAGGAAGCGGATTTAGAGATACCACAAGGATTGCTTCTGGAAATCCAGCAATGTGGGAGGAAATTTTTTTCTATAATCAGCGGGAGTTGCTCTTAGGAGTTGAAAAATTTAAAAAAGTATTAAATGATTTTCATGAATACCTCAGCCAAGGGAGGAGAAGTGAGATGCTTGAATCCCTTGAAAAAGGAAAGAGATATCGAGATTTTTTGTCGGAGACGGGAAAAGATTACTTACCAGAATGGTATCAGCTTTATGTGGAAGTTAAAGATGAGCCAGGTGCTTTGGCTCATATTACCAGCCTGGTGGGGACAGCAAAGGCCAATATAAAGGAAATTGAAATAGTACATGCCAGGGAAAGTCAAAAAGGCGCCGTACGTCTGGCTTTTGCGGAAGCAGAAGAAGAAAAACGTGCGATGAAGGCCTTGGGAGAAGAAGGATTTGTGTTCACCCGGCAAAAAGGAGAGGGAAATCATGTTAACCGTACATCGTGTGAAGAAACTAAAGGGGAAATGTCGAGTTCCTGGGGATAAATCCATTAGTCATCGAGCTGTCATGCTAGCTGGAATCAGCGAGGGAAAAACCACCATCGACGGGTTTTTAAAAGGTGAAGATTGTCTTTCGACCATTGCATGTTTTAAACAAATGGGTGTACAGGTACAAGAGGAAAAAGATAGGCTATGCCTTATAGGCAGAGGTCAAAGAGGTCTTATTGAACCTCAAGATATTTTGGATGCTGGGAATTCTGGAACTACTATGAGGTTGATGGCTGGAATTCTCAGTGGTCAAAATTTTCATTCGGTTATCACTGGAGATGGTTCCTTGCGCAGCAGACCTATGGAGCGAATTGCAGTTCCGTTACGTAAAATGGGTGCTATTATTGATGGAAGGGAAAATGGGAGAAAAGCACCCTTAGCAATTCGCGGCGGACAGCTAAAGGCTATTGAATACGAACTGCCCGTAGCAAGCGCTCAGATTAAATCAGCTGTATTACTGGCTGGTCTCTTTGCAGATGGTACTACGTGTGTTACTGAACCAAGAGCCAGCAGAGATCATACAGAGCGCATGCTGGGATCCTTTGGTATATCTGTGGTTTCTGACGGCTTAAGTCGAAAGGTAACACCAGGAAAACTTAAAGGTACTCATATTGAAGTGCCAGGAGACATTTCCTCCGCTGCTTTTTTGATGGTGGCAGCTGCCTGCTTAGAGGGATCTGATGTTATTCTAGAAAACATAGGCATTAATCCGACAAGAGCAGGAATTATAAATGTCCTTCAGCAGATGGGTGCAGAAATTAAAATAAACCACCAGAGAGAGGTTGGTGGAGAACCAATAGCAGATATTCATATCATGGGAGCAAAGCTGGATGCTGTTGAAATCGGTGCAGAAGTTATACCCAGCTTAATTGATGAAATTCCTGTTTTAGCCATAGCTGCTGCCTGTGCCAAAGGAACTACTAAAATCACTGGTGCTTCAGAGCTTCGGGTGAAAGAAACAGATCGAATAAGCGCCATGGCAGAGGAATTGGAAAAAGTAGGAATTGAAGTAACAACCCTGGAAGATGGAATGGTGATCCATGGACCGCAGAAAATAAAAGCTGGACGCATAGACAGCCATGGAGACCATCGAATTGCAATGGCCATGGCAGTAGCAGGTTTATTGTCAGAAGATACCATTGAAATTACCAATGAATCTTGCATGGCGGTATCCTTCCCTGGATTTATGGAAGTTATCGGTGAATTGATAAAATCATAAATTAGGAATAAGTGGGAAGGAGATCAAGGGATGGAATGTGGATATTTAGGACCCAAAGGGTCTTATAGCTACTTAGCACTTGCAGAAGCTTTTCCAGAACTGGAACCAGTGGCGTGCGAATCTTTTATGGATGTATTGGAAAAAATGGAGCATGAGGTTTTACCTTTTGGGTGGTTGCCAGTGGAAAACTCCACAGAAGGTGCGGTGACAGCAGTTATGGATAGTTTGCTGGATTTAAAGGATATTGTACTTCAGGGAGAAGTTACCTATCGGATTAGGCATCATCTATTTAATGATTCAGGGGATATCTCTGGAGTGGAGTATGTTATTTCTCACCCGCAGGCATTAGAACAATGTCGTCGTTACTTTCGAAGAGAATACCCACATATAAAATTAATTGGATCCGAAAGCACTTCAGCTGCATGTAGGACAGCTAAGGAAAAAGGAAGTCAGTATGCCGCGATCGCTAGCATGTGGGCTGGTGATCACAACAGATTGAAAATAGCGGCGATGGATATTCAGGACAATCGATTTAATCAGACAAGGTTTATTAAGCTGGGGAGAGGACGAAAAGATCCGACGGGAGCAGACAAAACAGCAATAGCCTTTTCTTTTGAACAAGATCAGCCAGGCAGCTTATATCAGATATTAAAAATATTCGCGGATGAGAACATCAACTTATCAAGAATTGAGTCCAGACCAGCAAAGCAGGAGTTAGGCCAATACATTTTTTTTATTGACTTTTATGGACATCAAGAAGAAGATCCAATCAGAGAGATTTTGTTAAAATTAAGAATGAAAACAAGGAAACTGTATGTTTTTGGATCTTTTCCAAGGTCAGAAAAACCATTATAGAGGAGGGCGATCATGCTACGATTACTAACTGCCGGTGAATCCCACGGTCAGGCTGTTGCCGGCATTATTGAGGGAATGCCTGCTGGTGTGCCAATATCAAAAGAAATCATCGACCACCATCTTTCCAGAAGACAAAGGGGATACGGAAGAGGTGGACGAATGAAAATTGAGAAAGATAAAATTCAGATTTTATCTGGTATCCGAGGTGGCATTACTTTGGGAAGTCCCATTGCCTTTACGATCCCGAATAAAGACTATGAAAACTGGATACAAGGGATGGATCCTTTTGAAGGGGATTTAGACTATAAAAAAGTCAGCCATCCAAGGCCTGGGCATGCAGATTTAGCAGGTGCCATCAAATATGGTTTTGAAGATATGAGACATGTATTGGAAAGAAGTAGTGCCAGAGAGACAACGGCTAGAGTGGCAGCCGGAAGCATGGCAGGACAGCTCTTATCCCAATTTAATATGGAGGTAGCCAGCCATGTGCGCAGCATAGGAAAGGTTGCCATAGAGAATAAGCCAGTGACATTTGAAGCTTTAAAGGCTGCTGAAGATTCACCTGTGCGATGCGTATGCAAAAAGGCGGAAGCATTGATGATGGCAGCCATTGATGGTGCCAAGAGTGATGGAGATACACTGGGAGGTGTTATTGAAATCCAGATAAAAGGGATTCCTGTAGGCCTGGGGAGTTATGTTCATTGGGATCGGAAACTGGATGGCAGGTTGGCTGGTGCGCTAATGAGCATACAAGGTATTAAAGGGGTGGAGGTGGGAGATGGGTTTGAATCAGCTTTAAAACCCGGTTCTTTGGTTCATGATGAAATATTTTATAAGGAAGAGGATGGATTTCATCGAAGAACTAATCATGCTGGTGGAGTGGAAGGTGGCATGTCCAATGGAGAGAATTTGGTATTACGTTGTGCCATGAAACCGATTCCCACATTAATGAAACCGTTGAAAACCGTGGATTATATTTCGAAAGAAACTCATCTAGCAGCCGTAGAAAGAAGCGATACCTGTGCTGTACCAGCAGCAGCGGTTGTTGCAGAAGCGGTTGTAAAAATGGCAGTTACAGAGGTTTTTTTGGAGTCTTTTGGAGCAGATTCCTTTAAGGAGATGAAACGTAGATGGATCGAATAATAGCAGATTTTCAAGGGAGATCCTACCCGATTTTGATTCAGCCACATCTATTACAACAATCACTGCTGCCAGAAATGGAAGAAATCTTGAAAGAGCGACGCTGGATATTGTTAACGGATGATCATGTTTCCGTTGTATTATCGTCACTGGTGGAGAAACTAAAAGGATATTGCATTCTTAAGATTCAAGTTCGTCCTGGTGAAAAAACAAAAAGCCTTCATCAGGTTGAAGAAATCATGGAAAGAATGGCAGAAGCGGGGATTAACCGATATGATGGAATTATTGCTTTAGGTGGTGGGGTCGTTGGAGATCTAGCTGGGTTCTGTGCTTCGATTTATATGCGGGGGATTTCTTGGATCCAAATACCAACCACACTTTTATCTCAGGTCGATAGCAGTGTTGGCGGCAAAACCGGAGTTAACCTGCAATCTGGAAAAAATATGGTGGGAAGTTTTTATCAGCCCCAGGCTGTTTGGATCGATCCAGTTGTTTTGGAAACGTTGCCGGATACAGAGTTTTGGGGTGGATGTGCAGAGGTCGTTAAGTATGCCATTATACAAGGTAGCGAAATGACTGGATGGATCCGTAATCATTGGAATGATGTGATGCGAAGAGAACCAGAGGTCATGACTAAACTCATTAAACGTTGCATTGTGTGTAAAAATACAATTGTGATGGCAGATGAACGGGAAAAAGGACTGAGAAAAGTACTGAATTTCGGTCATACAGCTGGTCATGGGATAGAAAAGCTTTCTAACTTCAGGATGATTCATGGGGAGGCAGTAAGAAGGGGGATGCTCTACGAATTAGATTTGGCCTGTAGGCTGAACTGGATTCCACCAGAAAAATGTGAAGAATACAAGAAACTGGTTGGCTTGATTCCTACGGAAGAAGAGTGCGAGTTGTCCTCTTCAGAAGCTTTAGTGAAAGCCATGGTCAGTGATAAAAAGAATCGTGATCATTATATTTCTTTCCTACTTCCCAAAGAGCCAGATCAGGTGGAAGAGATTTTATTGTCCCAGGAAGAAATCTTACGATTAATGGCGTGAAAAAGGCAAAACCCATGAAATTAGGGTTTTGCCTTTTTAATTGTGGGTTTTATCAATCTAGCAGCGATCCAAACCTTCTTCTTCAAGCTTTTTCATAAAGAGATTGGTGATGTAATGTGTATAGACAGGCTCTTGGAACATAGGTGCATCTGCCACCGTCTGCAAGTGTGCCTTTTTTGATTCAAAACCAAACCCATCTGTATATAAAACTGGAGATTGTCCAAGCGGCCAGAAAACAGACTGACCATTCATATGCTGAAGACCTTGGTATCCGGTGACATTAATAGCCATATCGGTTGTTACGTCTTCTGTTGTTTCATACCCAAAAGGCTTCCGAAGGATGGCTGCCATTTTAGCAAGTACTTCCCAGTTTTCCATGGACTGGGCAGGTTCAAGTGCTTTCACCAATGGCTGAATGCGTCTTTCGAAGCTGGTATAAGTACCTTCGCTTTCAGCATAGGTTGCTGCTGGAAGGACAACGTCTGCCATTAGAGCAGTTTCCGTCATATGAGTATCCATTACCATCAGGAACTCTAATGTCTTCAGTTCGTCAGCAGGCAAGTCTTCGCCCAGCACCAGCATTCCTTTCAGCTGGTTCTCTCTGATAGCCTTTAAAGTGGTTTTAGCATCTTTGTTGGCACCAATTAGTGGCAGTGCCTGGCTGTTATTCTGTGGCTGCAATTTCAAGATGCCCCGACGTGGTGCACCAATCTGTCCGGAAAGTACTGCTATATTAGCCAGCATGATTTCGGCTTCTGGGGTTACCACTTTACTGTCAAATAATATCATGGCTGACTTTGCGTCTTTATACATTGCTGCAATTTTCTTTGCCTCTTCACCGGGCTGGATATGGGCAAGGTTTTGCTTTAGGGCTTCAAAGCCCTCTGCTTGTTTAGGCTGACATCCCAACTCGATAAGAGAAGCAGCAATTTCTTTTAGGAAAGAAAGCTGATTTTCCGGTTTAACCTGCATGGTTGCCCATTCATCTGCTTTTGTTTTGCATGGATTGATGGTAATCAGCTGGGCTCCATTTTCCTGCACAGCTTTATTAACTTTGATACCTGCCATGGCATGGTCACGCATAATTTGTGATCCTACCAATAAAATCACTTGAGTTCGCAAAACTTCTTCCAAAGTATTAGGAGAAGCATCAACCCCTAGAACACTCTGCAAACCTTCAGATCTTCTGTTAAGAGATCCGAACCATGGTGTATGAAGCACTTCGTGGGCAAAGCGTTTGGCAGCAAATATTTCTTCGTTGGTCCAATGGTCAGATACTGTAAGGGCAACTGCATCGGATCCATTTTGGAAACCAAGACCCTGAGCTTTTTTGGCAGTCAGCAATAAGGCTTCTTCCCAGGTTGTTTCTACTAATTTACCGTCTTTTCGGATCATAGGCTTGGTAATTCGATGGTTCTTTTGTGCCATGTCGAAACCAAAACGACCTTTGACACACAGGAGACCGCCTGAAGCAGGACTATCCAGCTTAGGAAGTGAACGAACCAGCATATTACCACGTACTTCCAGAGTGGTTTCACATCCTACGCTACAATAGCCACACAAAGTATCAAATTGCTCTGTTTCAACAGGTACAGATTTTTCAATTAACAATCGTTCCTGCAAAGCTCCCGTTGGGCAAACATCGACACATTGTCCACAGGAAATACAATCTGTATCTTTCAAAGGTTTATCCATGGCAGGTTTGACAATGGTATCAAAACCTCTGTCCACCAGACCAAGCGCTGTTACGTCCATAACTTCGCTGCATACTCGAACGCAAAGTCCGCATAGAATACACTTGTCTGGATTGCGGTCAATAAAAGGATGACTGTTCTCAACATTTCGTTGGTGAATTTCTCCCGCTAGTCGTTCTGGCTTTACATCGTAGTCATTTGAGTAATCCAGCAGTTTGCATTCAAAATAATCATGACAGCCGCATTCCAGACAGCGTTTAGCATCTTCCACAGCTTGTTCTGGAGTAAAACCAAGACCAACCTCTTCGAAATTTTGTCTACGGAATTCCGGTGACAAGTGTGCCATATGAGGGCGGTTTGCGGTTTCCCGATGGTCAAATTCCTCCGCTTTAATATCGTTTGGATCTCGTGTTACCAGGTAAGGCTCTTCATAACGAACATGTACACCATTTACATATTCATGAATTACCTGAGACGCTATTTTAGCATCTCCAATGGCTTGAATAGCAATTTTTAAATTGTCGTTTATGGCATCTCCGCCAGCAAAAACTCCAGGAATACTGGTAGAGAAGGTTTTTTCGTCGGAAATGATGGTATCCCATTTAGTTCGTTCTAATGCTTCAAATCCTTCTATATTAACATTCTGTCCAATGGCAACGATGATGGAGTCCAGTTCAAGGATCTCTTCATCGCCTTCAATTGGTACTGGGCGGCGTCTGCCACTGGCATCTGGTTCGCCTAATTCCATTTTTTGTAGTCGTATTTTGTTGGCTTTTCCATCTTCTCCCAATACCTCTAAGGGACTTACCAAAAACTTAAAGAGTACGCCTTCTTCTTCAGCTTCTATAATTTCAATTTCTTCTGCTGGCATTTCTTCTCTCGTTCTTCTGTATAGATTATACACTTTATCAGCCCCAAGTCGCACAGCCGTACGACAAGCATCCATAGCTGTATTTCCGCCACCGATGACGGCTACTCTTTTACCGATTTTTACAGGTTTGTTTTCAACAACATCCCTCAGAAAATCAATTCCACCCATTACTCCATCAAGTTCTTCCCCATGACATTTCATGGGAGAGCTTTCCCAACAGCCGATAGAAAGATAAATTGCATCGTTATTGTTTCGAAGATAATCCAGGGTTAGATCTTTCCCAATACGAACATTATTGATCATATGGGCACCCATTTTTTGTATAATATCAATTTCTTTATTTAGAATATCTTTTGGTAGCCGATACTGTGGGATTCCATACTTTAACATGCCACCCATTTCTGGCATCATGTCGTAAATCGTAACATCATGACCTTCCTGAAGTAGGTAGTAAGCAGTGGTTAACCCTCCAGGACCTCCGCCCACAATAGCGATTTTTTTGCCGCTGGCAGGCTTAATTTCTGGCATAAAGACTTCTGGGTTCCCTAAGTCTAGATCTGCAACAAAACGCTTATGCCATGCAATGGCTACGGGTTCGTCCTTTAACTCTCTTCGACATGCATCTTCGCAAGGGTGGGGACAGACACGACCAATGGAGGCAGGTAGTGGCAACTGTTCTTTTATGAGTTTTAGGGCTTCTTGATACTCTCCGTTAGCAATTAATCCTACATAGCCCTGACAATCTGTCTTTCCGGGACATTCCAAGACACAGGGAGGACGACAGTCGCCGGTATGATCTGATAGAAGCAGTTCCAGTGCGATTTTTCGATTTGCTTTCAGCTTTTCAGTATTGGTTTTAATGATCATATCAGAACCGATTTCTGTGGCACAGGCTCTTAATAGTTTGGGAATGCCTTCTACTTCCACAATACACAGGCCGCAGGATCCATAAATCTTCATTCGATCATCATAGCAGAGGGTCGGAATTTCAATACCGCTTTCACGAGCCACCTGAAGAATGGTTTGTCCGCTCTGCCCTGTGACTTCTTTTCCGTTTATGTTTAATGTAATCACAGACATGCTTTTATTCACCCCTATTCCTTATTCTACGTCAATTGCCTTGAAAGGACAGACGGTTTTACATTTTCCGCACTTGATACATAAATCTTCATGAATCACATGAATTTCCTTATTTTCACCGGAGATCGCATTCGTTGGGCAGTTCTTTTTACAAAGGCCACAACCAACACAGGTGGTTTCTGATACGGTATACGTTAGCAGTTGAGTACATTGGTGAGAAGGACATTTTTTATCATAAATATGAGCTTCGTATTCATCTTTAAAATATTGAAGGGTTGTCAGTACAGGATTTGGTGCAGTGCCTCCTAATGCACATAGAGACCCTTCTTTAACCCGTTCGCATAATTCCTCAAGCAATTCAATATCGCCTTCTTTTCCTTGACCTTCTGTAATACGGGTTAGAATTTCCAACATGCGTTTGGTGCCCATTCGACAATGGATGCACTTTCCGCAAGATTCCTTACGGGTAAAGTCGAGGAAAAACTTGGCCATACCAACCATACAGGTGGTTTCGTCCATCACTACCATTCCGCCAGAACCCATAATGGCACCAGTTTTGGTGATGGACTCATAATCCACAGGCGTATCCAATAGGTGAGCTGGAATACATCCGCCGGAAGGGCCGCCCATTTGCACCGCTTTAAATTCCTTATCATCTAATATTCCGCCACCGATTTCGAAGATCACTTCTCGAAGGGTTAACCCCATAGGAATTTCTACTAAACCACCTTTTTTAGTTTTGCCGGCTAGTGCAAACACTTTGGTTCCTTTGCTTTTTTCGGTTCCCATAGCTGCAAAAGCAGCACCGCCATTACGGAAAATCCAGGGAACGTTTGCCAATGTTTCAACATTATTGATATTTGTTGGTTGCTGCCAAAATCCTTTTTGAGCTGGGAATGGCGGCTTTAAACGAGGCATGCCACGCTCGCCTTCCAAAGAGGCGATTAAAGCAGTTTCTTCCCCACAGACAAAGGCACCGGCACCAGCTTTGATCCAAAGATCAAAATCAAAGCCCGATCCCATAATATTTTTACCTAAAAGCCCTCTTTCACGAGCCTGCTCAATGGCGATTTCCAATCGTTTAATGGCCAGTGGATACTCGGCACGAACATAGAAAACACCTTCATTAGCTCCCATGGCATAGCCGCCAATCATCATTCCTTCTATAACACCGTGAGGATCGCCTTCTAGAATACTCCGATCCATAAAAGCCCCAGGATCTCCTTCATCTGCATTACAAACCATGTACTTTGGTGTGGAATGTTGCTGATAAGCTGCATTCCATTTAAACCAAGTAGGGAATCCTGCTCCACCTCGGCCACGTAATCCAGAAATTTTAATTTCTTCGATTACTTCAGCAGGAGTCATTTCTTTGAGACAGCGTTCGATTGCTGTATATCCTTCTTTTTCAATGTATTCATGGATATCTTCTGGGTTAATATTTCCAGCATTTTGTAAGGCGATTTTCTTTTGCTTTTTCTGAGCATCGAGATCTTCTTGACTAATACGTGCGCTTTCAATAGGCGCTTTGCCATGGAGTTCTATATCAATGATTTCTCCAGCCATTTCGGGAGTAACCATGACATAGGTTTTCTTTTCGTTCTGGTGGTCATATACCTCTACTACAGGTTCCAAATAGCAGGTTCCACAACATCCAGTTAACTCAAGTGTGACCGGTGCCTTTCGGGATTCGATCTCTCTTTCGAAAGCTTCGCTGACTTTACTGGCACCTGCAGCAATACCGCAACTCCCTTGTCCAACAACAATTCGCATATCTACGCCTCCTTACCTGCTTGTTCTTTGTCATATTTGCGCAATTCACGCAGGATTTTTCGAGTGCTGTCTGGAGTTAATTTTGCATGGGTTTCTCCGTTTATCATCATGACAGGAGAAAGACTACAACATCCAAGACAGGCAACATTGTTTAACGTAAACAAGCCATCCTCTGTTGTTTCGCCGTCTATGATTTTTAGTTCATCACATATGGCATCATAAACTGGTCCAGCACCATTTACATGACAGGCTGTTCCCATACATAGCATGATCAAATATTTACCGATAGGTTCCAGTCTGAATTGGGTATAAAATGTGGCAACACCATAAACATTTGGGGCTTTAATACCTGTTTCCTTAGAGACGTGATCCAGCACATCCATTGGCAGATACCCATAAATGTCCTGAGCTTTTTGTAAAATGGTAATAAGACTACCCGGTTTATGCTTATACTGATCTAAGACCGGGCGAAGCAAAGACATATCCGCACCGGAAACAGTTTGATCCGGAGCTTGAGGGCCATTTCCTCCACAACATTGCATCCAATATCACTCCTTCTATGATTTTTTCACAACTAACTGAATTATAACATAAGTAAGGGATGCCGTCATTCTGTTACGGAACAATAAAAAACCAAGGAAAATCATAGTGCCCTATACCTGTTGAAACAATTTACCCTCAGCGATAAAAAAAATAATAAATTGATAAAAAATAAACGAAATCCTTCAAAAGAAGGAAAGAATCTATTGATAAAGCATGATTTAATAACGGGTGAATTGAAATAGATCAAATTCTGAAAAGTAAATTCAAGCGATTGGATTGAAAAGAATATTAGGGTGAGAGAATAAATAGAGAATGAACCACAGGGCAATCGGGTATTAAGAAAGTACTATCCTTCGGAAAGAATCAGAAATGAGTAAGTGTATAAAAAGATCAAGGATAATAAAGAATCGAGGTGTTAAAACATGAAAAAGCTATGGATTCTATTTATTGTTGCAGGGGTTTTAGTGGGACTTTATCCATTAGCGAGTGATCTGTACAGTGGATTTGGACAAGCACGTTTAATGAGACAGATAGCAGACAAATCTAGCCTAGCACCATCTATTGAGGCTGAAGGAGAGGTGCTGAAAGACTATGAGAATTTACAGAATATATTTAGCCTCTATGAGGAGAATGATGAAAAAGAGGAGGAAGAAATTCAGCTTAAAACACAAGAGGGTGAGTCAGGAGAGTTATTAGGAGCTCTTAAGATTCCGAGAATTAATGCTGAGATGCCTGTCGTTTTGGGGGCGAATCAAGAAAATTTAAAAATAGCTGCAGCTTTAATGGAAGGAACTACACCCATAGGAGAAATTGGAAATGCAGCCATTGCAGCCCATAGAAGTCATAGCTATGGCAGGTTTTTTAACCGATTAAACGAAATGGAGATAGGAGATGAAATTATTGTAACAACTGATAAAGATACTTTTGTTTATACGGTATATGATATAAAAATTGTAGAGCCAGAGGATCTTTCTGTTCTCAATCGTAATCGAAGAGATCGTGTGGTGACACTTATCACGTGTGATCCTATTTATGAAGCTACTCATCGACTGATTGTTCATGGAGTCATAACAGATGTTTAGCCATACTTGCTGAACATCTGTTATGAGATTGAGGATAGTTTATCTAAGAGTGACTGGCAGAAACAATAGGGCTTTGTGGTGGGAGTATTTGACGGACTTCCAGTCGAATAGAAGCGTTTATCTGTCTGTCTCCGTGGTGTTTTTCATAGTCTTGCAATACCCGAGACATAACTTTGTTCATCATTTCTTCCCTTAAGCCAGGAAGCAAAACCAAAATCTGCTTTTCATTCCATTGAGTCAATACATCGCCTTTTCGAAGTGAATGTGTCAGGTGTTTTATGAAGGGTTTTAGGTCACACTCCTTGGTTGATAGGTGGGGCGAGTCAAGGTCACCTACGGTCACAAGACTGATGATTGTTTGATAACCATTTCGATCACTTCTTCGTTTCTCTAAGTCATAGATAGATCGAAACGTAATGGGCTCGCAGTAAAAAGCAAATTCAGCTGTTTCATCAGACTCTAGCTCGGAATGAAGTGTATCGATAGAATGATGGAGTTTTTCAGCGGCCAAAATTTTTTTATACATAGATTTTAGTGGACTAGAAGGTGCAACGCCCATTTCATGATAGAAAAAACCGGTTACTTGTTCGTAATGTTGCAAAGCAGTTTTTTTTTCTCCGAGTTGCATCAGTGTATCCATATACAAGAGGTGAAAGTCTTCTTCATAATAATCTAATTGTATTGATTTTTCGTAGGTAGAGAGGAGTATAGGGGCATCTATTTTACGATCAGCTAATTCTCCTAACAAAAGAACAGCTTTGTGAAAGATACGGCGATATGAATTGCGAACCGAAAAAACCCATTGATGTTCAGTACAGTCAGGAAGATATTCACCCTGGTACAGTTCGATAGCTTTCTGATAATGGTTCAAAGCTTCTTTTGGGTTGGAATGCTTCAAAGAATCAGCTCGTTGCACTTCTTTTTCAAAAATTTCAACATCAATGACAGTTTTAGCATGATGATTCCAGCGGTAATAACCATTTGAGTATAGGATGAGGTTGTTGTTTTCATCAGTGGAGTCGGACTCTCCTAGGATTTGACGCAATCGGTGCATTTGACGCCTTAAAGTGCCGCGGGGATCGGCGTAACTTTCTGAAGGCCAAAGAGATTCCAACAGTGCTTCTGGTGTAAAGGAGCGGCTTTGATGGGTTAACATAAACTTGAAAAGCTCCCATATCTTTTTGGATCCTGGATGCAAAGAAGTAAGAGACGTATTATTTTTAAGGACATTAAAGCTACCTAAAGTAGTAACGATAATTTGACTACAGGACTTAGACATAGAGCATCCTTCTTTCATACGGAGTTTCTTCCTATTATACATGGTTTAATGTATCGTTACCCTTTTTTGGCGAAAATCAATCATAGAAAATTCAGATAGGCATAAAGGCTAGACGATCTATAGTGACGAATACAATTGGAGATGCATTCATGAAAAATAAAAAGATTGAATATTCAAAAATGGTTTAAAGATTAAAATGAATAAGGTATAATAACGGGGACATAAACGATAAGGAGGAATCTGAATGAGTGAAAAATGGAAACAATATAAAGGGCTTCCTTTAGTGGTAATAACAATCCTATTATTCATTATTTTTAATACGTATTATTCTATTCCAAAGCTACAAAGTAATATGATGCAAGAAAAAGAAAATCAGATACAGGATCATACACGAATAGGGGTTTCAATCCTTGCTCATTTCTATTCCATGGAAGAAGAAGGGATGATGAAAAGGGGTGAAGCTCAGGAACAAGCAAAACAACTAATTAGAAGTCTACGCTTTGGACCTCATCATAAAGATTATTTTTGGATCAATACCCATGAGCCAATATTAGTGGTTCATCCCTTTAGACCAGATTTAGAAGGCATGAATCTGGCGGCGGCAGGAGAAGAAGAAAAAAACCAGTTGTTTACTACTTTTGTACACATGGTTGAATACCATGGCGAAGGTTTTGTTGAGTATCAATGGCAATATTATGGGGAATTAGATCGGAAAGAACCCAAAATATCCTATGTAACTGACTTTGAGCCGTGGGATTGGATTGTTGGCACGGGACTGTATACAAATGATATAGAAGAATCTGTTGCGGCACAACGAAATATCAATTTTATTTTTATCATTACAGCGATTCAGTTTTTTCTAGTAGCATGGGTGGCTTATCGCTTAGTGGGCAATAGGCAAAAAAAGAATAAAAATGGTTAGAACTACTTACCTCGATAGGATCTAAGAATGGCAAACATGAGTAAAATACCCATAACAGCAGAACTTCCGTACCCCACAAACCCAAGAAGAGAAATACCTTTCATGCTAGGACCTGCTTCTGCATTGATAACAATGGAGGAACCTACCAATAACGCTGCGATCAAAATGGCTAAAACAAGCCTGTTGACCATATCTTGCAAGGCAGAGATGCTTTTCTCCAGATTTCGATGCTCCATCTGAACCGTTAACTTGCCAGCTAATGCCTGATTCATTACTTCGGTTAGCTTTATTGGAAGGCGAGGGATATGACGGGAAACAGTGGCCCAACTTTGCAATTGATCTTGCAGTTCTTCTTTCCAACTATGGGATGCCATCAAGTGAGCTTTGGCATAGGGAACGGCGATGTCCATTAATTGTATTTCAGGCGCTATTTCTGCAAGCACGCCTTCTAAGGTCATCAGGCCTTTTAACATCATAGTGAATTCGGAGGGCATCGATAATTTGTTTTTTTGGGCAACACTAAAAAGCTCATTTAGTAAAGAAGTAAGCTCGATATCGGAAAGCGATTGGTCAATGTATTGATTAAAAAGTCGTTCAAGATCGGAATGAAGAGCTAGACTACTTACTTCCCCCCGACGTACGCCAATGGATAAAACAGCTTGGGTCATTTGCTCCGTATTTCTACTTGCGATGCCTAACAACAAGTAGTTTAGTTTTTTTTGCATAACAACAGAGAGTCTTCCCACCTGACCAAAGTCAAGGTAAAGGATTTGTTTTTTGCGGATCATTAAGTTTCCGGGATGCGGGTCACCATGAAAAAAACCGTCTGAAAGTATCTGTTTGCAATAATGATCTGCTAGTTGGGTGGCTAGTTTATGCAAGTTATATTGATGTTTGAGGAGTATGGTTTTAGAAGTAATAGGAATTCCATCAATGTACTCCATGGTTAATACTCGAGAAGTAGTGTATTCCTCATATACTTTTGGAGCATTTACATAGGAAACCTCTTTATTTTTATTGCGAAATGTTCGAATGTTATGGGCTTCTGCTAAAAAGTCTAGCTCCTTTTCAGCTGCAATACGAAGTTCATCAACAACTTCCTGTGGGTTGACGACTTGACTACGAAGTAAGGGTCGTAACAGCCGCGTTAAACGTCCAAGAAGTTGAATGTCACTTAGCATGGTTTCGCGAACACCTTCTCGTTGGATCTTTACGACTACAGATTCGCCACTGGTAAGCGTAGCCTTATGGACCACCGCTAGGGAAGCACTTGCAAAAGGCTCTGGTTCAAAGACAGCAAATAGAGTTTCAGCAGACTCTCCTAATTCCTCCTGGATTAAAGCCTTGGACTTTTCGGATTTTTCTGGCTTAACATGGTTCCTCAGTTTTTGGAACTCAAATAAAAACGGTTCCGAAAGAAGATCCGGTCTACTAGATAGAATTTGCCCGATTTTGATAAAGGTAGGCCCTAATTCTTCCAAAGCGATACGCCATTGAACTGGATCTTGGATTCCTTTAAGCCCCTCTTGAATTCCATGTTTGATTAAAACAGATAGTATTTCTTTGATTCGACTGGCTTCTCCAGAACCTTTCATAAATAGGTGCACTCCTTTGTTAGTCGTCTGTCTTTTGAACTGTTTCTAGTTGTTTTTCAAGGATAGATATTCGTGTCTCTAAGGATACAACTTGATCCTTTAATTCATTCATCTCTTCCTTAGAAGCTACGTGCATTTCTTCTAAAATTCGGTTGATTGTATCTTCAAACCAACTGGTAGCAGCCTCTTTTGGGCCTTCTTTTTTAAAATAACGTTTTAATTCCCAGTCTAGTGCTTCGCCTTCTTGGATTGTCAGTTCACCTTTTTTAACCATTTCATCCACTAAATCTCGTCCTTTTTCGTAAGAATAGGATACCGTACCGATTCCAGCTAAAAGGATGTTTTTCAAAGTACCTTCTACAGATTTCATAAAATTACCTCCTAGAGTATTGATAAATGAGTTATTTGGTTCCTAGATCTTCTATATAATCAATACCCGATGTTCATTTGAACAAACAAAGCTGGTCATTTTCATAACCAAAGATGACCAGGGGTGATTTTCTTTATCATTTTAAATATGATATTCTGACCTTGGAGGGGATATAGATGAATGATAGTAGGATAAAAGAAATTCGAGAAATGCTCCAGAAATCAGATAATATTGTTTTTTTTGGAGGTGCTGGCACTTCGACGGAGAGTAATATTCCGGACTTTCGATCGGCTGAAAGAGGTCTTTATCAGAGAAGTAATACTTTGGAATACCCACCAGAAGAGCTGTTAAGTAGTACAATGATAAATTCGAAGCCAGAGCTTTTTTTTGCATATTATTTCAAACATTTAGTGCACCCAGAAGCTAGGCCTAATAAAACTCATCAGGTGTTGGCTAAATGGGAGAAATCAGGAAAACTTCAAGCGGTGATCACGCAAAACATAGATGGGCTGCATCAAATGGCAGGGAACCAAAACGTGTTAGAATTACATGGGTCTCTCCGAAAACACTATTGCATAAAATGTGGAGGGGAAGAAACCTTAGAAACATTATTAGCAGAGAGAAAAGATATTCCTAGATGTAAAATATGTGAAGGGATGATTAGGCCTGATGTGGTTTTGTATGGAGAAACTTTGAAATCAGAAGTGTTAGAAGCTTCAGTTCAAGCGATTTCCAAGGCAGACTTTTTAATTGTAGGTGGGAGCTCTTTAATTGTGCACCCGGCTGCGGGTTTGATCAATTACTATAGAGGAAATAAGTTGCTAATTATTAATCATGATCCGACTCCTTTGGATCATCGGGCAAGATGGGTTATTCATCACTCTATTGGTGAAACCATGGAGAAGTTGGATGGTGAAGTAATAGAGTGATTCTGAAGGGACCCTCTTGAGAAAAAGGATCTTTTGTGATACAATTATGACTGAGGGTCAGTCACTGAAAGGGTGTTACTATTAATACAAAAATAAAAATTGAAAACAAAAATAAAAAAGAACAAATTAGAAAAGCAGCCATTAAAGTACTATCAGAAAAAGGCTTAGAAAAGACAAAGGTGTCGGATGTTGTAAAAGAAGCTGGGGTAGCCCAAGGAACATTTTACCTTTATTACCCTTCAAAGAATGCACTTATTCCTGACATTGCAGAAACAATGCTGTTGCATATGTTGGAAGAAATGGAAGGACGAATTTCTGGTAAGAAGACTTTTGCAGAAGAGCTAGAAGAGATTATTCGAATAACTTTTGAGATCACATATCTATATAGAGATGTGCTAGGCCTATGTTATTCAGGATTAGCAACGGCTGGTTTTTTTCAGGAGTGGGAAAGAATTTATGAACCATATTATAAATGGTTGGAGTTGTGGATAGGAGAAGCACAAAAAAAGAAAAAAATTAGGAGGGATATGAAGCCTACGATTATTGCTAAAATACTAGTAGAGATGATGGAGGGGATAGCAGAACAAGCATATTTGTTTGAAGGCAAAGAAGATGGAGTCAAGGAGTATCAGAAAGAATTAATGAACTTTGCCATAAGTGGGTTGAAATGTTGAGAAGAAAAAAAGAAATTGAAAGGAACGTTAGATATGGAAAGCGATGAACCGAATAATACGGACTTTATTAAAAAAGTGTTGAAATTTTCTATTGCGGGCACATTCATTTTTGCGGTTACGGGAATTTTCTGGGGAATGATGGCCAACTCACGAATGATTATTTTGGATGGCCTTTACTCTGGTATTTTGATCGGAATGTCTTTGCTATCTTTATGGGTTGTTCATTTCGTCGAAAGAGTCAAACAGAGTGAGACCAAAAAATTTCCCTTCGGCAAAAATGTTGCAGAAGCAGCGATTATATTTTTAAAATCCTTGGTTGTACTAGGATTAGTTGTGACAGCTGTTGTCTTTGCTTTTCAAGATTTGCTAAATGGAGGAAGGATAATCAAGCTGAATTATACGCTGATATATGCTGGTTTTTCTGCATTTTTCTGTTTGGTGGTATTTTATATTTTGCGTAAAAAGGGGAAGAATTATGAGTCGGATTTACTGAAGCTGGAGGCCCTTGAGTGGAAAAATGATGGATTGATCTCATTAGGTAGTACGGTGGGCTTTATCGTAGCAAAATTTTTATCCAACTCAACCTTATCTTGGTTGATTCCCTATGTAGATCCACTGATGGTACTGGTGATGTCCACATTCTTAATTAAAGCACCACTTCAGTCAATGATTAGTGGCATGAGAGAACTGATGAGAATGGCACCAGAAGAAAAAATGCAACAACGCATGGAAAAAGTAGTATCGGAAATTCGCGAAAAATATCAAATTCAGGACTCGTATTGTCGTGTTAGCAAAGTGGGATCAGCACTTTTTATTGAAATTGATTTTATAACAGATAATGAAGCTCGTGTATATACAATCAAAGATACAGATCGGGTACGGGAAGATCTTTTTAAAGAGATTCGTGATATTCCCTATGACCCTTGGTTAACAGTTAGCTTTACGGAAGATAAAAAGTGGGCTGTGTAGAATAAAGATAGAGAATTAAATGGATGAAAAACGCCTCCCTTTTACGAGGGAGGCGTTTTAAAATAGAGAAAGATGTCTAATAGCGGAAGATTGCTGCTAAGGTGCTGTCACCAGGCATTTCTTCTGGCGTCAAAACATACACATTGCCGCTGTTCAAATATGTTTGCTGAGCTGCCAAATTCATCAAGTCATTGTTTTCTGGAGAAGGGGCTTCTTCGAAGGCAACATCCGTAGCGTCTTTATTAACAATCCCCCAACAATGCGGCCCTTTTGCCACAAATAGGGATTCAATCCTTCCGTGAAAGGAAGCCAGTACAATATCTTTGATTCGACGGGAAGCGCGGCCGGTTCCTTCTAACTCTGCAAATTGATGGAGAGCTTTTTCTTCTGCTTGTTTAAAAAGCGGATGAACAACGGATAATGCGCTTTGATGCAGCTTTTTCAGGGTTAAATCTTCTGGGTTACCGGTGATGCCGTTTTCTACTAGCTTAGGATAGGTGTTGGCTTCGCGGTAGATTGGAAAAAGATAATCAACGCCAGCTAGCACCAAGGGAGCTTCCGGTTGAGTGATTTTTTCTTGAATTCCCTTGTCCACTTTGTGAAAAAACTGCAATAGGTCTTTCTTTGTATTTTCCATGCCGATTCCTTGGCCATGAAAAGATGCAGCGCGTTTCCCGTCGCCGCCTTGAGGGGAGCGGGTATTAAACTGCAATTGTTTTTCTAAATCGTCATAGCGAAGAGCTTCGCTTAGGCTTTCAGGGATACCATCTAAATTCATTGGATAAATACTTTGTGGGGATCCTTGAAAAAGACGGATTTGATTTTGACTCAACGTTAATAAATAAAATTGTTGATCTTGAGTGAGTAAAGGCATTAAAGGTTTAAGATGGAACTGTTTACCAACTTCTGTGACCATATCAAAGCTCAATGGTAAGCGATAGTAACGAAATTCACTAGGGTTGACAAAAACAGCCAATCCATCCTGTTGATGGCTCCAGAAAATACTATCCTTAAGCAGTGTATCAATAGGGCTAAGTACTTTTTGAATTTCTGCGTTTCGATAACCGCTTTCTTTCAATTGTTCTTCTGCTTGACGAAGGAGATTTTTTAACCTGATCCGATTTTGTTGAGCCTCTGTACCCACCGGATCTGTTGGTAGGAAAAAAGAGATACAGGGCTCCTCTCCAATATTCATCAATTCTCTTAATTCTTCTTTAGTGAATTGTTTCATCGGTATCCTCCTTTACAGATAGGTTGCGTTAGTTTGATTAAACTAATTACTCATGTTTTTGTACCATTACCCTTGTGAAGGTATAAATAAACCTTAGATAATCTTGTTTTGATGGCATCTGTTCTTTTATAGAAATTTACTTCTTTAAAAGATGGTTTTATTGTATAATGTGAATAGTCATACCTATAACGAATTGAAAGTTACTAACGAAATCCATTGGACCAGTCTGTCGAAGAGGGAGAGAATGATGAAGGAAAAATCCTTGATTTTGCATGCTACACATGACATTGCAGCCCTAATAGATGTTTGTGAAGACGGTCGTTTTCGATATCATTCTATCAACTGGGAGTATTCCAAAGTAACTGGCCTATCAGAAAAAGAAGTGATTGGAAAGACGCCAGAAGAAGTGTATGGACAGGCCCATGGGAAACTCCTTGCTTCATATTATGAATCATGTGTTCGCAAGCGTGATGTTGTGGACTATACAGGCGCTATTAATATTGTCGTAGATATCCGCAATGTGGAGACAAGACTTACTCCAATCATTGAAGATGGAAAAGTCATGCAAGTCCTTAGTTGTGCCCGAGATATTACGGAACACAAAAGAGTTAAAGCTCAGAGCGACGAACAAAAAAAATACTTGGAAACTTTGTTTAGAAATTCTTCGGATGGAATTGTACTCTTTGATAAAGAACATAGAATTGTGGATATAAATAATTCTTTTGAGGAAATATTTGGATATAAGATAGCAGAAATAAAAGGCATGAATGTTGATGATGTGGTGAGTAAAGGGAATACCAAAAAAGAAGCTGAACAAATCACAGAGGAAGTTATGAAGGGGTCAGAAGTATCAACAGAGGGAATTCGATATAGCCAACAAGGTGAAAAAAAGCACCTTAAGATCAAAGGGATTTTAGTTAAAATTGATGGAAATCCAAGAGGTGGTTTTGGAATATATACAGATATAACTCGGCAAAAAGAAAGTGAAGCCGTCTTAAGACACCTTAGTTATCATGATAAATTGACAGGCTTATATAACCGTGCTTACTTCGAAGAAGAGTATATGAGGCTGGATAAACCATTTAACCTTCCTATGACTATTATGATAGGAGATGTGGATCACTTAAAAGTAGCTAACGACGGATTTGGTCACTTTGTTGGGGATGAGTTGTTGATTCGTATTGGGAAAATCCTTCAAAAAAGTTGTCGAAAAAAAGATGTAGTGGCTAGATGGGGTGGAGATGAGTTTGCAATTATTTTGCCTCATACAGATAAAGAACAGGCACAGCAAGTGTTATGCAGAATTAAAAAGAATTGCCAAGAAGATAATTTTGAAGTAGTGAGGCCAAGCATCTCTATGGGAATGGCAGTGAAAGAGAAGCCAGAAGAGTCTTTAAACAGTTTGATACAACAAGCGGAAGAGGAGATGTATCGGACAAAAGTCAGCAAGGTACGTAAGGAAAAACCTAAAGATGGAAGAAGAGTAAAGGCCACCAGGATTTCCCAAAGAAAAAAAACAAATTAATCAAGGAGGTTGTATGAATGATAAGAGAATTAGTGATGAAAAACAGAACCTATCGTCGATTTGACCAGACAGCGGACATTGAAATCCAGCAACTAAGAGAATGGGTAGATTTAGCTAGAATGACAAGTTCAGGGCAGAATAATCAACCACTTAAATACTTTTTATCCTGCGAGGAAGAGACCAATGAAATGATCTTTAAACATCTGAAATGGGCAGGAGCATTAAAAGAGTGGGATGGACCAAAAGAAGGAGAAAAACCTGCAGCTTATATTGTGATGCTGGGCGATACAGAAATCAGTAAGAATTACTGGTGGGATCATGGTTTAGCGGCTCAAAGCATTTTGCTGGCAGCTGTAGAAAAAGGGTACGGTGGTTGTATGTTTGGGTCCGTAGATCGAAAAAATTTGGCTAAAGAAATGAATTTATCTGAACAATATGAGATTATTATGGTGATTGCTTTAGGAAAACCAGTTGAAAATGTAGAAATGGTACCAGTGGGTCAAGAAGGAAGCATGACGTATTATCGTGATGAAGAGGGGAATCACTACGTACCAAAGCGTTCATTGGATGAAATCATTATTTGATTTAGATTGTAAGGAATTTTAAAACAGGGGGAAACGTCATGGGAGATGTGATTTATCCGCAATCCAAAACCATCATGGTTAGTGAACTGTTGGATGGGATGATGATAGATGAAGAAGTGTATAGTTTGCAAGGCAGTATTTTAATCCCCAAAGGCCAAATCATAGAAGATGCAGAACGAGTTAGAGACATGCTTGTGCAGCATGATGCCGTAATGATTAAAGTAAGGCTGCCTAAAAAGTTTGAACTGCCAGAGGATCTAAGGATAAAAAATCAAACATCTGAGGAGACGACCCAAGAACGTCAGCTTCGACAATTTGCGGAGTCCTTTGATAAAAAATGTGATCGGTTAAAAAGTGAATTTGAAAAAATACTGTTGAATAAAAATGCCAGTCAGGAAGCGGTAGAAGAACGGATGGAAGAAGCTTTGACGGCTTTTGATGCAAACATTAATGTGATCCAGTTAATGCAGAAAGTGCGAGGAACAGATGATGCGACGTATATGCACTCACACAATGTTGCCCTTACGAGTCACTTGATGGGGCGCTGGCTCAAGATGCCAGAAGATGAAATTAAAGAACTGACGATGTCAGCACTGCTGATTGATATTGGAAAAATAAAAGTTTCAGAGACTGTTATCAATAAAAAAGAGCAACTGACAGCAGAAGAGTATGAAGAAGTAAAACGACATGTGGTTCATAGCTATGAGGCAGTGAAAGGATTTACCTTCCTTTCAAAAGCCGCCCTAGACGGCATTTTATATCATCATGAAAGAATGGATGGAAGCGGCTATCCTCAAGGACTAAAAGGAAAAGCAATACCTCTGTTTGCTAGAATAATTGCCGTTGCCGATGTCTACAATGCGATGACCTCCAAGCGGCCATACAGAGAAAAGCTGACTCCATTTCAGACTATTCAAGTGCTTGAGACAGAATATAACGAAAAATTGGATCCAGAAATCCTTTATCTTTTCCTAAATCGGATAGCCACTCTTTTTATAGGCCAACAGGTGAAACTGGAAGATGGAAAAACAGGAGAAATTATTTTCATCCCCAAGAACCACATATATAGGCCTATGATTCGATTGATAGATACAGAGGCTGTAATAGATCTTAATCAGCCAGATCAAAAGCATCTTCAAATCGTTGAGTTTGTTTAAGAAAGTAATTTTGGCAACGTTATTTTTAACCACCGAAGAGCGGCAGAAACAAAAACCTTTACAATGGCGGCCAGTGGAACGGCTATTAATAAACCAACAAATCCCCACAAAGAGCCTCCAATCAGCAAAGCTAAGATAATCATGGTAGGATGCAATCCTACACGTTGTCCCACAATTCGTGGCGATACCACACTGCTTTCGGTTTGCTGGATCACGACAAAAGCGATGATGACCCAAAAGGCTTTGGTAGGAGAATCAAGAAAGGCAATAATAGCGGCGGGGACACCGCCTATGATCGGTCCTAAATAGGGGATGATGTTTGTAATGCCGGCAAGAATACCGATAAGAATGGCGAATTCAACGCCTAATAAAACCAAGGCAATTCCGCTGGTGACACCCACGAATAAAGCAACCAATAATTGACCTCGAATAAATCCGCTTAAAACCTGGTCTACTTGACGAGACATGGAAAATATCCATTGTTGAGCTACTTTGGGAACAGAACTCTTAACAAAGTGACCAATTGTTTCTTCGTCTTTCATAAAATAAAAGGTGAGTACTGGGATGGTTACTAGGTAGACTAAACTGGATAAAAATGCACCTAAATGAGAGGCGACGCTTCCAAGAGAGTTGAAAAGAAAGTTTGTGATAGTGGCAACGTCAAGATTAAAGAACTCCATTACTTCCTGAGGATGATCTGGCAAATAATCTATGCTGGCGAGAGTGTGGCGATACCAGTCTTCAAATCCATTATAGAGAACCATTGTAAACTCGGGCAATTGATCACCAAGTTTTCGAAGCTCGTCGGCAACATTCGGTAACAAGGCATAAAAAAGAAACACCATCAAAAAAACACCAGAAAGAAATAATATCAGAACAGACCAGACTCGAGGGAGTCTGGTTATTTTCATGATCTTACGGATCACTGGGGAAAAAGCATAAGCAATGATGCCAGATATTACAAAGGGCGTCAGCATGGGAAGGATGGCTTCACGGCGAAAATAGAGCCAAAAAAGCAATGAAAATCCAAATAATCCAAGAATGACGGCTTTTAGATGATCTAATGTAAAGAGTAGTTGTTTTTTTTCTTCAAGATGTCGATTTCCAATATGGATAATATAATAGATGACAGTAAAGACTAAAAATAATATAGATACAAGCAATGATTTTGAAAGAAAAGATGCCAATAAGCCAGCATCAAATAATTCCAGTAATGTTTCTATTTCCATAGGATGTTCCTCCTTCGGTGATGTTGATTGGGTTCATAAACAGTATAACGTATTTAAGCTGAAAAAGCTTTACCTTCTTGCAACTTCCTTGATGTAAAAACGTATAGATAGATGATTAGATAGGGTGCATCAGATAAAACAAAGTAGAATGGAGGTAATGGGATGAAGGATAATTGGTTTTGGCGCATTGGTATGGTTACGTCGTGTTTGTTTCTTGCAACCAGTATATCTGCAGTTGCAGAAACAGAAATGGATGGAATGCAGATTATTCCGGATTTAGGGAGGACATCAGTCTCAAAGGTTGAAGTCATTGAGAGTAGATTGGTTGATGTGGAAGAGAATGCTGTACCAGAAATGAGTCGAGAAGAAGCCCTGGAAATCGCTGCAGAAGTGCTTAGGAACTATGCAGGCGTGGACATTGACAAAAAAGAGTATCAGATTGGAACTGAATATCGAAGAGATTGGCAAAGTCCCACAAGCTATGTATGGTCCCTTCACTTTCACTACAGTGATCCTAGTCAACATGTTTCAGCCTTCGTGACATTGGAAGCCTCCACGGGAAGTGTTCTAGATCTGCATCTTGATTCAAGTCGTTACCCAGACGGAGGGAGGAACCCTTTGTCTCTGACAAAAGATGAAGCTCAGGAACGAGCAGAGGAACTCCTTAGAAGATTGGCTCCTGGAAAGCTGGAGAAAAGTAGAAATATTCCAATTGATGGATATTACGGGTATGGTGATTCCTCTGTCTACCATTTTCAATATTTTGAAGAAAAGGAAGGGATTCTTTATGATGCGAATTTCATGAATATAACCATTGATGGAGCCAGTGGTGCATTAAGAAGTTTTAATTATCGGTGGGATAAGGATGCAGAATTACCTTCACCAGATGCTGTAATAAGCCGTGAAGAAGCTGAGAGTATCTTTGATCAGTATACAGCTGTTGAATTGTTTTACTTGCCTATGAGAGATGAGTTTCGGTATGAATCGATTCCCAAGAACTTTCGCATTGCCTATCGGTTAGATCAAGGGATGGTAGGAATGATAGATGCTCACTCAGGTAAACCAGTAGATTGGGCTGGGAAAGAGGAAACAACCATCCTCCAAGTAGATATCTCGGATAAACGAAAAAGTGAAATAGTAGATAAAGCAAAAAAGCCAACAGCTTTACACAGTCCCCTTAAACAATTTGAAGCAGAAGAAAAAGCCGGGAAAATTGTGGAGGAGATAATAGGAGAATCGATTCAAATCAAAAATTCACAATACTCCCAAGGAGATGGATTATGGGAAAGTGCAGGTCGTAAAGTTTGGAATATGAATTTTGTTATGGAGACCCATGAAGAGGAGTTTAGGGGAACCGTTATGTTGGATGCAGAAACAGGATCATTAATTGCCTAGCATTATTGGAACCCTAGTGATCCGTCAGAGAAGACTGATAAACCTGTTCTTAATTGGGAAGAAGCATATGAAAAAGCCATTGGAAAGATTGAAAAGCATCATCCTTTTTTAATGAAGGAAATCAAGACGGAACAAAAATTAATGGAGTATCCTCAGCACACACAAAGTACAGACTGGTTTTCCCCAGAATACACCTATCAGTTTCCTAGAAAAATCCAAGGGGCTGTATACGATGAGAATCGTATTATGGTAAGTATAAATCGGTATACTGGTGAAATACAAAGCTATACAGTTCGCTGGACACCAGCATTAACCTTGCCATCACAGGAAAGTATTTTGTCTGCGGATCAGGCCTTGAAAAAACTCCTAAAACAGCATGAAATGGAACTGGTGTATAGTCGAATGCACATTGGCACAGATGATATGGATTCAGAATATAGCAATCGACTGGTGTATCGATGGAGACCTGTGGATCCATCTTATTCTATGAATTATATAGATGCACAAAATGGTGAGTTGTTGGATCATAGCGGCAGAAAGATTCCTCGAAGTGATATTCAAGCTTTTGAAGCAGCGATCAGTGGTCATTGGGTAGAAAGAACTGCAAGGCTATTGGCGCAGCAAGGTGTGATTGATATGGAGACATTTAACCCAGAGGAAAAGATAACTCGAATAGAAGCCATAAAAATGATGGTGAAAATCCATGGAAGCAGATCTTTTACAGGCCATGTGATGGAATCTAGTGGTGATGTAGGATTTGTGGATGTTATGGAGCAAGACGAAGACTTTCGATACATTCAATGGGCGATTCGATATGGGATTATGGAAAACAAATTAGAAGCCTTTCAGTGGCAGGAAACACTACCAAGAGAAGAGATGGCACAGATGATGATTAATCTCTTGCAATACGGAGAACTTTCCAAAGCTGCGGATATTTTCATTGTGCAGTACGAAGATTCAGAAGTGATTTCAGAAAAAAATTGGGGGGCGGTTGCCATCAGTAAAGGATTGGGACTGGTGGATTCAGATAAAAAATATTTCAGACCAAAGGAAGCAGCTACGATGGCTGAAGTTGCAGATATGTTGTATAAAGTTGCTGGATTGCTGCAATAAAACAATTAAGATAGAAGGATTCCCTTTAAAAAGTCAGACAGCTGTTATAATATAGTTGTACTGGCTTTTTGAATGAGGATAATTTCAAATCCGTTGGATTTAATAGGAAGAAAAGGAACTAAATAGGAGTTGGTTTTTTGTCAAGAATGGAAAAACGCAAAACAATCGAAGCGAAAAAAAGAAATAAATGGATTACATGGATGTTAATCATGGTTTTTATTGTCTCTACAGTGCTTTTTTATTATGTTGGGCCGTATTTTTTTGGCTCTTTGCCCTGGCAAAGGGAGGAAGAAAAACCATATCGTGTGATTTTTAACGAAAAAAAGTACAATATTCCCGTTGTTGTTGAAGATGAAGTTATTTTTTTACCGCTGTCATGGGTAGAAGATCAGATAACAGGCCAATTGGAAATAAAGAAGAATCCGCTTCGGGCTCGTATGATGATTAGGGAAGACTATATTGAATATGAAGACCAAAGCCTGAATGAATTCATGAAAAAGGACGCAATCCCTTTTGAAGTCAGCTTACTTGAGGAAGAAGAGGAAATCTTTTTTCCTGTATCTGGGCTGGATATGCTGCTAAACCACAAAACAACTCACCATGTAGAAACAGATTTGGTAACCATTGATCAATTGAAAAACCCCTATCAAACAGCCCTTATAAGAGAGGACTCATTTCTCAAGAAGGAAAAAGGCTTTTGGGGGAAACGCATAGCAAGTCTTAGGGAGGGAGATACCGTAAGAGTAGTGGAAGAAAGAGAAGAATACTTTTATATTAGAACTGAAAAGGGTATTTTGGGGTTCTTGCCAAAAGAGGCTGTTCAATCATTGCACAAGAACAAAGTGAAGCCAGATTCCTTAAGGATGAACCATGTGACACCAAGCTCTTTGGAAAAGCCTTTTGGTATGGTGTGGGAATATGTTGGCAGCAAACATCCAGATCGTAGCAAAGAGGAAGCTATACCAGCCCTATCAGTAGTTTCGCCTACATGGTTTGAGTTGGAAAATGATTTGGGAGACTTGATTGGAAAGGCACAATTTCGATATGCTTCGTATATGAAAGAACGAGGATATCAGATTTGGGGATTGGTGTCTAATGCCTTTGATCCAGATATGACAGAATCTTTTCTGATGAACATAGAAGCACAGGATCATTTTATTCGACAGTTATTATTGTATGCTTCTTTGTATGAGATGGAAGGGATTAACCTGGATTTTGAAAACATTCATTATCGAAACCAGCAGGAATTTACAGATTTTGTCCAGCGATTATCGGATAAACTCAGAGATCAGGGTTTAATTCTTTCCATTGATGTAACCATACCAGGTGGAAGTTTAAACTGGTCCCAGGTGTATGACCGAAGTAGTTTGGCACCATTAGTGGACTATGTGTGTGTGATGACCTACGATGAACATTGGGGGAGTAGTCCCGTTGCTGGATCGGTTGCATCTATAGGATGGGTGGAACATGGAATTCAACAAACATTAGAAGAGGTTCCAGCAGAAAAAGTGTTGATAGGATTACCTTTTTATACTCGGTTGTGGGAAGAAGTTCAGCTATCTGATGGTAGTGTATCTGTTTCGTCACGTGCCTTGGGGATGGATTATGCAGAACGTATTTTAAAAGAAAGTGGTGTGCAAAGAGAGGATTGGAAGTGGAAGGAGGAAACGGGTCAATACTATGTAGAATATGAAAAAGATGAAAAGCGCTATCGAATATGGGTAGAAGAAGAGAGATCCATTGCTTTAAAAGCTTCTTTAATAGAGGATTATGAATTAGCAGGATTTGCTGGATGGAGGAAAGGCTTTGAGAAAAATAAGATTTGGGATGTGCTGAAGAATGCACTATAATGATAGAAAGACAAGTAGTTTTATAGTCTTCCAAAGAATATAAAATAGTAATGTAGTAGAAGAGATGAGGGAAAGGGGATCTATATGAATTTCTCGTCCTTGGAATATCAATATCCATCAAAAAGAAACTTATTATATAGTAATAGAGGGATGGTGGCCACCTCTCAGCCTTTGGCAGCCCAAGCAGGACTGGATATGTTGAAAAAAGGCGGCAACGCCGTTGATGCCGCTATTGCAACAGCTGCCTGTTTGACTGTGGTGGAGCCAACATCCAATGGGATTGGTGGAGATGCATTTGCTATCCTTTGGATGGAAGGTGAGCTTCATGGCTTGAACGCAAGTGGCCCTGCTCCGGAAGCCTTATCTTTGGAATACTTTAAAAAACAAGGGTTAAAGGAGATGCCAAGTCTGGGAGCGTTGCCCATTACAGTTCCGGGTGCACCAGCTGCATGGGCAGCTCTTTCTCAGCGATTTGGAAACCTTTCTTTGCAAACCGTACTGAATCCCGCAATTCAATATGCTCGAAGTGGATTTCCTGTTGCTCCAAGCACTGCGTATTTTTGGAAGAGAGCGTATCAAAATGCTCTGAGGAACTATCAAGGAGATGTTTTTGAACCTTGGTTTCAGACTTTTGCTCCAGAAGGCAGAGCCCCTAGGTCGGGAGAAATATGGAGTTCCAAAAGCCATGGAAAAACCCTTGCTGCCATTGCAAAGTCAGAAGGCAGAGATTTTTATGAAGGAGAACTGGCAGAAAAAATAGAATCCTTTTTATGGAAACATCAAGGAAAGTTGACAAAGAAGGATTTGGAAAAATATAAAGTAAGATGGGAAAAACCCATTTCAGTTTCGTATCGAGGTTATGAGGTTTGGGAAACACCTCCAAATGGACAGGGGCTGATTGCTTTGCAGGCCTTGGCAATTTTACAAGGAATTGAGTTGTCTTCCGTGGAAAATGAAAAAGCGGTACACAGCATTATTGAGGCCTTGAAACTTTCTTTTTCAGATGGAAAAGCATACATCGCCGATCCAGACCATATGGAGGTATCTGTAGAAAACTTGCTTTCGGAAAAATATGTCCAATCTAGAAGGGATTTAATTAGAGATACGGCTCTAATGCCTGAAGCTGGTGTGCCACCACGAGGTGGAACCGTATATATGGCGGCGGCAGATGGCGATGGGAATATGGTATCTATGATACAGAGCAATTACATGGGATTTGGATCTGGGGTAGTGGTGCCAGAAACAGGCATTGCTCTACATAATCGTGGACATAATTTTTCATTGAATCCCCGACATCCTAATTGTTTAACTCCTGGAAAACGGCCTTACCACACTATTATTCCTGGATTTTTAACAAAAGACCAGAAGCCAATCGGTCCTTTTGGTGTTATGGGAGGTTTTATGCAACCTCAAGGCCACCTTCAGCTATTGACGAAAGTAATAGATTTTAATCTTAATCCCCAGGCGGCGTTAGATGCTCCTCGTTGGCAATGGATGGGTGGAAACAAGGTTGAAGTCGAACAGAATTTTTCGGAAACAATGATACAGCAACTGGTAGAAAGAGGTCACGATATTGTATTGCAAAGAGAGCGAGGAAGCTTCGGAAGAGGTCAAATGATCTTGAGGGATGAATTTGGCGTTTTATGCGGTGCAACAGAGCCTAGGACAGATGGATGTGTAGCGGTATGGTGATTTTGAATAGATTCTAATAGCGTTGGAGGAGAATAATGCAAAGATGAAAAAAAGAATTCAATCTGGTCTTTTACGAGTGAAATACTGGCAATTTTTTGTTTTTATGGCTGTATGGATACTTTTAGTGCTCTACCCTAATCCGTTTAAGTTAGGGCAGAGCCTTTACCGAATTATAAATCCGCCAGTGGATGCAGCTGGTGTGATGCACCTTATAGAAGAGGCTCCTTTGGATGCGGAGGAGCTGGAAGGTTTTGTCTTGATGAAAATACCCTATCAATATGACTGGGTTACCTTTGGGGTTCCATGGTATTTTCCTACCTTAGAAGAGGTATTAGAGAATGGAACAGGAGATTGTAAAAGTCGATTTGTCCTATTGGCCTCCTACTTTGAGGCTAGAGAGATTCCTTATCAACTTAGTTTTTCCTTGAGTCATTTCTGGGTAGTATACGAAGGGAAAACTGAAACACCTATGGAACAAGTTCAAAATGCTTTTTTGCTTCGTGGAGAAGACGGCACCATGAGCCTTCAGATTCCAAGGGAAGATAAAAATCAAGTCTGGAATAACTTTAGAGAAGGCTTTTGGGAATATATGCCAAGGAATCGAAAGCTACTCCTTATTCTTGGGGTGCTAGCTTCATGGATGGGTATAATCATGAAAAGGATGACTTCTTTTACAGCAATGCGATGACAGAGACGAAAAAGATATGATATAATGAAGGGATAAAGGAAAAAGAATAGTTTTATCATATAAGGAGGGACCTGCATGTCCAGCGAAAATCAAGGCTTCGTATCATCTAATTTTATCAAAAACATTATTAATGAAGATCTTAAAAATAACAAGAATGATGGTCGTGTTCACACACGATTTCCACCAGAGCCGAATGGCTATTTACATATTGGCCACGCCAAGTCAATTTGTCTGAATTTTGGTTTAGCCAACGAGTATAATGGTCTTTGCAATTTACGGTTTGATGATACAAATCCATCAAAAGAAGATGTAGAGTATGTGGAATCCATCAAAGAAGATGTTCGCTGGTTAGGTTTTGATTGGGAAGAAAGACTTTTTTTTGCATCGGATTACTTTGAAAAACTGTATGAATATGGTCTTGACCTTATTAGAGCAGGAAAAGCATATGTCTGCGACTTATCAGGTGAGGAAATTCGTGAAACCCGTGGCACATTAAAAGAGCCAGGCCAAGAAAGTCCGTATCGGGATCGAACCGTTGAAGAAAACGTAGATTTGTTTCAGCGAATGAGGGCAGGAGAATTTCCTGATGGAAGCCGGGTTTTGAGAGCGAAAATCGATATGACATCCCCCAATATGAACATGAGAGATCCTGTGCTTTACCGAATAGCTAAAGTAAAGCATCATCGAACAGGCGATGAGTGGTGTATTTACCCTATGTACGACTATGCACATCCGTTGTCAGATGCTTATGAAGGGATTACCCATTCCATCTGCACATTAGAGTTCGAAGATCATCGTCCTTTGTATGATTGGGTTATGGACGCCCTAGATTTCCAGCCCCATCCACAACAGATTGAATTTGCACGGCTGAATCTTACAAACACGGTAATGAGCAAGCGAAAATTAAGAGAGCTAGTAGAAAATGAAGCAGTGGATGGATGGAACGATCCAAGAATGCCAACCATTTCTGGTTTACGCAGAAGAGGGTACACGCCAGCCTCTATTAGAGATTTTTGTGATCGGATAGGGGTTGCTAAAAGCAATAGCATGGTGGATATCGCTTTACTGGAGCATTGTATTCGAGAAGATTTGAAACTGAAAGCACCACGTATGATGGGGGTTCTTAACCCTCTAAAGCTTGTGATTACAAATTATCCAGAACATAAGACTGAAGTTTTGACTGCGGAGAACAATCCAGAAAATCCAGAAATGGGTCAGAGACAAATTAATTTTAGCAGAGAGATCTATATTGAAAAAGAAGATTTTATGGAAGAACCACCCAAAAAATTCTTTCGATTGGCGCCAGGGAAAGAAGTGCGTTTAAAGTATGCATATATCATTCGCTGCGATGAAGTGATAAAGGATCCAGAAACAGGAGAAGTGTTGGAATTGCATTGTAGCTATGACCCTAACACAAAAAGTGGAAATGATACTAGTGGCAAAAAGGTAAAAGGAACGTTGCATTGGGTATCAAAAGAAGAAAGCATCCCGGCTAAAGTAAGATTGTATGATCACCTTTTCCATGAAAAGCAAGATGAGTCTTCAGGGGAAGTTCTTATGGAACTAAACCCTAATTCCAGAAAAGAAATAGGGTGTGCTATGGTGGAAAAAGGGTTCAAAGCATATAAAGCAGGTCAACAGTTTCAATTTATGAGACATGGTTACTTTGCATTGGACCCAATTGATGGGACGGATCAGGATGAACTAGTATTTAACCGAATTGTTTCTCTTCGGGACACATGGGCTAAAATTCAAAAGGCACCTAAATAGAGTTGAATAATTGCTGGAAGGTATGATAATAATGGTTGCAGACAGAGAAATGATGAATGAATCCTATAGAGCAGATAAATCCATGGAACAAATAAAGATCCATATTCAGCAGGAAAATCTCTTGGTGTTGGTTGTTGAAGACGATCCTATGAGCAGAATCTTTATGGAAAAAATTCTAGTGAGATTAGGCGTAGAGGCAGAATTTGCAAAAGATGGTCTTGAGGCCGTAAGGATGTACATGAAAAATGAGTATGATCTTATATTTCTGGACATTCAGATGCCGGTGATGAATGGCTACGAGACGGCTGAGTTAATACGACAACAGGAAAAAATGACATCTATTCATATACCCATTGTTGCGGTTACAGCATACGCACTGGAAGAAGATCGGGATAGATGCATGAAAGTGGGGATGGATGCCTATTTATCTAAGCCTGTTTCCATGGAAGAACTGCTTCGAGTCATGACAAAGTTTTGTTGTGGTGAAACAGGAACGACGATATGAGACGTTGGCAGCCACAAATGTTATTTCGAGTTAGAGCATCTGCCATTATTCTGAACCAGCATCATGAAATACTATTGGTTCTTCATAAAGATCCGTTGATGAAAGAAACCTATTTAATGCCTCCAGGTGGTGGATTGGAAGCTGGAGAAAATGCCTTAGAAGCTGTAGTCAGAGAAGTAAAAGAGGAATGTGGAGTATCCTGTCAACCAGGGGAGCTTTTGTATGTTCGCGAGTATATAAGCCACAACGCTGAATTGCATCACTTAGGAATGTTTTTTAGGGGAGAACTATTGGAAAAACAGGAAAAAGTGGTGACGGGAACTGATCCAGAGCTAGAGCATCAACTCATCCAAGAGTGTCGTTTTTATAGTCAAGAAGAGTTGAAAAATACAACTATGGATATTTATCCAGAAATTTTAAAGGATGTTTTTTGGGAAGATTTGAAAAATCAATTTTTGAATCATCGAGTATACCTTGGGCAACAGCGAGATTAAACTTATTCCAAGAATGACAAAGAAGAATTTACTCTTTGTCATTCTTTTTCTTTTTATAGAATAAAAAGACAGGGAAAGACCATGATTATCACGAAGGAATTGAGGTATCTAATAGAAAAAGATTTGGTTAGGAGGAAATTCAAAATGTTAGAAGAACTAGAAGAAATTGAACTTAAATTACGCCTATTAAATCCAGAAGAGGCACCGAAAATTTCCAAGACATTAGAGTTCATGTCGGGCATGGAATTGCCTCTTCTGGAGAATAGATTGGAATCCACTTACTACGATACTGCTGATCGTTTACTTTTTTTAGCGGGTTGGACGTATCGCATTCGAAAAGAAGAGGAAAGTTGGGTTGCGACGGTAAAAGGAATGGGAACTTCGGAAGGTGGGCTTCATAAGCGGAGGGAGTGGAATTTGTCCATTGCTGAGCCAGAGGCATCCATCGAAGCCTTTGATTATCCAGAGATTCAACAAACTTTACGGGAAGTAGTAGGAGAAAAAGCATTGGAACCGATGATAAAAACCATTTTTACCCGTACAAAAGGACTTTGGAAAGATGATGAAGGAAATATAGTTGAAATAGCAATAGACACTGGCTATATAGAGGCGGGGAAGAATAAGGAACGCATAGATGAATTGGAACTGGAATTAAAAGCTGGGAAAACCAAGACGCTGATGATTTTGGGGAAGGTGCTTTCAGAGCAATATGCATTAATGCCTGCAAAAGAGAGTAAATTTTTTAGAGGGGTAAAGCTTCTTGGGTTAAAAAAAGAAAGAGAAAATCCACAAAAGAAGGAAATACATACAGTTGATATCGATGGAATAAGCGTTTCTAAAGGACGATATAAAACAACCGTTAAAGCCTTTGAACAAATCAATGGAGCATTGGAATTACTAATCAAGCATCCAATGGATCTAGAGAAGCTTCATCAACTGCGGGTGGGCATAAGAAATCTCAGATCGATATTATTCTTATTTAAGCCATCGATTGATCCTAAAGACTATAATCGTATTAACCTACTTTTGCAACAGTGGCATCAGGAAACAAATGAAATAAGAGAGTTAGATGTCATGAAAATCAATCTTATGGAGTGGATTGAGAGCCTAGATCATCCAGAGAAAGTAACGTGGATGGTATTTGAAGTGGAAAAAGAACTGGAAAAAAAGAGGAGGGATTTCTACAAACGGTTAAAGGGAGGAGAGATGACATCGAAAATCTTAGAAATAGGCTATTTATTAGAAGGATTATCAAGTGCATCGTCAAAGATGGATACAGAAATAGCAGCAAAGGAGTTTGTTCATAAAAGACTTGATGAACAAATCAAAGCCTTCAATCGAAAAACAAAAAAAACCAGCATTGATAATTCTGAAGAGTTACATCGGTTAAGGATTCGAGGAAAGAAGATACGATATAGCATTCAAAATATTAAGCTCGGAAATGACGAAAAAAGGAAAACAAAGAAATCCATAGATAAAGCACTAAAAGCAGCAAAAAAGCTGCAGACCTTACTAGGCGATATTCATGACAGTCATTGTGAAACTAACTGGATGAAATTTTTAGCCAACAGAAGAGAGATGCTGCTGGAAGACATGGAGTATTTAGGCAGATATGTAGGGTGGCAAATATCTAAGCAGAATCGACTTAAAAAAACACTGGTTAAGCATTGGGAAAAGACTCAGGTAAGGAAGCTATGAAAAGGTACACATAGGATGGTGAAAAACACAGGAGATGGGTATATAATAAGAAGTGCAAAAGAATGTATCAGGAGGGATAAGATGAATGAGGTAATTTCTTTAATGAAAAGGCATACATCCATTCGGAAATTCAAGGACCAAGCAATAGACGAGCAAGTGCTGGAGGAGATAATTCATGCAGGAAGGCATTCAGCCACTTCTAGTTTTTTACAGCCATACACCGTTATAAGGGTGAAGGATCCTGTTAAAAGAGAGAAACTAGCGGAACTTTGCGGAGATCAAAAACATGTAAAGCAGGCTCCGGTATTTTTGGTTTTCTGTGCGGATCTACATAAATTGAATGTAGCCTGTGATATACAGAAAGAACACATGGAAAAGGGATACGTTGAGCAGTTGATTATCGCTTCTGTAGATACGGCCATTTGGGGGCAAAGTGTTTTATTGGCAGCCGAGTCCCTGGAGATAGGTGGTGTTTATGTAGGCGGGATCCGAAATAAACCTAAAGAAGTAAGTGAAATGCTGAAGTTGCCAGAACAGGTGTTTCCAATATTTGGCATGAGTTTGGGATACCCTGATCATACACCTCAGGTAAAGCCAAGAATGCCTTTGCCTTTGGTGTATAAAGAAGAGGTTTATGATACAACGAGAGAAAAAGAATTGCTAGAAACATACGATCAAAGGATATTGGAATATTTAAAAAATAGAAGAGGGAACCCTAGGGAAGAAACATGGTCAGAAGCTGTGGCAGCAAAAGTCAGTAAAGAGTCAAGGCCACATATGAAGTCTTTTTTAGAGCAACAAGGGTTTAACTTAAAATAAAGCTTAACATAATAGTGGAAAAAGAGATAAAAGGGGTGATTTGATGAAAAAAATAACGATTAAAATGAAAATTATGATTTCCTTGGTAGTACTGGGCACCTTAGCAGTAACGATTGGTTTCGCTGGATTTTATGCTTCCCAGACGATTGCTGAAATTGAAACACGAGTCCAAGACAATCTATTGATAACCAGAGAAATAAGAGAATTAGAAATTGATCATTTAGACTGGCGGCAAGAGTTGTCCGATGCGGTGAATGAGGGGGATCGTTTTGTAGGTGAAGTGGATTATACGCAGTGCAATTTGGGGCAATGGTATTATGGATTTATTGATTCGGATGAATTCTTAGCTTTACCAGCAGAATTAAAACAATCCTTTCATGAGATGGAAGAACCACATGCACTGATACATACTAGTGCCCATGATATTAATCAAGCCATACAGAATAATAATATTGAAGAAGCGGAGCGTATTTTTACTCAGGTGACGGTGCCTGGACTTCAACAGGTTAGAAGCATCATGACGGAGATCAATGATGGATATGGGCAGCTTTCGGATGAATTGATTCAGCAGTCTGAAGACACACAACAAACCGTAACGATGATCACAATTATCTTAATAAGTTTAGCGGCAGTAATTGCAGTGATAGTTGGGATCACCTTGAATCGGGGTGCTATAAAACCGATTCAAAATGTAACGAATATGCTAAAAGATATTGCAGAAGGAGAAGGAGATCTAACCACAAGGCTAGAGATTACAAGTCAAGATGAAATAGGGTTAATGGCTACGTATTTCAATCAGTTTGTTGGAAAAATACAAAATACGGTGCAGGATATTAACGCTACGACAGCCACTCTCAAAAAATCTTCGGATAATCTTGGTGAAGTAGCAGATACAATGGCGGCAAATAGTGAGGAACTTAGTTCCAAGATGGAAACGGTCAGTGCAGCAGTGGAAGAAATTACCGCGAGCATTGCCAGCACGGCAGGTGCTTCTGAAGAAGCGAAGACTAGTCTTGGTGTCGTTGTTTCTGCTGTAGAGGAAATGAATGCGACGCTTCGGAATATGGCATCTGCTTCTGAGCAGAGCTCAGCAGGAGCTCAGTCCGTTGCTGACCTTGTCAACGATATATCAAGAAAAATTCAAAATAGCTCTAAGTCTACCAGTCAAGTATCAACAGCCGTTAATAGCGTTGTGACTGCGATTAAAGAAATCAATATATCGTTGAACGAAGTGAGTAGTAGCTGTGAAAGATCCATGGAAATCACAGCAAATGCAGAAAGTAAGGCACAAGAGACCAATGAAATCATTGGAAACTTGGATCAATTATCCTTACAGATCGGTAAAATCATAGACGTTATCAACGATATTGCAGATCAAACGAATATGTTGGCGTTAAACGCTGCTATTGAAGCGGCTGGTGCTGGGGAAGCTGGAAAAGGCTTTGCGGTTGTAGCCAATGAAGTCAAGGAACTAGCTAAACAGACTGGGGAGGCAACGGAAGAAATACGAAGTCAGATTGAGAATATGCAAAAAAGAACCTCTGTAGCCGTAGAAGCGGTGAAATCGATTACAGATGTGATACAAGAAATCACAGAAATTACAAATTCTATTGCAGCAGCAGTGACAGAGCAGTCGGCGACTGCTGGTGATATATCGGAAGCTGCTGTAAGTGCATCCCAAGAAGTCAATGCAGTTAATAAAGAAATCATTGAAATAGCGGGAAATGCTGAAGATGCATCGCGTGGGGTCATGGAAATATCAGAAGGTGTCAATGAACTGGCAAGATCATCCAGTGAAATATCAACGGCATCAAATGAAGTGGCTAGCAGCGTAGACGCAGTCTCTCAGAAAGTAGATGAAGTGGCTAGATCCTCAGAAGAAATATCCTCTGGCACCAATGAAATTGCTCAAAATATTGTGGATGTTAATAGCGTGGCGGCTGATAATGCTACTGGTGCAACAGAAACAAGTAGTGCAGCAAAAGATCTTTCTAACATTACGAGTACCTTAGAGCAATTGGTAAATCAGTTTAAAGTTTAAGAGGTGTAATAGAAAAACAGTCTTTCCGGCTTACGATAGATAGGTGAGCCGGATTTTTTTATATACGTATTGACATTTAAGTATTGAAATACTATAATGATACAAGAAAGAAAGAAAGAAAGAAAGAGGAGGATACTTATGAATAGAAGAATTATTGAGATAAACGAAGAACTTTGTAACGGTTGTGAAAAGTGCGTAACAGCCTGTCATGAAGGTGCCATAGAAATGGTGAATGGAAAAGCCAGGTTAATCAGCGATACTTACTGCGATGGTCTCGGGGACTGTTTGCCAGAATGTCCTACAGGAGCTATAAATATGATCGAAAGAGATGCAGAACCATATGACGAAGCACTTGTTATGGAGCGAATTAAAGAAAGAGAGAGGCGCATAGCAGAGGATGCATCAATGCCTTGTGGGTGTCCTGGGAATATGTCGAAGGCTATTAAAAGATCTATAGGTGATGATTGTAACGATCAAGAAGATAAAGAGGAAGATTCAACCTTTGTTGTCCAAAGCAATTCATCTCAGTTATCCCAATGGCCAGTGCAGATAAACTTAATACATCCGCAAGCCCCATATCTAAAAAATGCGGATCTCTTAATTGCGGCAGATTGCACTGCTTATGCTTACGGAAATTTTCATCAAGAATTCATCAAAGGAAGAAAAACCCTAATAGGATGCCCTAAACTTGATGACAATCAACACTATCAAGAAAAACTCACAGAAATAATCAAGTACAATCAGCCTAAAAGCATCACTGTCATAAGAATGCAAGTTCCTTGTTGTGCTGGAATTGTGAGCACTGTAAAACAAGCTATGTTAGATGCTCAGACCATCGTGTCTTACAGGGAGATAACCATAACAACGGATGGACGACGGATAGAATAGACCTTAAAACAAGGGCTGTTTTGGTTGAAAATAAATTCCTAAAAAGAGTTGACAAAGAACAAAAGTCTCTGTATGATGGAACGAAATCAATTTGCTTCGAACCAATAGTAAAACAAGCAAACATATATAAATCTATGATAGAGAGCAGTAGACAGTGAAAGGTTTTAGAGAGCTGACGGATGGTGAAAGTCAGCACCAGAATCTGTTGAATCCACTCTGGAGATGGCGGAAAACCCGTCCGAAGGTCATCGTTAAAGGCCTAATGAAGATTTTTATCCCATAGGAGATAAAAATAAATTAAGGTGGTACCGTGGAAGTAATGAAGCTTTCGCCCTTAGCAATGTAATTGCTGGGCGAAAGCTTTTGTGCTTTTTGGAAAAGAGAGATAGAAAAGGAGGAAGATCATGAAAATACTAGTTACAGAAAAAATATCAGAAAAAGGCTTAAAGGTGCTACAGGAATCGGGAGCAGAGGTAGATGTAAAAATGAAGCCCAATAGGGAAGAACTTCTATCTATCATACCTGAGTACGATGCAATAGTAGTACGAAGCTATACAAAAGTGGACGAAGTGTTTTTTCATCACGCTAAAAAACTAAAAGTGGTAGGCCGTGCTGGGAATGGAGTGGACAACATTCATATGCCATCAGCAACACAACATGGGGTTATTGTCGTTAATACACCAGACGCCAACAGCGTATCAGCAGCAGAACTAACAATTGGCCACATGTTGGCCGCTAGCCGTAAAATTCCCCAGGCTCATCAGGCCATGAAAAACCGCCATTGGGATAATCATGGTTACATTGGAACTGAATTGTATAAGAAAAAATTAGGGATTATTGGATTGGGAAGGATTGGAGCTTTGGTTGCAACGAGAATGCAAGCTTTTGAAATGGATGTCCTTGCATATGACCCTTATATTGCAGATAGCCGATTTGAAAAAATTGGCGTAAAAAAGAAAGCGACCCTAGAAGAATTAATCAAAGAAGTTGATTATTTAACAGTGCATACACCTAAAACAAAAGAGACGATTGGAATGATTGATAGAGCAGAATTGACCTTAGCAAAAAAAGGACTGTGTGTCGTCAACTGTGCTCGAGGTGGAATTGTTAAGGAAGAGGCTCTAGTATGGGCCATTAAAGAAGGAATTGTCAATATGGCTGGTGTAGATGTTTTAACAGAAGAACCTCAAACGACTTCACCACTTTTTGATGTGGAGAACGTCATCTTAACACCACATATTGGAGCTGGGACGGTGGAAGCTCAGGATAAAGTAGGCGTAGGAATTGCCCATGAAGTGCTAGGAGCTCTTAAAGGTGAAGTGGTGACCAATGCAGTCAATATGCCCACTTTGATGAAACAAGAATTGGATCAGGTGAGAAGCAGCATGAAGCTTGGAGAAATCCTAGGGAAATTCTATTATCAGATGAATAAAGAACCAGTAGACCGTCTGGAAATCATCTATAGTGGTGAAACGGCTGGAATGGAAACAGAAATGATTACCTTGGCTGCATTGAAGGGGTTGATGGAGCCAGTAGTTCAGGAAAAGGTGAATTATGTGAATGCTGGATTAATGGCGAAAAACAGAGGCATTGAAGTAATTGAAAGTAAAAGATCTGAAAATGATCACTACCTGAATTATATTCAACTGAAGATTCATGCAAAAGATAAGTGCTATACCATAGGAGGAACTGTTTTTGGAAAGAAAGAACTTCGAATCTCTGAAGTTAATGGCTTTGTTTTTGATGTGATTCCAACTTCTTATATGTTGGTTGCAGAAAATATCGATCAACCTGGAATGATTGGAAAAATTGGAACAAGTCTGGGGCAGCATCAAATTAATATTGCTACCATGCAAGTCAGTCGAAATGTTCAAGGAGAAAAAGCTATGATGGTTCTTACAATAGATTCTGAGCCATCGGAAGAAGATTTAAAAAAGATTGAAAAAGTTCCTGGCATTCTAAAAGTTCAGTTGGTTCGGATTTAATCCTGAAAGGATGGGGAGGCAGATGGCCCAGTATTTGATTCGGTCAATGACAGATGATTATGCAGAGTATTTAAGAGATGAATCAAGAACAAATGGAAAGGCAGAAAGTATATCTTTTCCAACTACTGAAAGAGACATTAAAAGAATTGTGGATGTTCTTCGACGCAACCAAACACCCATCACTCTTCAAGGAGCTAGAACTGGTTTAGCGGCTGGGGCAGTACCTCTTCAGGGACATATTATGAATATGTCTCGAATGGATCGTATTACAGGTATGAGAAGAGATCAGCAGGGTCAATTTTACATTTCATTGCAACCAGGAGTTGTTTTGTCTCAGTTGAAAAAAATGATAGAACTTAAATCCTTTGATGATAAAACGTGGAGTAATAGGTGTCAAAAAACATATGCAGAGTTTTGTGATGCGCCAGAACAGTTCTTTAGTCCGGATCCAACAGAGGCTTCTGCAAGTCTAGGGGGGATGGTTGCATGTAATGCATCTGGGGCAAGGAGCTACCGGTATGGATCTGTGAGGTCTTATGTGACCTACTTAAGAGTAGTTTTAACGAGTGGTGAAATATTGGAGATACGACGAGGTGAAAACCTAGCAAAAGGAAGAAACTTGGAGCTTAGAACGGATGCTGGAAAGGTATTGAATATTACACTGCCACGTTATCAGATGCCTAATACGAAAAACGCTTCGGGCTATTATGTTGAAGATGATATGGATGCGATTGATTTGTTTATCGGATCAGATGGAACCCTAGGTATTATAAGTGAAATAGAAATAAAATTACTGGATATGCCTAGGGTTGTTTGGGGTGTTGCTTGCTTTTTTCAGCAAGAGCAAAGGGTTCTAGATTTTGTTGTGGAGATTCGAAGCGTCCTAACAGAAATTGCATCCATAGAATATTTTGATGAAGACGCATTGGAAATTCTAAGAAAACAAAAGAAAGCAGGCCATACCTTTGCACAATTACCAGAAATCGATAGAAGATATAAAGCGGCAGCATATCTAGAGATCCATAGCTCATCGGAAGAAATGGCATTAGAGGAACTGAAAAAGATAGAAACAATTATGGAAAAAGTGGGAGGCGATGCTCAACATACATGGGTGGCTCAAGTAGATGTTGATAAGGATCGACTGTTGTTTTTCAGACATGCTATACCTGAGAGTGTCAATAGGCTCATAGACGAAGGGAAAAAGTTTTGTCCTGGACTTACAAAGCTGGGAACCGATATGGCAGTACCGGATCAATTCTTATATCATATCGTAAAGGTCTATCGTGAATCCTTAAAAAGTCAGGGGCTCAGATCGGCGGTGTGGGGCCATATAGGCAATAATCATCTCCACGTTAACCTGCTTCCCAAAAATGAAAAAGAGTATGAAATAGGAAAGAAACTGTATGCTGAGTGGGCAACGATTGTAACGGAACTAGGTGGAGCTGTTTCAGCAGAACATGGAGTAGGAAAACTGAAAGCTGATTTTCTGAAACAGATGTATGGTGATAAGGCAATTGATGAAATGAAAAAGCTAAAAAACCAGTTTGACGCTAATGGGATGCTTGGTCATGGAAATCTCTTTTCCTTTTCTTCGAAAGGAGGTGTTAATCCATGAGGATAGTGGTTTGCATCAAACAAGTTCCTTCTACCAATAAGGTGCAGGTACATCCCGAGACGAATACCATTATTCGTGATGGAAGGTTATCAGTGACAAATCCTTTTGATACCTATGCCATTGAAGAAGCCCTTCGGATAAAAGAAACCGTAGGAGGCGAAGTAGTCGCATTAAGCATGGGCATTCCTGATACAGAGAGACTCCTGCGAGACGCTGAAAGCAGAGGGGTTGACAGAGCCATACTCCTTACAGACAAGAAGTTTGCAGGTGCGGATACTCTGGCAACCTCGTACACCCTAGCTTTAGGCATTCGAGAACTTTGGCCTGTAAATCTCATTATATGCGGAAAAATGGCAGTAGATGGAGATACGGCTCAGATAGGGCCAGAGTTGGCTGAACAGATGGGTATACCACATGTAACAGAAGTTTCAAAAATATATTCTATTACAGAAGAAACCATCGAGTGTAAAAAAGAAACAGATTTTGGATATCAACGATTAAGAATAAAGCTTCCAGCATTAGTGACGGTGGTGAAGGATATAAATATGCCTCGGATGCCAAGCATTAAAGGGGTTTTAAGCAGTCGAAAACCATCATTTGTGAGGAAAGGTGCAGAGGAACTGAATGCTGATTTTTCCAAAATAGGGTTAGATGGATCCCCTACTCAGGTTGTTAAAACCTTTATCCCTGATCGGAGGAGTCAAGCAGTTGAAATCAAAGGCGAAGAAAAAGACCAAGTAAAAGAAATAATGAAAATCCTTGAGGAGGCGGTGAAAGATGGCGGAGTTGACTCTTGATAAAACCAAGTGTGTAGGATGTGGTAACTGTATAAAAGCATGTCCTACCAAAGCCTTATTCATGGATGAGGGCAAAGCGGTCTTGGATGAAGATAAGTGTATTCTTTGTGGCATGTGTTTTGATACCTGTCCTTATGATGCCATTTTTGTTAAAACAAAAAAATGCACTACTGAAGCTGCTAATAAGGGTAGAGGTGTATTTGTATTTATAGAGCAATACGCGGGGGATATTAAACAGGTATCTTATGAATTGTTAGGGAAAGGAAGGGAGCTAGCAGATATCCGGAACTGTCAGTTAACAGCCATATATTTAGGTAGTTGCATTCGTCCTTCGGTAAAAGAGTTGATTGGATATGGTGCTGATCGTGTGGTGTTCTGCGATGCTAAAAAACTTGAAAACCAGCATGATGAGGTCTATTGCCATGTACTTACATCGATTCTATATAAGGATAGACCAGAAATTTTTCTTTTTGGAGCTACTTCTTTTGGGAGATCCTTGGCGCCACGGATTGCAGCAAAACTACAGACAGGATTAACAGCGGATTGTACTGAATTAGAGATTGATGATGAAACTGGTTGTCTGCTTCAAACAAGGCCAGCTTTTGGTGGGAATTTAATGGCTACTATAATATGCCCGGAACACCGACCTCAAATGGCTACGGTAAGACCAGGTGTGATGAAGATTTTGGAAAAAGATGAAGACAGAAAAGGGCAATTGATAGAAGTAGAGTATCAGGCAAATTTTACTGAATGTATAGAAATTATGGAAGAGGTTCATGAAGAAATAGTTGAAACTATCGCAGATGCATCCGTTATTATTTCTGCTGGAAGAGGCATTGGATCACAGAAAAACATGACGCTTATTAATCGATTAGCTCTGTTGGTAGGAGGACAGGTAGGGGTGAGCAGACCTTTAGTGGATACTGGATGGAGTGAGTACAGACATCAAATTGGACAAACAGGAGCTATAGTGGCACCAAAGGTGCTTATAGCGTGTGGTATATCTGGAGCTATTCAGCATCTAGCAGGTATTAATGAGGCTCAAACCATTATTGCTATTAATAGTGATCCCGAAGCACCGATATTTTCAGTGGCCCACTATAAAATAATTGGTGATTGTGTAGAAGTGTTGAAACAACTCATACGGATAATAGAAACAAAACAAAATTAAAAATACTGCTTGACACTTAAGCTTCCAGATGGTAATCTATTTCTTGCCAGTAAAAGTCAGGCTGATGCAGCAGGCATTTATTGGGCACTAGGTATCCGGGTGTAGCGCAGT
>NZ_AP042431.1:2487500-2890000 GCF_055383815.1 Tindallia texcoconensis
GAGTCAAAGAGGGTAACAATCCCGTAGACGAAATTGCGAACCACAACGAGAATGCTCCAGAGTACCACCGGACACGAGAAACCCGGTGGGAACGCGGGGGGACCACCCCCCAAGGCTAAATACGACCCAGTGACCGATAGCGAATAGTACCGTGAGGGAAAGGTGAAAAGAACCCCGGGAGGGGAGTGAAATAGAACCTGAAACCCTTTGCTTACAAGCTGTGGGAGCATTTTTAACGAATGTGACCGCGTACTTTTTGTAGAACGGGCCAACGAGTTGCGATTGGTAGCAAGGTTAAGCTCTTCAGGAGCGGAGCCGTAGCGAAAGCGAGTCTTAATAGGGCGAATAGTTACCGGTTGCAGACCCGAAACCGTGCGATCTACCCATGGCCAGGTTGAAGCGAGAGTAAAATCTCGTGGAGGACCGAACCAGGTGACGTTGAAAAGTCATTGGATGAGCTGTGGGTAGGGGAGAAATTCCAATCGAGCACGGAAATAGCTGGTTCTCGCCGAAATAGCTTTAGGGCTAGCCTTGGAACAAACCTCGATAGGAGGTAGAGCACTGAATGGTCGCGGGACCTTCACCGGTTACCAACACCTATCAAACTCCGAATGCCTATCGAGAAATCCAGGAGTCAGACTGCGAGTGATAAGATCCGTAGTCGAGAGGGAAACAGCCCAGACCAACAACTAAGGTCCCCAAGTGTATGTTAAGTGGAAAAGGATGTGAGATTGCATAGACAACCAGGATGTTGGCTTAGAAGCAGCCATACATTTAAAGAGTGCGTAATAGCTCACTGGTCCAGGGATCTTGCGCCGAAAATAACCGGGGCTAAAACATACCACCGAAGTTTTGGATGTACTAAGGTACATGGTAGGCGAGCAATGCGTGCGGAGCGAAGTTGGATTGTGAAATCTGGTGGACCGCACACAAGAGAGAATGTTGGCATGAGTAACGAGAGGCAGGTGAGAAACCTGCCCGTCGAAAACCCAAGGTTTCCTGAGGAAGGCTCGTCCGCTCAGGGTAAGTCGGGACCTAAGCCGAGGCCGAAAGGCGTAGGCGATGGATAACAGGTGGAGATTCCTGTACCACCGAGATTCGATTGAGAGAAGTGGGGACACAGGAGGATAGACCGAGCGCGCCGTTGGTTGAGCGCGTCCAAGCAGGTAGGGAGAACCGGTAGGCAAATCCGCTGGTTCAATCCTGAGAAGTGATGGGGAGCGAAATATAAGTAGCGAAGCGGTTGAATCCACACTGTCAAGAAAAGCCACTATCGAGAATCAAGGTGCCCGTACCGCAAACCGACACAGGTGGGTGAGGAGAGAATCCTAAGACGAACGGGAGAACTATTGTTAAGGAACTCGGCAAAATGACCCCGTAACTTCGGGAGAAGGGGTGCCGGGAGAGGTGAATAAAAAACTTTAGGAGCCTCCCCCGGCCGCAGTGAATAGGCCCAAGCGACTGTTTAGCAAAAACACAGGTCTCTGCAAAGTCGAAAGACGAAGTATAGGGGCTGACGCCTGCCCGGTGCTGGAAGGTTAAGGGGAAGAGTTAGGGTAACCGAAGCTCGGAGCCGAAGCCCCAGTAAACGGCGGCCGTAACTATAACGGTCCTAAGGTAGCGAAATTCCTTGTCGGGTAAGTTCCGACCCGCACGAAAGGCGTAACGATTTGGGCACTGTCTCAACAATAGACCCGGTGAAATTGTAATACCAGTGAAGATGCTGGTTACCTGCGACAGGACGGAAAGACCCCGTGGAGCTTTACTGCAGCCTGACATTGGATTTTGGTACGGAACGTACAGAATAGGTGGGAGACTAAGAACCCGGAACGCCAGTTTCGGAGGAGTCGCCTTTGGGATACCACTCTTTTCGTACTGGAATTCTAACCACGAACCGTAACCCGGTTCTGGGACACTGTCAGGCGGGCAGTTTGACTGGGGCGGTCGCCTCCTAAAGAGTAACGGAGGCGCTCAAAGGTTCCCTCAGCACGGTCGGAAATCGTGCGTAGAGTGTAAAGGCACAAGGGAGCTTGAATGCGAGACCTACAAGTCGAGCAAGGACGAAAGTCGGACTTAGTGATCCGGTGGTACCGCGTGGAAGGGCCATCGCTCAACGGATAAAAGCTACCCCGGGGATAACAGGCTTATCTCCCCCAAGAGTCCACATCGACGGGGAGGTTTGGCACCTCGATGTCGGCTCATCACATCCTGGGGCTGAAGTAGGTCCCAAGGGTTGGGCTGTTCGCCCATTAAAGTGGTACGCGAGCTGGGTTCAGAACGTCGTGAGACAGTTCGGTCCCTATCCGTCGCAGGCGTTGGAAATTTGAGAGGATCTGTCCTTAGTACGAGAGGACCGGGATGGACATACCGCTGGTGAACCAGTTGTTCTGCCAAGAGCATCGCTGGGTAGCTACGTATGGCAGGGATAAGTGCTGAAGGCATCTAAGCACGAAGCCCGCCTCAAGATGAGATTTCCCACTCCGTAAGGAGGTAAGACCCCAGAAAGACGATCTGGTTGATAGGCCGGAGGTAGAAGTGCAGCAATGCATGCAGCTGACCGGTACTAATGGTACGAGGACTTGACCTAACCTGTGCAGAACGTTTCATGTAGTTTTGAGGGAACAATAGAAGGCGTGGCCATAGCGAAGGGGAAACACCTGTTTCCATCTCGAACACAGCCGTTAAGCCCTTCAGCGCTGATGGTACCTGGAAGGAGACTTCCTGGGAGAGTAGGTCGCTGCGTCTTCTTACCCTGATCCAGAGTAGCTCAATGGTAGAGCATTCGGCTGTTAACCGACAGGTTGGAGGTTCGAGTCCTCTCTCTGGAGCCAAGGCCCCTTGGTCAAGCGGTTAAGACACCGCCCTTTCACGGCGGTATCAGGGGTTCGAGTCCCCTAGGGGTCACCAAACACAAGTCAGACATCAGTAATCAGTGTAGCAGGGGTTATTAAATCCGGCGAACTGGTACACAGGTTACTGACATCTGGCAGAGGGCGCATAGCTCAGCTGGGAGAGCACCTGCCTTACAAGCAGGGGGTCACAGGTTCGAGCCCTGTTGCGCCCACCATTTAGGCCCGGTAGTTCAGTTGGTTAGAATGCCAGCCTGTCACGCTGGAGGTCGAGGGTTCGAGTCCCTTCCGGGTCGCCATTTAATAACTTAACATGCTGTTGTAGCTCAATTGGCATAAGTAGAGAACCCAAATTTTAATTTGGTGTGAATCACTTAGTTAGATAGAGCAAAGCAACAACAAAGTACTATGGTATTTGAATGATAACTTAACATGCTGGTGTAGCTCAATTGGCAGAGCAGCTGATTTGTAATCAGCAGGTTGCGGGTTCGAGTCCCATCACCAGCTCCATTTAGTGGAGGGGTTCCCGAGTGGCCAAAGGGGGCAGACTGTAACTCTGTTGTCTCAGACTTCGAAGGTTCGAATCCTTCTCCCTCCACCATTTTAATGCATATTTTTAAGGAAGATCAATACATATAATAATGCGAGTAATAAAGATGATTTAAACACATAACCAGCAATAGAGCAACAAGATAAACTAATGACTATGCGGGTGTGGCGGAATTGGCATAAGCAGAGAACCAGAATCTAAGATTCTGAGTGAATCGCTTAGTTAAAACCATTTAATACCGATACCAGCAATAGAGCAACAAGATAAACTAATGACTATGCGGGTGTGGCGGAATTGGCATAAGCAGAGAACCAGAATCTAAGATTCTGAGTGAATCGCTTAGTTAAAACCATTTAATACCGATACCAGCAATAGAGCAACAAGGAAAACTAATGACTATGCGGGTGTGGCGGAATTGGCAGACGCACTAGACTTAGGATCTAGCGGGCGACCGTGGGGGTTCAAGTCCCTCCACCCGCACCATTTTTTTTTAGTTTTATAGACACTTTGTTTAGGAAAGGTGTCCGAGCGGCTTAAGGATCTGGTCTCGAAAACCAGCGCTCTCTTGTGAGAGCCGTGGGTTCAAATCCCACCCTTTCCGCCATATGAAATGATATGCCCAGATAGCTCAGTCGGTAGAGCAGAGGACTGAAAATCCTCGTGTCCGTGGTTCGATTCCGCGTCTGGGCACCAACAAGGTCGGCTTTTTGCAGAGGTTGCGAAGGGTCGATTTTTTATGTTATTCTATTTTTTTATAAGTACCCATAAATTTTCTCGCACTACTTAATTGATGGCGGCGTTGTTTTTTTAACATTCCTTTATGCTTAAAATAACGATATCGGTCTCCGCTTGTGACAATAAGCGAAAAAATAATGACGATAATGGCCAAAGTGACTCCAATCATATCGACAAATACATCTACTGCGCTAGCGACACGATCTGGAACGAAAGACTGACGGTATTCATCGAGCACAGCAAGCGCAAATCCAGCAATGAAAGATAAAAAGAGGCATATACTTGCTCGTGAAATATATTGATAAAGCAAGAAAAAAATCGCAATGGTTAAAAAGAAAAATACAATGACATGAGCAAGTTTACGGAGGAAAAACTCAATTAAAATAGGATTCTGTCTCATGTAAGCAAGTAAATCCTGTATAACGGTGTCGATATAAGCTAACTCACCAAAGTTTAAGGGTATTTGACGGGCAATCCAAAGAGATAAGCCTTCCACGAAATAATCAAAACCAGAAAAAATAGATGTAATGTACCTAAGGATTGGAAGAACCCTTAAGCCTGGGATTGAAGAGGCCACATAGATAAATCCAATAATGCCTAATACTGATATCCAAGCAGTTTTCCGCATAGAAAATCACCTTCTTTCAATTATTTAAGAATTCTGTGTTTTCAGCACTTAAATTAAGTTTAGTATATCATATATCACATTAAACAGAAAAAACTCCGCTGCACAAGGCGGAGTTTTTTCTGTTATTTTTAAAGGGAGTCATAAGCAGCTATTTACTTCTTATTTCTTTTTTCTTTCATAATCGCACGAATTGTTAGCGGCAAAGCGAAGAGGTTGATAAAGCCTTCAGCATCTTTCTGGTTATAAACCTCATCTTCTCCGAAGGTTGCAAATTCTTCGCTATACATAGAGTAGGGTGAGGAGGATCCTGCATTAGTGCAACTACCTTTATATAATTTTAATCGAACTTTACCAGTGACAGATTTTTGTGTAACATCAACAAATGAGTCCATTGCTTCTCTTAAAGGAGTAAACCATAGCCCATCGTAAACGAGTTGAGCATATTGTTCGGCTAAAGTTCGTTTGAAACTTTGCGTCATTCGGTCTAGTGTTAGTTTTTCAAGTATTTTATGTGCTTCATACATGAGCGTTCCACCAGGTGTTTCATAAATACCCCTAGATTTCATTCCGACCAATCGATTTTCTATGATATCAATAACTCCGATACCGTTTTTACCACCTAATGCGTTTAATTTTTTGAGTAATTCAACCGGAGGAAGTTTTTCTCCATCAACACTGATGGGAATCCCATTTTCAAATTCAAGGATAACATAGGTTGGCTGATCTGGAGCCTGCTCTGGAGGGGTGGTCATCTTATAAATCTCCTGTTCATGCTCATTCCATGGTTCTTCCAAATTTCCACCTTCATGGCTAAGATGCCATATATTTTGATCGCGGCTATAAATGTCTTTTTTGGTTACGGGTATTGGGATACCATGCTGTTCTGCAAAATCAATACAATCTTCACGTGATTTCATTTCCCATTCACGCCAAGGGGCGATAATCTTTAAGTGGGGATTCAATGCTTTCACTGTGGTTTCAAAACGAACCTGATCATTTCCTTTGCCAGTACAACCATGAGCAATTGCAACAGCGCCTTCTTTTTCTGCAATTTCCACCAAGATTTTACCCATAAGCGGTCGAGCAAAGGAAGTACCTAACAAGTACTCGCCTTCATACATAGCGCCAGCTTTCAAGGTTGGATACACATAATCTGTTAAAAATTCTTCCGCTACATCGACAACATATGATTTTATAGCGCCTGTAGCTAAGGCTTTTTTATCAACAGATTTTAAATCTTCCTCCTGGCCTACATCTATGCATACGGTGATAACATCGTAATTGTAATGTGTTTGCAACCATTTTAGAATGACGGAAGTATCTAAACCGCCAGAATACGCCAAAACTGCTTTTTCTTTAGCCATAAAAACCCTCCTAAAGGTTATAGATTATTTTAGTATGAATTAATTATAAAACAAATTGAATAAATATGCAACACTATTTTTAAAAATACTTCCTACTAGGGACTTAATCTTTCTGTAGCTTGAAAGAAATCCATAGGAATATTGACGACGGAATGATATAATGATAGAAACGTAAAATCGTTATACACAATCAGGGGTGTGAATATGCAAGAAATCATAAGTATTTTAAAAAACATTGGGATATGGGATATGGTAGACATGGCCATAGTGGCTTTTGTCTTCTATAAATTATATATGCTTATTCGAGAGACCCGTGCTCAGCAGCTTATTAAAGGGATTTTAGTTTTGCTAATGGCTACACAAGTGAGTGAATGGTTGCAACTACATGTCATAAATTGGATTCTTAGAAATACAATGACCGTTGGTTTGATTGCCTTATTAATTGTTTTTCAACCTGAGCTTAGAAGGGCACTTGAATACATTGGTCGAACAAAATTTCTGACAAAATCTATTGCTGATATCGAGCACGAAGAGATTAACAGACTTGTTGAAGAAGTGGGAGAAGCCACTGGTTCTTTGTCGCGCCAGAAAATTGGAGCTCTCATTGTGATTGAAAAAGATACTGGGTTAAATGAAGTGATAGAAACCGGTACACAAATTCATGGTGCAGTATCGCGTGCTTTGCTAATTAATATTTTTATACCAAACGCACCCTTACACGATGGAGCTGTGGTTATACGTAAAAATAAAATAATGGCAGCAGGGTGTTTTTTGCCGTTGACAGAAAACCCTACCATTAATAAAGAATTAGGAACTCGGCATCGTGCTGGCCTCGGTATAACAGAAAAATCAGATGCTATCGTTGTTATTGTTTCAGAAGAAACAGGGGCTATTTCTGTTGCAGAAAACGGAAAACTGACTCGTTTTCTAGATGTGGATACATTAAAAAAATACATTGACAACAGTTTTGAAGTAAGCGAAAAACAACAGTGGAAATTTTGGAAATACAAGTGGAGGCGTAAGGATGAGTAAATTTTTGAGCAAAAACTTGGCAGCTAAATCTATTTCAATTATTTTTGCACTTTTATTATGGATTTATGTTATGAGTGTTATAAATCCAAGAATCACTCGTGAAGAATTAAATGTGCCAGTTCGATTGGTTAATGAAAATATCATTCGACAGTCAGGTTTGGTTATTTCTGGAGAGCCGAATCAAACCATTCGTGTTCGTCTTACTGGAAACAGAGATCAGGTCCATCGAATAAGCCGAAATGACATTGATGCAACCATCGATTTAAGAGGATATGAAGAAGGTACTAATTCTATTCCAATTGAAGTAAATATACCGGGCGGTGTAGAAGTTGATTTTAGTCCTCGGTATGCCACTGTAGACTTGGAAAGAATTGTTGAAAAACAAATTGATGTTGAACTAAGGGTTGAAGGAAGTCCATCATCAGGATATGTTTTAGGAAATACTAGATTGCAACCAAGTGCTGTATGGGTTGAAGGGCCAGAAAGTTATGTCAACTCCATTGAAACCATTGTAGCTCGACTTGAGTTAAGCGATGAAGTGGAAAATATTTCTAGAAGTTTACCGCCAAGAGCATTGAATAGTAGAGGTGAAGAAGTAGAAAAGGTACAGATAAAGACAAGCTATGTGGATGTACATGCAACCATAGATCAACTAAAAACAGTACCAGTAGATCTGGATCTTAATATTGAAGGAGCAGAAGGATATCGCGTTGTAAGTATTGATACACATCCTAAATCTGTGACGGTGCAGGGACAGGCCGCGGTGTTAGCTGACATAGGTCGCCTCAAAACACATGTATTAGAGATAAAAAACCTAGAGGAGAGTTTGGAAACCAAAGTATCCATTATTTTTCCTGATCAGGTAAGCCCGTTTGATGAAAGGGAAATAGCGGTAGATATAAAAGTAGAAGCTATGGAAATGCATACGGTTGAAGTTAATAGAGAAAATATACGATTTGAGAATTTAAATCCTGATCTAAAAGTAGAAGAAGAATTATTACCAGACTCATTTCAAGTGAATTTAAAAGCCTTAGATAGTACCCTTCAGAATTTGGATAAGCGTACTATTATGATCTTTGTTGATTTAGAAGATTTGGAAGAAGGAAGTCATGATGTGACGCCTAGAGTATGGCTTCCGATGAATGTGGAAACGGTTTCTGAGGAGGTTTTCTTGGAACCAGAAACCTTTGAAATCAAGTTGATGAGTCGAGAAGAAGAGTAGAGGAAGGATCCCATAGATGCTGAGCAAAGAGATGGAAATAATTTTGGATTCCACTAATGAAGGTATGATGGCGGTAGATAAAGCAGGTATTGTGACCTTGTATAATCGTGCAGCAGAAAATATAACAGGCTGCAAGAAAGAAGAAATCATTGGTAAGTCCATAGCAGATTTTTTTCCGGAAACTAAAATTTATGAAGTGATGGAGACTGGACAACCAGCGTTGAATCAATCATCCCGCTTAGGGGATATAAATATTACCATTAGTCGAATCCCTGTGCACGAAAAGAATGGAACATTGGCTGGTGCAGTAGCAGTTTTTAAAGATATCAGTGATTTAAAGAGCTTAAGTGATCAAATTGATCAACTTAAAGAAATGAAAAGTTTATTGGAAGGAATTCTACATTCTACTCAAGATGCCATATCCGTGTGTGATGAAAAAGGGATACATGTGTTAATCAATCCTGCGTATACAAGGCTGACGGGTCTTTCGGAAGAGGCTATTATAGGGAAGCCTGTAACGGTTGATATTGCAGAGGGGCAAAGTGTGCATCTACAGGCACTGAAAAACCGAAAACCAGTTAATAATACACGGTTAAAGGTCGGAAAACATAATAAGGAGATTATTGCGAATGCGGCTCCTATTATTGTAGATGGAGAATTGAGGGGCAGTGTTGGGATTCTGCAGGATCTAACAGAAATGAAAAAGCTTAGTCGTGAGCTAATGCTGGCTAGGCAGATTATTCGTAAATTAGAAGCAAAATATACCTTTGATGATATTATCGCTCAAGATGTTCAAATGATTGAATGTATTGAAAAAGCCAAGCAAGCTGCTGAGACGCCAGCGAGTATCCTATTACGTGGAGAAAGTGGAACTGGAAAGGAACTGTTCGCACATTCTATTCACAATTTATCAGATAGACGATATAAGCAGTTTGTTCGCGTTAATTGTGCAGCCATTAGCGAATCTTTATTAGAGAGTGAATTATTCGGATATGAAGAAGGTGCATTTACTGGTGCTCGAAAAGGTGGCAAAACGGGTTTGTTTCAGGAAGCTCATAATGGAACCATTTTTTTAGATGAAATTGCTGAAATTCCCAACACTACTCAAGTGAAACTTTTACGAGTCTTGCAAGAAGGTGAAATTATGCCTGTGGGATCAGCGCGAACCTCTCACGTAGACGTTCGCATTATTTCTGCAACCAATGTTAACTTAGAAAAAGCTGTGGAAAAAGGAGAGTTTCGTGAAGATCTTTATTATCGATTAAATGTCATTCCGATACAGATTCCACCCTTAAGATACAGAAAAAAAGATATTCATCCCTTGGTGATTAGTCTTATTAATAAATATAACCAAGAATATGGACGTAATGCTCTCGATGTATCTTCAGAAGTGTTGGTGCATTTACAAAACTATCATTGGCCGGGAAATGTGCGGGAACTTCAGAATTATATAGGCCGTGCGATGGTAAATATGAAGCTCCAAGAGACAATGCTAGAAGAAAAACATTTGCCAAAGTTTTTTGATAGCGAAGCCTCAGCACATTCTTATGAAACAAAAAAGCTCCAACGGGAAAATTGTAAGTCTGTTACCCTTGAGGAAGGGATGAAAGAAGCAGAAAAAAAATTAATTGAAGATACCTTGAAAAAATGCGAAGGACATAGAACGAAAACTGCCGAAGCACTTAGTATTTCTCTTCGAAGCTTGTATTATAAGATGAAGAAGCTTAATATAGATTAACGAAAACCCAAGAGAGACCGCGCAAGAAATTGCGCGGTCTTTTGCAACATATTGCACGCAACATATTGCACTATTTATTAAGGGGATTAAGAGATGCGTATAGCGACTCAGCAAGAAAAGCTAATAGCAAGGGATGTGCTAAAAGTTCATTTTGGAAAATAGATGGCACAGATATTGCATTATAGTAAATAGGCAGGTGAAGTCGATAGAATTTTTGGGAGGTGAATTAGATCCTTGAATAAACCCTATGTATTAGTGATTAACCCAGGATCAACATCAACAAAAGTTGCATTGTTTGACAAGGAATTATTGATTCATGAAAAAAAATTGGAACACTGCACAGAGGATTTGAAACAATTTCATAAGCTTGCGGATCAATTTGGCTATCGGAAACAACTGATTGAAATGTGGATGAAAGAATGCGACATTCAAGTAAGCGATTTGCAGGCTGTCGTGGGCCGAGGTGGTTTGCTTAGGCCATTACCTGGTGGCACTTATCGCGTGACAGAAGCCATGATTGAAGATCTAAAAATAGGCTATCAAGGAGAGCATGCATCAAACTTAGGTGGAATTATTGCAAAAGCCATTGCAGACGAAGCAAAAGCAGAGGCTTTTATTGTTGATCCCGTAGCTGTAGATGAGTTTGAAGAAGTGGCACGCATATCTGGCATGCCAGAACTGGAGAGAAAATCACTTGGTCATGCGTTAAATATCAAAGCGGTGGCGCGAAGAGCTGCTAAAGAGATGGGTAAATCTTTTTATGAGATTAATTTGGTAGTAGCTCATCTGGGTGGCGGTATTACAGTAGCACCTATCCTGAAGGGCAAAGCAATAGACTATAATAATGCAAATGAAATGGGCCCCTTCTCACCGGAAAGAGCTGGAGGCGTACCATCAGGAGACTTAGTCCGAATGTGTTACTCAGGGAAGTATGATAAAAAAGAAATAATGAATAAACTACGGGGAAATGGTGGTCTGACAGCGTATCTTGGAACCAATGATGTAAGAGAAGTGGAAAAACAGATGGAAGCAGGGTGTAAAGAAGCAAAGCTAGTATACAATGCCATGGCATATCAAATTGCAAAAGAAATTGGTGCAATGGCAACAGTGTTGAAAGGAAAGATGGAAGCGATCCTTATTACTGGCGGCATGGCTTATTCAGCAAAGCTGATGGAAATGATTAAAGGCTATGTTGACTTTATGGCACCAGTTATGGTGTATCCAGGAGAAGACGAAATGTTGGCCCTTAATGAAGGGGCATTAAGAGTGTTGAGAAATGAAGAAAAGCCAAAACTGTATGAAAAAGAGGTGGGGATTGAATGATTAAATCAATGACGGACTTAATGGAATTCGCAAAAGAAAGAGGTCCCAAAACAGTTGCTGTTGCATGTGCTCAAGATCTTGATGTGCTGAAAGCTGTTACGAGAGCCAAAGAAACAAAAGTGGCTGATGCTACATTGGTAGGAGATAAAAAAGTGATAGAATCCATTGCCAGTGAGAATGATCTAGACCTCAGCAATTTTGAGATTATTAATGAAATAGATCCAATGGAGGCTTCATTAAAAGCAGTAGAGTTAGTTTCTAGTGGGAAAGCACATATGGTAATGAAAGGTTTGGTAGATACATCTATCTTCCTAAAAGCCGTTCTTAATGCTGAAATAGGGCTACGTACTGGCAATGTGTTAAGTCATGTAGCTGTATTTGATATTAAAGGGTTTGATCGATTATTCCTAGTTACAGATGCGGCTATGAATATAGATCCAGATCTAGAAACAAAAAAACAGATTATTGAAAATGCAGTGACCGTGGCAAAGGCTTTAGATATCACCAAGCCCAAAGTCGCTTCAATTTGTGCTAAAGAAAAAGCGAACCCTAAAATGCCAGACACCATGGATGCGGCTGCATTAACAGAAATGAATGAAAAAGGTGAAATTACCGATTGTGTAGTGGGGGGACCTTTTGCATTGGATAATGCGGTTTCAGAAAATGCGGCAAGAATAAAAGGAATTAACCATCCGGTTGCTGGAAAAGCAGACATTTTATTGGCTCCGGATATTGAAGGTGGAAATATTCTTTACAAAACCCTAGGATTTATGATGTTTGCTAGTAATGCGGCGGTGATTGTTGGTGCAAAAGCTCCCATTGTGTTAACTTCGAGAGCTGATAGTGATGAATCAAAGCTAAACTCCATTGCTTTGGGAGTCTTATGTGCAGCTAAATTGTTTTAATAGAAAATAGGTAGTGATTTAAAATAAAGAAGGTGGTGGAATAATGCCAGAGATATACCGAATTTTAGCGATTAATCCTGGGTCTACTTCAACAAAAATTGCTATATACGATAACGAAAAACCAGTATTTGAAGAGGTTCTTCGTCATCCTTTAGAAGAAATCTCTAAATTTGATAATATTTTTGACCAATATGAGTTTCGAAAAGAAGCGATTTTAGAAACACTGGATAGTAAAGATATTAACATTCAAAAACTAGCCGCAGTTGTGGGACGTGGAGGTCTTTTGCATCCCATTCCAGGAGGAACGTATGAAGTCAATGAGGCTATGTTAAAAGATTTAAGAAAAGGCATTTTGGGACAACATGCATCGAACCTTGGTGGAGTCTTGGCCTATGAAATTGCGGGGCAACTTAATATCCCTTCCTATATTGTAGATCCAGTAGTGGTGGATGAAATGGATGAAATACCACGAATATCAGGTATGCCAGAAATACCACGAAAAAGTATTTTTCATGCCCTTAATCAAAAAGCCGTGGGTCGTCGAGCTGCTAAAGATATGGACAAAGCATATTCACAGACAAATTTGATAGTAGCCCACTTAGGCGGTGGAATCTCAGTGGGAGCTCATTGCGGAGGCAAAGTCATTGATGTGAACAATGCCCTAGATGGAGAAGGACCTTTTTCTCCAGAACGAAGTGGTGGGCTGCCTGCAGGTGAGCTGGTAAAACTATGTTTCTCTGGACAATACAATCAAGATGAAGTTTACAAAAAAATACTTGGTCAAGGTGGATTGTTGGCCTATTTGGGAACAAATGATGGTAGAGAAGTGGTTCGACGTATTAGAGAGGGAGATACAAAAGCCGAGTTGATCTATCGAGGAATGGCCTATCAGGTGGCCAAGGAAATTGGAGCTTGTGGGGCTGTGCTTAAAGGTAAAATAGACGCCATTATTTTAACAGGTGGATTAGCATATGATGATGTATTGACAGGTTGGATTCGAGAACGTGTTGAATTTTTAGGAGATGTAAAAATTTATCCTGGCGAAGATGAAATGATCGCATTGGCAGAAGGTGCATTGAGAATCCTGCGGAAAGAAGAACCTTCACAAAAATATGCACCAGGCAAGGATTCACAATGAGTGCAAAAACGAAGCTAAACGACCATCGAATTAGGATTATTGTGGGAAACTACGGGACAGGAAAAACAGAGTTTTCAGTTAACTACGCCTTGAAATTGGCTTCAGATAATCAAAAAGTAGCCTTGGTAGATTTGGATGTAGTAAATCTTTATTTCCGAAGTCGTGAACAACAGGAATTATTGGAAAAAGCAGGGGTACGATTGATATCTAGTTCTATTGAAGGAACGGGTGCAGACCTCCCGGCTATACCAGCAGAGGTGGTGACGCCTCTGCAAGACGAATCCTATCAAGTAATTCTTGATGTTGGCGGTGATGCCATGGGAGCCAGGGTACTTGGTATGTACCATCAGTATTTTAAAGCAAATACCTTTGATATGTTTTTTGTGGTGAATGCCAATAGGCCTGAAACAACTACTAAAGAGAATGTGATAAAGCATATCGACGCGATTGCCCATGTATCTAAAACATATCCAACGGCCATAATAAACAACACTCATTTGCTGAGAGAAACATCCTTGGAAGATGTGAAAAGAGGCCAGCTGCTATGTAGAGAAGTTTCTTTGGAAACTGGACTACCAATCCGTTATGTGAGTGCTTTGGATTCGCTGATTAGTCAATTGCCGAAGGATTATGAAGGAGACGCTTTTTCCATTCATCTGTCCATGCGAGAAGCTTGGATGTGATGAGTGAAAATAGAAAAATTTGGGAGGTAAAATGATGGCAAAAGTAAAAGGACGAGTTGAGTTTGATGCAGAAAGATGCAAAGGGTGTGGACTCTGTATCACTTCCTGTCCAGTGAAAATTGTTGAGCTGGATCAAGATTCAATTAACAGCAAAGGCTATCACTCTGCTGGTGTGAAGGATATGGATAAATGCATCGCATGTACCAATTGTGCGACAATATGTCCAGATTTGGTGATAACCGTATACAAGCAAGATGCTTAGCATTGGTTCAAGCTTAAAGCCTATTTCCAAGATTGAATGCTTGTACAGAGAAGAAATAAGACAACAGTTCATTGAGGAGGATAAATAAATGAGTAAAGTGCTGATGAAAGGAAATGAAGCCATTGCAGAAGCGTCTATACAAGCTGGATGCAAAGCTTTTTTTGGATATCCTATCACGCCGCAAAATGAAATTCCAGAATATATGTCAAGAGAAATGTCAAAAAGAGGTGGCGTTTTTGTTCAAGCAGAATCTGAAGTAGCTGCTATTAACATGGTTTATGGAGCAGCAGGGTCTGGAGTAAGAACGATGACATCGTCCTCATCTCCTGGAATCGCATTGAAGCAAGAGGGGATTACCTATATTGCTGGGGCTGAAATTCCATGTGTAATTGTGGACGTAAGCCGTGGTGGCCCTGGATTAGGAAGTATTCAACCATCACAAGGGGATTATTTTATTGCCACCAGAGGTGGAGGGAATGGAGATTATCGCCATATCGCATTAGCGCCCGCAAGTATTCAAGAAGCAGTAGATTTGGTCATGGAAGCTTTTGATATTGCGGACCAATACCGAAATCCTGTATTCGTTTTGGCGGATGGAATGATTGGTCAAATGATGGAACCAGTTGAATTTAAAGAACCTAAGAAAAGAGAGCTACCGCTAAAAGACTGGGCAAGTACTGGAACTAAAAACCAGCGAAAACCCAATATTATCAACTCCTTAGCCTTGGATCCAGCTATATTGGAAGAGCATAACTTGAAGTTAGATAAAAAATATCAAGCAATGATTCAGCATGAGGTGCGGGTAGAGGAGTTCAATATGGATAATCCGGACATTGTGTTGACGGCCTATGGCATTACTTCAAGAGTAGCAAAGAATGCGATTGAATTATTAGCGAAAGATGGTATAAAAGCAGGATTAATTCGCCCTATTACCCTTTGGCCATTTCCAGAAAAAGCATTTCAAGAAATACCTGACAGCGCAAAAGCAGTTCTATCTGTTGAAATGAGCATGGGACAAATGATTGATGATGTAAAAATCGCATTAGCTGGCAAACTGCCAACCTATTTATATGGACGCTCAGGTGGTATGTGCCCAGAGCCTCAAGCTGTAGCGGATAAAGCTAAAGAAATTCTTGGAGGTGTTAAGTAATGGAAACCAAGGTATTTGGAAAAACACAGGGCCTTACGGAAAAGCAATTCCATTACTGTCCTGGATGTACTCATGGAACCATACATCGTTTAGTAGCAGAAGTGTTAGAGGAAATGGATTTATTAGGCGATACCGTAGGCGTAGCCCCCGTTGGGTGTTCAGTACTTGCTTACGATTATTTCAACTGCGATATGCATGAAGCTGCTCATGGAAGAGCACCAGCTGTAGCAACGGGAATTAAACGTGTGCTACCAGAAAATACTGTGTTCACTTATCAAGGGGATGGAGACTTAGCAGCCATTGGGACTGCAGAAATCATTCATGTTGCCCATCGGGCTGAGAAGTTAACAACAATTTTTGTCAACAATGCTATTTACGGCATGACCGGTGGTCAAATGGCGCCAACAACTCTTATCGACCAGAAATCAACGACATCTCCCTACGGAAGAAGTGCTGCAGATGCTGGGCTGCCCTTAAAAATGTGTGAATTGATGGCGACTATAGACGGAGCCGTTTTTGTTGAAAGAGTTTCAGTCCACGATGTGCCACATATTCGCAAAGCAAAAAAAGCCATTCGTAAAGCTTTTGAAGTTCAACAAAAAGGACTTGGATTTGCCATGGTAGAAGTGTTATCGACTTGCCCAACAAACTGGGGCATTACACCAGTTGACTCTTTGGCGTGGCTTAAAGATAATATGCTCCCCTACTATCCCCTAGGAAACTTCCGAACACCAGAGGAGGGAAAATAAGATGGGTACAGAAAAAATAATTATGGCTGGTTTTGGTGGACAAGGCGTTATGTCTATGGGGCAATTAATGACCTATGCTGGCATGATTCACGATAAACAGGTATCCTGGTTGCCGGCGTATGGACCTGAAATGCGCGGTGGAACTGCAAATTGTTCTGTTATTGTATCGGATAATTTAGTGGGATCCCCTATTATCATTGAAGATGCTACTTGTGCCATTGTGATGAACCTTCCATCTATGACGAAATTTGAAAAAAGTCTAGTGGCAGGAGGTAAATTGATTATTAATTCTTCGCTGGTACAGGAAGATCCTAAAAGAACAGACATAGAAGTATATAGAGTTCCTGCCAATGCAATTGCAGCAGAGGTAGGAAATCCCAAAGTTGCCAATATGGTTATGTTGGGAGCTTACTTGGAGTTAACGGGAGTTGTGCCTTTTGAAGCAGTGTACGAGACATTGAGAAAAGTATATGGAGCAGGAAAGGAACACTTTATTCCCATGAACGAAGAAGCCCTTCAAAAAGGAGCGACAGCAGTAAGGAAAAAAACAGCATAAAGCGAAAATCTGAAAAAACCTGTCAAAGCATATCTGGCAGGTTTTTTCTTTTCCTCTGTTTGCCCGAGATCTGAGAATTATGGTACAATGAAGACACTAGTGAATTAGGAGAAGAGGAGGAACAAGAATGGAAGAAAAAATAAGTGTTTATGTTGTGGATACAACGGGAAATAAGGAACAGCAGGCCAGTCTTCCGACGGATATCCCAGTGAATCGTATTTTGGTTAAACTGGCTGAAAAAATGGAGTTACCAACCACAGGTCCTGACGGAAATCCTATCAGCTATAAATTTATTCATAAAGCATCTGGAAAACAATTAACAGATGAACAAACACTGTCAGAGGCAGAAATACAGGAAGACGATGTTTTGAGACTACAGCCAGAAATAACCGCAGGCATATAAAATGAATATTCTTGAAGAAGAGCTGCTGGAAGATCGATACGCTAGATTGCGGTTAATTCCATGGTGGGATCAGGCGAAGTTGAATAATGCCACAATCATGGTTGTGGGTGCTGGAGCGATAGGGAATGAAATTTTAAAAAATCTAGCTTTGTTGGGCATAGGAAAAATTCTAATTGTGGATATGGATTGCATTGAAAACTCTAATTTGTCAAGGGCAGTTCTATACCGAGAAGCCGATGAGAACAAACAAAAATCTACTGTTGCGGCTGCTCGTGTAATGGAAATCAATCCTAGGATAAAAGCCATAGCACTCCAAGGAAGTGTCATAAGCCAGGTAGGGAAAGGTTTTTTTCGGCATGTTGATTTGGTTTTGGGAGGACTTGATAACCGAGAAGCTAGATTGTCTATTAATCAGAAATGTTGGAAAACCAATACACCTTGGATCGATGGTGCAATCGAAGTTTTTCAAGGATTTGCTCGCGTTTTCGTGCCGCCAGAAAGTGCGTGTTATGAATGTACGATGAATCAAGCGGATTATCAATTGCTGAACTACAGAAAATCCTGTTCACTACTAACACGCAAGGATATGTTGGAAGGGAAAGTGCCTACTACTCCGACTACAGCATCGGTTATTGCAGGCGTTCAGGTTCAGGAAGCGATTAAGCTTCTTCATCCAGAGGCAGATCTGCAACCCCTTATAGGAAAAGGCTTTGTTTTTAACGGTTTGTCCCATGATAGCTATACAGTGACCTACCCCAGAAAAGAAGAATGTTTTAGCCATGAACAATGGGAGCCTATTGTGGAAACCGACCTTAAGACAGCGGAGACCACATTAAAACAGCTGTTGGAATTGATTCAAGACAAGTTGAAAACCAAAGAAGCAGTGTTGGAAACGGATATGGAAATAGCCATAAGCACCTTTTGTTTATGTGGCGAATCAGAAGAGATCTTTCGACCATTGACGGATGTCAGCCTAGAAGAAGCCATTTGTCCAAGGTGTGGAGAAGAGCGGGAAATTCAGATGACCCATCAATTTACAGGGGAAGAACCTTATGCTTCGATGACCTTAAAAGAAATAGGGTTTCCACCAGGAGAAATATTTCAGGGTCGTTACGGTTATCAAGTGATATACCTGGAAATGACAGGCGATGTGAAACAGATATTAAAGGGACTATGATCAGAGAGGAAGATGGTTATGAACCCACGATTAAGGCGATTGGAGTCAGACTATAAGAGTTTGACGCTAGAATTTTCTCGGCATCCATCCATAGAGATAGAACCTATTTCTGGGAACCCACCTGAAAAATACCTAGTAACCTACAAGGTGAAAGGATATAAAATGGATGAAAAACTTGGGAAACCAACCTTAACAAATCGTCATCAGGTAGAAGTGTATCTTCATGCCGCATATCCTCGGGAAAAGCCAAAATGCCAAATGAAAACATCTATTTTTCATCCTAACTTTCGATATCAGGTTTGTATCGGAGATTTTTGGGGAGCTGGTGAACGTTTAACAGATATTATCATTCAAATTGGTGATATGATTCAGTATAAAAACTATAACCCCAAGAGCCCATTGAATATTGAAGCTTCTAGGTGGGCAAAGGCTAATCAACATCGATTTCCTGCAGATAATGTAGATTTATGGCAGCCAGAACCAGAAATAAATGTTGGGAAACCAGAGAAAGTCAGCTTTGATATTGTCTTAAGGCCTTCCAAGAGAAAGCCCAGGCTTCATAAATCGGATGTTGAGATAGAACTATTCTAGTATAGGGGATGATAGTACCGCTGGGGAAAGGAGATGGCCTGTGGATTTTGATATTGAATTGGGTGAATCCAAAATACTGCAGCCGCCAATAGGGACACTGGAAATTTGGATGCATAAAGAAGTCCAACAACAGATTGATCGATACGCAGCAACGGATCACAAAAAAGAACTTGGTGGCATCATAATCGGAAGCGTTGATGAGACAAAACTTAGCACATCATTATTTATAACAGGAATGATTATGGCACAAAATACAACTTCGGATCGGACATCCATTACCTTTACCCATGACACTTGGAAACAGCTTCATAAGGATAAAGAAAATCTCTATCCAGATGGAAAAATTGTCGGTTGGTTTCATACACATCCAGGATTTGGAGTTTTTCTTTCCAACTACGATTTATTTATTCACCAAAATTTTTTCAATTTACCATGGCAAGTAGCCTATGTGGTAGATCCTGTACATAAAAAGCGGGGATTTTATCGATGGGAAGGAGAAAAAATAGTACCTTCAGCGTATAAAATGCTGAATAATACAGTTGGATTGACCTCTGCCCCATCAGAACCTATGGAGCCTACACAACTCCAGAAATCCCCAGAATCCTCAGAAAAGGTAGAAACCCATACTCAAAAAATATGGATAGTATCTTTGTTTTTAAGTGTTATCCTTTTAATTACGACAAATGTTCATCGCCTGGATAGGGATTATCAGGAAACCTTAACCAAAGAATTTGTTGATGGAGATCAACACCAAGTGCTATTTAATGTTATTGAATCCCAAAATAAAGAAATAGAAGCTCTCCAAGAGTCGAAAAAAAAGCTTGAAGAAACAATAACAGTTTATACAGAAAACAGACTATTTTTTTATACGGTGGAATCTGGTGATACGCTCTGGACGATCAGTCAACAGTTCTATAAAAATCCTTTTGAATATCAATATTTGATGAGACTAAATAATTTAGAGGATCCAGATAGTTTGGAAATTGGGCAGAGGTTGCTTTTATATCACCCAACAGGAGAGTGATCCAGGTTGAAGCATAAAGAACAGGTGGTATGTCCATACTGCCAAGTATCGATTCGAATTGGTGAAGAGAGCATAGAGTGTTCTGATTGTAAGATGCCGCACCATCGAGAATGTTGGATTGAAAGTGGAAGCTGCACTACCTATGGTTGCAAAGGGCGGATGAAGCCAAAGCCTTTGTCGAGAGGTCATCGGAGACAAAACCTACCTCCCATTGAGATCTCATTTGATGAAGTGCAAGAGAATAGAATTAAATTTTTTTTCGTTCAATATTCATGGATACTGATACTAATCCTAGTAGTGTTGCTTGGCTTTGGATATTACTGGTATCAAAGACACTTATGATCAATAGAAGTTGGCCCTCTCTCCTTTTATCCCTAGGGACCAATGGAAGGGGGTTTTTTGATGTCTAAGAACCTGACAAAAAATGGAAACTTAGGCTTATTTTTAGTATAATAGTCCTAAGAAGGATGGTGACATAAATGATCGTAGAAATGATTTTTGACTTAATCAGCAGACTTGGGCTGATTATCATTTTAGCAGTCATTATATCGAAAATAGAAATATTTAAGCGTCTTATTATAAAACGCAATGCAAGAGTCATGGATAAACTTATCCTTGCAGTCGTATTTGGTCTTATAGGAATCCTAGGAACCTACTACAGTGTTCCAGTGCAAGGAGCCCTGGCAAATACTCGAGTGGTAGGGGTTATGGTTGGAGCACTTTTGGGTGGACCACTAGTTGGATTTGGAGCCGCTGTCATCGCTGGAGGTCATCGTTATTTAATTGATATCGGTGGTTTTACAGCCGTTGCATGTGGGATTTCTACTGTAGTGGAAGGTCTTATGGGTGGCTATTTTTATTTTTACCTTCGCAATAAAGAACATAAATGGAAATATGCCTTGTTTTTTGGAATGCTGGCAGAGACAGCCCAAATGATTGTGATCCTTTTGGTGGCAAGGCCTTTTGCAGATGCCCTTGCCTTAGTTCAAGTGATACTAGTTCCTATGGTGTTTGTAAATTCTGTAGGGATTGCACTGTTTGTAGGGATTCTAGAAAACATATACAAAGAACAGGAAAGAATAGCCGCTGGACAAGCGGAAAAGGTCTTGAAAATTGCCAATCTTACGCTCCCTTATTTTAGAAAAGGATTAACAGAAGAAGTTGCAGGGAAAGTCATTGAAATTATTTATCGTGAAATTGACATTGCGGCTGTTTCTATTACGAATGACAAGAAAATCCTTGCTCATCGTGGAGTAGGTGGTGATCACCATCGTGCTGGTGAGCTCATAGGAACCGGTGCTACCCTAGGAGTGATAAAAACTGGAAATCATCAAATTCTTAGTTCTAAAGAAGCGATTAATTGTCGCTGTCAAGGATGCCCTCTAAAGGCTGCCGTAGTAGTTCCATTAAAGGAGCAAGATAAAACCGTTGGCAGTTTAAAACTTTACCGGGAAGCCGAACATTCTATTACGCATTTAGACGAAGAATTGGCCCTTGGTCTGGCTCAGTTGTTTTCCACCCAAATAGAAGTGAGTCGCGTGGAAGCCCAGGAAAAATTACTGGTGGATGCAGAACTTCGTGCTCTCCAGGCACAGATTACCCCCCATTTTTTATTTAACGCCATCAATACAATTCAATCCTTTATGCTCTTTGATGGAAAAAAAGCGAAAGTGTTATTAAACTCCCTTTCAGTCTTATTTCGAAAAAATCTTTCTACCCAAGGTCCTTTAGTGGATTTTGAACAGGAGATTTCCTATATAAAGTCTTATTTAGAGATTGAGGAAGCACGTTTTGGAGATCGACTAAGAGTTGAATATGATATTAAAGAAAGCAAAACCATTAAGGTGCCCCCTCTGATTTTGCAACCTTTAGTAGAAAATGCAGTGATACATGGTATTCTCCCTCAAAAAGAAGGAGGGGTAGTTAAAATATCTTCTTCAATTTATGGAAAGGATTATCTGGTTTCCATCGAAGATAATGGCACTGGAATAGAAGAAAATAGGATTCCTATGTTATTGGATTATGGGAGTGTTGAGGATAAAAGAAAAACTGTGGGACTTATTAATATCCATAAAAGGCTAAGGACTCTATATGGTGAAAGCTATGGAATGAATATTAAAAGTCTGAAAGGACAAGGAACAAAGGTGGAGGTTCGATTTCCAATAGGGGCATAGGAGGATGAATATGAGAATACTGGTTGTTGACGATGAGATGCCTGCCAGAAAACAACTTAGAGTTTTGATTGAAGAATATGGAAAAAACACCCTTATAGTGGAAGAGGCAAATAATGGTGAAACCGCACTAAACCAATTGAAAACCAACTCTTTTGATGTGGTTTTTTTAGACATTCATCTTCCAGATTCAACCGGCCTGGATATTGCTGAGGAGGTAGTGACACGAGGCTACGCCACAAAAATTGTTTTTGTGACAGCGTATGACGAATATGCTCTTAAGGCCTTTGATTATGCCGCAGTCGATTATCTACTAAAGCCCATTGAAGAAAAACGTTTTCGAAAAACACTTCTTTATTTAGAACGGGAATTTGAAAAAAAGGGTGAAATACAGAAGATAAATTCTTTGCTTGCCATGGAAGAGCTTTTGAACCAGCATCTAAAGATAGAACATCGCAGAAAAAAACTCACCCTCGAAAGAGATGAACGTCTCTACGTAGTAGATGAGGAAGACATCCTTTATGTTGAAACAGAAGATGGGAATACCAAGGTAATCACAAAAAAAGGCGATTTCTACTCGAATCTTTCCCTGGTAGAATGGCAGGATAAGTTAACAGATCCACCTTTCTTTAGGACCCATAGAAGCTTCCTGGTCAACCTTGAAGAAGTGCAAGAAGTATTATACTGGTTTAACAATGCGTTGCAGTTGAAAATGAAAGAGGATGCCGAGAGGTTTATTCCTGTTAGTAGAAGTAACACGAAACGCTTCAAGGAAAAAATGAATATTCTAGGGTAAGCCTTACCGTTTAAACCTAAAAGCCAACCGTTTAAAGGGTCTTCGATACCAGTTATAAATTATGTGAATATTCCTGGCAAATTTTGGTATAATAATATTGATTAAATACATTGAATGATTTTACAGATAGTCCTTGCTATCCCAAAGGAAAAGATTTAGAATATACACACAATACAAACGACACAAGTGAACATAGGAAAAAAGGAGCATTTGATGGAATACCAGAATTATCTTCAATTAATTGAAAGCAGGCTTCAGCAGTATTTTGATATGGAAAGACATCATGAATATCAGCATAAAAATTTTGATTTATACGCACAGTCTAAAATACGAAGCGAGCGGTATTTTGGTAGCAAAAAACTGAAAGTATATGCCATGGAGAATTATGAACATGTTTTCTTGAAAAAGACAGATGGGTTAACGGAGACAGAGTTGGATGGGTTTTGGGATGCTTTGATAACGGCTACAGATGAAAAAGTAGCCCCCCATGAGGAACATATGTCTACCATTATTACGGGTGTTTTTGTGATGGAAAAAAATCCAAATCCTAAGATCCTTCAGCAAATCGAAAAAAAGAAATACAATAAAAGCTTTGCCCTTGGCTTTAAAGGCTGGGTGTATATTCGGCTCTTGGCAGTAAATATTGCTACTGGGAGCGTTTATTATAATAAACGAGGAAAGGAGGTTCAGGAAGTTTATTTGCCGAATTTAATAATATAAAACCGGAATTATAAAGGAGGAAGGGCATGAACGCATTAGTATTAGTTCTTATTTCTATTATTGCTTTTTCAGTTGCGTATGTAACCTATGGTGCCTGGTTAACCAAGCAATGGGGGATTGATGATACCAAGCCTACACCAGCCCATACTCGGGGCGATGGCGTTGACTATGTTCCTGCTTCATCAGCCGTGCTGTTGGGACATCATTTTGCTTCCATCGCTGGGGCGGGTCCTATTGTGGGACCTATTGCAGCCGCCATATTTGGGTGGATTCCTGTATTACTCTGGATTATTGTAGGAAGTATCTTCTTTGGCGGCGTTCAAGATTATAGCTCTCTATACGCTTCTATTCGCCATGAAGGCAAATCTATTGGGGAAGTCATTCAATCCACCATGGGAGTAAAAGGAAAGAGATTGTTTTCGGTTTTTGCATGGCTGACACTTTTGTTAGTAGTGGCTGCCTTTACAAACATTGTTGCCAATACATTTGTTTCAGTGCCTGCAGCAGGTACTGCATCCGTCTTATTTATTATATTAGCAATTGCTTTTGGAAACCTGGTATATCGAAGAGGATTCTCTCTTAGAATTGGTTCTGTTATTGGAGTGATCTTGCTTCTTGGATGTATTGCCTTAGGGAACGCATTTCCCCTTGTTTTATCTCGAAATATATGGATTGCACTATTATTGGTATATATATCCGTTGCTTCAGTAACCCCTGTGTGGATCCTATTACAACCACGAGATTATCTAAATGCCTATCTTCTGTATGCAATGCTAGCAGGAGCTGTATTAGGGCTTTTGATTACACGACCTACATTGCAATTAGAAGGCTATATTGGCTTTAACGTAGGGGGACAATACTTGTTTCCAATATTGTTTATTACGGTTGCCTGTGGTGCTATATCAGGCTTTCATTCACTGGTTGGATCTGGAACCTCGTCTAAACAACTGGCAAAAGAGAGTGATGCCAAGTTGGTTGGCTACGGCGGTATGCTTATCGAAGGTGTCTTAGCAACAATTGCTATCATTACAGCAGCATACGTGGCAGGTCCGAGATTAACTGAATTATTAGCTGAAGGTGGCCCTGTGAATGTTTTCTCAGATGGCATCGGCGTATTTATGACAAGTTTTGGCATACCTTTTGAAATAGGAAAATCTTTCGTAGCCCTTGCAGTGTCAGCTTTTGCCTTAACAAGCTTGGATACAGCTACACGATTGGGAAGATTTATTCTTCAAGAATTTTTTGAACCAGAAGAGCCTACGGAGAAAAAACCAATTTTAACGAATATGTATGCAGCTACTGGCGTTACCGTAGTGCTAGGTGGGTTGTTGGCGGTTACTAGCTGGCAATTAATTTGGCCAATCTTTGGTTCTGCCAACCAGTTGTTAGCAGCATTGGCTTTGATGGCTGTAGCCGTATGGCTTAAAACAATCAACAAAGGATATAAGATGTTTATTATTCCAATTGTTTTTATGTTTGCAGCAACATTGCTGGCCTTGGTGCTTTTGGCACGAACCAATTTAGCCACAGAAAACTTGATTTTGGTTGCTTTTCCAGTATTGTTGTTTATTCTGGCTATCGTTTTGCTGGTTCAAGGATTTGGTATTCTTTTCAAAGCAGAAGCAGTAGATAAAGAATAAAACCAAGGTATTTAAGCGAAATAGGGTTGATAAAAAGGTTATTTAGAATGTGAGGAGAGAAGGGGAAATATACTTCTCTCCTTTTTGTGTAAAAAGATCTAGTATTTTGGCCTCAATCCCTGTAAGATTGATAAAGGGAAAGATAGGGTAGAGAGTAAAAATAGAGGGCTTGGCTATTTACTCTGAGATTATAAAACAGGGAGCGATCATCATGGTTGGGTTGATACTAGAAGGTGGAGGCGGCAAAGGAGCCTATCAGATTGGTGCGTGGAAAGCCTTTAGAGAGAAAGGAATTCAGTTTGACGGAGTGGCAGGGACTTCCGTAGGTGCGTTGAATGGTGCTATGATTTTACAAGATGATTTTAAATTGGCGTGGGACACTTGGTATAACGTAGAGCCAAGTAGAATCCTTTCCATTGATGATGAAATAAATGAATTAATTACGGAGTGGAAGCTTGATCAAAAAAATGTAGGCATTTTAATGGAGGAAATCAGAAAAATAGTGAAAAATGCTGGGGTGGATTCTTCGCCGCTGTATGATTTGGTGCAACGTATGATTTGTGAAGAGAAAATTAGAAAATCTGATAAAGACTTTGGATTTGTCACATATTCATTGACAGATATGGAGCCCTTGGAGTTGTTTAAAGAAGACGTGCCCCTTGGAAAATTGGCAGAGTATTTAATGGCTTCTTCCTATTTGCCCATTTTTAAAGAGCGAAGATTTGATGGGAAGCGATTTTTAGATGGTAGCTTCTATAATAATTTGCCTATCAATATGTTGCTTCGAAAAAATTATTCGAAAATCTATGCGGTCAGGCTTTATGGCCGAGGGCGTATTCTAAAAGTGGATCCCGGAGATACAGATATAACTTATGTTTGTCCTCATCGAGAACTGGGGGGAGTGTTGAACTTTACAACCGAACAGAGCCGACGAAATTTACAGTTAGGCTATTTAGACACCTTGAAAGTTCTAGATCAGCTAGATGGAAATCATTATTATATTAGAGATGTGCCGAAAGAAAAGGATGTATTGAGATCCTTGATTGCATGGCCTGAGGATATACAGCGAAAAATATGTTCTATTCTAGATTTAAATCATCATAAATCCTTGAATAGGATATTTATGGAAGAGGCCATTCCCCAAATGATAGATGTTTTTGAGTTGCCAAAAGAAACATCCTATCAAGAGTTTATGGTACTATTAATGGAGGCGATAGCAAAATCATATGAACTAGATTCTTTGAAACCATATGTGTTTAAAGAATGGGCTCGAAACATTTTAGAGTCGGAGAATGACCAAAGAAACAAAAAAGAGTATTATAGTAAGGCGAGCTACTTTCTCAAAGCATCTGAATCTCTTATAAAAATAGGGAAAGAAAAAAAGCGTCATGAGATTGTAAAACTTTTAAAACAGGATAAGAAATGGATTTATTCCTTAGAAATCTAATTATTAAGGAGGAATGCTAAGATGTCCCAAAGTCGAAAAATGAAGCGTAATAAAGCGAGGAAATATGTGCAACCTGAAAAAGGCAAGAAAGTGATGAAGATCATGATTACAGGAGCGATTATTCTTATTATTATAATGGTTTTTTTGGGAGTTCAGTCGTATAGAAATCAGGCTGAAGCTCCATCTAATGATATGAAAGAAATACAAATTGAACCGGAGGACCTTGGTTTTTTGCAATAACTGTTTTTTAAATAATACTTTTTTTATAAGTTCTTTTACGGTACAATAGTGTAAGAGGATTCAGAAATTTCCTGTGAATACTTGATTGATAAAATTGACCTAATAGAAAGGAAGGATTCCTATGCTGGAAAAAACCCTCCTGATCTCTAACGAAACTGGTATTCATGCAAGACCTGCAGCGGTTCTGGTAAAGCATGCTATGCGTTTTGAATCGGATATCTATATTTATCGGGATGGAAATCAATATGATGCAAAAAGTATTATGAATGTTATGAGTATGGGTGTTCGTCAGGGTGAAGAAATACATCTCGTGATAAAAGGGCCAGATGAAGCACAGGCTTTTCAAGAGCTGGAGCAGTTAATTAAAAATAATTTCAAAGAAGCGTGACCAAAGGGTCATGCTTCTTTGATTTTTATATCCTAATTGTTAATATCATGCAACCCTTTAGAATGATTTGCGTATTAATTGGTAGATATGGAAATAATGATAGAAAAAGAGGGGGTGCCGTATGAAATCCGTGTCGTCATATGCAAAAATGTTTCAAAAAACCTATGAAAACCTGTGGCCTCAGGTTTACCAATATGCTTATTATCGGCTTCAAAGTAAAGAAGAGGCAGAAGAATTAACCCAAGAGGTTTTTCAAAAAGTATTTCAACAAGTAAAAAAAGGCAAGGTGGAAGAAGAAAAAATACGAGCTTATATTTTCACTGCGGTCAGAAATACTATTTATGATACATGGAGACAAAAAGGGAGAAATCCCAAAGTAGTGGAAATTAACCAGATAACAGAAAAGAATATGCCAGTATCGGAAAATCAAATGCTTGAAGAAAATATGGTGCTACGGGAAGCACTTAAAAAGCTTCCAGAAATATACCAACAGGTATTAATATGGCGGATTGTGGAAGGGTATCCTCTCAATGAGGTGGCTGAGAGACTCGGAAAGCCAGTGGGCACCATTAAAAGCCTTCAATTCAGAGGGGTTAAAAAGTTAAAGGGAATTCTGGAGGAAGGAGGTTATTTCAATGGATAAAGAAAAAATTCATCAAAGAGATCAAGAATATCTTAACGGTTTTATTGACGAGCTTATTATGGAGTGTAAGCCAACACCTCCAACTGGACTAGATTCAGATACATCCGCTATGCTGGAAACGGTTCGTGGTATTAAAAGGCTTAGGCAAGATGAGCTAAGCTGGGAGTGGCCCGAAGAAAAACAGAAAAAAGCTAAAAGTCTAACAATGGGAAGAACAGCATGGAAAAAGTGGATACCTGCCGTCGCTGTGTTTATTTTGATCCTTGGAATTGCCCAAAGTCAGAACTCCTATGAAGAATCGACGGACTACGTTGCCATGGACTCACCTATGGAAGGATCAGCTTCCCCTGAAGAATCGGCTCCTAGAATGATGATAGAAAAGGACAGCCTTCAATCATTTTCCCTTGCAGAAGAACAAGCGAGTAGTGCTGCTACGGTTTTTAACATTAGGAACAATGATTTCATAGAACTCAATTTATTGGAAAGACCCTATGGATTAAAAGAATTTAAAATACCACAAGAGGTAGCAGATCAGTTGAAGACCAACCCTCTTCAACCAGGCCAACTGGTAACCATAGAATTTCATGAAAAGGGAGAAGCAAATGGATGGGAATTATCAGGGATACGTCCCATTGATGAAGTAGTGGTGGAAGGGCTTTATCTAGGCAGAGTAGATAGCCATTCAGTAGAAGTCCTTATCCAAGGCTATCCAAGAGTATTGGCCGTAGACAGAGAAGTTCTTGAGACAGTAGAAGCGTTATCGCATCAAATAGACATAGGAAAAACACAAGGTCTTCCCGTTAAAGTGACCATAGAAACATCGGATATTACGTTGAATGGTAAAATAACAGAGATTGTTTTACGAGAGTAAAAGCAACTCTCGTAAAATGATTCTAAAAAAACAGAATGGAGTATATCAATGGAGATCGAAAAGTTGGTACAAAAGATATGGGATGCTGGTGGAGAACCATACTGGGTTGGTGGATGTGTCCGTGATATGCTTCTGAAACGGGAACCGAAAGATTATGATTTGATTGTCTTTAAGCTAAAACCTGAGAAGCTGGAGGAGGTATTATCTTCCTTAGGAAAATGGAAAAAATATGGGAAGGTGCAAGGCATTTGGGCTATATCTGGGATTCCAGTAGATATATCTCTATCTGAGGATTCGATAGAGAGGGATGCACTCACTAGAGATTTTACATTGAACGCTATTTATCAACATGCTGTATACGGAAATATCCTCGATCCTTTAAAAGGGCAAGGAGACCTAAAAAATGGTGTGCTCCGGATGGTAGGGCCTCATTCCTTTCAACAAGATCCGCTGCGAGTCTATCGCTCCTTTCAACTGATCGCTCGGTTCCATCTGATTCTAGAAGAAAAAACAAAATGGAAAGTTAAAGAGATGGAAATGGAATATATTCCTATGGAACGAATTTATGAAGAATGTAGAAAGTGGATTTTAGCACCTTCCCCAGAATTAGGATACAAATCCATGAAAGAAACAGGGAAACTATTTCCTATTTTGAAAGACCTTAAAAGAACTGACTTGGAAACAGATCTATATCATTGGTTGCCCTACAGAAATCAGAGTAAGTCGCCAGAATTGTTTATGTGGACGCTTTTGCTGCTTAATCAACATCCCTTCCTCTTAAAGGAAAAGCCATGGGCTACCTTTGAGGAACTGGAACAAAGCAAAAAATATGTTCGAGAGCTTCAAGACTCTTTTTATGCCTTGTGTCGTCATCGTCAAAAGAGCAATGATGTAGGCCGTTGGATCTACGCATTAGTCATGCTAATGAAGGCTAGCCGATCCGCAGACATTCTTCGAATATCCCTCATGATTAAAAAAGAGGAGATATCATTATTAGCTGAAGCCTTGGGCAAGAATGAGAAGCGGGAACTGCTTGGTGATCACTGGCCTCAAGAAATTCCTACACGCAACTATAACGGAAAAAAACTTCGGGAAATGGGGATTCCAGAAGGCCCTCGGATGGGCATATGGTTGGAAATTGTTTTTCAGCTTCAGCTAGAAGGGCTTCAAGATAGTGAAATAGAAGCTTTTATTCATAAAAATAAGTACTTGTTTCAATAGAAGATATATCTCTGCTTGGAATTGTGATAGAATAATGTGAAGAGTCTAGGCAGAGGTGATAAGAATGAAGAGAACCGCGAAAATATTCATCGTAGAAGATAATCCGTTGGACGTCAAGATTATTACCGACTCCCTGCGGAAAAAAACATATCGAATTGTCGGAAGTGCTAGTTCTGTTGAGGAAGCGATGCCTCTTATCGCCAAAAGAAAGCCTGATTTAGTGTTGATGGATATTACCCTTAAAGGAGAAAAAGATGGAATATGGGGAGCAAGTCAAATTCAAGAAAATATGGATATACCGGTACTTTTTTTGTCTGGATTCTTGAGTGATAAAATTAAAAAAAGGATTTTGGAAGCGGACCCCAGTGGGTTTTTGGTAAAGCCATACAATGAACAGGAACTACATATTAATGTGGAGTTAGCGCTTTACAAAGCATTCATGAAAAAAGAACTGAACCGGAAAGAAGTTAGGTTTCAGTCCATGGTAAAAGCTTTGCCGGACTTGTTGATTAATTATGATCAAAACGGGAATTATTTGGAAGTGACGACTCAAGATGAAACTACGTTGCCCATTGACTGTGAGAGTGTTCAAGGTAAAAATATTATGGAAGTGTTACCAGAGCCTATTGCAAAGAAGGTTTTAGAAAGTATTCAACGAGCTATTAAAACAGGCAATATGCAAACCGTTGAATATGAATTAGAAACTGGTAAAGGTCATCGGATTTTTGAAATGCGTATAGCTGGAAGCGTCCAACAGGAAGCGGTGGCCATTATACGGGACGTAACAGAAGCTAGAAAGACGGAAAAAGAGCTGATTTATATGAGGTTTCGAGATCGGATGACAGATTTGTATAACAGAGATTTTTTTGAGGAAGAAATACAGCGTTTAGATACTGAGCGTCAGTATCCACTTAGTATTATTATCAGTGATATTGATGGACTTAAAATGGTTAATGATATTTTAGGGCATATGGAAGGCGATGAACTAGTGAAGCGGGCAGCTCGAGTAATGAAAGAAAGCTTTCGGGATGAAGATATAGTTTGTCGTACGGGTGGAGATGAATTTACTATTATATTGCCTAAAACCGATGAAAATACCACGCGAAAAATGATGAGGCGAATTCGGGAACGTTGTCAAGTCTTAACGGATAAAGGGGAAGTTGTTCAAATAGCCTTAGGAGCTGCTACAAAAACAGATAAGAGCACAAGCATTGCTGAACTGTTGCAAGAGGCAGATGATCAGATGTATCAAAACAAATTAACCAACAGAGATAATAAGTTGGCAGATTTGCTGAAAAAATTAGAGGAAAATTCAAATTTTGATCCAGGAAGCAATAGAAAATACTGGGAGCGGTTGACTCGCTGTAATCCACTTATTAAAGACTAAATGGAATGGTTAAAGAACCATTCCATTTTAAAATTCACTTATGATATACTGTTTTTGGAAAGGGGTTTTTTTATGAATTTATCAACCTGGCAGCAAGCATATTGCCAGCTTAGAAATACCATTATTGAAGGTCAGTATGACCATTTAAATCCAGCGCAAAAAGAAGCAGTGCTTCATGCACAAGGACCTTGTCTAGTTTTGGCAGGTGCTGGATCTGGCAAGACAACAATGCTGGTAAATCGAATCGGCCACACCATTCGATTTGGTTCAGCCTATGGCAGCAATGTTTTACCAACAGGAATAACAGAAACGGATTACCATCGGGTAAAAGAATGGCAACAAAACAATCTAGATTCTGGTGAACCCATGCCTTTGGAAATTTCAAGACTTCTGGAAGACCAGTCTGTGGACCCAAGTAGTATTCTGGCCATTACGTTTACCAATAAAGCAGCTCGAGAAATGAAAGAAAGGGTTAATCATCTGTTAAAGGGTCAATATACACCCATGTGGATTAGTACCTTTCATGCTGCTTGTGCACGAATGTTACGTAGAGACATTCATCGGTTAGGCTATGGGACAAACTTTGTTATCTATGATGCTCAGGATCAGCAAGTGCTGCTAAAAGAATGCTTGAAACAATTGAATTTGAGTGATAAAAAGTATAGTCCAAGGGCCGTTGGTGGATGGATTGGAAAAATGAAAGACAGTATGATTGATGTCAACGAATCCAAAAAACAAAACGAAAAAGACATTTATGCTAGAAATCTAGCAAATATATATGAACTTTATGAGAAAAAATTGCATCAAAATAATGCCCTTGATTTTGATGATTTGATTTTGAAATCTTTACAATTATTTAAGGAAGCACCAGAAGTACTGGAATACTATCAAGAAAAATTTCAATATGTATTGGTGGATGAGTTCCAAGATACTAATAAACCACAGTACCAATGGGTAAAAGCCCTGGCAGAGAAACATCGAAATCTTTGCGTAGTGGGCGATGATGATCAGAGTATTTATGGGTGGCGTGGAGCAGATATAGAAAATATTTTAGGGTTTGAAAAAGACTTTAAAGATACCCGAATCATCAAACTGGAGCAAAACTATCGCTCTACGGAAACTATTTTGAAAGCCGCTAATAGTGTAGTGGGGAATAATCGATATCGAAAATCAAAAAATTTATTTACGGAAGGGTCCACAGGAGATAAGATATACTATTGCCGATGTGGGAATGAATATGCTGAGGCAGATTTTGTGGCTCAGTCTATGCAAAACCTTCATCAAGAAGGATACCCGTATAGTGATTTTGCTGTCTTGTACCGAACCCATGCCCAATCTCGTGTTTTAGAAGAGGCTATGATGAAAACTGGCATTCCTTATCGTATTTACGGTGGAACCAGGTTTTATGATCGGAAAGAAATTAAGGATATTTTAGCGTATTTGAAAGTAATCGAAAATCCGAAAGACGACCTAAGTCTAAAACGGATTCTCAACACCCCTCGTCGAGGCATAGGAGATAAAACAATTGGAACCCTTGAAATACTTGCTTCAGATCAGGAGTTGTCTTTATGGCATATGTTGACAGAAACAGATCAATGGCATCATCGACTGACCAGTCGGGCATCTAACTCTTTGACAAAATTCATAGAGCAGCTTAGGCTTTGGGTGGACAAGAAGACAGCGTATTCTGTTACGGAATTGGTGGAAGAAATATACACCGCTACTAGATACGTTCAACTCCTTAAAGACGATGGAAGTATTGAAGCTCAAGGAAGAGTAGAAAATCTAATGGAGTTTCTTTCATTAACCCGTGAATTTGATCAGACAGTAGAGGAAGAGACACTAGAAGACTTTTTAGCTGGAACGGCTTTGGAAGCAGCCGTGGATTCTCTGGAAGAAGCGGAAGAATCTGGGGTTTTACTCATGACATTACACAGTTCTAAAGGATTGGAATTTCCTGTGGTCTTTATGCCAGGACTAGAAGAAAATGTGTTTCCTTCCAACATGTCACTGCAAGAGGGAAATGAAGAAGAAGAGCGTCGTCTTTGTTATGTTGGGATTACTCGGGCCAAAGAAAAACTTTACCTGAGTAACGCTGTTAGTCGCACCCTGTATGGATTTACAGGATACAATAAAGCCTCACGGTTTATGGAAGAAATTCCAAGGGATTGTCTCGAAGAACTTGGAAAAGAGCAAAAATCCAAAGAAGCCCCTTCAGAAGCCTTTCAAAAAAAGCAGCAAAAACAGCGATGGCAACGAAAAGAAATGAAACCGATGACGGTTACAGCAGGGCCTCAGCATGTTGGTGAGAACAGGGAAGTTAAATCAGGTCAAAAAGTAACCCATCCGGTCTTTGGGAGCGGCACCATCGTATCCAAAGCCAATGAGTTGGTCACCATTGCTTTTCCAGGTGGAGGGTTGAAAAAAATAAACCTGGACTATGTAAAGTTGACCATCGAAGAATAATTCTGAATGAGGTGAGTTGTTTGAACCGAAGCAAAGAAATCGAGAAAATTCATGAACTGGTTCAGCAATTGAATCAATACCGGTATCACTATTATGCATTAGATCAATCCATGGTAAGTGATCAGGAGTATGATGAACTTTACGAAACACTGGAAAAATTGGAAACAGAATATGATTACCGATTACCAGATTCGCCAACACAGCGTATTGGTGATGAACCACTTCAATCATTTGAATCGCATCAGCATAAACAGCCTCTATGGAGTTTGGATAAAGTGAAAAACTCAGAAGAACTCCGAAATTGGGAGCAGCGTCTGATGCGGAATTTGCCTACAGAAGCAGAGCAACCGACCTATATACTGGAATATAAGTATGACGGGCTAACTGTTAACCTAACCTATCAAGATGGGTACTTGGTTCAAGCTGCTACTCGGGGAAATGGGAGAGAGGGAGAAGCTATTTTACCTCAGGTCAAGACCATTCAAGCTGTCCCCTTATCCATTCCATTTAAAGGCATACTGGAAGTGCAAGGAGAAGGCTTAATGCGACTTTCTACCTTTGAAACCTATAATAAGGAGGCGAAAGAGCCCCTAAAAAATCCGAGAAATGGTGCGGCCGGTGCTCTTCGCAATCTAAATCCAAAAGTAACGGCCACTCGAAAACTAGATATGATTTGTTATCAGACGGGCTATTGCGATGAAAAAGCCTTTGGGACTCATAAGGAAATGTTGGAGTTCTTGAAAGAGCAACACTTTCCTGTTAGTGGTGAAGTATACGTGGCCAACAATCTGGAAGAAGCCTTGGAACATCTGCTGGAAATGGAAAAAGCCATTCCAACATTGGATTACATGGTAGATGGTGTGGTTATTAAAGTCAACCAAATGGCATTGCGGCAGACCTTAGGGTATACACAAAAGTTTCCTAGGTGGGCGGTGGCGTATAAATTTGAAGCCCAGGAAGTTACGACTTTCTTGGAAGAAGTCATATGGCAAGTGGGTAGGACGGGAAAGTTAACCCCCACGGCAGTCTTAAAGCCAGTGGAAGTAGGTGGAGTTACGGTTCAAAGAGCTACCTTAAATAATTGGGAAGATATACAGCGAAAAAAATTATCACTAGGAGTCCGAGTTTGGTTAAGGCGTTCCAATGACGTGATACCGGAAATAATGGGTCTGGTGGAAGAGGAAAAACCAGGAAGACCTATTCTGAAACCAGAGAAATGTCCGGCCTGCAATACGCTCTTGGTAGAGAAAGGAGCTCATCTTTTTTGTCCCAATAGTCTAGCCTGTAAACCACAGCTAGTATACAAATTAACTCATTTTTGTAGTCGAGATGCTATGGATATAGATGGGTTCAGTGCCAAAACCGCAGAACAATTATATGAAGAATTAGATTTGAAAAGTATTGATGCATTATATAATTTAAAAAAAGAAGATCTAATGAAATTAGAAGGGTTTAAAGAAAAAAGAGCTGGAAACTTGTTGGAAGCCATTGAAAACAGTAAAGAGTGCAGCTTGCATCAGTTTCTTTATGCACTTGGAATCCCTAATGTAGGACGAAAAACAGCAGAAGATTTGGCCGAGGAATATGGATCTATTGACGAATTGAAAAAGACAGAGGTAGAAGACCTGATGGCATTGCCGGATATTGGCAGCATTATGGCAGAAAGTATTGTAACCTTTTTTCAGGATCACCATATTCAGCGTGCTATACAATCCTTGATGGATGCAGGAGTAAATCCAAAGTCACTTCAGGAAGAAAAAAAGGTGTCAGATTCTATTTTTGCTGGTAAAACCGTAGTCGTGACAGGGAAGCTACAGAAATTCAGCAGACAGGAAGCAAAAGACTTATTAAAGAAATATGGTGCCAGCCTTTCAGAAAGTGTTAGTGGAAAAACGGACATCTTGATTTATGGAGAAGAGGCTGGGAGTAAATTAATGAAAGCGCAAAAGTTAGTGGAATCTGGGAAAAACACGGAACTGCAATTTATGACAGAGGGTATGTTTATGAAACAAATAGGAGGAAGCGAACATGGCTAATGCAAATGTTGGTTTACAGGTTTTGCCATCCGTACCAGAAGAATATGTTTATGGAGTGGTGGATGAGGTAATTCAAATTATCCAAGACTCAGGGGTCAAGTACGAAGTGGGACCGCTGGAAACAACCATGGAAGGCGACTTAGACGAATTGATGGAGATTGTAAAAAAAGCACAAAAAGTCTGTATACAAGCAGGGGCGGGTAGCGTTATTTCTGTAGTGAAAATACAGTATAGGCCGGAAGGCGTGAGTATGAATGAGAAAGTGGAAAAGCACAGGTGAACGCTTTCTGCCTGCTGGGTTAGGAGTGTTTTGCTTGTTCTTTTGGGAAATGACAGGACAACTAAGCATGGTACCTGCCTACTTGCTGCCACCACCCAGCAGCATTTTTGCAGCCATGGTTCAGAATGCAGATCTTTTATGGCAACACGCTAGAGTAACATTGTTACAGGCGGCCATAGGATTTCTTATTGCCATGTTTCTGGGGGGACTGTTGGCACTCTGGCTGGACTACTCACCATTGGCAAGAAAAACCTTGTATCCATATTTAATTACCTCCCAGACAGTGCCAATTATTGTGTTGGCACCGCTTTTTGCCATGTGGTTTGGCTTTGGCATATTACCAAAAGTACTGATTGTGGTATTGGTTTGTTTTTTTCCGATTACCATCAGTTTAATGGAAGGCCTAGCTACCGTAGATCAAGAATTAATGGACTTGATGAATGCCATGAATGCATCTGTTTGGCAACAATATAAGTGGGTGAAGTTGCCGGCAGCCATGCCATCCTTATTTTCTGGTTTGAAAATTTCAGGTACCTATAGCATTATGGGTGCTGTGATCGGTGAGTGGGTTGGTGGTCGAATGGGGCTTGGCGTATATATGATGAGAGTCAGACAATCTTTTGCGACAGATCAAGTATTTGCTGTAATTGCAGTGATTGTAATGCTCAGCATTTTAGTATTGAAAGTCATTCAACTGGCAGAGAAAAAGGCTATGCCTTGGCTACATCATGATCCAATTGACGAGGAATCGGCGGATCATTAGACAAAACAGGGAAAATGGAGGCGTTATAGTGTGGAGCCAGTCCTAGAAGTCAACAAAATACAAAAAACGTTTTCAACCCTACACACCATTGAAAATATTTCGCTCCAGCTCTACAAAAAAGAATTTGTTACGGTGTTAGGCCCTAGTGGTTGCGGAAAGAGCACTTTATTTAGTATTATAGCCGGGATTGCTGAGCCTGATCAAGGGGAAGTAATCATCGATCATAAAGAATATACGGGACTGTCTGGTCGTGTAAGTTTTATGCATCAGAAGGACTTATTGCTGCCTTGGAAAAACATACTAGATAACGTCTGTTTGCCTTTGTTTCTCCGTGGGGTTCCGATTCCAGAAGCCCATAGACAAGCCAAAACCCACTTTCCTCTTTTTGGGCTAGAGGGATTTGAAAAATACTACCCATCACAGTTATCTGGAGGAATGCGTCATCGAGCAGCACTATTAAGAACTTTTCTTTTTTCTCAAGATATTATGCTCTTGGATGAACCCTTTGGAGGACTAGATGCCTTAACCAGGCAAACCATGCAACAATGGCTTATGAAAGTAATGGTTGAAATCGAATCTTCTGTGTTATTGATTACCCACGACGTGGATGAGGCAATTCTGTTGTCAGACAGGATTTATGTGCTTACCCAGCGTCCGGCACAAGTTCGTCAAGAACTAGTGGTGAATCTACAGCGTCCAAGAGGAATTAATTCCTTCGCAACACAGGAATACATTCAACTAAAAGAATCTATTTTAAAACATCTAACCAACTGATAATCCATGAAGGGTAACAATAACTGAGTACCAGGAGGAAAAAATATGACCTGGAAAAAAAGAATCCTTTATTTATTGTTGGGCATCTTTATTACCCTTGCGGCATGGGTGATGGCCCTAGAGTATGTAGCGTTTGATGTGGATCACTATATGACAGAATTTGAAAAACAAAATTGGGTACCACAAGCAGGGATGGATCAGAAAAACTTGGAATACGTAGCCAAAGAAATCATTCTCTATTTGCAAGGTGAAAAAGATGACTTTCAGACCGTGGCAGTCAAGGATGGAGAAAGTCAAAATTTATATGATGAAAGAGAAAGGCAACACATGGTAGACGTTCTGGTTCTTTTTGAAAGAGCTCGAATGATTCGAAATATTTCATTCATAGGCATTATACTTTTATTGATATGGGTGGTTTTAAGAGATATAGATTGGAAACGTCATGTTCTTCGTAGTTGTTTTTACACAGGACTTGCCAATGTAGATTTGATGATTCTTTTAGGGTTGCTTATTTGGCTAGATTTTACAAAATACTTTACCTACTTTCATCTGCTGCTATTCGATAATGATTTGTGGATGTTGAATCCGCAGAAGCATGTTTTGATTCAATTGTTGCCAGAAAGCTTCTTTGTTAATACGGCTATAAAAATAGGCTTATATGCCATGGGCTCATTATTAACGATGGGAATCCTAGCATGGCAACTGGAAAGAACCTTAGGTCGGATTCAGAATACAGACTAAAATAAGCGAAGAAAGGAAATGATTTATGAAAATAGGCAAGGTACCTACGGATTTCTTAAGGGATAACATTATCGCAAAAGTAAAAAACACCAGAAAAGAAGTGCTGGTTGGTGCCGGAATTGGAGAAGACTGTGCAGTCTTAGACTTAAAGGATCAACTTTGCGTGATAAGTACCGATCCCATTACTGGAGCGGTAGCAGATATAGGAAGCTTGGCGGTACATATTGCCTGTAACGATGTGGCTTCGGATGGGGCAGAACCAGTTGGCGTATTGCTAACCGTACTAGCGCCTTCGTCTACAACAAAAGCGGAGCTTGAGGAAATTATGACAGATGCCAACCAAGCAGCAGAGAGCATTAACGTACAAATACTGGGTGGTCATACGGAAGTTACGGATACGGTAAATCAAGTGGTCATCAGCACCGTGGCTATAGGAAAGCAGTCTAGGGATAAACTAGTGAAGAGTGCTGGGGCAAAAGTGGGCGATATAGTGGTAATGACCAAACATGCAGGACTAGAAGGAACTTCAATTCTGGCCCATGATAAAGAAGAAACCTTGAAAGGGATATTAAAGGATAGTTTGATGCAGGAAGCAAAAAACCAAAAGCATCGTATAAGCGTAGTACCAGAAGGGCTTTTGGCAGCAGCCAATGGCGTCAATGCCATGCATGATGCCACGGAAGGTGGGGTTTTGGGGGCGCTGTGGGAGCTGGCAGAGGCTTCTCAAACGGGCTTGGTTATTGACAGAAATAAAATTCCAGTGCTAGATTCCACGAAATCAATCTGTCTTTATTATGACATTGATCCCTATCGCCTCATCTCCAGTGGGGTGATGATCATGACCATAGCACCTGAAAAAGCAGAGGCTTTGATGGAAGAATTGGAAAAAGAAGGAATTCATGCAGCCATAATTGGTGACGTGACCAAAGGAGAAAGATATATCCTTGAGGATGGAGATAAAAGACTCTTTGAAGAGCCAGATGTTGATGAGTTGTACAAAGTCTTATGATGTGAAGAGCAGGTTACATTGTGATTACATTCCCTTTAGTCCCATTGACACAAGAAGATCCAGAGTGATATATAATAGAAAGATACAGCAAAAAAGAACCAATTAAATGCCGGGAGGCTTTGAAATGAAAAAAACACTGATGATCGGACTGGTATTGTTGCTACTGCTATCGGCCGTAACACCGCATAAAGCCTTTGCGGAAGTGGCAACCATAAGGGCGGAAGTCGATGAACGAATGATGGATATTCCCGTTGTTCAAATGACAATGGATGGAGAATCCCTAGCTTCAGATGTTCCTCCAGTACTATTTCAACACAAGGAACAATATCGAACCTTGGTTCCAGTGGCGGTAATAGCCAATCAAATAGGTGCTGAGGTAAGTTGGGACGGAAAAACACGGCAAGTGACGATATCAAATAGTGAAAAAGAAATTGTTTTAACCATTGATAGCGCCAATGTGCTGGTGAATGGAGAAGCAAAAATTTTACCGAGTCAGGTACCTGCTAAGATAGTGACGTATCAAGAACGAGGGCGCACAATGGTACCAGTGGCTTTTGTTGGCCAAGAATTGGGCTTAGACGTGGGGTGGAATGAGGAACGTCGACGGGTCGAAATTAAGTCTCCTGAGCCGGAAGAAGCAGCAACACCAGAGCCCCAAGAACCAGAAGAGAAGCCTGAAGAAGAAGGTGAGATGCTCCCGGATGAAATGGTTGATACTCATGAAGAGGATGACTTGATATTGGATGATTTCACTGGCGATGAAGCCTTGTTGGAAGACATTCAAATCGAAATAGTGGATCGGATGCCTGAAATAAGGCTGAAAACAGGTGAAGAAGTTGACTTTAGTACGGCAAAACTAACCAATCCTAAACGACTTGTTTTTGATTTACGTCATACCAGGTTGCATATGAACCATTCAAGCCATATGCAGCAAGATAAAACAGTGAGAGTTACAGCACCAAGCAATGCGTATATTAGCACCATTCGTTCCTCGCAATTTGAGAGAGATCCTTGGGTAACTCGATTGGTATTAGACCTTAAAAATGACATTGGTCATGATGTTCGATATGATGAAGAAACAGAAGAAATGGTAATTCGACTTATTCATTATGTAGATGATGTTCGTTTTGAGCGTTACAATGCAAAAGAAGTAGTGGTGATTGAAGGAAGCAATGCTCATGACTACAATTTAATGAAATTAGATGGGCCACATCGTCTTGTAGTAGATGTGAAGGATTCTTTATTGAATCCTGGGCATCGTTTTCCAGAATTTAATGTAGGTGGCCGTATTGCAGATAAGATTAGAGTTTCAGAATTTCCGCCAGATCATCATTACGATCCAAACGATAAAATTGTGAGGACTGTAATTGATTTAAACAATGTGCCGGATTTAGAGGATTTATATTTTGATAAACAAAATGGTAGGCTGTTGGTTCATTTGGAAGGAAAACCAGATGAAGGCTATCGATATGTGGAATCTGGTTGGACTTCCTCTCATTTAACCTTTTACGGTAAAAAAGCGGTTGATTACAAAATAGAGGTAGACGAATCTGCTTCCATTGTTAAGCTGATTATGCCAAAAGATAATATGGATATTCCTTTTGAACTATTGGATATTGATGACCCTTTGATTGAGTTTATTCAAATTAGTGAAACGAAAGAAGAGAATGAGTTGATTGCCAATGTGCATGTTAAATCTGGTGCAGAAATAAGAAGTCCAGGCATCAAGAATACCAGGAACTTATCTTTGGAGTTTACAAATCGAGATATGCGATACCAAGAAAAACTGATTGTGATCGATCCTGGCCACGGTGGAAAAGATCCTGGAGCGGTTTCACCAAACCTAGGAATGACAGAAAAAGAAGTGGTTCTGGAAGTTTCTAAAGAGCTCGAAAAACTACTTCAGGAAGCTGGATTTAGAACCTATATGACCAGGAGAGACGATACATTCATCTCCTTACAGGATAGAGCAGATATCGCCAATCGGCTTAATGCAGATATTTTTGTCAGCGTTCATGCCAATGCGGCACCACGATCTGATTTGAAAGGAATTGAAACCCTGTATTATCCCAGTGAAAACAGTCCTACAGACTTTAGAGACAACCTACGACTGGCAGAGATTTTTCAAGAAGAAATGGTACGAACATTAAATGCATCAAGTCACCGCATCAATGCTAGAGATCGACTGTATGTGCTGAGAGAAACCAAGATGCCGGCTATTATTACGGAAATTGGATTTTTGACAAATCCAGAGGAAGAAAAGTTATTAGCGACTAGCCAGTATCGAAGACAAGCAGCAGAAGGGATTCTGAATGCGGTGATTCGATACGTGGAAGAAACCGGTACACATCTAACAGAAGTACGATAGTGGGAACGTTAGATAATGTTAAAGACCACAAACGATATTGCATCGATTGTGGTCTGATCCTTTATAAAGGCAAAGGAGGATATCCATGGAATTTCTTTTGGGATACTTACTAATTTTTTCGGCAAAAACGGCGGACATGAGTATGGCCACAGTCCGAACCATTATGTCTATGCGGGGAAGAAGGATGGAAGCATTCTTTATTGGGTTTATTGAAGTTATTATCTGGATTGTAGCCATTGGAAGAGTGTTGGATAATTTAGATGACCCCTTTAATGTCATTGCATATGCATTAGGATTTGCATCCGGCGGATATGTTGGTATAATATTGGAAGAACGAATGGCTTTAGGCGATCTTGTGGTACAGATCATTACCTATAAAAAAGCCATGAGCCTAGTAGAGAGTATTAGAGAGGCAGGTTTTGGGGTTACTGTGGTGGAAGGCCATGGACGCTATGGCGTTAACCATTTGTTGAATGTTACGATTCAAAGGAAAAACCTACCCAAATTACACCGTCTTCTAGATCAACACGATGCTAAGGCATTTGTTACAGTTACAGACGCTCGCTCCATACGAGGGGGCTATTTTACTAAAATGAAGCGATAGAAAATCTGAAGGGAGTTTATTTATGCGAAACGATGGACGAAAAGAAGATCAGCTCAGATCCATTACCTTTGAACGAAATTTCACCAAATATGCATCTGGATCTGTATTGGTTACCATGGGGAATACAAAAGTAATTTGTACTGCATTTATGGAAGAAAAGGTACCACCGTTTTTAAAAGGAAGCGGAAAAGGGTGGATCACAGCAGAATACTCTATGTTGCCTAGTGCTACCCATACCAGGAAAATCAGAGAGTCTAGTAAAGGAAAAGTAGAAGGAAGGACTCAGGAAATACAACGATTAATCGGAAGAGCCCTGCGTTCTGTTGTTGATTTAAAAGTCATTGGAGAAAGGACAATATGGGTAGACTGTGATGTTATTCAAGCAGATGGAGGTACTCGGACTGCTTCTATAACAGGTGCCTTTATTGCACTAATGGAAACGCTGATAAACATGAGAGAAGAGAAAAAAATTAGAGAAATTCCAATCAATCATTACCTGGCTGCTGTAAGCGTAGGGGTAGTAGAGGGAGAAGTATTGCTAGATCTTTGTTATGAAGAAGACTCCTCGGCAGCCGTAGACATGAACCTTGTAATGACGGAGGCAGAAGAGGTGGTAGAAATTCAGGCTTCTGGTGAAGAAGCAACCTTTACCTTGGATCAAATGAATCGGATGATCAATTTTGGAAAAAAAGGAATTGAAGAATTAATTGAAATGCAAAAAAAAGTAATTGCTGAGATCTATGCTGAAAAGATAGAGGCTTAGGAGGAGATAAAATGGAACCGATGAGAGTGGTTATGGCTACGGGGAACAGTCATAAATTAGAAGAAATCACCAACATGCTTCAAAACTTTCCTATTGAGGTGGTTTCGATGAAAGATGTTGGATTAGAAAAGATGGAGATTGAAGAAACAGGGACCAGCTTTGAAGAGAATGCACTTATCAAGGCAATGGCCGTTTGTGAAGCCACAAATAGCCTTTCCTTGGCAGATGATTCTGGCTTGGAAGTAGATGCTTTAGATGGTAGACCTGGGGTTTATTCAGCTCGTTTTGCGGGTGACAATGCAACAGATCAAGAGAATAACGTAAAATTGTTAAATGAATTACAGGATATTTCGATTGAGAAGCGAAGCGGTCGTTTTGTTTGTGCCATAGCAGCGGTTTTTCCGACGGGAGAAGTATTAGTGACGCGAGGAGAAGTAGAAGGATTTATAGATTTTGAAGAAAAGGGAACCAACGGTTTTGGCTATGATCCTTTGTTTTATAGTCCCCAACACAGAAAAACTTTTGGAGAATTAAGTCCAGAAGTTAAAAATGGCATTAGTCATCGATCCAGAGCATTAGAAAATTTAAAAGAAATGCTGATACAGCACTTTAAGGAGTAATTATGAAGATTGGTATTACAGGAGACACCCATGGCAATATAAAACAATTCAATCAAGCAATGCACTTGCTCCATGACTGTGAACTGGTGTTGCATACTGGTGATTTTTATCGTGATATAGAGAGCTTGCCAGAAGAGCAGAAGAAAAAGGTGATTGCAGTTTCTGGAAACTGTGATCATGAAAAACAGCTACCTACAGAAAGAACCATCAGCATAGCTGGAAGGAAAATTTTTCTGTGTCATGGACATCAGTTTGGCGTTAAATCAGGTTTAAATAGACTTTACTATAAGGCGCTGGAAATCGAGGCAACCATTGCTATATTTGGGCATACACATGTTCCAGCCCTAGTAAAAGAAAAAGGCATCTACCTTGTTAATCCTGGCAGTGCATCTGAACCAAGAGTTTATGGAGGACCCACTTGTTTACGATTAAATCTTCAAGATCCATCCAAGAGTGAATTTCTTGTAATTTCTTCTTGACAAAATGAGAATAAGATGGTAAATTATAAGACGTGGCTGAACGAAAACAAAATCCTGCGGGTGTAGTTCAGTGGTAGAACTTCAGCCTTCCAAGCTGATAGCGAGGGTTCGATTCCCTTCACCCGCTCCATTAGATTTTGTGCTCATAGCTCAGCTGGATAGAGCAACGGCCTTCTAAGCCGTAGGTCCGGGGTTCGAATCCCTGTGAGCACGCCACAGAAATATCGTACAATATATAACATGGTGGGTGTAGTCAAGTGGTTAAGACACAGGATTGTGGCTCCTGCATTCGTGGGTTCGAATCCCATCATCCACCCCATCAATGGGATATAGCCAAGTCGGTAAGGCACCGGACTTTGACTCCGTCATGCGCAGGTTCGAGTCCTGCTATCCCAGCCAATGCTGTGGCGGCACTACCGCCACTACATGCGGAAGTGGCTCAGTGGTAGAGCATCGCCTTGCCAAGGCGAGGGTCGCGAGTTCGAATCTCGTCTTCCGCTCCAGAATTTCATGCGGCATTAGCTCAATTGGATAGAGTACCTGACTTCGAATCAGTAGGTTGAAGGTTCGAGTCCTTCATGCCGCGCCAGTTATTGCAAAAGATCCAGCGATTAAGCATCGCTGGATCTTTTCGTTCTCGACATGAACTCGAAAGTGTTTATGATCTTTCTTAGGTGTTTAGGTATGCCACAGTGGGGACAGGCAAGGGTAATGGGCTTTCGAACGTTTTCACCAGTCACAAAAGTCTGCTTGCAAACCTTGCACTGGAACTGCCTGTTACCGCCGTTATTGTCGTAAATATATTGGTGAGGCGCCTGACAACGAGGACAGCGGGTATCGGTAGGAATGTCTTTACCCATCTTATGCTTCACGGGTTTAAGTTCTTTTTGGTAACGTTCCTGATAATAAGCTAGTAAGAAGCGGTAATCCTGTTGTTCAAACTTGAGGATCCGCGGAAGTTTATCGATCTTGAGCTTGTGGTACTTGGGAGAGTTCGAATCCTCAAACTGCCACTGCCGGAGTGGAATATTTTTCGAAATAAAGAGTAAAAGAGTAGAAAGTTCTTTTTCAAGATATTGAATATAGACAAGTAAATGAGTTATAATGGAGTTCACAATGACCAACCTTTCTTTATTAAAATTGTTGTTGAGGAACTTCAATTATATCAAGAAATCGGGTTTCAAAGTTTTTTATTACAAAAAAACTTTGAAACCTTTGCAATATAAAGCAAGTAAATCTAAAAAGTAGTGTTTAAGTTTACACTACCAGAATGAATAGGGGGCTTTACATATGAAAAAAAACATATTGACCGTAATTTTGATCGTTGTGATGCTTTTGGCGCCCATGCACACCCATGCGGGACAGGGAATTGATTCCTATACGGATCTGGACGGTCACTGGGCGAAGGATTTCATTGCAAGTTTGGTGGCGATTGATGTCATCAGTGGTTACCCGGACGATTCTTTCCGACCGGATAATAACATCACCGTAGCGGAATTTAATGTGTTGGCGTTAAAGGGTATGGATATAGATTATAGAAGTGCTGCTTCTCATGAAGCGTGGTATATGGGTTCCATCAATGAATCCATCAGTCGCGGTATCATCCGATCAGGTGAGTTCCGAGACTATGACCGTCCGATTGATCGGGGAGAAATGGCGCGTATCATTGTCCGGGCGATGGGTGAGAACCCTGCCAGTGGCAGTACTGACTTTGAAGACGATGGAAATATCCCGAGAAGTGTGAAAGGCTACGTCAAAACTGCTAGTAACCTTGATATCATTTCCGGGTATCCGGACGGTGCTTTTGGTTCTTCCCGAAACGCTACCAGGGCGGAAGCCAGTGTTATGATTGCGAAAATGATCGACCTTGGTGGCGATCCACAGGAAGCAGAAATATCAACGAAACCTGAAATTGGGGAAGAACAAGAGGTGAAAGATGATTCATCTACTGAATCAAAAGAAACGAGCAATTGGCAAGAAGAAGAAAAAGCGATCAAAGCAGCTAAACCTGAGTTTGAGTTAAAGCTTGGTCAATACAAGGATCAAGAAACTGGGGAACCACTCTCATTAGAAAAGACACTTTTGGACGAGGTGGATGGCAGTTTAGCACCTTCGGGGCTTATATCAGAAAGAGTTAGTGGTGAATTAGATGATAATGAAATTGAGCGTTTAAAGGGATATCTGATGATCACAGAAGGACTCGGGCCATTTAAAACTTTTGGGGAAGCGACGGAGAATCCGGAATACTGGGTTGAATTGGCAAAGTCTCAAATTTGTAGTGCGCCACCATTTATAGCGGCACGGTGTAACTTCTTAACGTCTCCTGATTTAGTGTGGCGGGATGGTAACAACGATATGATGGTGCGGGGAATTTTAACCCTTCAATACGTTTCGCCTCAGAACCATTTTCATAAAGTTGGAGTGGAACCAAATACTACGTACCAGGTAGATGTGGATATTTCTTTAACAGAAAAGTATTACTTTGAAACCAACGACTATGGATTTTATCTAAACTTCGTCTACTATCTGTCGTCATTCCGGGAAGTAAGTGCTAACTAGGGGAGGTAGCTTGTGGGGTTAAGATAATTAGATGGGATACTTGGTGTTTATGATAACTTTAAAATACCCCGATCAATTCAAATCGAGAGTACGGTTTTCTCTAAACAACCTGTATCTTAACGAAGACATGCTTAACATTCCCCTATTTATGGCTGATCAAGCAGATCGCCTTATTGGAATGGCCATGGATCAATTATAAGCAGAATAAAGAAAGAAATATTTATAAAAAATACCAGTTCCTTACTCAAAGGGCTGGTATTTATATATATAGACATTGCGGCTTAATCGGAAAAGAGGTTATGGAGGATATGGTAAGCCTTTACCAATTGCATATTTGCATATTCTAATTTACAACTTAAACATCATCACATGGAAGAAGAAATAATATGATTATGAAGTGTATAGGTATCAGCTGCAGGAAAAATTATCTTGAATGAAAAACTCCAATAGAGATGGCTTTGTTTGATAAAGCGATCCTTTTACTGCACTGCAAGGATAGAAGCAAGAATGCAATAATGTGAATAGACATATTTTGAAATGCGATGAGGCATTAAATAGTGTCTAGGGACGAGGGGACGTTTCTCGCGTCCTATTTCCGTCTGTAACCAGGCAGCCCAAAACTCTTTCTACCTTCACTATGAGACAAGGCAACTTGTCTAACATATTTATTAGAACTGAATCTTAAAAGGAAGAAGAATATGAAAAAATTCGTCGTTGAACCATCTGTCTGGGAGCTTTTTCCAGGTTGTGAAATTGGTGTGCTGCTGCTGCGTGATATTAAGAATACGGAAGAAGACAACCAGCGTTTAGGAAAACCATTGCGAAGCTTTTACAGGAAGCCGAGGAAGATGCCAGAAAATATCTGACGGAACCGGTGTTAAGTCATAATCCAGTCATTGCTGTCTGGCGGGAGGCCTTTTCCAAATTTAAAACGAAAAAAGGAGCCAGATCATCCATTGAGGCACTGCTGAAGCGTATCGAAAAAGGAAACACTGTTGGCGGAATCAGCCCGCTGGTGGATGTGTATAATGAGGTGTCGTTACGATTTGCTCTGTCCTGCGGTATGGAAAACCTGGATGCCATTCAGGGAAATTTACGGTTGACGGTTACGGAAGGGGGCGATTCCTTTTTGCTCTTGGTGATGAAAAAGCAAGTGAAACCCTTCCGGGAGAAGTGTGTTACTTGGATGATGAAGGCGCTGTGTGTCGCTTCTGGAACTGGCGGGACGGTCAGCGAACCATGATTACACCAGAGACTCGAAACGCCATTGCCATCATTGAATCCGTGGATCCTGCCAGGCACGATGCGCTGGTGGAGGCACTGGGTGTGCTGGAATACTGGGTGGAAAAACTGGAAATTGGCAAGGTTTCAAAGAAAACAATTCTTCATCGAGAATCTCTGTGCTTGATGATTAATTTTGAGATTTAAAATATTCATAAAAAGTGGAATAAATGCAAGGAGCATTCGGATGATAATCATTAAGTGCGCAAGATGCAAAACAAAACTTTTCAAGTATCAAAAAATTGGAAGCGGAAGTGTGTTGAGATGTCATAAATCAAGAATTAAACGGGTATATCAGTTAGAAAATAAGGCATCCATGTATTGTTGCATTTGCGGAAACAGCATTGGAAAAGACGAAGGTGCCTATATTAAAATGAATGGCTCAGAATTTACTTATTCTGGAACAAAAGAGTAGATAGAATTTAAAGGTAACATGGGGACTGCCCCCATGTTACTTCCTTTTCACTGCTTTCATATTGCAGGCAGTGAAAACCAGCTCTATTTCAGCACTGACCGAGCTGAGTCCCCTTGTCCAATGTTGCCGCCGAATAGTGAGCTGAAAAAAAAGTCAGAGTTAAAACAGCTGGAAAAAGCAAATCTTTCTTTGGTCGAACTGAAAGGGTATAATGTGGTGGATTTCAGTTATGGATAATTGGTATGAAAGGTCATAAAATATTAAAACAGGGTGAGCAAGATCATGGGAAAGACTGCCAAAACTTCTTTTATGTTAATAGATGGAATGAATGTGGAGATTGTTCGCAAAAAGATCAAAAATATGAATTTGTCCGTCCATCCTCCTAATGGCAGGGTGCGCCTTTCAGTACCCAAGGGTGTTGATGAAGAAACCGTGCGCCTTTTCGCTATTTCCAAACTGCCGTGGATCCAAAAACAGCAACGTCGTTTTGAGAACCGGGAGAAAGTTTCGCCAAAGGAATACTTGTCTGAGAAGAACACCTGAATCTTTATCATGTTTCCAGCATTCTGGCGAATTGGAATGATCGGTAGTTCGAAAGAGAAATTTCTAAAACAATTCCATAAAGAGACAATATCTGTCCTCTATTCCTTATATAATAGAGGAAAGCTTTTTTTGTGAAACATAGTGACTATTCATGCGATTTCGGGTGTTTATTGTGATAGAATGATCAGTAAATGGACTAAGAGATGGACGGGGAAAGGTGGTAAACCATGGAGCGATGGATTGAATGGTTGGCAGACGAAGTGAATACGGATCGAACAGGTAAAAAAGTATTGCTGGCAGAAAGCCATAAAGACGGCCGTCAACTGATGGAACAGTTGGCGAGGCGAGGCTGTCAGGTGCTGAACCTGCACGTCCTGACACTGCAAGACTTGCTTCAGGAGGCTTTAACCCAGTGGCAGCAGCATGCAAATGTGGAATGGATAGAATCCGGCGACGTGTGGTACTGGATGAGAAATCAACTGAAGGAATTGCAGCAAAATAACCAGCTACATTATTACCAGGACGTGGTCCGCTCCCCCGGGATGGTGAGTGCCATGTCGGATGCCGTCACAGAACTGCGTCAGGGTCTCATCCTGTCGGACACGTTGCCTCCGGATTCCTTTATCAACACCCCTAAATATCAGGACCTTAAACAGATCCTTCATCAATGGGAAACAATGTTGGAACAGGAACAAAAAGCAGACGGATTCCGGGTGCTCCAGTGGTTGAAAGAAAATGAAGAAATCATAGAGCCGGATACCCGTTATTTCATGGCACCACGATCACCCCTGACCCGTCTGGAGGAAGAACTGTTCATCACCCTGTTTCATCACCATCAGGATGCACTGCTGAAAGGCCCATCCCCGGAAGAGGAGCCTCGGGAAAAAGACATCCACTTATCCCATAGTGGCAGCTCCTGGCAAGAGGTGAGAGACCTGCTTCGTCAGATCAAATCCCGACGGCTTCCGTTAGATGACTGCCTGATTCTGCTCCCCACCAAAGAACCCTATACCAACTACCTGGAAGCCTTAGCCTGCCGCTATGAACTGCCCATTACTTTTAGTCACGGCATCCAGGTCAGCAGTACCCGGCCGGGAAAGCTTTTCATGCTGCTGCTCCAATGGATTCAGTCTGATTACCAGGCATCCATTTGCTATGCCTTGCTGCGGGAAAACCTGCTACAGATTCCTGACGGATGCCCTCCACCCGCCACTATAGAATTCTACCTGAAAAAACATCAAATTGGCTGGGGAAAAGACCGGTATGTGGACCTGTTCACCCAGGCACTGGAAAAAGCAAAGGCCAATGAAGAAGAACAGGCAGAAACCCTGGAGCCCATCACAAAGGTATTCCAAAGCATGATGGAAAACCTGCCGGATCTTCAGTCAATAGAGGGAGAAGAGGGCAATTGGGTACGCCGCCTGCTTCACTGGTGGAAAACCTATGCCCGGATTGGGGATGAAAGGGATGCAGAAGGGAAAGCTGCCCTGGAAAAAGCACTGGAAATGGCAGCCCGGCATCATACCCCTTCCCTTCCGGTAGCAGAGGTACTGGAAGAATTAGGCCTTCACGCCGGCAGCCTTCGGGTGGGGATGAAAGAATCCGAACCTGGCAGCCTTCATTGCCAGGGACTGAGCCACGGCCTTTTTTCGCCCCGGTCTCATGTATTCATTCCGGGACTCTCCGCCCGCCTGTTTCCCGGCTCTCCCAAGGATGGGCCGATTCTTCTGGACAGGGAACGAAAAAGAGTGGGGACCCTGGCCTTGGCTCAGGACAAACCGCTCCTGAAAGAACAGCAGCTCTCCCGGGTACTGACCGGGTCGGCTTCCTCCCTTTCCTTTTCCATGCCGGCCTATGATCCCATCGAACACCGGGAAGAGTCTCCGGCTTCCTTTTTATTGCAGATGTACCGCTTGTGGGCGGAAGAACCATCGGCAGACTACCAGCAGTTGCGAAACGACCTGAGTCGGGACAAATTGATGGGCGACATTCTGCCCGCTAGGAGAGACGAAATCCTGGACGGGTGGGAGCAAAAGCTGATGGTGGTGAAAGGACTTCCCCAGCAGACAGAAGCACTGCCTTTTCCTCTGGATGAAGGCCTGCTCCGGGGAAAAGCCGCCTGGAAAAAACGGCAGGAGGGCACCTTTAACCAATACAACGGCCTGATTCAGGTGGAGGCATCCGAAGTGGATCCCCGGGTGAATCAGGAACTGGTCATGTCCGCCAGCCAACTGGAACAGCTGGCCAAATGCCCCTACATCCATTTTCTGCAAAGGCTGTTAAAGCTATGGCCGGAAGAAGACGTAGTCCACCAGCCGGATCAGTGGCTGGACGCACTGAATCGGGGAAGTCTGCTGCACCGGGTTTATGAAAACTACTATCGGCAGGTACTGGAAGGGCAACCCCCCAGTGAGGCATTGGTGCTGGCAACTCTTGAAAAACAGGTAGAAATCTTTCGGCAAGCCATCCCCATTCCCAGTCAGCGGATTTTTCGAAAAGAGGTAGAAGAACTGACCGCGTCCTGCCAGGTCTTTTACCGTTCCGAAGCCATCAACCACGGTAACCAACAACCGGTGTACCTGGAAATGAACTTTGGCATGGGAGAACCCCATCCCGACCTGGGAGCGATTCCCCCTGTTCAGATCGCCTTAAACGAAGAGGAAGGCTTTTTCTTTCGCGGGTCCGTGGATCGGGTGGACCAGTTGAATGAAAAGGAATACGAAATCCTTGACTATAAAACCGGCAGTACTTACGGCTTTCACCAAGGGAAACCCTTCGATCAGGGAAAACGTCTTCAGCATGCCCTGTATGCCCAGGCAGCAGAACACCTCTTGAAGGAATTTGCCGGGGAAGCTTCCGCCCAGGTGGTCAAAGCCTCCTACTATTTTTCCACCATCCGGGGCAGGGGAGAAAAAACCACCTACCATCAGACACCCGCCCTCAGAGAATCCATGGAGGGGCTCCTGACATCCCTATTTAACGCCGTAGCCGCCGGTGCCTTTGTGGACTGGGGTTCTTCCTTTGATCGAAAGTGGGAAGAATACCGGCCTATTCTTCAGCAGAACCTGAAGGGAGACCAAATGAAGGCATTCCTGCTGGCCATGGAAGAAGCAACCGAGGATGAAACCCAAAATGAAGCCATCGAAAGTTTGTTGGAGGTGCTGACGTATGAATAATCTGGAAAATCCGTTGAAGGATCAGCAAGCAAGAGATGAGATCAGCCGTAATTTTCGCCAAAACATGTTGGTGGAGGCAGGTGCTGGATCCGGTAAAACCACCAGCCTGACAGACCGCATGGTGGAAGCCGTGGCTCAGGGGCATGTGAAAGCACCCCATATGGCCGCCATCACCTTTACCCGGAAAGCAGCCTACCAACTGAAAGAAAAATTTCAGGAAGTGCTTGAAACCAAATGGCAAGCAGAAAAAGACCCGGAACGGGCACAGCGGATGGAAGCCGCATTGAACCAGATTTCCCTTTGCTTTATCGGAACCCTCCACTCTTTTTGTGCCGGCATGCTTCGGGAACGACCCGTGGAAGCCGGTATCAATCCGGACTTTATTGAACTGGATGATACCGCTGATGGATATGCCCAGGAACAAGCCTGGGAGATGTTTTTAAAGGAACTGGCCATGGAAAACCCAGGTCTTTTAGAAAGATTGGAAGCCATCGGAGTTGACCCCATGGATCTCAAAGATTCCGCCAAGACCTGTGTTTCCTTCCCGGAAGTCACCCTGTTTTCAGAGACGGTGGAAAAGCCTGACATAGACGGACTTAAGCAAGCCATTGTGGACTTTGTGGAAGAAATCCGGCCCCACCTGCCGAAAGACCAGCCGGAAAAAGGATGGGACACCCTTCAGGAAGCGGTGATCAAAGCCTCTGGTAGGCTGAGTCATTTTGACCTGACAACAGACCCAGCCGTCATGGAACTGGCAACCCTCTTTGATAAAACCCTGCGGGTCACCCTGAACCGCTGGCCGGATAAGCTGACAGCCAAGATCTTTCGGGATGAAACAGCACCGGTCTTTGTCGATACCGTCATCCGCCCGGCCGTTCAACAGTGGCAGGCGTATTGTCATCCCATCATCACGAAACTGGTCAAAGCCGCCACGGATTATTACAGCCAACTCAGAAAGCAGCGGGGATGGGTGAATTTTCAGGACTTACTGATGAACACCACCCGTATGCTTCGGGAAAACCTGGAAGTCAGGCAGCATTTTTCGGAGAAATACCAATGCCTGTTGGTAGACGAATTTCAGGATACTGACCCCATCCAGGCAGAAATGCTCCTGTTTTTGGCAAGTACGGACCCGGAGGAGAAAGAATGGACGGCCATTCATCCCAAACCAGGCTCCCTATTTCTCGTCGGAGACCCGAAACAGTCCATCTACCGGTTTCGCCGGGCAGACATGGATACCTATCATCAGGTGAAAAAAATCATCGAAAATACCGGCGGAAAGGTACTGAAACTTACCTCCAATTTCCGTTCCCTTCATGCCCTCAGCCGGCAGATCAATCCGCTGTTTGAAGGGATTTTACCGGAAAGTGATACGCCGGAACAGGCAGCTTACGCCCCGATGCTGACCCAGCAGGAAGGCAACGAATCCTGTCTTCAGGGAGTACTGAAAAACCCTGTGCCGGCTAACTTTCAAACGAAAGACGACATTGTTCAGGAAGATGCCCGCCGGATTGCCGCATGCATCCGTCATTGGGTGGATACGAAGCAAACCATAGGAACAACAAATAATGAAGCTTCCTACGGCGATTTTCTGATCCTTACCCGTTACCGGGACGGCATCTCCGAATATACCAACCAACTGGAAGCTCAAGGCATTCCGTACCGGGTTTCCGGCAGCAGTGTTTTTGGAGCCTTGCCGGAAATACAGGAAAGCATTACTTTGCTTCAGTACCTGGCACAGCCAGCCAATGAAATCCTGGGAATGGCGGTTTTACGGGGCCTTTTCTTTGGTTATAGCGATGAGGAACTATACCATCACCGAAAGCAAAAGGGAAGCTTTCGCCTCCTTGGGAAACAACCGGATTCGAATGCATTGAAGGATGATTTCCAGCGGTTGCAGCACTGGCATCAGATATTGAAGAAAAGTCCTCTTAGTGTGGTCTTTGAGAAAATCCTCCAGGAAACTGACCTGTTACCAGCCTCCTGGCTGGAAGAAGGCGGTCGTATCCGGTGCGGCCATTTGGTCTACCTGATGGAAGTCATCAAGCAGGAAGAAGCCGCTGGAAACACCACCTTGCACGGATTACTGGAAACCATTCAGAATCTGGCAGAAAAAGGCGTGGAAGAAGAGCTGGATATTACCGGGGAAGAAAACGTGGTGCGGGTCATGAACCTGCATAAGGCCAAAGGCTTGGAATCTTCCGTAGTCTTTCTGGCTCATCCCAGTAAGATGGTATCATGGCCCCCCACGCATCATATCCAAAGAGCTGCAAAAGAAGTGATGGGTCACTTTGTCTACATGAAGTCTCAAGGAAACTTCCAAAACAAAATCCTTGGAAAAACCAGAGACTGGAAAACATGGCAAGCCATTGAGACCACCTTTTTAGAAGCAGAAGAAGACCGGTTGCTCTATGTAGCCGCTACCCGGGCAAAGCACCTGTTAGTGGTCAGCGGTGCCTTTAAAAACCATAAGAACCCCTGGGAACGATTACTGAGAAATGTGAAGGATGACCACATCCTCCAGATCAGCGAAATGGAACCCGAGACCACTCTGGAAGCATCCACCCATTGGCAGGAAACCAAAGAGTTTAAGCTGATAGAGGAGGATTCATGGCTGGAATCCCTTTCTCGCCCCTCTTACCACCGCAAATCCCCAACGGATATGGATGAAAAAAAGCTGGAAGCTATGTGGCTGGTAGAGCGGGAAACAGGTGGCGGAAAAGCCTGGGGAAATGTGGTGCACAGGTTACTGGAGTATCTGGTGAAGCATCGAAAGGACATAACCATGGAGGGGCTTGCTCAATTACCCTTGAATCGATGGTTGGAGGAAGAAGGCCTTCCAGCCGAAGGTGAGCCAGAACTGATGGCAACCGCCAAACAAGTCATGACCTCTCCCTTATGGAAACGAATCCGTCATGCTGAAAAAGCCTATGCAGAAGTACCGTTCCATGTATGGGTGACAGAAGCACATCCCTTAGCCAGCTCACTGCCAGTCAACACCAATTTTCCTGTTTATTATTCAGGGGTGATGGACCTGGTTTTGAAGGAAACGGAAGGCTGGGTCATCGTAGACTACAAAACCGACCGACCCAAAGATCCCAAAGGTTACGAAGTCCTGAAAAAAGCCTATGAGCCCCAACTCATACAGTACCAGAAGGTGTGGGAAAGCATCACCGGCGAGACAGTCACCCAGGCCTTCATTCACTTTCTTAACCAGTCTCAGGAAAAAGGTGGTGCCTCATGATCCCAAAAGGAGATAAGTCCTATGCCCTGCTGCATATCTACGAAATCCTGCTGGCGAGAAATGTGGTAAACCGACAGGAAATGGCCGAAAAACTGGGGGTCAGCACGAAAACCATTTCCCGCTACATCAGTGATATCAATGCATTCTTAGCAGATGAAAAGAAGGACCAGCAAATCGAATACAGCCGCCACCGAAAAGGCTATGTGCTGGTGGATAAAGATACGGAACACCTGAGCCAGAAAGATATTTTAGCCATATCCAAAATCCTGCTGGAAAGCAGAGCATTCAATAAAGGAGAATTGGAAAAGCTCTTAAATAAACTATTGGGGAACTGCTTCTTTGAAGACAAAACCCTCATCCGGCAACAGATTCGAAGTGAACTGGCTAATTACTCAGAAGTTTGTCACGGAAAGGAACTTGTAGAAGCCATTTGGGAAATTTCACAGGCGATTAATGAACAAAACGTCATGGAAATAGCCTATACCAAAATGACAGAATGCGGTAAAGTCGATGAAAAACCCATTATCCGGCAGATCGAACCCCAGGGAATACTCTTTTCCGAATACTATTTTTATCTGGTTGCCATGATTCGGGATAAAAACTATGATTTTCCCGCTATTTATCGACTGGACCGCATCCAATCCTATCAGATTTTGCCGGAAACGTTTCGTATTGTCTACAGCCAGCGTTTCAGTGAAGGGGAGTTTCGTAACCTCATTCAGTTTATGCAGGCTGGAAAACTGCAAACCGTCGCCTTTCAGTATCAGGGAAGTTCCGTCGAAGCGGTTTTGGACCGGCTCCCCAACGCCAAAATTATTAAAGAGGAAGAAGGCATTTATACCATCAAGGCGCAAACCTTCGGACGTGGCATCAATATCTGGTTATTAAGCCAGGGAGAACAGGTGGAAGTCATCAGCCCGGAAGAATTGCGAAAAGAAATGAAAAGTCGGTTGGAAGCAGCGGTTAAAAAGTATGAGTAGCCATTCGAATTCTTTATCGTTTCAAGATCCATAACAAATAGATGTAAAAAGCAAAACAAAAGATAAACAAATCTACCAAAACTCATATATTTGCTATATTTCTTTATAGAGAGACAATTATTGTCTCTCTATTTTCGTATAATGAGGGTATCACAAAGATATTTTATGATTCTTGGAGAAGCGAAAGGGAGGGTTTTAAAGTGAAAAAAACAATCGTCGTTTTACTGGTGTTGGTTCTGATGTTACTCATGGCATGCGGTTCAGAAGATGGAGCAGCACTTGCAGAGTCAAATTCAGAGGAAGTAGTGGAGGAAGAAATGATTTCCCCAGAAAGTGAAGAAGAAGGGCTTGAAGAGGAAGTATCGGATGAGTTTGAAACAACCGTAGGCGAAACCGTTACCAACGAAGGAGGTTCCTTTACGTTACTGGCCCGTGCCACTGATATTCCAACACAGGAAGATGGTCCCATGATCCTGAACATCCCACAAGTAAACACAGCCTATGGAGAGCTTTCTGGTGACCTTGCAGATTTCATGGATACGGATGCCATTCATTACATTCAGATTGATATGGAGGTAGAAAACACATCCGAGGAAACCATCACATTCCATGCATCTCAAGCTACCATCACCACCAATACCGGTGAACAGCTTGAATCAGATATGTGGCTGTCAGATCATTTGGATGGCACTTATATTGGAGAAATAAGAAAGTCCGGATCCCAGTTTTTTATCCTGGAAAACTCTTCCGCTGAGGAAATTGAATGGGTGCGGATTATTATCAGCAGTCCGACGGACGAAAATTATGATCGATTGGGAGAAGGAATTGATTTTCGAGTTGAATTATAGTAGAAAAACGAGATGAAAAAAGGAGGAAAAGGAATATGAAAATAATTGCTATTCTGTTACTGCTTTTAGGGGCTATTGGGTTGTTATTATCCACTATGATGTTCGGCGATATTGGTATTGCAGCGGGAATTGGTGCAATGGCGTCTCTGTTATCCGGAATCGGATTCTGGAAAGTTCATAAAGGGCTGTAGGTTTTAGTTCCGATATCTTAACAAGAATGATGGGAAGGAGTGTAGCAATGTCCAAGATCATTACCTTTTTATTGGCTCTCATGTTGTTAAGTGCTTGTGGAGCAGCGCCTGCAGAAGATGCAATCGCAACAAATTCCAAACCCCCAGCGGAATCAGTCACCACACCATCAGAAGAAACACCTGTCATAGAAGAGACGGTGGAACCAGACTCAGATTGGATTGGCAACGGAACCTATCTGGTAGGGAAGGACATTGAACCGGGTCTTTATAAAGTTGAAGTAACAGACACCATAATGAATATGGGGTATGTGGAGCGAGCCAAAGGCATCTCCATGGCTTTTGAAGACATTCTTGCCAACATCATCTTAACCGGAGACGGTTATGTAGAAATAAAAGATACTGACCTTGCAGTAAAATTCCAGGGCGTACGAGCACTGCCCATCAACCTGGCGGAAATTCAGCCAGACATAAAGGAAGTTGTGGAAGATGGCATTCACCTGGTAGGATACGATATTGCTCCTGGCACCTATCAGGTGGAGGTTACCGATACCACCATGGAGAAGGGATACGTAGAGCGAACCAGAAAGGTAGCGATGGATTTAAATGACATCATTTCAAACGAAGTATTTCAGGGTCCTGGCTACGTGGAGGTGAAAGAAAGCGACTTTGCGATTCGGGTGCAGGGAGCGGTACTAAGGTTGCAGTAAGCAAAGATAAAAATGATTAAACACTTAAGTTAATTAGAACAGTGAAAACAACAGTATATAATGAAATAGGAAGGAGAATTTTAGGGGTTTACATGTCAATTTTTTCCAGCTTCTTTATTTCTGACTGAAGTTCCTGAGCGATCCCTGCTAGTTCTTGACTGACTTTTGCCACTTCCTCCATAGATATGTTCTGCTCTTTACTGGTATAAGAAGTTGTCTCAGAGACTTTGCGAATTGAAGTTGTAACATCTGTCAGTTCTTTGGTTGACTCATCAATTTCTCGAATTAATACTAATAGCTTTTTCATAATCTCTTCACTGGAATTTGTTTTTTCCTCTGTTTCAGATATGTTTTTCACCGTAGCTTCGATTAATTTAGAGATTTCATCGACATTCTTCATGATCTCATCACTTGACTGATTACTGTTTTCTGCCAGTTTTCGAATTTCAGCTGCCACTACTGCAAAACCACGTCCTGCTTCACCTGCCCTAGCAGCCTCAATGGATGCATTTAGTGCCAGTAAATTAGTTTGATCAGAGATTTTTTTTATGGTATTTACAATTTCAACAATAGAGCCAGATTGGTTTTTTAGTTGGTTGATGATCTCTACAGATTCCCCCATGGATAAACTCATATGATCAATATGTGTTTGGACTTCCGTAGCAAAAGCATTACAGTTAGTTGCTTTTTCGGCAACCTCATTGCTTAATAGAACTCCGTTGTTGGCTCCATCTAGTGATGTGGAAGATTGCTCGTAAAGGTTGGTTGATAACGCACTGACTTGTTCGGAAGTGGCGGCTAATTCTTCTGAGACGGAGCTTAGTTGCTCGGATTCGACGCCTAGTTTTTTTAAAAGACTATCATAGACGGTATGGTCTTTTACAACTTCTACAGCGCCAATAGGTTCATTGTTTTCGTCGTAAACACCAGCATTAGAAACAAGGGCAATAATTTCTTCTCCTTTTTTGTTCCATACACTAACCTTTGCATCTTTAAGAAAGTTTCGACTCTGGATGCATTTTTGCGTCGGACAATCTTCGCATACTTCAGCTTTGAAGATGTCATAGCATTTCATTTTTTTCGCTTCTTCTTCAGAATATCCTGATATTTTTTGAATGGCTTCTGGCCACAACACAATGTTATACTCCATGTCGCGAACATAGTATGGATCTGGCATTGCACTTTGAATGCCCTTCAGTATTGAATTTTCATTTTTAAGTTGGATATTTTCATTTTTTAGTGATTCATCTTGTTGATTTGATTTGTTAGATGGGAACATTGCACTAACCTCCTTTTTTCACCTGTACATGTAATTTGCATATTTTCTGTATAGGAAAGGCACACACAATACTTAATACATAGCTTGTGTTAATAATAACATCAATTAATTCAATTTTCAATCAAATACCCAAATGCCGAAGAAAATAAGTGACTATGCTTTTCTTGGACTTCACGGAAAATCAATCCATAATGTTATGAGTCCTTTTATGGGGAGATCTACAAAGCTTGTTACTGCTGGTTTGCAGAACTATATTCGGCTGAAAATGGAGGGTTCAATAAAAGGGTACAGGATAAAAGTTTAAGAATCCAGCATGTGAACCTGACAAGGCACATCTCGGAAGTTTATTGTTTTGTACCTATTGGCTAAGAGGGATACATTTGATAGTATAAGGTGAGAAAAAACATCGGGGAGTTGGATGTTATACTACATAAAAATGAGGTGTTCCAATGAATGGAAATGGAAAAGAAAGATTAAGAGGGTATAAAGCAAAGATTACTGTCCTGGGAATGAGCACGATTATGGCATTATTCATGTGGACGGCTACAGCAGCCGGATCAGTATCTGAAAGCATCCACAGTGAAACGCGAGAAGTATTGGGGAAATCCGTACAGGTGGTCACTGTAGATTTTACAAATCCAAACCTTCGTTTTGACGTTGTGAAAGGCAATGATCAGCGAACTGGATGGGAAGATTTCCAGAGTATGCTTGACAGAACACAGCCAGCAGCAGCCATCAACGGGAACTATTTTAATGCGTATGCTCATAGTGAATCCGATATGATTCCCTGGGGATATATCATCAAAGACGGGGAAATAATAAACAGTGGTGCGGCTATAAATCGTGGTTCCTTTGCCGTAAGCTTCGATCGAGAAATGATTATCCATCGAGGAGAAGCCTTCTCCAAGGAAAACATAGAAACCATGGTGGAAGCTGGACCTCTGCTTATGAAAAACGGTTCAGTAGTGTATAATCCCCATAGTGGCGGCTTTACAGAAGATAAGATCAATCGGGATCCAGCTCAACGATCTGCCATTGGGATTCGACCTAACGGTCAAGCGATCTTAGTAACTGGATCAAGGCTTCGAATGGTAGAATTGGCAGAAATTATGGAAGCCCTAGGAAGCTATGCGGCAACGAATTTAGATGGCGGGGCTTCTTCGGCTCTATATGCCAACGGAAATATGATCACCCAGCCGGGACGAAAATTGAATACGGTTTTAGTAGTCTACGATGATAGCACTTTGAGCAATTCATTACCTGTTGAAAATATTCAAGTGTTTATTAATAAGGAGCCTCTTGTTATGGAAGTTCCACCGACTGTAATAAACGGACGTACGATGGTGCCATTAAGAGCCATTTTTGAGGGTTTTGGTGTAGAACCGGAATGGAATGCTGAAACCAGAACCGTCGTAGCCAGTGCAGAAGAGACGGAGGTCATTCTTCCTCTAGGGCAACAGGAAGCAACGGTGAATGGTGAGACTATCGAATTGGATGCGCCGGGAACCATCTTAGAAGGACGAACGATGGTGCCAGCACGTTTTATTGCAGAGAGTCTAGGAGCTGAAGTTGAGTGGAATGCTGAAACCAGAACGGTTATTATTGAAACGAAAGAATAAAAAAGCATTCTGTTTTGAATGCGAATAGTACTATTGATATTGGATTAGGGCTCAAGATTTTGCTATTTGATTAAATGAGTACGTGCGTGATAAAAAAGAAATTGTTGCGCAAAACCAGCATCGTTTCCGAATAATGCGAGGGCATCTCCTTGTATGCTTTCATCTCTGATGTTGATAGTTGGTGGATAGTAAAAATGGAGCATGGCTCGTCGAACCCATACATCGATAGGAAAAACATTTCTTTGATTTGTTCCGAAAAGTTGAATGCAAGAAGCTACTTTGGGTCCAATCCCAGAAATTTTCTGAAGAGAGCAGGAAGTGAGAGATGCAGCCTGCTCTTTTTCGTTATGAAGAATTTCCTGTATTTCCTTTTGGCAACAACTCCATGACTGGATAGCGTCAACTAAAAAAGCAGCACGGTAGCCTAGGTTGAGATTGCGCCAATCCTGTTGGCTTAAAGGTTCTAGTGCTTCGGGCTTTGGAAAGCTGTACCATTCACCTGATAGGGAGGAAGAAATTTTTTCGCCAAAAAGTTGGCTGATGGTTTCGATAATGCTGCTAATGCGGGAAATATTATTGTTGGAGGAAATGATAAAAGAGATGTATACTTCCCACAAGTCTTGATGAAAAATATGAATGCCCTTTCCGGTGGTGATGGCTGGCTGTATCCAAGGAGCTACTCTTAATAACCTGTTCTGAATTGCGTCATAATCTGTTTCAAGGTCAAAGTAGTGTTTCCAGAAAGAATAGAATTCTTGTGCTGATGTTCCAAACAAAAAAATAGTCTTGTCTTTGATGCGAAGATTCAGGACTTTTCCGGAAGCAATTCCAGTATAGGATCCATCATCCTGGCGGTGCCATCGAAAGCATTGTCCGCATTCAAAGGATTTAATTGGATCAAAATGGGCCGCATGATGTACCACCTGATTCGTTTCTGTAATACGGATTTCCACGATGTATTCACAACCCTTTCTAGTTAAAATAATCAAAACAATGTTTGATTATTATTTTGTTTGAGGAGCACTTTCTATTATTATAGCATAGGGTCTTCTTGATGACACGTTTAATGGAGCACAGAAGCCATTAAGAGGGTTGGAAAATGAAAAATAATTAGGTACTAGAGTGTAGCGTATGTTCTTGATTTTGTTTAACAAAGGCTGTTCAAATAAATTGATTTATAATAGAATGACAGCGTGACAAGTAGATAACCACGATTCTCTTGAATAAAAGGGGTGGGAGGATATGTCTTATATAGGAGATCGAAAAGAGATTGGTAATAGAGATGGGAGCGTTTATGAATGAAAAAAATAACAATCTATACAGATGGTGGAGCTTTAGGAAATCCTGGTAAAGGTGGTTATGGAGCTATCTTAATTTATGGAGAGTATCGGAAAGAAATATCTGGTGGATATCGGCATACTACCAATAATCGAATGGAAATGATGGCGTGTATCAAAGCCATTGAAATGTTAAAAGAGCCATGCCAAGTCACTGTATATAGTGATTCCAAGTATTTGGTAGATAGCATCGAAAAAGGGTGGGCTAGGAGGTGGAGAGCCAATAGTTGGAAAAGAAATAAAAAAGATAAGGCTGAGAATGTGGATTTATGGGAAGTGCTACTAGCCCAGCTAGATAAACACGAAACTAGTTTTCGGTGGGTAAAAGGCCATAGTGGCCATCCTGAAAATGAACGATGCGATGAAATGGTTAAGGAAGCGGCGGCACAATCGGATTTACCAGAAGATAGTGGATATAAAAGTGTTTAGAAAGAAAGAGATGAGGTAAAAAGAAAACAAACATACTTGAAGTAGCAGTTGAAATGGCCTTATAACGAATCTGCCAGAAGGGGAGATTGCCATGAAGAATAGCAAGGAGATGGCTACGGGTAAGTGGGAATTATGGCGACGTTTATTCTTGCTGTTTTGTTGTGGGCTGGCTGCCTGGTTTTACATGTATGTTTCTACTTCTCCGCTTTTGAGGATACAGGATGAGGATCTTGCTGGCCGGCAAGAAAGAGAAACCGCTGGACATTTTGTGACATCGCGGCAAAGACGCTTATCCACCTTGTCACTAGAAGATTATGCAAAAGCAATAGCTGGCAATAATTTTCTTGTTGTTGAAGGGGAAGAGTGGGACTCATTTCTTCAAAAGTGGTTGGATGCAGAAGGTGAGGAGTATCCTGAAAAATGGAGAAAAAACATAGAAAAAGAACCGCTAAAAACCGTATTGAATCAGGCTGAAAATCCATTAGCACCAATTTATCTTAAATATGTGGACTCTGCTGGTGAAACCCACTATTTTCAATTGATGCTGTTGACCTTTGCCTACGATGATTTTAGTATTGGGGGACTAAGTGGCTCTCACAGAGTTCCTCCAGATAGTCTCCTTTATCCAGCAAGGCCTTTGGCCTACATATTTATCCTAATAGGCTTACTTATGTATGTTAAATTACCAAAGCCTCGCCATAAAAGAGACTCTTTGGTATATTCCTCTTGGAAGAATACACTTATTGATTTCTTAAGCGTTTTTCTGTTTACGATGTTCTTTTTCTTGCCTTTTATGATTGTGGGGGGATCTGTTCAATCTATCATGATTATGGCGCCTCTGGTGATAGCTTTCTGGGGAATGGCCTTGATATCAAGTCTTTTGATGTATATTGCTGCCTGGAATGCTAGCTTTTCCATGGAAGTGGATGGAGAAAGCTTAAAGGTCTCTAGTTATCGTGGCGGATACAAACTTTTGTATAAGGATATTGAATCTTATCAGCCAGCAGAAAAACGATATCCGAAATGGTTTAAGTTCCTAATGTTTTTAGCCATGTTGAGTTCTAGTGGTTCAATGAAGCCTGTGATGGCTGCTCAGTGGCTAAATGCGGGAGGGGTTCAAAGCCAAGGACTTCGACTGTGCATGAAAAACGGTGAAAAAGTAGATTTCTGGTTAGTAGATCAGATGGGGAACCAAGTTTTTTCTGGAGTGGAAACATTGCTTAATTCATTATCGGCGTCGAAAATTCCATGGAAAGAGGATCTAGCCATGGATCAAAGCCTTACCCATTCACCAGGAGGTTCAGGTTTTTGGGAGAAAAAACCTGTATTGATTCCATATTTTGTATTTAGTTTTATATTTTTATTTGTAATGTTGAGTAGTATTCTAATAAGTGAATCTCAAATAACTGCTGGAATCCCAGAAGTCAGCAGGGTTAGGACCATGGAAACAGCTATTCAGTATCCGCATTTTGCAGGAGTACCGCTGAGCACTACCAAACCAGAATGGGTTCGTTATTTTGGAGGGGATGGGGTAGATAGAGGTGTCGCTATCCGTCGAGTTCCTGATAAGGGATTTGCCATTTCTGGTGTCAGTAATTCCGATAATATTACCAGACCAGCCCAGTATATGATAATGACAGATTATGAGGGGAACTTGATGTGGGAGAATCGCTATTCTTCCCCAGGAAAAGAGTGTTTTAATGAAGGCATGATATGGACTCAAGAAGGAGACTTTCTACTTACTGGAACAGAAGGGAATTATTTAGGGCGGAATGCGTTTCTAACAAAAATTAGTGCTACTGGGGAAAAAATTTGGCACAGGGAATATGAAATGAAGGAGAACAGTACAGGGGTTGATCTATGGCAGCATACGGAAGGAGATATTCTAATGCTTCTAAACAGTGGATCACATGATGCACTGTTAAGAGTAGATTCTCAGGGAAATAAAATTTGGGAAAAGCCTCTTGGAGAACCAACAGAATCTAGAAGTGCTAGTAGCATGGAGGTATTGGAGGATGAAAAAATACTGGTGGCTGGGTCCCTAGTTGAAAAGGAAAGCGATGATTGGCGAGCCTCCTTAACAATGCTGGATAGTAATGGAAATCTCCTGTGGCAACGTGAATATGGAGAAGAAGGAGATCAAAAAATCTTCGCTTCCACCTTATTGGAAGATGGTACTATGGCCTTTACTGGAATGACCTATGTTGGTTCGGCCCTTTATCGATCTGCCTTTTTATTGATTACAGATTTAGAAGGAAGTATATTGCTAGAAAAATCATACAGTTTTCCAGAAAGCCATGGAGCTGGTATTGGAATTACAGAGGTAGGAAATGGGAACATAGCTATCTTGGTTAATGCGAACTCAGACAGTACAAACCATGATTTTTCTCTGGTAAGCGTTGTCAATAGACAAGGGGAAATACTCGTTGCGAACAGACTGGAGGCTGGAGGCGAAGTAAGGGGAAGCGACATCATCCTAACCCCTGATCAGAGGTTGCTGATTACAGGTATGGCCGGAGGGCAGGATGGTTTTGGAATTAACAGCACATTTTTATTAAAAACCTCGTATTAAAAAAGGGCACCTATCCATAGGCGCCCTTTTCATTATTTCATTATTTTACAGATTTTATTAGAGAGGTCTACTGGATCTTCTACGGATAGTCCTTCTATCATACGAGCCTGCTGATAAAGTAGCTCTGTAAAGAGTTGGAATTTTTCTTTGTCTTCTTGATAGGCAGATTTTAAGGACTGGAAGACTTCGTGATGCGTGTTAACTTCCAGTATTTTATCTGCTTTTACTTCTTGATCGCTTGGCATGGTGTTGAGAACTTTCTCCATCTCAATAGAAATATCCCCTTCGTTGACCAAGCATACTGGGTGTTGCTTTAAGCGTTTGGAAGCCTTAACACCTTTAATTTGTTCTGAAAGCATTTCTTTCATATCATCAAAAAGACTTTTGTTTTCTTTTTCTGCTTCTTCTGATGCTTCATCCTTCTCATCTTCTAGGTCTAGATCGCCGCTGGCTACAGATTTGAAGGGTTTTTCTTGGTACTCAGCCAGCATTTTGATGGCAAATTCATCCACATCATCGGTGAAATAAAGTATTTCAAAGCCTTTATCTTGAACCTGTTCTGTCTGAGGCATTTTTTCTATACGAGAGATGCTATCACCAGCTGCATAATAGATTTCTTTCTGTTCTTCTGGCATCCTAGAAACATAGTCTGCTAGGGAAACTAGCTTGTTTTCTTTGGATGAATGGAACATTAGTAGGTCTTGCAAATCATCTTTATGGGTACCAAAATCACTGTAAACTCCATATTTTAGTTGGCGTCCAAAGGACTCGTAGAATTTTTCATAGGATTCTCGATTTTTTTCCATCAGTTCTAGGAGTTCCTTTTTGATCTTGCCTTTTAAACTCTTAGCAATGACTTTTAGTTGTCGGTCATGTTGCAGCATTTCACGGGAAATATTAAGGGAAAGATCTTCTGAATCCACAACACCTTTCACAAAGCTGAAATAATCTGGTAGCAGTTCGGAACATTTTTCCATAATTAAAACACCACTGGAATAAAGTTCCAGGCCTTTTTCATATTCCCGAGTATAAAAATCAAAGGGAGCTTTCTCTGGGATGAAAAGCACTGCTCTGTAGGAAACAGTTCCTTCTGTGTTGATATGCATATGTCGAAGAGGCTTGTCAAAGCCAAATCGTTTTTCAAAATAGAATTGTTCGTAATCTTCGTCGGACAACTCATTTTTGTTTTTTTTCCAGATAGGCACCATGCTGTTTAGTGTTTCCTCTTCTGTTACATCTTCATATTCATCTTCTGTATCTTCTTTTTTCTGTGAACGAGTCACATCCATTTTGATAGGGTATCGAATGAAATCCGAATATTTTTTGATAAGAGATCGGAGTGTATGTTCTTCTAAATACTGATCATACTCTTCATCCTCTGTATTTGGTTTAAGGGTTAGGATGACATCGGTTCCGTAGGAATCTTTTTCGCAGGATTCAATGCGATAACCATCAGTTCCTTTAGAAACCCATCGGTAAGCTTCATCGCTGCCAAAGGATTTACTGATAACAGTAATCTCCTCAGCAACCATAAAGGCTGCATAAAAGCCAACGCCAAATTGCCCGATAATATCATAGCCATCTTTCAAATCGTTTTCTTGTTTAAAGGCTAGAGAACCACTTTTAGCAATGACGCCAATATTATCTTCTAGCTCTTGTTGACTCATCCCAATACCAGTATCTTTGATAATCAACTGGCGCTTTTCCTTATCGCTGAAGAGTTTGATGTAAAAATCTTCTTGATTAAAGGTGATAGTTTCGTCTGTGAGTGCCTTGTAATATACTTTGTCGATGGCATCGCTAGCATTGGAGATCAGTTCTCGTAAAAATATGTCCTTATTTGTGTAAATGGAGTTGATAACAATATCTAATAATCGTTTTGTTTCTGCTTGAAACTCTTTCTTATGCAATGGCTTCGCCTCCTAGTTTTGATAGTGTTTTGGTTCCAAATATTTATATACCAGAATATGATCAGCTTGTCAATTTTTCTTGGACAGATTCTACTTTTTTATCCATGGTAGCGATCTGATCCCTTCGGTCATCAATCTTAATTGAAGTGGATACCCGCAGAGCTCCTTTGGCAAATGGAACTTCGTGCATTTTTTTTATGATTTCTAGTAGAACTGGTAGGTCTCCTTGAAAAATTGTTCCCATAGGCGTTAGCTGGTATTTGATTTCTGGATAATCTTTTAGGACTTCGTGACAGGCAGCGACGTATTGGCTGACACTGGTAGTTGCAGTTCCTAATGGTGTTATGGTTGCTTCGACAATGGCCATGCTAAACCCCTCCTTAAATTTGATGATACAGACAGTGTATCATGACTAGGGATAGAGATAAAGAAGTTATCTGTTAGGTAGGATTTCAAGAAATAAATTTAGTGGAAAGGAATCCATAGAAATGAAAGGGATATGGGATAAAAGCAATGCTATGAATAGGCAGAAATATTTGATAGAATACAAAGCAAAAGAGTGGATTACAGTAGAAAATATTGAACATAAGGGGGCGTTGGAATGAAGAAAATTGTAGGGAAAGACGCGTTGGATGCCTATCAAAAGGTTTCTACATTTTTAAGAGAATTGTATCCTCAGGACGTAGCTGTATTTGCTTGTGACCTTGAAGAATATAGGATCTTTCAAGAGGCAGAAACCTTTCGTTTGGGAATAAAAGCTGGTGACTCGGTAAAAAAAGGAAGCTCCGCTGAGCAGGCCATGTTCAAAGGAGAAAAAGTATCTGTGTTTGTTCCAGAGGAAGTATTTGGTACCCCTTATCATGCTATGGCTATGCCAGTTTGCAATGAATCAGGGCGTGTGATTGGTGCTGTGGGAATTTGTCTTAACGTAAAGCATCATGTCAGTTACCGAGAAATATCAAGTAAATTTGAAAAAGCTTTTAATGAAGTAAGCGATGGAGTAAAGGAAATAAGTACCAGTGCAGAAAACTTAGCACAGATTGGCGAAAAATTGATGTGGTTATCACAGAATGCAGCAGAGGCTGTGAAAAAGACGGATGAAATCATGAAAATTATTGGAGGTATTTCGAATAAAACCAAAATGCTAGGATTGAATGCTTCTATTGAAGCATCACGAGCAGGACAAGAAGGCAAAGGGTTTGCTGTAGTGGCGCAGGAGATTCAAAAGTTGTCTAATAATACGCAACAAGCTGCAGCAGATGTGGATAAAATTATTAAAGACATGGCTAAAACGATTGAATCTGTTAGTAAAGAAACTCAGCAAACGGGTACTATCAGCAAAGAACAAAGTGCTTTTGCGGAAGAGGTTTCTGCAACAATGGAAGAGTTGAAAGGGCAACTACAGTCCTTAGGACAGGTTTTTGACGAAACCATAGGAGGCTAATTATTGGAAAGCAGAAAGTAGAAAGTAGAAAGTAGAAAAGCTCTGTCCTAGGACAGAGCTTTTTCTTGTGGGGTTGTTTGGCTGTGAAAAATCCGACTCCCGTATTTTTCCATGGCTATTAAAAACGGATAGCCTAAGCCATAGCATGCTACCAGTTGACCCATTCCTACATAGATCATGGTAGGGACCAAAGGCAGCTGGAAGAGATAGGTCAGCATTGCACCTATGATCACTGCATTCACCAGTACTGGGGGCAACGGGGCTAAAATTTTTCGTTTCATGTAGAAGGTGAGCAATGCAGCAATAAGGGTTGCAGAACTACCAACCACAACATCAATGATGCCTAGGCCACCATAAGCATTTGCCATCAAGGCTCCGATAAAGAGACCAGGAATAGCCGCTGGCGTAAGGAAAGGAAGTACTGTAAGCATTTCAGAGATCCTCACCTGCACTGGTCCATAACTGATGGGTGCAAAAGCAATGGTTATAACCACATAAATCGCAGCAATTAAAGCTGCCTGAACCATAAATCTTGTTTTACTATTCATTTGTATGACCTCCGTAGTTTTGTTTAGAGTCGGGATGGTTTCGAACCGACTTTATGCTTTTCAGCGATCATATTATATCATTGATAAATGTAGTTTGCAAATGGTAGGTAGAATTTTAAAGTAGGAAGCATTCGGAAAATCAAGTGAAATAGTAAGAATATTGGGTAAGTTTTATAAAAGAGATGGGAGGAATGCCCGTGAATGAATGCACAGAAACACAAGCTTTGAGAAATTTAGCGAAAATTCTCGGAACAACCAATTTTAGCATGCATCCTATCGGCAACCATCATTTGGGGAGACATTTAGTATATCGTGTAGAATCTCCTTGGAGGAAAGCATTTATTTACAAACAGTATTGTAAGAAAAATAGAAGAGCAAGAGAAATGACGGCTTTAGAAAAGTTGGAATATTCCGATGTGCCATGCCCTAAAATTGAAGCTTATGGAATGACGGAGAAGGGTGTGGAATGGATGATGCTTAGTGTGCTTCAAGGAAGGATGCTAGATAATTGCTGGGATCAGCTAACGAGTTTGCAGAAAGAAAAGATATTTTTTCAAATGGGCAGCATATTATCTGCTATGCATACCGTTGAACAATACGATTCTTTCGGCTATTGGAATGAGAAGGGGGAGTGTTTGCTGGAAATTGGGGATTATTATACAGAGTTTTGTCGACGAAATACCATTGTTTTTCAACAGATAGTACATCAGGTATTGCCGGATAGGGTACTGCTGGAAAAGGCGGTTCATATGGTAAAGCAAAATGCATTTAGAGTCAAAGAAATAAAAGAGTCCCGTTTGACGCATCAAGACTATGATGGAAGAAATATTCTAGTAGCAACTAAAGACGGTGACGCTAGGATCACAGGGGTTTTAGATTTTGAGCAGAGTAGTGCTGGGAATAGTGAAACTGACTTATCGGATGTGTACACCAGATATTTTTTAAATTCCAATGAATTTAAATCCGTCTTTAAAAAACGGTATGATCATGTTAAGCAGAAAACAAAATGAAGAAAGTAGAGATAAGCATAGAAACAAAGAGAATAGTTCTGGAGAGGCAGGTATGTGTGCTACTTGTGTTTTGGTAAAAGACTGTGTGTTATCCCATCAAGAGAACAATTTATACGCCTGTGATGAATATCAACAAGCCAATAGCCAATCGAAACAAGGAGATTATCAAAAAGAATTACAATCCGTTGAGCGTTTAGGCCTTTGTGCAACATGCAGTGAAAAAAAACACTGTTATCACAAAAGCATTCCTGGGGGAGTATGGCATTGTGAAGAATATCAGTAGATAATCCCATCTAAGCAGTCAATATTTCTCCTTGTAAAGGCAGAGGTTTTCGTATAAACTAAAGGTGTCGGAATTGAATGAATAGATTCCGACATCAATCAAACCGAAATACGGGACGATATCCCGAAATGCGGGATATTTATTTTCTTTGATTATCTAACAACAATGAAATTGGATGGGAGAGATGAATGTGACCAAGTATTATGCAGAGCCTTTTAAAATTAAGATGGTAGAGCCGATTAAAATGTTAACGAGAGAAGAACGGATTGAAAAAATCAAAGAAGCAGCGTACAATGTTTTTGCACTAAACTCGGATGATGTCTATATTGATCTTTTGACAGATAGTGGAACGGGTGCGATGAGTGATCAGCAGTGGAGTGGCGTTATGGTAGGTGATGAAGCATACTCTGGATCCAGAAGTTTTAGGCATCTGATAAAATCGGCAAAAGATATTTTTGGCCATCAATTTTTTCAACCGGTTCATCAAGGTAGAGCAGCGGAAAAAGTGGTGATGCCAATGTACCTACAGAAAGGGAAAGTGGCGATTTCCAACATGCATTTTGATACCACAAGAGCTCATGTTGAAATGGCTGGTGCCCGAGCTGTAGATTGTGTGATTAAAGAGGCACAGGAAACCGAATCTTATCATCCTTTTAAAGGAAATATGGATAACAATCGACTCATTTCTTTGATTGAAGAACATGGTCCAGAAAAAGTTGGGTTAATTATTATAACAGTAACGAATAATAGCGCTGGGGGACAGCCGGTTTCTATGGCTAATATTCGCGAAACTAGTGCCATAGCCAATCAATACAATATCCCAGTTTGTATAGATGCGGCACGTTATGCAGAAAATGCATACTTTATTAAACAAAGAGAAGAAGGCTATGGGGACAAATCCATCAAGGAAATAGCCAGAGAAATGTTTAGTTATGGGGAAGTATTTACCATGAGTGCTAAAAAAGATGCTATTATTAATATGGGTGGCCTTATTGGCGTGAGAGATAGTGAAGCCTTATATGAAACCATTAAGGCCAGAACGATTCCATTGGAAGGATTTATTTCTTATGGAGGACTGGCTGGTCGAGATCTGGAAGCGATGGCAATTGGACTTCAAGAGGGAACGGATTTTGATTACTTGCAGTATCGTGTGGGTCAAATCGAATACTTGGCAGGGAAACTAGATGAAGCAGGCATTGCATATCAATCTCCTGCTGGTGGACATGCGTTGTTTATTGATGCCAAAAAGCTATTGCCCCATATACCATATCACCAGTTTCCAGCACAAACTCTGGCATTGGAGCTCTATAAAGAAGCAGGTATACGTTCTTGCGATATTGGTTCTTATATGATGGGAAATAATCCAGATACTGGCGAGCAGATTGAATCCTCTTTTGAGTTTACACGTCTTGCCGTACCAAGAAGGGTATATACCCAATCTCACTTGGATATTATAGTAGAGGCACTTAAAGCCATCAGAGAAAAATCAGACCGTTTAAAAGGATATGAAATAACTTGGGAACCGCCTATTCTAAGGCATTTTACTGCGAAGTTAAAACCAATTGAATAGAGAAGTTTATGTTAAAAAGCCAGAGGATTTTTCTCTGGCTTTTTTCGAAGGAGGAGTAGATGCATGAATAAAGGAAGTATTCAATCCGTTGGAAAAGCTCTGGCTATTTTGGAACTTTTTACGTTGAAACCGGCTTGGGGCATTACGGAAATAAGTGATGAGATGAAGTATCCTACCAGCACAACCCATCGAATTATGATAACGCTGGAAGAAGCCGGATATGTTTATCAAGAAAATACAACCAAAAAGTATTATCTGACCATAAAACCATATTTAATCGGGAGTAAAACAGAAATAGTTAGTCAGCTTGAAAATAGAGGACAAAGTGTCATACAGTTGTTAGCACAAGAAATAAATGAAAGTGTTAATATTTCCATTGCTCAGGGAATTTATGCAGTGACTGTTCTGAAAGCCAATCCAGAAAGACAGTTTTCTGCCGTACCTAATATCGGCGATAAAAGACAGGTTCACGCAACTTCTGTAGGAAAATGCCTGTTGGCTCATAATAGCAATGGGTGTTTTGATCAGCTGATGAACAGCAAGGAAAGCTTAAAGGCATATACGGCAAAAACCATAATCAATAGATCTCTTTTAGTAGAAGCACTTCAGGAAATAAAAGAACAGGGTTATGCCGTGGATCGTGAAGAAGTAGAAGAAGGACTCACTTGCTTTGGGGCCCCTATTTTTGACGAAATGAATCATTGTATGGCGGCAATCAGCATTTCGGTTCCAACCTTTAGAATCAAGAACGAAGAAAGGTTTGTAGGAAAAGTGGTGGAAACAGCAAGTGAAATTGCATCGAAATTCTAAAAAATACTTAGGGACAAAAGTCACTTAATACATTAGCGTTTATCGATTTAATGTTTAAATATGATATAATTGCGTAATAGATAAAGTAGTTGTTCAATACATTTAAATGTGAATTCCTTAACGAAAAAACAGAAGAGTAAGAGGAGGATGGAGAATGAATCTGTCAAGAAGAAGATTTGTACAAGGGGCAGTTGCAGCAGGGGTTGCAGCAGGCTTTTGGCAAGCGGGACGAAGCAAACGAATGGAAAGTCTTGAAGAAAAAGGTACGACGGTTGAAAGGCCAAGCGAAGTTCAACCTTTAACGGCAGGAGAATGGAAACCTAGTGGTTGTTTGGGATGTACTTCCTGGTGTGCCAAAGAAGTATTTGTGGTAGATGGACGAGCCATTAAAGTAAGGGCAAACGCTGCTTCAAGGGTTCATGGTGGAAATGATTGCCCACGAGCACACCTTGCTATTCAGCAGGTATATGATCCAGATCGCATCAAACAGCCTATGAAAAGAACCAATCCCAATAAAGGATTAAAGGAAGACCCTCAATTTGTTCCTGTTTCTTGGGACGAAGCAATGGAAATGTTGGCGGATCGAGTGATAGATTTGAGAGACCACAATGAAACCCATAAATTTGTTCTATTTAGAGGGAGGTATACCAATATAAATGGGTTGCTTTATGGAACAATGCCTAAAATTATTGGATCTCCCAACAACATTTCCCATAGTTCAATTTGTGCGGAAGCTGAAAAATTTGGACCTTATTATACCCAAGGATATTGGAATTACAGGGACTACGATGTAGCTAATACTAAATACATGATTTGCTGGGGTGTAGATCCGCTCTGTTCCAATCGGCAAGTTTCCCATTACTTAAATGCTTTTGGAGGAATGTTAAAAAAGGGCGTTCGAATTGCCACCGTCGATCCTAAGTATTCTAATACAGCAGCAAAATCTGAGACATGGCTACCAGTAAAGCCAGGGCAGGATGGGGCTTTAGCTACGGCTATGGCTCATGTAATTCTAACAGAAGGATTGTGGTCAAGGGAATTTGTTGGAGATTTCAATAATGGACAAGATTATTTTAAATCCGGGGAAACCGTTGAAAATGACAATTTTGACGAAATTCATACCAATGGAATTGTTAAATGGTGGAATTTGGAGTTGAAAGATCGAACACCAGAATGGGCTGAGTCCATCTGCGGAGTGGAAGCAGAAAAAATTCGTAAAGTGGCAGTGGATTTTGCCAAGGAAGCACCTCATGTCATGGTGTTCATGGGCGGAGGATCTAACATGCAAGTACGTGGCGCTTATAATTCAATGGCAGTTCATGCATTGAATGGGTTGGTGGGTGCTGCTGAGAATCTAGGCGGTACCATTACGGGTAGAAGTCCAAAACTTGGATCCTTCCCTGCGGCAGATGATTTTATGGATGAAATGGCACAAACAAATAGTAAAATGCAAAAAATTGATCAGCGTGGCTATGTAGAATTTCCTGCACTTAAAGAAGGGAAGTCAGGTGGAGGTGTTGTGACCAACCGAGTGGCAGACGCAATTTTAACGGAAGACCCATATCTGCCAAAGGTAGGGATAGGTTATTTTTGTAATTTTAATTACTCTTGTCCTGAAACAAGTCGGTGGCATGAAGCTATGTCAAAGATGGAGTTTTTTGCTCATTGCGTAACCCATTATTCAGAAATGAGTCACTTTGCAGATCTTTTGCTTCCTTCCACCCATCATATGTTCGAGCAAATGAGTTCAGCAGCACAAAAAGGCAATGGATACACACATTTATGGATTGGAGATCGAAGCATTGATCCTGTTTACGATGTTAAAAATCCTGAGGCTGAGATTCCATGGATGCTGGCTGAAAAACTAGCAGATCGTGGGTTTACGAATCTCTTGGACTATCTAAAGACCTTTAAAGATCCAGAAACAGGTCGTGAACCTACAAATGGCCTTGAGTTGGAAAAATATGCCTTTAAAATTCGAACACAACCAGTGTGGGATTCGGCTGCCTATGCGGAGTCTGGAAACCATGGAGACGCGTTTAATAGCTGGGAAGCCTTTATGGAAAAGGGCATTTGGAACTCAGATGAATATGAGTTCAAAAAATTGTGGAGCAATATGCCCACAACAACGGGTAAGTTTGAGTTTTATAGCGAGACGTTAAAAGAAGCATTAGAGCAGCATGCTGAAAAACACAATATGTCCGTGGACGATGTGTTAGAAGCTTGTAAATACACATACACCAAAGGAGAGTTAGCATATATTCCTCACTATACGGAACCTTTTATGCATGGAAGTAAGGAAGAGTATCCCTTTTCTTTTGTAGACTGTAAGTCTCATATGGCTAGAGAAGGAAGATCTTCGAACTGTTCCTGGTTCCAAGAGTTTAAAGACGTAGATGCTGGAGATGTAAAATGGGGAGATTGCATTAAGATAAATCCTAAGGATGCACAAGCGTTAGGCCTTGAAGATGGAGATCAGGTTCGTGTTATCTCACCAACAGCAGAAGTAGTGACAACCCTTAAGACATGGAATGCCCTTAGACCTGGAACGGCTTCAAAAACCTTTGGGCAGGGTCATTGGGCCATGGGTCATGTAGCAGCGGAAGATTATGAAGATAAAATAGCGAGAGGAGCAAACAATAATGACTTTATGGCGGCGGACTACGAGCGTTTAAGTGGTTCGACGGCGTTTTACGGAAGTTTTAGAGTTAGGATTGAAAGAGTATAAATAGCTTATGTGGAGGTGTATATAAATGGCAAAATATGGAATGATCATTGATCAACAAAAATGTGCTGGTTGTGCTGCTTGTTCTATTGCATGCAAAAATGAGAATAATGTTCCAGATGGAATCTTCTGGTCTCATTATATAACAGAAACAAGAGGTGAATTCCCGAATATCACCTATGACTATATCTCAACACTATGCAATCACTGCGATATTGCTCCTTGTGTGGAAGTGTGTCCAACAGATCCAAAATCTATGTATAAACGAGACGACGGGATCACCATGCATGATGAGGAACAGTGTATTGGATGTCGAGCTTGTGAGCATGCATGTCCCTATGGAGTGATTTACTATAATGAGTCTGGTGTGGAACCTTTTGAACGTTGGCAAAGCGGCGAAGCCAAGGAGTTGAACGACAGAATTGGAGGGGAAGTAATTCCTTATTACAATCCAGATCGAGCGCTGACCTATGCGGGCATCCGAAGAAGTAATAAAGTAGAAAAATGTACTTTTTGCGATCATCGTGTGGCGAATGAGGAAGAACCATATTGTGTAAAAGCCTGTCCAGCAAATGCCCGAATTTTTGGAGATTTAGAAGATCCAGACAGTGAAATCAGCAAGGTGTTGGCAGAAAATGAATCCACCGTACTTCTTCCAGAAGAGGGGACACAGCCAAATGTATATTATATCAAGCGTTTTGATATGAAAGAATAATTTACGAGTGGAAGGATGACTTAAAAGAATGGAGAATTTTCTAGAACAGGAAAAAGTTCGTGCGGCTATATATCATCTTTTGGCATCCTGCTATCGAATGCCGGAGGATAAGAGGATCAATGAATCATCATTGATGCAGCTACGTACATTGTTACTGGAGCATCATCCAGAAGCAGCAGCTCATGTCGAGAAAATGATCACAGAAATTGAAACAACAAAACCCAGTGAGGAAATTCGAGGGGATTACCTTGCTTTGTTTGTAGGGCCTAAAGCATTGTTGGCACCACCCTATGGTTCCCTTTATCTTGAAAACAAACATCAGATTATGGGGGATTCCACTAGGGAAGCAATGAAGTTTTATGAAGCAGCTGGATTGAAAAAAACAGATGGAATGAATGAGCCAGATGATCATATCTGTATTGAGCTGGAGTTCGTTTACTATTTAATTTCACGTGTTGTGGAGTCTTGTGAAGCCGCAAACTATGAAGCCGCAGAGGAGTTTGGTAAGTTGCAGCAGGAATTTCTGAAGCGGCATATTGGAAACTGGGTAAGACCCTTTACACAGAATGTAAATCGGCAAGCAAAGACACATTTTTACAAGCATCTAGGGTTGGCAACAGAATTATTTGTTCGCAAGGAAGCAACAGAAGATAGTCATCAGATGATGCTGGAATTAAAGGAGTTAGCTGCATTGAACTAAATGATAAGTGGTGGGTTGAATGAATTGGATAACAGGATTATTAGTTCGACTAGCAACTGAAGTTCAGGAGCCGGAATGGATACCAAACAAATGTTTAAGACAGTGCAAGCTAAGCAAAGATTGCTTAGCTTGCCAAGGTGGATGCCAGTATAAAGCCATTGAAATAGTAGGGGAGAAGGTATTTATTGATGGAGACAGGTGTCGACAATGTGGCACCTGTATTTATCTGTGCCCTGCTCATGCTATTATATATCCTTCGAAGATATTAGAAAAGAGCTTTAAAGGACTTAAAGAGAATAATGAGCCAGTGATCACCTGTAGTCTTCATAAAAATACTGGTGATGCGGTTTTTTTCTGTTTTCATAAGATGCCTGAAGCTTTGTTGTTGATTCTATTGTTGGAGCATTGGGATAAAACAGTATACTTTAATGCGTTGCATTGTAGTGATTGTGTTCTTGTAAGGCCTAACCTGGCGGATTTTGAACTTGCATTAAGCCGAGCCATCCATTTTTGCAAGCATTTTGATTTGGAGATAAAGGCAGAAATCCTAATAGAAAACCAAAGGGTCCCCAGGCAAGAAATGCATTCCCTATCCCGAAGGGATATGTTAAGGGATGCAAAAATCAAATCAAAGGAAGCCGTTTTAGATGCCAGTCAGGAACTAATAAAAAAGAAAAACACTCGCTGGTTTCCCTTGAGAGAAAGATTAATTAGTGGGTTGAAATATCATTGGGCCGAAAAGAAGAAAGCATTACCATCTTATGCTGGTGTGATAGCTTCCCTTGACGTTACAAAAGACTGTACAGGGTGTGGTGCCTGCATCAAAGCTTGTCCATGGTCTGCATGGACATTAGAAACAGATGAAAAAGCCGCAAGACTGAGTCATGATACAAAAAAATGTTGTTTCTGCGGTAGATGTCAGGAAGTATGTCGTGTGGAGGCTATTCTAGAAAAAAAGATTAATTTTCATACCTTAGATCAATCGGTTGACAGAAAAGAATGGCATTATAGAAGTTGCAAACAGTGTCGCCGAACCTTTCTGCAAATTGATGAACAAGAGAAACGATGTGACTCTTGCCTAAAACAGTCCAACATAAAACAACGAATTTTTGGAAAAAAACCTTAAGAAATCCTTAGAAAGGAGGATATCCATGAGAACAAATGTAACCTTGGAAGAGGCGCTGGCTCTACTTTTAGATGAATGTCCTCAAACCCAGTCGATTCATGTGCCAATACTAGACAGCTTAGGTGGGGTTTTAGCAGAGGATATCGTGTCTGACATCAATATTCCCCCCTTTGATCGGTCACCCTTGGATGGGTACGCACTTCGCTCGGTTGATAGTCAAGGGGCATCGCCAGATCAACCAATAGAGCTGGATGTGATTGACTATGTACCAGCAGGAAGCGTTTCCGAAAAATGTGTTAAAGATTATCAGGCTGTTCGCATTATGACTGGTGCTAAAATTCCATTGGGAGCCGATGTAGTGATTCGGCAAGAAGAGGTAGAAAACGTCGGAGAAAAAATTCTGATCAAAGCTCCGATGTCAACCATGGAGAATATTAGTAGGGTAGGAGAAGATATTCACGTAAATCAGATGGTGATTAAAGCAGGGACTGTGATTGAGCCAGCGGAAATTGGGCTGATGGCAACTTTGGGTAAGAGCTACGTATCAGTTTACATGAAACCACGTGTAGCGATTCTTTCCACAGGAGATGAATTGCTGGAGATTCAACAACCTCTTCAGGATGGAAAAATCAGAAACAGCAACTCTTATACGATTGCAGCTCAGGTGAAAAAGACAGGCGGAAAAGCTTTAATGCTGGGTGTGTGTGGCGATGATATTGAATCTATATCAGAAAAGCTACAAGCTGGGTTAGGAATTGCGGATATTGTGATTACTACTGGAGGGGTTTCTGTTGGTGATAAAGACTTGGTAAAAGAATCTTTTATGAATGCTGGTGCAGAAATGCTTTTTTGGAAAGTACGTATGAAACCAGGAACTCCTATTGCTGTAGCACGTTTGGGGAAAAAGCTGCTGATAGGATTATCGGGAAATCCAGCTGCCGCTTTTATTACCTTTGAGCAATTTGTAAGACCCTTGGTGTTGAAAATGATGGGGCGTGAAAAGCATCGATTGATGAATGTAGAAACAATTCTTGAGAATGACTTTTCTAAAGTAAGCAACCAAAATCGATTTGTCAGAGGAACTACTGTATATCGGGATGGTAGTTTTTATACAAAATTTCCTGGAAAACATAGTTCTGGAGTTTTGTCTAGTTTATCTGGGAACAATTCCTTGTTTTATGTGCCGGCAGGTACAGGCCCTTATGAGAAAGGTCAGAAAGTCAGTATTCAGCTTTTGGATCAACCTGAGGTGAAGTCATGATTCCGGTATTTTCTATTGTTGGAAAAAACTCCAACACAGGTAAAACAACGGTGATGTGTCATATAATAAAAGCCTTAAAGAAAAAAGGATATCGCATTGCGACGATTAAGCACGACGTTCATGGCTTTGAAATGGACAAACCAGGAAAAGATACATGGAAGCATGCTCAAGCTGGTTCTGATATTGTAATGATTTCTTCTCCTACTAAATATGCAATGATTCAAAGAGTAGAAGAAGAAAAGAAGTTGGAAGATTTGATATCGACACTTTCTAATGTCGATTTAGTGATTACGGAAGGATATAAAAAAGAAAACTATCCTAAATTAGAGGTTTTTAGAGAAGAGGCTGCAGATGAATTACTTTGTAAGGAAGTAGAAATCTTTGCCTTGGTTACAGATAAAAAATTTAATATAGATAAACCACAATACCATCCCAATGAAATAGACGAACTAGTAGAATACATCGAAAAAAAATTTCTGCAATAAGAGTGACCCTGCATCCGTGTAGGGTTTTTTAGGATAAGGAAATTGGATGTACAATGAACTTAGGCGTTATTGTTTGAGATTTTATTCTGGGGAAAAATGTTTGAAAAATTGCGTAGTAAAATGAAACAAGCTATAATGGACTCATTAATGATTGAGAAAGTAAAGGTCTTTTATTAATCCCTATGAGCTCTTGTAATGGAGGAATGCTGATGACGGATAAAAAGGAAATAATGGGAAAGCAATTGAAAATTTTAGAAATAGATCCATGGGTCGCTCCCTTTGAAGGCGATTTGAGGTTGAGACAGCAACGATATGAATCTGAAAAAAAAGAATTGCTAAAAGAAGCGAAAGACTTTTATCATTTTTCCAACGGTCATCATTTTTTTGGTTTCCATCCTTCTGAAAATGGGTGGATCTACAGAGAATGGGCTCCAGGAGCAGATGCTTTGTTCCTTATCGGCGATTTTAACCAGTGGAATCGCCTTAGTCATCCATTGAAAAAGAAGGAGCATGGAGTATGGGAATTATGGCTGCCTGGAAGGGAAGCACTTACTCATCAATCTTTGGTAAAAGTACATGTGGTAAGCCAAGGTATTGGCAAAGATAGAATCCCTCTTTATATTCGACGAGTAGTTCAGAATGAAAAAAACCATGATTTTACAGGACAGATCTGGGATCCTAAAGAATCTTTTCGGTGGACGGATCAGTCTTTTCAAGTTGATTGGAAGCAAGCTCCTTTTATTTATGAGACGCATATTGGGATGGCTCAGGAAAAACAAGGTATTGGGACTTATCGGGAGTTTGAAGAAAATATCCTCCCAAGAATTAAAGAGCAAGGATATAATACGATTCAGATTATGGCGATTATGCAGCATCCTTACTACGCTTCTTTTGGATACCATGTTTCCAATTATTTTGCTGCTTCCTCATGGTTTGGTAATCCAGAAGAATTAAAATCACTTATTAATACAGCCCATGAAATGGGAATGGCAGTTCTGATGGATGTGGTACAGTCTCATGCGGTTAAAAACACATTAGAGGGCATTAATGAATTTGACGGCACGGTGCATCAATTTTTTCACTCTGGTAGTCGTGGTACACATAGTGCTTGGGATTCCAAATTATTCAACTATGGTAAGCAGGAAGTGATTCATTTTTTGTTATCCAGTCTTAAGTTTTGGATGGAAGAATATCACTTTGATGGTTTTCGTTTTGATGGAGTTACGTCTATGATTTATCATGATCATGGGCTGGGGACAGCTTTTGATCGGTATGAGAAATACTTTAGTTCCAATACAGATGTGGAGGCTTTAAATTATCTACAATTTGCTAATGAATTGATCAAGGAAATACGGGAAGATGGGGTTTCGATTGCAGAAGATATGAGTGGTATGCCAGGTATGTGTCTTCCTATAAAGGATGGGGGCATAGGTTTTGATTACCGATTGGCCATGGGAATGCCCGATTTTTGGGTAAAAACCTTGAAGAAGAGAGATGAAGAGTGGGATATGCATGCGATGTTTCATGAATTGTCTACCAGCCGCCCTAAGGAAAAACGAATAGGATATGTTGAATCTCATGATCAGGCGTTGGTTGGCGATAAAACCTTTATATTTCATTTAGCCGATAAAGCGATGTATGAATATATGAATAAAGAGAGTCAAAGTCTTGTTATTGATAGGGCCATGGCATTGCACAAAATGGCTCGTCTTATCACCATATCCATGGGTTCCGACGGATATCTTAATTTCATGGGAAATGAGTTCGGACATCCGGAGTGGATTGATTTTCCTAGGGAAGGGAATGGATGGAGTTTTGCGTTTTGTCGTAGACAATGGTCTCTGGTGGAAAATCCATTTCTTCGATATGAAGAGTTGAATGCCTTTGATCAAGCGATGTTGAAGCTGATGCAAAATGAAAACCTAATGGGTGGAGAAAATCCAAAATGCTTACTCATTGATACCAAAAGAAAAGTGATTGCCTATAAGAAGAAAGGATTTCTATTTCTTTACAATTTTCATCCTCTAGAGTCCTTGGAAGCTTTTGAAATTCCAACTTATGAAGATGGAAGATTTCAGGTAGTGATGGATACGGATGAAAAAAAGTTTGGTGGTCACCAAAGAATTCAATCTGAAATGATTTATAGAGCACAGGAATTGAAAGCGTATCCCAAAGACCGTGGCATAACCATTTATTTACCCAACAGGACTGGAATGGTTCTGAAAGCCCTATAAACCAGATCCCCTACCCAAAAAGGGTAGGGGATCTTTTGTATATAAAACAAAATAAGAAAGCAAACTACCCTTAATGGGTGGTGAAAACAAAAGGAGAGCGTGCTAGGATTTTATCAAGAAACCTTTTTGTGACAGCCATCGAATAGAGGGGGGATTAAGAATGGGCAAAGTAAAAAAAGTGACCGTGATCCTTTTGGTAGCCATGATATCCATTGGGTTTTGGGGCGTATCTTCTGTGCATGCTAGATCAGTAGAGATAGAGTATGTCAGAGTGGTGGCCAAAGTAAATACGGATGGTTCTATGGACGTGACAGAGTACTATGACGTTAATTTTGAGGGCCAGTGGAATGGGATGTCTCGTTGGATTAATTTATTTGATCATATGCAGGCATCAAATATTTCTGTCTATGAAAACGGGGAACCATTGGTGCAACATTCAGGAGATTTAGATTCATCCGTAGAAGAAATAACCAGCTATCGCAACAATCAGCAATTTCGTTACGGAGTAGGACCAGTTGGAACGTTTGTTGCTGTGGAGCGTGGCAATAGTATTTTGTTGGATTGGAGCATTAATGTCAATAATACCAAGAAAACCTATGCATTCCAGTATCGTGTGCATAATGCAGTAACGGTTCATGAGGATATTGCAGAACTATACTACCAGTTTATGGGTGCAGATTCTCCACGTCCTTTTGGTCACTTTATCGTTGAGTTAGAATTACCCCCAGGAGCCCAAATTGAGGATATGATGGCTTGGGGACATGGACCATTAGATGGCGAAGTAGATATCCTTACTGGCAACTCCATTAGATGGAGTGCATCGCCTTTGTCAGCAGAAACAATGTTTGAAGGCAGAGTAGCTTTTCCGACTTTTTTAGTGCCGGATGCCTCATATTATTCTGGCGAAGCAGGTCTATCAAATATATTAGAAGAAGAAAAGCGTTGGGCAGATGAAGCGAATCGACAACGAAGGCATGTCAGAACAGACATATATGGTGCTCCTTTAGCTTTTATAGTAGGAGTAATTTTTTTTATGGGGAAGCGATTTAGGTTTTTGAAGCATCATAAGGCTGATTTTATCGGAGATTATTATCGAGAATTACCAGGCGATTATTCGCCTGCTATCTTAGGACAGATTTGGAATAAGAACAACCATAAACCAGAAATGATTATGGCTACGATCATGGATTTAGGCAGACGAGGTTATTTAATCATTCATGAATTTATGCCCGAAAAGAAAGGAATCTTTAAAAAAAGCCGGAAAACAGACTATATGTTGATTCGTCAAGAGAAACCCTTAGATGAATTGTCATTTTATGAACAAAAGTTACTACGATTGCTTTTTTGGGATATTGGAAAAACAGATGAGCATCAACCAAATGCACAAGTTTCCTTAGGACAAATTGAAGACTTTACAAAGCAAAAATCCAATAGAAAGGTATTTCATGATAAATATCTAGGTTTATGTGAGGCCATCAAGGAAAAAACAAATAAACAAGGCTTTTTTGAATATTTTACGACGCGAGATCAAATCATACACATCGTCCTTGCGTTGCTTTATGCTGGGGTTGGGATTGGAGTAATAGGAATTTTTGACCTTAATTATCTAGGAGTAGGGTTTGTTTTGGCAGGAGTGGTAGGGTTGTTTACGTTGAAAGGAATGATAAGGCATTCAAAAAAAGGACTAGAAGATTATATGAGGTGGAAGGCTTTTAGAAAATTTCTGCAGGATTTTTCGGCTATGGATCAGCATCAAATCCCTTCACTGGTCATATGGGAGCAATATTTGGTGTATGCAATCCCTTTGGGAGTCGCTAAAGAAGTAATAAAACAGCTACAAATAGTGTTTCCTAATATGGAACAAGATGGACGACAGTTTGGATACGGATGGTATGTCAGTGCTGGCATGATGAATTTTCATGGATTCAATCAAATGATCATAGACTCTGAGAAATCTATTAATAGATCTGTTAAAGAGAGTTATAAGGTTGCACAAAGTAGAGACTCCGACGGTAGTGGAGGTGGAGGTGGATTCTCCAGTGGCGGTGGTGGTGGCGCAGGAGGAGGAGGTGTAGATTTTCGTTAGTGCTGGACAGGATAATTAAGCAATCTCATAGAAGAAAGAGAGGAGAATTTCCATGCAATATTTATTGGTTATTTTAGCCCCAACGGTATTGTTGTTTATAGTATTGGTGATTTTTTACAACAACACAGTGAAACTACGTAACTTTGTTCAAAATGCTTGGGCACAGATTGATGTTCAATTGAAGCGGCGTTCGGATCTAATTCCTAATTTGGTAGAGACAGTAAAAGCATATGCAGCACATGAAAAAGAAACCTTTGAACAGGTGACCAGAGCAAGGGCAGAAGCCTTACAGGCTCAATCGGTTGAGCAGAGACAACAGGCGGAGAACCAACTCTCGGGAGCCTTAAAGTCTTTATTTGCCGTAGCGGAAGCTTATCCAGAGCTAAAAGCTAGCGATAATTTTGCTAAGCTGCAACAGGATTTATCGGATACAGAAAACAAAATTGCATACAGCAGACAGTTTTATAATGATACGGCTATGAAGTACAACACAAAAATCCAAACTTTTCCAGGAAATGTATTGGCAGGCTTGATGGGATTTCAGTTTATTCCATATTTTGAAGCCATTGAAGCTTCTGAAAGGGAAGCTGTTCAAGTTCGATTCTAAATCTAAGTGTTATTGATGGATAGGACAAGATAGCATAAAAAAGTGTAACTTTTGGTTACACTTTTTTCATAGGTAAAAATAAGAGATTGGCTGTTTGAACATTGGATTTTTGGTTATATAAATGGTACAATCTAGAATTAAATTCGGCGAATGTTCTTACTTAAAAAATCTGGAGGGTTGTTATGCATGGCAGAAGATCAAAAAAAGTTTAAAGAGGAAGAAAAGAAACTCAGAGAGGAAGAAAGAAAACTCAGAGAAGAAGAAAAGGCTTTAAAAAAAGGTTTTGAAGAAAAAAAGAAAGAACTGGAAAGACAAAAAAGAGAAGAAGAAAGAAAAATTAATGAGGAAGAAAGACGGCTTAAAGAAGAAAAACGACAAGAAATTATGTCTAAGAGGATTTTGGCAAAAAAACTAAAAAAAGCAGAGGCAGAAGCTAGAAAAAAAGCAATTAAAGAAAGACCACAGTTCAAAGGGCTACAAATAAGACCTACAGCATCTTTATTTGATGAATCAAGAATGGAAGAACCTGGCGAGAATAATTGGGCTGGATTTGGATTTGATATTCATCCCTATGTCACCTTGATTTCTTCTTTTGTATTGGTGATTTTTATAGCCGGCACTCTAAGATACACCAAAGAGGCGGAAATATTTTTTCAAAATTCATTAGGATTTATTACCACAAACTTTGGATGGTTTTTTGTTATGGTGGCTAATATTTTTATTGTGGCCTCTTTGTTTTTTGCTTTTGGGAGGTTCGGGAATATTAGAATTGGTGGACATGATGCGCAACCAGAATTTACAAAAGTTGGTTGGTATGCCATGCTCATGAGTGCTGGGATGGGTATAGGACTGATGTTTTGGAGTGTGGGTGAACCTATTTTACATTTAAATACACCTTCCCCTATGTTTGGTGGATTGGAACCCAACTCAGCAAGTGCAGCTCAAGCTTCCATGGTCACTACATTTTTTCATTGGGGCGTTCATCCTTGGGCTATTTATTCAGTCGTAGGCTTGGGTTTAGCTTTTTTTGCTTTTAACAGAGGTCTTCCGCTAACGATTCGATCCATTTTTTATCCTCTGATTGGCAATAAAATATATGGATTTTGGGGGAATTTGATTGATGTTTTATCAGTGTTGGCAACTCTAACGGGACTGGCAACTTCTTTGGGACTAGGAGTTACTCAAATTAATGGTGGATTGAATTATCTGTTTGGAGTAGGGATTAATACAACCACTCAGGTTATATTAATCGCAGTGATTACAGGATTTGCTACGATTTCCGTTGTCCTTGGTCTTGACGGAGGCGTCAAGCGATTAAGTGAGATTAACATGGGTCTAGCAGGTGTGTTTATGCTGATGGTGCTTATTCTTGGACCAACGGTGTATATTCTAAATGGGTTTTCTCAGTATATTGGGTACTATCTTGCTACATTTCCAGAATTAAGTATGTGGACAGAAACCTTTCGAGATACGAACTGGCAGGGTGGATGGACGATTTTTTATTGGGCTTGGTGGATTTCCTGGTCTCCATTTGTAGGGATGTTTATTGCACGTGTTTCCAAAGGGAGAACCGTTCGAGAGTTCGTTCTTGGTGTTATGCTGTTTCCCACACTGGTGTCCTTCTTGTGGATGGCTGTCTTCGGAAGTACAGCGATCAATATTCAATTGACAGGAGTTGCAGATATCGTTTCAGCAGTTGAAATAGATGCTTCTATTGCCCTTTTTGCAATGCTGGAAAATCTGCCACTGTCTAATATGTTGTCCATTATTGGGATTTTATTGGTGACTGTATTTTTTGTCACATCCTCCGACTCAGGATCTTTAGTGGTAGATCATTTGACTTCTGGCGGAAAGTTAGATTCACCAGTACCTCAGCGTGTTTTTTGGGCCTGTATGGAAGGGGTAGTGGCAGCTACGTTGCTTATTGGAGGTGGTCTTGTAGCTTTGCAAACAGCCACTGTCATTACAGGACTACCGTTTGCAGCCATTCTTTTGCTAATTATCTATTCCCTGTATGCTGGGTTTAGTCAAGAATATGATGTGGAGGAAGCGGTACAGGAAAAACTCAAACAAGTGGAAGAAAAGCATGTCTTAACCGAAGCCATTTCTGAAGTAGTGGTTGACGAAGCCTTGGAAGAAAATATAAAAGATGTTTAACCGTGAACTCTATACTTCTTTTATGTTGATGAAATTAGTAAAAAACCTTTTGTTTTGCTCTAGTTGATGTGGATGATTAAGTGCATTTTCAAAATGTTCATGGTAGCGAGTATCATTAGATTGTAGGTTTTCAAAAATCTCCTGACCGCTTTCAAGGTCGTATTCTGGGTGAAATTGGACGCCCCATACCGGAAGATCTTTATACTGGAAACCGTGAATGGCACATTTTTCTGAAGAACCCAGGAGTTGGAAGTTTTCTGGTAGTTCTACGGCTTCATCATAGTGAGCCAACAGGCAAACGGGATTCTGTATACCCTCAAGCAAAGGGTTTTCTTTTAAGCGTATTTTACCCCAACCTATTTCAGGTTTGGGTGCTTTTCGAAGATAGTCTTTACCTGCTAAGCATCGAATTAGAAATTGATGACCATAACAAATTCCGAGGATAGGTTTTTGATTGTTTATAAAAGAAAGAACGACTTTTTTCATTTCATTTTCCCATCCCATGTCATCTAAGGTAGAAGCTTCGGAGCCGGATAAGATTAAATGAGTAGATGACTGGCTTTTTAAGAGGATTTCTTCAGCCTTAGTAGTAGAGGTAACACGAATGCATAGACAGGGATCCGGGAGTTCTTTAAAATGGTTTTTGATTACTTGATCAAAGGTAGCGGCAAAGGAATCTTTCAGAAAAAAATTTAGTACTAAAATCATAATCTCAACCTCCTATTTATAGATAAATTTATTATAGCATAGGAAAAAGTGGCTTCCAATTCTTAGAAAAGATTCAGTTGCAGGAGGTTAATAAAAACACCGGCTCCCATAAAAAGGCACCGGTGTTTTTTTCTGTGTTCTCTTGTTGAAGGATATTAGAGCTTTTTATTAAGAGGATCATCTGAATTAAAAGGTCCATTTTCAATGATTAAATAGGATAGGTGTCTTTGTTGCTACAATTTATTGTGTTGCTTTAGTTGATCTAAGAAATATGCGATTTGGATACGCCACCAAGGCCAGTCGTGATCCACATCTTTTCCCCAAAAATCAATCCAAGCGGGTACATTCAATTCTTCAAGAATGCTTTTCAGACGTTTGGTGTGGTCAATAGAGTCTTCTTCCCAGTCTCCTGTTCCAGAACAAATGATTATATCGCTTTTTTGGTATTGATGAATATACCAGGAATCTGTTAGGTTGGCAAGATAATCTATAGGTGAATTGATATAAACATCATGGATATGCAAAAAGTCGCCAACAAAGAAGCGGACATCATAAATACCACTAAGTCCTATTAATGTGTCGAAAACATCTGGATGTCGAAAGAAAAAATTGGCAGCGTGGTAAGCACCCATGCTACAACCAGTAGTAATGAATTTGTTTCGATAACCAGTTTTACTTTGGATGTAGGGAATCAGTTCTTCCATAATGTAACTATCGTAGAGATTATGCCTATAGCCACGATCACCAGGCCATACATCCTCTTCAAGCCAGCTTTCTTGGTCAATGCTATCGGGAGTAAATATCTGTATAAGCCCTTTTTCGATAAAAGGGTGGCAGGCATCAATCATTTTAAAATCTTCATACTCATAAAAGCGTCCACCAGATGATGGAAAGACGATCATTGGTTTGCCCACCTCTCCATAATGCTTGAATTCCATCCCTCGATTTAAATAGTTACTGTGAAAAGATTCATACTTGATTTGCATGCTACCTTCCTCCCTTTAGCTTATTTTCGTTCAAGGATGAACATTGCTGCCTCTTTTAAGGGGCCTAACTCTCTTGAGCGCAGCACATAAGCATAATCTCCAATGGCTGCTGAAAAAACAGAAGCAATGGACCCATGGTATATTAAGAGGTCTTCATATTTTTCCAGGATTTCCTGTTGGTTATGACGATGCTCAAAATGATCCCTTGTTTTTCTACCGGCATAAGCTACATAATGGTGGTGATCTATGGTTTTGGGCACATCCATTCCCAAAACAACTTGAGCATAAAGATCATAATAGTTGAAATCATCTGCATAATTAAAAATATCCATGGAAAGACCGCCGGGTGGCCTAACATTAACCTCAAGGGCAATTAATTGTTGCTCAGGAGTTCTGAAAAATTCAATATGAAAGAATCGCTCCTTTAGTTCAAAAGACTTTACTACGTTACTCCCTAATTCTATCAGATCTTCAGGGATTTGTCGTAAATTGTGGTAAAACATGTCCAAATCTTCATTGACCGTTTCCATAACCCCTTTATCAAAAATAAAAGTAGAAGCAAATACGATGTTTCCGTTTTGGTCTGTCAGTCCGTCGAAGGTGTGAATTTCACCTGTGATAAATTCTTCCATAATATAGGGGACGGAGAGCTTTTTTGAAAAGAAAAGTTCTAGTTCTTTCATGGAATGAATTTTATAAGTATGACTGGCACCGACACCACAATCTGGCTTAAGGCACAGAGGAAAACCTATTTCCGCTGTTAACTGACAAGCCTCTTCAAAAGTACCGACAGGTTTACCTTCGGCGACAGGAATACCATTTTTTTGGAAGATTTTTTTCATTTTCGACTTATATTTAATAAGAGGCATATCTTGGCGTTTTAAACCTGTCACGTTGAAATCACTTCGAAGGCATGCATCCTGTTCTAGCCAATGTTCATTATGAGATTCTATGCGTTGGATCTTGCCGTACCTGTGAGTAAAATAACCACAAGCTCGAAGCATTTCGTTATAGTTCTCTAAATCCTTCACCAAGTAGTACTCGGTTAAAGATTCCTTTAAGCTTAAGCTTAGTGAATCATAAGGCTCCGATCCAATTCCAAGGACGGAGCAACCTCTTTGGCGAAGTGCTTCGACAAAGTATTGGTAGTTAGAAGGGAAAGAAGGGGAGATAAAGACATAGTTCATAACAATCACTCCTCATCTAGTATATTGGTGATTAGACTATTGTATCATAATTCTGAAATAATTTAAATGAGGAAGTCTTCAAATTAAGGGTGGCTTTCTGATATAATAGAAAAAACAAAGAGGAGAAAGTAAAATAGCAGGGAGGCATTGAAAAATGAAGCTAACAATAGATCAAGTCATAAGAGAATCAATAAAATCCATAGAAAAAAATAGAGCGCTTTTAATAGACTTAAGTAGATATATTCATCAGCATCCAGAGACGGCATTTCAAGAATTTAAAGCATCAGAGAGAATAGCGAGGATATTAAAGCAAGTGGGTTTTCAAGTAGATCGGAATATTTCAGGCATTTCTACAGCATTCAAAGCTACTTATCGTAGCAAAAAAGATGGTCCAAGGATTGCTTTTTTGGCTGAATATGATGCATTGCCTGAGATAGGACACGCCTGCGGACACAATTTAATTGCTGCCAGCTCAGTGGGTGCTGCCATAGGGCTTAAAGAGTTGGTGGAAGAAACAGGTGGATCTGTAATACTTCTGGGAACACCAGCAGAGGAGAATGGAGGTGGTAAAATTCTGCTGCTTCATGGTGGTGCTTTTGAAGATATTGACTTTTCGCTGATGATGCATCCATCCAATCGATCTCTTATTGGTAGAAATAGCACGGCTTGTTGTGAGTTGATTTTAGAGTTTTATGGTCATTCTGCACATTCATCCAAGCCAGAGGAAGGTATTGATGCCCTTTATCCTTTAATACAAGTATTTAATCGAATTAAGCATCTACAGTCAACACATCCGCCTCAAGTAAAAATTAATGGAATTATTACGGCGGGAGGCACAGCTTCTAATGTGATTGTAGATAAATCTTGTGGTAAATTCTTAATCCGAGGGGCTAAAAGAGACGAGGTGCAAATGGTTATAGATCAGCTTACCGGCTTTGCGGCCCAAGAAGCCAAAAAAACAGGCGCTAGATTTGCTTTTGATCATGATGAAATTTATGCTGAACGATATCCAAATCAAGTATTGGAAGAACGATTCAAAGCATATATGGAAAAACAGGGAGAGAAAATGGAAGTGGCAGATCCCAAAGAAGCTGCTGGATCTTCTGATATAGGAAATATATCAATAGAGATGCCTGTTATTCACCCCTATGTAGCGATTACAGAACCTGATGTGGCTCAGCATACAAGAGAATATGCAGAAGCCAGCGCCTCCAAAAGAGCAGAAGATATGATGCTAAAAAGTGCGATAGCGTTAATGGCCGTTGGCTATGAATTATTACTGGATGAAAAACTGCAACAAGCAACTTTGGAAACATTCAGAAAATCTGATTAATCGACGTGACAATCGTATCGATCATCGTAAGAAGAACATTGATAGCGCCTGGTTGGTTTTCGGATGAAGCTGATTATAAAGAGGCCAAAAACAAATCCACCAATATGGGCCCACCAGGCAATGCCACCACCCAAGTCACTTTGTCCCAGTGCAGATAGTCCGGACATTATTTGAGAGATAAACCAAATTCCCATGAAAAACAAAGCGGGAACCTTGATAAATAAAGGGATCCATAGTAAAGGAACTAAGGTTGTGATGCGAGCCAAGGGAAATAAGACCACGTAAGCTCCCATTACAGCAGCGATGGCTCCTGAGGCACCGATAACAGGAATAGGAGAAAGCATATTGAAGACAAAATGGATTAGTGATGCAAAGATACCTGCAAAAATATAGAAAAACAGGTATTTAAAATGTCCTACGCTGTCTTCTACATTGTCACCAAAAAGCCAGAGACTCCACATATTGCTAATCAAGTGAAACCAACTTCCGTGCATAAAAAGACTGCTAAAAATCGGGAAAACCCATTCAATGGGTAGTGACTGAAGACCGTCACGAAGGATAGCGGAAAATCGGACGGGGATAAAGCCAAACTGGATAACGAAAAAATGGGCTTGTTGAGGATGGAGGGTTTGCATATAGAGGAAGACCCCGATATTTGCGGCAATAAGAAGGTACGTGATATAGGGAGTGGTACGGCTGGGAACGCTGTCACGTATTGGAATCATTAAATATCATCCTCCAAGTTTGAAATACGGATCAATAGGATGGATTTTGGGTTTAACACAAAACATCCAAGATCACTTTATGAATGGATACCCATGATGGAAGACATCGAAACTAAGAGAGGAGATAAGAAATGGAAATGTTGGTAAGGGAAGCATTTGAGAGTCAGCGACAGTTTTTTGATGAAGGAAATACAAAAAAATTGCTTTTTCGTATCAGAAGCCTGAGGGCACTGAAAAAATCTGTTCAGAGGAAGGAAAAGGAAATAATTCAAGCTTTAGCCAAAGATTTATCAAAACCTGATTTCGAAAGCTTTTCTGCAGAACTTGCAATGTTTTATGAAGAAGTAAACCATGCCATCCACAAGGTGCGATCCTGGTCAAAACCAGAGAAGAAAAAAACTCCTTGGGTGATGGAGCCAGGGAAATCGTGGATACGTCCAGAACCGAAAGGAGTTGTTTTAATTATAAGTCCTTGGAACTATCCTTTTCAGCTATTGATGGTTCCACTTGTTGGAGCCATAGCTGCTGGTAATTGTGCAATGGTAAAACCATCGGATAAAACACCTCATACGTCAAAGGTGGCTACAGAAATTATTCAACAAACCTTTGATCCAGCGTATATTACTTCGATACAGGGGTCAGGATCAGAGGTGGGGAATATGTTGGTAGAACAATTCTCTTTTGATCATATTTTTTTCACAGGTAGCACTGAAGTTGGTAAAAAAATTATGGCGAGGGCAGCTACGCATCTGACGCCTGTGACCCTTGAACTGGGAGGTAAAAGTCCAGCTATTGTCATGGAAGATGCTAAACTGGATGTAACAGCCAGACGTATTGTATGGGGTAAGTTTATGAATGCTGGTCAGACCTGCGTTGCACCAGATTATGTACTGGTTCAGGAAGCCATAAAAGAAAAGCTTATGGTGGAGTTGGTTGGTGTTATAAAAGAGTTTTATGGTGAAGAGCCACAAAAATCCAAAGATTATGCACGTATTGTAAATCAACAACGATTTGATAAGCTTTTAAGCTTTTTAAAAGAGGGCAATATTAGAAGCGGAGGCAGATACGATAGAGAACACTTGTATATGGAACCTAGTATTTTAGATGAGGTAACATTGGAGAGCATAGTGATGAAAGAAGAAATTTTCGGTCCTATCTTACCAATATTATCTTTTCGAGAAAACAAAGAAATTATTTCCATGGTGAGAAAAAATAGGAATCCTTTAGCTTTGTATCTGTTTACGGAAAATAGAAAAAACGAAGAAATTATTTTTAATCAATTGGAGTTCGGTGGTGGGTGCATCAACAATTGCATCATTCATGTGGCTAGTCAGCATCTACCTTTTGGTGGGGTGAAAACCAGCGGGATGGGTAGGTATCATGGGAAAGATAGTTTTGATACCTTTTCAAACTATAAGTCTGTGGTTCGTTCAAACACGTTAATAGACCCAAGTATTAAGTATCCTCCATATCATAAAAAAAGCATATCATGGTTGAAAAAGTTGTTATAAACATAGTAAGAGGACGCACTTTAGTGCGCCCTCCATGCATCAAGCAGATGAATAGACTATTTCACCACCAGAACGCTGGCCTTTGTTTCCTGAATAACCGCATTACTAACGCTTCCTAGGAATATTTTTTTAAGCCCACCGATTCCCCGATTACCAATGATAACCATATCATAGTTTTCTTCATCGGCTATTCTTGATATTGTGTGGGAGGGGTGGCCTTCTTCTAAGATAATAGTGGGTCGAATCCCTTTTTCATAAAATTTTGATGCATAATCGTCTAGCATTTTTTTGTGTTTGTCGACCATGTTTTGTTGAAGTTCTTTTAATCTTTGAAAATCATCTTCGCTGGGGTAATACCCTTCACCCGTTGCAATCCAGTAATTTTTTTCCACATTTTCATAGACGTGAATCAGACTAATCTCGTTGAGACCACAACCAGATGCAATTTCTAGGGCTTTGTTCATTGCTTTTATGCTTTGTTTTGACCCATCAACGCATACCAATAATTTCATTCAAAACACTTCCTTTCCAGTTGAAAAGATGACTAAAGGATAGAATAATATATTCATATGTAGTAAAATCAATACCCAGCAAAAGGGGGGTTCACTCAAAGATAGAGAGGATTAGGAAATTATCAACAGGAGGCATGAATATGCAACATATCGTTCACATTATTATTGAAGCTGGAAAAACAGGAGTAGAATTATCACTTTATATTATTTTGCCAATCATGGTTGTTATGATGGCCGTTATGAAAGTGTTGGATGAAAAGGGATTTTTACAGAAAACCGCTACTTTAATGGCACCAGCTCTTTCGAAGGTAGGGCTGCCAGGGATGGGGGTTTTTGCCATCATACAAATGCTGTTTATAAGTTTTGCAGCTCCAGTATCCACACTAAAGCTGATGGAGGAAGATAGAGAAATCAGCGATGCTAAAATTGGAGCTACGATAGCGGCGGTTTTGGTGATGGCACAAGCCAATGCAGCATTTCCCTTGGCTGTAGTTGGACTTAATATTCCAATTGGCATAATAACTTCGTTAATAAGTGGTTTTGCAGCGAGCTTAATGGCGTATAAGATGATCGATACTACGTGTTCTGGTGATCAGGACAAGAGGATGATTAGTAAAGAGCAGGTAAAGTCACAAGAACAACTAGTTAAAGGGAAAAAGGGAATTATTTCCATCTTATTTCAAGGTGGAGAAGAAGGAATGATTATTGCGGTAAAGTCAATGCCTCCTCTCATTCTGGCTGTATTTTTGGTGAATATAATGCGAGACATAGGTGCCATAGGATGGTTAGAGATATGGGCGGCTCCTTTGATGGAAGCTATAGGAATACCAGGAATTGCTGTCCTTCCAATTGTCACTAAGTTTATTGCAGGTGGAACCGCCATGATGGCTATTGTGATTGAATTAATGAACGATGGAGCCATGTCTGTAGCTGAACTGAATAGAATTGCTGGCTTTACATTGAATCCACTGGATCCAGTAGGCGTTGCTATTTTAATGGCGGCTGGACAGCGGGTTACTCGTGTGGCAAGACCTGCGATGATGGCTGCGGCAATGGGGATTGTCCTGCGTGGAATTCTACATCTCATCATATTTTAAAGAATAGAAGGATCGAAAATCCAGCTTCTCACCTCAGTAATTATGGTGAAATCTAGGGATCGGTATTGATTGAAGATAATTGATAGAAAGCTTTGTTTTCAATCCGCTTGCAGTCCTGAATTCAGAACTATATAATGGAGGTAGGATAATTAGATGAATTTGACCATAATGATACATAGAAAGAAGAAATAAAGTCCCAAGGTTATAGGATTGAATATTTGAGCATAAGGAGGAAAATCAAGTGCAAATTATTACAGACAGTTCATGCGACTTACCGAAAGAAATAATTGAAAAATATAATGTTTTGGTGGCTCCTCTTCGCATTGAAATTGATGGAAAAGATTATGTGGATGGTGTTGACTTGAGCCATCAAGATTTTTACAGAAAAATGAAAGACTCCCCTACAATTCCTAAAACATCACAGCCATCTCCTCAAACATTGATGGATCGCTTTAAAGAAGGACTGAAAAACAGTGAGGAAGTTCTTAGTATTCACCTATCTTCTCGATTAAGTGGCACCATAGAAGGGGCCCATCAAGCTCGACAAGAAACAGGAGGAAACATAGAAATATTTGATACGCTTACAGGTTCCATAGGGGTGGGAATGCAAGTTTTAAAAGCGTGTCAGTTAGCAAAAGAAGGGCTGGAAACATCTGAAATTATTGAAAAGATTAAAGCTTATCGAGATCAAATGAGAGTAGTTGTTTATTTAGAAACTTTGGAGAATTCAGTGAAAGGTGGACGAGTGAGCAAACCAAAAGAATTTGTAGCCAACTTACTGAATTTAAAGCCTGTGGTTCATGTAGAAGATGGATATGTACGGGTACTAAAAACACTTCGTGGAAAAAAGAAAGCAATTCGAGTATTATTGGATGAAATGGAAAAAAAGAAAAAGGATTACAGCGATCAAGTTGTAGCCATCACCCATTGTGATTGCTTAGAAGAGGCGGAAGCATTGAAAGATGAAATTATACAGCGTTTTAATCCATCAGAGGTAATGTTAACGACGATGGGACCAGTAATTGGAACTCATGCCGGTATTGGTGGGTTGTTAGTTTGTTTTTAAGGTAGCGGCTATCTTTCTTAGGGAAATGCCTACCACTTTTTTAAGAGGTATGTTATAATTCAAAATGAGTGAAGATACAAATGCAATCCTTAACTCAAAATATCACCAATGAAAAAGGAGGCAGTTTAATGTCAGAGAAAGGTGCTAACAATCCGTTTGTAATTGCACAGCAGCAGGTTAAATCAGCATGTGACAAGCTGGGTACACCGCAGGAAGTATACGAAATCCTTAAAAATCCAATTCGTGTTCTGGAAGTTGCCATTCCAGTAAAAATGGATAATGGAAGTATTAAAACCTTTGTAGGTTATCGGTCTCAGCATAACGATGCAGTAGGTCCCTTTAAAGGTGGCGTACGTTTTCATCAAGATGTGAATGAAGACGAGGTGAAAGCCTTATCTACTTGGATGACTTTTAAATGCGGTGTTGTTGGAGTTCCTTATGGCGGAGGCAAAGGCGGTGTTATTGCTGATCCTTTCGAGTTGTCAGAAGGTGAACTGGAACGATTGGCAAGAGGATATGCCCGAGCAATTGCTCCTATCATTGGAGAGAAAGTTGATATACCAGCTCCAGATGTAGGAACTAATGGTCAAGTAATGGCTTGGATGGTGGATGAATACGAAAAAACTACTGGAAGATTTGAGCCAGGCGTATTTACAGGAAAACCTGTTAGTTATTATGGTTCTTTAGCTCGTACGGAAGCAACTGGATTTGGTGTGGCTATTATGGCACGTGCTGCAGCTGAAAAACTGAATTTGAACCTAGATGGAATTCGTGTAGCGGTTCAAGGTTTTGGGAATGTTGGAACCTATGCGGCTATGTATATGGAAGAAATGGGTGCAAAAGTGGTTGCTGTATCTGACGTTTCTTGCACGCTAGTGAACAATAATGGGTTAAACATTAAAGAATTAATGGACTATGCGAAAGACAATAAAAATAGAATGATCACTGGTTTCTCTGGTGCAGAAGAAGAGATTGATCGAAATGCAATTATTGGTATGGATGTAGACGTCTTGATGCCATGCGCCCTTGAGAATGTATTTACATCTGAAACAGCGGACCAAGTAAAAGCAAAAATTGTGTGCGAAGGTGCCAATGGTCCAACAACACCAGAAGGCGATAAAATCATGAATGACAAGGGGATCTTAGTGATTCCAGACATTCTAGCCAACGCTGGTGGCGTAACAGTGTCCTATTTCGAATGGGTACAGAATTTAATGCGCTACAACTGGACTTTTGAAGAAGTTCAAGAAAAGCAAGAAAAAGCTATGAATAAGGCTTTTGATGACATTTGGAAATTGATGGATGACCATAAAGTTGAGATGAGAACAGCAGCTTATATGATGTCCATTAAACGTGTTGCAGATGCGATGAAACTTCGTGGTTGGTACTAGGTTTTAATGATTCTAAACCGTCTCTTTAATAAAGAGGCGGTTTTCTTGTACTTGATCTTTTTTTAGGATAATCTTATCATGAAGAGAATCATTGAATAAGGAGATGAAGATATGCTGGCAGCGACCAAGGTGTTTATAAATGGACATATACATACAATGGATGGTGAGAGTTGCGAAGCCGTAGCTTTTCAGGGAGATAGAATCTTAAAAGTAGGAGATAAAAAAGAGGTGATGAAAACCATAGGCGAAAACACAGAGGTGATAGACATGGGTGGTAAAACCATGTTACCTGGTTTTATTGATACCCATACCCATTTAGTAGGATATGGTATTTCATTACAGACAGTAGATTTAAGCAATGTAAAATCGATTGATGAATTGATTAACCTATGTCAACGTTATCTTGAAAAGAACCCTTTACCGAAAGGACATTGGCTTATTGGACGAGGCTGGAATCAGAATAACTTTATTTCAAAGCCTAAATTTCCGGATCGTCATGACTTAGATCAGATTAGCATCAAGCATCCTATTTTGTTGTTGCGGGTATGTGGTCATATAGGATCTACTAATACCATGGCATTAAAGGAAGTTGGGGTGACGGAAGATACATTCATAGCTGGCGGATCCTTTGACCATGATTTGTCTGGAGAGCCAAATGGAGTTATTCGTGAAGCTTCTCTTGAATGGTTTAAAAAGAATCGATGTTTTACCGACGGACATTCATATATTCGAAAAGGCATCGAGAAAGGATCGGCTGAGTTGCTTAAATATGGGGTTACATCTGTCCATACAGAAGATTCTTATGACCTTGGGTATAGTGGCAGTTTCGAAGCTATAGCAGAAACGTATCAAAAAATGGCATCTGATGGAGAACTGCCAATACGAGTCTATCAAAAAATATCCCTTCCTAAAAAAGAAGATATTCAAGAATTTCTTAAACAGAGTTTGAGAACAGGGCAGGGAGATGATTCCTATAGAATTGGACCAATGAAGCAATGGTGCGATGGAACCATTGGAGCTAGAACAGCAGCACTTAGGGAAGGATATTCAGATGATTCCACAAACAAGGGGATTCTAGTTTATGAAAAAGAAGAGTTGTTGAAAAATGTACGAATGGCTCACCAGGCAGATATGCAAGTTTGTCTCCATGCCATTGGTGACGCAGCTCTTGAAATGGTAATTGAAATCTATGAACAAGTTCAGTTTGAGTCGCCTAAAGAGTTGCGACATAGGATTGTTCATTGTCAGGTAGGGGATCAAGGGTTATATGAAAGGCTTAAGTCGCTAGATGTCTGTTTAAACATACAAACAGCTCAAACAGCAACGGATTGGCCAATGATGAACAGTCGTCTAGGAAGCAAAAGGGAGAGGGATTGTCATAATTGGAGAACCTTAACGGATATGGGGATATGCTTGACAGGAGGGTCGGATATTCCTGTGGAGGATCCAGATGTTTTCTATGGCATATACGCAGCCGTTAACCGAAAAGATAAAGATGGAAAACCGGAGAATGGTTGGTTGTCAGAACAAAGCCTAACAGTGGAGGAAGCCATTAAAACCTATACCGTTAATGCAGCTTATTCTTCCTTCGAAGAAGCGTTAAAAGGCAGCATTTCCCCTGGGAAATTAGCGGATGTTATTGTGGTAGATAAGGATCCATTTGCGATAGCACCCATGGATATAAAAGATGTAAAAGTAGAAATGACAATTGTTGGCGGAGAAATTAAATGGAAAAAAGAATCGCTTCACGTTTTTTGATCCTCATGTTACAATGATAAACAGTTGCTATTTCGGCAGTAAATTAACTGAAAATCCAGGAGGTAAAGTATGAGTACCATTAATCGATTTAAGGGAAAAGAAGAGTTTGATGCAATTAAATCTCAGATTAGGACTACTATTCAAACTGCATTTTATCAGAACAATGTTCAATCTGTTAAGACCGTAGCTCAAGCCTATCAACTTGCAAAAAAAAGCCCTGGCACCATATCCTTAACAGGAATCCCTATTTATGAACCAGAAAAACAAGGATTACCAGAAGATGCACATGCACTACTCTTTAATGATGGGAACACCTTTGGAAGAGCCGCAGCAGCTAGGCGCATCGCTGGAGATCCAGATGTAGACTTAACTTACTATTCAGCCTTGATTCGTGATGCGATTTATGATACACGGAAAAAATCTTTATATCATGGAGACGTGATTATTGGTTTGCATCGAAATTTCATGGTGAAAGCTCATTTGTTGATCCCAGAAAATCACGAAAATATATTTTATAGTTGGTTGCTAAATTTTCAGTACGTAAACGAAGTTTACTCAGAGATGTATAAGTACTCGAAAAAAATTCCAGAAGGCGATATTATCATTTTTAGTGATCCAGACTGGTCCCATCCAAACCACCCTATGGGCCTTACGTTTTTTGATCCAACGCATAACTGTGCGGCTATTCTTGGAATGAAGTATTTTGGTGAATACAAAAAAGGGACCTTAACATTAGCGTGGGGAACAGCAGCTAGAAATGGTTATGCGGCCTGTCATGGTGGATTAAAGTGCTACAATTTACCTGGAAAAAAGAATACTATTGCAGTTTTTGGACTCTCTGGATCTGGAAAATCTACGATTACCCATGCAAAGCATGAAAACAAATACAATGTAACAGTTCTCCATGACGATGCCTTTATTATTAATATAGAAGACAAGACTTCCATTGCCTTGGAGCCGACCTACTTTGACAAAACCCAGGATTATCCTATGAATTGCGAGGATAATAAATATATTTTAACGATACAAAATAATGGTGCTATTATGTATGAGGACGGAAAAATTTATCCAGTTACTGAAGATTTAAGAAACGGAAATGGACGGGCTATTAAGTCCAAGCTATGGGCGGCAGATCGGGTAGATAGAATAGATGACCCAATTAACTCTATCTTCTGGATTATGAAAGACCCAACCATGCCGCCAATAATCAAGTTAAAAGGAGCAGCGCTTGGGTCTGTGATGGGAGCGACGCTAGCAACCAAGAGAAGTTCAGCGGAAAAACTTCCTGAAGGTGTAAATCCAGATCAATTAGTGGTAGAACCCTATGCAAATCCATTTCGAACATATCCCTTAAGCGTGGATTACAAATTGTTTAAAAGTTTGTTTGAGGCAGGTGTTGACTGCTATGTGATTAACACAGGTCATTTTATGGGGAAAAAAGTAAAACCAGAACACACCTTAAGTATTATTGAATCTATTATAGAAGATAAAGCTGAATTTGTTAAATGGGAGCCTTTTGAAGAGATGGAAATCATGAAAATTGAAGGCTTTGAAGCAGATCTTGAAGACCCTGAATATCGTAAAGCGTTTATGATTCATTTTGTACAGCGGATTCAATATGTAGAATCAAGAAGGACTGTTAAAAATGGAGTGGATGCGTTGCCCGCCGAAGCGGTGAAATCGTTGTATGCCGTTATGTCAGAGCTTCATGGTGATGAAGACAAGAAATTACAGGAACAACTTTTGAATGGGGACCATGAAATAAAATAAGACAAAGAAAAGAAGCTGGCTATGCGTTGATTTGGCCAGCTTCTTTTCTTTATTGTTGGGATAAAATTGCTTCTGCGATTCTAGGAATCACTTGTTTTTTTCTAGAAATCACTCCAGGAACAAAGGTTCCTTGATCTATATGGAAAGAAAAAGCAGTGGATAATAAGTTTCTAGCTTTAGTGACATAATATACATAAGAACCTTCTTTTAAAATATCCGTAACCAGTAATAAAACCATGTAGTAACGTCCATCATCCTTGACCTTTTCCATTAAAGCTTGTAAGCTTTTTCTTTGATTACTTATCTCCTGTAAGTCCAGGGTGAACACTTGGCTAATGCCGATTTTTTCTCCCTCCAGATAAAATGATTTGAAATCTTCAAAGAAAACGTCCTCGGTGCTTTGTCCTTCTAGAGAGGTGCCAGCTTGAAACATTTCCATTGCATAGCTTTCTAGGTTAAGATTTAATAGCTTATTTAGGAATAAAACGGTATCTCGATCCTGAGAAGTAGTGGTAGGAGACTTGAAATAAAGGGTATCAGATAAAATACCAGAAATCAATATGCCTGCTATTTTATAGGGGATCGAAATGCAGGCTTCCTGGTACATTTCTGCAATAATAGTGCAAGTGCTGCCAACAGGCTTGTTTCGAAAGTTGATTGGTGTACTGGTAGAAATATCCCCTATTTTATGATGATCGATGACTTCTAAAATTTGTGCTTCCTCAAGTCCTTCTGCGCTCTGATTGGATTCATTATGATCAACAAGAATCACTTTTTTTCGCTCAGGAGCCATTAAATGTTTCCGGTTAATAAATCCAACAAACCGATTGCAGGCATCTACCACAGGGTAGTTTCTGAAATGTGTAGAGGCCAGCTCATCTTTTAACTCTTCTAAATACTGGGTATCAATAAATTTAATGATATTACCGGAACGCATAATGGTGGAGACGTAATTACATTGGTCGATGATTTTAGCCGTATAGAAGGTATCCTGCGGAACGGATAAAATGGATACATGATTATCATTGGCCATTTCAAGCAGCTCTTGAGGAAGAGTATTGCTTCCTGTAAGAATGATGAGTTGTACACCGGATTCGATAGCATGTTGAATCACATCATATCGATCTCCTACAATAATAATACTGTTAGCCCCTAAGGTGCCTTGAATTGTTTTATAATAAAAAGCAATAACAGAAATATAACCATTGATTTGTGTACATTGTTCTGTTAACAATGTCCCCCCCAAAGTAGTAGCTAGATTTCGAAGTGAAGTGTTTAGTTGATAAAAATTGCCTTTAATCAAGCCCATGGCAATATCTTTCATGCTTAAGATTCCTAGAAGTTTTTGAGATTCATCCAAAACCGCCAGTGTTTCAAAGTTGTTATGTACCATGGTTTGATAGGCTGTTAAAATAGAGCATTCTGGGGTGATTCCTTGTGTAAAGTCATATTGGATATCCCGCACTTGTATTTTAACATTATCAATTTTTCTCGGAATCGGTAGGTGGAAATAATCTAAAACAAATTGGGTTTCTTTGTTTACAGAATCTAAGCGACAGGGACATGCATCCAATCCTTGTTGTTTCTTTAAATAGGCCAGAGCAATGGCAGCAGCAATGGAATCTGTATCTGGATGCTGGTGCCCAAAAACATAAATAGACATAAAGCGCCTCCTAAAATAGAGTGACTCAAATAAGCAGTCACCGTATTATAACAAAAAACAAAGAAAAAACCCACCTTAGGGACGCGGTAGTGATGAAACAAAATAAACTTAGGAATTTTTAGAGGAATCTAATAATTCTTGTCGAATAGTAAACCTATAAAGATTGTTATAAAGTCGTGGGGAAATAATCAAATGGATGTGATGGCATAATGAGGAAAACTAGAACAAGGGTCATCAAATTTGGGTATGTTCTGGTGATTGTTTTTATTTTTACAGCTTTCGCCAGTTCTATCTATTATGCCATGAATCTTCAAAAGACACATCAAGGCTTGGCGGAAAAGAATATTAATATGATCCTTATGATTAGTGATTTAAAGGGGAGAATCACATCACAGCAGTATCACTTAGCAAATTTTTATGAGCGAAACGATCCACATAGTTTATACTTTATTGAACAAAATAATAAGCATATTACAAAAATATTAAGAGAACTCTTTGATTTTGACCTTACACAAGAGGAATACCATTGGTTAAATGTTATCAATAAAAGCTATGAATCTTCTAAAATCAACGTGATTTCTCTGACTGCTTACTATAGTGGAGACAAAGAGACACTTCGAAATGCGTACACGACATCTATTAATACCATGAGTGTGGCTATAAATTTTTCGGATCAATTAACTGGAATTTTACATAATGATTATGAGCGTAAAAGGATTGAGAATGATCAAAAATTTACACACTCTATTGCCATTACTTCGATAGGGGCTTTGGTAGCACTTGTTTCTTCATTCTATTTTTTTGGATTTTTAAGTCAACGTCTAGAGGAATTGGAAATCCAGGGAACCAAGGATGGATTAACAGGAATATACAATAAAAAAACCATCACAACCATTATGGAACTACTGATTAAAAATAATAGGAATGAGCAAAATGGTCTTTCAGCAGCATTCCTTGATATCGATCATTTCAAAACCGTTAATGATCGATATGGGCATTTAGCAGGAGATATGATTCTGAGGGATTTGGCATTGATTATTCAGAAATCCATTAGAAGCAAGGATTTTTGTGGCCGTTTTGGAGGAGAAGAATTTTTAATTCTACTAACCAATACGAACGCTAAAGAATCATGGCTTGCCTGTGAGCGAATTCGAAGGGCCATAGAGTCGACAGATTTTTTGATCGACGATAACTGCATTAAAATATCCGTAACCATAGGGCTTGCGTTTGCCAAGACTAGAGATAGTACAGATGGATTGATACGAAGAGCGGATCAACAATTATATCAGGGGAAAAAGAATGGCCGTAATCGGACGGAAAGCGAGAGCTTTTTTGAAGAAGATCAGAACAATACGGGTGGACCCACTGGAAAAACAAGGTGTTTTACTTTTTTTGATCACACTGAATTTAAGGCTGTAAATCCTATTATAAAAGAATAAAATAGGAGAATAAATAAGACAATTAGTGGTAGAAATGAATAGGACGAAATTCTTTTACGCGAAAGGATGAGAGCATGAAGGCCTATACGCTTGGTAGAAACGTTCAACTATTTCGGTTTGGTGATCCCTTTGAAACAGAAAGTCTGTGTTATTCTAAAGAGGAACTGACATTTCAAGAGGAGATGGAACTATTAGAGTGTGATGTATTGAGAAATAATAAAAATACAGTGCTTACGTATTTATTGGAGAAAGAAGATAGGGTAGTAGGGTTTGGAGAATCCATGGGTGGCATTAACAAAAGGGGACGAGTGATAGAATCCTATGCAACGGATGATCCAAATCATACGCCTGATAAAAAGGCGTTATATGGAGCCCATAATTACTTGTTTGTAGTGGGGAATAAAACCCTTGGGATGTATTTGGATTTTCCAGGTAAAATACGATATGATATTGGATTTACGCATCCAGATAAGATGATGATTACTATTGATAGCCCAGATTTTGATCTCTATATATTCAGACATAAAGATAGTCAGGAGGCAGTTCGCTCTTTTCGTAAACTACAAGGAAAGGGCTATGCTCCTCCTAAGTGGGCTTTTGGGAATCAGCAGTCAAGATGGAGTTATGCTTCAGCGGATGAAGTGAAACAAATAGCAGATAACATGAGGAAAAAGTGGCTTCCATGTGATGCGATTTACTTGGATATTGACTACATGGAAAACTATAAAGATTTTACAATTGACGATAGTAGATTTCCGAATTTCAAGAAATTTGTAGATGAAATGAAAGGAAAAGGATTTCGCTTGATTCCTATCATTGACGCTGGCGTGAAAATAGAATCAGGCTATGGGGTGTATGAGGAAGGCGTGGCCAAGCAATATTATTGCATGGATGATAAAAATAATCCTTTTGTGGCTGCAGTATGGCCTGGATGGGTACATTTTCCAGATTTTCAACAACCAGAAGTGCGACAATGGTTTGGAAAACAGTATAAAGCCTTGACAGACTGTGGTATTGAAGGGTTTTGGAATGATATGAATGAGCCCGCTATTTTCTATACCGAAGAGAGTATGAAAACATTTATAGAAAAAGCAAAAGAATGTGAAGGGAAAAATATAGATTTAGAAGATTTTTTAGATTTAAAGGATCGTTTTGATAAATTGTCTGCAAATCCAGAAGCGTATCAACAAATGTATCAAATGAGTGAATCTAAAAAGATTGAGCATCACAAAATACACAATCTATATGGATTTAACATGACAAGATCAGCTGCAGAAGGGCTTGAAGGAATCGACCCTAATAAACGATACCTCTTGTTTTCTAGATCTTCTTATACGGGAATGGGACGATATGCAGGATTATGGACAGGAGATAATTGCTCTTGGTGGGAGCATATATTGATGATGATTAAAATGCTTCCAGCCTTAAATATGGGAGGGTTTCTCTATATAGGAGCCGATATAGGCGGATTTGGAGCTGATGCAAGTGGAAACTTATTGATCCGATGGACCCAAGCAAGTCTGTTAACGCCGCTCTTTCGAAATCATGCTGCAATGGGAACCAGGAATCAAGAACCATATGCTTTTGATCACTGGACGACTGAAACGATGAGAAAAATGCTAGAATTACGATATGCCTTAATTCCATATATTTACTCTGAGTACATGAAAGCGATATTCCATCAGGATCTTTACTTCAAGATTCTTTCTTTTGAATATAAGGATGAACAATCTTTAGGAGTAGAAGATCAACTCCTTGTTGGTGAATCTGTTATGATGGCACCTATTTACCAGGAAAATGCACGGGGTCGTTATGTATGGGTGCCAGAGGAAATGCTTCTCTGGAAAACGGTTACGAACCATCAAGATGAGTTCCAAGTTGTCAGAAAAGGACATCACTACATGAATCTGGAACTGGACGAAACAGCACTTTTCATCAGGAAAAATAAAATGATTGTATTGGCTGAACCCGCACAAAATGTAGGCGATATGGATTTTAGCCGCTTGACAGTACTCGGTTTTGTGGATGGAGAAGCCACATACTCTTATTATGACGATGACGGCGAAACCATGAAATACAAAAAAGAGCAGGATAAAGAAATGAAGATTCGAGTATGTCAACATCAAAAAGACTTTTCGATTCATGTGGAGGCAAAAGGTTCTGTTGCTGTTACGAGAATTCATTTTATGCTAGTGAATTTGGACGGTGAATGTACGGAAATCCAGTATGATGTAAGTAGTGGAGGCGTAGATGAAGGATCGAAGTAAACTGTTTGAACATTAGGAAGTTACGTCAGCAAACAGAGGAGATTTTGATTATGGAAATTATTAAAAAGCAGCAAACGGTTTTGATTGTGGATGACAGTCCTGTGAATATACAAATGCTAGGACAACTCTTAAAAGACGAATGGAATGTAAAAATAGCTACGCATGGAAAAGCAGCCTTAAATATAGCTACTTCTGAAGAACCGCCAGATCTCATATTGCTGGATGTGATGATGCCAGAAATAGATGGATATAAAATATGTCAAATTCTTAAAGCTTCCGAGGCGACGAAAGATATTCCAGTCATTTTTGTAACGGCTATGTCACAGCAGGAAGATGAAGAAAAAGGCTTGGCCTTAGGCGCCATTGATTATATTACGAAACCCTATAGTGCGTCTATTGTTAAAGCCCGAGTACGCAATCACCTTGAATTAAAACATTATAGAGACCTATTAAAAGATGCTAGTTTAATAGATGGGCTGACGGGTATTCCTAATCGAAGAAGATTTGATGAAGCTCTGAAATCAGAGTGGAAAAGAGCCTTTAGAGATGGACAACCTATTTCAGTGTTAATGGCAGATATTGATTTTTTTAAACGATATAATGATCATTATGGACATCTAGAAGGAGATGACTGTTTAAAAAAAGTGGCTGAATGCCTTCAAAGCACGCTTAAAAGACCTGCAGATTTGGCAGCGAGATATGGTGGAGAAGAATTTGTAGGCATTATGCCAGCTACAACAGTTGAAGGAGTTCAGAAAATTGCCGAGAATTATCGCCAAGCAGTGGAAGCTCTCCAAGTAGAACATCAAGAATCACCTATAAACGAGTTTGTGACGGTGAGTGTCGGTTTTGCCACTATGATGCCTTCGGAAGAAGAAGGAGAAGAAAAACTGGTTCAGCGGGCAGATGAAGCTTTGTATCATGCCAAGAAATCTGGTAGGAATCAAGTAAAAGGGAATATGGCATCCGTAGACCAAAGGGAAAAATAATGGTAAAATAAAATGTCAATATAAAATAGCAAGGAGTGTGGAATTAGTGGAAAAAGTGGTCATTGAAACTGAAAAAGGGTCAATTCTAGTGGAGTTGTTTAAACAAGAGGCTCCAAAAACAGTGGAGAATTTCGCAAAGTTAATTCAAGAAGGTTTTTACGATGGACTATCCTTTCATCGAGTCATTGATGATTTTGTTATCCAAGGTGGATGTCCGAAAGGTAACGGTACGGGAGGACCTGGCTACACCATTAAGTGTGAACTTGAAAACAATCCAAAGAAACATGAAAGAGGAAGTTTATCAATGGCTCATGCAGGAAGAGATACTGGAGGCAGTCAATTTTTTATCTGTCACAGCCCGCAACCTCACTTGGATGGGAACCATACAGTTTTTGGAAAGGTAACAGAAGGGTTAGAGGTGGTTGATCAAATTGTAGCTGGTGATAAAATGATAAAAGTGACGGTAGAATAATAGTATAAAATAAAAACCTGGTCCTTGACGGAATCAGGTTTTTATTTTATACTATAACTGAACATATGAACAGATATTCATACGAAAGGGAGATGAGAATGAGTGAAGCTAATCGATGTGCGGTAACCATTATTCACCATGAATTGGTTAAGCAAGTTAAAGACCGTATGATTTCTCAAGAGGACGCAGGAGAGTTGGCGAACTTCTACAAAGTATTTGCAGACCCCACTAGAGTTAAACTTTTATTTGCCTTAGGGATTCAAGAAATGTGTGTGTGTGATTTGTCTTATCTTATGAATATGAGCCAGTCAGCAGTATCCCATCAGCTTAAGGTATTACGTCAGGCAAGGGTTGTTAAAAATCGTAGGGATGGAAAAGTGATGTACTATTCCTTGGATGATGATCATATACAGCATGTTTTTTCTCAAGGATTAGAACATATAAAAGAGACAAAATAGGAGTTGAGACATATGAAAAAAAGCATAAAAAAAGAATATCAGTTATGGAACTTAGGATGCGCAGATTGTGCGGCCAAAATTGAGAATGAAATTGGAAGGCTTGATGAAATAATTAGCGTTCACTTGGATTTTGTATTACAAAAGCTAAAAATTGAAGTTGAAACATCGACGAATACAGATAGATTAAAGAATCATATTGATAGAATTACGAGAGAGATTGAAGAGGATGTAAAAATTGTTGAAGTAGAAGAATCTGTGAATTTGAATCATAATGAGGTGGTGGATGAACACGATCATGCACTAGATGAAAATAAATCTATCAGAGTGATTCTTCTTAGCGGAGTCTTGTTAATAGTACCCTGGGTCTTAGAAATGCCTCCTTTTATGGATTTTGGAGTATACTTGATGGCCTATTTGGCAGCTGGGTCTGCTGTATTGAAAAAAGCCGGTAAAAATCTATTGAAAGGCAAAGTGTTTGACGAAAATTTTTTAATGAGCATAGCAACCTTAGGAGCCTTCGCCATTGGAGAATATCCTGAGGGGGTTGCTGTGATGCTTTTCTATCAAGTGGGAGAGTACTTTCAGGGTAAAGCCATTAATCAATCGCGGAAATCCATTGCCTCTCTAATGAACATAAAGCCAGAATATGCTAGCGTAGTGTCTGAACAAGGCATTCATACAGTAAACCCAGGGGAAGTAGAAGTAGGTCAGCAGATTATAGTGAAGCCAGGCGAAAAAATACCGTTGGATGGACATGTGGTATTAGGCAACAGCATGGTGGACACTTCTGCTTTAACAGGAGAATCTATGCCTAGAGAGGTTATGGTTGAAAGTCTTGTAATGAGTGGTTCCATTAATCAAACTGGTTTATTAACTATAGAAGTGGATAAAAAATATAGTGACTCCACAGTATCTAAAATTTTGGAATTAGTTGAGAATGCCAGTGCTAAAAAAGCGAAAACAGAACAGTTTATCACTCGCTTTGCCCGTTATTATACACCCGTTGTAGTGGGGATTGCTGCTTTTATTGCTTTGGTTCCACCGGTTCTGATTCAAGAAGCCAATTTTCATGAGTGGATTTATAGGGCGCTCATTTTTCTAGTGATCTCTTGTCCTTGTGCTTTAGTGATTTCTATTCCCTTGGGATTCTTTGGTGGAATAGGTGGTGCATCTAGGAAAGGCATACTAGTGAAAGGTGGAAACTACCTAGAAGCATTGAATGATGTAAAGACGGTTATTTTTGATAAAACAGGTACCCTGACAGAAGGTGCTTTTCAAGTAGATGAAATCTATGTGGCTGATGGATTTGATGAAAAAGAAGTTCTTAAAAAAATGGCCCTTGCAGAGTTTTACTCGAATCATCCGATTGCAGAATCAATTCGAAGATACTATGGGGAGAATATGGACGAAAAGATCATTGAAGACCATAAAGAAATACCTGGTGGAGGTATTATGGCTAGGATTTCAGGAGAAAAAATAATACTCGGGAAAAGTGGATTTTTGAAACAACACCATATTTCTGTAAAGGAGTACACGCAACCAGGAACTGTGATTCACATTGCGATCAATAGTAGGTATGCAGGGTATGTTGTCATTCGAGATCAAGTGAAATCAGATGCGGAAGAAACGATTCGTGGGCTAAAAGAAGCGGGTATAAAACGCTTGATCATGCTAACCGGCGATCAAAAAGCCATAGCGGATCAAATAGCACATTCCATAGGCATCGAGGAAGTATATGCTGATTTATTACCAGATGACAAAATGAAAATAACAGAAAGAATAATGAGCGAGTCAACGGGTAAAGGAAAAGTTATGGTGGTAGGAGATGGAGTGAACGATGCACCGGTATTAGCCAGAGCGGATATTGGGGTTTCTATGGGTGGTTTAGGGTCAGATGCAGCGATAGAGGCTTCGGATATCGTGATTATGAAAGACACTCCTTCTAGTATTCTGGATGCCCTTCAAATTGCTGGTAAGACACATGCCATTGTATGGCAGAACATTATGGCAGCATTAGGTATCAAAGCTATTGTTATGGTAATGGGAGCCTTAGGAATGGCCACCATTTGGGAAGCTGTCTTTGCAGATGTAGGCGTAGCCTTATTAGCTATTTTTAACGCAATGCGAGTCATGCGTTCCTAAAAGTTTATGAGATGCAAATTTGGGTATGTTTATTGCATACTAATTGGATACTATGAAAAAATCCATCATAAGAGTAAAGGGAGTGAGAAAATGAATTATGCAATAGAAATGGTATCTGCTTTTGCAGGAAGACTTGTGTTGGCCAGTATATTTTTGATCGTAGGACTAAGGCTGATTAAAAAAATAACAACGATAATCTTATTGAAATTGGAAAAGTCTGAAATGGATCAATCTCTTAAATCTTTTCTGATTCCAATGATTCGAATCGTTTTACAAATATTGTTGGTAATCAGTATCGCTTCTATGATAGGTGCGGAAATGACTTCTTTTATAGCGGTTCTGGGTGCTATGAGTTTTGCTGTGGGTCTGGCCTTACAAGGAAGTCTTGCTAACTTTGCGGGTGGTGTGCTGATACTGATTCTACGACCATTTAAGGTTGGTGATTATATAGAAGCCGCTGGTTTTGGTGGGACTGTTAAGGAAATTCAGGTTTTTTATACCATATTGAATACACCAGATAACCGAAGAATTATTATTCCTAACGCGAATTTGTCCAACAGTAGCGCTATTAATTATTCCTCTTACGACACTAGAAGAGTAGATTTTAAGTTTGGTGTTGGTTACGGAGATGATGTTCAAAAAGTGAAGAAAGTCCTAGGAAGGATTGCAGAAGAACACCCTCTAGTGATGAAAGATCCAGAACCTATGATTGTTTTAGGAGAACATGGAGACAGTGCTATTGTGTTTTATTTTCGAGTCTGGTGTCAGGCACAAGATTATTGGACCATATATTTTGATATGATGGAACAAGTAAAAGTGTCTTTTGACGCAGAAGGTATCAATATTCCTTATCCTCAAATGGATGTGCATATGCAGCATAGAGAAGAGTGAGGAAACAATAGATCCACACTAGATTTGTTGAAATCATAAAAGACCTTTCGAGTTAGTGAAAGGTCTTTTATGGTTTGGTGAATAAGTTTAGCCTAGTTTTGATTGAATATAAAGTTGTCGTGAATCCCATTCAGCAAAGTAACGACGATTCCCTTCGTCATCAACCAAAATGTATGCTCTGCTTTCTTCAATTGGTTCTTTGGTAACTTCGTCCTCCACCATTTTAGGTGGATCTGGTTTCTTCTCTGAAGCTTCTGAGCTCTCGGCTGAAGATGGGGAAGTGGACTGTGGCTTAGGCTTTTTAAAAGAACGAGTTGCAAAACCACCTCCGCCCATTAGACGTATGACGCCTCTGAAGATTAAAACCATCAGCGTTATTCGAATGAGAGAATATATAAATGTATCCATTGATTACACCTCCTGTACCAAAATTCCATGGACTGGTATATAGTAAAAGCCTTGGTTCAAAAGTATGCCAAAGCTTGATACCTTCTATTGTTTTGATACCCTATTTTATTCGCATTATAGTTAAATCATATCTGATTTCTTTAAAATAATCAAGAGAATAATCCTGATGTTAAAACCAATTGTGATATCTATGGATTCGTTATTTTATTCGGTAGCAAGTTAAACCACTGGTATGCTTGACAGACATAATGGAGAAGAATATAATGAAGACGTTAAATCAACGGGGAGCTAGATTATTCTGGCTGAGAGGGAAGTATTTCCGACCCGAAACCTGATCTGGATAATGCCAGCGGAGGGATCATCGTCGTTTTAAACAATGGTCTGTCATCCCCTAGGTGGCAGGCTATTTTATTTCCGTGGTAAGATCAGGCCTCGAAAAATCTTAGGAGGAGAGGTCAGATGATAAAAAGAAGAGCATTAGCAGTAGTAGGGTTTGTATGTTTGACATTATTAGTTACCGCCTGCGGAAACAATGGAGCAGAGGTCGATGAAGTACAGGATGTAAAGGAAATGGAGAACGTAACCGTGGTCTTAGATTGGGTTCCAAACACTAATCATACAGGCATTTATACAGCTTTAGAGCTGGGACTCTTTGCTGAAGAAGGAATCCAGGTCGACATCATCCAACCTAGTCAAGGTGGCACGGTAGACTTGATAGGAGCTGGACAGGGTGAGTTTGGAATCAGTTATCAAGAAGAAATAACCTATGCAAGAACGGCGGAAATTCCCTTGCCTGTTAAGGCCATAGCAGCTATTATTCAAAACAATACTTCTGGGTTTGCTTCACCAGCAGAAAAAGGGATTGAGCGACCTCGTGATTTCGAAGGAAGAGATTACGGTGGCTGGGGCTCTCCAGTGGAGGAATCAATGATTAGAGCCTTAATGGACAAAGATGGTGGAGATATTGAACAGGTGGGCTTTGTAAATATAGGGACTTCCGATTTTTTTGATGGGGTAGAGAATCATGTTGATTTTAGTTGGATTTATTATGGATGGGATGGCGTTGCAGCGGAACAGAGAGGGTATGAGATTAATTTTATTCGCTTACAGGATTACGAGCCGGCTCTGAATTTTTACACACCGGTGATTGTATCCAATGAAGATTTATTGGAAGAAAACCCAGAATTGGTACGACGTTTCCTGAGAGCTGTTTCTAAAGGCTATGAATTTGCGATTGAAAACCCCGAGGAAGCAGCACAGCACTTATTGGTGCAGGTACCTGAAATGGATGAAAAAATGGTCGTAGCAAGTCAAATTTTTTTGGCGTCGGAATATCAGGCGGATGCTAGTAGGTGGGGGGAAATGAAACCAGAAATCTGGAAGAATTATGCGGACTGGATGTATGAACAAGAGCTGCTAAATCAGCACCTGGAGATAGAAAATGCGTTTACCAATGAGTTTCTGCCTACAGAAGAATAGTGGTGCGACCACTATTCATATATTTTGGATAAAACATCCGGGAATACAAACTCGGATGTTTTTTTTATTTTGTTGGGAAAAATATGGTAGAATGTGTATAGGTGTTCATGCCATAATCATATAAATGATAGGGTGAAAAAAATGAAGCATACCAAAAACAAGTTTCACTGGTTTCAAAATGGAAAAGTGGAATATGGAGGATTTGCTGGATGGGATAAAGAGTATGGTGTGATTCACGGTTTCAGTACAAGAAACGGTGGTGTAAGCCAAGGTTGTTATCAGAGTATGAACTTAGGATTTGTCAGTGGAGATGAAGAAAAACGTGTAAGGAAAAATTTTGAGTTGTTTGGTGAAGCGATTGGGATTAATTGGAAAGACCTTGTTCTTTCTGACCAAACCCATCAAACTAAAATACGAGTGATATCAGAGCAAGATCGTGGGGCAGGAATTATGGCTCCTAAAAAATATAAAGGGGTCGATGGGCTTATTACCAATGTACCAGAAATTCCATTGATGACATTTCATGCAGATTGTACACCTTTATATTTTGTGGATCCGATAAAAAGAGTCGTTGGCATGGCTCATGCTGGTTGGCGAGGAGCTTTTTCAGGAATGGCTTCTAAAATGATCGAAGAAATGAGAAGGGTATATGGAAGTGAAGCTGCTACGATACAAGTTGGAATTGGACCTGCAATAGGAGAATGCTGTTTTTTTATTCGAGAAGATGTGTACCGTCAAGTAAAAGTCTTTCCTAACTATGTAACAAAGCTAAAAAAAGTGAAGGAAGAACAATGGAGTGTCTCCTTGGAGTCGGTACATGAACACTTTCTTCAAATCGAAGGAGTGCTTGCTAACAATATTTGGAAATCTAAGGTGTGCACCTTTTGTGAATCTGAACGTCTCTTTTCTCATCGGAGAATGGGTGAAAAGAGAGGGAATCTAGCAGCTGTGATTCAATTGGCACCATGACATTAATGAAAACAGAAAGGATGGACAAACAATGCCAAAGAATAATCCAGAAGTACAAAAAGTGATGGAAACATTAGAAAAATTAAAAATCCAGTACACCTATCATGAGCACCCACCTGCCTATACCGTAGAAGATGCGAAAAAGCATGCAGAAGGCATTGAAGGGCTGCATTGCAAAAATTTATTCTTAAGAAATTATAAAGGAAATAAACACTATCTAATGATTACAGAAAATGAAAAACCGCTTAAAATTAAGGAAATAGGAAAGAGGCTAGGTTATGGAAACCTGAGCTTTGCATCGCCTGAAAGATTGAAAAAACACTTGGGAGTAGAGCCTGGCTCTGTGAGTCCTTTTGGTCTAATGAATGACTTGAACAACGAAACTTTAGTACTTATTGATGAAGAAGCGGAGCAGTTTGAATATATAACATTTCACCCTAATGACAATCGAGCAACACTATCCATTAAATATGTAGATCTCATTAACTATTTGGAATGGGTAGGGAATCAATATCGGAGAGTGAAGTTGTAGTTAACCCTACTAAAGTAATACCACTTCACTATTTAATCTATTGGCCTAAGGGTATACAATAAAAGTAGAGTAAATCAAGAATGAAGAATTGGTTAACAATACTTTAGGGATGGAGCGATCCTAATGAAAAAAATTACCATGCAAGAAGTTGTCAACCGTGTAGAGGATATTCCTGCCTTTCCACTTACGGTGACTCGAATTATTAAGTTAACAGAGGATCCTGAATCTACGGTGCAGGACATTGAGAAAGAAATTATTCAAGATCAGAGCCTGACAGCGAGGGTGTTGCGTTTTGCTAACTCCACCCACTATGGTTATTCTAGAAAGATCAGCACTATTTCTCAAGCTACAGTTGTCCTTGGGTTTCAGGCGATTAAAAGCATTGCCCTAGCAGCGACAGTTAGTAAGATGATGACTAGAGAATTACCTGGGTATGGAATGGAAAAAGAGGCATTGTGGAACCAGTCGCAAACTTGTGCAATTGCAGCTAAGTTGATTGCCAAGAAAGCTCGTTATCCAAAACCAGATGAAGCTTATGTCGCTGGACTGCTAAGAGATGTGGGGAAGGTTGTGATGGACCATTATCTTAAAGAAGAAATGGAAACAGTACAGGCCACGGTAGAACAAGAGCAGATTCCGTTTATGGAAGCGGAAGAAAGAATTCTCGGGTTTCATCATGGTCAGATTGGAGCTAAAATAGCAGAAAAATGGAATTTACCAGAAGAATTGGTAGAGTCCATTGCGTGTCATCATGATCCAGAGCAAGCGATTATCAACAAAAAGCTGGTTGCCATTACTCATATGGCAGATGCCATGGTAATGATGATGGGAATTCAGATGGGAGCAGATGGACTGCAATATTCTTTCTCAACAAAGGCTATGGAAACAATGAATGTGTCAGAGAACCAGTTGCAGGAACTTCTTTCGGAATTAATTGACTTGGTAAACGATGACGATGCCTTTAGCAACTAGTAGAGATCTTCATGATGAGGGTGTGGTGCTTCCGCATCCTCTTTTGTGTTGTTAACAATTTGTTTCCATAGGGTATTATGATTTGTATAAATGGTAAAAGATAAAAAACCTTTTGAAAGAAGGGATCTTCAGTGTTTAAAAAAATAGTTTTTCTTTTTTTATCGATAACCAGCTTAGCTGGAGTTTTTGGAGGGATAGAAGCTATCTTTGCTGAGAGTTGGCAGCAGGTATTAAATAAGTCTTCGAACTTGGAAGGATATTATTATCAAACATCCTTTAAATTTTCGGATCATCATATGGGAACCATGGAAGTGTGGAGTCAGGGCTACGCTAGACGAGTTGAAATGGTCAATGCGAGTACCGGAGAAAAAATGGTTTTACTGACTAGGCAAAGCGAAGGAACCTTTTATCAAATTGATTCAGAAGCGAAAGAAGCAATTGCGTACACGTATGCGGATGTGGAGTTATTACCTCAAGATTTAGACGAAAGTCGCTATGCGGTGGCGGAAAGTCGATTTGATCAAAATTTTATAGACCGGGTCTCTTCAGTAAAGGAAGAAGAATATAATGGACAATCAGTTTTTTTGCTAGAAAATAAATCTACCCACGGTGGCCAAGAAGAAATCTATCGAGTATGGATTTCTAAAAAATATGGTCTTCCCTTAAAAGAAGAAATGGAAATGGCGGATGGAAGAATTCATGGCAGAACCTATGAGAAAATGATAGAAGGACCATTTCCTCAAACATTATTTGAGTTGCCAGAGGACATTAAGGTTATTAAACAGCTACCATTTAATTGATAGATTATCAAAATGAGGGCGAGGAATTGGAATGAAAGAAAGATGGACTAGGCGAAAAATTCTTTTATCCATGATAATACTTCTTATGATCCTAGTGGCTACTATACAAATTCTTAATGGACCTGGGCAGCATCATGTTCCAATAGAAGTGGAAGAAGTGGATGTAATGGAGAAAGAGGATGTAGATCCAGATGAATTAGAAGAAGAGGAAAGTCTACCTCATGAATCACTGTTGGAAGGTCTGAGTAAAAACTCAGAATTTAAGTCAGGAGAAGCGATAGGGCAACTGAAAATCCCTAAAGTTAACCTTGTCATGTCAGTGATTGAAAATGCAAGTGCAGCAAACTTAAATACAAGTTTGGCACGAATGATCAGCAGCGATTTGCCAGGACAAGAAGGGAATTTTGTCATCACTGGTCATCGTATGTATCAGTATGGAAGTCATTTTAATCGTTTAGATGAAATTGAAGTGGGGGATGAAATTTTTTTTGAAGACAAAAACCATCACTATCGGTACGTAGTTGAATCGATCACATTTGTGGAAGCATCTGAAATATGGATCACCATGGGTACCAATAGAGAATCTCTTTTGACCTTGATCACATGCACACCTATTGCACGTGCTACCCATAGATTGATTATATTTGCTTCCTTGCAGGAGGTACTTCCTTTAGCGCATGAAAGTGCCAGTTTATTATAATAAAAGGAGCGAGACGCGTGGAACGTATTGATTTAAAACAAATAGAAAAAAATTTAATAGTGAGGAACTTACGAGAAGAGGACATAGACGCTATTGTAGCGCTTTCTCATATTTGTTTTCCCAAAATGGATCCTTGGGAAAAAGGTCACTTGGAAAGTCAAATCGCTGTATTTCCGGAAGGGCAACATTGCGTTGAGTACGATGGGGAGATAATAGGTGCTTCTTCTAGCTTGATCATAGATTTTAATCAGTATGAAGATATACATAATTTCGATGAGGTCTGTGATTATGGCTATATTGCCAACCATGATCCAGACGGTCTTCACCTATATGGGATTGCCATGATGGTTCATCCAAATTACCGTAGGCTTAAAATAGGGACACGATTATATGAAGCTAGAAAAGAACTAGTAGAGGAACTGAATCTGAAAAGCATGATCATTGGTGGGCGCATTCCATACTATCACAAATATGCTAAGGAACTAAAACCAAGAGAATATGTGCAACAGGTGGTCAATCGTGAACTATATGATCCAGTATTGACTTTTCAAATTATGAATGGATTTGTTGTAAAAAGAATTATTTCCGAATACCTAGAGGACGATGAAGCATCTTTGCATTTTGCAGTTTTATTGGAATGGAGCAATGTGGATTACCTACCAAAAAGCAAAAGGCATTTTATTAGAGCTTTTCCGGTGCGAATCTGTGCGGTCCAATACGCTCTAAAACGAATAGATTCTTTTGAAGAATTTGCACGTCAATGCGAGTACTATGTAGAAACCAGTTCAATCTATGAAAGTGATTTTGTGGTTTTTCCCGAGTCTTTTACAGTGCAATTATTGTCGTTTCTGAATGAGCGTGTCCCTAGCAAGCAGGTACGAAGATTAGCGGAATATACGGAACGCTATATTATGCTTTTTTCTGAACTTGCAGTACGAAACAATGTTAACATTGTGGGAGGATCACACTTTGTTGAAGAAAATGGTGCGGTGTATAATGTTTCTTACTTGTTTCATCGAAATGGTAAAATTGATAAACAGTATAAAATTCATATTACTCCAGAAGAAAAAAAATGGTGGGGAATTCAGCCTGGTAATCAAGCCCATGTCTTTGAGACAGATCGTGGAAAAGTAGCGATTTTAATATGCTATGATATTCAATTTCCTGAATTGGCAAGGATTGTCATGGAAAAAGGAGCCAATATTATTTTCGTACCATTTTGTACAGATGACAGGCAGGGCTATCTACGGGTTCGCTATTGCTCCCAGGCAAGAGCTGTTGAGAATCAGATATATACTGTAATTGCTGGGACTGTGGGAAATATGACACATGTTGAGAAAGCAGATATGCAGTATGCACAATCTGGTATTTTTGCACCATCGGATTTTTCTTTTGCGCGAGATGGGATCGTAGGTGAGTGCACTCCCAATATTGAAACGATTGTTGTAGGGGATGTAGACTTGGAAATTCTAAGGCGTAATAGAAAAGCAGGGACTGTAACCCAACTAAAAGATCGAAGAAAAGACGTTTATGAAACAAATCCAGTCAGAGAAAACCTTCAGACATAAAGAACTGAAAGATAACCATTAAAATGGACCAGAAGGGAAATAAGAATGGAGACAATAAGAGGATTGGTTGAAAGAATCACTTATCTAAATGAAGAAAACGGGTATGCCGTTATTAAAGCAAAAGTAAAAGGCTTTCAAGATTTAGTTACGCTGGTGGGGATCCTGGGTAAAGTCAATGTAGGAGCTGTTTTGGAAGCAAAGGGGAAGTGGAAAATGGATCCCCAGTATGGAAAACAGTTTTCTGTCACTGAATTTAAGGAAAAAGTGCCAGCAACTAGGCAGGGAATCGAAAAGTATTTGGGAAGTGGATTGATTCATGGTGTGGGGCCAGTCAATGCAAAGAGAATTGTAGAATACTTCGGAGAAGATACCTTGAATGTATTAGATAAAGAGCCAGAGCGTTTGAAAGAAGTAGAAGGTATAGGTGGAAAAAGAGCGGTTACCATTAAAAATGCATGGGAAGCTCAAAAGGATATCAAAAATGTTATGCTTTTCCTCCAATCCCATGGAGTATCAACGGCCTATGCCGTTAAAATATATAAAACCTATCAGAATGAGAGTATTCCCAAGGTCAAAGAAAATCCTTATCGATTGGCGGAAGATATATGGGGCATTGGATTTAAGACAGCCGATCAGATTGCAACAAACATGGGATTTGAAAAAGATTCTCCTCAGCGAATACGTTCAGGGTTACAATATGTATTGAGTGAACTTTCTGGAGAAGGACATTGCTATGCAAGAAAACAGGAACTAGTTGAAGCGGCAGAGGTCATATTGGAAGCTGAAAAAAGATTAATTGAAAAAGGTATTGAGGATATGTTAGAATCAGGTAGAATTGTTAAAGATATAGAGGACTCTCTTTATTTACCAGTGTTTTTTCATAGCGAATCAGGTGTTGCCAAAAAGATCAAAGAGCTTCTAGAAATAAAATCATTTTATGCATCTACAGACGTGGAAGAGTTGTTGGATGGACAGAAGAGTTCGGTCCGATATCACGACATTCAGAAACAGGCTATCCATAAGGCTATTCAGTCCAAGATGATGGTTCTAACGGGTGGACCTGGGACTGGAAAAACCACCACTACTTTAGCGATTATTAAGGCATTTGAAATGTTAAAGGCGAAAGTGAAGCTTTGTGCACCAACAGGACGAGCGGCAAAAAGACTGGCAGAAACCACCAGACGCGAAGCAAAAACAATTCATAGAATGTTGGAATTCAAACCAGGTGAAGGGTTTAAAAAAAATCAAGATTATCCACTTAGTTGCGATGTCCTTATTGTTGATGAAGCATCTATGCTGGATATTGTTTTAACGTATAATCTAGTGAAAGCCTTGAAAAAGGAAGCGACACTGATTTTTGTTGGAGATGTGGACCAGTTGCCATCCGTTGGACCTGGTAATGTATTGAAAGACTTGATCGCTTCGGAATGTATTCCAGTGGTTAAGCTGCAGCAGATTTTTAGACAGGCCAAAGGAAGTCAAATCATCACAAATGCTCATCGTATTAATCAAGGTGAGTTTCCTTACCTAAAAGGCCACCATAAAAGAGATTTTTTCTATATGGAATCTGAAGAACCAGACCAGATACCTGATAAAATCCTATCGTTATGTCGCAAAAGATTGCCTGAATATTACGGGATAGACCCAATACAGGATATCCAAATACTGTGTCCAATGCAACGTGGGAGTACAGGTGCTTTTCAATTAAATCAACTTTTACAGGAGGCATTAAATCCACAGGAAAAGAAAATGATCTATGGTGGTACTCAGTTTCGACTATTAGATAAAGTAATGCAGATCCGCAACAATTATGATAAAAATGTTTACAATGGAGATATAGGGCGTATTACTGGAGTAGATGATGTGAATCAAAAGCTTTACATAAATTTTGATGGGATCGTTAAAGAATATCATAGTTCCGAATTAGATGAAATTGTGCTGGCTTATGCCATGACAGTTCATAAAAGCCAAGGAAGTGAATATCCTGTTGTCATAACTCCTTTGACAACCCAGCACTTTATGATGTTGCAGCGAAATTTACTTTATACTTGTGTGACACGAGCAAAGAAAATTCTTGTACTGATAGGTTCCAAAAAAGCAATAGCCATGGCGGTGAAAAACAACAAAGTGGAAGATCGAAACACGTGGCTTAGTAGACGAATAAAGCATTTATGTAAGAAATAAAAAATCATTTGTCCGCACTATAAGGACAAATGATTTTTTTTATTTACTAAAATTTTGTGGCAATTAGCAAGAATATTGATATAGCTTAATTTATTACATCTAAAGAAGTGGATTTTTAAAATTCAGATATTTGACACGAGGAATCATCTTGAATATACTCATATTGCACATTTGAAAAGTCAGTATAATTGATGAAATAAGAGACTGGCTTCTCAAAAATAATGGGAGTTAGGAGTGAAAAAATGAGTCAAGTAGGAAAGAAGAAAGGTATCTTTAATCGTTTTCTTGATGTGGTTGAACGAGTGGGAAATCGATTACCTCATCCGGTAACACTGTTTGCATTATTTAGTTTGTCAGTTATTATCATTTCGTTCTTTGCAGCGCAGGCAGGGGTATCCGTGACTTTTGAACGGATTGTGATTGGAACCGGTGAGATGGAAGAAGTTGTAGTTACGGCGGTAAGTTTATTGTCCGTGGAGGGAATCCGAAGAATCTTTTCTGAAGCAGTTACGAACTTTACTGGCTTTGCACCACTTGGTACGGTGCTAGTTGCTATGTTAGGGGTTGGCGTTGCAGAAGGAACTGGGCTAATTCAGGCTGCCTTAAGAAAACTGGTTTTATCAACGCCTAAAAAATTGGTAACAGCTGTGGTTATATTTGCTGGAATCATGTCTAACCTGGCTTCGGATGCTGGATACGTTGTATTAGTTCCATTGGGAGCCCTTATATTTCTTAGTTTTGGACGTCATCCTTTGGCTGGACTGGCAGCGGCCTTTGCAGGTGTGTCAGGTGGATTTAGTGCCAACCTATTGGTAGGCACCATTGATCCGTTACTGGGTGGTATTAGTCAGCAGGCAGCACAAATGTGGCAACCAGACTACACCGTAGATCCAACGGCTAACTGGTATTTTATGATTGCATCTACTTTCTTAATTACAATTTTGGGAACATTGGTAACAGAAAAAATTGTAGAACCTCGTCTTGGTGAGTACCGTGGCGATGCAGATGTTAGCATAGATCAGGTAGGAGAACATGAGAATAAAGGATTGAAATGGGCAGGTATTTCACTAGTGGTATTTATCGGGATTATGCTGGCTTTGGTTGCTCCTGAAAATGCAGCTTTGAGAGCTGATGATGGTCAAATACTTGCTGGATCTGCATTTATGGCTGGATTGGTACCAATTATTGCTTTATTTTTCTTAGTGCCTGGAGTTGCTTTTGGAATTGCATCTGGTTCTGTGAAAAGCGATAAAGATATTGCTGGATTCATGGGGAAAGCCATGTCTTCCATGGGTGGTTATTTGGTACTGGCTTTTGCAGCGGGTCAATTTGTTGCATACTTTAGCTGGAGTAACCTGGGAACCATTTTGGCGGTTCAAGGGGCAGCATTCCTTGAAGCTACTGGTATGACAGGGATTCCAATGCTCATTGGATTTATCTTTGTTTCTGGATTTATCAACTTATTTATTGGAAGTGCATCGGCAAAGTGGGCTATTATGGCACCTGTATTTGTACCTATGCTGATGGCAGTTGGATACACTCCAGAGCTAACTCAGTTAGCGTATCGTATTGGTGACTCGGTTACAAATATTATTACACCATTGATGTCTTATTTTGCCATCATTGTTGCTTTCGCTAAAAAGTATGATGAAGATACTGGAATTGGAACCTTGATTTCATCTATGCTTCCTTACTCTTTGGTGTTTATGCTTGGTTGGACTGTTATGTTTGTTGTGTGGGCAGTAGTGGGATTACCACTTGGCCCAGGCGTTTCAATGTTTTACTAAAGGAACACGATATAAAAAGCAGCCTCTCAGTTTTCTGGGAGGCTGCTTTTTTAAAAGAATTTTATAGAACAAAGAAGCAGAGTCACTATTCACTTATTTGAGGCTATGCTATAATTATTATTGCAAAGACATAAATGTAATACACGAGGATAGGAGAGGTAGGTAAAATGGCTTTAAGCTTAGCTTGGATTGTGTTACTAGGCATGTTTTTTCATGGTGTTTTTAGAAAAATTGGTTTGCCTGGCTTGCTAGGATTGTTAATGCTTGGGGTATTAGGAGGTCCCTACGGTTTAAACTTTATTGATGAGCAGGTAATCCAAATATCTGCCGATCTTCGAAAAGTAGCACTAATTGTTATATTACTGAGAGCGGGCCTAGGGATCAAAAGAGAAACCTTGAATCAAGTAGGCATCAATGCTCTTAAACTTAGTTTCATACCTTGTGTTTTGGAAGGAATAGCGGTTGGGATGGCAGCTTATTATTTTTTGCAGTATTCTTTTTTGGAAGCTGGAATGCTTGGTTTTATTATTGCGGCGGTTTCACCGGCTGTTATTGTACCTTCAATGCTTCGATTTATTGAAGAAGGCAAAGGAGAAGAAAAAGGGATTCCAACCATGATTTTAGCAGGTGCATCCTTAGATGATGTGGTGGCTATTACTTTTCTAACTGCCTTTATTGGTATTTATGGTGGAGCACAAGTGGCCTTGTGGCAGCAGATTATTTCAATCCCTATGGCTATCCTGACTGGATTGATTCTAGGGTTGATGGTGGCGATGATTCTAATCGGCTTCTTTAATAGGATAGATATCAGAAATACAAAAAAGACCTTGATGTTAGTAGGAGCTGGGATTTTGATGACCGGTGTTGAAGAGGTGCTTCAACCTTTTTTTCCGGTGGCTAGTCTGATCGGGGTTATGTTTGTGGGATTTATCATATTGGAAAGGAAGCCGCAAGTTGCTGCTGCCCTTTCTGCAAAGATGAACAAAGTGTGGGTGTTGGCAGAAATTATTCTTTTTACCATGGTGGGTGCGGTGGTCAATGTTCCACTAGCCCTGGAGGCTGGTTTAACAGGAATTCTCTTAATTGGATTTGCTTTAATGGCTCGTAGTGTCGGAGTGTTTTTTTCTTTGTCTGGTAAAAAGTATTTAAAACGTGAACGGGTATTTTGTATCCTAGCATATGTGCCGAAAGCCACGGTGCAAGCAGCGGTAGGCTCATTGCCCCTAGCTGCAGGAGCACCTAGGGGAGAGGAAATTCTTGCTTTTGCCGTATTAGCCATTGTTTTAACGGCACCTGTAGGCGCGTGGCTAATACAGTGGGGAGGCAATCATTTATTGGAGGGTAAATAGTGAAACCAGACCTTAGTAAAATTGGCATCGGAATATTTGTAGCGGGAGTCATCCATGGGTTTCTGCTCCGGGGGGTTCGGTTTGAAAGTTTGATTTTCATGATCCTTGGGATAGGAGTTGTGAGTTTTCATTACGCAAATGCATGGGTACTTTATAGGTCGAAGCGCTTGCAAAAACATCAATGGATTTATCGATTAATCGTCATTAAAATTGGATTTCTATTGACAATAGTTGGGGTTCTTATCACCCTTCAAGTGATGATCATGACCACTGCAATGACGACTCATGATGAGGATGTGGACTATGGGATTGTATTGGGAGCTGGTATTGTTAGGAAAGAACCTTCTTTTACATTGGCTCGTAGATTAGACTTAGCCGTTGAGTACCTAAATAGTCATCCAAAGGGGAAAGTAGTGGTGGCAGGAGGTCATTCAGAAGGTCAGTTGGCCTCGGAGGCTCAGGTGATGAAATGGTACCTGGAAAGTCAAGGAATTGACTCGAAGCGGATTATGATGGAAGATCAGTCGACGAATACCTTTGAAAATATCAAGAAGAGCATAGAGATTATCCAGTTTCAGGAAGGAATAGAGGCAGATAAAATAGTTATTATCACCAGTGATTACCATCTTTTTAGAGCACAGCTGATTGGTCGAAGGGTAGGGGTTGATCCCTATGGGATGAAAGCCACTTCACCGTCCAACCTCTATTGGTATTATGCAGCTCGTGAAACGGTAGCTTTATTTAAATCTATGGTGACAGATTGGTAGATAAAAGAAGGATACAAAGAAAGCAGGGCCAGTGATAGTAAAACCCTGCTTTTTCATATAAAGGACATAAGGTTACCAACTATTCTTGATGGAACCAGTTCCAAAATAGTTCACGGTAGAAAACTCTGAATCAGCAATGGATTGATAGTTTTTTTTCGGATGACCTTCAGTTTTTTGATGAGTGTGGTTTCTCTCTATCCCTTGAGTAGAAAAGGATTGTTTCTTTTGTTTATTAACCATACGTGTCATAGGTGACCCCTCCTTGAATTTGAAATATTTTGAATACAAAGACAATTTAACATAATGGATCTTTATCGATGTTTCACTCCTTTCTTCTTTCGTATGGCTTAACGTACAAAAAACCCGTCCCTTAAAAATACAAAGGACGGGTTTTCATGTTCCCGCGGTACCACCTTTTTTGCCTGCGTTGCAGACCACTCATACGGATTTTATCCTGGCGATAACGGCACCACCGGTTTCCATTACTTCCTTCACGAAAACAGCTCGGGAGTGAGTAACAATAAAGTTAGTATCGGTTTCCAGCAAACACCGACTCTCTGTCATCCAATCAATATTGCTTAGCTCCTTCATTGCATTTTACTGAATAATTAAAATATATTATAACAGCGAGATTTATAGACGTCAAGCAATTAACTGAAAAAAATACAAAATTTTACCAATTCAAAAATATGTGTAAAAAATGATTGCTATAAATCGTGGGTATGTTTAATTCTAGGTTTGATTGTTTTCATAAGTAGGGAAGAGTATAATATAAAGGGAGAAGGAGGCATCGTCATGATAGAAACAGAAAAAAAGTCCTTAAAAGGTGTTCAATATGGCATTGGAGCTTATGTGCTTTGGGGTTTTCTGCCGGTTTATTGGAAATTATTGCAGGAGTTTCCTGCAGGAGTGATTTTGGCCAATCGAGTGATATGGTCGTGTTTTTTTGTAGGGGGCCTTTTGTGGCATAAAAATGAACTGAAAACAGCTATCGCTCTTTTTTCTGATAAAAAAAGTGTTTTATGGGTCCTTTTTTCAGCCTTGATTATTTCTTTAAACTGGTTTACTTATATTTGGGCTGTTAACTCTGGATTTGTTATACAGGCTAGTATGGGATACTATATTAATCCCCTGATGGTCGTATTGATGGGGACGCTGATTTTTAAAGAGAAGATGGATAAAGCAGAAAAAGTAGCTCTTTTCCTGACTTTCATCGGTGTTTTAGTGATGGCATTGGAGTATGGAAGGATTCCGTGGGTGGCATTAATTTTAGCGACAACGTTTTCGACTTATGGACTTTGCAAGAGAGTAGTGCAGGTAGGATCTTATGTGGCCTTAGCCATTGAAACTCTGATGATGATGCCCGTTGCTTTTATCTATCTCATCTATATGCATCACTCTGGGGGGATAGTACTAGGAGAGATAAGCCTCTTATCTTGGGGGCTTTTGATGGGGGCAGGAGTGGTGACGGCAATACCACTTCTTTGGTTTGCCATGGCAGCAAAATCGATTCCTTTTTCCGTATTGGGATTTATCCAATATCTATCGCCTACGATTACTCTTTTGTTAGGTATATTTTTGTTCAAAGAACCCTTTGGAGGTTACCATATGATTAGCTTTTCATTTATTTGGGCGGGGTTGTTATTGTTTACATATGTTAGAACTCAAAAAATTAGAGAAAGAAGAAAAACGATGAAAAATTCAGACATAAAAGGAGTGTCATAATGACTAGGATATATCTTGTTAGACATGGGCAAACACAGTGGAATATAGAAAAACGATTTCAGGGAAGTGGCGATTCTCCCCTAACGACAAAAGGATTGGAAGAAATCCAGCTTTTAAAAAGGGATATGAGACAGATACCCTTGGAAGCTGCCTATGCTAGTCCTCGAAATCGTGCTTATCAAACGGCCGCTCTTATTGCAGAACCACACGGAATAAAAGTGGAGAAATCCGAAGATTTTGGTGAAATTAATCTGGGAAAATGGGAAGGAAAAACACATGAGGAAATAAAGCAACAGGATCCAGCTTTTCACCATGCTTTTTTTTATGAGCCAGATACATTTCAATCTGTAACAGAGAGTGAGAGTATGGAGGTAGTTCAAAATAGAAGCTACTCTGCGTTGAGAGATATCGTTGAAAGGCATCCTGGCAAGCATGTATTAGTCGTAAGTCATGCCATCACCCTACGATTGCTTTTGCTTGCTTTTGAAAATAGACCAATTCGTGATTTGTGGAATGTGGCTGACGTGAAACAGACCAGCGTTACAGAGGTTGTAATGGATAAAAATAAGGTTCAAGTCATTAGAAAAGCGGATAGGAGTCACCTAGATAAATAAGAATATGCTTAAGTTGTTTATCCTTTAGGCCAGCGGGTAACTAAAAAATAATGATAAAGAAGGGGTGATGTTTTTCATGGCAATTGAATTTAATGCAAGTAAACTATTGCAGGTATTGGTCCGAAATGAAGCAAGAGTAGCTGAACTTTACACAAATCTTGCGAGTCAAATGCAGGACGGAAAAGGAAAAAAATTATTTGAATTACTGGCAGAAGATGAATTGAAGCATGAGAAAATTTACGCTGAATTATTGAGAAAACTTCCGGATGAAGGTACTGCTGATGTTTCAGAAGAAGAAAAAGAATATCTTGATTTGCTAATTGAAAACGATATGTTTGCGGACGCTGATAAATCCATGGAAAAAATAAAAGGTAAGTATACAAAGGATGAAGCCCTAGAAATAGCTGAAAAAGTAGAAAGAGATGGGATTATGTATGTATATGAACTTACAAGACTTTTTCCGGATCTTGCGCCAAAAGAAATGAAAAAGGTGTTAAATGAAGAAAGAAGACACCTTCAAGCAGTGTTAAGTAGGGCAGAAGTTGATTTGTTGAAATATTTACGATACTAATTGAAATATCAATGAAATTATGAGATGATGATAGCTCTTCCAAAAGGAAGGGCTATTTTTCCACGAAGGAAAAGCGTTAGAGTTTTTTAGGGAGGATATAGAATGGAAAAGTACATATTAGCCCTTGATCAAGGGACCACTAGCTCACGTGCCATTATTTTTGATGCACAGGGAAAATTAGTGGGCAGTGCACAAAAAGAAGTAAATCTTATCTATCCTCAAGCTGGGTGGGTTGAGCAAGAGCCTGGAGAGATATGGGCTACCCAGATGGGAGTAATAGGAGAAGTAATGCAGCGGACAGGAATTTCGCCACGGTCAATTAAGGCCATAGGCATTACAAATCAGCGGGAAACCACGTTGCTTTGGGATCGAAAAACTGGCAAAGCAGTGGGTAATGCCATTGGATGGCAATGTAGACGCACGTCAAGTATATGCGATGATTTAAAGAAAGATGGATGGGAACCCTATGTCCGAAAAACCACCGGACTTACGATAGATGCATACTTTTCTGCTACAAAGATTGCATGGCTTCTTCAAAGAGACTCTGAACTTAAAAAAAAGGCTCAAACAGGTGCTCTTTGTTTTGGAACCGTAGACAGTTGGCTCATATGGAATCTTACAAAAGGTGCAATCCATGCTACGGACATGACAAATGCTTCTCGAACCATGTTATATGACATTGAAAAGAAACGGTGGGATGATAGGATTTTAAAAGAATTAGAGATCCCATTAGAAATATTGCCAGAAGTGCACCCGTCTTGCTATGAATTTGCAAAAGCAGATCCAGATTTTTTTCAAGGCTACGCCATTCCAATAGCTGGTGTGTCTGGGGATCAACAAGCGGCTTTGTTTGGACAGGCTTGCTTTCATCCAGGCATGGCAAAAAACACCTATGGAACAGGATGTTTTATGCTGATGAATACTGGTGATAAGCCTGTTTTTTCCGAAAAAGGGCTTCTAACAACAATTGCCTGGTCCGACGGAAAAAAAACGCATTATGCACTTGAAGGCAGTATTTTTATTGCTGGTGCAGTAATCCAATGGTTAAGAGATGAAATGAATCTGATTAGACATGCCTCTGAGACTGAATCTATGGCATTTTCCGTGGACAACACCAATGGCGTTTATGTGGTTCCTGCCTTTACTGGTTTAGGTGCTCCCTATTGGGATATGTATGCGAGAGGAGCGATTTTGGGAATCACCAGAGACACGAAGGCGGCACATATTGTAAGGGCAGCATTAGAGGCAATTGCATATCAAACGAAGGATGTGTTGGATCTGATGGAGGAAGAAGGAGAGATTGATCTTCGTTCTTTGAGAACCGATGGTGGTGCAGTTTCAAACAATTTTTTAATGCAATTTCAGGCAGACTTATTAAACAGAAGAGTGGAAAGGGCCTTCATACAAGAAACAACAGCATTGGGAGTTGCATATATGGCTGGGTTGACAACGGGATTTTGGGATTGTATTTCGACCATCGAAAAGCAATGGAATTTTGATTATGTATTTACGCCAGAAAAAGAAGAATTATGGAGACGAAGTGCCTATGAAGGATGGAAAAAAGCGGTTGGTAGAACCTTTGGATGGGAAAAGGGACGAAAAGGAGCGAGTGTGTGACCATCGAATATATTAATCGAAAAACAGGCAAAAAAGAAAAAGAAATCATATCGGCTGAAAAAATGTTAGCTTGGGCATATGGAAAAAAAAGCGGTAGATGCTTTATGGAACTCTTGGGAAAATACAAAGGGGTTTCATGGTTATACGGGGTGGTACAAAAATTACCTAGCACAAAGAAAAAAATACAACCTTTTGTAGACCACTTGAAGATAAATATGAAGGAAGCGCTACTGGAGAATCCAGAGGACTATGGTTCCTTCAATGAATTTTTCACCAGACATTTGAAGCCTGGTAGCAGAATAATTGAGAAAGACCCCCGTGGTGTTGTATCGCCTTCAGATGGGCGAATTCTTCTTTATCCGAAGATTGAAATGGGACAGTTGATTCAGGTGAAGGGAAAAACAAGTTCGATAGCTTCTGTTTTAGGATGTGAGGAGTTGGCAAATTCATTCCTGGGTGGGTCGGCCGCGGTGATTCGCCTTGCACCTTCAGATTATCATCGGTTTCACTTTCCTGTGGATGGAATTCCGAGAAACACAACCCTTATAAAAGGATGTTATTACTCGGTGAATCCCTACGCCCTACGAGAAGTGAAGAAGGTATATAGTAAAAACAAACGCATGGTGACGATCATCCAATCTTTTATGTTTGGGAAGGTTGCCATGATAGAAGTTGGGGCAACAATGGTGGGAAGCATCGTACAAACCTACTGGCCAGGGGTACCAGTTAATAGAGGAGCAGAAAAAGGATATTTCCAATTTGGGGGTTCTACAGTTATTTTGATTTTTGAAAAAGGAGTCCTTCATTGGCATTCTGATCTTGTGAAAAATACACAAGATGGTTTTGAGACCTTGGTTCAAATGGGTGAATCAATTGCAAATATAAACAAATAAGGCTCGGATCTCTTCAGGGAGATCCGAGCTTGGAATGGATTATTCTGTTACAAAAGTAGTGAACATTTCTGGTTTTGCTTTGCAGATAGGACAGTCATCCTCCACGTGGTTACCGCTCAACGTGTATCCGCAGATATCACAGACATGAATTTTATCTTCGCTGTAGTCGCTGCCGCTATCTACGGCTTGTTTTGCTAGGCTGAACAAATCCGAGTGGGTTTTTTCAGCTTCTAAGGCAAACTGGAAGGAACGGATACTTCCCTTTTCCTCTTGAAGATTTGCTACGGTAATAAAGGCAGGATACATTTGTTCAACTTCATAGTTTTCACCATTAATGGCCCCTTGAAGATTTTCTGAAGTGTTAGTCATACCGAATCCAGCACCTGCGGTAACGGAGTCATCTCCTACTTCTTTTTTTAATTCTCTGAAGTGGTTTCCTGCGTGGACTTGCTCGGCATATGCAATTGCCTTGAAAAGATTAGCTACATTAGGATATTTTTCTTTTTTTGCAGCTTCTGCCCACATTAAATAACGCATGTGAGCCATACTTTCTCCACCAAAAGCGGATTTTAAATTACTGGAAGTCATTGGATTCATTAAGAATACCCCTTTCATTTTGTAGAATAAATAGTGTACAATCAATTGTAAATGTACCCGTTCCTATTCTACCCTAAACATAAAAAAATATATACAGCTAATGGCTGAAAAAAAGGAGCTGTGTGGCTATCATGGAATTAAAATCGATTACTCGGGATCAGATGAACCAAGAAGTTGTTTTGACTGTGTTATTGGTGGATGCAAAAATAAAAAAAGCAAAAAATGGAAAAGCATATGCGGATTTAGTTATTCAAGATGCATCGATGAAGCAAGCGGTGAAACTTTGGGATGCGGATGAAGAGGATCCATTAATGAAAAGGAGGGATGAACTGCCGGTGGTTCAATTAACGGCTATGGTTGGAGAGTATCAAGGCAGGCTGCAATTAACTGCACAAAAAATAATGGAAGTGGATAAAAGCACAGTAGATATGAGGGCTTTGATTCCATCAAGTCGCTGGAACTATGATCAAATGAAGGAGTGGTTGGCAGAATTTAGAGATCGAATAGAGTCGGCTACCATTAAAGAGCTGGTGAATAAAATGGTTTTTGAAGAATCTAACTATGAAAAATATTGTATCTATCCAGCGGCAAAATCTGTTCACCATAATTTCCGTCATGGTATTTTACAACATACCCTTGAAGTCTTGAAATATTGTGTCATGGTGGCCAAGATAAAAAGACTGACTCAGAGACAAGTTGATCGATTGATAGCAATTGGATTCTTACATGATTGGGCAAAAATTATGGAGTATGAGCCCTTGCCGTCTAATCAACTCAGCGATGAAGGAAAAATGTTGGGCCATATTTTTATTGGTACGCATTATACAATGAATGTTATAGAATCTATTGAAGATTTTAAAAGAGAGGATGCTTTGATTATACTCAATGGAATCTTGGGGCATCATGGATCCTTGGAGTGGGGATCTCCTGTACTTCCCAAAACTGTGGAAGCCCAAATACTTCATCAGGCAGATAAGCTATCTGGAGATATTGAGAGCATTTTATCTTTTCTGGATGAAAGCGAAGAAAATCCTGAAAATTTCACAGAGAAACTTTGGAATATGGGGACAGAATACTACAAAGGAGGTACATCGTGAAAAATATTTTTAGGAATCATAGCAAAGAGCTAGAAGGTGAGATAGATGCTTATTTGAAAGCCATATCACGTGGTATTTTGTTGTTTAAAGAAGGGATACAGGAATACTTAAGTGGAAAAGAAGAGTCTTTTGAAATAAGAGCGCAAGAAATGGCAAATGCCGAAAAAGAAGCAGATGAAAAATTAAAAAACATTAAATATAAACTTTACGCTTATAATTTGATTCCAGATGCCAGCGGAGATATATTAGAATTAACAGATGCATTGGATGAGTTGGTAGATAGAGCAAAAGCGGTACACTTAAATATATCGATTGAAAAGCCGCAGATCCCTGGCTTTACGGTAGAATCTTTTGAAGCATTGACCCAAGCATCCTGTCAAGCAGCAGATGAATTGATGCAAGGGGTAAGAAGTTTCTTTCACAATACTGGAATGGTGGAAGATTATGTTAATAAAGTATACTATTATGAAGGAGAAGCAGATAAGTTGGAAGTAAAAATAGCTCGAATGGTTTTTGAATCACAGAGTATTGAGAGATTGAGCCATAAAATGCATCTTCGGTATTTCGTGGAAAGAATTGCATCCATATCAGATATTGCGGAAGATGTGGCCCTAAAACTTTCAGTATTTCAGCTCAAGCGAAATATTTGATATATTAGCAGAATACGCTATGATATATTAGAGGGGTAAAGAAATTTGAGGGGGCTCCGATAGGATGAATCAGAGAAAAGGGATCCAAAAAAGAATGTTTATCACTATTTTAGCAATGGTTGCAGTGCTTAGTTCATTCTCTGGTTGTGCACAAAGAACGGAACAGTCGGAGGGAACACAAGAGATAGAGGTTGAGGAGATGACACAAGATTACGAAGATGCGAATATAAGCATTGCTACTGGAGGGACTGGTGGTGTCTATTTCCCATTGGGAGGGGCTCTGGCTAGCATTTACAATACCCATGTTCCAGGTGTGCGTGCCACGGCGGAATCAACCGGGGCGGCGTTGGCTAATTTAGATTTAATTCGAAAGGGAGAAGTGGAAGTAGCTTTTACACAGAATGATATCACCTACTATGCCTTTACAGGTACGGAAATGTATGCAGAAGAAAAGGAACCCTTTGCTAATTTGAAAGGGATGGCGGTGCTTTATCCAGAAATCATCCAGCTGGTTACATTAACAAACGCTGACGTTAATACGGTCAAAGATTTGACTGGGAAAAGAGTAGCTATTGGGGCCCAGGGATCCGGAACAGAAGCCAATGCAAATCATATTTTAGAAGCTCATGGACTGAAACAAGAGGATTTGGCTGAGGTTCATCCGATCTCCTTTGCTCAAGCGGTGATGCAAATGAGAAATGGTGAGGTTGATGCAGCTTTTGTCACAGCAGGCATACCGACGGCGGCTATTGGTGAAATGGCGACCACTATGGATATACGTATTATTCCAATTGCAAGCGATAGAATAAGGGATCTAACATCTCGTTATCCGTTTTATGTAGAAGTGGTAATTCCAGCAGGAACTTATGCAGAGCAATCAGAAGACATAACGACAACGGCAGTGATGGCTATGTTAGTTGTTTCTTCAGAACTTCCAGAAAGGTTAGTTTACAATATGACACAGGCTATTTTTGAGCATCGGGATTATATTGTAAATACCCATGATCGTGGGAAGGATATTATGCTAGAAACTGCGCTTATTGGTATGCCTGTGGATTTGCATCCAGGAGCAGCCAGTTTCTTTGAAGATCATCTAAATCAATAGGGGAATAGCCATGACAGGATTTTGGATTTGGGTGAATCATGATTCCTATAAATAAGGGTTTTCAATTAATGAATAAAAAAACAGGGTGGATATTGATGATCCTTCTGCTTTCTGTTCAGTGGCCGGTATATTTTTTAGAGGCTTCAAACAATGACACTGGTCAGGCTCTCTATCGCCATACTACTTCTTTAGGCCATGAATTTGAGATGCATTATGGGCATTCGGTAGCGAAAACTCCAGTCATAGAAATCTATCGGATTATGCCAGATAAGCGAATTCTTTTGATGGAAATGGTTTATGAATCTTACGGGGCAGGACTTCCAACGGCTGTAGACCAAGGCTATGAAATGAATGCAGGTACCTTTCGTCGTTACAATATCCACATGGTTACAGATTCGCTAATTTACAGAGCAGATCCTCAAAACCTAGGCCTTGAAATGAAGCTGGTTATAGAAAGCGACGCTATCCCTTTATATAGCTTTTCGGAAGAAAGAACTCCAGTGAAAATACAAGTAAAACGTGCCCCTTTGTGGTTGTTCTGGCTCCAAAACCCCTAAAAAACCTCTTATAAAAAGAGGTTTTGCTTTTATTATAAAAAAGATTAAAACGAGGTGAGTAAATGCGATTGAAATTATGGTATGGAACAGATCTAGAAGAAAAAAGCCGAATAATTATGAATGAAATTCAACGGCGTGTCAAACAGCCTGAAGCGAGAAGACAAGTTATTATTGTACCAGAACAATACACATTAGGTACTGAAAACCAGTATATGAAGTGGACTGGTGAAACAGGCATGATACAAGTAGAGGTGTTAAGTTTCTCTCGTTTGGCACATCGAATCTTTTTGGAAACAGGAGGGAAAGATCGAGTTTTTATTAATGATCAAGGGATTCATATGTTTCTTCGAAAAATCTTAAAAGAACAGCAAAGCAACCTTAGCACCTATGATCATATGGTCCAGCGGAAAGGCTTTATTGATGCATTGGCAAAAGAAATCGATGAATGCAAACAGTATCATATAACGCCTGAATTATTGTGGCAACAGTCAAAAATTCACGAAAAAAACGATTCAGTTGCTGGAAAACTGAGGGATATTGCAATTATTTATGAGAAAATGGATGAAGCATTGAAAGGAAAATTTTTACATAAAGAAGACCGAATGGAAGCGTTTCGAAATCAACTAAGTGACTCAAATTGGATGAAAAAGACGGATTTTTGGGTGGATGGGTTTTTTAGTTATACCCCCAATATGCTGCGATCTCTTGAAGTGCTTGGGGAATATGCAGAAGAACTAAACGTAACGGTATACGGTGGGATGAATGAAGAAAAAATACAAAAAAATGCCAGTTATAAACAAATTAGTCGGTTGAAAAATTATTTTTCTTACAAAGGGGGAGAATGGAAAAAAGTATCCGTGGAAGAAATGGTAGAAAGCTCACGTAAAGCCTCTGACTTAGAACATTTAAAGTCTTTTTTCTATTCATTACCAGTAAAACCATATCAGGAAGTGCCAGAATCCATTGAAATTTTTGCAGCAGGGAACGACGAGGCGGAATTAATGTGGACTGCACTTTCTATTCAAAACTTAGTGCAGGAGAAGGGTTATCGCTATAGAGATATTGCTGTTTTATGCCCAAATCTGGAACAAAGAAGAAAAAGTGTAAGGCGAATAATGAAGTTACATCAAATACCAGCCTATATGGATGAAAAAAGAAATATCAGGAATCATCCATTGATGATTTTAGTATTACGAGGTTTGGAAGTTTTAGGAAATCATTATCCTTTAAATGGAATGATGGCTTATGTAAAAACTGGTTATGCAGGTTTGGAACACGAAGAGGTGGAAGAACTGGAAAATTTTTGCCTTCGATATGGAATCAAAGGGAGTAAGTGGAAACGAAATTTTGGAGAGTTCATTCAAGATGAAAAAGATGAACGAATTGAAAAATGGCGACAGAAGATTATGGACCCACTGGAAGAGCTTTCTCGTGGGTTAGAAGGATCCAATACAGTGAAAGAAAAGACGACCTCGGTTTTTCATTGGCTAGAAAGATTACAAATACCAGAAATAATTGAAAAAGAGATGCAGAGAGCGGTGCATCGAGAAGCTTTTGAACAGAGGCAGGAATATGGACAATTGTGGAACGAATTGATTGGGTTAATGGATCAAATGGTTGAAATGATGGGCGATGCAAGGATATCTCATAAAGAGTATATCGAAATTTTGGAAGCAGGAATTGAAAGTATGGAAATAGGAACCATACCCTCTACTTTGGATCAGGTATTTGTTGGAACCATAGAGAGATCAAGAGTAAATTCGATTAAATGCTTATTTTTAATTGGTGCTAATGATGGAGTGATTCCTGCTGGTTTGAGTGAAGATTCATTGCTTCTTCCTTTGGAAAAAGAAGCAATGGCGCAATCTGGATGTACAATAGGCGTAACACCAGAAGAGCGTGAAGAGCAAGAAATGTTTTATATTTATTTATCTTTAGTGAAGCCCAGGGACACTCTTTATATCAGCTACTCACTCGCCAATGAAGAAGGAGTGGCAAAACGTCCTTCCATCGTTTTAGATCGATTGCAGGCTCTTTTTCCATCTTTAGAATTGCAAGATGATCTGGTACCCACACCAGAAATGACAAAAAGACAGATTACCAGACCCTTAAATACGTTTATGAAATTGGCATCGGAAATTCGAAAGGGGATGGATGGCGAGAGGATTGACGAGATATGGATGGATGCATATCGATGGTTCTATGACCACCCTAATTGGAAAGAGTCTGCAGAACAAATGGTAGAAAGCTATGATTTTCGCAATTCAAGCAAGCCGTTATCTTCCCTAGAGAGTCAAGCACTTTTTGGAAAACCGTTGAAGGCAAGCGTAGCCCGATTAGAAAAATATGGAAAGTGTCCTTTTTCTCACTTTGTTCAATATGGACTAAAACCAGCAGAGCGTAAACAGTATGATATTCAACCTGTGGAACTTGGTAATTTTCTGCATAAGGCATTAGATGAATTTGCAGATCAAGTAAAAAAGAATGAGCAGAGCTGGCACGACCTAAAGCTAGAAGAATGTGACCAAATAATGGAAGAAATATTAGATCCGTTGCTTCAGGGGTTTAAACATGGCGTATTCGCTAGTAGCAATCGATATACCTATGCAGGAAAGAGGATGAAACAAGTTGGAAAAACAGCGGTAAGAACCATGGTGCAACAGATCCAGAAAGGTGAGTTCATTCCGACCCATCACGAGGTGACTTTTGGGTGGGATGGTATTTGGCCGGCGTTGCAATATAAAGACAATGAGCAGACCATTACATCTCTGGAAGGACGCATAGATCGAATGGATACGTATTACAAAGAGGGGAACTATTATTATCGGGTGATCGACTATAAAACCGGCACAAAAGACCTTAGTCTTCAAGAAATGTACTATGGGCTTCAGTTACAGCTGCCTATTTATTTACAAGCGGTTCTGGAGGCACAGAAACAACAAATCCAGGCAAATCATTATCCAGCGGGCATTTTTTATTACCAGCTAGATGATCCTATGATTGAAACCAATTCAATAGAGGCATCTAAGATTTATGGGGAATGGATCCAAGAAACAAAATTAAAAGGATTGACCTTAAAAGATGCAACTTTGGTGGAGGCTATGGATCCACATATTTCTAATAGTTCGGACATATTGCCAGTAGGATTAAAAAAAGATGGAGATTTCACAGCTTCTTCAAAGGTGGCGACCATGGAAGAATTTGATTGTTTGCTTCAGCATGTACAAGATCACGTAATTAAGATGGCACAGAGCATTCTATCTGGAGATATCTCCATTCAGCCCATTGAGTTTGATGGGCTTAGAGCTTGTCAGTATTGTGACTTCCTTTCTGTATGTCAATTTGACCCTACGTTATCAGGAAATAAAGTGAAATACCTGCCTACTATAAAAAAAGAAGAAGTGCTTCAAAAAATATGCCTGGCTTATGGAAAGAAGGTGAATTCATAAATGCCACAGTGGACTGCTGAACAAAAACAGGCTATCGAAAGCAGAAACTGCAATCTATTAGTTTCTGCTGCTGCTGGATCGGGTAAAACTGCCGTCTTGGTGCAACGCATCTTAAGTTTAGTCATAAAAGATCAGATAGATGTAGACCAAATGCTTGTGGTGACCTTTACGAATGCTGCAGCCTCAGAGATGAAAGAACGAATTGGGAGAGAGATGTTAAAAGCATCTCAGGAATTATCGAATAAGCGATTGGAGCTTCGAAGACAATTATCCTTACTAAATAGATCCTACATTATGACCATGCACTCATTTTGCTTGAAAGTATTGAGAAGTCACTTTCACTTAATAGACTTGGATCCGTCATTTAGAGTAGGGAATGAAACCGAAATTGCATTGTTAAAACAGGAAGCATTGGATAGTACTTTGGAAAAATTTTATGAAGAAGCCGACCCTTCTTTTCATTTGTTAATCGAAAGTTTCTGTGATATGAAAAATGACAGATGGCTGGAATACAACTTATCCAAAGTACACACGTTTATACAAAGTCAACCAGATCCAGAGGCATGGTTGAAGGATCAAGTGCAACAATTTGACGTGGAGCCTTCAACGATCATGGAGACAAGGTGGATCAAAGTATTGTTTCAAATACTACAGTTGCGTTTCAATGGGATGGTTCGACAGATGGAAATGGCTTATGACTATTGTCAAGTTCCTGATGGGCCAGAGGTTTATATGGACCTAATTGATCAGGAAATAGAGGCTTTAGAAAAACTGATGGAGAAGTGCCTTCAGTACGATGAGGCTTTTTTTAAAGAGCTTTGGAAAATGGACTTTAAGCGGCTACCAGCAGCAAAAAATGTAAATAGTGAGACGAAAGCATTGGTGCAAGGATTGCGAAATGCGGTTAAAGATGAGTTGAAGGCAATGAAGAATGACTGGTTTGTTGGTGGGCCAGACCAATGGAGTGAAGATTTAGGTAAAATGCTAGGCCCTATGGAAAAATTTAGGGAGCTCGTAGTAGCTTTTCATCACCAGTTTTCTCAAATTAAACGAAAGAAAAACCTAGTGGATTTCAATGATTTAGAGCATATGGCTCTAGAAATTTTGAATCATAAAGAAGCGTCGGAGTATTACCGGAATCAGTTTCAGCACATTTTTGTAGATGAGTATCAAGATAGCAATCGTGTACAGGAAGCTATTACAGATCGTATTAAACGAGAAAACAATTTGTTTATGGTTGGAGATGTGAAGCAGAGCATTTATCGATTTCGATTAGCAGAACCAGCCTTATTTTTACAAAAACAGCATAATTTTTTGAATCAAGCAGGAGCAGATGACAGGAGAATTGACTTAAATCGAAATTTTAGAAGTCGAAATGAAATTCTTAAAGGCGTTAATGAACTTTTCAAAAACATTATGAGCCCTGCTTTAGGAGAAATGGAATATGGGGAAGATGCCATGCTTCTTAGTGGGGGACTTTATCCTGAGATAGAGGAACCGGTTCCTATTGAATTGCATTTGCTAGACAAAAGGAAATCAGAAGATCCTAGTAGTGTAAATGCATTGAAAGAATGGACAGATAATGAGTTGGAAGCAAAATTAGTAGTAGGAAGAGTGCAAGAAGTGTTGAAAGGGGAAGTTTACGATGAAAAGCTTCAACAAAAACGACGGGTTCAGTATAGAGATATTGTAATTCTAATGAGGTCGACTCGCCCCTATCTTCAAATTTATGAAGATATGTTGGATCGGGAAGGAATTCCAGTTTTTTCAGATGCTGGCTCCGGTTTTTTTCAAACCATTGAAGTACAGATTTTCTTAAATTTATTGAAGATTATTGATAATATAAAGCAAGACATACCGTTGCTTAGCGTTCTAAGATCTCCGATTGGTGGCTTTGAAACGGATGAATTAGCCTTACTAAGGCTAAAGGGAAAGGAAGCACCATTTTACGAATGCTTCATGAATGGAGAAGAACTAGAGGATATAAGAATTCGTAAAAAAGTGGCTGACTTCAAAGCAAAAATTTCCTTCTGGCGATGGAGTTTGGATATTGGATTATCAGATTTTATATGGCAGATTATGGATGAATCTGGATATTATGGGTTTGTGGCATCCATGCCAGGAGGAGAGCAGCGTCAGGCAAACCTAAGAATTCTAGGAAAAAGAGCAGAAGAATTTGAAACGCATCAGGAAGGAAGTCTTTATGGTTTTCTGCAGTACGTTGAAAAACTCCAAAAAGGGAAAGGGAATGATCTTGGGGTAGCAAAACTCATAGGGCCTAATAATAATGTGGTGAGGATAATGAGTATTCATAAAAGTAAAGGTTTAGAGTTTCCTGTAGTCATTCTTGCTGGAGCTGGAAGAAAGTTTAACCTACGAGATACCCATGAAAAAATGCTGGTCCATAAAGATCTTGGAATAGGATCTGTATGTGCCGAACCAGATAAAAGGGTTTTTCGGAGCACCATTGTTCGTAATATCATTAAAGAGAAAATCAGACAAGAAAGTCTATCGGAAGAAATGCGTATATTATATGTAGCCATGACTCGAGCAAAAGAAAAATTGATTATGGTAGGGAGCGTAGAGGATCCCAAGTTAAAATGGACTCAGTGGGAACATGATTTACATCCGTATAAACTTTCAAAGGGCCAAAGGTATCTAGATTGGATTGGTCCATCTTTGGCCAATGCTTATGGAATTCTTGGGGAAACCAATGGTTTTTGGAATAGTCAGTGGAGTTTAAGCATATGGAAGAAGGAGGAGTTGGTTACTGATGAAAAGAGAGAAATTCAAGAATCTCAGAAATTTAAAAACAGGTTGAGGTGGAATTTAGATCAACTACCAGAGAAAGATACCATTTATATAAAGAGTAGATTAGAATGGGAATATCCCTTTATAGAGGAAACGAGAACACAATCTAAATACTCAGTTAGTGAATTGGTAGATGAAGAACGTATCAAGACAACACAAGACCAGCTCTTTCGAATGCCAGTATTGATTAAAAAGCCTGATTTTCTTTGTGATGAAAAGCTGGTAAGTGCTGCTGAGAAAGGAACCCGATTGCATTATGTGATCCAGCAGCTTGATTTTGTAGAAGCGGCCAAAGGAATGAAGGTTCAAGAGCAACTTCAACAAATGCTAGAAAAAGAAATGATAACAGAAGAAGAAATGAAGGGGATTGACCCAGCGCAAATTTCCTTATTCCTGGAAAGTCCTCTAGGAAAGCGGATTCGGGAAGCGGATCTGTGTCGAAGGGAATGGCCTTTTGTGGTTAAAAAACAAATAGAGACTGGAGAAGTGGTGATGCAGGGGATTATTGACTGCTATTTTCAAGAAGGGGACTCTTTGGTACTAGTAGACTATAAAACTGATGAAATAAAAGGAATAGATCCAGAGGATTGGAAAGAAAAATATCGTAGACAGATGAACCTTTATGAAGACGCCCTGAAAGAGCTGACAGGATTCAATATTAAAGAAAAGTGGATTTACTCTTTTTTCTTAAACAAAGCATTGATCCTGTAAAGAAAATTTTTCTTAGACAAAAAGAAGGCATCTAGCGTAATATCCAAGAGGACTCTTTGATTATATTCTGAATTATTGGGTATTTACTTCACTGAAAAGATGTTTGGGGAAGAAAGATGGAGTGGAGGAGGTTTGGATGATGAACCATGAAGGCTTTGGAGTGTACTTGAAAGACATAGGGTTGGAAACAGAACTTGAAATTCGCGAAGTCATATCTAGGGCAGATTGGGTAGAAACAACCATGGATATTAGCCTTGACAAGATGCAAAGAAGCCAGCTGGAAGATCAAAACTTCAAAGATAGCCTTTTGGAACTCATCGGATCGCCTGAAAAAACAGAAGCTTTTTATAATGCTCTTTGCAGCTACATGGAATTTTGCAATAGCCAGCAGATGGCAGGAAAGAAAGAAAGATAAACTAAGGAGTCTGTACAGACTCCTTTTTAAGGTGGGAAAGCAATGATATTGTCAGGACGGGAAATTAAAAAAAGGGTAGGGACGGATATCTTTATTGAACCTTTCAATGAAAAACAGCTAAATCCAAATAGTTATAATTTAAAACTGCATAACGAACTACTTACCTATGATGTGGACGTTTTAGATATGAAACGATCGAATCCAACGAAAAAAATACGCATACCAGAAGAAGGGCTTCTTCTCCAACCAAACAGGTTATATTTGGGAAGAATCCAGGAGCACACCAAAACCTTTGGTCTTGTACCGATGTTGGAAGGACGATCTTCTATTGGGAGACTTGGGTTATTTATCCACGTGACAGCGGGATTTGGGGACGTAGGTTTTTGTGGGTACTGGACTTTGGAAATGTTTTGCATCCATCCTATAAAGATTTATCCTAACGTAGAGATTTGTCAGATTTATTACCATACCATTGAAGGCGAATACGATCCTTATATAAGTGGTAAATACCAAGGAAACACGGGTATACAAGCCAGCAAGTTATACGAAGACTTTGAATAAAGATGGCATTACAGACTTTGATGGGAGGGGTTTTGATGGAAAAAGAAAAACAATCAACAATCATTCCAGATGAATTGAAAGCAAAAGATATCATGGTTACGGAAGTGATGACTGCAACCGAAGATCAAACAGTAGATCAGATTATTCAAATGCTGATGGACAACAATGTAAGTGGATTACCTGTTGTGGATGAAGAGATGCATGTGGTGGGAATTGTAACAGAGGGAGATTTGATATATCGCAGCAAAAAACTTGAAATACCAAGGTATTTTACTATATTGGATAGTTACATTTTTTTCGATAATACGAAAAAAATGGAAGAACAGATACACAAAATGGTAGGTTATCGTGTGAAGGAAATCATGACTAAAGACGTTATTACGGTAGATGTAGAGGATACGGTAGAAGATATTGCAACTGTAATGACAAGAAAGAATATTAATCGGGTACCAGTTACGAAAAAGGATCAATTAGTTGGAATTGTAACGAGAAGAGATATTATACGTGCTTATGCAGTTGAAGGATAGAATTATTAGAAAAAAAGAGTACCCTCCATAATAGAGAGGGTACTTTTTTTATGGCTAAGGAAATAGCATGCGCATTTAACTGGTGGATTATTTTGTGACTTTGACTTTGCTTTTCCTTTCCAACTAACCAACTTTCCAACTAACAAGACGCGAAGCGTCTTTTTTATGCATAAATAGTTGTGAGGTCAAGACAATTGGGATATAGATCACCCTGTTGTCCGAATTAATCAATCAATCTAAAAATTAACAATAGTTCTGGACATTTATTTAACAAAGTAATACAATAAGCATAAATAATTTTGATGGGAGGAAAGACGATGACAAGAAAAATGATTGGGTTTGGATTGTTTGTTTCAACAGGTTATTTGATGCTAATTACAAATATTTTGCGTCAGGAACTTATACTGGATGTAATTGTATCTCTAGTAATATTAGTTTTAGCAGGTATTGGGCTAAAAGGACACTTTGAGGAATTGAAAGGATAGGTGGTTGAAATGAATAAAGCAAAAGCGCATATTATAATAACATGCATGATTGCAACCAGCGTGACTTGGTTTATCAACCATGAAATGGGTTATGGCCCTATTATTGCCAATGGAATAATAGGTGTAATTGCTGCGGTGTTGCTGCCGGGAGCCCTTGCAGGAGCAGCTTATACATCATCCTTTGTAGGGATGTCTGGATTAAATGTATTACCAAGTTTTGGGATAGCGTTATTGGGAGGTCTTATTGTAGGGATTATTATTTCATTAACGGCTGAGATTTATGCAGGGATTGGGGGAAAAGGAGGAACCACGGCAGCTTTAGCAGCTCAAATCACAAGATTTGTTTCGAATTTATTTGTATAAGGGAGAGGGAAATTATGGAGAATATGATCATACTTATTGTTTCGGCTATTGCGGGTATGGCAGCTTATTATATTGCTGTAATTATGGGGAAAGGAGGCGTTTTTGGTTCTGCTATAGTGGTGCTAATATCTGGAATTCTTTTTCGATACTTGGAAACGGAAAACATGATTGAAGTTAGTGGATTGGCGGTTGTTGCTACAACAGCCAGCTATGCGGGCATGGTCGCTCAAAAGAACGTTGCCAACCTTAAAGAAATGGCATTTGTATCCCTTATTGCAGGACTTCTTTTTATTGCATCAGGAAATGCATACGCTGGAGTTGGAGGTAAGTTAGGTACCATTGCAGCACTGGCCTGTTTCACGTGGATTGGAATTAAAAAACTAGGTGGTTCAAAAGCAATAGAACCCCGATATTGAAAATCGAATAGTTTTAAAATTGAAGGAGTCGGAGTGAGTAAAATTCTGACTCTTATTCAATTAAGAGATCAGAAAAGGATATTTGTCTTGGAGAATTTATTTCTAAAGCCTTTGCAACTATGGTATACTAGACTACGGAATAAAAGAAAAAAGTTTGATAGGGAGAGGTGCTTTGATGACAAAAGACAAGGGAGCAGAAACCAAAAAATATATTATTCCTGGAATTCTGTTGTTTTTGTTTTGGATGGTTCTTTCGCCAGGAATTGGAGTACAAACCATTCTTTTGGGGATTGTTTTAAGTACGTTGGTAATGCTTTACTCAAAGGAAATCTTATTTGGCGATACGGAGATGCCTCTTTATCAAATAAAGCATTTATGGAATATGATTCAATTTATTGGCGTGTTGGTGGTGGAAATTTTTAAGGCCAATATAGATGTAGCTAGAATTGTTCTGGATCCTAAAATGCCGATACAGCCACACTTTATTAAAGTTCCCATGATGTTGAAAAATGACATGAACAAAGTAATCTTTGGGAACTCGGTTACTTTAACGCCAGGCACCCTTACGGTTGATATTGTAGAAGATGGTTTTATTATTCACGCATTGACAACAGACGCAGCAGAGGCTATGAAAGAAAGTTTTATTGAGGAGTGGATTAAGAAACAGGAGGACTCGGAATGTTAACAAATGCTTTTATTGCAACGTCCATTTTTCTGGCCGTAATGACATTTTTTTGTTTGTACAGAGCTTATGCTGGTCCAACTGCTGTAGATCGAGTAGTGGCTATCAATGTTATTACTACTAAAGTAGCCATGTTGATTGTTCTGATGTCAATTATTATCGGGCAAGAATCCTTTGTAGATGTGGCTCTTATTTATGCTATGATGGGCTTTATTGCAACGATTTGTGTTTCAAAGTACATAGAGAGAGGGAAACTAGGATAAGGAGAGTGTCTTATGCTGCAAAATGGATTAATCATATTATTTCTTTTGGGAGGATGCTTTTTTTTCATGGTGGGAACCGTAGGTTTGGTGCGATTGCCAGAAGCCTTCTCCCGAATGCACGCCACTACCAAATGTGACACCCTGGGAGCTGGTTTGATTTTAGTTGCAATGATGATCCATACTGGTATTCAGATCATCACAATAAAATTATTTGTTATTTTAATATTTATTTGGATTACAAATCCAACAGCGGCACATATTATATCAAAGGCTGCCTATAATACGCATCAAGATATTCCGAGGTCTCATAAAATAATTAAGAAAGGGTGATCAGGAGATGCAAATATTGAATGTGATTCTGATTGTATTTTTGATTGCCTGTGCAATTGCAGTAGAAAAAACAAAAGACTTATTAAGTGCGGTGATTATTTTTGCTTCTTATAGCTTGATTATGGCTGTACTTTGGTTACTTTTAAGATCTCCAGATGTTGCGATGACAGAGGCTGCCATTGGCGCTGGTGTTACGACTATTATGTTTATTGCGGTAATAAGCAGGACCAGGAGGATGGAAAAATGAAAAAATGGATTATGTTTACAGCCCTTGGGGGCCTGCTTTTCATTATGATTTCAAGTTATATGCAGATGCCACCCATGGGGAATGTAGAAAATCCTTCCTATAATGAAGTGGCCGGGTATTATCTGGATGAAGCTTTGGAAGATACACATTCTCCAAATGTAGTAGCCGTTATTATTATGGATTATCGTGCGTTGGATACACTGGGAGAGGCAACTGTATTGTTTACATCCATTGCAGCTGTTTTGACCGTATTAGTCGGAAAAGATCCTGATCCTAGAGAGGAGGATTCTCATCATGGATGATTTGATTGTTCGAAACATAAGTCGTATGATTATTCCATTTATTCAAATATACGGTCTTTTTGTGATTTTTCATGGTCACTTATCTCCAGGGGGAGGCTTTCCAGGAGGAGCTATTTTAGGCGCAAGCATTATACTCTACACCTTGGCTTTTGGATCTGAAAAGGGTAATGCAAAGATGCCACATTCAACTTCCAAATGGTTGGAAAGCGGCGCTATTATGTTGTATATTTTGATTGGATTAGTTGGTATTTTTGCTGGGTATGTTTTCCTGACCAATAAAACCGCAGGTTTTTATATGGGTGAAGCAGGAGATATTTTTAGTGGTGGATTTATTCCATTCATCACCTTGGCCATCGGAATAAAAGTTGGGAGCACCATGATCACATTATTTCATACCATGATCGAAGAAGAGGAGCATTAGTGTGGAAATTCAATTTTTTCTTCATAACATCAATTACATAGGTTCGTCTTTTCTTTTTGTCATCGGCCTCTATACAGTATTAACACATCCCAATCTGATTAAAAAGATTATTGGGATAAATATCATGGAAACATCCGTATTCCTATTTTTTGTTTCTATTGGGTTTATTCAGAGTGGTCATGCACCGATCCTTCATATGCAAGGAAATGATGCCATTCAATATGTGAACCCGCTTCCCTCTGCATTGATTTTGACAGGTATTGTGGTAGCCGTCAGTATTACGGTATATGGCCTCAGTATGATTATTAAAATATACAATGCGTATGGAACGATTGAGCTGGATGAGATAATGCAGATAAGGAGTGATGAAGCCAATGATTAGTATGCATCTGCCGGTGTATGTTTTACTGCTGCTGTTGGCAATGGCTTTAACCATTCCACTTGCTACTAGGCTATCAAATCTCGAAATTAAGATTTTTATGACATACTCTTTGGTGGTGGCTACGATGCTTTCCGTAGCAACTGTGATTAGGGTGCTTCAGTCTGGTGCTTATGTGTACCACTTTGGCCTTCGGGATCCAATGATCGGTGTCGAATTTGTGGTGGATGAATTTTCAGCTGTGATGGTTGCCTTGGTCATGATTTTATCCACGTTGATTGTTTTCTATTCCTATCGAGACGTAGAACATGAAATATACCCCCACTTAGTTCCTGGGTATTACACCTTAGTTTTTCTGTTAATGTTCTCCATGATCGGCATGATTCTGACCAATGACTTGTTCAATTTATATGTTTTTATGGAAATATTATCATTGACTTCTTGTGGTATTGTCTCAATTAAGCGTAAAAAAGAAAATTTGCTAGCGAGTATGAAATACTTGATGTTAGGGACGATTGGATCTGTATCTATTCTGATGGGGATTGCTTTTTTATACATGGTTACGGGAAACCTCAATATGAGCATTAACTATGAAATTATTCAGGAAGTTTGGCATATTTATCCTCGAAACATATTGATAGCATTGGGTTTTATTTTGACAGGATTTGGCATAAAAGCGGCTGTGTTTCCGTTACATACATGGCTTCCAGATGCTCACTCCACTGCTCCAACTCCCTCTAGTGCCTTACTTTCAGGACTAGTGGTAAAAATATATTTATTTGCTATGATTAAAATGATTTACCGGGTGATTGGATTTGATATTGTTACACAGCTGGATATCCCATTGTTTCTTACCTATTTTGCTATGGTAGGGATGATTATGGGATCCGTTTTTGCTATTGGACAAAAGGATATGAAAAGAATTTTGGCCTATTCTAGTGTTGCTCAAATAGGGTATATCGTGTTAGGGATTGGTTTAGCAACAGAATTAGGGTTATCGGTGGCATTATTTCATGTGGTCACGCATGCATTGATGAAATCTGCCCTGTTTTTAAGTGCGGGTGCCATTATCTACCAAACTGGGAAACGGGATATTCGATACTTTGCAGGAATCGGATATCAGATGCCCGTAAGCATGGTAGTTTTCACCATTGGTGCACTTGGAATGATTGGAATACCTGGAATTAACGGGTTTATGAGTAAGTGGTATTTAAGCCTGGCGGTGCTGGATGCTGGAAGGCCAATGATTTTGTTGGTGATCCTTTTAAGCAGTTTTCTTAATGCGGTGTACTACCTGCCAATTATCATCAGTGCCTTTTTAAAGGAGAGTGCAGATCGAGAAAATGTGATGATAGTGGATGATGTACCAAAGAGCATGACAATTCCTATGTCTATTATCGCAGGTCTTTGCATTCTAATTGGATTTTTTCCACAGTTGATTATGACTTTTATTGAGAGAGCAATCCCTACATTTTTTTAGGAGTACCGATTTATTCATTTGAATCGTATAAGGACTATGTCATATGGAGGCGTATGGAAAATGAGCATCTCTAGTCAAAGTGAAAAAGGAATGGAAAATAACTCCAAGGGAAAACCCCTAAATAAATGGTATCATAACATTTCGCGGGATTATTTTTGTGTGAGTTGCATTGTTATGTTTGTGATTTCCTTGGTTTTAATCACTCTTTTTGTCGTGATGACAACTGGATACAAGGAAGGGGACCCTTTTTGTCGTTTCATCGGGGCATGCAACCGATCTCTTCCATTACTAGAAGCGGCTATTCACTTTCCGTACTTGCCTTTATTAGCTCTCTTTCTTCCTTTTCTAGGAGGGCCAATAGAAGCCTATATAGGGAAACGATCCGACAACCTCCGAGACGTTACGGTTGTATTCACTTCATTTGCAACTTTTCTGGTGATCCTTCTCATGTATCCCCAAGTGGTGGATGGTGGAATCCAGAATGTAATTCCAGGTGTTTTTGGATATGGACTGCATTTTAATGTGGATATGCTCAGCTACATCATGTTAAGTACAGCAGGCATTTTATGGCTTATGGTGAGCATTTATGCCCATGAATACATGTTGACGGAAAATCATCGGGAACGTTTTTACCTTTTTAAAGCCATTACCTTTAGTGGTGTTATGGGAACTGTGATGGCTGGCGATATTTTGACTATGTTTCTATTCTTTGAAATTATGACCTTTAGTTCCTATTTGTTGGTGGCACACAATCAAACTACAGACTCTATTTTAGCTGGGAATAACTATATTTTCATGGGTGTAGGTGGTGGATTAGCCGTACTAGTAGGGATGCTCTTATTACTTTTCAATACGAATCACCTTGATTTTGTATTTCTTGCACTGGAATTGAGCGATACTGGTTGGCTTCAGTACATCATATCTTTTCTTTTTGTCATTGGTTTTGGGATTAAAGCAGGAATGCTGCCGCTACATATATGGCTTCCTAAGGCTCATCCAGTGGCACCTACTCCGGCGTCGGCTTTGTTATCTGGATTATTGATTAAAATAGGGGCCTATGGCCTTTTAAGGATTACAACTAGTTTTTTTATGCCGGCTGCTCATATGATTACAGGTGCAGATGATCCGCTATGGTTGCTGTCAAAAAACATGGGTGCTATTATTATATGGATAGGGATTGCTACTATGGCAGTGGGTGTTTTCATGGCTCTGCAGCAAGGGGATATGAAAAAGATGCTAGCATACCATAGCATTAGCCAAATGGGATATATTATTATGGGCGTAGGTGTAGCCTCTTATCTGGGATACATTGGTGCAATGGGTTTTGCAGGGAGTATTTATCATACAGTGAATCACGCCTTGTTTAAAGCACTTCTCTTTATGGTAGCTGGAGTAGTGTACCTAAAGACACATGAAAAAAATATGTATAAGCTGGGAGGTCTCTGGCGACAGATGCCCTTTACAGCATTGGTTTGTTTGATTGCGGCTCTTGGTATCACAGGAATGCCAGGTTTCAATGGATTTGCTAGCAAATCTTTGTTGCATCATGCCATTGATGAAGCCTATGAGTACGGTCACTATTCTTTTAAATATGCAGAAGTAATTTTTACCATTGTAAGTGCTGGGACTGTGTGTTCATTTATTAAAATGTTTTCTTATGTCTTCCTGGGAAAATGTCCAAATGAGCATCAAAACCTATCTAAAAGTGGGAATGGTATGATGCAAATGGCCATGGGTGGGCTTGGAATCTTAATTATTGGGATAGGCCTAGCACCAAACTATGCCATGGATCAATTCATTATTCCAGCAGCGAAGGTCTTTACCTATGACGCATACTTTATTGAGAGCTATTTAGTGGATATGAATTTTTTTAATTATAAAGATATGACTGGGATGATTCCCGTATATTTACTTGGATTTGGAATTTTTTTTGCAGGAAAAAAATTCGATTTATTTCATTTGCATATGCCTAAGTGGATGGACTTTGAATTTGTCATGTACAAACCGCTATCAAAAATGGTGATGAATGCATCAAAAAGAATTACAGATGAGTATGATGTGAAAACTACCAATGCGGATGTATACATTTATGCAACAATTTTAGTGGTGACACTGTTTTTCCTAACGATTTTTATTAGGTAAATCAGTTGCCTTAAGAAAGGAGCCAACTTTGTGAACCTGGCACGCGTTATTATTCAAATCGGTCTTCCGTTTTTATTTATTACATTTGTTGCCATGGAGGTTATTGTGATTCCCTTAGTGGGGAGTAAAGAAAGACACCTTCGAAGAATGCTTGTAAAGCTCTATATTTTGATGACAACCTTTTTATTCTTACTTACGTTTCCAGAAGTTTTAAGAGAGCCAATTGTTTATAATATTGCTGGAGTATTTGAAACGGGAATCTTTTTCAAAATTGATTTACTAAACTTTCCTTTACTTATACTTGCTGGATTATTATGGCTTGTTATTGGTTACTTTAGTCGTGAAGACATCAATTATATTTTCTACACGGTTACCTATATAGCTACTATTGGAACCCTTTTGGCTGGTGACTTATTGAGTTTTTTCTTGTTTTTTGAAATTATGACCTTTGCTTCTTACGCATTAATGGTATACCACCGTGGTGAAGAGCAGCTAGAGGCAGGCTTTGTGTATTTATATATGGGAATTATTGGTGGTCTGATGATTCTTAGTGGCATTTTGATGTTGTCAGCCTATACAGGAACCTTTGAGTGGACGCATTTGGCTGTTCGTTTTAGTGAGTTGGGTTACATTAAGTATTTTATAGCGTTTTTTTTGATCACTGGATTTGGGATAAAAGCAGGTATGGCACCATTTCATTTCTGGATGCCGCGGGTGTACGATGGAGCACCTATTGCAGTGATTGCTCTTTCCTCAGGGGTGTTAATTAAAGTTGGCGCTTATGGGATATTAAAAGTGATAGCGGTGACGTTTTCAGTGGATGCCAGCCAAGGACTACAGTTTTATCCAATGCTCTGGGAAGTTTCTCGAAATATAGGGTTTGTGGTTATTTGGCTTGGTATTTTAACAATGGTAGTAGGGGTATTTATGGCCCTACAGCAGGGCAGCACGAAGAAAATGTTGGCGTACCATAGTGTTTCTCAAATGGGATATATTATTATGGGCGCTGGGGTAGCGGCTTATTTAGGATATATTGGTCCTATGGGTTTTGTAGGCAGTATGTATCATACATTGAACCATTCTCTTTTTAAAGTGTTACTATTTATGGTAGCGGGAGCTGTCTATTATCAAACTGGTGAAACCAATATGTATCGGATGGGTAGCCTCTGGAAAAAAATGCCAATTACAGCAGGATTATGTTTAGTTGCTGTTCTTGGGATAACAGGTATGCCACTGTTCAATGGATATGCTAGCAAAACAGTTTTGCATCATGCCATCGAAGAAGCCTTTATGTATGGGCATCCTTCTTTTGAATATGCAGAATGGATTTTTACCGTTGTTAGTGCTGGGACAGTATGTTCTTTTATAAAGTTTTTCTACTTTATTTTTCTTAGAAAAAACAAAGACAATGAGCCTTTAAAGATAAAAGACCCTATAAGTATGAATGCACCTATGGGAGTCTTAGCTGTATTAATCATATTCTTTGGTGTGGCCCCTAATTGGATGATGGATACGGCCTTAATACCAGCGGCATTGGCTTTTTCTTATGATCCTGAATTTATATCGAACTATCTAATGGACATGAACTTTTGGAATTGGAAAGACTTAAGTGGGATGGTGATAGTCTATGGACTTGGAATAGCCATGTTTTTAATTGGCATGAAATTCCATCTATTCCACCTTAAGTTGCCTAGCTGGGCCAGCGCCGAAAGATACATTTATTCACCTGTTAATACTGTATGCGAAAAATTCCCAGATTTTTGTGTACAGCGTTATGAAAAACCGATCATTTTTGGTGATACGTTGATCTATGCCATATTGCTTACAATTATTATGGCGATGCTAGTGGTTTCTAGGCTATTTATATAAAGGGAGAAATGGTAGGGTGATGGCATGTTTTTTAACAAAAAACCAGACATAGAATTAGATAGGGAATTGCTTAAAAAAAACAAGGTCCCCATTTTAATTAAAGATTCGGCATGGAAAACCATGGCATCACACTTTAAAGATCGAAAAATAAATTCGTTGAGTCAAGAATTAAGTCAGATTTTAAAGGAAGAAAAACAACTTGAAGTTGAGATCCAACAAATGAAGAAAGAAAAATCTGCAATGACTCAACACGTTTTGGAAATGTCCTATCAGTTAAATCAAAATAATCAATATGGATCGGATAAAGAAATGAATAAAGCAAAAAATGGTTTGCAGGAAACCACAAGAAAACTGGAATCTTTATATGCTAAAAAAGAAGAAATGCCATCCTTGATTCAGGAAGTAAACTTTCAACTTTTGGAAGCTACGGTAGCAAATGCTGCTAGTCAATTGATACATGAAGATCGAGAACATCAAAAACGGGAAAAAGAAATAAAGATATTGAGAGAAGAGCTGAATCGCTTAAGAGAAAAAAAAGAGGAAGCCGAAGAAAAAATGTACATGTATTATCACTTTTTGCATTCTCTATTGGGACCTTCACAGATGGAAGAGTTGGATCATCAGATTCACTACAAGAAATAGTCATTGCAGGAACCCAAGGTCCGAGGTTGAGATACAGCCCAAAAGCAGGTAGAACAGGAGTAATTAAATGATTTCATCAACAGGTGTGGATTTGGTTGAAATAGCCAGGATAAAAAAAGCCATTGAAAAAAACAGAAAATTCATCCATAGAATCATGACTACCACAGAAAGGCAACAATGCGAAGAAAAAGGAAATCGAGCTGAAACCATTGCAGGAATTTTTTCTGCAAAAGAAGCAGTAGCGAAAGTATTGGAAACGGGAATTGGGAAAGTAAGCTGGAAAGAAATACAAATTTTAAAAAGTTCAGAAGGTGCGCCGAAGGTGGTATTGGCAGGAAAAGCTAAAGAAGTGGCAATTTTGAAATCGATTAAGCAAATTCATGTTAGCATTACTCACAGCTCCGATAGTGCGATGGCTTTTGCCATTGGAGAAATCAATGAGAATAAGGAGGAAAAAAAGATGCAATCGGAACAGCTTAAAAGACCAGTTTGGGCAGAGGTTTACCTAGATCATTTATCCCATAATATTCAAGAAATAAGAAAAAATATTCCAACGGAAACAACCATATGTGCCGTGATAAAAGCCAACGGATATGGTCATGGTTCTGTTAACATGGCATCGCATTTAGAGCGTTGTGGCATTGATAGATTTGCAGTTGCAACTTTAACAGAAGCACTAGAGCTACGGCATAATGGATGTGAAAAGCCGATTCTAATTTTGGGCTATACACCGGATGAACTGGTTCAAGAAGCTGTAGAAAAGGAATTGCAGCTAACTACATATACGATGGACCAAGCCCAGATTATATCTCAAAAGGCGGTTGATAGAAAAAAAGAAGCATTAATACATATCAAACTGGATACAGGTATGTCACGGCTTGGATTTCAGCCAACGATACAATCTTTAGAGGAGATTAAAAACATCACTGGATTGCCAAATCTTGTAGTGGAAGGTATTTATACCCATTTTGCAGCGGCAGATGATGAAAACAAGGATGAAACCAGAAGGCAGATCAATAAGTTTAATGAGTTCTGTCGTGAGATGGAAAATAGAGATATTCAAATTCCTATGAAACATATGGCTAATAGTGCCGCCATTATCGATATGCCCGAAACTCATTTAGACATGGTGAGAGCAGGAATTATGATGTATGGCTTATATCCTTCGAATGAGGTAAATCATGGAACCTTTAAGCTCAAAAGAGTCATGTCCCTTAAGACTAGAATTGCTCATGTAAAAGAAATCGAAGAAGGAACTGGCGTTAGCTATGGATTGACGTTTAGAGCGAGCAAAAAAATGAAAATAGCCACTTTGCCAATTGGATATGCAGATGGGTATAGTAGGCTACTAGGTGAAAAAGCAGAAGTCATGGTACGAGGCCATAAATGTCCAGTGGTAGGGAGAATTTGCATGGATCAATGTATGGTGGATGTAACTGGCCTGAGTGTTCACCGTGGCGAAGAGGTAACCTTGTATGCAACAGAAGATGAATATGGCGATACAGTGGATGATGTGGCTCGTAAACTAGATACGATTAACTACGAAATCACCTGTATGGTGAGTAGGCGTGTTCCACGTCTGTATATTGAAAATGGTTTAGTGATTCAACATCGGGATGATCTTCTTTAAAGCATCGTTGACAGCAGGTAGACCCTTCGGGTATAATATGCGGTAACAAATTACTTTTCGGTCCGGAGGTGCGCCATGAAGAAACCGGAACAGTTTTTGAAAATTCATTTGCCTGAAAATATGATCCGTGAGTTGGATTATTACGGGCAAAAAGAGAATAAAAACAGAAATCAAATCATTAAGGAAGCTATGCAATTCTTTATTTGTGAAAAGAACAAGGTATTGATGTATGAAAAAATGAAGAATGGATATGAGGAGATGGGGAACATCAACCTAGCTTTGGCAGAAATCGGACTTTGTATTGAATATGCGCTGCTCCGAAATTATGAAGATGAGATGCCAGAATGGAAAGAGGTGCCATGGTAAAAAGAGGAGAAATATACTACGCAGATTTAAGCCCAGCGGTCGGATCCGAACAGGGTGGGATTCGACCTGTACTAATAGTTCAAAACAATATTGGGAATCGCTATAGTCCAACGGTAGTGGTGGCCGCTATTACGACCCAAATAAACAAAGCAAAGCTTCCAACACATATTGAAGTGAAGGCTCCAGATTATGGACTGGCCAAAGACTCGGTTATTTTACTGGAGCAAATTAGAACCTTGGATAAAAAAAGATTGCAGCAACGTTTGGGTCGGATGGATGAATACGCCATGACGGACGTGAATCAGGCGCTTATGATTAGTTTAGGATTGATGGATTTTTAATACATAGCTACCCATATACGTACATAAGGATAACGAGGCTCAAAAGCAGGCAGGAGTGTAGGCGCTCATACATTTCCTGCCTGCTTTTGAGCTTGTTACCAAAGAAAGGAATAAACTTTAATGAAAAAATGGACATTTGATAAAACACTTCTTATATTCATTGCGATAGCTATTTTATCTAGCAGCGTTCTTTTGGTACAAAGGATGAATCTTGAGTCAAGTCATAAACAGGTTGAGGTTTTTATCGACTATTATGAGACAAAAGAATTAGCAGATCAATCGGATAAGAGTTTTGAATGGTGGTTGAAAAAATTCAAATCTTTGGGTGCTACACATGTAGTATTGGAAGAGGAAAGTTTAGGTTTATTGCGTCAAGAGCTACAACCGCTTAGTGTTGAGGTGGGAAGAAATATCCTTCGGGAGTGGAACTGGGAAGAATTTGTTCCTGAATCCTTAATCAGCTACCATGCAGAAACAGGAATTGAAGATTATGATGTGGTGGTGTTGACAGAAGAAAAAGAATTATATCAACGAATTTCAGATGGTCTGATAAGCAGATACGAGGAAGAACGTTTTACAATTCTAGAAGATAAGGATGAATATGCTATTGTCATTCATGGGTCAGTGAATGATGCGGTTTTTAATGAGCCACAGCAGTTAGAAGATACAGATGGACGAAGTTATATGTGGGAACAACGAGTGCATTCGTCTCAGTTAAATAGGTTGAGTTTAGGGTTTGATCCAGAAAAAATTAGGACCATTAAAGAATCTGGCCTCCAAGTGATGCCAAGACCCCATGGATATAAAGAGTGGACTGGTGAAAAATATATTAATGCCCTAATGGATGATTTGGAATATTTTGAAATTCGCCCAAGTGCTATTTTTTATTCAGGCAAGCAAATGCCCGGATATGCAGATGAGTCCATTAAAGTGTTGGAACAGTATTTGCTTCAAAACGATATCAGATTGGCTATGATTGAAACATCATTTCAACGGGAACACCTTGAATTAGACGGATTTGATGAGTTGGCGGCTGGAATGAAGTCAAAAGCAGTTCGAGTGTTTAATGTGTGGCCGTTTATTCAGCAGCGATATCAGTTTTACCATTATGAAGGTGCGGAAGAAATTGAAAATACTTTGTATAGAGCGGTTACAGAACGAAATATACGATTAATCTATTTTAAACCTTTTATGGAAAATCCTAATATATACATTACGGATGCAGAGGAATATGAAAGGATTTTTCAACGATTTGAAGAGAGGATTTCCAGACATGGGATGGTTCTAGGAACTGCTTCCACTTTTCCAGCGCATCACCCAGAGCCTATTTGGATGATGTTTATGTTAATTGGAACAATGGCTGGTGGTATCTTGTTGCTCAAAAAACTTTTTCCGTTGGCAAACTTGTTCTGGATCAGCTTATTGATATTAGCCATAGGGATGATGGCAGTTATTTTGTTTAAACAGCCAGAATTAGGAGAGAAAATCCTAGCCTTGTCGGCTGCGGTGGTTTTTCCTTCCCTTGGGATGCAAGTGTTTTGCGAAACAACAAAACATTTTTTTATGAAAAAAGAACCTTTACAATTTATTCGATCTGCCCTTGAAGGCGTGATCCTGATGCTAAAGGTAACATTAATTTCTTCCGTAGGCGCAATGATTGTAGCAGCAGCCTTATCCGATGTTCGGTACCTACTGGAAATGGATATCTTTCGAGGGGTTAAGATAGGACAACTAATCCCAATTGCTATTTTTGGAGTCCAGTTTATGTTTTACTTTGGATATAAACGCCAAGAAGAGAATTTTACAAACCCTCGTATTAGACTTCACGAAGTGCGTACTCTGCTGATGGAGAATATTAAAATTATTTATATTGCAGTGCTTGGATTTGTAATGATTGCTGGATATATCTATATGGCTAGAACAGGGCATGAAGGCAATATGCAGCCCATGGAAATAGAAATGATGGTTCGTAATTTTCTGGAAGAAACACTTTTGGTAAGGCCGCGGACTAAAGAATTTACAGTGGCATTTCCAGCACTTATGATTGGAGTATATATCGCATCGCTGCGCCTTAAATCATTGTTGTTTTTAGTTGGAATGGCAGCGGTGATTGGACAAACTTCAGTTGTCAACACATTTAGTCATTTAAGAACGCCAGTTTACGTTTCTGCTATTCGAACGATCTATTCATTATTAGCTGCCATTCCGTTTTTTCTGATGTATTTGGCGATGCTGAGCCTTATTGTATATGCATATGGTCGCTGGATTCAACCGCTATGGGATGATTCGAATTCCACGGAGATTCAATCATGAGGAAGGACAAGAAAATGAAAAGGATTTTTATGTTTGGGTATTATGGTTTTAACAACACAGGAGATGAGGCGATTCTGGAAGCGATTGTTGAGCAATTTCGAAAAATTCTTCCAGGAGTTCATCTTTCTGCCCTTAGCTATACAGCTGCAGAAACTGAAAAACGATATAATATTCATGCAGTGAGCAGAAATCGCTTTTTTCAGGTAATTCAATCCATTTGCAAAGCAGATTTAGTAATGAGTGGTGGCGGTTCTATATTGCAAGATGTAACTAGTAGTCGTTCCTTATTATATTATTTAGGGATCATAGCGTTAGCAAAATTAGCTGGGAAAAAAGTTGCTTTCTATGGGAATGGTTTTGGACCAGTAAGTCGACCTTTCAATAAAGCTTTGGCTAAATGTGTGATTAATCGAGTGGATCTTATAACGGTTAGGGATGAAGAGTCTAAGAAATTAATGGAATCCCTTGGAGTTCACAGAAATATCGTTGTTACAGCAGATGCAGCGTTTACTTTATCGGGGTTATCTATGTATGAAGATGTATCTGATAAGCAACCAACCGTAGGGATTTCTTTAAGAAATTGGCAGGGCAAGGATCATTACACAGCGATGGTAGCGGCCTGTGCTGATGAATTGGTACAGAGTGGGTACCAAGTACTCTTCTTGCCGATGCAGTACCCTGCAGATGTGACTATATCAAAAGAAGTAGCATCAATGATGAAGATGCCAGCCCAAGTCTTAGAAGAAAAAAAAGACCCTAAAGAAATGATTGCTGAGATGGGGAAACTTGATTTTATGATCGGCATGAGACTTCATTCTCTTATTTTTGCAGCTATTGCCGAAGTTCCAATGATCGGCTTATCCTATGAATCTAAAATCACCAGTTTTCTGAAATTAGTATCTCAACCCTGTGCCGGTGATGTTGAAACGTTGACGGAAGAAGAACTTAGAAAAACGGTGAATCAATTGATTCAAGAGAAGGTTCCGTATAAAAACAAATTAAAAGAAGCGAAGTTGGAATTAAACCAAAAAGCATATCACAATGCAACTATGATAAAGGAATTTATATACAGAGGAGAAGGGATTTCATGAAACCTGTAGAAATGATGGGAGTGCCTATTGCACCAGTGACCCAGCAGCAGCTAACAAACATTATTATGGAATTTATGGAAGGGCATCAATGTCGAAGTATCATGACTCCAAACCCTGAAATGGTAATGGCTGCGCAGAAACATGATGGCCTTATGAAAGCACTTCAATCAGCAGATTTAGTATTACCAGATGGCATCGGATTAATTATGGCCTCTAAATTGAAAAATATGGGTCTAAAAGAACGAGTAACAGGTATTGACACGATGGATCAAATTCTGGCCTACTGCTATAAAAGGAATAAGCGTGTGTTTTTGCTGGGTGGAAAACCGGGTGTGGCAGATATGGCAGCGAAAAATATTGAAAAAAAATACCCAGGTATACAGATTGTAGGAACTCAACATGGGTATTTTAATACAGATGATTCAAACGAAGTATTGAAAGAGATCAACGAGAGTCAACCAGATGTATTGTTTGCAGGTCTTGGATTTCCAAGACAAGAAGTCTGGATTCAAAATTGGAGAGAAGAAATGAATTGTTGTATTGCTATGGGGATAGGTGGTAGTCTGGATGTGTATGCAGGTGTGGCTAAACGAGCACCCTTAACGTTCCAAAAACTTGGACTCGAATGGTTCTATCGATTGATCAAAGAACCATGGAGAATAAAAAGAATGATGGTACTGCCTCGTTTTTTGTGGGATATCCTTTGGAAATGATTGGAAGAAAGGCAGGGATTAGTATGAAAAAGACCTCTATTATTTTAGAATATGCAGTGATAACCCTAGGCAGTGCAATGATGGCATTTGCCTTGCATTTTTTTTTGGAACCCAATACAATTGCACCAGGTGGAGTGACTGGATTAGCAGTTGTTATTCAAAAATTGATGGGAATACCCATGGATATTACCAATCTGGTTATTAACATACCTCTTTTTATCGCGGGTATTATGATTCTTGGAAAGGCATTTGGGGCTAAAACAGCTTATGCAACCTTGATGCTATCATTATTTATTCGGATTTTTATTATTTTTTTTGGTTCTCAGTATACCATTACGACGGATATATTGTTGGCGGCTATTTATGGAGGGGTAACATTAGGAATTGGAATCGGACTGGTGTTTAAAATGGGAGGTACAACAGGCGGAACAGATTTAGCCGGTGCTATGATTAATCGATATATCCCCACGTTAAGCATTGCAAAATTAATGATGATACTCGATCTTATTATTGTTGCTTTTGCTGGTATTGTCGAGCAAAAAGTAGAGACGGCTCTATATTCTGTAATTGCATTATATATCGTTGTAAAATTAGCGGATTTTATTGTGGAAGATCTTAGTTATTCAAAGGCGTTTTATATCATATCTCAAAAATCTGATGTAATAGGTGAAAGGATCATTCAAGAGTTAGATAGAGGCGTTACCGTCATTGATGCAAAAGGAATGTATACAGGTGAATCGAAAAATATGCTGCTGTGTGTAGTCAGCAGAGCACAGGGTGTAAAATTAAAAAAACTGGTATACGAAGAAGATCCATATGCATTTATGATGGTCTCTACTATTCATGAAGTGCTAGGAGAAGGCTTTAAGGAGGTGGATCCAGTATAAGAAGACAAAATCCCTATTTTTAAACAAGTTTGCTTCTTTAATTTAGTAGATATAGAAGTGTTAAAGCTCTTGCAATAAATACAAATATGGAGGTAACCAATGAATTCCTGGAAAAAAGTATTTTTAACTATTTTCTTTATTGGAACAATGATGGTCAGTATAATGCTTCAGCCAGTTTTTGCTGGTAACTATCTTTATGAAGATCGTCAAACAACTACCATCGGTAGCGGTGTGACCCACGAAAGAATCCTTCGTTTCGGAGAAAATGGTTGGTTGCATAAAAATGTAATTGTGGTTGACTTGGAAGATGAAAGAACAGAAATTGACTTGTTGCAGAGTTCCAAAGGAGTTTCTCATAAAGAGACGTTGAGCCAGATGTTAACACAAAAAAACAGCCCCATTGCTGCCATTAATACAGATTTTTTCTATATGACAAATCCGGATTCGCCTCTTGGGGTGATGGTTCGTGATGGAGAAATGGTTAGTAGTCCAGTCATAGAGAAGCCTTTTTCTGCTTTATCCATCAATAAAGATCAGCAGGCAATTATTGATGCGTGGCAGAATAATATGTATGTATCCTCTCAAAGTGGAAAAATTTTCAGTATAAGAGCTTATAATAAAATTACCTGGAATTATCATCAAACAACGATTCTTGATCACAACTGGGGAGAAAAAACACCTGGTGCCACCAATGAATATCCAGACTTGGTTGAAATAGTGGTTGTGGAAGGCGAAGTTCAAGAAGTTAGAAGAGGGCTGCCATCTGTTACCATACCCAAGGATGGATATGTGCTTTTAGCTTCTGGACACGAGGGTCAGCGTTTGTATGATGAGGTAAAACACGGAGAGAGCCTTACCTTTCATCCTCAAACGGTTCCTAATATGGAAGATATACAGCTGGCAGTAGGAGGAGGAACACCCTTAGTTCGGAATGGTCAAATCGTATCCTTTACGGAACCAGTGACAGGAAATCATCCTCGTACTGCTGTTGGGATTGATAGTAGTGGAAAAAAACTAATGATGGTTACAGTGGATGGTCGACATCATTCTTACCGAGGCGTCAATGGTGCTGTGATGGCTAGGTTGATGATAGAAGCTGGGAGCCATCAGGCCCTATTAATGGATGGGGGGGGGTCAACCACTATGATGACCCGTAAACCAGGAGAGTCTGAGGCTAGACTGGCAAATGTACCGTCTGATGGAGGACAGCGAAGGATTATAAATGCCCTTGCAGTTTCTTCTGCAAAAAATGGATATGATGCTATAGGTGGAATTGTATTAGAAGCAGATCGGAAAATGGCCTTTAAAGACCACGGAGTGGCTCTTCAGGTGAAGGGATTCGACGAAGCGTATCGTGTTATGGAGGTAAGTTTGAACCAAGTCGAATTTAGCGTCGTAGAAGGCGATGGAAGAGTAGAAAATGGAAAATTGATTCCTGAATCACCTGGAAGAATAAAACTAGAAGCCAGTTACGGCGGGAAAACAGACATAATGGAGTTTGAAATCCTTGAAGAAGTGGCAGCTATACAAGTGGAGGCACCTATTTATCATATGGGAAAAAATGAGGAAGTCAACCTTAAGGTGGAAGGAATAGATCCAGAAGGATATCGAGCTCCCTTGACTTTTAATCAGGTTCAGTGGGAAGACAAGAATTCTTTGGGAAGCTTTTCTGAGGGAGTCTATCGAAGCGGGCAGCAGGATGGTGTGACGGTTTTGCGTGCCAGTTATAACGGACACTCAGCCGCGATTCCTATGGCAATAGGTGCACAAAGAACCAGCTTGCCTGGATTTAGGACCTTTAATCCTGGGTTTAGAGGATACCCTGACGTGGTTTCTGGAGATGTCCGTATTCACGATGATGGAAAAGTGAACAATCACTCTATCCGTTTAAATTATGACTTAACAGGATCCATTGAAACCACAGCTGCATATGTGGTATTTGAAAAAGAGTATCCCCTTCCTGCTGGCACCAGCGAAATTGGAGTTTGGGTGCATGCAATTGAAACAGCACCACATTGGATACGGGCACAGGTGCAGGATGGGAATGGCAATAACCATACTGTGGATTTAAAGCAGGGAATTGACTGGACCGGCTGGGAGTTCCTAAGCGGAAATTTATCAACGGACTTAAAGCCACCACTTACCTTACAAAGACTATACGTAGTGGAACCAGAACCTTTCTTTAAAACATCTGGAACCTTACTCTTTGATGGTATGGAAGCTATTGCTCCTTTAGCATTGCCGAATTTGACGGCTGAAGAAGCTGGTGGTCAGTTGAGGGATAGGAGAAATAAAACACCAGAGTCTATTGAGTCTATGTTTTCGATTTATCCTGATATGAGCCTACACAAGTCAGGAAACACCCTTTTGAAGAATAATACATCTTTACAAGAAGGGGAAACATTATTCCTGCGTATCAACAGTGAGAACAAAGGAATTCGCCAAACTAATTATCAACAATGGCCATGGTTGAAAAGTCAATTAAGCAGCAATACAGCCAAGAATCTGGTATTATTGATCAATCATCCAGTTTGGGGTCCACAAGGTTTTACGGATGAGCTGGAAGCAGATCTTTTTAATAATGAATTAAGCAAGATAGCGGAAGCGGATAAAAATGTCTTTGTCTTTTATGGGAACGGCAATACAGGAACGGAAATGAGAGATGGTGTCCGATACATTGGCTTGGGTAAAAATGTGGATAGAAAAATGAATCTGTATCAATCCCAAGGGAAGATCTATTATAAAGCCACTGACGATACCTATGAGGAAGCTACTACGGAGCCTTCAATTGAAGAAAATCAACAACAAGTGGAGGATGGATCTGTTGTTTTCAGAGTAGGAGAACTCCATTACATTGCTGGGAACCAGAAGGTGAAATTGGATGCGGCTCCCTATCTGAAAGAGGGGAGACTGATGGTGCCAGCAGCCCATGTTTCAAAAGCTCTTGGCGTACCAAAGGACAACGTAAGCTGGGACGCTGACCGTTCCATGGCGATTATTGAAACCCAAGAGGGTATTGTACTCAAAATGAAGATTGGAAGTACTAAATTACTAGTGGGTGAAGATTCTTTGGAGATGGGGACAGAAGCAGAAATAAGGAATGACAGAACGTATATTCCGATTTCTCGCTTTGCAAGAGCTATGAGTGTTGAGTATGTATGGGATCCAGAAGGTCAAAGGGTTATATTTTAAAATAAAAAAGCATCTGCAAATTTTGCAGATGCTTTTTATTAACGCTGAGGAATTTATCATTGATCGATCAATCTTTTGAATGAATACAAGAAATAATGGTATAAAGACAGATAGGGAGTTGGTTAATTATAGTAACATAACCCAAAGGGGGGGTCATTATGGATAAGTACAAATTAAACTGGCAACAACTAAATAGCTTTTGCTCACCAGACAGTTTTAGTTTTAATACAACAAAAGATTTAAAACCATTGAGGGGAATTATTGGTCAAGATCGAGCTGCCCAGTCCTTAGAATTTGGTCTTAAAATGAAAAAACGTGGATACAATATCTATGTTTCTGGATTGAGTGGTACCGGAAGAAGCAGTTATACAGAATCTATTGCCCGTTCATATGCAGAAAATATGCCAACGCCTCAGGATTGGGTGTATGTATATAACTTTAAACATCCGGATAAGCCTAAGGCTTTGGGCATGGAAGCGGGCCTGGGAAATCAATTCAAAAAAGACATCGAATCCATGATTGAAAAAATTCGAAGAGAGATTATAACCGTTTTTAGAAGCACGGCCTATGAAACGAAAAAAGCAGAATTAGTGAAAGTATATCAGCAAAAAAACCAAGAATTGCTGAAGCAATTAAATGAAGTGGCGGCAAAATATGGCTTCACTTTTAAAGAGACAGAACATGGGTTGGCGACGATTCCTTTGGTTGATGAAAGACCTATGAATCAGGAAGAATATGAAAATCTTTCCTCAGAAAGATTGGATGAGCTTCGAGAAAAGTCCAATGAACTAAGTTTAAAAACCTTTGAAATGTTTAACGAAATAAAAGATCTCGAGGAAGCATTAAGGCAAAAAATGAAGAGTTTAGATGAGCAAACAGGATATGATGTCATCAATTATTATATTAAGAAGATATTGAATCGCTATAATCATCGAAAAGAAATTAGAGATTATATCAATGAAATGGAACGGGATATTGTTGAAAATATCCAGCGATTTAGAAGGAATGAAGAAGTTTCACAAGAAAAAGGACCGGCATTTTTCCTGAAAAAGGGCAGTGACGATTTTCGAATTAGATATCAGGTGAATCTATTTGTTGATAATAGTGATACAACACATGCACCTATTATAAACGAGAATAATCCAACTTTTTACAATTTAATGGGAGCTATTGAATATAAAAATGAAATGGGATCCTTAAAGACGGATTTTACTCAGATTAAAGCTGGATCTTTACACATGGCAAATGGTGGGTTTTTGTTGCTTCATACGAGAGAAATTCTTTTACAGCCATATGCCTGGGATACTTTGAAAAGAGCTCTTAAAACCGGGGAAATAAATATTGAAAACCTATCCCAACAGATGGGACTTATGGTCACATCTATGCTGAAACCAGAACCAATTCCAATGGATATAAAAGTACTGTTAATTGGAGATTCCTATACCTATAGTCTTTTATATGCCTTAGATGAAGATTTTAAGAAACTATTTAAAATCATGGCAGATTTTGATATAGAAATGAATCGTGATCAAGAAAGCATGGGGAAAATGGCTTCTTTTATAGCGACTCATTGTGAAGAAGTAGGCCTCAAAGATTTTGAACGTTCTGCTGTATGCAGAGTCATACAATACAGCTCCAGACTAGCAGACCATCAAGAAAAATTAACCTCTCGTTTTAGTGATGTGGTAGAAGTTCTTTACGAAGCAGATCAATGGGCTTCGGAGGATAAGTCGGAATTAGTGGCTCTGGAGCATGTAGAAAAAGCCATTGAAGAAAAAGCATTTCGCAACAACAAACATGAAGAAAAACTAAATGAACTATTTGAAGACGGTACATTGCTGATGGATGTAACAGGAAATCAAACGGGGCAAATAAATGGTTTAGTTGTTATGGGAACTGGGCAACACTCTTTTGGAAAACCTACACGCATCACTGTAACCACCTATCGGGGAAAACCAGGTATTATTAATATTGAGAGAGAAGTAGCAAAAAGTGGCCCAATCCACTCAAAAGGGGTATATGTTTTGAGTGGATATCTAGGAAAAAAATATGCTCAAGATCACCCGATTTCACTTTCGGTTAGCATCAGTTTTGAGCAGAACTATGCAATGATTGATGGGGATAGCGCCTCTAGTACCGAATTATATGGCATTTTGTCTAGTATAGCTGGTGTCCCAATTAAACAAAACATAGCGGTTACTGGATCTGTGAATCAAAATGGAGAAATACAACCTATAGGAGGCGTGAATGAAAAAATAGAAGGTTTCTTTGATGTATGTAAAATCATGGGGTTTACAGGAGATCAGGGTGTTATTATACCAAAACAAAATATGAAAAACCTGATGCTGAAAGACGAAGTGGTGGAAGCGGTGAAAGACGGACAGTTTCACATATACGCCATCGGCCATGCAGAAGAAGGAATAGAAATCCTTACGGATATTCCAGCGGGGGTTGCGGATGAAGAAGGGAATTATCCAGAAAAAACAATTAACGCCATGGTAAGCCGTAAGCTTCGAAGTATTCATAAAGAGGAAAAAAAGAAGTATAAAAAGGATATAGAATAAGCTAAAATAGACTCCTGCTCCCAGGAGTCTATTTTAATTAGCATTGAATCAGTTCAGATTCTGTAATGATCCAGTCAACGGAAAGATCGTGTGATTCTCGTGGTACGTGAGGAATCAGTTGAAAATCGTAAACTAAAGAAATCAAAACAGCATTTTTTTGAAGTAATGGTAAAAATCGATCATAATAACCAGCTCCAAAACCAATTCGATACCCTTCTCGGTCAAAGGCTACTCCAGGTACAATAACCAAATCTAGTTTTTGTGGTGGGGTTGGCCTTAATGCTTCATCCTTAGGTTCCAGTAAACCGAATCCTGTGACTTGCAAGTCTTGTTCTGGATTTTTTAGCTCAGAAACCGTTAAACGATAGTCCTTTGGATTGGTCACAGGAATGTAGACATGCTTTCTTTGGTGGAGGTAATTTTTAATCAACGAATCTGTTTTAACTTCATTTCTAAAATCGAGGTAGGTCATCATATGCATAGCTTCTTTCCATACAGTCATTTGCATCAGTGTTTCATGAATAGCATGACTTTTTTGAAGCACAACAGCTTCGTTTAGGGATTCTCTCTGGTCTAGCATTGCTTTACGGATTTGGTTTTTCATAAAATTCGCCCTTTCTATCAGAGTCGTAGCCCATTGAGTCGACTCTTTACATTCATTTTATCAGATTTCTTGCAATTTTGCTCTGACTAAGGTTATAATAAAGAGTGAAAATGCTAAAATCAGGAGTTGGAATTGTTGATAGAATTCAAAAACACAAGCAAAGTATATGATAACGGTGTTCATGCTTTGAAAAACATTAGTTTGAAAATTGAAAAAGGAGAATTTTTATTTTTGGTTGGTCCCAGTGGCGCTGGAAAATCAACCTTTATTAAGTTGCTCTTAAGAGAAGAACAAGTATCTGGTGGAAAAATATTGGTTGATGGGGAAGACATTACAAAGTTATCCCAACGACAAATTCCATACTTAAGAAGAAAAATTAGTGTGGTATTTCAAGATTTTAGACTTTTGGAAGATAAAACTTTGTATGAAAATGTTGCCTTTGCCATGCAAGTAACCGGTGCTTCTCCTAAAGAAATCCGAAGACAGGTACCAATGATGTTGGGAATGGTAGGACTGAGTGATCGAGCAAGGCAATATCCTCACCAGCTTTCTGGTGGAGAAAAGCAAAGGGTTTCTATTGCTAGGGCGATTGTGAATCGTCCCATTGTCTTGATCGCAGATGAGCCTACGGGGAATTTAGATCCAGACACAGCATGGGAGGTAATGAAAGTATTGCGGCATATAAGCAGGCGAGGCACTACAATTGTGATGGCAACACATGCAAAAGATATCGTAGATATCATGCAACAGCGGGTGGTAGCCTTGGAAAAAGGCGATATCGTCCGAGATGTGCAGAGGGGGATTTACGGATATGAAGCTTAGAGCCCTTCAGTACATAGCTCAACAGAGTTTTAAAGGCATCTGGAGAAACAAAGGGATGAGTGTTGCATCTATCAGTTCAGTGGCTGCATCGCTTACGATATTAGGTTTGATGATGGTATTGGTCTTGAATATGGGACATCTGGCAAGTCTTGCTCAGACCCAGTTTGATAGTGTGCAAGTATACTTGGAAGAAGACCTAGATCCACAAGCGATTGATGAATTAGGGTCAACTCTTGGGGAGATTAATGGTGTAGCATATATTCATTATGAATCCAAAGAAATGGCCTTAGCCAATATGAAGGAAAGATGGGGAGAGCAGGGACATTTGTTAGATACGCTAGAGGACAATCCATTGCCTAACTCCTATATCGTTCATGTAGATCATATTCGATATTCGGATGCTGTGGTGGAAGAAATTGTAGGTCTAAGAGGGGTAGACGAAATTCGATATTATCGAGATATTATTGATAATTTGATTCGAATTGCTGGGCTTGTTCGTTCTATAGGACTGATGGTCATTGCAGTATTGATCTTAATCGCAACTTTTATTATTTCTAATACGATCAAGCTTACGATTAATGCGCGAAAAAGAGAAATACGTATTATGAAAGATGTTGGCGCGACCAACTGGTTTATACGTTGGCCCTTTTTTCTAGAAGGAACCATTCTGGGGCTTGTGGGTGCTGCTATTGCCTTAACGATCATCTATTTTGGATATCAAACTATTTTTGAAATGGTGACGACGCGTTTTTTTGTTATCTTCAGCGCCTACTTACTATCCGTAGAAGAAATGATGCAACGAACCCTCATTATGTTTGCTGTTTTAGGTGCTGGTGTAGGATCTCTGGGAAGCATTATTTCTCTGAGAAAACATTTGGAAATATAAAAGTGGGATGAAATGGAAGGAGGCATTTAATTGCGAGGGATACATAAAGTTCTGGTGACGCTACTGGTCTTGATTGCCGTGGGCTTTAGTACCGTTACGTTTGGGAGTGAAGTTGAACAAATTAATCAGCAACTTCAAGAACTACAAAGTCAACGACAGGGCATCGATGCAGCCATTCGTGATAATTCTAGAGAACAGAGAAGTGTTGAAGAACAGTTAAATTATCTTAGTGGCGAAATACAAAGCGCTGAACAGGAGCTAAATTCGCTGAATAACAGAATTGTCGATACGGAAAATAGAATAGATGATACGCAACAGTCTTTAGAAGAAGCGATCATATCTATTGAAGAAAAACAGGAACTCCTAGCAAAACGGTTGGATGCCATGTATCGAAATGGTAATGTGGCTTACGCAGAAGTGTTGTTTAATTCCAAGGATTTTTCAGAACTGCTTAGTAACATGGATATGGTAAAGCTTATCGTGGAAAACGACGTAGATTTATTGCATTTTATGGAAGAGCAAAGAATTCTTATTGAAGATAAAAAGGCGGAGTTGGAACTGAACCGACGGTACTTGGCTGAACTTAAACATACCGTTGAAAATCAGCGTGAATACCTAGTGGTGACTCGTGGAGAACAACAGCGATTAAAGACGGAACTAGAGACGGATAAACAGGCCTTAGAAGCTCAGTTGAATCAACTGGAGAAGGAAGCAAAAAACTTGGAACAGGTACTCGTTAATCTTCAATCAGATCGAGACTACGAAGGAGGAGAAATGAGATGGCCAGTCCCTGGTCATAGTCGTATTTCTTCACCATATGGGAATCGAATACATCCTATTCTTGGGACCAATCGATTTCACTCAGGGATTGATATACCAGCGCCTACGGGCACAAATATTATTGCAGCGGGACCTGGAACAGTTGCTTTTGCAGGGAACCGTGGTGGGTATGGGCGAACGGTTTTCATTGACCATGGTGGCGGCATTATTACCTTGTACGCCCATTGCAATACCCTTCAGGTTTCTGAAGGCCAGCGGGTAGAAGCTGGTCAAACCATCGCTAAAGTAGGTAGTACTGGAATGTCTACAGGCCCTCATCTCCATTTCGAAGTTCGTAAAAATGGGAAATACGTAGACCCAATGCCTTGGCTACAATAGAATGCATTACGTTTGAAAGCCCCTATTAGTAGGGGTTTTTTTATTTTAAAGGTGCCGTCCTCTCCCAGAAATAACTAGTTACTTTTTGCGATGCTCTATGCTTCCTTAGGACATATGTACCTTTATCTAGTATATTGATGAGATTGAAGATGCCTATAAAATCTGAGGAAGCGTGTTTACAATGGAAAGAGCAAAAATAATGATAAGTGGTTGTCTGTTGTGGCCAAGGGTATAAGGTAGCCAGTGGAGAGAATTTGAGGTACAATAATTGAAAGCAATAGAATATAGTTGGTAAAGGAGTTTTTTGATGATAAGCAAAAGGAAAGCAGTTTTAGGGGCTATTGTACTGATTTTGTTAACCAGCTTTGTCACCTTTAGTGCCAGTAATTTAATGGCGTTAAACCTAGGAGATAAAGTCATTATTAGCCAGGATATGTACCAACGAATGAATGAAGAAAATGATAATATGGGAAAACTAATCCAGTTAAAACACTTTTTGTTGGGAGAGTATTATGTGGAGTTAGAAGAAGAAACCCTTATTGATGGCGCCATTCATGGTATGTTTGAAGCCGTAGGAGATCCCTATACGACATACTTAGATGCCAAAGATATGGAAGATATGATGATGAGTACCCAGGGGGTTTATGGCGGTATCGGTATTATTGTGACGGGAGATCAAGATGGCTATGTTTCTGTGGTATCGCCTATCGAGAATACGCCAGGAGAGAGGGCAGGTTTGAATACAGGAGATCGAATTATTCGTGTGGACAACGAGAGTGTTTCTGGGAATCGGTTAGACGATGCTGTTTCTCTTATGCGAGGAGAAGCGGATACAGAAGTGAAATTGGAAATAATAAAACGAAACCAGTCAGAACCAGTAGATGTATCGGTTATGCGAGAAATAATTCGTATTGAATCGGTGCGTTCGGAAGTCATGAAGGATCAAATAGGATATATACGTGTCACTAACTTTGATGAACAAACTGCAAATGACTTTAGGTTTCATATGGATACTTTGAAAGACCAAGGAATCAGCAAAATTGTACTGGATCTACGGAATAATCCAGGAGGTTTATTAAGCTCTGCTATTCAAATTTCTGATATGCTTCTGGGGGAAGAATTAATTGTTTACACAGAAGATCGGCATGGGAACCGAAAAGAGGAATATGCTGATGCTAAGCATTACGGTGTTGAACTAGTGGTTTTGATTAATGAAGGGTCTGCTAGTGCATCTGAAATACTGGCAGGTGCATTACAAGATCATAAAAAAGCCATATTGGTAGGGGAACAGTCTTTCGGAAAAGGACTAGTCCAGGAAATGCAGCAACTACCTGATGGAACCGGATTCAAGCTCACGGTCTCTGAATATTTTACGCCTTCAGGGCGCAATATACATGATAAAGGCATTGAACCAGATTATATTGTAGAAATACCAGAAGAAATGTGGCTAGAAGGACTTGATCTAGATTTTGACGAAGATCCACAGTTGATACGTGCCACTGAACTCTTGCAATAAAAAGGAAGGGATGTTTGGATGAAACCATTTAAAGTCATGGCAGACTTTCAGCCCATGGGCGATCAGCCACAGGCCATAAAAAATCTGAGCAATGGTGTCCGTAAAGGACTACAGCATCAAACGCTTCTAGGAGTTACTGGTTCAGGAAAAACCTATACCATGGCAAAACTGGTAGAAGAAGTTCAGAAACCGACCCTAGTAATTGCTCACAATAAAACATTGGCAGCTCAACTTTGCAGCGAGTTTAGAGAGTTTTTTCCGGAAAATTCGGTAGAATATTTTGTTAGTTACTATGACTATTATCAACCAGAAGCCTATGTGGCCCACAGCGATTTGTACATTGAGAAAGATGCTTCTATTAATGACGAAATTGATAAGCTTAGGCACTCGGCTACGGCATCGCTTCTTGAACGTAGAGATGTGTTGATTGTTGCCAGTGTTTCTTGTATTTATGGCTTAGGGGATCCTGATGAGTATAAAGAGCTGGTGGTTTCTTTGCGAGTAGGAATGGAGCTAAATCGCAATGAAGTTATGAAAAACCTCACAAATATTCAATACACTAGAAACGACATCAACTTTACCCGAGGTACCTTTCGGGTGCGGGGGGATATATTGGAGATTTTTCCTGCTTCATCTTCGGAGAATGCACAGAGAGTTGAATTTTTTGGTGACGAAATAGAGCGGATTACAGAGATTAACACCATGACTGGCGAAGTAATTGGATCTCGTCAGCATTTAGCGGTTTTTCCGGCCTCTCATTATGCTACTAAGTGGGATAAAGTGGAAAAGGCTGTTGAAAATATTGAAGCTGAATTGATTGAACGAATGGATTACTTTAAGAAAAAAGAGCAGTTGTTAGAAGCTCAGCGAATTGAACAGCGGACAAAATATGATATAGAAATGCTAAGAGAAATGGGTTACTGCCAAGGAATTGAAAATTACTCCAGACATCTGACGGGAAGGCCTGCTGGTAGCAGACCCTTCACGTTAATTGACTACTTTCCTGAAGATTTTCTGCTGCTTGTTGATGAGTCCCACGTAACCTTGCCTCAAATCAGAGGTATGTATGGTGGTGATCGATCACGGAAAGAATCATTAGTAGAGTATGGGTTCAGACTACCTTCTGCTTTTGATAATCGACCCTTGAATTTTAAAGAGTTTGAAAAAATGGTTAATCAAGCAGTGTATGTTAGTGCAACACCCGGTCCCTATGAGTTAGAACACAGTCAACAAGTAATAGAACAGCTTTTAAGACCTACAGGTCTGATTGACCCGATGATCCACATTCGTCCAGTACAAGGCCAAATAGATGACTTATTGGGAGAAATTAATGCATGTGCGGAAAAAAACCAGCGTGTACTGGTGACTACCTTAACAAAAAAAATGTCGGAAGATCTTACACGTTACCTGACAGAAGCCAGTGTGAAAGTACGATACCTGCATTCGGACATTGATACCATGGAACGAATGGAGATTATCAGGGAACTTCGCCTTGGTACTTTTGATGTGTTAGTGGGTATTAATTTGTTGAGGGAAGGGTTAGATTTACCAGAAGTTGCTCTTGTAGCTATTTTGGATGCGGATAAAGAAGGGTTTCTTCGTTCAGAGATTGCACTTGTACAGACTATTGGCAGAGCTGCTAGGAATGTAGATGGTCGAGTGATTTTATACGCAGATAAGGTGACGCCTTCAATGAAGCGTGCCATGGATGAGACAGAGCGACGACGAAACATACAAATAGAACATAATCAAAAACATGGCATTACACCACAAAGTATTATGAAAAAAGTAAGAGATGTTATCGAAGCTACAAAAGTAGCGGAAACCGAAGATATTTATGAGATAGAGGAAAAAGGGAAGCCGAAGCCGCCGACTGGAAAAGCTGCACAAAAACAAATCAAGATACTAGAAAAAGAAATGAAAGAAGCAGCACGCAATCTGGAATTTGAAAAAGCAGCTGCTATTCGAGATGAAATAAGATGGATTCGAAATCAAGGAGCAGAAAAAAGTGTTTTGTAGAGCTAGAATCAAAATGAATGAGGTGTAGGAGTGTCAAAAAATAAGATTGTGATAAAGGGAGCCCGAGAGCATAATTTGAAAGACATAAGTATTACCATTCCCAGGGACCAATTGATTGTGATGACAGGTCTTTCTGGATCTGGTAAAACATCTTTGGCCTTTGATACGATTTATGCAGAAGGACAGAGAAGATATATTGAGAGTTTGTCTTCTTATGCTCGTCAATTTTTAGGACAGATGGAAAAACCAGATGTTGATTATATCGAAGGGTTAAGTCCTGCTATTTCCATTGATCAGAAAACAACCAGTAAAAATCCAAGGTCTACCGTTGGCACGGTGACAGAAATATACGACTACTTTAGATTGCTCTATGCCAGAGCAGGCACCCCCCATTGCCCGGTATGCCATAAAGAAATCAGCCAAATGACCATAGAAGAAATTGTTGACCAGATTATGAAAATGGATGAAAAAACAAAAATACAGATTTTGGCACCAGTGATCAGAGGAAAAAAAGGAGCTCATCAAAAACAGTTGGAAAAAATTCAAAAAGATGGATTTGTTCGGATTCGTATTAATGGAGAAACTCATGAGGTATACGATGATATAAAGTTGGATAAAAATAAAAAACATAGTATTGATATTGTAGTGGATCGAATTGTTGTGAAGCCTGGAATAGAGGAGAGGTTGGCGGATTCCATTGAGACATCCCTTAAGTTTTCTGAAGGGTTGGTACTCGTAGATGTTTTAGAAGGAAAAGAAATACTTTATTCTACCCATCTTTCTTGCCCTGAGCATAACATAGGGATGGAAGAATTGAGTCCTCGTATGTTCTCCTTTAATAATCCTTATGGGGCTTGTTCAGAATGCAAAGGGATAGGCCATATGAAAGAGGTAGATCCGGAACTTGTTATCCCTAATAAAGACCTGAGCCTTCGAGAAGGTGGGATTGCAGCGTGGAGTAGTTCTAATGGCAAGCAAGCTGAGGATGGTTATTACTTTCAAATGGTGGAACAATTAGCAAAGCAGTACAAAGTTAGCCTTGACGAACCCATAGAAAAACTACCCAAAAAATTTATTCAAGTGCTGCTTTACGGATCGGAAGATCATCGAGTATCTTTTGAATTTGAGTCACGTTTTGGTGGGAAAAAAACCCATGCTTCGGTTTTTGAAGGGGTAGTTCCGAATTTAACTAGGCGGTATCAGGAAACACACTCAGAATATATGCGTGATCGAATCGAATCTTTTATGAGTGAAAATCCTTGCCCTGTTTGTAAAGGAGCAAGGTTGAAAGATATTTCTCTTGCGGTGACTGTGGGGGATATAAATATTCATAAGTTAACATTAATGTCTGTTAAAGAAGCCGTCTCTTTTTTTGATACCCTTACATTAACGGATCAAAAAATGATGATTGCCAGACAGATTTTCAAGGAAATTAGAGAACGGTTATACTTTCTAAAAGATGTGGGACTGGATTATCTGACTTTAGCCAGAAGTGCTGGCACTCTTTCTGGAGGTGAGTCTCAGAGAATAAGATTGGCAACGCAAATTGGTTCCAGTTTAGTAGGTGTTTTATATATTTTGGATGAGCCAAGCATAGGGTTGCATCAAAGAGACAATGAGAGGCTGCTTAAAACCCTGCGCAACCTTACGGATTTGGGCAATACCGTGGTAGTGGTGGAGCATGATGAAGATACGATTATGAATGCAGATCATATTGTGGATATTGGACCAGGTGCTGGGATTCATGGAGGTCAAGTGGTAGCTCAAGGGGATGCGAAAACCATCATGAACACACCGGAATCCATAACAGGTCAGTACTTAAAAGGCACAAAAAAAATTATGATCCCATCACAACGGCGAAAACCTAATGGCAAGAAAATTCAAGTAAAAGGTGCTAAGGCCAATAATCTTAAGAATTTAGATGTTGATTTTCCTCTGGGAGTTATGACCTGTGTTACAGGAGTTTCTGGCTCTGGAAAGAGTACGTTGGTAAACGAAGTGCTTTATAAACGTTTGGCACAAGAATTTTATAAATCCAAAGAAAAGCCTGGTGCCCACAAGGGGATAAAGGGAATCGAGGATGTTGACAAAGTTATAAAAGTGAGTCAAGATCCTATCGGTCGAACGCCTAGATCGAATCCTGCTACCTATACAGGTGTTTTTGATCACATTCGAGATTTGTTTGCCCAAACACCTACAGCGAAAATGAGAGGCTATCTGAAGGGTCGGTTTAGCTTTAATTTAAAAGGAGGGCGTTGTGAAGCCTGTAAAGGCGATGGGATCATAAAAATAGAGATGCATTTCTTGCCAGATGTGTATATTCCTTGCGAAGTTTGTAAAGGGAAACGATACAATAGAGAAACATTGGAAGTCAAGTACAAGGGTAAAAGTATTGCGGATGTACTGTCTATGAATGTGGAAGAAGCACTCTTGTTTTTCGATAGCATTCCTTCGATAAAACGCAAACTTCAAACAATGATGGATGTAGGCCTTAGTTATATACAGCTTGGGCAACCATCTACTCAGCTTTCTGGTGGTGAAGCCCAGCGTATTAAGCTTTCAACAGAACTTAGTAAAAAAAGTACGGGCAGTACCTTTTATGTTTTAGATGAGCCTACTACGGGTCTTCATATTGCTGATGTGGAGACATTAATCGCTGTACTTCAAAGGTTGGTGGATGCAGGGAATACGGTGGTGGTGATTGAACATAACTTAGAAGTTATTAAAACGGCAGACCACCTTATTGATCTTGGGCCAGAAGGTGGTGGCGAAGGTGGAGAATTGGTAGTATCTGGAACGCCTGAACAAGTATCGGATTGTAGGGATTCATATACTGGGATGTTTTTGAAACAGACCTTGAACCAAGCAATGAGTCAGAAAAAAGCTCAGTAAAATAAAGGATAGGAGGTTGAATATGGGACGTATAGGATTTCAAGAATTGGCACTAGTATTTGGATTGGCGCTTTTAATCTTTGGACCTGCAAAACTTCCGGAGATAGGAAAATCTCTGGGAAAAGGAATACGTGAGTTTAAAAGTGCTACTACAGACGCAATGTCAGAAAAAAAAGAGGAAGCCCCAGAGACCAAGGATGAGAAAGAAAAGGATGTTTAAATTCTTTTATCCTTGGCATAGGAGGCAACAATGATTGATTTAGTATAACCTGATGGAAAGTTATTGAAAGTATGCTATAATAATTGCAGAGTTAGAAAAAAATAATAACAGCGTAGAACTAGAAAATGATACGCAGAAAAGAAAGGAGGTGTAATGATGGGTAGAATAGGATTTCAAGAAATATTGCTGGTTTTTGGATTGGCTTTGCTAATTTTTGGACCTTCGAAACTACCGGAAATTGGTAAATCTCTGGGAAAAGGAATACGTGAGTTTAAAACTGCAACAAAAGAAATGACAGATAGTGTCAGCATAGAAGAAACTTCTTCCGATAAAAAATAAAGTGGCATTAATAAAGGTGGGTGAGTATAGTGCGATTTGGTGTGATGGAAATATTGCTGGTGGGAGGAATTGTATTACTGGTCTTTGGTCCAGGGAGATTTAGTCTCCTAGGCAAATCTTTTAAAAAGAGCGTCCATGAATATAAAGATGAAACAAAGAACAAAACGAAACAATAACGGAAGATAGGTGGGGGAACCTTGGAACAAGAAACAAAATCAATGAGTCTAGTACAGCATTTGGAAGAATTTAGAAAAAGACTTATCATATGCCTCATTGCAATTGTTGTGACTTCGACAATGAGTTTTTTATATGTCGAAGAAATAAGGTATTTACTCATTCGTCCCGCTGGGACACTGGAATTGATTTATATCACACCTCCAGAAGCATTGATGGCAAACATAAGATTAGCTATTTTGTCAGGGATTATCCTTGCCATGCCTATTCTTGTATACCAGTTTCTAGCATTCATCATGCCAGCGCTCTATAAAAATGAAAAAAAGATTCTGTTTCCCATTGTCATGGCTATGCTGCTAATGTTTTCCATAGGAATTATGTTTGCCTATAGGATTGCGTTTCCCTTTGCCATCCGTTTTTTTCTCAATTTTGCATCAGATGATCTGGTACCTATGTTTACAATTACGCAGTATATTGCTTTTGTGACACAATTTATCCTTACCTTTGGGTTGGTTTTTCAGCTACCGTTACTATTTTTAGTGCTGGGGTTGATGAATGTCGTAAGCGCATCATTTTTACGCAAAATCAGAAAATATGTATTACTAGTGATTGCGGTTGGATCCGCTTTAATTACTCCACCTGATATTATCTCTCAGTTGATGATTGGTGGCCCTTTATGGTTACTATACGAAGTAGGAATTCTACTGGTGGCTATTGTTCAAATTCGAAAAAGACGTAGAAAAGAGTAATGAGGTTCATTTGAAATGCTTGATCACAAGGTTTAAAGAGTTGGGATATACGGTTAGAATTTTATTTGCCTTAACTTGTGAATGCATTAACGAAGATGAAGGCTAATCCAAGGAATTGAATCTCTTGGAATAAGTAGAGTTATTACTGTGAGCAAGTGAAAGATGGATCAGTGAAAAAACAGATATAAATATGTCTTTTTGAAGATTTGAAGGAGGTTCTAGATTGAAGTGTTTCCATAAGCATAGTACCCTGAGCGTTCTGCCTTAAGAAATATAGTTAATAAATTAACGAAATGATGACTGCTTTATCAAAGAGGGGAGTTTAGGACGTTGAGAGACAAAGATCGAATTGTGCATTATTCTATTTTATCCAGACTGCTGACAGATCAGCTTACGGTGGAGGACATGGTGAAACTGATAGATTTTTCGGACTCTTTATCTTCTGGAAGTGATGAATTATTGGAAGAATTAAGAATGGAAATGAAAGGCTTAATAACTAAGAATATAGATGAAGCATTACGAGTGGAATATGCCCATTTGTTCTTAATGCCTGAAGGCGTTAAAGCATATGAGTCTGTTTATCGACGGAATGATGGATTAATGATGCAAGAACCTTGGGAAAAAGTTAGAGCATTTTACTTGAAACACGGATTGAAAATAGAGGGCGATAAAAGCCATCCAGAAGATCATGCATCGGTTGAACTTGCTTTTATGGCTATATTAATCGAAAACGAAGAAACAGAGGCAGTTCAAAAAGTTTTTTTTGATCAGCATTTATCCTGTTGGCTTCCGAAGCTTTTTTCGGATATAGAAAAAAATCCCTATGCTAACTTTTATCAAATGGTGGCAAAATATGGAGAAGATTTTCTTCGACAGGAAAAGACAAGATTCATAAGTTGAAGAAAGACTGATAACAGGAGGGAAGAAAAAGATGAATGAATCTAAGCAAAAAGAAATGAATGTGGACCGAAGGAATTTCCTTAAGTTGACATTGGGAACCAGTGTAGCAGCAACTGCTGGAATAGGCATTCCAAAGTTTGCTCACGCAAAAGAAGAGCAAAGCCTTGTAGAGCCACAGTCCAAAGTGGTGAATACATTCTGCAGTGTTTGTGGTGGTGGATGTGCCATTAAGGCTCATGTAGTGAACGACAGACTGGTACACCTTGAGGGTAATCCTGATGATCAGGCAGCTCAAGGAAGGTTATGCGTGAAAGCATACGCAGCACCCAAAACCCTATACGATCCAGATCGTCTAAAGTATCCTATGAAGCGAACAAATCCAGAAAAAGGAGAAGGAGTAGATCCTGGCTTTGTGCAAATCGGCTGGGACGAAGCTTTTGGATTGATTGCGGAGAATTTTCAGAAGGCCATTGATGAACATGGACCAGAGTCCATTATTTTCTTTATGCGGAGTCAAGACTTTGCTAATCGACTTCGTAATGCCATCGGCACACCAAATCATGTGGCTCATCAAAGCACTTGCTTTACGTCACAGGTGGCAGCTTGGTATGCTACGGTAACGGGAGGTGGAAGACCTTATATTTACGATCTGGAGAACTGCAAGTATATCATGGGCTTTGGGTTTGATGGATTGGGTAAATCTAAAAACATGCACATTCGAAACATCACACGTGCATTATCCAAAAATGCCAAGATGGTGATACTAGATCCGTATATGTCTGTAACCGCTCGAAAAGCTCATGAATGGATACAGATTAAACCAGGTACAGACCTTGCTTTTGCCCTTGCAATGATTCATGTGATTGTAAGCGAAGGCTTGCATGATGTAGAGTATGTAGATAACTACACTTCTGGTTTTGAATATCTGGAAGAGTTTTCCAAGGACTATACACCAGAATGGGCAGAAGAGATTACTGAAGTGCCGGCAGATGATATTCGTCGAATAGCACGAGAATTTGCTACAACGAAACCAGCGCATATATTTACTCATAAAAGAGATGCTGCTGGCCCTAATTATGCAAATAGTACGACTTTAGCACATGCTATTGTTATTTTAAACGCGTTGGTAGGTACCATTGAGCGGGAGGGTGGTTTACTATTGGCCAGAAACTTCCCGTCTGCTGATTTTGATGAAACCTTTCCAAGGCCAGATTTTCCTGAACGTCGTTCTGATCGTGTGGATGCTTGGGAACAACGAGAGATTATGAGCCGCTTCACCAATGGTGACTTTGCAACCGTAGCAGATGGAATTCTTAATGAAAAACCATATCCAACAAAAGCAGCTTTGGTACGAAAATACAATGTACTGGCTTTCCCAGAAGCCAAAAGAATGATGGAAGCTTTTAAAAAACTTGATTTCATAGCCGTTTGTGAAATATATCCATCCGAAATGGCTATGATGGCTGACGTGGTTCTTCCAGAACCCCATTGGTTGGAAACCTCTGGTGTTTCAACTAGAAACTTTTTCTCTCGATGGCCTCAGTTAGCAGTCAGAACACCAGTGGTCAGTATGGGATATGACACCAAAGGATTCTCTGGAATTATTGTTGAACTGGCAGAAGCTATGGGGCTTGGTCACTACTTTGAGGGTGCATCTGGTGGAGCCTGGAACAATGCAGTTTTGGAAGCTGCTGGCACCTCTTGGGATGAAATGAAAGATGATCCAACGGGGTTGTGGGGAGAAGAAAAGCCCTTTGAACCACGTGAAGAATTTAATACACCTTCCAATAGAATAGAGCTGTACTCTACAGTGATGGAAGAAAATGGATTTGATCCACTTCCGACATGGAGACCTCGACGTGAAGGACCGAATGATGAGTACCCTTTTAATTATTTGATTAATAGACCACCTATGCATAAAATGACAGAATCCCAGAATAATAAATTGATCATGGAGCTGTATGGTGAAAATCACGCTATTCTAAACAGAGAAAAGGCTGAGAGTATGGGCATAAAAGATGGAGACTTAGTAAATGTGGAGTCGCGCGTGGCAAAAATACAGTTGAAGGCTAAATTAACAGATGGAATCCGTCATGATTGTGTTTGTGTCTTTCACGGGTTTGGTCACTGGAGCCGTAAGTTGACGGTTGCACATGGTATTGGAGCCAATGATGGTGATTTAATTCCTTCCATGACCCATGAAGAAATGGCTGGACTAAAAGATCCAGGTGCTGGAGCCTGTATGACAGACTTTCCGGTTAAAGTGACCAAAGCCTAAGCTGAGAGAGGAGGATATAAAAGATGAGTAACCGTAATGACCTTGCTATGCTAGTAGATCACTCCTTGTGTATTGGATGTGAAGCATGCACAGCGGTATGTAAAAGCATTTATGGGGTAACACCCAGTATCTTTAGAACTAAGATTAAAGAACATAGTACAGGGCAGTATTATTCGGGTATTTCTGCTGGGAGTATGAGAATGATTTATAAAAAGGATGCCTGTTTGCATTGTACGGAAGCCTCCTGTATCATGGCGTGTCCTACCGGTTCCTGTCATAAAAATGAAGATGGCCTGGTGGTGATTGATAACAGGTTGTGTATTAGTTGCAATTATTGTGCAAAAAACTGTCCATACCATGCCATTAGCTATGATAGACCTAATGCAGTGATGGATAAATGCTCTCTTTGCGAAGCACGGATTAAAGAGGATTTAGAACCTTTTTGCAGTACCGTATGCCCTACGAAAGCAGTTCGTTTTGGACCAAGAGATGAAATGATAACCTTTGCAGAAGCGCGCATTGAAGATTTGAAAGGCCAGGGGTATACGAATGCAAATTTATATGGGGCAACAGAATTTGGAGGACAGCGTGTTCTAAACCTACTGGATGAAAGTCCTCAGCAATATGGTTTACCGGTAAACCCTGAAATACCCATGTCTCTTCGTTTATGGAGCTCTATGCCATTGCGACCTGTTGCATTACTGGTTGGGGCGGCGGTTGTTGGATTCAACTTTCTGCATTCTCGCAAGTACAGTGCAAAAGCAGAAGAAGTTCGTGAGAAACACAAAATGGCACCTCATTGCCACTTCGCACCAGGAATGGATGAAGATGATGACATAGAAGCTTTAGAACGAAAAAAAGAAGAGGATCGCAAAGAGCGAGAATAGTAGGTACTGGCGTGAAGACTTTGAATAAGGGGTGAATTGAATGGAGACCAAATCTTTTAGCGGAGGAGCACATGTACCGCACTTTAAGAGTTTTACTGATGAATTGTCTATCCAAAAGATGTCTGTGCCGGAAAAAGTAATTATACCGATGCATCAGAGTTTGGGAGCTCCCTGTGAGCCATTAGTAAACGCAGGCGATAAAGTAACCGTTGGGCAAAAAATTGGTGACTCGGATGAAATGATCAGTGCGCCGGTACATTCCAGTGTGACTGGTACCGTGCGAGAAGTTGAAACTTTGTGGTACTGTAGCGGGGATGTTGCGAAAAGCGTTGTCATTGACGTGGAAGGAGAAAATCAGGAATTTACACCTTCTATTAAACGAGATCCAGAGGAAATGTCTAAGGAAGAAATTGTAGCGGCAGTGAAAGAAGCTGGTATTGTGGGGATGGGAGGAGCTTCTTTTCCAACCAGTGTCAATATCAACACACGACAGCCTGTAGATTACCTGGTGTTAAACGGTGCTGAGTGCGAACCGTTTCTGACCTGCGATCATCGAGCCATGGTAGAACGTGCGGATGAGCTTATAGCAGGTGCAGAAATAATCTCTAGGGTTATTGGTGCTAAGAAATGTCTGATAGGCATTGAGGTTAATAAACCAGATGCCATTTCAACATTAAAAGAAAAAACTAAAGACAAGGGTTTATTTGAAATTGTGCCTCTTGCGGTCAAATATCCTCAAGGTTTTAAATCGATTCTCATTAAGTCTGCTACAGGAAGAGATGTGAAGCGTGGAGCACGGTCTGCTGAGATTGGATGTATTGTTCGTAACGTAGGTACAACGATTGCTGTTTATGAAGCAGTGGTGTATGGAAAACCACTAATAGAGCGCATTGTAACTGTCAGTGGTCCCAACATGGAACAGCCAGGGAACTTTATGACAAGAATTGGAACGCCGGTAGGTCATATTTTAAAGCAATGTGGAATAGAGGAAACAGAAGGATATAAAGTGATTATTGGTGGGCCAATGACAGGTCAGGCTCAGGACACTCTAGATGCACCAGTAATAAAAAACAGTACGGGTGTGTTACTGCTCCCTAACGAAATGGTAAGAGAAGACGCTCCGTTTAGCAACTGTGTTCGATGTGGCAAATGTGTGGAACGCTGTCCGATGAAACTTTACCCAAATCAGTTAAGTGTGTTTGCGGAAACAGAAAATTATGAAGGACTTGAGCAGTGGAATGTGATGGACTGTATGGAATGTGGGATTTGCGTATTTAGTTGTCCGGCCAATAGACCAATTCTGGAGTTTATTAGAGTGGCCAAGCCGGTTGTCAAAAAACGGGAAATGGCAGCCAGAAATGCTTAACAGAAAAGGAGGAAATCCACAATGAGTAAAGAGGGAAAACTGCCGGTATCCTCGGCACCTTATCTTAAAGACAATTACTTTATTGAAACGGCTATGAGAGACGTGATGATTGCATTAGTGCCAATCTCCTTGGTATCCATTTTTTTCTATGGCGCAAATGCAGTATTCCTAATTGCTATTTGCATGGCAACGGCTGCTGTTACAGAAGTAGTCTTTCGGAAAATACTTGGGAAAAAGCCATCCCTTTATGATGGGAGTGCCCTTCTAACAGGTTTGTTTGTGGCATTGTTGTATCAACCAACAGCACCCTGGTTTTCAGCTGTAATGGCAACTATTATTGGCGTTGGCATTGCCAAAGAGCTTTCTGGAGGTTTAGGTCTGAACCGTTTTAATCCAGCTCTTTTTGGTCGTGTTTCCATGATTCTTCTAGCACCTCTATTTGCAACAGTGGCGCCAGGAGCCATAAGCTTAAGCTCTGTTGAGGTGGTGACTCAGGCATCGCCCTTGGCCCTGTTAGGCAGTGGTATGAATATGCCTAATTATGGCGAAATGTTTGTAGGATTTCAAGGGGGAGCACTTTCGGAGTCTTCGCCTTTAGCACTGATGATAGGGGCAGCTTATTTAAAATATCGTAAACATATAAAGCTTCGTGTTCCAATGATTATTTTTGCAACTGTAGCCGTTGTAGCGCTGATGACTGGACAGGATCCAATTTATCATTTGTTGTCTGGAGGATTGATGATAGGAGCCTTATTTATGGCAACGGATTGGGTCACTGCACCTATTACCTATAGTGGACGCGTGATTTTTGGTGTCTGTATTGGTGTGTTAGTCATGATATTTCGAGTATTCCTTCCGCCGACGGAGGGTGTTGCTTTTTCTATCCTGATTATGAATGCTTTTGTACCAGTGATAGACAAGGCAACTAGACATCTTGCTTTTCTAGAGCCCAAAGAAGCTTAAATTATTTGGAATAAAAGACCTATAAAGACTTGGGCCTGTTATCGGACCCAGGTCTTTTTTTTATGGGACAAAACAGGTACAATGAAAACAATACAACTGGAAGTGAGAGATGGGTGATAAGATGAATTTAGATGAAAAGTTGGCTAATCTACCACAACAATCCGGAGTTTACCTGATGAAAAATAGTAGAAAAGAAATTATTTATGTCGGGAAAGCAAGGAATTTACGGAATCGGGTACGACAATACTTTACTGTTGCTGGACAAAGTGCCCCAAAGGTAAAGGCGATGATGCAGCATGTTAAAGATTTTGAAATTGTAGTAACAGATACTGAGGTGGAAGCATTAATTCTTGAGTGTAATCTGATTAAAGAAAATAGACCTAAGTATAATGTCCTATTGCGAGACGATAAAAGTTATCCATACATCAAGATTACATGGCAGGAAGACTATCCTAGAGTATTTAAAACACGTCGAATACTTAGGGATGGAGCACAATACTTTGGACCCTATACAGATGTAGGTGCTCTCAATGAGACATTGGAACTTATTAGACAATTGTTTCCAGTGAAAACATGCAATAAGAAAATGGGTGCCGATGCAGGGCCAATAGAAAGACCGTGTTTGAATTTTCATTTGAGACAATGTTTAGGGCCTTGTCAAGGACAAGTATACAAACAAGAATATAAGGAAATGATTAAAGAAGTGGTGTTACTGTTAGATGGAAAAGAGCTTAAATTACTGCGGCATCTAGAAGAAAAAATGAAAAAAGCATCTGAAAATATGAATTTTGAAAAAGCAGCTTTATATCGAGATCAATGGTCAGCGCTTCAAAAAGTAACGGAAAAGCAAAAAATGGACATGGGGAATACATTAGATCAAGATGTGATGGCCTTAGAAAGTGGAGAAACCGAAAGTTGTGTTCAAGTTTTTTCTGTCCGTGATGGAAAAATTGTGAAACAGCATCATCATTTTCTTAAGGGGGATGAAGAAGAAAGATTACCATCAATATTGGCTTCCTTTATCAAACTTTATTATGATAATGCTCCTTTTATTCCTAGTGAGTTATTGATGCCCATTGAGCCAGAAGATCGAGAAGTAATAGAAGCGTGGCTTGCTCAAAAGAGAGGAAAAAAAGTATCGATTAAAATACCTCAGCGAGGAGAAAAGAAAAAGTTGGTGAAACTGGTTCAGAAAAATGCATTACTACTGATTGAACAACGAGAAAAAGCGCGTAACAAAAAAGAGACGGAACGTCAAGAAGTTTTAATGGAATTAGCAGCGCTAACGGGTCTGGATCAGCCACCAGTGTGGATTGAAGCAGTAGATATTTCTACTACAGCTGGAACAGAACCTGTAGGCGTGGTTGTTGTGTTTCAGGAAGGAGAAGCATTTAAAGCGGGATATCGAAGGTTTAAAATACAAAACGTGTCAGGACCAGACGATACTGGAAGTATTCGAGAAGTCATGGAGAGGAGGTTTCGTCGTGGATTGGAAGAAGCCAGACAAATAGGAAAAGGATTTAGAAACATGGAAGATTCGAAATTCGCTGTCTTACCAGACTTGATTTTAGTGGATGGAGGAGCAGGACAGGTATCTACTACCATTAAAGTGCTGGATCAGTTTGATTTGGCTATTCCTGTAGTGGGTATGGTTAAGGATGATCGTCATAGGACTCGTGGCATCTATTATAATGGGCAGACCTTTGAGCTTAAAAACCGTAAATCCTTATGGCGGTTTATTACAGCAGTTCAAGATGAAGTCCACCGCTTTGCTATTGATTTTCATAGACAACGCAGAAGCAAAGGACTAATGAGATCGGAGCTGGACGACATACCTGGAGTAGGAGAAAAAACTCGCCGAAAATTACTGGATTATTTTAAAGGGATCCAGAAACTTAAAATTGCTTCCGTTGAAGAAATTATGAAGGTAGAAGGAATTGGAGAAAAACAAGCAGAATCAATTCGGAACTATTTTGTCGAAAAAGCAATGGTAGAGAAGGAGGAAAAAGTGTGAAACGATTGTACTTATCAAAGACCGATAAAAAAATATCTGGCGTATGTGGAGGGATTGCGGAGTATTTTTGCATTGACCCAACCCTGGTTCGTTTGTTGTGGATTATTTTCACAGTGTTTAGTCTGGGGTTTGGTGGTATCATTGCATATATTATAGCCTTAGCCATTATACCAGAACCGCCTGCATCAAATTGATTTTGTGGAAAGGGATGTTTTGAATAGAATAATCGATTATTCTTTGTCAGTATCATCAAAAAAGATGCTTAGCGTATATACCCTAAGATGAGGTGAAAGAATGTCCATAACGGTTAATAAGTTAATTGAAGATCATGAATTGAAAGATCTAACACCAGAGTTAAGCGGAGATTCAAGGATTACTACTAGTGAAATCGTTCGACCAGGCATACAGCTAGCGGGATACTTTGACTACTTTGCGTATGAACGTATCCAAATAATGGGAAAAGTAGAGCATAATTATTTGCACACGCTATCCGAAGAAACGAGAATAGATAGATTTAATAAAATGATGTCATATCCTATCCCTTGCTTAGTAGTTAGTCGAGATTTGGGATTGCCAGGTGAGTTATTGGACATTGCCATGAAACAACAGCGAAAAGTATTAGGGAGCGGTCTTAATACTACAAAGCTTATTTCTAGGATGATGAATTACTTAGAGTTTCACTTGGCAGAGACCAGCCGAATACATGGAGTACTGATGGATGTATATGGAGTAGGTGTTGTCATTACGGGAAAAAGTGGTATCGGCAAAAGTGAGACAGCTATGGAACTAATTAAAAGGGGCCATTTGTTGGTGGCGGATGATACGATTGAAGTGAAAAGAATTGGTCATGATTACATTATGGGTTCCGCCCCAGAATTGACTCGTCATATGATAGAGGTTCGGGGCATAGGCATATTAGATGTAACAAGCCTTTATGGAGTGGGAGCTGTAAAAAATCAAACTGGTATAGACATCGTCGCACATCTAGAAGAATGGGATCATAAAAAAAGTTATGATCGTCTTGGTTTAGATGAAGCGTATCGAAAAATTCTGGATGTGGAAGTGGAAGAAGTAGTCATCCCTGTGAAACCAGCTAGAAATATCTCTCTAATGATTGAAGTGGCGGCTAGGAATCATCGACAAAAGCTGATGGGATATCATGCAGCCAAAGCATTTAGTGAAAGATTGGCGAATTATTTGAAAAAAGATTAAATCAAGAAAATTTATTGTCTAAAATTTAACACATGCATTCTTAGTTGTGGTATAATAGAGAGAAGTTTGAAAATAGAAGCAATTGCCTATGTCTGAAAATACTGAAAAAACTGGCATAGGAGAAAAGGTCTACTATAAGGAGGTAAAAGAATGCCAAAAGAAACCATGACAGTGGAGAATTTTGAAAAGCTCGATGAGTTAATTCTTCGAGAAAAAGAAACAAAAGGGGCATTGATTCAGGTACTCCAAAAAGCTCAGGGTATTTTCGGATACTTGCCTATGGAAGTACAGCAGAAAATATCAAAAGGGTTAAGAATTCCAATGAGTGAAATCTACGGCGTGGTTACGTTTTATTCCCAATTTAACTTGGAACCTAAAGGCGATTATATGATCTCTGTTTGCATGGGGACGGCCTGTTACGTACGTAATGCTCAGCCGATCTTAGATGAAATATGCAAATTTACCGGGATCAAGTCAGGAGAAACTACTGCTGATGGCAAGTTTAGCTTGATTGCTTGTCGCTGTATTGGTGCTTGTGGACTAGCTCCTATTATCACCATCAATGAAGATGTTTATGGTCGTTTAGAAGTAGAAGATGTAAAAGGAATTATGGAGAAATACTAAATGAAGAAGGAGGATTCCCATGAAAACAATTGCTGAATTAGAAGCCATTCGAAAAAAAGCACAAGACGATGTAAAGCTTCGTAGTGGCAGCGGTGATGTAAGAGTAGTGGTTGGAATGGCAACATGTGGCATTGCAGCTGGTGCCAGACCTGTGATGATGGCTATGATAGATGAAATAAATAAGCGTAACCTTCAAAATGTGACGGTAACACAAACTGGCTGTATTGGCGCCTGTAGACTGGAGCCTATGTTGGAAGTCTATGAGGGAGAAGATAAAACGACGTATGTGAAACTAACGCCAGAGTTGGCTCGGCAAATTGTATCGGAGCATTTAGTGAATAAAAAAGTTTTAAAAAGCCAGACGATAGGTGTTTTTGAGAAAGAAGACGCATAAAAACAAAAAGTAAGGAGGCCAAACTATGGAGTTGTACAGATCTCATGTGCTGGTTTGTGGCGGTACAGGATGTGTTTCTTCGGACGCTTTTAAGATCATTGATCTGTTCAATAAGGAGTTGGAGAAACATGGGCTTGAAAAAGAGGTGAAAGTTGTTCAAACAGGCTGTTTCGGACTTTGTGAGGCAGGACCTATTGTGATTGTATACCCAGAAGGTTCTTTCTACAGCCAAGTGAAGATGGATGATGTCCCAAGGATTACAGAAGAACACCTAATGAAAGGGCGTATTGTTCAAGATCTTATTTATAAAGAGCCAGGAAAAAAAGAAGCCAGTGACAGCATCAACAATATGGGCTTTTATAAGAAGCAACAGCGTGTAGCTCTTCGAAATTGCGGAGTTATTAATCCAGAAATACTGGAAGAGTATATTGCATATGATGGGTATGCGGCCTTGGCAAAAGTCCTGACGGAAATGAGTCCAGAAGAAGTAGTGGAAATTGTCAAAGCATCTGGCTTGAGAGGTCGAGGCGGGGGTGGATTCCCAACGGGTTTAAAGTGGGATTTTACCCGAAAAGCAGAAGGAGATATAAAATACGTAGCCTGTAATGCGGATGAAGGCGATCCAGGTGCATTTATGGATCGATCCGTGCTGGAAGGCGATCCTCATACATTAGTAGAATCAATGGCGATTGCTGGGTATGCTGTTGGTGCCACTTATGGGTTTGTTTATGTACGTGCAGAATACCCAATTGCAGTAAAGCGATTGCAAATTGCCATTGAGCAAGCTAGAGAAAATGGCCTGCTGGGAGAAGATATTTTTGGGTCTGGATTTAACTTTGATATGGAAATCAGAGAAGGTGCTGGTGCCTTTGTTTGCGGAGAAGAAACTGCGCTGATTCGATCCATTGAAGGTGGACGTGGAATGCCGAAAGTAAGACCTCCATTCCCAGCCAATAAAGGTATCTTTGGGAAACCTACATTGCTAAATAATGTAGAAACCTTTGCAAATATAACGCAGATTATCCTTAAAGGGGCCGATTGGTTTGCAGGAATTGGAACGGAAAAATCAAGAGGGACAAAAGTTTTTGCCTTGGGCGGAAAAATAAATAACACGGGGCTTTTAGAAATTCCTATGGGAACTACTCTACGGGAAACCATTTTTGAAGTAGGCGGAGGAATTCCAAATGGAAAGGCCTTTAAAGCTGTTCAAACAGGAGGACCATCTGGAGGATGTATTCCGAATGACTATTTGGATACCCCTATCGATTATGACAACTTAATTTCATTAGGTTCCATGATGGGATCTGGTGGTATGATTGTTATGGATGAAGATAATTGCATGGTGGACGTTGCTAGGTTTTTCCTTGATTTTACAGAAGAAGAATCTTGTGGAAAGTGTACGCCTTGTCGTGAAGGAACCAAACGAATGCATGAACTTTTAGATAAGATTACAGAAGGAAAAGGAAGCCTTCAAGATGTAGATAAACTGGAAACCTTAGCGAGAACCATTAAAAGTGCTTCCTTATGCGGATTAGGGCAAACAGCACCTAACCCTGTACTGTCAACGATTAAGTATTTTAGGGATGAGTACGAGGCGCATGTGAATGATAAAAAATGTCCTGCTGGTGTTTGTTCAGCATTATTGCAGTACCTTGTTATAGCAGAGAAATGTAAAAAGTGCGGTATTTGTGCAGCCAAATGTCCAGTAGATTGTATTAGTGGGGTAAAAGGCAAAGAAGTTTACTTAATTGAGCAGGATAAATGCATTAAATGTGGAGCCTGTCTGGATGCTTGTCCTTTTGATGCTATTAAAAAAGGATAAGTAAACTGACACTGACAAGCAAAGGAGGATGAGAATAAGGATGATTACCCTTAAAATTAACGGCTTCGAAGTGCAGGTGGAGCAAGGTGCCACGATTCTTCAAGCTGCCGAAAAAATTGGAATAAAGATCCCGACATTTTGTTATGACGATCGATTTAAGCCTCATGGTTCATGTAGAATTTGTGTAGTGGAGGTAGAAGGTGCTCGTTCACTGATGACAGCTTGCTGTATCCCAGCTGCAGATGGCATGGTAGTTGAAACGGAAAGCGAAGCAGTAGTGGAGGCTCGGAAAGAAATTTTAGATCTGATTTTAGCCAACCACCCGCTAGATTGCCTGACCTGTGAGCAGGCGGGACGATGTACATTGCAAGATCTTTGCTATCAATACGATATGGAAGAAACTTCCTATGACGGGAAAAGAAAAAAATACGAAAAAGATGTTTCAAATGAATTTTACACGGCTGATCAAACAAAATGCATCTTGTGTGGAAAATGTGTATATATGTGCTCTCAAGTACAGAATACGGATGCTCTTTGTTTTGTAGACCGAGGCTTTGAAACGCATATTGGTACTCCCTTCGATCAAGGGATTGCTGAATCAACTTGTGTTTCTTGTGGGAACTGCGTTTCCGTCTGTCCCGTTGGGGCATTGATGCCCAAAAGAAGAGAGAAGTATCGTTATTGGGAAGTGGAAAAAGTACAAACAACCTGTTCTTATTGTGGTGTAGGATGTCAAATGGAACTCTTGGTAAAAGACAATAAAATAATGGAAGTCCTTCCAGTAAAAGGCCATTGCAACGAAGGATTGCTTTGTGTTAAGGGAAGGTTTTCATTCGATTTTGTTGGCCATTCGGACCGCTTGAAAAAACCATTGATTCGGAAGAATGGCGAACTTCAGGAATCCACCTGGGAGGAAGCCTACGATCTTATTGTTAGCAAAATTAATGAAATTAAAGAAAGCGATGGACCTGATGCGATCTCAGCTTTTTCCTCAGCCCGTGGCCTGACGGAAGACAATTATTTGATGACGAAAATGATGCGAGCGGTGGTTGGGACAAATAATGTAGATCATTGTGCACGCCTCTGACATTCCTCAACAGTTGCAGGTCTTGCAACTACATTAGGAAGTGGAGCCATGACAAATAGCATCGCAGACATCCAAACAGCCGACACTATGTTTATAACAGGATCCAACACTACAGAAAACCACCCTGTTATCGGTGCTCAGTTGAAGCGAGCCGTGAAAGCTGGTAAAAAGTTAATTGTAGCAGACCCGAGAGAAATTGAAATGGCAGAATATGCAGATGTATTCCTAAAGATTAAACCAGGAACCAGCGTAGCCCTTCATAACGCTATGATGAATGTGATTATCGAAGAAGGATTGGAAGATAAGGCCTATATTCAAAACACAACTGAAGGCTATGAAGAAATGAAAAAACTGGTGGAAAAGTATACACCTGAATATGTAGCAGAAATATGTGACGTAGATGCTAATGATATTCGAAAAGCTGCTCGTCTTTATGGTGGAGCAGGTGTAGCAACTATTATTTATTGCATGGGAATCACCCAACACGTGACTGGAACTGAAAGTGTTATGACACTTTCCAATTTAGCCATGCTGACGGGCAATCTTGGAAAAGCGGGTGGCGGCGTTAACCCTCTCCGAGGACAAAACAATGTTCAGGGAGCCTGCGATATGGGAGCGCTTCCCAATGTATTTACTGGATATCAGCCAGTAACCAATCCAAGTATTGTGGAGAAGTTTGAAAACGCATGGGAGGTAAAACTTTCCGATAAACCTGGACTGACTATAACCGATACTGTGAAAGCCATTGAAGAAGATCGTGTAAAGATGCTTTATGTATTTGGTGAAAATCCTATGATTTCTGACCCAGACACACATCATGTAGAAAAAGCATTGAAAAAAGCCTTTGTGGTCGTGCAGGATCTTTTCCTGACAGAGACTGCAGAATTGGCCGACGTGGTATTGCCGGCCGCCGCTTACGCAGAAAAGGATGGTACTTTTGTTAACACTGAAAGACGTGTGCAGCGTGTGCGAAAAGCTGTGGATGCACCTGGTGAAGCAAAACCAGACTGGGTGATTTTTATGGAAATCATGAATCGTCTCGGATATGACAAACAGTACAACAGCGCAGAAGAGGTATTTGAAGAAATTCGACAAGTTACACCACAGTATGCTGGTATTAGTTATGAACGGTTGGAAAGTAAAGGGATTGCATGGCCATGCCCAACAGAAGAACATCCTGGCACACCAATTCTTCATATTGGAAAACCTGCCAGAGGAGCGGGATTATTTAAAGCCATTGATTTTGTGGAATCCAGCGAATTGGGAGATCCAGAGTATCCCTTGGTACTTACGACTGGCCGTATTCTCTACCAATACCATACACGTAGCATGACGGGTAAAACAGAAGGAATTAACAAGTTAGCGCCAGAATCTTATATTGAAATGAATCCAGAACTAGCGGCGAAAAAAGGCATTAAAGACGGTGATATGGTGAAAGTGAAATCTCGTCGAGGAGAAGTGAAAATCAAAGCCAAGATCACAGAAAGAGTGGAAGAAAAAGTTCTCTTTATTCCTTTCCATTGGGCTGAAGGTGCCAATGTTCTTACCAACGGAGTAGAGTTTGATCAATTCAGTAAGATTCCTGGTTTAAAAGTAACAGGCATCAATATTGAAAAACTAGCATAAGAAAAATGAATAAAGCATCGGATTAAAGGAGCATCATTTATGAATTCATCAACGGAAAAAATTACAATTATCCGATTGCAGGGAGAAACCTGTAGCACTGTAGAAGATGAAGTGACCGTCGAAAAACCATTTACTATTCATGTGAATGATGAGGAGTTTATTACTTTGCTATGTTCTGGAGAAGGTGTAGAACAACTAATGGTAGGGTTTCTTGCTTCAGAAGGTTTGATTGGGAGCATGGAAGATATTTTGAATTTGCGAATTGAGCATGAAGAAGGTCGTGGTTATATTGACGTGCCATCAGCGGTATTGACGAAAAAAAAAGCTCATGGAAAACGAACCTTAACCAGTGGATGTGGAAAAGGGACGGTGTTTTACGACGTTCTTGACTCACTTACGGCAAAACCATTAACGACATCCTTTAAGATTGATTCGGGAAAAATTTTGGAACTCTCTAAGCAGTTCAATGATGAATCTATTGTTTTTAAGACAACGGGTGGTGTCCATGCTTGTGCTTTATGCGATGAAAAGGAAATGCTGCTTTTTCATGAAGACATAGGCCGGCATAACGCTTTGGATAAAGTGATTGGTGATGCACTTCAGAACAAAGTGGAAATCAAAGGCAAATGGCTCTTAACCAGTGGCAGAATTTCTTCAGAAATCTTGATTAAAGCGGCTAAGCAAGGTATTGCCATGATTGTATCGCGTTCAGCACCAACAAAACTTGCTATTCAGCTGGCAGAACAGATGAATGTGACGGTGGTTGGGTTTGCACGAGGGAAACGGATGAATATTTATTCGGGGATAGAGCGAGTATCTTGTCTGGAAACAAAGTGAAGCATTGAAAGGTATTGAAGAGAAATGATGGAGGTGTTTAATAATGAAGAACTATAAGGAAATTTTAAAAATGGCGGTTGAAAACGAAGTAGAAGCCCATGAGTTTTATAAAGATGCGGCGAATAAAGTAGAGAACAAGGTGTTGAAAAATACCTTTCAAGAGTTAGCAGATGAAGAGAAGAAGCATGAGCATTTATTAAAAGCTTACTTTGAAAAATCTGCGGATATGATGAAATTTGATGAAACAAAGGATTATCATATTGCAGAAACCGTTGAGAGCCAACCTTTAACTACGAACATGAGCTTTAAGGATGCTATTGCCCTTGCTATGAAAAAAGAGCAAGAAGCCATGGAGATGTATCAACAGTTTGCGGAGGCCAGTGAAGAAGAAGCACAAAAAGAAACCTTCTTAGAATTGGTTAAAATGGAGCGGGGACACAAAACTCGTTTGGAAGATATATATAACAACGCTGCCTTTGCAGAAGTTTGGTAAAGCAATATTATTTAAGGAAGCCTGGCCAGTTTAGGTGGGCTTCCTTTTTCGCTATACGACATCATGAAAATATGGTATAATATTTATATTATTCAAGACAAATAAATAATTTTCCGAGCTGTTTTATTCTAAGGATGCTTTTGGCATCTATGAGATGCAGCCGCGGGTATAAAGAGAAATTTTTATGCCTCCCACTATTTGGAAAGGAAAAAAACCACACGTGTAACAAGGTGCCTTTCTGGGGTACCTTGTTTTTGCATTTAGGAGGGGTAAAAATGGCAGATCAATTTCAACGTAAAATCAATTACATGAGGATCTCAATTACAGACCTTTGCAACATGAGGTGTTTGTATTGCATGCCAGAAAAAGGAATTGAAAAAAAAAACCATGGGGATTTTCTTAGTTATGAAGAGTTGGTTTCCATCGTTAAAGCTAGCGTACCCTTGGGAATAGATAAACTTAGGATTACAGGAGGAGAGCCGTTGGTTCGGAAAGGAATCCTTGCATTTATTCGATCACTTGGGGAAATTCAAGGTATTCGAGAGATTGCTATGACGACAAATGGTAGCTTACTAGGTGAAATGGCGGAACCACTTAAGAAAGCAGGAGTAACACGTTTTAATATCAGTATTGACTCTTTGCAAGAAGAGAGATACAGAGAGATTACCCGAGGAGGCGAATTAAAAGATGTTCTTCTTGGTATTGATAAAGCCTTGGAGCTTGGCATGAAACCACTTAAACTGAACACGGTTGTCATTGGGGGGTATAATGAAGATGAGTTAGAAGATTTTGCAAATCTGACCTTGCATCGACCTATTGATGTTCGTTTTATTGAGTTAATGCCTCTGGGGGAGGCTAGTCAGTGGGCAAAATCACGCTTCATCTCTAATGAAACCTTGAAAAAAAGATTAGGGTTGTTGCACCCATTAAAAGGAACTCAAGGGAGTCCGGCAAAATATTACCAGCTACCAGGTGCAAAAGGAAAAATCGGGTTTATCAATCCCATCAGCGATCATTTCTGTAATGAATGCAACCGCATTCGACTCACCAGTGATGGGAAACTAAAACCATGCCTTCATTCCAATGAAGAAATAGATGTAATTCCAGCATTAAGAAAAAGCACAGAAACCATTGGAAGTGTTATAGCACATGCCATTGAGGCTAAACCAGAAAAACATCAATTGAACCAAAAAAATGCGATTTACACCCGTCGTAATATGTGTCAAATTGGAGGATAAATCATGGTGATTGTCCAAAACATCTTTAAGAAGACTCAAGGGGGTTTTTGGATAGAACACCAGGTGATTTGCACTGAAGCTCTATTGTCGCAATCGACCAAAGCGGATGTATCTTTTATGTCTATGGAAGATTGGAATCAAAAGAATAGGGTGAGGAAGAAAGGCTTCTGTCACCAGCGGTTTCATCCCAATATTATCATTAGCCAGTTACAGCCATCTTTCAAAAATCCAGGAACCTATTTTGATATAGGGGGAGCTAGGTTTTGTGTTGAAAACAAGAAACATACTTGTCATGAAGCGTGTCCAGTTTATCAGAACAAAAATCAAGTATGCAGCTGGAAAAACAGAGTTTTCTTTGCAAAAGTAGTACGTAATGGAAGTCTTCAACAAGGAGCTCTGCTGAACAGCTCCATTGACCAACTACTTTGAACAGTCTATAATGATAAGCGACAGTAAATCTCAGTAAGGTGATTTACTGAACACGGATTGCAGGAGTGAGATTTTGATGAAAATGGATTTATACGCAGAGCTGGCAGATAAGCTTCCTGCAGAACGATTTTTTTTAATGGAACCAATGAAAAAACATACATCCTTTCAAATAGGTGGACCAGCCGATGCGATGCTAGTACCAGAGACGATGGAAGAGATTCGGTACACGATGCAATACTGTAAAGATAAACATATTCCCATAACAGTTATGGGAAATGGAAGTAACTTGCTAGTTAAAGATGCTGGTATTCAAGGATTAGTGATTAAAATCAGTCATCCGATGAATCATGTCATGATTACAGACCATAAGGTGCAAGCTCAAGCAGGTGTTTCTCTAGTCAGCCTCTCTAATAAATTAATGGAGCAGGGATTGTCAGGATTTGAATTTGCTTCAGGAATACCAGGTACCTTAGGTGGAGCTCTTACGATGAACGCAGGTGCCTACGGAGGAGAAATGAAGGAAGTTTTATTAAAGTGCACCAGTATAGATCCTCAAGGGAACTTAATTCAAAGAGATACCAAAGACATGAAAATGGGATATCGAAGCAGTGTGATACAAGAAACTGGTGAAATTATTTTGGAGGCAACCCTCAAACTTCAGCCTGATTATAAAGAGGTTATCAAAAAAAGAACAGAAGATTATTGGAACAGACGATTGACCAAGCAACCCTATCACTTGCCAAGTGGAGGCAGTGTTTTTAAACGCCCAGAAGGATTTTTTGCCGGAAAGCTTATTGAAGACTGCGGATTGAAGGGGTACTCTATAGGTGGTGCTATGGTTTCGGATTTACATGCTGGTTTTATTGTCAATATAGGTGGCGCTACGGCACAAGACGTGATAAGCTTGATTCAGCACATTAAACAAGAAGTGTTAAAAACCTATGCAGTGCATTTGGAGTCTGAACTGCGAATTATTGGACGTTCATAGAGAGGTGCATTATGAAATTTATTATTATTACAGGCGTTTCTGGGGCTGGAAAAAGCTTAACCGTAAAATACATGGAAGATCTGGGATTCTATTGCGTGGACAACTTACCACCGCTTTTAATTCCGCGATTTGCAGAGCTTTGTGACAAAAAGAAACAGATGATCACAAAAATTGCTATGGTCATGGATATACGTGGAGGGCTTTTTTTTGATGATTTATTTTCTAGTCTAGAAGCATTTAGAGGATTGGGATATGAATATGATATCTTGTTTTTAGACGCAAGCAATGAAGTCCTCATTAAGCGTTTCAAGGAAACTCGCCGAATGCATCCCTTATCTCAAAAAGGCTCCATTGATAAAGGCCTTCGGAAAGAGAGAGAAAAACTGCAACACCTAAAAGAAATGGCAACAACAATTCTGGATACTTCCAGACTAACGCCAGGACAGTTAAAGGAAGAATTGAGATATCTTTATCAAGAAGGAAATCCAGCCTCTCATTTTCTGCTTAATATTACCTCTTTTGGCTTTAAATATGGTATTCCGCTGGATGCAGACCTGGTTTTTGATGTTCGATTTTTAAAAAATCCATACTATGAAGAACAACTTAGGCATTTAACGGGAAAAGACAACGTAATTCAAAACTATGTCATGGAAAACGAAGATGCGGTTTATTTCTTGGATCAACTGGAGTCTATGCTATTGTTTTTATTGCCTAGGTATATGAAAGAAGGGAAACATCAGTTGGTAGTGGCCATTGGATGCACCGGTGGGAAGCATCGGTCGGTTACTATTTCCCTTGAACTAGCTAAAAGACTTCATCATAGCCAATACCGGACCATCGTAGACCATAGAGATATTGAGTAAAGAGGATTTTCCATGAAATGGATTCATTGGCTAAAGCCAGGACTACAGTTGAAAAGATGGGTAGTGATGGGAATTGTTGGCTTGCTGCTCTTTTCTATGTTTGCAGGCTATTTTGTTATGGGTTTTTTTGTGATAGAAAAGTGGATGGCATGGCTAAGTGGTAGCATAGGAACGCTATTGTTTTTGATAGCTTTTCGATGTGGAATCATTTCCCTAATGAAAAATATGAAAAACACGCCTTTTTTGAAAGGTTCTCAACAGATACAAAGGATGGTATACGATAAGCAAGTACTGGCGAAGGGGCGGAAAATTGTCGTCATCGGTGGAGGAACTGGGTTATCTGTCTTGTTAAGGGGAATGAAACAAATCACATCTAACATCACTGTGGTGGTAACGGTTGCAGATGATGGCGGAGGCTCTGGTGTTTTGCGAGAAGACTTGGGCATGTTGCCGCCGGGAGATATAAGAAGTTGTATTTTGGCATTGTCGGAAATGGAGCCCACCATGGAACGTTTATTGCAATATCGGTTTCAGGAAGGAAGCCTAAAAGGGCAGAGCTTTGGTAATCTTTTTATGGCCTCTATGAATGGAATCAGCGGTAGTTTTGAAGAAGCCATTAAAAAGATGAGTGAAGTGTTGGCGGTGAAAGGCGATGTATATCCAGTAACCCTAGAAGATATTACCCTGTATGCACAGCTTAAAAATGGAAAAATCATTAAAGGAGAATCTAAGATTCCTCAAAAAAGTCAGGAAGAAAACAGTCCTATCGATTTTGTTTTCATTAGACCTAAGAGGGTCAATACGCTTCCAGAAATTACTCATGCTATTAAAGAAGCAGATGCCATTGTTTTGGGACCAGGCAGCCTTTTTACTAGTATTATTCCAAATTTACTGGTAAATAATGTGGTACAAGCTATTAATGAAGCCCGAGGAAGCACTTTTTATCTACCAAACATCATGACTCAGCCAGGTGAAACAGACCATTATTCCATCAGCGATCATGTGACGGCATTATTGAAAAACACTGGATTGAAAAAGCTGGATTTTGTCATAGCCAACCATCAAACAGTACCTTTAGAAATAAAAGAAAAATACCTAAAAGAGGGTGCGGAAATGGTGCTACCAGAACCTGAAGATGAAACCCTTCTTCAAAGGAAACAAGTTACCCTAATTACAGAAAACTTGGTAGAAGTAAAAAACAATTATATCCGACACGATGCATTGGTGACGTCCCAAAAAATTGAAGCGATACTCCATAGGCGGAAAAATTCCCAGCACTAAGGGTTTTGTTGATACTTCAACTCTTTTGTGATAAATTATGTAAAGAAGGATTTTCAGAAGGGTATTTGTCAACGGGGTGACTAGATGAAATATGAAGTCAGTGCAGGAGGCATCGTTATATGCGGAAATGCGGTATTGATGCTAAAAAAATACAATGGTGACTGGGTCCTTCCGAAGGGGAAGGTAGAGAGAAAAGAAACGATTCGGGAAGCCGCTGTCAGAGAAGTACAAGAAGAAACCATGGTTAAAGCAGAAATTATCATGTATCTTGGTGTTATTCATTATGTTTATCAAGCAGGATGGGCAAAAAATGAAAAAGTCTACAAAACAGTTCATTGGTTTTTGATGAAATCAAAAGTACTCCGATGCACCCCCTTAAGAAAGGAAGGGTTTATCGATGCTAGTTTTATTCATAAAGATCGTGCCTTTGAGATGCTTCGTTATCCGGATGAAAAAAGAATGATAAGCAAAGCGTTGCAAATACATACAGAATAGGAAAGCCTTAAGGAAAAACCAACCGATCTGTAAAGAAAGAAGGGGAAGGGATGTCCTTTTCAACAGAAACAAAGGAAGAGTTGGCAAGAATTCTCCCTGACCAGCAATGTTGCCAGATGGCAGAGCTATCTGGCATACTGAGTTCCGCTGGTTCCATTGAACTTAATGGTAGTCATCATATTAGGATACATCTGACAACAGAAAATCCATCAACAGCCCGAAAAATCTTCAAACTCATTAAATTCGTTTTTTCTGTTAATACAGAGATACAAGTTCGACAGACAAATCGCTTTCGCAAGGGCAAACAATACAGTCTGTTCGTCTTAGATACGGAAGATAGCAAACGCATCCTCCAAGAAACGGGACTGATTAGTCTTAAAAACGAATCAATCTCCCTGGAGCCCATTAGGCCTCTAAAAAGATTTAAATCACAACACTGCAGAAGAGCTTTTTTGCGTGGAGCCTTTCTTGGAAGTGGTTCAATTAGTGCTCCAGAAAAAAACTATCATATGGAATTTGTATCCAATCGATTGATGCATTTGCAGGACATTCAAAGCATGTTGAAAGAGTACGGCATTGAAGGACGTATTATAGAACGTAAAGGATCTCAAGTACTGTACTTAAAAGAAGGCGAACAAATTGTTGACCTACTCAATATTATGGGTGCTCATAGTGCATTGTTGGCAATGGAGAATATAAGAATATTGAAACAAATGAGAAACGATATCAATAGAATTGTAAACTGCGAAACAGCTAATTTGAGTAAAACCGTTCAGGCTTCTATGAAGCAAGTAGAAATGATTCGATATATTGACCAGCGAATTGGTATAGAACAGTTATCGCCTGTGTTGAGGAGTATTGCAGCAGCAAGATTGAAGTATCCAGAGGCTAGTTTAAAGGAACTAGGAGAGCAATTAGACCCGCCTATTGGGAAGTCAGGGGTAAATCATCGATTTCGAAAATTAGAGCAAATAGAGAAAAGTCTTCGCAAAGGAAAAAAAGAAATAGGATAAAAGAAATCATTCAAGAGGCGTATTAGTACTTCACCTTAAATACAAAATGAAGTATAATGAAGGAGTATATCAAAGCCGCAGCTAAGCGCAAGGAATGAATAAAGAAGGGGAGTGGATGGTATGTTGCGGGATATCGTTGCCATACGTGGCGGCGGAGAAGTAGGAACAGCAATCGCACACAAGCTTCGTAGAAGTGGATTCAAGGTATTTATCATTGAGAATGAGTATCCATTTTCCATTCGTCGAACTGTATCATATGCCCAAGCCGTTTTTGATAATGAAATGATGGTTCAAGGGATTAAAGGAGTAAAAGTAGAAGATGTTCCAGGGATTATACAAGCGTGGGATAAAAAGCAAATTCCTATTATTGTAGACTCGGATTGCGATGTTCTGAAAGAAATACCTGTTGATATTCTGGTGGATGCCATTTTGGCTAAGAAAAATCTTGGTACTCATCGGAATATGGCTACCATAACCATTGCTCTTGGATCTGGTTTTGAAGCCGCTAAAGATGTAGATATTGTTATAGAAACAAAGTTAGGACATGATCAAGGTCGGCTGATTTTTGAAGGATCTGCTGAGCCAGAGACCAACATGCCAGGTGAAAGCGATGGGTTTGAGTATAATAAAGTGCAAAATTCTCCTGCAGAAGGACTGGCGAAGACATTTGCTGAAATTGGCGATCAAGTTTCGAAAGGACAAAAGCTAGCTGAAGTAGCAGGACATACTATTCGTGCTCAACAACATGGGATGCTACGAGGCATCATCAAAAATGGGAGCAAGATTTGGAAAGACCAAAAAATCTTGGAAATAGACCCAGATGTTACAGAAGAACAATGTTATCGATTGTCTCAAAGGTCAAGAGATGTAGCTGGTGGAGTGTTAGAAGCTATCTTGTATCTGAAAAATGAAAAACAGCTTAATATTGATTAAACTTATTTAGGAATAAGGTGATTTTATGTTTGTCCACCTTCACTTGCATACGGAATACAGCCTTCTGGACGGATTTGCCACAATTGGGCCCTTGATGGACCGAGTACAGGCACTGGGCATGAAGGCTGTTGCCATTACGGATCACGGCACCATGTTTGGTGTCGTTGATTTTTATAAAGAAGCAAAAAAGCGAAAAATTCATCCCATTATCGGTTGTGAAGTGTATACGGCACCTCGTGGCATGACGGATAAAGATCCTGGTCGTGATAAAGATCAGGGTCATTTGGTGTTGCTAGCTAAAAACAATGTAGGATATCAAAACCTCATGAAAATTGTTTCACAAGGATATCTAAAGGGATTTTACTATAAACCACGTATTGACTACGCACTTCTGGAAAAACATGCAGAGGGATTGATTTGTCTAAGTGCTTGTTTGGCTGGAGATATCCAGCAATTGCTGCTTTCTGAAAGATATCAAGAGGCAAAAAAATTGGCTGTTTATTTACAGCAGCTTTTTGGAAAAAATGGGTTTTACTTAGAACTGCAGGATCACGGATTGGAAGAGCAAAAAATTGTGAATCTAGAATTGATTCGTTTGAGTGATGAAACTGGAATTCCTCTGGTTGCCACTAATGATGTCCACTATGTGCAACAGGAAGATGCAGAAGCTCATGATCTACTCTTGTGCATACAAACAGGGAAAAATCAGGACGATGAAGAAAGGATGAGGTTTCCAAACGATCAGTTTTACTTAAAATCTTCGGAAGAAATGCAAGCCACCTTTCCTGAACATTTAGAAGCCTTGGAAAATACACTTAAAATTGCAGAAAGATGTCAGGTGGATTTTGATTTTGATACGATTCATTTACCAGAGTATCTGCCACCCCATGGTGTAGGACTGGATGAATACTTGGAAAAACTATGTTGGGAAGGGTTATGCCAACGTTTTCCAGAGCCTGAAAAATCCGTAAAAGATCGACTGGGACATGAATTGGACACCATCCAAAAAATGGGTTATACAGAATACTTTCTGATTGTATGGGATTTCATTCGTTTTGCCAGAGAAAATGGAATACCAGTAGGTCCAGGGAGAGGAAGTGCAGCGGGAAGCCTTGTTTCATATGCTCTTGGCATCACGGATGTAGATCCACTTAAATATGGACTTATCTTTGAACGATTTCTGAATCCAGAACGTGTTTCCATGCCAGATATAGATATTGATTTTTGTTATGAACGCCGAGAAGAAGTCATCCAATATGTCATTGAAAAATATGGTGAAGATAAAGTAGCACAAATCATCACCTTTGGAACCATGGCTGCAAGAGCTGCCATTAGAGACGTTGGTCGGGTCATCAATATGCCCTATGCGGAAGTGGATATGATTGCAAAGATGATTCCCATGGCAATAGGGATGACAATTGATAAAGCCTTGGATCTTAATCCTCAACTGATTCAGCTAACCAAAGAAAATCAGCGATCCAAATACCTTATCAATATGGCGAAAAAATTGGAAGGAATGCCACGACATGCGAGTACCCATGCGGCGGGAGTTGTTATTTCCAAAGAGTCCTTAGAAGAATATGTACCTCTATACATGCACGAGGATAGCATAACCACACAATTTCCCATGGGCACCTTGGAAGAGTTAGGCCTTCTTAAAATGGACTTTTTAGGACTGCGAACTTTAACAGTCATACAGCATGCTTTAGAAAACATACAACTGAATGGTATGGTTCCTCCAGATTTTAGCCAGATGAACTTTGAAGATCCGGCGGTTTATGACTTGATTAGTCGTGGAGAGACTTTGGGCGTTTTTCAATTGGAAAGTTCTGGTATGATTCAGTTTATGAAAGAATTGAAACCATCAGGATTTGAGGATATTATTGCTGGTATTTCCCTTTTCAGACCAGGTCCTATGGATTCTATTCCCAAGTATATTCGGAACAAAAATAATCCCAAAGCCGTTACCTACTTGCATGAAACCTTAGAGCCAATTCTTGATGTCACCTATGGATGTTTGGTTTACCAAGAACAGGTTATGCAGGTGGTTCGTGACTTGGCAGGGTATAGCTATGGGCGAAGCGATCTGGTAAGAAGAGCCATGAGTAAAAAGAAGATGGATGTCATGGAAGAGGAACGCCAAAACTTTATATATGGAAAGAAAAATGAAGATGGAACACTAGAAATAGAAGGTTGTATCGCTAAAGGGATTCCAGAAAAAACAGCTAATCAAATTTATGATGAAATGATTGATTTTGCCAACTACGCATTTAATAAATCTCATGCGGCAGCCTATGCGGTGCTTGCGTATCAAACCGCCTATTTGAAAGCTCATTATCCCATGGAATTTATGGCGGCACTAATGACCAGTATTATGGGCAATGCAGCTAAAGTCGCTGAATACATGCAAGATTGCAAACGCATGAAAATTCAAGTTTTGCCGCCGGATGTAAACCAGAGCTCATCACATTTTTCTGTGAGCGAAAAAAGCATTCGTTTTGGCATGTCTGCTATTAAAAATGTTGGCAATCAAATGATTCAGCAAATGGTAAAAATCAGAAAAACAGAAGGATCCTATAAAAGCTTTTCTGATTTTTGTGAAAAGCTACATTCAAAAGACTTGAATAAAAGAGCCTTGGAAAGTCTGATAAAAGCCGGTGCTTTTGATAGTTTTGGCTATCAACGAGCACAATTGATGGCAGTTTTTGAGCGAATTATGGAAAGTGCTTCTCGAAGAAAGAAAGAAAACCTGGAGGGACAACTGGATCTTTTTAATATGGAGAGCACAGATGAATTGGCATCACCTGTTGAAAGCTTCCCTGATGTAGAAGAGTTTGCACCACCTATTAAGCTTAGTATGGAAAAAGAAGTACTAGGACTATATATTAGCGGACATCCATTATCCGAGCACGAAGCATTTTTGAAGAAAAACGTGATGGCCAATACAGCTGATTTTCTTAAAATGCTTGAAGATCCCATGTCGACATTTTTAAAAGATCGACAGCGTCTTACCATAGGTGGAATGATTTTATCTAAGAGTATGAAAACCACAAGACATAATCAGATGATGGCGATCATGCAGCTGGAAGACCTTTATGGAACCGTAGAGTGCATTGTTTTTCCAAAGGTATTGGACAAATGTCTTCCTTTGGTTCAAGAAGATGAAATAGTTGTGGTGGATGGCATATTGGACTGCCGAGACGAGGAAGCCCCTAAGGTGTTGGTGAATGATCTAGCACCGCTAGAAAAAGCCGTTGAGTGGACTACTAGAATTCGAAAGCAGGAAGTCGGACATCCGATAAAATCCAATCCACCCAGGGGTAAACCAATAAAATCCGATGACAACAAACCATTGTTATGGATTCGAATCAAAAACAGTGATCAACTGATGCTGCTAGAGCAAGTGAAACCACTATTGCGAGCATATAGCGGGAATATCCCCGTGGTGGTTTATATTGAAAATACAAAGAAAAAGTTTCAAGCCGAATCCGCTCTTTGGGTGAAGCAGGACCCTCAGCTTGTTAAACAGCTACGACGAGTTTTTGGAGATCAATCTGTCAAAATCACTGGGATATCCTAAGCATCGGAAATGGAGGAATAATTATGAAAACCATTGGAGTCTTAACAAGTGGAGGAGACGCCCCTGGCATGAACGCAGCCATTCGAGCTGTGGTTAGAAGTGGTATTTATAATGACTGCAAAGTGTTTGGAATTGAACGAGGTTATGATGGACTTGTAAATGCAAAATTGAAAGAAATGAGTTTGTCTTCAGTAGCAGATATTATCCATCGGGGAGGGACTGTGCTGAGGACGGCACGATCTGATGAGTTCAGAACCGAAGCTGGACAAAAGAAGGCAAAAAACGTTTTAGATGTTTTTGGGATTGATGGAGTAGTTGTTATTGGAGGTGATGGTTCTATAGCTGGAGCTCAGAAATTAAACGAGATGGGAATTACAGCCATTGGCGTTCCAGGCACTATCGATAACGACTTGGAGTATACAGACTATAGTATTGGCTTTGATACGGCTATCAACACGGTGGTGGATGCCATCAGTAAAATTAGAGATACTTCCAGTTCCCATGGGAGGGTAAATATCGTGGAAGTGATGGGAAGGCATTGTGGGGATATTGCACTTTATTGTGGTTTGGCCGGCGGTGCAGAAAGCATCATTGTACCAGAAATCCCACAAAGTGTTGATGAAGTATGTCAAAAAATAATTAGAGGCAAAAATAGAGGGAAACTCCACAGTCTTATTTTAATGGCAGAAGGAGCTGGGAGTGCAGTAGACATTGCGAAAAAAATAGAAGAAAAAACTAGCATGGAGACTCGAGCAACAATTCTTGGCCATATTCAGCGTGGTGGAAACCCGACGGCTTTCGACCGGATTCTAGCCAGTAAATTAGCAGCAAAAGCAGTGAAAATGATATTGGAAGATAAAAAAGGGCTGACAGTGGGTATGAAGTGTAATGAAATTGTAGCTGTTGAAATTGAGAAAGCCCTTGCCATGAAAAAAAGATTAGATATGGATACTTACGAATTGGCAAGCGTTTTATCTATTTAGTTCATTGAAGCAAGATTGAAGGAGGCTAGCTAAAAATGAAAAAAACAAAAATCGTTTGTACAATTGGACCAGCCAGTGAAAGCAAGGAAATTTTTACGGAACTAGTCGAGAATGGATTAAATGTTGCTCGCCTTAACTTTTCTCACGGTACCCATGAAGAACATCAAATTCGTATGGACACGATCAAAGAAGTGCGGCGAAGCTTAAAAAAGCCCATTGCGATTTTGCTAGACACCAAAGGACCAGAAATTCGAACGGGAGTCTTTGGAGATCCTGTCGTTACATTAGAAGAGGGTCAGGAGTACACCATTACTACCCGAGATGTAGAAGGCACTCATGAAATTTGTAGTGTCAGTTATAAGAATTTAGCCCAAGATGTGAAACCTGGGGATACAATTTTAATTGATGATGGATTGGTAGCACTTAGAGTTAAAGAAATCATTGATCAAACGGAGATTAAATGTCGCGTAGAAAATGCTGGAGAAGTGAAAAATCATAAAGGTGTCAATGTTCCAGGTGTTAAGATAAATTTACCATCCCTTACGCAAAAAGATAAGGAAGATATAGAGTTTGGTATTCATAATGGGATAGATTTTATTGCTGCTTCTTTTGTGCGGAAAGCCAGCGATGTGCTGGCCATTCGAGAAATTTTAGAAGCAAATAATGCTGAAAAAATTAAAATTATTTCAAAAATAGAAAATCAGGAAGGCATGGATAATCTGTCGGATATTATTGAAGCCAGTGATGGGATTATGGTTGCCAGAGGAGACCTAGGCGTAGAGATTCCTACAGAAGAAATCCCTATGGCACAAAAAGACATGATTCGAAAATGCAATCGAGTAGGCAAGCCGGTTATTACTGCTACTCAAATGTTGGATTCGATGATTCGAAACCCAAGGCCTACAAGGGCCGAGGCTACAGACGTTGCCAATGCTATTTTAGATGGAACCGATGCCATTATGCTTTCTGGTGAAACCGCCGCTGGAAAGTATCCTGTTGAAGCAGTTCGTATGATGACACAAATTGCCCACCGAACTGAAGCTTCAATTAATTATTATGATGTGATGAAACAAAAAGCCAACGATAAAGAAACCAGTATTACCGACGCCATTAGTGATGCTACCACACATATAGCCATGGATTTAGGCGCTGCGGCCATTATTACATCCACCTCCTCTGGTCATACGGCCAGAATGGTATCAAAATTCAGACCTGCCCAATTGGTCATTGCTGCTACGACAGATCGACAAGTCACCCGCCAACTGGCCCTAAGCTGGGGTACCTACGCTGTGTTAACGGAATACTCCGAATCAACAGATGATATTATTAATGTATCTATAGAGAAAGCCTTAGAACACCAGTTTATCCAGCGGGGTGATTTAGTAGTAATTACGGCAGGTGTACCAGTTGGAGTTGCGGGAACCACCAATCTTATTAAAGCACATATTGTAGGAGAAGTGTTGGTTAAAGGGACAGGTATTGGTAGCAAAAGCTATACTGGTACCGTTAAAGTACTCACAGAAGACCCATCTACCTGGGAAAAACTGGAAGAGGGAGAGATTCTCGTCAGCGAATTTACGGATGCAGATATGGTTCCCACCATGGAAAAAGCTGGTGCCCTTATTGTAGAGGCCGGTGGTTTAACGAGTCATGCAGCAGTGATTGGTTTGAATTTTCATACCCCTACGGTGGTCGGAGCCAAGGATGCCACTCAAACCTTAAAAGATGGAGATATAGTAACAGTAGATACGGCTCGTGGACAAATATATAGTGGAAGAACGAGAGCTTTGTAATTTTTTTTTAACCTGATGTTAACATAATGGTAATATAAAAAAGAGAGGAACGTGTTATGATAAACGTGTAACACATCCTCTCCCTTTTTTTATGATACAGACTTATTTGTCTGGAGAGCCTGCCTCAAGGTGGGCTCTTTTTCTTTGTTTGTTCTTGATTCGTTTTTCTTAATTCTCTGGGTTTACATAAACTGGGATTGGAATCGGGTCAGCAGTGTCTAATTCTTGGATCAACTCCCTGGGAGACCCCTCCACTAATAAATGAACTAAATCTACCTCTGGTAAGGAACCAGCCGTTAGAAGGATGCTATCCATCATCATTCTTCCACGAACCGGGGCTTCAGAGATAAATTCAGCAAAAGCAGTATTAAAATTTAACTCCAATGTATTTTCTGCCAAGTCATACCCAAGAAGCAACACATCACTTGGTAAGGTAGGTTGAAACCGATGATTGTAATCATGTATCCTCTGGCGATAGCTCAAGTTTTCCAGCAAATTAGATGGATCCCATTCATCCACATAAACAGGATAGAGGAACCCTCTGCCAGCTTCTGTCACATAAGCTGGATAAAAAGCTGGACCTTCAGAGGGGTAAAAACGCTGACTGGTGTCTATACCAAGGAAGCCTTCCCCTAATATTTGATTATTAAAGTAAAACTGTATCTCTCTAACTTCTGGGATAAACCCTAGAGACTCCACCAAGCTGTATACAGCAGATTTAGCAATAGATTCATTTTCATTATAGCCCTCCAGTTGATTGGTGAGATATAAACTGGTGACGCCGCCGGAAAGTTGAATGCGTGGTACAGAAGGAATGGGTGATCCAGATACTAGTCCTAAATCGTCAGCAGGCCCTTGTTCTAGTTGTGTAACGGTTCCACGAAGAGTCGTGTTGGTCTGGGGAATAAAGCGAGTAATGGGTATTAATTGCTCATAAGACTCCTCTGGAAAATAAAGTTGCAAAGGTGTTGTTTGGGGATGGGCTTCCCAACGGGCAGCTTCGTAGGTCTTAATGGAAGAAAGGGTTAGCGGGAAATCTTGAGATGGAATCAAGGATTCGCCATCTGCCGTCATAAAATGGAGTTTTAGCATATAGTCTCCATCAGGAATCTTCAAGGCATCTAAAAATACTGTAACCGTACCTTCTGCATAAGAAGCTTCTTCGGTTTTTTCAAAGTTGGCAGAAAGGGCTAACTCTTCCGTAGTTAAGCGCCTAAGTTTTTCTTCAGCATAGAATAGATCCACTTCCAGAAAGCTGTTGGAGGAAGGGCGATCGTCTTTAGACACATTGGTTAAGTCGATGGTGTATGCTAGAGTGATTTCTTGATCGTTGCTCTCTTGTGTTTCAAGGGAGTAAGTGGGCGTCTCTTTTGATAGCGGTGCTGGGGCTGGGGATGAAAAATCAAAATCAAAATCTAAGTCAAGGCTATCCATATAAAGAGGGATACCGGCCCCTATAAAAGCCAGAGCCAGAACTAGCAAAATCGTTGTTATTAATGGGCGCATAGGAGTCACTCACTTTCCGTCATAGAGTTTCATTGTTTTGATTTTAAGTATTTTCTAATAAAGATCCATTGTGTCATTATTATTCAATGATGTTTATTATATGATATCATATTGGTGGGAACAAGCAAGAATAGTCATTAATTTCATGATCACAAAGAAAAAGCGAGAAAGGATAGATGAAAAATGTTAAAAGAAAACGGACATTATACCGTTATCATAGAAGATTTAACGCATCAAGGGGAAGGCGTAGGAAAAGTGGATGGGTTTCCTCTTTTTGTTCCAGGTACGGTTCCAGCAGATAGAGTAGAGGTGCGAATTCGTAAATTAAGAAAGAATTTTGGATTGGCAGATTTGATTTGTGTGAAGGAACCTTCACCAGATAGAGTGAATCCGCCATGTCAGCACCATGACTTGTGTGGTGGATGTCAGACATTGACCCTTCAATATGATGTGCAACTCGCCTTTAAGGAAAAACAAGTGCAAGACGCATTAAAGAGAATCGGAAAAATTGATACCACAATAAAGCCTATTGCCGGAATGGTAAATCCTTTGCGATATCGTAATAAGGCCCAATTTCCAATTGGATTTGCACACGAAAAGCTTTCGGTTGGTTTTTACCAACGTGGGAGTCATGAAATAGTAAGTCTGGAAGATTGTAAAATTCAGCATCCCTTCAACAAAGATGTGATCCGTGAACTCAAAGCTTATATAGAGGAAAGTGGAGCTTCCATTTACGATGAAAAGACAGGTACAGGTCTTTTGCGGCATATGGTAACAAAAATTGGCTTTCAGAGTGGAGAACAAATGATTGTGTTGGTGGTTAATGGCTACCAATTGCCGAAAGAAGATCTTTTAGTTCACAAAATGACCCAAGCATTTCCAAAGCTGAAAAGTTTGGTTATTAACACGAATCAAAGAAAAACCAACGTTATTATGGGGTCTGAAAATCGAGTACTAAATGGTAAAGATCATATTGTTGATATGCTTTGTGGCTTAGAGTTTCAAATTTCACCCCATGCTTTTTTTCAGGTAAACCCAGTTCAAACAGAAGTGTTATATAACCAGGTGCTTCAAATAGCTGACTTGAAAGGCCATGAAACTGTTTTTGATGTATACTGCGGCATTGGTACCATGTCACTGCTGCTGGCTCAGGATGCTGGTAAAGTGGTTGGAATCGAAAATGTGGAAGCGGCGGTGCAGGATGCCAGAATTAATGCAAAACGTAATAACATAACCAATGTTGAATTTCATGCATCGAATGCAGAAGTTAAGATGCCAGAATTAGCAACCCAGAACCTAATGCCAGAAGTTATCGTGGTTGATCCACCACGGAAAGGTTGCGATGAGTTGGTCTTAGAAGCGATGGCTAGTCTTAATCCCAGCAAAATTATTTATGTTTCTTGTAATCCAGCAACCCTAGCTAGAGATTTAAAGTATTTAGAAACTAAAGGATATAAAACAGTAATGGTACAGCCTGTAGACTTATTTCCGAACACGGTGCACGTGGAGACGGTAGTTCTGCTGACAAATAAATGCATAAGCTCTTGAAAATAGAGTATTTACGGTGTTTTCAGGGATTGTTTGTGATGCTGCAAACAGAAAGATTATGGAAAAAGCCAAAAAACCTCTTTTTAGTGTAAATACAGAAACTGAATCACTGGTTAAAATAATAGAGAGTAAAATATCTATTATAGGAGGGTTTTTGATGGGAAATGTGAAAAAAATATCTTTTCTGCTTATTATTATTTTGTCGTTAACAGCTATTACAGGATGTGGAGCTTCCACAGCAGCTCAGCTAAAAGATGGTGTTTTTAGTGGTGTTGGCCAAGGACACAATGCAGAAATACACGTTGAGGTGACCGTTACGGATGGAGAGATTCAGGGAATTGAAGTTGTAAGTCACAAAGAGACACCTGTTTTATCGGATTCAATTTTTGGTGAATTAAAGGATATGATGGTAGAACACAATAGTATCAATATGGATACAGTATCTGGAGCAACTATTACTTCTGTAGGATTTCGTAGTGCAGTAAAAAATGCTTTGGAAGAAGCAGGCGCTACTGAAGAATATTTTGAGCAAGGAAAAAAAGTGAGTTTAACCTTGGGCGTTGCGGATGAAGAGAAGGAATATGATGTAATCGTCGTAGGTGCTGGTGGAGCAGGAATGATCGCTGCTATTGAAGCAAAATCTCAGGGAGCCAATGTCGCGATTATAGAAAAAAATCCATTTGCTGGGGGAAACACTTTAGTCTCAGGAGGAGAATTCAATGCACCCAATAGCTGGGTTCAAGGAATGATGGGTGTTGAAGATAGTGTAGAGCAGTATTTTCAAGATACCATGAGTGGTGGAGACTATAAAGGCAATGAAGAATTGGTTCGAATTATGGCGGAAAATATTGCTGAAGATGGAGAATGGTTGAGAGATTATGTTGAAGTGGAATTTATTGAAGATTATCTTATGCATTTTGGAGGACATACTGTCCCAAGAGCCATATACCCTATTGGAGGTTCAGGGATAGAATTGATTCAGAAGTTAGAAAGAAAGGTTCATGAAATGGAAATACCACTTTATAAGAAGATAAAAGCAAATGAACTTATGGTGGATGACAATAATAGAGTGATTGGTGTTAAAACCGAAAATTCTGAGGGAAAAACTGTTCATTATTATGGAGAAAAAGGTGTAGTACTAACGACGGGTGGTTTTGGTGGAAACATTGAAATGGTCCAAAAGTATAGTGATGTTATTGATGATCGTTACAAATCAACCAATCAAAAAGGCGCCACTGGTGACGGGATCGTCCTAGCTCAAGAAATTGGAGCTGCTGTGACGGATATGGAATATATACAAACCTATCCAACCTGTAATCCTCTTACAGGCCATTTATCCTATGTTGCAGACACAAGGTTTGATGGAGCCATATTAGTTAATAAAAGTGGAGAGCGGTTTGTTGAAGAAATGGATCGAAGAGACGTAATCTCTGAAGGGATTTTGGCCCAAGAAGAGTCACTTGGATATCTAGTGTGGGATAAGACGATAAAAGAGAATAGCAATATGGATAGTTATGTAACAGAATTTGAAAATATGGAAAAGCAAGGCTTAATTGTTAAGGCGGATACCATAGAAGAAGCAGCAGAATTCTTTGACATTGACGTGGAAACCTTAAAAAAGACAATTCAGCGATATAACAGCTTCGTAGAAAAAGGCGAAGACGAAGATTTCCAAAGGAGAGGAAATTTAGTTGCTCTAAAAGAAGGACCGTATTACATTCAACAGGTAAAACCAGCGATACACCATACCATGGGAGGATTGAAAATCAATGGTAATGCCCAAGTTGTTTCAACGGAAGGTGATTGGATTGAAGGACTCTACGCAGCTGGTGAAGTAACCGGAGGAATTCATGGTAAAAACAGGTTAGGTGGAAATGCAATATCAGATCTAATTGTTTTTGGAAGAATAGCTGGAAGAAATGCTGCTCAATAAATAAAGAATATAGTATAATAAGGCAGTACCTGCTTTGAGAAGTGGGTACTGCTTTTTGCATAAAGCATGTGAAAAAATACACAAAAACACCTAAAGAAGGTCGTGGAATATATGTTGAAAAAAACTCTTCGTGGAAAAATTTTGTTGTTCTTTGGTATTGTAACGACATTCATCTTTTCCGTAGGTATTCTTCTCATCCAATCACAAATTGCTAATACGAATATTCCTTTAACAAAGAATCTTAATCAGCAAATTATCACAGTAAAGGCTGAAGAGCTGGGCGGATGGATCAATAAAAGAGTGGCTGAATTAAGGATAATAACGGAAACTGAAGAGCTGTCATCTATGGAGAAAAATAAGTATAAACCTTTTATGCGGAGAATGGATAGATTGCATAAAATAGATTATGAATCTTTTGCTATTGTTGGCTTAGAAGGACATGCCTGGGTTACTAACGACACGTATATTGATATTTCTGAGCGACCCTATTTTAAAGAAATCCAACAATCTAAAAGTGATTATGCGATTAGCGACCCTATTTTTTCGCGTTCAAATCAAGAACCTATTATTGTTATTATTCATAAGATTTACAGTGGGGAAGGAGATTTAATAGGATATATTAATGGCGCTATTTATTTAGAGAATTTTACTCAAATTGCCCATGATATTAGAATCTACGATGGAAAAGCTTGGTTGGTTGATTCAACCTCTAATTTATTTACAACTGGAGGCGATCTTCACAAAGATTGGATGTATCTATTTAACCTAAATAAATTAGATTACATGGAAGTAGAGGCTCTTAAGGATAGCATTTCAAAAAATAAGAATGGGATGCAGGAAATAAAGGCTCCTCATGGTCAAGAAAGAATGGTTGTGTATGCTACGATTCCTAATACAAATGGTTGGTCTTTAGGAATAGATTATTCTAAATCCCTTATGATGGAAGATACCAATAAATTAATTTACACTGTTTTTCTATTAGGGGTTGCGGTTCTTATAATGCAGTTTTTTATATCGGTAAAATTTTCAAAGACAATTACGGAGCCTATTGTTGATTTGCAACGGAAAATGGAGATTGTTGAAACAGGAAACTTAGATCTATCCTACGAAAGCCAAAGGGAAGATGAGATTGGACAATTAGAAAAAAGTTTTCATCGGATGATTGGGAAAATCAAAGACTTAAAGGGTTTATTTGAGAAGGAGCAAAAAGAAAAAAGGGAGGCGGAGCTCAGAATACTCCATGCCCAAGTTCAACCACATTTTCTTTATAATACCATCGATACCATTCGATGGTCGGTGATGGAAAAGGAAACAGAACAATCTGTTGAACTCTTGGAGGCGTTAAGCACCTATTACCGAATAGGGTTGAGTCAAGGAGCTGAAAGAATTACTTTAGAGAAAGAGTTGGATCATATAGAAAGTTATCTTCAATTGCTAAAAGCTCGGTATGAAGAGGAACTAGAATATACGATATGCTATGATGAAACATTATTGCAATGCTCTGTATTAAAACTAATCTTGCAACCTCTTGTGGAAAACGCCCTTATCCACGGTTTCAGAAAAAAAAGCAGAAATCCTTTTTTGATTCAAATTAGTGCTCAAAAAATAGAGGGTGATTTAATTATAATGGTAGAAGATGATGGGAATGCCATAGATTTCATTAAACTTAACGAAATTCAGCGATGCCTTAGGAGAGAGGCAAAACCTGGTGAGGGAGTGGGATTTGGCCTTTATAGCACCCATAAACGGATACAATTAACCTTTGGAAAGTTTTATGGAGTAAGGTTTGAGCGGGTAGGAGGAAAGACAACTGTGCGCATCAAACATCCTATTTTGGAAGGTTAATAAGGAGGAAGCAAAATTATGTGGAAAATCGCGATTGTAGATGATGAACCCAAGATTCGCAGGGGGTTGAAAAAATGGATTTTAGACAACAGCAAATGTTTTGAATTCACTTTTGAGGCAAAAAGTGGTGAGGAATGTTTGGAGAATAGTCTAAGGGCTTCTGTGGATTTATATTTATTAGATATTCATATGGAAGGATTAAATGGTCTAGATCTCGGTAAGCATATTAAAAGAGAGAATCCTAAAGCTCTTATAGTGTATATTACAGGATATGATTATTTTGAATATGCTCATGAGGCTATTAAACTTCAAGCCTTTGATTACTTATTAAAGCCAGTCCCCCAAAGTGACTTTTTCAAATTATTAAAAAAAGCCAATAGAGCATTTGCTGATATGTATCCTGAGCGACACATGAAAAAAATTGAACAAGTAGAAGAGAAATGTGGAGGATGTTCGAAGGTTGTAATACAAGGAAAGGAATATATTAAAGAAAACTATGGAGATCCAGATCTGTCCCTAGAAAAAGTGGCCAACCTTTTAAATGTCCACAAGGATTATTTATCGAAGCTAATGAAGGAAGAGTTGGGATATTCATTTATTGAATACTTAACAAAGGTACGGGTCAATCGAGCAAAAGAGATACTAGAGCAAGATTTAGCCAATGCCAAAATCTACGATATTGCAAGAAAAGTTGGATATAAAAGTCAGCACTATTTTAGTCGTACCTTTAAAAAAAATGTAGGATTAACACCCCTTCAGTATCGCAAAGAAAAATGCAATCTGCAAGATATGGATTTTTTTTAACTCAGCAGTCCTTAGTTGCTTTCAAGGTGTGGAGGAATAATTGACAGGTTAGCTAATTGGGGTATAATATATGAAGGAATAAAATACTATCAAAGGTCAAGGGAAGAGGCGTAAACAATGAACGATAAGACTATGGATCGAATGAAAAAACTCATTGAAGAAAAGAAAAAGAAAAGTGCTCAACAGGGTCAGACAAACAGTGCTTCCGATAAACTGGGAAGCGGATCTAATCGGGCCTTCAAGAGCAATAAACGAGGTGGATCCATCACCAAGTAATGATGTTTTTTATTCTTTTAACAAATCAAGAAAGCAGCAAAGGGCTGTCGGGTTATCACTGGCAGTCTTTTTTATTTTAATCTATTAAATATTTTGATTTGTTGATGCAGGAAGATTTGCGATATAATAAAAGAGAACCATGTCATCATAAAAGAAAGGACGATATAAAATGAAAAAGCCAGTTTTGGCCATACAGCAGAAGGTAATGTGTTTAATGGTAATAGCCGTTATGATGTTGTTCTCGATGGTTACGATAGAGGCCAACGCAGAACAGGTTGTAAGGGATAATGCCACTCATCCCATGAAAGGGATTTGGGTAGCTTCAGTCCTTAACATCGATTATCCATCGGCTCCTACTACGGATCCAGAGGTGTTAAAGGCGGAAGCATTGCATATTTTAAATACAGCAGAGGCAGCCGGCCTTAATGCCGTTTTTTTGCAGGTGAGACCAACTTCAGATGCCTTCTATCCTTCTCGGTATTTTCCATGGTCCCGTTATTTAACTGGTCGTCAGGGGTTAGCTCCAGGAGAAGGTTTTGATCCGCTGGAGTTTTGGGTAACCGAAGCTCATGGAAGAGGGATCGAACTACATGCATGGTTAAATCCTTATCGGATCACTCGAAAAAGAGCCGAAGAACCTGCACATGATGTGGCCTCTCTGGATCCATCACATCCTGGGGTTCAGAATCCAGAATGGGTGGTGCATCACACGGATGGAAACTTATACTATGATCCAGGATTGCCAGAAGTTCGACAGTTGCTGATTGATAGTTCTATGGAGCTAATAGAGCTTTACGATATTGATGGTATTCATTTTGATGATTATTTTTATCCAGGAAACGATTTTGATGATTCACATAGCTTTTCTCGTTATGGGCAAGCCTTTGATTCTATTGAAGATTGGAGACGGGAAAATGTGAATACGCTTATTCGAGATTTATATCAGGCTATTAAAGCTCATCCACGAGATGTTTCTTTTGGTATTAGTCCTTTTGGTATATGGGCAAATGAAAGCAATCATCCTAAGGGGAGTGCGACCAGAGGCAACCAGACCTATTACGCTCACTACGCGGATCCATTGGCTTGGATTCAAGAAGGAACCATTGATTATATTGCACCCCAGCTTTACTGGTATATTGGCTTTGAAATTGCAGACTATAGTGTTCTATTAGAATGGTGGAGTCAAGCTGTAGCAGGGTCGGGAGTAGATCTTTATATTGGACAGGCAGCCTATAGAACCGGAAATACAGATACTGCTAGTCCATGGCATGGGGTTTCAGAAATAGAAAGGCAATTGGAATTAAATCAACGATATCAAGAAGTGAAAGGAAGCATTTTCTACAACTTTAGTGCGCTTAACCGGAGTCGGGAATTACAACAATTGTTGCAGCGTGACAAACCAGTATCCATTTATGTTAATGATATTCTTTTGAATATACCTGTGAACGAACCAAAGGCGTATCTTAATACAGATGGGCGTACTATGCTTCCTGTCCGCTATGTAGCAGAGTCCCTTGGCACAACAGTGAACTGGAATGAAGATACTGAAACCGTGACTATTTCTGGAAATGACACAGAAGTTACCATGGTTCCAGGGCGAAGGCAAGCACAGGTAAATAGCAGAACCGTAGATTTGGATACGGCAGCGGATGTGGTTCAGGGACGTACTTTTGTTCCACTTCGTTTTGTATCGGAAGCCTTAGAGGTTCAGGTAGAATGGATCCCACATAAACATCAAGTTCATTTGAAAACAGACGTAAACTAAGTCGCAATAAATCATGAGTATCAAGGAAAGTAGGGACAAAGCATGGATGGCAAGGTAAGAGGCAATATAAAGCAAGGGATAAAGGTTAAAGTGGTAAAAAAGCAAGATCAAATGTCGGGAAAGCTAACGGAAGGAACCGTAGGGAAAATACTTACTAAGGCTGTTACGCATCCTCATGGCATTAAAGTAATGCTTGAGAGTGGAATAGTGGGGAGAGTAAAAGAAATCTGCTGATGAAAGAGGAGCGATCACATGAATCTTACTTGTTCAACGTGTCAATCGACAGAAGAGGTTATGACCAGAAAACATCAGTGTCATTGTGGTGGCCTGTGGAAATTGGAATACATGCCGCCACCTTTTGATTTGTCTTTGGTAGATAAAGACACTTGGAGTATGTTTCGTTATCGGGCTTTCCTTCCACTAAAAGGAGAAACTTGGAGAGAGATCAGCTTAGGAGAAGGCATGACGCCAGTGATTCAACTAGAAGAAGATCTTTTGATAAAAATGGACTATTTCATGCCAACCCTCTCCTTTAAAGACAGGGGTGCAGCGGTGTTGTTGTCCCATTGCAAGGATATTGGCGTGAAGGGTGTTGTTCAAGATAGCAGCGGGAATGCAGGCAACAGTGTAGCAGCATATGCAGCAAAAGCAGGAATCAATTGTGAGATCTTTCTTCCAGAAGGGACTTCTTCCAAAAAAATTCAGATGATCCAATCTCACCATGCGAAAGTCAATGTCGTGAAGGGTTCCAGAGATCATTGTGCCCAAGTGTGTCGATCAAAAGTAGAGGCAGAAAATAGTTACTATGCTAATCACGTATACCATCCTTTTTTCTTCGAAGGCACAAAAACCTATATCTATGAAATTTATGAACAGCTTCAGCGAATTCCAGCATGTCTTTTTATTCCTGTTGGAAATGGGACATTACTCATAGGTGCGATAAAGGCATTGGAAGAATTGGTATACAGTGATACGATAGAGAAGATGCCTTGGATTATTGCTGTGCAGAGTGAAGGGTGTGACCCGCTGGCTAAAGCGATGGTGGAAGGAGCTTCACAACCGGTATCCATTACTCCAAAACCCACATTGGCAGAGGGCATTGCCATTGGTGTACCCAAAAGGGGAGAGGAAATACTGGCATATCTAAGACAATACAATATTGAAGTGATCACAGCTCCAGAAAAGAATATTCTTGAAGCAAGAGGAGCTTTAGCATCAAAAGGCATATATGTAGAGCACACTACGGCGGCTACTTATGCTGCTTATTTAAAGTATAGTCAAGAACATGGCAAGCCAAGAGACTGTTTATTGCCTATGTGTGGTGCTGGGCTGAAGTCTGATTAACGTACTTTAGTACTATATAAAAGGAACTGGAGGGAAAAAAAGTGAAAAATAGTACATTGGTGTTGATAGGAATGTGTATAATGTTGGTATTAACTGCCTGCGGAAATGAAGACGAAGAGACGATAACCATGGGGTTTGTGCCCATGAGAGATGGGGATACACTCATTGAATCTGTAGAACCATTAACGGAATTGCTTTCCAAAGAATTAGGAGTGAAGGTAAAAGGGTTTACCGCCACCAATTATGTTGGTGTAGTGGAAGGGCTAGGTTCAGGACAGGTAGATTTTGGGTTCATTCCGCCACTTGCCTACGTGTTGGCTAATCAGGAAAGTGATGCTGAGGTCATCTTGACATCGCTTAACCGGAATGGAGAAGCTTTTTATAAGTCTCAGTTTCTTGTAAGTGAAGAGAGTGACATTAATAGTTTTCAGGACATAAAAGGAAAAATCGTAGGATTTGTGGATCCATCTTCCACTTCAGGGTATTTATTTCCAGGTGCTTATCTTGTAACAGAAGGCATTGATTTAGAAAGAGATATTCAGTATGTTTATAGTGGAGGACATGATCAATCTCTGCAGTTGCTTCTGAATGGTGATATTGATGTGGCGGTTACTTTTGTGGATGCTAGGGAACGATATAGCCAAGATTTTCCAGATGCCATGGAACATACTCGGATTTTGGGATATACAGATAATATTCCCAATATCAGTGTGACTGCCAGTGGTTCTATGGAAGAGGAAATGAAAGATCAGATTCAGGAAGCATTGATAGCTATTGCAGAACATGAAGATGGAAAAGAACTGCTGAAGGATCTTTTCAATATGCATGGTTTTATTCCAGCAACAGATGAGGATTATCAGGTGATTCGAAAGACTGCAGAAATCATGAATATTGATTTAAGAGGACAAGATTAAGCTTAATCAGGAGTTGTAAAAATGCTTAAGACAGAAAATCTACAGGTTATTTACGACAATAAAACATTGGCCTTGCAAGATGTAAACTTGACAGTGGAAGACGGAGAATTTGTGGGCATCATAGGTTCAAGTGGCAGCGGAAAATCCACTTTATTAAAGTGTATCAACTTATTGGTGAGACCCACTAAAGGAAAAATCTTGTTGGATGATTGGGATATCATGAGTCTCAATAATAAAGGATTGCGAGAAATCAGAAGAGAGATTGGTTTTATCTTTCAGGATTATAACTTGATAGACCGCTCTACTGTTATCGATAATGTCCTGATTGGCAGGCTTTCCTACAAGACTCCTATTCAGTCTCTTTTCAGGATTTTTAGCCAAGAAGACTATGAAAGGGCACAAAAAGCCCTTTCATATGTGGCCTTGGAAGAAAAGATGTATGAGCGAGCAGATCAGCTTAGTGGTGGACAGAAACAGCGGGTAGCCATTGCAAAAACCTTGTGTCAGCGCCCCAAAATAATATTAGCGGACGAGCCAGTGGCAAGCTTAGATCGAGCTACAGCACACCTTATTATGGAGTATTTTAGGAGAGCTAATATTAAAAAGAACATTACCATTCTTATCAATTTACACGATGTAGAACTGGCTAAAAAGTACTGTTCTAGGATTATCGGACTAAAAAATGGGACCGTAGTCTACGATGGGAAAGCAGGTGATCTATCAGATGATGACCTTAAGAAACTATATGATTAAGAGAAGTCGAAATCGACTTCTCTTTGTAATAACGGCTATTATTTTCTTGGTTTTCATTGGATATAAGGTGGAGTTTAGTTTTGTTAAAATCATTGCTGGAATTCCAGATATGGCGGATCTTTTCAGACGAATGTTTCATCCAAATATTTCCTACATGGGAGAGGCGTTCGAAAAAATCACTGAAACTATTGAAATTGCAGTTCTTTCATCTTTGACAGGAGTGATGTTGGCCATTCCAGTTTCATTGATGACATCGGAAAACATTAGCCCTAATGTATATCTTAGTAAACTACTCAATGCTATATTTGCATTTTTCAGAACTATCCCTAGTCTTATTTGGGCAGCAATTCTAGTATCCATCTTCAGCATCGGAAAATTTTCTGGCATCTTAGCGCTTTCGATCATTGCTTTTTTAATGTCTTTAAAGCTTTTTCGAGAATACATAGAATCTATTAACGCGAATCAGCTAAATTCTATTAAATCTGTAGGGGCTAGCCCTATAGAAGTCCTCCGATACTGCATTCTGCCTAATATGACAGGAATGTCAGTATCTGTGTTTTTTATTGTTTTTGAAACCAACATTAGAAGTGCTACGGTCTTGGGTTTGGTTGGAGCAGGAGGAGTTGGACAGATAATTTGGCGAGATTTAAACCATCTTCGATATGATAACTTAGCCACTATTATTTTGATGTTATTTGCTACCATTCTTCTGATCGATCTATTAAGCTTTATGGTACGAAAATTTTTAAAAGAATATTCATCCTCCTACAGAAGTCTTGAGCACTACAGGAAACATAAAATTTTGAAGTCAGTTCTGATACCTGTCTTTTTTGCAATGTTGATGGTAGCAGTAGTCAACAGCCTTAACATAAGCCTAGAACGATTGGTTGTAGGATACCAGCAGGGGAGTCAAATCGTTTTTAGAATGATTCAAGTAGATTTTTCTTATTATCCAAGGCTTTTTGAAGGAATTTTTGAAAGTCTACTAATTGCGGTTTTTGCAACCATAGTGGGAGGGATATCTGCCATGGTATTGTCCTATTTTGCTACATATAATCTTGGACCAGGAAAGATAGTTACGTTGGTGACAAAAGCCCTTATTAATATTATGCGTACTTTTCCTCCTATAATCATGGCCATTATTTTTTTTAGAGGCGTTGGACCAGGTCCCCTGGCAGGAGCATTAGCGCTGAGCATCTATACTACGGGTGTTCTAACAAAAATGTACAGCGAAGTCCTGGAAAATATGCAAGGAAATGTCAAAGAAAGTATTTTGGTAACTGGAGCTACGAAACTTGAAGCATATCGACATGGCATGGTCCCTCAAACTTTTTCGAATTTCACCAGTTTACTGCTGTATCGGATGGAATCGAATATACGGAATTCCACTATTCTGGGTATTATTGGTGCTGGAGGTATTGGAACGGCCCTTACCATGAACATTAACTGGAGAAACTGGGAACAAGTAGGACTGCTTTTATTAGGTGTATCCATTATGATTATCCTTATTGATAGACTCTCTAATTGTATAAGACAGAAAGTGAAATAAAGGACACATCCCAGAAGATCTGTTCTTGTAAGCAGTTGTGTTTGTATCTGTGAAATGATAAACTGTTAACAAAGAAATTGAGAAAATAAGGAGGAGTGACGTATGAAGATAAAAGTAGCAATTAACGGATTTGGAAGAATGGGACGTTTGACTTTTCGGGAAATATTTGGAAATGATGATGTGGAAGTGGTAGCCATAAATGACTTGAGTCAACCGGATATGCTGGCGTATCTACTGAAATATGATACTGTTCAAAAACCCTATGCTGGCCATACAGTAGAACATACAGATAACTCCATTAAGGTGGATGGCCATGAAATACCAATTTATAAAGAGCCAGAACCATCTAATTTACCTTGGGGAAAGTTAGGCGTCGATCTTGTATTGGAATGCACTGGGTTTTTTGCATCCAAAGCAAAATCACAGGCTCATTTAGATGCAGGAGCTAAAAAGGTTCTAATATCAGCCCCTGCGGGGAATGATATTCCAACCATTGTATTTGGAGTGAATCAGGACATTCTAACCAAAGAAGATACTATTGTATCCGCTGCATCCTGTACGACAAATTGCTTGGCACCTATGGCCAAGGCTCTTAATGATTACAGAGAGCTTCGCACCGGGTTCATGACAACCATTCATGCCTATACAGGAGACCAAATGCTTTTGGATGGACCACACAAGAAAAATGACTTTCGACGTGCTCGTGCTGGAGCCATGAATATTGTTCCTAATAGCACTGGTGCAGCTAAAGCTATTGGTTTAGTGATACCTGAACTAGAGGGAAAGTTAATGGGTGCTGCACAGAGAGTACCAGTTGCTACGGGATCCATTACCATTCTAGATGCTGTTCTTAAAGATTCCAGCGAAACTGTTACGTTAGAAGGAGTACATGAAGCCATGAAAAATGCCACCAACGAGACCTTTGGTTACACCGAAGAGAATTTGGTTTCCAGCGATGTGATTGGCATGAAATATGGATCTCTTTTTGATGCGACTCAAACCTTGGTAGCAAGAAGTGGAACAGGAGTGTTTCAGGTCCACATTGCAGCTTGGTATGATAATGAAATGAGTTATGTGCACCAGATGGTTCGTACATTAAAGTATATGGCTAGCTTAAACTAGAGTCATTGAAAAAGTGCCCTGAAGATTCTTCTTCAGGGCACTTTATATTGAAAGGACCCACAGGATGAAGCTCATTCGAAAGTGGATACTTCAAGATAGCGGAGGCTGAAGTCATTTTAGGGGGACCGACATTTTCTACAGGGATCAGTCGATTTTTAATAATGCAAAATCAACCCATCAAGGAGGAGATAAAGGATTACCTTTTTCAATCAGAACAAACCAAGATCTATAAAAGCATATGGGGTTAAACTAGACTATAAATGATCAAACGTTTTGAGTTTAACAAAAATCAATATTATGAACTTGGGTATGATATTTTGTTGAAAAATGGGTAATAAAGTGATAAATGCTACTAGCAATTATTCCTAACATCTTCAATCAAAAGGGGGATTTATATTGAAAATAATTATTGATCGATTTGAAGGACCTTATGCCATTGTTGAAATAGACAATGGTGATTTTATGAATATGCCCAAAGCATTATTGCCCAACATGGCTAATGAAGGAGATGTTATTAGTATCGAAATTGACGAAGAGGCAACGGAAAGAAGAAGAGAAAGAATAAAGCATCTTTTAGAATAAGAGCAACCTGAGAATTAAGGGATGAGTAAAAGTGCTTAAATAAGTCATATTGATTGAAAGGGTGAAAAAATGGAACAAAATATTCTACAGGGTGGCCTGCAGGAGGTTACAACCATTAAAGAAAGTGTCATCGAATTAAATGAATGTATCCAGCAGAAAAACATTTTAGAGATGAATGAAAAGCAATTGGAAGACAGTATTGAAAAAAAAGAAAAGGACATAGAAGATGAAATTAAAAAAGTGACACGTCAACGTAGGGATCAAGTTGAATCTTCTTTTGATGAACAGATTAATCATGTGAAGGTTAAATTAAAGAGTGTTGAGTCCAAAAGAGAAAAAGCCAAAAAGAAAGCTGTCATGGAACGGATTGACATGGAAACGGCTGATTTTAGAAGTGAAGATGAAGAATTATATTTGGCAGGCAAGTCGGTATTTAAACAGGAAAACATTCCATTCTTATACAACAATCGACTATTTTTCGCCCTTTATTTTCCCAGTGGAATGGGAGATTTTGGTATTATTCTTCTGACCTTGGCCATCGCTTTTTTTGCTGTTCCCTTCGGTATTTACCACTTATTATTTGAAGGCGAAGGCACGCTTTATCTGGCCCTTAGTTATGTAATGGTGATTCTGGTATTCGGCGGCCTTTACCTGGTGATCGGCAAAACGAAATACAAACATTTAGAAGCCTTAAACAGAGTGCGAGCTATGAGAAAAAACATTCAAGAAAGTAAGAAAAGACAACGAAAAATCAAGCAAGAAATCAAAAAAGATAAAGATGAGAGCCACTATGGCTTGGGTGAATTTGACAAGGAGATAGAGACGTACAAAGAGACTATCAATGAGATGCTGGAAGAACAGAAGAAGGCACTGTTAGAATTTGATCAGGGAACAGCTGAAGAGATTAAGCAACAGATTACAGAGGCGAATCAGGAAGCGTTAGACTCCCTTAAAATTGAGTATCAGGATATTTATCAAAAAGGTAAAGAAAACTTGGAAAAACTGAATAGAATTTCTACAACGCTTTCTACCAAATACGAAAGTGTTCTTGGAAAGGAATTCCTTACCCTGCCCAAATTGGAACTCATGGAAGAAGCGATCAGTGATGGGGATGCCGAAAATATTGGAGAAGCAATGACCTTAATTGCATCAACCAATAACAAGTAGACAATAATTCATAAGCTGTTTTTAAGAAACCTGCTGGCAATAATGTCAGTGGGTTTCTTAATGCAATAAAAAAGTTTTAAATAATTTTTTTCGATTTACCCTTGAAATCATCATCATACCATGTTATATTCGTAAATGACATTTTAAACCGTCTGGACGGTTTAAAATGTCTGATAATTAAAGTGAGAAAAGGAGGATTTCAATAATGGTTCAAGGCTATAGTATAAAAAATAAAGCCATTGTCACCTGTGCTGTCACTGGGGCTGGAGACACAAGTAAAGTCAATCCACATGTTCCGGTGACCCCTGAAGAAATAGCTAAGGCTTCCATTGAGGCTGCTAAAGCAGGAGCATCTGTGGTCCACATTCATGCTCGAAACCCGAAAACTGGAGGTGTAAGCCACGATCCAGCTTTGTATCGGGAAATTGTGGAACGGATTCGAGAATCAGAAACAGATATTGTCATTAACATTACTTCAGGAGGTGGAGGTGATTTTGTACCAAATCCTCATAATCCGTATCAAGCAGGGGAAGGTAGTGACTTGCAGACTGGGGAGGAACGTCACATGCCTGTGGACCAGCTAAAACCGGAGATGTGTACACTAGACTGTGGAAGCGTCAATTTTGGTGACCTTGTATATGTTAGTCCAACGGAATGGCTTCGTCATCAAGCAAAACTTATCCGTGAAAGTGGTGTGAAGCCAGAATTAGAGTGCTTTGATACTGGTCATATTCGCTTCGCTAACCAATTAATTTCCGAAGGGTTAATAGAAGGAAGACCTCATTTTCAATTTTGTTTAGGGATTCCTTGGGGAGCAGCTGCGGATACAGAAACCATGCTTTACTTGCGTAGTCGTTTACCGGAAAATGCCACTTGGTCTGCCTTTGGAATTGGCGCTATGCAAATGAAAATTTTGGCACAAACAGCTCTGCTGGGAGGCCACGTTCGGGTAGGCTTAGAAGACAATCTCTATCTTTCTAAAGGCGTTATTGCACGGAACGACCAATTAGTAGAAAAAGGAATAGAAATTCTTAGGAAACTTGGAAAAGATCCCATGACGCCTCAAGAAACCCGTGAAACATTGGAATTAAAATAAACATATTCAAAACAGGAGGCATGATAGAATGAGTGATACAAATGAGATATCTAAAATTGCTATTATAGGCACTGGTGTTATTGGAAATGGTTGGATTGCACGTTGCTTAGCTCATGGCATGAAAGTTGTCGCAACAGATCCAGCTCCAGGTGCTGAAGAAAAAACACGGATAGCAATTCAACAGGCATGGCCTTCATTAGAAAAAACAGGGCTAGCGAAGGGTGCATCTCTCCATAATCTTATTTTTGAAAAAGAAATATCAGCAGCTGTCAAAGAAGCAGACCTCATTCAGGAAAATGTACCAGAAGTTCTGGATCTAAAACATCAGGTCCTAAGAGAAATAAGTGAGCATGCTAAAGCAGAAGCTATTATCGCATCAAGCACCTCTGGGATTACTCCAAGTACCTTGCAAAAAGCTTGCAGAAACCCAAAACGAGTGTTGGTGGCTCATCCGTTTAATCCTGTGTATCTTTTGCCCCTAGTAGAATTGGTGGCCGGTGAGAAGACAGATCCAAAGGTGATCAAACAGGCGGAGAGATTCTATAAAACCATTAGCATGAAGCCTTTAATTGTTCGAAAAGAAGTAGAAGGCCATGTGGCAGATCGGTTAATGGAAGCGCTTTGGCGGGAAGCCTTGCATATTGTAAACGAAGATATAGCTACAACGGAAGAAGTGGATGCTGCGATTGTTTACGGTGCTGGACTTCGGTGGGCACAAATGGGTCCTTTCTTGACCTTCCATATGGCAGGAGGAGATGCAGGAATGCGTCATATGTTAGAACAATTTGGACCAGCTTTAAAACTTCCTTGGACCAAACTGGAAGCACCAGAGTTGACAGAGACTCTTAAAGAAAAAGTCATTGATGGGTGTGAATCTCATGCTGGAGGACGACCTGTTGCAGAATTGGCTCATCGGCGAGATCAGTTTCTGACAGAAGTTCTGACCTTAGCCCAAGAATATTGGCCAGAACCTCAAACGATTATGCAAGAAAACCTATAAAGATTGAGAGAAGAGGAGATTTCATATGAACAAAAAGCTACAACTCTTGCATTGCTCTGTTCAATCATCCTGGGTGGATTATAATGGTCATATGAACGATTCTGCCTACGCTTTAATTTTCACCAATGCATTGGAAAAGTTAGTAGATGTCATAGGGTTAGACGAAGCGGCTCGAGAATCATATCAGTACACTACCTACACATTAGAAACACATACCTGCTTTCTGAAAGAAGCTTTAGAAGGTCAGCCTATAGAGGTTGTTGGACAAATACTAGACTGGGATCCTAAACGAATTCACCTGTTTATGGAAATGATACAGGAGAACGGAGAGATTATTTCCACTTGTGAACTAATGCTAATGGGAATAGATACTGTTACTAAAAAGCCAAGAGAATTTCCCCACAAAGTATCGGAAAAAATCAATAAAATATATGAACAACAGATAGAACTTCCCTATCCCTCAAGAGCAGGTCGGAGCATTAAGATTCCAGTAAAAAAATAAAAAAACAAATATGGATGCACGATACAGTTTTGGCCTAGACTTGAAGGAACATGACAGACGTGCTATAATCAATCCAACGTCCAAAACCGTCTGGACAGCATAATTTATCAGAAAATGTAAAAGTGAGGGAAATATCATCAAAAAACGGGCGAAATACGACAGTATCATTAAAGCTGCATCCAGAATCGTGTATAAAAAAGGGGTTTTTGCTCTGACACTAGATGCCGTCGCCCAAGAAGCTCACATTAGCAAGGGCGGACTTCTACATTATTTTAAAACGAAAGAAGCGTTGGTGAAAGCCATGGTGGAGTATACCAGTGACAGCTACCGAACTGGTGTGGAACACCGAGTGGCTCATGAAGAGTACGAAAGAGGGAAATGGACTCGATCACTTATTGCGGAGACTTTCGAACAGGCTCATGATGAAGAAGAACTGAATGCGAGCTTTTTGATGGCTGTAGCCTTAAAACCAGATTTACTGGAGCCTATTAAGCAAGCTTATGAACATTGGCAAACTAAAGTCGAAAATGATGGTTTGGATCCGACTGAAGCAACAATTTTGAGGCTTGCTATTGACGGTCTTTGGATGAATAAATTGATGGGCCTGTCGAAATTTGATGAAAAGCTACTTCATCGTGTTTTTAAGCGTATGATACAAAAAACCATGGTAATTGAGAAGAATCTGGTTGAAACAAAATCTGAACCAATACAAAAGGAGGAAATGGAAGATGATTCATAAAAAACATATTGTACTGATCGGTCTGTTAATTACTGCAATCTTCATAGGAGGATGCGCTGGTGATGGCAACGGAGACAAGGAAGTAGATGGTAATGAAAACCAAGCTGACGTGTCAACAGAAGAGAGTGTTGCTGAAAAATTTAATAAAGAAATTATAGGGATCGATGCTGGTGCAGAGATTATGAGTACCGTAGAAGAGAAAGTGATGGTAGAATATGGCCTGGAGGATTATAATTTAGTAGACTCCAGTGAAGCGGCTATGATTGCTGAGATCGAATCCCGAGCGATGACTGAAGAGTGGGTTGTTGCCATTGGTTGGACACCTCATTGGAAATTTCCAGAGTATAACTTGCGATTCTTGGAAGACCCGCTTGGGATCTTCGGTGAAGAAGAAAGCATCAAAGCTCTGGGGCGAGCAGGGATCACTGAAGATATGCCAGAAGTAGCTGAAGTCCTTGGAAATTACTCTCTGAATGACGACCAGTTGGGCGAAATTATGCTATTGATTCAAGAAGGGGAACAGGGAGATCGTGAAGCTATGGAGAGTTGGGCTATGGATAACCAAGACCTGATTCAAAGCTGGATACCAGAAGGTGCTGATGGAGAAGGTGAAATGGTTCGATTGTTATATAATAACTGGACTTGCGCTATTGCTAAGACCAACTTGATAGCACATGTTTTGGAAGTAGAAATGAATTATAAAGTAGAAATGGAAATGGTTGATGTGGCTGTATTATACGAATCACTAGCTTCTGGAGATTATGATGCTATGACTTGCGCTTGGTTGCCTCTGACTCAGTCTAATTACTGGGATAATTACGGAGATCGCCTAGAAGATTTGGGTAACATTTACGAAGGTGCTAAGTTAGGCCTTGTAGTACCTGACTATGTTGATATCAATTCTATTGAAGAAATGCAATAAGGAATACAAGTGAAAAACCGTAGGGTTAAATCCCTGCGGTTTTTACTTTGTCTTTGACTTTACGTTGTACCTATCGTATTTTTGTTTGTTCAGATTAGATAAATAGGTAAAAAATAAAGAAAAAAAGAGAAAAAAAGAGAAAATACTATATATTTTTGTTTAAAAACACTCAAGTAAACTTGACTATCTTTGACCTTTATAGCTATAATATAGTCAAAGAAAAGTTAAGAAATTAAAAATTGAAGAAAAGGAGGAAGTTCGCTATGATGAACAATTTAGTACCATTTAGAAATCAGAGAAGAGGACGAGACTTAGACACATTATTTGAGAAGTTTTTCAATGATCCCTTTTTTGGAGATCATAGAATGGCGCCTGCTATGCAGTCAGGTATCAAAGTAGATATTCAAGAAGAAGAAGATAAGTATGTAATGGAAGCTGAAATTCCAGGTTTTGAAAAAGATCAGATTAAAATTAGTTATGAAAACGAGCATCTGATTATTTCAGCAGAGAAAGAAGATGAAATGAACGAAGAAAAAGAAAATTATATTTGTCGGGAGCGTAAAATGGGAAGAGTAAGCCGAACCTTCCTTGTAAAAGACATCGATCCAGACAAAATTGGAGCCAAGTATGAGAATGGAATTCTTAAAGTAGCATTACCAAAAGATCCACAGAAAGAGACAAGAAAACAAATTGAAATCAAATAAAAACAAAGAAACCTGCCTGATTAAAGGCAGGTTTCTTTGTTAAGACGGATTACTACGTTTGAAGAGTAAATTAGAGGATATAAAATGAATAGAGTGTAAAAGAGTATAAAATTTGAAAAAGAGGTGTTATCATGAAGAGCCAACAGACTGATCGCATGCGTATAGGCCGAGGATTTATTGCAGCACTCGACCAAAGTGGTGGAAGTACCCCGAAAGCATTAGCTGGTTATGGCATAGAAAATGATGCATATTCCAATGACAAAGAAATGTTTGACCTGGTGCACACCATGCGTTCTCGCATTATGACGAGTCCATCTTTTACGAGTGAAAAAGTGCTTGGGGTTATTCTCTTTGAACAAACCATGGACCGAGAGGTTGAAGGGATGAAAACCCCAGATTATTTATGGAACCAGAAAAAAATTATTTCATTCCTAAAAGTTGATAAAGGTCTAACTGAGCTAACAGATGGCGTTCAACTGATGAAACCCATTACAGGATTAGACACATTACTTCAAAGAGGAAAAGAGCGAAACATATTTGGAACTAAAATGCGGTCTGTGATCAAAGAAGCCAACCCAGAAGGGATCCAAAAGGTTGTTAGCCAACAGTTTGAATATGGTAAACAAATTCTAGAAGCAGGTCTGATGCCTATCCTTGAACCTGAAGTAGATATTAACAGCTCAGATAAAGCGGAATCAGAGAAGTTGCTAATGGTTCAAATACTTAAGCATCTTAATACCTTGGCAGAAGATCAGACGATTATGCTAAAGCTGTCTATACCCAGCGAAGAAGGCTTTTATAGTGAATTGGTGAATCATCCTAAAGTGCTTAGGGTAGTGGCTCTATCCGGTGGATATGGCTGCGATGAAGCTGTGGAGTTACTGACAAAAAACCCTGGTATCATTGCTAGTTTTTCTAGAGCATTGCTAGAAGACCTGTCGGCACAGCAAACAGATGAAGAGTTTGACAATACTTTAAAAATGGCCATTGAAAAAATTTATCAGGCATCCATTACCTGATGATGAAAAAAACATGCTAAAACGGACGCGATCATGGCGTCCGTTTTGTATTGTTCTGTTTATGAAATTAAGCTTATTAATATAGACCCCTATTCAAACCATCTTGTATGGCAGAAAAAACCTTGTTTGCTCTGACAGTAGCACCTGTGAAGGTATCAATGTCATCGATCATTATTTCAGGAGTGTACAGATCAAAAATGGCTTCCAGCGGTTTGTCTTCCAGGTAATCCAAAATTTGCTGGTGCTGCTCTACTACTGGATAAAGTTCATGGCCCTCTTCGATTTGTCGGTAATCATTTCCTCCGTGGTATAAGTGGCGGTAGCTCAAATCTCTAAATATGCCATCCTCCAAGTGAAATTGAATGCTGACCTGTTGAACGCCTCGGTCTGCAAAAATTCCTCGATACCTGCCGTTTTCATATTCACCCAACTCTCTGCTGAATTCATCAGCAGGTGTGTAAAGGCCTCTGTTCAGGCCGTCTCGTATGGCAGATAAAACCTTGTTTGCTCTGACAGTAGCACCTGTGAAGGTATCAATGTCATCGATCATTATTTCAGGAGTGTACAGATCAAAAATGGCTTCCAGCGGTTTGTCTTCCAGGTAATCCAAAATTTGCTGGTGCTGCTCTACTACTGGATAAAGTTCATGGCCCTCTTCGATTTGTCGGTAATCATTTCCTCCGTGGTATAAGTGGCGGTAGCTCAAATCTCTAAATATGCCATCCTCCAAGTGAAATTGAATGCTGACCTGTTGAACGCCGCGGTCTTCATAAATGCCTCTATACCTTCCGTCTTCATAAGAAGAGCTCTCCTGGTGGGGGCCAATATGTATTGAACGGGTTTCGCCATCCCACAGAATTTCTTTTCCCACCGATTCAGCAATAAATCCTAAAGGCGCATAGGTTCGACCTTCGTGAATGAGAGTTTCATGTTCTTTTTCTTCGCCATCAATGAAAAATGTCAGGGTTTCCAACGAAACTTCGATGCGTGTACCTGCTGCATAAACGACTCCGCTCAAAAGAATGACGCCAACCATTAAGCCAGCAATAAATTTCTTCATTACCAAATTCCTCCCCTTGAATATGATTCTTATTGAAAATCCGAAGATAAACTTGTAGTTCAGCTCCTTCCATGTAGAATGAAATTCATTATCAGGTGAATTATAATATTAATGATTATTAATGTCAATAAAAAATCAAAGACCTTTCTATTAAGGGTAATTTGTTTTTATCCTGGTTGAGAACATAAATTTTTTAATTTGTTTACATCATGAATTTGAATTGATTTACGACTGAAAGAAAGAACTCCCTCGTTCTCCATGTTTTTAAGTTCTCTTGAAAGCGTGGTTCGGGACACATTTAAATGCTCAGCTAAATCCTTTTTGGTGAAAATCATTTGTATGCAGGAATTTTTCTGTTCCTGATATGCATTTAATAAATACCAGGCGATTTTTGAAGATACGGAGGACATGGAAAATATCTCTATGGATTTATTCAATGTAAGAACTCGATTAGAGACAGATTGTAAAAATTTTGCCATAATTTCTTCATTTAACGAAAAAAGAGTGAGCAGGTTTTTTCGATTGATCAAGAAGAGCCTGCTTTTATCGCTAGCGACAATATACGAAGGATAATACTGGATGTTGGCAAAAATAGATGCATCGGCAATGAGGTCCTGGGAAAACCTTCGATTGATCGTAATAATCTTTCCACAGGAAAAAATCTTCTGGACGTCCACGGTTCCCTCCAGCAGGATTCCAAGGACATCGGCCTTTTGATGAGGACTAAAAATCACTTCATTTTTATCAAAGGTCCGGACCTGATACTCTATTTCGCTTAAAAGCTCTCGTATCTCATTATCCGAAAGACGCTCAAAAAGGATGCAACTGCGAAGATCAGAAATCAGTTCATTCATTTTACTCACCTCTAAAGAAAATTTTTATTTTGCTTAATTGATAAAAGCTCTCAATGTGTATCTACGGATACACTTTTTTAATGTCTTTCTTGCTATACTATACTCAGGATATTCGAAAATGATAATCGTTGTCAATAAATAGACCTATTTTCTTATATAAACTAATTAGATAGAGGGGGAGGATGAATGTATAGCGTAGGGATTGATATAGGATATTCTGCCTTTAAGGGAGTCTTAATTGATGAAGATCTGAATATTGTGGATAGCACCTATGTTTTGCATAAAGGGAAGATAAAAGAAGTGGCTGAGAAGTATTTGGACAAATTGTCGAAGAAATACCCTGAGAAAATTCGATTCGGCGGTGCTACAGGACAGAGTGTAAAAAATCTGGTGAACTCTGGCAGCATATGTGGGGTGAATGAAGTGACAGCCTTGATAGAAGGAAGTCTTATCACTGACAGAAATGCCCAGTCCATCATCGAAATTGGAGGGCAAAGCTCAAAGTTTTTGACAAAATTACAGAATACATCTTCAGGACCAATTATTTCCATTAACAGCAACTGCTCCGCCGGCACAGGATCCTTTCTTGAAGAGCAGATTTCCCGGCTGGGAATGAGGTTAGAAGACTACTCCCCTCTGGCAGAAAAAGCAACGGAAATTCCTAGAATTGCAGGCCGTTGCAGCGTATTCGCAAAAACAGACATTATCCACCATCAGCAGGAGGGTCAGCCAGTACACAATATTTTAATGGGGCTAGCATATTCCCTTGTCAAAAATTATCGTGCCAATGTGATGAAAAAACATCCTATTAAAACTCCTGTTTTAGTCGCCGGTGGAGTGGGACAGAACCAGGCAATTATGGAAGCTTTTAAAGCTGTGTTAAAACTTGAGGCTGATGATTTTATCCTACCATCCATGAGTGGAAATATTTCGGCTCTGGGAGCCGCGGGCTTAGGATTAAAGAAAAAATATCCATTAGATCTGGAAAAATTGCGCTTTGCAGCAGAAACTATATGTAGAGAAGCTGAATCAGCGGACAAAGGAACATTTGCTTCCTTAGTATCTTTTGGCAAAAATCATGGAAAAGACAAGCATCAGTGCTATCTTCATGATCGTAGCCAGCTTCTTTCAGGGTATTTGGGTCTGGACATTGGTTCCACCAGCACCAATGTGATTCTTATGGATAAAAATCAGCGAGTGATCAGTAATCAATACCTTAGAACGAAGGGTGATCCCATTGCTGCAGTAAATAAAGGAATTACCATGATCAAAGAAAATGTGGATGGCCATTTAGAGATTCTTGGAATTGGCGCTACTGGTTCTGGAAGACATCTGGCGGGGAAGCATGTGGGAGCCGACGTAATAATCGACGAAATAACCGCTCAGGCCAAAGCTGCCTACAGCCTGGATCCGAATGTGGATACCATTATAGAAATCGGCGGTCAGGATTCAAAGTTCATTAGAATGGAAAAGGGTGCTGTAGTGGATTTTGAGATGAATAAAATTTGTGCTGCAGGAACCGGTTCCTTTATTGAAGATCAGGCTAAGAAACTGGATATCTCCATTGATGAATTCGGTGACTTAGCACTCTCAGCAGAAACCCCCGTAGATCTGGGAGACCGTTGCACTGTTTTTATAGAAAGCAATATTGCAGGTGCTTTAAGCCGGAGGGAAAGCGTAGCGGATATTGCTGCCGGTTTATCCTATTCCATTGCGAACAATTATCTGAACAAAGTTGTAGGCCGTAAAAAAACAGGAAAGAAAATTTTCTTTCAGGGAGGAGTAGCTTATAATCAGGCAGTGGTAAATGCCTTTCGCTCTATTCTGGAAAAACCGATTGAAGTACCACCGTTTTTTAGTGTGACAGGTGCCTATGGGGCGGCAATTTTGGCCAGGGAAGCTATGGAAAATGACCTCACCAAGGATGAAAAAAAGCTAAAGCAACTGAATCAACCGAAGAAAGATAGTGTTTTTCATGAAGTGGACCGGCATTATTTGGAAGGATATGATCCTGAAAAGAATCCCCATCGGAAAACCGTGGGAATTCCTAGAGTATTGTTTTTGCATAAACTCTTTCCACTGTTCAATACCTTTTTTAAAGAATTGGGATTAAATGTGCTTCTTTCCGATAAAAGCGATGAAAAAACTGTGGAACGAAGTCAGGAACACTCCATCGAAGAAACCTGCTACCCGGTGAAACTGATTAACGGCCACGTAGTGGAATTGATTGAGAAAGAAGTGGACTATTTGTTTCTGCCTTCTCTCCATACCATGGCCCATCCCGTCTCTAAAACACGACAGAATTATGGCTGCGTTTATATGCAGTGTGTCCCAAAGCTGGTAGAGAAGATCATGGAACCGGAAAAATATGGCATCACTCTCCTCACACCGGAGCTGTCTTTTAATTTTGGAAAACAATACATGATGAAAGTACTGATGGAACTTGGTGAAAAGCTGGGCAAAAATAAAATCCAGACCAGTGCTGCTTTAGCCAAAGGCCTGATGCACTTTAAATCCTTTGAAAAAAAAGTGGAGGTGTTAGGAGAAAAAACCGTAAAGGGACTGAAGGAGAATGAAAAAGCCTTTGTCATCGTGACCAGAGCCTATGGAATTGCAGATCCAGTGTTGAACATGGGAATCCCTGAAAAGCTTGAAGCTATGGGATATAAGGTGATGACACTTTCCAATCTTCCAGCCCATGATTATGATACATCGAAGGAATATCCCAACATGTACTGGCCCTTTGGTCAGCATATTCTTTCTGGGATACGGATTATCAAGGAACATCCCAATCTATATCCCATCTATTTGACAAACCACGGCTGCGGACCGGATACAACTCTGATTCACTTGGTTAAATCCGAGATGGGGGATAAACCCTACCTTCACATGGAGGTGGATGAGCATTGCTCAGCAGTTGGAGTGGTCACCCGCCTGGAAGCTTTTATTAACTCTCTGAAATCAGAAAAACCAGCGGCGGAGGCAGCTGCAAGCCTACAGGAATATGTCAACAATCGAGAAAATCCTTTTCTCAACATGGAAATGTCTCTATCAGGGCTGGACCTAAAGACGGAGTGGCATCTTCCCTACATGGAGAGCTACAGCCATCTTTTTGCCCAGCATCTCCAGAAGTGGGGCTATGTCGTGAAGGTGCTTCCCGGAACCACCCAAAAAACCCTGGAAACAGGGCGTCGAAATATATTGACGAAAGAATATCTCTCCTTTACATCTCTCATTGGAGATGTTCTGGCAAAATCGGAAGAGGTAATGGATGAAAAACTTCCTGCCGGATTTGTGATTCCGACCTCTGAAGGTGCTGAAGCGGGAGGGCAGTATCACCAGCTGATAAGAGAAAAGCTGGATCACTTAAATCGCAGGGATTTGAAAGTGCTGGCCCCTTTTGTAGAGGACTTCATCAAAGAGACCTCTTTAACCAAGGATCTCTTCTTGCTTATTTTGGCCGGAGATCTGGTCCATCTGGCCCCAGAGAGCAAAAAATACGAGTACCAGAACACCTTCCTTAGCTTAATTCGCAATGAAAGCCTGACCATGGAAAAACTGGAAAGCATCGCAGAAGAAATAAAAACACTTGACAGCAAGGAAGAAAACAAAAAAACCTTACGAATAATAGGAGAAACAGGGCTGTTATTCACCCCTTTGTTAAGCAACGGTTTAAAAGAAATCCTTGCATCAAATGGTATCCGCCTGCGCTATCAGCCCCTCAGTGAAACCCTGTGGTTTCTGTGGAAGGATTATCTTTCTCAGGAAGTTAATCATAAAGAGCTTGCTGCCCATAAAGATCTGGATAAACTGCAAGAATATATGCAACGGATCCATTTCATACTGGGAAAAGAAAGCCCCTTTGAGGACCGACCGGAAGATTTAATCCGGCGGGCAGATAGTACCCTGAAAAACTATGCCGGCGGGAACGGTCGCTACCGTATCGCAAAAGCCTCAGGAGATCTTAAGAGTGATATAGGACTGCTGACAGTCGCTTCCATGTACGAGAATACCAATACCATCCTGAATACCCTGCAGGAAGATGAAGTATCGAAAAGGAACATCCCTCATCTCAACATAACCTTTGACGGCGATGAGAACGAGACAGACAAATCGAAGCTGGAATCATTTATTTATTACGCTCTCAGAGATCGACAAAAGAAACCGAGTATTGAGAACAAGAGAAAGGAAAAAGAAAGGAAGGGTGCCTAGAATGATTCTGAAAAACCTGACAAAATGCTTTGCGAATTTGAAAATTATGGAAGGTTTTAATCTGGAAATCAAAGAAAAGGAAATTACCTGCATTCTAGGACCATCAGGTTGTGGAAAATCAACTCTGCTGAACATGATTTCCGGAATCACACCTCCGGACAAAGGTGAAATTGTAGGGAAGAAAGAGAAGATCGGCTACGTTTTTCAGGAGGACCGTCTATTGCCCTGGAAAACTCTGGAAGAAAACATCCGGATAGTGAAAAAACAAGGATCTTCCTCGGAAATTAGAGAGTTGATCGATATTGTGGGATTGAAAAATTTTGAAAAGAGTTACCCTCACCAGCTAAGTGGTGGCATGCGCCAGCGTTGTGCCATAGCCAGAGCCTATCATTATCAGTCAGAGATGCTTTTAATGGACGAGCCTTTCAAATCCTTGGATTACGATCTTCGAATGGCCATGGTGAAACTACTGCAGGATCTGTGGATAAAATGGGAAAACACGGTAGTTTTCGTTACCCACGAAATTGATGAAGCCCTTTTGTTGGGAAACCGGGTGATCCTCCTGAGAAAAAATCCCTGCAAAGTGGATCAAATTATGGAGATTAAAACACCTCAAATCCATCGAAATCTCACAGACAGAGAAATGGTAATGGCGAGAGGAACCATCATTGAACGCCTTTCGAATCATAAAAGAGATATCTGTCACATCAGCGCCTGAAACACCTTTTTAGAATCAAAAATATCAATATAAAACTCAAGAAAAGAGGAAAATACAATGAAAAAAATTTTAATGATCGTCGGAATAACAATCTTAACGATGACCTCTATTATTGCATGCGGAACCAATGCCGAAGTAACAGGGAGTGAGAAAGAAGCCGAAGCTTTTCAGGTGAAAGTGGCGGCACCCACTGGAGCACCAACCCTAAGTATGATCAGAATGTTCAAAGAGAAGCCTTCCTTTGGAAATCATGTGGAAGTCCAATATGAATCAGTCCAATCAGCGGACCTGATGGCATCCCGCGTTGTATCTGGAGAGGTGGATATTGCGGTGGTTCCCACCAATTTGGCAGCTTCTTTGTATCATCGGGGAGCAGATTTTCAGCTGGCAGCTTCTAGTGTGTGGGGCGTTCTCTACATGGTTGGCAGCGAAGAGATTGATCAGTGGGAGGACTTGAAAGGAAAAGATATTCATACGTTAGGACGTGGATTAACACCAGACATCATTCTGCGACACGTGCTATCATCCAACAAAATTGATCCGGACCTGGATGTGAATCTTCATTATATGGGAGGAGCAACGGAACTGGCTCCCGCATTTATTGCAGGGCAGATTGATATGGCTGTTATTCCTGAACCCGCTCTCTCCAATGTTTTAATGAATCGTGAAGATGCAGTGGTTCTCTATGACCTGCAAAAAGAGTGGAGCAAACTAAATGAAGGAACTAGCTCCTATCCTCAGGCATCGTTAATCATCAGCAGAAATCTGATTGAAAACCAACGAGTATTTGTCGATGCTTTCTTGGAAGAATATGAAAGTAGCATCAGCTGGTTATTTGAGAACCGAGAACTGGCCGGTGAATACGTCGAAGCGTTGGAAGTGGGGATGAAAAAAGGCGCAGTGATTCAGGGTCTTGATCGAATGAATATCCAATACCAAGATGCATCCGAAGCAAAATCAACTATCGAAGAATATATTCATGTCCTTCTGAAAGCCGCTCCTGAGACTGTTGGGGGGAAAGAATTGGATGATGACTTCTATATGGAAAAATAGTGTTAGTCTTAAGGTGTTTTCGGCGATCATCATCATTCTTATCTGGCAGAGTCTGGCAATGATTGTGGACAGAGAGATTATCATTCCTTCTCCTGCCGCGACTTTGGATGAGATGATTCGAATAATGACATTCCCCAATTTCTCGATGATCATCTTGAGAACTCTTCAACGAGCCATTATCGGTTTTTTTATCGCACTATTTTCAGCCCTTGGTCTTGGGATCGCAGGGGGTTATTCAAAAACATTCTACCACTTACTCAAACCTCTGGTTTTAATCAATCGGGCAGTACCAACCATGGCTATCATCCTACTTGCCTTAATCTGGCTAGATTCTGAAAGAGCGCCGATATTAGTCGGGTTTGTGGTGATTTTTCCGATTCTTTATGAAAGCATTGTCCAGGGAATTCGTCATGTGGATGGAAAACTGATTGAAATGATGGATTTGTATGAAATTAGAGGATTTCAGCGATTTAAAGATCTCTATCTTCCGTCCCTGTCATCCTATCTGCAAAGTGCCATGGTTGCTGCCATGGGTCTTAATCTTAAAATTGTCGTAGCAGCAGAGGTTTTGAGCCAGCCAGCTCTTTCAATTGGAACCAGCTTTCAAATAGAAAGGGTTCATCTGAATACCGCAGGAGTATTTGCATGGGCCTTCATCACGGTTATATTAGCTGCAGTTTTAGAAACATCTATAGGGTTTGTGAAATTGAAAAAAGAAGGATAGCGTAATAATTTTGATCCCATACGCTAGTTATGTCTACCGTTATAAGTCAAGCGTGATGGGTATCAGTAAAATAGAAATTGATAACAGATATCAATAAATATCCGATAGGAGGATGAAGATGGATTTAATTAAAAACATAGCAAAAGCGAAAGCTGTAGATTTTGATCAGATGGTTAGTTGTAAGCCGGGTGAAATTGAAAGTAAAACTCTGGCCCAGGAAAAAGGGGTGGGCATTACCTTACTGGCCTTCGGTAAAGGAGAAGGAGTAGGACCCCATACCGCCAACGGAGATGCTTTAATCTATATACACGAAGGTGTGGCCAGCGTTACCATTGGCGAAGAAACCCAGGAAGCAGTGAAGGGCCAAATGGTCCTGATGCCCTCGGGAATTTCTCATCAGGTTCAGGCTAAGGAAGACATGAAAATGCTCTTGATGGTAGTCAGAAAGGAGAAATAAGCGGATGAAAGTGATTAAGAACCTTGAACCCTTGCAAACTCTTTCAATTGATGAAATCGTTTCAAACAGTGAAAACACCATCGCCAGTAAGGCAATTTGCACGACGGATCATACAGATATACGATTTTTTTCCTATGCAAAAGGAGAAAGCATCAGCAAAGAATTTCAGGAAGAAGACAGTATTATCTATGTGTACCAAGGCAAGCTGAAGGTGCGTTATCGGCAGGACGAAGAAAAAATACTAAGCGCTGGAGAGATGATGGTGCTTCCCAGTAATGTGGAATATGGGATTGAAGTCCTGGAGGATGCCAAAAGTATGAATATCCTGGTGAAATAATGAGAGGAGGGAGGCAGATTTCATGAAGCGTTCCGTATATGCTAAACTCACCCAGAAAGAACTGGAAGAACGATGTGATATTCTGATGGAAGGGCTGAAGAGATGCCGCCCAAGGAATGCAGCCTCCAAATACCGTAGACATAGCTGAGGATTAACACCAGCGCTGTCACCGGCCAGCCCAGCAGTGTGTTGGCCCAAGCCAGGAAATCAAAAGACCTTTTTGTACGGCAATCCCTCTTTTCAAAAGATTTGAATGATATACTTTTTTATAAATACCATTGATGAAGAGGATTCGCTCTTATTAAAATAATGATAGAACAATGAAAAAAGGACGAGATAAATACCCTTGCCCTGTGAAACTGTCCTGTACAAAAGCACAGCAGGGGCAAGATCATTCTGCCCCTGCTGCTTTTTCTTCTAACAGTTTTCTTAGTCGTCTTCGAAAACACTCTCGCCTTCAATGCTACCAAATTTTAAAAACATATCACCAGAGGCGGAAATGGTTACTTCCTGTGTGTCTTGGTTCCAGCCCACATCAAAGCCCAGGGCTTCACTGATGAATCTTACCGGCACTACGGTGCGTCCATTGACAATCTCAGGCGCCACCGTGGGGTTTCGATCAATGGGAACCCGCTGGCCGTTGACAGTGGCCATGCTTTGCCCAATGACCATTTCAATCATTACCGCGTTTTCTCCATCACCACGTTGGTATGTCACGGTGCGAGATTCGGGAATCCAATCGATCTCTGCGCCAAGTTCCTCACCAATAAAACGGAAGGGAACCAAAGTGCGTCCTTCCTTGATGAAGGGGGAAGCATCCAGGTTTTTCATTGTGTCGCTGGAGAGGGCAGTGGCACGGTCAATGGTCAGCACCAGTTTATAGTCTTTTGCTGCAGTGGGTTCCTCTGGGAGTGAATCCTCTTCCTCTTCGGATTCATCCTCCATGCTGGGTTCATAGGTGTCGGGAATCCCGTCGTTATCAGAATCCACGTCCAGGTAGTCTCCCACAATGATGAAGACGTCATCATGGTATGGGTCTGCATCTGGGTCCATCATCACTCGTTCAAAGTTGGCTCCCCAGCATAAAAGGCTTCCGTTGTCAAAGGATTGGTCTTGGTTGACGCTGGTTTTGTCACCCCAGCAATATACGTCACTCCAGTAAAGGCTAGACTGTTGCAGCACATCCACAAAGATCCATGCCAAAATGATGTCTGAAGGCTGTCCGTTGGATTTTTGCTGTTCATAGGTGATTTTGATTTTGTCGAAATTCAGGCCAGTGCCATCCCCTCCCAGGTCCACCACGCTTTTTATGCGGTTTGAGCGGGTGCTGTTATAGTCTTGGCCAAATATGATGATATCGTCCAACAGGTCATGGTCCGTCTCCCGGAGAGATGCATTGATGAAAAAGGCAATGGCCTCGTCCAGCATTTGCTGGGGGCTGTCCGCATCCCCATCCAGGATGGCAAGGGTTTTCTCCAGGTTAGGGAGGAAGTTTTCTGAAACAATGACACCATGGTTGTTTTCCCCGCCATGACCGTCGTCAGAAACACCAGGGCTGGGGTTGAAAGGCCCTGTGGTGCCTTCTCGGATGCGGCGCAACAGCTCATCCAGGGTGAGGTTAAGGCCTCTCAGGTAGGTTTGGACCTGACGCTGGTTATGAGGAATCTGTTGCTGGGACAGGTACTCCAGAAGGACACTGTTCACTTCTTCCGGGGCGCCCTGGTCAAAATAGAAGTTCAGGCCCAAGTTGTGGTGCAGGCCGACACTTTCAGTTGCCGCCTCTTCAGATGTCCAGCCGCCGTTGGAAATCCCTTGGCCAACGCCTTCTTTAAGTGAACCGGCAATGCCACCAACAATGGCGCCAGCCCTGGTTTCCGTTTGCACAAATCCTTCCAAGGCTCCCACAGCGTCTGCGACCACTATTTCTTTAAACCGATCCCACCAAGGAGGTTTTGCCGATGTCTCCAAAGGCATGGCCATAGTCAGCAATAATACAAGTGATAAGGTAACTGCTAATAGTTTGTTTTTCATGTTCATTCTCCTTTCAGCGAGTAAGAAGACATTCTGCATAAAAAATGATAATTATTATCAATGTACCCAGATAACTTTTGAATCAACCATACAATGAGGGAATTTTCAAAAAACTTAAATTTGGTTGAGGTGAAATAAACTTCCCTTTGTATTTCTCTGGTCTTGAACAACAGCTGTAAATGGCAAAATATAACTATAAATTGTGTTATACTGATAATAGATGAGATATTAGAGGTGGAACGGATGGAGGTAAAAGAACATGCCAAAAATTAATGTTGGAGTAAGCACTTGTCTTTTAGGAGAACCTGTTCGATATGACGGAGGTCATAAGCTAGATCGGTATGTCAGGGATGTTTTAGGGGAGTACTTTGAGTATTATCCAGTATGCCCTGAACAGGAAGCTGGGATGCCTACTCCAAGAGAGTCAATGCGTCTTGTAGGAGACGAAGAGAATCATAGGCTTGTGACGAACAAAACCGGGATGGATAAGACTCCGATGATGAAATCCTATATCGAGAAGAAACTTCCCATTCTGGAGGAAAAAGAGCTTCATGGTTTTATTTTTAAGAAAGATTCTCCAAGCTCCGGGCTTTATCGTGTGAAAATTTACCATGAAAACGGAAATCCCATTGGTAAGGGAAGTGGAATGTTCGCTGCAGCCTATAAAAAGGCTTTTCCCAACATCCCTGTTGAGGAGGATGGAAGACTGAACGACACTCATTTAAGGGAAAATTTTATCGTAAGAGTTTTTGCCCATCATCGATGGAAGGAGTTTTTAAAAAAAGATCCCAGTGTAGGAGAGCTTGTGGAATATCACACAAGAGAAAAAATGCTGATGATGGCCCACAGTGTAGAGCACTATAAAACCCTTGGAAAGATAACGGCTCTTGGAAGTACCATTCCAAAAGAGGAGCTGTTTGCAAAATTTGAAAAAGAATACTTAGAAGGTCTTACCTTCCATGCCACGGTGAAAAAAAATACCAATGTTTTACACCATATCCTGGGTTACTTTAAAAAAGAATTGAGCCCTTGGGAAAAGCAAGAGGTGTTGGAGCTTGTGGAACGTTATCACCGAAGAGAGGCACCATTAGTGGTTCCTCTGACCCTTTTAAACCATTTCATTAGAAAATATGAAAAGGAATATTTAATGAAACAACGCTATTTAAATCCACATCCCAGTGAATTAATGCTTCGTAACTTTTGGTGAACAGGTTACATGGGGGCTTAGGACAAGGGGACGTTTCTCTCGTCCTGTTTTTACATGTGGGATCTAATAGATCATGGTGATTCAAATGCCAAGACAAGCACGAAAGAAAAGCAGCACAGGTATCTACCATGTCATGCGGAAAGGAATTGATGATCGAAACATATTTCTGGGGGGAAGAGTGGGACGGAGGCAACTCGTCCTTCTTGCTCGAAATACAACCGAATGAATAAGCAAAAAACAACCGAATTAAAAAGAAAAATATGACCGAATAGAAGTTGCGGAACATCAGACCCAATGAAAAGGTGGACTATAGTATTGAAGTCCTTAAAATGCCAAAAGCTTTAATATCTTAGTGAAATAAATGGAAATAAGAAGGACAAGAGAAGCGTTCTCTTGTCCTTTAAAGCTATATTTTAAACTGTAAGACTGTACTTTGTAAGGATTCAGCTAGTTGTGAAAGTGATTCGCTGGACTGAGCGATTTCTTCAATGGCGGAGGTCTGTTCCTCTACAGAGGCAGAAGCCTCTTCTGTGCCAGCAGCATTTTCTTCTGCAACAGATGAAAGGTTCTGGATGACAGCAATGATTTCATCTTTTTTGATATTCATTTTTTCGCTGGAATGGGTGAGTTCATCAATCATTTGTAGCGTACGGTTAATGGATTCATTGATTCCATTAAATTTACTGTCGGTCAGTTCGACACTTTTTCCTTGTTGCTGAACTATGTCTGTCACTTGGTACATGGTAGAAACAGCATTAGTGGTTTTGTTAGTTAGCTCTTTAATAATCTCATCTATTTCGCCAGCAAACTGATTAGATTGTTCTGCGAGTTTTCGGATCTCTTCAGCTACTACAGCAAATCCACGACCAGCTTCACCAGCTCGAGCAGATTCTATAGCAGCATTAAGGGCCAATAGGTTAGTTTGTTCCGAAATATTTTTAATCATTTCGCTGGCCTGATGAATCTTTTTGCCGCTTTCATTTGTTTCTTCGATGACTTGGCTAACCCCTCTAATGGCTACATGTGTATCTTCGGTGTGAGAAAGAACTTTCTGTAGTGCTTGCATTCCTTCATCCTTTAACTGATTTACGTCACCTGCAGAATCCCTAAGCTGAAAAATATACGTCTGGTTTTGCTGAATAGAATTACCTAATTCATTAATATGCTCTGCACCGTTTTCTGTTTCCCTGGCTTGATCCGAGGCGCCGCTGGAAATCTCTTCAATGGTTTTAGCCACCTCATTAGCTGCACTAGAAGCCTCTTGACTAGTGGCACTTAGTTCTTCGCCATAAGCCGCCACTTGCTGAGATGTTTGTGAAACCTCGTAAATCATTTTGCGTAAGGATTCCTGCATAGTCATAAGTGCCTTGGCCATGTCGCCGATTTCATCTCGTGAATCCAAACAATTTTTTGGAATTTCATGGGTAAAATCTCCGTCTGCGGCGATATTGAGATTTTCAGATAGTTGAGATGCGATTTTTGCCAGTTTACTAGAAAAGATAACAATGACTCCTATCCCTATTAGGCCAACAGTGAGAAGAATAATAGCAGAAGTAGTGAGGGCATTTTGCATATGAGTATCCAGATCATCTGCAGTTCGTCCAGCAAATAACATCCCAATGGTTTCGCCGCCTAAGTCGTGTAATGCAGAGTAGGCACCCACATAGGAAACACCTTCCAATATATTTATAAATCCTTGCCACCGTCCATTGTTTGTAAGTACTTCATCGAGAATTTGTTGATTATCTATCTCGGTTCCAATGGAACGACTGCCATCTTCATTAAGAATGGTGGTGGTTAACCGTTGGGAACCAGAAAAAATAGTTATATCAATTCCCAGTTCTTCTGACAGAAGGTCTACATAGGAATCATCAATCATCTGACCTACTTCCAGTATGCCGATAAACTGACCATTTGGACTATATATTGGTCCTCCAGCACGAATAGCAAGACCAGAACGACCTTCATCTAAGCCAGAGAGTACTTCTTTTTGATCTCGTATGATTTGAAGCATGTTTCGGCTGCTTAAATCATCTGAATGATTCTCTGGGTTGTGAGCTCGGTAAAATGAACTCAGAGAAGCATCACTAAATTGAAGGTTGGTAATATTTTCTTGCTGTAGAGCTTGGAAAATAGGTGTTATTAACTGGTGTACTTCCTGTCGATCGCCTATGTAGAAAGCATCTCGAACTTGGTGGTTTCCCGCTAAAGCGTGATAGGTAGAAATCAGTTTGTCCAAATCTTTTTCCACTAGCATTTCAACGGAACGGAGAGAGCTATCGATTTCTGTCAGAACTTCACTTTCGATGAATTTTGATTGATGGTAGTAATTATAGCCAATAATTACCAGGTTTGACACAAGAAAAAGCGGAATAAAAATAATCAAAAGTTTTCGTCTCATGATGATACACCTCCATAGAATAAATTCCTGATGAATAAAGGACAAGGTGTGCAACGGTCATGTTGGTGAAAAGCTTTACTTCTTCTGTTAAACTAATAACACAGATTAAGTATACCATAAACTTGAGTCGACGCATAGATTAACATTCATACAAATAATTATTGAAAACTATCTTTGTAGAGGCTTCTGTTTTCAGTGAGCTTATAGAAAGTAGATTGAAAAATCCGCTGAACCTAAATCTATCGATTGAATTAAGCATTCTCATGTTAGAAGAATATCTGGTTGCGTGCTATAATGTAGTTAAGAAACTATTGTCCTTTCTTAATTAGATAAGAAGATCAATAAGACTAAAAGTGGAATGGTATAATATATGGTGATAAGCTTGGTAAGGAAATGATGTTAATTAAAAGAATAAGGTAAATGAAGGATATTAATTTTTCTTTGTCTGTAAGGAGGAAAATAATTACGATGAGAACAGAACATGATGCATTTGGAGACATACAAGTGCCAACAGATAGAAGGTGGGGAGCTCAAACACAGCGAAGCTTGGAAAATTTTCCCATAGGCCATGAAAAAATGCCTTTAAACGTGATTTATGCATTGGCATTAATTAAAAAGGCTGCTGCTCAAGTAAATCATCAAATGGATGTTTTGGACGGAAAGCGATCTCGATTAATTCAACAGGCTGCATCAGAAATTCGAATAGGGATTTCAGACAAAGAGTTCCCCTTGCCGGTTTGGCAAACTGGCAGCGGAACCCAGAGTAATATGAATGTTAATGAAGTGATAGCTCACAGATGTAACGAACTCAGTGAACCAAATTTTGTTCATCCAAATGACCATGTAAATCGAAGCCAAAGCTCTAATGATGTATTTCCATCAGCTATGAACATTGCCTCCGTTCTCGAAATGGAGGATCACTTGATCCCAGCCATAAGGTTTCTAAGAGAAATTCTTGCGGAGAAATCAAAAACATATGGATCTTTGGTTAAAATTGGCCGCACCCATCTACAAGATGCGACCCCTTTAACCTTAGGTCAAGAAATCAGTGGTTGGACAGCCATGATGGAAGAAAATCTGCAGATGATAAAATTAGGAATTGAGAAGATGAAGCTTTTAGCCATTGGGGGGACTGCAGTAGGAACAGGATTAAATGCACCAAAGGGATTTGGGACTGAAATGGTTAAAGCTATAAATAGGGAAACGCAAATCGTTTTCGCAGAAAACCCTAATAAATTTCATGGGTTAACCAGTCACGATCATATGGTGTTCTGTCACGGTGCTTTAAAGGCACTTGCGGCCAACCTTATGAAAATTGCCAACGACATTCGATGGTCAGCCAGTGGCCCACGCTGTGGCATTGGTGAACTTATTTTACCTGCCAATGAACCAGGTAGTTCGATTATGCCGGGTAAAGTAAATCCAACGCAATGTGAAGCCTTAACGATGGTGGCGTGCCAAGTGATGGGCAATGATACGACTATTGGAATTGCCGCTAGTCAAGGAAATTTCCAGTTGAATGTATATAAGCCAGTACTTATTTATGCTTTTTTACAATCTGTAAGATTATTGTCAGATGCAATTCGATCTTTTACACTACGTTGTGTGGTGGATATGATAGCGGATGAAAAACAAATTGAAAAAGGAATTGAAAGATCTTTAATGCTGGTAACGGCGTTAGTTCCCCAAATAGGATATGAGTCCGCTGCACAGGCAGCTTTAAAGGCGCATAAGGATCACAGTACATTGAAAGAAGCAGTTTTGTCGCTGAAGCTCCTTGATGCAGAAACCTTTGATGGCCTTACAGATCCATTGAAAATGACATAATCCGAAGGATTCTGTCTTGTCAATAATCCATCGATAAAATTCTTCAAGAATAGTTTATTGTTTTACAGATAGATGCTATTCTTGACTTTATACATAGCTTCGTCTGCCAAACTAAGTATATCGCTGGCTGATTGAACAGATTCTGTTGCTTCTGAAACGCCAATACTTAAGGAAGGTTTCCAGAATCCGCTCAAATCTTCAGGTAGCTTTTTTTTCACATTCTGGCTTAGTTTTCCAGCAAGTTTTTCGGCGTGGTTTTGACCTGTATTGTTGCAAATGATAACAAATTCATCGCCTCCAAGACGGCATGAGATGTCGGTTTTTCGGATGCTATTCTTGAGGAAGTTAGCAACCCAGATCAATACCTGGTCTCCCACATCGTGGCCAAAGGTGTCATTTACTGGTTTGAAGCTGTCAAGATCAATAAACAATACAGAAAAAGTAGTTGTATAACGATCTCTGATATGAATGAGTCTTTGTATTTCCTGCAAAGCGTATCTTCGATTAGGTAGTTTTGTTAATTCGTCTGTTAAAGAGATTTGCTCCAGCTTAGCATTAACTTCTTCTAATTCCTGGGTTCGCAATAATACTTTTTCTTCAAGCTCATCGTTTTTACGTTCCAGTTCCTTGTTTTTTTCAGAAACAATATAAAAAAGTGCTTTTAGTGCTCTTAAGAGAGGTTCAGAAGTATCTTTATTGGAGGATTCGATTTTGTCATAGGCTTCCAAGGGAGATATTTTATCTGATTGAATCATATTCATTTGTTTAACCATGTTTTTATCCATGTTCAGAATATGATATGCGAGCCATCGAATTAAAAATTCTACAGATTCGCTTAATTCGTCTACGTTGGTTAAAGCATTGACATCAGAAAATTGGATTTTAATCATTTTAACAAACTCTCTATGGGCGTGAATGTGTTCTTTAGCATGGCGAGGATCTACATTGGAATTCATCATTATTTTTTCTTCTGATTTAAAATGATCTACGGTATAATTTTCTAATTGCATTAAAATAGCAGTAATTTTTTTTGTTTCGATGGACTGACTCTGAAAGCATAGCTTTAGGATATTGTTAATGATCTCAATAAGGGAAAAATGTTGCTCATCAATGCTATCCACGCCTGTTAAGAATTCTCGATCCCATTGGAAAAAATTACTAGTCATACGGATTCTCCTCTCGCATATCATAAATAAACCTTATTTCATGATAACATATACTCAAAATCCATACTATAAAAGAGGAAAGAATAAATAGGGGAGTCGATTCTAATTTTGTGAAACAATGGTTAATTTTTTTGGTTTAGGTTTTATGAATCAACAGATCAGAAACGTCACCGCAGAGGCGTTTAAGTTTTTTAGCTATCCATTTTTCCTACAGGAAGGGTTACCTCAACCTTAGTTCCTTTTCCTATGGTGCTTTTTACTAGGATTTGACCTCCCATTAACTCTATCAACTCTCGGGTGATGACTAGGCCAAGACCAGTGCCTTTGGGTTGCTCCACGGATCCGTCGTTAGCTTCATAAAAAGGCTGGAACAGTTTGTGAAGCGTTTCTTTTGTCATGCCGGGGCCTGTGTCTTCTACCACTAGCCTCAATTGGTGATGGCTATGGAAATTTTGTTGGCAGACAAGAGTTGTGACTATATGCCCTTGTTCCGTAAATTTTACGGCATTGCCAGCCAAATTTAGTAGGATCTGGCGAAAACGTTGAGAATCTCCCACCACTTTTCTGGGGAGTGCACGGGCAAGTTTTATATGTAGATGTAGGTTTTTTTCAAGGGCCAAGGGGTAAAGTGGCGCCAATGCCGATTTTATTTCATCTTCCAGGACAAATGGCTGTAAAATCAGTTTCATTTCACCGGCTTCAATTTTAGCGTGGTCTAATACGTTGTTAACAATGCCGAGCATATGGTTAGAAGAGGCTTTTAAATAGGTCATAAGTTCTTGCTGTTCTTCATCCATGTTGGTAGATTCAAGGAGCTGGATAAACCCTAGGAGCCCATTGAGTGGAGTACGTATTTCGTGATTCATATGGGCAAGGTAACGACTTTTGGCTTCGTTGGCATATTTGGCGCTTGTTAAAGCTTGATCCAGTTCTAGGTTTTTTTGCTCTAGTTCCTTAGCGTATTCCTGTAATTTTTCTTCAGCTTCCCGTTGCCGGGTGATTGCCTGGGCAAGGCTGAGATTGCTAAAACTTAGGGAAGAGATCATATCTGCCAATCCTGAATAAAAATGGATTATGTCATCAACTGTTTTGCGAGGATAACGTGGAACTTGGCTGAGGGCTTCCAAATATTTAGTTTCGTCGAAATCATAAAGACGTGACTTTTGACGAAATTCTTCTATATCTGGTTGTTCATCTGTATAAAAGAATTGTCCGAAATAGATGTTTCCCAGGTGTCGTCCAGCCACTTCGATAGGCGAAGCGATATCGTTCATACCATTCTTACAACGATAGGATTTAAATGTGCCTGACCTTGCTCCTTTGGCAAGAAAGGTGTCACTCTCCATACAGTATTTCCGTGTTTTAGGATGACGGCGATGAAATTGTGTGCAGATATCTTGCCATCCGACACTTACTAAAACTTGTCCTTTGTTGTCTACAATGGCACCTAGCATGCCAGTGAACCGATGAAAATAAGTTAGGAGATTTTGTACTGCGGGGACATCGATGATGTCCTCTAGCTCTAAAATAGATAAGTCTATTTCCGGTTCTAAAATTGTTCTTAGCTTATTTCGAACAATGGCTTCGCTTTTTTGTAGTGCTTCTTTGCTTTCTTGTAATTGCTGTTGATGCTTGATTCGGTCCAAGTACATACCTACCTGAGTGGCATAAAGGGTGGTTAGTTCTGGATTTTCTAATAATATGTCTTTGGGCATGATTAGGGCAAAATGTCCCATGAGTTTTTGATTTTGAGTGATGTGGACCATGATGGTTTGACCAATATCAAAAGATTTTTCTAGTAAGCGAAGGATCTTGATCGGTAAATGGTTTCCTGCGAAAATTTCTAGGTTCTCAAAAGTGGTGAGACGTGTTTGTTTCATAGTGGCTAATCGGTCTGGATCATGGGTCCATTTCTTGCCAATAGGATTAAAACCCATGATATCAACAGCTTTCATCAAATGATCTGAATCTCCGACAAAGGCCAGAGTGGTGAAGTCTTTCCCGTTTTCATCAAATTGGTTGAAGACTACATAAGCGGCGCCTGTAAGGCAACGCATATCTTCTGCTATGGCTTGTGGGTTTATCTCTGATGTAGTCTCGAGGAAACGCTGGGTAGACTGGATCATTTTTTTTAGCTGTGCTTCTTCTCGTTTTTGATGGGTGATATTTCGGGAGCTGAAAAGCAGTTCTTTAATCTCACCTGTGGCAGTAAGGATAACTTTTCCCATGGTTTCCAGCCAGAGATAGCTTTCGTCTTGGCATCGAATACGATATTTGATTCCCTGACTATCTTTCCGAGTTTGAAGAAAGGTCGTAAAAGCGCTCATGACATCATTGTAATCTTCAGGGTGAACAAAATCCATGACATTTTGGCCGATGAGATATTGGGGATCATACCCAAGAATTTGGTGAGATTTACCTGCGAATGTAAAGTTTCCCTGGGGATCTGTTAGGGATACTAGGTCAAACATATTGTCGGTAATATGTTGGAGCAGAGTTGCTTTTTCTTCCAGTTCTAGTTTTTTTGACGGAAGGGTGATTTTATCACAAAACCATTTGCTAGAGTAGGAGGTATGATTTTTTTTCATTCTTTTTCCACCCTTTCATAGTGTTGGTTTAGAATGGCATCATTATTGATTTCTTTAAAGGAGTCGTTTAAAAAGCCTTAAGGAGTTTATTGATTTGATGATGTATTAGAAATATTCTATCATAAAAGGGGTTCGAGTATATACTTGATTAAGGGGAATTTTTTTTCATGAAAAGACGTCGATGGTTGAGCGTTCCCCTTTATTTTAAAACGAGTATGGTATTTCTCATTTATGAATAAAAAACAAGGATATCGGGTATGAATGATGCAGTAAGCTGTATGGTATTTAAAAGTTTTTTTAAGAGATGGAAGTCTGGTCATAAAATAGGAAGCATTAAAGATCGTGGAAAGATTGGATGATGAGAATAGGACAGTAGGAATCTGTCCTTGAAGAGGGGATGGCATGAAAATAAATGAGAAAACCTACACCATAGATTTTGATAAAGCTGTCCAGAAATATTTTGATGTCTATATGACTGAAAGAAATGCTGAAAAAATCAGTGAGATGTTGATGGATTGTTTTTGTGGCATTGGAACAGGGGCCGATGAATTTACTGTTAATAAAGAAGAAGGTATGAAAATTTTTCGTAGGGATATCGATAATGCGCCTAATCCTTTGGAATATAAGATACACAACAAAGATATTCAGATGATTGATCATATCAATGCTCTTGCGGTTATGAGACTAGATCTTTGGACGCGTATTATGGATCAAGAAGTTAAGCTTAAACAGTTAAGGCTTATGATAATGATGCATCAAGAGAGCTCAGGACTTATCCGAATTGCTGGTATGCATATTTCCTTTCCTTCTAATGTTCATGAAGAAGATGAATCCTATCCACTCAAAGAGCTGGAAGATCGATTCCATGTCTTAAAGAGAATGGTGGCGGAAGAAACGAAAACCCTACGAGAGGCATACCATGAATTAGCACAAATGATCAACTTTGATAAACTTACGGGATTGGCATCCCGTCATTTTATGGAAGAGGCAATGCTAGGGACGTGGAACCGTTTTGATCGATTTGGAAGGATTTATTCAATGATTATGTTGGATTTAGATAATTTCAAAGAAGTCAATGATATCTATGGACATGATGTAGGCGATCAAGTGCTCAAGAAGGCAGCGGAGGTCATTGAGTCACAGTTGCGTAGCACAGATACTGCTTGTCGTTGGGGTGGCGATGAAGTGGTCATCCTTCTTCCGGAAACCAATTTAGAAGAATCTGTAGTGCTTTCTGAGAGAATCTCTGAGTGTATGAAGGAGAGTAGGTGGCCAAAGGGCACAATGGTGACAGCAAGCATGGGAGTAGGAAGTATTCGTAGAAATGAAACTTCGGATATTCTTCTAAAAAGAATTGATCAAGCTCTATATAGAGCCAAAAAAAGTGGAAAAAATTGTATTGAAGTGGATGTTAATATGGAAATAGACGAAGAGTGAATCATTGGAACAGAGTCAGCCACAAAGGAAACGCCAGAAAAGTTGTTCCTGGCGTTTAATTCATTAGGAGTCAAGAATAGCAAAAAAAGAAATCAACCGGTAAATGAAGATAGAACATCTAGAGGAGGGTCATTATGCGCCATGAATTAGCATTTATGTTTATATGCTATGGAGTGATGGGGTGGATTTGGGAAACCATTTACGTTTCCATTACGAATAAAAAATTTGTTAACCGTGGATTTCTTCGTAGTCCTTTTATACCCATCTATGCTTTTGCAGGGATTACAATAATGCCTACTATTCAGTGGGTGATTCGATATTTTGAAATAGAATCCTACTATGGTATTTCTGTGGTAGCTATTATCATTGCATCCATTATTGCGACAGTATGGGAATACGGGGTATCTTTTCTTATGGAAAAAGCTTTTGCAACACGATGGTGGGATTATTCTGACTTCAAGTTTCATATAAATGGAAGGGTTGCTCTTGTTCCTTCAATTCTATGGGGGATTTTTGGGATGTTGTTTTACCATTATTTACAACCATTAATAATGAATCAATATGAGCAGATGTATAGGAACACTGTTATTTCTGTAGGATTATTTCTGTATTTTTTATTATGTGTGGATGCTATTTATACCTTTTCAGAACTTCTTCGACTTAGGGGCATTATAACCCGTTTTCGTGAAGCTTCAGAAATGTTGGTCAAACAGCTAGCAATATTGCAAGAAGGGCATCAAGATATTAAGAGTTTAATGGCATATAAAAAAATGGAAGGCTTTAAAGATTTTGAAGAGTTTCTTGATTTTATTCGACGAAAAAAGAGTATATTAAAACATGAGCAAGAAAGAAAATTTGAGGAGTTTTCGCTGATCCTTCAAAAATCAACAAAAATACAACGTTTCTACAAAAAATACCCGAAGGCACTAACCAATAAATTGCCCTATGTGTTTTATATTATTCGCAAGAAAAAAAACAATGGCAATCAATAATCTTGGAAGGAATAGATGGTTTGCACAAGTTGCTTAACAGAGTTACGGGTGTTAGCATCAATAATTTCTAGAAAAGAGCAATGCTTATCGATCCATAGGACTAACATAGACGCTTTGAATTTGGGGAGTTTATGAAGAGTGAGTGGCCACATGTGCTTTTCGATAATATCTGCTTCGACGGCATTGATGTTAAAGTGATGTTGGGCGTTACGAAGTGCAATTCCAGGGTGTTTGAATCCATGAAGCTGAATACCAGTTTTGCTTTGAGGGTTTCGTTGGTGCCAATCATAAAGATAGAAGTCGTGTAAAAGAGCTCCACGGGCCGTAGAACAAGGGTCGATAGAAAGTTTTTTTGCCCATAGATAGCTGAAGAAAGCCACGTGAATTGAATGCTCAAGAATAGAAATATGGCGATGGTGCACATAAATATCTAGGGTCTTAAAGGTTTGATTGGTCAGCAAGTCTTTTGTGATTTCTTGAAACTCTCTTATGGATGAGGTATGAACCTGGCAGTTTTTATGCATAAGATTAATTTCTCCTTATCTTAAGCTGGCTACGGATGCTGCTATTAAAGCGGTTTGGATTCAGAAAGTGTAAAAAAGACCCCTTCATTCTCTGTGGTTTCTTTCTTCTTCTTCTTCAGATTTGCTTTTTCCGTATCCAAACAAGAGTTTTTTGAATCGATTATATCGAAGGTACTGAGGATTAGCCATTTTTGCTACCATTGGCAACCGCTCAATGTTTCGAAATACTTTTGTAAAGGTGTTTACAAACCGTCCAATGCGACTGGCTCGTGTAATTCTAGCCACTCTTATAATACGGACGATTCGAAAAGCTCTGAAAACAACATCGAAGGGAATGATAGATAGAATTTCTATCCAGGATTTTTTAAAAAATGATTTCTTTGACGTGCTTGCACGATAACGTATCGTCAGGTCTATGCCAAAAATGACACATACAATAAGGTCAAATACCTCCACATACAGGCTGAATTGTTTACTTTCAATGACAAAAATATCCAGAAAAGACAGTCCTAGAACCAAAATAATCAGTAGGGCCATCACTGTTTCGTAGATGGCTGTCTTATCAGAAATATTTGTTATAATAGTAAGGAGGGTTTTATAGGCTTTAAAAACTCCATGTATTTTTTTCTTTATATAAGTCCAGATTAGATCCATCGAATCACCTTTTGAGAGCAGTATTTAGCATAAGAGTATCATAAATAGAGAATTTTGACTATGGAGTTTTTTGGAGCCAAAAGAAATGGGCTGTATCCATGACTTTGAGAAAAGATGCTGTTAGTGAGTTGGATAGAAGGGGGTGAGGACTAAGGAAATTAAGTCGATTAAGCTTAATACCGTAGAAGCCATGAACAATATAAGGAGGAGAAAGATGGAGTTAAAAGAAGCTATTAAATTGAGACGTAGCGTACGTGCATTTGATTCCAAGCCTGTGGAAGAAGAAAAGGTGGAAGCAATACTGAGAGCCGCTATGCAGGCACCATCGGCTCATAATCAGCAACCTTGGGAATTTTTGGTGGTGAAAACATCGGATAAACGAACAGAACTCTCGCAGGTGCATAAGTATACGAAGCCTCTGGCTGACGCCCCTTTGTGTGTTGTAATGTTGATGAATCGAAAAAGATTGAAAGCGGCGGAATTTTGGCAGCAGGATATCTCTGCAGCTGCACAGAATATGATGTTGCAGGCAGTAGAACTGGAATTGAGTACTCTTTGGATGGGGATAGCTCCAAAAGTGGAATACATGGATAAAGTTCGAGAAATTTGCCAATTGCCAGAAGAAATAGAAGCTTTTGGATTGTTTGCTGTAGGATACTCGGACAAAAATAAGTTTAAGGATCGATTCGATTCTTCAAGAATTCATTGGGAATACTATTCTCAAAAATAGGAGGAAAAATATGTCAATTCAGCGATACGAAGGAAATGGCCGCATGAGTAAAGCCGTGGTACACAATGGAGTTTTGTATCTTTGTGGTCAGGTAGATGGTAGTAGCAACGATGTTAAAGAACAAACCAGAGAAGTATTGATGAAAGTGGAGACATTGTTGCATAAATATGGCTCCGATAAAAATCGTATTTTATCAGCGGTGATTCATTTGAGTGACATGTCCTTATTCAATGAGATGAACAAGGTATGGGATGAGTGGATATTCAATGGATGCGAACCAGTTCGAACGTGTGTAGAAGCAAAACTTGCCAAAGAGAGTCTCTTGGTAGAAGTTACCGTAACGGCTGCCTTAAAATAATCCAAGGATGATGGAGTTACTCCTTGTTGCATTGGTAAAGCATGAAAAAGCTTCTAAAAACCATTCTAGGTTTTTAGAAGCTTTTTTTGGAAATGAGCAGAGGGGGAGAAAAACTGATTAGGCCCATTCGTGTATGGGCCTAATCAATTCAAAGCCCTTTGTTTTGGCCAATGTTTTTTTCTTTTGCCCGTTGAAAAATATTTTTAGCGACTACTAAATCAAAAAGGCTCATTCCTACGGACTTATAGAATCGAGTTTCACCCAGGTGGACTTTTGTTCCTTTTTTCAATTCTTTAAGATAATCAGCCATATAACACACTTGGTCCGGTTGTAGCATTCCTTTGGCAAGGGGGTAGGAAAGATCTCCTGTTTCCTCACAGGCGTAGGGCAATTCAGTGTAGACTGTTTCGACTAGTTGCCAGATGGCATCTGGCACTTCACGCATATCTGGTCGCCAAGATCCAATCGAGACAATACACTTTCCACGCAACAAACTGACATCATTAGGAAGGACTGGTTCTTTGGAAGAGGTAGCCGTAATAATAATGTCGCTTTGTTTAACAAGTTCTGAAGAGTCAGCACAAACCACACAATTGATGGATGAATGCCCTGTTTCATGCTTGATGTCACGGATAAAAGAAGAGAGGTCTTCTTTGAAAGGGTCGTACAAGTATACGGTTTCGATGGAACGTTCTGCACAAGCGTATTTAATTTGATAAAGTCCTTGAACACCACAGCCTACTAGGCCAAGGCTTTTACTGTTTTGATGGGCTAAATGTCGGATGGCATGACCGCCAACAGCACCAGTTCGCATAGCAGTTAGCAATTGACCATCCATGAGAGCCATTGGAGAACCATCTTCTCGATTGGTAAGAATCATCAATCCGTTGATTAGTGGTTTTCCTTTGGATGGATTTTTAGGGAATAGTGATAGCATTTTTGTACCAATGATATCTTTTGTTAAGCAAGGCATGTAGAGCATACTGTCTTCTTCGTGGCTTACTACCAATCGATCAGGCATTGTGAAATTTTCTGTTGCAAATACATGAAAGGATTCTTCAATGGAGTCAATCATTTCCTTATCCGTTACAGCTTTCTTCATCTCTTCTGAACTGATGATACGCATCGAAAGTCATCTCCTTTAAGAGTATTGTAAAACGATTATGAATGAAAGTAGGTAAGTGCCAAATATACCCTATCATATTTTAGATATTGTGTCTAATGAAAGCAATAGCTATGGCAAAATTCCCAAAGTTTCTTATGTCTTTGAAACATTTCTGGTCTAATGAAACTTTTCAGACGTTTGAACGTAGAATGAGGGCAGAAAGGAGATGCATACCATGGTTGTTTCATTAATGATTCCACTAGTGCTGATTGCTTTGGTCGGGATTGTAATTGCCGGTGCAAGAAGCGGATCTCAGCGGGGAGGCGAAGAAATGATTAAAAATACTTATATTTATGTAGTTCTATTTGCAACACTGATGATGACGATTGGAGGGAGTGTGGCTGCTTTTATGGCTGCAGCGGATATAGTGGCACCTGCCCCTTATTATCAGTCTTTTGAAGAGTACCGCAGATGGGGAGTAGAACGAAACCTTGATCCAGAAAAACAGAGAACCTCGGAATTATCAGAAGAAGAAATGAGAGAACAATATGATGCTATGATTGATCAAGAAAAGCAGCGACAAGTCAATCGAGGTAAAAATGCATTAATTAAGAGTTTTGGTTGGATACTTATTCCATTCCCTATCTTTTTGTACTATTCAAGGAAATTGCGGTCATCACCAGCAATTAATGTAGAAAACTAAAAATGATGGTTCAGAGCTCGCTTGTATTTCTTTATTCATTCATGTAAAATAGAGTCGAATTTGAAGTTTCAGACATCTCATTATCGCTCCATCTTGCAGTGAATATTCAGCGATGGATAGAGGTGTTATTGAAACGTTAGGAAACAAAATAGAAAGGGGGATAAAGAATGCAGGGCAAAGAAAAAAGAAATATAGGAACCGCTGGGTTTAAGTCGATTCAAAAGCTAATGACGGTTCCTATCGTATTAGTAAGCGTGGTGGTGTTGATGATCTTTGCATATTCAAACATCGCAACAAATATTCGGAATAATCTAAATCAAATGAACAGTAACATTAATAACACCTTGCGAGTATCTCAGTTATCGTTGGAGGAGCCACTTTGGCAAAATAATGATGCAGCCATCCGGAGTATTGTTGATGCGGTGGTTGATTCGAGAGAGGTTGTGGGAGTAGAAATTCTTGATGATTCAGGAAGGCGACAATTGCTACAATATAGCGGTGATTATCAAGAGCATTTGTCGGATACGGTATATTACCAAACTGAAATCGTGCGAGGGGATCGATTACTAGCGACTGTGAAAATAGGTTTTACCTATCAGTATATTAATAGTGCGATTAACGAAAATCTTTTCAGTTGGATCATTCAAATTGCTCTTTTGTTGGCCGTATTAGTATTGACAACTTGGAAGGTATCTAAAAGTGTTAAAGATTCAATACAATACATTCTAAGTCGAATAGAGCAGATGGCAAATTATGACTTATCCTTTGAGAAAGAAGAGAATACAGAAAAATACTATAAACGCCAGGATGAAATAGGAGACATTACCCGTTCGCTTTATAGGATGCAGGAGAACTTAAAGCAATTGATCAGTCAAATCAATAAAGAGGCAAATCTAGTGGAGGACCAGTCAGAGGAGCTTTCTAAATCTAGTGGACAATCAGCAGCAGCAGCGGCGGAAGTAGCAAGAACCATCGAAGAGATTGCTAAAGGAGCAACAGATCAAGCTAAAGAGACTGAATCTGGTGCATCTTGCAATCAAATACTAGGAAATGCCATTGAGATGAACGAAAAAATTGTATCAGATCTTAATCATTGCGTAGAAGCTGTGGATAAGATGAAGGCAGAAGGATTAACAACAGTGAAAGAATTAGTCAGTAGAACAGAAGAAAGCAGTCAAACCACAGAAGAAGTCCATCGTGTCATTGCGGAAACAAGTGAGAGTGCTGCAAAAATTGAAAAAGCCAGTACGATGATTAAGAATATTTCTGAGCAAACAAATCTACTGGCGTTGAATGCTGCCATTGAAGCAGCACGAGCTGGTGAGGCTGGCAGAGGATTTGCTGTAGTAGCAGATGAAATTCGAAAACTGGCAGAACAGTCTAACTCATTTACAGATGAGATTGCATCAGTCATCGATGAGTTATCAGGAAAAGTTGCATATGCGGTGGAAACAATGGATAAATCAAATCGAATTAACAAGGAACAGGCAGGGAGTGTTCGACACACGAGCGAACAATTTGAAACCATGGAAAAAGCCATTAATGAGATGAAAAATAGTTTGATGAAGCTGAATGAATCTGGAAAGGAAATGAAGACGAAAAAAGAGGACATGGTAACGATTATCGAAAGCCTAGCTGCTATTTCAGAAGAAAATGCTGCGGGAACCGAAGAAGTATCAGCTTCTGTAGAACAGCAAACGGCTACAATGGATGAAATTACGAATACCTGTTCAAGTTTGAATGATCTGGCAAAGCAGATGAAAAAAGCAGTAGCTCAATTTAAATTATAACCATTGGAAAAGGATTCAATGATGAAGGAGGTTGTACTTGTGAACAAACGCACTAAGAGGAAGGCAATGATTTTAGGAACCCTAGTACTCCTATTAGGTATTGTAGGATGTAGTGTTACACCAGATGTTCCAGCACCAGATCCAGTGCCAGCACCGACAGAAACCCAAGAAACTGCAGAAACCCAGGATACTCAAAATGCAGTTGCGGAGGAACCACAAACTGGTGATGCTACTCTTTCTGATGTAACCATCGTAACAGAAGATTACCCGCCTTTTAACTTTATTAATCAAGATGGGGAATTAGATGGAATTGGAACAAGACAGGTGAAGGAAGGATTGAATCGCTTAGGCCTGGATACGGAAATAGAAGTTCTTCCTTGGGCTAGAGCTTATGAAATGGCTCAACAGCAAGACAATGTACTTATCTTTTCTATGACACGTACAGATGCCAGAGAGAATATGTTTAAGTGGATTTCTCCTCTAGCAGCATCTGAAGTCTATTTTTATGTGTTAGAGGATCGTGTGAATGAGATTCAGATTAACAGTCTGGAGGATGCGAAAGAATATGTAGTGTCAGCAATGCAGGATGATTTTACGCAAGAAGAATTGCTGGAAGCTGGATTTGAAGAAGGTGTGAACTTGTCCAGTACACCAGACGCTACGATGGCTATTACTCAGGTGCTTAGAGGGCAAACCGATGTATTTATTACTTCAGGAGATATCGAAGAGCTAGTAAGTGGCACAGAATTCAGCGCCAACGACTTAGCAGTTGCTTATAATATTGAAGAACTCAGGAGTTATTTGTACATTGCTGCCAGCATGGGTACACCAGACCATATTGTTGAAGAATTTAGAGAAGCGATACCAGGTGTAGAATAACTAAATTGGTTAAAAAGATCCGTTGCTTATCTGAGAGAAAGCAACGGATCTTTTTTTTAGAAAATAATATTCGGAAAATTCATACGATTTTTATAGGAAGATGTTTGCGTATATGATATAATGCAGTAGAAACCTAACGTTCGTTATATTTTAGTCATATCACCATGGAGGTAAAACATTGAATAAACACTCATCATCTACAATGAAAAACATCATCATTCCAAAAGGGCTTTTGGTAGCCATCGGAGGTAAAGAAGATAAAAAACACGAATTACAAATTCTGTCCACTATTTTATCCTTGGTGAAAAAAGAAAAGAAAAAGATAGAAATTATTACAACAGCTAGCCAATATCCTGAAGAAGCAGGAAAGGATTACCATCAAGTTTTCACAAAAGATAAGGATCATACAGTGGGGTTAATGCATGTATCAACCCGAAAGCAAGCATCTGAAGCCAATTTTTTGGAACGAATCACGGCAGCAGATGTCATTTTTTTTACTGGAGGGGATCAATTAAGGATTACAAGTGTGCTTGGCGGAACTCCCATTGAAAAAGAAATTCTCCGAAAATATAAAGAGGAGTTTTGTATTATTTCTGGCACCAGTGCTGGCGCCAGTGCAATGTCAAAAAACATGATTTGTGGGGGAGATAGTAGCGAAGCATTGCGTAAAGGGACCATCAATGTTTCAGCAGGAATTGGATTGATAGACCATGTAATTATCGATACACATTTTGTAGAACGAGGGAGATTCAGTCGATTGATGGAAATTGTCAGTATGAATCCGAGGAACGTAGGAATAGGTCTTGGAGAAGATGCAGCCATAATCATTGAAAATGGAAGGATTCTAAGGGCCATAGGAAGTGGAATTACTGTGATTTTAGATGGTCAGCATTTTTATTACACAAATGTTGCAAACATAAGATCTGATGAAGCAATAGCCATTGAGAACTTGGTAATTCATACGATTGTTAATGGATATGGATATGATTTGTACGAAAAAAAATATCTTAAACCAGAGGATCTTAAAAAAATGAAGCAGACTGAAGGCGAGGGTTAATAAAATGAAAATAATGGAAATGAGAGCCATAAGAGGTCCAAATTATTATAGTCGGCACCCAGTTATTTTTATGCAGTTGGATCTTGGGGAACTTGAAGAGAAACCTACGGATATGGTACCTGGATTCAAAGTCAATATGGCAGAAATGATGCCTAGTATGCAAGATCATAAATGTTCTCCTGGTGTGGAGGGAGGATTTTATGAACGACTTGTCAGAGGTACGTGGGCAGGTCATGTGGTAGAGCATGTGGCACTTGAGCTGCAATGCCTTGCTAGACATGAAGTGGCTTTTGGAAAAACATTTGACACCAAAGAGCCAGGAATTTATACCTTGGTTTATCGGTATGTAGATGAAAATGTTGGGATAAGAGCTGGAGAATTAGCCTTGGAGATTGTGGAAAAACTGTTTCAGGGAAAGACTACGGATGTAGAGCCATTAATAATTGAATTGAAAAAAACCGCTGAATATAGTCTTTTGGGGCCTTCTACACAATCTATCGTCAATGAAGCAACCAAACGAGGGATTTCTCACCTTAGGCTCAATAAACATAGCTATGTCCAATTAGAGCAAGGAGTTCATCAAAGAAGAATACAGGCCACCATGATGGATAATACCTCTGCCTTGGGGGTGGAAATTGCAGATGATAAAGAAAGCACAAAAGAACTATTATCATCTATGGGAATCCCAACCCCGGAAGGAAAATCTGTCAGTACAGTCAGTGAAGCCTTACAGGTAGCGGATGAAATCGGTTTTTCAATAGTAGTGAAACCTCTGAGTGGGAATCATGGTAGAGGGATAACGATTAATGTGACTAATACAGAAGAATTGATGATAGCTTTTCAAATGGCAGGTAAAATATGTGAGACTTGTATGATAGAAAAACACCTAGGTGGAAATGATTATCGAATTCTCGTCATTAACGGGAAATACGTAGCAGCAGCTCTTCGTGAACCTGCTTTTATTATCGGTAATGGGAGAGATACGATACAGGAACTTATTGATCAAGTGAATCAAGATCCTAATCGTGGAATTGGGCATGAAAAGAATCTGACTCAAATTTCTGTGGATTACATGACAGAGCGACTAATGGTGGTTCGGAATCTAACGCTTAACAGTGTTTTACCAAAAGAAGAAAAGGTATATATTAAATCAACGGCTAACCTTAGTGCTGGGGGAACGGCATTAGATGTCACAGAGAATGTTCACCCATTAAATAGGCTGATGGCTGAGAGGATTTCGAGAATTGTTGATCTAAATGTTATCGGAATTGATATTGTCGCAGATACGTTGGAAGAACCTCTTCAAAATGGCTCTACTGGTGTAGTAGAAGTCAATGCAGCTCCAGGATTTAGAATGCATCTTAATCCTACGAAAGGGATGCCACGAAACATATCGTATCATGTGGTAGATATGCTATTTCCACCAGGGATATCCCATGAAATTCCAATTATTGCCGTTACTGGAACGAATGGAAAAACCACCACCACCAGATTAATTTCACATATTTTGGGGCTTAATGGGAACACGGTTGGAATGACATCGACAGATGCGGTTATTATCGATAATATCCCCATTCTAAAAGGAGACTATAGTGGTCCGGAAGGTGCTAGAAAAGTTATGATGGATTCTACCATCGATCATGCTGTCCTAGAAGTAGCTAGAGGGGGAATCCTTCGTCGAGGACTTGGGTACAAAGAAAGTGATGTCGGAGTTTTGCTCAATATTTCTTCTGATCACTTGGGCGAAGGAGGAATAGATACATTAGAAGAGCTAACTCGACTGAAATCAACAGTGACAGAAGCAGTAAAACCTGATGGATATGCAGTATTCAATGCGGATGATCCCCGTGTTCTTTCTTGCTTAGATAAAACCAAAGGACAGCCTATTTTGTTTTCAAAAAATTCAAAGCATCCTGAGCTCACCCTGAATTATGAAAAAGGAAATTTAAACGTAACCATTGAAGATGGAAATCTTATCCTTCGAAAGAAAGGCTGGGCTTCCACTATTGCTAGTGTTATTGAAATTACAATTACCTTTGATGGGAATGCTGGGTTTAATATTGAAAATGTCATGGCTGCCACTGCAGCAGCGGCAGCGGTGGGTTTAAATGAGAAACAAATAAGAGCGGGCTTGGTAAGATTTAGTCCTTCCATAGGTCAGTCTCCAGGTAGAATGAACATCATCGATATGGATGAGTTTAAAGTAGTTGTTGATTATGGGCATAATATTGGAGCTATCAATGCGACGGGCGATTTCATCAAAGGCTTAATGCCAGGTAGAAAAATTCGTATGGCCGCCGGTGTTGGAAATAGAAGAGGAAATGACCTCATGGAATTTGGAAATGCGCTTTCAAAGTATTATGATCATATTATTCTTTGCGATTCGGATCCTAGGGAAAGAAATACTGGTGAAACGGCTGGAATTGTCGAAGAAGGGTTGAGAAAAGGTGGATTTAAAGAGAATATGATCACACGGGTCATGGATGAAAAGGAAGCCACTAGAATAGCGCTAGAAATGGCAAAATCAGGGGATCTTGTGGTACTGCAGGCAGATAACATTGATCAGGTAATTAACGACGTGCTAGCCTTTAAAAGGCAAGGGCAGATACAATAGGCAGTTGTTCTTGATGTGATTTGTGGAAAGAAGATATAGGATTTTAATGACATTCTTCAAATATATGATATAATATAAAGCAATGTGTAAATAATCATATAAACGATGATATCATTGAAAAGGAAGGGTTTTATTGTGATTAATGTAGTGAATTTAGGATTAAGCTATGGGGAGCAAAAGTTATTTGAAGATGTACAACTTCGTTTTTCGCCAGGGAACTGCTATGGTGTCATTGGTGCCAATGGCGCAGGTAAAAGTACGTTTTTACGAATTCTTTCTGGTGAAGTGGAGCCGAATACTGGGGATGTTCATATTTCTCCGGGTCTTCGCATGTCAGTTTTGAAGCAAGATCACTTTCAGTATGATCAAGTAGAAGTGTTAGAAACCGTTATTAGAGGAAACCAGCGCCTTTATGAGATTATGAAAGAAAAGGATGAGCTATATGCCAAGGCGGATTTCTCAGATGAAGATGGGATGAAGGCTGCTGATTTAGAAGCAGAATTTGCAGAGCTTAACGGATGGGAAGCAGAAGCAGAGGCATCATCGTTATTACAAGGCTTAGGCATTCCGACCACTTTGCACGACAAAAAAATGGAAGCGTTGCAAGGTGCAGAGAAAGTGAAAGTGCTTTTAGCACAAGCATTATTTGGGAACCCAGATATTTTGGTGCTTGATGAGCCGACAAACCACTTAGATATACATTCTATTCGTTGGTTGGAGGAGTTTTTGATTAACTTTTATGGGATTGTTATTTTTGTTTCTCATGATCGGTACTTCCTCAATAAAACCTGCACCCATATGGTAGATGTGGATTTTGGTAAAATTAAAATGTTTACAGGAAACTATGATTTTTGGTATGAATCTAGCCAGCTTGCAACACAAATGATGAAAGATCAAAATCGAAAAAAAGAAGAAAAAGTCAAGCAGTTGCAAGATTTTATTGCACGGTTTAGTGCAAATGCATCTAAATCTCGTCAAGCAACTTCCAGGAAAAAGATTCTCGAAAAAATAACCTTGGACGACATTCAGCCATCTACTCGTCGATATCCCTATGTTGGATTTAAGCCAGAAAGGGAAGTAGGAAAGGAAATTCTAATGGTTGAAGGCGTATCAAAGACCATTGACGGAGAAAAACTTTTGAACAATGTTAGTTTTGTTGTAGGAAAAGACGATAAAATTGCTTTTGTGGGTGACAATGAGCTGGCGAATACCACATTGATGAAAATTTTAGCTGGCGAAATGGAGCCAGATGAAGGAACTGTGAAGTGGGGAATTACAATTACTACGTCATACTTACCTAACGACAATGCCGCTTATTTTGATCGGGAAAATCTGAATCTTGTAGAATGGCTTCGTCAGTATTCAGAAGAAGAATCAGAAGTATATCTGAGAGGGTTTTTGGGTAAGATGTTGTTTTCTGGAGAGGAAGCGCTTAAAAAAGTAAAAGTGCTATCAGGTGGGGAACGCGTTCGTTGTATGCTTTCCAAAATGTTGTTAACCAACGCCAATGTACTCTTGCTGGACCAACCCACAAATCACTTGGATTTAGAGTCCATTACAGCCTTAAATAACGGGTTGAAAAATTTTCCTAGCAATGTGTTGTTTACCTCCCATGACCATCAGTTTATTGAGACCATTGCCAATAGGATTATTGAAATTACTTCTGAAGGGGCAACGGACTATAGAAAAACCTACGATGAGTATCTGGAATTAAAATCCAAAACAACCAAAAGTGCATAGAATAATGAATATATTCAAAAAAGCTGGCTCTAGGAGAGAGATCAGCTTTTTTGATGTTCGTTAAAGAATTATTAGGGTATTCTAACAAATGAGAAGTTGTGTCTGTTTCTTTAGAGTGATAAAATGTATTTTGACATATAAACAATTCGTGTTTTTCATGGAGGTGTCAGATGTTCGTTCTTAAACTTGAGTTTAAAAAAATCTTCCTGATTATGCTTAGTGTAATACTTTTGTTTTTAACGTTAGGAGGGTGTCAAAACGAAAACAAACAAGAAATATTTCTCACAGACACAGAACGTCAGTGGTTAGACGAACATCAGGGACAGATTACAGTAGGGCATACAACCGATTATCCCCCGGTAGAATTTTTGATAGATGGAGAGTATGTTGGAATTTCAGCTGATTACTTTCGTTTGTTGGAAAAAAAACTTGAAATTGATATTGAGATGGTTGCATATGATGAATGGCATGAACTTATGGAAGCTGCTGGAAAACGTGAGATTGCTGGCATAACCGCAGCTACAAAAACCCCTGAAAGAAGTGAATCTTTCAACTTTACAGTTCCTTATATTTTTAATCCAAATGTGATTATCACTAGAGAAAACTTTTCTGAAAAACTAAGCTTTGGGAAATTAGAGCATTCTAGCATGGAAGTTCTGGTAGTGGATGAATACGCAATCATCGAGTATTTAGAGGAAAATCATCCTGAACTTGATTTTCGAAAAGTGCCAACCGCCAGCGATGGATTGAGAAAAGTATCTTTTGGTGAGGCGGATGCAATGATTATTGAAGTAATGAGTGCGGCAGAAGCCATAGAACGCGACAATATTACTAATTTAATCGTGAACACGGAAACGCCCTACGAGTCCACGCTTTCCATTGCAACTCGTAATGATTGGCCTATTTTGAATGATGTTTTTAATAAAGGGTTGGCTCAAATAAACGAAGGAGAACGACGTGAAATTAGAGAAAAATGGGTTCTATTTGATCGTAGAAGCTTTTTTGAAAATCGATATTTTTGGATTGTAGTAGGAGTAGTGTTTGTTGTCCTAAGTACAACTGTGGTGACAGTAATTTTTTGGAATAAAGCCCTTCAAAAAGCAGTAACAGATAAAACCGTGGAGTTAGAAGCATCAAAAGAAGAATTAATGGAACAGTATCAGCAGCTTGAAATAACAGAAAAAAAGCTTTTGAAGGAAATTGAAATAAGAAAACTGTCGGAAGAGAAGATTAAGTATAAATCATACCATGATGATTTGACGGGTCTCTATAATAGAGCCTATTATAATGAACAATTAGCAAACCTTCAACATAGAGAGGAAATTCCCTTAGCCATTATGATGATTGATTTAAACGGTTTGAAAATTACAAACGATGCTTTAGGGCATCAAGAAGGAGATCGGCTATTGTCAAACGCAGCTAAGATAATTAAGTCTAGTTGTAGACAAGAGGATATTATCGCTCGAATAGGAGGCGATGAGTTTGTTGTTCTTTTGCCTGAAGCAACAGAGATAGACGTAAGAAAAGTGGCTGATAGAATTAAAAAAGCGTGTAAAGAAGCTGAAAAAGATCCTATTATGGTATCTTTAGCCATTGGGTGGGCGGTGAAAAATAGTGAACACATAAACCTGCAGACATTGTTTGAAGAAGCAGAAGATCATATGTATGAAAATAAAATGCTGGAAAATGAAAATGAACAAACTGGTATTTTGTATTCCATGAAAGAATTGCTGCGAGAAAATTCCAAAGAAACCTTTGAGCACAGCCAACGAATGCAGAACATAGCATTAAAAATGGGTGAATATATTGGGTTGGAATCACAGGACTTGAAGGCATTAGTGACACTAGCAGATCTTCATGATGTGGGAATGGTGGGGATTTCCAAGGAAATACTAAATAAATCAGGAAGGCTAACGGATGAAGAGTGGGAAAAAGTAAAGCGTCATCCAAGTCTTGGGTATAAAATTGTTAGCTCCACACCAAAACTCAGGCAAGTGGCAGAAGGTGTTCTTACTCATCATGAACATTGGAATGGTGAAGGATATCCACAAGGACTGAAAAAGGAAGAAATACCATTATTGGCCCGAATCATAACCATCGTGGATGCCTATGATGTAATGATTCATGATCAACCATATCAAAAAGCAAGGTCAAAAAAAGTCGCTATAGCAGAATTAAAAAAATGTTCTGGAACTCAGTTTGATCCAACCTTAGTAGATTCTTTGATAGCGATCCTTCAAGAAGAGGAAGGTGGCAAATGACAATCCCTTTACACAATTAATTTTATGAGAGATCTGCATAAGAAAAGGGACTAATTTAGTATAAGTAGTAGGAGACAAGCAATAAGGAGGTACTGTAATGGGTATAAAAATGAAATCTATGATATTATGCGGTATTGTGGCAATAAGTATCATAGGTGCAGTGACTTCTGTGGCACTCTTAGATGCAAGAGAAGCAGAAGTTAGGAGTAATGAACGGTATGTTGAAAGTCAGTTAGAGTTGGCGGCCAATAATATCAATACTTTTTTTAACGATAATATCAGCATTGTAGAGAATATTGAAGAAATGTTGACTGCAGCTATTGAAACAGATCACTTTCAAGTAGATACCTTTAATAGCATTCTGTTAAATCTAATAGAAAAGCATGATATTATCTATGGAGCTTGGATTCGTTTGGAAGATCCTAAATTTGCAGAAGAAGAAAGTGTTTATACAGAAACAGGAGTATATGACCCGTATTTCTATCGGGAAGGAGATAGCGTAGAATATGTAGGATTGGAAGCAGCTGGTTGGTTGGAAAATGAAGTTGATGGAGCTTTTTATTACGACGCCTATAGGTCAGGGGAAATTTATCTTTATGAACCAGTTATATGGGAAATTGATGGGCAAGACATTGAGATGGTCACCATTGCCTACCCTGTGATCGTAAATGGATCTATTGAAGGAGCAGTCGCTATAGATATTGAAACAACGGATATCAATAACTATATTTCTAGTTTAACCATTTACGACAGTGGCCACTATGAATTGGTTTATGATCAACAGTATGAGTCGGATAATTTTGTGGCTTTCAATGAAATTGCTCCAACCTATTCACTGGGCCATGAGTTGAACTGGAGACTGTATGTTGATATTCCACCAGAAGAAATGTTGGATTATCGTGATCGCTTAATAAAAATTAGTGCTATAGGAATAGTAGGAATAATTGTGGCAATTCTGTTACTAAATATGCTGTTGAATAATATTTTAAATCCAGTAGTATATTTAACCAAAAGAGTGCAGCTAATGTCTCGATATGACTTGTCTGGGCAGGATGATGAAAAAAGCATTGAAATTGGACGTCGTAACGATGAAATAGGAGCTATGGCAAGTGCGCTAACGACCATGAGACAAAATATTGTTGAACTTATAAAAGGGATTAACGACAATGCTATGCAATTAACCTCATCTTCAGAAGAGTTGAATGCTACGAGTCATCAAGTATCGATGTCAGCCACAGAAGTAGCGAAAACCATAGAAGAGATTTCTAAAGGGGCTGTTGAGCAAGCAGAAAACACAGAAGATGGAGCTCTTCGCATTAGACAGTTAGAGGAAAGGATTGAAAAAGAAAGCGAGATGATTAACTCGTTGAATCAAAGCTCTGAACAGGTTCATCTGATGCGTAAAGAAGGAGACGAATTAATTAGAAAAGTAGTGGAAAAAAACAATCAAAGCAATAACGCCGTCAGCGGAATTCGACAAGTAATTTTAAATACTAACGAAAGTGCCCAAAAAATTCAATCTGCAAGTCAAATGATTGAGAGCATCGCAGAACAAACAAATTTATTGGCATTGAATGCAGCCATAGAAGCGGCTAGAGCTGGTGAAAGCGGAAGAGGATTTGCTGTAGTAGCGGAAGAAATACGTAAGCTTGCGGAACAGTCCAATCAATTTGCTCAAGAAATTGATTCTGTTATTCATGATTTGACAGAGCAAACTGAGGGTGCTGTAAAGACTGTTGAGGAAGTTGCGGTCATAAGTGAAGAACAATCCAATGGAATTGATGGAACTAGTGAAAAATTCACAGGCATCGAAAAAGCAATTGATGCAATGAGAGAGAATATTCAAGAATTAACTGAGTCAGCTATGAGTATGCGTCAAAAGAAAGATGAAATTGTAGGAGTTATCGAAAATCTTTCGGCTATTTCAGAAGAAAATGCAGCAGGAACAGAGGAAGCTTCTGCATCTGTTGAGGAACAAACATCCTCTATGAATGAAATAGCTCAATCAAGTGAGAATTTAGCAGAAATGGCAGAAGAGATGAAGCATGCCATACAACAGTTTAAGATATAACCTTGCACAAAAAAGCATTGCTGCGGCGATGCTTTTTGTGAATTTTTATTTTGTAGTTGGTGTTAACTCCATGAGGGTATCAGAGAATGCCAAGAAAAAGGAGGAATACATATGGAAATAGTACTGGGATATGCTTGCTTAAATACAAGTGTTTTCATGAAGATGAAGAGCATGCGTTTAAAAACCTATCAAGTAAAAGGGAATTCTTATATGAAGGAGTTGGTGCTACATAATCTGAATTACCTATTAGAATGTCTAAAATGGAATAAAGCAAATAGTGTTTCTTTTTTTAGAGTATCTAGTGATTTGGTTCCTTTAGCTACGCATCAAGACATGACATTTAAGTGGCAGCAGGATCTGGATATTCTGAAAAAATGTCAGGAGATAAATTCTTATGCAAAAAATCATGAGATGAGATTGTCTATGCATCCAGGGCAGTACACATTGTTAAATACTCCGAAAGAAGAAGTTTTGAAAAAATCGATTGAAGATTTGGAATATCATAAAGAAATGGCAGTATTACTGGGTGTTACGGATATAATTATTCATGTTGGTGGTGTATACGGAGACAAGAAACAGGCGATCAACCGATGGATAAACGCTTATGAAACGTTATCCATCGGTGTTAAAGAACGACTTCGGCTGGAAAATGATGAAAAGAGCTATTCAATCCGAGAAGTGCTGGAAATTTCTGAAAGGACTGGAATTCCCATTGTTTTTGACTTTCACCATCATCGCATTCTTCCATCCATGGATACAGAAGAAGCTTTGATGAAAACCCTTGAAACCTGGGAGGGAATTGATATCCCAAAGGTTCACTTATCTTCTGGAAGAACATCTGATCGAGATTCCAAGCATCATGATTTAATACACTGGCTGGATTATATATGGCTATGGGAATGTTTTCAAAAAATACCGAAAAAACATCAAAAGATTAATTTGATGCTAGAAGCAAAAAAAAAGGAACAAGCTGTTTTGAGTTTGCGTCAAAATATGGAAACTCATCATCAATCTTGTTCATCGTAATTACTCAGTGAAAGCGCTTTAAAAAGATCCCTAAGGATTCATTAAATTGAGTTGATTTTTAACAGCACAAATGGTATTTACTACGGTGAAAATAATAACTTTTGCTAAGCTTGCAGTTGTATGATCTTGGTCGAAACGAGGAGATACTTCTGCAATATCAAAGCTAATGACCTTCCCGGACCGGAGGAATAGTTTTAGTATTTTTAATGCTAGTTCTGGATCAACGCCTAAGGGTTGTGCTGCACTGACACCTGGAGCAAAAGCCGTTGAAAAAACATCTGAACAGATGGTGAGGTAAATATGATTATTGCAATTGATGAAATCTTCTATCTTTTCGACGGTTTCCCAGTGGTCCGGCTTGGCCATTTCTGTAGCAAATAGATAGTGAACGCCTAAAGAATCCGCTGTTTTAAAAAGTTGGATCGTATTACTGTGGCGTTGAATTCCAGCACAAAAATAAGAAAAGGGTTGATTCATTTCTGCGTTTTCGTCGGCGATTTGCCGGAACATTGTACCAGAGCTGCCTCCATGTGTATAGGGCCTAAGATCAAAATGAGCATCGAGATTAAAAATACCAATTTGAGGATTTGCTTGTTTTTTCATTAGGGTTTTTCGTATTCCTCGGTAATGTCCAAGGGCTATTTCATGGCCACCTCCCAGAAGAATAGGGAATAGATTTAATTCTAATAATCTACTAACAGCTTCGGAAAGGATATGTTGGCTTTGTTCTAAATCTCCATTTTCGCAAAGAATATCTCCAGCATCAAATAGCATGACATCTTCCGTAAAATAGCAGGGAAGCTTTGCCAGTTCCCGACGAATCTCATCAGGTCCTTTTGAAGCTCCATGTCGTCCGTGGTTTCGTTGAATTCCCACATCAGATTTAAAACCTAAAAAGGCAAAACTTGTATTTTTTTGAACAGGGATATGAAGGCATCTAAGATCCAATTCTTGGACACACTGATGCCAACGAAATGCTAAAAAATTATCTTCACTATCTACTCGTCCTTGCCAATTCTCAGGGTTCATTTTTTTATAGCAATGGCTGAACATATAAAAATCCTTTCTTTGATAAAGTGTTCTCGTCCTATCTCTCTGGAAGTCATTATCAATTCAATTAGAAGTCATTATTTTTTAAGAAACCACACAATAAATATAGCACTGATAATGGTGTATACGCAAGTTTAGATACAAAACTTGCATAATAAAAATAAAGTGAAGTATTACTTGCAATTTTCTGCAGGACTGATATAATTAAGTCATATGGTAAACATAATTAAAACAAAAGGATAGGATTTAAATAGGAAAGGATGACAAAAATGGATCAAGGATGTCTAAAACTGGAAGACTCCAAGAGAGACGTATCACTGGAAAGAGCGAAAGAATTAAAAGGTCGAATTGAAGATTACTTAGTAGCAAGGGATCAGATTCCAAAAGGACTCGAGATGCAAGAGGTTATTCGAGAGAGAAAAGAAAAAATCAAACAAGTTTTAAATGCCACAGAAGAACAATGGAAAGATTACAAATGGCAGCTTAAAAACAGGGTGTCTGACATAGAGGTTTTGGGTAAGATTCTAAATTTGACAGATCTTGAGAAAAAAGAAATAAAAGAAGTTGGGGAAAAATTTAGATGGGCAGTTTCTCCGTATTACTTAAGTTTAATGGATCCAGACGATCGATTTGATCCAGTGAGGTTAATGGCCATTCCAGTACATCGTGAGTTAGAAGATCCATGTCATGATTTTGACCCCATGGGAGAAGAATTTACAAATCCTGCTGGAAGTATTACTCGTCGATATCCAGATCGACTCATTATAAACGTAACAAATGAATGTGCCATGTACTGTCGACACTGTCAACGTAGAAGAAATATTGGTGAAGAAGATGTTCCAAAAACAAAAGATGCACTGCAAGAGTCTATCGATTATATTAAAGAGTGTCCAGAAATCAGAGATGTGCTTATTACAGGTGGCGACTCTTTATGCTTGACGGATGAAACATTGGAGTGGATCCTAAAACAATTGAAAGCCATACCGCACGTGGAATATGTCCGACTAGGTAGTCGTACCTTAGTAACGATGCCTCAACGCATTACGGACGAATTCTGTGAAATGATTGAAAAATATCATCCGGTTTACATTAACACTCATTTTAATCATCCGGCAGAAATTAGCGAAGAAGCCAAAGAAGCTTGTGAGAAACTGGCTAAAGCTGGTGTTCCATTAGGAAATCAAGCAGTGTTGCTTAATGGTGTAAATAATGATAAATATGTAATGCGAGTTCTTAACCATGAATTATTAAAGTGTCGTGTAAGACCTTATTACATTTTTCATGCTAAGCATGTAGCCGGAACAACACACTTTAATACGTCCATAGACGATGGCTTAGAAATCATGGAATACTTACGAGGATATACTTCAGGTATGGCTATTCCAACTTTTATCCTTAATGCACCAAAAGGCCAAGGAAAAACACCGCTGTTCCCAGATTACTTGGTATCTAGAGGAAAAGATTATATTACCATCAGAACATGGGAAGGAAAAGTGATGGAATACGAGAATCATGAATCAAAGGATATTCGAGAATTAATTTAATACATTGATGAAGTAAAGGTAAAAAGCAGTTTCATCAAAGGAGAATGTATCCTTTGTTGGAACTGCTTTTGGTTTGCAGGAAACTCTCTAAAGTGTTGATTCTAAAGTGGAGTTTAAAGAATTATTAAGACCTTTTGTGAAAGTAAGCTGATAAACATTTAAGCCAGAAGCTCTGAAGTTGGCAGCACAGCCCATTAAATAAAGTTTCCACATTCGGGCAAATCGATCATCGTATTTATGGACTACCCAGTCCCATGCTTTTAGATAATTTTCAAGCCAGTGGTCCAAGGTTTTGGCATAATGCAAACGGAGGCTTTCAGCATGAAGCAAATGAAAGTCATAATCTGGCAGTAGTCCAATGGTTTCTCTGAGAGAAGGAATATATCCACCCGGAAAAATATAGCGACGTATCCAGCTGTTGACTGGTGCTTCACGTGGGCCCATGATGCTGTGGAGTAGTGATAACCCACCAGGTTTTAAAAGTTGTTTCACTTTTTCCATGTATATTGGAAGGTTTTGTTTTCCAACATGTTCAAACATTCCTATGCTAACGACCTTATCAAAAGTGTTGATTTCTTCTAAATCCATGTAATTTTGAAGTCGGACAGAAATCTGATTTTCTAAATGATACTCTTTAATGCGTCTTTGTGTAGACTCGTATTGTTCTTGACTGAGGGTTACGCCAGTAGCATGGACTCCGTAATCTCGGGCGGCATGAATTAACAACCAGCCCCATCCGCTTCCAATATCAAGCAGTTTTTCGCCTGGTTGCAGTTGGAGTTTCTTCAGACAATGATCGATTTTTTGAATCTGAGCTTGATAGAGACTGTCTTCTGGGTGTTTGAAATAGCCGCAAGAATAACTCATAGACTGATCCAGCCATTGAGAAAAGAATTCGTTGCCAAGATCATAATGATGCTGAATATTCTCTTTTTCTTCTGATGTATCATGAACCTGTCCTATGACTTCCGCTGCTTTGTTTAGTATTCCTTTGTTTCCTAGTGGTGCCAATAAATCGTTCTTAACCATTAAGCGTATTACATCATCAAAGTTACCTTCGAAATCAATTAAGCCATCCATATAGGCTTCTCCAAAAACCATAATAGGATCCGTTAGATTTGTTGACATCGGTAGCGGATGATGAAAGATAATGGAAAAAGTAGGAGTTCCGTTATTATAGGAACACTTTTGTCCATCCCAAAAGCCTACGGTGAAAGGGATGTGATGCAAGGTCTTAAAGAATGTTTGAAGTAAATGTTTTTTCATCAATATCCTCCTTTATAACAAATAATAAGTTTAGACCCTTATTATTTGCCTACCCAAGTTATCAAAAGTTACACTGTTCTGAATTGAATTTTAAAAAATTCTCATTTAATTGGCTAGGAAATTGAAAAGAAGTTGTTTAATTGAATTGGATGGAAGACATAAATGAAAGAGTAGAAGGGAAAGGGGGGATATTATTTTGTTGCAATAAAATAATGAGAAGGATACACTAGAGTTATCAAAGACTACAAACACGTCATAGTGGGAAAGGGATGAGCAGCATATGACAAGTATTCGAACAAAACTTTTGATTTTGATGATGACTATAAGTCTTGTGATTACTTTTGCGACCAGTTTATCGGCTCAGAGGGTGAATCGTCAAGTTGTGATACAGGAAACACAAAAAACACTTGAAGTCATGGCTCGAGAAGGTGCTGAGAAGCTATCGCTGATCATTGAAATGCAGTGGAACCTTTTAGAAACTATGGCAGCCCAGGATGTTTTTGTGAATGGCACCACGGAACAACAGTTAGACTATTTACGCCGAGAGAGAGATCGATTAGGTTTTGATGAGTTTGCAATTATTAACTCCAAGGGAGAAGCAATATATACTGATGGAACACAAGTTAATTTGTTAGATCGTTCTCATATTCAACGAGCGCTGACTGGACAACGATCAATTTCAGATGTTTTAATATCTCGAATTACGGGTGATTATTTTGTGTCAATACAGGTTCCTTTAAAAACATCGGATGGTACACCAGCAGCTTTGTATCTTCGGAATGATGGCTCGATGATCAATGAGCTTGTAAAAGAAATCCAAACGGAACTTCAAGGCTTTGCATATATTGTCAATGATTTTGGAGCCTTTCAAGCTTATCCACAAAAGCCGGATATCGTTTATCAAAGAGAAACCCTTGAAACTCAGGCGAGAGCATTTCCTGAATATGAACAGCGACGTGACTTTATACGCCAAGCCATGGGAGAACCTTATGGATTTGGGAGCTATTCTGTGGGAGATGAAGGGTTTTTTATGGGCTATGCTAAAGTTCCAAATACACAGTTTACTCTTTTAGCTGGAGCTGCAGAAGTAGATGTAATGCAACCTATGGCCATCTTTCGCAATAATTTTTATCCGATTATTTTCACGATACTGGTTTTTGCTGCTTTGACAGCCATTTTTCTTGCGAGAAATTTATCTAGGCCGATGCTTAAATTAGAAAAATTATTTGCAAAAGCTGCAGATGGAGATTTGACCGTTAGAGCTGATTTTCATTATAAAGATGAAATTGAAAAAGCTGGAAAAAGCTTTAATCGAATGATGGAAAAAATCAATGAGCTTACTTACTATGATCCAGTTACGGATCTACCAAATCATCGCAGCATTGAAAAAAAGTTTCCTGAACATGAAAAAACACAGTTCAATGATAATGAGAGCCACTCTATTATGGTAATTGCAGCAGATAAATTTGGCCGAATGAATGAAAAATATGGTTATCATCAAGGGAATAAACTTTTGAAAATGATTGGAGAGAGAATAAAGATCAATCTTTGTCGGGGTTGTGATCTGTATAGAGGGCTTAGTGATGAGTTTATTATTCTATGTAGTGAGCATGCCCCCCAAGAAACGCCAGTGAAGGTGGCAGAGTCTTTTTTAAATGAAATTCACCACCCTTTTTGGCTTGATGGAGAAGAGCATCGTATTTCTTTTAGTGTTGGAATTGCTGTTTATCCAGATCATGGATATACAGAACAGGAGCTTCTTAAAAATGCTGGTTTTGCAAAAAACATCGCAAAAGAAAATGGAGGCAGGCAAATTCAATTATTTGATCCTGGAACCATGGATCAAATTATGAATCAACGACAGTTGGAGGCAGATCTCTCTTTATCCATAGAAAAAAATGAGTTGTTTCTGGAATATCAACCACTTATTTCCTTAATAGACGGCAGTGTTAAGGGAATGGAAGCGTTGCTTCGATGGAATCATCCTGAATATGGTCGTGTGGCACCTGATCATTTTATTCCCATAGCAGAGAGATCTGGAATGATTCGAAAAATTGGAAAATGGGTACTGATGGAAGCTTGTAATCAAAGGCAAAAATGGAGTGAAATAGGTATACAGCCAGGTCTCATGGCTATCAATGTTTCTTCAAAGCACTTTAGTAGCGACGAATTTCTGCTGGAAGTAAAAGAAGTACTTCGTAAGACAGGAATTCCAGCTGGTTCTTTAGAGCTTGAATTAACAGAAAGTACAGTGATTCAAGATGTGGAAAGTAGTGTGTTGAAGCTGCGAATTTTGCAGGAAGAAGGAATTCGCATATCTATCGATGACTTTGGAACTGGATATTCGTCCCTCAGTTATTTGGTGCAATTCCCAGTGAATACGCTTAAAATTGATCGTTCCTTTATTATGAACTTAGATTGCGGAAAGCAAAATAGAGATATAGCTTCTACAATTATTGCAATGGGAAAAACGCTAGAGCTTTCTTTGGTGGCAGAGGGAATAGAAACAAAAGAACAACTTTTATTTGTTCAAAAGGAAGAATGTCACTTAGGTCAAGGGTATTATTTCAGTCCTCCAATATCGGCAGAAAAAATGAAAAAAATGCTTTTGGAAGTTGATTTTACTGTGAAATGACTAGATGCAAAAAATGAAATGAATAACCTTTTCGTTATGTTGACTCTAATATTCCTATCATTTCTTTTAGAGATTCCTTTAAAAGCCTACGGTACTGCTTCAACACAGAAGATTTCTTTTTTCGACTGGACACAATAAAGTTAATTTTGTCGTTGAAAATCAGATATCGGACAGCAAATCCTTCCTTTGTTGAAGGACCGTATCCAGCGTAGCGCATCCCTAAAGAGCTGCTAGTACTGGTGGAATAAGTGTTAGCTGTTATGACCTGATAGCCTGGAGAGGTAAAAATAGCTGGGAGTGGTTGCTCTGGAAACATTTGTTGATGCATTTTTTTTAGACCAAAAAAATGGCGATCGATACCCTGACCATTTTTGCATTCGTTGATCCGCTCCACGTGTTTTAAAGACGCTGTTTTTAATGTTTCGATGCAGGGGAGGCGAAGAAATTCTAGAGATGCATGGGTTACAGGTCTCATGGCTTCGGTACGACCATGGAGGAACTGCTTTGTCATGACGGATTCATAAACATTAAAAGCTTTTCCAAAGGCTTTATGTTGAGCCATTTGGATGCCGATCTGAATAAAACTGTCTGGACTGATGCCTAGAGATTTGATTTTTTCTTTTCCAAAATCTGTAAAGGAGAGGACTTGAAATACAAAATCTTCATTGGATTGTTGATTGAGATTCAGGGCTTCTTGCATTTCTTTTTTCAGCACTTCATCTAACACAAAGGATAGTTCACTGGGATGAGACGCTGTTATTTGATTGTTTATGACAGCTTCTTTTTTTATGGGTGCCATATGTTTGTATAAGTAGCCAACAAGGCGACCTAAAGTAGTACCATCTACTCCTGAGTGTTCATAGTTAATGCCCAGATCTCCATTTTTGTTTAGAATGAACTGAAGAGATTTGTCATACCAGCGATTGAAAGGGTTTGAAAAGAAGAAATCCTTGAAAAGCTGGGATTCGTCTTTGGGATAATCATCATCAACGATGAAAACAGCCAGTGCACTCTCTATTGCTTCTAAATGATGTTTATTTTCGAGACTTAGATTAATTAAATGGGTCCGAAATTCTGACCATTTAGGTCTAGGAAGACTGGTTAGGACACCAGGAACCATGGTTTTCTGTTGGCTAGGAGCATCGAGAATGTTCTGGAATTGATGAAGAAGAGTGGATGCATCAACTTTTTCTCGGTTCTCCTTCAGTACAAAGATACGATGATAAGATCCTTTGTGTATGAAGATAATGTGTCGGGAGATAGGGTCTGTTAGGAGGGAATCCCTAGTTACTCCTGGGATTCTGGTAGTAGCCAGCAGCGTTGTATATTGTGACATGCAAAGAGGATATTTTCCTTGAAAATCTACTGCCAATGACTTGTTAAGAATTTCTTGGTGGAAGGGTAGGATTTGGTAAATCAAGCTGGCAAGAAATTCAGCAGTGGATAGATTTTTTACGCTTTCATTTTTATCGAGGATAAACGTAACGTTGCTACTGGTAGGTAAAGGAGATTGGTTGCATAGATAAGTATCCGCCCAGAAGTTTTCAAGCCAGTTAGGAATATCAGGATTTTGAGCCATTTGTTCTAGCTTTTTTTGTAAAGTCGGACCTGGTCCTGATGATTCAGTGAACGCTTGAAGAGCCTCTTGGGTATGGATGAGTTCTTGCTCAGATAGAAAAATAGCACTCCATTCCAGTAGTTTTCGACTACTTTCTTCTAAAGCTGGTAACGGTAATCGTGGAAGGTCATTCTGATGGGCGTACATATTCATAAGTTGTCCTCCGATCTTTATGATAGTGAGTAGTAAATACCCTTTTTCAAAAAAGTCTATCAATTTATTTTAGTTTAATTGGAAATAGGGTGAAGGTCCAATCGTTGAATAAGTGAAGGACAGTAGGTATAATGAGAATATGAGTTGAAAATAGTTGGAGGTGAAGAAGATGCGCTTCATTCATACATCGGACTGGCATCTAGGAAAAGTATTGAAAGAACAATCCCTATTGGAAGACCAACGGTATATGCTAAATCAATTGATAGAAATAGTAGAAAAAGAGCAACCAGATGCGGTTATAATAGCGGGTGATCTTTATGATCAATCAATACCATCTGCAGAAGCAATTAAATTGCTAGATCAGGTATTACATCGTTTGGTGATAGATTTAAAAACCCCAGTTTTAGCGATTGCAGGCAATCATGATAGTGCTGAGAGAACAGGTTTTGGGAATCGATTGATGCAGGCTACTGGATATCATATTGTTGGAAGCCTGAGAGAAGCTTTTCAACCAGTCATGATAGAAGATGAATACGGTCCAGTGCAGGTGTTTCTTTTGCCTTATGCTACGCTTGGGTTGGTGAGAGATTATTTTCAGCTTGATCAAACTCCTACCTATAGAGAAGCTTATGAACTGATGATTACTACAATTCAGGAAAAAATTGATTCCAGTCTTCGTGCAATCCTGGTGACTCATGCTTTTGTTACTCCAGGAGGTGTTAAAATGGAGCCTACCTCAGATTCAGAGCGACAGTTGACGGCTATTGGAGGGATGGAACAAGTTCCATCAGAAATTTTTGATACTTTTCATTATGTGGCCTTAGGGCATCTTCACCGAGAAATGATGGTATCAAATCCTAAAATTCGATACTCTGGCTCACCCTTAAAATATTCCATCAGTGAAGAACATCATCAAAAAGGATTTCAAATAGTGGAACTGGATGCAAACGGGGGTGTTCAGGTCTGTTTTGTGCCAACAATACCATTACGTGATCTTAAGACCGTGGAAGGATATCTTCATGAGATATTAGAACATGATAAGTCGGAAGATTATGTGTTTATCAAATTATTAGATCCAGGATTGGTGCTTGATGCTATGGAAAGAATCCGGTCTGTATACCCAAAGGCTCTTCATGTGGGTCGAGTAGATAGTAGAAGAGAATTATCTGAAACCTTGATGAATCGGGAAGACGTAGGTCATAAATCTCCCATAGAAATCATTACAAATTTTTACACCTATGTTCAAGGTCAAGAATTGGATGAAGCTTCCATGGAGATCATGAAAGAGTTGCTGGAAGAATTGTTTAGTGAAGAAAGGGTGGAGACTGTATGATTCTAAATCAGCTAAGGGTCTGTGCCTTGGGGCCATATAAAGAAGAGGAAACGATATGTTTTGAGAAACTTAATAAAGCGAAACTTTTTGCCATTAGCGGTAATACAGGAGCTGGAAAAACTGCCATATTTGATGGGGTTTGTTTTGCGTTATACGGAAAAGCTAGTGGACAGCATCGTAATAATGTGGAAGAGATTCGATGTGTTCATGCTAATGATGAAACCTATACGGAAGCAGTGCTGGAGTTTAGCCTTCGGAATCAACAATATCGAGCGAGACGTCAGATGGGCCATGTTAAAAAAAACAATAAAACAAAAACTGGTGGAGCCAATGAATTGCATCGGTGGGTTTCCTCTGGTGCTGATAAAGAAGGTCGATGGGAATCCATGCTGGAATCTGGAAAAGTGAATGAAATGAATGAAAGAATAATAGAATTGGTGGGCTTGGACGATCATCAGTTTCGTCAGATTGTGATGCTGCCCCAGGGTGAATTCGAGAAATTACTGCTGGCCAAGGCAGAAGATAAAAAGGGGATTTTGCGTAAGATTTTCAATACTAGTTTATATCAACGTTTTACGGAAAAGCTGGATCGGCGGCGAAGAGAGGCGGATAAAGCTTACCATGTTCATCAACAGAATATTCAATTGTATGAAAATAGCTTGTATGAATTACTGAAAGAAGAAGCATTAGAAATACATGCTCTCTTTGCAAGGCCAGATCGAAATCCTATTCAGGTTTTGGAAGCTTTGAATCAAGATATCAAAACATTGGGAAGGCTCATAACGAAGGATGAAAAGCAGCTGACAGAAATGGAAAGAGAAATAAAGAAAGCAGACGAATACTATCATAAAGCCAAGCAAGATAATGAAAGATTAGAAGAGCTGGAAAAGCAACAACAAATGATGGAACTATTAAAGCAAGAAAAAAAAGAAAAAGATTATCAACAAATTAATCTGACATTAGCACAAAAGGCACAAAAAATCGACTATTTTCATCGTCGACGACAAGAAACCCACCAGGAATACGAAAAAAAACAGAAAATCCTTGCGGAGATGAGCGGATTACTTGAAAAAGCAAAAAAACAATGGGAAGAAGATGAAAAGCAATGGGAAATACTGAAACAAGAAAAAGATGAGATGTTAAAACAGCAGGAAGAGTTGATTCGGCTTAATGGATATCTCCCAAAGGTAAAAAAAATGACGGAAGTCATGGAAGAAATCCGATTTCATCAAGAATTAAAAGGAAAGATGCAAAAAAAACATACACAAATGAAACTGGAGTTAGAGGAAAAGCAGCATGCTATAGAGCGGTTGTCTGAAGAGCGGGATAAAATTGCCGCTGTATTGGAGAAAGAGACAGATATATATCAACAACAAAATCAATTGCTGCGTCAGAAAGAAAATTTAAAAGAAGCATTAATACGAGTGAAAGAAATAAAAAAACTTCAAGAGAAAAAGAAAGATGCAGAAAACAAGTATCATGAATGCAAAAAAAAGGCTGACAAGATGGAAACATCCTGGATGGAAAGTCAGGCTTTCTTATTAGCAAAAAGTCTAAAAGAAGGAGATATGTGTCCAGTATGTGGAAGTACAGAGCATCCTCAGAAAGCACTTTCTTCTGGAGACCAGATTGGCAAAGAGGATTTAGAGTTTATTAGAATAAAGTTGTCAGAAGCTGGTGAAATATGTGCCACTATCAATACAAAACTTGAAGAAAAGGAAAAAGCGTTGAAAAAAACCTTGGTAAACCTTGAACAAGAAGTTGCTGATACTGAACAGCTGCAAGTTTTAGAAGAACAGGTGAATGAAAAAATCCACGAGATTTATCAATTCCAGCAAGAGATAGTTGTCAGTAAAAAAAGAAATGAGACAATCAAAAAAGTGATGGAAGAACATCAAAAAGAAATAAAAGCACTAATAGGAGAGTTAGAAACCCATTCTAAAAAGGTGCAAAAATTGGAAGAGGAGATTGCTTTATATCAGGGAAAAAGAAAGAGCATAGAGGAGGAGGTTCCTCCAAATTTACTGGAACTAAGTGAGCTGGAAAAAAAGATAAAAACATTGAAAAGCCAAGTGGAAAAATGGCAAACAGCATTCCAAAATACCGAAGAAAAAAAGAATACATCCAAGGAAGCATTGGTTGTAGCTACCTCTAATTTGAAGAATGCTGAAGAAAATGCCAAGGAAGCAAAAGAATGCATGAAGGAGTCCAAGTGTAAATGGATGGCGAGTAGAAAAAAAGAGGGCTTTGATACGGATGAGGATTTTATCGATGCTCATATGCAAGAGGAGCAACTCAAACAAATTCAGGATGAACTTCAGGATTATCAAGAGCGATGGAAGCTTACAGAGGAAACCATTCGAAAAATGGAAGTAGATTTAAAGAATGTAAAAAAAGCAAACTTAAGGTCCTTGGATCAGCATCGGCAACAAATTAGAGAAGAACATAAATCCCTTCAATTGGCAATCGGTCACAGGAGTTTAATTGTAAAAGAAAGCGTACGTCTATCAGAATCCATTGAAAATGAATGGGGAATTCTGAAAAAAGTGGAAGAAAATAGGAATCGGATTACAGATCTTTATGCCAATGCAAATGGGACAGGAAATGACCAGAAACTAGCACTAGAAACCTATGTACTACAGCATTACTTTCAAAGGGTTTTGGTGGCAGCTAACCAACGTTTGGATGAGCTGACTATGGGGCGGTATCAATTGGTTACGGATGAAGAAAAAGAAAAGCACGGAGGACGCAGTGGTTTAGGGATAGCAGTGATAGACTCTTTTAATGAACAGAATCGTAGTGTTCGAACTCTTTCTGGTGGCGAGAAATTCAACGCTTCATTATGCCTGGCTTTGGGTCTTTTTGATGTTATTCAGAGTGAAAGCGGTGGAACGGAGATGAAGACGATGTTTATTGATGAAGGGTTCGGATCTCTGGATTCTCATGAATCATTGCCACGTGCCATTCAAATGCTGAATAGAATTCAGGAAACCGGCAGGGTGATTGGTGTGATTTCCCATGTAGGAGAAATACGGGAACAGCTGCCGGCAGTCCTAGAAGTTCATAAAAGACCAGATGGAACGAGTACTACAAATGTTCGTATCAATTAAACTACCTTTGTTGTCCAATCTTCACAATTCCAAATTTCTGTCACTACATCTTGATAAAATTCTGGCTCATGGCTGATGAGAAGGATGGTTCCTTTATAGGCTTGAAGGGCACGCTTTAATTCTTCTTTGGCATCCACATCTAGATGGTTGGTGGGTTCGTCTAACACTAATATATTGGTTTCTTTGTTCATTAGCTTGCAAAGACGAACCTTGGCCTGCTCACCTCCACTTAATACTCGAACTTGACTTTCAATATGCTTGGTGGTGAGACCGCATTTTGCCAGAGCGCTTCTAACTTCCCGTTGGTTAAGGCTTGGAAACACTTGCCAAACTTCTTCGATGCAGGTATTGGTGTTAGCTTCTTTTATTTCTTGTTCAAAATATCCAATGCTAAGAAAATCGCCTTCTTCCACTATTCCTTCAACAGGCTTGATTTCCCCTAGTAGGCTGCGCAATAGTGTTGTTTTACCAAGGCCATTAGCCCCTACCAAGGCAACTTTGTGGTTTCGTTCTAGGGTTAGGTTTAGAGGTCTTGTAAGAGGTTCATCATAGCCTATAACTAGATCCTGGGCTTTGAAAATGAGTTTGCCTGGTGTTCGAGCTGTTAAGAAGTGAAACTCTGGCTTAGGTTTCTCTTGTGCTAGCTGTATGACATCCATCTTGTCCAGTTTTTTCTGGCGAGACATGGCCATGTTACGGGTGGCAACTCTAGCCTTATTGCGTGCAACAAAATCTTTTAAGGTGCTGATTTCTTGTTGTTGTTTCTTGTAGGCTGCGTTTAATTGTTCTTTTTTAGCCTGATGAATTTGCAAAAATTGATCGTAGCTGCCAGGATAGCGCTCCATTTTTTGATTTTCCATATGATAAATTACATTTACCACGCTGTCTAGAAAAGGAATATCATGAGAAATTAGGATAAAGGCGTTTTCGTAGCCTTGTAAATAACGCCGAAGCCACTCGATATGTGCTTCATCTAGATAATTGGTAGGTTCATCTAAAAGAAGGATTTCAGGTTTTTCCAAAAGCAGCTTAGCCAGTAGGATTTTTGTTCGTTGTCCACCACTAAGATCATCTACTATTTTCTCTAATCCAATTTCTGTTAAGCCCAGACCTTGAGCCACTTCTTCCACTTTTGAATCGATGATATAAAAATCATTTTGATCCAGCAAATCCTGTAGGGTACCAACTTCTTCCAACATAGTCTTTAATTCTTCATCCGAAGCATCTCCCATTTGTTCATATAAGTGATTCACTTCAGATTCCAGATCAAATAAATATTGAAAAGCACCTTTTAAGGCATCTCGCATAGTCATATTTTTATCCAGTTCTGTGTGTTGATCCAGATATCCCACACGAACCCGTTTAGCCCAGTGAATGGTGCCGTTGTCTGGTTCTAGTTTTCCTGTGATCATATTCATAAAGCTTGATTTACCCTCACCATTGGCACCAATCAGTCCAATATGTTCACCCTTCAATAGACGAAATGATACATCGTCAAAAATGGCTCTGTCACCAAAACCATGGCTTAGATTTTTTACTGTTAACAAACTCATTATTTACGCTCCTTCATCTTAGTTAAAGTCAGTTGATCTCATATAAACCAAAGTTATTATACCATAATTCATGGCATTTCAAGGGGATAAAGAGAAAATGGTTTTTGTTCCTAAGAGAATTGGTGTCTTAACCAGTATGATAGAGATCGATTTATGATTTCATGTATAGGATCATTCAGGCTATGATATAATAATCTTATGTTATGAACTTTACAAATATATGTTTTGAGGATGGTTTATGGTGAATAAAAATTATTTAGAAAAAGAGCTTTATAAAAAAATTAGATCTGATTCAAGTCTTTTTGATTTTATTCAGTCGGGATCTTTGGACGGAATTTGGTACTGGGATTTAGAAAGACCTGAAAATGAATGGATGAGTCCAAAGTTTTGGGAAACGCTAGGCTATAATCCTAGGGAAAAAAAGCATTTATCCAGTGAATGGCAAGACCTCATCTTTCAGGAAGATTTAGAAAAAGTCGAGGAAAATTTAGAAAAACACTATGAAGACGCCTCTTATCCATTTGATCAAATCGTCCGGTATCGACACAAAAGTGGGTCTACGGTTTGGATACGTTGTCGTGGGTTGGCTATTCGTGACAAAGCAGGAAAGCCTATCCGATTATTAGGATCGCATATAGATATTACCAGACTAAAAGAGGTTGAAAATGAAAAAACTCGATTGTCCAAAGAATATGAAAAAGTCTTTAATGGAACGCAAGATGCGCTTTTTTTGCTTGAAGTGTTGGGGCCATATGAATTCCGATTTCTTCGAAATAATATAGCGCACCAGACTAAGACTGGCATTAGTCTGAAACAGATACAGCACAAAACGCCTCAAGAATTACTAGGCAAGGAAACAGGAGACTTAATATCTATAAATTATCAAAAATGTGTGGAATACAAAACCAGTATTACCTATGAAGAAGAATTGGATTTGCCTGGTGGCATTCGAATCTGGACTACCACATTAACACCTATTATAAGAGATGATAAAACTGCTTTTATTGTTGGTTCAGCTGCTGATATTACGGAACGCATTGAGAACCAACGAAAGCGAATCGCTTCAGAAAATCTATTATTAAAAGTAATCAATAATATTCCAATGCGTATTTTTTGGAAAGATCTAAACTTAGAATATCTTGGATGTAACAGCCATTTTGCAAGGGACTCAGGTTGGGGTGTGCCAGATAAAGTAGTTGGTAAAACGGATTATGATATGAGTTGGAAAGACTTTGCAGAAACCTACAGAGAAGATGATTTAGATGTGATGGTGCAGGGAAAAGAAAAAATTAACTATATTGAAAAAGTAATCAACCAACATGGAGAGTTGCGCTATGTACGTACGAGTAAAATACCTCTTTATGATCAAACGTCGAAAGTGTTTGGTATGTTGGGAACCTTTGAAGATATTACGGATACCTTGCAATTGGAAGAGGCTTTAAAAGAAAGTGAACAACGATATGAAGAGCTATCGGAAAAAAGCAAAGCAGTAGCCTTCGAGCTAGATCATACAGGGATGTATACTTATGTCAGCCCTTCTGCAAAAGCCATTCTGGGATATGAGCCAGATGAGCTGGTAGGAAAGCACTATTTTTATGATATTTGTTCATTGGAAAACCGCAGGGCCTTAAAAGAATTTGGAGAATCGGTCATTGCGGAGGGGAAAATAGTTTCTGATTTTGAGCATAAATTACAGAAAAAAAATGGAGAAGCAGTTTGGGTCACCACTAATGGATTCAGCATGATGGATAAACATGGAAAGGCAAAAATATTTCGTGGAATGGATATAGATATCACACATATCAAAAAAGCCGAAGAAAAAATTCGATATCTAAGTTTTCATGACCAATTAACAGGACTATACAACCGCCACTTTTTAGAAACAGAAATTGAAAGGTTGGATACTTTTCGAAATTGGCCATTGACGGTTATGATGATAGATGCTAATGGACTTAAGCTTATTAATGATGCTTTTGGGCATCAAGCAGGAGACGAACTCTTGGTAAAGATGGCAAAGGTTTTGAAAGAAAGTGTTCGTGTAGATGATATCATCTCTCGAATTGGTGGAGATGAGTATGTGTTATTGCTTCCTAAAACAGATGAGAAAGAAACAGAAAAAATGATTGAAAGAATCAAAGTAAAGACTAAAGAAACCAGGATTAAGGGACTTCCTCTTTCTTTTTCTTATGGTTACTATACAAAGTGGAATGAAAAGTTAACAATGGAAGATGTGCAAAAAATGGCAGAAACAAAAATGTACAACCAAAAGAATGAAGGGCGAAAGACGTTGAGAAGAGAGATGATTCGAAAAATTCTTGAAATTCTATTCGATTCCTTGCCAGATGAAAAGGCCCATGCAGAAGAAGTTTCAGATATTTGTATCAAAATTGGAAAAAATTTGGGTTTCGAGGAAGATCAATTGGAAAAGCTAGGATTAGCATCCTACTACCATGATATTGGTAAAATTGCCATTGATAAGGAACTCCTTCAAAGTCAATGCCGACTAACAATGGATCAGCGAGAAGAAGTACAGCGACACTCTGAAACTGGATATGTTATTCTAAGCTCATCCTCGGATTATCTGGATATCGGTGAAGACGTGTTGCATCATCACGAGCATTACGATGGTGGTGGTTATCCTAGTGGGTTAAAAGGCAAGGAAATCCCCTTGAATGCTCGAATTATTAGTGTTGCTAATTTTTATGACGGAATCACCAGGAATAGGCCCCATAGAAAGGCGATTCAGCAAGAAGAGGCATTGAGTCATATAAAGAAACTAAAAGGCAAGCGTTTCGATCCGAAAGTGGTAGAGGCCTTGTGTGTCCACTATTCATCTGTTTGAGGGATAAGATCATGGAGAGTATGTATGCGATCTAATCGTTTTGAGACAACATAAGTTACCAGCACGCCAGCTAAAATGCGAGAGGCAAGAATTAACCAGCCATTGGCACCGATAGCAACAAAGATAATCACATCTTCAAAAACTGCATGGCAGCTGGCTAAAAAAACCGAAAGAAGAATCAAGTCCCGGTGTGATAGGTTCCCTTCTTTTGCACTTTGAACAATGACACCAGCCCCGTAGGCTAATCCAAAAACAATTCCTACCATTAGGGGGAATCCAGATTCTTTAGACATGCCAAGAAAGTTGGTAATGGGTTTCATGAATTTACTCAAGTAATCTAATATATAATAGTCTTTAGCGATCTGCATGGCAATCATCAGTGGAAAAACCACTTTTGCAATATCAAATACAGAAGAGAGGCTACCGATGAAGCCTTCTTTTAAAATGGCAGTTATATCCATGCTTATATCATCCTTCCTGCAAAGGTTCCTAAAATAAGTCCGGAGACCAGCATTAGGCCAACCCTAAGAATAATTATTTTTGTTCCACTGACCTTAAGCCGAGTTGCCACGGCTGTTTCAACAAAGAGAGAATGAGAAAAGTTTAGCATTACAGCTAAAATTGTAATTTCGAATGGGTTGAGAGAAAGAGCTTGGATGGCACCAACACCCGAATAAAGACTTAAGAGATTCCCCATGACTAAAATCATAGCGGCTTCTCCTGGTAGATTAAAAAAGCTCATAAGCGGTTCAAAACTGCGGGCAATCAGGTCGATGATTGGTGTGTGATGTAGGATGGTGACGATGAAATAGACAGGGATAATAATTTTTCCCAACATGATCATCGTATCAATTCCATTTCGAAAACCTTGCTTAATTGATTGGAAAAGCAAATCGTTCTCCTCCTTCATTAATTAGAGCAGAGTATATATAGTATATATCTATGATTATATCGGATGTTGCAAAGGAATGTCAACGCACGCTGGGAATAGGAGGCTAAAGCCAACTCGAAGCAACGTAGAATTAAAAAGTAGAGGGAGGAAGAATCTAAAGATCATTTTTAGCAATCAAAGAAATATAGGCGTTTACATCAAACTTTCTTTTACATCCATTTTTATTCATATAGCGAATCTTTCCAAAGACTGGCCGCTCAAACCAAGCTCTGTCGTGAACACCGCCAATGCTCCAAGCGATGCCAGCATAGCCATTGGGATCACGCCCGTCCAAGAAGTATTTATCGTTCAAGTAAATAGCGTGATGTTGAGCTTCTTCAGGAGAATGACTCCATTCCAGTATTTTTTTTGCCCAGTACATACGTAAATAGCCGTGAAGTTTTCCATTTTTACTCATATCTAGCTGACATGCGTTCCATAGGTCATCGTGGGTACTAGCGTTTTCCAGTTTTTCCAAAGGGTAGTGGTATTCTCGCTTATCTTGAAGGTGAGCAGCAAGGGATTGTTTAGCCCAATTTGGGAAACTATGTGATTTATCATAAGATGGATTGTAAAAACAGAAATTTTCAGATAGTTCTCTTCGGATGATCAGTTCTTCTAAAAAACTGTTTTTGGAAGCTTGATTTCCCACTTGCTTCTGAATAGCAAGTGCCACTCCTTGAGGAGAAAGCTGACCAAAATGAAGATAAGGGGAAAGATTGGAAATGACATTTTTCAAAGGATCATTTCGATTTGAATCATAGTAGGCAAATTTATTCTGAAGAAAATCCATCAACATTTCTTTGCCGGCTTTTTCGCCTGGTGTTAGCCATGTTACAGGTGGTACGGTTCGATCTATTTTTAAATTTTGCCTTAGTGCTAGCCAGTTTGTAGAAGTTATATTTCCTGTCCAAGGATAAGGGTGGACTTCTAAATCTGTAAAGGGTTCAAGAAACTCTGGGAGGAGGCGATTAATTTTAGGGCGAAGGGTATAGGCGGCATATTCTTGTTTGGGTGAAGCTATCCAGCAAGGTACAATATTGTGAGCATCCACTTGGTAGATGGGAACCGACACATTTTTCTTTAGGGTATCCAACCATCGTTGGTGAATTTTAAGGGGATTAAAATCTATAATCAGCGAGGATGCTTCGTTTTCTTTCAAAAAAGAGGGTAAGGTTTGATCGGCTGATCCATTCAACATGATAAATGGTATTTTAAAAGTAAGAAGTGTATTTTCCACTTCCTCCAATCCCTTCAGCATAAAATCATATTGCCTTAAAGTGGCGCCTAAAAAACTTGGAGCCAAGGAAAAGACCACGCACAAAGGCACTTGTTGTTGTAAAGCAAGTTTTTGTGCGAATAGAAGGCCCCAGTGATCATATACTCGCTGGTCTCTGCTCATCCAATATACAACAGGACCTTGTGGCAACTTGTGTTCACGATATACACGGATTCTTTTAGGATTCATCTGTATTCCTCCTTATATGGAGCATCACTTTATTCTATTGTATCCAATCGGGAAGGAGATGGGAAGGATTAAAATTTAAAGGTATTAAAAATGCAATTCGGGTAAAAAGTCGGAATATACTTAATATAAATGCTAGTATAAAATGAGGGGTGTCTTTAATCAACGACCAAAATAGAGTCGCTCTCCATGGACCAGTAGTTGAAAGAAGCAAAGAAACTATTTTTATGTGGGAGGGTTTGTTATGAATTTATCAAAAAGAATGACCTTGCATGTGAGTATGATTGTAATCCTAGTCGCTGTATCTTTAGGCCTTGTATCAATTACATTAAGTGGAGCGAGCATTCGAGGGCAAGTAGATCATGCATTGGCTCAACAGGCTCAGGATGGGTCTAAGTTAATTGCAGATGTAGTGGAAGAACAGTTGGCAACTTTTCAAGAAGCAGCCAATCGGTCAGACGTTCAGACGATGGATTTTGAGTTACAGCAAAGGGATCTTAGAAGAGCCGTAGAAAGATTGGGCTATATGGACATAGGGATTGTATCACCAGATGGAAACACCAATTATGTATCGAGTGGCGATGAGGCGGAGTTGGGTGATCGTGGATATGTGAAAAGAGCTTTTAACGGTGAACCAAATGTGTCGGATGTGATTATCAGCCGTGTTACTAACAGTGCAGTGCTGATGTATGCAGTGCCAATTTATGCGGATGATGCACATAGTAGGATTGTAGGGGTTATGATTGGTCGGCGAGATGGTAATTTTTTAAGTGAAATAACTGGGGGGTTGGGTTACGGAGAGCAGGGCTATGCGTATATGATTAACGATGCAGGAACCATTGTAGCTCATGACGATCGCAATATGGTAATGGAACAATTTAATCCGATGGAGAGAGCTAAAGAAGACGATTCCTATCAAGTGCTTGCTGGTAGTTTTCAAGATGTTCTTGCGGATGGCATAGGTGTAGGAGCGTATACGATCAATGGAGAAAATCTACATACTGGTTATACAGAAGTAGAAGGTACTAACTGGTATCTTATCATTAATGCAATGGAATCGGAAGCTTTGGTTGGATTGAATCGCTTAATACGTTATATGATAATGGGAGCTACTTTGATTCTGATTGTAGGGATAGTTGCTTCTCGTATGCTTGCGAATTCAATTTCGAGGCCAATTAATGAATTGTCATGTATCTTAGAAAAGCTTTCAAACTATGATCTTTCTTTTGATGAGAGTAGCAAGGCATCTGCCTACCTGAAACGCAAAGATGAAATAGGAACCATTACCAATTCGATGTTAATCATGCAACAAAATTTCATCAATCTTATCCAAAAAATTTCTGAAAGTGCTGAAAATGTTGCTTCTTCATCAGAGGAGCTTACAGCAACAGCCCATCAATCCACGGCGGCTGCCAATGAAGTAGCTAAGACTATTGAAGAAATAGCCCAAGGAGCTTCTGATCAGGCTAAAGATACAGAGTCAGGCGTTATGAGCGTTAATCAAATGGGTCATCTTATTATGGAGAATCGTAAAGCGATGGAAGGGCTTAATCGGTCAGCAAAAGAAATGAGAGACGCAAAAGAACAAGGAACAAGTTCACTTCATTTCACCATTGAAAAATACAAAGCAAGTTCAACGGCTACTATAGAAATTGGAGATACGATTCTAGAGGTTAATAATAGTGCTAAACAGATTCAAAGTGCAAGTGGAATGATTCAAAGTATTGCTGAACAAACCAATTTATTGGCGTTAAATGCAGCTATAGAATCAGCAAGGGCAGGTGAAGCAGGTCGTGGATTTGCAGTGGTGGCAGAAGAAATTCGAAAGTTGGCAGAAGAAACAGGTAGATTTACAGCGGAAATAGAAAAGGTGATTATCGATTTAAACAGCAGGACTGAAGGTGCTGTTAAAACAATGGATGAAATAGAGTCTATTGATGGAGAACAGGCAAAAGGAATAGAGGATACCCAGGATAAATTTGAAAGAATAAATAATGCTATTATACAGGTAGAAAAGATGATCCATCAGTTGAATGAATCTGGAACTGAAATAAACAGCAAAAAAGAAGAAATTGTTGGCGTCATGGAAAACTTATCGGCTATTTCTGAAGAAAATGCTGCGGGTACTCAGGAAGCTTCTGCATCGGTAGAAGAGCAAACTGCGGGAATGGAGGAAATTGCACGATCCAGTGAAGCTTTAGCCAAGCTTTCAGAAGAGATGCAAGCAACTATTTCTCAGTTCAAATACTAAATAGTGGTCATGGTGGCTCATATTCTCGAATACACTGAGGAAAAGTGAAGATTCAACGTGGATCCTTTGACTTATTCTAGGAATAAAAAAATTGGTTAATTCCTTAGGAGGCTATGCATATGTTTCGGTTTAGACATAAAATCAGGGTAAGGTATCCAGAGGTTGATATGCAGCAAATTGTTTTTAATGCCAATTACCTTACATATTTAGATATGGCATGGGTAGAGTATTTAAGAAATATTGGTCTTAATTATAGTGAACTCATTAAAAACAATGAATTTGACTCTGTTATTGCTAAAGTGACCATGGAATATAGAAAGCCAGCTCGTTATGACGAAGTATTAGACATCTATGTCCGTGTTGAAAAAATTGGCAACAAAAGCCTCTTAATAAGATTTATGATATGCAGAGAAAATGCTGAAGATATTCTTTTAGAAGCGGAGATGGTACATGTCAGTTATAATATAAAAGCAGATAAATCTTGTGCTATTCCAGAATTTGTAGCAGAAAAAATTCGTATTTTTGAAGAAATGAAAAATAAATAGTGTCTCGAAAAAGCGATGGTGTCCGAAATTAAAGACACTGTCCGAAAAACAAGACAAAACGCTAAGAGCATCTTATCATAGAGGGTAAGGTGTTTTTTTTATTTAGTTGTATGAAATTTAGGACAGTTCAGTAAGGGATGAAATAAAATGATCGACGATATTTTCAGATAAATCGCACAAATGAAAGGATTTGAAGAAGAGTAGAAAACTGGCATGGGATTTGCAACGTAAATAGGAAAGAAAAAACACTAAGATAAGAATAGGAGAGTGATAAGCAATGGAAAATGCACTATGGATTAACGAGAGAGCATTGACAAGTGTAGAAAAAATAAGCAGAGATGCAACTAATGATGGAATTATGTCAGACTTTAATTACCCTAGGGATAGAATTATAACAGAAGTGGTGGAATCTGGATTAAGAAGTCGTGATGGTAGAGGGGATTCGGTTGGTTATTATATGGAAGCTTTATCGGAGTATCAAGGGGAAAAAAGTATAACAACGAGTATTATGAATTCAAAACTTGATGAGATGTTAGCTCTTCAAAATCCATACTCTTTAATTCTAGGGATGTATTTATCCGCTAAATCTATGAATGCAAAGGAAGTGACTTTGTTTGTGAGCAATGAAAAACAGTTTATTGCTCACATGCTCAACATTCGGATAAAACAACTTGAAAAAATGGGCTATTTTAGAAGTTATGAGGTGACGTTTTCGGTTCATATTATTCCGCAGGAACATATTCATTATGCAGAAGATATTTCATTGTTGACAAACTTTCGTGAGAATTTAAGTCAGGCTCGATGTCCTTTTTATGGAGTAGAAGAATTGTGGAATAATAGAAGGCATTTTGCCATTAATGTGGAGACATTTCTTAATATTTCCTTGGTGATTCGTAATGGGAGTGAATGGTTCCGATCCAGCGGAAAAAAAGATCATTATGGATCAAAAATATTCTATGTTCACTACGAAGAGGATGGTTATTTGATTGAAGTTCATATGGGTTCAACACTTCAGGAAATGATGAAGAAGGCTTCTGAAAAAATGAACCTACCAGATCAATATGTGCTGCATATAGGAGGCGAGATGGGATGTTATATTTCTAAGGCTCAGCTTGACCTGAAAATTGATTTCGCTTCCTTTCGGGAAGCAGGTTTATTGCTAGGAGCATCTGCGGTGGAAATTATCACTGAAGAACAGGCCGATAAAAAACTATCCATAGCAATTCAAAAAAGTCATGAAAAATCTTGCGGGAGATGTTCTGTTTGTCGAGAGGGAACTAAGCGTCTTAGTGAACTAGTTCTGAAACAGCAAGAGGAGAAGCAATTCTATCATGGAGAAAAAATTAATTATCTTAGCAATGCTATTGGGAATTCAGCACTATGCGGATATGGGAAAGTGGCTATGAATATGCTACTGGCTGCTTCGAAGAAAAGTATTGTGAGTGCTTATAGATCTTAAAGAGAAAGATAGGAGGTTTAAAGAATGGAAAGGATTACGATTACAATTAATCAACAGAAAGTAACGGCAAATAACAATGAATCGATTTTGAATATATGTCGAAGTCATCAAATACCAATTCCAACGCTGTGCCATCATCCTGATTTAAGAAATGAGGGCAACTGTCGGATGTGTGTAGTGGAAGTAAAAGGGGAAGAGAATTTAGTGGCTTCTTGTAATATCAAAGCTCAGAATGGAATGGTGATTGAAACCGAAAGTGAAAAAGTGATAAACTCAAGAAAATCTACATTAGAATTATTGATCTCTAATCATCCAAATGATTGTTTAACTTGTGACAGAACATCAGGAGAGTGTCAGCTACAAGAATTGTGTTATCAATACGATGTATCACGAGGCGAACCTTTATTGGATCCGATAAAAAAACAGAAACGGTTAGATGAATCAAGTCCTTCTATTGAAAGAGACTTGAGTAAGTGTATTGTCTGTGGAAAGTGTATTCGTGTTTGTGGGGAAACTCAAGATATTGGCGTTTACCAATATCAGGAGAGGGGGTTTGACACCATTGTTTCTACAAAAGGCAATCAATTGCTAACGGAGACAAATTGCATCAATTGTGGTCAATGTGTAAAAGTCTGTCCGGTGGGAGCTTTGATTGAAAAACAGGATATTCGCAGGGTGATGCAGGCTTTAAGGGATCCTAAAGTACATGTGGTGGTGCAAACAGCGCCAGCAGTCAAACATACCATGGGAGAACTTTTTGGTATGGAGCCTGGGAAGGATGTTTCTGGTAAACTGAATGCTGTATTGAAATCTTTAGGAGCAGATAAAGTGTTTAGTACTGACTTTGCAGCAGATATTACAATTATGGAAGAAGGGATTGAATTTATTCAGCGTCTTAAAACCGGCGGGAAGTTACCCATGTTTACTTCTTGTTCCCCAGGATGGATAAAGTATGTAGAGAATGAGTTTCCTCAGTTTACTGGGAATATTTCTAGCTGTAAATCACCACAGCAAATGCTAGGAGCGCTTTCCAAGTCATATTATGCTGAAATAAATCAGGTGGATCCTAAAAATATATTTAGCTTGTCCATTATGCCTTGTACCGCAAAAAAATACGAAGCTCAGCGCGATGAAATGGTTGTTAATGGAATTAGAGATGTAGATGCAGTGTTAACAACCAGGGAATTAGCTAGATTCATTAAATTGGAAAGAATACCCTTTAAAAAATTAAAGGATGAACCGTATGATGATTTCCTTGGAAATCATACCAGTGCTGGGCGGATTTTTGGAACTTCAGGAGGAGTTATGGAAGCGGCTTTGAGGACTGTTGCGTGGATATTGACAGATGGAGAACTAGATCGTATTGACTATAAAAGTGTTCGAGGTTTAGAAAGTGTTAAGGAAGCATCGCTGGACATTGCCGGCATCAATATTAAGGTAGCGGTGGCTCATGGAACGGCTGCAGCCAAAGTACTGCTGGATAAAATTGAATCTGGCGAAAAAAACTATCATTTTATAGAGGTGATGGGTTGTCTTGGTGGCTGCATCAATGGAGGCGGTGGACCGCTTCAAGACTCTATGGAAATCCTTCAGAAGAGAATGGAGGGAATGTATCAAATGGATAAAAATGCAGCATTAAGGATGTCTCATGAGAACCCGCTTGTGACGCGGATCTATGAAACATACCTTGGTGAGCCAGGGGGACATAGAGCGCATGAATTGTTACACACCCATTTAAATACATGATGCAAGGAGTGGAAGAATGTCGACTATGACGGAACGAAGATTAGAAACAGCGTTGCTAACAAAAACAGCGGTACTCCTTGCCCTGGCTCTGGTATTTCAAATTGGTCTTTCATCCTTTTCTCAGCCAGTGGTAGGGCCATTGGTAAACATGGTGCTGATTTTAGCAGTGTTGACAGTAAGTAGGGGAGCAGCAGTCATCATTGGTTGTCTAACTCCATTAGCAGCATATATGTTGGGAATCATGCCATTGTTACCTGTGCTACCTATTATTATGATTGGAAATTTAATGTTGGTGATTGTATTTAATTTACTTTATTTTAATAATAAATGGTTGGCTGTATTATCTGCAAGTATTGCTAAATTTTTTGTGATGGCACTCTTGATTCGCTTTATAGCATACACAGTTTTTTCCAGCATACCAACTCCATTGATTACAGCTTTTTCGATGCCTCAGTTTTATACAGCTTTTTTAGGCGGGGTTATGGCGTTAATAGTTCATCAATATCTTCCACAAAGAATGAAATAATAAATCCTATGTGATTGCTAGGGGGTAAGGTTAAAAGCTAAATCTTCTGACACAGGCGGTTTTATGTAAGCATCTTATGTGAAGTATGATAAAATAAATGCGATAGATAGATTTGAAGGATATGGTTTAATGGAGGTATAGTGAATGCCAATTGTATCGGATGCTAAAACAACCTGTAAGAAATGCTATTCTTGTGTTCGTGGATGTCCTGTTAATGCCATAAGATTTGAAGAGGATCAGGCAGAATTGATGAAAGAAGAATGTGTTCAATGCGGATTCTGTGTAAATGCCTGTTCTCAGAAAAACAAAGTGTTGCGATCGGATATGAAACTGGTGGAAAACTCTCTATCGAATCGCTGGATTAGTACCATTGCCATACTAGCGCCATCTATTGTAGCGTTTTTTTCTGAAGATCCAAATCAACTGGTAGGTGCATTAAAAAAAATTGGGTTTGATATGGTTTACGAGGTAGCACAGGGTGCATCTATGGTTTCTAGAGAGTATGCAAAACTATATCAAGAGCCTATTGATAAGCCGATCCTCACTTCGCCTTGTCCAGTTATTGTTAACATGGTGGAAAAGCATTATCCATCCTTAATTCATCATTTAGCACCAATTATTTCTCCTATGATTGCTGTGGCGGATCATATTAAGAAAAAACAGAATGTCAGTACGCATATTGTTTTTATTGGACCTTGTATCGCCAAAAAAACAGAAATCGATAAAGAATATGCGAAAAATACCGTAGATTATGTATTGCTTTTTTCTGAACTGAAATCTTTGTTTTTGCAATGTGAAATTCAACTGGAGAAAACAAGGCCTGCTTCTTTTGATCATTTTTATGAAGAATGTCGTGGGCAAGTATTTCCAGTTGCTGGCGGATTGCTGAAAGCAGCAGAAATCAGTACAGATATCCTTAATAATAAAATCACGGTAGTGGAAGGAAAAAAAGAAGTGATAGAAACCTTGCGGGCTATTGAACAGAGAAGGTTGGAGCCAATGTTGATAGACATTCTCTACTGTAAAGGGTGCATTGATGGTCCTGACTTTTTTTTCGATAAAAATTCACTGCAGTACAGAAAAGCAAGAGTCATTGAATTTGCCAAAAAAAGTATTGAAAAAAGAGCAGGAGAGCCTGATAAACCAGTGAAGAAGAACAAAGTGCAGATTACTAGGAGGGTGTATTACAAAACCCTTCAACAACAAAGGGTTATCCCTAATAATGTAGAAATTAGAGATATACTGGCAAAGAGTCAGAAATATACCCAGGAAGATGAATTGAATTGTGGTGCCTGTGGTTATGAAACGTGCAGGGAAAAAGCCATAGCAGTATATCAAGGAATTGCAGAGTTTCAGATGTGCTTGCCCTATTTACTGGGTCAAAAGGAAAACGAAGTATATTATTATAAAAAAAGAGTAGAAAATTTCATGGAAAGCGTTAAAGAAATAGATGAACGAATTATTGGACACTCAGATTCTGTTAGAAACATTAAAAATTTTATTGTTAATGCGTCTAAAACAAACTCCACGGTGCTTTTGTTGGGTGAAAGTGGTACGGGTAAAACGTATATAGCCAATAACATTCACCTTTGTGGTGAAAGACGAAATGAAGCTTTTGTGCACATTAATTGTAGTGCTATCCCAAAAGAATTAATAGAAGCAGAATTATTTGGGTATGAGGATGGGGCTTTTACAGGAGCGAAAAAAGGTGGAAATTCTGGTAAGTTTGAACAGGCTAATGGCGGAACAATTTTTCTGGATGAAATTGCGGATATGAGTCCGCAGATGCAGGCAAAACTACTGCAAGTGATTCAGGACAAGGAAATTCAGCGGGTGGGTGGTCAAAAGACTATTCCATTAGACGTTAAAGTTGTCACAGCTACTAATAAAAAGCTACAAGAAGAGATAAAGAACGGCACGTTTCGAGAAGATTTATTTCATCGAATAAACGTATTAACATTTACGGTTCCTTCTTTAAAAGAAAGATCTGAGGATATCCCTTTATTGGTTGAGCACTTGATGAATAAGTTATCAGAAAAGCACAAGCTTCCTGTTAAGTCTGTTAGCAAAGAAGCCATGACAGTGTTATGCGAGTATAAATGGCCTGGAAATGTCCGTGAGTTAGAAAACTTATTGGAAAGACTGTTGAATATGGTAGAAGGAAGCCAAATAAAAGAGAAGCATATGCCACTTCATTTATGGAAAAACGAGAATATTAACCCTCTTACAAATGAAATACAGCCATTGGATGTTTTATTGGAAAGGGTTGAAAAAGAAACTATTGAAAACGCACTAAAATCCACGAATAATAATCGAACCCAAGCAGCAAATTTGCTTAAAGTATCTCGATCTAACTTTTATGAAAAACTGCGGAAACATAGGATTGAATAAATTATCGTTTCAATGATATGAAATTGAGGGGATTGTTATATTTCTTCGATGGTGGGTATATAAGATATGATTTCAATAAGATAGGATGGATGACAATGAAAAAAGTAAAGTTTTACCATTGGACTTGGTGTCCCTTTTGCATTCGCGCAAAAGAATTGTTGATGGAAAAAAATATTTCCTTTGAAGAAATTAATATTGATGGTGATCAAAGAACAATGGATCGTCTGACGACTATCAGTGGAAGTGATACGGTTCCGCAAGTTTTTGTAGATGAGGTCTATATTGGTGGTTGTGATGAGTTGATTGAACTAGAAAAGAATGGTAAATTAGAAGAAGTCTTTACTTAATTGAATTTACTGTAGTAAATAAATGCCAAAAGCAGATTAATACATCTCTGCTTTTGGCATTTATATGTTTGATTAGGATGTAATGGAATGAAAATGATTATCTGAAATCATCGAAGAAGGATAAGGCTCGCTCTGGCGATAATTTACGATGAACTAAGGCTGGTCCTTCTCGTAGCACTTTTCGTTGCTCTGTATAGGTTGGCTTTTTCTCTTGATAAAGAATACCAAGAGGTATTCCTTCTTCCCATTCAAAAGCCTTTTGTAAGGCCGTTTGTTTGTTGCTGGAGTCGTAATTATCCGGAAGTAAATAGGTGTTGTTTTGATACCACTTGAAGGTATTTACTTTATTAAAGACCACACAGGGTTGGAAAATATCTAAGAGTGCGTAACCTGGATGCATAATGGCTTCTTTCATCAATTTGATTAACTGCTCTCTTTCTCCAACAAAACCACGAGCAACAAATGTAGCTCCCATTGTAATGGCTAACGCTAAGGGTTTTATAGGATCTAAAGTTACCCCTTCTGTTTGAATCTCTGTCGTATGCTTCATTTGGGTGGTGGGAGAAGCCTGGCCTTTGGTGAGGCCGTAAATCATATTATCATGCACAAAATGGGCAATATCTAAATTTCTCCTCATGTTATGAATAAAGTGGTTACCACCCTCGCCATAAGAGTCTCCATCACCGGTGTTAACGATGACTGTCAGATCCTTGTTTGCAATTTTTGCCCCTAATGCTGGTGGTAAAGCACGGCCATGTAATCCATTAAAGCCGTTGGTATTGATGTAATGAGGTGTTTTTGCTGCTTGACCGATACCTGAGCAAACCAGTACATCGTGAGGATTTTTATTTAACTGTGCCAGGGCTTCTTTCAGAGCTGCTAACAAAGCATGGTTTCCACAACCTGGGCACCAGGCAGAAGGGTCTGTAGAATTAAAACACTTAACATCTGTCACTTAAAGCACCTCCTTCTTAAGGGATTCAACAATTTCTTCTGGTGTCATTTGTCTTCCGTCATACTTCAAATAACTGTGGTGACAGGGGATTCCAGTTTCTTGTCGAATCAATTTTGCCAATTGGCCAGTAAAATTTTGCTCAATGTTAACAACAGACTGTGCAACTTTAGCAAGTTTTTTTAGTTTTTCAGTTGGTAATGGCCATAGATCTCCAAAAACAAGAGCAGCAATATCTGGACAATTTTTTTCTTTCTCGAGTAGCTGAAGAGCTTCCTGTAAAGGTCCCGCTGTAGAGCCCCAGGCAACGAATAAGATTTCTGGATTGCTAGAACCCCAATGCCAAGGTTCTTCTACTTCTTGTTTAAGCAATTCCATTTTACCCATTCGTTTATTCATCATCTGAATTCTTACTTCTGCAGATTCTGTAATATGACCTGCCTCGTCGTGCTCGTCACTGTCAGCCAGTACCACTTGCCCTGATATTTTTCCAGGGATTAGTCTTGGCGAGATGCCATTATCGGTCCTAGCATATCGCTGGTAAGGGGATTCTTGGGTATACTGGCTTCCTTCATCAAGATGCCTCTGAATGGTGATGCGAGACAAGTCGAAGGGTTCTGTTGTCACAGAGTAATCTGCTAAATATTGGTCACTGAGCAAGAGAACTGGTAGTTGATATTTTTCTGACATATTAAATGCTCGAGCTGTTTGATAAAAAGACTCCTCAGGATTCCGGAGAGCTGTTATCATTCGAGGGATTTCACCATGGGAAGCTGTCAGTAAAAAGCTAAGGTCGCTCTGTTCGGTTCGGGTAGGTAGGCCAGTAGCTGGACCAGGTCTTTGTACATTGGCCACCACAAGAGGAGTTTCGGTGATAGCAGAAAGTCCAAGAGCCTCAGTCATTAATGAAAAACCACCTCCAGACGTACCTGTCATAGCTCGAATACCAGCATAATTGGCGCCGATAGCCATATTAATGGCAGCAATTTCATCTTCAGCCTGTTCTACTACAATGCCAGCTTCACTTTGTTTTTCAGCTAAATAGTTCATTATACTTGTAGAAGGCGTCATAGGATAAGCACTGTAAAAAGTGACGCCAGCAGCGATAGCTCCTAATGCAATTGCTTGATTACCGTTGATCAAAAGACGGTCTGTTGTGTCGCCGGGAACTAGGGTTATGCGAGTGTTTGTTAAAGATGCTCCCATTTTTAATGCTTTTAAATTAGCTTCAGGAGATTTGTTCTGAAAAGTTTCACGAATCATGTCCTCCATTACCTTAAGATCTAATCCATACCATTTAAGCAATAATCCTAGAAAGACCGTTGTGAAAGTTTTGGGATTACCGCTTTCTTTGGCAGTAGACTCCAATGGAAAGACAAGAACTTGTTCTTTTTTTGGCTCTAACTTTTCATCGCAAAGAAGATATCCTTCTGGATGAAGTTTTGGAAGGTGTTCTTCAATGGTTTTATGATCCATTGCAACAATTAAATCCAGTGAATATCGATGAGAAACTAGAGGTTTATCGCTGAAGCGAATTTGAATAAAATTATGCCCTCCTCGAACTCTGGACATATAATCCTTGTTGACGAAAACGTGATATCCACAACGCATAAGATATCGCTCTAGTAGGCTGGATAAAGTATCCATGCCCTGACCAGCGGAACCGCCGATTAATAAATTATGATCCAACAGGACCCCTCCTTTTATGGTAAAATAGCCTTAAAATACTGACTAAAGTAGATATACCCATTCTATGAAGTGAATAACAATGAGGAAGTGGAATTTATGGAAAGAGCCTATGAATTACTGGCACCAGTCGGGAATAATGAAGCACTAAAAGCAGCTGTTCAAAATGGAGCAGATGCTGTTTATTTGTCTGGTAAAGCTTTTGGAGCAAGGCAGTTTGCTGGAAACTTTACTTCAGAAGAACTAATTGATGCAGTAAGGTATTGTCATATTAGAGGAGTATCTGTGTATGTGACTGTCAATACATTAATTTTTAATGAGGAAATGGACTCGTTAAAATCATATTTAGAATTTCTTTATATCAACGATGTCGATGCAGTAATACTCCAAGATATGGGTGTTTTGCAATATATACGTAGCGTATACCCTGACTGGTCAATACATTGCTCGACACAAATGTCTACCCAAACTGTAGCGGATATAGAATTTCTGGAAAAGGAGGGAGTTCAGCGCGTAGTACTGGGCAGAGAAATGTCTCTAGAAATGATCCGAAAAGCCAAAGAGAAAACAAAATTACAGCTTGAAGTTTTTGTTCACGGAGCGTTATGTATTTCTGTTTCGGGACAATGCCTTATGAGTAGTATGATTGGAGGTAGAAGTGGAAATCGAGGCAGGTGTGCCCAGCCCTGTCGACAAAAATATACAATCGTACAAGGAGATAATAAAGTGTCGTTTAATTCTAATGGAGAGAAATATTTATTGAGTCCCAAAGACCTTTGTACATTGGAAGACATTCAATCTATTGTGAAGGCAGGAGTTTATTCTTTTAAAATAGAGGGACGGATGAAAAGTCCTGAGTATGTAGCAACGACAGTTCGTGCATATCGAGGAATGTTGGATACCATGGAAACAGGAATTAAAACGAATGTATTATTGAAAAAAGAAGAGCTGAGAGTTTTTAATCGTGGATTTACCAAAGGTCATCTTTTGGGAGATTCGGGAAAATCCTTGATGAATCCCTTTTATCCAGGAAATCAGGGTTGTTTCCTTGGAACTGTAACAGGGTATGATGAAAAAAAACAAAAGGCAACATTGATGTTGCGGGAATCCTTAAATCAAAACGACGAAATTCAGCTACGTCGCAATGGAGAAACGGTTGGTGGAAGGGTAGAGAAATTGGAAGTGAATGGTACTCTGGTAAAACACTGTGCTTCAGGAAAAATATGCACCGTAAACTTTAAACATAGTTGTAATTTGGGAGAAAAGATTTTTAAAACGTATGATGACATGTACATGAAATCAGTGAGAGATACTTATCATAAAGAAATGTTAACCATTCCAGTGCGAGTAGAAGTAATCATCGAATATGGAAAGTCGGTATCTGGAATCATTTCAGATGGAATGAATGAAGCAGAGGTTTCTGTAGGTGTTTTTCCTGAAAAAGCTGTGAATAGAGGGTTGACAGAAGAAAAGGTAATTCTACAGATTTCAAAGCTAGGAGGCACCCCTTTTCAAATGAAAGAAGTGAAAGTGTGTTTGGAGCCAAAACTATCTGTCTCCATGAGTGTATTAAACCAATTGCGTAGGAATTTAGTAGAAGCATTAGTACAAAAAAGAAAAAAACGTTACATAAGAAATACTTCTTTTAAGGAAACAGAACTAAAACCAAAAAAAGGGGGCCTGTTGCAGGATAGTTCTGTGGCATCCATTCAGTTATCTTGCTCTATAACTAGTTTAGAACAATTGGAAGCATTGATAGAAATGAAAGTAGGGGCTGAAATACAGAATATTTATTTTCGCGATCCGCATATGCTGGAAGCTGCTATGGAATTGGTGTGGAAGCATGGATTTGAAGGAAAGCTTATTCCTGAAATATTTAAATTGTCTACGGATGAAGAATTATTACGACACAGAGATCAGATTCAAAAGTTAGGTATAGATACAGTTCTGATTCAAAATCCAGGTCATTTCAACGTTTTTGAGAGTTTTATAAAAATTGGCGATCAATCTTTGAATGTGGTGAATGACGATTCCTACGCATTCTATCAAAACTTATCATTACAGCGGATTACTTTGTCCCCTGAGTTGAACCTTAAACAGATTCAGTGCATGAATCTGAGTCCTAATCAAACAGAAATCATTGGATATGGATTTTTACCAGTGATGGCACTAAAGCATTGTCTGCTGAGTGACGCAAGAAATTGTGAAAAAAAGAATGGGTTATGCAAGAAAGGTCAATTCTATATAGAGGATCGAAAGTCAGAATGTTTCCCTATTCAACCTCGGTTTTCTTGTTATACTGACATACACAATGCAAAAAAAATCCATCTAATAGAAAATATAAATGATTTAAGGAATGCTGGGGTTGGTATGTTTCGATTGCATTTTTTACATGAAAATAAAGCGGAAACAGCCTCTATTCTCCGTCTTTACCTGAATATTTCCAAAGGAATTGTCCGTCCTCAGGATGAGGGGGTATTAGAACGGTTAAAAGAAGAAGGCGTGACAAAGGGGCATTTGTTTAGAGGGGTTGAATAAAGCTGGAGGTTGAAAGTAGAGAATGCGACTAGTGATATGTTGGATAGGGCGTATTCTTTGATGGTGAAAAGGATAGGCGGAGATGAAAGGGGTTTGTAGAAATGAAAGGGATTCGATATGTTTTACTGATGGTAGTTTTTTTGTGGATGGTTACTGGAACTGTTCTTGAAAGCAGTGCCAGCCAGCCAGCGTTAAGAATTGAAATGAATGGAAGGCCCATTGTTTTTGGAGAGGTAAATCCTTTCATAGACGAAAACAATCGGACAATGGTACCTGTGCGATTTGTCAGTGAAGAGCTGGGAGCTGAAGTTTTTTGGGATGGCGAGTCGCAAGCGGTTACCATAAAGCAAGATTATGATGTTATCCAACTGTGGATGAACAATTCGTTGATTTGGATTAATGGGGAATATCGGCAAATGGATACAAAGATGGTGTTAAATCGGGAGCACAATCGCAACTATGTTCCATTACGTTTTGTGTCTCAAGGTTTGGGTGCTTCAGTTGAGGTTGATGATTTCCAAGATGGTATGCTAATTACAATAACTCAAGATGAAAAGCGAAGCTTTACTGGAATTGAAAGCATCAGTATAGGAGATTCGGAAGCCAATGTACTTGAAACCCTAGGTACACCAGACCGGAAAGAGCTGACTCCATATGGATATCAGTGGTGGGTATATGGAAGTGATGGCAATAGTCCTTATAGGTTGGTAGGTGTGCAGAGCGGGACAGTGGTGACAAGTTATACCGATGATATGGATTGGTCGTATCAGGGTGTTGGAGTTGGAACCAGCATGGATAAGGCGCGGCAAATACTGGGGATACAAAATCAGATTACTTTTAGAGTAGGTCCTGTCCAATATCGTTTCAATCAGAATATCAACCTTGATGAAAATGAGTCGGATTATTTTATCTTGGACGACAATGCCATGCTGATCCTTTATTACGATATTCATGAGAATCATACAGTGACAGCAGCAAGATTTGTGACCTTGTCACTGGTACCGAAATTTGGAAATATGGATCTTGAGTTTGAATTCCCATCAGGGCATAAACCAGACCTCAGCCTTCCGTTCTTATCACCGGAAGAAAAAGAAGTAGTTCGACGAGGTAATGAACAAATAATGTTTGACCTAGTGAATTCCATCAGAAGACGAAAGGATTTACCAGAGTTGGAGTGGCATGAGGGCCTAAGAGAAGTAGCGTATCTTCATTCCGTGGATATGTCAGACAATCAGTTTTTTAGCCATCAATCCTCTCTCAATAAAGGCCCTGGTGAACGAGTGAAAGCATCAGATATTCCCTTTGAATCCGTCAGGGAGAATATTGCCATGGGACAAATGGATGCCATTAAAGCTCATCAAGGGTTAATGAATAGTTTGGGCCATCGGGAGAATATTTTAAACAGACAGGTGGATATGGTGGGAATTGGTGTTTTTGAATTATACTATACACAAAAATATATGAAATAGTTTTCAGAAACCCGCTCCACATGGGAGCGGGTTTCTGACCTAAGAGACCATTATGAAGTTAGGTTTGCGTAGGCAACTGCTAGTTTTGCGGCCACCCGTGCGTTATGATAGACAAGTTCTTTATTAGCTTTCAGGCTTTTTCCTTCCGTGGCTTGGTGCAGATAGGATAGGATAAAAGGGGTGATGTCTTTGCCTTTGATTCCTTGTTCTTCAGCTACGCACACTGCTTCATTGATGGATTGGCTGATGAGATTTGGATTCATCTCATAGGCATGAGGAATAGGATTGGCAACAACCATGCCACCCTTGAGGCCCATGTGCCATTTTGCATGTAAAGATTGAGCTATCAGTTCGAGATTGTCAGCATGATCATCCACGGGAAACCCACTGTCTCGTAAGTAAAACCCAGGGAAAGCACTGGTTTGGTAGCCGACAACTGGCACTCCGTGAGTTTCCAGTATTTCTAGTGTAAGGCCGATATCCAGGATAGACTTGGCACCAGCACAAACAACAGCCACATTCGTTTTAGCCAATTCCATTAAATCGGCAGAAATATCAAAGCTTTGAGCCGCTCCTCTGTGAACTCCACCAATGCCACCGGTGGCAAAAATTGGAATACCTGCCATAGCAGCACCAATCATTGTTGTGGCCACTGTGGTTGCGCCGTCTTCTTTTTTTGCTAGAATCATTGGCAAATCCCGACGGCTAGCTTTGCGAATGCCTTGCTCTCTTCCAAAGTGCTCCAGCTCATCTTCGTTTAATCCGATTTTTATTTTACCATTCATCACTGCGATGGTTGCAGGAACGGCACCATGAAGACGAATTTCCTCCTCAGATCTTTTTGCACTTTCGATATTTTCTGGATAGGACATACCATGGGAGATGATGGTAGATTCTAAGGCTACAACAGGTTCTTTGTTTTGAAGGGCATGGAATACTTCTGGATTTATTTCTAAGTGGTCATACATTATTATTCTCTCTCCTTTATTCATTTTTTATGATCTGTCGAATATGATCAACGCTCATTTCAGTGCTAACGGTTAAAGGGCTGGAAATTGCAATCACAGCAGCTCCCATGGCAAAATGTGCGATTTCTTTTATAGGCCACTCTTGAAGTTCGCCGTAAACTACGGCTGCAGTGACAGTATCACCAGCACCTGTTGCGTTGACAACTCGGGCTTTTGCTGCTGGAATCAACCCATAATTGCCTTGATCGGCGAAAAAGATGCCTTCGTTACCCAAGGTTATGTAGAGACGATTCAAGCCCTTTTTCATTAACTGACAGGAAGCCTGGATAAGGGTATGTTCGTTTGTAATAGAGATTCCTGATAAATAACTGGCTTCTAGACGATTCATCTTTAGACAGTAAAAGGTGTTTCGTATGCTTTGCATACGAGAACATTTTTTTACGGAAACTGGATCTAGGAAGGTTTTATGATTAGGATAATTATCAGATAGATATGTCATAACCTCTGGAGCAAGTCCTGCATCCAATACAAGTGCAGAAGCTTCCGATAAAAGAGTATGTTGCTCTTTTAAATGTTGGATGGGAAGTTCGTCTAGGATTTGCATATCGGAAAGAGCTAAGGCCATATCTCCATCTTGATCCATAATGGCCATATAGGAAGATGAATTTTTTCCAGGCAAAGTAATACTGTGTGACAAATCGATGCCTAATTGTGTGCACTCATTTCGAATACGATTTCCGTTGGCGTCATTCCCGAGAGCAGTAATCAAATATGTCTTAACCCCTAAACGAACTAAGTTTTCACTAATGTTTCTAGATACGCCGCCAAGACATGTTTGAATAGAACCAGGATTTGAATCTTTCATATACAGACTGCTTTCTGAAAAACCTTGTATATCAATATTAGCAGCTCCAATGGCAACAACTGTATGAGGCATAAGGAATCTCCTTTTAAAAATAATAGTTGATCATACTCATAGCTTAGTGTACATGATTCTAAGTAATTTGACCAGAAAATTAATCAATATAAATTAGAAGAGTAGGTTTACAGAGTCAATCAATTTAAAGAACGGGTAAAGATTGATCATTGTAGAAATAAATGATAAAATTGATAATAATTTGCAAGAAGCATTACAGTGCTAGAAAAAAGGAGTGATACTTTGCATATACTTGCGGGAATGGTCATAAGCATGCTACTGTCAGGTAAAACAAAGAAAACTCATCTAGGTAGATCACCCAAAGACTTTGTTGTTACCCATGCTTCAAAAGGACGAATGAGATTGTATAGTACAAAATTGAAAAATAGTAGAATTTCTGAAGTTTTGGCGGCTGAACTTCAAAAAGTTGCAGGGGTTAATAAAATTGAATCAAACCCAGTGACTGGATCGGCGTTAATTCTATACGATGCTTCTCAAATTAAGGCAGATTTATTAGCAGGAGCTGTTTATCAATTATTAGGATTAGAGCCGTTGGAACAATCTCAAAATAGTGCTTCGGTTTTCAGGGAAATACATGAGATTAATCGTTCTTTCAGTCAGGCGTTAATGGAGAAAACCAATGGTGCAATCGATTCTCGAACTTTGGTGGCAGGAACCTTTTTAGCCCTAGGGATCAAAGAGTTAGTAAACAAAAAATCTTTAGGGATGCCAGCTCCAATTACTTTGTTTTATTGGGCCTATAACTCATTTGGAATCAATAAGAACTCTTGAATTGAAAGGTGAAATGGATGAATCTGGAGAATATTATTTTTAAAATTATGTTAAAATTTAAAGTGAAGCATGCGATCCCAGGTAGAATGAGAATTCATGTGCCTTATAGTCAAAAGATTCCTAAGAAATGGCAAGTGCCACCAGAGAAAATGAACTTTTTTACTCAGATTGACGGGGTTAATGAAGTAACCTTTTCCTACATTACTGGCAATGCATTAATTTTATATGACAGCAGTAAAATTACTCAAGATGAAATAATGATAATATTGAAAAGAGCTGCCGAAATACTCCAACAGCATCGAAAAGAAATTTGTCATATAGCGGATCAAGATCAGGAACGTGCATTGAAGTTTCTTCAAAATTTGCTAGAGACGCATTTTGATTTAACGCCAGGAAAATAGTGATAAACCAAGGGAGTTGAAAAGGTTGGTTAGAAGTAAGGTTAAAAACATGATGCATCTTCAATTGGTTCATCATATCCCGGGCCGTATACGAGTTAGAGCTGGGGCTTTAAAATACTTAAAACATGTTCAGAATGAGCTTCTGGAAAGCTTGAATCAACATCAAGAATTCAAAGAAGTTCATTACAATGCTACAACAGGAAGTCTTCTTATATTTTATAAGGAAGAGTGTATTAGTAGTGAAGAAGTACTAGAAGTGATAGAAAACCATATTGGCACTTTTTCCATCATGGCCTATCAAGCTGAACGAGAGGAAAAAAACACACTGACTGTCAATGAAAGACGACTACAAGAAGAATCGTTTCACGACATACTGAAGCGAGTGGCTATTTCAGCAGGATCTTTGGTTTTGTTTGGATATGCAAAAGGCTTGAGAGGACTGGGATTTGGAGGCTGGAAAAGACTTGTTTTAGCTCCACCTGCTTTAGTGAGTATTGCCTTGTCTATTCCCATTTTTGAGAGTGGATGGAATTCTCTTAAACGTTCAAAAAAACCGAATGCAGATACTTTAACGTCCACAGCTGTTATCACAGCTCTTTTAACAGGGAGATCGATGTCGGCGCTTGTCACAATTCTTTTGGCTGATGTAGCGGAGCTGATGACGGCCTATACCATGGAAAACACAAGAAAGGCCATTGGCGACATGTTAAGCATTGGCGATCAAGAAGTATTTGTGGTAACAGAGGAAGGAATGCTGGTTCAAAAATCCGTCAAAGCAGTTAATGTGGGAGATGTTGTTAGTATTCAAACAGGGGATAAAGTAAGTGTGGATGGACAGGTGATTCAGGGGGAAGCATATGTTGATGAGTCACCAATTACAGGTGAGTTTTTTCCTGTGAATAAAAAAGTAGACCATTCTGTTTTTGCTGGGACCATTGTAAAGTCTGGTAATATTCGGGTGAAAGCAGAGCAAGTGGGAGATCACACTACTGTTGCTCGGATTGTTCATATGGTGGAGAGTGCATCTGGTCGAAAAGCACAGATACAAACGTATGCAGACAAATTCTCTGCCCATTTGATTCCCTTGAATTTCTCATTAGCAGTTATTATCTACGCCTTGACACGAAATATTAATCGAGCTTTAAGTATGATGATTATTGATTTTTCTTGCGGTGTTCGATTATCTACTGCCACAGCTTTGTCTGCATGTATCCACAATGCAGCGAGAAATGGAGTTTTGATTAAAGGCGGAAACTACGTGGAAGCCTTAGCAGAATCAGACTCCTTAGTTCTGGATAAAACGGGAACCATTACGGAAGGTCGCCCTAAGGTTACTAGTCTTCATACGACACCTGAATTTACTGAAAAAGAACTGCTGCAGATGGCAGCTGCTGCGGAAGAAGATTCTTCTCATCCTTTAGCCCATGCTGTGCTTGATAAAATCAGAAGCTCAGGATATTCGATACCTGAACATGGAATGATTGAAGTGGTTATGGGAAGAGGTGTGATGACTTCCATTCAAGACAAACGTGTCATGGTAGGGAATCGAAAGTTCATGCAAGAACATAGCGTTGACCTGGAAGCCTTTAAAAGTGAAATCAAGATGCTGGAGAAAAAAGGCGAAATGATCATCTACGTTGCACAGGAACGAAGCCTAGTAGGGATCTTAGGGATTCATGATGCATTAAAAGAAAATATGAAAAAGGCGCTAAATCGTTTGCGAAACTTGGGGTTTGATGATGTTAGACTTCTAACAGGAGATATTGCCTATCAAGCAGAAAAAGTTGCAAGCAGAATGCATATGGATGATTTTGGTGCGGAACTGATGCCGGAAGATAAAGTAAAAACCGTTTTAAACATGCAAGCTAATGGGTCTCGTGTGGTTATGATTGGTGATGGGATCAATGATGCACCTGCATTAGCTTATGCAGATGTTGGAATAGCTATTGGAAATACTCGTACAGATGTGGCGATAGAATCATCCAATGTGACCATCACCAATGATGATCCTTTGCTTATTCCATCAGTAATACAGTTATCTAGACAGACCATGGTAACCATTCGCAATAATTTCAAACTAGTGGTAGGGATCAATTCTTTAGGGATCGTTCTCTCTGCCATGGGATGGTTGCCAGTGGTGTGGGGTTCTGTGCTTCATAATTCTTCAACTATTTTGGTGGTAATGAATTCAGGCAGGCTATTGCTTAGGGATTTTGAAAGGAGAGTATTCCAGTGAATCCCAATAAAATAACGATTGCCCATGAGATTCCAGGGAGAATACGACTTCGTCTCAGGACGCCGCCAAGGGATTTATCCAGCTTGGCAGAAGCCATTGAAAAACATGATGGAATTAAAGACGTTTGTTTTAATCAAGTAACTCGATCTTTACTAGTTCTTTACAAACCGACTTTGGTGTCATCTATAGAAATAGCTGTTAGAACTGCGATGGTACTTTCATTGGAAAAACAGAATGCTCCCATAGAGATCTGTAGAGAAGGGTCCGGAAAACCATTAAAGCCACTAGATTATTATGCAGGAGTAACGCTGTTGTTGTCCCTAGTAGCGCGTTCCCAATTTTTATTGAGGCTACCTAAAAACATAGAATATCACGCAGCTGCAGCGACTACATTATCTGTGTTAAATCATGCATGGCAAGAAATTCAGGAAGAAGGGGTTTATCATCCAGAGGTGCTTTCAGCTGTCTATTTAATTAGTTCGGTCATTAATGGAAATATTTTAAAAGCGAGTGTGTTGACATGGTTACTTACCTTTGGACGTCACTTGCTTGATGTATCTGGTGATGCCTGTGTGATTCAAGCTTTGGAAGTGAAAGAAGGGGAAAAAGAAAACTATGTAGATGCAATGGCTAGGCCGAGGGATGGTAAAGCCCAAAATCCGATGCAACTTATATTGACTATTCTTGGTAAATCTATGGGTGTTGATGTAGGGAACAGTGGGCATCCATTGATGGAGAACATAACTGAAATGTCTCGCGAACATGGTAATGTGTTAGAAGGTCTTGGTAAAGGTACAGGACGTGTATATATGAGGATCAATCAATAAAGGAGTGGATGAGAATGAATCAATATTTTGGCATCAACAAAGAACATTTAACAGGTTTTGTAGTTGGAGTAGGAGTGGCTGCTACTGGGTATTATCTTTATATGAAAAACAAAGAAAAAGTAGACGAAATGTTAGCGGAATATGGAATAAAGATTCCGGCAGCTCAACAGGAAAATCTTGCAGGTATGACATTAGAAGAGTTAATGTTAAAAAAAGAAACCATTGAGGATATGATTGCGGAAAAAGAAATGGAACTTTCGGAACAAAGAAATATGGGTGCCGAAGTAACGGAAGCACTAGAGTAAAAAAAGGAGATGCTATAGCATCTCCTTTTTTTACTCTAGCCTTCCTAAAATGGAGGACCATTGTTAATGGTGTCTTAATTTTTTATAGAGACCAATAGGTGTTGCGAAAATCAGCAGTAATAGTGAAAAAGCAATCCAAAAATTCGGATCGTTTATATTGATAATATTGGAACCGAGATAGGTATACGCAAAAACCCTTGGTGTAATTCCAATGATAGTTGCGGCAATATAAGGCCCTCGCTGGACCCTTGCCATTCCACTGGCATAACTAATAAAGTCAAAACTGATTAATGGAATGAATCGAATCATTAACATGTTTTGGAAACTATTGTTGTCCATTTTTGATTTAGTAAGTTCGATTTTCTCTTGTAGAGCAATTGGCAAAAAATCGACTCCGGTTTTTTTAGCAACGCCATGAGCTACTAAAGCACCTGCAGCTGCACCGAAGCTAGATAAAACACCTCCCCAGAACGGTCCGAAAGCTAGACCGCTAGCTAGATAAAAGGCTGTGATGGGAAACAAGACTAATGGACGAATTATTGCAAAGGAGAAAAAAATAAGAGGACCGTAGACTCCAAATGAAACAAATAAATCACGGATCATTTCTGGGCGGATTCCACTGTATTGTTTTTGTAAAAAAAGATAGAGTAGGAATATGGAGACGATTGCAAGAATTTTGTATGGAATTCTATTGGTTGTATGTATATTCATTTTCATATAATTCACCACCTTTATAATTTGAAAATAAATTCTAACTATATAATACTATTTTTTGATGAACTGTTTATGAACTTCATTGTACTGGAAAAATTTGAGTGATCGACAAATAAAATGAATATAGTATAATAGCGTCAAAAGGAGGATGAAAAGATGATTACAATTATAGCGAAAAGCATTGTTAATCAAGGCAAACTAGAAGAGTTTATGGCATTGACAAAAGAAATGATTAAAGAAAGTAGAAAAGAAGACGGGTGTTTATCTTATGATTTGTATCAGGATGTTCATAATGATCATATTCTGACCCTGATAGAAGAATGGGAAAATATGGAAGCGATTCAACGCCACAATGAATCGGAGCATTTCAATAGGATTCTTCCGCAGATGAAAGCCCTTAGAAGTTTGAGTTCTGAAGTGAATTTGTATCACCCTGTTCCATAAGGGGGGATCTATTTGTAACAGATCAATCTATCAATACGTAAAAATACATGTTTTCATTGTAAAATAGTCAGAATAATGGTATCTTTAAAACACAGGTTAAAGTTTACATTAGAAGGATGAGTAGGAGGTATACGGATGCGATTACTAATTGCTATTATAAACAATCCTGCGAATGTGTTTTACATTTTAGATGAGTTTTATCAGGAAGGGATTAAAGGGTCAACGGTGCTGGATAGTATGGGGATGGCTCATATCATGGCACATCATGTACCTTTTTTTTCTAAATTTGCTGAAGAAGGACATGAACCAGGTCAGAATAAAACGATCTTAGTTCTGATTCAATCAGACGATGAATTAAAGAAAGTGATTGGAGCCATTGAAGGAGTTGTTGGTGATTTAGAAAAACCAGATACGGGGGTTGTGTTGACGGTGCCGGTGGATTATTGCAAAGGTGCAGGAAAAATTTTTGAGAAGCAGAATGAAAAATAATAAACATAAAACTAATTAGTTTCTATATTGGAATCAGGAGAATATATGAATGAAAAATATTTCTTGCGCTAAGATCTATAGAAAAAATGACGTATATGGGTTTAAATCCTTTTGCAAATATGTTACCATGACTTCGACGTTGAATTTGATGTTGAATTTTCAACGAAAAAGGTAAGACAAATTTGAAAGGGGTTTTAATGTGCATTTACGTAAGAAGAATATTTTTGTGGTTATTCTAGTATTGACCGCCATACTAGCGGCATGTGGAGGGCCAGCTGAAGATCCGGAAAATGAAGAAATAGGATTAGAAAACGAGAATCAAGAATCCGCGGTTCAAGAAACAGGAGAGCCTGTTGCCTTGATTAATGGAGAGAGTATTGATGAAGGTTTTTTTCAACGTCATTTAGAGCGATCTATGGCTATGAATGAGCAGCAGGGAATGGTGTTGGAAGGCGAAGAAGGCGATGCTATGAAGGATCAAATGAAAGAGCAATTAATGCAGCAACTGATCGAACAAGAAGTGATTTTTCAAGAGGCACGGGATCAAGGAATTCAAGTGACAGAGGATCAAATAGCTGATGAAATCGAAACGGTGAAAAGTCAGTTTGAAACAGAAGAACAATACAGAGAAGCTCTAGAGATGAATCATTTTTCTGAAGAAGAGTTTGAAAATATGGTGACGGTAGAATTAACAGTTGAAGCTTTTATGGAGCAGAACCTTCCTGAAGTAGCTGTAGAAGATGATGAACTGCGAGAATACTATGCGATGTATGAACAGCAGCATAAAGCTCAGATGGAAGCCATGGAACAGGAAGGACAGGAAATGTCTGAAGAAGAAATGGCCATGATGGAATTACCGCCATATGAAGAAATGAAAGAAGAGCTTCGTCAACAATTGATGATGGAAAAACAGCAGGAACATCAAATGGCCATGGTAGATGATTTGATGGAAGAATACGATATTGAAATCCTAATATAAAGGAACATAATTCTAAGGCCCCTGTAAAAGAGGGGTCTTTTTTGCGGTTTAAGTGTTGACAACGGAGGATAAAAATGTTATCGTATTGGTTAATTAATTTTAATATTTAGACAATTCAATATAAACTAATGATGGAGATAAAAGTTGATTGGTATCTTTCAGAGAGTCGATGGATGGTGGGAATCGGCAGACAAATCAATAATAAGCTCGCTCCGGAGGTGCAGATCTGAAACAACTAGTAGGACTGCCGGTTGGTTTACGTTAATAAACCAGAGTTAAGAACTCACTGAGTTTTATGCTGCGAAGCATGAATAAATACAGGTGGTACCACGAAGCAGCCTTTCGTCCTGAACAACGGATGAAGGGCTGTTTTTGTTGAGAAATATCAATATTGCTGGATCTACATCTAAAGGAGGGTATGAGATGAGAATAACTGGTGCAGAAGTTGTGGTAAAAACACTTGAAAAAGAAGGGGTTGAATTTATTTTTGGGTATCCAGGAGGTGCAATTTTGCCTGTTTACGATGCGCTCATTACATCCAAAGTGAAACATGTTTTAGTTAGAAATGAACAAGGCGCAGCTCATGCGGCTAGTGGATATAGTCGTGCTACTGGGAAAGTTGGTGTGTGTGTTTCAACTTCCGGACCAGGAGCGACGAATCTGATTACAGGGATTGCTACTGCATATATGGACTCAATCCCTATGGTGGCAATTACTGGTCAGGTTGCGACGGATGTCATTGGACATGATGTTTTTCAAGAAGTTGATATAACTGGGGCAACAGATCCTTTCACGAAAAACAATTACCTGGTTAAACAGGTTAAAGATTTACCTAGAGTATTAAAAGAAGCATTTCATATAGCTAATACGGGGAGGCCTGGCCCAGTTTTAATAGACATACCCAAAGATGTACAAAAGGCACTGGTGAACTTTGAATACCCAGAAAAAGCTAATTTGCTGGGATATAAGCCAACCTATAAGGGGCATCCTAAACAAATTAAAAAATCTGTTGAAGCAATGATGACTAGTGATAAGCCTATGATCGTTGTTGGTGGTGGTGGTGTTATGGGAAATGCATCTGAGGAAATAGTGAGGTTGGCTGAACGTATTGATGCACCAGTTGCTACGACCATGATGGGAATTAGCTCATTTCCATCAAGTCACTCTCTATCATTAGGAATGCTGGGGGGGGATCATGGCGTGTATCCAGCAAAAAAAGCACTGGAAGAAGCAGATCTATTAATTGTTATGGGAGCGAGAATGGCAGACCGTTCAACGGGGAAAGTGGATGAATTTGCGAAGAGAGCTAAAGTCATTCATATAGATGTGGATCCAGCAGAAATCGGCAAGAATATTTTAATTGATATACCTATTGTTGGTGAATTAAAACAAGTTTTGAAGGATATTTTGCAAAAAGATTTTCGAAAAAAAAATCCATTGTGGCGAAGTTGTATTGAAGAGTGGAAAGAAATTTATCAGGGGGTGGGTGATAATCTGAAAAAACTAAATCCGATGGAAATTATTAAAAATTTATCAGATCAGACAGAAATTAAGACCATTATTGCGACGGATGTTGGACAGCATCAGTTATGGGTAGGGAGATACTATGACTTTGAAATGCCCAGGACTTTTCTTACTTCTGGAGGTCTAGGAACCATGGGATATGGATTGCCGGCTGCTATAGGGGCTAAGTTAGGAAAACCTGATCATGAGGTAGTTTTAGTTACAGGAGACGGAAGTTTTCAGATGAATTTGACTGAGATGGCCACATCGGTTCAGGAAGGGTTGAAAATGAAGATTATTGTACTGAATAACAATTGCCTTGGGATGGTGCGTGAGCTTCAACAGCATTATTGTGAGGAACGATATAATCAGGTGACGATGAAAGGGAATCCTGATTTTTGTAAACTAGCAGAAGCTTACGGGTTTAAATCTAAAAGAATAACGGAAGTTCAAGACATACCAGAGGCCATTAAGGCGTTATTGGAAGAAGACAGTTCGTCATTACTGGAATTTCAAATATGCAATAAAGCGAATGTAATACCTGTAAAAGGAGGTTACTTAAGATGAAGCATGTCTTAGCTATTCTTGTGGAAAATAGACCTGGAGTATTATCTAAAGTAGCTGGTTTGTTCAGCAGAAGGGGGTTCAATATTGACAGCCTTGCAGTTGGAGAAACGGAAAACTCCGCTATATCTCGTATTACAATAACACTTACGGGTGATGAATATGTGGTAGAACAGTTATCAAAGCAATTAAATAAATTGATTGATGTTATAAAAGTTTCTAATATCGACGAAGATTCAGTAGCTAGAGAGTTGATTCTAATTAAAGTTCATGCAACACCGATTACTCGAAATGAGATTGTTGAAATAGTCAATATATTTAGACAAAAAATAGTTGATATTACTAAATCTTCCGTTACGGTGGAGGCAACTGGTGATGTGAAGAAAGTAGGGGCTTTAATTGAAATGCTTAGAGATTTTGGGATTAAAGAAGTTGTAAGAACGGGGATGATTGCAATCGATCGAGGTTCAAAATCCATTAATATTGAGCAAATCCAAAAGAAAGTTAATCATTACGAATAAAAAAAACTCTTCAGAGTCCTTTGGCACTGAAGAGCTTTTGATATTTCTAAAGTACAGTTGAAAATAGGTTCATAAAAAGAAAAAAAGATGGTATGATACTGATAAGAAAGATCAAAGGGGATGTTGAATGTAGGGGTTAAACAGAGGAGGAATTACATGTTTAAAGGGATATTCACACCGATTGTCACTCCATTTGATGAAAAGGAACAGATTGATTATCAAAAATTACAGGCAAATTTAGTAAAATTGGGAAAATCTTCATTAGCAGGACTGGTGGTACTTGGATCTAACGGAGAATTCTCCTACTTGATGGAAAGGGAAAAATTGGACGTTTGTACGTTTGTATTAAAGGAAAAGCCAGAACATCAAAAAATAATTGTGGGGGCTAGTCATGAATCTCTTTATCAAACGAAGAAATTTATTGAAAAAATACAACCTTTTGAACCAGCGGCGCTATTAATACTGCCACCACACTATTATAAAGGGAGTATGACTGAGGAAGCACTCTACCAATATTTTTTTGATGTAGCAGAATTTTCTCCAATCCCTATCATGTTATATAATATGCCTGGAAATACAGGGATAAATATGCCTGCATCTTTAGTGATAAAATTGTCGCACCATCCCAACATAGTTGGTATTAAAGATACTGCTGGTAATATTGTGCAGTTGTCTCAAATTATCTGGGGTACTGGAAATGATTTTTCTGTTTTTGCTGGAAGTGCAAGTTATTTATTACCATCCCTTACTGTAGGAGCTAAGGGGGCTACCTTGGCGCTCGGTAATGTCATGGCTGACGAATGCTGTCGGATACAACAGCTTGTTGATGCGGGTGAGTTTATTAAAGCTCGAGAGCAACAGCTTAAATTAATTCGAATCAATACATTAGTGACTTCGGGAATTGGTGTTCCAGCCTTAAAATATGCAATGACCTTAATGGGGTATCAGGGAGGGAATCCAAGAAAACCAATGCAGCCACTGACGGAGTCACAGAAAGAATTAGTAAAAAACGCACTCCTAGAAGCAGGAGCAATTGCATAGAGAAGCCACAGTTTCTAAGGAAAAATAGTATTTGATAAAAAGTCTGCTTTTAGCAGGCTTTTTATGATATAATGAAATGTCCTATGAATTGGATGAAACGAAATTCGGATAAAAAGAAAGAAGGAAACGATTTATGCTTAGAAACGATTTGCGAAACGTAGCTATTATAGCACACGTTGACCATGGTAAAACAACATTAGTTGATCAGATGCTTCGTCAAAGCGGTACCTTCCAAAAGCATGAAAATGTCGACGAACGTGTCATGGACTCTAGCGATATTGAACGAGAAAGAGGCATTACGATTCTTTCGAAAAACACTTCTATTCAGTATCATGACATACGTATTAACATTGTGGACACTCCAGGTCATGCTGATTTTGGAGGGGAAGTAGAAAGAATTATGAAGATGGTGGATGGAGTGCTTTTGCTTGTAGATGCAGCGGAGGGACCAATGCCCCAAACTCGATTTGTTCTTAAAAAAGCATTAGCACAAAAATTAAAACCTATTGTTGTGATTAATAAAATAGATCGACCAGAAGCCAGAGTGGAAGAAGTAGTCGATGAAGTATTAGATTTGTTTATTGAATTAGGCGCTGATGAAGATCAATTGGAATTCCCTGTCGTATACGCATCTGCAAAGGCAGGGATTGCTACAGACTCAATGGAAGAAGAAGGTACAAGTATGAAACCGCTTTTTGAAGCGATTGTGAGAGAGATTCCTTGCCCGGAGGGAGAAGAGAAAGATGGGCTTCAGCTACTGATTTCAAACATTGATTATGACCGATATACTGGAAAAATAGGAATAGGACGAGTAGTGCGTGGGACTTTGACAAAAGGACAACAAGCAATTCTTGCAACAACAGAAGGCTCTGAAATCAATGTAAAGATTAGTAATTTATATACGTTTCAGGGATTAAGACGTATGGAAACAGATACAGTGTCTGTTGGAGAAATTGTATCGGTATCGGGGATTGAGGCTATTAGTATCGGGGATACGATTTGTTCCCTTGACAAAGTGGAGCCGCTGCCGTTTATTGCTATTGATGAACCTACTATATCTATGAATTTCATGGTAAATGATAGTCCTTTTGCTGGCAAAGAAGGAAAATTTGTTACTAGCCGTCATTTGAAAGATAGACTTGAGCGGGAAATGCTCTCTAATGTAGCGATGAAACTAGAATCGGTTACTACTGAGTGTTTTAAAATACTTGGACGTGGTGAGCTTCATATATCTATATTGATTGAAACCATGCGAAGAGAAGGCTATGAATTTGCTGTATCTAGACCTGAGGTAATTATGAAAAGAACAGAGCAAGGATTAATGGAGCCTGTAGAGATGTTGTATGTTGACGTACCTGAGGCACATATGAGCAGTGTAATTGAAAAGTTGGGCCAGCGAAAAGCAGAAATGATAAATATGATTCCATCGGGAACTGGGACGACTAAATTAGAATTTAAAATCCCAGCGCGTGGATTGATAGGGTATCGATCAGAGTTTTTGACGGATACAAAAGGATATGGCACCTTTCATCACTTGTTTGATGGATATGAAGCGCATAAAGGCGAAATAAGAGGAAGGAATCGTGGGTCTCTGATTGCTCATGAAACTGGGCAAGCGGTAGCGTATGGTATTTTCAATGCTCAAGACAGAGGGCAAATTTTTATCGAACCAGGCATGGATGTATACGAAGGTATGGTAGTTGGTGAAAGTTCGCGTTTAGAAGATATTACGGTTAATGTATGTAAGAGGAAACAGATGACAAACATTAGATCTTCTGGTGCGGATGATTCTTTAAAACTGGTGCCGCCTGTTGAAATGTCTCTGGAACAGGCCTTGGAATTTATAACAGACGATGAATTAGTAGAAATTACACCTCAAAATATTCGGTTGAGAAAAAAAATATTGAATAAGGTTCAACGAGAGAGAAGTCAGAGACGATAAAAGCTAGCAAAAAACCGGCGCTTAAGGCCGGTTTTTTGATTTTAAATGAATGGATTTCCTAGGGAATTCAAGTGTCTTCTTCTTGTAAATAAGGAAAATGAGGTGCAGGATAGAACTTTCAGGATGAAATAGAAAAGTATTTTTACATTTAATTGACTCCGATCTAAGATATTGGATATACTAAGAAAATAGAACTTTTATAAGGAGGGGAAGTAATGGCTAGACCAAAAAAAAAACGTACTGTCTGCTTTATTCCTACGGTGAAAGAGTATGGACCTTTAAATCAGGAAATAGAAACTTTAGATAGTGTAGCGATGAGTATTGAAGAATTTGAAAGCATACGGTTGATGGATTATGAAAATTTAGGACAAGAAATGAGTTCGGAGGTCATGGCGGTTGCGCGTTCAACTTTTCAACGGATTTACAATGATGCGAGAAAAAAAATTGCCTATAGCTTGGTGCATGGTCATGTCATTCGTATTGAAGGTGGAGAGTATGAAGTTTGTAATGATTATACGGGAAAAGGCTATTGTTTCCCTCAAGATAAGCAGGACGATGAATCATGAAACCTGGAATTAACTGGAGTAACTTAATGAAGGCATCTAAAATTTTTGGGGTTGTTTATCCAGAGAGCTTTGATCCAGAAAGTATTGATTTTGCTGGAAAGCATCTTGGGCGGAGTTCTTATGAAATGTATTTGAATGGAAGTGATTTTAGTCGTGTGAAGTCTTTGAGATGGAAACATCTTAAAAAAGCTGAAAATATTGGTGGAATGATCTATCCTGAGAGTTTTGATATAGAAAATGCTGATTTTTCGAAAAAAGATATATCCAAAACTGATTTCAGTAGAGTAAATCAATTGGATTGGGAGATGTTAAGGAATGCTTCGGAAATTTGGGGTATTGTTTACCCTGAATGTTTTGTGGTGGAAAATTTAAATTGGGATGGGAGATATATCGCTGGTAGCAACTTTGAACGTGTTAAAACCATAAAATGGAAAAATCTCCTTACTGTATGGGGTCTTACAGATCTAGTATATCCTAAAACCTTTGATATGGAAAAGGCGGATTTTAACGATAAAAACATTAGTGGAAGTGATTTTAGTCGCTCTATTATGCTGAAGTGGTCGCAAATAGAAAGAACTGAATTTTTATTCGGTGTTATATATCCAGCGAATTTTGATATTGAGAATGCAGATTTCAATGAAGATATTATGGGGAAGCCTAGAAATCTTACGAATTCTGACTTCAGTAGAGTTCGGCAATTAGAATGGGATCAAATCAAAGAAGCAGCAGAGCATAGTGGTATTATCTATCCTCGGAACTTTGATGTAGAAAAGGCTGAGTTTGACGGAAAAGACATTAGTCGGAGTGATTTTAGTCAAGTAAAGCAACTGAAATGGGAAGATATTCAGTGGGCAGAAGATGCCAGTGGGATCCTATTTCCAGATACTTTCAATCCTGAAACCATGGATGCTGCAGGAAAGAACTTTAGTGGAAATAATTTTAGCAATTTAAAAGGATTGAAATGGGATCATATAAAAGACGCTAGATATCTAGCGGGAATTGTATATCCAGAAGATTTCGATATAGAAAATGCTGATTTTACTGGCATTGACCTAAGATTTTCGGATTTCAGCAGGGTGAAAGGTCTAAAATGGGAACATCTTCAAGGGGCAGGAAAAGATTTGAGAGGAATCATTTATCCTGAGGGCATCGATTTATCAAACGCTGATTTTACAGGAAGAGAGATTGGTGGAAGCGACTTTTCTGGTGCTACAGGCCTTTCTTGGCAAAGAATGATTGGGCAAGAAGGTTTAAAAAAATATTTGAGGGTAAAAAAGTCTATGCGGGGCATTGTTTATCCACGTAGCATAGATTTGAATAGAGTGGATTTCGAGGGGTATGATATGAGTTATTCTGATTTTTCGGCTCTTGATTGATCGATATGATCTCTCTTCTCCTGTAAGATGAAAAAGACTAAGGCCATCAACTAGACTCGTCGTGGTTATGTAAACTCTGAAGAAAAAAATGAAGCATTTTTGCTGTCATGCCCCAAATCACATAGTTTTTATAATAATAAAAAAGAACTTTGTAGGTTCCGGTTCTCCAACCATACTTTTCCCCATTTGGAATCAAGTGATAGGGAAATTGGGAATCCATTTTCATATCAAAAGTTAATGTATACTCTTCTGGCTTTTGTGACATGAGATAGGATAATGGGACTGTGAAAAGTGAATCCACTTCATCGGTAGCATATTGTATATCACTAAAACGAAGGTTCTGAAGTACTCCGCAATATGGAAAAATGGCGAATTGAAAAGGTGTTGTGTAAGGTGGGAGTTCGCCGATGATTTTAATTTGGTGTTGAGACAAATTAAGTTCTTCCATAGTCTCGCGTAGTGCTGTGTTGGAAGGGTGTTCAGAATGCTCCATCTTTCCTCCGGGAAAACAAACTTCGCCAGGCTGGCTTTCTAAGTCATAAGAGCGTACTTCAAATAGAATATGTAACTGGTCTTTGATGAATATAAGAGGGAGCAGTACGGCAAACATAGGGTTGTGATCATACCCTTTAGCTTGACTTTTCATCAAAGCATTGGAAATATCTTGATAATTCATGGAAACACCTCTTTTTTAGAATTTATATTTATCATAACACTATCCATATAAAAATGAAATGGTGTAATAGTTAGGAGGATTATATAATGAAAATCTACACAAAAACTGGCGACAAAGGAGAAACCAGTCTTTATGATGGTAAGCGAGTTCGAAAAGATAACATACGGGTTGAAAGCTATGGAACGATTGATGAACTCAATAGTCATCTTGGTTTTGCTAGGCATTTTTCAGAAGATCAAGAGATAGATTCGATTTTAAAGCAAATCCAGCGGGAATTGTTTGATGTGGCAGGAGAATTGGCCACTACAAATAGAGATGATTTTCCTGAGAAAATTGAGCAGTCTCATATTGATGAACTTGAAAAAATTATTGATGCTTATTTAGAAAAAATTGATAAAATGGATGCATTTATTATACCGGGAAGCAATAAGGCTGCAGCATCGTTGCATATTGCTAGAACCGTGTGCCGACGAGGGGAAAGAAGGATTCTGATGCTTAGTCAAGAAGAAAAAGTGAATGATCTTCTTATAAAATACGTGAATAGACTTTCGGATGTCTTATATGCACTAGCTAGATATATGGAAACTGAATTGAATTATGTTGTATTTAAAGACCAATAAAATGTAACCCTAAGGGTACAACTGTGACAGAGTGAGAGGAGATTAATGATGGAAAAACAGATTGATGGAGTATTGTATAGCCAAAAACAGATTGAAGACAGAGTGAAGGAATTGGCGAAACAAATCGAAGGCGATTACCATGGGTTGGAGGATATTTTGGTAGTAGGTGTTCTTAAGGGTGCTAATATTTTTATGAGCGATCTTATTAGAGAAATTAAACTATCACTAGCAATTGATTTTATTGCGGTTTCTAGCTATGGTGCTTCCACAGAGAGTTCGGGAGTTGTAAAAATACTGAAGGATTTGGATGTGGATATTGAAGGAAAACATGTGTTGATTGTAGAAGATATTGTTGATACTGGCTTAACACTTCAATATTTGACAGATATTTTAAAGAGGAGAGATGCCAATTCTCTTAAAATTTGTACTTTGCTGGATAAACCATCTAGGCGAAAATGCAATTTAACCATTGATTATGTTGGATTTGAAATTCCTGATCGATTTATTGTTGGTTATGGAATTGATTATGCAGAAATGCATAGGAATCTTCCGTATATTGCGACTATTGAAGAGTGATTTAGCTAAACTTGATTTTTTTTATAAGGATGCTTATAATGGATTTGTTAATGATTTGTCTGAATATTTAAAGGAGGTTATGGTATGTTGTTGGAAGTGCCAATTGCACTATCGAATAGGCATCTGCACTTAAGTCAAGAGGACTTGGAAAAGTTGTTTGGGAAAGGGTATGAATTATCAAAAATAAAAGATTTAAAACAACCAGGACAATTTGCGGCGGAGGAAAAAGTGGATATTGTAGGTCCGAAAGGAACTATCAAGGGCGTTCGAGTTTTAGGTCCAGCTCGGAGTAAAACACAGATAGAGATATCCTACGCGGATAGTTTTGCCTTAGGTGTAAAACCGCCTGTTAGAGATTCTGGAGATTTAACTGGATCACCAGGGGTTAAAATAATAGGACCCAAGGGTGAAGTTTCCTTGGAGGAAGGCGTAATCGCGGCGGCAAGACATATTCATATGACACCTGAGGATGCGAATAAGCTGAATCTTAAAGACAAGGACACGGTGAAAGTGCGTACAGGGGGAGAAAGAAGTGTGGTTTTTGAAAATGTATTAGTTCGAGTTAATCCAAATTACGCCTTGGAGATGCATGTGGATGTGGAAGAAGGCAATGGGGCTGGAGTTGTAAACAACCAAATGGTAGAGATTATTAAGTAAGGATGCAAAGGTATATAGCGTTGTAAAGTCGTGTCGATCTGATGGATTGATTGCGGCTTTCTTTTTTTCGCAATGAGCATATAGGCAAAATGGCTAAAAGAAATGGTTGGAATGGAGGGGTCGAATTGGATCACATTGCATTTACAATATTTGGCGTAGAAGTGGCCTGGTACGGATTGCTAGTGGCAACCGGGATGCTATTTGGTATTTTATTAGCTCAAAAGAGAGCAATGAATGAAGGCTATGGAGAAGAAGCGATATTTGATATAGCTGTTTGGGCAATTCCTTTTGGTGTGTTAGGAGCAAGGATATACTACATTCTCTTTAATTGGAGTTATTACATTCAAGATCCAGTTCGCATGATACGGTTTCGTGAAGGTGGTTTAGCGATTCATGGAGGAATTATTCTAGGATTTCTGGTAGGTTATTTGGTTTGCAGAAAAAAAGACTTGCCCTTCTGGAATATGGCAGATATTGTTGCTCCTAGTTTTATTCTGGGCCAAGCTATTGGAAGATGGGGAAATTATTTTAATCAGGAAGCCTATGGAAGAGAAACGAATCTACCGTGGGCTATAACCATTAATGAAATGCAAGTTCATCCTACTTTTTTGTATGAGTCCATCTGGAATATACTTGTCATGTTTTTTTTGTTGTATTATACGCCGAAAAAGAAAGTGAATGGGGAAGTTTTTTTTCTGTATCTTATCCTTTACTCAGTAGGGAGATTTTTTATTGAGGGTTTAAGAACGGACAGCTTAATGGTAGGCCCCTTTAGAACTGCACAGATCGTATCAATAGTAATGATTATTGGAGGGGTTGTTCTAATCAAAGGATTTCGGATGAACAATCAAGAATAGTAATAAAAAGAATAGAATTAAAGGTGATCAACTGCTTCTCTATAAAGGGAGGCAGTTTTTTTCGCGCAAGTAAAAGAACTAACGTTTCGGCGGAACAAGGATTTGTAGGCTTTTAGACTCAAAATCTTCTTTTAAAAGGAAGAAAGATCTATTTTACCCAGAAAGAAAACTTGTACCGGTTGAATAATTAGCCAAAGTGGTATAAAGTGGTATAAAGTGGAAAAAAAATCCATGACATTTAGGAAAGAGGGCATTGCCTATGTTTATTGGAGAATATTCCCATACGATTGATACAAAAGGGCGCCTCAGTATACCGGTACGCTTTAGAGATGAGTTGGGTGATCGATTCATTGCTACCAAAGGGTTGGATCAGTCTCTTTTTGTGTATCCAATTCATGAATGGAGTATATTGGAAGGGAAGTTGAAACAACTCCCCTTGACGAATAAAAATGCCAGAGCCTTCGTTAGATTCTTTTTTTCAGGTGCGACAGAATGTGAACTAGATACCCAAGGGAGAATCCGAATTCCAGTAAACCTTAGAGAGCATGCTGACCTTATAAAAGAAGTAATGGTTATCGGAGTAGGAACACGAGTAGAGATCTGGAGTCAAAAAGTTTGGAATGAATATAATAGTGACGATAATCTTAGCTATGATGAAATAGCATGTAAAATGCAGGAACTTGGGATATAGAGAGTCGGAAATTAGAAAGGATGATGGTTGTGAACAGGCATCACGAATCAGTTCTACTATCAGAATGTTTGGAGTATTTAAACGTATCTCCTTCCTGTGTTTATGTAGATGGCACTCTTGGTGGTGGAGGACACACAGGCGAAATAGCCAAGAAGCTTAGTCGTGAAGGAGTGGTAATAGGAATTGATCGCGACGATACAGCTATATACGAAGCAAAAAAACACCTCGATCAATTATCGTTAAGTTGTCGCTATGAGCTTGTTAGAGAAGAATTTTCAAATTTAAACGAAGTATTAAGAAACCTGTCAATTCCATTGGTAGACGGTATCTTACTGGATTTAGGGGTTTCTTCTTTTCAACTAGATGAGAGCGAAAGAGGATTTTCTTATATGCAGGACGCCCCCCTCGATATGCGAATGGATAAACGTCAGTTACTAACAGCCAAAGACATCGTTAATGATTACTCAGAGGAAGAGTTGTATCGGATTATAAAAGAATATGGTGAAGAAAAATGGGCTAAAAGAATTGCATCCTTTATTACTCATAAAAGGAAGGCAAAACCAATTGAAGATAGTTTTGAATTAGTAGAGACTATCAAGAATGCAATTCCTGCCAAGGCAAGAAGAGAAGGTCCGCATCCTGCTAAAAGAACATTCCAAGCCATACGAATGGAAGTAAATCAAGAATTGCAGCAGATTGAAAAAACCTTGGGAATTGCGGTGAAACACCTAAAACCTGGAGGTCGCTTATGTGTTATTTCCTTTCATTCTCTTGAAGATAGATTAGTGAAGCAGTCTTTTAAAGAATTTCAAAATGACTGTGTGTGTCCAGATGAATTTCCAGAGTGTCGCTGTGAAGAAGAGTCCTTAATAAAAATAATCACTAGAAAGCCTATTATTCCAGGAAAAAGTGAACTCGAAGGCAATCCTAGATCAAGAAGCGCTAAGCTAAGGGTGGCTGAAAGATTATAACAATTCCGAAAGGAGTGAAATAAATGCATGCTGCAGAACGTTTGCCACAAGAAAGACCATCTGAAGTACCAGTTCGAAAACCCAGAAGGAAACAACGGGTTAAAACTAAAAAAGTTGCAAAGAAAAAATACGTCCTTGAGATGTTGACTCTGATGGTTTGCTTGTGTGGCGTTCTTGCGTTGAATATATTTTTAGTTGGTCGATTTGCAGATATTACTGGTACTCGTCATGAAGTTTCATCCTTAGATAAAAAGGTGGAACGATTACAAAATCAAAAAGAGCAGTTATTAGTAGAGATAGAAAAATCTTCAAAACTAGAGTGGATTGAAGAAGAGGCCAAAGAAAGACTTTCTATGAAATATCCTGACAAAGACCAGTTGATTTATATTAGTGTAGATTCAGAAAAAGTGAATCAAATATCACAACGAGTCCAAAGAAACAAGGAAGAACCTGAATCGAAGGAACAGAGTTTACCCCAATCAATTGAAAGAATCATTCACAAATTTGCTGGCATATTGCGCATCTAGCGTTCGATAGTGGTATAATGTGGCAGGAGGTGCGTATGAATGAAGTATTCAATTAACGGATGTAGAAAAAGAATTTTTTTATTACATACTTTGCTGTCACTGGCAATGTTTGTCCTAATATGTAGACTTGGTTGGCTCCAAATTGTTGAAGGAGAGCGTTATCAATCTATGGCGAATAGACAACATACCAGTGATTTTGTTGTGCCCTCTAAAAGGGGAGCTTTATACGATAGAAATGGAAAAGAATTAGCGTTAACAACGGTTAAAAACAGAATATGGGCGAATCCTATGCTCATCGATAATCCTGAAGAAGTAGCGGAAATTCTATCGGATATTCTAGAGATGGAAACAGAGTTTCTTTCTAATAGGCTGTCTCAGGAAGATACGACTTTGGTAAGTATTGCAAGAAGAGTGAACGATGATATTGCTCAAGAAATTAGAGAGCATAGCATAAGAGGCGTCTGGTTTGTGGAAGACAATGAACGAAATTATCCTTATGGAAATTTTGCGGCTTATGTCTTAGGTCATACAACGGATGATGGGAGGGGTATTGCTGGAATAGAACAGCGGTACGAAAAAGAACTTTCGGGAAGCGCTGGTAGATCAATACTTCATTTGGATGGCGCTAGACGGCAGCTTCCTTTTTATATGGAGACTCACTATCCACCGTCGGATGGTGTGGATCTAATTCTGACAGTGGATGAAGTGATCCAGCACTATACAGAAAGAGCAGTTTCTAAGGCACTGGAAAAGAATAAGGCAAAAAGGGTCGTTGCATTAATGATGGATGTAAATACAGGAGAGATATTGTCTATGGCAGCAAAGCCTGACTACGATCCTAACAACCCAAGAGTTCCTTTGAAGGATGAAGAGCGGGAAAAAATGGATTCTTTACAATCTGAAGAACAGTTAGAGTATTGGTTTGAAATGTGGCGGAATCCAGTTTTTCAAGAAATATATGAACCAGGCTCTGTTTTCAAAGTGATTACCACAGCCGCAAGTTTAGAGGAAAACATTGCAACACCAGAAACGAATTTTTATTCTAGTGGAACGATTGAAGTAAGTGGGACCACTATTCGGTCTTGGCGGTGGTATAATCCTTTTGGAGATCAAACTTTAAAAGAGGCCGTTGGAAATTCAGATAATCCGGTTTTTGTTAAGTTAGGTCAAAGCCTAGGGAAAAAGAAATTTTATCAATATTTATACTCCTTTGGATTCAATGAAGTGACAGGAGTGGATTATCCAGGAGAAATTGCTTCTCTTATCTATAATGAAGCGGCAGCAGGTCCTGTTGAGATGGCTACCATGTCTTTTGGTCAGGGTATTTCTGTAACGCCTATTAGAATGATGACGTCTGCTGTTGCAACGATTAACGGTGGATACCTTTTGGAACCTCGGCTGGTAAGAGGGGTTAGAACTGTAGACGGAGAGTTGGAGGAGGCTTTTGAACCAGCTATTGTGAGGCAAAGCATTTCTGAGAGAACTTCTGCACAAATGAGAGAAATACTTGATTTTGCTATTTCAGAAAACTCAGCTGCTCATGTTCCAGGGTATCAAATTGGTGGCAAAACAGGTACGGCACAAAAAGTGATAGATGGTCGATATGCTCCAGGAAAGTACGTATCGTCTTTTTTTGGTTTTTATCCTGTGGATGATCCAGAAATTGCCCTACTTATTTTAATTGATGAACCAAGCGCTGGTTTATATTATGGTGGAGAAGTAGCATCCCCTGTTGCTGGTGAAATATTTCGAGAAACCTTAAGGCATTTAGATTATAAACCTGAAATGGCTGAAGAAGATAGAGGGATTGATGTTATCGTGCCTGAAATAAGAGATATGACTGTCCGGGAAGCGAAGGCATTATTGGAAGAACATACACTTGAAATGGTTCTGGAAACACAATCAGCTCTTGGAGAAGAAGCCGTGATCATTGATTTATTTCCGAAGCCAGGTACGACAGTTCCTCAAACTTCACATATTATAACCTATACTGGGTATGAGGCTGAGGCAACTGGATTGGTTCTAGTGCCAGACTTGCGTGGTAAAACCATTAGAGAAGTTAACACCATTGTGAGTAATAGAGATCTTCAATTAAAAATAACAGGAAGTGGTCTTGCTGTGGAACAAAGTCCTTCTCCAGGTACTCTTTTGGAGCCAGATTCTTTGATTAATGTTCGATTTGCTCCAGAATAAATCAGTCAAAAGGCTGGAAATATCATCTAAAAGAAACTATAATAGATTAGTTGTTTGTTCGATCTGTATTACAGTAAATACAAACGCAACGGGGGGATTACAGTGAAGTTGAGTGAGTTGTTAAAGGGAGTTGAGCATGAAGTCTTGCACTATGAGTGTGATACGGAAGTTACCAGCGTCACCTATGATTCTCGCAAAGTCATTACTGGTGGGGTTTTTGTCTGCATTCCAGGTTTTAAAGCAGATGGACATGAATTTATTGAGGAAGCTATTCTCAATGGAGGGAAAACATTAATTGTAGAAAAAGCCGTTGGTTTCTACAAGGATGTCACGATTATAAAAGTAGAAGATGCAAGAGAAACCATGTCAAAGATGGCGTCAACATTTTATGGAAATCCATCACATAAGATGGATTTAATAGGTGTAACAGGAACGAATGGAAAAACAACTATTACCTATCTTTTAAAAGAAATACTGGAAGAAGCGTATCAATCAGTAGGTCTGATAGGAACTATTAGTAATTGGATAGGAAATAAAGAGATACCTGCTGAAAGAACTACTCCTGAGTCGCCGGACTTTCAATGTCTTTTGAAAAACATGGTAGAAGATGATCTCGATACCTGTGTTATGGAAGTATCTTCGCATTCCCTGAGCTTGCATCGAGTGAGTGAATCAACGTTTCAAGTAGGGATTTTTACGAATCTGACAGAAGATCATTTGGATTTTCATCCAACTATAGAACATTATTATGAATCAAAAAAAAAGTTGTTTACTATGACACAAAAAGCAAATGTGATCAATGCAGATGACCCATATGGAGTTAGATTAATCCAAGAACTTAAAAAACTGGAAGTGCCAGTAATTACTTATGGAATGAATCTTATGTGTACCCTTAGGGCAACAGATATTTCAATGGACTTTAAAGGAGTTAGGTTTACAGCCGTTGGAATGGGAATGAATCATCGTATTCGCTTTCCAATACCAGGAAAGTTCAGTGTATACAACGCATTGGCTACCATTGCTGCGGCTCGTTCTATGGGAATAGAGCAAGAGATCCTTGTTAGAGCACTTGAAAAGACCAATGGAATTCCAGGGAGATTTCAACGCATTAATGAGATTACTGCTTTTGGTGTTATTGTTGACTATGCACACACTACAGATGCTTTAGAAAATGTTCTAGAGGCAATTCGGCAGTTTGCTGAAAAAAAAGTGATCTCTGTTTTTGGATGTGGAGGAGACAGGGATAGTGGTAAAAGATCCAAAATGGGTGCCGTATCTGGAAAACTCAGTGATTATACCATCCTTACATCGGATAATCCTCGCTCTGAAAATCCATATCATATTTTACGCATGATAGAGGAAGGAATTAAGGTTACCCAAGGAGACTATGAAATCATTGAAAATAGAAGAGAAGCTATCCGTAAAGCTATTTCCTTAGCTGAAAAAGGAGATGTTGTTCTTATAGCAGGAAAAGGCCATGAAACGACCCAAACGATCGAAAATAATACTGAGTATTTTAATGACTATGAAGTTGCTATAGAAGTTGCTAGAGAGGAAAATGCTATATGAAAGAAACGTCTATTCATCAAATAGCTGATTATGCTGAAGGAACTTTAAAGATAGCATCATCAGAAAAGTGTCAAATTAATCATATTACTATTGACTCTAGGAAATGCAGAAAAGGGAGCCTATTTATTCCCCTTAAGGGAAGGTATTGGGATGGTCATCATTTCATTAAAGATGCCGCTCAACAAGGTGCAACAGCATGTTTTTTTGAACCGAACACGATTCCTTTTGATTGCATACCTGAAGGGATGATAGGAATTGCTGTCAAAGATTGTCAGAAAGCCCTTGAAAAAATGGCATCTGCTTACCGAAAACAGTATGATATCCCCATAATTGCGGTTACTGGAAGCAACGGAAAGACAACTACTAAAGAGATGTTGGCATCCGTGCTTTCCTCAAAGTATAAAGTTCTAAAGAATCAAGGCAATTATAACAATCATATAGGATTACCATTGAGCATAATGGCTCTTGAGGATCGGCATGAGGTAGCTGTTTTGGAAATGGGCATGTCAGGACCAGGCGAAATTAGTTTGCTTAGTAAAATTGCATGTCCAGACTATGCTGTCATTACGAATATAGGCATGGCTCATATCGAAAAACTGGGAAGTCGTATGAATATCGCACGAGCAAAAAAAGAAATTGTCCATGGATTAAAAAAAGATGGCGTTTTATTAATCAACGATGATGATGAATTTCTTGATTTCTTGGGAAAAACACATAAGAACTCTTTTGTTGTTGAAGCAGTTGGGAGGAATCATACATCTGCATGTTATGCCATGGATATTGAGGACTTAGGTCATGAGGGCTTTAGATTCAAAACAAATCTTACGGATCAAGAAGTTTTTTGGGTGTCACAGCCTGGAATTCATAATGTGACCAATGCATTATTTGTCATCAGGCTGGCATTGTTTCTTGGACTTGACGGCGATGATATACAAACAGGGCTAAAATTGCTTAAGCCAACAAAGATGCGAATGGAGATATGTCGTTTAAAAGGCGCTGACGTGATCAACGACGCTTATAATGCGAATCCTGATTCAATGAAAGCCGCAATCCATTTTATCAGTCGCTATCCAGCGAAACGGAAAATAGCGGTTTTGGGAGATATGTATGAGATGGGTTCTTATGCTGAGGAAGCGCACCGGAGCATTGGTAAAGTAATAGTAGATCATGATATTGACATATTAATAACTGTGGGCCACTTAACGGATTGGGCGGCCATAGAAGCGGGAAACTTAGGGATGAACAAAAGCAGAATTATACAAACCGTTGATTCTATAGAAGCGGCTTCTGTGCTTGGTGATTTAATCCAAAAGGGAGATGTGGTATTATTAAAGGCATCAAGAAAAATGGCCTTAGAGAATATCATTAACATCTTTGAGGGAGGAGTAGATTAGTTGGTATTGCAAAGAGCGTTGGTGCTTTCAATTTTGCTTGGATTTGCTTTTGTGTCCATCATAGGACCTATTATAATTCCTCTATTAAGAAGAATAAAAGCGGGTCAGAGCATTCGAGAGGACGGACCACAGACACATTTAATAAAACAAGGCACTCCTACGATGGGAGGGTTAATGATAATTCTTTCCAGCATTGTAACTGTCATTGTTTTAGCAGAAACCACTAAAGAACTACAGGCTACATTCATTGCATTTATAGGGTTTGCTATGATAGGGTTTATGGATGATTATATAAAAGTGGTCCTAAAAAGACCCCTTGGCCTGAGGGCTTATCAAAAAATGCTTCTACAGATAGGTGTTTCTTTATTATTCCTTTATTTTGCTATGGGTTGGGAAATTATTCCTAGCGATATATATATACCATATGTACGCATATTTGTTCCGATGGGGTTATGGATGTATCCTTTTTTATTGTTTGTGATCATTGGTACTGTCAACAGTGTAAACTTAACAGATGGATTAGATGGATTGGCATCTGGTGTGACTGTTATCGTTGCAGGTTTTTTTAGTCTTGTAGCATGGCATATGGGATATAGAGATCTAGGGTATTTTGCTGGTGCAATTTCTGGAGCTTGTCTTGGGTTTTTGATATTTAATATATACCCTGCTAAAGTTTTTATGGGGGATACGGGTTCTTTAGCCCTTGGTGGCGCTATTGCAGCTCTAGCTGTTACAACGAATCTAACTCTACTATTACCCATTGTAGGGGGGGTTTTTTTCATTGAAACCCTGTCAGTGATGATTCAGGTCGTTGCCTTTAAAAAAACTGGAAAGCGGGTGTTTCGAATGAGTCCATTACATCATCATTTTGAACTTGGTGGATGGTCAGAAACAAGAGTGGTGAGTGTCTTTTGGGGCGTTACGGTAATATTGTGTTTGGTAGGTATTCTTGGAATTCAGTAATAAAGAGAAGGGTATGGATAATATGAGTAGTCAAATAGAAAAATTTAATGGAAAAAAAATTATGATAGTAGGCTTAGGGGTGACTGGAGTTTCGTTGGTTCATTTTTTTTTCGAACAAAAAGCGGCAATTATTATTAATGATCTAAAGTCAAGGAATTTAATAGAGCCTACGCTTAGGGAACTGGAACCAGTGCCTTACACGGGAATCTTCGGTAAACACCCAGACACATTGAAGGAAGCAGGTAATCCAGATTATATTGTTTTGTCTCCAGGAGTACCATTGGAACTGCCGTTTATTCAAGAAGCAATACATTGTAAAGTACCAATACTTGGTGAAATTGAAGTAGCCTATCAACAAATGGATGCTCCGATCGCGGCTATTACAGGAACCAACGGGAAGACTACAACAACGGCGTTATTAGGTGATATGGCTCGGAGATCAGGTATAAAACATGAAATTGTTGGAAATATTGGTACTGCAGCTATTTCAAAAGTGAAAAACTTAAGGGAAGATGCACATTGTATCATGGAAGTCAGCAGCTTCCAACTCGAAACAATAAATGAATTTAAGCCTAAGGTAGCAGCATTGTTGAACATTACCCCAGATCACTTGAATAGGCATAAATCAATTGAGCACTATACAGATCTAAAGTTCAAAATATTTTCGAATCAAAAACCTGAGGATGTTGCAGTGATCAATGCAGAAGATGACATATGCAAGCGGTATATGGAGGGCGAGGTAAAGATAGAATCAGAAATATTGTTTTTTAGTCGTTTCAATTCATTGGAGAAAGGTGTTTTTATCAAAGATGGTAAAATGATTGTTCAGGATGAGCAAAGAAGTGCTATCATTATTGATTGTGACAATATTTTGCTACCAGGGGATCACAACTTAGAAAATGCCATGGCAGCAGTTGGGATAGCGTGGTCAATGAACTTTCCCTTAGATGCCATTAGAGAGTCTTTAGAAAGCTTTAGAGGGGTTGAACATCGCATTGAATTGGTAGAGACCATCAACGATATTACATTTATCAATGATTCTAAAGCTACAAATCCTGCGGCAGCTATTAAGGCGGTGATATCAGTATCAGAACCAATCATCCTGCTGGCAGGCGGGATGGATAAAGGGAACGATTTTACGGATCTTATTAACGCTTTTGACGGCAGAGTGAAACAAATGATTGTTTATGGTGAAACAGCAGATAAAATTGCTAATAGGGCTTCGGAACTAGAATTTAATAATGTTATTAAAACCGATGATTTAGAACAGGCTTTTAGGACAGCCTGTAAAAGTGCTGCAACTGGTGATCTAGTCTTATTATCGCCAGCTTGTGCAAGTTTTGATATGTATGATAATTATGAGGCTAGAGGAAATCACTTTAAAAGCTTAGTTCATGAGTTTAAGCTGAAGTAAATGGCAGAGGTGGTGTGGATATGAAATCCAATCAAGGAATTGATATTCCTTTGCTTACAGCAACCATATTACTAGTGGTAGTTGGGATTATAATGGTGTTTAGCTCAAGCTATACTTATGCTCTTTCGAGTAATGGAGATGGGGCCCATTATTTAAAAAGAGTGTTAATGTGGGCGTCTCTAGGAGCCATTGCACTTGTATTTTGTACCATATGTCCCTATCGAATATGGGCTAGATTTGCTAATCTAATTATGGCAGTTGCACTAATTTTATTGGTGGTAGTCATCACACCAGCAGGGAAAGAGGTGAATTTTGCTCAACGTTGGATTGAAGTGGGTGCCATTACCATTATGCCATCTGAAATTGCAAAAGTTGCTGTGATCATATTCATGGCAGCGACCATGGAAAAAAATAAATATCGTGTTAAATCATTTCAAGATGGGTTTGTGCCACATCTTTTAATAGGTGGGGTTGTGTTTGCTCTCGTTTATCAACAACCTGATTTTAGTACAGGGTTAATTATTGTCAGTATCATGATGGTAATGCTGTTTGTCAGTGGGGTTAACATGATTCATTTTGGAGCTTTTCTTATAGCCGGCATTACAAGTGTAGTAGCTGCATTGGGATATATCCTGTTAAGTGGACAAGGATATAAAACAAGGAGATTAGTAGCATATCTTGACCCATGGGCTGATCCTATGGATGCAGGTTTGCAGACGGTACAGTCGCTTTTAGCCATCGGGTCTGGAGGCGTTGCAGGGAGGGGGATAGGTAGAAGCATTCAGAAGCATCTTTATCTTCCAGAACCCCAGAATGATTTTATATTTGCCATTATTGGAGAAGAGGTTGGTTTTATAGGTGCAACATTAGTGCTTTTACTATTTGCTATTTTTATTTGGCGTGGGGCCTGTATTGCAATGAGTGCTCCGGATTTATTTTCCTGCTTAGCAGCAACAGGAATTACTTCTATGGTTGGGATTCAAGTGATTGTGAATGTAGGAGTAGCTACATCTTTATTGCCTGTAACAGGAATACCCCTCCCTTTTATTAGTTACGGAGGCAATGCATTATTAATGTTGATGGCCTGCTCAGGGATTATGCTAAACATTTCTAAATATTCGGGAAAACAGGGAGGATAAAATGCGATATATGATAAGTGGTGGTGGTACTGGTGGGCATATCTATCCTGCAATAGCCATTGCGGATGAAATTAAAAAACGAGATCCAGAAGCAGAAATAATCTTTATTGGGTCTGAAAATGGTCTTGAATGTCAACTGGTTCCTGCGGCAGGATACTCACTAGAATCCATTACGGTCACATACCTGAAACGCAAGTTGTCACTTCACAACCTGAAAAGTGCCAAAATGTTACTGAAAGGTCTTTTTCAGGTAAAAAGATTAATTGATAGATTTAGACCGGATTTCGTTATAGGAACTGGTGGCTACGTTTCAGGGCCTGTTGTCTATGTAGCGGCTAAAAAGGGGATCTATACACTAATTCATGAACAGAATGCTTATCCAGGATTGACGAATCGATTTTTGAGCAAGCATGTTTCTGTAGTTGCCTTAAGCTTTCAAGAAGCAGCTCAACACTTTAAAAAGAAAGACAATTTAACACTAACGGGTAATCCGATTCGATCTGCGTATTACACACTAACTAAGGAGAAAACAAGAATTAATTTTCCGGAATTTAACAACCGAAAAATGGTCCTGATCTCAGGTGGCAGCGGAGGTTCTTCCAATATAAACAAGACGGTTCAATCGGTATTGGAAAAATATCCAAATAGTGAATACTCTCTTTTTTGGTCTACAGGCAAAATTCATTATGAAAGAACGATAAGCAATCTGAAAGAAAAAGGGATTGATCTAGCTGGACATCGTGTAGTACCATACATTGATGAAATGCCTGAAGCATTATTGGCTTGTGATCTTGTAGTGGGGAGCGCTGGAGCTATTTCAATTGCAGAAATACAAGCGGCACAACGGTATTCTATTTTAATTCCGAAGGCCTATACGGCGGACAATCATCAGGAAAAAAATGCACGTATGCTTGAGAAAACGGGTAGAGCAACCGTGATTTTAGAAAAAGAACTTACATCTGAAAGATTACATCAAGCAATTACGCAAGGATTGAAAGTGAAAAAACCAGAAAAGAAAGAAATGCCCGTTAAATTGTCTGCTGAAATGATTGTTGAAAAGCTAGAGGTAAAATAATCCTTTTAATTGCAAGGGTATTGAGTGGATCCTATAAAAGGCGGTAATAATTGTGACTCAGCGGAAGTATAGAAAAAAGACAGGGCCTTCCTTTAAGATAAGATTTATGATGATGCTGTTTTTCATAACCATTGCTGGAGGATCGGTTTACTATGCAGTATTTGAATCTTCAGTATTTATAGTTAAAGAAATTGAAATACAGGGCTTGAATCTAGTAGAAGAAGAGGATATACTTGACTACTCGGATATAAAAATAGGGGAGAATCTATACAAATTAAGGACTGGGGAGATTGAAACAAGGATTAAAGAGCATCCTTATGTTCGCGAGACAAAAGTGAAAAGAAAAGGGTTTAGTGGAATAAAGATTGTTATCAGAGAACGAGAAGAGTATGCTATAATACCATATATGGGATCTTTTATCTACTTAGATCAAGAACAAGTGGTGTTACGGGTGTCAGATGGACTAATAGATGAAAGTTTAATTATCGTGACAGGGGTTGAATTTTCAAGCTTTAGAGTAGGAGATCCATTGCAAGTTAAGAATGAATCCATCCTTGAATCAGCTTACGATATATTGATAGCGGCTCAAGAATCCGAAATGATGGATCGTATTTCTGAAGTGCATATTGCGGACAATCGAGATGTGCGATTGATTACTTTTAACGGGATTGAAGTGCTTATGGGACAAGTAGATCAACCAGCTTACTCAGTTTTGGCATTAAAAGAAGCATTAGTTACATTGCATACACGCAATCTGGAAAATGTTATCTTGGACATGCGATACGATGATCACATTACGGTGCGCCCTAGAGCTCGTCAGGAGGAAGTGCAATGAAAAAACTAAAAGGGAAAATTGCCGTAGCATTTATATGTGGAATACTTGGACTTGTGGTCGCAATGCAGATCAAGTCTGTACAAGAAGTGGCGGAGGGAGGGTTTTTATCTTCGCAGCAGGCACAACAAATGACAGTAGAACTTAGAAATCTTCGTCAGGAGAAAGATCAACTTACAGAAGAACTTACGGATCTAGAAAGCAGATTGAGAGAGTATGAATTATCAGAAGCCGATGAAAACTTGTTAATTAAAAACTTGAAGAATGATTTATTAAGGTATCAACTACTGGCTGGGTATATTGAAGGCGTAGGTCCTGGCGTAGTAGTCGAAATAGATGATCCACCAACTGCATTTAATCAGCCAGAAGCAGATAGTTTTATTGTGTTCAATTATGAAATTTTATTAGCGGTTATTAATACTCTGAATGCTGCAGGGGCAGAAGCTATCTCTATCAATGATCAAAGATACGTGGCCACGACAGAAATATACTACTCCAGCAATTCTCTCATGATTAACGATACGGCCACAACGCCTCCATATACTGTGAAAGCCATTGGAAATCCAGAAACCTTGGAAGCTGCACTTAATATGCGATACGGAATTGTATGGGATATGAGGAATTATAATAATCTTCAGGTAGATGTTTCTAAAACACAAGACATTTTGATGCCGAGATATAATCGAGTTTATGAATTTGAATATGCCAAACCGATGGAAACCGTGGAGTCATAGTAGGTGGGAGCGAAAATGATGAAGAGTTATTTTGGGAAAGGGATTCTTTTGGGGATTGGTTTGTTAATTGGTTTAATTTTAGCGATACAGGTTAAGAATCTAGATGAAAACTATCACTTTATCAGTGTTAAAACGATTAGCGATCTTAATATGGCCATTAGAAAAGAAAAAGATGAAGTTGAACATCTTAAAAATATGATTGAACTACAAGAGAATAGACTTAGAGATTATCAGTCTGCCATTGAGGGTGATGGAAGCATCAATGAGATTTTAATTCAAGATATAGAACTAATGCGAATGAAGAGTGGCTATTATGATCTAGAAGGGCCTGGTGTGATGGTTGTTTTGAGAGATGGAGAACGAGAGCTTTACGAAGGAGAAAATCCTAACAATGTAATTGTCCATGATGAAGATGTACTTAGAATTATTAATGATCTTAAAATTGCAGGTGCAGAAGCACTTTCTATAAATGGTCAGCGGTATCTAAATACATCGGAAATACAATGTACCGGCCCAACCATAACCATTAATCAAATGACGTATGCCCAGCCTTTTGTGATTAAAGCAATTGGAAACCCAGACACTTTGAATGCTGCCATTAAAGCACCTGGTACATACGCCTGGGAAATAAAAGAAGTCTTCGGACTTCAGGTAGAGGCTCATGTGAGCCAGCGAATAAGGATCCCTAAGTATCAGGGCGATCATAGGCTTCAGTATGTTAGGGTAGAGGAAGGTGAATCTTTGTGATTATAGCTATCATTGGATTGGTTGTTGGAATATTAGTAGGACTTTACTTACCAGTTACGTATCCTGCGGCCTTGTCTCTCTATATATCCGTTGCAATTCTAGCCTCCTTGGACTCAGTTTTTGGAGGATTCAGAGCAAATCTAGAAAATAAATTTGATACCGAAATATTTGTGACTGGATTTTTTAGCAATGCGGTATTGGCGGCTTTGTTGGCTTATATTGGTGATAAACTGGGAGTACCCTTGTATTATGCGGCAGTATTTGCATTTGGAAGTAGACTATTTGAAAATTTTGCCATTATTAGGAGGCATCTTATCAACCGCATGAGACATGAATCAGAAAAAGAAATGAAATGAATTTTGTGTAATGTGGATCAAACTTTTTATAATGGTAAGATAGTGAACTGGTAGAGAAAACCATTTTGATTTAAAGATAGAGGAGGGACTGCTGTGTTGGAATTTGATATGGATATGGAGAGCGTTGCACAAATTAAGGTTATAGGTGTTGGTGGTGGTGGTAACAACGCTGTAAACCGAATGATTGAAGCGGGAATGAAAGGTGTAGAGTTTATTGCGGTTAATACGGATAAACAAGCACTTATGAATTCAAAAGCTGAACAAAAGCTTCAAATTGGAGAGAAGTTAACAAAAGGACTTGGAGCCGGTGCAAATCCAGAAGTAGGGAGTAAAGCCGCTGAAGAAAGCAGAGATGATATTGCAAAACTATTAAAGGGTGCTGATATGGTTTTTGTTACCTCGGGCATGGGAGGTGGCACCGGAACGGGAGCAGCTCCTGTTGTTGCTGAAATTGCAAGAGAAATGGGCATTCTCACCGTCGGAGTTGTGACAAAACCCTTTACTTTCGAAGGCAAGCGGAGATGGAAGCATGCAGACAAAGGGATAGTAGATTTAAAAGAAAGAGTAGATACATTGGTTACGATTCCCAATGATCGGCTGCTTCAAGTGATCGAAAAGAAGACTTCTATTATTGAAGCATTTCGCTTAGCGGATGATATTTTAAGACAAGGGGTTCAAGGGATATCTGATTTAATTGATGATGCTGGACTAGTTAACTGTGATTTTGCTGATGTTAAAACCATCATGTTTGACCAAGGTTTGGCACACATGGGAATTGGAAGATCTTCAGGTGAAAATCGTGCGTCAGAAGCGGCAAAACAGGCGATTTTAAGTCCTCTCTTGGAAACATCCATTAAAGGAGCTCGTGGCGTATTAATAAACATTACAGGAAGTACGAATCTAAGTTTATTCGAAGTACATGAAGCGGCTGAGATGGTATCTCAAGAAGCGGATGAAGATGCAAACATTATTTTTGGTGCGGTCATCAATGAAGAAATGCAAGATGAAATTCAAATAACGGTTATAGCCACTGGATTTGATGAAGAACGCAAAAGCGAAAATCCTGAAGAAATTACGCGAAAGCCATCAAAGTCTCAAGAGTCAAAACGATCTACGGATACGCAATCAGAAAAAGAAAAAGATGAATCCGTCTTGGATTTGGATGAAAACCAGGATGATGAACTGGATATTCCGGTTTTCTTAAGAAAAAATAAATAGGATCAAGCTATAAATACTGCACCAACAGTAGAAAGCGGGTGGTAGGATTGAATTGCCCATTTTGTGGAAAATTCGATTCCAAGGTAATTGATTCTCGACCAACGGATGAGGGTCAAGCAATAAGACGTAGAAGAGAATGCAACGAATGTCAAAAACGTTTTACAACCTATGAAAAAATAGAAGAAATTCCATTGATTGTCATTAAAAAATCTGGCAATAGAGAACCATTTAACCGCAATAAAGTTATGAACGGCGTCATCAGAGCATGCGAAAAAAGGCCAGTTCCTTTAAAAGCAATTGAATTTTTAATTGATGAAATTGAAAAACAGTTGCAAAATGAAATGGAAAAAGAAGTGCAAACAGAAAGAATAGGAAATATGGTCATGGATCAGTTGAAAAACTTGGATGAAGTAGCCTATGTTCGCTTTGCTTCCGTATACCGTGAATTCAAAGATTTAAATACATTCATGGAAGAGTTAACGAAGATCCTGAAAGAAAAAAAAATTCATCTGGATAACTCACTATAGGCTGGATGAGTTTGTCTTGTTACAAACAGAGTGGACTTTTATTGGAGTGTGAACTATTGAACGTAAACGAAAAAAATATTATAAATTCCATTGAAGAAGGAAGCATAGCCGAAGAAATGGGTGTGTTGCCAGGGGATATTCTTCTAAGTATAAATGGACAACCCATAGAGGACATGTTGGATTATCAGTATTTATCAGCTGAAGATTATTTAGAAGTAAAACTCGCCAAGCCAGATGGAACAGAATGGATCTTAGAAATTGAAAAAGGATATGATGAAGAACTAGGAATACAATTCTTTAATCAAGAGAGTGAAATAACAAAACAGTGTAAGAATAAATGCATATTTTGTTTTATCGATCAAATGCCTCTGGGGATGAGGGAAACCCTATATGTGAAAGATGATGATGCTAGACTTTCATTTCTTCAGGGCAATTATATAACATTAACAAATCTTTCGGAACGAGACGTGGAAAAAATAATTCGTTATCGCATTAGTCCGTTGAATATATCGGTACATACCACTAATCCAGAACTGAGAAAGAAGATGTTGAACAATAGATTTGCAGGAAAAGCGCTAAACCTATTAAATAAATTTCATGAAAATGGGATAATAATGAACCTTCAAATTGTGCTTTGTCCTGGTTGGAACGATGGAATAGTTTTAAATCAAACATTAGAAGATATAGAGGCTATGATTCACTCAATCTCTAGTATTGCCATTGTTCCAGTTGGAAAAACAAAGTATCGTGATGGATTGCCAGTGATTGATATAGTTACTAGATCCATTGCCCAGGAAACCTTGTCCATTATAAAGAAGTGGCAGTATCGATATGAAAAACTTACGAATTCCAAAAAAGTATATGCTTCTGATGAAATATATTTGTTAGCTGGAGAGCATCTGCCGAAAGCTTCTTTTTATGGAGAATTCCATCAACTTGAAAATGGTGTTGGAATGCTAGCGCTTTTTCAGCATCGTTTGATGCAGTATATTGAAAAAATGCCAATTATAAAGAAGTCTAATCCAGTGGAGATTTCCATAGCTACAGGAGTATTAGCTTCGGATTTTATAGTGCAAATGGCGAAATCTATTGAACAGAAAATAATAGGTTTAACATTAAAAGTATATCCCATTAAGAATGAATTTTTCGGTGAATCAATCACCGTAAGTGGTTTGATTACTGGAAAAGATCTGATCCGACAACTAAGCCCTAGGTCTCAAGGTGTCCCTGTTATTATTCCTGAAAACATGCTGCGTGACGGAGAAAATATATTTTTGGATGATGTTACAATGGAGGAATTAGAAAAGAAACTGGGGACCAAGGTTTTTGTTAGCCCAGTTGATGGAAAGGCGTTTGTTAAAAAAATACTACAAATTACAGCAGAAAATCCAAAGATCAGGAGTGTTATGAAAAATGGCAAAACCCATTGTTGCAGTGGTGGGACGTCCCAATGTGGGAAAGTCAACCTTTTTTAACCGAATAGCAGGTAGGAGAATTTCTATTGTTGAAAATATACCAGGAGTAACGCGTGATAGAATTTACGCTGATGTTGAGTGGCTAAGCCATCAATTTACTATGATTGATACTGGTGGATTAGAGCCGAGTTCAGAGGAACTTATTCCTAGACAAATGAGGAGTCAAGCTGAACTGGCCATAGAAACTGCGGAAGTCATTGTATTTATGGTAGATGGTAGAGAAGGATTAACCGCTCTAGATAGAGAAGTTGCAGAAATGTTAAGAAAAAACAGAAAACCGGTTTTGTTAGTGGTTAATAAAGTTGATACAGAAAAACAATCTGAACATTATTATGATTTCTATGAACTCGGAATTGGCGAGCCAATAGAAATATCCTCAGAGATGGGGCTGGGTACAGGGGATTTACTTGATGAGATTGTTAAACATTTTCATAACTCCCATTCTGATGACGAATCTACCGAAGCTATTAAAGTAACGGTTATAGGGCGACCAAATGTAGGGAAGTCATCCCTTATTAATCGAATGCTTGGTGAAGATAGAGTTATTGTCAGTGATATTGCGGGAACAACTAGAGATGCAATTGATACACCATTTTATCATGATGGACAGGAATATATATTGATTGATACTGCTGGTTTAAGGAGAAAAAGTAAAATTCATAGCAATGTTGAACATTATAGTGTTATTAGAGCGATTGCGGCCATTGAACGTTCAGATGTATGTATATTGATGATTGATGCCCAAGAAGGTGTAACGGAACAAGACAAACGTGTTGCAGGATTAAGCCATGACAACGGCAGAGCTATGATTATTTTGGTAAACAAATGGGATTTAATCGAAAAAGACAATAAAACTGTTGATAAATTCATAAAAGATATTCGATTTGAATTAGGTTTTTGTCAATATGCACCAGTTGTATTTGTATCTGTTTTAAAAGGACAACGGATAAACAAGGTAATTCCAATGATTCAACACGTTTCTAATCATCATGCACTACGTGTTCAAACTGGCGTTTTAAATGAGGTGATTGCCGAGGCGACTTTGATGAATCAACCACCTTCTGATAAAGGGAAAAGATTGAAAATTTATTACGGAACCCAAGTTTCTGTGAAACCACCTACTTTTGTGCTGTTTGTTAATGATAAAGAATTGATGCATTTTTCTTACTTGCGTTATCTTGAGAATAAAATACGAGAAAGTTTTGGTTTTGAAGGAACACCTGTAAAGTTGATTTGTCGAGAAAAATCTGGAGGCAACATGAAATGATTAACATGGCTATACTGATGTTATCCTATGGAATAGGAACTATATCGCCTGCTTATTTGTTGGTTAGACTTCTAACAGGAAAAGATATACGCCAATACGGAAGTGGCAATGCTGGTACTACCAATGTGATGCGCCTACTAGGAGCTAAAGCAGCTGTATTGGTTCTCTTCTTAGATCTGTTAAAAGGGGTAGCAGCAGTGTGGATAGGTAGGAAATTTGGCGGCGAAGCTATAGCCTCCATGGCTGGACTAGCAGCGGTGATTGGACATAATTGGCCCATTACAATGAAGTTTAAAGGCGGCAAAGGGGTTGCTACTACCATGGGCGTTGGCATCATGACGAATCCTTTTTTTGCGGCTATTTGCATTGTTTTGTCTATCCTTATAATTGCATTGACAAAATATGTGTCGCTGGCCTCTATAACAGCGGTGCCTATCTGGACAATTCTAGTATGGGTTACTGGAGAACCAAGTCAACATATTTTCTTAGGATTAGCGCTTAGTATATTGGTTTTATTTCGACATCAAACAAATATAGCGCGAATTTTTAAAGGAACTGAAAATCGTTTTTCTATAAGAGATAAAATGAAAAAAGAGGAGTGCTCGAAATGAAATCCCATCAGATCACAATTATGGGAGCTGGTAGTTGGGGAACGGCACTAGCTACTGTTTTAGCGAAAAATGGTCATTTTGTAACACTTTGGATGAGAAGTGAAATTCAAAAGAAACAAATTAACCAGAGTCAAGTGAATAGCAAATACTTACCAGATATAATACTCTCACAAAGAATAGTTCCAGAAACTAATGCGGTGCGGGCGTTGTATGATGCAGAGGTAGTCATTTTTGCCATTCCTACTCAACAGATCCGATCCGTATTAAAAATGTATAAAGAAGCTATTCCTGATAATGCACTTATTATTAATGTAGCAAAGGGCATAGAAAAAAGAACTCATTTGAGGATCTCTGAAATTATTGAGGAAGAAATTGGGAAGCGGGATTTTGTAGTCGTTTCTGGCCCTTCTCATGCTGAAGAAGTGGCTATGTGTCTGCCAACGACCTTGGTTGCTGCTTCTTCTTATCGAAAAGCAGCGGAAAAAGCACAGAGTTTGTTTATGAATGAATATTTACGAGTTTACACGAATCCAGATGTGGTTGGAGTGGAGTTAGCTGGTGCTCTTAAAAATGTTATTGCTTTTGGGGCTGGTATCGCTGATGGTATTGGATACGGTGATAATGCTAGAGCAGCACTAATGACGCGGGGGATCACAGAAATGGCGAGACTGGGCAATGTTATGGGAGCACGTTTAAATACTTTTGCTGGTCTTTCGGGTATCGGTGACTTAATTGTAACTTGCACGAGTATGCACAGTAGAAATCGTAGAGCTGGTATTTTAGTAGGGCAAGGAAAATCACTGGAAGAAGCCTTAGAAGAAGTAGGTATGGTGGTAGAAGGTGTTTCTACCGCTCAAGCAGTACATGAATTAGCCGAAAAACAACAGGTAGAGGTTCCTATTGCCAAGGCTATTTATGATGTATTATACCAAAACGAAGATGTGAAACAAGCGGTCTACAATTTGATGACCAGAACCAAAAAAAATGAAATGGAAGAAGTGGTAGAGGACTATGGGATGGATTGGAATGCATAATAAGATACTCTAAAATAAACCTTGCATGTTTCTTTAAATTCTATTATAATGTCCTTGTGTTCCAAAATGATTAACCTTAATCGGGCTGTGGCGCAGTTTGGTAGCGCGCATGACTGGGGGTCATGAGGTCGCAGGTTCAAGTCCTGTCAGCCCGACCATCTACCAAAATAACCGCAAAACATTCGTTTTGCGGTTATTTTATCATGATTTAATGAGAAACTCATGAATATATGTATACTCATGGTAGGTCAATTATTTTGGGAATCCTAAAATGTGAATGGAGGAGTTTGATGGGGGAAAAGAAGTTTCACCCGGGTTGGCCGGTAACGATTGCTGGAGTAGGCGTTAATTTAATGCTAGGAGTTTTATATACTTGGAGGGTTATTTCTGCGGCTTTGATTGATCAGCTAGGATGGAGTGCAACGGTATCTCAGGTACCATATATGTTTGCATGTGCCATGTTTGCGTTTTCAATGGTTCCAGGTGGGCGTCTTCAGGATCGATTAGGGCCTAAGCCAGTTATCATAACCTCAGCTATTTTGGTTGGAGTTGGGTTTATTGTATCGGGTCTTTTTTTAACACCAATTGGTCTTACGATATTTTTTGGTATTATTGCAGGCATGGGAATCGGCACAGGGTATGCAGCCCCAACGCCAGCTGCAGTTAAATGGTTTAGTCCTAAGAAAAGAGGATTGATTTCAGGAGTTGTTGTTAGTGGATTTGGATTAGCACCGCTCTATATTGCTCCTTTAACGAATTACCTTCTGAGCACTCAAGGAATTCAGCGTACTTTCTTTATTCTAGGAGCCTCTTTTTTAATTCTTATTATGATCCTAGCACAGTTTATCAAGAATCCTCCTGTTGGCTATACACCTCCAGATGAAGACGAAGTACCGATGAAGAGTAGTGCAGTAGATACTGTAAGTTTAAAAATAGATTATGAATGGCATGAAGTCCTTAAAACAAAACAATTTTATCAGTTGTGGACTATGTTTTCCTTTGGAACTTTTGCAGGCCTCTTAATTATTGGGCAGCTATCAAAAATAGGACTAGAACAAGCTGGAATGGAAAACGCCTATATATTAGTTGGAATATACGCTTTTTTTAATTTTGCAGGGCGTATTGGATGTGGCGTTTTGTCTGATAGATTTGGAAGGATGCACACACTATTAGCAATGTTTATACTACAGGTGATTGTCTATGCATTTTTCTCGACATTCACGAGTCCTCCAATTTTGATGATGGGAGTATCTGTAGTTGGTTTTACTTTTGGTGGGATGTTAACCATCTTCCCGTCAGCAACCGTAGATTATTTTGGAATCAAAAATTTCGGAATGAATTATGGAATGGTTATTACGGCTTGGGGAATCGGCGGTGTACTTGGTCCTTTGTTGGGTGGTATAGTTCGTGATATGACAGGCACTTATGGTATTAGTTACCTTGTGTCAGGGGTTCTAAGTGCAACAGGAGCTGTGCTGACGTTGATTACCAAACCGCCAGTTGAAGAGTCTAAAGAAGCTGAGATTGAAGTGAAAGCAGCAACACCTTGAGAATTGGAGACCTGAGGTCATCATTTAGCAAGTGGGACGGACAATAAAACCTTGAATGCGTTTCTCTAAGGATAGAGAAGTTGTAACAACTGTATAAACATCTGCGTTGGATGGACCTATATGTGCCCATTTTTCCATTTCATCTACACGTGCATGGTCGCCTTGGGCTAATATTTCAACGGATCCATCTTTTCGATTTCGAACCCAACCTGTTAGGTGCAAAGCTAAAGCTTTTTCTCTGGCGCTATAACGAAAGGCTACTCCTTGTACATGACCAGTTATAACTATTTTTATGGTTTTCATGTTTTTCACTCCCGAGTATATTTTTATGGTTATACCCTTTTTCTATAAAATAATCACAGGTTTTGTTGTATGAAAAATGAATAGCTGTAAGGAAAAAGGGTAAGATTAAAAAAATATGTTGGGGGTGTGCAGCATGCAAAAAGTGAAGCTAATGGAAAAAGTACCAGATTTTACAAGGCTGGACCAGCATGAAAACTGGATAAAGCTCAGTGAACTTAGAGGCAATAAAGTGATTCTTTATTTTTATCCGAAAGACAATACTCCAGGATGAACAACTGAAGCCTCTGAGTTCAGAGACCATTATAAAGCTATTAAAGAAATGAATGCGATAGTCCTTGGTGTCAGTCGTGATTCCCTTAAATCACACCAAAAGTTCGCAGAAAAAAATCAATTGCCGTTTTCTTTGTTAGTTGATGAGGATGAATTATTACATCAGCAGTTTGATGTTATAAAAGAAAAAAAGATGTTTGGAAAAATTGGTATGGGAACTGAGAGATCCACTTTTATAATTGACGAAAAAGGTGTTTTAATTAAAGAGCTAAGAAAAGTTAAAGCGAAAGGACATGCCGATGAGATAGAAAAGGTAATAAAAAAGTTGGAGGAGCGGTAAAAACAACTATATTTTCACTCTTTCTATGAGACGGTTATGTTAGCTGTTTGATCAGTTTATCATACCTGTCTCTTTTATTATGTGGTACAATATAATCTGCAATAAGATTATACCAATAAGTGGTGATAGGAATGGAAAAGAAACGAAAGCGTAAGAGCGGACAAAAGTTCATGATGATGATATTGGTTATTCCTATGATCGTTATTGTTACCTTGTATTTTTTTATTCGATTAAACCCAGTTATAAGTCAGTTTAGAGTTAGGACAGATATCGTAGAGTATGGAACTCTGGAGGCAAATATAGAAACATTAGGCGTTGTCATAAGAAATGAAAGTCCATACCCTGTGCCAAAAGCAGGTCATATTAACTGGAGTGTTAACAAAGGGGAAAAGGTGGCACGTCAACAAAAAATAGCGGATGTATTGGTATCGGAATCTGATCAGTCGTTGATAATGGAGCATGAAATGATAAGAATAAGAATGGATTTAGTTGAATCTGGAGAAGATGTGGAATCTTTTTCAGCTGAAACGGTAAATCAGTTAGAGACAAGAATCAAAAATTTAATTGCTGATTTGACTTTGAACATGAAACAAAATCAATTTGAGCTCGCTTATAAGAATCGGTATATATTAGAGGAAACTGCTAGGCAATTAGAAATATTAGAAACAAGCCAAGAATTGCCAGAAATGAACTTGAAAGAACTCAAAGACCAAAAAATTGAAATAGAAAAAAAATTGGATGCATTTTCAAACGAAATAAGATCGGAAAAAGCAGGGATTTTTTCGATAGGAAGTGATGGATTTGAAAATGATTTAATTGCCTTAGAAGAAGAAACGTTTGAAAAGCAGATGGAAAAAGTGCTAGAATTATTGGAGATGAAATCCAGCATCGAAACAGATGAACAGCATTATCGAATTATTTCAGAACATCGTTGGAATTTCGCAACAAAAGTTCCGGTGGAATATGAGTCTATGTATGAAGTAAATAAACGTGTATGGGTGCGAGACTTACATGAGGACCGAATGATTCGAGGGATTGTATCGAAGATTCATGAAGCACCTGAAAGCCCTCCTTTGATGATACTTGAGTTTAATGTACCCATAGAAGGATGGCATGAAAATAGGATGTTAAATCTAGAGTTGATCCCTCATCGATTTGAGGGGCTAATTGTACCTAGGTCCTCTATTGTTGAACAATACGGGATTAACGGTATTTTTAGGGTAGATGTCAATGGATACGCGGTTTTTATGCCCGTTGAAGAGATAGGAAGAAATGACGAAGTCGTTGTTCTTAAGGAAGGACTTGTTGAAGTGAAGCCCAACAATGATCCAGAAGGGGAAGCGGAGATGGTGGAAACATTAAGAAGGTACGATCGTTACATTCTAAATCCTGAAGACATTCAGGAAGGTCAAAGAGTAAGATAGGAGGTATTGGAAAAGGTGAATTTATCTGAAAAAATTCAATTAGTAAAAGAAAATATCGCTGAAGCCCAAAAAAAATCATACGACCCTGAACAAGAAATTCATATGATAGCGGTTACTAAAACTATTCCTACAGAGGTAATTCAAAATGCGATCCATCACGGGATAGTGAACCTGGGAGAAAATAAAGTACAGGAGCTAGTGACAAAGTTTGAAGCTATTGGAATGGAATCACAATGGCATATGATTGGACATTTGCAGCGAAATAAAGTAAAATATATAGTTGATAAAGTTAGTCTTATTCATTCCTTAGATTCTGTTTCCTTAGCTAAAGAGATCAATAAAAAAGCTGGTGAAAACAATCGTAAAATGGAAGTGTTAATTCAAGTAAATGTATCAGGAGAAGAGAGTAAGTATGGGGTGGATCCAGCATCTGTATATCATTTCATTGAGCAATTAGAGCCTATGAAGTGGGTGGATATTAAAGGCCTAATGACAATGGCTCCTTTCACATCCAATAAACAGGTGACAAGAGATTGTTTTAAAAGACTTTTTGAATTGAAAGAAAAACTAGAAGCCGATAAATTTGAACATGCTGAAATGAAATATCTTAGCATGGGTATGTCTAATGATTACAAGATAGCTGTAGAAGAAGGGTCTAACATGGTTCGGATAGGTAGTGCCATTTTCGGCAACCGGAATTATGATTAAGAGAGGAAGGTTGATATGGCGGAAAAATTTGTAGATAAAGTAAAACACTTTATGGGATTGGATGTCTTTGAAGATGAAGATGATGAGGAAGTTTATACGGAACCCTTATATCCATCCCAAGAAGACATGAGAAATGATAGTCAGCAAAAGACTAATAAGGTGGTTAATATTCACACAACTAGTCAGATGAAAGTAGTTATTTTTGAGCCAAACGCCTATGATGAAGTGCAGAATATAGTGGATAATTTAAAAAATAGGAAGCCGGTCATTGTTAATTTGGAAACTTTGGAGTCGGATGTAGCTCGAAAAATATTTGAATTCTTGAACGGGGCTATTTATGCACTGGATGGCAGCATTCAAAAAGTATCATCAGATATCTTTATTTTAGCGCCCAATAACGTAGAAATAGCAGGGAACATCAAAGAAGAGCTTAAAAGCAAAGGGGTATTCCCTTGGCAAAACAGATAAAAGGAGTGTGAAGGTTTGTTTTCGACAGCAACAGTGATTATGGCAGTTCATTATTTTGCTCGCCTCTTAAATTTCTTTATATTGATTAGAGTGATATTCTCGTGGATTCGAGTGAATCCTTATAGTCCATTAGGGCAATTTATTTATGGAGTTACAGAGCCAATACTTGCACCAATAAGAGGCATGATCCAGAATGTTTTTAAGTATCAAGGAATGATTGATTTTTCACCTATCCTTGGCATTGTTCTTGTTAACATGATGTCAAATTTTGTTATTAATTTGCTAAGATAAATACTGTTTACACTAAAAGGATTGAAATAGTCTAATGAGTGATATCAACTTAAAATTTATTCCAGATCACCTTGTGCGAAAGAATTGGGAAACCATTCTAGATCAGGCATATCGAGCAGTGGAAAAATATCAACCAATCAATACTTCTTTTTTAACACCAGCAGAATGGATATATGCTGAAGATATTTTAAATGGAGTATCCGACTTAAGCTACTCTGTATATGGAGGATATGATAAAGCAGAAAGAAAAGTCATAACAATGAAACATTGTGATTTAACAGAGGTTTCTTTAAAGCCCTCTATTCATATCCTTTCTATTGAATATGCTTCTAAATTTCATACTCTTACGCATCGCGACTATTTAGGATCAATACTTTCTCTTGGCATAAAGAGAGAAAAAATTGGAGATTTACTTGTAAAAGAGAAGAGTGCCATCGTTTTTGTATTGGATGAAATGGCGAAATACATCGCTTTGCATCTCACTAAAATTGGGAATTGTCCTGTAAAAATCAGTGAGATGTCAAATGAGGAAGTACACTTTATAGAGCCAGTGTACACAGTTGTAAAGGGATCTGTTGCTTCTTTACGGGTTGATTCTCTGATTTCTTTAACATATAAGCTATCTCGAAAGGAAGCACAAACTCTGATTAATCAAGAAAAGGTAAAAATCAATTGGAAGTCCATTCATAAATCCATGGTGGAACTAAAAGAAAATGATACGCTATCAGTAGCTGGTTATGGTAGAGCTGTTCTTTTGGAAGTTGGAGGAACTACTCGATCAGATAGAAGGCACGTTAAGATTGGACGTCGATGCTAAATTGGAGGATATGCTATGATAACACCCCTGGATATTCAGAATAAAGAGTTTAAAAAAAGTGTACGGGGATACAATGAATCAGAAGTAGATGCTTTTTTAGATGAAATCATGGCCGATTATGAAATTCTTTATAAAGAAAACCTTGAAATGAAAGAAAAATTGGAGATTGATGAAAAACAAGTTGAGAAATATAAACAAATGGAAAATACATTAAAAGAAACACTAGTGGTGGCACAATCGACTGCTGAAGAAATGAGAATGAATGCTGTTAAAAAGTCGGATGTAATTATTGAAGAAGCAGAATTGAAAGCAAAAAAAATGATCAGCGAAGCAAGAGTGGATTTAGATAAAATTTATCAACAATATGATGAAATGCTACGACAAGTTCAAATATTTAAAACCCGCTACAGAACACTCTTACAGTCTCAAATGGATTCTTTGCTTGAAGATGTTGAATCCTTAGCTGATGAACTGAAAACTAAATATCCCGAAGAAAAAAATAGCATAGATTCCCAATCCTCAGAAGTTAGGAGCGAAACATCTGAATGAAATGGTTTATTATTATAGGGACTATCTTGCTTGATCAGGTGAGTAAGTGGATTGTCCTTCGTCATTTAAAGGAAATAGGGCAGAAGCCAGTAATAGAAGGTTTTTTTCATTTACGCTATCTTGAAAATCGCGGAGCCGCTTTTGGTATTTTGCAAGATCAGAGAACTTTTTTTATTGTGATGACGGTATTGATTGTGGGGGGGATTTTTCTATTTTTCATTAAAACTCCTCAATTAAACCCATTATTAATGCTTTCCCTAAGTCTAATAGCAGGTGGTGCCATAGGTAATTTTATTGACCGTTTGTTTTTGGGGTATGTAGTTGATTTTCTGGATTTTCAGATATGGCCGGTATTCAATATTGCTGATATGGCAATTGTTGGTGGTCAGGCATTATTAATTTATTTTATTTTAAAAGACCAGCCAATTTCTGAAGGGATGAAGTAAATGAAAAGTATTTTATTTCAAGTAGATAACGAAAGCGACGGATTAAGACTTGATCAATTTCTTGCAAGTATGATGGAATCCTATAGCCGAAGTTTTTTACAAAAGTGTATCACAGAACAAAAAGTATTAGTGAATGATGTGGCAAAAAAAAGTAGGTATATGGTGAAGGAAGGAGACTACATAAATGTTAAAATCCCTGAACCTGAAAATGTTGAGATTGAGCCACAGAATATACCGATAGACATTATATATGAGGATGATCACCTTGTAGTGATTAATAAGGCACAAAATATGGTTGTTCATCCATCGGCAGGTCATAGTAGCGGTACTTTGGTGAATGCACTATTATTTCATTGTAAAGGGAAGCTGTCTGGCATTAATGGCATGATAAGACCTGGAATTGTACATCGGATAGACAAAGATACATCAGGACTATTAGTAGTGGCTAAAACAGATCAAGCTCATAGTTCTTTGTCATCTCAATTAGCAGATCATTCGATGCAACGAAGTTATGAAGCCATAGTACGGGGAGTGATAGCTGAGTCTCACGTAACCATAGAAGCTCCCATTGGCCGTCATCCCAGTCAAAGAAAAAAAATGGCCGTTGTAAAAGATGGTAAACCTGCCGTTACCCATATAAAGGTCCTTAAAAATTATGCGGCTCATACCCACGTGAAAGCTGAATTAGAAACAGGTCGCACCCATCAAATTCGTGTGCATATGGCTTATATAGGGCATCCGATTATAGGAGATGAATTATACTCCAGACCTGGACGTAGGTTTAATTTAAAAGGTCAAGTGCTGCATGCAAGAGAATTAGGCTTTACTCATCCTGCTAGCGGGGAGCATTTGCAGTTTAAAGCACCTGTACCTGAAGATTTTTTAAAAGTCCTAACATCCTTGGAAGAATAAAGGTATTTTAAAACCCCAGTAGAAGGAGATCCTTCTACTGGGGTTTTTATAAAGACAAAAATAGAGAGATTTTAATAAATAGAGCTACTAAAAGCATTGCCTCCAGGCTTTCTTTCTTTAAGCAAAAGATCTGCCATTTCATCTGCTATTTCCCGGCACTTAATAAACTCTTCCTCTTTGGGTGTAGATAAAGCCTCAACAGATTCTGCTACTTGTTGCCACTTGATTTTTTCAGCAAACTTATTAAGGCTAGAAACACCTCCTCCACTCCAAGAAGCAGTGCCAAAAATACCAAGGTAACGGTCTTTAAGCTGAGAGTTTTCAATCTTGCCTACAAGAGTTTCCATAGTGGGGAATAAACCAGTATTGTAAGCGCAACTACCAAGAATAACCCCTTTAAATCTCCATAGGTCACTAATGATGTAGGACATATGAGTTTTAGAGGCGTCATAAATACGAATATTCTTAATGCCTCGATCTGAAAGTCTACGGGCAATTAAATCTGCCATTTGCTGGGTATTGCCATACATAGATCCGTAAGCGATAACTACGCCTTCCTCTGTGGCAGCTCTAGACCATCGATCGTAATAATGCATGATCATTTCTGGTGATCTTCGCCAAACAGGTCCATGTGTTGGTGAGATGATTGATATGTTGATTCCAGATTCTTTCACCTTTTTGAGGGCTTTCTGCACCATAGCTCCATATTTTCCGACAATATTAGAATAATACCTTCGAGTTTCATCCATATAGAACTCTAGGTTAACTTCGTCATCAAATACGCCTCCATCAAGAGAACCAAATCCACCAAATGCGTCTCCTGAAAAAAGAATTTGAGCTTTGCTTTCATAGGTCATCATGGTTTCAGGCCAGTGTACCATGGGCGTCATAATAAATTTAAGTTCGTGAGTTCCAAGAGACAAAATATCCCCTTCTTCAACTATCAAATAGGAGTCCATTGGGCCATAAAAATTTTCTAGGATTTCGAAGGTCTTTTTGTTTCCGACGAGTTGCATATTTGGATAGCTTGCTTTTAGGGCTTTGATGGCTCCAGAATGATCTGGTTCCATATGATTAATGATGAGATAATCAACAGGCTTTCCCTCTAATATGCTATGAATTTTTTCGATATATTCATTAATTTTTGTGTTTTTTACGGTATCGAAAACAGCCACTTTTTCATCCTTAATTAAGTAGGAGTTATAAGAAACGCCTTTATCAAGAGGCCATAAATTTTCAAAAAGATAAGTTTCTCGATCGTTGACGCCAATATAGTAGATGGACTCAGTAACATTGACAGTTGTTAACATAGTACCGCCTCCTTTATTATTTTTTATATGCGGATGTAGATAGTATATCATAATTTAGGATAATACAGGTGTTAATTTCATATCTCTTTGTTGAGTTATAGTTGACTTTGATTTATAATGGTACCGGTATTAACATATGTCATACAGACATAAAATTTGAAGAAACAGGAGGAATAAATGATGTTAGAACTACTAAAAAACAGAAGAAGCATAAGAAAGTATACATCTAAATTAGTTGAAAAAGAAAAAATTGATCTAGTGTTACAAGCGGCTTTGCTATCTCCTTCCTCGAAAAAAAAGCAGCCTTGGGAATTTCTTTTGATTACGGAGAGGGACATAATTACAAAACTCGCATACTCAAAAGAAGCAGGAGCAGCATTTGCGAAAGAGGCTCCTGTTGTTATTTTGGTTATGGCGGATGAAACACGAAGTGATGTGTGGGTGGAGGATGCCTCTATTGCATCAACGCTAATTCATTTACAAGCTCACTCCTTGGGATTAGGATCTTGTTGGATTCAACTTAGAAATCGATCTTTTGATCAAACTAAATCAACAGAAGCATACATTCGAGAAGTTCTTTCGATTCCTGAAAATATCAAAATAGAGGCAATGATCTCCATAGGCTATCCCGCAGAAGAAAAAGAAGCCTATAGCGAGAAAGATTTGCGTTGGGATAAGGTATTTGTAAATCAGTATGGCAAATCCATAGATTCATAAGGAGCCTGACTCATGCGATTTTAGTAAAGAAGATAATCGAAATGAACATAAAATGAATCATGAGACAGCGTATCAAAGCCATACCCTTGTGATTTTAGATTTCGAATAATGGATGGTAAAGCTTTAACTGTTGTGGTTTTGGAGCCTGAATCATGAAATAGTATAATGGCATTGTGGTGACCAGAAACATATTTCATAGTATTTTCAATAATGATATCCGCATCTAATGTTATGGCGGCAGCGTCCGTTGAACTAGAGGTCCAGTCAAAATACTGCATTTCTTTTTCTTGTAAGGCTTGCATAATTTCAATCATAATGTATGGGTTCTTTTGTTGCACTTGACGATAGATCCGATTGTTTGAACCTGCAGGAAAACGAAAGACCTTAGGTCGGTAACCGGTAGAGCATTCTAGGAAATTCTGTAACTTTAGTACATCCTCCATAAATGCTTCTGGAGACTGATAGATGAGATTATAATCGTGAGAGAAAGTATGATTCCCAAGTTCGTGGCCTTCCTCTACAATGCGTTGGTACATTTGATGAGCAAAGTCTGTATCATAGCCATTGACGAAAAAAGTAGCTGGTACATTTTGTTGTTTAAGAATATCCAAGATTTTTGCCGTGTTATGACTTGGCCCATCATCAAAAGTCAGATAAACAATACGGTCATCTTTACGATTGCCTGTACGGGTACTTCCTGTATGCCTTAAAGTAATTTTTTTTTTAGCTCTTGATTTTCTTCTTTTAAAGCTTCTGCTTCCTCTTGTAAACTCTGAAAGGCTCGTTGTGATAATTCTAATTCATGTTGAATGGATTCTAAATGATGGTTGATCGCTTGTTGTTCATCCTGCAGTTTTTGCTGAACATTGCTATAAGCTTCGCTGTTAAGGTTAAGATCAGTCTGTATTTTTTGAGTATTCCCGTAAAGGTGAAAAACTGAAAAAGTATTGAGAATCAAAAGTGTTGCAAGCAAAATATTGAAACTGGGGTGGTTAATAAAAGTTTTCATCTGGGCCAATTCCTTTCAAGTGGTGATTGATTGAATAGTGCTGTTATTTCTCTCAATTATCATAAAGGTAGTATAAAGCCATGTCAAGATATATGAAGATATTTAACGAATCATATAGTTCCTAATGAAAAGGATAGAAAGATGAAAATGTATTGAACTTGCATAGCAAGTTTGATAAAGGGTATGATAAAAATAGAAGTGTAAAATAAAGGAGGTGCATATTCCGTATGAGAATAAAAAAAATAACCTTAGTTTGTGTTTTATTCCTTTCAATGATATTGATGATTGCTTGTAGCTCCAAAGAAGATTTGTCGTCGGAAGTAGTAACACACCTGAAAGATGTTGAAATTTCAGAGTATTTCCCTTTTCATCCAGATACGATATTGACCTATGAAGGAAAAGGAAGCGAATATGCAGATCAAGTTGTTTTCTTTGATTATCAAGAAGACAGCAAAATCCAACGAAGGGTTCAAACTACGGGAACTACAATGGGACAAGTAATACAAGTAGAAGATGAAAAAATAGTTATTTCTAATGAACAAGAAGAGTTCTATTCATTTTTTCCATTATTAAGAGAAACACCAAATTCATCAGAGGTATTGTTGATGAAACCCCTAAGCGTTGGAACTGAATGGAAGCTAGATGATGGAAGAAAACGCTCCATAACTAAAGTTCAAGCTCAAATATCCGTTCCTTATGGTGATTTTGAAGCAATTGAAGTAACAACAGAGTTAGAAGACGCCGTTCACCGAAGCTATTATGTGAAAGGGATTGGTTTTGTTAAAGGAATTCTAGAGTCGGAAAATGGCGTTGAACCTATCACAACCGTATTGGTATCAATGGAAGAAAATGCTTCATGGGAAACAAATTTAAGAGTATATTTTCCTGAATGGGAAGAACAGCAGAGTGTATATAAAGATTTTACGGTATCATTAGCGACGAACGAATCGATTGAAGCTGTGTTAACAAAATACCTACAGCAACAACCAGATATGAATACCGCCGCTGCAGTTTTGCAGGAAAATATTGTTATCCAGAACATTGAACGAAAGCCAGAAGAGCATCTAGTAAAGGTTGATTTCAATTCCGAACTAATAGAAGTAGGAATGGGAAGTGATTTTGAAAGCCAAATGTTACAGTGCATTGTGAATACCGTGGGTGAATACTACGGGGTGAATCGTGTGCTTATAACCGTTGAAGGTGGTCCTTATGAAACGGGGCACTATTATTTAGGCCCAGACGACTACCTAGTACCAGATACAGCAAATGCTAAAAAAATATAATTAAAGGCTATCTTTTCCTGAAGGAAAACATGGTACTACTATTTTTAAGTAGAATCTCGCCAAATACTTATTGAAGAAGTTTGATTTGGCGAGGTTTTTTATGCCATAAAAAATATCATGTGCAATGTTGTTAAGGATAGGATGAAGATGCTTAGGATGGGTACTGTGGACGTTTTTTAAATATGTTTTCCAATGGTGAGTTATCGTAGGTGGAAAGAATTTTTCTGATTTATTTAAAGATAGAATGGTATAAATTTGAATAGTAGGATTTTGCCAGGTATAATTAAATTTTGAGAGGAGGATGTGGAGAGTGAATAAATATTTCACTGTATTGATTGGAGGCATTCAAGGAGAAGGGGTTGCAAGCGTAGGCATTTCATTAATGAAAGCACTGTCCCGAAAAGGGTATTATACATTGAGTGAGCGAAAATTTTCATCAAGGATTAAAGGTGGAAATACACACATTGCCATTACAATTGCAAAAGAAGAGGTAAATCATGTTGAAAGCAGTTACGATGTTATTGTGGCAATGGATCAGGAGAGTATTCACTTAAATATGCATCAGCTAAAATCCAACGGTATTTTGTATTTTGATGAGGATATGACAAGAAATGAAGAGTGGGTTGATCGTCTCCATAGTATTGCTTTACCCTTGTCAGAGATAGCGAAAGATAATGGAAAAATATTTATGAAAAACACCAGTGTAGTTGGATATTTAGGAAGAATTGTTGGATTAGAAACAGAGGATCTAATAAAACTGATAAAAGAAGCTTACGCGGGTAAAGGGGATGAAATCCTTGAACAAAATTTAGCGGTACTATCAACTGCTATAGAGCATGCTTCAACTCTTATCAATAGGGCATCTTATTTTGATACTGATATTCAAGTAACCAACAAGAAAATGATAATGATTGGAAATGAAGCAATCGCTATTGGAGCAGCAATGGCAGGTTGTCGATTCATAGCTGGATATCCTATCACACCAGCATCGGATGTGATGGAGAATTTAGCTCGGATTTTTCCATCTTTAGGTGGTAAGACAGTACAGACTGAAGATGAAGTGTCAGCCATCGCCATGGTCCTTGGTGCCGCTCATGCTGGTGTTCGAAGCATGACGGCAACATCAGGGCCAGGAATGACTCTAATGGCAGAAGGCCTAGGATTGGCAGGTATGACAGAGACACCAATGGTGGTGATAGATGCACAAAGGGCAGGCCCTAGTACAGGAATGCCAACTAAGATGGAGCAAAGTGATTTATCTTTTTTATATTATGCAGGCCACGGTGAATACGCTGCCATTATTTTATCGCCATCGACTATTCAAGAGTGTTATGAAATAACAATAGAAGCTTTTAATTTAGCAGATCAATACCAATGTCCAGTTATAATCCTAACGGATTTAAATCTTAGTTTATCAGCAAAAACCTTTGATCAACTACGGTTTTTTGAACCTATCATTGAACGTGGAGAATTTGCCAGTTCAGAACTCCTCGATTCTTTTTATGATGGAGGGTTTCCCAGATATCAGTTAACAAAAAATGGTGTTTCAGCCAGAGCGTTACCAGGGACAAAGGGTGGTCAACACCAGGTGACGGGATTGGAACATAATGAATTGGGACGACCTTCAGATCATCCAGAGAACCGCAAAGTTATGATGGAGAAAAGAATGAAGAAAATTACGCCCTTAGAGAAAAGACAATCTATTACGGTAGAAGGTAATAGGACAGGAGATATCTTGTTTTTAACCTTTGGATCTCTTTACGGAATAGTAAAGGAAGCTCAGTTAAGAACAGAAAAGTCAGTTGATATAGCTCGAATTGGACAAATAAGGCCATTACCGCTTCATCAATTAGAAGAATTGCTGGAAAAGTATAAAAGCATAATCGTAATAGAGTGTAATTATCATGGCCAATTAGCTAAAATCATTTGTCAGGAAACGAAACAGCCAGAAAAGATAAAAAGCGTAACCAAATACGATGGGAATACTTTTAGCGTGGAAGAAATCATAGAAGCAATGGATAGGTGGTGTCAATAATGGAAATGAAGGATTATGGAAATGGATTAAATCCTACCTGGTGCAAAGGTTGTGGACATTTTTCCGTCCTTAGATCTTTACAAACAGCTGCTGCAAGAATGAATATTTCAAGAGAAAGTCTAGCTGTTGTTAGTGGAATTGGGTGTTCTGGTCGAATCTCAGGTTATATGAATGCCTACTCCTTTCATAGTGTACATGGTAGAAGTTTACCTGTGGCTCAGGGTATCAAATTAGCAAACCCTGACTTAACCGTTGTAGCAGCTGGTGGAGATGGAGACGGTTTTGCCATAGGAACGAGTCATACGGTACATGCTATTCGAAGAAATATTGATATGACCTACATTGTCATGAATAACCAAGTCTACGGCCTGACTAAAGGCCATGTTTCACCAGTAAGTGACCAGGGTTTCAAGACAAAAACGTCACCAAAGGGTTCTGAAGATATGCCGATAGAGCCAGGTTTATTAGCATTAGCTTCTGGTGCTTCCTTTTATGCTCAGGGCTTCTCAGCACAACAGGATGAATTGATAGAATTGATACAAAAAGCAATTCAGCATCCAGGTTTTTCTTTAGTTCAAGTGTTTAGTCCATGTGTAACCTATAATAAAGTCAATACCTATCAGTGGTTCCGTGAGCATCTTAAATCCGCTGAACAAGAACGAAAAAGTGATGCATCAGATTATTTGGGAGCAGTACAGTTGTTAAAAGAAACAGAAGGTTTATGTACTGGCATTGTATATCAAAATATAAACAAACCTTCTTATGAAGTTCTTCACAAGGATGTAGAAGATAAGAATTTGACATCCCAAAGACATCAAATGACGGAAGATATTTTTCAGCAAATTACAGAACGGTTTATGCTATAAAATTCGCCTCCTAAATATTGTTTTAGGGGGCACTTATATGGGCAGCGATTCATTGAAATATTGCATGATGTATGAGAGAATACTTAAAGATAGTGAGGAAGAACCTCCTCAATTTTTTAGAAAGAGGTGTGTGAATGAATAAATACCTTAAATATGCAATTGTAGTTCTAGTGTTGGCAGCGGTTATATTTCCCTTCGCTCGAAGAGGGTATCGAATGTATCAATATACTCAAGCCGTAGATCAAATAGTACTTAAGGGCGGAGATTTGCCTGCCTTAGAGGATGGAATTTTTCAAGGGAGCTATGATGCCGTTTTGGTGAAGGCTTTTGTCACAATTTATGTGGAAGATGGAAAAGTTCAAGATATTCAGTATGAGCATATTCATGAACGGGGAGCTCAAGGAGAAGTAGTAGTAGAAAGAGTCATGGAAGAGCAATCACTCCAAGTAGACACAATATCAGGTGCAACAGACAGCAGCAAAGTGTTGCTGAAAGCCATTGAAAATGCCTTGTTTAAATCAAATTAATAGTGGAGGAAAAAATGGAATACTTTTTATTTTTGATCAGTGCATTAATGGTGGTTGTAGCTGGTACAAAACTAGCTGATTATGGAGACATACTGGCAACTCATACATCCTTAGGATATACATTAGTGGGTGGGGTTTTGATAGCAACCGTTACCAGTCTTCCAGAAATCTCTAGTAGTGTTTCGGCTGCAATGATGGGGTCTCCAGATCTTGCATTTGGAAATCTATACGGTAGCAACGCTTTTAATATTGTGATTATTGCTATAGTAGATATTGTTCAGGGTCCTGGGAGTCTTTTGAGAATGGTTCGAGAAAGTCATATTCTATCTTCTGTATTCGGTATTATTATGACCGTTATTAGTATCATGGCCATTGTACTGGTTCCATATGGAATCTTTGAAATTACAATTGGATGGGTTAGTAGTTTCAGCGTCACCATCATGATCGTTTATTTAGCTTCTATGATTTTGATGGTGCGTTATGAAAACAAACATCCTATAATATCCAAAGAATCGGAGACCTCCAATAAAACAAAGGAATCCAGTAATTTGATTGTTGAAACATCAATTAAATTTATTGGGATGGCAGTGGTTATTGTGATAGCGGGGATACAATTATCCGTCAATGCAGATATCATTGCTGAAAGTACAGGCTTAGGGCATGCCTTTATAGGGACACTTCTAATGGCAGGAGCTACATCACTTCCAGAATTGGTAGCATCTATAGCGGCTATTAGAATTGGTGCCTACGATATGGCTGTTGGAAATGTGTTAGGCAGCAATCTTCTCAACATATTGATTATAGCGATAACAGATTTATCTTACCTACAGGGATCTATATACGGATCCATTAGTCAACAACATTTATTAACTGCAATGATAACTATTCTTCTTAGTGGAATTATTGTAATAGGGTTGTTCTATCGGTCTAAACGAAGTTTTATGACAATGGGATGGGATTCTATTTTAGTGATCCTATGTTATTTGATGATGCTACATATGTTACTTGCCATCTAATCCTAATCTAGGAGGGGGCACCATTGAAAATTGTAACCAACGAGCAAATAAGAACATTAGATAAAAGAACAATAGAAGAGTATGGGATTCCAAGTCTTCTTTTAATGGAACATGCAAGTTTAGCCCTGGCCCATGAGATAATAAAACATACGTACAATAATAAAAGGACGGAATACGTTATTTGTTGTGGTCCAGGAAATAATGGCGGTGATGGTTTAGCATTAGCGAGACATCTACTGAGAAACAATGAAAAAGTATGGGTATTTTTATTCTCAGATCCAGAAAAATTAAAAGGAGATTGTAGACAAAACTATCAAATCTTATCAAGACAGGCAACGAACATATACTGTATATACGATCATTGTATGAATAACTCCCAGAGACATATGAAAATTTTTGAAGAAAAGCTAAAAGAGGATAATATTGTGGTTGACGCCCTGTTTGGGACTGGATTAGATCGAAAGATAAGAGGTGTATCGTTAAAAGCCGTTGAAAAAATAAATTTATCTTCTTGTGAGGTATTATCCGTTGATATTCCTTCGGGAGTCAATGGGAACACTGGTGAAATTATTGAGCATGCAATTAAAGCCGATAAAACCATATCTTTTCAGTTACCTAAAGTGGGCAACCTTCTATATCCTGGAGCTGCTTTGAATGGTGAATTAAGTGTAGTGGATATTGGAATACCTAATAACCTAATAAAGGGAACAGAATTTGTCGCTATGAAAACAAAGGCAGAAAACCTTGCTTCATGGATACGCCCTTGTAATAAAAACGATCATAAAGGACATGGGGGAAATATTCTTATAATGGCTGGATCCAAAGGAATGACAGGAGCTAGCGTGTTAGCGGCAAAAGCATCTTTGCGTAGTGGTGCTGGGCAGGTTCGAATAGTCTGTGAAGAAAACCTTAACGATCTTTATGAGCAAATGATACCAGAAGCAACAACCGTCTCTTATTCGACGTATGAAAATGGATATTTAACATGTAAGGCCAGAGAGATAGTGAAAAACCAAATAGCAGATGCCAGTGTAATTGTAGTTGGTCCAGGCTGGGGAAAAAGTATGGGGCGTGAAGATTACCTATCTTTTCTATTACAAAGTACAGACAAACCAATGATTCTAGATGCAGATGCTTTAAATATTTTGTCGAAACACAAAAAATGGATTGGAGCAAGGACCCGTTCATGGATCATGACTCCTCATCCCTTAGAAATGGCACGTCTAACAGGTCTAACCGTAGAAGAAATTAATAACAATAGGTTGGAAGTAGCCAAGAATTTTGCTGAAAAGTGGAAGATAACTATTCTTTTGAAAGGTGCAGGAACAGTGATTGCTGATGAAAATGGTGAAACCTGGGTGAACACCACGGGAAATCCAGGTATGGCTACTGCTGGCAGCGGTGATGTCTTAACTGGAGTAATCGCTGCTCTGTGTCATCGGACTAATAGTAGAGTAAGAGCCGCCGCTGCTGCAGCATACATTCATGGACTTTCAGGAGATATTGCTGCAGAGACAATGGGAATGATAGGTATGAAGGCTGGCGACTTGATAGAATTTTTACCAAAGGCTTTAAAAAAAGTAATCGAGTGACCAATGTGGTCACTCGATTTTTTAAAATGGTGCAAATCCTTGATCAAACCAGTTCGTTTGCATTGCTTGCTGATATTCTTCATGGAAAAGGCGACGATGCTCATTTTCCCATTGGAATAAGGTCGTGAGCAACTTTTTGCCCTTTGGATCATCTGTTTGTTCTGCAGCTTTTTTATAGTATTCAGCAAAGTCGTTTTCAATTAAATAGGCCATTCGTAAAATAGATAAATCTGCGTGGCTGTGTAAATTTTTTTCATGGACATTTTCATTTAGCTTTCGTTTTTCAAAAAGAGATTCATCAGGATTTTTTGAAACTTCGTCACTAATATCTAACCATTCGCCATGATCATTTAAAGAATCTAGTTGCTTTTTTAAGATCTCGTAATGTTCTTTTTCAGTCTCAGCTAAGGACTTGAACCATACCTTAGCGGTTTCATTGTCAACCTGATCCGCAAAACTCTGATAAAATCGTTGTCCTTGAAGTTCCATCGTCATAGCAAATTTAATAATATCTTTTTCTGTTTTCATAGTAGTACCTCCCTATTTATTCCCCTTATTGAACGATGATCGTGTCATAATAGATGTTTTTTGGTGTAATATCCATATTAGATTCAAAGGTAGCAATGAGATCGCGTTCTAATACCTCTAGATAATCTGCACTGATCAGCAACTCAGCAGATACATCATTAATAGTCTGGGAGATGATTGCTTTTGATCGTTCTGAATAATTGTTTATATATCGTAAATCTCCATGGCTACTGAGTTCAAGGACCACAGCCATTTTTACATAGGCTCTTCTGGAACCATCCTCAGGTGGAGCTGCTTGCGTAAGAACTTCTAAAGGAATGGTGTATAGGCTAACAGCATCACTTGCAAGATTTGTTGGCTGGTCCATGGTATACACGATTAAAAAGGTGGCAATGATAGCTATGGTGGCAATGATAATTAAAAGCAGGAGTATGCCTAGTTCTTTTTTTTTATGTTTTTTAGCCAACCTTTTCATAAATAATCATGTCCTATCATTTTATTTTTCCACTTAGAAAAAGCTCCCTTTTTTAAGCAACATTTCAATGTATTGTACCCGCTCGTATGCCCAAGGATCTTTTTGTTTATCTTTACTCATTTTACCACAAAAATCGTTAATATGATTATATCCTTTTAATTCCATCCATTTGAGGATACCTTCATTTATTTTTGTAATTTGATCCGTACCATTTTTATACAATGCACTCACAACTTGGACAGATTTTGATCCCACAAGCATGGCTTTAACAGCTTCTTCATAATCGAGAATTCCATTGCTCGCGGTTAAAGGAATGTCTAATCGATCGCTAAGGAGTGCAATCCATTGAATGGCCAATAAATCATCCTGTGTATCACTGAAAGAAAAAGTAACTGATTCTGTTTCGCTCATTATGTCTACATCTGGTTGGAAAAAACGATTAAACAGAGTAAATCCATCGGCACCTGCATTCTTTAAAGCTTCTGTGACATTCATTAAATGTGTGTAATAGGGACTTAGTTTAATGCCTACGGGGATTGAAACAGCAGCTTTGATCTTTTGAACAACCTCTATCTGCTTCTGGATAATATCATCGGCTGCTATCTGACCATCGACTGGAAGTGCATAAAAATTTAGCTCCAATCCATCGACGCCAGTTGCTTCTAAATCTTTTGCATATTGTATCCAACCTTCCATTGTCACGGCATTAAGACTTGCAATGACGGGAATCTTAACAGCATTCTTTATTTTTTTTACCATTTGTAAATGCGCTGCATCACCAGCATGATCTAAATGTGGGAAGTGAGTTATCATTTCAGCATGCAAATCATTATATTTCTCTAACTGTTCATTTAATTGGAATCGTTCCAGTTGAATTTCTTCCTCAAATAAAGATTTAACAATAAGAGCACCAGCACCTGCTGCTTCTAGTTCTTTCACTTTGTCTGGTCGCGATGTTAAGGTGCAAGCACCAACTACAACAGGACTCTCCATAGGAATTCCATAAATTTCTGACTTTAGTGTGGACACATTAATTCCTCCGTTTCCTTATTCTATTGAATAAAAGGCGATCTATCATAATACTACCTAAAATTTAACTAAATAAACAATGATAACAAGAATAGAATGCTTTATTACATTGGTAATTGAAAATTATTAGATAGGAGTGGGTTATAAATGGATTGATTTTTGAAGCAAAAATGATATAATAAAAACATAAAAGTCAAAGAAAGTCAAACGAATGGAAGGCAGGTGAAAAAGGTGCAATATAAGGATTATTATAAAACTTTGGGCGTTGATGAAAGTGCAACACAAGCAGCCATAAAAAAAGCATACCGAAAGCTAGCAAAAGACTATCACCCAGATACTCACCCTGGGAATCAGGAATTAGAAAATAAGTTTAAAGAGTTGAATGAAGCTTATGAAGTACTTGGAGACCCAGAGAAAAGAAAAAGATTTGATCAATTGAAAAAACAGCAGGGATTTCAAAATGGGGTTGAATTTGATCCTCACCAGTATGGATTTAATTTCTCGAGAAATAGTAAACAAGAAACATACAATCAAAGCAAAAGCAGCAGTGATTTCAGTGATTTCTTTGAAGCTTTCTTTGGGGGGGCTTCGGGATTTAATGAGACGGATATATTTGGAGATTCGAATTTTTCTTCACACGCTTCTGACCAACAGGAACTTGATGTGGAAGCTGAAGTAAGTATTTCATTAGATGAAGCCTATCATGGAACACAAAAACAATTTATCATCAACCTTGGAAATCAAGAAAAAAAATTATCAGTAAAAATCCCAGCAGGTATTGTATCTGGCGAACGCATTAAATTGAAGGGACAAGGACATCGATCAGCGGGAGGATCTTTAAGAGGAGACTTATTCATAAGAATCAATATTCTTAGTGAAAAAAATCGAAAGATTGAAGGCTTAGACATATACCAAACTATGTATTTATCACCTTGGGAAGCTGCTTTGGGTGCTGAAATTACCATAGAAAGCCTGGATAGTGGGATCAAAGTTAAAATACCTAGTGGGAGTCAATCAGGGAAAAAAATGAAACTAAGTGGGAAAGGGTATCGCGATCGAAGAGGAAAAAAAGGAGATTTGTATTTAGAACTAATGATTAAAAATCCAGAATCCTTGTCAGCCAGTGAAAAGAAACACTATGAAATCTTAAGAGATATATCGAAATATAATCCAAGAAAGACAGGGGAGGCGAAAAAATGAATATAGATCGATTAACTGTCAAATCTCAAGAAGCAATGATGATGGCTCAAGAAATTGCCATCGAATACAATCATCAACATATTGATGGAGAACATTTACACTTAGCGTTATTAAAGCAAAAAAACGGGCTCATAGTCACTTTGTTGCAACATATGAGCATTCCTGTTAATCAGTTGATAGCAGATATTGAAAAAGAATTAAAAAAGCTACCTTCTGTTACTGGGAGCGGAGCATCTGAGGTTTATGGGACCAAGAGGATAACTCAAATTCTAATACAGGCTGAAAAATCAGCTAAAAGTTTTAAAGATGAGTATATCGCTGTGGAACATATTTATCTTGGACTGATACGAGAAAGCAACACCACATCTGCAGGATTACTAAAAAACTACCAGATTACTGAGGATTCTTTTTTGAAAGCACTCACTGAAGTTCGTGGTAATCAACGTGTCACGAATCAGACTCCAGAAGATACTTATAGCCCTTTAGACAAATATGGCAGAGACTTGGTGGAAATGGCAAGAAAAGGAAAATTAGATCCTGTGATTGGTAGAGATGCAGAAATCAGACGAGTGATTCGAATTTTGAGTCGACGCACCAAGAATAACCCAGTGCTCATAGGAGAACCAGGTGTTGGTAAAACTGCTATTGCCGAAGGGTTAGCTCAGCGAATTGTTAAAGGCGATGTACCAGAAGGATTAAAGAATAAAACTATTTTTGCTTTAGATATGGGCTCTTTAATTGCAGGAGCAAAATATCGAGGGGAGTTTGAAGAAAGACTTAAAGCTGTACTAAAAGAAATTGAAAAATCCGATGGTAATATTATTCTATTTGTGGATGAGATCCACAATATTGTGGGTGCTGGTAAAGCGGAAGGATCTATGGATGCAGGAAATATTTTAAAGCCAATGCTAGCTCGCGGAGAACTTCACTGTATTGGTGCCACCACTTTGGATGAACATCGTCAATACATTGAAAAAGATGCAGCCCTAGAAAGAAGGTTTCAAAAAGTGTTAATTGACGCTCCGGATGTTGAAACAGCCATATCTATTTTGAGAGGACTTAAAGAAAGGTTTGAAATTCATCATGGTGTTCGTATAGCAGATAATGCGTTGGTAGCCTGTGCGGTATTGTCAGATAGATATATTTCAGACCGCTTTCTTCCTGACAAAGCCATTGATTTAATGGACGAAGCAGCAGCAATGATTCGAACTGAAATTGACAGTATGCCAACGGAGTTGGACGAGTTACAGCGGCGAATGATGCAACTAGAAATAGAAAAAGAAGCGTTGAAGAAAGAAAAAGATCAAGTTTCAAAAGAAAGATTGGAAGAATTGGAGAAAGAAATTAATCAGTTGAAGGAAAAACAAGAACACTTAAAGACTAGATGGCAACAGGAAAAAAACGCTTTGGTTAAGGAAAAAGAGTTGAAAAGCAAACTAGAAGAAACAAGACAAGCCATTGAAAAAGCAGAAAGACAGTACAACTTAGAAGAATTGGCAAGGCTTCGATATGGACTGTTACCAGAAATAGAGAAAGAAATTCATGAACAGCAAAAAAAACGGGAAGCTTTTGGAGATTCACGTATGTTGAAAGAAGAGGTAACAGAATGTGAAATTAGTGAGATTGTATCAAAATGGACAGGAATTCCTGTTTCTCGATTGTTGGAAAGTGAAAAAGAAAAACTGTTAAATCTTGAAGAAATATTACATCAGAGAGTGATTGGACAGCATGAGGCCGTAAATGCAGTTAGCAATGCGGTAATCCGTGCTCGGTCAGGTTTAAAAGATTTTCATAAACCTATGGGTTCTTTTTTGTTTTTAGGACCAACAGGAGTTGGAAAAACAGAGCTAGCCAAGGCATTGGCAGAGGCGCTTTTTGACAATGAAAGCAATATCCTTCGGATTGATATGAGCGAGTATATGGAAAAGTTTTCCGTATCTAGATTAATTGGAGCACCTCCAGGCTACGTGGGGTATGAAGAAGGAGGGCAGTTGACAGAAGTTGTCAGACGAAAACCTTATAGCGTTGTACTACTGGATGAAATAGAGAAAGCTCATCCGGATGTTTTTAATATCTTATTGCAACTACTGGATGATGGCAGACTGACGGATAATCATGGCAAAACCGTGGATTTTAAAAATACATTAGTAATTATGACTTCTAATGTGGGTAGTCAGTATATTCTAGATGATTTGACACAAGGCACTAAGGTAACAGAAGAAACAAAGAATAAAGTACATCAAGAATTGCAACTACTTTTTAAACCAGAGTTTTTAAATCGAATAGATGAAACGGTTTTATTTAAACCTTTGGAGCGTCAAGAAGTATTTCAGATCATTGATTTATCCGTGCAAGAAATTGAAAAGAGGTTGAAACAACAAAAAATTAATGTTCGAGTTGAAAAAGAAGCGAAAGAATACTTGTTGACTAAAGGATACTCTCCTGTATATGGTGCGCGACCAATTAAGCGTTTGATTCAAAAAGAAATGGAGACTGGGATTGGAAGAATGATTCTCAAGGGAGAAGTCCCTGCCCACAGCTTGATAAAGGTTGGTTGTAAAAAGGGTGAATTAGTTTACCATGTAGAGAAAAACTAATGATATGTTTCAAGTTTATCTTGATTAATGATAAAATAAAATGTAATCATGTATTGGAGGCATCTGTTTATTGTTAGGAGGTAAACCATGCGAGAAGCTATGTTTTATTCTAATTCGGAAAACGGTACAGTAGTATGCATGCTGTGTCCTCACAGGTGCCATCTCATGCATGATCACTTTGGGAAATGTCGTGTAAGAAAAAATTTAGATGGACGTTTAATGAGCCTGAACTATGCAGCAGCAACAGCGATTCATGTGGATCCCATTGAAAAAAAGCCGCTATTTCATTTTATGCCTGGAACTCAAACCCTATCCATTGGAAGCTATGGATGTAACTTTCATTGTCCCTACTGTCAAAACTATCCTATTTCTTTGGAGAAACCCTTAACTAGGGTGATAGAACCTGAAATGATTATTAAGAAAGCAATTGAATTAAATCTTCCGAGTATTTCCTACACCTATAATGAGCCTGTTGTTTATTATGAATATGTGTTTGAAACGGCAAAGCTAGCTAAAAAGAAGGGGATCGCCAATATAATGGTGACAAATGGGTTTATAGAGAGTGAGCCGCTGGAAATGCTGTTGCCATATATAGATGCGATGAATATAGATTTAAAAGCTTTTTATCAAAAAACATATCGAAGCTTTTGTGGTGGGGATTTAGAGCCAGTATTGAAAACAATAGAACGAGCACATCATGGGTGTCATATCGAAATAACCACTTTACTTGTGACGGAAATGCACACAAAAGAGGAATTAGAAAATTTATTTTGTTGGATCGCTGGTGTTTCTCCTAATATTCCACTTCATCTTAGTCGCTACTTTCCAAAGTATCAACACCAGGCTCCGATGACATCAAAAGATTGGTTAAGCATGGTGAAAGAAAGTGGGGAGCAGCACCTGAATTATGTTTATCTAGGAAATGTATCGACGAAATGAAGGGAGGAAGTAGGATGTCACCAATTATTGGAGCTGCATTTGCACCTCATCCGCCAATTATTTTATCCGAGGTGGGAAAAGGAAAAGAACAGGAAGCCAAGAAAACCACAGAAGGAATGCAACAATTGGCACGAAAAATCGCTGAACTGGCACCTCAGACCCTGGTAGTTCTGACACCACATAGTAATGCCAGCGGGATTTTAACCATTGCATCCAATCATCATTGGAATGGAAGTTTATCCAAGTTTGGATACACAGATATTCAGCTAACAACTCAAAACAATCTTTCTTTGGTGAATAGAATCACTGAAGAAATAGGATTGTCCAGAAGGACGCTAGAGATGGATCATGGAACACTGATCCCTTTGCATTATATTCAAAAGGAATATAATGCCTTTAACGTGGTATTAATTGGTGTGGGTCCCCATCGTTCTGAAGCACTCCTGAGTGTGTCTAACCATTTAGGTACCTTGTTCCAAAAACAAAACGAAAAGATACTGATAGTCGCCAGCGGAGATTTAAGCCATCGGCTCAAGGAAGAAGGTCCCTATGGATGGCATCCTGCAGGCCCTATGTTTGATGCTTTAGTAGTAAAAGCCTTTCGTGAAAATAACTTAAACCAATTGAAAAAGATAGAACCTAAAATACGAGAAAATGCAGCTGAATGTGGTCTTAATCCTTTTTTAGTTGCATATGAAATGGTTCAGGGATCATATGGTGAAATGGAACTTATATCTTATGAAGGGCCGTTTGGTGTCGGGTATTTAACCGCATTTCTTCACTGTCAGCAAGAATCAAACCATCCGTATGTTCAAGTTGCGAGAGAAGCAGTTCACCAATATATAAGGACGGGGAAAGAAATTGATTCGGAAAAAAGTCTGACCAAAATACTAGAAAAAAACTGGTTAAAGGAGAATCTCAAGAAACAAGCGGGAGTTTTTGTGTCTTTGCATTTATACGGAAATCTAAGAGGATGCATTGGTACGATCATGCCTGCCTATGATAATCTGATTGATGAAATCATTCAAAATGCCATAGCGTCAGCCACAAAAGACCCAAGATTTCCACATGTGGAACTAGAAGAACTGAATGACTTGTCTGTTAAGGTGGATGTATTAGGTGAGATGGAAGGAGTTGAGTCAACAGAATCTTTGGATCCACAGAAGTATGGAATTATGGTGGAGTCAGCCTATAAGAGAGGGGTGTTGCTACCAGATTTGGAGGGCATCGACACCGTGGCAAAACAATTAGAAATTGTAAAACAAAAAGCCGGTATAGGTCAGGATGAAGCCATGACAATATACCGGTTTGAAGTTCAACGATTTGTATAAAATTTGAAAAAATATTGCTATTTATATTCGCTATGAAAAACTAGTCTTCAAAAACATCCATAGAGTCCTCTAGGTAAGTTTCGATAATGTTTTGCAGCTGATCGTCTTTTAAAATAATTGATATTTCGATGCGTCGATTTTTAGCTCTTCCAGCAGAGGTACTGTTACTCGCTATTGGTCTAAATTCAGAATAACCAGTAGCAGCAAAATAATCAGCATATTTTCTTTCTAGATTCGGATTGGAATTCATCATATGGTCTACTACAGAAGTGGCACGTCTCGTAGAAAGTTCCCGATTGTATTCAGGACTTCCAGTATTGTCAGTATGCCCTTGAATACTGATGGCATCCACATTGTTTCTAGTAGAGCGGTCATTTAGAACTCGTTCAAAAGCGATTGCCAATTGATCGAGCAATTCTCTTCCGTCAGGTTTTACAGTTGAAGAGTTATAATCAAAGACGAGTCCTTCGTTAATAATGATGTTTCCATTTTCTGCTATGCTTACTAATGGTTGGCCATCAGCGGTTGTGGTTCCAAGTTCTGCCTCAATGGAAGTCTTTACTCTTTCTAGGACATCTAATCTTAAAACAGCAACGCTTTCCAGACGGGTTCGCAGCTGTCCAAGTTCACGATTGCTTTCCGCTATTATGTCTCGTTGCTCTTCAATTTCTTCTTCAGATAATTGGAGGGCAATTTCCCCCTCCTCTACTTCAGCCTTGACTTTTTCCAGCCTATCTTCAATTAATCTTAGGTGATCTTCTGCTTGGCTGATTTCAACATTGGCTTGTTCTAGTCGCTGCTGAGTATCCACTACTTGGCGCTCTGCAAACTCTAAGTTTTTTCCTGAAATAATATTTTGGATATAGGCTAATAACATCAAGAAAAAAAGCACCAATGCAATGGTTGAAATCATGTCAGTGAAGGAAGGCCAAAAATTCTCAGGCTCAGATTGTTTTTTAAAGTTTCTTCTTCTGATTTTCATCAAAGGACCGCCTTTCAATAATTCATGGACTACTGATCATCAAGCTTTCTATTAGTAGCTTTTAGAGACTCAGTTAAATCAGAAAAACCCACATTCATACGGTCGATATTGCTTCTTAAATGATGATTAAACTCAGAGAAATCTCTAGTATTCTCTCGGAATTTATCGATGGAATGATCAAATTGTGTGATGCTTTTGAGTAATTGATCTGAAGCATTTCCTATTTCAGCTGTAGCTGCCTGAAGTGGTCCCTGAAAACCATCTACTACGTAATTCAAGCTGGTTTCCATCTTTGTCGCAAAATCATTTAAGGTTGTTTGCAACGCCTTGCTTAGCATTTCATACTCACTTTCTTTTTTCTTTGACAACTCTAAAGCCACAACATTATCCAGATATTCTTCGATATCAACAAATAATGTTTCTCTCGCTGATTCAATATTACTAAAAATATGGACAATGGTTAAGATGACCGAACAAGAAATGGCAAAAAGCGAAGTGACAAAAGCCACAGACATTCCACGAACGGATTCAATTAACCCACCTACAATGGAATCCATACTGGTCAGCATTTCCACGTTTTCACCTGCGCTTAAAAGTTCTACTAATTTTCCGATGGAAAGTGTCAGTCCGTAAAAAGTTCCTAAAAGACCAAGAATGATCATTAAAGAGACAGCACTTTTTGTAAATCGTTCAGCCAACATAAGGGAGCGAAACTCACCGTTGAAAAACCGTTCAATAATTGCCTGGGTGTTTACTTCATGTTGATTTCCTGAAGCCGCCTGCTTATAATTATCAACAATAGATTTTAAAACTGGGTGACCAGTATGATCTGATTTAATAGCATCTAAGCTATTTCCAAGTTGTCGGTATTTTAATCGAACTGTAAAAGAAATGATAACCGAACTAAAGAAAATAACCAGAATTAAAACGATAATGACCAGCGCCAGTGGATTTAGTTGATGGAATATACCCATGTAAAACTCCTCCTTTTTATATGCTTCTATCTTTTTTTTATGATAATATATTAAATAACTTTACTCATTATAACATATCAACTCAATAAAAAAAGCTGATTATGAAAGGAGCTAATACAATGAAGTTAGAATTCCATCAGTCAATAAATAAGCTGGCTGACTGGGTTCAAAAATCTTGTAATACCGTAGTATTTACAGGAGCGGGAATGTCAACAGAGAGTGGCATCCCTGATTTTAGATCAGATAAGGGTTTATGGACGAAGACAGATCCGATGCAGGTGGCAACAGTGGAATCGATGTATCAGCGGTACGATCTTTTTCATGAATTTTACACGCTGCGCATAGAAAATGTGCGAAAATCTATCCCCCATGAAGGTCACAAGATCTTGGCTCAATGGGAAAGAGAAAAAAAACTGACTGCTATTGCAACACAAAATGTAGATCGTTACCATCATTTAGCAGGAAACAAAAATGTATACGAATTGCATGGATCTTTGGAAACCATTCGATGTATTGAGCAAGGACATTCCTCTACTAGTGAAGCATTCATTAATAAGAAACCTTGTTCAAAGTGCGGGAGTTTACTGCGACCAGGGGTGGTACTATTTGGAGAAATGCTACCACATGAAACTTGGTCCAGAGCATTGCATTGCGTCCAAGAGTCTGATCTATTACTCATTATTGGAACCAGCTTGCAAGTACACCCAGTGAATCAGCTACCTTCAATGTCTAAAGGCAAAGTGGTATTGATAAACCGAGAAGATGTTCGTGCTACGAATGTCTTTGATTTAGTATTAAAAGGGTCAGCAGGTCAAATACTACAGCAAGTTAATCAAGTCCTTAAAGGAGAAAAAATCAAATGAAGCACGGTGAAGTAAAGTGGAATTACCTTAAAAACAATCATTCGCTTCCAGGTGTTTATCATCCTGTAATCGAAAAGATTCTGTTGACAAAAGGAATTAATAGCATCGAAGAGATGGATGAATTTCTTTCTGAAAAACCAGTTAAAACCTACAATCCATATTTATTACATCAAATGGATGAAGCAGTTGACAGAATTCATTTAGCCTTGGAAAAAAAGGAAAAAATTGTATTTTATGGAGATTATGACGTTGACGGGATTACTTCCGTTGCACTTTTAATTGATTTTTTCTTTCAAGCTACAAAGAATATAGATTATTATATTCCTATGCGGCAAGGAGAAGGGTATGGATTAAATAGGGAAGCAATCCACCAAGTCAAAAATGAATATGGGGCTGATTTAATCATTACAGTCGATTGTGGCATAAGTGCTTGGGAAGAAATTGAATATGCTAAAACTTTAGGTATGGATGTAATTGTAACAGATCACCATACTCCTGGTGATAAACTGCCAGATTGTATCATTATTAATCCCAAAAAAGAAAACTGCAGTTACCCATATAAAAACTTATGTGGGTGTGCCGTTGCATTTAAACTAGCCCAGGCATTGCAAGTGTCATTAAATCTACCGAAAGCTAATTTGAATCGATTATTAGATTTAGTAGCTATGGCAACAGTGTGTGATGTAGTACCTATGGTAGATGAAAACAGAACTTTTGTGAAGTATGGATTGCGTATGATTAATAAAAAACAAAGAACTGGTTTAAGAGTACTTTTGGAGCAAATAGAGATGGCAGAAAAAGAGATTACAATAGGACATATAGGATTTATGATTGGGCCTCATTTTAATGCATCAGGTCGTATGGATGATGCATCCTTGGGCGTACGATTATTGATGACGCAAAATGAAAAAACAGCTCAAACAATTGCATCAACTTTGGTTGCTTTAAACAAAGAGAGGAGACAGATACAAGATCAAGGCTTAGAAATTTGTCAGAATCTGGTAGATACCCAATATAGTACAGATCTATTTTTATTAGTGGAAGCTTCGGACTTGCATGAAGGAGTTATAGGAATTATTGCTGGAAGACTTAGAGATCAATATTATAAGCCTGTTATTGTTCTAACACCTTCGGAAAATCCTGGATTTTATACTGGGAGTGGAAGAAGTGTCAATGGTTTTCATCTTTTTAACGAATTATCTAGCATAGCTCATTTGATGGAGAAATTTGGAGGACATGAGAATGCATGTGGACTCACCATTCACCGTGATAAGATTCACTTGTTACGAAAAGAGTTAAACCAACGAATACAACAGAATTTACAAGATGAGCCTGATTTGCTAATGAAAAAAATTAATATTTACTCTGAAGTTTCACAAGCAACCTTGACAGAAAAGCTTATTGAACAGTTGGAAAGGTTAGAACCTTTTGGAATGGGGAATGAAAAGCCGTTATTTATGATGGGGGAACTATCGGTTTGTGATAAAAGCAAAGTAGCTTTCATGGGCAAAGAAAATCAACATATTAAAATAGGGAAGTTTAATCAAGGAGAAAAAAAGGTGAAGGATGGTATTGAAATTCTAGGTTTTGGGTATACAAAAGAAGCGACTAAAATTATGGATCAATCCAGTTACTTTGATTTAGCATTTTATCCACAGATCAATCAATGGAGAGATAAAAAAACAATACAGTTATTAATTAGCGACATGAAGTCTACCTCAAGATAAGTCGTAGAAAATTTCCCGATGGAGGAGTGATTAAAATGAATATTCTTATTCGAAATGCAATGATCCTTACAATGGATAGAGATGAAATAGTGCAAGGGCATATTGGAATCGAAAAAGATCGAATTATATTTATTGGTAGTATTCCTGAAGACTTCAAGGCGGATTATGAAATAGAGGCCAAGGACCATCTGGCCATGCCAGGGATGGTGAATGCCCACACCCATAGCGCAATGTCTCTGTTGCGAAACTACGCAGATGATATTCCTTTCTGGGAGTGGCTTACAGAAAAAGTATGGCCTATTGAAGGAAAAATGAATGAAAAAGATGTTTACTGGGGTACTATGATTAGCATTGCAGAAATGTTCCGATCTGGAACGACAGCGTATGCAGATATGTACTTTCATTCAGAAGAAACCGCTAAAGCATCCTGTGAAGCTGGTATTCGATGCTCTGTTGCCAAGGGATTAATTGGGTCTTCTGAGGAAGATGAGCAACGGTTTTCAGATACACGAGCCATTCATAGAGAGTGGAACGGTGCTGGGGAAGGTATCATCACGGTGATGGCCGGACCCCATGCACCCTACACTTGCGATCCCAGTTTTTTGCATAAAGTCATTGATTTATGCGATGAATTACAGATGCCACTTCATATTCATTTATCAGAGAGTCAAAAGGAAATCGAAGAAAGTATCAAAAAATATGGAAAATCACCTATTGCTCATGTTCAAGAATTAGGATTATTTACACAACACACTTTAGCGGCACATTGTGTCCATTTGTTGCCAGGAGATATCTCTTTATTAAAAGAAGGAGGAGTGCATGTAGCCCATAATCCTCTAAGCAATCTAAAACTTGGAAATGGAACGGCTCCGGTTTCAGATATGCTTCAAGCTGGCGTGAACCTTTCTTTAGGAACAGATAGCTCTTGCAGTAACAACAATTTAAATCTTTTTGAAGAAATGAAAATGGCATCTTTATTAGCTAAAGGACAAACGGCAGACTCCACTATATTATCAGCTTTTGAAACATTAAAGATGGCTACGCAAAATGGATATAAAGCTTTAAGATTGGATGAAAGCTTAGGAACACTTAAAGCAGGAAGCAAAGCGGATTTAATTTTAGTAGATATGAATCAGCCACATTGGTATCCGCATCAAAACTTAAAATCATCTTTAGTCTATTCGGCTCAAGGATCGGATGTATCAACCGTCATTGTGAATGGTAAGATTGTAATGGAAAAGAAAGAGATGAAAACCATTGACTTAGAACGAGTAAGATATGAAACAGACAAAATCATTAGTAGAATATATGAATAGAGCACTTAGTTGACCAAGATGAGCGAGAGGGAGATGAGTATGAAAGGGACCCTGATAGCAACGTGGATTCAGACAGCTCGTGAATTGTTTGGAGAAGAAGAGGTGAATGAAGGGATGCTGGCTGCAGGTTGGAAGCCGGGCCAGATATTCAAGTCTTCTGATGACGTGGAGGACCAAAAAGCTTTCCGTTTTGTAGAGTATATTGCTCAACATCAACAAGTGGAAGTTGGAAAGGTCTGGCATCAAATAGGGTTAAAAAATGCGAAAACTTTCTATGAAACATACCCATATTTTTTTCAGCATAAGCATTTGGTGCCTTTTTTGAAATCACTCTACAATGTTCATGTCATTATGACTAAAAAAATCACTGGTGCTACCCCACCTTTCGTTGAATTAGAGCTGCGTTCTCAGCAAGAAGCAGTGTTTACCTATAAATCTTCACGACGTTTGTTTGAATACATGAAGGGTATTCTTGAAGGAGTGGCACATCATTTTGGGAACCGTGTTAGAATTAAAGAGTTAGAAAAGGAAAAGGATACTTGCAAAATGTTATTGGTTTTTCAAGAGCCAATACCCAAAGAAAGCTCTAGTTTGTTGAATTGGAAACATATGGGATTTCATATAGGAATCATTACTCTTTTTAGTATGATTGTTCTTGTGCTGAGTGGAGGATTATTTTTTAGTGAATATGGAACAATGCCTTTTGGAATAGTACGCTTGATATCTGTACTGATGGCAATCAATGCGGTCTTAGGCATTTCTTTTTATCGGAAATTTGTTAAACCATTTCTTGTTTTGAAAAACATGATGAAAAGCTTTTCGATTGGTTCAAAAGAATTAACAGAAAGAGTACCTGAGTATAGTCATAATGATGTCGGGGAACTGGCTGGATACACCAACGGATTTGTTCAAAATATGCAGCAGATTATGAGTAGTGTCTATCATACTACGTTGAGCCTTAGTGGAGCTGCCAGAAACTTATTAAGCATAGCTCTAGACATGTCAGTTAACAGTGATCAAATGAATTTAAAGTCTGTGGAAGTCGGCAAAGTCATGAGAAGAATAGCTACTCACACAGATCAAACTGCAGAGGCGGCTCAGGCCACAAGTGATAATGCTACTACCATGGCATCGGCAGTAGAGGAAATGACTTCTACTATACGAAACATCTCATCATCAGCTGAGGTAGCCTCAGAAAATGTATCTAGTGTAAGTGAAGCAGTGGTTGATATTACCGGGCATGTAGACGATGTTGCAGAAGCTGCGAGAGCTGTTTCGGATTCTGTTGGAAGCATTTCTGTAGTGGTGAAGGAAATCGATTCTTCCTTGACAAACATTACTGTAAACTGTCAACGATCCATGCATATTGCAAAAAATGCAGAGGAAAAAGCCAGCACTACAAATAACTCTATCGATGAGCTTAACCAAATGTCTATGCAGATTGGAAAGATCATTAGTGTTATTAATGATATTGCGGATCAGACGAATATGTTAGCACTGAATGCAGCTATAGAGGCAGCGGGAGCTGGTGAAGCTGGCAAGGGATTTGCCGTAGTAGCCAATGAAGTAAAAGAATTGGCCAAACAAACATCAGAAGCGACAGAGGAAATCAAAGAGCAAATTGATCGAATGCAATTAAAAACGAATAATACAGTTGCCTCAGTCGAGGAAATTACCAATGTCATCAAGGAGATAACTCAAATTACAACTGTTATTGCTACAGCTGTGACAGAACAGTCATCCAGCACAGGAGATATATCCGCCTCTGTTGTTCATGCAGCTAAAAAAATCAACGACATTACACATCAGATTGATGCGGTGGCGATTAATATGCAAAGAGTATCCTCTAGTACAAAAGAAACAAATGATGCTGTTAGTCAAGTGGCAAGATCTGTTGCAGAGTTATCCGTAGCATCAGGCGAGGTGGCCCATAGGACGGAAAACGCATCTCAAAAAGTATCTGAAATTGCAACTGCATCTAGAGAAATATCTGGGGATTTAAATCTTGTCAATAATGATTTGGAAGAAATGCAAAAGGTTTCACATAACACAGCATCCCAGTCAGAAACGGTTAATCAGTCGGCGAGAGAGCTATCAAAAATTGCCCAAGAGCTTGAATTTTTAGTGGAACAGTTTAAATCTGACTAATGGAAAGCTGAAAGGAGATTATATTTAATGGACTTAGAGATAAACAAAAAATATCATGGCTTTACGCTTGAGGATAAAAGAAAGATGGAAGATTTGAACGCTACAGGATATCTATTTCATCATAAAAAAAGTGGTGCAAAACTTTTTTATCTTTCAGCGGAGGATGATAACAAAGTATTTTCTGTTTCCTTTAGAACACCACCTTTAGACAGTAGTGGATTGCCACATATTTTAGAACATTCAGTATTGTGTGGATCGAAAAAATATCCCTTAAAGGACCCTTTTGTAGAGCTAGCCAAAGGATCGATGAATACCTTTTTAAATGCAATGACTTTTTCCGATAAAACCATGTATCCGGTTGCCAGTCGCAATGAAAAAGATTTTATGAATTTAATGGATGTCTATTTAAATAGTGTATTTTATCCCAATATATATCGACAACCAGAAATTTTGCAACAGGAAGGATGGCATTATCAATGGGATGAGGAAAATAATAGAGTGTCCATTAAAGGGGTAGTATATAATGAGATGAAGGGAGCCTTTTCATCCCCTGAACAAATATTATTTCGAAAAACGCAAGAAACACTATTTCCAGACACACCCTATAGCAACGAATCTGGTGGAGATCCAATGTGTATACCAGAACTTACACAAGAGAAATTTCTTGACTATCATGGTAAATTTTATCACCCTTCTAATGCATATTTATATTTGTATGGAGATGGTGATTTACTAAGCCACCTTCAGTATATTGACAAAGAATACCTGGATGGTTTTCAGGCGATAGAACCAAATTCCTTTATACCTTGGCAGAAATCATTTACAGAACCAATTGTAAAAACCATTGAATATTCCATATCACCAGAAGAAAAGACACAAGATAAAACATATCTAAGCTTAAATTTTGTTGCCGGAGATTCGAGAAATCCTGAACTGAGTCTGGGGATGGATATGTTGAATCATTTATTGCTAGGAACCTCGGCAGCACCGCTGAAAAAGAAATTGATTCAATCTGAGCTAGGAAAAGATGTATTTGGCTACTATGACAGTTCTATCCAACAGCCTGTTTTTGGAGTTGTTGTTAAAAATAGCAATGAAGACCTTGCGGATTCCTTTAAAAAACTGGTATTTGAGGCATTAGCTGATTTGGTAAAAGAAGGAATAGATAAAAAATTAATTGAGTCGGTAATCAATGCCCATGAGTTCCAATTACGGGAAGCGGATTTCGGTAGATATCCAAAAGGATTGATTTACGGAATGAAATTGATGGAGAGTTGGCTTTACGAGGAAGACCCTTATCGTCATTTAGAGTATACAACAATACTAAACAACATCAAAAGTTCCTTATCGGAGCCTTACTTTGAAAGATTGATTCAAACTTACCTATTAGACAATAAACATCATAGCCTTGTGATTGTTACACCAAAACCAGGTTTAAACGAAGAAAAAGAAGAAGCATTTCTTTTGGAAATGGAATCCCTAAGAGAGAACATGTCGGATCATGAGAAAAATAGTCTGATAAAATCCAATCAAAAACTGGAGTCATGGCAAAAGGAACTACCAACAAAGGAAGAAATTGAATCAATACCGCAACTATCCATCAAAGATTTGGATATGGAGCCAGAAAAAGTTCCGCTGGAAGTATCCACCATAGGTCAGGTTCCTGTTTTAAGACATCCAATCTTTACAAATGGTATTGTTTATGCCAATTTATATTTTGACCTGAAGTACTTAAAACCAGATCAAATGCCGTTAGCAGGCTTACTTATAGGTCTAATGGGAAAACTTAGTACAGAAAAATATCAGTATGAAGACTTATCTAATGAAATCCATCTTCATACAGGTGGTATAGGTTTTAGCTTAGAAGGGTTTCCTATAAAGGAAGACTCCATAGAATATAAACCAAAGTTACAAGTGAAAGCAAGGGCCTTATCAGATAAAAACCTTGAAATGTGGGATCTGATAGAAGAAATTTGTCAGCGGACGATATGGACGGAAAAAAAGAGAATGAGAGAAGTGATTCGAGAAATGAAATCTCGTTTGGAGATGAAGATGCTCCAAGAAGGTCATATGGTTTCAGTGAAAAGAGCGCTTTCTTATCTGTCGCCGGTATCACAATTTCTCGAATCAACATCGGGTGTTGAGTTTTATCATTATATTGCGGAGTTAGATGAAACCTTTGACGAAACATATGATGAACTAATTCATAACTTGAAAGAGATTCATCATAGAATATTTCATAGTAACAATTTAACTATAAGCCTGACAGCAGATGAAAGTGAATTAAAGGAAATGGAAAAACCTTCACTGGACTTTATGAGTCATCTCAATCAAGAGAAGCTGGAAGAGGTGTTGAAGAGTGATCGATCAACAAGTCCCTGGAAAAATGAAGGGCTATATTTAGCAAGCGACGTTCAATATGTGGCTAAGGCAGGAAATTTACTGCAGGCTGGCTATGCCTACAACGGTAGCTTACAAGTATTGAAAACCATCGTCAGTTTAGATTATCTCTGGAAACAGATTCGAGTAACAGGTGGCGCCTACGGTGCTATGGCTGGATTTCAGCGGAATGGAAATGTATATTTTGTATCTTATCGTGACCCAAATCTTGAAGAAACCCTACAAGCATATGATATGCTAGCTGATTATGTGGAAAATTTTTCTGTGAATGAGCGAGAAATGACAAAATATATTATTGGCACTATGAGTCGTATGGATGCGCCGTTGACACCAGCGATGAAGGCAGAAAAATCAGATGGACTCTATTTTTCAGGCATCACCCAAGAAGATTTAGTAAAAGAAAGAAAAGAAATCCTAACAACAACACCGGAAATAATTGCTTCCCAAGCAGAAAAAATCCGAGGAAGCATGAAAGAAGAGTATGTTTGTGTGTTGGGCAACGAGAATCGAATAAAAAATTCAGAAGGGATTTTTCAACGATTAGTTCCTGTTTTGCGATAGAAAAAAGAGTTCTATTGTGTAGAAAGTTCTTTGTATATATGAGCGGCGAATTCAGCCGCTCTTTTTTTTATATTAGGGCTTTGGAGAATACTTCCAGCTTCATAGGCAGTAGCGGTTAAACAAAAGGATGGAGGAAGCCAAAATCCTTTATTCACGTTTAATGCACCGATTAACTGTCGTGCCACAGAATCACTACCAGAATTACCAGAAACAATCACCGCAAATATTGCTTTGTCATAAAAGGACATAGTTCGATATAAGGCGGTCATACGATTGATGACAGCTGAAAGATTTGCTGATATCGCATCATTATAATTTGGGCAGACCCATACTAGCGCATTGGCTTTTTCCATAGCAGGAAATATTTCTTTAATGACATCCCCACCGTAAAAACAACTTTTTTGTCGTCCGTAATAAAGACATGTTTGATAACGGCAACCGACGCAATCCACTAAGGTTCCATTTTCAACATGGAACTCATCAATTTCTAAGGAAGGCAATAGATCTTGAATCATATGCCAAAGATGGAGAGTATTGGATGTCCCCTTAGAACTTGCATGTAAAACCGCTAATTTTGGTTTCTTAGTCCCTGGGTAGGAAAAATCAAGCAATCGCTGGATGCCTTGATGTCCCATTTGATAAATTAGTTCTTTTCGTGGAATCCCAGATGTCTTTTCCCATCTGGCTAGATTATTGAGATGATGTGTCATTTCCAGTAAAGGATGACCAATAAAGCGACATCCCTTTTGATTAAGTACAAAAATCAACCCAGAAGTAAAAGACTTTGTAAACCATTCATTGCAACTTTTAACGACGAGCATGGCCGTACACCCTAGGAATGCATCAGCATGTATTAGATCTATTTTTTTTAGAATGTGTATTAAAGACAAATTATGTCCCCATTCATCAAGCTGTATTATAAATAGGATACGAGTCATTTTCATAATCCTATCTTTGGTGATCCCCTTTACATGATGAATAAGATCGTAATCTACATGCTTTAAAAGTTGATGAGCATATTGTTCTAATTCATTTGATGGACTTGGCATAAAAACAGTAATCATTTTGTTTGATCCAACTTTCTCCAGGTATTTTCTAAGGTTGTGATCACGGATTTCGGAAGGTTGTATGTTTCCCAAGCAGGACCAAAAGGTTCTAGCCAATTACGACAACCAAAGTAGACACCTCCAAGGAACGTAGTGCTGTAATGTTCCTCCCCATTGATGGCCGCTAAGATGGAATAACATCCTGAAGATAAGGCTGGTGCAATATAAGGTTTAAAACCAGTTTCTCGTATGTTTAGATTTGCTCTTAGCGTTTTTTGTGTTAAATCAAGAGAAATGCTTTCGTTATAATTAAAGAGGGAATCAAGGATAAAAAGGCCTAGGCCATGGGGCCCGAAAGCACGACCTTCTTTAAGATAATGTCTACTATTATCGTTTTTTACAGCAAAGTAGTTTGCTCTGGCGTTCATAACACCTAAACCAAAGCCTTTTACCTGTTCTGGAAATAATCCTTTGAAATCAATTTCGCCAGATTCATTATGATTGCTTGATTCATAGGCAATTTTACAAAGCTGATCAACGGGATCAGAAACAACAGCAAACATTCCCCTGAATTTTGATTGTCGTGCTTTTTGAGCATAATCTCTAATTATGCTGGCATTGGCTTCCAATTGAGCCATTCTAACATCACTAACATTAGCTCCGATCTCTGGTATTTGTTTTGCGATACAAAATAGAAATACATCACAATCAAAAAGCTGATGTTCACTTATTACGTGAATAGGTGGATGTTGATCATAATTCACGCTAGCTATTTGATTAGCTTCCTGTTCCCATCGGTTCATTCTATCCGCAGATAAATCGAAAATACCTATAGAACTAATGGTATCAACGGACTGCATACGTAGACCAGTAAGAAGTGTGCCACCTACATCGCCAAGGCCTGCGATATGAATCCTTGTCCCTCTTAGGATTGGATGATTTAATCGTTCTTGCCAGCGGGGATGAGTAGTGTTGAGACTATAGACTTGTTTCGCATATATCTTCTCTACAAGCCAAGGTATATCAGTCTTTAACTTTTCAACTGAATCATCTTGAAGAGGAATCGATGTTTGCTTCTTGTTTAATAACGCCAGAGACTCTTCTTCTAAAAAAAGATGCCAAGGCTCCATCACGCAGGCACAAAGGTGACTACGAAGAGGGTTTCTTTGAACAAGCCAGTAAATGGGGTTTTGGGTTGAAGCTGCAATTTCTTGACTAATACTAGTAAGCTCTGGATATTGGTGATTTGAAATCAACACAAATTTATTTATTTGGTAGAAGTAATACAAGTTAATTGCCTCCTTTTAAGATGTGATTACCATTAGTTCTAATCTTTGTAATAACTCTAAATCTTTTTTTAAATGCTCTGAAGGAGCAACACTGAAATCATATTCCATATGTGGTCCATTGTCAGGGTATCGTGGGTAAATAAAAACTTCTCCTAGTAAAGACAGGGTTAGTTTTCGTTCATATAATTTTTGATATTCTTTTTCAAGTACATGTAGAATATTAATAGAGTTTTCAATGCACGTTTCTGACATATTATAAAGTTGGCGGTTGGTGACACCTTTTATAAAGCTTGGAGATGTATAGGGCATTATTTGGTTGATTGAAGGCATTAAATTGCTAGTGGGATAAGCACCTCGCCATAAAAAATCGCCACCAATAAAAGGATACATTAAAGCTTCGTTAAACCATAATCGAAGCTTTGGAATAAAATAAGCACTATCCACTGCTTGGTTTTGAATCTCCATTAATTCTTTTCCGCGTCCAGATAATAGACCAACAACAATTTTTTTTACATGAAGATTCTCTTCTTTTAATAAAGGATCCAGTCCTCGAATTCGATAGCCTTTATTTAACAAATCATCCACTAAAATAACAGGCCGATTAAAAGATTTAATCATACGGATCTGATGCTTTAAATCTAAATAGTAAGGAAAGGATCGGATATTGAAGCTTTTCATGTCAGAATTAAACATACGCTCTGTATGGAGCGATTTAGTAACGGTATTGGGGACGATAATTCTATTTAGAACATTGCCAAACGGAACGCACATAGCTTCTCCGAGTTTTTTTGAGCTTAGAGGTACGGGAGGTACTTCATTTTCATGGCATATTTTTTTGATCAAAGTTTCGTCTATGATGCTACGGTCAAAAGATAACAATAAGTGTCCTGGGTATAATTCAGTCAATACTTTTTGCATACGCTTTCTGGTGTGATTAATAGCTTTTTGGACATTATGATTGCTCTTGAAAGGTTCTTTAATGATGGTCATAATATCCAGGTTTAGGGTGCAAGGGTTTGACATATCAACAGTGAAAACAGGACTTCCTTCATTGTCATAATCCAAAGCCGCAAAACCATGTAACTTTAAAATGTCGAAGACGTTTTCTTCTGTTTGTTGATCAATTTTGTTTTGGAAAACAGCATAACCATAGTCATTTTTAAGAGCATATGCAATTGTTTCTGTGAGTATAATCTGGTGTAAATTATCAAATTGATGGTGGTCAACAGCAAATAGTCCGTCAATAGCAATAATGCGCCCAGTATATTCTTCTCTAACATGCCGAGAAATAGTTTGATCTTGAAATTCTTGATAAATCATCTCTGAAGGGACCCAATGAATAGCTGCATAAGCCAGCACCTTACCATTTTGTTTCACGTCACGAATGAGAATAAGGCGACCATTCGGTTTCTTTAAGACAGACTCAATTTGTTTAAATGAATAGTTGTAATGATCATGAAAGGTAGATACAATACTGTTGATCAACTCATAAGTAAAATGATCTCTAATATCAATATCCAGTGAGATTGTCTGGATTAATGATTTGTATTGAGGTTCATTTCGATAAAGATTTTGCTTATAAATAAAATGTTGGCATAGAGGGTCGATCATTCGTGATATATCTCGATTTTCGTCAATATAGTTTCTAATTTGCGAAGAGCTGATATCTTCATATTGGGGTGCTAGATTCAATCTAATTACAGGCTTATTGATTTTTTCAATCAATAAATTTAACAGATCATAGTTATACGGCGAATAATCCGCATTGCGTCTTTCAAAAATAACATGTCCAAAGTCTAATATAATTTCGTTTTCTTTGTTTCGGTATGCAGATGCGTTAATTAACACATCACTGCCTGCTACAAGATAAACTTCAGAACTGTGGAATAGTTGCTTAAGAGTTGCGAGATCTTTTGGGTTTGCAAGGTTTATGGGTAGTTCTTCAGGAAATAAAAACACATGAAGTTCATCTGCAATAGACATGTTAGCAATACTCTTTCGAATAAGATTAGGTTGCGTTCTTTTAGACCAAGAAAACTCATCAATTGCTAGATAAACCTCGAAGCCTTTATCACGAATAGCTGTTGTGATTTCTTTATGACCCAAGGTAAAGGGATCAAAAGATCCTGGAAAAAAAGCTACTTTCTTAGGTATTGAAATCTCCATGGGATTATGAAAAAATGCATAATCCGAAATAAAACGATAGATATAATTTAAGCTAGAAGAGTTTGTAAGAAAAAGTAGCTCGTGATCCTCTGTTTCTTTGGTTAAGGTAAGCAATTTTTTTGCAATCATTTTAAACAAATGAGCTTTTTCTTCTAGTGTCAGAAGAGCAGAGCCAAAAATATCTTTCCCTAAGACACTAAATGAAATTTGTTGGATCTGGAACTGATTATGGACCAAACCATTTAATAAAACACCCATCATTTTTTGTAAACGAGTGTCGTATTCTTCCTGTGATTCATTAAAAAACTCCTGATATTTCGGATAATTTTGGATGAAAACACCGATGGTCTTTAATAAAAGGGTATTAATTTCAGAATTACCTTGCTTAATTTTTTCAGTTAAATCCATAATAAGTTCGTCGATTTCAACTCGTTGAAGATAGATGATGATTTGCCCCAGATAATCTGGAATGTATTTAGTGTGTTGAGCTCCATCAATTTCAAGAGCGCGTAATAGCTCGATGGCAACATCATTTCTTTGCTCCATTGGAAGCTGAGGGAAAAGACTAACAAGGGACTCGCCAGCTTGAATTCTTACATTTTCAACACTGCTAACTTTTAATAAGTTGCAAAAGTGCATAGCAGTATAAAGCTTATTCAACGTAGGATTTTGACTTAAATAATCAAGTAAAAGCTCTACGTGGATTCGCTTAGTAACCCAGTTGGTTGCAGTTTTTAAGTTCGTCAGATGAATATCGGGCACTTTGTGAATGTCTAACTCATAAAACTCATGGTAGGGACGGATGGTTTCTTCATCTGTGAATAATTTCTTAGCAATACGAAGCATCATATAATTTTCAGCTGGAACTGGCGATTTAGATGGTTTTTTAGAGAATAAGGATTTTACATACTCAATTTCATCGCTATTAAAACTAAAGTAATCCACTAAGTAATTAAGAGATTCCAGTACGGACATTCGGAGATCTAGATCTTCTTGAATACTCTTTTGTCCTAGGGCTGATCGAAGATATTGAAAAAAGACACTTAATGTCGGGTCCCCTGGATATACTGGTATTTTAGGAATGGCCATAAGGTAATTAATATCAACTTCTTTTGCATAGTCATGAGATTCTTGGAAAAACTCTACGATGATACTCTTATAAGGGCTTATATCTTGTTGATCACAAGTTGTAAAAAGCCGTGATAGCATATTAGTTAAGTTATATCGAATCCAATGAGAATGAAGCTCTGTTATTTTATGGTCAGGGTGTATAAATTGTTTCATATATTCACGTAGCAAATCAAAGCTAGTGATATCAGGAGGCGGAATTTCTGCATCTTCTGGCAATTCTTTTCGATAATTTTCATCGAACTTAGCAATGATCTTTCCTATCAGTTCAGCGCACTGACGTCGTATGTCTTCTTCTGGATGAGTTAATTTTTCATAAAAAAACCGTAAGGTTACAATTTTTTGTTTTTGAGTAAAATAAGCGTTGTATTCCTCAAATAAATCTAAATATTTACGTAGCGTCTTATCATTTTTTTCATTGCGTGCCAGTTCGATGATTTCACTTAACGAATCTTCATCTCTAAAGCGATGGAGCAAATGTGTATTGTGCTGTATTGCAAAAAATTTTAAGTTTTGAGTGACTTCGGTTCCATGCATTAAAGAATAATGCTTTTTGCCTACATTTTTGATGGATTCTAGGGATGCATCAGGGTCTGTTTCAACTCCTAGATCGATCATGTAATCTTCGAAGTCTTTTAATTTGGCATAAACACGTTGATAACGTTTTTCTTTTGCTTCGTCTACATTGTCCAATTTGCTTAAAATAACTTGAAAGGATTCGTCTAAATTGAAAAAAGACATAGTAAAAGGATTTTCCTTAGTCGCTTTGTTTTTAACTCTAAAATCTGCATAAATAAGGATGAGGGACTCTAAGGGAAGATTTTCAAGTTCAAGATCCCATACAGAATGATTGAGTGCAACATGGCCAATATTAAAAATCTCTCGATTTTTAAACCATTGCTCTGTGTAATAATAGTGAAGATACGCCACTCTTTTTGATTCAAAGCTTCTACATCCAAATTTGCCTAAATCGTGTCCAGCTGCAGCACCAGAAACCTTGCCGACATCAACTGGAATATCAAATTTATAAAGCTGTGTTGCAATGCGAACTGCTAGATAATGAACGCCGCAAATGTGATCCAGTGTATTATGGTTTGTAACTTCAAAATTCAAGCGCATCATTTCATGAATATATTCACTTTCAAAAGCCTTTACAAAATATCGATACTCTTTGGATTGGGCAGCGTTGCTATTTAAATCTTCGATCTTAAGACGTAATGGATATTTTCCTTGAAAGGAAATTTCATCCGTATCTGTTTTGATCTTGGTAGCGATTCGTAAGCCTTCTAAGTAACATAAGCATCCTTTGTCATACTTTTTATCAAGATTAATTTCAATAGCATGTGGGAAAGAAAAAGAAAGTGCAAATTGATAAAGGTAGGTAAGTGGATTTTCAGGTTCTTCATAGTCCCATAGATCTAATAATATGGGCTGTAGTAAGTCGTAAACCGACGAGCAACCATAATCCGTATAATCAATCATATTTTTTAATTTGGCTGTTAAAGTAGCGTCCTTTAGATAAGATTCCATCTTTTCATGTGACATTTCAAGGAAATTTAAAAACCTATCCTCTAAAAAATGAGAATAGAGCATATCGTAAAAATCTTGATGTGTTTTCATAATGGGGTTCCCCTTTCTACCTGTTATTATAAATCATGTTACCCCAATTATGAAGAAAGGATTCAGCATAATAAGGATAAATATACGGATCGCTTAATGATTTGGAATAGGAAATTGAATTAGATATGGAACTGACTTTTTTATAAGGCAGGAATATGCTACAATAGTGACGGTAATTAAAGGGTTAAATTCATAAAAAAAGGAAGAAATTAATGAATTCAAAAGCATTAAACTTATTGGAGTTCAATAAAATAAAACAATCTATAAGCGAACTATGTGTTTCGGAACTGGGGGCTGAATTGGCTAGAAACCTATTTCCAATAAAAGACATAGGCGCAATTGAGGAAATGCAAAAGCAAACGAGCGAAGCGGAAGCTATACGAAAGCAAAAAGGCCCCATGCCTTTTTTTGGACTAAAGAATGTAAAAGCCTTATCCAGAAAGGCAGAACTAGGATCCGTTTTAGAACTGAGTCAACTTATAGTCATAAGGCAACAACTGTCAGCAGCAAGAAAATGCAAAGCGTTTATAAATTCATTTGAGGACAGAGATCAGACACCAGTTTTCAAAGAGAAGGCTCAATTACTAGAACTGAATAAATCATTGGAAGAGAAACTGGAAAATTGTGTGCTTAGTGATACAGAACTATCAGACAACGCCAGCGTAGTATTAAAACAAATACGCAAAAAAATACAGCAGAAAAATGAAGGAATAAGATCGAAGTTAAATGGGTTTGTGCAGTCTAGTAAAAATCAAAAATATTTACAAGATGCAATTATAACCATAAGACAAGGTCGTTTTGTCGTTCCAGTAAAGCTTGAATATAAGGCTATGGTTCCCGGAATGGTCCATGATCAGTCTTCTTCTGGAGCCACACTTTTTATTGAACCCATGGCTATTGTTGAAATGAATAATGAGTTGAAAGAGCTAAAAATGAAAGAAGAAGTTGAAATAGAACGGATTTTGATGGAATTAACCGAAGAAATTGCCGCTGTAGCGGATATACTTAGGCATAATCAGGACATATTGCAGCAAATGGACTTTATGATGGCAAAGGGCGAAATGGCTGTAAGTATGAAAGCCATTTCGCCCAAATTGTCAAAAAACAGAAAGATTAATATTATAAATGCTAGACATCCGCTTCTTGATCCCAAAGAAGTAGTACCCATTTCAGTAAAACTTGGAGAGGTACATCAAGCTCTCATTATAACAGGTCCCAATACGGGAGGTAAAACCGTTACCTTAAAAACAGTTGGACTACTAACTTTAATGACTCAAAGTGGTCTTCATATACCAGCTGACTATGGAAGTGAGATGGGTATTTTTGATCAGATATTTGCTGATATTGGTGATGAACAAAGCATTGAACAAAGTCTCAGTACTTTTTCTTCTCATATGACAAATATTGTAGAGATTCTAAAAAAAGTTACAGGAGATTCTTTAGTGCTGTTGGATGAATTAGGTGCCGGAACAGATCCAACTGAAGGTGCTGCTTTAGCAATGGCTATTCTTACGTTTTTAAGAAATAAATCATCAACGGTACTAGCGACTACTCATTATAGTGAGCTAAAGCAATATGCACTAATGAATGAAGACACAGAAAATGCTTCCGTTGAATTTGATGTGGAGACTTTGAGCCCTACTTATAGACTCTTGACGGGCATTCCAGGGAAATCGAATGCTTTTGAAATATCCTCAAAACTAGGAATAGAGCAGCAGATTATAGAGGATGCTAAAACCTTTCTCACACAAGACAATATTGCTTTTGAAGATGTCCTGCGTTCGATCGAAGAAGATAGGATTTTGGCGGAAGAGGAATCAGAAAAAGCTGTTTTATTAAGAAGGGAACTAGAACATAAAGAACGCGTGCTGGAAGAGAAAGAAAGAAAAATTCTAGAACAAAAGGATCAATTGATTTCAAATGCTCGTAAAGAGGCATATGTACTTATGAAAGAAGCAAAGCAAGAAGCTGACTCATTAATAGAAAAAATACGAAAAATGAGGCATCATCCTCATGAAGTAGATCAGAATAAAGAAGCAGAAAGAATTAGAAAACATATCCGTGGAAACTTAACAAGGTTAGAGGATGCGGATACTCAGAAATTTATTATTGATGAAATATCTACAACAGAAGCCGCAGAAGCTTTGAAAGTAGGAGATGAAGTAAATATCCCTTCCTTAAATCAACAAGGAATAATCGTGTCATTAGAACAAGAAAAGAGATCTGCTTTAGTGCAAGTAGGTGTAATGAAAATGACGATGCCATTGAAGAGCCTTATAAAGCTAAAGCAAGAACAGCCAAAAGTGAAAAAAGGACTTCAAAAGATCATTCAGCATAAAACAGAGCATACAGCAAAAGAATGTGATGTACGAGGGGAGGATTTAGAAGAAGCACTTTATGTTATTGATAAATACTTAGATGATTCTTATTTGAGTGGATATAACGATATAACGATTATTCATGGTGTTGGCACAGGAGTATTGAAGCAAGGGATTCAAAAAATGTTAAAGAAGCATCGGCTAGTGAAACATTTTAGAGAAGGTGTTTATGGTGAAGGTGGAACGGGAGTTACAATTGTAACCTTTAAAACAACCTAAATATAATCAAAGGGGAATTGAGAATGATAGCCAGCGGAAATTCTTAATGGAACGGGTATCCAGGTTCTTGAAGGAAAGTGCAGGATTGCTGACTGTTTTGGTAATGATGGGAGTTTTACGAAGAAACAAATACCTGGACTTGGTGTTACAGCGGCTTTATTCCATAAGGCAGGAATATCAATTTGTCATGAATCATACATTACATTAATCAACATAAGGGGATAAAAGGAGGAAAAAAATGAACACCAGCAGAAGCATTGGGATTTTAATGATTGGAACACTTGTGATAGCCATGGTTATAACTTTGAGTGGATGTCGTAATGAAGAGCCAGAACCAACTTTCGAAGAATCAACACAGCAGGAAGAAGAGAGTGAAGCAGAGGAAACGGAATCGGATCCCTTAGCAGAGGAAATCAATGAACGAATTCAGTATGTGCTCTACCTCAAGCATCAAGAACATCCCTTTATTTTCTCTGACTCTCATCAGATTAACGAAAACGATCAAAGACTTGAGGAAAAAAGCTTATCTGAGTTTGTATTAAATGAGTTGATTAATCAAGAAGGAATAGGGGAATTAATTAACCCAATTCCTAAAGATACAAAAGTACTCGCTGTTGAAAACAAAGAACGGACAGCTATTGTGAATTTATCCCAGGAGTTTGTTGATAATATCCAGGGGACAGAAGAAGATATTGAAGCGACTATAGCTATGATTGTGAACAGTTTAATTACATTACCAGAGAATGACAGAGTTCGTTTATTAGTAGAAGGCGATAAAATTCATAAAATAGGAGATTTACCAATACAAAATGAGTACAAATTCATCACAACCTATTATCCAGATAAATGATAAGATAGAAAGAGTAAATACAGAAATAATTAGGAGGACGATCGATGAATCCCTTTAAAAAAACGTTAGCAGCAGCCATTACAGAAGCACTAGAAAATCATTCATACGAAGAAATTATTGAATGGATAGAAACACCACCTAATAGTGAGATGGGAGACTATGCATTTCCGTGTTTTAGGCTAGCAAAAGCATTTCGAAAAGCACCGCAGGTCATAGCACAAGAGCTTGCTGATAAACTTCGATTGCCAGCACCTTTTGAAAAAGCAGAAGCTGCAGCTGGATACTTAAATTTTTATTATAATAGAAAGAAGCTAGCAGAAACAATCTTAACCAAGGTTTTATTGGAAAAGCAGTCTTATGGATCCAGTACTGAAGGGGAAAACCAGGCGATTTGCATCGACTTTTCTGCACCTAATATAGCCAAACCATTTCATGTAGGGCATCTTCGATCTACGGTGATAGGAAGCTCTCTCTACAAAATATACAAACATATGGGATATCGTTGTATTGGGATTAATCATCTTGGCGACTGGGGAACTCAGTTTGGAAAGGTGATTGTCGCATATAAATACTGGGGAAATGAAGAAATAATTAAAGAGGAACCAATACAAGGATTGCTAGATCTTTATGTAAAGTTTCATGAAGAATCAGAGAAAAATTCGTCCTTAGAGGATGAAGCTCGGGACTGGTTTGTGAAAATGGAAAAGGGAGACGAAGAAGCACTGACCCTTTGGAAGTGGTTTAGCAATGAAACGATAAAAGAGCTTCAAAAGATTTATCAGTTACTGGATGTACAGTTTGATCATTACACTGGGGAGAGTTTTTATAATGATAAAATGGATCCAGTTTTAAAAGAGTTAAACGAAAAAAATCTACTAAAAGAAAGTGAAGGTGCCATCCTTGTTGATTTAGAGACATACAATATGCCTCCTTGCTTGGTGCAAAAGAAAGATGGCAGCACTCTATATGCCACAAGAGACATAGCGGCGTCTATTTATCGCAAAAATACTTTTGATTTCACCAAGTGTCTATATTTGACAGATTACTCACAAAATCTACATTTTGCTCAGTGGTTCAAAGTGGTTGATCTTATGGGGTATGATTGGGCTCAAGATCTAGAGCATGTTCCTTTTGGACGAGTAACCCATGAAGGAAGAAGAATTCAAAGTCGAAAAGGAACTGTTGTCCTGCTAGAAGAAGTAATTCATGGAGCAATTGAAAAGGTTTCAGAAATTATTGAGGAAAAAAACCCTGGATTAGAAAACAAAGAAGAAACTGCCATTGCTGTAGGAGTTGGAGCTGTTATTTTCAATGATTTGAGTCACAATAGAATTAAAGACATTTCTTTTTCCTGGGATACGGCTTTTAGTTTTGAGGGTGAAACAGGGCCATACGTACAATATACACACGCTAGAGCAGGAAGTGTTTTAAGAAAGGCTGGGATTCAAGGAGGAAATTGGCAACCAAATATCAATGGTGCTTATCTTGAAGATGAGGTATCGAATAAAGTTATTCGACAAATGGAAATATTTGGGGATGCAGTTAGGGATGCCATGAAAAAAAATGAACCATCTATCCTCACTAGACATATTGTAGATTTAGCTCAATCCTTTAATCGTTTTTATCATGATCATCCCATTTTAGTGGAAGATAGGGAACTACGAGAAACACGGCTTGCGTTAGTAATGTCCGTTAAAGAAATATTAAAACTAGGGTTAAGTCTATTGGGGATTAAAGCTCCAGATCGAATGTAAGTATAAAAAAGCTCTTGCAGGAATCATAGCAAGAGCTTTTTAAGTAGATTTAATTCAAGAATCCTGCATATGTGAAAACAGTTCTTCAACACTGACTTCAGATAAGTCAGTTAGCTGCTGGATTAAATCATCCTTTAGATCAAGAAATTCTTGGATGCTAGTTTGTTCGCCAGTATATTCCAGAGCTTGTAGAATCATCAAAAAGTCTTTTTTAGAAATGTTTTCGATGGATATGTGGTCAAAATTTTCCATAAGTCCCTCTCTTTCTCACCTTATTTCTTTAAGGCAGTATGATATCATCAGTATTGTATCGAAATTAAGTGAGGGATGCAAGAGAATTATGCAACCGCTGGACAAACAACCACTTGGCTTGTAGCATGCTGAACAATCATAGAAGCTACAGCTTTAACTGCGAACAGAGAACTATCGATATCGTTTTCCATGTTTTCTCCCTGGGATTCATAGCGTTGATGTAGAGCATCTAAATATCGTTTTACTTGATTCAATTTTGTAAAGTCTATGCCTTGAACCAGATTAACTTTATGGTCTCTATCCGAAATGGTGTTTTTAAAGGATTTGTGTAGTGCACCTTCATATTTTAAATGATCCCAAAAATGGTCCTGGTATGTTTTTCGATCATTATGTGGAACACAAAAGTAATCTGCCACATAATGAGTAATAATACCGATTTTTTGTGAGATATAGGCTAAATGGGCTCTATTATCGGATAAAGAAACACTGGATACTTTTTGTATTTCCCTGCAGATTGCGTCGAAGGACTGTGGTTTAAAGTGTTTTAGTTTTGGGAGTCCAGAATAGATATCAGGCTTGACACTTCCAAAAATTAATTGGGTTTTATCCAATTTGATATTAAGGTTCTTCTCAACATCTTGGTGAATTTCTTTGGCGATAATGACATGCGTTTGTGGTATCAAATTCAAATGGCCACCTTTCAAATGGTTTTAACTGTGTTATATTATAACCAAAAGCTATTATATTTGCAATAGGTTTACATAAAATAACAAAAAGGAGTCAACATATGAAAACGATGATTGTTGGAATTAACGCTAGATTTGTGCATACAAATCTAGCTGTAAGATATTTAACGGTGGCCTTAAGAGAAGGCGGTATGGATGCGGATTTCAGAGAGTATACGATTAACCAGCACTATGAAGATATACTTCAAAATTTATATCTAATGCGATGTGATATCATGGCTTTTTCATGCTACATATGGAATATTGAAATCATTAAAGAATTAGCCTTGAGTCTCAAGAAGCTTCGCCCCGAATTGATGATTGTTCTAGGAGGCCCTGAAGTATCTTATGAAGGAGTTCGATTGATGAATCATAACGATGGCATTGATCTTATTTTGACGGGGGAAGGTGAGATGACTTTTGTCGAGTTGGTACGGCGTTTGTATGAAAATGAGGATTATGCAGATATGTGTGGCCTCATTTTTAGAGCAAGGGGAGACGTGTATGAAAATCCAAAGCATTCCTCTTATATGGATTTAATAGACCTACCTAATCCATATGGGTGCGAAGAAGAAATAAGCCCAGAAAAGATTTATTACTATGAAACGTCTCGTGGGTGTCCTTTCCGTTGTAGTTTTTGTTTGTCTGGAAATGATACCAGTACACGATTTTTACCAATGGAAAGGGTGAAACATGAGCTATTGTTCTTTATTCATAATAGAGTGAAACAAGTTAAGTTGGTGGATAGAACCTTTAATGCCGACCAAGATAGAGCTTGTGAGTTGTTTGAGTTTCTAATTGAAAATGACAATGGACATACAAATTTTCACTTTGAAATAGGCGGTGAACTTATAAATGAAAAAACAATAAAAATATTAAAAAAAGCACCAGTTGGACTATTTCAATTTGAGATCGGAATTCAGTCAACTAATAAAGAAACACTATATGCAATTCAAAGGAATGTTAATCAAGAGGTACTGTTTCGGAACATACTAGAATTAATAAAGATAAAAAATATTCATATACATGTGGATTTAATAGCAGGCTTGCCCTACGAAGATTTCTTTCTCTTTCGAAATTCATTTAATGATGTTTTTGAGTTGGGTGCAGATATGATACAATTGGGATTTCTGAAGTTGATCAAAGGCTCTAAACTCAAAACACAGGAGAAAGAGTATAACTATATCAGCATAAGCAAACCACCTTACGAAGTATTATCCTCTCATTGGATTGGATATAGTGAACTGATACAATTAAAGAAAGTGGAAAGAATGCTTAATTTATTTTGGAACTCTGGGAAAATGAGAAATACAATTAACTACGCCTTAAAAACTTTTGAATCCAATGCGTTCAAACTATTTGATGATATGGCACGTGAATGGAGCCGTGAAAACGATGAATTTATTAGCCATACAAATCAAAAAATGATAACTTTTTTTCAACAGTTTTTATGTAATCGCGCAGGCGATCATGCAGAAATTGTTTATTATTTAATGCATTTGGATTATTATAAAGATAACAAGCAACATAAAACCTGGTATGATAAAAAAGTGGAGGATCAAATCTCTTTATCAAAAGCTGAGATGCATGCCATTCTTCAGAACGGAGATTTTATGAAAAAATCTTTGCCGGCTTACGCAGACAAACCTGTCAAAACAATTCTTTCGTCGGTTCATTTAGTATGGGTGCCCATTCAAATGAAAAAGAAACTGAAACCATATGTATCTGAAGTCGTTGAATGCTTTGGCGGAGAAAATCTATCGGATGATTTAAAAGAAATCTTTGAAGAAAAAGCGATTCTTCTTTTTGACTATCCATTGTTTTTAAGCAAACGCTCAAAGGTATCGAACATAAAATGGGTGGGGTTAGAAAGAAACTAAATAGAATCTAAGGACAAATTCAAAGGAGAATATACAAAATGAAAGACAAATTTTTCGAATTGTTAAAACCGTATACAGAGCATCTCACGTTTGTTACCTTGCGACCACATGCTAATCTTGGCCTGAAAGATTACTGTGTCCCACCACAGGGTTTAGATGTTCCGATGAGAACCAGTGATATGGCGGATAGAATTAAAAAACATGGAGAAAATCAAGTGCTTAATATTCCTATGATCATCATTGGAATAGGTAATATATTGGGGATTGACAACTTGTTTCCCTATAAAAATAAATATATAGATCTTATAAATGCAACCGAAATAAATGCATCCCAGCTATGGATAGCAGAAGCAATTAAACATCAAAAAAGAGAATCCTATCAAGAAGCCTTTATCTTTGCTAGAGCCGCATTGCTATGGGATATCAAAAGCCATCACCCACGATTGATGATAGGGGTGTCCGCATATCAAGTGGCTTTATCAATGGGTCTAAAAGATCCGAGAAGAAAAATATTTTTAACAGAATCCCAGAATTACCTTGAAGAATTATATGAAGAAAAAGTAGGAAACCCTATGATCAACTATTATCTTGGAATGATCTATCGAGAAAACAAAACATATAATAAAGCGATGAAAGTTATGGAAGCATCATCAAAAATAGATATGAGCGAAGACGAAAAAGCGATGATTACAAAGCAAATGGATACGATTAGAGATTTAGCTACGTATGAAGATGGATATCAATTGGTTCTTAAAGGAGAAGGAAAAAAAGGATTGAAAATATTGACACCTCTGCTGCAAGTGCATCCTAATTGGTGGAACTTAAACTTTTTTGTGGGACTAGCATATGAGCAAGTAGGGGACTCTGTCAACGCCTTAGTGCATTATAAAAGAGTAATTGAAGAAAAAGGATTTCATGAGGAAACATATCTTCAGATGTCCAAGATATATCTTGAATTAAATGAAGTAGACAAAGCACTATCAATGATGGAAACCTTACAGAGCAAAGATTCGAAAAATAATGAACTGAAATGTCAGACTGCTTGGATTGCTCATCTCGCTTTACAAACAGAAAAGTCAAAAAAATTATTATCCGAAGTTGAAAATTCAGATCCGGAACATGAATTACTTCAAATTGTAAAACAACAGATCCAAGGACTTTCTAAATAAAGAACATAGTGGTATAATAAAAATTACAAAATAAAAGCAATGAATCAAAATATTTAGCAAAGAGGTGGGATTTGTGATACAACATTTAGACGATTTACTAAAAGTGGCTGCTAAAGCAAAAAAAATGAAGTTGGCCGTTGCGGCTGCACAGGACGAAGATGTCCTTAAAGCCGTTAGCGAAGCAGCTAAGATGGAAATAGTAGAACCTGTCTTGTTTGGGAATGCATCAGAAATTCGTGACATTGCAGAACGGATCGGGATGAATATTGATGCAGTAGAACTTTTTCATTGTGAAGACTTTCAAAAATCCTCAGCTAGAGCAGTTCAAGCTGTTTCTTCAGGACAAGCAGATTTCTTGATGAAAGGACTTACGGATACATCTGTTCTACTAAAAGAAGTCTTAAATAAAGAAGCGGGTTTACGAAGGAATAGGTTACTAAGCCATGTAATGGTATACTCACCAAAGGCGTACCATAAATTACTTCTACTAACAGACGGAGGAATGAATATAGCTCCGAATTTACAAGATAAAAAAGAAATAATCATGAATGCCGTAGAGGTTGGAAGAGCATTAGGGATAAAGCCTGTAAAAGTTGCATGCTTGGCTGCAAAAGAAAAGGTAGACCATAAGATGGATGCTACCGTGGATGCATCACAATTAGCACAAGCCCAGGACAAAGGCGATTATGGCGAAGATGTTATAGTTGAAGGGCCTATGGCTTTTGATTTAGCGGTTTCAAAAGAAGCTTGTAAAATCAAAAAATTTATAAGTCCTGTTGCTGGAGAAGCAGATGTATTGCTAGTACCTAATATAGAAATGGGGAATGGCATAGGAAAAACTATGACATATATGGCGCAAGCAGCATCAGCGGGGATTATCATGGGGGCCAGAGTTCCAATTGTTTTAGTGTCTAGAGCAGACGAGTTCGAAACGAAGCTCTACTCGATTGCCCTGGGTAGTATGATCGCGATGAACAAATAGGGCCTTTCTAAAAAAGGCCAACA
>NZ_AP042431.1:2892500-3005878 GCF_055383815.1 Tindallia texcoconensis
GGACACGAGAAACCCGGTGGGAACGCGGGGGGACCACCCCCCAAGGCTAAATACGACCCAGTGACCGATAGCGAATAGTACCGTGAGGGAAAGGTGAAAAGAACCCCGGGAGGGGAGTGAAATAGAACCTGAAACCCTTTGCTTACAAGCTGTGGGAGCATTTTTAACGAATGTGACCGCGTACTTTTTGTAGAACGGGCCAACGAGTTGCGATTGGTAGCAAGGTTAAGCTCTTCAGGAGCGGAGCCGTAGCGAAAGCGAGTCTTAATAGGGCGAATAGTTACCGGTTGCAGACCCGAAACCGTGCGATCTACCCATGGCCAGGTTGAAGCGAGAGTAAAATCTCGTGGAGGACCGAACCAGGTGACGTTGAAAAGTCATTGGATGAGCTGTGGGTAGGGGAGAAATTCCAATCGAGCACGGAAATAGCTGGTTCTCGCCGAAATAGCTTTAGGGCTAGCCTTGGAACAAACCTCGATAGGAGGTAGAGCACTGAATGGTCGCGGGACCTTCACCGGTTACCAACACCTATCAAACTCCGAATGCCTATCGAGAAATCCAGGAGTCAGACTGCGAGTGATAAGATCCGTAGTCGAGAGGGAAACAGCCCAGACCAACAACTAAGGTCCCCAAGTGTATGTTAAGTGGAAAAGGATGTGAGATTGCATAGACAACCAGGATGTTGGCTTAGAAGCAGCCATACATTTAAAGAGTGCGTAATAGCTCACTGGTCCAGGGATCTTGCGCCGAAAATAACCGGGGCTAAAACATACCACCGAAGTTTTGGATGTACTAAGGTACATGGTAGGCGAGCAATGCGTGCGGAGCGAAGTTGGATTGTGAAATCTGGTGGACCGCACACAAGAGAGAATGTTGGCATGAGTAACGAGAGGCAGGTGAGAAACCTGCCCGTCGAAAACCCAAGGTTTCCTGAGGAAGGCTCGTCCGCTCAGGGTAAGTCGGGACCTAAGCCGAGGCCGAAAGGCGTAGGCGATGGATAACAGGTGGAGATTCCTGTACCACCGAGATTCGATTGAGAGAAGTGGGGACACAGGAGGATAGACCGAGCGCGCCGTTGGTTGAGCGCGTCCAAGCAGGTAGGGAGAACCGGTAGGCAAATCCGCTGGTTCAATCCTGAGAAGTGATGGGGAGCGAAATATAAGTAGCGAAGCGGTTGAATCCACACTGTCAAGAAAAGCCACTATCGAGAATCAAGGTGCCCGTACCGCAAACCGACACAGGTGGGTGAGGAGAGAATCCTAAGACGAACGGGAGAACTATTGTTAAGGAACTCGGCAAAATGACCCCGTAACTTCGGGAGAAGGGGTGCCGGGAGAGGTGAATAAAAAACTTTAGGAGCCTCCCCCGGCCGCAGTGAATAGGCCCAAGCGACTGTTTAGCAAAAACACAGGTCTCTGCAAAGTCGAAAGACGAAGTATAGGGGCTGACGCCTGCCCGGTGCTGGAAGGTTAAGGGGAAGAGTTAGGGTAACCGAAGCTCGGAGCCGAAGCCCCAGTAAACGGCGGCCGTAACTATAACGGTCCTAAGGTAGCGAAATTCCTTGTCGGGTAAGTTCCGACCCGCACGAAAGGCGTAACGATTTGGGCACTGTCTCAACAATAGACCCGGTGAAATTGTAATACCAGTGAAGATGCTGGTTACCTGCGACAGGACGGAAAGACCCCGTGGAGCTTTACTGCAGCCTGACATTGGATTTTGGTACGGAACGTACAGAATAGGTGGGAGACTAAGAACCCGGAACGCCAGTTTCGGAGGAGTCGCCTTTGGGATACCACTCTTTTCGTACTGGAATTCTAACCACGAACCGTAACCCGGTTCTGGGACACTGTCAGGCGGGCAGTTTGACTGGGGCGGTCGCCTCCTAAAGAGTAACGGAGGCGCTCAAAGGTTCCCTCAGCACGGTCGGAAATCGTGCGTAGAGTGTAAAGGCACAAGGGAGCTTGAATGCGAGACCTACAAGTCGAGCAAGGACGAAAGTCGGACTTAGTGATCCGGTGGTACCGCGTGGAAGGGCCATCGCTCAACGGATAAAAGCTACCCCGGGGATAACAGGCTTATCTCCCCCAAGAGTCCACATCGACGGGGAGGTTTGGCACCTCGATGTCGGCTCATCACATCCTGGGGCTGAAGTAGGTCCCAAGGGTTGGGCTGTTCGCCCATTAAAGTGGTACGCGAGCTGGGTTCAGAACGTCGTGAGACAGTTCGGTCCCTATCCGTCGCAGGCGTTGGAAATTTGAGAGGATCTGTCCTTAGTACGAGAGGACCGGGATGGACATACCGCTGGTGAACCAGTTGTTCTGCCAAGAGCATCGCTGGGTAGCTACGTATGGCAGGGATAAGTGCTGAAGGCATCTAAGCACGAAGCCCGCCTCAAGATGAGATTTCCCACTCCGTAAGGAGGTAAGACCCCAGAAAGACGATCTGGTTGATAGGCCGGAGGTAGAAGTGCAGCAATGCATGCAGCTGACCGGTACTAATGGTACGAGGACTTGACCTAACCTGTGCAGAACGTTTCATGTAGTTTTGAGGGAACAATAGAAGGCGTGGCCATAGCGAAGGGGAAACACCTGTTTCCATCTCGAACACAGCCGTTAAGCCCTTCAGCGCTGATGGTACCTGGAAGGAGACTTCCCGGGAGAGTAGGTCGCTGCGTCTTCTTACCTTATATAAAAAGATAGGCCAACAAGCCGAAGTGGCGGAACTGGCAGACGCACAGGACTTAAAATCCTGCGATCCTAATCGATCGTACCGGTTCGATTCCGGTCTTCGGCACCAGGATTTTAAATAATGAAGCATACACAATGACGCGGGGTGGAGCAGCTGGAAGCTCGTCGGGCTCATAACCCGGAGGTCGCAGGTTCAAATCCTGTCCCCGCAACCAATTTGGCGGCATAGCTCAGCTGGCTAGAGCGTTCGGTTCATACCCGAAAGGTCACAGGTTCAATTCCTGTTGCCGCTACCAGTATTACGGCCCCTTGGTCAAGCGGTTAAGACACCGCCCTTTCACGGCGGTATCAGGGGTTCGAGTCCCCTAGGGGTCACCATTTTTAGGGCGCATAGCTCAGCTGGGAGAGCACCTGCCTTACAAGCAGGGGGTCACAGGTTCGAGCCCTGTTGCGCCCACCATTTAGGCCCGGTAGTTCAGTTGGTTAGAATGCCAGCCTGTCACGCTGGAGGTCGAGGGTTCGAGTCCCTTCCGGGTCGCCATTTAATGGCACGATGTATAAAGGAGAAACCATTCATAGGTAAGTAGCGGAATTGGCATAAGTAGAGAACCCAAATCTTGATTTGGAGTGAATCACTTAGTTAATATCGTTCATATAAATCCCAGCCATAAGATGCTGGGAGAAATCAGTTGTATATGCGGGTGTGGCGGAATTGGCATAAGTAGAGAACCCAAATCTTGATTTGGAGTGAATCACTTAGTTAATATCGTTCATATAAATCCCAGCCATAAGATGCTGGGAGAAATCAGTTGTATATGCGGGTGTGGCGGAATTGGCAGACGCACTAGACTTAGGATCTAGCGGGCGACCGTGGGGGTTCAAGTCCCTCCACCCGCACCACATCAATTCTTAACTTAATATAGATGCGGAAGTGGCTCAGTGGTAGAGCATCGCCTTGCCAAGGCGAGGGTCGCGAGTTCGAATCTCGTCTTCCGCTCCATATGACCCATTAGCTCAGTTGGCAGAGCACCTGACTTTTAATCAGGGTGTCCCGCGTTCGAGTCGCGGATGGGTCACCATTGTATGGCGGCATAGCCAAGGGGTAAGGCAGAGGTCTGCAAAATCTCTATCCCCAGTTCAAATCTGGGTGCCGCCTCCATAAAATGCGCTCATAGCTCAGCTGGATAGAGTGTCTGACTACGAATCAGAAGGTCGGGAGTTCGAATCTCTCTGAGCGCGCCATAAAAAAAGACTTTAAACGGTTTTCGTTTGAAGTCTTTTTTTGTTTGAGTATAAACAACAGATAATCGGTAAAGTAAATAGGAAATAGACACTATAATAAGGGTGTGCTATAATCAATTTATTGTTTAAATAACAGATTTTTATACGTCATAGAAAGGCGTGGGCATAATGGTAGTACTATTTCAATGGTGGATAATTCATGCGCATACTATTTTGATTGTAGGACAGTTGATCTTAAGCTTTGTCATAACAGGAGTGTTATGGCAGTTTAGGAATCATTCTCGATCAAATCGCTACTTATTTTTCTTTTTTATTGCCAATACCATAGCAATACTGTTTCATTGGCTGACATCTGCTGCCTTAACCATTAACTGGTATTATCAGACTGATGCATTAACCCTTTTCTTCTATCTACTAGGTGCAATAGCCCTTTACTATTTTGGACACAATTATGACACGGGATCTGTATCACAATATTCCAAAAAGTTACACCATGTCCTTCCAGCCACTTTATTAATCATTGGTGTGATTGCTGCTTTTGCATACGTGCATCTAAATGATCATATATGCTTGATGATACTCCTTTTCATGACACTTATCGGTTACATTGCTTCAGAGTGTGTCTTCTATTCAATAATATCTAAAAAGAAAAAAAACTCATCTAATCTAAGTGATGAAAAAGCATCTGAACTACGTGGGTATATGCGAATCATTCTATTGTTTATTTTTCCTTTTCTAATGTCTGCCATATACTGGATGTTTTTATATCAATTTTATCCTTCAACAGTCCACTATTTCTCAATAAATATAGCATTTATTCTATTTATGTTCTCATTTGTTCACCATTTCTTAAAGTATTCTTCGAAACCTGCATCTCTAATGATAAAAATGACCATGGGTACACTGACGATGGTGATTATTGTAGCCGCTACTATGGGTTATATAAATTCAATACTACATGATAGAGATTTAAATCAAGAGTGGATTGGAAAGGTTGAGACGATTGAAGACTATGTAGATTCTAATGAAACTGATAAATTAATAGATCCTTCTAGACTGAATCATTCTGTTTCCTTTATCCTGTCTTCTTCCTTAACATCAGAATCCTTCAATGATCGAGTCGATGTCCCTTATGGGTCTTTGAGTGATAGGGGTCCTATAGAGATTCTTATGCTTCGTGAAGAGACACTTATCCCTGAAGACCTTATAGTGGATGAGTTTGTCACATCACATTATACAAAGTTTTGGAGTTATGCTGGGCCAGATCCTGAAGATACATATGTTCTTTATACTTTTGAAGCAGGACAAAAATTGTACGTTGTAGGGTTTTCGGGCATACATATGAGAGATGCAATCAATGCAAGAGGGTTACCTGCCATATTTATGATGTTATTAAGTTCTGTACTTGTTCTGCTTGTTTTTCCGTGGTTTTTTCGCTCTATTCTAGTAAAGCCGCTGTATAATCTTGTAGAAGGGATGGAAAAGGTTAATGAGGGCAATTTGGATATCCATGTGCCTAAGACAACTGAGGACGAGTTTGGATTTTTGACGACTTCTTTTAACCAGATGATTATATCACTAAAGAAAGCAGATCAGTATATGAAAAATAGTAATGAAATTTTAAAAGATAAAGTTAAGGAACGGACCAGTGATTTGAGGAAGGCGTTAGAAGAGAGTCACAGCCTACAAAAATGTCTTTTTTCTGAAAGAGAGCTTTTAAAACAGACGCTTCGATCTATAGGAGACGGGTTGATTACAACAGATAAAGAAAGCAATATTGTAATGATAAATCCGCCAGCGGAGCGAATGACTGGATGGAAACGGTCAGATGCTGTAGGCAAGGCTCTTGAAAGAGTCTTTGTACAACAATCCCCCAAAACACAAGAGGAATTGAAAAATCCTGCAGAACAAGTGATGAAAACAGGAGAAATGTATAGAACACATGCACATACATTGCTGATTAGTAAAAGTGGAGAGGCTATTCCCATAGAAAAAAATGTAGCGCCTATCATGGATGAAAAAGGTAAAACAAATGGAGTGGTGTTGGTTTTTCGAGACTATACTGAAAAGAAGAAAGAAGAAGAAAAAATTCGTTATTTAAGCTATTACGATCAGTTGACAGGGATTCCTAATCGTCGATACTTTGAAGAAGAATTGATTAAGGTTAATACAAGTCATAATTTACCTATCACTTTGGTAATGTTGGACCTAAATGGACTGAAGCTTATTAACGATGCCCTTGGCCATAAAGAAGGAGATCTGGCACTTCTAAAAGCAGGGCAAATCATAAGAGATACATGCTATGGAGAAATGATTGCCGCTCGTATTGGAGGCGATGAATTTGCTTTGATTTTACCTGGAGTAGAGAAAAAAGAGGCTGAAAAAATTGTAAATGAAATTCAACAACGAATTGCTGCTGAAAAGATTAGGTTTTTAAAATTATCAGCTTCCATTGGATGGGCAACCCGATCGGATGAAAAAGAATCCATGGATGCTGTTTTTAAATTAGCGGAAGATAGAATGTACCAACAGAAACTAATTGATAGTAAACGGATGCACCGGCACACGATCGACTTATTACTGGAAACCTTATACAATAATCATCCTTTTGAAAAAAAATGTGCTGAGAAAATTGCTATTCTTTCCAAGAAAATTGCTATATCATTGGAACTTGATCAAGAGACTGTAAAAGCTATTCACCAAGCCGCTTTTATGCATGATCTTGGGAAAATTGCCCTAGATCCTGAGGCAATGGCAATTAATGCAAGCACAATAAGTGAAGAAAAGAAAATTCAAGAACGTCATCCAGAGATAGGCTATCAGATTTTAAGATCAACTCAAGAGTACTTAGTCGTCGCAGACTATGTACTGGGTCATCATGAACATTGGGATGGAACAGGATACCCTCGAAAACAATCAGGAAATGAAATTCCCTTAGGTTCTAGAGTGATTGCTGTCGCAGAAGCCTGGGTTCATTTGATGAATCCAACTAGCACAGGGCACCCTTATTCACATCGAGAGGCTATAGATGTGCTTAAACAAATGGCTGGAAAACGTTTGGATCCACAACTGACAAAAACTTTTCTAGAAAAAGTACTTGATGAATGAAGCACTCCAACAGATTGAAGTTCATTCATTATTCGAATGTAAAGGAAAATGGAAATAAGGAAGGGTGCAAAGGATGATAATCATAACGGATAGTGCCAGCGATATACCAGATGAATGGATAAAGAAATATAGGATTAAAGTGATTCCTATGCAAGTAGAAATAGATGGCACTAATTATTTAGATGGAATAGAACTTTCGCATCAAGAATTCTATGAAAAAATGAAAGTCAGTCACAATCTACCCAAAACCTCACAGCCATCTACAGGTTCTTTCATTAGTATATATAGGGAGTCTCTTCAAGAAGACGATGAAGTGCTTTCTATACACATGTCATCTAAATTAAGTGGCACTTTTAATGGTGCCTTAAATGCAGCCAAACAAACAAGCAAAAAAATTCATGTTTTTGATAGTCTCTCGGGAACGATGGGCACTGGGATGATGGTTTTGTGTGCAGCAAAGTTGAAAAAAAAAGGATATTCTATGGCGAAAATAATAAAAGAGTTAGAATCCTATCGTAAGCATATTCATGTGATTGGATATTTAGATTCTTTAGAAAATGCAGTTAAAGGTGGGAGGGTAAAACCTGCTAAAGGATTTTTTCTTGAGCTAATGAAAATAAAGCCCATAACAAATATTCAAAATGGGAATGTAGAAGTTATAAACGCCATCAGAGGTACAAAGAAAACCTATGCGTACATACTTGATAAACTAAAAAAAGAAATGCATAATCAAAAGGTCATTCAGGTGTTTATTGTACACTGCAATGCGGAGAAGAGTGGGGAAATATTGAGAAGGTCTATTGAAGCTCAATGGAAGGAATCAGAAGTGCATATTATGACGATGGGTCCCGTGAATAGCACTCACGTTGGATTTGGAGGAATTTCAATTTGTTTTTCTAATGAAGATAATCTTACAAGTTGTTGACAGTTTTTAAAAATGGTTTACGAAATTGCTTTGATTCAGTAAAATGAATATATCCAAACTAAAGGAGTGTGCATTGAGATGATAAGGGATACACAAAAATATATCAGCGGACTTGGATTGGTGTTCATTTTATTTGCTATCATGATGATCACTTTGCCTGTTTATGCGGAGATGCCTGTAGGAACAGTAATAGGGGAAGTTGTATCGACAGATATTGTAGCCACCATTGATCATCAACCTATTCCATCCTTTAATTACAATGGTTATACGATTGTAATTGCAGAAGATTTAAGGTCTTATGGTTTTGATGTGAGATGGAAACCAGCTGAAAGAAGGCTAGAAGTGACTAGGAGTCCATCCATAGAGGTGATAGGGAATAAAAATTCCAAAGAAAATATGATTGAATCTGGAGTGAAATTACATCAAGTACTACATACTGACATCAAAACATTTGTTAACGGAACGGAAGTGGTTTCATATAATATAGATGGTCAAACAGTTATTCCTTTTAATACTTTATCCGAACAAGGAGAAATTGAATGGAACCAAGAGGCTAGGATGGCTTCCTTATATTTGGATAAACCGGATAACGAGAAAGAAATAGAAACTGGGACGGTGCAGCTTGCTGAGGAAAAAAAAGATAGGACAAATCGAAAAGTCACCGAAACACCTGTATCCCGAAGAAAAACCACTGTTGATCCTTCCGAAGGGTTTTTAGAACAAGGGAATTACAGTCCGCTAATGATTCCTGAACATATTAAAATTGGATTGTTTTATGGAAGCACATCAACCCCATCTATCAAGGTTAAATCAGCTGATGGTTTACTGGCTGGATTTTATGAATCGAATCAGTTCCAAAAGATCCTAATGCTTGACCGCGTAAAGGAGATTAGCTTAAATAAGGACTCTCATTATTATGTTGGGTTAAAAAGACCTTTTAAAACACTTTCTCAGGCGAATAGTAGCCTATTGGATATTTCAGAAGGTATAGGCCAAGAATTGTTTTTTGCCAGCACGGAAGAAGGGTGGAATCTTTTTTTAGGTCCTTTCAGTACACGACAAGAAGCACAAGAATCCATGGGCTTCATTGAAAAGAAAACAGATAATACATGGACTATCATGTATCCTTCGGATACCAGGGTAAGAGTAGAAGATACTAAAGGGAACAACACGGTTATGACCTATCAAAGCAGTAAGCCTCTATATTTTGCTTCCGCCTCCGAAATATTCGAGAACTCTATGATGCTAATAGGGGGAAAAAGATATCGCGGGGCAACAACTGCTATTAGGCAAAAAAACAGTGATTTAACCGTGATAAACTTATTGCCTATGGAACAGTATCTGTATGGTGTGATTCCCAGGGAGATGCCACATAGTTGGCCTGAAGAAGCATTGAAAGCACAAGCAGTAGCAGCCCGGGGTTTTGCTGTGGCTAGTTATGATAAATATGCTGAATTTGGTTTTAATTTATGTGATACAGTTCATTCTCAAGTATATGGAGGATTTGATGTAGAGCAAATCAAAACCAATAGGGCTGTTGACACGACAAAAAGTCAAGTTATTACCTATAATGGACATTTAGCAATTCCTTACTATCATTCTTCTAGTGGGGGGCATACTGAAAGTAGCGAAAATATATGGACAAATCCAGTGCCCTATATTCGGGGAATAGAAGATAAGTATTCATTGAATTCTCCTCACTCAAATTGGGAAGTTGAATTAAGTAGAGGTGAAATTGAAACCATATTAAAAAGAAATCAAAAAGATATAGGGAATATAAAGAATTTATATGTTGCAGAAATATCTGAAAATGATCGTGTGCTGTCTTTTATAATTGAAGGTACCAATGGAAAAAAAGAACTAATTAAGCAGGAAAGTCGGAATATGTTTGGATTGCGTAGTAGTTGGTTCCATGTAGAACATGATTCTGAAAAGGATATTTATTTTTTTGTTGGGAAAGGATATGGGCACGGGATAGGAATGAGTCAGTATGGTGCAAAAAGAATGGCCGAAGATGGCTATGGGTATGCAGATATTCTCAAACATTATTATAGTGGAATAAGAATTCAATAAAAGTGTTGACAACCATAGAATTATTTGTTATTATTACTCTTGTGGTTCTCGTTAACCGCAAGAATTGCGGGTGTAGTTCAGTGGTAGAACTTCAGCCTTCCAAGCTGATAGCGAGGGTTCGATTCCCTTCACCCGCTCCAAATGGAGAAGTACTCAAGTAGGCTCAAGAGGACGGTTTGCTAAACCGTTAGGTCGCTTATGCGGCGCGCGGGTTCGAATCCCGCCTTCTCCGCCATTTATTTCTTTTGTCCGGGTGTAGCGCAGTTTGGTAGCGCACATGGTTTGGGACCATGGGGCCGGGAGTTCGAATCTCTCCACCCGGACCAATTCTTGCCCAGATAGCTCAGTCGGTAGAGCAGAGGACTGAAAATCCTCGTGTCCGTGGTTCGATTCCGCGTCTGGGCACCATTAAAGACCAACTTTTGCATATAAATGCACAAAGTTGGTTCTTTTTTTAGAATCAATTAATAAAATCGTAAACTGTTCATTGAGCAAGATGAAATTAAACTTTAGGATCGAGGATATAAAGGAGACAACAAATGCTGAGCTCATGGTTAAAAGAAACCCATAATATTACGCTTAATCAGCAGCAAGAGGATGTAATGAATCATAGCGATGGGCCAGCATTAGTATTAGCTGTTGCGGGAGCTGGAAAAACAACCTGTTTATGTGCCAGAATTGCTAAATTAATTCTTGATGGCAAGACAGATCCCAAAAGAATATGCACCGTAACGTTTTCTAAATCGGCTTCACGTGATATGAAAACTCGTTTTAATCACTTGTTTCATCGCATGGTTCCTAGTGGGCATGATATTCATTTTTCTACCATCCATTCTTTTTGCTATTACATTTTAAGGAATCACTATGGAAAGAATCAGATTCCTTTTCAATTTATGGAAAAGGGTAATACAAAGATAGACAAACATACGTTACTCAGAAAGATTTATGCACATTTCTATAAAGTTCCTATAGATGTGGATACTCAGGAAGAATTAGAACGTCTAATTAGTTTTTCGAAAAATAGCTTATTGAATAAAGAAGAAATTAAAAATTTAGATACAGGGATAAAGAAATTCCCGATCATTTTTCAAGCCTATGAGCATTATAAGTACAAACATTCTTTACTTGACTTTGATGATATGCTAACGAAAACCTACTACTTATTAAAGCAGAACAATCAATATTTATATTTATTTAGAAATCAGTTTGATTACTGGCAAGTAGATGAGTTTCAGGACACTTCTCCAGTTCAGTGGGAAATTATTAAAATGATCGTTGGTGATCGAAAAAACATTCTTTGCGTGGGAGATGATGATCAGACTATCTATAGTTTTAGAGGATCTAATCCAGCGATTATGCTTGGTTTTAAAAATGACTATCCTAGGGCGTTAGAATATTTTATGGAAGAAAATTTTCGATGCGGAAGTCTTAATACCCAAATAAGTAGTCTATTTATTCAAAAAAACATTACCAGATATCACAAAAAAATTGAAACTCAAAACCCTGAAAGAAAAGGGATAGAATTTATTCTTTATAGCGATGAGAGAAAACAATTGAATAAAACAATTGATACGATAGTGGATATCACTGAAAATCAGCCTCAGGCATCCATTGGAATTCTATTTAGAAAAAATATTTCATCGATTCCATTTATTGATGCTTTAAGTGATTTGAATCTATCCTTCAAAGTACGGGATCGGGCTGTTAAAGTAATGAGTCATTGGGTGGTTCATGATATGCTAAACATCATTGACTTTGCTTACTATCCAGATAAGCAAGAAATCTTAGAAAAAATATTTTATCGAATGAATGGATATATTAGTCGGCAGCAATTAGAGTACGCTTTAAGAAACAAACAACCAGGTCAGCATATATTGAAAGTGTTGGCAGCAAACCCAGCACTGGAAGAATATCAGATAAATCAATTGAATCAACTTATTGGAGAATTAGAAAAACTTAAGTTTAAAAAAGGGCCTTCCATCATCAAGCAAATTCTTTACTCGATTGGTTACATGAATTTTCTTGAACGGAATCATTCGATATCCAAGAATTCATCCAGGCATTTGTTAAGCGTGTTGGATTACATTATGCGGAATATCACAAGCCCGTTGGAGTGGTCTTGTAGAGTCAAAGAAATGAAAGAGAAAATATCCATGGCCCAAGAAGTTCGAAACACAAAACTGTCCTTAACGACTATTCACGCATCTAAAGGTTTGGAGTACGATTATGTATTTATAGTAGATGTAGCGGAAGGTATTTTTCCAAGTATAAAAGCAGGAAAAGAAATGACAGAAGAACACATTTTAGAACAGACAGAAGAAGAGAGGCGGCTTATGTATGTAGCCATGACAAGAGGGGTCCATAAGGTTACTATTTCTGCTCCAAAAAAAATGATGAATCGACAACAGACTGAATCCTTGTTTTGGCATGAGTTACAGCCCTTGTTACCTTGTTCTAACATTCTTACATATGGGGTGAAGGAGGCTCTTGGAAAGGGTTGTTTTAGAAGCAATGGGATATCCTCCGCTTTGAATCCAGGGGTGGAAGTGGAACATATGAAATTTGGAAAAGGAATTGTGGCTAGCAAAGACCATGGGTGTGTTGTAGTGAATTTTGGAAATCAAATAAAAAAAATATCATTAGATTATGTAGACAAAGTATTGAAGAAAAAAGAGGCACACTAATCGCTCTGGGAAAAAAGTAACTTTAGTTGGTTAAGGCCCAATTCCTTAGAAATTGGGCCTTAACACCTGTTTATCACGATATTATTTGGTCAGCATCGCTTTAATAAACCATAAATTTTTACTATATGCTGCTACATGCTCTTCAAATTCACCAACTACTTCAAAATCACCGTCTTCATCAGCTGTGTTTCTGATTTCCGTTGCCATACTCTTCATTTCATTGAGATCTTTCTCGACAATTTTTAATACTTCATCACGATTAAATTTGTCTTGATCAAGCTCAGATACCGTAGCGTGTTCCAAGTAATCAGCCATTTTAGCAAGTGGGTTAACATCTCTCATTTTCATTAACTCAGCCACTGCATCAAACTTTTCAAACATGTCGTCATACATAGACTCTGTGAACTCGTGAATTTGTACGAATTGTGGTCCCACTACATTCCAGTGTAGATTGTGTAGTTTAACATTTAAAACCGCCAAATTTGATAAGTATTGATTCATTTTTGTGTAATTCTTCATGATAATCCTCCTTTGTGATGTTAGTTACTTTATTGTAACTATTATAGTATATACCCGACCTAATGAATTGTAAACAATAAATGAGAATAATTCCTACTAAAAACCATAGATCTTAAAATTTGTATCGTTATATAAGGGCAATCTGATATAATAAAAAGAAAATACCGTATTTAAAATTCATAAAATAAGCTGGAAGGAAGAGGTATTATGAGGGTTATAATCTTAATTAAACGCATGCTAGTGTATATAGTGGGATTATTTCTTCTAGCATTAGGAGTAGCTTTTTCGATCAAGTCTGGATTAGGAGTGTCTCCTGTAACGTCACTGCCTTATGCCCTTAGCTTGGTGCTAGAAATAGATGTCGGTCTAATGTCAACAGTTGTATTTACAATTTACGTGTTGATACAAATAGTGTTACTGCGACGGGAATTCGAACTTAAAAATCTATTCCAATTAGCCATATCCAGTATCTTTGGTTTTTTTGTGACGATGTCCATGTTGTTGATTACTCCATTGAATCCAGTTAATTATACGTATAGATTCTTATTGTTAGTGATTAGTTTATTTTTAATAGCAATGGGGATTATATTCTACTTAACAGCAAACTTGGTACCGCAGCCCCCAGAGGGAATGGTGTTAGCTATTCAAAGGAAAACAGGGATTTCTTTTGCAACTGTAAAAATTTTATTTGATGGTACGAGCGTTTTAATGGCTGGATTTTTATTGTTGATTTTTATAGGAAATATTCAAGGGTTAAGAGAGGGGACTTTAGTTGCTGCTTTAGGGGTTGGACGGCTAATTGGATGGCTCTCAAAATGGTTGAGACCAATCATGATTACGTTCATTGAAAAACCATTTTATTCTAAAGAATCATAAGGAATTTTGTATTAAGTTTCTGGTAAAGTGGAATAAAATTTTTTTGTAAATCTAATATTTTGCTTTTGTTCCTGAAACTATTTGGTTTTGTTGATGGTCATATCAAGAGGAAGAATTTTATTCTAGTGATGGGGGAGTATATATGAGGACTAAAATAGTAACAGGCATCTTAATGATATTAACCTTTTTAGCACCTATTTCGGCTCATGGTATGTTTAGCGATACGAGAGAACACTGGGCAGAGGAGTATATTTTTTGGGCTACTTTTGATTATCCTGTTTTTAGCGGTTATCCCAATGGTTTATTCAAACCAGATGAATCCATTACCAGAGCAGAGTACCTCACATCAGTCAATAAATTGCTGGCATTAGCCAAGGATCCCTATGAACAGCAAACAAATGCTAGCGTGTCCTATGAGGATCTGAAAGAGAATCATTGGGCTTATTCACATATTCAAGCTACACATCAGAGCATGGAAGGTGCTAAGCACAATGAAATTTCCATATACGAAGTGTTTTCTGGACCGCTATTGGAACCGGAAAAAAATATTACCCGTTATGAAGCGGCTCTAATAAGCCGTGCTATCCTATCACCACAGACAGGTCAACAAAAGATAGATACGAATAAATTGTGGGATTTGGACCCTTTGGACCCAAATAGTCTCTATATTCGCGAACTGGAAGCAAAAGGTATTATCAATGGATTTCCTGATGGAAGCTTTAGACCCAAGGAATCTGTTACCAGGGCGGAGGCTGCAGTGTTATCAAATAAAATATTTAAAGACCTTAGGCATTTAGAAGACAATTATCTGATGCCAACACCGATGATGGATATGAACGTAACAGCTTATCCTATTTTTTATAGAGCTGGTCTAGATGAATCTACAGAGAAGCATCATCGCTTTATTGATGCGGTAACTTCTTTAGAATATCTAAGCATTATTGGATTTATTCCCCATGAAGAACGTTCTTTATACGACCCTGAACCAATAAAAACTGTATGGGAGTTAAAAGAAGATCATTATGAAAACAAACTGGGAATTAGCTATTATTTGATTAAATATGATGATAGTTTAACAGATCAACAGAAGAAATCTTTGGCCAATAATGCCATTAAGGAATACCTTCTATTGTCAGATGGTGAGGTGGAGGGAATGAGTGCTTTCTTTAAAATGATACAGAACATAGCGGATGCAGACCTTTTTCAAAAAGGAGCCGAAAATTTTTTAGATGTGGCTAGGGATGAGGTTGAAATGCATCAAACAATGAATCTGCTGGCAGAACATTATCGTAAAACAAATCAGTGGGATTCAGCTCAGCATATCTATCACACAGTAATTCATCAAACAGATGATGTGAAAATACTTAAGCGAGCTATTCAAAATCTTGCTTATACATCCTTACAACACAAAAGCAACGAAGAAACTATTCAAATAATGAAGGATCTTCAGGATACAGCTTTATCCCAATGGAAATCATCGGGAGATTGGGAATCTATTGGTTTTCTTGTAGAGGGAATCCAAAAGCAGCTGCTGCTCCAGTAGCTGCTTTACAATTTTATGGATTTTCGTTATGATGTAAACGATTGAAACGAATCAATGAAAATTGTCAACTGTGAAGGAGTATTCATATGAAACTATATTTAGACCACGCATCAACTTCTCCCATACTAGATGAATCTTTAAAGGTTATGATGGATGCATATAGGGAAGCATACGCAAATCCATCTTCAGCTCATTCTTTTGGAAGTGATGTAGAGAAAAGGAGTAAACAAGCAAAAAAGAGTATATTGAAAAACCTTTGGGGGAAACCTGATAATCTCATTATCACTTCCGGTGGAACGGAGGCAAATAATCAAATTATTTTCAGTCAGTCATATAAAAGGGCGGGAAATAATTCTTGTTTTTTGACGTCTTCCATCGAGCATAAGTCAGTTCTCATGCCCTTGGAATATTGGGTGCCTAAAAAATCTATCTACTCATTGAAAGTAGGGGATAATGGACAGATTTCCTTGGAAATCCTTGAAGAAATACTAGAAAAGGAAGGAGAGAATCTGACATTTGTTTCTCTGATGCACGTAAATAATGAGACTGGAATCATTCAACCTCTTGAAAAAGCAGCTGAAATAATTCGAAAAAAATCACCAGAAGCTTTTATTCATGTAGATGGGGTGCAGGCATTTGGTAAAATTCATATACAACCACTATTGGGGCATATTGATGCATACAGCATTAGTGCACATAAAGTCAAAGGGCCTAGAGGATTAGGTGCCTTATGGATAAAGAATCCAACGAAGATAAATCCTTTGTTGCGTGGTGGTAATCAGGAATATGGAAAAAGAGCTGGAACAGAGAATATACCAGGACTTTTAGGGTTTGAAAAATCTGTGCTAAAGGCTTATAAAAATTTAGAAAAAAACCATCAAAGCCTTTTAGAAATAAGAAAGAACATTATAGAAGAAATTAAAAATAGGATTAGTGATGTGATGGTTATTGAGTCCAAGGACCAACAAGTGCCAGGAATTATCCTCCTCGCATTTGAAAATATAAAGAGTGAAGTACTGTTACATTCTTTGGAATCAGAAGGGATATATGTATCTTCTGGATCAGCTTGTACCGCAAGAAAAGATGAAATTAGCCATGTTCTGATAGCGATGGGTATTCCGCGCCAATGGGCTGAAGGGGTTCTTCGAATAAGCTTTGATGAAATGTTAACATCAGATCAAATTTTATATTTGGTAGAAAAGCTTTCGGATCATATACAAAAAATACGAAAATGGACTAAGAGGTGATTGGATGATGGAGAAACAGATTATCATACGAAGTGGTGAGACTGTATTAAAAGGTAAAAATAGAAGGATATTTGAAGATAAATTAAAGAGCGATGTGTATCGTGTTTTAAAGCCGTATGGTAAGATTAAGATAGAAAAGAAGCATAATCGACTGTATATACCAGTTGACCATAATTTTAATGAAAGTATGTTAAAAGAATTGCAAAATGTATTTGGTATTGATCTAATATCCGTGTCCTCTGTAGTAGAAACTGACTTAGAAACCATCCAAGAGACAGCTTTGGATGAAATGAGAGCATTGCAAAAACATCGATCATTTCAGACTTTTAAAGTAGAAACCAAAAGAACAGATAAAAAGTATCCATTAAAATCTATGGAGGTAAGTCAAAAGGTAGGTGGCTATTTACTGCATTCTTTAGAGGGACTTCAAGTAGATGTCCACCATCCAGAGGTAACGATATATGTAGAGATCAAAGAAAAAGCATATGTTTTCAGTGATCGACTACGTGGTCTCGGGGGGTTGCCGAGAGGAACTAATGGTCAGGCAATGTTGCTTCTTTCTGGCGGAATAGACAGTCCTGTTGCAGGATGGATGGTAGCCAAAAGAGGTGTCCTATTAAAAGCGGTTCATTTTCATAGCTATCCATATACAAGTAAAAGAGCGTATGAAAAAGTAATTGAATTATCCGAGAGACTTGTTCCTTATTGCGGACCTATACAATTATTCTCCATTAACTTGCTTTCATTTCAACAAGCTGTAGCTGAACACTGTCCAGAAGCTGAAGGAACAATTCTTGTAAGACGTATGATGACACGTTTAGCTGAAAAGTTGGCATTAGAGCATGAATGTGATGCTTTAATTACGGGAGAATCTTTAGGACAGGTGGCGAGCCAAACGATACAAAGTATTCGAGCGACAAATGAAGCGGTTACCCTACCAGTATTGAGACCTTTAATTGCAATGGATAAGCATGAAATTATCGAAATTTCCAGAAGAATTGATACCTACCAGACTTCTGTGCTTCCCTTTGAAGATTGCTGTACTGTATTTCTTCCTCAGAAGCCAGTCACAAAGCCAAGAACGGACAAAATAATAAAGTCAGAACAATTGCTGGATTTAGAAGCATTAACAGAAAGCTTGTTTAATCAAGCGGAGATGACATGGATTGTTGAAGAGAATAAAACAAAGGAGGAGATATAAATGGCAGAATTAACTCATTTTAACAAAAGTGGGCGCGCAAATATGGTGGAGGTTGGGCATAAATTAAACACACAGCGAGAAGCCGTTACATTTGCTAGCATAACCATGAAGCCAGAAACACTTCGACAAATAATGGATCAGGAAATAAAAAAGGGAGATGTTCTTGCAGTTGCACAGGTTGCAGGCATTATGGCAGCAAAAAAAACCAGTAATTTAATTCCAATGTGCCATAATATTTTTCTAACTGGTGCGGATGTGGAGTTTGAGATTGATGAAAAAAACAACAAAATCGATATGACGGCAACGGTGAAAACAACGGGGAAAACAGGAGTTGAGATGGAAGCCTTAACGGCGGTTTCTGTGGCTGCTCTTACAATCTATGACATGTGCAAAGCTATTGATCGTGAGATGGAAATATCTGAGATTAAGTTATTGAAAAAAACTGGTGGAAAATCTGGTGATTATGTAAGGAATGGATACGAAAGCTTGCTGGAAGAATAAGATAAAAGAAGCACCTGCCATGGCAGGTGCTTCTTTTAATCCTTTTTACAATGGTGGCCGCACTCCTTAGCGGTACCTTTCAATATTTCTATCCCATGAATCAAAGATGGTTTGATGATTTCAAGGGCTTCCATAGCGCCTCGAGGACTCCCTGGCAAGTTGATAATAATTGTTTGGCCTCGGATTCCAGCAATAGCTCTGGATAAAATGGAGTGAGGGTTTTTTTCAAAACTTCTCATTCGTATTAGCTCGGTGAATCCAGGAATCTGTCGCTCAATAACATCCAGTGTAGCCTCTGGTGTAATGTCCCTTTTAGAAAAACCTGTACCACCAGTCGTTATAATGAGATCAAGACCTGCTTCATCGGACATGCGTCTCATTTCACTTCCAAGGATTTGTCTTTCATCTGGAAGGATTGTATAGTCCATAACGTCTCCTCCCAATTCATTCAAAAATGACTGTATAGCAGGACCGCTTTCATCCACTCGCTTCCCATCAGCGCCTTTATCACTAGCTGTGATGATGCCTACAGTAAACATAAAATCATCCCCCTTAAAAGTCAACAGTGGTCGTGTAGGTTACATTGTTGTTTATTTCAATTTCGAATTTTTGAGTCCCACTACCAGATACGCGAAACTCTGCTGTATCCCCATCTTGATCCATATTATGTGTTCTTTTTTCTAATAAAACCCTTTGATTGGGATCGATTCGGTATAATGCAAGTTCGATGGTTCCTTCTGCATCCATTGGTTGTGTTCGAAGCGTTTTGCTGGTTATGGTTGGTGTCTCGCTGGGCTCTTGGGTACTAGTGTCCTCAGTTTCATGATCCTCTATAAAAGAGTGATCTGGATTATATCCGTCCGAATCTTCATAATCGATGGTTCCGTTGGTATTATCTGCGTAAGAATCATATTCCTCTTTGGGGAGTTCATAGGCCCAGTCTCTAGGCACAATACCATTATGCTCTTCTGGGTAGTAAGGTATTTCTCGTTGAGTGAAAATTCTTGTTTCTATTTCATGGGGTGGGGTTTGCTCATTAGCTAATTTTCCTGTTGGTTCGTGAATGTCTGCTTGAACATGTACTTCACAATATTCTGTTGGTTCTGTGCCTCTGACAAATAATTCAGACCGAACAGTACTCCCCCGTGGATCTAAGGAACAGTATTCTGTGGGTAATTTACCAGACTTGGTACATACACTGACGCGGATGATATTTTCAGGGCTTTCAAAGCTTTTGGGATCATGGCCTTCATGAACTCGATACATTACAGTTTGCCATAACTCAGCAGCCATTCGACTACCTTGTTGAAGCTTTTCTGGTAAATCATGCCCTATCCAGACACTGGCAGTATAGTAGGGAGTATATCCTGCAAACCAAGCATCTTTGTGATCGCTTGTCGTACCAGTTTTACCTGCTGCAGGGATACGAGTATTTCCCTGATCGATACGTGCTCTGGAACCGGTACCTGAGGACACAACATCTCGTAACAAGTCAGTGGCTATATAAGCCACTTCTTCAGAAACAACTCGATCTCTTTCGGGTCGATTTTCAAGAATTAGATTTCCTCGCCTATCGTATACTTTTGTAAAGGTAGAGGGTTTGGTATAGACCCCTTTGTTTGCTAAGGACGCAAAGGCAGCGGTCATTTCCATAGGAGAAACACCTCGAGTCATACCACCCAACACCATGGAGTAATTTTCGTCAGTAGAGGTTCGTCCATGCCGTATGACTGGATTATTGCTCCCAACGAGAGACGTAATCCCCATGCGTTCCATGTAATCAAACATGACTGCGAATTGAGGTCGGTCGTCATACTTGCCTAACTCCTCTGCCAAACGAACAGTAGCCACATTACTAGAAACACGCAAAGCTTCTCGCATTGTAATTAATCCATAGAAACTGTTGTAATGATTTCTAGGCCAAGAAGTATTAGGAGCCTGAGGGTTTAAATATGCAGGTACATCATCAATCACCGTAGCTGCTGTCATCCCAAGATCTAGTGCTGGTACATAAGCGGCTAAGGGCTTAATGGCGGAACCAGGCTGGCGTGGAGAAAGAGCTCGGTTATAAACACGATGTCCACGTGTCATTCGACCACCTATAAGTGCTTTTATTTCTCCGCTGTGCTGATCCATAATAACCATGGAAGATTGAGGCTGAACATTGCCTTGGTCATCAAGAATATAATTACCTTCAGCATCTCTCAATGTTCCTGGAAAATTTTCAGCTTTGTTATATTCTTCTTCTAAAATTTGCTGCATACGCATATCAAGGGTACTATGGATACTGAGCCCTCCAGATTGAAGCATATGGCTAGCTTCTTGAGTAGAATAACCTGCATTTTCTAGGGCTTTTAGTACGTCGCGTTGTACCAGTTCCCCAAAAAAAGAAGATATTTCATTTTCGCCACTCAGTGTATTCGGAAGGATGCTAGAAGCGATATCTTGACTTAAGGCTTCTTCATATTCATGATCACTAAGGTAGCCTAAGCGATGCATGCTGTTTAGCACCAAACGCATTCTAGGAAGTGTTTCTGGATTAAAAACTACGCTATATTCATCATCTTCTTCATAATAGATGATATGATCCTCTCTGATTTGGTCTTTCCGAAGAATTGATACAGGGGAATAACGACGTGGATTTCTAGAAATCCCTGCAAGCAAAGCGGCTTCAGCATTGGTTAGCTGGTCTACATCTTTTGAGAAGTACAACTGTGCTGCTGCCTGAACTCCATTGGCTTGAACGCTATAAGAACCACTGAATGCAACACTTCCTAGGTTGATAGTGTTTAAATAAGCTTCTAATATCTGCTTTTTACTCAGTTGTCGATCTAACTGGATACCGTAGTATGCATCTTTGATTTTACGTGTGTAGGTCTGTTCTGGTGATAGGTAGATGATTTTAGCCAATTGTTGATTAATAGTGCTCGCTCCTTGACGAGAACCAGTTCTTAAATTAGTCCAAAATGCCCCGAAGATCCGTTTAACATCAATGCCATTATGATCCCAGAAACGCTCATCTTCAATGGCAATAAATGCATTTATTAAATGATCGGGTAATTGATCATAGTCAAGAATAGCCCTATGTCCTTCAGTCTGGACTTTTTCCATGACGTTCCCATCATTATCATAAATAAAGGAGCTTTCATCCAGAAAAGTATACAGATTACTTGCGTCAATTGGTTCGATTTCTCGGACAATACCAGCTACTACCCCAACAGCAGTTCCAGCTACTAAAAAAAATATCAACACAAGCATAATCATGGTTCCCCAAAATAGCTTAGGAAAGATAGATTTTTTCTTAGTCTTTCTTTTGGAACTGGAGGCTCTAGCAGATTGTCTTTCTTGATATGAACTTCCATTTGTAGACATTTTTGTCCCTCCATATATTTCTCTTTTAAATTTATGGTTTCAAAGAGTATACCATAAGTGCTATTATACCAAAATGCTTACAAAAGCAAGTCGAAAATGATACAATTTAAGCTAGCCCATTATATCATGACCCAATATATTTTAAAAGCATCCATCATTTAGATCATACACGCAAGTAAATAATAGATATAATAGTTGAGTACCAAAGGAGGTTTTTCAGGATGACCGTTAACAATCAATCAAAAGAATTAACTTGCATGCTACTTGGTGTATATCAAAAGGAAAGAGAACAATATCAAATTCATGACGAAATGGAAGAACTGGAGGCGTTGGCAGAATCGTGTTATTACAAAGTTGATATGAAGCATATTCAAAAAAGACAAAACCCCCATCCTACTTTCTATGTGGGTCGAGGAAAACTGGAAGAAATAGTAGGTGAAGTGATTCATAGAAAAATCCATACGATTATCTGTAATGACTCCCTTAGTGCATTGCAAGTTCAGTATATCGAAAAACAAACAGGAATCGAAGTACTTGATCGCTTTCATTTAATCTTATATATTTTTTCAAAACGTGCATTTAGTTTGGAAGGGAAGCTACAGGTGAGATTGGCAGCCTTACAGTATCAACTTCCTAGGTTAAGAGGGAAAGGGATTGATATGTCTAGGCAAAGAGGCGGTATTGGAACTCGTGGACCTGGTGAAATGAAGCTGGAAACAGATCGTCGTCATATTCAGCAAGAAATGAGTCGCATCCGAGAAAGACTAAAAATTATTCGCTTTCAAAAAAATACTCGACGTCAAAAAAGAATTAACAGTAAAATACCTCTTGTAGCTTTGGTGGGATACACAAATGCTGGTAAATCCTCTTTAATGAACGCTTTTATCGACATGAGCCTTTATCAGCATCCAGAGAAAAAAGTAGTATTTAAAGACCAACTTTTTAGTAGTTTAGATGTATACTTTCGAAGAATCATCCTTCCAAATAAATTCGAATTTTTACTATTGGATACCGTAGGTTTTATAAAAAAATTGCCACATGAATTAGTAGAAGCCTTTGAATCAACCCTCAGAGAAATCTCCTATGCTGATCTAATTGTTAATGTAGTAGATGGAGCATCCCCTCATAAAGATATGCACGAAGAAACCACTAGACAAATATTGACAACTCAAGAAATTCAACCTATTCCCATGATTCAAGTGATGAATAAGAGGGATCTGGTTTCTGATAAACCTATTCATAAAACAGAACAATCATCGGTTCAATGGATTTCTACTGGAAGTCAAGAGGATATACTCCTTCTAGGCAAAATGATACAAAGTAAAATAGAAGAAGAGTCAAAAGAGTCCGTTTTTAAAATACCGTATGAACGGTTTGATTTAGTTGAAATAGCCTATAAAATAGGTCAGGTAAGAGAAATTGAATATCAAGAACATTCTATTTTGATTAAAGGGTTATTCATGAATGATAGACAGAAGCTTTCTAAATGGGAAATATGAACGTTTTTATAAATAATGCTAGTAATAAAGAATGAATTTTAAGTAAATTTCTTGAAAAGACGTAGTGAATAGGGTATGATGATTGTAAGATATTATAAAAAAAGGGGGAATTGCCATGATTGTTAGAAACTGCGCAGGTGGAGTGGTTTTTTATGCGAATCAGGTGTTGATCCTGCAAAATGAAAAAGACGAATGGGTATTGCCTAAAGGAAAAATTCGTGATGATGAGCCTGCGTCGGATACAGCATACAGCCGAGTTGAATTTGAAGCTGGGGTAGATGCTGAGATATTATCCACTGCTGGTGAAACATGCTACGAATTTTTTTCTGTTACGAGAAAAGAACCAGTTTGCAATCAAATCGTATGGTATATCATGAAGGCTCATCATAAACAATGTTCAATAAATCCAGAAGAAGGATTTAAAAATGGTGGCTTTTATCCAATGGAAGAAGCCTTGGAAAAAATCACATACAGTCAGGATCGGTCTTTGGTAAGTCTTTCTTATCGTAAATACAAGGAATTAATGAAGGAAAAAGTGGCAATTTAGTCTAATTGATAATGGGTTAATAAAAGACAGAAGAGATGATGCTGACAGGCATTTATCTTCTGTCTTTTTATGATTTTAAAATAGAAACCATGAAGAAGGTGCTGGAAGGTGACGGATTTTAAGAAGAGCAACAGAAAAAAGGACGTACTAGCGTATACAACCATTGTAAAAAAACAATGGTTTCAGGAGACCATAGAAAAATCAAATTTCATTGCCTATGCAGTTCCAATTGAAGAAGAGTATGAAGTGAAGGTTATTTTAGATGAAGTTCATCAAAAATATTCAGGTGCTACCCATTACGTATATGCATATACCTTAGGTATCAATCAAGAAGTACAAAAATTCAGTGATGATGGAGAACCTTCGGGAACAGGAGGGATGCCAGTTCTTGAAATATTTCGGAACAGAGGCCTCTGTAATTTAATGGTAGTGGTGGTTCGATATTTTGGGGGCATCAAGCTTGGTACTGGGGGCCTTAAGCGTGCATATGCAAGAACTGCGCTTCAAGCTATTGAAGGAGCAAAAATTATTAATAAATTACAGCACCAATGGATTCGCGTTACAACTGATTATTCACATTGGGGAAAAATAGAGTACTTGCTTGCGCAGTGTCGTGTAGATCCAGAGAAAGTTGATTTTGCCCATAGAATCACTTTTGATATTCCGTTGCTTCCTTGGGATGAAGAGATAGTGATTGGGAAATTGGTTGAAATAGTAGGTGGAATTCCTGAGATGGAGAAGATCGGATATGAATTTTTACCTGATCTAAAAACAGATTAATTCCATTGGATTAGGGTATCTTTCCAATAATAAAAGACTTTTGAAAGGAAAGGAAGCGAATAGAATGAGTGATATCCAAAGATACAAGCAGGAAATGCTTCAATTAAAAAAATGGGCAGTCATAGGAGCGACACCAACTAAAGAGAAATTTGGATTTAAGATTTATCGGACTTTACAAGAACATCAATATCAAGTATTTGGTGTGAATCCTAGATACAAAGAGCTAGAAGGTGAAATAGTATACCCAGACTTAAAAAGCTTGCCAGAATCACCAGACTGCATTAGCGTGGTAGTGCCACCTAAAATTACCATGGAATTATTAGAAGAAGTTCATCATGAAAGCATTTCATATGTATGGTTACAACCAGGAACTTATGATGCTGAAGTCCTTAAAAAAGCACAAGAATTAGAATTGAAGCTGGTGTATAATGACTGCGTGTTGGTTACCTTGGGGCATTAAATTTTTCCTTAGCAAACAAAACATCCTTTGAAATTGTAAATCTGTAGATAGAAGTACAGATGCAATTAATAAGGATTTTTTCTTTTTTTGTCGATTTTTATGATATAATAAACCCATAATTGCTGTTTTCAGAACTCTATAGGAGGGCGATGGAATTTGAGAAACAGGTATGAAAGGTTTATACAAGAACGAGTCGATTGGTTACGCGCTAAAACAAATGAGGCTGGAACCAAAGGGCTTATTGTGGGCCTTTCTGGTGGTATAGACTCTGCAGTGGTAGCGAACTTAATTAAAAAAGCATTTTCAGAGGATTCAATGGCAATTATTTTGCCAATTGCTAGCGACGAAAAGGACCTGGAAGATGCGGTGATGGTAGCAAAAAAAGCAGGGATTCATTATGAAATCATAGATTTAAGCAACACCCATAAAACTATGATGGAACATATAATAACATTACCTTGTATGGAACATCAAACAGATGAACATCATAAAAGAATTGCGGATGCAAATTTAAGGGCTAGGTTAAGAATGAGTACCCTTTATGCCATGGCAAATGCATTGAATTATATGGTGGTTGGGACAGACAATGCAGCAGAGCTTTACACTGGCTACTTTACGAAATATGGAGATGGTGGCGTGGATCTTTTACCAATTGCTGATTTGTTGAAAAGAGAAGTGTATGAAATGGCTCACTATATGGAAGTCCCAGAATCTGTCATAAAAAAAGCTCCTTCAGCAGGACTGTGGAGTGGGCAGACAGATGAAGAAGAAATGGGAGTAACATATGAAAAAATCGACAATTATTTATCTGGCCTTACAATACCAGAACAAGATCGTCAAACCATTGAAAAACTGCATAAAAGGTCTCAACATAAAAGAGAAACGCCGTCAATTCCTTGATAATTACAACGAAATGAATAATTGAAACACCAATAGGCTTGTGCTAGAATTTACCTTGAAGAAAAAAATGCTCATATTTTTCATTTTGAGTAATTTACGAATAGGAGCCAACATACTATGGGAAGAATTGGAAATATAAAAGATAGAAAGAATAAACAAGACTCAAAAAAAGCTTCCATTTATACGAAAATGGCTCGTTTAATTGCTGTTGCCGTTAAGGAAGGGGGGAGTGATCCAGAGTATAACGCAACGCTAAAAGCTGCATTAGATAAGGCGAGAGCTAATAATATGCCAAGCGATAATATTGAAAGAGCGATTAAAAAGGCAAGTGGTGAATCAAGTGATCAGGTATTTGAACATATCATTTATGAAGGGTACGGTCCTTCAGGAGCTGCTGTTATTTTAGAGGTGCTTTCTGAAAATCGAAATAGAACCGTTGGAGAAATTCGCCATATTTTCGATAAAAACGGAGGCAACCTAGGGACTAGTGGGTGTGTAGCCTACCTTTTTGATCATGTTGGACATATTCTTATTGAGAAAAGCCTCTACCCAGATGAAGATCAGACAATGATGGATGCCTTAGACTCTGGTGCTGAAGACATTGAAATAGACGAGGAAGTATATGAAATAACTGGAAACGTTGCAGGATTTCTTGAATTAAAAGAGTCACTTGAAGAAAAACAATATGCGTTTTTAGAAGCCGATGTTATTTACAAGCCTCAGACTTTAGTAGAATTGACAACAGAAGAAAGTTCGAAAATGGAAAAGCTGATTAATATGCTTGAAGATAATGATGATGTTCAGGAAGTGTATCATAATTGGAAACTATAACCAGAAGTGGAGGAGGTTTTAACTATTGATCGCTTATCAAAAAGTAAAAATAATTGCGTTAACCATGGGAACTATTCTGTTAACAAGCATTGTTGGGCATGCAGCTACGGGAAGCGGAATGGTGATTGGTGACAACGCTACCCTTCGTAGTGGGAGTAATTTAAATGGAAGTGCAATTCAAAGCCTACCAATCGGAACTGAAATTAATATTAGTGCCCTTGAAAATGATTTTTATCAAGTAGATGTAAAATCAGATAATATAAATGGGTGGATACATAAAGATTTAGTGTTACCAGATAAAGGTATCTTGAATGAAAAAGTAAGAAAAGGAATAATAACAGCCAGAACTCTCAATATCCGATCAGGTCCATCAACAGAGCATAGCCAACAAGGTCAGTTAAAACAGGATCAAGAAATACAGATAGTTGGAGAAAAATCTGAATGGTATCAAATCAAAGATGAACGAGGAGTCAATGGTTGGATCCACAGCGACTATGTAAAATTGATACCAAATTTACCAAGGGCATATATTAAAACAGATTCTGCTAATGTCTATACACATACAGATAAAAATGCTGGAATCTTAGAAGTGTTAAAAAAAGAGCAGGTTTTTTTTATTAAAAACTACCAAGATGGATGGTATCGCGTCGAAACAAATTCTGGAATTGAAGGATGGATTTTACGAAAACAAGTGAGTTTGATTGTGAATGGAAACGGTCCTGTAAGCCGTGGTGGAGCTAGAAGCTCTTTGAATGGAATGATAGGCATCACTGAAAAATACCTAGGAAGTCCTTATCGATATGCGGCCACAGGTCCAAGTCAGTTTGACTGCTCAGGATTTGTTTATTATATTTTGCATGAATACTATGGCCAGGAACTGAGAGAAAATAGCATTAACCTTCCCAGATCTTCAAGGCACATGGCTAACGTAGGAGAGACGATTTCACGTGATCAGCTTCAAATAGGGGACTTAGTGTTTTTTAACAATGGATCTTCTAATAGGATAAATCACGTTGGGTTTTATATCGGTGGGAACAATTTCATACATGCATCGTCTGGATCTAATATGAGCGTCATCGTCTCGTCGCTTAATGCCAACAACTATAACAGGCGTTATTCTACAGCGAAAAGACTTTTTTAATAAGGAGACCAATAGAATCAAATGGAGGTGCCTAATGAAACTAATTGAAATTCAAGAACTACTGGATGCAGAAATATTATCCGGCCATGAATACCTAGATCGAGAAGTAACCAATGCCTTTGCTGCTGATTTGATGAGCGATGTCTTAGCTTTTGTAGATGATAAAACCTTATTACTGACAGGCCTTACGAACCCTCATACGATTAGGACCGCAGAAATGATGGACATTAACTCCATTGTGTTTGTGAGAGGGAAAAAACCAGATGAAGAAACCTTGAAAATGGCTGAGGAAAATCAAGTAGTAACCATGACTACCAAAGAGATTATGTTTGTAGCTTCGGGCCTTCTCTATGAAAAAGGACTACGAGGTGCTAAAATAATTCACAAATAAAAAAGAAACGTAAAGTACGGGGTGATGGACATTCAGAGGAAATATGAAGTTGAAAGAAGAGATTTTAAGTCTGCTGGACAAGTGTCTAGTAGTATTAAAAAAATTTTGAAACAGGTAGGAGTAAGTCCGGAATTGATTAGACGGGTTTCGGTGGCATCTTATGAAACGGAAATGAATCTTATCATACATTCTAATGGGGGGACGATGGAATTTATTATCAAAGCAGATCGGATTGAAATTATTGCCATAGATCGAGGTCCTGGCATTGAAAATGTTGATTTAGCAATGAAAGAAGGCTATTCAACCGCAACTAAAGATGTTCGCGAATTAGGGTTTGGCGCAGGGATGGGATTGCCAAATATAAAAAGATGTGCGGATCATTTTAATATCACGTCAGATCTTGAAAAAGGGACTGAAATACGGATGAAATTTGATCAAAAATCATCTGATTGATGGAGGAGATGATTATGACAATAAAAGAATTGAAAAAAGAATTAAACCTTGAAATACTTGCTTCAGAAGAAAAAATGGATCAACTCACCGTTGATGATATTTACATTGGCGACATGTTGAGCTGGGTTATTGGCAATGCAGAAACTGGCAGTGTCTGGATTACTATCCAGACGAATGTTAACATCATTGCTGTTGCTGTGATGGTTGGGATCCATGGGATTTTAATTGCAGAAAATGCTAGTGTCGACTCAGAAACCATAGAACGAGCTGAAGAAGAGGGAATACCGCTCTTGAGATCAGACTTAACGGCTTATCAGATTGCAAAAAAGATAAATCTGAGGAATTAACATGGAGGCGTACGCAGTTGACTTGCATATGCATACGGCTCTATCGCCTTGTGGAAGCGAAGAAATGACACCCAATAATATAATCCATATGGCAGCTTTAAAAGGGCTGGATATCCTATCTATTACAGATCATAATGCCATTGGAAACGTACTACCCTGCATGAAAATCGGCTATAAGCATGATGTGGTTGTCATACCAGGCATAGAAATAACCACGCAGGAAGAGGTTCATCTATTGGCTTATTTTAGCACCTATGAGAAATTGAGCCGTTTTTTTCAGGCCCTTAGTGTTTTTCAGTCAGACATGAAGAATAGGCCTAGTATTTTGGGGAATCAGTTCATTTTTGATACAGAAGACAACGTGATTTGCGAAGAGACAAAACTGTTAATGAATGCACTGCAAATATCATTTGATGAAACAGTGAAAATGATACGAAAATTTGATGGTGCTCCAGTACCAGCTCATATAAACAGGAATAGTTTTAGTGTGTTATCATCGCTTGGTTTTTTACCGAATCACCTGGATATTCAGTGCATTGAATTATTTGGTGGTACGGATACAAATAGCTTTTTGAATCAATATCCCGAATACAAAAGATATCGTCATTTAAAAAGCTCTGATGCCCATAGCCTTGCCAATATCATGGAGAGGATTTTTTTTGTGGAATTAAAGAAACGAAATGCAGAAGACATGATTCAATGGATGTTGAATAAACGGTAAATCGGAGAGGATCATTATGAAAGAAATTGCACTCCATATTTTAGATATTATTCAAAACTCTATAGTGGCCAATGCTCAACTGATTCAACTTAAGGTTAGTGAGAGCATCAAAGAAGATTATTTGAGGATTGTTATCATTGATGATGGAACAGGAATGGATGAATCTTTACTTAAAAAAGTAACAGACCCCTTTGTGACTAGTCGGACTACCAGAAAAGTTGGGCTAGGAATTCCTTTGTTGAAACAAGCTGCAGAAGATTGCGAAGGATCTCTTAGTATAGAGTCTCAGGTAGGGAAAGGCACTACTATTGAAGCCAGCTTTCAGCATAGTCATATAGATCGTGTGCCACTTGGTGATATGGCTGAAACGGTCTGTACCATTCTTTTATATGGCAATGAATTTGACTTTACCTATGAACATTCTACGGATGTTGGATATATGAAGTTTGATACAAGAGAAATAAGGCAAGTGCTTCAAGAAACGCCACTAACTCATCCAGAAGTGATTACGTGGATACGTGAAAAATTGATAGAAGATATTAAATCAGTTGATTCAAAGACATAACCCATAAGAATACAAGATGACAAAAACAGTTATCATACTGTTTATGATATGAAAGGGTGAAAAACATGAATTTCTTAACATTTAAAGGCGGAATTCATCCACCGGATTCCAAGTCTGCTACATCATCGAAAGCCATTGAACCAATGAAAGAACCGAATGAGGTAATTATTCCATTGCTTCAGCATATTGGAGCACCATGTCAGCCTGTAGTCAAAGCCAAGGAAGAAGTAAAGGTAGGTCAATTAATTGGAGAACCACAAGGCTTTGTTTCGGCTCCAGTACATGCTTCAGTATCTGGAACCGTGAAAGAGGTTGTGATGAAGTCTATCGGTGGTGGACGTAGTGCCCAATGTGTGGTAATAGAATCAGATGGATTAAATCAGATGCATCCAGATATCAAGCCCTATGGTCCTCTTGATTCTATGGACAGCAAACAGATTGTTGAAATGGTTCAAAAATCAGGTATGGTAGGAATGGGTGGAGCAACTTTTCCCACCCATGTGAAGCTATCTCCACCACCTGAAAAACCAATCGATACCATTATTATCAACGGTGCTGAATGCGAACCTTATCTTACGGCAGATCATCGTTTGATGCTTGAAGACCCAGACAACTTAATACTAGGGCTTAAGATTATTATGAAATCTGTTGGTGCTCAAAAGGGTATGATTGGAATCGAAGCCAATAAAAAAGATGCGATTGAAAAGGTTTTAGAGAGGGTTCATGAAAAGGATCCAATTCATGTAGTGGCACTTCATACAAAATATCCTCAAGGAGCAGAAAAACAGTTGATAGAAGCGTGCACAAAAAGACAGGTTCCCTCAGGTGGATTGCCCATGGATGTAGGGATTGTAGTTAACAATGTGGGTTCCGCTTGGCAAATAGCAAAAACATACCAAACCGGGATGCCTCTTATAGACAGAATTACAACGGTTACAGGTTCTTGCATAGCAGAGCCTAAAAACTTAAGAGTCAAAATAGGGACATCTGTAAGAGAGTTGATAGAGTTTTGTGGTGGCTATACAAAAACACCAGGGAAAATTATTTTTGGTGGTCCTATGATGGGAATGGCACAGGATTCTGATGATTATCCCGTTGCAAAAGGAACATCGGGTGTCTTAATATTTGACAAAGATGAAGCAATTATCCCAGATCCGGTAAATTGTATTCGCTGTTCCAAGTGCATAACAGGTTGCCCAATTCATCTTATGCCGGTAACCATCAGTGAATTTTCACTGGCTGATCGTATGACGGATGCTGAGAAATACCATGCAATGGATTGTATTGAATGTGGTTCTTGTTCGTATGTTTGTCCTTCGAAAAGACCGTTATTACAGTCTATTAGAGTTGCTAAAAATGCAATTATGACAGAAAGAAAAAAGCAGCAGAAATAACTTAAGTTATGAAAACAGGAGGGAAACAAATGGACGAAAAACTGATTGTATCTTCATCACCACATATAAGAGATCATAATTCAGTTTCAAAAGTGATGGGTGATGTTGTGATAGCGTTGATCCCTGCCACATTGGGAGCAATTTATTTTTTTAGAACAAGAGCAGCCATTCTTATATTGGTAGCAATTGTTACTGCTGTTTTAGCAGAAGTGGCTGTTCAAAAACTCAGAAAACAGCCAGTAACAGTTAATGATATGAGTGCTGTTGTTACAGGATTGCTAATTGCCCTGAATTTATCTCCTGCTGTATCCTGGTGGTTGCCAGCCATCGGCTCTGTATTTGCTATTGTGGTTGTGAAGCAAATATTTGGTGGGTTAGGTAAAAACTTTATGAATCCTGCTTTAGCAGCTAGAATTTTATTGACTCTTTCTTGGACGGAGCGAATGACAGAGTGGGTTAGTCCAGGCGTCGATATGATTTCTACGGCGACTCCACTAAGTTACGTAAAGGGGGAAATTGTGGTTCCGTCTGGAGCTCCATCCCTTTTTGATGCGTTCATTGGAAATATTGGTGGATGTATGGGGGAGACTTCTGCGTTATTGTTGTTGTTGGGTGGAGCCTATTTGGTATATCGAAAAGTGATATCTCTGCACATACCAGCCGTTTATATTGGTACGGTAGCAGTGCTAACTCTTATCAATAGTGGATTTAATGTTGAATATATGGCGTATCATGTTGTTTCAGGGGGACTAATGATTGGAGCTATATATATGGCGACGGATTATGCTTCTTCTCCTCTTACAACTGAGGGTAAAGTTATTTATGCAGTCGGATGTGGCGTTCTTACATCAACCATACGTGTATTTGGTGGCTTTGCAGAAGGGGTAGGCTTTTCAATTTTACTGATGAATGTGGCAACACCATTGATTGACCGATACACGGTTCCAGCAATTTATGGGGAGGTGAAGAAGCAAAATGCGTGATATTATTAAGATGGGAATTATATTGTTGCTTATCACCAGTGTAGCAGGAATGGTGCTGGGCGTTACAAACAGTTTTACCGAAGGGGTTATTGCAGAAAGAGCTTTAGAAGAAGTCCTTGAGTCCATAGAATCACTTATAGCGGATGCCGATGAATATGAAATTGTTGAAGATGATGATGTGTTAGAAAGAGATCGAATTAGAGAAGTGTATGTAGGATATAAAAGTGACTCTGTTGCAGGTTTTGCGGTTAAATCTTTTGGACAGGGCTACGGTGGAGAAGTTGAGGTAATGGTAGGCATTACGGGTGATGGAATTATTAGTGGGGTTCAAGTCATGAATCAGTCAGAGACTCCAGGCCTAGGCGATAAAATAGTGGAAGAAAGTTTTCTTGAAAATTATAGAGGAAAAGAAACAAGCCAAGAGGTTGCTATCGACACCATTGGTGGAGCAACGGTTTCAAGTGTAGCTGTAAATAATGCAGTAGAAGAAGCAGCAAATTTATATGAAGAAATTCTAAAAAATAGATAGATTAGGAGGCGAAACCAGTGAAACTATCAAATGTTTTTTCTAGAGGATTGGTGATGGATAACCCAATCTTTGTTCAGGCACTGGGCCTATGTCCCGTGCTGGCAGTTACAAATACAGCTTTTAATAGTTTTGGGATGGGTATGGCGACCACGTCTGTTTTGTTAGGTTCAAATATTGTTATATCCTTACTACGTAAATTCATTCCGTCAAAAATAAGAATTCCATGTTTTATTGTGGTGATAGCTACTTTTGTAACCATGGTTGGAATGATTCTTGAAGCGTATTTACCTGCATTGAATCAAGCACTTGGAATTTTTATTCCTCTTATTGTGGTAAACTGTTTGATTTTAGGTAGGGCAGAATCATTTGCTTCTAAGAATTCCTTCGTTGGCTCTGTAACAGATGCATTGGGAATGGGGCTTGGATTTACAGGTGCCTTGGTCTTGTTGGGTATGGTCCGTGAGATCCTTGGTTTTGGAACTGTCTTTGATATGCAGTTGTTTGGGGATGCCTTTGAGCCAATGGCACTTATGACCATGGCACCAGGTGCGTTCATGGCCCTTGGCGTACTGATGGCAGCTTTCAACCGTATCGTTTATGCGAAAACAAAATAATAGGAGGTGTTCACAGTGTCAGCTTCATCGATATTCGTCATTCTTGTTAGTGCAATTTTTGTCAATAACTTTGTTTTATCACGATTTCTAGGGATTTGTCCTTTTATAGGAGTATCCAGAAAAGTGGAGACATCTCTTGGAATGGGTATGGCTGTTACTTTTGTTATGACCATGGCTTCTATTATTACCTTTGTTGCACAACGTTTTATTCTAGATACCCTTGGAATTCAATATATGCAGACCATTGTTTTTATTTTGGTGATTGCTTCATTGGTACAATTAGTAGAAATGGTGATACAAAAAAGTAGTCCCACCTTATATCAGTCATTAGGTGTATATTTACCGCTTATTACTACAAATTGTGCAGTGTTAGGTCTCACAATCCTTAACATTCAAAATGAATATAATTTAATTGAAACCATTTTTCATGCAATGGGAGCAGCCATAGGTTTTACTTTGGCTATTGTCCTGTTTGCAGCTATACGGGAACGCTTGGAGCTAGTGGATATTCCACTTGAGTTTAAAGGATTCCCTATTGCATTAATAACCGCTGGCCTGATGTCCTTAGCATTTATGGGCTTTGCAGGTTTAGTGTAAAGGAGCGATCATATGAATGTAGAAATGATAATATTTCCAGTGATTGGGCTTGGTGGTTTGGGACTTGTCTTTGGTGCAGGGTTAGCCTATGCGTCTCAAAAATTTAAAGTAGAAATAGACCCAAAGGTTGCAACTATCAGAGAACTTCTTCCAGGTGCTAATTGTGGAGGTTGTGGAGTTCCTGGGTGCGACAGCTTTGCTAAAGCAGTCGCTGAAGGGACGGCACCTGCGGATGGGTGTCCAGTTGCAGATGGTGCTACGAATGATGAAATTGCAAAAATATTAGGCGTGGAAATTGCTGGAAGTGCAAAAAAAGTGGCAAAAGTAATTTGCCGAGGTGGAGAAGATAAGTGTAAAGAAAAGTTTGTGTATAACGGGATACAAGATTGCGTAGCGGCAAATATGGTGAGTGGTGGCAGTAAATCATGTCAATATGGGTGTTTAGGTTTGGGAAGTTGTTATGAGGCCTGTCAATTTGGAGCCATTGAAATGAAGGAAAATGGGTTGGCTGAAATTATTCCAGAAAAGTGCACAGCTTGTAGAAAATGTATAGAAGCCTGTCCCAAAGATGTGATTAAAATGGTTCCCTTTGACCAAGAAGTTGTTATTTCATGTAACAGCAATGCACCTGGTAAGGAAGTGAGACAAAAATGTTCTATTGGTTGCATTGCCTGTAGAATATGCGTGAAATCATGTCCAGAAAACGCCATAGAGTTTGAAAATAATTTGGCAGTTATTGACTATGAGAAATGTACAAATTGTTATATTTGTGTTGATAAATGCCCAACAAAGGCTATTGAAGGCGCAAGGATCACCTCTAAAGAAGAGATGAATTAAATAATCTTTAAGATACGGCAGCCTAAACAAAGGGCTGCCGTATCTTTGCGAAAAAAAGGAACACTAGCATGTTGATGGTTTAAATAAGTGAAATGCAATTGATTTGTTGTGCTTGCCAGCAGTTACTTAAAGTGGTACACTTTTAAAAGGATTTTAAAGACGATAACAACTATACTTGAAAGTGAGATAAGGATGAAGACAAAAAGAATTACTTATTATGGGATATTAACTTCTCTTGGCATCGGGCTACACATTGCAGAAGCAATGATTCCAAATCCATTTGTTGGCATGGTACCCGGTGCTAAAATTGGCTTAGCGAATATTATTGCATTAATAACATTAATCCTATTTGGATTTAAGTTTGCTCTATCTGTTAATCTAATGCGCGTAGCAATTGCTGGTTTGTTATCAGGAGCTGTAACCTCTATGCTCTATGGGTTGGCAGGAGCATTATTTAGCACTTTACTGATGTGGTTGGTCCTTCATTATTTTAGTGACTATTTTAGTCTAATAGGGGCTAGTGTCCTAGGAGCATTAGCTCATAATCTTGCACAATTAGCTGTTGCCAGTTTAATTATACAGAATTTACGAATATTTGTTTACTTGCCTGTGATGATGTTTGCTAGTATTTTTACTGGTGTCTTTATAGGCTTAACAGCTCATTTTGTCTTGCGAAAAGTAGTCCTGCTCTTTAATGAAACTTCTTACTCACTGACATAAAAGGAGGAATAGCATGAATAGACATAAAAATACGGGCTGGTTTTTTATTACCATTGTTGCAGGAGTTTTGATTGGAAGTTTAATAGGCTCATTGCTTGGTCAAGCTTTACCAATTTTAAGATTTGGACCAGGGCCACTAGGCTTAGAAAGTGTATCTGCTGATTTTGGTTTTTTAACTTTTCAATTATCCTTCATGATTCATCTTAATTTAGCGGGTTTAATAGGTCTTGTGTTAGCTATAGTTTTATTTAAAAAATTATAAAAACGTATATTTCTAACGGGAGGTCTAACATGACACCAGGATATACTGTTACCATAAAAGAAATGCCAGAAACAGAACGACCAAGGGAAAAAATGTTATTGGAGGGTCCTCAAATCCTTTCGAATGCAGAATTAATTGGCATTATCCTTTCAAGTGGAACACAAAATCAGACGGCTATAGACCTAGGGAGATCCGTTTTATGCCGGCACAATGAAGGTTTAAGCTTCTTGCGAAATTGCAGTATGCAGGAGCTTATGGAAATTAGAGGCATTGGACCAGCAAAAGCAGCCCAAATTATCGCTGCAGTAGAGCTGGGTAAAAGAATTTCTTTAACTGGGCGAGATATGAGATATCGAATTAAATGTCCAGAGGATATCAGTAGGTTAGTGATGGAAGAAATGAGATATTTGAAAAAAGAGGTGTTTACAATACTTCTTTTGAATACCAAACATGAAGTGATCAGCATTGAAAAAATATCTGTAGGGAGCTTGAATGCCTCTATAGTACATCCGCGTGAAGTGTTTCATCCTGCGATACGAAAAAGCAGTTCTGCGATTATTCTAGTTCATAATCATCCGAGTGGAGACCCTACTCCCAGCTCAGAAGATCAGAATATAACAAAGAGATTAATCGATGCAGGAACTTTGCTTGGTATTTCAGTTTTGGATCATGTTATTATTGGAGACAATGTATATACGAGTCTCAGGGAATTGAATTCTGTTTTATTTGAATAAAACGGTGATACTAATAAAGATGGTGAGATAATTGATTAATATGAATGACCGTAACAAAATACCGATTATAATGACTATCGTGGTGATTTTTCTTATCATGGTCATTGGTTTTACTTCTCAACAAAGAGAGCGGTTAACCCCTTTTGAAAAATGGGTAGGAGACTTGTTTATGCCATTTCAAAGAGTGGTTAGTCAAGGGTATCATGGAATTGAAAGTCAAATTAGAACCTTACTTAGATCTGGTGAAATGAAAGAGGAAAATCGAAAGCTTAAAGAAGAGCTTCATCAACATCAATTAGAATTGATTGACATTCAATTGAAAAGGGAAGAAATAGCTGAACTCAAAAATCTCCAGAACACCCTTAACAGTATTGATAGAAGTAGTTTTTCTAAAAACATTACAGCCAATGTCATTGGCAATAATTCAGGAAATTGGTTCCAAATGTTTACGGTAGATGCTGGTGAAAGTAAAGGTGTGGAAGTGAATAGTGTTGTTCTTGGGTCAGGTGGTTTGATCGGAAGAGTGTATGAAACTGGGAATTCCTGGTCCAAGGTAATTTCTATTATAGACAATAGCAGTTCTGTCAGTTTTCAGGTGCTGCGAGATGGTAATTTACAGGGCATCGTATCAGGAAGTGTTGATAATGAACTAAGAGGATATCTTTTTGACCCAGATGCAGATATTGTTGTTGGAGATAAGCTAATTACTTCTGGTATTGGACTCTATCCAAAAGGGATTTTGATTGGAGATATTACGGACATATCCACTAGCACGGATCAATTACTTCAAAATATTGAAGTAAAGCCTGCAGTAAATTTCAATCGAATGAATAAAGTGACAATTATTAATCCGAGAATATCAGAAGAGTAGGGGGTAACTATGCGTAAAGTGTTCTTAGGGTCACTCTTTTTTTGCAGCATCCTTTTAGAGTCAACATTGTTGCCTTTTTTCCCTATACCAGGAATGGCCCCAAATATTACGATGATTCTTGTTATTTGTTATGCATTGTATTATGAAGAAAAAAATGGAGCTGTTATAGGATTCACAGCTGGATTCTTTAAAGATATGGTTGTAGGAAGAGTTGTTGGAATTAGTGCATTAACGTTTATGATAATTGGTTTTTTAGTAGGGTATTATAATCGGAAAGTGTTTGTTGAAAATGCAACAACACCTTTTGTCTTAACGGTTGCTTCAACAATTCTTCATGAGAGCATGACGATCTTAGCTGTGTTTTTAATGGGATACCCAATTCAAATAGCGATGACCTTAAATCGAGTATATATATACCAAACAATATATAATGCCTTAGTGGCAGTGCCCATTTACTTTATTGTGAATCAACTATTGTATAGTCATTTCTTGAGAAAATCTTACTAAGGATTGGTTTTTATGAATATTAAAGAGACAAAAATACGTTTTGTTATTATGACAGCAATGATTTTGTTGTTTTTTCTCATTATTATTTTTCGCTTAGCGAGTTTAATGATTGCAGAGGGAGAAACTCATCGAGAATATGCGGAGAATCGAATTGTCAAGAGTATTTCCATCAGCGCTCCTCGGGGAGAAATCAGAGATCGGTATGGTCGTTCACTGGCGGGGAATCGTCCTAGTTTTTCAGTGGAAATTTCTAAAAATGAAATGATAGATGAGCGTATTAATGAAATTAGTGCAGATTTAATACAAATATTCAATCAAAACGATGACTCGTTTCTTGATGATTTTCCTATCCTATTGAAAGGGGATGAACTGGTATTTGAGTATAACGAAAAAATTACCCTGTGGAAAGAAGAGTTGGAAATTCCTAAAGAGTACAGTGCAAAAGAAGCCTTCGATTTATTAAGAATCCGCTATGAAATTACGGAAACAGATCCAGTTGAAGTTCAACAACGCTTGCTTTCAATTCCAGAACTTACGATCCCTATTTCTATTCGAACATGGAAGTTCACAGAAGAAATGCGGCGAGATCAATGGCTTGATAAAATGAGAATTCCAGAAGAATATGAGTCTCCAAAAGATGTTTTTGAGTGGATTTGGAAGGAAAAATTTGAAATACCAGATCATTATAATCCACAGAAAGCACGGGATATCATGGCGATACGTGAGCAGATTGAGACCCAATTGCCAGGATTTATGCAATATCAACCGATTAAAATAGCACAAGATGTATCGCCAGCAAGCGTAAGCCTCATTGAAGAAATGATCTATGAATTGCCAGGCGTGAACATTGTTGTTGAGCCAATTCGTACGTACCCAGAAAAAAATGTAGCCGCCCATATCCTTGGAAATTTAGGGAAGATTTCGGATCAAAACGAAATTGAATATTACATAGAAGAGAAGGGATATTTACCCAGTGATATTATTGGAAAAACAGGAATAGAACATAAATACGAAGAGCGGTTAAAAGGAACAGATGGTTCTCAACGAGTAATGGTAGATTCACGTGGTCGATTGGTTAGGGTACTTGAGAAAGAAGAACCAGTACCAGGAGAGACGATAAAACTAACTATTGATATGGAGTTCCAAAAAAAAGTAGAAGAGATATTGAAAGAAGTATTGGAAACCATACAAGAAGGAGGCACCTATGAGACTCCATGGGGCAGCAACCAATTAGTTAGCAGGCAAGGCCCAAGAAGAAATGCTACTTCTGGATCTGTAGTCGTTACTGACGTTAAAACTGGAGAAATTTTAGCCCTGGCAAATTACCCAGCCTATGATCCGAATTTATTTGTGACGGGAATCACTAATGAAGGCTGGGAAAAAGTAATGCCAGAGAATCCTAGAGATCCATTAGCACCAAGGCCGCTTTTGAATATTGCAATGTCAACTGCTGTGCAGCCAGGATCTACGTATAAAATGCTAGTCGGCTTGGCAGGGTTAGAAAAGGGATTAAGTCCAACGCATGAAATTCTCGATCGTGGATTTATTCAGGTAGGGGAACACTCCTTTGGGAATTGGTTATGGAATCAAAGTAGGCAAACCATGGGGTATCAAAACCTGTACCAAGCAATTGCGGACTCAAATAATTATTACTTTTACTCAGTTGCAAATGGATACGACTACAGTAGGAATCGACCATTGCCTATTGAAATGGATGTTGATACCTTAATTGATTATGCAGTGATGTTTGGACTTAATGATAAAACAGGGATCGAAATTGACAGACCCCGTGAACAAAGTGGCGGAGTCCCAAATCCCGAATCCAAGCTTAGGATGACAAAAGCAGTTTTGCGAAACCACTTAAATCGTATCCTGGATGAGGAAGATTTGGAGCCTGAGGTAATAGAGGGGGATCCAGACGCGCTACAATCAGCAATTGAACATCTTGTAGCCTTAGCAGAGATAAATCCACCCAGACATGAGGTATACAGAAATATAAGAGAAGTTGGTATTGTGGAAAATCGTGCGAATGCCATTACTGATCTAGTAAAATATAGTTACTACAATCAAGCGAACTGGGGTATTGCAGACACCATGAACTTTTCTATTGGTCAGGGAAGCCATGCTTATACGCCGCTTCAAATGGCAAACTATATGGCTATGATTGCCAATGGAGGCATCAAGAATAAGCTGACAGTTGTTAGAGATATTATCCCTGAAAATGCGAAAGTTGATCCTAGTTTACCAAAATATGAACAAGAGAAATTGCCATTAAATGACCCTCAGAACTTGAGTCACCTACGTCGAGGGATGTTTGAGTCTACGGAAAGTGGTGGCGCAAGAAATTACTTTCGTGATTTTCCGATAAAAGTTGCTGCAAAAACTGGAACGGCACAAAGAGAAGGGAAAATCCCACCTGTAGATGAAGTGGCATACCTCCTATCTCATCTTCATCGATTTGGCGTTAATGAAGAAGAAGTTAGGGCAGAGACAACACGACTTATGGAAGAAAAAAGAGACCAGTATCAATATCAAGATGAAGGATATGCTATGAGACAAGCCATAAGAATCCTCAATCCATCCCTTGGCAATGCGGACCTCGATGAATATAAAGAAGATTACGATAACTTTTCTTGGTTCACTGGATTCGCACCCTATGAAGATCCTGAAATAGCAATATCTGTATTGATTTTTCAAGGGGGCGCTGGAGGTTACGGAGCACCAGTTTTTAGAGAAGTTGTTGCGGAATATTTAGGTTTAAATGAAGCACCAAGTAACGGAAGTCATGTGTTCAATACGTTTATGACACGATAAAACTCAAGAAAAAATGGTGGAGTAAATTGTATTAAAGAGGTAAGATGTTCATAGGATGGTTTTTAATGGAGGTGTTATTTAATGATAGCTGAAGAAGGGCGAATTGAACTTAAAGGCACCGGCGACGGTTTGATAATTAAAGTTCATATCCAGGGAGAGCTTGAACCAGTAAAAAAATTAATCCAGGATAAAATCGAAGAAAACCCAAAATTTTATAAAAAAGCTACTTTAGCTGAACTTACCTGTAATTATTTAATGCATGAAGATTATGAAGAGTTGCAACGGTGGCTGTATGATGAATATCAAATGAGTTCATCAAAAAAAACGAAACGAAAGACACAATCAGCTAAGCAAGAACCAGTTCCAATGGAAAAAATAGAACCTGTTCAATGGGATGAGGTAAAAGAAGAGCTAGTAGAAGAGGATACTCGTTTTATTCATGGAACCGTTAGGTCTGGGCAAAAAATACACAGTGTTGGCAATATCGTTGTTCTAGGAGACGTTAACCCAGGAGCAGAACTGGTAGCTGGTGGAAATATTGTGGTGATGGGGAGCTTTAGAGGGATTGCTCATGCCGGGGCCCAAGGGAAGGAAGATTCATTTGTGGCTGCCCTTGTGTTACAACCGACGCAATTAAGAATTCATCAAACCATAACCAGGGCTCCGGATGGGAAAATTGAAAAGGCAAAAACGCCTGAAATAGCTAGACTAAGAGAAAGTGCTATATGCATTGAACCGTTTTTTATTAAAAATTAAAGGCAAAAGCAGGAGGGGTAAGAATAATGGGTGAAGTATTAGTGATTACGTCTGGAAAAGGTGGAGTTGGAAAAACCACTACCACGGCCAACTTAGGAACAGGATTAGCTCAGTTAGGAAAGAAAGTGGTGGTTATTGATGCGGATATAGGCCTTAGAAATTTAGATGTGGTATTAGGACTGGAAAACCGGATCGTATACGATTTAGTAGATGTCATCGAAGGTGGGTGTAGACTTCGACAGGCTCTTATTAAAGATAAAAGAATGCCAGAACTTTATTTGTTGCCAGCAGCACAGACAAGAGACAAAAACGCAATTAATCCAGAACAGATGGAAGCGCTTCATAAGGACTTAAAGGAAATATTCGATTATATCATAGTCGATTGTCCCGCTGGGATTGAACAGGGTTTTAAAAACGCTATTGCAGGAGCAGATAGAGCCATCGTTGTAACTACGCCGGAGATTTCTGCTGTACGAGATGCTGACCGAATTGTAGGATTATTGGAAGCAGCAGAGCTTCGAAATCCAAAGCTCATTGTGAATCGATTAAAGATGGATATGGTAAAGCGTGGAGACATGATGAATATTGACGATATGCTGGATATTTTAGCCATTGATTTACTAGGTGTGATTCCCGATGATCCAGAAATTGTTATCTCCACCAATAAAGGTGAGCCGGTTGTCACCAAGTCTAACTCCGATGCAGGCAAAGCTTATTCTAATATCGCTCGTAGGGTGTGTGGAGAAGACGTTCCTTTATTAGACCTTGAATGTCACGATGGGTTTGTTCAGCGTATTCGAAAAGTCTTTGGATTTGCAAAATAGGCAACGGAATTGAGAAGGGGGAAAAAACATGGATTTCTTTAAATTTTTTACAGGTGAAAGTAAAAAAAGTAAAAATGTAGCAAAGGAACGCTTAAAGCTGGTTTTAGTCCATGATCGTGCCGATTGTTCACAGGATTTTCTGGATTCCATAAAAGAAGACCTAATTAATGTGATTTCAGAATACATGGTAATCGATGAGGAAGAGCTAGATATAAAAATCACACGAACAAAACGTGAAACTGATGAATCTACCATGCCAGCGTTAGTAGCCAATATACCGATTAAACACATGAAAGATCGAAAACGTGTGTAATTGATAAAATAGAGGAGATATTTTCATATATGAATTTGGAAAAATTACTTAAACAAGTTGAAAAACCAGCTCAATACTTAGGGAATGAATACAATAGCATCCATAAAAACATTTGCGAAAACACGATTCGATTTGGCTGGTGTTTTCCAGATTTGTATGAGATCGGCATGAGCCATCTGGGGAGCTTGATCATGTATCATTTACTTAACGAAGAGTCGGATATTTTTTGTGAACGTTTTTATATGCCTGCTGAAGACATGACAAAACTATTACTACAAGACAATCTACCACTCTTTAGTTTAGAAACAAAAACGCCGATGCATCGGTTTGACATGATAGGATTTACATTGCAGTACGAACTTAGTTATACCAACATCCTTCATATGCTTCGAATGTCAGATATAGCCTTTCGATCTAAAGATAGAAATGAGACCGATCCACTAATTATCTTTGGTGGTCCATGTGCCTACAATCCAGAACCAATTGCAGACATTGCAGATATTATTGTAATTGGTGAGGCGGAAGAAGTGATCCTTGAAATAATGGAAATATACCGTCGTTGTAAAATGAACAAACAGGAATTTCTATCTTCTGTTGCACAATGTGAAGGAGTATATGTACCTGTTCTTTATCGTGCAGCTTCAGAAAACGATGGTTTTTTTGATATCATAGAGCCAATTCACAAAAAAACACCATCACAAATTAGGAAAAGATACATAAAAGATCTTGAAAAGTCATATTACCCAGAAAAACCTCTAATGCCTCATATGAAAACCGTTCATGATCGAGCAACAATTGAGCTCTTCAGAGGCTGCATACGTGGTTGTCGTTTTTGTCAGGCAGGAATGGTATATAGACCTGTTAGGGAGAAAAGCAAAGAAAAACTTTTAAACGATGCGAAGGCAGTTATTCATAATACTGGATATGATGAACTATCTCTGACTTCCTTAAGTACGAGTGACTATACCAATTTATTGGATCTTTCCATGGAGTTGATGAAAGACTTAGAAGAGAAAAAAGTTGGGTTATCTCTTCCCTCTTTGAGGCTGGATAACATGACTCTTGATCTTTTGAAGCAAGTTCAGCGGGTGCGAAAATCTGGTTTAACATTTGCTCCTGAAGCGGGAAGTCAACGCCTAAGGGATGTTATCAATAAAGGGATTAGCGAAGAAGATTTGATCCATTCTGTAAAAGAAGCCTATCAAGCAGGGTGGAGTCAAGTTAAGTTATACTTTATGATTGGATTGCCAACAGAAACCATGGAAGATGTGGATGCTATTTATCAACTAGTGTCCAAACTCGATCATGATGTTTTTCAAAAACGAGATCCTATGTATAAGCATCCTTTAAAAATAAGTGTGAGTGTTTCGAATTTTGTCCCAAAACCATTTACACCCTTTCAATGGTGCCCCCAGGATACCATTGAAAATCTTGCGGAAAAACACCAAGTCCTCAAAGAAAAATTTAGAAAACGACGGTCTATTCAGTTTAGTTACCATGATTCAGAAACCAGTTTTCTTGAAGGTGTTTTTGCAAGAGGAGATAGAAAGCTATCCGAGGTGCTGATAAGGGCCTATGAAAAAGGATGTCGTTTTGACGGCTGGGTGGAGAGCTTTCGATTTGATGCTTGGATGGAGTCCTTCCATGAGATGGAAGTTGACCCTACTTTGTATACAGCAATAGAAAGACCCATAGAGAAACCCCTTCCTTGGGATCATATTAACGCTTTAGTGACAAAGGATTTTTTGATACGAGAGTATCATCAGTCACTTCAAGCTATGAGTACACCCCATTGCAGAGATCAGTGTTCTGCTTGCGGCCTTCAATCTTCTAAAGGTGGTGGAATATGCCCATGATCATGCGAGTAAAATATGCAAAAGAAGGCATGATGAAATACGTTTCTCACCTAGACTTAGTTAGATTATTTGAAAGAGCATTTCGACGAGCAGAAATACCACTTGCTTTTTCTCAGGGATTTAACCCTCATCCTATGGTTTCATTTGCATCTCCTCTAAGCATTGGAGTGAGTAGTGAATCTGAATATTTTGATTTAGTACTGGGAAAAGAAATGAAAGAAGCTGAGTTTCTTGTAAGAATCAATCAAACGCTTCCACAAGGGGTACGACTTATTGCGGCTAAATACTACGGTAAAGAAAAAATACCTTCCTTGATGAAGGAGTCTGCCTTAATTGCTTATAATGTGCAAGGATATGCTTCTACTTCTCTGAGTCAGAGTCAATTAAAAAGATCTTTAGATGCCTTTCTTGATCTTGAAGAAATACCAATCGAAAAAACCATCAAAAAAAACAAATATAAAAATCGAAGAAACCATAAAACAACAAGGATCAATATACGACCTCTGATCCATACATTATTGCTTGAAACTGTAGAGGAAAATTATTTTAGTGCAAAGCTTCAAACGCATAATTTAGATAGTGGTACCGTGAAACCTATTATTGTCTTTAGAGAATTGTTTCGTTTTGCAAATATTGAAATTGACTTAGACCAATTATCTATTCATCGATTAGATGTTTTTCGAATCAATGGAAATTCTGAATATGAGTCGATTCTTTCAGAGGGGTATACCACAGTACAGCCATTACATATAGGGAAGTGTGATGGTGAATGAATTCAATTATTGCGGATGTTGGTGTATACGAAACACGAGCGGCTGTTCTAGAAGGCGATTGTTTAGTGGAATTGCATTTTGAAAGGAATAAACATAAAAGCACAGTAAACAATGTCTATTGTGGAAAGATCGTCAATATTGTGCAGGGAATGGGAACTTTATTTGTAGATATCGGAGTGGATAGACATGCGTTTTTACATGAGTCAGACCTTAAGAAACCACTAAATAAAGTAAATGAAGGAGATTCTTTGTTGGTGCAAATCACGAAAGACTCGCTGGGAACCAAAGGGGCAAAAGCGACGACCTTCATTTCTTTTCCAGGTAAGTATGTGGTATTGTTATCGGAGGAAAAACATATTGGTATTTCTAGTCGCATCACCCATGAAATGGAAAGAAAAAGGCTCCAGTGTCTAGCAGAGCAACTTACAAATAACACTCCTCATGGCATTATAATGCGTACAGAAGCAGTTCATCAATCGGATGAAGTAATCGAAAGAGATTTTCAGTATTTGAAAACCATCTCAACACAAGTAAACTCCAAAAGAACCAATGCTAGGAAAGGAGATATTCTTTTTCGTGAAGAAGATCTCCTTACAAGATTACTGCGTGATGTTATGAATCAAGATACAAATAGATTTGTACTTAACGACAAAGAGGAAACAGAACGGCTTCTTGGATTGTGTAAACATATAACGCCAGAGTATTTGCCTCGAATTCAGGAAACGGAATTTAAAGAAAATCTATTTCAAAAATATGATATCGAATCACAGTGGATGAGAGCCATGACTAGCAGAATTGTTTTAGAAAGTGGAGGGAGCCTCGTTATTAACGATACAGAGGCTCTGACTGTTATAGATGTTAATACTGGAAAGTTTACTGGAGATCGTTCTTTTCAGAATACTGTTTTTCAAATTAATATGGAAGCGGTTCATGAAATCGCCAGACAACTTCGCTTAAGAGATATAGGCGGTATCATTGTTATTGACTTTATTGATATGAAAAGTGCTGCCAACAAAGATACATTGCTTCGTGAATTAAATCATGCTTTCAGCAAAGATCGACAAAAAACAGTGGTGCTGGGGATGACAAAACTAGGTTTAGTTGAAATAACTCGTAAAAAAACAAGAGAAAAAATAGACTCACTTTTTACAGAATCCTGTAGTTGTTGCGATGGAACTGGTAAAGTGCCATCTGTCTATCAAGACCTATATAAACTTGAAAACCAATTTAGAAGATTGGAAAAGCAGAAGGATATTCAAACCCTAACCATTAGTGTTCATCCAGACTCTTGGGCAGAGTTGCAAGAGAAAGGCTTAAATCTTCAGTTCATGGCGGATATGTATGGATTAAAGGCTACAATTGTAAAGGATGAAAAGTGCTTAAAGCATAATTTTACGGTAAAAATATATCAAAAATAAGCATACGAATCAGCCTTAGAAGTGGAGATTTACATTGACAACACTTGTGTGCAGTGATATAATTCATTTTTGTAGAAGCCGCTCAAATTGGGTTGAAACCTTTATGGTGCCTAAATTTGGCGAGACTGGTTAGAGGAGGTGTCAATATGTACGCAATTATTGAAACAGGTGGTAAGCAGTATCGAGTAGAAGAAGGTTCTACATTAGTGGTAGAAAAGTTACTTGTGGAAAAAGGCGACACGGTTAAGTTGGACAAGGTTTTAGCTGTATCCAAAGATGGAGATCTTTCAATGGGGTGCCCATTGGTAGAAGGAGCTTCTGTGGATGCCACAGTAGTAGAAAATGGCAAAGCTGATAAGGTGATTGTATTTAAGTATAAGCCAAAGAAAGATTACAGACGGAAAAAAGGTCATCGTCAACCTTATACAAAACTGAAAATTCAAAGCATTAATGTATAGGATTAACGAGGGATGATTACCATTAGATTGACGAGAAACACAAAGGGAGATATTCTTAAATATAAGATCATCGGTCATGCAAATACAGATGACCATGGGAAAGACATTGTATGTGCTGCAATATCAGTACTTGCTCAGACAAGTATTTTGGGAATCCATAAAGTCTTAGAGGTGGAGCCCGAATGGACAGCAAAAGATGGAAAACTACATTGTACAGTACCGGATGGAATTGATGATAACCGTAAAAGAGAGATAAATGCGATTCTTGAGACCATGGTTCTTGGATTTGAAAACATTCAGAACCAGTATCCAGAATCCATAAGGATTGAAACGAAGGAGGTGCGCTAATGTTATTGAAAATGAACTTGCAATTATTTGCCAGTAAAAAGGGTGTTGGAAGCTCTAGGAACGGTCGTGATAGTCAATCAAAAAGATTGGGTGTTAAGCGAAGTGATGGTCAGGTTGTAACCGCTGGAAGCATTATTGTTCGTCAAAGAGGGACGAAAGTTCATCCAGGCGAAAACGTAGGACGTGGTGGTGACGATACATTGTTCGCAATGATTGATGGAATTGTTAAATTTGAGCGTAAAGATAAAAAGAGAAAGCAAGTAAGTATTTACTCTGCTGAAAATGTACCAGTACAGTAGAATAAATCAATGCATTACTTGATAAGCCGCCGTATAGGCGGCTTTTTTACAATTCAGATAAAAGTGGAATTACTTTTGAAAGGCAGGAAGTATTATGTTTATAGATCAGGCAGAAATTCAGCTTAAAGCTGGAGATGGTGGTAATGGAATTGTAGCCTTCAGACGTGAGACGTTTGTTCCAGACGGTGGTCCCTCTGGTGGAGATGGGGGGAAGGGTGGCGATATCCTTTTTGAGGCGGACGCGAATCTACGGACGTTGATGGATTTTCGATATAAGCGTAAGTATGTAGCGGAACGCGGTGAAGATGGTAAAAATAAAAATCGATTTGGTGGACATGGTAAAGATTTAGTGGTTAAAGTGCCTTGTGGTACATTGATCAAAGAGAAAAACTCAGAAAAAGTACTGGCAGACCTTACGGAAAATGGACAATGCTTTCTTGTGGCAGAAGGTGGACAAGGTGGAAAAGGGAATGCCAGATTTAAAACTTCTGTTCGTCAGGCACCTACTTTTGCTACGGCTGGTGAAAAAGGCTATGAAGTTGAGGTTGTTTTGGAGCTTAAACTCATTGCAGATGTAGGGTTAGTTGGGTTTCCAAATGTAGGAAAGTCAACTTTATTATCTGTTATTACCGATGCTCAACCTAAAATTGCGAACTATCACTTCACTACCTTAACCCCTAATTTAGGTGTGGTGCAGAATCAGTGGGGCGATAGCTTTGTGGTTGCTGATATTCCAGGAGTGATTGAAGGGGCGCATCAGGGAGTAGGTCTAGGACTAGATTTTTTGAGGCATATTGAACGAACGAAGGTTTTAGTCCATGTAGTGGATATTGCTGGCATAGAAGGCCGTAAACCAGCAGAAGATTTTCAGCAGTTAAATGATGAGTTGAAACAATATGCAGTTGATTTATCCGATAGGCCGCAAATTATTGCAGCTAATAAATCAGATTTATTAAGTGACCCATCGATTTCTGATGAGTTTATTGATACAATGAAAGAAAAAGGATTTCCTGTGGTATTAATATCTGCAGCCACTGGACAAGGAATCGATGATCTGTTGAAAGAAGCCAGTCATTTATTAAAAACCACAGAAGAAAAAGATGCAGAACAAGCAAAAGTCGACCAAATAGCAGCTGAAAAAGAATCATCTAGGAAAATTATCCGATATTCAGATCAAGAAGATACTAAAAGATTTAACGTCTATAAAAAGAATAATATTTACTATGTGGAAGGTGAGATGGTTCGTAAGTTGATTTATTCACTTAACATGGATAGTATGGATGCATTACTTCACTTTTACAGAGTGCTTCAAAAAAATGGCGTAATCAAAGCATTAAAAAAGCTTGGAATTCAAGAAGGCGATACTGTAAATATCATGGATGTAGAGTTTGATTTTATGGAAAATCCAGAAGAAAGTCAATAAAGTTGTGTATATAAAGGATGGATACCAGATGAAAGACAGGACAAGAGAAAAAATTGGAATTTTTGGTGGCACTTTTGATCCGATTCATAATGGGCATCTGTTTATTGCACAGACGGCTTTAGAAGAAGCGAAGCTTCATCGGATAGTATTTGTTCCATCTGGTCATCCGCCACATAAGAAAAATCAATATGTAACAGAATCAGGTCATCGTCTAGCTATGCTTCGACAGGCGATCCAATCGAATCCTTATTTTGAGTGCTCTACTTGTGAAGTTGAAAGCAAGGATATTGGTTATACGTATACCTTACTAAAAAAAATGAGACAACAAAAACCCAGAGATGATTTTTATTTTATAATGGGTGCTGATTCTTTTATGGACATAAAAAATTGGTATCGATACAAAGAACTATTAACGCTTGTGGAGTTGATTGTTATGAAGCGAAAAGGGTTTGATGAATCATTGCTGAATCAGCAAATTAGTAGCTTAGAACAACTAAATAACCATAGAATTACTATTCTAGATAGTCCAAAACTCGAAATATCTTCATCGGATATCCGGAATCGTATTTTATTAAGGAAATCGATTAAATACCTAGTACCTGAACCTGTAGAAATCTATATTAAAAATCAATACCTATATAAGAAGGAACAGGAGTGCCTATGAGGGATCAATCAATAAAAATAGATGTACTCAGGAAAAAAGTCAAAGAAAAAACAACGAAGAAACGTTTTAAGCATATTCAAGGAGTTGTGGAAACAGCTGTTAATCTGGCGAGAAAATATGGAGCTGATGAAACATCAGCTGAAATTGCGGCTCTATTACATGATTATGCAAAAAATGAATCGAAACAAAGCCTATACCACTTTCTTCAAGAGCATAACGTATCACTAGATCCTATCATGCAACACGCCTATCAATTACTTCATGGAACAGTGGCAGCGGTCATAGCAGAGAAAGAGTTTGGCATAACAGACAAAGATATTTTATATGCCATAGAGAGTCATACTACTGGCAGACCAGGCATGAGTAAGCTGGAACAGATCATTTATTTGGCTGATTTTATTGAACCAGGACGAGATTATGAAGGAGTTCATGCTTTGAGAAAATTGGCAGAGGAAGATTTAGAAAAAGCTGTGTTTGTAGCCTTAAATAACACAATGATCTACGTATTGCATACTAAAAAGTTGCTTCATCCCAAAACATTAGAATGTCGTAATCAAATGATGATGGATAATCCATCTTTGTATCAACTATAAATAGAAATGTTAAAAATAGGAGGGAGGCTTGTCAATGACAGACAATCAAAAAATTAGTGAATTGGTCCAGAAAATAGCCTTTTTTATGGAAGAAAAACATGGGCAGAGTATCACTGTGTTGGATTTAAAAGGTGTTTCCAGTATGTGCGACTACTTTGCAATATGTAGTGCACCGTCAGAAAGACAGGTAAAAGCAATTGCGGAAGAAATAAGAGATGGACTGGAAAAAGAGGAAATATTTCCCAGGCACGTAGAAGGATTAAGAGAATCTAGATGGATTCTATTAGACTACGGTGATGTTGTGGTGCACGTGTTTATTCTGGAAGATCGAGAGCATTATCGACTTGAAAACATCTGGAAAGATGCTGTTGTTGTAGACGTTGACACACTGTAAATACCTAAGATATAATAATATGAATTCATCAGTGGTTCGGCGCTAGTTTCGAAATCCGCAAGCTGAGCTTTCTGTGAAATATGGTTGCATAGTGAGTGATCTTTGCTGCCTTATGGAATAGAAAGCTTTTTACGTAAAATAAAGATCGCATCCTAACTTAAAAGGAGGAAGACAATTGTCAACCTATGATTTTCATACAATTGAAAAAAAATGGCAAAATCATTGGAATGAAAAGGAGCTATATCGAACATCCGAATCTGAAAGACCCAAATACTATGCCTTAGAAATGTTTCCTTATCCCTCTGGGAAAATACATATGGGACATGTTCGAAACTATTCGATAGGAGATGTTATAGCTCGCTTCAAGGCTATGAAGGGATTTGATGTTCTGCACCCCATGGGCTGGGATGCTTTTGGACTACCAGCAGAAAACGCAGCTATTCAGCACGAAATTCATCCAGATACATGGACAGATAAAAATATCGAAGAAATGAAAAATCAATTAGACAAGCTAGGCCTTAGCTACGATTGGCAACGAGAAATTTCTACCTGCTCGCCAGAGTACTATCGATGGACACAGTGGATATTCCTTCAGTTTTATCATCATGGACTAGCATATAAAAAAGAATCACGCGTTAACTGGTGTCCTTCTTGCGATACCGTACTAGCAAATGAACAGGTAGTGAATGGTCAGTGTGAACGGTGCGATAGCCACGTAAAAAAAGAAATGCTTAATCAATGGTATTTTAAAATTACAGACTATGCAGAAAAATTATTGGAAGATCTTAGTTTACTACAGGGATGGCCGGATAAAGTCAAGACCATGCAAGAAAACTGGATAGGAAAAAGTACTGGAGCCGATATTGTTTTCCCTGTTGATGGCATGGACCTTCAGCTTAATGTATTTACTACTAGACCGGATACGGTTTTTGGTGCAACCTGTATGGTTATGGCACCAGAGCATCCCTATGTTGAAGAAATGACAAAAGGAACAAAATATGAAAAGCAAGTCCGTGATTTTATTGACAAGCTCCAACATATCAGCGATATAGATAGAACCTCTACAGATACGGAAAAAGAAGGAATATTTATCGGGAAACACTGTATCAACCCTTTTAATCATGCTAAAATACCAATTTATATCGCTAACTATGTATTAGCTGATTACGGTTCTGGAGCTATTATGGTGGTTCCAGCCCATGACCAAAGAGATTTAGATTTTGTCAATAAATACAGCCTAGAGGTGGTTCCTGTCATTAAACCAGATGAGGCAGACGAACCATATCATATTGAAAAAGAAGCTTTTGATGGAAACGGAAAGATGATCAACTCTGGTCAATATAACGGTATGGATTGCCATGAAGCTTTTGATGCTATTTGTGACGATATGGAGGCTCAAGGTTTAGGAAAAAGAACCATTAGTTATCGATTGCGTGACTGGCTTTTATCTAGGCAGCGGTACTGGGGTGCGCCTATTCCCATTGTTTACTGTGATACCTGCGGTATTGTTCCTATTAAAGAAGAAGACTTACCGGTTAAATTACCTATAGATATCCAGTTTAGTGGAAAAGGGAAATCTCCATTAACTACCAGCCAAACATTTTTACAAACAGAGTGTCCAACCTGTGGAGGAAAAGCAACTAGAGAAACCGATACTATGGATACGTTTGTTGATTCTTCCTGGTACTTTCTAAGATATACAGATCCAAATAATGAAACGATGCCTTTTGATCGGGAAAAAGCAAGTCAATGGATGCCTGTGGATCAGTATATTGGTGGGGTAGAGCATGCGATACTTCATTTATTATATTCGAGATTTTTTGTGAAAGTCATGAAAGATTTAAAATTGTTGGACTTTGATGAGCCGTTTCTTAATTTGCTGACCCAAGGAATGGTTTTAAAAGATGGAGTTAAAATGTCAAAATCCAAAGGCAATGTAGTGAGTCCAGAAGAAATAATTCGTCTTTATGGTGCGGATACAGCCAGGCTCTTTGTACTCTTTGCAGCACCACCAGAAAGAGATCTGGAATGGAGCGATCAAGGAGTAGAAGGATGCTATCGATTCTTGAATCGTGTATGGAGATTGGTGCAAGAAGTGATTCAAGAGGAACGTGCAAGCTTAATCAAAGATGTGTTGGATGAAGAGGACAAAGGGATTTCTTTTAAAATTCATAGTACCATTAAAAAAGTATCCGACGACATCGATACTCGATTTAATTTCAATACTGCCATTAGTGCCGTCATGGAGCTAGTAAACGAGCTCTATAAATACAAAGCCCTTGATAAAGAAAGAATAAATGGATCGATTTTACAGCAAGGGATCGAAACAGTATTGATATTAATGGCTCCATTTGCACCACATATGACAGAAGAATTGTGGAACCAACTAGGCAATAAAGAATCCGTTCATCGTCAACCTTGGCCAGAAGCAGATTTGAAAGCCATGGTGAAGGAAGACGTGGAAATAGTCGTACAAATAAATGGAAAAGTTAAAGATAAGATACGGATCTCCACTGGACTTTCCCAAGAAGAAACAAAAGAAACGGCGATGACCAATATCAAAATAAAAGAAAGTATCCAAGGAAAAGAAATAAAGAAAGTGATTGTAGTTCCGGACAAGTTGGTGAATGTGGTGGTAAAATAGTGAATCTGGAACAAAAAGGAGCCTTCAAGATGGGAAATCAACATAAACTGCATCCAACATTAGCGAGTTTGGTGCCATTAATTCACTCCATGGGTAAAACCTTGGGAAAGAACTGCGAAATTGTTTTACATGAAATAGATCAGTCTGTAAAAACGATTGTAGCCATCAGCAATGGTCACGTCACCGGCAGGTCAATAGGGAGTCCGATGGTTAATGAAGGATTGGAAGCTGTTCAGAAAGGCGATCCATCAGACCATATTATAAATTATAAAAACAAAAGTGCCGATGGCAAAATATTAAAATCTTCAACCTTAATGCTAAGGGATGAAAACAATGAGATTATTGGATGTCTTTGTATAAATATTGATATTTCTGAATTCATGATTGCAAAAAAAGTCCTAGAGGATTTTACGAGCATCCAACAGAATGAAGTTGATTATTTTAATGACACTGGATACAATAGTGTTAATGATGTTCTCAATAATTTGGTTACGAGAACCTTGGAGGAATTTGGAAAACCAGTGGCCTATATGAATAAAGAAGAAAAAGTCTCTATTGTAAAAAAACTGGACGAGCAAGGTGCTTTCCTCATTAAAGGTGCAATAGATTATGTAGCCAAAGTATTGTGTGTTTCTAGGTATACCATTTATAATTATTTAGATGAAATAAGAGCAAATAACCCATTGTCCTAAAGAGAGGAGAAATTATTATGAGTAAAATGCATGCAACAGATAAAGCGCCAGCGGCCATTGGTCCATATTCTCAGGCTGTGGTAGCGGGAAATATGATTTATGTTTCAGGACAACTGCCTTTAGATCCTAAAACCATGGATTTTGTTTCCGATGAAATTCAAGAGCAAACAAGACAGTCTCTAATCAACCTAAAGGCTATTCTGGAATCAGCAGGATATCAGATGGAAGAGATTGTTAAAACCACTATCTATATTAAAGATATGAATGAATTTAGTCAAATGAATGATATTTATAGTGAATTTTTTCAAGAGCATAAACCTGCAAGGGCATGCGTTGAAGTGGCTAGACTCCCTAAAGATGCAAGAGTAGAAATTGAAGCCGTGGCTATGAAGGAATAAAACAAAGAGAAAGCCGGTTCTGTTCACTTTGTGAATCAGATAACCGGCTTTTTTTATTCATACCGCTCCATTTGTCTTCGTAAATACATTCTTCTTTTTCGTTTTCGATATCTAAAAACATGGATTTGCCAAAAGAAGAAACCAATCAAAACTGTGGTAATAAACAGTGCAAACATTGGAATGCGTCGATAAAAGGCCAGACGTTCGACAGATTCCATAGCAATAAGGTTGGTAGATCCTAAGACGCGTCCTTCATGATAGTAAATCACTTTGCCTAGGATCTGGTTTGATTCGATAGGAGCTTGGTAAAACTCCTGGGTTTCAATGACTTTGGTAATTTCTTCAGCAGGAACATATGAAGGAATAACGGTGTGAATTGCTTCTTCTGTGAACAGAGAAAGTGTTTCGCGACCTCCATGGTGGATAGGAACATTCGTGGTCATCATTTTTTCGTCTGTCAAGGTTACCAGCTGAAACTGATCCAATCCGTAGTCTAGTAAAGTTCTTGAATCTGTATAAATATGTTCACGCTCTGTATTTAAAATAACAGCAATTACCCTGCGGTTATTATCTGTTGCAGAACTGATTAGACAATGTTGAGCAGCATTAGTATATCCTGTTTTAATGCCATCCACACGTGGGTAGTAAATGTTTACCCATGCATTTTGGTACAGAATTTGATGACTGGGGCCTCTTCCCCAAAGAAAACGATTACTGTTATTGTAGATTCGTTGTTCTGGTGTTTGCAATGTCTCTGGGATTATTAATGATGGACTAGAAACAATTTCCCTAAAAACCGGATTTTGCATAGCGTACTGTGAGATAAGAGCCAAATCATAGGCTGTTGTTATATGCTCTTCATCTGGGAGACCGTGTGGATTGGTGAAATGTGTGTTGGTAGCACCTATCTCTATGGCTTTTTGATTCATGAGATCAACAAATTCATCGACGCTTCCAGACACATGACGTGCCAAGACTTCAGCTACATCATTGCCTGAACGAATTAACAGAGCTTGTAATAAGGTTTCTACAGTAAAAGATTCACCAGGGAGTATGAACATGCTAGCACCACTCACACCTGGTTCATAGTCAATGTGCACCACCTCTTCCAGATCTGCATTTTCTAGGACAACAACAGCAGTCAATACTTTAGTAGTACTGGCAGGATACGTTGGATCATGGGCTTGTTTTTCATAAAGCACTTCTCCTGTAACTTCATCCATCAGAACAGCCCTTGGAGAGAAAATTACTGGTGGTTCTGCAACTGGCTCCGTTGCATATATATGGAGTGACGGGGTGATGGCCACGCTACAAATCATGAAAAAAAGTAAAGTTCGTATAACTCTAAGAGGTTGATTATATAAATTTAATAAGTTCAAATGGTATCGACTCCGTTCAAATATGGGTTAGGATTAGGATTCTATAGAATCATCATGAATAATATGGTTTGATGTGGAAAATACGTACTCATTTATAGTACAATAAATAGAGGGTTTTGTTAAGGTTTATTTACTGAAAATAAATGAATCAACTTTTGAACGGAGGGATGGGGTGGAATTAAGCAAACGCCATAAAATAATCTTACTTACCGTTGTTATAATTATTTTTGCCAGTATCTCCATACGTGAAGCCATGCAGCTAAGAAGTAAAACTTATATTTTAGCATCGAATGCTGGAAATGAGATTGAAAAGGAGATGCCTTCTGAAGAACCATTAAAACAGACTTCTGATGAAACGCATATGATTATGGTTCATGTAGAAGGAGAAGTAGAAAAACCTGGGGTCTATCAGTTAGAAGAAGGCAATCGAGTCGTTGATGCCATTGAGATGGCAGGGGGACTTGGCATGAATGCAGATCCTAAGCGAATTAATATGGCATTAAAGCTTCATGATGAAATGTTTTTATATATTCCTCAGCAAGGAAATGATCATGAAGGTGACCATGAGCTTATTTTTTCTAAAACATTGGAAGATCCAACCCTCTTGCAACCTTCTACCCTTCAAGATGGATTAATCAATATAAATACAGCGGATACCAGGGCGTTAGAAACCTTGCCAGGGATTGGACCAGTACTAGCACAGCGAATTATTGATCATCGACAACAAGTTGGAAATTTCAACCAGAAGGAAGATTTAATGAATGTTACTGGTATTGGAGATTCCAGGTATCGGGATGTCAGTGATCGAATTACGGTTCGCTAATAAATGAAATGAGGTGAAGGAAATGGAAGAAAAACGATTAACACAAATGACACAAAGCGCTGGATGAGCGGCTAAAATAGGACCGGAGGTCCTTTCCAAAGTATTGAAAAATTTACCATTTCAATATAATCCAGATGTGTTGGTAGGATTGGAAACAGGTGACGATGGTGCAGTCTATAGGCTACGAGAAGATTTAGCCATCATTCAAACCTTGGATTTCTTTACACCTATTGTGGATGATCCTTATCAATTTGGTCAAGTGGCAGCGGCTAACTCGCTTAGCGATGTATATGCTATGGGTGGAAAACCAATCTTGGCATTGAATATACTGTGCTTTCCCAACTGTCTGTCAACAGATGTAATGGAAGCAATTCTTAAAGGTGGTGCCGATAAGGTAATAGAAGCAGGTGCTGTATTGGTAGGGGGGCATTCGGTGGAAGACAATGAGCCTAAATATGGCCTGTCTGTAACGGGTACGGTACATCCTAATCGCATTATGACCAATAAAGGGTCAAAACCAGGGGATCGTCTAATTCTTACGAAACCATTAGGGTCAGGTATTCTTAATACAGCTATAAAGGCTGACATGATTTCTAAAGAAGCACAAAAGGAAGTTCTTCGAATCATGACATTACTCAACGATACAGGAATTCAAGCTACAGAAAATATAAACGTTCATGCCTGTACAGATATTACGGGATTTGGGTTGATTGGACATGCTCTTGAAATGGCTGAAGGAAGTGAAATGAGCCTTGTGCTAAATGAGAAAAATATTCCCATTATTTCTGAGACTAGGGAGAAAGCAGAAATGGGTCTGATTCCTGGTGGTATGTATCGGAACAAAGCATACTTTTCGCCTAAAGTTCAGGCGGGGATATCCACCAGTGAAGTACTGCTTGATATTATGTATGATCCACAAACTTCTGGTGGCTTATTGCTATCTATTCCGAAAGAAGAAGTAAATGAGGTGTTAAACTACCTTGAAAAACACCATCCTTGTGCTTACGCAGATATTGGTGAAGTGATAGAAAAACGAGAGAAAGCTATTTATATTGATGGATAAAACAGCAAAGAATAGCAGAAATAATACGACAGGATGAGGTGAATGAAGTGGCAGATCAGCAGCTTTTAAGAAAAATCCCCAAAATGGATGATCTGATCCAGCATGAGAAGATGGATTCATTGCTTCAAAAAGTAGGCAGAACCACTTTGTTGGATGTGATCCGGCAAACCATTGACGAAATAAGACAAAGTATTTTAACAAAGGAAATGGGTTTTATTAGTGAAAAAGAGTTGGAGATAGAAGCCCTTGTAAGCACGGTTCGGGACAAAATAGCCCAAATTCAAGAAATTCAAATTCGAAAAGTAATAAATGGGACAGGAGTGATCCTGCACACAAATCTGGGTAGAGCACCCTTGGGGGAATATACGAAGGACGTCCTCCAAGAAATAGCTGGTGGATACAGCAATTTGGAACTGGACCTGAACACAGGGAAAAGAGGGAGTCGCTATCAGCACATGAAAGACCTCTTATTAAGGTTGACTGGAGCAGAGGATGCAATTGTAGTTAATAATAATGCTGGTGCTGTGCTATTAGTGCTATCTGCAATTGCTAAAGGGAAGGAAGTCATTATTTCTAGAGGTGAATTGGTGGAGATTGGTGGTTCGTTTCGAGTACCCGAAGTAATGGAGCAAAGTGGTTCTAAATTGGTGGAAGTAGGGGCCACCAATAAGTGTTATGTAAGGGATTACGAAAAAGCTGTAACTGAAAACACGGCTGCTTTAATGAAAGTACACCGTAGCAATTTTAAATTACTTGGCTTTACTCATGATACGAGCTTAGAAGAGCTAATGCAACTTTCAAGAGATAAAAAAATCCCTGTGATCAATGATTTAGGAAGTGGTTTGTTTTTAGATTTACAGGCCTATGGATATCCCTACGAACCAACGGTACAGGAAGTGGTTGCTTCGGGATGCGATATCACGACCTTCAGCGGCGATAAACTGTTGGGAGGGACACAAGCTGGTATTATTGTTGGGAAAGCGGAATGGATTAGAAAAATTGCTGCTCATCCTTTAACCCGTGCTCTTAGAGTCGATAAACTAACGCTATGCGCTTTAGAAGCAACGTTAAAACAGTACCTACATCCCAAGGAAGCACTAAAGCAAATTCCGACGGTCCGCATGATGACCATTGCACCAGAGGAACTTGAGGAAAAAGCCCAACATTTCCAAAATATGTTGCCAAAAGAAATACAAGGACTTCGAGTTTCTATTGAAAAAACCTATTCACAAGTTGGTGGTGGTTCATATCCTGGACATGAGATAGAAAGTAGATCTGTTTCATTTCGAGGAAACTCGGAAAAAACAACAAAGTTGGAACGGTATCTTAGAACTGGTAAACCTGGGGTTATGGGAAGACTCTCTGAAGGAGCCTACTTTTTAGATGTACGAACACTATTCCAATCCGATTTCTCCATGATAGCCCAAAGACTCAATGAATGGATGAAAAGGAGTGACCAAGGTTGAAGCATTTAATCATAGGAACAGCTGGACATATAGACCATGGAAAAACAACATTAATACAAGCGTTGACAGGTCGTAATACGGACAGGTTAAAAGAAGAGATGAAGAGAGGGATTTCCATCGAACTGGGATTTACTCATTTTGATCTACCTGGTGGAATTCGAGCTGGTATCGTTGACGTACCAGGCCATGAGCGCTTTATCCGTCATATGCTAGCAGGTGCTGGAGGGATAGATCTGGTGATGCTCGTTATCGCAGCAGATGAAGGGGTGATGGCGCAAACAAAAGAACATTTGGATATTCTACAGATGCTTTCGATCAAAAAAGGAATTGTTGTTATTACAAAATCAGATCTAGTAGATCCTGAATGGTTAGAGTTAGTTAAAGAAGATGTATCAAATGCTTTACAAGATACTTTTCTGGAAGAAGCACCTATTCTAGCTGTAGACTCAGTATCTAGAAGAGGGATAACCGAGTTGATAGAAAAACTAGCAAGCTATTACCAAGAAATTGAAGCAAGAGATGAAAAAGCACCCTTTCGAATGCCTATTGATCGGGTATTTACCATTACAGGATTTGGAACTGTTGTCACAGGAACCCTTGCCGAAGGAAATGTTAGACCTGAGGATAGAGTACAACTTTATCCTGGTGATCAAGAAGTGCGTATTAGAAATATTCAGGTTCATGGAGAAACCGTATCACAAGCTTTTGCTGGACAGCGTGTAGCCATTAATCTTTCAGGTGTTAAAAGAGACCTTATTAACCGAGGCGATTACTTAGCGAAGCCTAAGTCTATGAATCCAACGATGATGGTTGATGGCAGATTGACACTACTCAAGAATATCCCTAGAAAAGTTAAACAGAGGGATCGTGTTCGAATTTACCACGGGGCATCAGAAATTCTTGCTAGGTTGGTTATTTTAGAGCAAGATACCATTGAAGCCGGAGAAAGTGCTTTGGTACAATTTCGATTGGAAGAAAGTACCGTATTTAAAAAAGGCGATCATATTGTTGTTCGCTTTTACTCACCTATGGAAACATTAGGTGGTGCAACGATTATTGAACCAGTTCCAGATAAACATAGAGCCATGCGTCAAGATATTATTGACATGCTGACAGCCAAAGAAACTGGTGGACCAGAAGCTGATTTAGAGCAGGCCTTGAAAAAAAACAGTCAAGAATTTCCAGATCTTGCGGATCTTTCTCGAAGTTTTGGTTACTCAGAAGGAGAAATCCAGAAAATCATCCATGGCCTAATAGAACAAAATCTGGTATATCCCATAGATGAGCGTTATTTTATTCATCAAGATTATTACGACGCATTATTGGATGATATTACTACCCATCTGCTGAAATACCATAAAAATAATCCCTTACGACAGGGAATGCCAAAGGAAGAATTAAAAAGCCGTGTTTTTACAAAAACACAAAATCGTGTAGCGGATCAAGTTTTGGAGAATATGCAAAATGAAAAAATACTTAGATTGAGTACTAGTATTGTATCTTTGGCTGATTTTACGATAAAACCAACTCCAGAACAAAAAGAGGTTGCAACACAGGTGGAAACACTGTTTTTAAGTTCACCATTCACACCACCAAAGCTAGATGAAGCTAAATTAAAGATTAAAGGAAAAGAAAAAACCATTCAACAAGTTCTAGAAGCAATGATGGGCGATAACCTGCTTCGACTTCAACAGGATCTGATTTTACATCGCAAGGCCTATGAAGAAGCAAAAGAAAAAATTAGGCAGCATTTTACGACTCATGATACCTTAAGCGTAGCTGAATTTCGTGATCTGCTAGGGACCAGCAGGAAATATGCAGTGGCTATTTTAGAACATTTAGATCAGGAAAAATTCACTCGAAGACAAGGGGACAATCGTATTTTAATTGAAAAATAATCAGATAAACAGAAACAGTTCTTGCTGTTTTAAAGGTCTTTGTGCTATAATGGAGTTCGTCAATAAATCTTGATGTTCAAGGGAGTAGATGGGTGCTGGTGTGCCCTCTGGTCTTCAAAACCAGTTCGAGGGGTTAGGAGCCTCTTGGGTGGGTTCGATTCCCACGTACTCCCGCCACTGTCATTAATTGAGGGCTTCGGCTCTCAATTTATTTTTATGAGTAAAGCATTGTATCTATCATAAAGAACACCGCTTTGCATCGTGGACTTTGAAGCCACTCACCTAGTTTGATTTGTTTTAGAAATAAAGCTCTATAAAAGATTGGGCGGAGGTTGACATATGAGTCAAGAAGTGAAACATTGTCAGCAACAGCTAAAAGAAAAAGGCTACAAATTTACAAATCAACGTAAAACGATTATCGAAATTCTTTTATCCTCTGAAAAGCACTTGATAACAGCTGGACAAATCTATAAAGCAACTCAAGAAAAGAGTCTAACTTTGAATTACTCTACGGTATACAGAAATCTAGAAATCTTGATGGAGTGTGGATTAGTTAAAAAGGTTACCCTTCAAGATGGAATAGCAAGCTATGAATATAACTGTCATCAGCATCATCATCATTTGATTTGCCTGAAGTGTAACGATGCTGAAATCATTCATTTTTGTCCGTATGAAGATATCAATAGATATATACAGGAACATACTACTTTTTCTCCGGTAGAACATCGTTTTGAAATTTATGGATATTGTGGAAAATGCCGGAAAACATAAAAAGGGACTGATAGAAATGAGAATCATGGGGATTGATCCAGGTCTTGCGACTACAGGATATGGATTTGTAGACTATCAGCACAACCAATTTCGAGTCATTCAATATGGTGTGATTAGGACGCATAGCAAAACCCCTATGCCAGATCGTTTAAATAAAATCAATGAATGCATGAAACAATTGATTATTCGATACAAACCAGATACCGTAGCAGTGGAAGAACTTTTTTTTAATTCCAACGCTAAATCAGCATTATTAGTAGGGCAGGCAAGAGGAGTAGTTATTTTAACCGCATCCTTGGAAAACCTGCCCATTTTTGAATACACACCGCTGCAGGTAAAGCAGGGGGTTGCTGGCTATGGAAGAGCGGAAAAACAGCAGGTGCAAATAATGGTAAAAACTCTTTTAAACCTTAAGGAAATTCCGAAGCCTGATGACGCAGCAGACGCCCTAGCTATTGCCATGTGTCACGCCCATACGGGAAACTTTCAAAATTTATTTAAAGTATAATCATGTTTATGCAAATCCGATGAAGGAGTGAGTCTGATTTGATTGAATATATAAAAGGAACCGTGGATTGTGTGACGCATGACCAAGCGATTATCGAAGCCAATGGGATTGGTTATGGAGTATATTCATCTACCAAAAGCTTGGCACAAATTCAAGCTGGCTCTTCCGTTATACTTTATACGCATTACAGTGTGCGAGAAGATGGAGTTAGTCTGTATGGTTTTTTTTCACGAACGGAGTTGACTATGTTTAAAAAATTAATTTCTGTCACGAAAATTGGTCCGAAAGCAGCTATTGCTATCTTGTCAACTTTTTCCGTAGAGGTACTGTGTCAGCAAATTGCTACTCAGAATATTTCTATGCTTTCTAAAGCTCCTGGGGTTGGAAAGAAGACGGCAGAACGTATGGTTTTAGAATTGAAAGACAAGATAAAAGATATGAATGTAGAAAATGTTCCCATTCCTGCTCAGGGAACTTTGTTGGAGGATGAAATAATAGAAGCATTGACGACTCTTGGTTATCAACAACAAGAAGCATTACAGGCTGTCAGAGCCACCGCGTCCGAAACAACTACTACAGAAGCAGGGCTAAAGGCTGCTTTAGCCTGGCTGCTTCCATAAAGCGGAGGGAAATACGTGAGCATAGAAGAACGGATTATTACAAATGAAATGAAGGAAGAAGATGCCGCTATTGAAACCGGTTTAAGACCTAAGACCCTAGACGATTATATCGGTCAGGAAAAAACCAAGGAAAAATTCCGTATTTTTATTGAAGCAGCACGAAATCGTAATGAATCCCTAGATCATGTGTTATTATATGGACCACCAGGTCTTGGAAAAACAACACTTTCCAGTATTATCGCCAACGAAATGAACGTCAACATTCGCATTACCAGTGGTCCTGCCATTGAAAGACCAGGAGATTTAGCGGCCATTTTGACAAACTTAACAGAACATGATGTACTTTTCATCGATGAAATTCATCGCTTAAATCGTGCAGTAGAAGAAATACTGTATCCAGCCATGGAAGACTATGTGTTAGACATCATTATAGGGAAAGGGCCAAGTGCCCGTTCTGTAAGATTAGAGTTAAGTCAGTTCACACTCATTGGAGCCACTACACGTGCTGGATTGCTAACTTCTCCTCTACGAGATCGTTTTGGAGTGATTAGCAGGCTGGAACTTTATAATACGGAACAACTTACAAAAATTGTGAAACGATCTGCTGGAATTTTACAAGTTCCCATTGAAGAATCTGCAGCAATAGAAATAGCATCTAGATCTCGGGGAACACCACGAATTGCTAATAGATTGCTGAAAAGAATCCGGGATTATGCCCAAGTAAGAGCCGATGGCATTATTGATGCTAAATCTGTTAATGAGGCATTACACTTATTTGAAATTGATGCACTGGGCTTGGATAGTGTAGATAAGAAAATGATATTAGCCATGATTCAAAACTTTAATGGAGGTCCGGTAGGAGTAGATACATTAGCTGCAGCTACAGGAGAAGAGAAAAATACGATTGAAGACGTGTACGAACCCTATTTAATGCAAATCGGATTCATCAGTCGTACTCCCAGGGGAAGAATGGTGATGAGAAAAGCGTATGACCATTTTCATCAACCCTATTCGGAGCAAAGCGAGGGATCCTAATGGAAGAAATGGCAAAAACCATGATGATTATAGGTCTTGTAATAGCAGCTGTTAGCCTGATGATACTGATAGTTGGAAAAACTGGTTTGGGACAACTGCCAGGTGACTTTGTATGGCGCCGAGGAAATGCTACCTTCTATTTCCCCATGGCTACTAGTATTCTAGTTAGTTTGTTGCTGACTTTTCTGATTAACTTTTTTATGAGACGATAAAAGAATATAATGAATGAGAGTGATCGATATGAAAACCAGTGATTTTTTTTATGAACTACCTGAAGAACTAATTGCCCAACATCCTCTTAAAAAAAGAGACCAATCAAGATTAATGGCCTTGAATAAATCAAATCAAACCATTGAGGATTTAAGCTTTTCGGATATTTTGACTAAATTAAACCCTGGCGACGCCTTGGTGATTAACACCTCTCGGGTTATTCCAGCACGTTTGATAGGAAAGAAACGATACACTAATGGAAAAGCAGAATTTTTGTTACTGAAGGAAGAAGGGGAAAACCTCTGGGAAGTGATGGCTAAACCGGCCAAAAGAATTCGAAAAGATTCGCAGGTTATTTTTGGAGATCAGCAATTAAAGGCAACGGTCATAGAAGAACGGGAAGAAGGATTACGTCTTGTGAAATTTGAATGTCAAGGGTCCTTGCAAGAAACCATTCAGCAACTTGGTGAAATGCCATTGCCACCATATATAAACGAAAAATTGTTAGATCAGGAACGTTATCAGACTGTGTATAGTGATATCCCTGGATCAGCAGCAGCACCTACAGCAGGCCTTCATTTTACGGAAGACTTAATGGATAAAGTTAGGGAAAAAGGCGTTTCAATTATTCCGATTACCCTCCATGTAGGACTAGGGACATTTAGACCCGTTCAAGCAGACCATCTAGAGGATCATAAAATGCATGAAGAATTCTTTGAAATTTCTCTGGAAAGTGCGAATCAAATGAATCAGATTAAACAAGCTGGTGGACGTATTGTTGCCGTAGGTACCACAAGCTGTCGAGCGATTGAATCTGCAACGGATAAAAGCGGCTTTATCAAATCCACCAAAAAATGGACGGATATCTTTATTACTCCTGGGTATCAGTTTAAATTTTTGGATGTTTTAATAACTAATTTTCACTTACCGGAGTCTACATTGCTAATGCTTGTCAGTGCTTTAGCTGGGAAGAACTTTATGTTAGCAGCTTATGAAGAGGCAGTGGCCAAAAAATACAGATTCTTTAGTTTTGGAGATGCCATGTGGATAGAATAGCGAAAGAGAAGGAGCAAGCCAATGGAAAATAATATATTTACCCCATTAGAAACTTCTAGCCAGTCTTTAGCCCGTAATGGATTACTACAGACAAGTCATGGCATCATTGAAACACCTATTTTTATGCCAGTTGGTACACAGGCAACCGTTAAAACCATGACACCAGAAGAATTAAAAACATGTGATGCGCAAATCATCTTAAGCAACACGTACCATTTATACATGAGACCAGGATCAGACCTGGTAGAAAAAGCAGGTGGTCTTCATCGATTTATGAACTGGGATAAACCAATCTTGACAGACAGTGGTGGATTTCAGGTATTTAGCTTAGGACATCTGAATAAGATTACGGAAGAAGGAGTTACTTTTCAGTCTCATATCGATGGTTCCAGACACTTTATATCCCCTGAAAAAGCCGTAGAGATTCAGAATCAGCTAGGCGCTGATATAATCATGGCTTTTGATGAATGTATCCCTTATCCGTCGGAGTATGAATATGTTCTACAATCTGTAGATCGAACGACCCGATGGGCTCAACGATGTAAAGAAGCCCATGAAAATATAGAACAGCAGCATCTTTTTGGAATTATTCAAGGTGGCATGTATCCAGATCTTCGGGCACGAAGTGCCCATGCGCTTTTGGAGTTGGATTTTCCTGGCTATGGGATTGGTGGCTTGAGTGTAGGAGAACCAAAAGAATCCATGTATGAGGTACTAGATCATCTAATGCCTATGATGCCCAAAGATAAACCTCGTTATCTGATGGGGGTAGGCAGTCCGGATTCCTTGATTCATGGAGTATTAAGAGGTGTTGATATGTTTGACTGCGTGCTTCCAACGCGCATTGCCAGAAATGGAACAGCCATGACAAGCCAAGGGAATGTCGTCATGAAAAATGCTAAACACTTCGAATCTTGGGAACCCTTGGATAGTCATTGTGAATGTTATTGTTGTCAGAATTATAGCAGAGCGTATCTTCGCCATTTATTTAAAGCAAACGAAATATTAGGCCTTCGATTATTAAGCATTCATAATATTACGTTTCTACTTCGACTCATGAAAGAAATGAGGCAAGCCATACGAGAAGATTCTTTACTAGACTATTGTAAAGCCTTTTATCGATCCTATTACAAAGAAGAACTTATCATCAATTTAGACGGATAAATTGACAAGCAAGGCTGAATATAGTTTAATAGGTTAAGAGAGCATATCATTTGGAAGGAGGTACATCATGCAGTTTTCAGGATTAATTATTCCTTTGGGTTTCCTGGCCATCTTTTACTTTCTCATTATCAAGCCCCAGAAAACAAAAGAGAAAAAAATCAAAACCATGAGAGAGAATTTGAAGATCGGCGATGAAATAGTAACCATTGGAGGCATTTTTGGACGTGTAGTAAAAGTGAGAGAAGACATCCTGACCATTGAAGTAGGAGCAGACAAAACAAAGTTAACCATGGCTAAATGGTCAGTTGGAAATCTTGTTAATGAGAATGACGACGAAGATACGGAGAAAACCGAAGCTTAAGCAGAAAAAGAAAAGATCTAAAGGCAGCGGAAACAAAACCGCTGCTTTGTTGTTTTTTTGCAACCGCATGTGATATAATGCTTAAGAACTTAATAATGAATAGGAGGAGCAAGAGAATGAATAAAAAACAAATCAAAACATTAAATGAGAATAAATTGCCGGAAAAAGGCGAACACACTGGGTGTGGGGAATGCCAAACTTCTTGTCAGTCTGCTTGTAAAACTTCTTGTACCGTTGGCAATCAGATTTGCGAAAAATAAGAAAGCTCATGATTGCATAGGCAGGAGTGCAAACTCCCTGCTTTTTCTTTTGTTAATAATCATTTGGAAAGAAGGAATTTGAGTGGTTCATACGTTTAAACGAAATGGAAAAGTGATGGCTGTTGATGTCTACTCTGGAGCAGTACATGTGATCAATGATCTGATTTATCACATGTTGGGAGAACATTCGGTTTTGAAGGATGAGCCTACCATCCGCCATCTTAAAAATACATATGGCGACGAAATGGTTGAAGCTGCTTTTTCGGAAATCGAAGCCCTAATTCAAAAGGGGATGCTATACACTCAACCAGAATCTGGAGATCAACAGATCCAACACAAAGAATCCGTAATCAAAGCCATGTGTCTTCATGTGGCTCATGATTGTAATTTATCTTGTGAATACTGCTTTGCAGCAGAAGGTACTTTTCATGGTGAAAGAGGGATGATGTCCCTAGAAACTGGTAAAAAAGCCCTCTCGTTTTTAGTGGAAAACTCTGGTAAAAGAAGGCAGTTGGAAGTAGATTTTTTTGGTGGAGAACCATTGCTTAATTTTTCATTAATTAAAGAATTGGTTGCTTATGGAAGAAGCCTAGAAAAAACCAACGGAAAAATCTTTCGATTTACACTAACGACAAATGCCCTAGCCCTGACAGATGACAAAATGGATTTCATCAATCAGGAAATGGAGAATATCGTATTAAGCCTGGATGGACGAAAGACGGTAAATGATCGAATGCGAAAAACCCTTGGGAGTAAGGGTTCTTACGATTTAATACAGCCTCAAATAACGAAAATGATTAAAAAAAGAGGTTCAAAACCTTATTTTGTTAGAGGAACATTTACTGCAAGGCATTTAGACTTTTCAGCAGATGTATTGCATATGGCAGACTTAGGATATCAACAAATATCCGTAGAGCCTGTGGTAGGTCCACCTGAAAAAGCGTATGCTCTTCGAGAATCTCATATACCAGCTATAGAACAAGAATACCAAACTTTGGCTGAGGCTTATCTTAGAAGAAAAGGGACAGATAAAGCCTTCCGCTTTTTTCATTTTATACTGGATTTAAAACAAGGTCCATGTATGAAAAAACGATCTGCAGGGTGTGGTGCTGGGACAGAGTATTTGGCAGTTACTCCAGAAGGGGATTTATACCCTTGTCATCAATTTGTTGGACAATCTCAATTTCGTTTGGGAGATGTGGAGTCTGGTCTAGTAAATAAGGGTCAACTAGAAAACTTTAGAAACGCAAATGTTTTCAATAAACTTGAGTGTAGAGAATGTTGGGCAAAGTACTATTGTAGTGGTGGATGTCATGCCAATGCATTTTTTGCAAACAAGGACCTTAATAAACCCTACGAACTTGGATGTCAAATGGAAAAGATCCGATTAGAAACAGCAATGACTATATTGGCCTGTGAAAGTGAGGAATCTTCATGATTAAAGAAAACAATCGACGACTTCCCCAGATCCATGATACTTGTTTTGTGGCAGAAACCGCCAGTGTTATAGGAAACGTAGTGATGGAAAAAGATGCAAGCCTTTGGTATGGAGTGATTGCCCGAGGTGATTACAACGATATTTTGATTGGTGAAGGCAGCAATATACAGGATGGTTCGGTACTTCATATAGCTTTCAATCACCCTACCATTGTTGGAGACTATGTAACCGTAGGCCACAATGCCATTATACATGGCTGTACTATTGGGAATGAAGTTCTTATTGGAATGGGAGCCATTATCATGAATGGCGCTACCGTAGGAGATAAAAGCATTGTTGCTGCAGGAAGTTTGGTTCCTGAAGGAAAAAAAATCCCTGCTGGCGTTTTAGCCATGGGATCACCGGCAAAAGTGATTCGAGAGCTAACGGAAGAAGAAAAGAAAAAAAACCGCCTATCAGCGGAACACTATATTGTATTTGCAAAGGAACATAAGGAACATAAAGCACAGGTGCAAGAATGCCTTTAATAAGGAGGGAATGGAATGAAAGCAAGATGCATAGCGGTTGTTCTGATCATTATAATGATTGCTGTTGGAGGCGTTATGATAGCCATCAACGGGATAACCATAGGCAATACAGAAATTAAACCAGTGATGGAAAATATCAATCAAGGCTTGGATCTTAGAGGTGGTGTCTTTGTCATCTTTGAGGCGGATACAGATGCTACAGGAGAAGAATTAGATCGTATCATTGAACAAACCATCAGTGTATTCCGAATGCGAGTGGATGGCATGGGACTGACAGAACCAGTAATTGTTCGAGAGGGCGATAACAGAGTTCGTGTAGAACTTCCGGGAGTGGAAGAAGTACAAGAGGCGCTGGATATGATTGGACGAACAGCCCAACTAGAATTTTTAGCGCCAGATGAGAGCACTGTTCTAACTGGTGGAAATGTTACTGGTGCAAATGCTACTTATGTGGATGGGGAAGCAAATCCTGTGGTTAGGTTGGAACTTGATCAGGAAGGAGCACGGAGTTTTGCTGAAGCTACAGGCACTTATATTGGTGAACCGATTTACATTATCTTAGATGATGAAATTATTTCAGCCCCAGTGGTTCGTTCACGAATTCCAGATGGTGTAGCGACTATTAGTGGTAACTTCACTATAGAAGAGGCTTCAAATTTAGCTGCTTTGATTCGGGCAGGTTCTTTACCTGTGAACCTATACGAAGTTCAGACATCCACCATTACTGCTAGTTTGGGAGTTGATGCTCTAAACCGAAGCATAGATGCTGCGAAAATTGGGATTGTATTAGTGTTGATTTTTATGTTGGTCGTCTATCGATTATCTGGTTTTGTGGCAAATATTGCCTTAACCATTTATATTTTATTAGTGCTAACCATCTTTGTAGCTCTTAATGCTACACTAACTTTGCCAGGTATTGCCGCATTGATTTTATCCATTGGGATGGCAGTAGATGCCAATGTGATTATTTTTGAACGAATAAAAGAAGAGATAATCAATGGCAAGAGCGTCCGTGTTTCTATCGATTCAGGTTTTAAACGTGCCTTTAGAACCATACTAGATGCTAATATAACCACATTGATTGCTGGCGTTACCTTATACCAGTTTGGGACAGGACCTATTCGAGGCTTTGCCGTTATGTTGATCATTGGTTTGATTGTCAGTATGTTTACGGCCATGGTGGTTACTCGGGTATTGTTAAAATCCTTGGTGGCTACGAACATGTTTAAAAATCCAAAATACTATGGAGTATAAAGGAGGGAACCTCATGGAAATTATTCATCAAAAGAAAATTTGGTTTTCTATTTCTGCAGCCATTATCCTGACGGCCCTTCTTTTTGCCGTTGTCGGAGGGGTTAACACCGGTATAGATTTTACCGGAGGAACCATTATGGAGTTTGATTTTCATCAACAGATAGAAGTCAGTGAAATTCGTCAAGTGACGAATCGCTTCGACGCAGATGCTAGTATTAATTTTATCGGATCAGAACAGGAACAAGTTCAAATTAGAACCATTGTCGATATGAATCATCAAGAACGAATGGAAGTATTTCATGAATTTCAAGAACAGTACGGAATCGTTGAAGACGATTTTTTGAGAGCGGCACAATTTGGTCCATCCATTGGGCAAGAAATCCAGAATAGAGCCTATTTATCTATTCTAATTGCAGCTATAGGGATGCTTATTTATATTACGTTCCGATTTGAATTTAGTTTTGGACTGGCAGCCATCATTGCATTGCTTCATGATATTCTCATTGTGGTATCCGTGTTTATTATTTTCAAAATCCCCATTAATAGTCCTTTTGTGGCGGCTATGTTAACCGTACTCGGGTACTCCATTAACGATACGATCGTTGTTTTTGACCGGATACGAGAAAATAGAAAATTAATGAAGAAATTTGATTTTACCAACCTCACAACAGAAAGTATCCGACAAACAATGAAGCGATCTATTTACACTTCAGTCACAACCCTTATTACAATTGTGGCACTATACATTCTTGGAGTGCCCATGATTAAGGATTTTGCTCTTCCATTGATTGCAGGTATTATTAGTGGAACCTATTCATCCATTTTTATTGCTAGTCCTGTATGGGTAATGATTAAGGAAAGATCAAAAGATCCGAATAAAACTTTTTCCAAAGCATAAACAGAACGACAGCGATCCTTTTAGGGGTGGCTGTTTCGTTTATTCCTTAACCATGAGATTTTTGTGTAAGAAAAGGGTATTCAATATTGAGTAAATGGAAATAAATCGATATAATGATAGTATTCTTTATTATGACTAATGGGAGGTTTGCCATGTTGCTCCAAGATAAAATTCGAGAGATTCAAGATTTTCCGAAAGAAGGCATTAACTTTAAGGACATTACGACACTTTTAAAAGATCCTGCTGCCCTTAGAAAAATGATTGATGATTTGTGTCAACCCCTTAAAAGTCAGCAAATAGATCTGGTTGTAGGACCAGAATCCAGAGGTTTTATCGTGGGAGTTCCTATTGCATACCTTCTGAATGCTGGTTTTGTACCCGTTCGTAAGCCTGGAAAATTACCGGCAGCCATTCAAAAATATGAGTATGACCTTGAATACGGAACCGATTCATTAGAAATTCATGAAGATGCCATACAGCCAGGCCAAAGAGTTGTGATTGTGGATGATTTATTGGCAACTGGAGGCACTATGAAAGCTACAGCTAAATTAATTGAACAACTTGGGGGAGAAGTGGTTTCCATGCAGTTTTTGATGGAATTAACATTCTTGAATGGACGTGAACAACTGAAAGGATATGAGATACACAGCCTTATTTCCTATGACCAATAACATAGATGAATTAAAATAACCTTATGGACTTATTGAAAACAGGGAGGTGAAGACATCATGTTGGAAAACTTAATCACGATGATAGAAGAACATAATCCAAATTGCGACGTCGAACTTATTATTCGAGCTTATCAGTTTGCGGAAAGTGCCCATGAAGGCCAATACCGCAAATCTGGAGATCGTTATTTTTCTCATCCTGTAGAAGTATCAAAAATATTGATTCAGCTGCAAATGGACAGCAGTACCATTGCAGCAGGTTTGATGCATGATGTACTTGAAGATACCCCCAATAGCTACGAAGCTATGAAAATGGAATTTGGAGAAGAAATTGCAGAGTTGGTGGAAGGTGTCACCAAACTAACTAAAATGAACTTTGAATCTAAAGAAGAAAAGCAAGCAGAGAATCTGCGTAAAATGTTTGTAGCCATGGCTAAAGACATTCGAGTGGTGCTTATAAAACTAGCCGACAGACTTCACAATATGAGAACTTTGAAATTTCAAAGTGATGACAAAAAAAAGGAAAAAGCAAGAGAAACGTTGGAAATTTTTGCGCCCATTGCTCATCGATTAGGAATGTCAAAGATCAAATGGGAATTAGAAGATCTGAGCCTTCTCTATATTGATCCCAAAGGGTATTACGATTTAGTAGACAAAGTAGCAAAAAAAAGAGATGAAAGAGAAGCTTTTATTAATCGAGTAATCGAAGAACTCCACGGGAAATTAGAAGATTTTAGTATCGAAAGCGAAATTTTTGGTCGCCCTAAACATTTTTATAGTATCTATAAAAAAATGGTGAATCAAGGAAGAGCCTTTGAAGAGATTTTTGACTTTTTAGCGATTCGAGTAATGGTAGATAGCATTAAAGACTGCTACGGTGTTTTAGGCGTAGTGCATACCATTTGGAAACCAATTCCGGGTCGTTTTAAAGATTATATCGCTATGCCAAAACCCAATATGTATCAATCTCTGCATACAACGGTGATTGGTCCAAAAGGAGAGCCCTTTGAAATTCAAATAAGAACCTATGAAATGAACAATATTGCAGAATTTGGGATTGCGGCTCATTGGAAATATAAAGAAAGCCAGAATGGCCTTAGTGAATCTGGTCGCGTCGATGAAAAGTTGAACTGGCTAAGTCAAATGATGGAATGGGAAAAAGAAACGAAAGATCCAGCAGAATTTATGGAATCCCTCCGTATAGATCTTTTTACCAACGAAGTTTTTGTTTTCACACCAAAAGGAAAAGTCATCGATTTACCAGCTGGATCGACTCCCATCGATTTTGCTTATAAAATCCATAGTGATATTGGGAATAAATGCGTAGGTGCCAAAGTAGATAGTAAAATGGTTCCTTTAAACTACAAATTAAAAAATGGAAATATTGTTGAAGTACTCACCTCCGGCAACAGTCATGGCCCTAGTCGAGACTGGCTAAAGATCGTTCAAAGCTCACAAGCCAAGACCAAAATAAAACAGTGGTTTAAGAAAGAACGACGAGAAGAAAATATTGCCAAAGGAAAAGATCTGATAGAACGTGAAGTAAAACGTATGAATGTACCAATTCATCTTGCCCTTAAAGAAAAAACAATGACGGCTATTGCGAATCGCATGAGCCTGCACTCTGACGAAGATTTATATGCAGCTGTTGGTTATGGTGGGATTGCTTTAGCCCAAGTCACTCCTAAAATAAGGGAATATATTAAAACCCAGATTCCACCAGAGGAATTAGAGCGATATATTCCAATATCACCTAAAAAAGAAGTAGAGAAGAAAACAATAGGCACAAAGTCTTCGGGAGTAACCATCAAAGGAATCGATAATATCATGATTCGTTTTTCAAAATGCTGCAATCCGGTTCCTGGAGATGATATTATTGGTTATATTACCAGAGGACGAGGGGTGTCGATTCATAGGAAAGACTGTCCTAGTTTGATGGAAAGTCCAGAACAGGATGAGCGCACCATCGAAGTAGAATGGGATAACAATAGTGAAATTAGTTTTCAGGCTGAATTGCAAGTGAATGCTTATGATCGGAAAAACCTCTTAAGGGAAATAACCCAAGTACTTACAGATGATAAAATTGCTGTGAACGCATTAAATGCACGCACCAACAACAAAGATAAGAAAGCAACCTTTAACTTAGTGGTAGAAATAAGCAGTACCGAGGATTTGGATAGATTAAGAAAAACCCTAAAAAGCCTAGATGGCGTGAAGGATGTATTTCGAGTAAAAACATAATTGAAGGAGGATTTTATGAGGGCTATAGTTCAGCGCGTCAAGTCTGCCTGTGTCTCTGTAGATGGAGAAGTGACAGGGGCTATATCCAATGGCCTACTAGTGTACCTAGGTGTTGGTAAACAAGATACAGAGAAAGATATCGAATATATGGTTGAAAAAATTACTAATTTAAGAATTTTTGAAGATGAATTAGGAAAAATGAATCGTTCCCTAATGGATGAAAAAGGTGAAATCCTCTGTATTTCCCAATTTACTCTATGGGGTGACTGTAGGAAAGGTAGAAGACCAAGTTTTACGGATGCTCGTGAACCTGAAGAAGCGGACAAAATGTATCGAGATTTTGTAGACAAATGCAAACAAAAAGGAATTAAAACAGAAACTGGAGTTTTTCAGGCACATATGGAAGTTTCCTCTGTAAATGATGGACCAGTTACCATGATGATTGACAGTGAAAAAACTTTTTAAACAGATGATAAATGGAGGGCATAGAGATGTTTTTAATGGAAAATTTAGTAACAGGACCACTACAAGTCAATACCTATCTGGTGGCGGATAAAGCTACTGGCAACTGCATTGTAATAGATCCTGGCGGTGATGCCAAAGGAATTATGGATAGGATAGAGGAAAAAGGCTGGTCTGCACAAAAAATCGTCTTAACTCATGGCCACGGAGATCATATTGGAGCACTAAAGGATTTAATTGAAAAACTCAACATACCTATAGCAATTCATCATCAAGATGCATCAATGATTGCAGATGGACAGCGAAACTTCACTGCTAGAATGGGTGCACCTATAGAAGTCGTTGCAGACGAACGACTAGAGGATGGTGACGAAATTAAATTAGGTGAATCTATTATCAAAGTTATCCATACGCCTGGCCATACCCAAGGTGGGATTTGTCTTTTAGCCGGCGATATGCTTTTCGCTGGAGATACTTTATTTATGCAATCCATCGGACGAACGGATCTTGAAGGCGGAAATCTATTTCAATTGTTAGAGTCCATAAAGCAAAAACTCATGGTGCTGGATGAAGAAGTAATCGTGTTTCCTGGTCACGGACCAGATACCACTATAAAAATGGAGAAAATGAGTAATCCGCATCTTAGATAAAAGGCCAGATTATTGAGAAAAAGAACGGGAGCATGAAATGAAACTGGTGATTAGAGTTCAAGAATCTGCAGATAGATATGAAATACGTGAATTAGCACGACTTTTTATGATGGACAAGGAATTCTCGGTTGTCAATTTAGATGGATTAGACGAACACGGAAGAAAGATAGCGTGTTCTGAAGTTGCGGCGTTAATGATTACAGCAAAATTCCAACGCGAAAAACACGAAACAAAAGTCTTAATAATGGCTACTGGAAGAATCAATCTAATCTGGAAAACAACCCTACAGCCCGTAGAAGACCAAAGAAAGCAGCGAAAAAATGAAAAAAGACAGTTAAAAAGACATATCTTTGACTTGTTACAATCAATATATCCTACATGGTTGCCCTGGGGGATTTTAACAGGGGTAAGGCCTGTTAAAATAGCTCATGAAATATTACAAGAAAAAAACGAAGAATCAAAGGCGATCCTTCATCTTCAAGAAGAAACCAGGATGACAGAAGCAAAGGCAAGCATTATTACCGAAGTTGCTTGTCGACAAAGAGAATATCTGAAACGCCTAAATCTTAAATCTGTAAGCCTTTATATCAACATTCCTCTTTGTCCTACTAAATGTAGCTATTGCTCCTTTGCTTCTCAATCTATTCATTCTCAAGAAGATCCAATATTGCAAGACTATTTGCGTGGCTTGTTACATGAGTTGAAAACAGTCATAAACATGTTGAAAAGTACAGAATACGGGATTCAAAGCATTTATATCGGAGGAGGAACACCTTCTGTCTTTTCTGAAAAACAATTAGAACATTTTTTTGAAACACTATCAAGCCTATGGGATCTTCAGGCTATTGATGAAATAACCTTTGAAGGTGGACGGCCAGATACATTGACCAAAGAAAAGCTGGCTCAGCTTTCGAAGTATCCTGTACATAGAATCAGTATTAATCCACAGACACTACAGGACAGAACACTTCACAAAATCAATCGCCGTCATACGGTACAGGATTTTTTCTCTGTCTACGAAGATGCGGTTGCTGTAGGGATAAGCAATATTAATGTTGATTTAATCATGGGATTGCCAGGAGAATCTCCAGATGATTTTAGAGATACTTTAAACAAATTAGCCCATTTAGACGTACAGAGCCTAACCATACACTCCTTGGCCATGAAGAGGACAGCTGGTTTGAAAAAACAACATTATGCCTTTGAATGGAATCACACTCAAGCAGCTTCCCTTATGCAACAAGTCTACGAATTTGCTCACATATCTGGCTTAGAAGCCTATTACCTATATCGACAAAAAAACATGTTGGCTAATATGGAAAACGTCGGCTTTTCAAAACCGGATAGAGCATCTCTATACAATATTTTAATGATGGAAGAAAGACAGACGGTTCTTGGAATAGGTGCTGGAGCCGTAACTAAGCTTATCTACCCTCAGGAAAACAGAGTCCAGCGTATCCCAGGTATAAAAGATATTAGAGTTTACTTGGAACGAATGCCAACATACCATGAAAAATGGAGACAAATATTGGAAGAAATTTAAAGGAGCGAAGAGGATATGACAGAAAAATCTTATGATAAAAGAACCCATATGTGTGGCGTTTTGACCGAAGCCTTAATAGGGCAACAAGTAACCTTAAACGGATGGGTTCAAAAAAGAAGAGATTTAGGTGGATTGATTTTTATTGACCTTCGAGACAGAACAGGGTTAGTTCAAATTATATGCGATCAAGATTTATCTAGCCAAGCTTTTCAAGAAGCAGAAAAACTAGGTTCGGAATATGTGATTTCTATTACGGGTAAAGTAGAAAGACGACAGGCAGAAAATCCTAATTTAGCAACTGGAAAAATCGAAGTATATGCCGAAAAACTTAAAATTGTTAATGAAGCAGATACCCCTCCCATCTATATCAAAGATGACGATGACGTTACCGAAGGCCTAAGACTGAAGTATCGATACCTTGATTTACGTAAACCATCCATGCAAGCAAATCTTCTCTTAAGACAGCAAGTGTCGAATCTAGTACGATTTTTTTTGACAGAAGAAGGCTTTGCGGAAGTGGAAACGCCTATGCTAACGAAGCCTACACCAGAAGGCGCCAGAGATTACCTAGTACCAAGTCGAGTCAATGAAGGGAAATTTTATGCGTTGCCACAGTCACCACAACTATTCAAACAGTTATTAATGGTTTCAGGAATGGATCGATATTTTCAAATTGTAAAATGTTTCAGAGATGAAGACCTACGAGCAGATCGTCAACCAGAATTCACACAAATAGATTGTGAAATGTCTTTTGTCGATCAAGAAGAAGTCATTGAGCTTAATAGTAAATTATTACAGCATGTCTTGAAGCAAGTGAAAGGCATTGATATATCACTGCCTTTTCCACGTTTAACCTATCAAGAAGCTATGAATCGATTTGGTTCAGATAAGCCAGATCTTCGATTTGCCATGGAATTAATCGATCTTTCTGATTTGATGAAGAATTCTGGCTTTAAAGTCTTTGCAGACACAGTGAAAAAACAAGGACAGGTAAAATGTATTAATGTTAAAGAACAGGCAGAACATTATAGCAGGAAAGATATTACAAAACTAGAAGAACTAGCAAAAACTTACGGAGCTAAAGGCTTAGCATGGATGAAAGTGGAAGCAGATGGCGTTGTTAATGCACCCATTGGCAAGTTTTTCTCAGAAGAAGAAATTTCATCCCTTTTGGAAAGAACGGAGGCTAAAGCTGGAGATTTATTGCTTTTTGTAGCTGATCAGCCCTCTGTCGTAGCAGCAGCCCTTGGACATTTAAGAGCAGAGCTGGCAGATGCTTTAGGACTCTATGAGGAAGAAGATTATCAGTTTGTCTGGATAACAGATTTTCCTTTATTAGAGTTTAATGAAGAAACCCAACGCTATGTTGCAATGCACCATCCTTTTACCGCACCCGTGGAAGAAGATTATCTAAAACTTAAAAAAGACCCCGCTTCCGTGAGAGCTCAAGCCTACGACATTGTACTGAATGGGTATGAAATAGGCGGTGGCAGCATTCGGATTCATTCTTCCGAAATGCAGTCAGATATGTTTAGAGCACTTGGTTTCTCTGAAGAAGAAGCCCAAGAAAAATTCGGGTTTTTATTAGATGCATTTCGATATGGGACACCTCCCCATGGTGGGATTGCCTTTGGTTTGGATCGTCTTGTGATGCTATTAGCAGGAGAAGATAATATTCGTCAGGTCATTGCTTTTCCTAAAACACAGAACGCCACATGTCCGTTGACAGATGCACCAAGTACAGCGGATGAAAGCCAGCTAGAAGAACTTCATATTGGATTAAGGACGAAATAGAGCAAAGCAATTGACAGAGAATTCTGTTTTGATACAATAGAATGAAGTAATCGTATATAGGGTAAGAACCAGCGGGAAAGGGGATGACCATGAAGGAAGCAAAACAAGTAAGCGATTATATCCATCTGGAACGCGCAACAGAAGTACTAAAAGACATGGTAAGTATTTACAGTCCGTATTTTCAGGAAGAAAAAATCATGGAATACGTTCATGATTGGCTGAAATCCAAGGGATTAGATGCATCCTATCATCGCTATCACGAAAAGAAAGTCACCAACTTTCGGGGGACCAATGTCATTGGAAGAATGAAAGGTCAAGACGAAGGCCCCCATATATTACTAAATGGCCATTTGGATAGCGTTGAAATTTGTGCAGGGTGGACAAAAGATCCATTGGGGGCCGAAGTGGAAGATGGAAAGCTTTATGGAGTCGGTGCCGTTGATATGAAAGCTGGATGTGTAGCGATCATGTTGGCTGTAGAGGCCTTTGTGAATACCGTGGATTCCTTTAACGGTGAGATTCTTTACACCTTTGTATCAGATGAAGAAGGGCCTTACGGTCTTGGAACAGACGCTCTGATTTTAGATGGAATTACAGACTTTATTGATGTGGCCATTGTAACTGAGCCTGGAGGTACCTTCACAGATAATGAATTTCCATCCCTCTGTCTTGGCGCTCGTGGTGGCTGGTCTTATACCGTAACAACCTATGGGAAAAGTGCCCATGCTGCAACACCAGAGAAAGGCATCGATGCTGTCGAAGATGCGGCTAAACTCATGATGGAACTCAAAAAAAGCCCGCTTAGGGAAGTGTCTAAACTGGGGAAGGGATCCTTTGCCATTATTGACTTCCAAGGTGGTGGAGCTGCTTGTAGCGTACCAGATAAAGCATCTTTCACTGTATTTCGCCATACGGTTACAGGTGAAGATTTAAGTTTTTTACGAAATGAAGTGGATCAAGCTGCAAAAAGAGCCAACTTGAAAGGCGACTATTCGATGAAATTCCGTGAAGCTCCTCACCCTGATAACGGAGGGTTTCATCCTTATACAATTTCTGAGAGTAATCCCTATACGAGAGCCATGAAGGAAAGCATTAAAAATGTAACTGGAACCCATCCTACTATTAGTTATTTTCCGAGTATTGGAGACTTTAATTATCTAGGAAGTAGAGTAAAGGTGCCCACATATGTTTTTGGACCAGAAGGTGGCAATTTTCATACAGCTGATGAGTATGTTGATTTAAAAAGTGTTGTAAAAACAGCTGAAGTAATTTATGACTATTTGAAAAGCCTTCTTTCTTAAATGCTTTTTGTTGTCAAACGCTTGGGAATGTGGTACGATAAATATGTAGCAATCCTGCCGTGTGCGTAAATACGGCTTAGTTTTGAGCCAACACTATTACCTTGGGAATTCGGAGTCCTGCAGTGGAATAAAAGCCCTTTAGGGAATTAAGAAGCTGCAGGCAGAGCACCCACCTGCGACAGCAGGGTCAAAACGGTCGATATACGGCATGGCGGGTACTACCTAAAAACCCTTTAGATTAAGGGGTTTTTTTTATCTAAAACTGGGAATACATATAAAGGGACCAAAAGGAATCTATGTATGATGTGCAGATAGTTGAAAGGAGCAAGAAGAATGAAACAATGCGGACAAGTCATTCAAGTGATGGATGGAACAGCAAAAGTGAAAATGCAGCGTCATGCTAGCTGTTCTGGCTGCAATGCCTGTAAAATGGGCTCTTCTGAAAAACCTATTGAATTAGAGGCTTTAAATCAGCTTGATGCACAGAAAGGGGATTGGGTTGAGGTAGAAATGGAAAATGAATACGTCTTAACCGCTGCTTTTCTAATGTATGTAGTACCACTTTTGTTTTTAATAGCAGGAGTCTTAATGGGTCATTTTGTTTTAGGACTGTTAGGCGTGGGAGTCTACAAAGAACTTTTAACTGCGGTTATAGCCTTTTCTGCCACAGGCCTCGCCTATTTTTTATTAAACAGAAGCGAGAAAAAAAGAAGCTTCAAAGAGCGAATGCTCCCTAATATTGCTGATATTATTGATCATCCAGAAGAAATAGAAACGTCATCGTAAAAATCCTTGAATGGACAAGAAAGGAGAAAAAATATGATTATTGAATGTTTAAAAGACAAAGATCAAGAAATCTATGATGTGATTCAGAAAGAAACCAGGAGGCAACGTGATAATATTGAGTTGATTGCTTCAGAAAACTTTGTTTCTATTGCGGTCATGGAAGCCATGGGAAGTCAATTAACTAATAAATATGCAGAGGGTTATCCAGCCCATCGCTATTATGGAGGCTGCGAAGAAGTAGATGTAGCTGAGAATCTAGCAAGAGATCGAATGAAAAAATTATTTGATGCAGAACATGCTAATGTCCAACCACATTCAGGTTCTGGAGCAAATTTTGGTGTTTATTTTTCTATTTTAAAGCCAGGAGATAAGGTGTTGGGGATGAATCTTTCTCATGGAGGTCACCTAACCCATGGTAGCCCTGTGAACATGTCTGGAGCTTATTATGAGTTTGTAGATTATGGGGTTGATGAAAAGACACAACAAATAGATTATAACCAAGTAATGGCTATTGCCAAGCAAGAAAAACCAAAACTGATCGTAGCCGGTACCAGTGCCTACCCTCGGGAAATTGACTTTAAAAAGTTTCGAGAAATTGCCGATGAAGTTGGTGCTTATTTAATGGTAGATATGGCTCACATCGCTGGGATTGTTGCAGCTGGACTTCATCAAAACCCATGCCCCTATGCAGATTTTGTGACTACTACTACGCATAAAACCCTCAGAGGCCCACGAGGTGGTGCGATCCTTTGCAAAAAAGAGCACGCAAAAATGATTGACAAATCAATTTTTCCCGGGATTCAAGGCGGCCCACTGATGCATGTCATAGCAGCCAAAGCAGTTGCCTTTAAAGAAGCCTTGGAACCAGGATTCAAAGAGTACCAACAACAAACCTTAAACAACGCCAAACATTTAAGCAAATCCTTGGAAAGTCATGGATTTACAATGGTTTCAGGTGGAACTGATACCCACTTATTGTTAGTAGATTTGAGAAATAAAGGCATTACAGGAAAAGAAGCAGAAAAATTATTAGATGAAGTAAACATTACTTGCAATAAAAATACAATTCCATTTGATCCAGAGAGTCCTTTTGTCACCAGTGGAATTCGCCTTGGAACTCCAGCCGTCACTACAAGGGGAATGAATGAAGAGGCCATGGAAATCATTGCAGCATGTATGGCACAAATCATAGCTCATCCAGAACAAAAACAGCAGGTACGAGCTAAAGTAGCAGAATTAAGCAAACAATACACGCTCTATGAATCAACGAGCTGTTAAGAAACGTTACCTGTATCAGGAGGGATGTCATGGTAACTAAAAATGTACTGATGACCATTCTGCAGAAGATACTTGAAACCATTGATGAAGGAGTTCATGTCATCGATCGAAATGGATTCACCATTCTTTACAATAAATCCATGGCTGAATTGGAAGGCATGTCTATTGAAGAAGTGATGGGACAAAAGTTTCTAAATGTTTTTCCAGAAATGGATACAGAAAGCAGTACACTTCTTAAAGTTTTAAAGACTGAAAAAACAATCATGAATCAAAGTCAAGTATATCTCAATAAGCAAAAAAAGAAGATTACAACCATTAATTCAACCATACCTTTGTATTATGAAGGCCAAATCATTGGAGCTGTTGAAATAGCACGAAATATCACTAAGATAAAAGAAATGTCCGATGAAATTATGCGCTTGCAACAAAGTTTAAGTAACCCTGTTTCTGCTAAGAAAAAGAATCAGATCTCCTACTATACCTTTGAGAATATCAAAGGAGAGAGCCCGCGTTTTTTAAAAGCCATGAGAATGGCAAAAAAAGCAGCTCAGTCTTCTTCTAGCGTATTGGTATATGGTGAAACAGGCACTGGAAAAGAGCTTTTTGTTCAAGGAATTCATTATGCCAGTGAACGAAAAAACCATCCCTTTATTGCACAAAACTGTGCCGCCTTCCCAGAATCCCTATTGGAAGGCATTCTTTTTGGCACTTCAAAAGGTAGTTTTACTGGGGCTATTGATCGACCAGGCCTTTTTGAGCAAGCCAATGGTGGAACAATTTTGTTGGACGAAATAAACTCCATGGGTAGAGATTTGCAAGCGAAACTTTTGAGAGTACTGCAAGAGGGCTATGTTAGAAGAGTTGGTGGATTAAAAGATATCCCCGTAGACGTACGTATTATTGCTACCACCAACGAAGCGCCAGAAAATTTGCTCTTGCACAATATTATCAGAAAAGATTTATTCTATCGGATTAATGTCATTAACATTGTGATTCCTCCACTAAGAGAACGCAAAGAAGATATCGAAATCCTTACAAAGTCTTTTATTCAGAAGCACAATGACTCCCTGGGTAAAAGCATAGAAAGCATTGAATTTGAATGCAAAGAAGCATTTTATCAATATAGTTGGCCAGGCAATATTCGAGAGCTAGAAAATGCCATAGAAGGCGCCATGAACTTAACCCATTCAGAGAATGTTTTAGAAAAAGAAGACTTTCCAGAATACCTCTTTAGAGAAGCGGAGAAAAAATTTGCACAAGAGCAAAATAGTTTGCACTTGGAAGTGGATGCTCCCTTATCTTTAAACGATTTAATGCAAAAAGTAGAAGTGACCTACATTAAAAAAGCACTGGCAGCCACCAATGGAAATATAAGCCAGGCCGCTAAGCAATTGGGTATCAAGCGTCAAACCCTTCAACATAAAATAAAAAAACTCAGGGTTTAAACAATAAAAACCCTCTTTTGGCATAAAAGTTGCATTAAGATATAAGCAACAAAAATGAGAAGGAGGGTTTTTTATTATGGAAAATATTAAAGTGATTATTTGGGGATTTGGAGCTATGGGAAGTGGTATGGCGAAAATGTTACTAAACAAGCAAGGCGTGGATATTGTAGGGGTATGTCGACGAAACCCAAGCTATGTTGGTAAAGATGTTTACGATGTATTAGACATTAAGCGTGGAGACAGAGACCCCATCTACATTACCGATGATATCGAATCAATTGTGAAGAAAAAAAGTGCAGACGTGGTTTTGATTGCAACGGATTCACATACAAAAGACACCATGGATAAAATTAGATTAGTTGCTCAAAATGGCATCAATATTATTTCTATTGCAGAAGAGATGGCTTACCCAAAAACACAAGAGCCGGAATTAGCAGAAGAAATGGATAAAATTGCTAAAGAAAACGATATCACCATACTTGGAACCGGCATTAATCCAGGATTTGTTTTAGACTTACTAGTTCTAGCCTTAACAGGTACCTGTGAAGAAGTAGACTTTATCAAAGCTTCTCGTGTCAACGATCTTTCTCCATTTGGAGGTACGGTCATGAAAGGACAAGGTGTTGGCCTTACAGAAGATGCCTTCAATAAAGGGGTTGCAGATGGATCTGTTGTTGGACATGTTGGATTCCCAGAAAGTATTCAAATGGTAGGCGATGGTCTAGGATTTAAAATCGACAAGATTGATCAAACTAGAGAACCCATTGTCAGCACCGTAGAAAGAGAAACAGATCACGTAAAAGTTGAAGCTGGAAACGTTGCTGGATGCCGTCATTGTGCTACTGGTGAAGTTAATGGTGTGGTTAAAATCGATATGGAGCATCCACAGCAAATCCATCCACACTTGGAAGGACAAGAAACAGGAGATTATATTTGGGTTCGAGGAAATCCAGATATCAATATGGCCATTCAACCTGAAATTCCAGGTGGAACTGGCACCATTGCTATGGCCGTCAACATGATTCCTCATGTCATTAATAGCCGTGCTGGATTAAAAACAATGCTTGATCTACCTGTACCAAGAGCTATAATGGGTGACATGAGAGATTTATTGGAAAAGTAGGAGGGAATGAGAATGATTAAAAAAGGAACCTGGGTAAAAATACAGGATACAATATTAGAGTCCGGTCACCGGGCTCCACAGCTCCCTGAAGACACTAAAAAAGTACCTTTGATTATGTGGGCAAAAGGATTTCTTCAGGAAGATGCTGAAGTGAAAAGTATTGCTACGGTAAAAACCATTACGGGTCGATTAGTTAAAGGTCAGGTCATGGAAGTGGAGCCAAGCTACAAACATGATTTTGGTGATTTTGTACCAGAATTGCTTCAGATCGGGACAATGGGAAGAGACGCTTTATGGGGAGGTGAAGACCTTGAATAAAGATTTTAGCTATGAAGCTGTCATGAATCGAAAACCTCAAATCATGAAAGACTCAGTGGGTATTGATTATGCAACCTATGAAGCAGAAGGAATCGGCTTTGACTATGAGCGGATGATGAAGGAAACTGGCTATACCTTAGCTGAAATGCAGGAAATTCAGGGTCAGACTGGAGTAGGAAATACACCGCTATTAGAAATGAAAAACCTGACAAAACTTGCAAGAAAATATGCACCAAAAGGAAAGGGAGCTAGAATCTTTATCAAAGACGAAGCCTCCAATCCCTCTGGTAGCTTTAAGGCACGACGGGCAGCCAATGCCGTTTATCACGCTAAAAAGCTTGGCTATAAAGGGGTTATTGCTGCCACTAGTGGAAACTACGGAGCTGCTGTTGCCAGCCAGGCAGCGATGCATGGTTTGAAATGCATTGTTGTTCAGGAATGCTACGACAGTAATTATGTAGGCCAACCCGAAATCATTGAAAAAGCAAGAAAGTGTGAAGCCTATGGAGCAGAAGTAGTTCAGACTTCAGTAGGTCCAGAATTGTTCTATGTTTTCTTGAAGATGTTAGAAGAAACAGGATACTTTAATGCGTCTCTTTACACGCCTTTTGGGATTGCAGGAGTAGAAACCTTAGGGTATGAAATTGCAATGCAGTTTCGCGAACGAGAAGGCCGTGATCCAGATGCGGTCATTTGCACCAATGCAGGTGGTGGAAATCTAACGGGAACGGCTAGAGGTCTTATAAAAGCAGGTGCAGATAATACGAAAATAATTGCAGCAAGCGTGGATTTAACAGGCCTACACATGGCTAGTGATAACCAGTTTAACCTCAAATCCTTTACAACGGGCCATACAGGATTTGGTATGCCTTTTGCTACTAGTCCAGATCGATCAGATGTTCCACGATCTGCAGCCAGACCCCTTCGATACATGGATCGATATGTATTGGTAAACCAGGGGGAAGTATTCCTAATGACAGAACTGTTAGCGCAAATGGAAGGCCTTGAAAGAGGGCCTGCTGGAAATACAGCTTTAGCGGCAGCTTTTAGTTTGGCACAGGAAATGGATGAAGATAAGATTATTGTAGTGCAGGAAACAGAGTATACAGGAGCTGGCAAACATATTAATGCCCAATTAACGTTTGCACGGAAAAACGGAATCGAAATTTTCTTTGGGGATCCTCGAAAAGAAGAAAAAGGAAAGAACATTATTTTACCAGAGGACCTATCCTTCATTAAAGCTCAAGAAGTGGATATGAACAAATTAAGAAAATCTTTAATTAAAAATGCCGTTGCGCAAGCTGAAAAAATTACGGATGAAGACATAGAATATTTAGTCATCGAAACCAATGCCTCTCGAGGATTTGTGGAGGAACAATTGGAAAATTTGGAAATCAACCGTCAGTAATGATATAATAAGAAAAGACACAGAGGCGGCTTATGGCCGCCTCAATTACTAATTAAAATGAGGTGAAAAAAATGAAACGCGCTGACGATTTTCAAAAACGACGCGAACATTTAAAAAACTTATCGGATGAAGAACTAGAACTACGATTTTGGCAAATGGCAGAAAAAATAGTGGATCCCATGATCCAACTAGCAGAAAAAAATACGTCTCCCTCCATCGAAAGATCTGTATTGCTCCGGATGGGGTTTTCTAGCATTGAAGCTAAATCCATTGTGGATGGTGTTATGGATCGAGGCTTAATGGGCAAAGGGGCTGGACATGTCGTGTATAAGCTGGCAAAAGAGAAAAAGATGGATATCCGTGAAACAGGCCTTCAGCTAGTAGAAGGAAATCTTTGGGATGAAGCGGCGTCCCTGTTTAAGGAGGCGAAATAATGGATTTAAAACCAAATGAACAATTAGATATTGTCAACTTACTGAAAGACTTAGACCAATATAGACCCAAAAGAAGAGGATGGACTTGGCGAGCAAAAAAGAAAAATCAAGAAATAGGACCTTTTGAATTCCAAGATTGTTCTGCGCCACTGGAAAATAGTGTGCCTCTTCCCTCTGCCAAATATTTTGGAGATATAGATCCTCAACCAGACTCTGTGATCACAACAGAAATCGCTTCTGGGCATTTTGAAGATGATATACGTCGTATGCGCATGGCTGCCTGGCATGGTGCTGACCATCTGATGGTCATACGAACAGCTGGACAAAGTCATTTTGATGGTTTGATTGAAGGGACCCCAGCAGGTATTGGTGGTATTCCAATTACTCGAAAACAAGTAAGAGCACAACGTAAAGCCTTGGATTTAATTGAGGAAGAAGTAGGACGACCTCTTAACTATCACTCCTATATCAGTGGAGTGGCTGGGCCAGAAATTTCTGTTATGTTTGCAGAAGAAGGCGTTAATGGAGCTCATCAGGATCCGCAGTACAACGTACTCTACCGAAATATCAATATGGTCCGTTCCTTTGTAGATGCAGCTGAAGCAAAAAAAGTGATGGTATGGGCTGATATTGCACAAATTGATGGTGCGCATAATGCCAATGCCACAGCACGAGAAGCATGGAAAGTCATGCCAGAACTTTTAGTACAACATGCTCTAAATTCAATGTACTCAGTAAAAGTAGGTATGAAAAAAGAAAACATTTGTCTTTCTACGGTGCCTCCAACAGCACCACCAGCTCCGAGTATGAAATTAGATCTTCCCTATGCGGTGGCCCTTAGACAATTGTTTAAAGAATATAAAATGCGTGCACAAATGAATACAAAATACATTGAGTCATCCACCCGAGAAGCAACGGTTACGCATACGCTTAACCTACTTATATCCAGACTTACGCGAGCAGATATTCAATCTACCATTACTCCAGATGAAGGGCGAAATGTTCCATGGCACATTTACAATATTGAAGCCTGTGACACCGCTAAACAAGCTTTTGTTGGAATGGATGATCTCATGAGCATGATCCAGTTAAAAGAAGACGGATATCTTCATGATCGAAGTCGGGAAATAAAAGAAAGAGCCGTTCTGTTTATGGAAGAAGTCTTGGAAGCTGGTGGTTATTTCCAAGCCGTTCAAGATGGTTTCTTTGTAGACTCAGGTCATTATCCAGAACGAAATGGAGATGGGATTTCTCGTAAAATTGACGGTGGCGTTGGTTATGGTACGGTATATGAGCGAGATGAAGATTATTTTGCACCGGTTACCGCGCATTTTGGTCATAATAATGTGGCACAATTCGATCCATCGGCTGTCAACGATCCATCACAACTCATTGATGGGTGCACCCTTGAAAAGCCAGAAAAGATTATTTTTATTGACGAGTTGGATGAAAATGATAACGTTCATCTTCGACTGGAAGAAAAGAAAGATTTAATTAACACGACGACCATCAAACCAGAAATGGAATGGTTGGGCGACGGAATTGTTATGTTAAATATGTTTATACCAAAACCACGTCGAGTAGCTGAATATGCGGCCATTGAATTCGCCAAAAAAATGAATTTAAAAGAAGTAGAAGTAATCCACCGGGAAGTAATGCATCCTTCTGAAGGTACTCGAGTGGAACTAAAAGGGAAGGTCGATTTCACCATCGATGAAAATGATTTAGTGATTCCACCAGAGCCTGAAGTAATGTCTGTCGATCAAATAAGAGAAGCAGTGGAAAAGAATCCACTTCGAATTGTAGCAGGCACTGTTGGAGAGGACGAACACTCCGTTGGTCTTAGGGAAATCATTGATATCAAACATGGTGGGATAGAAGCATACGGCATCGATAGTCATTATCTTGGAACCTCTGTACCCATTGAAAAATTAGTGGATGCAGCTATTGAATTAAATGCCAATGCTATTTTAGCTTCCACCATTATTAGTCATGACGATATCCACTATAAAAACATGAAAAAACTTCATGAGACCTGCATTGAAAAAGGCATCCGAGATCAAGTGATATTAATTGCTGGTGGGACACAGGTAACGCCAGAAATTGCAGTTAAGCAGGGAGTAGATGCCGGATTTGGACGGGGAAGCAAAGGAATTCATGTTGCTACTTTCATGGTAAAAAGAATGGAAGAGATGAAAAATGAAAATTGATGTCCTTGTAGCTGAAATCGGAAGTACCACAACGGTTGTTAATGCCTTTAAGGATATTGACAGCCTGGAACCCGTATTTTTTGGCCAAGGTCAGGCACCTACCAGCGTGCTGGAGGGCGATGTTCGCATCGGCCTTCAGGGCGCTATTAATGATTTAGCCTCTAACTTAGGCCAAACCTCTATTGAATATAAAGAAATGCTGGCAACTAGTAGTGCGGCAGGTGGTTTAAAAATGACGGTTCATGGACTTGTTTACGATATGACCGTAAGAGCAGCCAAGGAAGCTGCTTTAGGTGCTGGAGCGAATTTGCATCAAATTACTGCCGGGAAATTACGACGCAGCGACTTAAAAAAACTACAGGAAATAAAGCCTAATATTATACTCATTGCTGGTGGAGTAGATTACGGTGAAAAAGAAACAGCCATTGAAAACGCAGAAAAAATTGCTCAATTGAATTTAAACGTGCCTATTATTTATGCTGGGAATATAGAAAATCAGGAAGAAATTAGGCTTATTTTTGAAGAAACCAAAAGTCGACTTTATTTGGTGGAAAATGTATATCCACAAATAGATAATTTAAACATAGAACCCACCCGTAAAGTAATTCAAGATGTTTTTGAAGAGCATATTATTCATGCACCTGGGATGCAAATGGTTCGTGAAATGGTGAAGGGTCCAATCATTCCAACACCAGGATCTGTGATGGTAGCCGCTAAACTATTGAAAGAAAGAATCGGAGATTTGATTGTTTTTGATGTTGGAGGTGCTACTACAGATCTGCATTCTGTGACGGAAGGAAGCGAAGAAATCAATCGAATTCTTCTAAGTCCAGAACCAATAGCTAAAAGAACCGTTGAAGGTGATTTAGGCGTTTATGTAAATATGAAAAATATTGTAGAGCTTATTGGACAGGAAGTTTTGCAGGAAGAAATGGATTTTGATATGGAGGAAATGATAGCCCATCACGTACCTATCCCCACCACAGAACCCCAGATTCAGTTTGCCCAAAGACTAACCCAAGAAGCTGTAAATGTTTCTATCCAACGCCATGTAGGAAAAATACGCAACTTGTACGGTCCTGGTGGTAAAACTACGGTGGCTGAAGGTAAAGACCTTTCAGGGATTCAATATGTCATTGGAACTGGTGGTGCTTTGACTCGATTGCCAAATGGCGAAAAAATGCTTCGTCAGATCCTAGGTTCTAATCATAAAAATAAAATGATGCCTATGCAAGAAGCAAAAGTGCTATTAGATCATGATTACATCATGGCTTCTTTAGGCGTGTTATCAAAAAAATACCCGGAAGCTGCTTTTCGCTTAATGAAGCAAAGTATGGATTGGAATGGAGATGAATAGCATGAACCCACGAATAGAAATCAATACGGATAAACTCAAACATAACGCTAGGCAGATATGTCGAATGTCTGAACCTCATGGCGTTACACCAGCAGCCGTAACAAAAGGTTTTTGTGCCAATCCACAGGCTGCAGCAGCCTTAGTAGCTGGGGGGATCCAAATTTTGGCGGATTCCCGAATTGAAAATTTAAAAAAGTTACGAACCGTTGGGGCTAGAAGAATGCTCTTAAGGCTTCCTATGATTAGCCAGGCTGAAACAGTGGTAAAATATGCGGATATAAGTCTAAACTCCGAGTGGAAAACATTACAAGCCTTAAATGACGCTGCCGCAAGGCAAAATTTATTACATCAAGTTATTTTGATGGTTGATTTAGGAGATCTTCGGGAAGGAATTATGAAAGAGGAGGAACTCCTGAGGATGGTTGGGAAGATGGAAAGACTTAAACATATTTCCCTGATTGGAATTGGAACAAATTTAACTTGCTTTGGTGCAGTGATACCAAATGAAATAAACTTGGGCGCTCTCATTCAAATGGCGGAAGCGGTAGAATCCAAGGTAGGTAGAAAACTTGAGTTTATCAGTGGTGGGAACAGCAGCAGTCTTTATTTAATGATGAAAAACAGAATGCCAAAAGGCGTCTCTAATTTGCGAATCGGAGAGTCTATCTTGTTAGGTACAGAAAGTGCTTTCGGTGAACGTGTTCCAGATATGTACTACGACATCTTTCAGTTAGTAGCAGAAGTCATTGAAATTAGAGAAAAGCCTTCGCTTCCTATTGGAGAAATAGGAATGGATGCTTTTGGGGGAACCCCTACCTTTGAAGACAAAGGAATTCGAAAAAGAGCCATCGTTGCCGTAGGAAAACAAGACGTAGCCACCCACCCTGTTCAAAGCTTAGAACCTGGCGTATCAATATTGGGTAGTAGCAGTGATCATATGATCCTAGATATTACAGATGCAGAAAAAGAATACGACATCGGATCAGAAATCCGTTTTTCCCTTAGCTATGGAGCCATGTTAGCCCTTACTACGAGTCCTTATGTGTGCACACAACTCGTAAGTGGTGGCCTAAAATAAATGAAGGGAGTGAAACAATGAAAATCATTGATTTAAGAAGTGACACTGTAACAAAGCCAACACCAGAAATGTTAGTGGCAATCTCCTCGGCGTCTTTGGGCGATGACGTATACGGCGATGATCCAACGGTAAATCAACTAGAAAAACAAGCATCGGAACTCTTAGGAAAAGAAGAAGCCTTGCTGGTTCCTACGGGGACTATGGGGAATTTGATCGCTATTATGGCCCATACCCTCCCAGGTCAGGAAATTATTTTAGAAGCAAGTTCACATATTTATCTTTATGAAGTGGCTGGTATTGCCAGACTAGCAGGAGTTCAAGCCCGTACCATCTGTGGCAACCGTGGGGAAATGAATCCTGCGGATGTTGAACAAGCCATTCGACATGATGATATTCATTTTCCTGAAACTGGGCTGATTTGCTTAGAGAATACACATAACATGGCTGGTGGACGAGTTCTTCCCATGGAAAACATGGCTGCAATAAAAGCCACGGCTAACAAACACAAATTGCCTGTACATTTGGATGGCGCCAGGGTTTTCAATGCAGCCGCATATCTCAATATCGATGCAAAAGAAATCGTTGCCCATGTAGATTCTGTCATGTTTTGCTTATCAAAAGGACTATGTTCGCCAGTAGGTAGTCTCCTAGTTGGAACTAAGGAATTCATTACAAAAGCACGAAAACTAAGAAAAATGCTAGGTGGTGGGATGCGACAGGCTGGAGTATTAGCGGCTTGCGGCCTTGTATCTCTTAATCAACTGCTGGAACAAATTCCTAAAGACCATAAAAATGCAGCTGCTTTGGTTGAGTCTCTCTATGAAACGGCTCTATTTGACGTAAGTATTGATAATACACATACCAACATCATCAACGCTCGATTGTCCGTAGAAGGGTGGACAGCCCCTAATTTCGTTGAAGTGATGAAGGAAAATGGTATTCTTGCAAATGCACGTAATGAAGAAGTAATTCGTTTTGTGACCCATCGAGATGTTTCTCTAGAAGATATTCAGGAAGCCGTCCTTCGAATGAGTCGTATTTTAAAAGTATAGGAGTGAAATAAATGGATTTACTGGATCTTGCCAATCAAAAAAAAACTACAGAACAGGCACCACTGGCAGATCGAATGCGACCAAAATCCATTGATGAAATTATTGGCCAGGAGCATCTGCTGGAAAAGGGTAGGTTCCTGGCTCGTTGCGTTGCAGCGAATCGTATTCCATCTCTTATTTTATACGGCCCCCCTGGAACGGGTAAAACAACCATGGCTCGTATCTTGGCAAAACAATCCGGCAGCGAGTTTTTTCAACTGAGTGCCGTCATGGCTGGTGTCAAAGATATTCGCCAAGTCATTGAAGATGCAGCTCATCTTCAAAAACATTCAGGTAAAAAGTCCCTACTATTCATCGATGAAATCCATCGATTTTCAAAAAATCAACAAGATGCCTTATTACCACATGTGGAAAAAGGGCTTATTACATTAATCGGTGCCACCACAGAAAATCCATATTTTGAGGTGAACAATGCTCTATTATCCAGAATTACCGTCTTAAAACTAGAACCATTGTCTGAAACCAGTATTATGGAGCTATTAAACAGAAGTGTTAAAGATAAAGAAAGAGGCTTGGGACGGCTGAATATTTTTTTGGAAGAACAGGCTTTAATCCATCTGGCGGAGACGGCTGGAGGAGATGCTCGGCGTGGACTCAATGCCTTAGAGATTTCGGCCCTTAGCACCACACCAAAGGAAGATGGTTCTTTGGTGATTACCTTGAAAGATGCCCAAGAATCCATTCAAAAACGGGCGGTTCGCTATGATAAAGATGGAGACCAACATTACGATGTGATTTCTGCGTTTATAAAAAGCATACGAGGCAGTGATCCAGATGCAGCCCTGCATTACATGGCTAAAATGATTGCCGCTGGTGAAGATCCAGAGTTTATTGCAAGGAGAATTATAATTTCTGCTTCCGAAGACATTGGAAACGCAGACCCAGCTGGAATGTCAGTAGCCATGGCAGCCCATTATGCCGTTAAACATATTGGCATGCCTGAAGCTAGAATACCTCTGGCTCAAGCGGTTACTTACCTGGCAACAGCTCCCAAAAGCAACGCGGCATACTTAGCCATTGATAAAGCCATGACCGACATCCAGCGCACCCATACAGAGGTTCCCAAACACTTGAAGGATGGGCATTATCAAGGAGCATCCAAATTAGGCCATGGCATTGATTATCAGTATGCCCACGCTTACCCAAACCATTATGTGGCACAGCAATACATGCCAGATACCCTCCTTGGAACTGTCTACTACGAAATAACAGACCAAGGAGAAGAAAAAAAACACAAAAAATACATGAAACAGCTAAAAGATCAACCGTAAACTTTTTTTCCGCAGAAATACGTGGCATAGGCCTTGAAGTTCTTTAAAGACTCGATTTCTACTTTAAATGGATCCTGTTCAAGAACGACAAAATTGGCTTCATACCCTTTTTTTAATTGACCTTTTATATGAGACTCATCAGATAGCATGGGTGGCTTTTGGGTGAAAAGCTCCATGGCCTCTTTTAAACTAAGAGCCTCTTCCATAATCCACCCTTCTTGGGGACTGCCCTCCAAATCCTTTCTGGCAACCGCCGTATAGATATTCCAAAAAGGATTAAAGCTCTCTACAGGTGCATCCGAACTTCCTACCGTAGGAATTTCCATTTCCAAATAAGTTTTCCAACAATAACTATATTTCAATCGTTTGGAACCAATGCGATCTTTTGCGATATGAATATCAGAATGTAAAAAAATTGGCTGTATATTGGCGATTATTTGACTATCTTTATATTTTTTGAGAATAGAGGGACTTCCGATTTGGCTGTGAATAATAGATGGTCTCAAATTTTTTGTCCGATAAAGATCTTCGTATTTCTTGTATAGATCCAAAACCTTTTCGATGGTTTTGTCTCCAATACCATGGGTAGCGACATCAAATCCATTTTCAAAAGCCTTTTTAATCATCCTATCTAATCGATCTTCAGACATTAATAAAAAACCAGATGTTTCTTCGTCGTCAGAATAGGCATCGTGAAGAGCGGCTGTTCGGGAACCAAGAGACCCGTCCCCTAGTATTTTAATAGGTCCTGGCATTAGCTGCCCTTGTGGTTTCCAGGATTGCAAGTTGTTTTGAATATAAAAATCCATATCCTTCTCATGGAAAATGATCATCTGCAATACAATCTGAAGAGGTAACTCCCCTTGTTCGTTTAATTCTCTATAAGCATCTAATAGAGATTGTCTGTCACCCACAAATCCAAAATCATCCGTATGAACCGTCGTAAAACCATGACGGACTAAATCGTGACATGCCGAAAGAATCAGTTCTTTCATTTCTTCTTTATCGACAAGAGGAGGAATCGCATGGTTGACCAATTCCATGGCGGTTTCTCGCAGAACTCCTGTGGGGTTTCCATATTCATCCCTGTCTATTCGGCCACCTTCAGGATCCACCGTATCTTTTGTAATACCCGCAACCTCCAAGGCCTTTGTATTAACAGAACAAATATGGTAACACATGCGGAGCAATTTAATAGGATGTTCCGTAGAAATAGCATCTAAATCTCGACGATCGGGTATTTTGTGATCTGGAAAAGCATCCTGATTCCACCCTGAACCTTTGACCCATTGGCCTGGTTCAATTTTTTTTCTATCCATAAAGTTTAATACTTCATTTTTCAATTCCTTGACGGAACTAACTTCTTTGAGGTTAACCACTTGTTCTTTGGTAGCCCCGTATGCAAGCATATGGATATGGGAGTCTGTCAGTCCAGGGACAACTGTTTTTTCTTGCAGATCAATGGTGGAAACCTTTGAATTGGTTTCTTCGATCAGTTCATGAAAAAATCCAATTTTTTCAATCATTCCATTGGAAACTAAAAAAGCATCTCCCTTAGGCATTTCTGGAAAACTGATTAAATGAGCATTGTGGAAGAGAGTCTTAGGTTGATTCATTTGCATTTATTTCACTCCTTAGGGTAAGAACTGTCTATCAGAATAAAACGAAATATTCCTTTATTATACCATAATCTCTTTAAAGGAAAACCTTTACCAGATAAAATAATATGTAAATTCTGCTAATTTGGTACGAAGCTTGCATTATTAAATTGGTTAGACTACTAAAGGAGGGTTTTTATGCTTACTGTTAATCGAGAATTGCTAGAAAACATGTTTTATGAACTGGTTAAAACACCAGGCATATCTGGAACCATTGATGAAAACTTGGCAACAGACATGGTAGCAAATCAATTCAAACAAATGCCTTACTTTCAGGAAAATCCAAATTATATTCAATGCCATCCAATACCTGGAGATGGCTTTCAGCGAAAAGTTGTCACCGCTTTAGTAAAAGGAAATGGAAAAACGAATAAAACGGTTATTTTGATGGGGCATACAGATACCGTAGATATTAGTGATTATGGCAAAAATCAAGATGTAGCCTTTCAACCAGAAGAATTGTTGAAAAGACTGGATCCAGAAGCGATGAATCCAGATGCAAAAAAAGATTTTGAGTCTGGTCAGTGGATTTTTGGCCGAGGCGTTATGGATATGAAATGTGGTGTCTCTGTTTCCATGGCCATGCTGGAGGCGGCTTCAAGAAATCGAGATAATTTTGATGGGAATCTTTTGTTTGTAGGCGTTCCTGATGAAGAAAACAATTCTTTGGGGATGATTGCCGCTTCTGAAAACTTGATGCAGTTATCACAAGAGCATGACTTAGAATATGTGGTATGTATCGATGGTGAATCTCAGTTTCCCTATTACCCTGGGGACTGTAACAAATATATCTACAAAGGAACCCTAGGAAAATTTGTTCTAATGGCCTATGCGATTGGAAAGGAAACCCATGGTGGAGACTCTCTAACAGGTCTTAATGCCAACTTGATTATTTCTGAATTAACTCGTAGGATTGAATTAAATATGGATCTAGCAGATTCTTACGAAGGAGAAGTTTTCTCACCACCAACTTCTCTAAAACAAACGGATACAAAAGTTCATTATAATGTTAAAACTCCAGAATCAGCATATGCCTATTATAACTTTTTGACCGCTAATCAATCACCAAAATATTTCTTTGATAAAGTAAGAGATTTAGCCATGGATGCGGTAAAAGAGTCTTTGGATAAACAACGAAAAGAAACGGAAACATTTTTCAAAATGTCTAACTCTCAAGGTAGTTTTTACGATTGGAAACCACAAGTGCTTTCCTATGGAGAATTGGTGGAGATCGCCCAAAAAAATGGTGGCAAAGAATTTGAGGATCATATGAAACAATGTATGGCTGAATGGAAAAAACAGCCTGAGATGGATCAGCGAATTTTAGCGGTTAAAATGATGGAAGAGGTGTATTCCTTCTGTCCAGATAAAGATCCTAAAATTATCTTGATCTACGTTCCTCCTTATTATCCCCATATAAAGCCTTCTACAGAAACACCTGAAAAAGCAAAAGCCAATAAAGTGGTAGATATGGTAGCAGATTATGCTAAAAAAGAGTTTAATGAAGACCTAGGCGTAGAAAAATTTTTTACAGGCCTTTGTGACTTAAGCTTCGTTTCTTTACAAAATGCAGAAGATGTCATTACCAACATTAAGCCTAATATGCCCAATTGGGGCTTTAGCTATGAGCTTCCTGTAGAAACCATTAAAAAACTAGACTTGCCCGTTATGAATATAGGCCCTTACGGAAAAGATGCCCATAAAAATACTGAAAGATTACATGCAGATTATTCGTTTAGGGTTTATCCACAACTATTAGCCTATGCCATTGAAGAAATGATAAAAGAAGAAGTGTAAAACAATAGGAAAATTAATTTGCACATAGGTGCAAATTAATTTTCCTTATGTCTGCCCTTGTAAGTCGTGTATAAATTTCCATAATAATATATAATATTCCGTAAAATCCAAATATAATATGAATAGCTTGCATAAATAAACAAATTGTGCACAATGAGATTCGCGTAAACAAAATAAATATGCACATATATTTGCGCTTGCTAGATAATTTGAAGGAGGGTGTACTGTTGGATACTAAAAACAACCTGAATGATCATCTTGATCAGATCAAAAAAAACACAGAAGCATTCACCATAGAGTTGACGAAAATACCAAGTGCTGTGGAAACCAGCGGTGAACTGGAGATTGCATGGCATCTCTACAATAAACTGAAGGAAGAGCCTTATTTTCTGGAAAATCCAGATCATCTTCATTTTCAGAAATGCGACGGACAAGATCAAAGACACAATGTTATTGCCTACGTGAAAGGTGGCGATGGTCAGTATAAGAATACGGTTATTTTACTAGGCCATATTGACACCGTTGGTATCGAAGACTATCGTGATTTAAAGCATATCGCCACAGATCCAGAAGCGTTGGCAAAAGCATTGAAAGAAATGACATTACCTGAAGAGGCAAAGAAAGATCTGGATTCCGGGGAGTGGCTTTTTGGTCGAGGTATCTTTGATATGAAATGCGGCGTAGCCACCAACCTTTCTCATATGCTGCAAGCAGCTAGAAATCCAGATCTTTTCAAGGGAAATATTATCTTTCTTGCAGTACCAGATGAAGAAGGAAACTCAGCTGGAATGTTGAGTGCCTTGAAGCTTTTAAATGAGATGAAAGAAAAAGATAATTTAATCTATAATGCCGTATTGGATACAGACTATATGACTTCACGATATGAAGGCGATGATAATCGCTATATTTATGTGGGAACCATCGGGAAGTTACTTCCCTCTTTCTACATCGTTGGTAAAGAATCCCACGTAGGCCAGAGTTTTGACGGATTAGATCCTAACGAACTGTCTGCAGAACTCGTTAGTGAGATTAATTTAGCCCATGATTTATGTGATGTTGCAGACGGTGAAGTAACGGTACCGCCAATCACCTTGAAACAAAGAGACTTAAAAACAGATTATTCTGTTCAGATTGCTAAATCAGCTCATCTATATTTCAATTACGCTACACATGGCAGTGAACCAGATGAAGTCATGACTAAACTCGTAAAGAAAGCAGAAAAAGCCTTTGATACCGTAGTGGATCGACTCAATAATCATTATAAAAATTACTGTGAAATGAGCGAAATTCCTCATAATAAACTTCCATGGAAAACAAAAGTATATACCTTTGATGCCCTATACCGAAAAGTAGCCGAGGAACTTGGGTATAAGCTTCACCAGAGAATTGCAGCACTCCAACGACGATTAGATCCAGATACAATGGATGACCGAGCCTATAGCCTTGCTATTGTCGAAGAAGTATGCAAAATGAATCCGGATCCAGATCCAATGATCGTTGTTTATTTTGCGCCGCCTTACTATCCTCATATGTATATTAATGGCAAAAATGAACAGGAACAAAAACTATTGGATGCCCTTCAACATAGTGCCCATAAAGTACAGCCGAAAATCGAACAACCGTTAAAAGTGAGGAAGTTTTATCCATATATATCAGACTTAAGCTTTTGTAGCGTTACAGAGAACCAGGCTATTATCGACAAATTAGTTACCAATATGCCAGCTTGGCCAGATAAATACGAGCTCCCAATTGAAGAGATGCGTGCTTTTAATGTACCTGTAGCCAATATTGGTCCTTTTGGGAAAGATGCTCATCAATTTACCGAGCGACTTCATCGGCCTTTCTCTTTTGATGTAATGCCGGAGTTGCTATTCGAAACCATTACCTATCTGTTAGAAAAATAAGAAGAAGTCAGGAGGGTGAACATGAAAAATAAATTTATTGCCAAACGTTACTGGAAAGACCATACTACTCCCATGGGTGCCGTCGATCAACGTTCTAAACTATATGCCAATGTGATTGACCTAAGTCTAGGCGATCCAGATTTAAATACAGACGAAGGCATTATTAAAGCTGCCTTTCAGGATGCAATGGACGGACATACCCACTACACAGACTTTCGTGGAGATCCAGAGCTCAGACAAGAAATTTGTCATTACTATCGAGATGAGTTCCGATCACTGGTGGACGATACAGAAGTAATGGTAACTGCCAGCGCTTGCCTTGGCATGTATCTAGTGTTAGAAGCTGTCTTGGATCCAGGAGATGAAGTGATTATTCCAGCCCCTTATTTTACCCCTTATTATCAGCAAGTAGAAATGGCTGGAGGATCCCCCATCGAACTGGAAACCTATGAAGAAGAAAACTTTCAGATTGATCTAAAAAGACTAGAAGAAAGCATTAATGAACGAACCCGCGCCATTATTGTGAACTCACCTCGAAATCCAACAGGTGCTGTTTACAGCGAAGAAACCCTTCAAGTCATCGCAGATATTGCTATTAAAAGAGACTTATTGATCATAGCCGATGAGGTGAATGGAGCCCTGGTTTTTAATGGGAAATTCCAGTCTATGACAACCATGGGTGATATTCGAGACCGACTAGTGGTGATTAATACCTTTTCCAAGGACTACATCATGACTGGATGGCGAGTGGGCAATATTATTGCACCTCGGGAACTTATCCAGATCTGTCAACAGATCAACGAAAATTTAGTCTTTACAGCACCCTCTATCTCACAAAGAGCAGCCATCTATGCTTTGAGAAATAGAGAAACTATCTTACCGGCTGCCTTCGAAAAATACAAAGAAAGAGTATTCTATGCAGCAGAACGAATCAATCAAATTCCATGGATGAGCGTTTTAGAGCCTCAGGGCACCTTCCATCTGTTTATTAACATCAAAAAAAGTGGTCTTACTTCAGAGAAAGCAAGCGAAATGATTTTAGATCAGGCTAAGGTGCTTACTATCCCAGGCAACTCCTTTGGTCGTTGCGGGGAAGGCTACCTGAGAATCGCTTGCACCGTTGGAAAAAGTAAGTTGAAAGAAGCTTTTGATCGAATTGAAAAAATACAATTGTAAAAACACTTAACCATAAAAACAAGTTACAGAGGACCAGGTTAAATATGATGAGGTGTATCCATAATGGGTGCACCTTTTTCTATGAGTTGCATAATTTTTTTCTTGTTGCCATAATCTGATCCTTTGTAACCTGACTCTCCAATGTTGACAAATTTAGTCGGGTATTCTATACTATAGATATTGCAATAGAATGGAGTGTAAATATGATTTTATCCACTAAGGGTCGTTATGGTCTTAAAGCAATGTTTGAACTGGGATTGCACTATGGAAGAGGGCCGGTGCCTTTAAAAGTTATTGCTGAAAAACAAAGAATACCAGAAAACTATCTAGAGCAACTTATTGCAATACTTCGGAAAGCAGGGCTTGTTCGAAGCGTTCGAGGAGCTCAGGGTGGCTATATGTTGATGAAGCAACCAGAGCATATTTCTGTAGCCGACGTATTGTTGACCTTGGAAGGGCCTTTAGCTCCCTCTGAATGCGTTTTAGATTCAGAGAATAGTAGTTGTGATAATGCTGAAAGATGTATTACCAGAACCGTCTGGGAAAAGATATTGAATAGTATTCACGATGTCATCGATACCATGACCTTACAAGATATGATCAATGACCACGCAAAAATTAACAATATAACCCTTGAAAAACTGCAGGAAGACAAAGAACAGGAGATGATGATATGAAAGTCTATTTAGATTATAGTGCTACCACTCCAGTGAAAGCAGATGTGCTGGATGAAATGATCCCCTATCTAAAAGATTATTATGGCAATCCATCTAGCCTTCATAGCTTTGGCCGTGACAATAAAAAAGCCATGGATACGGCTAGAGACCAAATTGCCAAAACCCTCAATGCCAAACCAGAAGAAATATTTTTCACGGGTAGTGGCTCAGAATCAGATAACTGGGCTATAAAAGGAGCGGCAGCAGCCCTGAAATCCAAGGGACGACATATTATTACCAGTAGTATCGAGCATCATGCTGTCCTTCACACGTGTCAGCATTTAGAAAAAGAAGGCTTTGAAGTAACCTATCTTCCTGTGGATGATCAAGGCCTTGTTTCAGTAGAAGATCTGAAGAATAACTTGCGTCCAGATACCATTCTTATTACGATTATGTATGCTAACAATGAAATTGGAACCATACAACCTGTAGAAGAAATTGCGGCCATTGCCAAAGAAAACAAAATATTATTTCATACAGATGCGGTTCAGGTCTATGGTCATTTTAAAATCGACACTAAAACCTTGCCAATAGATATGATTTCTATATCTGCGCATAAACTCTATGGCCCTAAGGGTGTAGGTGCTTTGTATTTGCGGAAGGGCACTAAGATTCACCCCCTTATTCATGGTGGTGGACAAGAACGCAGGAAACGAGCAGGCACAGAAAACATTGCTGGAATTGTTGGCTTCGGAAAGGCCGCCGAAATGGCTTATGGAAACTTGGAAGCACATACCAAGCATTTAACAGAGCTGAGAGATCGTTTACTAAATGGGATTCTTACTACCATCCCTCATACCCGTCTCAATGGTCATCCAGATAAACGATTAATTAATAATGTAAATGTCAGCTTTGAATTTATTGAAGGAGAGTCTATGCTGCTCAGCTTGGATATGGTAGGAATAGCCGCTTCCAGTGGTTCTGCCTGCACGTCAGGCTCTTTAGATCCTTCTCATGTGCTGCTTTCTTTGGGCTTGTCCCATGAAATGGCTCATGGTTCTTTACGCCTCACCTTAGGAGATCAGAATACAAAAGAAGAAATAGACTATGTCCTAGAGCAACTTCCACCTATTGTACAGCGACTGCGGGATATGTCACCACTCTATGAAACCATGAAGGAAGGAGCCAAATAATATGTATAGCGAAATAGTAATGGATCACTTTACCAACCCTAGAAATGTAGGTGAAATTCCAGATGCAGATGCCGTAGGCCAAGTTGGTAATCCAAAATGCGGCGATATTATGAAAATGTATTTTAAAATTGAAGACAATATCATTGTAGATGTTAAGTTCAAGACATTTGGATGCGGTTCTGCCATTGCCTCCTCAAGCATGGCAACAGAAATGGTGAAAGGAAAAACCGTAGAAGAAGCCCTGGATCTTTCTAACTATGAAGTAGCAAAAGAATTGGATGGACTTCCTCCTGCAAAAATGCACTGTTCTTTACTGGCAGAACAAGCCATCAAAAGCGCTATTTTTGATTATGCCAAAAAGCATAATCTGTACTACAAAGAATTGGAAGGATTTGACCCAGATGCAGAAGAGGATCATCATGATCACGGCGAAGAGGAATAAGGTGAATATATGAAGAAAAAAAGAGTATTGCTGGGAATGAGCGGTGGAGTAGATAGCTCCGTAGCAGCGTACCTACTTAAAGAACAAGGGTATGAGGTAATCGGTGTTACGATGCAAATCTGGCCAGAGGAAAAAGAAGAAAATGACCAGCCAGAAAATAGCTGCTGTTCCCTAAGTGCTGTAGAAGATGCAAGAAGGGTGGCCAATCATTTGGACATCCCTTTTTATGTGATGAATTTTAAAGATTACTTTCAGGAAAAAGTAATTGATTATTTCGTGAAAGAATACCAAGGTGGCCGAACCCCCAATCCATGCATTGCTTGCAATCGATACGTTAAATTCGAAGAATTGCTTCGAAAAGCCCTGCAGTTAGAATGCGATTATGTGGCCACAGGCCATTATGCACTAATTCAGAAAGACTCTAAAACTGGGCGATACCAATTAAAAAAATCCGTTACAGAAAGCAAAGATCAAACCTATGCCCTCTATAATATGTCTCAGTTTCAATTGGAGCACACATTGATGCCACTGGGGCACTATCACAAAGAAGAGATCAGGGAACTAGCGGAAAAACTAGGATTACCCGTGGCCAACAAACCAGAAAGTCAAGAAATCTGCTTTGTTCCCCTGAATAACTATGGGGAGTTTATTGAAACCTATCAACAGCAAAAATCTGAAGAAGGAAATTTTGTGGATCCGGCTGGCAACATAGTAGGAAGGCACAAGGGAATCCTTCATTATACCATTGGGCAACGGAGAGGTTTACATCTAGCTTTAGGCACACCCGTCTATGTGACTGGCATCGACCCAACTACCAATACCATCCACGTAGGGCCTGTGGAACATCTTTTTTCAAAAGGGCTATTGGCGGAAGATCTTAATTTTATTGCCATAGAAGAATTGAAAGAATCGATGCAGTTAAAGGTTAAAATCCGTTACAACGCTAAACCAGTAGAGGCACATATTCATCCAACCCCTGAAAATCAAAATCAAGTAAAAGTGATTTTTCAAGAACCTCAAAAATCCGTAACCCCTGGCCAATCCGTTGTTTTTTATCAAGAAGAGTTGGTGGTTGGTGGTGGCATTATCCATTCAAGAATACCATAATTCAAGCTGTACGATAAAAAAACCACGTGATATAATAGTGCCATTCAAAAGGAGGATCCAAATGGAAAAAAAAGGTATTAACGATATAAGGAAAGCATTTCTAGATTTTTTTGAATCAAAAGACCACTTGATCCGTCCCAGCTTTTCCCTGATTCCTCAGGATGATCATTCACTTCTGCTGATCAACTCCGGGATGGCACCGCTAAAACGATACTTTTCTGGCACCAAAGTACCACCCCGTAAACGGATGGCTACTAGCCAGAAGTGCATTCGAACTGGCGATATAGAAAATGTAGGGAAAACTTCTCGCCATGCCACTTTTTTTGAAATGATGGGAAACTTTTCCTTCGGCGATTATTTTAAAAAAGAGGCTATTCGATGGAGTTGGGAATTCTCAAAAGAAGTCTTACAAATGCCAGAACATCGAATATGGGCATCTGTATACTTGGAAGACGATGAAGCCTATAACATATGGAAAGAAGATATTCAAATTCCAGAGGAACGTATCGTAAAACTAGGCAAAGAAGATAACTTCTGGGAAATTGGAATTGGACCCTGTGGACCTTGTTCTGAATTATATTATGACAGAGGGATAGATTTTGGTTGCCACAGCACAGAATGCAAACCTGGATGTGATTGTGACCGATTTGTGGAATATTGGAACCTGGTATTCACCCAGTTTAATAAAGACGAAGAAGGGAATTATTCGCCATTGCCTAATCCCAACATTGATACTGGTATGGGACTGGAGCGAGTTGCCTGTATCCTACAAGGCGTAGATTCCATTTTTGAAATTGATGGCATGAAAGGAATTTTGGATGAAGCCAGTCGAGTGACAGGCGTTCCCTATGGACAAAATCCAGAGAAAGATATTTCTCTACGAATCATTACGGATCATATTCGATCCGTTACCTTTATGATATCCGATGGTATTCTTCCTAGCAACGAAGGTCGAGGCTATGTAGTACGACGGCTGCTACGAAGAGCTTCTCGCCATGGAAAACTTCTGGGACTGAATAAAGCCTTTCTTTTTGAACTCATGGAAAAAGTAGTAGATAAATTCAAACAAGGATACGCGGAGTTAGAAGAAAAGAAAGAAATGATCCAAAAAGTAATTCTAGTGGAAGAGGAACGGTTTGGTGAAACCATTCATCAAGGCACAGAGATTTTAAATGCCATGGTTCAAACACTTAAAAAAGAAGGAAAAACCAGTTTGGCCGGAGAACATGCTTTTCGCTTGTATGACACCTATGGATTTCCTTTAGATTTAACAAAAGAAATCCTAGAAGAAGAATCACTTACCGTTGATGAAGACGATTTTAAAAAGCAAATGAATGTACAGAAAGAGCGAGCACGGACTGCCAGAAGCCAAAGCGGTGTAGAGGGATGGAAAGAAGATCCCCTTGCCTTATTAGAAGAAGCGCCTGAAACACGCTTTATTGGCTACGAAACCCTGGAAAGTACCAGCACCGTAAATGTCTTGATAGAAGGGGAAACCAGAGTGAAAGAAGCACCGATCAGTAAAGATACCCCTTTTATCATTATTCTTGATAAAACCCCCTTTTACTCAGAAAGTGGTGGTCAGGTTGGGGATCAAGGAATCCTTCGAACTTCAAATTTTATTGGACGAGTCTTAGATACCAAAACAGCAAGTAACGATGTGATTTATCATGTAGTCCAAGGAGAACAAGGAAACATAAAAGAGGGAGATACGGTGACGGCCATTGTTACTCCGGAAAGAAGAAATCATACCGCCAGAAATCATACGGCGACACATTTGTTGCATCGAGCCCTTCGAAATACCTTAGGCGACCATGTTCATCAGGCAGGATCCTTGGTGACTCCAGATCGAATGCGTTTTGACTTTAATCATTTTCAACCGGTCACAACAGAAGAATTAGAAACCATCGAAACCATTGTAAATGAACAAATTCATAAAGCTATGGATGTGCAAGTCATGGAAACTACCATGGATCAAGCTAAGGAAATGGGAGCAGAAGCCCTCTTTGGGGAAAAATATGGCGAAGAAGTACGTCTTGTTAAAACAGGAGATTTTAGTTTAGAACTTTGTGGAGGAACCCATGTAAATAACAGCGCAGAAATCGGAATGCTATTAATCACTTCAGAACACGGGATTGCTTCCGGAGTGCGACGCATTGAAGCCGTTACTGGTGCGGGTGCCTATTACCAAGTGAGCAAACAGCAACAACTCCTTAAGGAAACCGGAAAAATTTTAAAAACAAAACAAGATAGAATTCCAGGGCGCATTACCGACTTACTAAAAGAAATAAAAGAACAAGAAGCCAATATCCAAGCCCTTAAAAAAGAACAGCAAAAAGATCAGCAAGGAAATCTGTTGGATAAAGCAGCATGTCTTCATGGCACCACTGTAGTAACTGAAGTGCTGGAAGGAGTCAGCATGGACGAATTGCGTCAGCTAGGAGACCGACTACGAGACCATGCATCCTCCTGTGTGGTGGTCTTGGCATCATCCACGGAAGAAAAAGTACAATTTATGGTAACACTCACCAAGGATTTGAAAGCAAAAGGCTTACACGCCGGCAATTTAGCAAAAGAAGCTGCTACCATCACTGGTGGTGGTGGCGGAGGAAGGCCAGATATGGCACAAGCCGGCGGCAAAGATCCGTCAAAACTTCCAGAAGCCATGGAAGCCGTTAAAAGAATCATCCGAGAAGCCTTGGAAGCAAATTCTTAATAAAGGCTGAAGTTTTGAAGAATCTGTGTTACAATAGCATAAAACAAGATGAGCGGATCTGAAAAGGAGGAGAGCCATGACAGATAAAATGAGTTCTACCATGAAATTTAGCATAGAACAGGAAAAAGAAGAAAAAGCCAAAGACATTATTATTCAAGTGTACGAAGCTTTGGAAAAAAAGGGATACAATCCGGTGAACCAGTTTGTAGGCTATATTCTTTCTGGAGATCCATCTTATATCACAAGCCATGAAGGCGCCAGAAGCCTTATTCGAAAAATCGAAAGAGACGAAATGCTCGAAGAAATGGTTCGTGATTATATAAAAAACAACCAACAAAAGTAACCCTGAAAGAGAGTGTGCCATGATACAACCAAGAAAACTAGGGCTAGATGTGGGAGATCGCACCATTGGCATTGCCGTAAGCGATCCCTTTGGTTGGACCGCCCAAGGCGTTACTACCATCAAACGCACATCCCTTCCAGAAGACTTGAAACAACTAAAAAAAATCGCCGAAGAATATCAGTCAACAGAATTTGTGGTAGGGATTCCTCGCAATATGAACGGGACCTACGGTCCCCAGTCAGAGAAAGTAAAATCTTTTATCACTCAAATCCAAGAAAAAATGCCAGTTACTATTGTAGAGTGGGATGAACGACTTTCCACCAAAATGGCAGAACGAAGTCTTATTGAAGGCGATATGCGTCGGGATAAACGAAAAAAAGTTATCGATACCGTTGCAGCCGTATGTATACTTCAGGGATACCTGGATTATCAGCAACACCATAAAGAGGAATAGAACTATTGAGAGGAGTTTTACCAATGGAAGAAAACGAAAATGTAGTAACCCTAGTAGACGAAGATGGTCAGGAGCAAGAATTTGAAATTATCATGACTATGGAAATGAGTGAACAAGAATATGCTATTCTTCTGCCTTTAGATGCAAAAGAGGAAGAAGAAGCCTTTATTTTCCGTATGGAAGCGACAGAAGGCGATGATGTAATGCTAGTAGCAGTGGAAGATGACGAAGAATTCGATCAGGTGGCCGCCGCCTATGAAACCATGATGGATGAAATGGAAGAAGAAGAACATTAAAGAAACCATTCAAGTAGGATGAAAAACATGATGAATCCCCTCTTCTTACATGGAGAGGGGGAATTGTCATCCCAACACTTTGACATAACCCTGAAAACACGGTATAATCAGGTAGAATAGCTTCAGAATAGATAAACGCTACAAACAACCTTAAAAGAAGGTGACTTTATGGATAATGCCAATGAGTTAAAAGGACTATTAAAAGAAAAAGGATACAAACTGACCCCACAGCGCAGGGCAGTTTTAAATATTATCATGGAGAATCCAGGTCAGCATTTAACAACGGAAGAGATCTACGACTTGGTGAAGGTACCATGCCCGGATATAGGATTAGCAACAGTGTACCGGACGCTGCAAATCCTTAATGAAATGGACCTGATACTAAAGATTAATCTTGACGATGGATGCAGCCGATACGAGTATAATGTACATCAGGATGACCATGAGCACCATCACTTAATTTGTACCAACTGCGGAAAAATACTGGAAGTCAACGATGACTTGCTGGACAACACCGAAAGACAGATTGAAAAGGATTATGATTTTATTATTACAGATCACAAGGTAAAATTTTTCGGATTATGCTCCAAATGCAGGTAGTCCAGAAGCAACGGACTACCTCTCTTTTCGTATGAAGAAAAATAGTTACACTAAAAGGAGTGAATTTATTGGCAAAGAATCAATCGAAAATAAAAGTAATCCCCTTGGGAGGATTACGAGAAATAGGGAAGAATTTAACCGTGGTCGAGTACAAGAATGAAATCTTGATTATCGACTGTGGCTTAAGTTTTCCTGATGACGAAATGCTGGGAATTGACATTGTTCTTCCAGATACTACGTATTTAGAAAAAAACAAAGACAGAGTAAAAGGGGTTGTGCTGACCCATGGACATGAAGACCATATTGGTGCTCTGCCTTATTTGTTAAAGAAAATGAATGTCCCCATTTATGGAACTCGATTAACACTAGGGTTGCTCGAATCCAAATTAAAAGAACATAAACTGGATAACAAGGTTCACTTGCAGCGTGTTAAAGCAGGAGACACCTTCCAATTAGGTGTTTTTAATGTAGAATATATTCGATCAAGCCACAGCATTCCGGATGCCTGTGCTATTGCTATCCATACCTCCGAAGGCATCATCCTTCACACTGGAGATTTTCGTGTAGACTATTCTACCGTAGATGGAGAAATGATCGACTTACATCGGTTGGGAGAACTAGGCAAAAAAGGCGTTTTGTTAATGCTGGCAGACAGCACCAATGCCGAACGGCCTGGTACCACAATGTCTGAAAGTAAAATTGGTGTTGCCTTAGAAAACGCATTTATGAACACCAAAAGCCGGATTATTGTAGCGACCTTTGCTTCTCATATTCATCGTTTACAGCAAGTCATTAACACAGCAGAAAAGTTTAATCGCAAAATTGTTATTTCCGGGCGCAGCATGATCAATGTTTTTGATGTAGGTTCAGAACTTGGAGCTTTACACGTTCCAAAAGATATCTTAATTGATATTCGAGAAATGGATGATTACTCCGATGATCAACTTCTACTGTTAACAACTGGTAGCCAAGGAGAACCCATGGCAGCATTATCTCGTATGGCTTCCAATGATCATCGAAAATTAGATATTCGAAAAGACGATTTGGTCATTTTCTCTGCTTCACCAATTCCGGGCAATGAAAAAATGGTGAGTAGAGTGATTAATCAGCTCTTTGAAAAAGGTGCCAACGTTATTTATGATCCCATGGCAGAGGTTCATACTTCCGGTCATGCTTGCCAAGAGGAGCTTAAACTCATTCACAAACTAGTGAAGCCCAAATATTTTATCCCAGTACACGGCGAATTCCGTCACTTAAAACAGCATGGAAACCTAGCTGTTGGCATGGGAATGACAGAAGAAAACATCTTCACCATGGAAAATGGACAAGTTCTAGAAATGAGTCAGAAATCCGCTAAAATAACTGGCAAGGTCCAAGCTGGCCCCATTTTAGTGGATGGCCTAGGCGTTGGCGATGTGGGCAGCATTGTGCTTCGTGATCGAAAGCATTTGGCAGAAGATGGACTTATGGTAGTAGTCGTTACCATTGATAAAAAAGCAGCCAAAGTCGTAGCAGGTCCAGATATTATTTCTCGAGGCTTTGTTTATGTTCGAGAATCCGAAGACCTTTTGGAAGAAGCCAGAGAAGAAGTTCAGAAGTCCCTCAATCAATGCGAACAAAAAGGAATACGGGAATGGTCGCAATTAAAAAATGCCATTCGGGATAGCCTGAAAGATTTTCTATATCATAAAACACAACGTAGGCCCATGATTTTGCCTATTATTATGGAAGTATAAACCAGCAACAAATCAAGCTAAAGTGCCCCTTCATTGGGCACTTTAGCTTTTATGACTCCCACCATCATTAATGACCTTTGGAGGATGCCCTATGATTAAAAAACCAATAAAAGGAATAATTGATCCGACAGGGACCATAACGCCGGAATTTTTAGAAGAATATATCCGTCAAATCCTCCCAGAAGAAAAAGGAATCGTAAATCAATTAATGCAAGAAGCAGAACAGCGTCATATTCCCGTTATTGAGCGAGAAGTGGCAGCTTTGCTAAAGCTTATTATTAAAATGTCTGGCACCAAAACCATTTTAGAAATCGGAACAGCCATTGGTTACTCCGCCATTCTATTTGCAACAGCAGCGGGAAATGGAGCCAAAGTGGTGACCATCGAGCGGAATTCCGACTATACGAAAGAAGCAATAGAGAATATACAGGACGCAGGTATGGAAAACACCATTAAAGTCCTCCATGGAGATGCCCTAGAAGTCCTTCCCTGTCTAAAGGAACCCTTTGATATGATTTTCCTAGATGGAGCCAAAGGACATTATAGCGAAATGTTAGAAGCCAGTATTCAACTGTTACAACCAGGAGGTCTTCTTATTTCAGATAACATCCTATTTAGAGGCATGGTAGCCAACGATGATCTTATTAGACGCCGGAAAAAAACCATTGCCATGCGAATGCGCCAATACTTAAAAACTATTACCAACCATCCCCAGCTAGAAACCAGTATCCTTCCTGTAGGAGATGGACTGGCCATCAGCTTGAAAACTCAGGAGGAACCAACATGAATAAAATCGAACTATTAGCACCTGCTGGCGATTTAGAACGATTAAAAATTGCTATTTTATATGGAGCCGATGCAGTTTATATTGGCGGACAGGTATTTGGATTAAGAGCCGCGGCAAAAAACTTTTCTTTGGAAGAAATGGCAGAAGGCGTGGCGTTTGCCCACCAACATCAAGCCCGTGTTTATCTAACCCTCAATATTATTCCTCACGATGAAGACATCGAAGCGTTGCTCCCCTACTTAAAATCCCTCAACAATATTCCCTTAGACGGGGTTATTGTCTCGGATCCAGGAACTTTTGATCTGGTGCAGCAATATGCGCCCCAGTTTCCTATTCACATTAGCACTCAAGCCAACAGCACCAATGTACATACCATTAATTTCTGGCACCGACTAGGAGCACAGCGAGTTGTAATGGCCAGGGAACTAAGCCTAAAAGAAATCAAAAAAATTCATGATGAAAAACCAGAAACACTAGAACTAGAAAGCTTTATCCATGGAGCCATGTGCATTTCCTATTCTGGCCGCTGCCTCCTAAGCAACTATATGATCCAACGAGATGCCAATAAAGGAGGGTGTGCCCATCCTTGTCGTTGGCGGTATTCCGTTGTAGAAGAACAACGTCCCGGCGAATATATGCCTGTTTATGAAGATGAGACAGGCACCTATATTTTTCACTCTAAGGATTTATGTATGATCAAGCATATTCCCAATTTAATCGAAGCTGGGATTACCAGCCTTAAAATAGAAGGACGAATGAAAACCATCTATTATGTAGCCACCGTAGTACGGGTATATCGCCAAGCCCTAGATGCCTATCTGCAAGATCCGGAACATTGGGAATTTAAACCAGAATGGCTAGAGGAACTGCAAAAAGCTAGCCATAGACCCTATACAACAGGATTTTATTTAGATCAACCATCGGAAGAAGACCAGATCTATGCAGAAACCTACGGGGAAAGAAGCTACGATTTTATCGGAATTGTCAAAAGCTGGGATCCAGAGAGGAAAATAGCGACGATACAACAGCGAAATCGATTTTTTAATGGAGACCAGGTGGAGCTTATCAGTCCAAAACATGAAAAAGCCCTGCATTTTACCATTAGAGATCTAAAGAACCAAGAGGGAGATTCCATCGATAACGCTCCCCATCCTCAGCAAATAATCACCTGTCAGGTACCATTTCCAGTGTCTCCTAATGATTTATTGCGTAAGGAGAGGGATAGGGAAATGAACCAATCAATCAAAACATGAGGTGTACACAATGAAGCTCTTAAAACCTAGACTTTGGGTCGATGATTTATCCCATATTCCGTTAAAGGAACTTAAAACCGTTGGCATTAAAAGCCTTCTTATAGATATCGATAACACCTTGGTAGCCTGGGATGTCCATCAGCCATCCCAAGAAACCCATGGTTGGATTAAAGAAGCCAAAAATCAAGGGTTTAAGATTATGTTGGTTTCCAACAACAAGGAAATTCGAGTTCAACGGATGATGGCTTTTTTTCATTGTCGAGGGATTTCTAAGGCTAAAAAACCTACTAAGGCTGGTTTTAAAAAAGCCTTGCGGATATTAAAAACAAATCCTAAAGAAACCGCCATTATCGGCGATCAGATCTTTACGGATGTACTGGGTGGCAACCGAATGGGCCTCTATACCATTTTAGTCACCCCTATCAAAAGCAAAGAATTCTGGTGGACCAGCCTTGTTAGACATCTAGAGAAGCGAGTTCTACTGCATTTCAGAAAATTCAGGTAAATACTTAAGGAAAAATTACTAAGTATTTGTAAAGTTTTTCTTTACTCAATGAATAAATTTGTTATAATAGAAGTAATAAAACTGAACAGCGGAGATGAACTACAGTTATAGATGGACGCTTATGCTGTAGGGATCCAGTGGCGTAACCGGCTGAATATTAGATATTCGTCGGTTTATTTTTTTACATCGGAGGTAAATTCATGAAAACACCGAAGAA